>CAWJBF010000005.1:0-1077065 GCA_963841085.1 uncultured Chloroflexia bacterium | reverse complement strand
GGTGCTGGACAATATGGAGCATCTGCTGGCCGACCTCTCGCTCGTCGAGGCGATCCTGGCCGGTGCGCCGCAGGTGCGACTGCTCGTTACTTCGCGTCATCCGCTGGCCCTGGACTGGGAGTGGCACTACGCGCTCGCTGGGCTGGGCGTGCCGGCGGGGTCCGATGATGAAGCGCCGGAAAGTTACAGCGCGGTGAAGCTGTTTGTGGAACGGGCGCGGCGCGTTCAGCATGGCTTCACGTTTGCCGATGATCCGGCCGGCGTGGTGGAGATCTGCCAGCGGGTCGCGGGGATGCCGCTGGGGATCGAGATCGCGGCCGCGTGGGTGCGGGTGATGCCGTGCGCCGAAATCGCCGCGCAGCTCATGGCGCTGGAAACACCGTACCAGATCGCCGACGCGCGGCATCACAGCCTGCGCGCCCTGTTCGAAAGCACGTGGCGGCTTCTCGACGCTGAGGAGCAGCGGCTGTTGATGCAGCTCTCCGTGTTTCGCGGCGGGTTCACGGCGGCGGCTGCGGCGGCAGTCACCGGCGCGCAGCTGCCTGATCTGGCGCGGCTGGTGCACAAGGCGCTGCTTGGTGTGAATTTCCGCACAAATCGGTATGAGTTCCATCCGCTGTTGAACGAATTTCTGAGCGAACAACTGCACGCACAGCCCGAGCTGGAAGCGCAGGCGCTGGAGGCTCACTGCGCCTTCTTCGTGGAATTCGTCCGTGCTCGCGAATCCGAACTCCACGGCAATCAGGTGCGACATGCTATGGGCAATATTCAAGTCGAAGTGGAAAACATTCACGCGGCCTGGCAGCACGCAGTCGGGCATGGACAGTTCGATTTGATTGAACCCTGCATCCAGTGCATGAACTCGTTTTATATCAACAGCGCTCTGCCTTTCGAAGCGCTGTCCATGTTCTGGAAGGCGCTGGATGCGCTCCTGCAGGACCTGCCTCGCCCCGAAGAGATCGAATCGAACTGGCGTTGCAGGCATCCCTCACGTCGCTGATCACGGCGGCCTACGGCTGGGATGCCGATCGCTTGTCGCCAGTCGTCGAGCGTATGCGTACGCTTGCCGAACGCCTGGGCGACCAACCACAGTTGATGGCCAGCCTGGTGCTGCTCGTGGACCTGAATGGCAACCGGCACTGGGAACGAGGCGTTGAGGTTGGAAAGGAAGCGCTAGCGATAAGCCAGCACATGGGCCCCCAACAGCAGATGGCTGCCCATATCGTCTTCGCAGGCCCGAATCTATTCACGGGCCGTCATGTGCAGGCACTGGAGCACTGCCGTGCCGCGCAGGCTTTGTTTGACCCGGATGACTATTACTGGGCCACCACGGTATACGGGCATCGATCCGATGGTCGTCTCGCTGTCCCATACCGGAAATACGCAAACTCTCTCGGCTATGCGGACCAGGGGCTGCAATCGTTGAACCGTGCTTGCGAACGAGCCAAGGCGCTTGATCAACCGCTCGCCCGTTGTTTTGCGCTCGCTTTCGTGGCCCTGAGTCATCTTTGTACTCACGAATCTGCCCTTTGCGATGCTGCTGGAATCGAGATTGCAGAATTGGCCGAAAAACACGGCTACGCGATGTGGTGGCTGTTTGGGCCGTGCGTCCGTGCCGCCAGCATGATTCAGCAGGGAAACTTCGCCGAAGGAATCGCGGCGCTGCTCCCCGCGATCGAGCAGGAACGTGCGGCAAGGCAGAGACGGCATCTGTCCTCATGGTATGCGCACCTCGGCTACGCCTATGGCCGCATGGGCGAAGTCAAAGTGGGTTTGGCTGAAATCGAGAAAGCGTTCACCGAGATCGCAGAGACAGGTGAGCGATACCACGAGGCTGTGGTGTACCGCATGCAGGGCGAACTGCTATTGCTGAAGGGCGACGAGGCCGGCGCGGAAGCCAACTTCGAGCAGGCGATCGTAGTCGCGCAGCGCCAGGAGGCGAAATTTCACGAGTTGCAGGCGACCCTGAGCCTGTTCCGGCTGCTGCAGGCCCAGGGCCGCGCCAATGAAGGGTATGCCCGGGTGCAGGCGATTTACGCGTGGTTCACCGAGGGGTTCGACCGTCCCGATCTGGTGGAAGCGCGGCAGATCCTGGCATCGTCCCTGTTCAGGCGGGGTGTGTCCGTGTATTCCGTGCAGGTGGCCGAGGATGCTCAGGACGAACAATCCACGGGCGGCAACGCGTAAATACGGCCCTGAACGAGCACGTACGGCCAAAAAACCCGTGCCGTGGAAATTCCCGTTGGGCCAAAATAACATGTAGGTGAATTCGTCGCCTAATCTGAGATGTGAGAGTATTGCGTCGACGATTGCCCCCACTCGTCGGTGCAATTCGCAGTGTTGACAACTTGGGGACGACGAGACGGGCGCGAAAAGCGGCGAAGGTTGAGTCCGCGCCGTCAGGTTCCGTTCACGATCTGCCACACTCGCTGCGGGCTCACGCCATGCTGGCGGGCGAGGGCGCTCTGCTTCATGCCGCCCAGGTACGGCCGCCATGATCTGGCGGTCGCGCTCGGCAATGCTGATGGGCGGGTGGAGGTCCAATTCGAGGTAGGCGACGAAGAGCAGGAAACGCTTGGCCAACGGGATGCTATCGGACTGCACAGTTTGTTGCGTTGAAGCCCCGCTGGGGTCACTTGCCGCATTAACAAAGAAACGCCGCGTGGCGGCGTTTCTTTGTTGTCAGGTACGAATTTGAAACTTCTCTGCTCGCGCCATCTGGATCGTCGTCAGGACCCTCCAGGTCCGCCCGCAGCACCCGTTCTATCACGATACTCACTACCCAGTGTACGACTGTACTACCCTCAGTTTCGAGCCACACGTCCCGCTGCGTCCATTGGAGGTCACGTCGCACGAACAGTTAGTGATCCCGTCTCATTCGCCAACATCTGCATTCGTCTCTGATCTTTCTCAGTCCGGTTTTTTGTAAGCAGCAATTCAACCCTTCATTCCTGCTACTTACTCCGTCCCCACTGAACCACGGTAACCTCAATTGATGACGTTGATCAACGGAAGCGTCTCCGTGCTATGGCGCGTTCGTCATTGATGTCCGACAAGGTTCAACAAGCGACCGATGATCAGGTCATCGGTCGCAATTAGGGTTTTCGGACTGAACCTGACTCGTCTGTGGAGCCCCGATCGACGCTGCATGGATGGTCAATACCCAGTCTTCATCGGTTGGCAAGGCAAAAAGTATACGATCGCCCAAGTCCTCATGGCTTGCGTCATGCTCTGTGCCGCTTCGCGGGTCCATCCAGCGCGCTGTCCATGCTTTGGGGAGCGATGTGGCGCGCAATTGGACGTTTACTCCTTCCGGGGCATAGAGAATTAGCGCCTCATCTGATTGCGCGGCCGCCACGTAACTGCCTACGGCTTCATCACCCGGCTGCACGGCCAGCATATGTTGTGCAGGGCGAAGTTCCCACCAGCGCATGGTCTGAAACAGACGAGCGAGTATCGCAACTTGCTCTGCAGCAGGCATCTCCAGTGCCGAACGCCATGGGAGCGGAACGCCGCTCCCGTCATGCGCCTCCGGCTCCGATGTGCCGTCGTCCCATGCCCAGACTCCGTGCCCCCCATATGTCACCCCAGCTGGTGGTGAAACCAGTAGGCTCCAGTACAATCGTTTTCGCGTCTGCGCTGCATCAAATGGCCTGTGACTGTGATAGGCGACATGCCCTTCGTAAGGCGGTTCGAGATTGATGATGGGCCGAACGCGGTCTTCCTGCCAACCACGGGCCGGCGGACCCTTGACCAGCCAAGCTACGTATGCGTCACTATCGCCGTGTCCACTTTGGTACCCGACGAAATCGAACCAGCCTTCCGATCCGAAAACCGGCGTGGTCCACTGTACGCTGATGGGATGGACAGTCACCGGCGCGTGCGGGCTATCATCGAACACGGCTCGACCGATTCGCCGCCACCGTGATGCGACATCCTCTTTTTCGAAATCGGCGTCTCCCGCAAGAATCCAGACAGTCGGGTGTGTGCCCCAGCGTGCGACCATATAGCGCGCCAGGCGAATAACTTCCGCTTCCGGAAGTTGATAGCCCGGATTGCGCTGGTTTTCCGCTTCACTGGCCCCGTCATTTGCCCACAGCAATACCGGCACACTCAGAAATCCCGCTGAACAGAGGGCTTGAATCCGGTTGTCGAGGCGCTGGAAAAACGCGGGCTCGATGGCGATGGAGTCTGTGCCTGAATACGCACGCGTTCCGTGCTCGTCACCGGAAGACGCTGCACGCCACTGGGTGGTCACCCATTGGACCGCTGTAAAGCCCTGGCGGCGACGTAACGCGAGATAGTAAGCCCAGTCTTCGGTACTTGCCCGCAGAGGGCCGTTCCACGCGGTGTCACCAATCCAAAGGAACGGGGTCCCATCTGCGTGGGCGAAGTAGTGGCCGATCTGCAGACAAACCAATCGGGCCATGGCGGTCGAACCTGGTACCCTGGGTTGGCTCGGTGCACACGAAGCCTCCAGTGTGTCCGTGCAGACCGGTATCGCCCGGGACACATGACGTCGTATAGCGCCACTCACCGATCTCATTTGGCTGAAACCGGACGCGCCAGAGTTGTCCGCCATCCCAGAACGCTTCTCTCAGGCACTCGGCTCCGGACGGCGCAGTGAATCGAACCCTGAATGCGACCTCGTGGAAGGGATCTGGATAAGCAACGGCGCTTTCAAAGGACCGTTCGAACACTCTCCAAAGAGGAACCGACCAATTCAGCATGGCAAGCTGACCTTTGGGCTTCAGGCGAGAAGCTGGTCGAGCACGGCAGCGCGCGCATGAGCAGCCTGCGCTTCATTTTGCAGGGCCTCGACCAACCGCTTGGACATCGTCAGGAAATTGGCGCTTCGGTCGCCTTCGAGTTCCTCGAAGAAGTCTTCGTTGGCTCTTTCGACTGTCTCGATCCAGTCCGGGCGAATCGCACTCGCGCCCTGCATCGCTCCGGCGATGCTTCCAGCCAGTGCGCCGGTCGTGTCGTTGTCACGGCCCAACCCAATAGCCTCGATGATTCCCTGATTGACATCACCTTTGGTGAAGTACAGCGCGGCTACCGTAAGCGGTACCAGTTCAACGCTGCTGCCGCTAAAATTACGCTCTTTGGTCCAGCGCAGATCTGGCCATTTCCAGTCGAGCATCTTGTCGTAGAACTTGCCCGCGAACTCGTCGATATCCTGACTGCCGCTGGCGAGATCAATGGTCAGCTCGAGTGCACGCCGGATGATGAACGAGCTATGGTCGAGCATCACCTGGATCACGCTATCAACTGTTGCCCCGGACAGAAAAGCGGCCGCTATGCCAGCGGCCAGTGTGGCCGCGCCATCCCGGTCCGCGTTCTCCTGATTGAGCGAAGCAATATTGAACCCGTCCTGATATGCCTGGGCAGGGTTACCCGCATTGATAATTCCTATCGGGGCGATCGACATGGATGCCACTCCGGCAGGCGGATTGCCGCGACCGGTATCCCAGGGATTTATCCCCATGCGGAGCTTCCACAAGGTGACACGTTCATTGACCCACAGGCGGTTCGGATTGAGCTTCTCAAGCCAGACTTTTGCGTAATCGTCCGGGGTGACGCGCCCGCCCTTCTGCACGATCGCATAGCACAGATAGTGCCGGAGCGTCGTATCGTCCGTGATCGCTCCAGGAGGGGTCTCGGGGCCATCGTAGACTGACCAGTTGTGATGGGATGTGCCACCGTACAACGTTCCGGTATTGCCACGCTTGCCGGGTTCCATCTCGGTGATGCGACCACCAGGGTACTTGTTGCGAATGTCCCGCCAGTGCCAGCCCTCAACGGGCGCGCCAAGGGCATCACCGATTGCCCCACCGATCACGCAACCATACACCGCATCAAGGATATCCTTGGCCATCTCTTCAGCCCCTTTGTGTCTGCCGAACCAGGTACTACTTCAATGCGCCCGCAGTCACGCCTTCCACAAACCGCCGCTGCAGGACAAGGTACACGATTAGAGGTGGCACAATCGTAATGATTGTGGCCGCGGCGATGAGTTGTAGTTCGGCACTGTACCGGCTTTGAAATAGTGGAAGTGCGAGGGCGACCGGACGCAACTCTTCCCGCTGCACGAGAACCAGTGGCATCAGGTAAGCCGACCACGCGTTGAGAAACTCGAACACTGCGACCGTTGCCAGGCCCGGCCAGGCCAGAGGCAACATCACCCGCCAGAACACCCCTAACTCACTGCAACCATCCACTCTCGCTGCATCGCCCAGTTCGTTGGGTACGGCCCGAAAGAAAGCACGCATCAGGAAGATGCTGAACGGAAGCCCAAGCCCGATGGCGGGAAGGATGAATCCCCATCGTGTGCCCAGAATCTCGAGGTCCCGCGCAATATAGAAGATGGGGATCATGATGGAGAGAAATGGCAGAGTCAGGCCGAGCAGGAACAGCCCGAAGAGCAGGTCGCGGCCCGGGAAGTTCAGTTTGGCAAAGGCATAACCGCATAGGCATGCTACCGTTGCCACTCCAATCACAATCAATGTTGCGTACAGAAATGTGTTGGGCAGATAGACACTGAACCGGCCTTGATCCCAAGCGGTAAGGAAGTTTGTCCACTGGGGGTTCATAGGAAGACCGAGCGGATTCACCGCGAATTCCTGTTTGGTCTTGAGTGCCAGCAAGAATATCCAGATGAGGGGTCCCACGAAGAGCGCCACAAAGAGCCAGAGTACGCCGTGCTTAGCCACGCTTCCAGCCAGTTTCGCTTTCGGCCGGCGACTGATTGCTCGTTCGTGCGACGTGACGTTCTTCGCTCCGGATACGGGCTGTGAGGAGTTCCTGCATCACCTAGGCCTCCCGGCGCTCGCGCAGCCTGATGAACACAATCGACAACACGACGGCCAGCAAGGAAGTCACGACCACAATCGCCGAGCCATAACCCTGATTCTGGAGCTTGAACGCCTCTTCATAGGCCAGGGTACCGAGCACCTCGCTGGAATTCCCAGGACCGCCCTGAGTCATCGCCCAAACAATGTCGAACAGGCGCAGACTGTTGATCATACCGAGCGCAATTACGGTTGTGATCACGGGAGCGAGCTGCGGCACGATCACGAATCTGAAGCGTTGCAGTCCGTTCGCCCCATCCACTCTGGCCGCGTCCAGCAAGTCCTGATCAACATTCTGCAGACCCGCCAAAAAGATCACGAAGAAGAAGCCAATGCTGGCCCAGATTGAGGCGACGAGTATCCCCGTCAACGAAGACTGGGAGTTTGCCAGCGGGCTGCGCATCAGAAAGTCCAGGTTCAGTGAATCGCCAATCTGGTAGAGCAATCCACGGCGGGGGGCATAGATCATGAGCCAGATAATGCCGACGATGACCGGGCCAAGTACCTGCGGCATGAAGAATACGGTGCGAAACAGGTGAAATCCCCGCGGACGTTGGCTCACAAGAATGGCAAGGAACAAGCCAAGGCCGATGGCGCCGACCGATCCGAAAATGATCCAATAGATGTTGTGCCATAGCGCATTCCAGAAGACGGAAGATTGAAAAAGTTCTAGATAGTTCTGCAGGCCAACGAAGTTAAGCGTCTGGTCAAAGCCGTTCCAGTCAGAAAAGCTAATGTGAATCGTTCGAATCAGTGGCAGAAGCACGAAGACCGAGTACATCACGACCGCAGGACCCACGAATAGATAGGCCGTCACGTATGCCCGGCGGCGATGGCGAAGCGAAGACTGCTTGTTTTGCGAAACGGCGGACGAATGGGTCATCAATTCTGTTCCTGTTGGCGGCGGATTAATCTCGAGAAGCCGCCGGGGTGAGTTGTTCTCACCCCGGCGTGACCGCAACCTATTGTTACTGTCCTGAAGCCCAAGCCTCCTCAAGAGCCGTAGCGACCTCTTCAGGCGTCATCTCGTCGGCGAATACTGCTTGCAGAGACTCCTGAAGCACGCGATTAAACTCCAGCGGTGCGATTACGTCGACGTTGTAGCCAAAGTCAACATCCTCGCCCACGGAGTTCGGATTGGCGAGCGTGTTCAACGCAAACGCAGGGAGTGGCGCAAGATCAAAGTCAGCGGCATCGAGTTGCACGGGAGGTACGAAGTTCGCCACCTCAACCAACTGTTCAACTGCAAACGGTGAGATGATGAAATCCAGGAGGCTGGCGGCTTCGTTGGGATGCTCCGAGCCAGCCGACACGAACCAACCCGAGCCCATTCCGACGGTGTAGACACGCGCCATTCCATCCACCAGTTGGGGGAACGGCATCATCGTCACATCGGCATCTGGCATCTGGTTCACGATTTCGCCAATTACCCAGGTGCCGGTGGGCAACAACGGAGACTGGCCCGAGGTAAAGAGATCGATCTGGGTCGGAAAGTCGATCCCATTCAGATCCGGGTCAAAACAGCCGGCATCGCGCATGTCGCGGTAGAAGGTCGAAATGGACTGCACGACGCCAGGGTCGTCCCAAGTGCCTTCGTTATTGAAGATTCGGTTTTCGACCCAGTCTACGCCCACCGTGTTATGCAGCGGCATGGTGAACGAGAAAAACGTCTGCCAACCGGGGTTCTGTCCATGGGCGAAGGGTACATATCCCGCCGCCGATGCCTGCTGACAGTATTCCAGCGTTTCAGCAAGGTTGGTTGGAACCGTCCAGCCATTCTGTTCGAACAGATCGTTGTTCACAAACACGCCGACGAACTCGGATTCGATCGGGACTGCTGCAAGCTGACCATCCATCGTCACCCAAGGTATCGCACTCTCGGTGAGACGATCCCCCCAGCCGAGTTCTTCGGCATAGGAATCAAGCGGAAGGAAAAGCCCGCCCGCAAACAACTGACGAGCCGGGGTGAGGTCATAGTAGACGACATCCGGCCCCTCCCCAGAAGCAAGCGCAGTCGGAACGATGTTTTCCATTTCCTGAGCCTGAATCACCTCACGTTGAATCACAATGCCAGGGTTCTCGACCATGAACTGATCGTAGATAGCTTGCATTGGATCGGGCGCATTCGGGTCGCCACTCACATCTCCCAGATGGTCCCAGACCACCAGTGTCACTGGCTGATCCTGCGCGACCACCGGCAAGACGAGCGCGAATACAAGGATGACAAGGATCGCAACAGTCCGGATTCTCGAAAACATTGTTCCCTCCATTGGAATTCAGTCCCGCCGATTGATGACTTCTGCACTCACTATTGTTCGCTGGTCTAAGGCCTCCTTCAGTTCACATTGAACGAGATGAAGTTGATCCAGCTTGCTGCGTCTTGTCTCAAGCGGATTCACGGATGACCAGGTCGAATGGCATCTCAACGGCACGCCCCTCATCTAGTGCCAAGCCTCGAATGCGTTCCATAAGCAACTCACCACAGCGGTGACCCAGCTGGTCCTGGTGCAGCGCAATGCTAGTGAGGGAAGGGGTTACAACTTCAGCAACGAAGATGTTGTCAAAGCCTACGATGGCCACGTCTTCGGGAATGCGTAGGCCATACTCCCGGATGGTGAGCATAGCTCCTACGGCTAAAAGGTCACTCGCAGCAAATACGGCTGTCGGCGGCTCATTGAGGGCAAGAAGCACTCGCATGGCTTGTTTGCCCTCTTCAATTGAGAACCGCTGCCCCTGAACCAGCGAGTTTGAGACGGGAAGCCCACGTTGAACCAGAGCCTGGCGATAACCGATCAGCCGATCTGCTTGCGGAGCCCCGTGTCCGGCCAGCATGCCGATTCTCCGGTGGCCCTTATCGACCAGATAGAACACAGCCGTCTGAGCCGCTCGAACGTTGTCTACATAGACCACGTCGAGCCCAGGCAGGCTCTGGGCGGGTGGCTGGCCCGTGAGCCACACCATCGGAATGTCATGTGAAAGCAGCGGCTCGAAGTCGTTCATCCCGATGGTAGAGAAGCTGCCGATCACGCCATCTACGCGGTTTCGGAGCGCTGCATCAAGGGCCTTGCGCTCTTTCGCCCGATCCGCGTCTGTGTTGTACATGATGAGGTCGTAGCCATATCGTTCGGCTACATCCTGGATGCCACGTTCGAATGCCGGATGGAAAGGGTTGGTGATGTCTTCGATAATGCCGGCGATGGTGAAGGTTCGCTGCGTACGGAGCCGTTGGGCGGCTCGGTTCGGAGTGTAGTCCAATGCACGAATAGCATCCCAAACCCGCTGACGCGTGGCATCGGGAATCGAGACGGACTCGTCGTTGCTCAGTACATACGAAACCGTCGTTCGTGACACGCCAGCTGCTCGAGCCACATCCGCTTGCGTGGGGGATTTTTGCCGCGCTTTCGAGACCATGTGGTTTGCGCCGTATCTTGAGTTGGCAACTGATTCGTGTCAGTGACACGATTCAATGCTAAGAGTACGCGCAATCCGAAAGACTGTCAAGCAGGCTCTTGAATAATTCTGAACGATTCAGAGTGTGGGTGGACGAGGCAACTCAACGAGGCTGTTTCACCAGTTTGGGCCAGAGAACCCGTAGGGCCCAAAAACCTCATCCTCACGATTTATTCGCCTGTGCAGCGTCGTGAAAGTAATTGTATACGTCGGTACCTAGTCATCGGTGCGAACCCGGCGGTGGACAGGTAGTGAAACCTGGAAGCGGGCGCGAAACTGGAGGAGGGACGCGTCTCGCCGTTAGGCATCATTCACGATCTGCCAGACTCGCTGCGGGCTGATCTCATACTCGCGGGCGAGATTACTCATGCCTTCACCGGCTGCGTGACGAATCAGAATCAGCAGGTTGCGCTGCACGGTTGTCAACGTGCTGTCATCAGATCGCTGGTACAGACCCTTCAACAGCCGGCGAGCGGCCATCATCAAGCGGCTTGAAGCCACTTGCGTGATGCGGGGTGAAAGCGCGCTGGGGTCAACAAACTGTGCTTGATCAGGTGTATTACTGGATCAGCGCCAGCCGGTCGGCGGCGGCGTGCTCCCAGTCGAGCGTGCGCCCGTACTCGGCTGACCCCATGAACACGCCTGCTGGCATATGGGCTTCCAATTCCGCCAGCAGGGCCTGCGCCCCCAGCCGGTCGGCGGCGAACGCCCGCGGCGAATCAGCGATCAGGGCCGCGGCTGCCACCGCATGCTCCGTTTCACCGGCGGCCGCTTCGACACGAGCGCAGGCCAGCAGCGCGCCCATCACGAACGGCGGCGCTTTGATGGCATAGGCCCGCTCGAGTGCGGTCAGGGCGACCGTCCGCGCCTCTGCGACCTCACCCGCGTCGAGCAGCGCGCGCACCAGCAGGCCGCGCGTTTGCAGCGGCGTGAAGTGGTCTTCCCACCCGGCCGCCACCGGTTCGATGCTTTCGCGTTCCAAAGTCACCAGCGCCGCGCGCAGGGCCGCCGCTGCCTTGATCGGTTCGCCCGCGCGCCGGGTTTGCCCGGCGCGCAGAATCGCCGCCACGAGCTCAATCGCAGGATCATGCCCCTCTACCAATGCGTCACAATCGGCCAGCGCCGCGCGCGCACTCCCCGCATCGTCCAACGCAAAAGCCGCATAGGCGGCCGTCGCCAGCGCAAAGTGCAGATTGTAGGCCTCACCGGTTTCGCGCGCGAAGGCCTGCACCTCACGAACCCGCGCGGCCAATTCGTCCCATTGGCCGAGGCAGAAGGCGAGCCGGGCCCGATAGATAAGGTAGACGAGTGCATAACGCGGCTGGGCGCTCCGCTCGAAGCGGCTTTCCGCCTCGGCGAACAGCGGCCGGGCGCGCTCGAACTCGCCTTTGCGCAGGAAGGCTTCCCCCAGGTCGTCGTAGCAGATAAAGGAGAAGGGCAGCACTTCCCGGCGAATAGCCAGCGACGTTTCCATCAGCGCCTGGGCCGTCTCCAGCGCGCCCCAGTTCATGTGCTGCAGGGCCAGATTGTTGAGCGTGTTGCACTCGCGCTTCCGGTCGCCCCCCAGCCGGGCCATCGCCAGTGACCGCGTGAAGTGGTCGATACTCTCAGCTTTCCGGCCCAATACAGCTTCGAGGAGAGCCAGTATATTGAGCGCAAGTGACTCCAACAGCACATCGCCGGTGCCGTGCGCCAACACCTGCGCTGCAAGGGCATCCTGCAGGGCACGTGAGCGTTCCCTGTCGCCTGAAGCGAATCCCTGCCAGGCGATTTGCGCGAGCGTATTGGACTCGCCCCACGGATCGCCAATGGCGCGGAAGCGCCGCAACGCCTCGGCCAGGTAGTCGCGGCGGGGCGCAAGGTCCTCCATTGGAAGGTCAGTGCCGCGAACCGCATACCAGAAAGCGATCATCCGTGGTGAACCCGCCCGCTCCAGCAGCGGCAGGCTCTCTTCCAGCAAGGTGTCCCTGTCCCCGTGAGGGTCCCACATGGCATGTGCCTGAGTGGACAGGCAGGTGAGCATAATCCCGAGCGCGCCATCGCGTTCCACGCTGTCGGGCAGCAGGCGCAGCAGGTCACAGACTTCCTGCATCAGGGCCATACCCGCCATATGCCGCGAGTGCCGTTCGCAGTACACCCACAGCGTTTTCCAGCACGGCGTGATCCACTGGGGGCGATGGTGGCTGGCGGCCCACAACAGCGCCGCGCGCAGGTTGTGCCAGTCGGCATCGATCACGTCGAGCGCCGGCGCGGGGTTCGGGTTCGGCCCGCACAACTCGGCCTCCATACGCACGCACCAGTCCAGATAGTGCTGACTGTGCGCCTCACGCAGCGCACCCGCCTCGCCCGCCGCTTCCAAGTGCTCTTCGGCAAACTGGCGCAGCAGCTCGTGCAGGGAGTAGCGGCCGCCCTCGTCCGTCCAGATCAGGGCCTTGGTCACCAGGGCCGCCAGCCCGTGCAGGGTCGCGCCTGCCACCGCCTGCGCCGCCCCGCGCGTGAAGCCGCCGTGGAAGACGGACAGCCGGGCAAACGTGCGCCGTTCGTCCTCGCTTAAACGGTCCCAGGCCGAGTCGAAGACGATGCGGATGCTGCGCTGGCGTTCGGGCAAGTCGGTGTACTCGGCGGCGAGAAACTCCGCGCTGGCGCGAATCTCGGCGGCGATTTCGGCGGGCGACAGCATTTCGCCCCACGACGCGGCCAGCACAATCGCCAGCGGCATGCCGTCCACCAGCCGGCAGATATCCGCAATCGCGGGCAGATTGCCTTCATCGGCCGCGAAGCCGTAGCGCACACGCCGCGCCCGCTCGATGAACAACTCCATCAATTCGACCATCGCGGGCGGGCCACCGAGGTCGGGCGGCGACTCCATGCTGCCGAGCGTATAGACGGTTTCGCACTCCAGGCGCAGGCGTTCACGCGTGGTAACCAGCACCTTGAGCCGTGGCGCAGCCGCCACCAGATTGGCGACATGAGCCGCCGCACCCAGCAGCGTCTCGAAGTTGTCGAGCACCAACAGCGCGCAGCGCGGGGCGAACCAGGCCAGCACCTGGTCCCAGGGCGGCCGTTCGGCCGCACTGATCACGCCGAGCGCGCGCAGCATTTCTTCGGGGAACTGCCCGGCCGTGATCGCGGCCAGCGACAGATAGAACACGCCATCCGGGTACGACGCCAGCGCGGTGCGCGCGGCCTCGGCCGCCAGCCGCGTTTTGCCCATGCCGCCGGGCGCGACGATGCTGATGAGCGGGCGCGATGGATCATGCAGCAGCGCCGTGAGATCGGCCAGCGCCCGCTCGCGGCCGATGAAGGGCAGGCTGAAATTCGGCAGCCCGCGCACGACCGGCGGCGGTTTGGCGGGCGCGGCCACCGGGGGTGGGGGTGCGGGCGGCCCGCCCTCTTCGGTCAGGCCCAGCGTCTGCGCGCGCTCGACGGCTTCCTCGCGGGTGTGCGCGTCCAGCTTGCTGTAGATCTGCTTGAGGTACCACTTCACGGTGCTGGCCGCAACGACCAGCGCGTCCGCGATTTCAGCGTTGTCCAGTCCTTGCACCATGCAGCGCAGAATATCAAGCTCGCGCCCGGTCAGCGGGTCGATCAGGGGCTGCGGACGGGCCGCCGGGGCCGCGGCTGCGCGCAGCGCATCGGCAAAGCGGCGGCCATCGGCATAGCGGTGATCAGGCTGGCGCGCCGTGGCGGTTTGCAGGACAGCATCGAGCGCCAGCGGCAGGTCAGGCTGAGTGGTGCGCAGCGGCGGCAGGTCTTCTCCGGTGCGTTCAGGCGCTGCGCCGGTCAGGGCTTCGTAGACGATCACGCCGAGGCTGTACACGTCCGTTTGCGCGGTCACGGCTTCACCCGCCCGCTGTTCCGGCGCGAGATACGGCGACCTGTCGCTGGCGGCCAGACCCATCCGCGCCATGACGAAGCCGGCCAGATAGGCGTTGTCGTGGTCATCCAGCAGGATTAGGTCGGGAGCCAGCCCCTGATGCATGACCCCAGCCTGATGCGCGGCGTCCATGCCCAGCGCCAGTTGTTCGGCCAGCCGCAGCACAGCTTCCAGCGTGCAGGGTCCTTTCGCCAGCGCCTGGCGCAGCGTGCGCGGCAGGTAGCGCGCCACCATATACGCGCCGGTTTCGTCGTGCCAGTAATCGTATAGCGGGAGGATGTGGGGGTGTTCCAGCCGGCCAATACGCAGCGCCTCGGCGTCGAAGTGGGCCATGAAACCGGGCTGGTTGGCGAGTTCCGGGCCGATGACCCGCAGCAGCACCTGCCGCCGCACCGAGGGCTGATAGGCGCGGTAGACCGTCCCCGCCGCCCCAATGGCGGTTTGCTCGCGCAGCTCGTAGCCCTTGACGACGCGAGTTGGGGTCGTGGTGGCGTGATCCAATCAGCAACTCCCGAGTTAGACCGGTGCCCTTGATTGCTTTGATATTCAGTATACGGCTAGATTCAGTCATCACTGATCGTCGGCCTTGGGGATTTGCACTATGTGCCGGGGAAGCACTCGCATCAGCCCGGAAGACACGCTGGGGTCAACAAACGATGCAGCACATGAGGAGCCGCTTCAACTGAGGCTATTCATGTCTTCCCACAGTTTGTCGTCGTACAAGGCTGGCCCCAGCACCAGGATCGGCTCCGCCCGTGGCTTTTGTGGTGACGTCGGCGATGCGCCACGTGTCGAGGTCGTAGACGATTTTGTCAAACAACGCGGGTCAAGAAGTCGCGGTCTTCCGGCCCGCTGCTCGACTGCAGCGCGACCTACTGCACCTGAATGGGGATGCTGAACACACGCGGGCCTGAAGGCCGGTTCCCAAGTGGGCTGCCTGACGCTGGTTCGAGCGAGACCCCGAAGCGAAGGTATTCCACGATGGGCCGGTCAGCCGCCACCAGGATGAAGTTCGTGGGCTGGGTAAGCTGATACATGCCGCCGCTGACCGAGCCACTGTCGTCAACCAGCCAGAGCTGAAAGGTCTGCCCCTCATCAATCGGCGGCAGGTTCGACACGCGAATAACGGCATTGTTGTCTTCGGGTCGATACACAAGCTCGCCCTCGATATCCGGGCTAAGCGCCGGCACTACCGCGACGGTAACTGCGCTGGCATCTTCCATCAGGCGCTGGTAGGCCTGCTCGGCGTCGGGCGGGGACGACTGAAGCGTCACCAACGCGGATCCGGCGATTAACACCACCAGTACCACCGCGGCAATGGCCGCCAGCCTGACCGGAAATCGCCGCATCCGCGTTTCAGCGGCGCGCTGCATGAGTTTCCGTTCGAGGTCGGCGGGAGGCGCGGTAGCTGGTGCGGTCAGCAAGACGGACTCCGCAATCTGCGAATATTCGCCCAGCTCCCGGCGGGCGGTTTCATCTTCCGCCAGCAGCGCCTCCACCTGCCGTTTTTCGTCCGCGTCCAGCGCGTTGAGCGCGTAAGCGGGCAGCCAACTGCGTACTGTCTCACGATCCATGTTGCGACCGTCCTGAAGTGTCCTGTGCTAGCCAGAGTTGGCGTAGCCGCTCCATTCCCTGTCGAATATGCGATTTCACGGTCCCGAGCGGCCGGTCAAGTTGTTTGGCAATCTCGCTTTGCGTCATCCCATAGACATAGGCGAGGATGATCGCTTCGCGCTGTGTGGTCTCCAGCCGATTCACGAGTGCGGCCATCCCGCGCCGCAGTTCGAGGTCTTCCGTTTCATCGGCGTGAAGAACTTCCCACAATTGGGACGACTCATCGATTGAGACAAGCTCCTGGGCCGGCTCGCGCCGCCGCCTGCGCCGAAAACGATCCACGGCCGCATTGCGGGTTGTGACAGCCAGCCATGCGCCCAGGCTGCCGCGCGCCGGGTCATACAAGTCGCTCTTCTTCCACAATTGCATGAACACGTCCTGCACCACTTCTTCCGCGTCCTGCGTACTTCCCAGCGTGCGGAGCGCCACGGAATAGACCAGCGTTCCATAACGCTGATACAGTCTGAGCAACGCGGCATCATCTTTCATGCGCAGTCGTTCGACCAGTTCCCTGTCGGTCGGCTCAACTTCGCTGGCGGGCAGCGTGTGGGTGTCCAAAACTATCGTCAGTTCGCGCATTCGTTCAACGGAATTCACATCCAAGTGTAAAGCACTCCCTGCATGTTTGCAGGGAGTGCCGGAAAACCACGCGAGGAATTCAGTGATTCAGGGCTGCGCGACGAACCACACGTCCCGCACCATGTGGCCGGTTGTATCGCCCGGGACCACATCGGCCATCCAGTAATACAGGAGCGCGCCGTTATACGTCACTTGCAGGCTGCCGTCGGCGCGCGTGATCGTAGCGAGTTCACCGGCCACACCATCGGTCGCTGTGACGTCCTCGCCCGCCGCGACTGTCAGTGGCGGCCAGGCAACCGCGCAGCCCTCCACGCAGTTGCTCACGCCCGCTTCGTCGTTGGCGAACGTGTATAGGGTCATTCCGTTCGGACCGGTCAGGATCTGCCCGAACTCTTCACTGTCGGCCACGGCGACGGTTGGCAGCTTGGCCACAAACCAGATGTCGCGAACGAGGTGGCCGGTTGAGTCGCCGGGCTGCGCATCGTTGACCCAGAAGTACAGCGGCATGCCGTTCAAGGTCGCCTGAAAGCCGCCGTCGGCGCGCTCAATCGTGCCAAATTCGCCCACCAGCCCGGGCTGTATGGTCAGATCATCGGCGCTCGCGACCGTCAGTGGTGGCCAATTGGCGGCGCAGTCGCCTGCGCAGTTGCTCACGCCAGCCTCGTCATTGCCGAAAGTGTAGAGCGTGAAGCCATTGCTGCCGACCAGAAATTCGCCCAATTCGGCATTCCCGCCGAGCCCGACCTGGGGCGTGCTGGCCACGAACCAGACGTCACGCACCAGGTGACCCGTCGTATCGCCAGGCTGCGCATCGTTGACCCAGTAATACAGAGGCATGCCGTTATAGGTGACCTGGCGCAGCCCATCTTCACGCGCAATCACGCCCAGCATTCCCAATGCGGCCGGATCGAGCGACGGATTCTCGCCCTCTTCTACGGTCAGTGGCGGCCAGTTGGCGGCACAGTCACCGGCGCAGTTGCTGACACCCGGCGTGTCATTGGCGAACACGTACAGGGTCATCCCCTGCGCGTCCACCAGAAATGGTCCCAAATCAGCGTTCCCGCCGAGAACAGCGGTATCCGTCATCTCGTCCTGGGCAGCTACCGCACTGCCAATCAGGGCAACCACAAGCACGAACAGTACGACCGACAATCGTTTCATGTTCCTCATCCCTTTCCGTACCGATTTCCCAGACCACAAGCAGCAGGAAATGATCCTGGTGCTGTTGATTACTACGCCAGGATTTGGCGGATGGATGAGTCAATATTTCAGCATGGTAATAATCGGGCTGTTTCGCCGGCCTCATGCTACATCATCACACTTGCGGGGAGTGCGGATGTTTCGTCTCTGCCGCCGTTGATGAGATGCCAAGGAATAGGTGCAAACCAGGCTGATCACTAGGAACAGGCGATGTGGCAAACGCGCAAAGTCGAGGTTCGTCTGTCCCACTGTCAGGTTCCGTTCACGATCTGCCACACGCGCTGCGGGCTCACGCCATGCTGGCGGGCGAGCGCGCTCTGCTTCATGCCGCCCAAGTAGGCCTCCATAATCTGGCGGTCGCGCTCGGCAATGCTGACGGGTGGGTGGAGGTCCAATTCGAGATAGGCGACGAATAGCAGGAAGCGCTTGGCCAGCGGGATGCTATCGGACTGCACAGTTTGTTGCGTTGAAGCCCCGCTGGGGTAAAACGAAAAACAAACCGCCATCAAACATTAGATGGCGGTTTTGGTTTTTTGCGCCTCAGCTTGCTCGGACTGCCTCCTCAATCGCCCCAGCAGCAGCTGAGACGAGAAGCTCTGTGTTACCGCGAACCAAGCCATAGCCGCTTTGTCCGATCGCCAAACCAACGCCGCGGTTAGAGCAGTCGACTGGTCCCGGAACGCACTCTATGTTGACGCGAAGTAGTTTTGTTGGCCCAACGAGCTCATTTGGTATAGAGCGTGTTTTACGTGGGCGAGGTGGCGGAATCGTGCTCGTGGTGCTTAAGCCGCTGATGCATCTACCCTATGCCACCGTGCGGGGAACTGTCGCCTCCCTGCGAGGGGGGACTTTGGGGGGATTCCGTTGGACTGAGTGTTCAGGCTGCCACCGAATAGGGGATAATCATTGTAGGAGGGCCTCATGGACACCCAGAGCAGCCGCACCCTACGCAGCTATCAAGTCTACGAGTTGATCGGCAGCGGTGGACAAGGCACGGTTTACAAAGCTCACCAGGCATCTGTCCAACGTGATGTCGCCATCAAAATTATCCTGCCCCAGCACGCCAGCAAACCGGACTTCATCCGACGCTTTGAAAACGAAGCCCAACTGATCGCGCGGTTGGAACATCCCCATATTGTCCCGCTCTACGATTACTGGCGTGATCCCGACGGCGCGTATCTGGTGATGCGCTGGCTGCCCTCCAATTTGTGTGCCTCGATCAAACGAGGGGCGTGGAGCTTAAAGGCGGCAGCCCAACTGCTTGATCAGGTCGCGGCGGCACTGTCAATCGCCCATCGGGAAGGGATCATTCACCGTGACATCAAACCGTCGAACATCCTGCTGGACGAAGACCAGAATGTCTATGTGGCAGACTTCGGCATCGCCCTCGACTTGAATCTGCGGATCCCAAATGGTGGGGATGAGTTCGTCGGGTCGGCTGAATATGCTTCACCGGAGGCACTCCGAAGTCAGGCTTCGACTACGCGTACCGACCTGTACAGTCTGGGATATGTCATGTACGAAGTGCTGACCGGGGACAAGCCGTTTCCCGATGCCAGCACGTCGTCTGATTACATTCGAAAACATCTGAGTTCACCGCTACCGATGATGAGCATTCAGCAGTCAGGCATTCCCGCCGCGCTTGACGAAGTTCTGCAGACCGCGACCGCCAAAGACCCGGCGCAGCGTTACGCCTCGGTGGAGCGGTTCGCTGCCGCATTTCGGGCTGCAATTCCGCACGCGCTGCCGCGTATATCGGATCAGCCGCTGATCGATCCGCTGACCGAGCGTGAATTGGACGTCCTCTACCAGATGATGGAGGGATTGGGCAACGCGGAGATCGCCGAGAAGCTGTTCCTAAGCCCCGCGACAGTAAAATGGTATGTCAAACAGATTTACAGCAAGCTCGACACGCACAACCGCCAGCAAACCATCGACCGGGCAGATAGCCTGAGCCTGCTCGATCGCCGCACTGTCTTCACCGCCCCGCCTGCTGACACGGCCCTGGTGGAGGCACCCACCGTTCACGCCCCCGTTGCCGCTGTGCCCGATCCGGTCAATCCCTACAAAGGGCTGCGCCCGTACCGTGAGAGCGATGCCGCCGATTTCTTCGGACGGGCAGCGCTGACGGAGCTGCTTCTCTCGCGCCTGTCCGGGCAAAGTGACAGCGAACGCCTGCTCGTTGTAGTCGGTCCGAGCGGGAGCGGTAAATCGAGCGTGGTACGTGCCGGATCGATCCCGGCGCTGCGGCGCGGCGCGCTGCGCAGTTCCCCATATCCGTTCATCACCGATATGCAGCCGGGGACTCATCCCTTTGAGGAACTGGAAGCGGCGCTGCTGCGCGTCGCCATCACCCCGCAGCCCGATCTGCTGAACCATCTGCTGGAAGATCGGCGGGGCTGGTACGCGCGGTCAAACGAATTCTGCCGAGCGACCCGGACACCGAATTAATCCTGTTGATCGACCAGTTCGAGGAGCTGTTCACCCTGGTCGAAGACCCGAAGACGCGCGCGCACTTCATTGATAATTTGATGTCTGCTGTCACCGATCCGCGTAGTCGCATGCGCGTGATTCTCACCCTGCGCGCCGATTTCTACGACCGTCCGCTGGCGATTCCCCGGTTAGCGGAGATGATGCGTGGGACGACCGAAACTGTCATTCCGCTTACCCCCCGGGAACTGGAACAGGCGATCACCGCGCCCGCCGAGCGACTCGGGATGCGGCTGGAAAACTGGCTGGTGACGACGATCCTCGGCGATGTCGGTGAGCAGCCCGGCACGCTGCCGCTGCTCCAGTATGCGATGACGGAATTGTTCGAACGGCGTGAGGGGCTGATGCTGACCCTGCGCGCGTATCAGAAAATCGGCGGCGTGACTGGCGCGCTGGCACAACAAGCGGAAGAACTCTACCAAAGCCTGGATGCCCCCGGTCAGGCTGCCGTCAAACAGATGATGCTGCGTCTGGTCACGCTGGGCGAAGGTGTTGAGGATACTCGAAGGCGCGCGCTGGAAGCCGAGATTTTAGCGAATCAGCGGAGACGCTCGGCGCATGGAAGAGGTTATCGACATGTTCGTCAGCCACCGTCTGCTCACGGTTGACCGCGATCCGATCACGCGCATGCCGACGGTGGAGATCGCCCATGAGGCGCTGCTGCGCGAATGGAGAACGATGCGCGGTTGGCTGAACGATAACCGGGACCACATTCGCATCCAGCGACGGCTGGCAGTCGCAGTCGGGGAGTGGCGCGCGGCGCGCGAGTTCGGGTTTTCTGGCGACGGGAGCGCGCCTGCAGCAGTTTGAAGCATTTGCCGCCAAAACTGAACTCTCCCTGACCCCGGACGAACTCGCTTATCTCGATGCCAGTTTGGCAGAACGGGAGCGCACCAAATGCGAAGAGGCCGAACGGCAGGCGCACGAGCGTCAATTGGAGCAGCGCGCCGTGCGCTTTCTGCGCATCACGGTAATTCTCCTTAGCCTGATTGTCCTGAGCACCGGCGGGCTGTCGATTTTCGCCATCGACCGGGAACGACAGGCGCAGCGCCAGGCGGATGTGAATCACAGTCTAGTGCTGGCGAATGATGCGCTGGATGCTCAAGAAAGCGGAAAAACCGAATTGGGGCTCATACTGGCGCTGGAAGCCTATAACATTGCCGATCCGCCTGCCGACGCCGAGCGCGCTCTGCGCACGATTGCCGATGCACTTGGCATTCGGGCGGTGCTGCCGCTCCTGAGCGGCCCAGTCACGACAGTTGCCTTTAGCCCAGATTCACAAACCGCGCTGGCGGCGGGGTGCGCTGGTCTCGTCAACGATACTTGTTCAGCGGGCGAACTGGTCATCTTTGCGATGCAAACGTCCACGGAAATCCAGCGGTTACGCGGACATGATGATACGATCACCAGCGCATTCTTTACCGCTGATGGTCGCGGCGTTTGGTCTGCCTCAGCAGATGGCAGCATCGCCTTATGGGATATCTCGACTATAGGGCGCATCGTTCATCAGTATCCCCTGAATCTTGACAGCATACAGCAGATCGCCTTGAGTCCCGATGGGACAATGCTGCTGGCAGCAACTGAAAGCGGTGTGATCGCGGTGATCAACCCGACAAACGGAACCACCATTCGCCGCTTATCAGGACATGAAAGCAGCGTCAATGCCATTGCGTTTAGCCCGGATGGGCAAAGTGCGATTTCCGGCGGCGCGGACGGCCAGCTCATCCTGTGGGATGTCAGCACAGGCGGCATTCTACGCCAATGGCCGGGACATACCAAAGCCGTCCTCGCGATAGCGTTCCACCCGGACGGTCAGCGTGTCGTGTCCACTGGCGAGGATTTTACGGCGCGGCTTTGGGATGTGGAGGCAGGCGCAGAACTACAACTCCATCGCGGGGTGACAATGCTTCAAACCGTCGCAGTTCAACCTGATGGCAGCCGGATATTGGTCGATAACGGCGGCTCACTGCTCCTCATCAATACCGATCCGTGGAGTGAACTTGACTACCTGTTCACTGACCCCACCGGGAGCGGGCGCGCCAATACGTATGATCCGATATCGCTGGCTTTCGACCGGTCCGGTCAGCTTGCCCTCAGCGGACTGGGAAACGGCACTGTGATTGTGTGGACGATGGCGCGCGATCAATTGATCCACCGTTATGAGGATCCCACTGTCAGCGAGGGAATTGCCTTCGATCTGCGCCCGGACGGTCAGCAGCTGATTAGTGGGACGGTCGATATGGGGGAAGCGTTGATATGGGATACCGATCCGCAATCACCAACGTATGGCACGATCCTTACCCGTTTAGCAGGGCACCAGGGCGCAGTTTTCCCCATTCTGTACAGCCCTGATGGGAGAACTGTCCTTATTGGATCCGGCGATTGGTATGGCGAAAGCGGTGCCAAAAGCTTGTTCCTGTGGAACGTGGATGAGTCGTCACCCAGCTACGGCACCATGATCCACAGTTTCGAAGGATTGCAGTTTTTCCCCCGTGCCTTTGCCTTCACCCCAGACGGTCATTCGATCCTCGTTGGTACGCAGACGACAATCGGGGAGGGCGAGCTTGTCCTATGGGATGCGCAGACCGGTGAACAAATCGCCTGGTTGGAGTCCGGTCAGGATGTCTCCAGCATCCTTGTGTCACCGGATGGCAAGCGCGCTATGACGGTATCTGCCTTCGTGACTGGCATTACCGAATGGAGCATCGATCAGGCTTCACCAGCGTTCGGGCAGATCATCCGGGTGATCCCCACCGGCAGTGTCGCCTTCGATCTGAACTGGGGACCTGCCCCGGCGACATTCTTCCTCGGTGATCTTGATTTCGACCTCATTACAGGAACGCGATTACCAAACCGGTCAGGTTATCCGTTCGTTCGTGGGCGGTGGGACGACGGGAATCGTGTCGATTGACTCAAGTCAGGATCAGCGCTATGTCATCACTAGCGGTGACAACGGTGAGCTGATCCAGTGGGAATATGCCTCCGGCCGCGAAATCTGGCGCGCGCCGCGTCAAGCATCCTCCATGTTCTCTCTCGATTTCAGACCCGATGGCAGTTCTGCTTTTTCCATCACGTTCCCTGGAATCCCATCCGAGTGGAATACCGTGCAGCCGACACTCACTGAACTGCTCACCTGGATCGAGGCGCATCGCTATCGACGCGATTTCACATGCGCTGAGCACACGCAGTACAACATCGAGCCATTGTGCAGCGAGTAGTCTTGTGGGGCTACTTCGCGCATCCGAGGGGAAAAAGACGTCTCATGAGACTTGTCGAGGGTCGTGGTGCAGCCCGCCAAGCACCGGGAATGCACCGACATGGCCGTTGGGTGGTGACTGACCTTGTTGTGTGGAATAGCCTTGTCTGATAGGGCTTCTCCACCCTACAGGTTTTGAGCTCGCTTTGTGGCAGCAGTTCCATTGGGATAGACCTAATGACTTCTCCCGCCCAGAATCTGCCACACGCGCTGCGGGCTGATACCATATTCGCGGGAAAGCGCTGTTAGTGTCATGCCTTGGTGATACAGCCGCCGAATCCATTCATTACGCGGGAGTTGTGTTGGCCCATCTGTGCTGAGGCCGCCGAAGCCAACTAACCACCGCGCCGCCAATAATAAGGATGAGAATCGTCGGACCCTGACTCCCGCTGGGGTCAAACGGAAAACAAACCGCCGCCTAACTCAGGTGGCGGTTTTGATTTCATGCCTCTGCTTGCTCAGAGTGCCGTCTCAATCGCCCCAGTAGCAACAGGGTCGAACGGATCCGTGTGACCAGGTAACAAGCCATAGCCGATGTGTCCAATCGCCAGTCCAAGGCCGCGATTCTAGAAGTGGACTGGTCCTTGAACGCACTTTGCCTCGACACGATGAGGCATTTTCGGCCCAACGCGGCGAAGCTGCCGCCCGGCGGCACCTCAATCGGCGCGTCCAGCTGGCCTGCGTACTTGTCGGACACATATTTGACGAACAGCAGCACGAGGACATAGTCCTTGTACTGGCTGGCGTCCATGCCGCCGCGCAGTCACCCCTTGGTGTCCCACACGCTCTGACGTCATACAGGCGACCCCTTCCACGCCCGATACCTTGTGCTGCAAGTATCACGAATCGCTCGTTTGCCGTATGCTTGAGATGGAATCGCTCGATGTATCGGAGGGGACTTGTCCATGCAGCGACCACGCATCCTCTTGATCGCCCTTGTGGTCGTGATCGTTGTGGCCGCCATTGTCTTTGGCGCAGGGCGGCTGCTTGCACCGCGTGCGCAAAATGCCGACTGGACGCCCATAATCCAGGACTTTGAGGGTGTGCCGATGGTTCAGGTTCCGCCGGGGTGTTTCCAGATGGGCAGTGCCACGGGCGGCCGCGACGAGCAGCCAGTTCACGAACAGTGTTTCGATACAGCTTTCTGGATTGACCGCACCGAAGTGACACAGGGGCAGTTCGCGGCGCTTGGCGGCAGTCTAGGTTCGCCGCGCAGCGCGTTTGCCGGCGTTGAGCGCCCCGTCGAGCGGATCGACTGGATTACCGCACGCGACTTCTGCGCGCTGCGCGGCGGACGCCTGCCCACCGAAGCCGAATGGGAGTATGCCGCACGCGGGCCGGACGGACTCGTCTATCCATGGGGGAACGACTGGAACCCCAACAATGCCGTGTGGAGAGACAATGCTCGTGAAACCACATCGTCGGCAGGCAGCATCGTGACAGGTGCGTCATGGGTCGGCGCGCTGGATATGGCCGGCAATGTACAGGAATGGACGCGTTCGCCGTATGCACCGTACCCACACGACGCGGCGAATGCGTTGGGCAGTGAGGTCGATGACGAGAACGCTCCTCCAGTGGTCGTACGTGGCGGTGACTGGAGTGCGGGCGATCCAGTGATCCTACGGTCGGCAAATCGCCGCCGGGAGACTGGGATAATGGGAACGTGGAGCATTGGGTTCCGCTGCGTTCGTGACGCCGCCTAACCCGACTCTCGCCAAGCATGTCTGAGGCGGTCGCTCACGGACAGTCTATCGTGAAGGTTGGAAAAGCCTCATCTGAGTGAGGATTCAAGCGCGTTGGGCCAAACAACCTCATCGGCGCGGTTTCTTCACCTTGGCAGCTTCGAGATTAGAGTTGTAGGCGACGGTAACCGGCGGTGGATGAAGCGTATGCTGTTGAATGGGCAAGGGCGATGTGACCGGTGCGAAACGGGGGAAGGACGCTCACTGCCGTCAGCCCGCAGTCACGATTTGCCACACCCGTTGGGGACTGATGCCAAATTCCCGTGCAAGGTCACTGAGGCGTTCGCCGGTCTGATACCGCTGTCGGATCTGCTCTCGGCGTGTGAGTGGTCGCGCCGTATCGGCGAAGACACCGGCGTACTTCAGCACGGAACGAGCCAGTTCTGAGAGAAGAAATCCTCGGTGTTCGTATCCCGCTGGGGCCAAACGAAAAACAAACCACCACTCAACGTTGGGTGGCGGTCTTGATTCTCACGCCTCAGCGCGCTCAGAACGCTTTCTGAAGCTCTCGGATACGCAGCAGGGTCGAGAAGATCCACGTGACCAGGAACCAAGCCATTGCCGCTGTGTCCAGCCGCCTCTCTGGAGCCACGTTTCCAGCAGTGGACTGTTCCTTGAATGCATTTCGCCTCGGCTGGATGAGGTCCACTCACCCAACGGGCTATGTGAAGGTGCGCCAGCACGATTTCAGCGAGATGCAGCCGAGCACGTTCGAGGACTGCGCGGTGATGGGCGGCATTCAGCAGGGGCTGATTGAGTGAAAGAGTGCGCAGGGGGCGGACACTTCAGCACAATAAGGGTATCGGGCTAGATCACTGTTCCAAAGAGGGCACCAACGAGTGCCGTTAAGGCCATGGCGAGCGCGCCCCAGAAGGTCACCCGCGCGGCAGACCGAAGAAGCGGTGCTCCACCGGCGCGCGCAGCAACAATCCCTAACAGCGCCAGCACAACAAGCGAGGCCACTGTCACCCAAACTACCAGGCTGGTTTCCGGTGCCACCAGCACCACGAGTAGTGGCATTGCCGCGCCTACGACGAAGCTGAGTGCCGATGCGAATGCCGCCTGAATAGGTCGCGCGCTCAGGTTTGCAGTGATCCCGAGTTCATCCCGCGCATGCGCGGATAGTGCGTCGCGCCCCATCAGTTGTTCGGCGACCGTCCTGGCCAATGCCGGTTCGAAGTCCGCGCTCCACATAAATGGCCGCTAACTCCTCCAGCTCAAATTCCCGATTGTCTGCGAGTTCGCCCCGTTCTCGCCGAAGGTCCGCTTTCTCCGTATCGGCCTGCGAACTGACGGATACGTATTCACCAGCGGCCATCGACATGGCACCGGCAACGAGGCCGGCAATTCCCGCAACCAACACGGCATCGCGCCCGGAGTTGGCGGCGGCGACCCCGACGATGAGGCTGGCTGTTGATACGATGCCGTCGTTCGCACCTAAAACGGAGGCGCGCAGCCAGCCGATCCGATGCGTAAAGTGTTTTTCTTGACTGTTGTTTGACATGAGCGTCTCCTGACATGGAGTATATCCCGACATGGAGGTTCTCTCGCCACCACTTCACACGCTTCCCCGCTGATTTCTGAGCGCGGCGGGCGGCGGACAAGCCGTATCCTGGCTCTATAGTCCCAAGGTGAGGTGGGACATGTTCGAGGCGAGGGCGGGTCAATTCCCGCATCTGAGCCTGATGTGGGCTGACCAAGGCTAGACCAGTCACCTTGAAGACCCGTGCGAATTCGCCTACGGGTGGTGGTATCAGCACCAGAATCAAGTTGACGAAACTGAGCCTGGCTGCGGGAAATGCCGTGGGGCGACGCGCAGTGGACGCCGTGACCGTCGGCATTTCTGCAACCGAGCATTTCTCAACGTGCGCGCGTTCTGTCGTCAAGGACCGGAATAGGACCCGCCGAGAATCCCCAAAATTGCGCCAGGATTCCGGCGGCCCCTTGACCCCATTCATCGCGCGAAAAGCGACGCCCACGACAGGCTGTGCGGCAAGCCATGCGCCGGGTAAGAGTGAACGCCGTTACTGCCCGTGCACCATCCACCACACCCGTTGCGGGCTGATGCCATACTCGCTGGCAAGGTCGCTCAGCCGTTCACCGTCCTCATATCGATACCGGATCTGCCCTCGACGGGATGGTGGTCGCGACGCAGCGACGAAGACACTGGCGTCTCAGCACGGAAAGAACTAATTCTGAGAGAAGAAGTCGTCGGTGTTCGTATCTCGCCCACGTCCTAGGAATTCCGAACCGCCATTCCGACCGCGGGTGGTAGGTATTCGTTCCAGGTTGACCAGCTTCCCAGCGCGCTTCCCTCGTGTGCCTATCCGCGGATCGTGAGGGGCAGATCCACATGAAAGACCGCGCCCTTCCCCTGGCCGGCGCTGGACGCGCGAATTTGGCCGCCGACCTGAGCGACGACCGCCTGCACGATGGCAAGCCCCAGCCCGGTGCCATCGACAAACGCGCCGCGTTCACGGTTAGCGCGGAAAAAGCGTTCGAACAGCCGGGGCTCTTCAGCTGCGTCAAAGCCCTCGCCTGTGTCGCTGACCGCGATGTGCAAGTGCAGCGAACTCGCCTGCACCTCCATTTCCACTTGGCCGTGCGGGGTGTATTTCACAGCATTGCTGAGCAGGTTATCGAGCACAATGTGCAGTTCTTCGGCCGTCAGGGGCAGCGGTGGCAAGTCGGCAGGCAGCGCGGCCTTGAACTCCAGCCCCGCCCGCTGCGCCTGAATCCGCCATTGGCGTGCCGTGTCCTGGAGCAGTGCCACCGCATCGTACGGCTCGATCGCGCCGGCCCGGTGGCCTTCATCCAGTCGCGCCAGCGTGAGCAGCGACGAGACCAGTCCAGCCATGCGTGTGGTTTCGGCAGTGAGTTCATGCAGATAGACCTTGCTCTGCGCTGGTGTCAGTTCGGCCCCCTCCAGTGCTTCCACGCGCAGGCGCATCGCCATGAGCGGGCGGCGCAGTTCGTGAGCAGCGTTGCTGACGAAGCTCCGTTGCTGGCCGACCAGCGCCTCGACCCGTTCGGCCATGGTGTTGAACGCGTTTGCCAGCGCCCCGATCTCGTCGTTGGACGTAACCGCGATCCGCGTGTCGAGCTGGCCGCCCGCCATTTTGAGTGCCGAGTCCTCCAGCTGGCGCAGCGGCCGCACGATGCTCTGGCCCACCCACAGGCTGGCGACCGCGACGGACAGGATCACCGGGATGGCCACGCCAAGCAGTTCCAGCCACTGTGACCGAACAGCGCTATAGGCCTGGGCCAGTGGAGTGGACAGGACAAGAAAGCCCAGCGTGTCTTCTTCATGCTGGAGCGGGACGACTGCGCTGGCGCGCTGTGCGCCCGAGGCGTCTGGACCAGTGAATGCGGCCACGCCATCCCTGACTGCGTATTGAAATGCGTCGTTAGGCAGCGGCGTCAGGTAATCGGGTGCGAATTGGGGGATGACGACGCGCCCACGGTTGTCCACCACCAGGTAGTCATAGCCGGTGCGCTGGCTGAGCGCGTCAATCCTGTGCTGTAATCCACCGCCGTCGTCCTCTTCGGAACCGGCTCCAAGCGATGATGCGGCAGTGATGGCGCGGTTTTGCAGGTCCTGGCTGAAGAAGTCGAGCGTGGCGGCTTCAAGCCGTTTGCCTGCAATGAGCGTCAGCGCAGCGCCCCCCACGAGAGCCAGCCCCGTGAATACGAGCAGGATACGCTGGCGCAAACTCAGACTGAACCCAACGTTCATGGCGCGTCACCCTGCCGCTTTTCGACCGGCATCGAGAAGCGATAGCCGACGCCGCGCACGGTCTGGATGTACTCCGGGTCAGCCGGGTCGGGTTCAAGCTTGGCGCGCAGCCAGCTCATGTGAACATCCAGCGTGCGCGTGTCGCCTAACCAGTCGGTGCCCCAGATTTCGTCGAACAACTCCGTCCGTGTGACGACGCGGCCGGCACGTGACATGAGCAGCACCAGCAGGTCGTATTCTTTCTGGCGTGTGGCGACGATTTGACCGGCCCGGGTGACTGTGTGCGCGCCAAGGTCCACGGCCAGGTCACCGGAGACCAGTTGCTCGGGCCGCGAGGTGGCGGTGTCAAGGTGCACACGCCGGAGCATGGCACGCACATGGGCCTCCAGTTCCTGGAAGCTGAACGGCTTGACGAGGTAGTCATCTGCGCCGAGTTCGAGGCCGCGAATGCGATCTATTAAGTCATCGAGCGCAGTGAGCATGATGATCGGTACGTTGCTGCGCTGGCGGATCGCCTGGCACACTCGCCAGCCGTCCAGCCCGGGCATCATGATGTCGAGCACGATGACGTGCGGAGCCTCCATCATGGCCATGCTCAGGCCGGTGTGGCCATCGTGGGCGACGGATACCGTGTAGCCCGCCCGTTCAAATGCGGTACGCAGCGGGCCGGTCAGCTTCTCGTCATCGTCTACCAACAGGATTGCGGTCACGCAGGATCCATCCTTTGCCGTGAGGCGCGCAGACAAGCGCCCGAGCGCGTGTTCAACCTGCATTCACTTTAGCCCCTCCTGGCAGATTTAAGGAACATTTAGGGGAGATTTGAGTCCGTGTTGAAGTAGGCCGTGTCACAAACGCCTATGCTGAGGCTCAAGAATTTCACACGCGAAGGAGAGGCCCATGGCTTCCGGAATGACCCCTACCAGGCGTTTAGCAGTTCGCTTGTCGCTGGTAACGAGCAGCACAGTCGCCATGATCATCGGCGCGCAAAGCCTGGCGACGCTCGATGCAGTCAGCGCCGCGCCTACTGACAGCGCGAATTCCGCCATTGTGCAGACTGCGTCGGTCGTTCAGGCCGTGCCGTCCATCACCATTCTGCGCCGCGCCTCGACGACGGCCCAGGCTGCACCCCATGTGAGTATCAGCCCGCGTTCCAGCAGCGGTCAGTCTGCCGCGCTGTCCCCCTCCCAACTCGCGGCCCCGGCGCAGAGGGCCATTCAGCCGCCGGTGCCAGTAGTAGTGTCCATCCCGGCGCAAGTGCAGCAAGTTCCGTCGGTCCCCACAACCCGTTCCAGCCGCTAGGACGGCCTCCATCATGCCGACCCTCTACGCCAGCGCCTTTCGCGCGATGGGCTGCCAGGTCAACCTGTGGCTGGAAACGGACGACGAGGCCGCGCTGCTGCTGGCGGACGCAGCCGCACAGATCGCCGCCATCGATGCCTGCTTGTCGCGATTCCAGCCCGGCAGTGAGTTATCCCAGCTCAATGCGAGCCTGAACACCTGGACGCCAGTCAGCGATGTGTTGTTTGCGAACCTACGGGCGGCCAAGGACGGCGCGCGACTGAGCGGTGGCTTGTACAACCCGCTGGTGCTCGATGCCCTGATGCGCGCGGGCTACGACCGTAGCTTCGAGCAAGTCGGCGCGGACGTCATCCCGGGCATGGCCGAACCCGCGGCCGACTGGACTGCGATTGAGCTGGATATCGACGGGCAGCGCGCTCGTCTGCCGGCGCGCATCGACCTCGGCGGCGTGGCCAAGGGCTGGACGGCCCAGCGCATCGCGGACGGACTGGCTCCGCATGGCCCGTCACTGGTGGACATCGGCGGCGACAACTGCGCTCATCCTCGATGCGCTGGCCCGCAGCGGGCGGCGCGGCGGCCCTGCCAGAGCGCGTGTTCGCACTCGATTATGCGCCCTACGCCTGGCTGTTTCCGCGCATGGCGGGCATCGTCCATCACGGCGGCTCCGGCACAACCGGCCTGGCGCTCGGAGCGGGCGTGCCGTCGTGGGTGGTGCCCTTCACCGCCGACCAGCCGTTCTGGGGCTGGCGCACGCACGATCTCGGCGTCGGGCCCGCGGCGCTGCCCTTCAAGCGTCTGACCGCCGACCGGCTGGCGCAGGCTATCGACGCCATGACCGGCGACGCGGCCCTGCGCCAGAACGCGCTGTGCCTCCGCGACGCGCTGGCGGGCGAAGACGGGATCGCACAGGCCGTCGGCGTCATCCGCGTGCTGCTGCCAACCCCGTGACACCCCCTGATGCATCAACGCTGGCGCTGGTTGGCCCTACTTCCTATACTCAAAATCATGCTCACCCGAATCCTTGCCACGAAGTTGCACATTCCATGGCCCCGGACCGGAGCGGTCCATCGTCCATACCTTATCGCGCGGCTGAATGAAGGGCTCGAACGCAAGCTCACCCTGGTGTCGGCCCCTGCAGGCTTCGGCAAGACGACATTGATCAGCGAATGGATTGCAGGCATCCTGGCCTGCGATCCCGCGGTCCGGGTGGCATGGCTGTCGCTAGACGAACACGATGCTGATCTGGCGCGCTTCCTAACCTACCTGTTCGCGGCCATGCAGCCGGTCGCGCCCGATGTATCGGCCCGATTGCTGCCGCTGCTCGAGGAGGCCCCGCAGCCCGTGCCCGCCGAGGCGCTGCTGACCGAGTTCGTCAACGAACTCGCCCAGGCCGGAGAGCGTTTCATACTGGTGATGGACGACTACCATCTCACCGACAGCCGCCCGGTGGATGAGGCGGTCGCTTTCCTGATCGCGCACCTGCCGCCCCGCATGCACCTCGTCATCATTACCCGCGAGGACCCCGCCCTGCCGTTGGCCCGGTTACGCGCCCGTGGCCATCTGACCGAAATCCGCGCCAAAGACCTTCGCTTTCAGCCGGCCGAAGCGGCGGAGTTCCTCAATCGAGGCATGGGCCTGCAACTGGCCGCCGCAGATGTCGCCGTGCTGGAAGTCCGTACCGAGGGCTGGGTGGCGGGCTTGCAACTGGCCGCCTTGTCCCTGCAGGGGCAGGCGGACGCGCCGGGCTTCATCCAGGCCTTCGCCGGCGACCATCGCTACATCGTCGACTATCTGGCCGAGGAAGTGCTGGAGCGCCAGCCCGCAGCGGTTCGCGACTTTCTGCTGCGCACCGCCATTCTCGACCGGCTCAACGGGTCCCTGTGCGAGGCCGTCACCGGATTACCCGGAGGCAACGAACGGCTGGAGGCGCTGGAACGCGGCAACTTCTTCCTCATCCCTCTCGATGACCGGCGCTACTGGTACCGCTATCACCACCTCTTCGCCGACGTGCTGACCGCTCACCTGATTGCTGAGCAGCCTGAACAGGTCGCCGCGCTGAACCGGCGCGCCAGCGCGTGGTATGCGCAGCATGACATGCTCACACAGGCGATTCCGCATGCGCTGGCCGGCGAGGAGATGGAGCAGGCGGCGGCACTCATCGAACAAGCGCTGCCCGAACTGCGCCGAACCCGCCAGGAAGCCACCCTGCTCGGCTGGCTGCGGGCGCTTCCTGACGACGTCCTGCACCGCTGGCCGTTCCTCAGCGTGCATTATGCCGGTGCGCTTCTGCAGAGCGGCCAGTTCGACGAGGTGGAGGCTCGCCTGCGCGAGGCCGAGCACTCGTTGAGCACGGCGGCAAGCTCGGGGAAGTCGCCCAACTCCACACGTCAACTGGTCGGATTCCTCGCCGCCTACCGCGCCGCCTTTGCCCTGACCCGTGACGACGTGGACAGCACGCTGAAGCATGCTGGGGAGGCGCTCGCCGCCGCGCCGGAGGACGACGAACTGGCGCGCGGAGCCGCCGAGGGACTGCTGGGGCTCGGCTACTGGCGGCTCGGTGATCTGGAGGCAGCGCAACGGGGCTACACCGAGTGCATGATACGCCTCCTTCGGATCGGCCACCTGCCGGATGCCATGGGCTGTTCTCTTGCGCTGGCGGATCTCCAAATCGGGCAGGGCCGCCTGGGCGAAGCTGCGCGCACCTATGAGCGCGCCCTGCGCCTGGCCGAGAACGCGCAGGTGACGGCGCTGCGAGGCATCGCCGACATGCACGTGGGGCTAAGTGTGCTCTGTTACGAACACAACGACCTGCCAGCGGCCCGGCAGCACCTTGAGATCAGCCAGGACCTGGGCGAACTGGCCGGGCTGCCGCAAAACGCGTACCGCTGGCGAGTCGCGCTGGCGCGCCTTCGTCACGTCGAAGGCGCAACGGACGAGGCGCTTGACCTGCTGGACGAAGCGGAACGCCGGTTCCACAGTGACTTCTCGCCGTTGATTTGCCCAATTCCGGCCCTGCGTGCGCGGCTCTGGATCGCCCGGGGCCGGCTGTACGAAGCCTTCGGCTGGGTGAAAGAGCGGGCCCTGACGGCCGAGGACAACCTCAGCTACCTGCGCGAGTTTGAGCACATCACGCTCGCCCGCGCACTCCTGGCCGAGGTCCAGCTTGAACGCCGGGAACGCCCGCTGCAGGACGCCCTTGCGCTGCTGGGACGACTGCTGACCGCCGCCGAAGTCGGCGGCAGGATGGGAAGCGTCATCGAGATCCTGCTGTTGCAGGCGCTCGCGCAGCAACAGCGGGGTGACATAACGGCCGCGTTGGTCCCGCTGGAACGCGCTTTGACGCTGGCAGCACCGGAGGGCTACATTCGCCTGTTTGTGGACGAAGGCCAGCCGCTGGCGCGCCTGCTCGAACACGGCGCCAGCCAGGGGACGGTGGCGGGCTACGCGCGGCAACTGCAGAGCGCCTTCCACCCGGGTGTCGACCAGCCTCCGGCCCCAAGCCCACTTTCTGACCCGCTGAGCGACCGTGAACTGGGCGTGCTTCGCCTGCTCGCCAGCGAACTCACCGGCCCAGAGATTGCCCACGAATTGATGGTGTCGCTGAACACGCTCCGCACTCACACCAAGAACATCTACGACAAGCTTGGCGTACACAACCGCCAGGCCGCTCTCCTCCGTGCTGCCGAACTCCATCTGATCTAGCGCCCAACCAGCGCCCCGGTTCGCCACCGCCTCGTCGGGCGGCGAGTGCCTCACCCCCCGTCTGTCCAGCAAATCACCCGATCAATCACCACATCTGGTGATGACCGCTCACCATGCCTGCTCGTACATTGCCTGCATACCGATGGAACGAAGCGAGAAAGGACGTGATGGGGCGAAACATGACATGGCTTCTGGCACAGACACGAGGCGCAACATGATGCGGTCCGATGGATCCACTGATGACTACGACGAACCAGGGCACTACGAAATCCGCATCCGGGGACTGCTTGATGATCGGTGGGCAGAATGGTTCGGCGGGCTGACCCTCACCCGCCAGGCCAACGGTGAAACAGTGCTGTCGGGCCTGGTGCTGGACCAGGCCGCCCTCCACGGCTTGCTGAGGAAAGTGCGGGATCTCGGTCTACCGCTTATCTCAGTCACGCGCACCCGATCCGGCCCCGGAACGTAGCGTTTACAGTCACGTTACCCGGTACACGAAGGAATTTATCCCGCCAGTCAATAGCAGGAGAAGGAGACCAACACACATGAATACCGACCGGCAGGCCCCCTGGGCCTTCAGAAGCAACGCGATGGCAGCGGGGGCGCTCTTCCTGATCACCGACGTGGCCTCGATTGGCGCGGCAGCGCTATACGGGCCGGTGCTGCACGATGGAGGCGCCGCCGTGGGCCCGGTCGCTGACGCGCTCGTGCTGGGCGGGGCGCTGCTCGAAGTCGTCACCGCGCTCGCCGTGGTAGGCACGGCGGTCGCGCTTTACCCCGCTGCCCGCAGGCGGCGTGAGGGTCTCGCCCTGGGCTATGTCGGCCTGCGCACGCTCGAAGCCGGCGTCCTCGCCATAGGCGTGGTCGCCCTCCTGTTGTGGGTGACCGTGCGGCAACTGGCCGCAGCTGCCGGCGCCAACAGCGAAGCCTTCACGGCGCTGAGTACAGCGCTGGCTGAGTTCCACCGCCTGGCTTATCTGGTGGGGCCCGGACTGGTGTGCGGCATGAACACGGTGGTCATAGCCACTCTGCTCTACCAGTCGCGCCTGGTCCCGCGCTTCATCCCCATGCTCGGCCTGATCGGCGGCCCGCTGATCCTGGCCCTGAGCGTCTTCACGCTGTTCGGCAGGATGCCGGCCTGGGCAGGCGTCATGGTCCTCCCCATCCTCGCCTGGGAGCTGTCGCTCGGCCTCTGGCTGATCAATAGGGGCTTCAACCAAAGGGCGGTTGGTTCCATTTCGCCAGCACCAGAACCGGTCGAGTTGCTCCCCGCTACCTAGCCGTGTGCGAACGGAGAGGTGACCAGCAGTACTCCCGCACGTGATCCACACCCTGCCAGTTTGTCCCGTCCTTGTACCCAAAGCCAGATTCGAAATCAGGAGATAACGAACATGAAGGCAATCGTCGCAACGAAGTATGGTCCCCCGGAAGTCCTGGAACTGCAGGAAGTCGCCAAGCCGGCGCCCGCGGACAATGAGGTCCTGGTCAAGGTGCAGGCGACAACTGTCACGGCGGGAGACGCCCGGGTGCGGAGCTTCAACGTCCCTCGCTCCTTCTGGATCCCCGCCCGCCTCACGCTCGGGTTGACGAAACCGAAGAAGGCGATCCAGGGAATGGTGCTGGCTGGGGAAGTGGAAGCGATCGGCAAGGATGTCACGCGGTTCAAGCCGGGCGACCAGGTCCATGCCTACGACATTACGAAGTTGAGCACCTATGCCGAGTATGCCCGCGTGCCAGAGACCAGCGCACTGGTCCACAAGCCGGCCTCGCTCACCTTCGAAGAGTCGGCCGCTCTCAGCTTCGGGGGTGTGACCGCCCTGCACTTCCTGCGGAAGGGCAACATCCGCACCGGCCAGCGCGTGCTGATTTACGGGGCGTCCGGCAGTGTGGGCACGGCGGCGGTTCAACTGGCCAGGCACTTCGGTGCTCACGTGACCGGCGTTTGCAGTACGGCGAACGTTCAGCTGGTGAAGTCTCTCGGTGCAGATCGGGTGATCGATTACACGAAGGAGGACTTCACCACAACCGGCGAGACCTATGACATCATCTTCGACACGGTAGGCAAGACCTCGCTGTCTGCAAGTCTGCGTCTGCTGGCCGAGGACGGCGCCTATTTGCAGGCGGCCGCCGGTCCGTCCGAGATGCTCCGCATGTGGTGGGCGTCCCGCCGCAGCGGTAAGACCACGATCAGCGGGACTGCCTATCCGACGGCCGAGGCGCTGACGTTCCTGAACGAGTTAGCAGAAGCAGGTGCATTCCGCCCCGTCATTGATCGCTCGTATCCGCTGGAGCAACTGGTCGAAGCGCATCGGTACGTAGACCAGGGACACAAGAAGGGAAACGTCGTCATCACGGTGGGGCACCCCGCCACAGCCTGAGTTCGGCACGCGCGATAGCCGTCCGTCGGCGAAGCAAACAAGCGCTGGCTTGGGGTAGGTGGAAGAATCCATTCGGCTTCCTCGTACCCCAAGTCTGATGATTCCGGGTTCGATCCGGGCGACAGGCAGTACCAACACGGAGACCATGGAAATGCTGGATACAGTGATTGTGGGCGGCAGCAGCGCCGGTTTGAGCGCCGCCCTTATCTTGGGAAGATCGCTGCGGGACGTGACGGTCATCGATGACCAGCAGCCCTGCAATCGCTTTTCTCGCGCTTCCCACGGGTTCCTGACCCGTGACGGAGTTGCCCCGAGCGAACTTCTGCGGGTGGCGCGCGAACAGCTTGCGCATTACCCCAGCGTCCGCCTGCGCACGGCCACCGCGCTGCGCATCGAGCGGATTGGCGGCGGATTCACAGTCATGAGCTCGGACGGTACCAGTTTCGAAACGCGTACGGTCCTGCTCGCGACCGGCCTGCGCGATGAACTGCCTGCGCTGCCGGGAATTGAGGGCTTGTGGGGAACGAGTGTGTTCCACTGCCCTTACTGCGATGGCTTTGAGGTGCGGGGAGAGGCCCTAGCCGTATATGGGCAGGACGCCGCGGCCCTGCACCTGGCCCTGCTGCTGCGCCGGCTGACGGACAACCTGACCTTGTGCGCGGGCTGGACCCTGAGCAAAGCGCAGCGCGAGCGGCTTGCCCGAGCAGGGATTCCCGTGGTTGAACAGCCAATTACGAGGCTGGAAAGCGCGGGCACGCAACTGACGGCCATCCGGCTGGCAGACGGCAGCATGCTGCCTTGTGACGCGCTGTTCATTCGGCCGAGCACCACCCACCGAACCCCCTTCGCCCGTGACCTGGGTTGCGAGGTGGACGAACAGGATGTCGTGAAAGTGGACCGGCGCGGCCGAACGACAGTCGCCGGCATCTATGCCGCGGGGGATCTGGCGTCCCCGATGCGGAGCGTGGCGATCGCGGTTGCTCAGGGTGCCGCAGCCGGCTACGGCATCAACGCGGATCTGACCGAGGAGGATTACCCATAACGCGGTTGGAGCGTTTCGCGTGGGCGTTGATAGTCACAGGTCCTTCATCTTGGCACACCACGAACGCAACGATCAGCGATATGTTAAGTGTTATGTACGACGGGCCACGATATGATGTAGGGGTGTTTGCGACAATTTTGTCCCCCAAGGACGCTTTCAGAGGCTGAGTACTCATGGCTCGACTAGAAGATCTGGCTGTGGGGGCTACTTCGCACATCCGAGGGGAAGAAAGACGTCTCATGAGACTCGTCGATAGTCGTGGTGCAGCCCGCCCAGCACCGGGAATGCAACGACGTGGCCGTGGGGTGGTGACTCACCTTCGGATTGGATCGATGCGATAGGAGTGTTTCCCGCCAGTCCTTGGTGTGGGCGTGCGGTGTTGAAGTAGGTAACGTATTCCTTGATCACCCGGTGCAGATGCCGTTCGTTGAGCACGATCATGTGATCCAGACACTCGCGTCGCACGCTCCCCAAGAACCGCTCGCACACCGCGTTGGCTTTCGGAGCGCGAAGGGGCGTGCGCAGGATCTCAATTCCACTCGCGACACGCTCAAATTCCAGACCATACTTCCGGTCGTTGTCACGAAGCAAGAAGCGAGGCCGCCGTCTCGAAGGGCGTTGCTTCCCGCAATTGCTGTGCCACCCACGCGTCACTCGGGTGCGCCGTCACGGCCCAATGGACCACCCGCCGTGAGCCGACTTCAATGATGAAGAAGACAAACAGGGTTCGAAACCAGATGTCGTACACCTGGAGAAAGTCACATGCCCACGTTTCATGCGCATGGTTCTTCAGAAAGCTGCCCCACGTCTGATCAGATTGCCGCAGGGGCGGCGTTGGACGAACCTGGCGGATGTACTTGGCAACGGTGCGTTTCGAGAGACGATACCCCAGCTTCTGAAGTTCGTCGCGAATGCGTTTTGTGCCCTACATCCGATTGTCGCGCGCCATCGTCTGAATGAGAGCGATGACGTCCGCCGGGACGCGAGGCTGTGGCGTCCTTGCTTTGGACCTGTAACGCCAGAACAAGCGGAAGCCTTGTCGATGCCAGTGGAGAAGCGTGTCAGGCTTGACGATGAGCAGCGCATCCCGCCATGTCCGCACTTGGCTGGCGAGCATGACCAGCAAGCCACGGTCCAGAGGCGTGAGTGCCGGTCGTTTCGTCTGGCGACTGACCACCAGCAGTTGCTGCCGTAGAAACGCATTCTCTGCGATCAACTCAGATCGGCTGCGGGCGGTATCTGCCAGGGCGCCAAGCAGCAGGTTCGGGCTCGTCGGTTGGAAGCGCTTCTTGGCAGAGCGCTCGAGCACCTTGACTACAGCGCTGAGCAGTTGACGGATGACGTGTCGTAGGGAATGCAGTCGCATTGAGTACCGTTGGAGGCGGGTTCGCAGTCACGAAGGGATGCATTGTAGCTGTGTTTCGACCCGTCCTCAGCCCCGATAACTCAAGTAGCCCCTACAGGGCGCAGCTGCCGATAGCAACCAGCGCCTCCAGCGCCCCCAAAAAGAAATCAGCTGGAGCGCGGTCTACCACCACTTCCGCAAGTGGAGCCAGGATGGCAGCTTTGAGCGGTTGTGGAAGGGGAGCATCGTAACAATGCGCCAGCAGGTGGACACGACACACCTGAATCTGGACGGCAGTCATGCGCTGGCCAAGAAAGGCGGCGAAGCAGTCGCTTACCAAAGACGCAAACGCGCCAAAACCTCCAACTTCCTGCCCATCAGCGATGCGCATGGCTACATCGTCGCCTCGACGGGCATTGTCGCGGGCAATCATCACGACGCGTATCAACTCCCTCAGCACCTGAAAGCGGCCATCCTCGACCTGCGCCGCCTGGGATTTTCCCTGCGCGACACCTATCTCAATGGCGACGCTGCCTTCGACACACGGGCTGCCCGGCGTGTCTGTTTCCGCTATGGTTTGCACCCCAATTTCCCTGCCAACGACCGTAACCGGCGTTCGCCTAAACGCGGACGCAAGCGTCAGTTCCACCCGGCCATCTACCGTTTACGCTTCGCATGCGAGCGCACTTTCGCCTGGATCGACAGCTTTCGCAGCGTCCTCATCCGCTTTGATCGCAAAGCTGCTCACTTCCTCGGCAAGCATTTCGTAATCTACACCCTCATCAATCTTCGCTCACTTCTCGCAGAATAAGTTTCAATGGGTTCTGCGTATAATTGAACTCTATCAATCATGCACCGGACAGCAAACAGAATGCTACTCGGAGTGGCGCGCACGGTGATTAACTGGCCCATAGGACTGCCCATGGCGGGGTATAGCGCCAGGACGTCACTGTCGACAGGCGTGCACCAGTCCCTCAACGTCCGCGCACTGGTTGCCGGCACGAACGATGGCAGACACAGCATTTGCATGTTGTCCGTCGAAACCGTGTGCGTGGATGCGGAATTCACAGCGCTGCTCCGCGCTGCACTTGAGCAGAAGCACGGGTTTGCTCCTGACTCGGTGATGGTAGCGGCAACCCACACGCATGCTGCTCCCGCTGGCGTCGCGCGTTTTGAGGCACTGGGCGGCTCGGAGACTTTCCTGGGCAAATATACTCCACAGAGAGTGACTTTTCTTGCAGAGTCTTGCATGGAAGCCGTCGAGAATGCAATCGCCTATCAGATACCAGTGCGGCTCAGCGCCGGCATCGGGCGTGCGGAGAACGTGGGCAAAAACCGCCGCGATCCCAGCGGGCCCAACGATACCGAGGTCGCATTCCTGCGTGCCGTAGATCTCTCGGACAGACCCGTCACCCTCGTCTATTCATTTCCCTGTCACCCCACTATCCTTGATGCCCATAACACCCTGTACTCCGGCGATCTGGCGGGCGTGACCTGTTCCCGGCTTGAGGGCGAATTAGGTTGCACCGTACTTGCATTGACGGGTGCCGGAGGTGACCTTAGCACGCGATTCACTCGCCAAGCATCAACCGTTGGTGAACTCGATCAACTCGCGAACCTCCTCGCAGACGGTCTCAACGTGCCCACCGACGCCGACGACCATGATTCCGTTGCCTCGGCCTGCGTGAGTGTGAACCTTCCGCTCAAACCTCCGCCTGATCGTGACCAACTCACGCAGGCATTGGCCGATGCGCAAAGGCGGCTCGCCCACCACCCGCCGGCTGAAAGACGATTAATCGAGGCCGAGATCGAGGGTCTTCAAGTCGCGCTGGAAGCCGGGCCGCGGCCAACCGAACTCGCAACTGAAGTTCAGGTGCTTCGATTGGGGCAAACCCTGATCACCGGACTGCCGGGTGAACTATTTGTTGAATACGGCCTCGCGCTTCGTGAACGTCTGGCACCCTTTCATGTTCTAGTTGCAGGTTACACCAACGACTATGTGGGCTACATTCCGACCGCGGAAGCGACTCGCGGTTATGAAGTCGAATCGGCACTCGTGACGGAAGATGCCGGCCGTCTCCTCCTCGCTGCTATCCAGAAAGCCACACAGCAGTGCCTTACGGCAACGCCCTAGCCGTGCGAATTAACTAGCATCACTTGAACCGAATTCACAAGGCGTTCTGCGACATCCGGCGTGAAGGGAACTGCATCGAACACTGCTGAGGCTAGTGTGGAAGCATAGCTGCCCCCTGCAAACGCCTCCACCGTGGGGATATAGCCCACCATGTCATTCGCATAGCAGATGTTGACCACGTGCCGGTTCGGCAGGAGACTACGTATCTCTAGCCCCTGCTGGGTATACACCTCAGCGGGCAGCGCAGTGAACACCACATCTTGCCCAAGGTGGACAGCCTGCAGCTCGGTACTCACGGAGGTCGGCTGCTCGCCAGCCAGCAGACGGCGCTCGATTTCGCACCAGTAGCGCAGCCAGAAGCGCGGGATGGCCACGCCGCTGGTCACCTCCTCGAACTTTTCTGGCAGCGCATCGTCTCCACTGATCTCAGCTTCCATCAACTTCATCTGCGTACGTGCGATTTCAAGAGTGGGCACGGCATAAGGGAGCGTGAGATGGCCCTGCTGAATCCGGATAGGAGCGCCTTCGATCTCGTGTGCAGTCTGGAGTACCCGCTCGGCAGACCGACCAAGCGCAATTCCAGCAGCTTCCACCTGCTCAAACGTTGCTTTCCCCCAGATTTCGCGATTGCTGACGGGATCGATATCACCGGACGCACCGTTTGCAAACATCACGACTGCGCCGGGAATCTGCGAACCCAGGTAGCGCCGCAGCGCGCCGGGATAGTCGGCTGAGACCTTGGACTTTGGACCAAGCATGACCGGGTGGCAGGCAAAATGCACAAGTATCGCCAGGGGTTGGCCTTCCGTCGTGTCGAGCGCCAGCACGCTCAGCGTGGTATCGACGAGATCTTTGCCTGTTCGGTTCCAGGCAAGCCCCGGGTGTTCACCTACTCCCAACCTTACTTGCACGGGCTGCAACTTCCCAGCACAAGCCGCTACGGCACCTGCAAGATGGCGCGCCACCATATCGACATACGGTGGATCAGGCATGCCCCAATCCCGCGTGGGGCATAGAGGCGGCGAAGTATGACTGTGGGAGCAAGCAAGCAGGAGATGACTTGGCGCAAGCCCGATTCGGGCTGCCACCATGTTTCGCACCTTCTCCGTAAAGGGTGAGGTGAAGCCCAACGAATCAAACACGACGATGGCGGCACGCGTGGCGCCATCGTCAAGGAGCAGCGCCTGCCCCATCAAATCGTCATGAATGTCAATCGAAAAGCGTTCAAGGCGAGGGCCGTAGCCCGCCAGTTCAACCCCAATCGGCGGTGTGATACAGACCTGGGTGACCGCAGCCTTCAACATGGTCACCGGCCCTGTTCGAGCGCGCACTGCTTAAAGATGGCGATGATTTCGTCCACTGTATCCTGACTGGTCACTGGCGGCACGCCGATGAGGCTAGTGCGGCTGAACAGGTCATCTGACTGCGGTAGCGCGCCCTTGGCATAGTTGTAATCCTGCGCAAACTCGTTCAATGGATCCGTCCAGGGCCGCCCTGCGCTAGTGAGACCTCGCTTGTGGACGAGACTTTCGTTGTTGTAATAGAGATGCAGTCCCCAATCGGTCATCGGGATATTGTTCAGGCCATCTGGCCCAGGACGCACCCCGCGCGCGTGGGTAGCGGCCACCATTTGTTTGCAGGTCTCGGCATCTGGCCAGATAAGCAGCACGAATGAGCCGCTGTCCCCCTCGGGATCGAGTACCGTACGCGGGCGAACATCTGCGACGCCCGCCAGTCCCTCATACAACGCACGGTTCATCCTTCGCATACTGCTGGTGATCAGGTCGAGCTTGCGCTCCTGCGCGATCAGCATCGCGGCTGAGATTTCGCTCATACGGCTGCCCTGGCCCCAGAGCTGCATATCAGGGTCATCTGTGATCAGGCGGCCATGCTCGTTGCGAGGGTAGCCGAGATCGTGCAGCGCCACTGCACGAAGATAGAGAGTCGGGTCGTCGCACACGAACATCCCGCCCTCGCCAGCCGTCATATTCTTGTTCAACTGGAAGCTGAAGATGGCGATATCGCCAAAACTCCCGAGTGATCTTCCCTTGAACCGACCTCCGTTTGCCTGTGCATTGTCTTCGATTACGGCCAGCCCATGTGCTTTCGCCACAGCGACCACCTGATCGATGTGACCTGTCGAGCCACTCATGTTGACCACCAATACAGCCTTGGAGTGTGGCGTAATCTTGCGCTCCAGGTCGTTGGGGTCTATGAAAAAAGTGTCGTCGATTTCGACCAAGCGAGGAATCGCGCCGGCGCGCACTACTGCCCCCACGCAGGACACCCACAGATAGGCGGGCAGCAAAACCTCATCACCCGGCCCAATGTCCAGCGCACCCATGGCGATCGACAGCGCGGCCGTTCCGCTGTTCACAGCCAGCGCATATTGTCGCCCAATACGCTTGCGAAAGGCTTCTTCGATCTGATCTGCAAAGTGCTGCAGGTCATGGCCATAGAAGCGAAATGGACTACGTGCGTAGAGCGCTTTGTTGACGAGTTCGGCTTCTTCTTCACCAATGAAATAACTGCCGGGCCATTCGTAAGCCAGAAGCGCCTTCTCTGACATCGCTCATCCCTTCGATCCTGAAAGCACCATGCCTTCGACAAAATACCGCTGAAAGAAAATGAACAGCAGGGCAAGGGGCAAAGTCGCCAATGTGGACACTGCCATTGCCGCTGCCCACATGGGTTGGCTCTGATACGGTTGCGAGAACAGCGTCAATCCAATCGGAAGGGTCGTCAGTTCCTGGCTTTGAATGACCACCAGCGGCCACAGGAAATTGTTCCAGCTCCACAGGAAGATGATGATGGCTAGGCTGGCCGCAGCCGGTTTCAACAGCGGGAAGACTATTCTCCAGAAGATGCCAAATTCACTTGCCCCATCGATTCGGGCGGCATCAAGTAGTTCATCAGGAATATTGATGGCGAACTGCCGCATCAGGAACACACCGAATGGATTAAGAATCCCTGGAATGATTAGCCCGGCGTAGCTGTCCTGCCATCCAAACGAATGCACCTGCACAAACAGCGGCACAAGCAGGATCTGGAACGGGATCATCATTGTGCTCAGGATGAAGAGGAACATCACGCGCCGCCCGAAGAAGCGGTACTTGGCGAAGCCATAACCGGCCAGCGCACACACAAAGACAGTGACGATGACGTCGACCACAGCCATAAAAAGACTGTTCATGAAAAAAGTACCGACCGGAGCAAACTCAAAAGCGGTCTGATACTGCTCCAGCCCAACAAAGGTCTCTGGAATTACACGAACTGGTGTGGCGAAGACCTCCGACTCTGGCTTGAAGCTGGTCATGACCATGTAGAAAATTGGGAATGCGAAGATGACCGCGGACAGGATGGCCAGCAGCATGTAGAACCACCGCGCGTAGCTCGGGCCTCGCCGTAACTCCATCTCCTCCAACCTCAACTGACCGAATAATCTTCGCTGCGCCCAATCCGAAGTTGGATGAGCGTGATAATCATGATGACACTAAAGAGGACGACAGACATTGCCGCCGCCTCCCCCATTCGGTAGTACTGAAAACCGTACTTCCAAATGAGAAGCCCTATCGTGGTGGTCGAGTTGACAGGCCCTCCGTGATTTGGTGTCATTACATATTGGAGGTTGAATGCTTGAAATGCGTTGATCGTTGACAGGGCTGCAACGAGGACCGCAGTGGGTCTTAACAAGGGCAGTTCCACCCGCAGGAATGATGTAAGCCGGGTTGCCCCGTCTACACGGGCCGCGTCTCGAAGCTCACCCGGGATTCCGTTCAACCCTGCCAACCAGATCAACATGTAGAACGGAATGGTGGCCCAGTTATTGACGAATATCACCACCATAGGTGTCAGATTGATGTCGTTCAACCACCTTATCTGCCCCTGACCTGTGAGCGGATACAGAAGTTGGGTGAGCAAGCCAGTCGGGTTCAGAAGCACGATCCAAATCACCGAGATGACTGTGAGTGACGGCAGAACAGGCAGAAAGAATATGGTTTTGAAGATCTCGCGGCCGGAAAACTTCTGGAAAAAGAGTACGGCAAGCGCAAGTGAAATCACCCACACTGGAACTGTACTGCCGAGAACGAATTTGACCGTGACTTCAATGGATTTCTGAAACTGCCGATCAGTGAGTAGGCTCTGGTAATTCTGAAGACCGACAAATCGCGGGGGCTGAAGCAGCGTGAATGTGGTCAGACTAAGGTAGATCCCGTTGATCATCGGGATCAACATAAAGATTCCGAAGAAGACCACCGACGGGAGGACGAACAATAACCCCCAGACTTGCCGTCTGGCGTACAAAGAACGACGTGAAGTGGGGGATGGCAGTACTTTCGCCTGGGTCATGGGCTGAGGCACCCCTTCCGATGCAAAATGGGGCTGGCCTTCACCGGCCAGCCCCAACTCGAATTATGGAAACTTACTAACCTGCACTCGCGCGTGCACGATCGAGAACCTGCTCCACTTCAGCCTGGGTCTCAGTCAGAACTGGTGCAATTTCTTCTCCTCCGGTCACCACGCGATCACGGGCGCGGGCAAGGCTGTCCGCCACCTCGTTGAAACCAATGATCGCGGGCGGATAGAAGCTGGTCGCCATCTGGTCGAAGAAAATCGGCATGACCGGATCTGCTTGGAAAACCTCCGAAGCCACAAAGTCGGCCTTTGGCTGGAACAGGCCCGCTTCCGTGTAGAACCGATCCGGGAACGACGTCAGATAACCAGCCAGCTTCCACGCAGCCTCCTGCACGGGGTCAGAGGCCAGCGAGTTTACCATCAGGAAGTAGGCATAGGTGTCCAGATAGTTGTCGTTGACGCTGTTCTCCCACTGCGGTGCTTTGTGGAGAGACCAGTTGATGCCGGCGTCTTCCATCTGCGGAATACCCCAGTTCCCGAAGCTGCACTCGGTCGCCAGATCGCCCGCAAGGAATGCGTCGCGCGAGCCAGTGTACTGCGGCCCGCCCAGATCCCAGTCATTCGCCCAGTTATTCCAGTACTCCATGACCTGAGCAACCTCAGGAGTGTCTACAGAGACTGCGTAGGTGCTGGGGTCGACCAGGGTGCCGCCCAACTGGCGCACCATCGGGTCAAATTGTAGCCACATGAAAATGGAATTCGCCCAATTGAAGTCGAATCCACGCTGCGTGATCACGCCGTTGGAGTCGCGCACTGTGAGCTGCTCGGCCACATCCTTCAGGCCTTCCCAGGTCGTCGGGAAGTCAGTGGCGGAATCCAGCCCTGCTGCCGACCACAGATCATCGTTGGCGTAGCACGAATAGATGCTGACCTCAGTAGGCAGACCGTACACTTCATCGTTGAAGGTGATGCCGGAGAGGATATTCGCGCCGCCCTCATAACTGGCGATCAACGCGTCCTGGGTGTCAAAACCAGCCGCCTGGGGATTCAGCGGGGAGATAGCCCCTGCACTGTAGAACTGGCCAATCGAGCCCGTCCACTGATTGAGCAAATCTGGCCCTGTTCCTGAGGCCATCGCCGTGGCGACTCGTGTGTCGAAGTCTGCGACCGGGATGATTTCCAGGTTCACCGTGATGTCTGGATTCTCTTCCATGAACTGAGCAACCAGCTCCTGCCAGACAGGAACCGCGGGTGGGTGCTCATGAACCCACATCGTCACTGCCGTGGGTTCCTGGGCAGCTACGACGCCAACGCCAAGCAGAAGCGCCAGCACAACAAAGACCGATACCACTCGAAGCAGTTTCATTTTTCTCCTCCATACAACGTTCAAGCTGACTTTTTTGTTTCGAGGAAGCTACCGGCCGCCCACACAGCGTCAAGGGTTTGTGCAGCCACCCCCCAGGCGCCAGAATGCGACGGTAGCTCCGCGTAACCTACTCTAAGGCGCTGGGCCAGCGATGGGATGATGCGCTGACGCAGCAGGTTGGTCAGGTGAATCAGGTAGTGATCTCCAGCCAGACGAAGCTGCCCACCCAGCAGCACAAGCGTGACTCCTGCGATGTTGACCGCACTGGAAAGCCCGAAAGCTACATATTGCGCCTGTTCGCTGAGCGCGATATTGGCCAGTTTGTCACCACTTCGATAAGCCTCGCACAACTCTGCAAAGGTCAGGTGAGTACCCGATAGCGTGCTCATGACGCCCTCCGCAAGCTGCGTCTGAGCGCGAGCAAGTACTGCCCCGTGCGTCGCTACGGTTTCGAGACAGCCTCGGTTACCGCACTGGCAGAGTGCCCCACCTTCATCGACAGTGATGTGTCCAACTTCACCACAAATGCCTAACGAACTGCGGAGCAACGTGTCATTGACAAACAACCCGGAACCGATCCCCTCGTGTCCGATAAACAGGTATATCATGTCGGTTGCGCCGCGTCCGGCGCCAAAGCGGTGCTCAGCTTCGGCAAACGCCCGAGAAACATCCTCGATATGCACATGGCAACCCAGCAGATTGCTCATGTAAGCCTGGGCCGGGTAGAACGACTCGGAAACGTTATAGGTTAGCCATTCTGAACCGTGACTTACGATTCCATGGACGGCCAAACCGACTCCGATGAGCCGTTCCGACGAGATTTCGAAATCCTGTTGCGCCTTGAGCAAATAACTCACTAACTGGTCCATCGTCTGGTCGGTTGCGCTAAAGGATGGCGTGTGTTCAAAGGCCTTCCAGCCGACAGATGAGCCATCGGCAGTCAAAAAACCAATAATGAGGTGCTCAAGCCCGAATTCGATTCCAGCAACATAACCTATCGAGGGGTCAACACAGAGGACATCTGATGGACGACCTCTCCGTGAGGAACTGCCTTGCTGTTTTTCCAAGACGAGGCCGCGGTCGCGCAGGCTGGCAACAGCGCGCACGATGCTGGCCTGGCTCAGCCCCAGCGCTCCGTGGAGATCTGCCCGGGTTGCTGCTCTGGCCACGTATAGATGCTGAAGCAACCGCACATCAACGTCTGCAAGCATATCTAACATCGTATTTATATTCACAATTCAAATTAAACAACAGAAATTAGCGCGAGTAAATTGTCAGATTGCACAAAATAACCATGGAAAGATATTGTATGTCGGCCGAAGTGGCAGTTAGCGGCGGCGAGTTTTGGGCCGGCAGCAAGAAACTGGCTGTAAACCGATAAGGCGATTGAACAGCGAACTGTATGACGTCAAAGCCTGTGGGACACGAAGGGGGCGTGAAAGTCGTACCCGGCGCGAAGATCGAACACACGGCCTCGCGGTCATAGGTCTCGAACAGTTCAAGTGCACGGATTGGGATGTCCGGACGCCGCTCCACCACGAATCCAGAGATTCTCGAGAATGGGAACAACCGTCCGCTCGCCACTACTGAAATCTTCATACGTGAGCATCCCCTCGTCAGGATATTGAAAGCCATACGCCACTCCGACGATCGCCTTTGAGTCGTAGCGTCTGCTCTCATGCACGAGGAAATACGCACGCGATTGTCCATGTCCGTAGCGACTGAGGAACTCGCTCCTACCTAATCAATCGAACTCACTGATCGCCTCGAGCACGGCATTTCGTGTATTCCCACTCAGCGTCATCTTGGCTCCTCAGGATCATGCCTGCGTCCCGATCAGCCCACGTTGTTCGGATCACACCGCAGGCTGACTACCTCGTCTTGTCTCGGACTCTAGCGCACAACACGCGTAGCGCACATCGAAAAAATAAGTCGCATGTGCGCGGCGTTGCAGCCTGTTGGGCCAAAAAGACTTATCCGCGCGAAGCCTTCGCCTCAGGGGCGGTGCGGGAGGATGCGTACCGCAGTCAGGTCCCCATCACGATCTGCCAGACCCGCTGCGGGCTGATGCCGTACTCGCGCGCGAGGTCACTCTGGCTTTCACCGGCCGTGTGACGCAACTGAATTAGGTAGTTGCGCTGCGCGGTCGTCAATGTGCCGGCATCAGCCCGCAGATAGAGACCCTTCAACAATCGTCGAGCGGCGGCCATCAGGCGGCTTGAAGCCACTTGCGCGATGCGGGGTGAAAGCCCGCTGGGGCCACAGGATTATCAGCCGCCATCGCAACTCGGGTGGCGGCTTGCGTATTTAGGGCTTCTGCTTGCTCGGAATGCCGGCTCAAACGCCCCAGAAACAACAGAGTGGAGAAGATCTGTGTGACCAGGAACCAAGCCATAGCCGATGCACCCACCCGGCTATCCAAAGCCAATATCCTAGCAGGAGACTGGTCCTTGAACGCACTTTACGTTGGCGCCACGAGGTTTTTTTGGCCCAACAGGATCATCCGCCACGAAATTCCCCCACGCGCCACATAGCGCAGCCCGTTGGTCACCTCGGGCAACCCATGATCCCGCTGCGGTGCCTCTTCCGTCATCAACGTCATGTAGGGCGCCACAAACGCCCATTCTTCTTCACTCACATCGGTTGGGTACGATTTTCTCTCCATCCCCCACTGTCTATGCGCTCACCTCCAAAGTGCTAAATAGGCTCTAGAACGCATTCGCCCTGCCGCCCTGCACGAAGTGCGCCCCGCCTTTCCTCAACTGCCATATAATGTACAAATCGAATAGTCAGGAGTTTGTGCATGACTCGAAAAGGAATCCTTCTATTTGTATTGGTATTGCTGGGCGGTTGGAGCGTGGTGGGTATTCGTGCCCAGGATTCAGGCACGGAACGCCCCCTTATCGTCACCGGCAGGTCGCAAACCAGCGGTGATAAGTTGTTCTTTCGCTACGCGGACGGCGCGTGGGAACTCCTTCCGGCTGAGGGCGTTTACCAGGGCAGTGTGTCGCCCAACAGTGAGCAGCTGGTTTTTCTGACCATGCCCCCGTCTTTACAACTTGAATCGGGAGATGGGCTGTACGGCCACGCCTGGGATATTGCACTGGCAGACCTTGGCGACAGTTCTCAGCGCGACATCGCGGTCCAATCCGAGGCACTTGTAGTGAGCGATGACGGGACGGACTTTTCGGGCGGTATATTGCGAACTTTGCCTGTATGGTCCCCTAACAGCCGCGCTTTCGTCTGGACTGAGCAGGACTATCCGGCGCGTTCGAGCGCCCGCTTGCTCGCTTATGATCTGGACAGCGACGAGACGCGCGTCCTTGACGATGCGCTGCCGTCCATGAACATGAGCAGCGACGGCCTGCCGGTGAACTTCTCGTGGGGGCCGGGCGGTATCGTGGTCTTCACGAACGACCCGGCCAATTCCGCGGATACGCTGCGTTACTACGATGCACAAACAGGGTTGCAGCAGATTGTGCGGCTTCCTCCAGACAGGGACATTTACGGGTACTGGTATCCGTCATTGGGGCCGCTGTGGCTGATGGACTCTGCGAACGCGCCTACTGGCGCCGCCGTGATGGCGCCCACGCTGGGCAACGGCGCGATGTACATGGTCGATTGGGCTTCAGGGGACGTGATGCAAATCGCCGAGCGCCTTGTAATGGTGAGCGCCAGCCATCCAGAGGAGTCGCTCCGCCTGATCTGGAGTTTCTACAACGGTGCGCTCGACCCGCCCGAATCCCTGCTTCAGCTTGTGCTGCCCGACGGCACAGTGGCGCTGACGTGGGATGATTTCTTCGGCACGGATGATCCTCAGTCGCTGCGCCGCATCGTATTTTCGCCTGCTGGGCAGGCCGCAGCCACCTTACAGGATGGCGAGTTGTCCATCTGGCAGGAGGGTAGCCGCCAGGTCGTGCCGCTCCCGCCAGACTTTATGGCTGCTGACCTGCAGTGGGGGAGTTCGCTGTGGCAGTTGGGTGAGCCTTACGATCTCGATGCCGTGGGCTAACACAGGCCCCGCAGCTGCTGCATGCACGATCCTGTCGTTGATGACAGCTAGCGCCTCGGCGGCGTTGGTTCGGTCTCGGCGGCTGAGCGCGGCGGCCTGCAGGGCGATCAACGCGGTCAGCTATGCCAGATGATCGCGCCGTCGTTCCAATCGGGCGGGTCCGCGAGGAATTCCATCATGCGCAAATGATCCTCGTGCTGTTCCGGGCTTTCCGAATTCGCGCGATAGGTCTCGCGGCTTTCAAACACCACCGAAATCAGGAAGACAGCGGCGCGTTTATCAGTCTGGATGGCCACCAAATTGATGGGCCCAGGAGTGGTTCGCGACGTCCCCGACGAGTAGTTCATTACCCCCAGAAACAGCGATCTCATCCCGGGCTTTATCCTGAAGCGAGCCACCGTTCCATACCTCAGCTGACCGCCGGACTGGCTTCCCGCGCCCCCGGTCATCGTCGGCTGCTCATCTGCCTGTCCGCGCCGGTCGCGAAGGCCCCAATGCTTGTCATCCAGGTAGAGCAGCGCGTCGCCGTCGTGCCATTCCGGCTCGACGGCCAGAAACGCCTTCATCTGCTCGAACTCGCCCGCCTGGTCCGCGCTGACTACGTAATCGCGATACGCCTCATGGCTCTCGAACAGCATCACGACGAACAGCACGTCCGGGTTGGCGTCCATCTGATAAACCAGCGTTTCGACATGACCGGGGATAAGCCTTGCCTGGCCGGCGTTCTCTTTGGCCCAGCCCATGAAAGCTTCATGCATTCCGGGTTTGACGTGTATCCGTGCGACCGTGCCATACATATCGATATCCCCCACCTTTATTGCATCATATCGGCCTATGCCACCCAACGGCCTGCGTGAAAAATACCACATATGCTATGGACCTGTAACCTTTCGAGGCTGGGAGAGTGCCATGAGGCGGTTGTTGCATCGCGCCCTGAAGTGGTCCCTGATGATTCTTGTCGCTGCCACGGTGGCAGCTCGGCCTCGCTCGACGGCATTGAAGCAGCAGCAAAGCGCGATGAGGAAAACCAGAAGCAAGCCGAACATAAGAAGGCATCCGCCCGTGACGACGACGCCAAATAAGACCTGACTCCGCATCCAGCCGGGCAATCTCGACGCGGGCGTCTGCAGGGCAAGCCGTAGCGCCGGTACGGTTTTGCAATTGCCATACCGGCGCAGGTGTCCCATTTGGGACGGGGCCAACTGTGATACGTCATACCCTCCTAGACAGTTCGCTGTAGGATCTGCGGAAGAAACAGGAGGAGGGTATGCAACCGGAAGCCAGAGAAGAATTGAGCGTACGACTCAAGCTCACCGTACTTGAATATTCAAGGTACTTCGTTGCCACAGAGGCATGTCGGGAATTTGCCGTCCCTCGCGCAACGTTTTACCGTTGGCAACAGACCTACGAGCACGAAGGGCAAATCGGGTTGTATAGATAGAAGCCAGTCGCCCATAGTCATCCCCGTAAAACAGCGCCCGAGGTGACTGAAAAAATCCTGGAGCTGCGGAGCGCACACCAAATCGGTGCCTTGCGGATTGCGCTTTACTTGGGACGCTATCACGGGATCAAGATTTCAGAATCCACAGTGACCAGAGTGTTGCGAGCCCATGGGATGAACCTGCTGCCCAAGACCGCTCCTAAACGGGCGCTGCACACCAGACGGTATGCCAAAACGGTTCCACGACACCACGTTCAGGTTGATGTCAAGTTCCTGTGGCTGAAAGACAAAGAGGGAAAGGCGGTCAGGCGACCCCAATATACCGCCATCGATGATGCGACCCGCATTCGAGCTTTACAGATCTTCCCGAAACACAACCAGAATTGTGCCATCCAGTTCATGGATTACGTGATCGACAGGTTCCCTTTTCGGATCAACACGGTCCGAACCGATCGGGGTCATGAGTTTCAAGCCCGTTTTCACTGGCATGTGGAAGACCAGGGCATGCAGCATGTCTACATCAAGCCGCGAACCCCGCAGATCAACGGTAAAGTCGAACGGTCCCACCGAACCGATGAGACCGAGTTTTATCCGCCGCTGACCTACACGGATGATGTTGACCTAAATTCAAAGCTTGCGGCTTGGGAGAACTTCTATTATTACGATCGCCCTCATCTCTCCCTTCACGGAAAGGCACCTTATGAGGTGATGCGGTCTCTACTAAAATAATCGGAAACTCGTCTTGCAGGGTATGACGTATCGCAGTCTTGCTCTATTTGCTGACCTACAGTCCTTGGCTCAACCCGATTGAAATGCTCTGGCGGCAGTTTCGTCACGAAGTCACCCACTGCGAATTGTTCGAGTTGGTCAAAGCGCTGTTGACGGCGGCGCAGGATTTCTTTGACCGCTATGGAGAGTGCCCCAATCGTATCCTGTCCATTATCGGAGCACTTCCCGCATGATCTTTGTAGTCGTACTTAGAATATTCTGGCGTGAACAAGGGATCATTCCGAATCGCCACGTCTTGCTGAACGTCGCATGAACAACTGACGGATTTCTGCCTGACAGCCCGGCACGAATTCAACTTCGATCGTCATTTCATGCTCGCCTTGCCCCGTATTCTGTGCAATTGCGAAGCCCATCAAACATAGATACTATCTGCTTCAGGAGCAGATATGCCCACAGAGTACTTATTCCCTGAACTCATCAGGACCAAACTACACCGGCCGCCTATAGCTGACCTCCTCGTTGCTCGTTCCCGATTGTTCGACCTGATGGACCGCAGCCTGACCTCTCCGGTGACAATCGTCTGCGCACAGGCGGGGTTTGGCAAGACCACGCTCGTCAGCAGTTGGATAGAAGCTGTTCCGTCGCGGACGGCAACATCAGCACAACCCATGCGAACGGCCTGGCTCTCACTCGAAGCGAGTGATAGCGATGTGCTGACGTTCTTGCGCTATCTGGTCGCTGCGATACGGACTGCGTTTCCGAACGCCTGCGCCGACGTGGTCCGCTTGTTGAAAGCGCCGTCGCCCCCCACGCTCGACCGTCTCACGGCGGCCCTCATTAATGAACTGGAACATCTGGAGTCTCGGCTTCTCCTCGTGATTGAAGATTGCCACCTGGTTGCTGATGAACCAGCGGGACAAGTCATCCACGAGATCTCGGAACACTGTCCTCCCGCGCTGCATCTCATACTTACATCGCGCACCACGCCGCCTATACCGCTGGCCCAGCTTCGCGCCCGTGGACTTGTGACCGAGGTACGTGCCCGCAACCTGCGATTCACACCCGACGAGGCGACCGCATTTTTGAACCATGCGTTGGAAACGCCGCTCAGTATAACGGCGTTGAACATCCTGATCGAGCGCACAGAGGGTTGGATTGCTGGTCTGCACCTCGCGGGCCTGTCATTGGCCTCCACCGATGATATGGAAGGGGCGGTGGCGAAACTCGGAGGCACCAACACCTACATCGCGGACTATCTGATGGACGAAGTGCTGGCCCGCCAATCGCCCGAGGTCCAGCGATTTCTCCTCGCCACATCGATTACGGAGCGCTTCTGCGCTGATCTGGCTCATCACATTCTGGAATCGGGCAGCCAGGACGCACCCGCCCAGAGTGTCATCCAGTCCATCATCAGCGCGAACCTGTTTCTATTGCCGCTCGATCAATCGGCGACGTGGGTTCGCTACCATGCCCTGTTCCGTGAGATGCTGTTGAGCCGCCTGCAGGCCGTCAGCACGCCGGACACAGTTCGTGCGCTGCATCTGCGGTGCGCGCGCTGGTTTGCGAAGAACGGTTCCGTAGATGAAGCACTGCGTCACGCGCTGGCGGCGAGCGATCTCAATCTCGCGGCGGAGGTGATGGAAGCCAATCTGGTGGACGCGCTGAACCGGGGCGACCGCGTCACCCTGGAACGATGGCTGAGGCTGCTCCCCGAATCAGTCATCGAGCAACGAGTGGGGCTCATGCTCATCCGGTTGTGGGTCCTGGTGCTGGAGTGGCAGTTGAAGGCGCAGGCCGGCGTGATCCAACGGATCGAACACCTGATTGCCGAGGGCGGCGAGCCGACTCTCTCTGCTGCTGCCCAGCGGCTGGTACAGGGGCAGTTAGCCGCCGTGCGCGCGCAATGGGCCTACTTCAGCCTTCAGCCCGAGGAAACGATCACCCAGGCTCATCAGGTCTTTGACCTGCTTCCTGCTGAATGGATGTACGTGCGAGGCGGCGCCGCGCTTTACATGGGTCTGGGCATGCAGGCCTGCGGCAGAAGCGCAGAGGCGATCCAGTGGCTAACCGAGCAATATGCGATGTCCGCCGACAAGAGTAACGGCTATGCGATCCGCCTGCTCTGGTCCCTCTGTTTCGTAGCTTACATGAATGCCGACCTCCGAACCCTTCGTCAGCAAGCCGCCCTTCTGCTCAGTCAAACAGAAACAGCGCAACTCCCGTCACTGCTGGCGTGGGCTCACTACTTCATCGGCTACGTTGACTATGCCTGGAACAATCTGGAAAGTGCGCGCTGGCACTTCGGCTTCGTCGTCTCTCAACGCGAAAGCGTGCAGGCACTCGCTGCAAAGGCCTCCTACGCTGGACTCGTACTCACACAGTTGGCGCAGGAGGAAATCGAACAGGCGGCGCAGTCCATGCATGACCTGGCCCGCTTCGAACAGGCACAGAACGGCGTGGAGGACCCGAGAACGCATTCCCTTCGTGCCCGCGTGGAACTGGCGAAGGGACAAATCGCACGCGCCGCAAATTGGGCCGATTCTTTGACCATGTTTCCGCCGCAACAGCCCCCGATGTGGCCGGCAGAAGCACCCCTGACGATGGCGCGCGCCTCGCTGGCCCGCAACGGTGATCAGGACCGTGAACGCACCCACCAACTCCTCGATGCTTTGTACGACCATGCCGTCACTTTCTATAATGTCCGTCTCCAGATTGAGACGCTCGTCCTCCGCGCGGTTGCATGGGAAGTCACAGCGGAGCATCAGGCACTGCAGGATCTCGCGCAGGCGCTCGCGCTGGCCGAACAGAGTGAAGACATCCGGGTATTCCTCGATCTTGGCACCCCTGTGCAACGCCTGCTGCAGCAACTTGCCGACACAGATCGCGCCGAAGGCTTTTTACATGACGTCCTGAACGCATTTCCCGGGCGTGAATTGCTCTACCACGAACCGAATCGCAGCGCCGGGATGACCGAAGGCGAGACGTTCGAGCGTCTGACCCCGCGCGAACTGGAAATCCTTCACTTTATGCGTCTGCGGCTGACCGACAAAGAGATCGCGTCCAGACTGGTGATTTCCATCGTCACGGTGAAGCGCCACGCCACGAATATCTACGTCAAACTGGGCGTCAATCGCCGGTGGGACGCTGTGGCCAAAGCGGAACGACTGGGTTTGCTTCCACACGACTGACCTCCCCCTAACTCAGTTGCGCCTTTTCTACGCCTTTCGGAGGAGGGCAGCGGTTTTTCGCTGCCTTATGATGAAGGCATGAACGCAATGCCGGAAGCCCAAGTACCGTTTGACCGCCCCGCCATCTACCAGATCTCGGTTCAGGGTCAGGTTCCGGATGGTTGGCTGGATCGCTTCGAAGGTATGAAGCTGACGCGCATCTCGGAGGACAGCATGCAGCCGCTGTGCATCCTGGTTGGACGGTTGGAAGACCAGGTCTCGTTGGCCAGCGTGCTTCGCGTGCTGCATCATTTGCATATCACGGTCCTGTCGGTATCGCGTATCGAGCTGCCGCCGGAAGTGAGTCGATAGCACACCCGTCACGCAGGTCGCCGGGCCTGTTACCAGAGTGTTCTTGTCACCGCCGGCACGATGACGATTTGAGGAATAGGGAGACTGAAATGCCAACCGAACGTGTGTCCACCAAAGTGCCGCTGAACTGGAACGAAGTCTGGTTCACCAACTGCCCGATGGTCTCTGCCAACAACGTGGACCAGGAACTGGGCTGGTGCCGCGAGGAGTACAAGAAGATTGGCGTCGAGTACGCCTACTTCCGCCATGCGCCCGAGAACAACTGGTACCCGCACTACGTCCACAATCTGGACAACCTGATCCGCTTTGGCGGCCTGTACCCGCCGATCCACGTCCACGCCGACCTCCGCCGCACCGTTCTGCTCGGTGCGACCTGGGTGTATGAAGGCGGCGGCATGCTGGTGCGTGCACGTGACCCCATCTTCCGGATGAAGGACCTGAAGGGCAAGAAGATCGGCATCTCGAAGAGCCTGAATACCATCAAGAACGACTGGTGGCGCATTCAGGAACACATGGGCATCGAGAACATGCTCAAGCTCAATGACATGACGATGGACGACATCGAACTGGTCGAGTTCTCGTACCCGGACGACTGGTACGACAAGCCCGAGATGCTCGAGTTCCAGATGAACAACCCGTCAGAGTTGTGGATGCGCCGCGACCACAAGCACGACTACGCATTCCGCCCACTGGAAAAGGCGCTGCTGGCCGGCAAAGTGGACGCCATCTACACGCAGAGCAAGGTCTTCCAGCACCTGCAGGAAGCGACCGGCCAGGTCAAGATGATCGAGGACCTGTCCCGCTACCCGGACTGGACGATTCAGGTCGCTAACACGCCGGCTGTCATCACCTGCACGGATGTGATGGCCAATGAGCATCCCGAACTGGTCATCGCCTATATGAAGGCCATGATCAAGGTCGGCCGCTGGGCCAACGAGAACAAGCATGCGGCAGGAGCGATCCTTAATCGGCAGACGTTCTACCTGGACGCCGAGGATACGTACGAGGGCATCAAGCATGTGGACATGGTGCCGAGCCTGAGCGCGCAGAACATGGAGTGCGTCAAGATCGGCAAGGATTTCATGTTCAGCCACGGCTACATCAAGAACGACTTCGATGTGGATGCCTGGGCGCGCCCTGAATTCCTCGAGCAGGCGGCGGTCGAAGTCCTTAAGGAAGAGTGGACGCGGCGGAGCTGGAGCAAACTTCCCGCGGGCGGCGGGCTCGAAGTCGAAGGCACGCGGCTCGGGTAAGGCGCACGCCTGCAGAATTACGGCATTCAGTGATCGCCCTGGCCTATCGCCGTTCACGGTGATGGGCCAAGTCTCCCTTTCAGCAGTATCTATCGAACGCACGGCGTAGTCGAGACGCCCAGGAGAATAATATGACATCGGAAACCGCGACTCGCATGCAGGCGCTGGGCTACCGCACGCCGGACAATGTTCCCGAGCCTGAACAACTGGTGCTCGTCGAGTATGTTTCGGGCGGCCAGGTGGCTGTGATCACCCTCAACCGGCCGCACGCCGACAATGCGATCACTACGGAACTCGCGGCACAGCTCATCGAGATCCTCGAGACCATTGCGGCCCGCAGCTCCGTGCGCGTCGCCATCATTACCGGGGCGGGCAGTCGCGCGTTCTCGGTCGGTGGTGACTTGCGCCAGCGGAAAGCGATGACGAAGGAAGACTGGCTGCGCCAGCGCCAGGTCTTCGATCGGGTGCTGTACACATTGCGCCAGTTGAGCCGGCCAATTATTAGCGCCGTCCAAGGAATGGCCTACGGCGGTGGCTGCGAGATCGCCATCAGCACTGACTTCATTATTGCAGCAGATGACGCCGTGTTTGGACAGCCGGAAGCGATGGTCGGCTTGAGCGCAGGCGGCGGCTCGCCGGTCTTCCTCCCGCGGATGCTCCCGCCCGGAAAAGCGATGCAAATGTTGATGACCGGCGACCCGATTACAGCGCAGGAAGCGCACCGGCTGGGCATGGTCAACGAAATCCATCCCAAGGCCGAACTGATGGACGCCGTGCTGCGAATCGCAGAGAAGATCGCGAGAAACTCACCGACCGCAGTCCAATCAGTTAAGCGTGCCGTGCTCATGGGACAGGGCGAGCCAATAGAACAGGCCATCGCCATCATGATGGAAGCACACTGGCGCTCGGTGGTTCACTCCGATCGTGTCGAGGGCATTACGGCCTTCAACGAAGATCGCGAGCCCGTGTTTCCCGATCCTGAGCGTTAGGTCGCACGGCCCGACGGAGTTGGATTGTAAGTAATGCCGAGAGAAGCCTTTGCGATGTGAGAAGCCAATCCCGAAGGCGTTCAGGTTCTGGACGTGCGCATCTTACGCATGTCGCACCGAACCACGCCGAGTAGATCCATAGGACAGGAGGTCGCCGATGAACACCGTTGAAATCAAGACTCCCTGGTCAAGCCACCAGGTACCTGACGAAAAGCTGACCAGCGTTGGCCGGTATCTGACGGCTCGCGAAGCCTACGAGATGTGGAAGGCCGAACCAGACCAGGTCCATCTGCTGGACGTGCGCACGTTTGAGGAGTACGTCCTGATTGGGCATGCGGAGATGGCCGCTAACGTGCCACTCGCCTTCCCAACATACACGTGGGATGCGGGCAAGGGAAACTACACCGTTCTGCCGAACATGGACTTCGTCACGCATGTGGCGGCCCGCTTTGCGCCGGACGACACGATCCTGGCGATGTGCCGGTCCGGCGGCCGCAGCGCCATGGCCATTAACGCGCTGGCTAAGGCGGGGTTCGTCAACCTGCATAACATAATTGACGGCTTTGAGGGGGATAAAGTGGACGACCCCGAAAGTGTCTACCACGGGCAGCGCGTGCGCAACGGGTGGAAGAACTCCGCCCCATGGACGTACAAACTGAATCCTGAACTAGTCTGGCTTCCCAGCGAAAGCGAAATCGAAGCGCTGCGGCGCACCCTCGACCTGTGATGACGTACTGGGATTCCCTCGAGCGCATGCGCGTCTGGCGGAGGATATATGACACTCAATGAACTTTTGTCGGCGGTGGCCGCGCTCGCCGGCCTGCTGTTTGTGGTGACCAGTATGATGGGCACCGGCCTGAGCCTGACCACGGGCCAGATTCTCCAGCCGCTACGTAATACCCGCCTCGTTATTCTCGCGCTGCTGGCGAACTTCGTGCTGGTGCCACTACTCGCCTACGGGATCACGCTGGTGCTTCCGATGGATGAGCCGCTCAGGATCGGGCTTATCGTCTTATCCGTTACGGCTGGCGCACCCTTCCTGGTCAAGGAAGTGCAAGCAGCAAAGGGGAACCTGCCGTATGCGGTCGGGCTGATGTTCCTGATGATGGTGGTGACGATCTTCTACGCTCCGCTGGTGCTGCCGCTGTTGCTGCCGGGCGTCTCGGTGGCGGCCTGGGACATCGCCAAGTCGCTAATCGTCACCATGCTCATCCCGATCATCGGCGGCCTGATGGCGCGATCCGCGTGGCCGGAGGATGCGGCGCACTGGGGGCCGCTGATGAACAAGGTATCCGGATTGGCCTTGCTGGTCATGCTTGTAGTTGGGCTGGGACTGAACCTGTCCAACATCATCGATCTGATTGGTTCAAGTGGCTTCCTGGCGCTCGGCCTGTTCGTGTTCGGCGCGCTCATCATTGGCTATGTGCTGGGTGGCCGCGATCCCGCCGTGCGGACAGTCCTCGGACTGGGCACTGCTCAGCGTAACGTGGCAGCCGCCATCCTGATCACCAGCCTGAACTTTGCGGGCACCACCACACTTCCCTTTGTGCTGGTTGCCTCCATCGTCCTGCCCCTCATTCTAATCCCGACGGCGCGCGCCCTGGGCAAACGCGCCGAAGCCGCCGCACCGCCTAATTTTCCGGATTCCTCCGCGTCTTGACAGAGGCCGTGGGCTTCTAGCCTGTAGCGTCATGTGGATGGTGGTGATCAATCTCACGCGATGCTGGGGGACGAATCTGTTCCGTCATCAGTGCCCGTTCACGATCTGCCAGACTCGCTGCGGGCTGATCCCGTACTCGCGGGCGAGGTTACTCAGGCCTTCACCGGTTGCGTGACGAATCTGAATCAGCAAGTTGCGCTGCGCGGTCGTCAGTGTGCCGTCATCCGCCCGCTGGTAGAGGCCCTTCAATAGCCGTCGAGCGGCGGCCATCAGGCGGCTTGAAGCCACTTGCGCGATGCGGGGTGAAAGCCCGCTGGGGTAAAAGGATAATCAAGCTGCCACCCCAACTGGGGTGGCGGTTTTGCTTGGTCCAGATTGCAAGAGGCAGGCGTTGAGGCTCCCTCAGAATGTCCGCCTCATCAAGCACAGTCTGACCGGGCCGAAGCTCGATAGGCTGGAGCTGTTGACGGTTTCTTGATCAACGACATGTGTATCCTGATCTCTTCTTGACCCGCTGAGGAATACACTTACTGCATCGAGTGCTGGCTGCTTATAAGCTCACGGTGAACTATCCGAATCCTCACCGTGATCGAGCACTCCAGGGCGAGACCTACTATGGTTCAAAACAACCGACTTCTCCGGCAAACACTTCCGTTACATCGTGATAGCCTTGGCCCTCAATCCGCTTCCTGCGAAGCATCTTTCGCCGAGCCTGTCAAACTTGCCCCCGTGGTCATGGTCCAGATCGGAGCATGGGACTTGACGATGGAAGTGCTCCACAGCGCGTGCCAGACAGCAAGAGCGCAGCGTGCGACGGTTGCACTTGTTGTGATGATCCCTGTTCGGCATGTCAGCTGGTTAGGTGATGATCTCGGTACCTGGGACTTCACCGCGAAAGCAGAAGCGGGCCTTAAGGACTACCTAGCCACGGTTGAAGACTATGGTCTCCAAGCAGCGGTAACCCATTTCAAGTACTCCACATGGCTTGAGGGTACTTTGCAGGCCGCCGAGCTTATGGATGCCAGCATGGTGATCCCAGCGGTACGAGGCAACCCAATGTCGCTGCTTGGCCGTTATCAGTCGTGGGTGCTCAAGCGCCAGCTTCAGCGCGAAGGGCGCATCTGGATAGATCCAGCCCAAGGCATGAGTTCAGGAAATGAACACCGCAAGTGAGAATGAACAGACCCCTGAAGTTGGGACTGTCCCAGACGTGCAGAGAGCTAGGCACTCATTGCCAGGCGATAACCCACTCCCGGTTCGGTGAGCAATAAGCGCGGAACACTCGGATCGGTCTCTAGTTTCTGACGTAGTTGGGCGAAGTAAACACGCAGATAGTGGGTCTCATGCACGTATTCTGGCCCCCACACTGCACGCAGAATTTGGGTGTGCGTTAACACGCGGCCCGCATTCTAAATCATAAGGCGGAGCAGTGCATATTCAGTTGGAGTCAGGCGTACGGGTTGGCCATCCACTGCTACCAGCCGTCGCGCCAGATCGACCGTCAGTCGTCCGCTCGTGAAGATGGCCTCCTCCGCATTGTGCTGGGCGTGGCGAAGCGCGGTTCGCATACGTGCCAGCAGTTCGTCGGTGCTGAATGGTTTCGTAACATAATCGTCCGCACCGGCGTCCAGCGCTCGGACTTTATCGCGATCAGCGTCACGCACAGTCAGTATGATGACGGGCGTATCCGTCCACTCGCGCAAGCGCACGAGTACCGTCAGCCCGTCCATGTCTGGAAGACCCATGTCGAGGAGGATTAGGTCAGGACGTGACTGTGCTACGCGCGCTAACGCTTCCTGGCCAGCGCCTGCCTCCAGGACGCGGAAGTTGTGTGCCTCAAGGCTGACACGAAGGAACCGCCGAATCTGTAGTTCATCGTCCACGACCAACACCATCGCTCCACCGCTCATTGGTTGGCCTCCCTCACGGGCGGGGGTGCTGCACCTACCGGCAGGTGCATAATGAAGCGTGCACCACCCTCCGGCACGGGAACCACAATCAACTGACCATTGTGCGCCTCGACGAGTCCGCGTGAGATAGCCAAGCCCAGACCCGTGCCGCCAGTGCGCACGCCAGCCCCGCGGAAGAACTTGTCAAAGATGTGGTCGATTTCGTCCGGCGGAATGCCTGGGCCGTTGTCCTGCACGCTCACCTCCAGCCATTCGCGAACTTCGCACGCCTGCACCGCAATCGACGCCGTTACCGGCGTGTAGTTGATCGCGTTGTCGATCAGATTGATCAAAACCTGCTCGATCAGGCCGCCATCCATTTGCACGAGTGGTAACGACGGGTCAATCTTCACCGTCAGCCGCCGCCCTCCCAAGCTCGCTTCCAACTGCTTGACGGCGACGCCAACCAGGTCTGCGATATCACACCACTCCCGTTTGAGTTCAAGGTGCCCGCTTTCCAGCCGCGACATATCGAGCAGGTTCGCGACCAGTCGGTTTAGCCGGTTGCCTGCACTCTGGATATCCTGAATCAGGGCACGGCGCAGATCATGCGCAAATTCGGGTAAATCGCGCAAGCTGGTACTGGCGCCGACGATGGTGGCAATCGGCGTGCGCAGCTCGTGGGAGATCGAGTTCAGCAGCGCTCCATACAGCCGTTCGGACTCATGCGCCATTTCCGCCCGTTCCATTTGCTGATCGAGGATTTCGCGTTCGACCACTACCGCCAACTGATTCGTGAATGTCTCAAGCAGCCCCATCTGGTCGAAGGACATTCGTTCATCGCTGGCGGGACGCACGCCCAGCACGCCCACGGTGGTCTGGCCGGTGTTCAGGGGCAGATACGTGGCCGCCGCCAGCGGGAGCGCGTCGGTGAAGCGGCCGGCAGGCTTGCCATTGTCGTAGGCCCATTGGGCGACGCTCAACTCTTTCGCATCCATGGCCAGCGTGCTGCACGCCTGATGCTGCAGCCCGTGCTCGCCCGCGATCAGAATGCTGACTTCCGCGTTGAAGACGCGGCCGATTTCGCGCACGGCCGTCAGCAGTACGGCGTCCATATCCACAGCCGAGGCGACTTCGTGGGCCAGCGTATACAGCGCCATGGTGCGCTCGGCATTGCGCCGGGACTGCTGCTCGTGCCGGCGAATGCGCGCTGTCAGATTGCCGGTGAACAGCGCAATGGCGAAGTAGAGTACGAGCAGCAAGATGTCCTGCGGCCGTCCGATTTGCAGCGTGAAGCGCGGTTCGATGAAGAGATAATTCCACGACAACGCACTGATAGCTGCCGCCAGGAGCGCCGGGCCGCGCCCGAAGTAGTAGGCGATCAGCAGCACGGCCAGCAGTTCGAGCAGCCCCACAAGTTCCTGGCTGACCACCGGAGCCAGCGCCAGGCTAACCAGCGTGACCGCGAACACGACCAGTGCGCTGGCCACGTACTGCCACAGGCTCGAGTGGCGCTCGACCTGGAACAGGTGCAGCGCCGTCCATTCGCCGTCATTGCCCACTTCCTCGCCGGAGACGACCAACACGTCAATCTGGCCGCTGTTCCGGATGACATGGTCGACCGGCGAGCCGCCGCGCAGCACATCCTGCAAGCGGGTATGGAGGGGCTTGCCCATCACGATCTGGCTGATGTTGCGCTGGCGGGCGATCAGCAGTAGTTCCGTGGGGACATTGTCACCAGCGGCGGTGACCACTTCCGCGCCCAATTCGGCGGCCAGCGCCAGATTGCGCTGCAGGTTTTCCTGATCTGAAGCCGGCAACGGGCGGCTGGTTTCGACATAGACGGCCAGCCACGGCGCTTCCAGGTTGTAGGCGATGCGGCGCGTCCAGCGGATCAGGCTTTCGGAGAAGCGGCTGGGGCCCACAGCGACCATCAGGCGTTCGCTGGACTTCCATGGCCCGGCGATACGCTTGATTTCCATGTAGTCGCGTAGTTGGTGGTCCACGCGTTCGGCCGTCAGGCGCAGGGACATTTCGCGCAGGGCGGTGAGATTGCCGACGCGGAAGAAGTTGCCGGCCGCGACGTCAATGCGCTCGGACGTATAAACCTTGCCCTCAAGCAGCCGCTTGCGCAAATCGTCAGGTGACAGGTCGATCAGTTCAATCTCGTCTGCCAGTTCCAGCAGGGTATCCGGCACCGTTTCATAGACGGTGATGCCGGTGATCTGGCGGACGGTGTCGGTGCGGCTCTCTATATGCTGCACATTGACGGTCGTGTAGACGTCAATGCCCGCTTCCAGCAGTTCCAATACGTCCTGATAGCGTTTGGGGTGGCGCGACCCGGGCGCATTGGTGTGGGCCAATTCGTCCACCAGCACGAGCGCCGGTCTACGCCGCAGGATGGCCTCGATGTCCATTTCCTTCAGCACGGTGCCCCGGTAATCGAGCGACTGACGCGGGACGATTTCCAGCCCGTTAAGCAAGGCTGCGGTTTCGGCGCGGCCGTGGGTTTCGACGTAGCCCACGACCACATCAATCCCTTCCGCCTTGCGTTCGTGGGCCACCTGCAGCATGGAGTAGGTCTTGCCGACGCCGGCCGCCATGCCGAAGAAGATCTTCAACCGGGCGCGGGCCTCCTTTTCGGACTCTTTCTGAATGGCCGCCAGCAGCGCGTCCGGATCCGGCCGCTGCGGTTCACTCATGGCTGCGCCTCCGCTGCCAACGCGTCGAGGGCAAGATTGAGTGCCAGCACGTTGACACGAGGCTGGCCGAGCAGATTGAGCAGCGGGCGTTCGACGTGCGCTTCTGTGAGACGGAACACCTGCTCCTGGTCCAGGCCGCGCGCGCGCGCCACCCGTTCCACCTGCAGGAAGGCGGCCTGCGGGCTGATGTGCGGGTCGAGGCCGCTGGCGCTGGCGAACAGCATATCGTCAGGTACGCGGACATCGGCTGGCACACTGTTGGCGGCCCGGAACGCTGCCTCGCGCGCCTGCACCTGTGCCTGCAGTAAGGCGCTGGTCGGCCCGAGATTGCTTCCGCCCGAAGCAGCCAAGGCGCTTTCGGATGAGCCTAGCATGGCATTGACCGCTGAAGGCCGCGCCCAGAAGTAAGGTGCGATGGCCTCAAGATCGAGGATTTGACCGGCGGCATCCACCTGGAAGGGCGTCTGCGCGATCAGGGTGGAACCGACAATCGTCCCGTCGCGCTCGACCAGGCTGCCGCCTGCCAGGTCGGGCATGAGGATAGTGCCGGCCAGCGTGACCGCCAGTGGATAGAGCACGCCGGTGATGAGCGTAAGCAATAGCAGGAGGCGGATTGCCGTTCCCCAGGTTTTCATTGTGCCTCCTCAGGCCAGTCCCAACGCCGTGATGACGATATCTATCAGTTTGATACCAATGAATGGCGCAATCAAGCCGCCCAATCCGAAGATCACCAGATTGCGTTGTAGGACCCGCGCCGCCGGCATCGGCTTGTAGTGGATGCCGCGCAGCGCCAGTGGAATCAACAGGACAATGATGATCGCGTTGAAGATGGTCGCGCTCAGAATCGCGCTCTGTGCGGACGACAGGCCCATGACGTTGAGGGCACTAAGCGGCCCCGGCACGTCCGGCGCAACGGCATACAGCCCGGCAAACAGGCCCGGCAGAATCGCGAAGTATTTGGCCACATCGTTGGCGATGCTAAAAGTCGTCAGCGCGCCGCGCGTCATGAGCAGCTGCTTTCCGATTTCGACGATTTCGATCAGTTTGGTCGGGTCGCTGTCCAGATCGACCATGTTGCCGGCTTCGCGCGCGGCCTGCGTGCCGGTGTTCATGGCCACGCCCACATCGGCCTGCGCCAGCGCCGGCGCATCGTTGGTGCCATCGCCGGTCATGGCGACCAGATGGCCGTCCGCCTGCTCCTTTCGAATGCGCCTGAGCTTGTCCTCGGGGGTGGCCTGCGCCATGAAATCGTCTACGCCGGCTTCAGCGGCGATGGCGGCGGCGGTCAGCGGATTATCGCCCGTGATCATGACGGTGCGAATGCCCATCGCCCGCAGTTGCATGAAGCGCTCGCGCATGCCCCCTTTGACGATGTCCTTGAGTTCGATTACACCAAGCACCTGTGAGCCTTCAGCCACCACGAGTGGAGTGCCGCCCGCTCGGCCGACGATATCCACGATGGTCTGGGCCTCGGCGGGCATCACGCCACCCAGCCCCTCGATATGGCTGCGCACGGCATCAGCAGCCCCCTTGCGAATCGAGCGTGGTGGGCGGCCTTCGTCGCCAGCATGGAAGTCCACGCCGCTCATACGTGTTTGCGCGCTGAAGGCGATGAACTCAGCCTTGAGATCAGCTACTTCACGCCCGCGCAGGCCGAACTGCTGCTTTGCAAGCACCACAATAGAACGCCCTTCAGGAGTTTCATCAGCCAATGATGACAACTGCGCGGCATCGGCAAGTTGTGGGGGTTCTACGCCCGGAGCCGGGTGAAACGCGGTCGCCATGCGGTTGCCCAGCGTGATCGTGCCGGTCTTGTCTAGCAGCAGGACATCTACATCGCCGGCGGCTTCGACGGCGCGCCCACTGGTGGCCAGCACGTTGCGCTGAATCATGCGATCCATGCCGCTAATGCCGATGGCGCTGAGCAGGCCGCCAATCGTCGTTGGGATCAGGCAGACGAGCAACGCGATCAGCACAGGCAGTGACGCAGACGTCTCGGCTACGCTGGACTGCGCTTCGCTGTAAGCGGCGAACCCGCGTAGGCTGACGACCGCCAGCAGGAAGATGATGGTCAGGCCGGACAGCAGAATAGTCAGTGCGATCTCGTTCGGCGTCTTCTGGCGCTTCGCCCCCTCCACCAGTGCGATCATGCGGTCGAGAAACGTCGCGCCCGGCTCGGTGGTGATACGGATCACGATGCGGTCGCTGAGGACGCGCGTGCCGCCCGTGACAGCGCTCCGGTCGCCGCCGCTTTCACGAATGACCGGCGCAGACTCTCCGGTGATGGCGGACTCGTCCACGCTGGCGATGCCTTCGATGACCTCGCCGTCTCCGGGAATCTGGTCGCCCACTTCACACACGACCAGATCGCCCTTATGCAGGTGTGACGCTGAGACAAGTTCCTCTTTGCCACCGTTGAGCTTGCGCGCCACCATCTCCTTGCGCGCTTTACGCAGACTGTCTGCCTGGGCCTTACCACGCCCCTCGGCCATCGCTTCGGCGAAGTTGGCGAACAGGACGGTGAACCACAGCCAGAGCGCGATCTGCAGATTGAAACCGAGATCCTGCGTGTGGCCCTGCACCAACTTCGTAAGAATCAGGAGCGTAACGAACAGTGCTCCCACAAGCACCACGAACATTACCGGGTTCTTGAGCTGTTGGCGCGGATTGAGTTTGCGGAATGCATCGGCCACTGCGCGGCGCACAATTGGCGGGTCAAACAGCGGGCGCGCCTTGGGCATCGAATTCGTCATGAGTGTTCTCCCCTAGAATGCCCGGCCTGCGAGCATCAGGAATTGTTCCACAATCGGCCCGAGCGCCAGCGCCGGGAAGAAGGTCAACGCGCCGACAATCAGGACTACGGCGATCAGCAGGCCGGCGAACAGTGGCCCTCCTGTGGGAAAAGTGCCGGCCGATGGCGGCGTGACTTTTTTGCCCACCATGCTGCCCGCAATTGCCAGCACGGGCAGAATGACACCGAAGCGGCCGACCCACATCGCCGCGCCTGTCAGCAGGTTGTAGAAGGGGGTATTGGCGTTCAGGCCGGCGAAGGCGCTGCCATTGTTGTTGGCGGCCGAGGCGAATGCATACAGTACTTCGCTCAGCCCGTGCGGGCCCGTGTTCGCCATGCTCGCTGTGCCGGCCGAGGCGACCGAGCCCACGGCCGCCATGAGCAGCACACAGGCGCTGGGTAGCAGCAGGGCAATCATCGCCATCTTGATTTCGAACGACTCGAGACGCTTGCCGAGATACTCCGGTGAGCGCCCGACCATCAGCCCGGCCATGAATACTGTCAGGATGACGAAGATGAGTATGCCGTACATTCCGGAGCCGACGCCGCCGAAAATGACCTCACCGAGCAGCATGTTGAGCATGGCGACGCCGCCTGCCAGCGGTGTGAAACTGCTGTGCATGGCATTGACCGAGCCATTTGAAGCGGCGGTCGTCGCTGTGCCCCACAATACGCTCTGGGCGACACCAAAGCGCAGTTCTTTGCCTTCGAGGGCCGCTGCGCTGTTCACGACCGGATTAAAGGTCGTCTCGGACGCCAGCATGACCACCAGGCCCGCGAGCAGCACTATCAGCATGACCGCGAAAATCACCCAGCCCTGGCGCGTTGAGCCCACCATTTTTCCGTAGGTGTAAGTGAGCGCTGCGGGAATGAGCAGGATAGCGAACACCTCCAGTAGATTGCTGAGCATGGTCGGATTTTCGAATGGGTGGGCGCTGTTAGCGTTGAAGAATCCGCCCCCATTGGTGCCCAACTGCTTGATCGCCACCTGCGACGCTGCTGGCCCCTGTGGCAGAATCTGGCTTTGGCCGGTCAGTGTCGTTGCGGTCGTGTAGGTAGAGAAATTTTGCACGACGCCCTGACCAATCAGCAGCAGTGCCAACACCAGGGATAACGGGAGCAGGACATACAGCGTGGCGCGCACGATATCGACCCAGAAGTTGCCGATGGTCGCCGCCGACCGCCGTGTCAGCCCGCGTGTAAGCGCCAACATGATGCCGATACCGACAGCCGCGCTCAGGAAGTTCTGTACGGTCAACCCCACCATCTGCGACAGGTAAGTCATGCTGGTCTCGCCCGCGTAGGCCTGCCAGTTGGTGTTGGTCACGAAGCTGGTGGCGGTATTGAAGGCAAGTAACGGCTCAATAGAAGGAAGGCCTTGCGGGTTTAGGGGCAGATCTCCCTGTACCGACAGCAGGCCGAACAGCGCGATAAAGCCGACCCCGGTGAACGCGATCAGGCCGAGGGCATAGGTACGCCACGACATCTCATGGGCGGTATCGACGCCTGCCAGTCGGTAAATGCCGCGTTCGACCGGAACGAGCAGCGGCGACAGGAACGACCGCTGGCCGGTGAAGACGCGGGCCATATAGCCGCCCAGCAGCGGCGTGGCGGCCACCAGCAGCAGGAAAAATCCAATCAGTACCAGGATATCCAGCGGTGACATACGCTACAGCCTCTCCGGGAAAAGCAGGCTATACACCAGATAGATGAGCAAGGCCAGCGACAACAGCCCGGCGATGATGAGTTCCACGTTCATGTGATCCCTTTGGCTTTGAGTTCAGAACCTCGCCATTATCGGCGGCTTGGCATCAACGGGGTGTCAGGAAGGGTTCAGGGGGCATTAAGAAAGTGTCAAGAGGTGACCGGCTGAGAGAGTGCTGCGTTCACAATTTGCCCCACCCGCTGCGGGCTGATGCTGAACTCTCTTGCAAGGTCGCTCAGGCTCTCGCCTGCCACGTAGCGCATCCGAATCTGCTCTCGGCACGAGGGTGGTCTTGCCAATCGGGAAGACATCGTCGTACGTCAGCAAGGAAAGAGCCAATTCTGAGAGAGGAAATGGTCGGTCCCCAACTCCCGCTGGGGTCAAAAGATTTCCGAGCCGCCATTCCATAAAAGGGATGGCGGCGTTTTTGAGGTCTTCCCCCTCAGTTTATTGGGTGTTGGGGCGTGAGCTTAAACGCGGCACAGCTTCAGCGCACCGCAACCGTACTATTGCGGACAATCAATTCGGGATACAAAACGCGCTGGTGAATGGGTGTATTCGGTCTTCTGATCAGCGAAACCAGATATTCCACCGACTGTTCCCCCAGCGCCTCGAAGTTCTGATGGATGGTGGTCAACGCCGGAAGAAAGTAGCCGGACTCCGGTATATCGTCGAACCCAACCACCGAAGTATCTTCTGGTACCTGAAACCCCTGCGCGCTCAACGCAGCAATGGCGCCCAATGCCATCTGGTCATTGGCGGCCACCAGACCGGTAAATTTCGCGCCACTGCTCAACAGCGACTCAATGCCTTCATAGCCGCTTTGCGCTGACCAATCACCCTCGACGCTCATGTGGTGTGGAAGCTCGTGCTGGTCCATGGTATCGGCCCAGCTTTGGTGGCGCATGATGGCATCGTACCAATTCATAGGCCCGCTAATCTCTGCAATCTGACGATGCCCCAGATTAATCAGATGCTCAACAGCAAGTTTTGAACCGTGTGACTGGTCAATGACAACCGATGCGATCCCGGGCTTGGGCTTCGTGTCAATCTGGATGAAGGGTATATCTCCGGTCAGTTCCCCAATTTCGGACACAAAATCCGCTACAATCGGGGCAATCATGATGATCCCATCAATCAACAATTCGTGGAGTTCATCGACCGCTGCCTTGACATCATCAAACCCAAGCTGCTGCAAACTGCTCGGCAACACACGAAAGCCACTCTTTCTTGCGTGCTGGATGATGTTTTCCAGCATCTGGCCCGGGCCATAGAAGGCCGTGCCGAAACTGATAATGGCAATCGTATCGGAGCGGTTGGTGACGAGACTGCGCGCCGCACGATTGGGCCGGTAGTTCAGGTTCTGAATCGCTTGCAGCACGCGTTCACGGGTCTCTTCAGCGACATTGGAATGATGATTGATGACGCGTGACACCGTTTGATACGAGACGCCTGAGGCTTTCGCAACGTCATGAAGCGTGACCGTCTTGCGCGCAGATCGCATATCGGATTCCGATGGTTTCAATGGGAAAGACTGATTGCCGAGTAGAGCGGTCTCACCGCAGGCGCAAGGTAAGCTGTAGGATCACTGAGCGAAGTCGTAGGATTCCCCGTGTGCAAGGCGCTGCATATACTCGCGTACCAGGTAAACGTGTGGCAGGGCTAAGTGGATGCGTTTGCCGCCGCTGTTCGCTGCCTGCGCAGCCGGATATCCTGGCGCTTGCTGAGCAACCGCTGCAGACCCACAAATGAGAAAAGCAGGGCACCAATGACGATCTTAATCCACCAGGGAGAGAGTGAACCATCGAGCGTGAGATAGGTTTGAATGATACCCAGCGTCATCACGCCAATGAAGGTGCCGATCACGTAGCCCACGCCGCCAGTGAGCAAGGTTCCGCCGATCACCACGGCGGTGATAACGTCCAGTTCCAGGCCCACGCCAATTGTCGAATCTCCGGACTGCTTCGACAGCGACAGGACGATGCCAGCCAGAACCGATAGGAAGCTACTCATCGCATAGACCAGTATAGTGGTCCGTCCAACCGGCACGCCGAGCAGCAGCGCGGCATCGGAATTTCCGCCCAGCGCGTAGACGTTGCGCCCGAAGCGGGTGTAGTGCGCCAGGAGGATGCCGATGAGCAATATCAGCAGAAACGCGGCGGCTGCAAAGGTGAAGCGGCCCCCGTCCGGAAAGACATAGCGGAGGTCAGATATCTGATCGTAGAACGGGCTTTCGATTCGGATTGAGTCCGTCGACAGAACGTAGGCCATGCCTCGGGCCAGGAATAACCCGGATAAGGTGACGATGAACGCGGGCAATTTGAACTGGTGAATGAGGAAGCCCATCGCTCCGCCAAACAGTACGCCGATGGTCAGAATAACGATGAATGTCGCGATGGGATCCCAGCCGTTCCGTCCGATCATCAGCGCGCAGAAGACGCCCGTGAATGCGACTACCGAACCAACGGAGAGGTCGATGCCACCGGAAATGATGACGAACGTCATGCCAATCGCCGCGATACCCCAATAGGCATTATCGCGGAGCAGGTTCCCCACAATGCGCATGGAGCCAAAGCTGTTAAAGCGGGAATAGGCAATGAGATAGAGCACCACGAAGACAATAAATGTCATCAGGAGCGGCATAAATCGCGCCTTCATGCTTTTCTCCTAAATGGCTTGGAAATTGTTCGCCTGAACTCTGGTGACTGAAATAACAGTACGGCGAGGACGACAATCGCTTTCACGACGAGATTGGTGGTCGGATGCAGCGAACTGACATACAGTCCTACCAGCAGCGCCTGAATGATGAGCGCCCCGACGACGCTGCGCCAGAGATAGAACCGCCCACCGGTGAGCATTGTGCCGCCAATGACAACTGCCAGGATCGCATCGAGTTCGGCGTTGAGGCCGGCCGTGTGCGGATCGGCCGACTTCACCTCGCCGGCCACGATTAGCCCGGCCAGTGCGGCGCACATACCAGACAGCACATAAACGGAGACCTTGATCATACGCATCTGAATGCCGGCATAAAGGCTGGCGCGATCATTGGCGCCAACCAACTCCACCATCAGGCCAAGCGCGGTTCTCCGCACAAACAGGGTGACTGCAATCAGCACGATGATGGCGAGAATGATGGGGAAGGGGACTCCCGCGACGGTTCCGCGCCCAAGAAACGCAAGGGACGCATCGGTGTAGGTAGGGGACTGGCCCCCAGTGATGAGCTGCGCGATACCGCGCCCGGCGACCATCAAGATGAGGGTTGCGATGAAAGGCTGCAACTCGATGAAGGCGACAAGAACGCCGTTCCACAAGCCGCAGATTGCGCCGACTCCGATGGAAATCAACACGATGACGCCCGGCTGAACGTAGAAGTCGGTCGCGCCAGCTTCGTATTTCTTGATCAGGGTGACAGCGACCGCCGCAGAGATAGCCATTACCGCGCCGACCGAAAGGTCGATGCCTTTGGTTGCGATCACCATGGTCATGCCGATAGCAAGCAGCGCGTATGGGGCTGCATTGTCCAGCACGTTGATCACGCTGCCAACCATTCGATCATTCACCATTCGAATGTCGAAGAAGTTCGGGGAGATCAACAGGTCGACAAACAGGATGATCAGCAGTGCCGCGACCGTCCACAACCCGCGCATATCGCCCTTGGGGACCCGTAAGAAGCGCGATTTACCTGAGGGAGCGTTCTCAGAGTAATCCTTGTTGCTTTCTAAACTCATTTTCCCCTCTTGAAAGTTGCCTGTTTCGCGTTTTTGAGCCGCTGAAACAAAGATGCCAGCAAAAAGGTCTCGGAGAAGGCTGGCTGCTGGACATGATGCTCTAACCAAGGAAACTCAGTTTGCGGCAATCGCCTTCATGATAGTGTTTTCGTTGATTTCATCTCCTTCCAGTTCGCCAAGCATCTTGCGGTCACGCAAAATGGCGACCTTATCGCTGTAATCGACGACCTCGGCCAATTCGGAAGAAATGATGAGCATAGCTTTGCCTTCATCCGCAAGCCGTTTGACGATCTGGATGATTTCTGCATGAGCGCCCACGTCGATACCGCGTGTCGGCTCGTCGAGGATGAGCAGATCGGGATTCGAAATCAGCCAGCGCGCCAGAATGACCTTCTGCTGGTTGCCGCCCGAAAGCTCTTTAACCGGCTTTTCCGCGTTCGGCGTGGCGATACTTAACGCCTTGATCATGTCGGTGGTGTATTCGTTTTGCTTCTGGCGGGACAGCGTTCTGAACCACCCCATCTTTGCCTGCAAGGCGAGGATAATGTTTTCACGCACGCTCAGGTCGCCAATGATGCCTTCGAACTTGCGATCTTCGGGGCACAGCCCAAAACCGAACCGGATTGCATCGCGGGGGGACTTTATTTTGATTTGTTCCCCTTTGAGATAGGCTTCACCCCGGTCGTTTTGCTCGATACCAAAGATGAGATGGGCAACTTCTGTGCGCCCTGAGCCCAGAAGCCCGGCCAGCCCTACGATCTCGCCCTGCCGGACTTCGAGATCAAACGGCTCGATCACACCCTCACGCGCAAAGCCACTGACTTTCAAGTAAGGGGTTTCTGAGACGTGGTTGGTTTGTCTGCGCGCGCGCCGTTCGCCGGATTCGTCCTGGGTCAATTCTTTGCCGAGCATTTCCGTGACGAGTTGAACTTTGGTTAGCTCGCTCACACGGTGCTCGCCTACCTTTTTGCCATTTCGGAGTACCGTAATCCGGTCCCCGATTTCATAGACCTGATCGAGGAAGTGGGTGATGAGAATGATGCCGATTCCACGCTCCTTCAATGACCGGATGATGGAAAACAGCATCTCAACTTCATGGCGGTCGAGGCTGGAAGTAGGCTCATCCAGAATAAGCACTTTTGCGGACATATCGACGCCGCGGACAATCGCGATGACTTGCTGGATGGCTACTGAACAAGAGGAAAGGTCAAGGGATACATCAATATCCAGGCCAAAGCCCTTAAGTAGTTCTTTCGCTTGACGGTTAATCGCCCGTGTATTGATCATGCCGAATCGCATGGGCTGGCGGCCGAGGAAGATGTTTTCCGCAACCGACATCGTAGGGACCAGATTGACTTCCTGATAAACCGTGCTAATGCCGAGTTCCTGGGCATTCCGTGGACTATGAGGGTTGATTTCTTTCCCCTCGAGCAGGATTGTTCCGCCGTCTCTTGGATAGACGCCCGTGATCAGCTTGATGAGGGTGGATTTCCCCGCCCCATTTTCGCCTACCAACACATGGACATCGCCTGCCTGCAGTGTGAAATCTACTTCTGACAAAGCAACCGTCGCTGGGAAGATTTTCGTCAGCCCCTTGACTTCCAGAAGGGGCGCAGGTTCGTGATGAACTGTGCTCATATTGCGTTCCCTATGAGGCTTTCTACGGTAAGAGACTGTGTGACATCGCTGTATTAACTTGGAAAAGCGAGGGGTGCAAGGCGTTGGTGCGCAACCTGCACCCCTTCTATCTTAGCCCATCAGATAATTGACACCGATGCGCGTTGGTTCATGCCTGCCAACCGCGGCTGGTAGGCGGTGTGCTATTAGCGGCTGGCGTCGTAGGCTGCGCGGGACGTATACAGTCCGCCGCCCACGGGGATCCACTTCGGGAGTTCCTCGCCATTCAATGCGGCGACCACTGCATCAAACGCAGGTCCACCCATGTACGGGCTCAGCTCAACCGTGGCGTTGGTTTCGCCAGCATCGAGCGAATCGAAGATGTCCGGGATCGCGTCGACCGACACAATCAGGATATCCTGCGCCGGAACCAGACCCGCTTCCTTGATGGCTTCAATTGCGCCAATCGCCATGTCGTCGTTATGGGCGAAGACTGCGCAGATATTGGCGGGGTCTTCCGAACTCAGGATGCTCTCCATCACCGCCTTGCCTTCGGTACGAACGAAGTTGCCGGTCTCGGAATGCGTGACCTGCATGCCGGGGAAGAGGGCGATGACCTCATTGAAGCCGGTGTGGCGGTCTTCAGCAGCGGCAGAACCAACCGTACCGTAGAGCTCGACGATATTGCAATTGCCAGAGGTCGCTTGGACCAGCCAGGTCGCCGCCAGTCGTCCTTCATGGACGAAGTCGGAGGAAACGCGGGTGACGAACAGCGACGGATCGCTGTCGACGTTGCGGTCAACGATCACGACCGGAACACTCGCATCAGCGGCTTCCTGGAGAACGTCATCCCAACCGCTTGAGAGGACGGGGGCCAGAACGATGGCATCGACGTCGCCCTGGGCGAGCCATGCGCGCATGGCGGCAATCTGGTTTTCCTGGCTTTGCTGAGCATCCGAGAACAGCAGGTTGATGCCACGGGCTTCGGCTTCAGCCTGAACGGCTTCGGTGAAGGCAGTGCGCCACGCACTTTCCGAACCGATCTGAGAGAAGCCAATGGTGAGGCCTGCGCCACTGTCATCTTGCGCGCTGACAACCGGAACAACGAGTACAAGTGCGAACAACAGAACTAGACCGAGCTTCGCGAAACGCATTTCAGAACTCCTTGTCGTATCGAATAGTGCCGACGTCGTTCATCGCATTCCAGTGGACTGCGATCACTTGTTCAAAACAATCTTCGTCTCAGATATCATCCGCGAACCGCAATACCGAATATCAGAGACTCCGTATTGAATTGAAATCGGTTGATGTTCAGTCTGGTGTTGGCGCAGATTAGGACGATTGTGGGATGGTAACCAGTGACGTGCAGACCCATCTCGCGCCATCGCTGCTGAACCCTATCTATACCACCGCGGCTCCTTGTTCCAATGATCTGAAACTCGGTTGGTAGTCATCTCTCTGGTTCGGGAAGTCTCGACAACCTATGCTTATTGACCGAGCTTCTTCGAATAGATGTCTCCTTTCACACCATCAGACGTGTGAATGTGAACGTTCACAAACTGTAGCACATCCTGAATTTGGTGTCAACAAGATCAGAGTCGCCAACGTATTACGGCGGCCAATGTGGATGAGAATCGCTGGGTATTGGCATCTTATGGTTACAGTGCGCTGAACTCCCGGGTCTTAATCCGGGCTATACTTGGCCCAATGCACGCTGGGGAAACAGGCGATGAGCGGACTGACGGTAGCGATCAATGCGGCGGCAAAAACCATGGGACGGCCACGAAAGCACTCCCTCCGATAGGCGGTGATTGTCATCTTCTATCTGGTGCGCAGCGGTTGTCCGTGTCGTTATCTGCCCCGTTGGGCCAAAAAACCTCATCCGAGCGACTTCTTCGCCTGGGCAGCAATGCGAGAGTATTTATGGGCGTTGGCCTTCGGTCATCGGTGCGGAGCACGTATATGGACAGGCAGGGTCGATGAGGCACACCCCAATCTGGAGGAGGCTCCAGTTCTGCTATTAGGTTTTTGTGACTATCTGCCAGACCCGCTGTGGACTAATTCCATACTCGCGGGAAATCGCTGTTAGGCTAATGCCTTGGCCGTACAGGCGTCGAATCCATTCATTGCGCGGGATTTGTGGTGGCACATCGGTGCTGAGTCCACCGAAGCACACTAACCACCGTGCTGCCAACAATAAGGACGAGAATCGTCGGACCCTGACTCCCGCTAGGGTCACACCATTTCTTTCGTAATCCTCATGGTCACAATTTGTGTCGAGTAGACTGACGGTGGCCGTGAGGAAGTTTTCAGCCCACGCTTTTAGGGCGTGTCTGCAAATTACAGGACGAGAGAAATGGCAGCCAGCATGACGGTCGCCAGGTAGCTGTTCAGTCCCAGGAAATAGTGGTACGAAGTTGAGCCGTCAGGATTGCCAACAACTATGGGACAGGTACTTCACAGCAGCGCCCGCACAACAGAGGCAGTTCGTCGCGCAATCCAGAACAGTCAAGCGAGCGTGAGAGCCTTAGCGAAGCGCTATGGGGTCATTCCGAAGACGGTGGCCAAGTGGAAGCACCGGACGGATGTCAAAGATGAGCCAATGGGGACCAGACAGCCCCGTTCCAGCGTATTGACCGTGGAGGAAGAAGCGATCATCGTCGCCTTCCGCCGCCATACAATGAACCGGACGCGCAAGGAAGCCACCGTGTACCGCTACTGGTACGCCAACGACCAGCAGCTGGAAGACCATCCTCAGACGTTCCTGGCCGCCTATACCTACGGCAAACGCCTCAAAGCGCTCAAGGGTCTCACCCCATTCGAGTTCATTTGTTCGCAGTGGCAAATCCACCCGGACTTGTTCACTTCTGACCCGTCCCACCTCACCTTGGGACTATATACCTAGTCTGCGTGCCGGCTGCATTGTGCCATGCCCTGTCGGTTGTGCCACGTTCCGCCAACGTCCCGTCTGTGCGGTCAGATTCAGAATGTCTGCAGGTAGTGTCGGTCCCTACCGATTGCCCAGAAGAGAACAGCAGTTCCAATCAACTCTCTCCAATCTATGAGGTGAGTCTATGTCCCGCAACCACACGCGCTGGTGAAACCAAGGCCCATCCTCACCACCGATGGCAAACTCCCCTGCGCCGCTTCCATTGCGTTTCCCATTGCGCTCATCTGGGCTAAAATTACTGCATATGGTAACGGAAGCGATATTTCCCGATCTCATCCGCACCAAGCTGCACAGGCCGCCTGTGCCACGTGGTGTGATTACCCGACCGCGCCTGCTCGAACAGATCAACCGCGGCTTGTCTGTGCCCATTACGCTCGTCTGCGCGCCCGCCGGGTTCGGCAAGACCACCCTGGTCAGTTCATGGCTTGAGGGATTTGCCAACGGTGAGCCTGCAACCGCCGAGCCGGTTCGCACAGCATGGCTGTCACTCGATGAGGGCGACAACAACGTCTACATCTTCCTGCGTTATCTGGTCACCGCAGTGCGCACTGCCTTCCCCGATGCCTTGCCAAATGTCCTGGACCTATTGCGTGCGCCCCAGCAGCCTTCTGCCAACACTGTGGCTGTCACACTCATCAATGGTCTGATGGACCTGCCTACTCGCTTCGTGCTCGTGCTTGAGGACTATCACACGATCAGCAGCGAGCCAATCCACGGGCTGCTACAGGAATTGAACCGCCATTGGCCACGAGGTTTCCATCTGATTCTGACGTCTCGCACTAACCCACCCCTTTCACTGGCGAATATGCGCGCCCAAGGGCAAGTCAATGAGATTCGAAGCCATGATCTGCGCTTCACTCGCGAGGAATCTGCCGCCTTTCTCGACGAATCCCTCCGCGTGCCCCTGAGTCAGTCCGCCTTGGCCCTGCTAGAGCAGAGAATCGAGGGCTGGGCCGCCGGGCTGCAATTGGCCGCCTTGAACCTGTCCACGGCCGAAAACGCCGAATCGGCGGCCCTGACCCTTGAGGGAATCGACGCCAACATTGCCGACTACCTGGCAGGCGAGGTTCTAGCCCAACAACCACCCGCGATTCAGGAATTCCTGCTCAAGACGTCTCTGTTTGGCCGGTTCTGCGCTTCGCTCTGCACGGCGGTGCTGGAAGATGATGAGAACCATTACGACACTCGTGCGCGTCTGGACTGGCTGGAACGCGCCAATCTGTTCGTGATCCCGCTGGATCACGCGAAGGAATGGTATCGTTATCACGCGCTCTTCCAGAAAATGCTCCAACAGAAGCTGCGTACTCGTCTTGGGCCTGAACAGATAGATGCGTTGCACCGTCGGGCGGCGCGCTGGTATGCGCAGCGGGGCCTGATGGATGAGGCTCTGGGTTACGCCCTGGCCGCTCACGACTACGAGCTCACCGCAGATCTGATAGAGGAGGCATTGCCTGGCGTCCTTAACCGCGAAGACCGTGTGACCTTAGAGCGATGGAATCACTTGCTGCCCGAAGCATTCGTCGAACGCCGTCCGGGCTTGTTGATAATGAAGGCATGGATTCTGGAATATTCCTGGCAGCTCGAAGCGCAGGCGAATGTAGTTGAGATGATTGAAGCACTTCTTGGCGCGAATATTCCCACGTTGCTCTCCTCGGAAAAGCTGTCGATCCTGCGCGGCCAGCTTTCGGCCCTGGATGCTCAGACAGCCTATTTTTCCAACCAGCCCAGCCTCGCTATCGCGTGTTGCAAAAAGGCATTGTCCAGTCTTCCGTCGTCTTGGGGGTATGTTCGCGGGGGCACGTATATGTATCTTGGTTTGGCCATGCATGCCAGTGGTCAAAGTCAGGATGCAGTACAGCAGCAACTTGCACTTTACGAATCCAGCAGCGACAAGTCGTCTAGTTACGCAGTACGACCCTTAATGACATTGTGTTTCATCCATCTGCTGAACGGACAGCTTGAACAGGTCATTCAAACCGCGGATTACATGTTCGCTCAGGCGCGAGCCGCCGGGCTTGTGGTCAATCTGTGCTGGGCGCAGTACTTCCTTGGTGTAGCCCGCTACCACCAGAATGACCTGGCCGCCGCGCGGCAGCACTTCGAGACCGTAATCGCCTACCGTGATGTAACCCAGATCCTGACCTTCAGGGCCAGTTGCATTGGGCTTGCGCTCTCCCAACATGCCATGGGGAACACCACGGAAGCCTGGCAAACCATCGAGATGCTGGGCCAATCCGACCTATTTTCCCGAGGAGCGGAGGCGGAACGCACCAGCTCGCTTCGCGCCCGACTGCGCCTTCTGGAAGGATCGATCGAAGACGCACTGCGGTGGACGCTCTCGGCTCCTATCCACGTCCCGGATCAGCCGGTCACGTGGCTGGAGGAATCCCCCATCACCAGAGCCCGGATTATGCTGGCGAGAAAGGCCGAGGGAGATATCGAGGCTGCGCTCGACGCTCTTGACTCCGCGTACGAAGTCGCGCAGCGAACGTTCAATGTTCCTTCACAAATCGAGATCCTGTTACTGCGCGCGCTTGCGTTGAGTTCGCGGTCCGGTCACCCCCTGGAAGACGCACTCGCAGTCTTGCAGCGTGCGGTTGACCTCGCCTCTACGGGCGCGTTCATCCGCCTGTTCGTCGAACTCGGATCACCCATGCGGGAATTATTGGGCCAGCTGGCACTGCAGGGAAAGCCAGCGGGATTCATCCAACGGGTGCTTGACGCATTTCCCGGATCGGATGTGGACACGCAATCCCAATCCCAAATAGCGTATCCGCAGGCAGGTGGCGAGCACCTGATCGAGCATCTCACTCCGCGCGAACTCGAGATTCTCGCCCTCATGCGCCTGCGCCTGAGCAACAAGGAGATCGCCCGCGAACTCGTAATCTCACCGAAAACGGTCAAACGCCACAGCGTCAACATCTACGGTAAGCTGGGCGTCAATCGGCGCGGGGATGCCGTCGCAAAAGCAGAATCTCTGGGCCTCTTTCCCCCCGCCTGACCGTCGGATCGCCATCCACTTGCACCCTAAGTGCTACTTTGGGTGCATTTCCCCGATGCAGTCATGTCCTACGATGACAGCATGAACACGCTGCCGGATACAAGCCGCCTCCCTTTTGATCGCCCTGCAATCTACCTGATTAGCGTCGAAGGCCGAATCCCGCCTTCCTGGCTGGATTGTTTGGACGGCATGCGTGCGACCGTCATCGACGGAATCGCAGCGCAGGTGGTCACCACGCTGACCGGGGAACTGGAAGACCAGGCCGCGCTTGCCGGCGTGTTGAATGCGATCTACGACCTGCACCTTACGGTCCTGTCTGTGACGCGACTTGATGGCTAGCGCAATGACCGTCAGTGTCGCTGCAGATACACGAGTGGTAATGCTCGCCTGAAGACTCGAACCGCTGCAGGTGGAAGTGGTTTCAAGGTGGGACTGCACGGTAGGCCAGCGCCCTGGCAGAGCAAAAAACGGACAACAATCAATGCTATCCATCTTCGCCCTGTCTTCATCGAGCTCATGTGAGGAAGCAGGGTCAGGATCAACCGGAAGTTAGGGGACGGTTCGTAGCCTCCTGGCATTATTTCGGGCACTTACGAAGAGGGTTCATGCGTATATCCGGTGGGGAGGCGACAAGCGATGAGTCCGTCACCCACCTGGCCATTCACGAGAAGCAAGAAAGCTCGGCAAATCTCAAGCCCACATGCAGTGGGATTCTCACAGGAGGCTGATCATGGCTGACGTCAATAAGAACGGGAAACTGAAGGTCATCATCGTCGGCGGCGTGGCCGGCGGCGCATCGTGCGCGGCACGTCTGCGCCGGCTGGATGAAGACGCAGAAATTCTCATGGTGGAACGAGGGCCGTATGTGTCGTATGCGAACTGCGGCCTGCCCTACCATGTCGGAGGAAAGATTGAACAAGAGGCGAGCCTGCTTGTGGCCACGGAACAGACGTTTCGTGAACAGTTTGCGATAGAGGTTCGGACGCGCTGTGAGGTGGTCGGCATTTCGGCCTCTGAGAAGACCGTAGACCTCAAGAACCTCGCGACCGGCGAGGTCACGACCGAGAAATACGACAAACTGGTACTGTCGCCCGGGGCTGCACCGATCCGCCCGCCGCTGCCCGGCATTGATCTGCCGGGGATTTTCTCGGTAAGAACCGTGCCGGATGCCAGAAATATCCGTGAGTGGCTGGACCGGGATCTGGCGGATAGTTCGGGAATGCACTCGTATTCGGGCTACCAGACCGTAGTACCTCCGAAGCGGGCCGTGGTGATTGGTGGCGGCTTCATCGGCCTGGAGATGGTCGAGAATCTGGCTCACCGTGGGCTGGACGTGACACTGGTCGAGAGGGGTAATCAGGTTATGCCACCGCTCGACCCTGAAATGGCGCGTCTCGTCGAGCGCTATCTGGTCAAGCACGGCGTCAAGCTCGAACTCAATGACGGCGTTTCCGGATTCCGGCAGACGACGGACGGTGCGCTGGAAGTTCTGACTAGTTCTGGCAAGGTCCTCCCAGCCGATATCGTACTCCTCGCGATTGGAGTGCGGCCCGAGTTGTCGTTGGCGAAGATGGCCGGCATCGAGATCGGCGAGCGCGGCGGTATCCGTACCGATGAGCACATGCGTACGAGCGACCCCGATATCTTCGCGGTCGGCGATGCGGTCGAAGTCAGGGACTTCGTGACGGGCCAATGGTCGCTCGTGGCGTTGGCGGGGCCGGCCAACCGGCAGGGCCGGATCGCGGCCGATGTGATTGCAGGGCGCAATTCCCGTTTCCGTGGCACGCAGGGGACGTCGATCTGTCAGATCTTCGAGGGCGTGATTGCCTCAACGGGTGCCAGTGAGAAGGTGCTGACGCAGTTGGGCGATGACGATTTCGAGAAAATCTACCTCTATCCGAATTCCCACGCGGGGTACTACCCGGGTGCCAAATACATCGCCATGAAAGTCCTCTTCCGGAAGTCCGACGGACGCCTTCTCGGCGCGCAGATCCTCGGTGAAGATGGGGTTCCCAAGCGTATTGACTCCTTCGCAATGGCGATCCAGGCGGGCTTCACCATCTACGACCTGGAAGAATCTGAGCTGAGTTACGCGCCGCCCTTCGGCAGCGCGAAGGATCCCGTCAACTTTGCGGGGATGGTGGCGGCGGATGTTCTTCGCGACGATATGCCACTCGTCCACTGGGGCGCCGTAGGCGACGGCTTCATGCTCGACGTACGCAATCCCCCGGAACTGGTGGTGGAATCCGTGCCGGGTGCGACCAATATTCCCCTGGCCCAACTTCGCGACCGCCTGGGCGAACTTCCCCGCGACCGCGAGATTCTGGTCTTCTGCCGTTCCGGTCAGCGGGCCTATTACGCGACGCGCATCCTCTTGCAGCACGGGTTCAGCGTACGGAACATCGCAGGAGGTATGCTGTCGCGTTCACATCTCGCGTCAAACTGAAGTCAAATTCAGGGGAGTATCCAGGAAGGAACGATCCAGGAGATCATGCCATGAAAGCAATCACGGTAGAACCCAAGAGGCCGGGAACGGCCATGTACGAAGAGATGCCCGAGCCTGATGTCAGTGAAGGCTCTGTTCTGGTGGAAGCGGTGGCAGTTGGTGTGTGCGGCACTGACGTTGAGATTGTAGAAGGAAAGTATGGCTGGTCGCCGCCAGGGGCGAAGCGCCTGGTGCTGGGCCATGAATCGCTGGGCCGGGTGATCGATCCGGGTCCGCGCAGCAGTCTCAAAAAGGGCGATCTGGTCGTCGGCATTGTCCGCCGCCCCGATCCGGTTCCGTGCCCCAACTGCGCGGTTGGTGAATGGGACATGTGCACCAATGGTCAGTACACCGAGCGCGGCATCAAAGAAATCCACGGCTTCATGTCGGAACGCTGGCGCACCGAGCCTGAGTACGCCATCAAGGTCGATCCTTCGTTGGGCATTCTCGGCGTGCTACTGGAACCGATGACGGTGATTACGAAGGCGATCGAACAGGTTTTTCTGGCGGGGCAACGTGCCTACTGGGAGCCCCGTACGGTGTTGGTGACCGGCGCCGGGCCAATCGGCCTGTTGGCGGCCCTGCGTTTGAGCGCGCGCAATCTGGACGTGCATGTGCTCGATCGGGCCGAAACCGGCCCGAAGCCGCAGCTTGTACGTGATCTGGGGGCGACCTATCACACGGGGAGCGTGCTCGATCTGGATTTCAATCCTGACATCATCGTCGAGTGCACGGGCGTAGGCGCAGTGATCGCCGACTCGCTCAAAAAGGTCAGCGCGGGTGGCATTATCTGCCTCACAGGCGTTGGTCAGGGCGGCGCGGCGGAACGTTCCACGGCCGATATGGCAGCCGCTGTGGTTCTCAAGAACAACGTAATTGTCGGGAGCGTCAATGCAAACAGGCGGCACTGGTATCGGGCGGGGCAGAACCTGGCCAACTCCGACCGGGAGTGGTTGAGCCGTTTGATTACGCGCCGTGAAAAACCGGAAGATTTCCGGCAGGCGCTCGAACGCAAACCCGACGACATCAAAGTCATCATTCAGTTCAGCGAGGTCTAAATGGAAAAGCCTGCGGGGTGGATCGATATCTCGGTACCGCTGTATACCGGCATGGCGCACTGGCCCGATAATCCGCCTGTGCGCATTGAACGTATGCTGGATATGGCACATGGTGATGCGGCTAACGTGTCGACCATCGAATTGGGCGCGCATACGGGCACGCACATGGATGCGCCACGGCACTTCCTGGCCGATGGCGCAGGGATTGACACCATGCCCTTCGATGCCACGATCGGGCCAGCGCGTGTGATTCGCATCGAACACCCCCAGGCAATTCTTCCCGCCGAACTCGAAGCGCACGACCTGCAAGCCGGGGAGCGTGTGTTGTTTCGGACTCAAAACTCCGAGCGCTGCTGGAACACCGATCAGTTTGTCGAGGATTTCGTCTATGTAAGCGCGGCGGCCGCACAATACCTGGCCGACCGGAAGGTGCGCGCGGTCGGGGTGGATTACCTCTCGGTCGGCGGCTATGTCTATGATGGCGCAGAAACGCATCAGATCCTTCTCGGCGCGGGGATCTGGGTCATCGAAGGGCTCAACCTGTCTGAGGTCGAGCCTGGCATGTATGAGTTGGTGTGTTTACCGCTGCGCATCGCCGGTGCAGACGGGGCGCCGGCACGGGCAATTCTGCGCCAGCCTTAACGACTGCGCGTGAATCAATCTCGGGATGTGTGAGGAGCGCCAGCATGACAACCGCTGAACAGATTCGCCTGGACGAAGATCTGGACAAGAAGGCTGCCTGGAAAAAGTGGGGGCCATATCTCAGTGAGCGCCAGTGGGGAACTGTGCGTGAGGACTACAGCGAAGGCGGTGACGCCTGGAATTTCTTCACCCACGATCAGGCGCGCGCACGCGCCTACCGCTGGGGTGAGGACGGCATCGCCGGCATCTCTGACGATAAACAACATTTGTGCTTCGCGCTGGCATTGTGGAACGGCAAAGATCCGATTCTGAAGGAACGGCTCTTCGGCCTCACCAACAGCGAAGGCAACCATGGCGAGGATGTGAAGGAATACTACTTTTACCTCGACAGCACCCCGACTCATTCGTACATGAAGTACCTCTATAAGTACCCGCAGGCGGCTTTTCCCTACGGTGATTTGGTCGAGACGAACCGGAAGCGCACGCGCAACGATTTTGAGTACGAGCTGCTCGATACGGGCGTCTTCAACGACGATCGGTACTTCGACGTCTTCGTGGAGTACGCCAAAGCGGCGCCCGGAGACATCCTGGTGAGAATCAGCGCAGCCAATCGCGGGCCCGATGCAGCCGAACTGCATCTGCTGCCCACGCTGTGGTTCCGCAACGATTGGTCCGCGTGGATTGCTGACTCCAATCGGGCGTCGGAAAAACCCAACCTCAGGCAGATTGATGCCACAGAAGGCACGCGTGCGGTCGCAGCCACGCGCACACCGCTGGGTGATTTCATCCTGTCGGTTGACGGCGATGTGCCATTGCTTTTCACCGAGAACGAGACCAACCACGAGCGGCTGTTCCCCGGGCGTCAATTCAACGAGAGCGACTACGTCAAAGACGGCATCAATGACTATGTCGTGCAGGGCCAACAGGATTCGGTGAACCCGAACAAGCAGGGCACTAAAGTCGCTGCGCATTACCAGCTTACGGTCGAAGCCGGCCAGACCAGGGTCATTCGTCTCCGGCTCTCCACCAGTTCGTCGGCGCCGAAGGGCGAAGCCTTTGGCCCGGAATTTGACAAAGTCTTCGATGAGCGGCTGCGGGAAGCGGATGAATTCTACGCAGCGGTGACACCACCGGGGGTGAGTGACGATGCGGCCAACGTCATGCGTCAGGCTATTGCCGGCATGTTGTGGAGCAAGCAGTTCTTCTTCTTCGACGGCTACAACTGGTTAGCTGAACACAACTCCAACCCTCTTCATCACGGGTACAAGAGCTCCCGAAACTCGGAGTGGTACCACATGCTGAACGAGGACGTCATTTCGATGCCCGACAAGTGGGAGTATCCGTGGTATGCGGCCTGGGACCTGGCCTTCCACACGCTCCCGATCTCGATTGTTGACCCTGAGTTCGCCAAGGATCAGATGAAACTGATGCTGCGCGGCGATTATCTGCACCCAAGTGGCCAGATGCCCGCCTACGAGTGGAACTTCAGCGACGTTAATCCGCCCGTTCATGCCTTTGCGACGCTCTTCCTTCACCACACCGAGCTGGCCCTGCGCGGCGAGATGGACCTGAGATTTCTCACAGCGGCGTTCAACAAGTTGCTGTTGAACTTCACCTGGTGGGTGAACCGCAAGGATCGCTTCGGCAAGAACGTCTTCGAAGGTGGTTTCCTCGGGTTAGACAACATCGGCGTTTTCGACCGCAGCGCCCCGTTGCCCACTGGCGGCACCCTCGAGCAAGCCGACGGCACCGCGTGGATGGCCTTTTTCAGCCAGAACATGCTGGAATTGGCGACTGAGCTCGCCGCGCACGACCCGACCTATGAAGATATGGTCCTGAAATTCGCCGACCACTTCTACTACATCGCCGCCGCGATGAACCAGCCCGGGAAGGACGGGATGTGGGACGAGGAGGACGGCTTCTACTACGATCTGCTGCGGCTGCCTGATGGCAGTGCCAGTCGGCTCAAGGTGCGCTCCCTGGTCGGGCTGCTGCCCATGTGTGCCACCACCGTGGTCGAGCCGTGGCAGCGGGAGCGCCTTCCGCGGGCGATGGAGCAAATCTGGAAACACCTGCACCGCATGCCGGAACTTGAGGCGTCCATCCACCCGACAGGCCCGGGACAGATGGGCGTGGCCGATCGGGGACTCATTGCGCTGCTCACGCCGCAGCGCCTCCGCCGGATCATGGAAAAGATGCTCGACGAGAACGAGTTCCTGGGGCCGCACGGCATCCGTTCAATTTCCAAGTTCCATGAGCAGCACCCCTATGTCTTGAATGTAGCGGGCCAAGAGTATCGCGTCGACTACCTGCCCGCCGAGTCGAATACCGGCATGTTCGGCGGCAATTCCAACTGGCGTGGCCCCGTCTGGATGCCGATGAATATCATGCTTATCCGGGCGCTTCAGCAGTTCTATCTCTTCTACGGTGACAGCTTCCGGGTTGAGTGCCCCACCGGATCAGGACAGTTCATGAATCTGTTCCAGGTGAGCAAGGAACTGGCCGACCGGCTGATCCGAACCTTCACCCGCGACACATCGACCGACTCAGCGCAAGCCGGCCGCCGCCCTGTCTTCGGCGGCAGTGAAAAGTTCCAGACTGATCCGCACTGGCGCGACCACGTCCTCTTCTACGAGTATTTCCACGGTGACAATGGCGCCGGGCTGGGCGCGAGCCATCAGACTGGCTGGACCGGAGCCGTGGCCAAGCTCATCCAGTTGTACGGCCTGTTGGACGAGAAGCGGTTTCTGGAAGAGGGCAGAGCGGCCGGGTTCGTGCAAAAAGGCTCGGTCGGGGAGCGATAAGCATGAAATCGTGGCCGCTGCATCCCCTCATTTACGAGATCAACACGTGGGTGTGGTTGTATGAACTCAGCCAGAAATACCGGAAACCGGTGACTCTTGGCACAGTGCCGCCGGAGGAGTGGAATCAGATCGCGTCCCTTGGCTTTGACGCCGTGTGGTTCATGGGCGTTTGGGAGCGGAGCCCGGCCGGGATCGCGATTTCGATGCAGAACGCCGGACTCGTGGAGGATTTCAGGCGCGCTCTGCCCGACTTTGCGGCGGAAGATAATGTCGGCTCACCCTACTGCGTGCGACGCTACGTCGTCGACGGACACCTCGGCGGCCCAGAGGGGCTTGCAGCGGCCCGTGAGGCACTCGCCACACGCGGTCTGCGGCTCATCCTCGACTTCGTGCCCAACCACGTAGCGCCTGACCACCCGTGGGTCAGTGACTATCCTGAATACTTCGTGCACGGTACTGCGGACGAAGCGCAGAACGATCCGGCGTCTTTCGTGAAGGCGGGCGGAACCGTGTTCGCCCTTGGCCGCGATCCTTACTTCCCGGCGTGGCCGGATGTGCTCCAGCTCAATGCCTTTCAGTCCGGACTTCGGCAGGCAGTAGTCGAGACGGTCGCGGAAATCGCCGCACAATGCGACGGCATTCGCTGTGACATGGCGATGCTCATGCTGAACGATATCTTCGAGCGGACATGGGGCGTTCGGGCTGGAGCCAAACCGATCGAGGATTACTGGAAGACGGTGATTCCCGCGATCAAGGGGCTATGGCCTGGGTTCAGGTTCATCGCCGAAGCGTACTGGAATCTGGAGTGGGAACTGCAGCAGCAGGGTTTTGACTTCTGCTACGACAAGAAACTCTATGATCGGATGGAACATGAGAACGCCAAGAACGTGCGGCAGCACCTGCTTGCGGATGCAGCTTACCAGCAACGCATGGTCCGCTTCATCGAGAACCATGACGAGCCTCGGGCGGCCACCTCATTTGCTGATGGGAAAGGGCGGGCGGCAGCTGTCGTGATCCTGACCCTCACCGGGGCCAGGTTATTGCACGAAGGACAGTTCGAGGGCAGGACGGTGAGGTTGCCGGTGTTTCTTGGCCGCAGGCCGGCCGAGCCGATCGATCATGACCTCGTGGCTTTCTATGTACACCTGCTGAACGAGATCAGCCGGGATGTCTTTCGGAATGGTAACTGGCGGCTGTGTGAGTGGAGCGGCTGGCACGATAATCAGAGTTGCCAGAGTCTGCTGGCTTGGTGGTGGGCCAGGGAAGATGAACGCTATCTTGTCGTCGTGAATTTCTCGGATGGAAGCGCCCAGGGACGAGTCCACGGGCCGTGGGATGAATTGAGCGGAATGACCTGGCGCCTGGATGATGCTCTATCTGACGAATCCTACGACCGCAACGGAGACGAGATGCGAGATGTCGGTCTGTATGTCGGGCTGGAGCCGTGGCAATGCCACCTTTTCCGAGTGCGCGCAGAGTGATGAATTAAACCCGTTGGGCCAAAATACTCATACGCGCGGAGTCTTCACCTCATTCACGGTGTGGGACCTTGCGTGGGCGATGGCCCCAAGTCGCCGGTGTAATGCGCGCTCTTGGACGGGTAGGGGCGATGGGGCATATGCAAACATGGAGCAAGGATGCGCTCTTTAGTCACGTCCCGGTCACAATCTGCCAGACCCGCTGCGGGCATGCCGTACTCGCGAGTGAGGTCGCTCAGGCTCTCGCCGCCCTCGTGTCGCTGCTGAATTTGTTCGCGCCGCGACGGAAGACGTGAGACCTCGACAAGAACGCTCGCATATTCCAGAACCACGCGGGCCAACTTTGAGAGAAGAGATCCCCTGTGTACGTATCCCGCTGGGGTCACTTGTCGCATTAACAATTGAAACCCCGCCACGCGGCGTTTCGTTGTTTTCTGAGCCAAAGCCCGAGCCATTCCCCGCCTCATTTTCAGGATCACCATCAGGATCATCCATGTCGGCTCGAAGGATGAGATAGCGATCTGCCTGCTGTTAAAATAAGCCTCTCATCCTCACCGCGACTTGTCCCGAAGGGCGGAATGCCAATAGTGATCGCGCATGGTTTGCGGTAGTGGGCACTGTCATGGGCGCGCTGGGACACATCGTTTGCATTGGCTTCATCCTGCATGGCGAGGAAGTTAACCAGCATGCGCCCCTGCGGTGTGGCTGTATCCACTCCTCGGAACCGCGAAGATAAGCCGCACTCCCCAGGCGCGGCCAGACCACCTTTGTTTGGAGCAACCCCAAGATCCGAGTGTCTTCATCATTTCTACACAACTTCCCGGCATTCTGCGTGCCGTAGTGAGGTGAGACGAAGAGAAGGCACACGATCATGTTCAAGAAAATCATCATTGCTTTGCTGGTGGTCACTCTGGTTGGCGCGGCGGCCGTAGCGCTGATTGACCAGCGAGGGGCGATCAGCGTTGATGCTAGTCCTTCTGGCATACAAGAAGCTGCACCACAAATTGTCGATTCCGCTCCGATAGTCCCATCCGCCGCCGTAGTCCCAGGTGTGGTTCCTACCGAAACGGTACAACAGCCGGCCGTGCAGCCGGAGACCACTCAACCAATCGTCACAGCGGTCAGTACAGTGGGGGATGTCTGGAGCGGCAGCGGTGAGATCCTGGAACTTTCAGCGGTCGGCATGCGGCTGGCCCTGACGGATGGCAGCGATGTGTTCGTGGAACTAGGCCCAGTCGACTTCTGGCAGAGCCAGGGGACGCTTCTGCCGGGCGCCGACGTGGTAGTGGACGGGTTTTTCAATGGAACCGATTACCACGTCCGCGCGGTGACGACCTCCAATGGCATTGTCATCACGATGCGCGATTCCTCTGGCAGGCCGCTTTGGGCCGGCGGTGTGAATAGCAGCGCTGGCGAGAACGGCGGCCTGGGTGAAGTTCAGATCCCGGCTGACGAGTGGGTGATGGTCGATGGCACGGTAACCGCCCTGACGAACAACGGACTTACGTTGCTGACGCCCGACGGGGAAACCATGATGGTGTCGTTTGGACGCGCCGACTTTTGGCAGCAGCAGTCCGTGACCTTTGCAGCCGGAGACCAGATTTCGATGCAGGGCTTCTGGCAGGCGGACCAATTCACGCCGGCACAGGTCATCAAGTCGGAAACTGGTGAACGTATCCTCCTGCGCGACCCCAACGGACGCCCGCTATGGGCAGGTCCCGGGCGAAGCCAGGGGACGAATTCAGATGGCAATGGTCAGGGTGGGAACGCCGGAAACGGCCAGGGCGGAAATGTCGGCAGCGGCAACCAGGGTAGCGGATCTGCTGATAGCAGCACTGGAAGCAACAGTGGCAATGGTGACCGCTATGGCGCTGGTGGCACTGGTGGCAACGGCAGTGGCAACCGCCACGGAAGCAACCAGTAGACCTCGCCTGTCCCTGACCGAACCGGAGTGTATGTCTGATGACTCAACCTCTTGACCCTCGTCCTGACGCCTTGAGCCAGCGTGTGTGGGACTCTATCCAGCGCGATGAACTGCCACCGCGTGACGATCGTGGGCGGATGCGCGTGGTAATGAACAACCTCGTCCTGCACTTGCATCCCAGCAAGGTTGCGAAGCCGTCGCTCAAATTCACGTACACGTGGGGCCTGGGTGGGCTGTCTCTGCTGCTAATCGCATTGCTGGCGATAACGGGCGTCATGCTGATGTTCGTCTACACGCCGACGCCCGGCAGCGCCTTTCAGGACATGCTCAATCTGCAGACTCAGATATGGTACGGGCAGCTCATCCGCAATCTGCATCATTGGAGCGGCAATCTGCTGGTCGTCGTCGCAGTACTGCATATGCTGCGCGTGTTCTTCACCGGCGGGTTCCGGTCGCCACGAGAGTTCAACTGGGTTCTTGGCATCATTCTGCTCCTTCTGTTGGTTGCGGCCAACTTCACTGGCTATCTATTGCCTTGGGATCAACTCGCCTATTGGGCCGTGACCGTCGGGTCCAGCCTGCTGAGTTACGTCCCGGTGGTGGGCGAAGGGATACGGAACTTCCTGCTCGGCGGTCCTGAAGTGAGCGCTGCGACGCTTACGAATTTCTACGGCATGCATGTGGCAGTCATTCCTTTGTTGCTGATCGGCATCGCCTCTTTCCACATCTGGCGCGTGCGCAAAGATTCGCTGACGGTTCCGCACAAGCTGGACGGCAGCATCGATGGTGGCAGCGGGAATCAGGTGGAGAAGGTGACGACACTGCCGCATCTGGTTTCCCGTGAACTGGTTTTCGCGCTGGTGATGACGGGTGCAATTCTTCTCTGGGCGGTATGGGTCAATGCGCCGCTCGAAGGGGCTGCAAACCCTGATCACAGCCCGAATCCAGCGAAGGCCGCCTGGTACTTCATGGGATTGCAGGAACTGCTGCTTCACTTCCACCCGGTCTTTGGCGCGATCATCATCCCGATGCTGGGTCTAGGCGCGCTCGTGTACCTGCCGTATCAACGCTTTGACATCAGTGCGGAGGGTGTGTGGTTCCGCTCTGCGAAAGGGAGGCAAATGGCGATTGTGAGTGCGCTTACTGCGCTGATCGCAGTGCCCCTGCTGGTGGTGCTGGACGAGTACGGACTGGATCTTCCGGGCATGATGCCCAGCCTGCCTACCCTTATAAGCAACGGTGTCATCCCGCTGGCAGCAATTCTATTGCTGCTGATTGGCTACTACGATGGCATGAAGCGGCTGTTCAAGGCGAATGCTTGCGAAACGCGCCAAAGCGTATTCGTGCTGCTGCTGGCGGGGTTCGTGGTCCTCACGGTCATCGGCGTGGCGTTTCGTGGTGAAGGGATGGCGCTGATGCTGCCGTGGGAGGTGCTGTGATGGCGGTCACACGGCGTGAGTTTCTGAAAGTGGCCTGGGGGGCGGCCGGTGCACTGGCGCTGGCCGAAGCTGGTGGGGTGGCGCTTAGCTTTTTCTCTCCGCGTGTCGTGGATGGCGAATTCGGCGGGGTTATCGAAGCCGGGCCGGTCAACTCATTTCTGCCGGGCAGTGTAACGCCGTTCAATCAGGGCAGGTTTTATCTGGTGCGGATGCCGGACAGCGGATTTGTGGCGCTTTACCGCAAATGCACCCATTTGGGCTGTGCGGTGCCCTGGGAACCGGCGGAAGGTCGGTTTGTTTGCCCGTGTCACGCATCGGCCTTTGAGATGGACGGGCAGGTTATCAATGCGCCCGCCCCACGCCCGCTGGACCGCTTTGCGATCACGATTCAGGACGGTATTGTGTTCGTCGATACCGGCACACCGATCCAGCGTGATCGTGCCGCGGACGCCGCCCTGGTGTACGCGGAGGTGCCGGTATGACCCGTCGAATGCACCTGACTGCAATGGTTGGGCTGCTGATGATCGTCACCTCACTCTCCTTAGCGGCACTACTCGAACCCTCACGTCTGGCAACGGCAACTTCCGAGTTGTATTCCGAGATGGTGGCCGAAGGGACCGACCTCTACGCACAGAATTGCGTGGCCTGCCATGGCGCAAGCGGAGAGGGCCTTGCTTCATACCCCCCGCTCGAACTCGGCGGCGGCGATGGACGCAGAGGTGCTGTACAAGACGATTGACCGCGGACGCTTCAGCACGGCGATGGCCGCTTTCGGAGTCGAAGAGGGCGGCATCCTGACGGCGATGCAGATCGAGAGCCTCACAGTAGCGCTGCAGGCCGAGACCTGGGATGTGGTTGCGGCGCGGGTTGCCGAACTCGGCTTGACCCCGCCACAGATCACCGTCGCGGAGATTCCAGAGGAGACATTGGCACAGATTGCTGCAATGCCCGATGGTGACGTGCTAGCTGCGGGGTTTACCACGTATGCCGCGAACTGTGCTGCGTGTCATGGCGCGAACGGCGAGGGAACTACCGTTGCTCCGGCCCTGAACACTGATGAGCTTCGCGTTCGGGTGAACGAATCCGACCTGACGCGTATCATTAGCACCGGGGTGCCCGGCACATTGATGGCGTCCTGGTCGAGCGCCCTCGATCCCAGCGAGTTGCAGTCGGTCGTCACCTTGATCAGCCGCTGGGGGGAGATCGATACTATGGGAGTGGTGCTGCCGGCCATTGAACCCGCACCACTGGACCTCAGCCCCGAGGCAATTGCCAGCGGCAAGCAATTGTTCAGCCTTCTGTGCACTCAGTGCCACGGAGCGGACGGGTATGGGTCGCCCATCGCGCCTGCGCTGAACAACCAGACGTTCCTGAACCAAACTCCTGACGCGGCGATCCAGGCGATCATTGCCGGGGGCGTCAGCGGCACAAGCATGCCTTCCTGGAGTGGGTACTTGACCGACGCCGATATTGCGGCGATCACCTCCTATCTGCGCAGCATGGAGGCTTCTGCACCCATTGTGGTGCCAGCTCAACCTTGAGCGGACGCAGACTATTGGCGGCCATCGCGACCGCTGGTTTCCGTATACTCGGTCCGCGTGATCAATCTCGCGTCATCTCAACTCAAGTTGCTGTCAAGGCGATGAGATAGGGAGTTGGCAAAATAGCCGTCCGTGTGATTTCCTCGGCTAGATTGTGTTGCGAAGAGGGTCGTGGATGACATCAACCAGTTGTCTTTGAAGTACGCGCTGTCGAGCGGGATATGGCGGTGAAGCTAATTTGAAACGAGAGGGTTGCTGCATTCTGCTATCGGTGTGTGTTCACGATCTGCCACACCCGTTGCGGGCCAATGCCAGACTCGCGGGCAACTACTGTGAGGCTCATGCCCTGTAAGTGAAGCTGCCGAATCCGCTCGTTGCGCGAGTTCTGGGGTGATTGGTCTACCCTCAATCCTCCGAAGAAAACTAACCGCAGTCCTGCCGACAATTTGGATGAGAATCGTCGGATCCTGACTCTCGCTGGGGTCAATAAACTGTGCACTGCTTGAAGAGCCGCCATTACAGCGGTTCTTCATGTCTTGCCCCAATTCATCCTGCGCCGCCGCCGGCCCCAATCGACTGCAAGCAGCGAGGCGAATTCTTCAACTTTGCGGAAGCTGAGATACGTCAGATCAAGCCGGGGATGCGTGGTGACTTCGTGCTGATCTTCGCTAACCCTCTGGACGCCGACGCCGATCTGGCCGTGCTGGAGGTGCTACACACTACACGTGCCGGGCCAGTTGGCATACAACGTGTAGGTGGGAGCTTCGGGCAGGTATTTACGCTCGCCATCTATGGGGTCGCCAGGCCTAAGCGCGCACTTCTATGTCGGGGCAAACTGTAGCTGGCACACAAGCTGCGCCGCCCGGCGCCCAAGCAAACGCGTCTACGCATGCGTCCGCCACAAAACACCAGCGCCATCCTGAGCAGGATGGCGCTGGTGTGCGTTCGCGGGGCTGGGGGGGCCTGCGCGAAGCGGGAATGGGCTATGCTCAGCAGTTGATGGCGTCGCCGACCGTCCACGAGAACTGATAGACCTTGCCTTCAACATCGGGCGGCGCAACCACCGTCAAGCTGCCATCAGAATTGGCGTACAGGCTATAGCCATGTGACTGGTTCACAATGGTCTGCACGCCGCTGGCCTGCGCTGCTGCGAGTTCATCCGCCGTGATCGTGGCCACTTCGTGGAACTCACCATCATCGATGTTGGTCAGGCCCCAAAGCTGGATGCTGGACAGCACGCCCATATTCACATCATCGCTGTACGGATAGCTGAACTCGCAGAAAACTGCGACCGGCGCAGCGATGTCGACGCCGTTGACGCGCCCATCCTCGATCGATGGCACGATGACGTCATCTTCTGCACTGACCGCGCCTACGGCCGCCACCAGCACCAACGACAACACCAGACTGAGAACGAACAGGGATTTCTTCTTGCTGAACATGATTGCCTCCATTGAGTAGTTACTGCCGAACACCCTTACCATAACTGCCGAGTGTGTCGTGGCAGTGGAGAAATTGAGGGATAAGTGTAAACTAAAATGTTACAGAAATATAAAAGCCCAAACACGGTTGGTTTGGGCCAAAAGAGTGCTGCTGAGCGATGTTCGGCCTATGTGCCGATTGCAGGTGCCGTGATCGTCAACGGCGAATTGAACGCTGACAGGTCGGTGAGCGAAGTGATGCGCTGGCTGAACACGCCGTCGCCGCCACGTGCCACATCAATGACCGTGTAAAGGCGATGGATGAGGCCATCGTCCGCACCGACATAGACGGCGAAGGTCAGGCGCACATCGTTCGCAGTCAGTTCTGGCTGTGCATCACGGGGCTGGCCCGCCGTGTTATCAGCGCCGTTGGCGAAGCCTGCTGGCGGGGTACCCGCATCCGGGGCGGTGCCATCAGCAGCCGGAGCTCTACCCTCGGCGCCAGCCGGAGGGCCACCACCCTGGCCGCCAAAGCCTGCACCTTGCAGGCCGCCGCCGCTTGCATTGAGCAGTACACTGCTATCACTATCCAGCACGGCCTGTGGATCGAGCGTGATCTGGAACACATGCATCGTCTGGCCGTCAATCGTGTCATCAGACAACGCGCTTGCGGTCACGGCCGAGTCGCCGTTTACAGGCAGCTGCAGCGCGCCGACGACGCGGTTGCCGATGCTGCTGAAGTCGAGCCTGCCAAAACGGCTGTCGTCACTGGTGGCATCGAGTGTGAACCAGCCTTCCAGAAATGGGCTGGCCTGACCGTCAGCGGCCTGACCGCCGGGCGCTTGCCCACCCGGCAGACCCCCACTCAATCGTGCGTAGGTCACGCCATCGATCACGACGATTTCCGTGACCGTCTCTCTCGCCCCCGTCGGCAGAGTCGTGCTGGAGGTTTGGCTGCCATCGAGATTCCAGCCATCCGCTGCAGCTTGCAGGTCGAAGCTTAAAACCTCGCCCCGGCTGGCGGGGGCGTTCTGATCGCCCACACTCGATTGGGTGAAGACTTGCGTTTCCAAATGGAGCGTGTTTGCGGCCAAGGTGTTGGCAAGGGCCGAAGTGACCGCCTGAACCACTGCCGGATCGGCAGTGCCCTGGGCGCTCCCTGCGCCTGTGATGCCGACTGTGAGGGCGGCAACAAGGCCGGCAACGTGAAGCTTGTTCATGGTCGTTGTGTTCCTTTCGTAGATGCGAATGTTGGACGATTAGCTGCTGCAGCTTTCGGACAGGTCAAGGTAATCTCCGCTGACCCAGCCGTCGATGCCGTTGTAGGACACATGCCACCAGTTGTCGTCAGTGCGGCCGGATGCGGTGAGCGCGGTAGCGTAGGGGATAGTGGTCAGCAAGTCACCGCTGGCGCTGGCTTCCGAACGCAGATTGAGGTTGTTACGCACAATCGCCTGGCAGGCGATGGCTGAAGCCGAATCGGCGACAGGCGCAGCTGCTCCGTTGCCCGCCGAAGCGGCTGCATCGGCAGGGGTAGTGGCCTGAGCCACTGTCGCGGGCGTTATTTGCACCTCACCGACATCGGCCATGACGCTGGCGACAAACTCGTCAATCGTCAGGGAGGGGGCGCTGGCCTGCGGCTGCTCGTCGATGGTGTCGGCGGCTGTGGCGCTGACCTGCAGGGGCTGGGCGCCTGGAACGGTGAAGCCAGCCGGGGCCGCCGGTACGACCGCCTCGGCCGCGACTGCGCCGACGCTCCCGGTAACGGGTTCAATGGCGGCGGCCTGTATATCACCAGGCAGTGCGAAACCTGCTGGTGCAGCCGGTAAAGCCACCGTTTCCGCTGCGGCGCTGCTGGCTGTCGTATCGGCCGTATTGGTTGCAGCATTGCTGCCGGCCGCCCCCGCCGCGCTGGCGGCAGCGAAATTGGGCCGTGTCACCGTGCTAGCACTGGCCGCCGAAGTTGTGCTGGGACTGGACACCAGCGGCATCACCTGCGTGATGACCAGCGCGGCAATGATGATTAGCAGGCCAGCGCCTACCCCCATAAAGCCATTGGAACGGCTGAGGGGCTGGCCTGCGCGCGCATCCTGCGTGATGGCGATCAGGCCGAACAGGAGCATGACCCCGGCGCTGGCGAGCGCAGCCAGCGTGAGGAACACCTCGGACTGGCCGGTGAGCAGCCCCCAGGTGATGAGCGACACCGGCAGCAGCACGCCGATGAAGGCAAGCAGCACGCCAACCGTGTTTATCTGGCGCTTCTGGCGCGCGTTTTGAATGACTCCGTAGAATACATAGGACAGCGGCACAAATCCGCCAATCGACATCAGGGCTTCCATGAGAGACGATCCTTTCGTGGTTAGTTCGCGCTACTCGTAGCGCAGTGCGTCAATCGGATTGAGGCGGGCGGCGCGTCCGGCGGGATACACGCCGAAGAACAGGCCCACCAGCAGGGAAATCGTGATCGCCAGCAGCACGCTGGCTGGCTGGACGGTCACCGTGAAGCTTTGCAGCAGGGTAGTCAGTAACAGCGCACCGGCGGAGGCCAGGAGAATGCCGATCACGCCGCCCAACAGCGTCATGACTACGGCCTCGATTAAGAACTGGAAGATGATGTCCAGCCGCTGCGCGCCGACTGCTTTGCGCAGGCCGATTTCGCGAGTGCGCTCATTTACCGTGACCAGCATGATATTCATCACGCCGATGCCGCCCACCAGCAGCGAAATGCCGGCCAGCAGACCCAGAAAGGCGGTCAGGACGCCGACGACGCTCGTGATCGAGTCGAGGATAGTGGAGGCGGTGAACATACGGAAGTTGTCTGTAGCGCCTGTGCCGATTCCGCGCTCCTCGCGCAGAATTCGGGTGGCCTGCTCGACCGCCGCATCGACCTGATCGTTGCTGGCCGCCTTCACCAGAATCGTACTGACGACCGGCTGCCCTTCCAGCGTGTGCGCCGCGTTGAGGCGCGCCTGGGCAGTGGTGATCGGCACAATGATGGCCTCGTCGCTGTCCTCTCCGGTATCGTCCAGCACGCCCACGACCTCAAAGTAGACCGATCGAATGCGTATCTGTTCGCCCACCGGATTAGTGTCTGTACCGAACAGGTCTTCCGCGGTGGTGACGCCCAGCACCGCCACGCGCGCGCTGTCCGTCATTTCCTGCTCGGTGAAGAAACGGCCCTCGCTCAGTCCGCGATCATTCACGGCCAGATAGTCCGGCGTGGCCCCGTAGACAGACACACTCGTGTCACTACCGCCAGCGATGACATCGTAGTTGTTCTGCGTTTGCGGCATGGCGAAGGCAATATCCGGCGCGCGAGCGGGGTCGGACAATGGCTCCACCAATTCGAGCGTGAGCGACTCGGTGACGCCGTTGACAGCCTGTGCGCTCACGCGAATCAGGTTGGCCCCAAGGCCTTCGAACTGACTGGTGATGTAGTCCTGCACGCCCTGTCCCAGTGACATCAGCACGACGACGGCAGCGATGCCGATGATGATGCCCAGCATCGTCAGCGCCGTACGCAGCTTGCTGCCGCGCAGTTGGGTGAGCGCCATGCGGATGTTCTCGAACATGCCAATGATCATCATTCAAACCTCAGGGCCTGCACGGGCCGCATGCGCGCGGCGCGATTGGCAGGGAACAAGCCGAAAAAGACGCCGATACCGGTGCTGACGCCCACCGCCAGCAGCACGACATCCACGCTCAGGCTGGACGAAAGGCTGAGCAGGGACGAGGCGGCCTGCATCACCAGCCAACCGGCCAGGATGCCGCCAAGACCGCCCGCCAGTGATAGTAGGATGCTTTCCATCAGGAACTGGCTGAGGATGTCGCCATAGCGTGCGCCGACGGCCTTGCGCAGCCCGATTTCCTGCGTGCGCTCGGAGACAGACACGAGCATGATGTTCATGACGCCGATGCCGCCCACGAGCAGCGAGATGGCCGCGATTCCACTGAGAAACAGCGTGAGTGTGCTGGTGACCGACGTTTGCGACTCGACGATGGTAGAGGGGTTCTGAATCTGGAAGTCCGCCTCGGTCGAGTTTGTGATGCCGTGTTCCGCCAGCAGGAAGGCTTCCACCCGGCTTTTCGCCGCGTCGATGTCGTTCACGTCGTTCACCTGCACAGACAGAGACGAAACGTCGTAACCTCCCACCACGCGAGCGTTGCCCAGCCGTGTTTGCGCCGTCGTGATCGGCACGAGGATGGCCGAATTCTGGTTGTTGAAGCCACTGGAGGACTTCTCTTCCATCACACCGACGACCGTGAAGGCACGGTTGTTGATGAGGATGGTTTGACCCACAGGGTTGGCTCCTTCGAACAGATCATCCACCATATCGCTACCGACAAGCGCAATCTGCGCCTGTTCCTCCAGATCGCCGGTGCTGAAGATGCTGCCGACCGCTGGATACCAGTCGTTGACCGCGAAGAAGTTAGCGGAAACGCCGCGCACGCTGGAGTTCGAACTGTTGCGTTCATACACGACTGTGCCCTGCACCTGATACTCGGCGGCGACCTGTTTGACGCCCGGCAGCGCAGCCAACGCCTCGGCATCGGCTATCGTCAGCGGCTGAGTAGCGGTTGAGGTGCCGAAACGCGGCGGATTGCCACGCACCGTCAGCGTATCCGCGCCCAGCCCCTCGAACTGGCTGGCGACCGACGTTTCCACGCCTCGGCCAAGGCCGATCAGCGCGATTACGGCCCCGACGCCAATGATGATGCCGAGCATCGTAAGCAGGGCGCGCGTGCGGTTCAGCAGCAAGCTGCTGACAGCGATGCGCAGGCTTTCCCTCAGATTCATGGCTGCTCCGCGGGCGCTTCACCAGCGGATATGTCACCGTAGTAGGCGTCGTTGAACACCTGCTGCAGTTCTTCCGCTTCCGACGGGCGTTCGGCCTCACCGGCCACCAGCGGCTTGACCACGGTCTGGTCGGCCACAATTTGGCCGTCGCGGATCATGATCACGCGCTTGGTGTGGCGAGCGATCCACGGGTCGTGCGTGACAAAGATGGTGGTGATGCCGTCCTCATTGTTGAGGCGCTGGAAAATCTGCATGACCTCGGTGCCGCTGCGCGAGTCGAGGTTGCCGGTCGGCTCGTCGGCCAGGATGATCGACGGCTGAGTGACGAGCGCGCGGGCGATGGCGACGCGCTGCTGCTGGCCGCCGGACAGCTCACTCGGCAGGTGATGGATGCGATCCTTCAGGCCTACCGACTCCAGCGCCTGCTTTGCCCGCGTTTGCCGGTCGCGCGCGCCTGCATAGATCAGGGGCAGTTCCACCTGGCGCAGCGCCGACGTGCGCTTGAGCAGGTTGAAGCTTTGGAAGACGAAGCCGATTTCGCGGTTGCGAATGTGGGCCAACGCCTTTTCGCTCTGCCGGGATATATCCTCGCCATTGAGGAAGTATTCACCGCTGCTGGGCGAGTCGAGCGCCCCCAGAATGTTCATCAGCGTGCTTTTGCCCGAGCCGGACGGTCCCATGATGGCGACGAATTCGCCCGGCATGATGGTTAGCGAGATGCCCTGCAGCACGCGCAGCGACTGTTCGCCCATCTGATAGGTCTTGGTGATATTGCGGATATCGATGACGGGCGACACTGTGGGCGGCTCGGCGGCGTGGTGGCCGTTGGCGCGCACTTCAGGTGGCTCGGCAGTCAGGACAGGTGGCTGGATAGTCATTGTGTCTTCCATGTCAGCCTCCCCGTCCGCCACCGCCACCGCCACCAGCTGGCGGGCTGAAGCCCGCGGGCGGCCCGCCACCGCCTGTAAGACCACCCAGCAAACCAAGTCCACCTGCTGCGGCTGCGGCTGAATCGCTATCCTGCGCAATCAGAACGATAGTTTGCCCCGCAGACAGGCCACTGGTGATTTCGGTGTGTGTTGCGTCGCGCCCACCGACTGTCACCGGCGTTTCGGTGTAGACGCCCGGCTCGGTTTCCACCATCACGGTGGTTGCGCCGGTGGCTGCGTTGGTCGACAGGAAGCGGGTGGGCACGAGAATGACGTTGTTGAGTTGTTCCAGAATGATCGACGCGGTGGCGCTCATGCCGGGGCGCAGCGTGACATTGGGCGCGGGGTCGAGCGTGATGGTGGCGTTATAGGTCACCAGCCCGCCGGACGAACTGGGCGCTACGCCCAGCCGCGTAATCGCGCCGGTGAGCGCCGCATCAGGCAGTGCCTGCACAGCTAGCGTCACATCCTGCCCGACAGCGATGTTGGGCATATCCGCTTCGGCGATGCTGACATCGAGCGTGAACACGCTATTGTCAATCAGGGTAAGCGCACCTGTCGTGGACAGAACTCCCGGGATGAGATCCATATCGGCCACGAGGCCGTCAAAGGGCGCGGTGAGCGCGTAGTTGCTCAGGGATTGCATCGCCGCATCCACGTCCAGTTGGGCCTGTTCCACGTTGATTTGCGCCAGACGGATGTCCGATTCCGATGCGCCGGCGAGCAGCGCGTCCAGCTTTGCCTGGGCGCTTGCCAGCGACTGCTGACCGCTGGCAAGCTGGCTGTAGCTGGTCGTGCCGTTGGCAGTGTCCTCATACTGAATCTCGGACACGGCGACGTTATTTTCAGCCGAATTGACCGAGGCATTGATCTCCTGCTCGGTGCCCCAATCAACCGTACCGCCATTGCGCGCCGCTTCTTGCTCAAGGCGCTGATCTCTATTGATCTGTGACTGCCACAGTGAATTGGCCGCAAGCTCAGTTTGCAGGCGCGCGATCTCGATGTCTTCTGCGCTGGTCGTGCTGCTTGAAGACGCCGAGTACAGGCCCGCCTGAGCCGACTGCACCTGCAGTTCGGCCAGCGCAATTTCATTTTCGGTCGCCGGGCTGATCAGTTCATTCAGGGCCGCCTGCTGCTGCGCCAGTGACAATTGAGCCTGGCGCACTTTAGCTTCGCCATCGGTGGTGTCCAGCGTAGCCAGCACCGTTCCGGCGGCTACCCGGTTACCAATTTCGACGAATACGTTTGTTATGGGAGCGGTTGCACTGAACGACAGAGTCGTTTGCTGCACTGGCTCAAGGCTGCCGACGGCGTCGAGCGTGGTCGTGAGAGTACCGGCAGCGACTGTAGTTGTTTCCGCGACTGTGACTGCTTCATTCGTGGCGGATACGGTGGCGTTTTGTGCCTGCGATTGGGCGATAAGCAGGCCGCTGAAGCCGATGACTGCGAGCATGCCCGCGACGGCGGCGATCCGAATAGCGGTCAGATTGCGGCCGCGTTTGCTGGCGGGTATGGGGGTCATAATGTCTTTGTCTCCCTTGGTCAGTTAGCTCAGGGCAAGCGTGGCTTCGCCGGTCATGCCGGGGCGCAGCCGCGTTTCGCTGGTGTCGAGTTTGAGTGACACGGTAAATTCAACGATGCCGTCCGTTTCGGCGCCGACCCAGCCGATGCGTTCCAGTGTGGCGGGCATGTCAATGCCGGGAAGGGCGTCAAACGTGACGGTGGCAGCCATGCCTTCGCTGACCTGATCGAGATCAAGCTCGTGCAGGGGCGCGGTCAGCCACAATTGCGACAGATCAGTCAGCTCAATGGCTGTCATGCCTGCGCCGACCGTATCGCCCGCCGCGATATTGAGCGCCGTAACATAGCCCGACACTGGCGCGGTTAACTCCAGCCGCGATAGGGCCAGTTCGGTGGCCGCCACCTGTTCTTCAGCCACCTGCACCGAAAGCTGGCTGCGCGTGACTTCTTCTTCAGTCGGGCCTTCCAGAAGCTGCTGATACTCCACCTGCGCCGACTGCACGCGGGTGCTGGCCGACCACTGGCTGCCGCTGCTGGTGGGATTTTCCAGCTCCTGCAGGCGCAGCCGCGCGATCTCGAGGTTGAAGGACGCTGCGCCCACCTGGGCATCGGCCAGCGCCACCTCTTCGTCGCTGCCGCTCATGTGTGTGCGCTGATAGACCGCCAGATCGTAATTATTCTGAGCCTGCTGCAGCGACAACTGCGCCTGCTGAATCTGCGAGTTGCTGCTGGTGTTGGCGGCATCGGAATAGGACGCCTGGGCGCTGGCAATCGCCAGACGCGCCAGCTCCAGGTCGCTGTCGCTGGCCGGTTCAAGCAGCGTTTCCAGATTGATTTGCGCGCGCTCCAGCGCTAACTGCGCGTTGTCGTAGGCAGCGCGTGCGCTTTCGTCCGTCAGCCGAGCCAGCACCGTGCCGGCTTCGACAAAGTCGTCTTCCTGAACGAGCACATCAGCCACTTCGCCGCTGGACTGAAAGCCAAGTGCGGCGGTTTCGTTGGCTTCGACGGTTCCTAGAAGCGACAATGACGACGAGACATTGGTGGCCGAAGCCATCTGCGCACGGAACGCCGCGACGTTTGGGTCTTGCGCGAGCTGATTCTGAATCTGCGCCTGGGGACTTTCCAGCGTGGTTTCGCTGTTGGCCGCCTGTGAGGTGTAGGCCGCAGTGAGCGCAATCGGAACCGCAATCGTGAGTACGATGAGCAGCACAAAGGGACGGGAGATTCGCATGAGTTCCTCAAATGGCATGATGGGACGGTGACAGCCCCCATTGTCGAGGTCAACTGTGAGCGAGTTGCGGAGGAATTCAGGGGAAACTGTAAACTCTTTGGCGCTATCGGCGGATTTTACAGTTTCCCCATAAAGGTGCTTTACACTACAAAGTGAATAGACCAACCCGCTTTCGTGGAGACTGCATGCCCGCTCAAACTGTGTTGCTGGTGGATGACAATCGTGAGACAGTACGCACGCTCAGGGCCTATCTTGAGCAGTCCGGGTTTCAGGTGCTGACGGCCTATGACGGCGGCAGCGCGCTGCAACTGCTGCGCGGGGAGCGCCCCGATCTGCTGCTTCTCGATCTCATGCTGCCAGACAAAGATGGGCTGGACATTACCCGGTACGTGCGCGCCGACGACCGGCTCAAGACCATTCCGATCATCATGCTAACGGCGCGCATCGACGATGCAGACAAGATTGTGGGGCTGGAGATCGGCGCGGATGACTACATTACCAAGCCCTACAACCCACGTGAAGTCGTCGCGCGTGTGCGTTCAGTGCTGCGCCGCAGCCTGGGCGATTTGGACACCGAGCCGGAACGCGTGCTGCGCGTGGGCAATCTGCGCCTCGACCTGGCGAAACGCCAGCTCATTGCCGGCCAGCAGGAGGTGGAATTGACACGCATCGAGTTCGAGATTCTGCAGGTGCTCATGCGCAGCCCGGGCCATGTATTCACGCGCACGGAATTGATCGAAACGGCGCTGCATTTTGAATATGAAGGGCTGGAACGCTCGTTGGATACGCACATCAAGAATCTGCGCAAGAAAATTGAGGATGACCCACGCAATCCGGATTACATTCAGACAGTTTACGGCGTAGGCTATCGGCTGGGAAGCAGGTAGCGGCGATGAACAAGCTGTGGGTGCGCCTGAGCCTGACGTATGGGATCGTGATTCTAATGTCGTTTGCCGCGATTGCGCTGGTCATGATTACCTTGTTTCGCGCTAACACCGAGCGCAGCCTCGCGGAGTCAGAGTTGAGCGGCGCAATCGCGGCCCCTGCTGAACTGGCAGCCTACTTTCAGTCGAACGGTTCATGGGCAGGCGTGGGCAGTGTCATTCAAACGGCGATGCAGCGACCTCCCCCGTCCTCTCCGCCCAACGAGGAATTGGTCGTTCTGACCGATCCGGAAGGCAATGCTATCTACGGCGCATTCGACTCAGCGCTGACTTACTCAGATGCCGTGCCGATAGTGGTGGACGGCCAAACGCAGGCGCTGCTGAGTGTGGCGCAGCCCAACCGCCGGCCCTTCTTTCCATTGTGGGGCATCCTGAGCGATGTGGGGTTGGAACAACTGCTGTTATTGACGGCCATTGTCGTAGGCGTAGTGAGTGTGCTGTTCGGCATCATTATCAGCCGGTCGTTCACACGGCCGCTGGACGTGCTCTCTGAGACAGCGCAGGATGTTGGCGCGGGCCATCTGGAGCGGCGGGTGCCGCTTTCTGGAAGCGCGGAAACGGTATTGCTCGCCGAATCATTCAATACCATGGTCGATCAGCTTCAGCGCGCCGAAAAACTGCGCCGCGACCTGGTGGCCGATGTGGCCCATGAGTTGCGCACGCCGATCTCGGCGCTTCAGGCCAATCTGTATGCAATACTGGACGACGTCTACCCGATGACTAAGACGGAAATCGCTGGTCTGTATGAGCAAACACGCCTGTTGAGCCGGCTGGTGGATGACCTGCATGAGCTGACGCAGGCGGAGGCGGGCGCGCTGCCGCTGAATTTCACACTTGTGAATCTGGCCAACGCGCTCGAAGATTTCGCTGCCTCATTCCGGATTGTGGCGGAAGGCAAAGGCGTCACTTTTGTGCTCGAAATTCCGCCCGATCTCCCACCCGTGCGCGCCGACGAACAGCGCCTGAAACAAGTGCTGCACAATCTGCTGGGCAACGCGCTGCGCCATACGCCCGAGGGCGGTGCGATTACGCTTTCCGCGCGCGCAGAAGCAGGTACCGTTAAGATAGCGATTAAGGATTCGGGCGAAGGTATTGCGCCGGAACACTTGCCGCACATTTTCGAGCGTTTCTATCGCGGCGATGCGTCGCGCAGCCGCGACACCGGCGGCACCGGGCTGGGGCTGGCGATTGCTCAGGCCATTGTCGAGGCGCACGACGGGACATTGACCGTCAGCAGTGATGGTATTCCGGGGCACGGCTCCACGTTTACGTTGCGCTTGCCTGCCGCTCAGGAGCGCGAGATGGACAGTGGCAAGCGCGAGCCTGTGCGAGTGACTTCGCCAACTACTCCAGTTAGCACCTGATTGTCAGCCGCTCGACATTGTTGCCGACCGCTGAACCCGAGGCTAGCGGCTCTGCACAGTGTAAGGACGTCATCCCGTCAACTCAGGTGACTGGAGATGATGTCATGCCTGCTCGAAAGCGGTGAAAGCGCGAAGGTCAGCCGGCTTCTGGACGAGGCGCTGGAGTGCGCACCGCGCAGCACATCCCTGAAACTGAAGTGGGTTACGGTCGCCATGCTCTACGTCGTGTGCTGGTTGATGTCGACGCGGCTAACCTGGTCTTCGAAGTAAATTCTTGCAGAATTCCTTAGACCTATTTCTTGAGGAACGCAATCCACTGCATGTCGTGGGCTTTCACGGAATCCCACTCCCAGACGTTATCTTCGCCGCTGTTTGCGCCTTCACCCCCCTTAGCGTCGTTTGTCTGCTCCCACCCGCGCCCTGTTCCTGTTTTCAGAATCACCACGCCATACGGGTCGTCAACCACCAAACCCGTATCCGTAACGGCTTGCACCCGAACGATGTGTCCCGTAATGCTCATCATTACGGCGTATCCTTCACGCATCTTCGAGTCAACGTTCTCCTTATACCACTCCTTGCCTTCTTTCACGTGCCCGTGATCAAACGACACAGTCACGCCAAGATGTTCCGCTACTGCGCCCCAGCCCTCCATATTATTCGTGCGCTCGGCAAATCCTTCTTTGACACGGATGTCTTCGAGCGCGTCCTCGTACTGCTTGGTTGGGTCAGGGTTGGGAACGCCGAGGTACGAAAGCGCCATCGCCAGAGAAGTCAGGTTGCACATCGCGTCAGCTGCGCTGTCGCCTTTCTTCCTATCACTCCTTGCCACATCTTCCACCGAAGCGTTGTCGCGCTGGTTGGCATATTCAACTTTGGCTTGCAGCGCCGTATACAGGTCGCCGCGCGCTTTTTCGTCGCTGATTTCCGCAATCAGCTCGCGCGCACGACCGATTTCTTCAGGCGTCATACGTTCCTGCGTCATGAGCTGGTCCAGTTCGCTCGGTTCCGGCTGCGCAGGCTCGTTCTCGGTAGGTTCTTCGGTCGGCGCGGGTTCTTCGTCACCGAAATAACCGGCAATCCCTTCCCACGCATTTGTCGCGCCGCCCACGAGCGAATCCCAGGCATCCCCTAATCCGCCGATGACCGTCTCGATCATGCCGCCCTGTTCTGGCTCGATGGTGGGCTCGGGCGCTGGAGCAGTTTCTTGCGCTGGCTCGGCGGGAGCATCCTGCTGTGGCGGAATCAGCCGCACCAGCGTCCTCGGACCGATCTTGCCGTCCACTTTCAGCCCGTTCTGCGCCTGCCACGACCCAGCCGCTTGCGCCGTTTCGCCGTCGAAGACGCCGCTGGCGTTCACACCGACGACCTCCTGAATCTGCCTGATCGTCTCGGTGTCATATCCCCGCGCTTCGTTATAGGCAATAGCCTCCGTGACTTGTGCGTCACTCAGGCTGCTGTCCTCACTGCGCTGGACAAGCGAAATCGGCGCGCTGCCCTGCTGCGCAACCAGCATCCGCTGGAGGGTGTGGTTGCCAACGGTACGCTGTAAGTGCATGACGGTCTGCAGGGATATCGGCGCCTTCGCCAGCAGCGCATTGATGTCAGGTGAACTTACCTGCGGGGGTTTGGCTACAGCATTTTCAGGGGTTTTTGTGCCACTCTTGGTTTGATGAGTGTTTGGCATCCTGCTGGACATAAACCTGTACCTCGTATTCAATCATTTGGTTTAGGAAGCAGGTCTACTGTGAGAGTGTGGTGGCCGAGAACGACATGCTATCCATTGTTTCACTCTCGCTACCTGAACGACAGCTTATCTTCAGCATATTGAGATTATGTTTTTGACGCCAATCAACACATCTCCCAAAACCCTGCCTCGAATGGCGAGTCCGTCTGGGATTACCCACGCTCGCCCCGTGTTAGAACTGACAAGCAGGCGCATTCGTATCCTCGTGAACGGCGAGGTCATCGCCAAAACAGAGCGCGCGTAACGCGTGCGGGAAATCAACCATCCGCCGACATACTACTCAAAGGATCCCCCGGAACACGGGGGTGGGAATGCCACGTCTGCTTTTAGTTGAAGTTGATGGCACGCTGCTGTAGGCGGACGGGGCGGGATGTGTAGCCACCCGTCGTGTGACGGGATCGGCAGCCTGCGCCAGGACTACCCTGATGTCGTGGTTGTGGACGCGCAGGGCAGTCGAGACGAAGGTATAGAAGAATTCTGACGCGATAACGCCTTCGCAATCTTGTTTAACACGATCTGAATTCCGCCACAAAGCTTGTTCCGAATCATTAATGGCAAATGAGACGAGTGCGTTATACTGCAACTCTGTATCGCGTTCTGCACAATTAAGGACGTTGTCCGGTGCGGCTTTCAGTGACCCAGGTAAGTAAATCAGTCTACGGCCGAGTGCTGGATGCGCTTCCGCTGCTGATTGCCCTGCTGCTGGGATTGCTGGCGGCATCGGGGCTGCTGGTGGCACTCAACGTGGATCCATCGGCGGGCTTTGGTTCCATGTTCCAGGGCGCGTTTGGCAGCGAAAACAACTTTGCCGAAACACTGGTCAAAGCCACACCTATGCTGTTCGTCGCCATCGGCATCTGCATCGCGTTTCGCGGCGGCATGACCAACATCGGCGGCGAAGGGCAGATGATCATGGGCGCGCTGGCGGGCGTCAGCGTGGTGCTGGCGTTCAGTACAGGGGCAGCGTGGTGGGTGATCCCGCTGGCGGTGATTGCGGGGTTTCTCGCTGGTGGCCTGTATGGCGCGCTGGCAGGCTGGCTGAAAGCCTTCTTCAACGTGAACGAAATTCTCAGCACCATCATGCTGAACGCAATCGCCGTGCAGGTGATGAACTTTTTGCTCAATGGGCCACTGCTTGATCCCTCCGAAGCAGGCGTGAACAACATCCCGAAGACCGCGCGCATTGCCGAAACGCTGCAGATTCCGCGCCTCAGCTTCCCAATTCCGCAGGGCATCGCCGATGTATTCACGCTGGAGAATGCTGAGTTTTTCGCGCGCACCCGCCTGCATTGGGGATTTGTGCTGGCGGTGATACTGGCGATGGTGGCGTATTATCTGTTGTGGCGCACCACAATTGGCTATCGAATCCGCGCTGTGGGCGAAAATGACCGCGCCGCCCGTTTCGCGGGCATGAACGTGCGCTGGAATATGGTCCTCTCCATGTTCATCTCGGGAGGATTTGCAGGTTTGGCAGGCGTGGTGCAGGTGCTTGGGCTGGCATATCGCCTGCAAACCGATGGCTCGCCCACAGGATTCACCGGCAACGCTGGCTTTAACGGCATCGTGGTAGCGCTGCTCGGCGGTCTAAACCCGATTGGCGCAGTTTTCGCTTCGGTCTTCTTCGGCGGCTTGCTGGTGGGTGCGCAGAAAATGCAGCGCGATCTCGGCGTGCCTGCGTCCCTGATCACCGCCATCAACGGGTTGATCGTGATTTTTGTGGTGTCCAGCGAATACTTCGTGCGCTGGCGCGCCAAACGCAAAGCGCTGGCGAACACCAAGCCGCCCGCTGTGCCTGGATCGCCGCCTGTGCCGCGTGCGAGTGAGAAAACAATAGGGTCGTCGGCGCTGTGACCATTTTTGAACTGCTCGGTTCCGTCTTCACCACCAGCGTCGCGGCTGCCACGTTGCGCCTTGCCACGCCGTATCTGTTTGCCGCCATTGGCGAAACCTTCGGGCAGCGCAGCGGTGTGCTCAATCTTGGCGTGGATGGCATCATGCTGATGGGCGCAGTCTGCGGTTTTTACGCCGCGTATGCCAGCGGAAGCCTGCTGCTGGGCGTGGTCGCGGCGGTGCTGATCGGCGCGAGCATGGGCGCTGCCATGGCGGTGATCTCGGTCACGTTCAAGGCGAAACAGGGAATCAGCGGCATTGGCCTGTATCTGTTTGGCTTGGGCATGAGCGAGCTGCTGTTTCAGCGCTGGCTGGGCACGCCGCGCAGCGTGGAACGCTTCCCGCAGATTCACATCCCACTGCTGAGCGATATTCCCGTGATCGGCGAGATTTTCTTCGAGCAGAACATTCTGGTGTATGCCGCATTCGCTAGCGTGCCAATTGCGTGGTTCATCTTCAACCGCACCCCGTATGGGCTGAAGATTCGCGCTGTGGGGCAGAATCCTGCTGCTGCCGACGCGATGGACGTAAGCGTGACGCGCATCCGTTACAGCACGGAGATCATTGGCGGCGCGATGGCGGGCTTGGCGGGCGCAAGCCTATCGATTGGCTTGCTGGGCGTGTTCCAGCAGAACTTGACCGGCGGCATGGGCTTTATCGCGGTGGCGTTGGTATACTTTGGGCGCTGGAAACCGTTTGGCGTGATGGCGGGCGCGCTGCTGTTCAGCTTTGTCAATGCGGTGCAGCTTCAGATCAGCGCGGTGGGCATCAACGTGCCGCCGGAATTTTCAACCATGGCTCCATACATCATCACGATCATCGCGTTGATGTTTGCAGGACGGCAGACGGAAAAACCGACTGCCCTCACGGTGCCGTTTGAGCGCGGCGATTGATCCACAGTGTGCCAGAGCAGTTCGTCTATCTTGAAGGAGAGACATATGCGTAAGATACTGGTCCGCGTAGTGATGTTGGTCGTGCTGGTGCTTTTGGTAGTGCCTGCTGTAGCCGCACAGGATGATGTGTTTCGTGTAGCTGCTGTTTCGCCCAGCGCTGAAAGCGATCTCGCGTTCAGCCAGTCGATGTTTGACGCCCTCACCATGATCGATGAAGCGATGGGCGATGCGTTCGAGTTTACCTTTCAGGAAGGTACGTTCGTCGTGGACGATGCCGCGGTCGCGCTGCGCGACTGGGCATCCAGCGGTGAATATGATTTGGTGATCGCGCATGGCTCACAGTACGGCTCAGTGGTGGAAGAACTGGCAGCAGAATTCCCCGAAGTCAGCTTTGCATGGGGCACCGATGTGAATACGTTCGGCTTGCCAAACGTGTTTGCCTACAGCGCTGCCTCTGAACAGGGCGGATACATTAATGGCGCGGTGGCTGCCATGCTTAGCGAAGCGGGCAACATTGGCGTGGTTGGTCCCATTGAAGTGGGCGATGCCAAGTTGTATGTGGACGGCTTCGTAGAAGGTGCGATGTCGGTCAATCCCGACGTTGCGGTCAATGTGACGTACATCCAGAGCTTCAGCGATGTGCCGCTGGCCACTGAAGCCGCCAACGCCTTTGTGGCGAATGGCGCCGATGTGCTGACCGGAACTGCGCAGATGGTGGTGGGTCCGATTGCGGTTGCCACCGAAAACGAATTGCCCTGGTTCGGTACGCAGTCCAGCCAGGCAGAGCTTGCCGCTGAATTGGGCGTGCTGTTCCAGGTGTATCGCTGGGATGTGGTGCTGGAAGAGATCATCGCCTCGATTGGCGAAGGCGTGCTGGGCGGAACCGCTTTCACGCTGACTCTGGAAAATGGCGGTCTGGACATGCAGATCAGCCCAATGCTGGACGAAGAAGCCACCAGCATCGTGCAGGAATTCGTGGATGGTTTGACAGAAGGCATCATCTCCGGCGAGATCATGGTGCTGCCCATGGAGCCGGAAGCCACACCCGCATCGTAAACCGAGACTCTCCCGTTTGCTTAAAGGTGTTGGTCAGCGCTGCGGCGCTGACCAACACTTGGCCGTGCACACACACACGGAAACCCCAACCATGAACGCACCTGTTCCAATTCAAAGCCTGCACATGCTCGGCATCGTCAAGCGATTCCCAGGAGTGCTGGCGTTGAACAACGTCAGCTTTGATGTGCAGGCGGGGGAAATTCACGCGCTGTTGGGCGAAAACGGTGCGGGAAAATCCACGCTGATGAAAATCCTGTACGGATTGTATCAGCCGGATGAGGGACAGGTGTTGATCGATGGGCAGCCCGTTGCCATCCACAGCCCGCACGATTCGATCACGCGCGGCATCGGCATGATTCACCAGCACTTCATGCTGGTGCCTTCGCTCACGGTTGCCGAAAATGTTGCGCTGGGCATGAAGTCGTCGCGCGGAATGCTGCTGGACCTGAAAATTGTTTCACGCAAACTGAATGAACTTTCGCAGCAATATAACCTGAAAATTCACCCTGATCGCCCCATATGGCAGCTTGCGGTGGGCGAACAGCAGCGCGTGGAAATTCTGCGTGCGCTGTACAAAGGCGCGGCGCTGCTCATCCTTGACGAGCCGACTGCCGTGCTGACCCCGCAGGAAAGCGACGAACTGTTCGACGTGCTGCGCCAGATGACGAGCAGCGGGCGCAGCATCATCTTCATCACGCATAAACTGCATGAAGTGCTGGCGGTCTCCCAGCGCATTACTGTGCTGCGCGATGGTCAGCATGTTGCGACCATCCCGGCGCAGGGTGCAACCAAGCTTTCGCTGGCCGAAATGATGGTCGGGCGTCCGGTCACTTTGGAGTATAAGATTGCGCCGAAAACGGCGGGTGAAGTTCGCCTGACGCTAGCCGACGTAAGCGCACTCAGCGCACACGGCGATCTCGGCATGGACAGCGTGTCGCTGACCGTACGCGGCGGCGAAATAGTGGGCGTGGCCGGCGTCAGCGGCAACGGTCAGAAGGAGCTGGCGCAGGTGATTGCCGGGCTGCTCCCCAGCACCAACGGCACGATCACGCTTGGGAATGTTGACGCCACCGCACAATCGCCAGCGGCGATGCGGGCGATGGGCGTGAGCTACATCCCCGAAGAACGCATGATCGATGGCGTGGTCAAAAGCTTCAGCGTGGCAGAGAATCTGGTGCTGAAAAGCAACGGCGAGAAGCCATTTTCCCGCTGGGGCGTGTTCATGCAGCGCAAAGTGATCGACGCTGCTTGCCAGACTGCAATTGATTCATACGAGATCAAGACGCCCAGCACCGCTACACCGATCAAGAGCTTAAGCGGCGGCAACATTCAAAAGCTGATCCTTGCGCGTGAGCTTGCCGATCATCCTCGTGTGCTGATTGCGTCGCAGCCTACACGCGGCGTGGACATCGGCGCCAGCGAGTATATCCATCACCTGCTTCTGGCAGAGCGCGAAAACGGGACGGCGGTGCTGCTCATTTCGGAAGACCTGGACGAAGTGATGGCGCTCAGTGACCGCATTGTGGTGATGTATGAAGGGCGCATTGTGGGCGAAGTGCAGCGCGGCGAGTTCGATGTGAAACACATCGGCGCGCTCATGGCAGGCGCCGGCACCGAATTGGCACAATCCACACTCTGATTTCTCGGAAATGCTTGGGGGAAACAACCCATAATGAAACTCTGGAATCATTATTACACCCCAAAAACGGTGGACGATGCCATCGGCCTGCTGGCGAAATATGACGGTGAAGCCCGCGTGATCGCAGGCGGAACTGACCTGCTGATTGACGCGAAAGCCAACCCAGAGGCGCACCCGTTCGCGGCGCTGGTGGATATCACGCGCATCCCGGAACTGTGCGCCATCACGTGGGAAGGCGACACGGTCACGATTGGCGCAGGCGTCACGCATACGCAGATTGTGGCATCTCCGATCGTGCAGCAGGCGGGCATCTGCCTGGTCGAAAGCTGCGGCGTGATCGGCGGACCACAGGTGCGTAATGTCGCCACACTGGGCGGCAACGTGGCGCATGCGCTGCCCGCTGGCGATGGAACAACTTCACTGGTGGCGCTGGATGCGCAGGTGGAAGTGGTGCATGCTGGCGAGCGCAAATGGGTGAACATCCGCGAGATGTTCAAGGGTACCGCGCAATCGCTGCTCGATCCCACCCGTGATCTCTTGCTGCGCTTTCGCTTCACTGCCACAGGCCCAGGTGAGGCCACCGCGTTCGAGCGCGTGATGCGTCCGCAGGGCGTGGCGCTTCCCGTGCTGAGCAGCGCGGTGTGGGTGAAGCTGAGCGCCGAGCGCACGCATTTTGAAAGCGCCCGCGTGTGCATCGCGCCGTCTGCGCCTGTGCCACAGCGCATAGCAGCGGTGGAGGAAGCGATTGCAGGGTTGCCGATCGGCGTGGATACCGTGGACGCGATGGTGACGCTGGCGAATGAGCAGCTCAGGCTGCGCACCAGCAAATATCGCGCAACAGCGGCTTATCGCCACGAAATGGCAGCGGTGTTGCTGCGCCGCACGCTGATGTGCGCGGTTGAACGCGCATCAGGCGTACAAGCGCGTGTGCGCACGCGGTAGATCCATTCGTACATTACACTAGAGCAACGCCGGGTTAGCAGGGAGAACCTCTCATGACCGCGATCACGCTGACAGTTAATGGTCACGAATACGCGCTCGATATCAGCGAGTCTCGCACGCTGGCACAGATGCTGCGCTACGACCTCGGCTTCACCGGCACGAAAATCGGCTGCGAAGAAGCCGAGTGCGGCATCTGCACCGTGCTGGTAGACGGCACGCCCGTCGATTCATGCATCTATCCCGCGTTCAAGGCGGCGGGGTGCTCCATCATCACCATCGAGGGGCTGGCGCACGGCGACGAGCTGCACCCGCTGCAAAGCGAATTCATCCGTCACGGCGCGGTACAGTGCGGATTCTGCACGCCGGGGCTGATCATGACGAGCTGCGAGCTGATTGAGCAGCACCCCGAACCCAGCACCGAAGATATCCGCCACGCGCTGAAAGATACGTTCTGCCGCTGCACGGGTTATACCAGCGTGATCACCGCAATCAAGTCGGCGGCAGCGAAAAAGCGCGGCGAAGCGGGTGTTTCCGTAAACGAGCCAGCAGTAGATGAGCCAATGAGTGTGATCAGCCAGTCGGTTCCCCCGCAGGACGTGCGCGAAAAAGTGACCGGTGCAGCAAAGTTTACCGACGATTACACTTTCCCAGGTATGGTGTACGCACGCACGCTGCGGTCACCACATCCTCACGCGAAAATCCTGGGCATCGATACCCGCAAGGCGAAAGCGCTGCCCGGTGTGCTGGCGGTGCTGACGCATGAGGATGTGCCCGGTGTGAACATTCACGGGTTGGTTCACAAAGACTGGCCCGTGCTGTGCGATAGTGTGGTGCGCTATGTGGGCGACGCCGTGGCGATTGTGGCGGCAGAAAGCGAAGATCTTGCGGCAGAGGCGCTGCGCCTGATCGACGTGGACTATGAGTTGCTCGCCGTGGTGGATAGCCCTAAGTTTGCACACTCGCCCGAAGCGCCCGTGCTGCATCCCAACCACCCGACAGGAAACCTTCTCAAGCACATCAAAGTGCGCCACGGCGATATCGACGCGGGCTTCGCGCAGGCGGATATCATCGTGGAGCATGAATACAAAACGCCGACCACCGAACATGCCTTTCTCGAACCGGAATGCGCCATCGGCGTGCCGAAAGGCTGTGACGATCACGACAAGCTGACGGTATACGTTGGCTCACAGATTCCGTATCAGGATCGCGAGCAGATCGCCAATGCGATGAACCTGCCGGAAAGCGAAGTCCGCGTGATCGGCACGCTGATCGGCGGCGGCTTTGGCGGTAAAGAAGACATCGCCGGGCAGATTCATGTGGCCATGCTTTGTACTGTGGTTGGCCGCCCAGTCAAGATGCTGTATACGAGGCAGGAATCGCTGGTTTTTCATCCCAAGCGGCATGCCACCATCATCCGCATCAAAACGGGAGCCACCCGCGATGGCAAGCTGACCGCCGTGGAAGCCGAGTTGTACGGCGATGGCGGCGCATATGCTTCGCTGAGCGACAAGGTGATGACCCGGGCCACCACGCACGCCACCGGTCCGTATAACGTGCCCAACGCGAAAATCGACTGCTTCGCCATGTATACCAACAACACGCCGTCGGGCGCATTCCGTGGCTTCGGCGTCACGCAGTCGGCGTTTGCCGTGGAACAGAACATGGACATGATCGCGCAGGCGCTAGACATGGATCCGCTGGAATTTCGCCGTATCAACGCGCAAACCGTGGGCGTGACCACCGCGACAGGCCAGATTCTACGCGAATCAGTGGGGCTGCTGGAAACCATCGACGACGTGCACAACGATATGGTCGCGCATCATAACGGTGATGGCTTCAGGTGGGAATGGCGTGAAGGCAACAAAGCTTATGCGTGGGGCATCGCATGTGCGTACAAAAATACCGGCTTGGGCGGTGGCGCTCCCGATAAGAGCGAAGCCGAGGTAGAAGCCTTTGAAGACGGCACATTCATGGTGCGCACCGCCGCCGCCGACATGGGGCAGGGCATCGCGCATGTGGTGGCACAGTGCGCCGCCGAAGAACTGCATGTGCCCTACAATCGCGTGAAAGTGCTATTGTGCGATACCGACCTCACGCCCAATGGCGGGCCGACCACCGCCAGCCGCCAAACCTTCGTGACTGGCAACGCAGCTCGGCTGGCAGCCAGCCACCTTCGCGAAGCGATAGCGCAGAGTGCCGCTGAAATGCTGGATGTGCCGCCAGACAGCATCTATTACGAAGAGGGCTTGCTGCGTACACCTGAGCAGAGAGTGCAATATGGCGATATCGTGAAGTGGATGAAATCGAACGGCTTGCAGTCGCGCACCCGGCATGAATACTGGGCGCCGAAAACCCAACCACTGGGCAGCGGCGGCGATATGCATTTCGCGTTCAGCTATGCAACTCAGGCAGCGCTGGTGGAGGTGGATACCGACACGGGTGAAGTGCATGTGCACAAAGTGGTGTCCAGCACCGACATCGGGCGGGCAATCAACCCGCTCATGCTTCAGGGGCAGATCGAAGGCGGCATCGTGATGGCGCTTGGCAACTGCCTGACCGAGTCGTACATTCTGGAAGAAGGCGTGCCTTGGTCACGCTTTTTGTCGCGCTACAAGATGCCCAGCATCAAGCACGCTCCAGAGATCATTTCGCGTCTGGTGGAGCATCGCTCAGCCGATGGGCCATATGGCGCGAAAGGCGTGGGTGAAATTCCGTCTATCAATACCACGCCCGCTATCTGCAATGCGATCTACAATGCGGTCGGCGTACGTGTGTATTCCATTCCGGTCGATCAGGACGCGCTACTGCTGGCGATGAAGCGCGATCAGAACGCGATTTACACCGCGTGGCACGACGTCCGTTAAGTGCTTTCACGGGGCGGGTCTGACAAATTCGCCCCGTGTGGATCCTCCACGCGCCTTAGCCGATAGCCCTGCTGGGCGATTTGCGGTGGCACATCGGTGCTGAGGCTGCCGAAGCCCACTAACCACCGTGCTGCCAACAATAGAGATGAGAATCGTCTGCCCCTGACTTCCGCCTGGAGTCATCAGAAAAGCCGCCATTTCGTGAGGAATGGCGGCTTTGTTTTGCTGAATATCACATCGCTCAAGGCGGCAACTAAGGCGCGGCGCTGATCTGATTTACCTCCATCAAGCAGACACTCGGCGCTATCGTCATCGTACCCGAAATCTGTACGCGATCGCTCAGTCCCACGGTCGTACCATCGTGCGCGGTCACCTGGAAATCCGACGCCTGGAAGTTATCAGGCAGCTCGCGCATCTGATTGGCGCCCGTGCCCACCGTGACATACGGGGACAAAGGACTCTCACCGCCAGGCTTGTCGGCAAAATCAAGGGTACAAGTGTCTGTGCAGAAGATCATGAAATCTGATTGAAAGTAGCCGATGACACTCGCGGGCTTTCCGTCGTTTTCAGGCGCACAGGCTTGCTCGATAGAAACGACAGGAGGGGGTTCAGCGGGGCCGCAACCGGCCAACAAGCTCAATCCAACGAGGATAAATACCGGCAACAATGTCCGAATCCGAAACAAAGCATGCATAAGCTACCCGCCTCCAGTGAACAGGCCAACTGCTCCTACAGAGATTCACTGAAGTCAGTATAGGGATTTACCCGTGGGGCGCAACCGCCCGAGGATGGCGCCGTCGGCATGCCGGGCGACGCGTTCGGCAGTGGTCAGTCGAGCGCCTGTTGAGGACAGGTACAGGCGGTGAGCTTTCACCTGCACGATGCGGGCTGAAAGCCTGTTTGGGTCAACACAAAAACGCCGCCATCCTACGTGGGATGGCGGCGTGGCTTTAGTGTGCACGGGCAGTAGCACCAAGTGGTGCACCACCCATGAATTCGGTCGGCTGCCTAATGTCAGCGCGCCACCGACGCAGGGTGTGATTGTAGGTTCAGTAGGGCACTCAGCTAAAGGGGCCAATCACGTAACATGCGCGCTGTTTCCTCTGAGTGACCGCTTTCGTCACGAATCATGTCTTCAAGCTGAACGACCAATCCCTTATCGCCAAATGCCGAGGCCTCCTCTGCGCGTTGGGAATAATCGGACGTGGCTTGTTGTTCCGCTGCCAGAACCGCTTCAAGCATCTCATGATTGCTTTTTGCGACAGGCACTGCGCGCGGTTGGGTTGTGGGTTCACCACCGAGCGCGACAATCTTGTTGGCAAGGTACTGTGCATGAATCTGCTCGTCGGCCACCTCAGTGAGAAAGAACTGGGCCAATTGTGGTCGATAGGGGCCCGTCGCTTTAGCGGCATAGGTGAGGTACTGGATAATTGCACCGAGTTCACCAGCAAGGTCTTCGTTCAGATGATCAATCATCGTTTGCGTGTCCATCAGATCTCTCCTCATCTCGTTATTGATATGGATAACACCGTCATGCGTTCGCCGATTCTACAGGGCGCGAACTCACCTGTATTGAGGCTAAGCATATCACCCGGGCAACTGGAACTCATTGACATTTGTCGAGTTTGACAGAGCCTTACTTGGCAGAGTTTGCTTTTGCCTCTAAACCGCTGTAATCAAGGATTTGGATTTGGTGTCGTTCGACGCGGATCAGATTTTCCTTTGCCAGGCTGCGCAAGGCTCGATTAAGCACATCGGGGACTGTACCGAGCCTGTTTGCCATCTCTGCCTGGGTAGCCCATCGGGGCCGCTGCAACTGCTCATCGGTGGATTGTTCGATCAGGTAGCGAGCCAGGCGCGCTTCGATGGTGCGTAATGACAGGTCTTCAACCATTCCAATTAACTGCTGAACGCGGCCAGCCAGACGCCGGATAACCGTGCGCGCTAGTTCGGGGTAGTCATCAAGCAGCTTCAACATAATCTCTTTTTGGATGACCCAGACCACAGCCGGTTCAAGTGCAATGACCGTTGCAGGGTTGCTGGATTCGACAAAAACACCAATCGCATTAAACACTTCACCCGGCCCAATAAAATGTAGCACTTGCTCACGGCCATCAGATGAAATTTTGACTGCCTTCAGCCAGCCCTGCTGAACGATATACAGAGCCACCTCCTGTTCACCTTCCAGAAAAAGCACCTGTCCGGCATCACATTTCTGACGCACGGTGTATTTGGCGATCGTCTTTACGAGGTTGACATCAACATCCACGAAGTAGGGAATCGCTGTCAAGGCGCGGATCGCCTCGTCGCTTGCATTCATCTTCTGCCTTGGTGTATCGAACTCGCACGGACAAACTAACTCAAGCTTGTTGCAATAGTCACGCCGCCAGACACCGCCTAAAAGGCTCATGCAACTCAAACTCGACAAAAGTCGAAGACAGCTTCAATTCCTTCACTTATGCTCTTCCCTGTGGTGAAGGGTAGGCCAGAATGGCGCAGCTAGCTCAAGAAGAACGCCCTGTACCCATGATTGATGCCAGCCGCTGCACTGGTTGCGGGCTTTGTATTCGCATTTGTTCTACCCAGTCCCTAGCGATGAGAGACGGGCTGGCCGTTGTCACAGATCCTGATGCCTGCATTTATACCGGCAATTGCGAACGAATTTGTCCGACACAAGCCATCAGCCGACCCTTTCAGATCCTATTCAACCCCAGGAAGGCAGAACCAATGAAGCCCATATGGTATCCGAACTGGCAAGAGAAGGCTGTATTTTCCCCCGACGGTCCAGTGCCAAGCTTGCTTGTCGAAAACGAACAGCTCAAAGTCATCATCGGCTGCCTTGAGCCGGGCCAGAAAATTCCGTCACATCCTGAGGCGCTGGCCGTATACACCTTTCTGGAGGGAACTGGATGGATGACGGTCGATGATGAGCGCCGCTCCGTTTCTTCAGGTGCGATAGTGGTTACGCCTCACGGCGCTAAGCGTAGTGTTGAAGCTGAAACACGTTTGGTATTCCTCGCAACCCGTATTGCCTGAACTGAGCCTATCACCAGGAGAAATGACATGCCATTTATCGCTCTAATGACCAGTAACAAAGGGCGCATCATGCGCGTTGTCGTGGGCCTCGTTCTGATGACCGTCGGGCTGGTGGTCGTCAAGGGAACGCCGGGTACGATTCTGGCGATTATCGCGCTGGTGCCAATCGCTGGCGGCGCGCTGGATTTTTGCCTGGCGGGGGTCGTGCTGGGATATCCATTCCGTGGAGCAGAAGCCCGTAAACAGCTCGCTCTGGAACAACAAAAACCATAAGGCATACCCAGCGGTTCCGCTGCTTTCAAGTGTGCACTAGCAAGAGGTGACTCGTGTTCAACCCCTATTTTGTCGTAGCCATTCTATACATCACATTAGCAGTGCTGGGTGCGCTGGATGCATCGTTGATCAGCTTTGGGCTGGTGCCTTTTTTCGCAGGCCTGCGCTGGATGCGTGTGCATTTCATCACGCTGGGCGTGCTGACACAAATAGCGTTTGGCATTCTGCCGCTGTTGGTGGCAGCGCGCAACGGCCTGCCACGTCCCAAAATCCGATGGGACATCTGGCTGACACTGAATCTGGGGTTGCTCATCCTGCTCATAGGAATCCCAATGATCAGTTTCGCATTAATCTCCGTGGGGGGCACGCTGATCTTCACTGCCGCTGTCTTGCTCATGCTCCAGTTGGGAAGGCTGCGCAAGCCATCTGCTGAGTCTCAGCCATCCGCAGGGCGCAAGTTCTATGTGATGGGATTGGCCTATCTGTTGCTGGGGATTATCGTCGGTACCGGATTATGGCAGGGCTGGGGCGGCTGGCTGCAAATCAAGGTGCCGATTGAGGTCCATATTCATGCCAATAACTGGGGCTTCATGTCGCTCGTGTTCGCCGGGCTGCTGGTTGATTTGTATCCGAGTTTTGCCGGACGCTCACTTGCCTGGCCGCGGTCGATCACGCCAATCTTCTGGATGATGAGCGTGGGGGCGCTGGGGCTGGTGCTGGGCCCGTGGTTCCAATCAAATCTGTTTTCGGTACCGGGCCTGATCCTGCATCTCACCGCAACGATCTGGCTGCTGGCGAATGTCATCAAGCCACTCGTTGGTGACCGCTTGCTTCGGACACCGGGGATTCTGCACCTGATTCTAGCCTATGTGTGGATTCTTGCCCCGGTCATGGTGGCACCCCTTATTATTCTGGGAGTGCCGGGCTTTCCCGGCGCAGGAATCGAACAGAATGCGCCACAGGCCCTGATCTATGGTTGGGTGCTCCAGTTCGGGTACGCGATCATCCCTCTACTGTTCCGACGCGTCTTTCAGCCAGATGCTCCGCCGAAGCTTGGTGGAAACTGGTTCACCCTGATTACCGTGAATCTGGGCGGCATACTCCTGTGGGCGAGCATTTTTCTTCACGAGTCTCAGGCAATGTTACAGGGGGTTGCCTACGGGCTGTGGTTCATATCGATGCTGCCAATAGCCTACGAACTATGGCAGATATTCCGCAGTGGGATGAGCCGCCTGGAGGATCAAGAATCACTTCCTGCTCTGGCCGAGAGCGGTGACTGAGGCAGGATCACAGTAACACCACCAATGGATCGCCAAGGCCACGCCGCCATCTCGAACAGGGATGGCGGCGTGGCCTTGTGTGCACAGGCGCTGAACTCTCGGGTCTTCATCCGGGCTATACTTGGTCCAACGCATGCTGGGGAAACAGGCGATGAGCGGACTGACGGTAGCGATCAATGCGGGCGGCAAAAGCTCACGCATGGGCACAGACAAGGCATTCGTGCCGGTGCTTGGCAAGCCGATGATCGAGCATGTGCTGGAACGGGTTGCCGGCCTTGGCCAGCGCGAAACGATTCTGGTGACCAATAAGCCAGAGCTCTACGCGCATCTTGGCCTGCCGATGTTTGCTGATTCGCTGCCGGACAAGGGGAGCCTTGGCGGGATTTACACCGCGCTGCTGCACAGCAAGGGCGACTGTATACTGTGCGTGGCCTGCGACATGCCGTTCCTAAATACAGGGTTGCTGCGCCATATGATCGCGCTGATGACGCCGGAAACTGATGTGGTCGTGCCGCGTGTGGATGGCTATCCTGAGGGATTGCACGCGCTCTACAGCCAGCGCTGCACCGAGCCGATCCGGCGCAAACTGGACGCCGACCGCCTCAAAATCATCGGCTTCTACGACGACGTGCGCGTACGTTACCTCGACGAGGCCGACTGTCAGCCGTTTGACCCACGCGGCTTGTCCTTTCGCAACATCAACACGCCCGGCGAACTGCAGGACGCGCAGCAATCGGGCGAATAGAGGGCCGCCACAAGCCCTCACCCTTAATCACTCTCCCTCAGGGCGAGGGAAATTGGCTCACTCCGAATGCGGTTCACCCCTTTGCCCTGAGGGAGAAGGAGCAGGGGGTTGAGGGCCGCACGCAACAATACACGCGCTAATGCACCCAGTAGGTCGGTTCTTTGATCGCCCCACGCTGTTCCAGCGGTACGTCCGCCCCTTCGCGCTGCGGGGGTGCTTCGGTTCTGTGGAGTTGAACGGCCGCCATCTTGAAATCGGGAATCTTGGCGCGCGGGTCGATCTTGTTCAGCGTCAGCACATTGGCGGCTGCCTCGGCAAAGTGGAACGGCAGGAACACTGTGCCAACCGGCGAACGCCCCGTGACCATCGCGCGGCAGGTGATGCTGCCCCTGCGTGACGTGACTTTCACCCAGTCGCCCGACACCAACAGGAGCGCATGCGCATCGTCGGGGTGCATTTCGAGGATCGGTTCTGGGAAAATTTCATCCAGCCGCGAACGGCGCGTCATGGTGCCGCCATGCCAGTGAAACAGCACGCGCCCGGTCGTCAGATGATAGGGGTATTCCGCGTCCGGCAGTTCGCTGTCAGTGCCGTAGTCGAGGGCCCAGAACTTGCCTCGGCCGCGCGGGAAGTCGTGCTCGAACAGATACGGCGTTCCCGGGTGGTCGAGATTAGGGCACGGCCAATGCACCCCGCCTTCGCGTTCCATACGCTCGTAGGTGATGCCGTAGAAATCAGGTGTGACCGTTCGCATCTCTTCCCAGATGGCTTCGGTATCAGGGTATTCGAAGCCCGCGCCGGGCGTAGCGCCGAGCAGGTTTTCCATCCGCAAGGCCAGATCGCACACGATCTGCCAGTCTGGCCGGGCCAGCCCCACCGGCGGCAGTGCCTGGCGCACGCGCTGTACGCGCCGGTCGCTGTTGGTAAAGGTGCCGTCTTTTTCGGCGAAGCTGGCTGATGGCAGGATCACATCTGCCAGTTCGCCTGTCTCGTTCATGAAGATGTCGATGCAGACGATGAAATCGAGCGCTTCCATGGCGTGGCGCGCGTGCGCCAGGTTGGGCTCGCTCATCAGCGGGTTCTCGCCCATCACGACCATCGCCCGAATCCGGCCCGTCAGCGCGCCGTCCACCATTTCTGTCACCGTCAGGCCCGGCTCCGGCGGCAGGGTGGTGTGCCACGCCTGCTCAAAGCGGGCGCGAACGCTGGGGTCGTTCACCGGCTGGTAGGCGGTGTAGACGTTGGGCAAGCCGCCGCTGTCCGAGCAGCCCTGCACGTTGTTCTGCCCGCGCAGGGGGTTCAGCCCCGTGCCTGGCTTGCCGATATGACCGGTCATCAACGCAAGGTTGGTGAGCGCCAGCGCGTTGTCGGTGCCGTGCGTGCTCTGGCTGATGCCCATGCCCCAGTAGAAAGCGGCTCGCCCAGCATTGGCATACAGGCGGGCCGCCTGGCGGATGTCTTCGGCGGGGACGCCGCTGACGGACTCGGCCCATTCTGGCGTGAACGATTCCAGCGACTCGACGTAGCTGTCGAAGCCCTCGGTGCGCTCGGCGATGAAGTCGTCACGATAGAGCCGTTCGGTGACGATGACGTGCGCCATCGCTTGAAAGACCGCGACATCGGTGCCCGGCTTCTGGCGCAGCCAGAGCGTGGCGAACTCGGTCAGCTCGATCTGGCGCGGATCAATCACGATCAGTTTCGCCCCGTTCTGGCGCACTGCGCGCTTGAGGAACAGGCTGATGACCGGATGCGTTTCGGTGGTGTTGCTGCCGGTGACGATGAAGGTGTCGAGAGTTTCCATCTCGGCGATGCTGTTGCTCATGGCGCTTGAACCAATCGCCAGTTGCAGGCCGGTCACGCTGCCCGCGTGGCACAGCCGGGCGCAGTGATCGACGTTGTTGGTGTGCATCACGGCGCGCACCCACTTCTGGAAGACGTAGTTATCTTCGTTGGTGGCTTTGGCGCAGGCATAGGTGGCGATGCTGTCGCCGCCGCTTTCGCGCACGATCTGCGCGAGGCGCTGGCTGACCAGCGTCAGGGCCTCGTCCCAACTGGCCTCGCGGAACTCTCCGCCGCGCTCATCGCGGATCAGCGGTGTCTTCAACCTGCCCGGGTGGGTGGTGAAGTCGGTGCCAAAGCGCCCCTTCACGCAAAGATTGCCGTAGTTGGGCGCGGCGTCGAACGGGGCCGACACCCGATAAATCAATTCATCTTTGATGTGTAAATTCATCTGGCAGCCCACGCCGCAGTAGGGGCAGGTCGTGCGTACGACTTGGTCGGGCTGAAGCGCGGGCCGTCGTTCCATGGGGAGTCATCCTGTAATCAATTGCGAAAAAGTAAGGCAAAGCAACCTTTTGTGGCTACAATTTAGCATAGTTGTGCCACCTGTGGTGCTTTTCCTGGAAAGTATACCTAATGCCAATTGATGAAATGCTTCTTCGTTATGCGGGCAAATCACGAGCTAGTCTGCTCCCCCTGCTGTGGGAACTACAGGACGCTTATGGGCATATTGATGCTGAGGCGGTGCAGGCCGTTTCGCGCTGCTTGCGCGTGCCAGCCGCCGACATCTATGGCGTCATCAGCTTCTATTCTCTTCTGCACGATCAGCCGACCGGGCAGATGACCATCCACGTTTGCACCGACCCGTCCTGCGCGCTGGCTGGTGCGGATGATCAGCTTCATCAGCTTCGTGATCGGCTTGGGCTGGGCGCGGATGACACCAGCGCCGATGGGGAGTACACCATACTGAGCTGCCCATGCCTCGGGCTGTGTGACCATGCGCCAGCCGCGCTGGTGAGCCAACGGGGTGAAGGGACGTGGTCACACGCGCCCGTGGCAGACATCGATTCCTTGCTGGCGGGAGATGCGCCGCCGCGTCAGGCGCTTGTCAACGCGGCCCTGGTGATACTCGATGAAAACGCTGGTCAGCCGCAGACGCTGGCGGAGTATGGCGATTATCGGGCGCTGCGCCGGGCGCTGACTGAGCAAGCGCCCGACGCGCTGATCGCCGAGGTCGAGGCTGCCGGGCTGATCGGGCGAGGCGGGGCCGCTTTTCCAACCGCGTTGAAGTGGCGGCTCACCCGCCAGTCGCCGGCGCTGCCGCGCTACATCGTCTGCAACGCCGATGAAAGCGAGCCGGGCACGTTCAAAGACCGCGTGCTGATGGAGACGCGGCCGCATCTATTGCTCGAAGGGATGCTGCTCGCGGGCTACGCGGTTGGGGCATCTGCCGGCTATTTGTTCGTGCGCGGAGAGTATCCCGAAGCCGAGCGTATTCTGCTGGCTGCGCTGGATGAAATGCACAGTGCCGGGCTGCTTGGCGAACAAATAATGGGCAGCGACTTCAGCTTCACGATGGAGCTGCGGCGCGGCGCGGGCGCCTACATTTGCGGAGAAGAGACGGCGCTGTTTGAGGCGATTGAGGGCAAGCGCGGCTTTCCCCGGACCAAACCCCCGTACCCGACCACATTCGGGCTGTTCGGCCAGCCGACCACGGTGAACAACGTTGAGACTCTGTGCACGATTCCGCTGATTGTCGAATATGGCGCGGATTGGTTCAGGAGCTTCGGCACTGAGAAGAGCACAGGCCCAAAGTTGGTTTCGGTGAGCGGCCATGTGCGCCAGCCCGGCGTGAGCGAAATCCGGCCGGGAATCACGCTGCGCCAGTTGCTCGATGAACAGTTCGGCGGGGTGGTGGGCGCGCTCCAGGCCGTGCTCATGGGCGGCGCAGCGGGCACGTTCCTGACGCCGGATGAGATCGATGTGCCGCTGACGTTTGAAGACCTGCGCGCTGCTGGCAGCACGTTCGGTTCGGGCGCGATCATGGTCTTTAACGACACAGCAAACTTGCGCGATGTGCTGAAGCGGTTGGGGCATTTCTTCCAGCACGAAAGCTGCGGCAAGTGCTTCCCATGCCAGATTGGCACGCAGCGCCAGATGGAAATCCTCGACCGGCTGGAGCACGCGCGGCCGGGGGATGCCAGGCGGCTGCGGGATGTGGGGCTGACCATGACCGAAGCGTCGCTGTGCGGGCTAGGGCAGACAGCGGCTTCGGCCGTCCTGAGCGCCATGAAACGGTGGCCGGAACTGTTCGCCGCGGCTGAGGGGGCACAATGAACGACCAATCTGAAACACTGACTTTAACGATTGACGGACAGCAAGTGACCGTGCCAGCCGGAACGACGCTGCTGGAAGCGGCGCGTGCCCTGGGCGTGGATGTGCCGGTCATCTGCTACCACGACGCGACGACGGCCAATGGCCTGTGCCGGGTGTGCGTGGTGGATGTGAACGACGGCCGCCTGCTGCAGCCGGCCTGCATCGCCGCCTGCACCGAGGGCGCGACCGTCGCTACGCGCAATGAGCGCGTCGAGCGCAGCCGTCGTACGATCCTGGAAATGCTCAACTCAGCAGTCGACCTGCACCAGGCGCCGGAAATTCAGGCGCTGATGGATGACTACGAGGTAGACTCTGACCGCTTTCCTGAGGCGAAACGGCGCGAACACCCGGTATACGATGACAACCCGTTCTTCCTCCGCGATTACAGCCAATGCGTGCTGTGCTGGCGCTGCGTGCAAGTATGCGCCGAAGACGCGCAGTACACGTTCGCGCTGACGTTGGGCGAGCGCGGCTTCGACACGCACGTCACCACGACCTTCAACTTACCGCTGCCGGATTCCCCGTGCGTATTCTGCGGTCAGTGCGTGGGAGTGTGCCCTACGGGTGCGCTTAAGCCCAAGATCGAATTCGGGCTGGAGCAGGGGCGTAGCCTTGACGAGATCCGGCAAACGACACGCCGTTCGCGCCGCCGTAAATCCGAGCCTGAGGAATAGGGTATGGCCGACTACGTAGCGGGCGCGCAGCCCTATCGCTGCTGGACGGTCCACAACGAGCACGCCGAATATGGGGAGACGGGCGTCATCGAAGAGGCGCTGGTGACGCTCTACGTCAACGGGCAGGAACTGGCGACGATCATGTGCAGCCCGCTCGAACACGAGGCGCTGGCCCTCGGCTTCCTCTATAACGAGGGCGTCATCGAGTCCTTCGAGGATGTCAGCCTCGTTCAGACCAACGCTGCCCGCACTGTTGTAGACGTATTCCTTCGGCACAAGCAGTTTGACCCGCCGCGGCGCATGATTCTGACGTCTGGTTGTGGCGGCGGCGTGACGCTGCAGCACCTCACAGAGCAGTATGCCCCACTGGAGAGCGAACTGGCCGTCGCGCCTGAAACTATTTTCCAGCGCATGCGCGATTTGCAAGGATCAGCCCGACTCTACAATCAGGTGCGCGGCGTGCATACGGCGGTGCTGGCTAACCGCGATCACCTGCTCGTCAGCGCCGAGGACGTGGGCCGACACAATGCCGTCGATAAGGTGGTGGGCAAGGCGCTGCAGCAGCAGATCGGCACGCGTGACGGCCTGCTGCTGACCAGCGGACGCATCAGTTCGGAAATGCTGGGCAAGGCGCGGCGTATGGGCACGCCGATTGTTGCCAGCCGTACGTCGCCCACCAGCATTTCGCTGCGGCTGGCGCAGGCGTGGAACATCTGCATTGTGGGCTACGTGCGCCAGGGCAGCCTGCGCGTCTATACCCATCCCCAGCGATTGGGCCTGCCCGAGACGGTGGAAGCAGCCATCTGATGCCCGCAGCAGCCGCCTTCTTTAATGTGACGCCGGTGCGCGCCGCGCTGGACACGATGTTCGGACACTGGCAGCCGCAAGCCAGCATCGAGAGGGTGGACAGCCGGCAGGCGTTGGGGCGCGTGCTGGCGGTGGCTCCGGTATCACCGCTCGACCTGCCGCCGTTCCGGCGCAGCACCATGGACGGCTACGCGGTGCGCGCGGCCGACACTTTTGGCGCGTCGCCTTCGCTGCCGGCCTGCCTGACCTGCATCGGCACCGTGGCGATGGGACAGGAACCACCCGGCGACATTGGCGTGGGGCAGGCGATGCTCATCCACACCGGCGGGATGCTGCCAGCAAGTGCCGATTCGGTCGTGATGATCGAGCGCACGCAGGCGCTGGGCGACGACGAAATCGAGATACTGGGCCCAGCCGCGCCCGGCGAGAACGTCATTCAGGTGGGTGAGGACGTTGCGCTTGGTGAGGCGGTTTGGCTGGCAGGGCACCGCCTGCGCCCGCAGGACATCGGCGGGCTGCTCGCGGCCGGAATCCTGACAGTTGAGGCGGCGCGGTCGCCGGTGGTCGGCATCCTGAGCAGCGGTGATGAACTCGTTCCGCCAGAGCAAACGCCGGCGCTGGGGCAGGTGCGCGATATCAACGCCGAGGCGCTGGCCGGGCTGGTGCTGGAAGCAGGCGGCGAACCGGTACTGCTCGGCATTGCCCGTGACGAACTGGCCGATTTCGGGGCGCGGGCGCAGGCGGGGCTTCAGCGCTGCGACATCCTCGTGATCACGGCGGGCAGTTCGGTCAGTACGCGTGACCTGACCTGCGAGGTCATCAGTGGTCTTGGCCCGCCCGGCATCATGCAGCATGGGCTGGCCGTCAAGCCGGGCAAGCCCACGATTCTGGCCGTATGTGCGGGCAAGCCGGTCATTGGCCTGCCGGGTAATCCGGTCTCGGCGTTCCTCGTCGCCCGGCAGATCGTTCGCCCGCTGATTCGGCGCGCGCTGGGGGAGAAGATGCCCCCTGCGGCCACGGTGAAGGCCATGCTGACGGGCAGCATTCCCTCGTCGAGTGGGCGCGAGGATACCGTTCCGGTGCGCCTGATCGAGCGCGCTGGCGGTTACGACGCCGAGCCGTTGTTCGGCAAGTCCACGCTCATTTTCACGCTGGCCCGCGCCGACGGGCTGGTCGTGGTGCCGCTGGATAGCACCGGTCTGAAGGCAGGCAGCAGTGTAGAGGTGGAGTTGTTTTAGTGCCTGCAAGGCTCATAATCCTCACCCCATTGCAAGGGCTGAGCGGAGTGACTGGTGACGATATGCGACAAATTAACCCCTCGCCCGAGACTTTGGCCGAACCAGACCGAGAGAAGAAGAGAATAAGCGACTAAGCAGCAGAATCAAGGTTAAGCGACAACCGCTGAGGGGAAAAGTATTGCGACTAAGCGACAGCATAAGGGACAACGGATGCGCGGCGAGATGACTGACCTTTCCGCGCGGCGATCGGGCATGGTTCCATCATAGACTGGATGCGCTCCTTGCAGGCGACGGTCTGGGGGATCGGGTGGTCACGGATGAGCGAGATGCCGGGCGAGGAGTGGGGTTGAGCATTGAAGAGTAATTAGTGTTGCTCCCCAGCATTGCGATAGAGCGGGGGAGTTAAGCAAAGCGCAATGGGGTAAGAATGTGCCAAAAACAGTCCAGCAGGGAGTTTGAAGATAGACCCTAACCCATCATGACCGACGCTGACCGGAACTACTTCCTTGAAGATGTCCCGCTGGATGAAGCGCGCCAACGGCTACAGGTAGCACTGGTAGCAGCAGGCACATGGGAGGCGCTGCCCGGAGCGCCGGTGGCGCTGGCCGATGCGCTGGGCCGGGTGACGGCCGAGCCGGTGTGGGCGAAGCGATCCTCGCCGCACTACCACGCTGCTGGCATGGATGGGTATGCGGTGCAAGCGGTCGATACGCTGCACGCCACTGAAACCCGGCCCGTGCGCCTGCGGCTGGACGATCAGGCTTTCGCAGTGGACACGGGCGACTCGCTGCCGCCGGGTACGAACGCCGTCATCATGATCGAGCATGTACAGCCGGTCGGCGTGACCGAAATCGCTATTCGCGCGTCGGTTGCGCCGTGGCAGCATGTGCGGCTGCTGGGCGAAGATATGGTCGCCACCGAGTTGGTGCTGCCGGTCAATCACCGCCTGCGCCCGGTCGATCTGGGGGCGCTGGCCGGCTGCGGATATGCGCTGGTGAACGTACGCCGCCAGCCGCGCGTCATTCTGATTCCCACGGGTGACGAACTGGTTTCGCCTGCTGAGACGCCCGCGCCGGGGCAAATCACCGAGTACAACAGTCTGGTGCTGGCGGCACAGATCACCGTGGCGGGCGGGCAGGCGGTCACGCTGCCAATCGTGCCGGATGATCGAGACCGATTGCGGGCCGCACTGCGCGATGCACGCGGGCAAGGGCCCGACCTGATTCTGATTCTGTCCGGCTCGTCGGCCGGCAGTCAGGATTACACGGCGTCCATCATTCGGGAGCAGGGCGAGCTGCTGGTGCATGGCGTGGCCGTGCGCCCCGGCCATCCCGTGATCATGGGGTTGGTCGAGAGGATACCGGTGCTGGGCGTGCCCGGCTATCCGGTGAGCGCGGCCCTCACTGGTGATCTGTTTGTTGAGCCGCTGCTGGCGCATTGGCTGGGTTTGCTGCCGCTGCACGACCGGCTGCCGCGCATACAGGCGACCATCACGCGCCCGCTGGTTTCGCCGATGGGAGACGATGACTTCGTGCGCGTGACGGTGGCGGAGGTTGGAGAACGACTGCTGGCGACGCCGCTCGGCCGCGGCGCGGGTGTGATCTCGTCGCTGGTGCGCGCCGACGGGCTGGCGCACATCCCCCGCTTCAGCGAGGGCGTTGAGCAGGGCGGCGTGGTCGATGTGCTGCTCTATCGTTCAGCCGAAGACATCCGGCATACGGTGTTAATTATGGGCAGCCATGATCCGCTGATCGACCTGTGGGGCCAGTATTTCGCGGCCAGCCTGCCGGGCTATCGCCTCGCCTCGTCGCACGTTGGCTCGCTCGGGGGCCTGGTGGCGCTGCGCCGAAACGAGGCGCACATGGCCGGCGTTCATCTGCTCGACCCGGGCAGCGGTGAATACAATTTCGCGGCCGTTGGGAAGTATCTTCCCGGCGAACCGGTGCGGCTGGTGACGTTCGCCCACCGCGAACAGGGCTTCATCGTCGCGCCGGGCAACCCGTTGGGCATTCAGTCATTCTACGACTTGCCGCGTCTGCGCTATGTCAATCGCCAGCGCGGGGCGGGGACGCGTGTGCTGCTCGACTATGAACTACAGCGGCGCGGCATTGCCCCCACGCGCATTGACGGCTACGAACGTGAGGAACCCACGCATCTGGCGGTGGGGGCGGCGGTCGCGTCGGGCATCGCCGACTGCGGGCTGGGCGTGCGAAGTGGGGCGGTTGCGCTTGGCCTCGGCTTTGTGCCAGTTGGGTGGGAACGCTACGATCTGGTCATTCCCGAACGGCATACAGAGCATCCGGGCGTGGAACGGCTGCTCACGCTCCTCAACGAGCCGGATTTTCGGCAGATGCTGGCTGCCCAGCCCGGCTATGATGCGCGTGAAACGGGAAACCGGCTGATTTAGACCTCGAACACATCCGGTCAATCCGTCACGGCCGATGTGGGTTGGCATGGCCTTGCTGTTCATACGCGGAGCGTTAAAGTAGAGCTTTATGATGTTCTGATTCAGTGAAGGAAGATGATCATGGCTTATGCACTCCCCAAGACTGTAGATGCTGCTCCTGTACCCGCCAACGAAGCGGTGCTGGTATCGAGTGGAGACCTGCGCCTGTCGGCCAACCAGACGTGTTGGCCCGCGCAGGCGGCGATGGAAGCGAAGCTAACCGAGGTGTTTGCCCGCGAAGGACTCGCCGTGCGCCGCGGCCATCCCTACGATCCGGTTCAGAAGCACGGTTTCATCTCCAGCCAGCGCATGGGAATGGATGTGTTTAAGTCCATTCACCCCGATGCGCGCGTCATCGTCGCCGAGTCCGTCTGGCAGTACAGCCACCATGTGCTGGCCGGTTTGCAGCATCATCGCGGGCCGATTTTGACAGTTGCTAATTGGAGCGGCCAGTGGCCCGGGCTGGTGGGGCTGCTCAACCTGAACGGCTCGCTCACGAAGATGGGCGTGAACTACAGCACAATCTGGAGCGAGACGTTTGAGGACGACTTCTTCCTCGATGGCATCCGCCAGTGGATAAAGACTGGCTATATCACTCATGATGCCAGCCATGTGCGCGATCTGAATGTGACAGTCTTGCCCGCTGGTGAACGCGAATTAGGCGAAGCGCTAGCGGCCCAACTGCGCCAGAACAAAGCTATTCTCGGCGTGTTTGACGAGGGCTGCATGGGCATGGCCAACGCTGTTTTCGACGATGCGCTGCTCAATCCGGCGGGCGTGTTCAAGGAACGCCTGAGCCAGAGCGCGCTGGTGGCGGCCATGCGCAGTGTGACCGAGGCCGAAGCCGACGCCGCCCGTGCCTGGCTCAATGCGCGTGGCATGACGTTCGTGACGGGCACAGACGAGTCCAGCGAACTGACTGATACGCAAATTCATCAGCAGATGAAGATGTATATCGCCTCCGTGCGAATCGCCAAAGCCTTTGGCTGCGACGCCATTGGCATTCAGTATCAGCAGGGGCTTAAGGACATGACGCCGGCCAGTGACCTGGTCGAGGGTCTGCTGAATAATGTCGAGCGTCCACCTGTCTACGACCCCGAGTCTGGGCAGGAGTTGTACGCCGGGCGCGCGCTACCGCACTTCAACGAGGTTGATGAGGGCGCGGGGCTGGACGCGCTGGTGACGAACCACGTGTGGACAGCGATGAGCCTCGATCCCGCGACCACGCTGCACGACCTGCGCTGGGGCGAGCACTACAGCGGCGACGGCGTCGACGCCTACGTGTGGGTGCTACTGATTTCGGGGGCTGCGCCGCCGTCGCACTTCAGCGGCGGCTACGCGGGTGCCAGTTCCGAGCGCCAGCCGCCGATGTACTTCCCGCTCGGTGGAGGCACGCTCAAGGGCGTCAGCAAGCCGGGCGAAATCGTGTGGAGCCGCATCTTCGTCATGGATGGCGCGCTGCATGCAGATGTGGGCCGGGCGAGCGTCGTGCGTCTGCCTGAGGCCGAAACGCAGCGGCGCTGGGCGCTCACAACCCCGCAGTGGCCGATCATGCATGCGGTGCTGCACGGCGTCAGCCGGGACCAGATGATGGGCCGCCACAAGGCCAATCACATTCAGGTGGCCTACGCGCCCGACGCCGAAATGGCTGACAAGGCGCTGGCGGCCAAGTCGGCCATGCTGGCGGCGATGGGCATCGCCGTGCACGTGTGCGGAGATGTGGCGGTGTAAGGTTGCTTCATGGATGAAACCAGCGCAGAGATGGGTTTGTGACGCCGCCATTCCGTGCAGGATGGCGGCGTATATTTGTGTAGCCAGCAGTGATTGTCCCGGCGGTTCTGGCGGCTGATCAGTCAGGGCCGGGCGAAGAGCGCCGCTGCTCCCCAAAGCGCCTCGTGCCCGCCCAAAGCCGATCGCTCCAGCCTGACATTAGCCGGCGGGTTCAGGGTTTCCACCTGAACTGAGGACTGAACGGCTTCCCACCAGACGTCGCCCGCGCGCGACACGCCACCGCCCACGACCACGCACTCGATATCAAGCAGGTTGATGGCGTTGGCGATGCCGGTGCCGAGGTAGGTTCCCGCTTCGCGTAGAACTGCGACACCGAGCGCATCGCCGCTGTTGGCTGCCTCAGCGATGGCTGCGGCTGTCAGCGGACGCACGGTATGCAGGCTGCTGGTGGCGTACGGGGCCAACTGCAGTAGTTCGCCGGCGCGCCGCGTGATGGCCGGGCCGGCTGCCAGCGCCTCAAGGCAGCCATGCTTGCCGCAGGTGCAGAGCGGCCCCGAAGACATGATCTTCATGTGCCCGATCTCGCCGGCCATTTGGTGCGAACCGCCGAATAGACGCCGGTTGAGGATCAGGCCGCCGCCGATGCCCGTGCTGACGGTGACATACAGCATCGACTCACTGCCTTGCCCTGCGCCGAAGCGCCACTCTCCGAGCGCCGCGGCGTTGGCATCGTTCGCAATCAGTGCACGCTGCACGTCAAAAATGTCACACAGGCGCTGCGCCAGCGGAAAATCTTCCCAGCCAGGCACATGCAGCGAACGAACAATCTGCCCCTCGCGCACATGCCCGCCGAAGGATACGCCAACGCCATCCAGATGATCGGGCAGGGCCAACTGACTGCTGAGGGCGATCATTGCCTCAAAGGTTGCTGCCGCGCCCCCATCACCGGGAGTTTCCGTCCGGCCCACCTGCAACAGCTCGCCGCCTGTCAAATCAACCAGACCAGCCGCAAGTTTGGTGCCGCCGAAATCCAGCGCCAGGATCAGGCGCGGGGGATGGCTCACGACGCCAATTTCTCGCGGAACAAATCGACCCAGTAATGCATGATGGCGACGTGCGCCGTTTCCACGATGCCGAAATCGCTGCTCGACACGACGACGCAGGCATCGGTGCCAGCGCGCAGCGCGCCGCCGTCAAATCCGGCCAGCGCGACGGATTTGCCGCCCATTGCGTGTACCCATTGGCAGGCGTGGATAATATTGGGCGAGTTCCCGCTCACACTCACGGCGACGAGCAGATCGCGCGGACGCCAGAACGTCTTCAGTTGTTCGGTGAAAATCTGTTCATACGCCATGTCATTGGCCCATGCGGTCAGCGCCGCCGTGTCGTCGGTGAGTGAAAGAATACGCACGCGGCGCTGCAGTGGGGAAGTGATGCTCTGCTTAGTGAGGTCGAGGGCGAAGGCGGTGCTGGAGGTCGCGCTCTGACCGTTCCCGATCACATAGATGGTGCTGTCCTCGTCATACGCGCTCATGAGCAGCCCGGTTGCGGCATCAAGGGCTTCAGTGTCAACCGACTGCAGCACGGCGGTGAGTTGGTCGAAATAGGCGTGAATAGGTGGCATGATCATGTGCAGGTCTCATGGTAACAGGGTCAACTCGTGAAGGCCTGAGCATAGCGCAAACGCCGCCCATGGCCGCCCATGCTCGCATGCCACTTGGCTGGCAAGTGGCCTCAAAAAATCTGCTATCCCACGCTGCCCGTCTTCCGCTCGACCATCCAGTTGACGGCTTCGAGCACGGGTTGCAGCGAGGTGTGATGACGTATGCTCGATAGGCCGGACAGCTATTTAGAATTCAAGCTTAAAACTGGTATGTTGGTGACAGCGCAATGGTGTGTGCCTCAAGAGGACAGAATTGCGCGGCCCTCTGTGAGCGTATTTAGATGAGGTTTCAGAAATGGCAACAACGATAGACTCCAGATCAACTTCTGTGCTGGTGACCGGCGCAACCGGCTACATTGGGGGCCGACTCGTGCCAGCCTTGCTGGAGGCGGGCTACGACGTTCGCGTGCTCGCGCGCGACCCGAGTCGGCTGGAGGGGCGCACGTGGCTCGATCAGGTGGAGATTATACAGGGGGATGTGCTCGACCCCGAGACGCTTGGGCAAGCGCTGAGAGGAATCAATGCTGCCTATTATCTGATTCACAGCATGCGTGGTGGTGAAGATTTCCAGAAGAAAGATATTACGGCTGCCCGCAATTTTGCCAGCTCCGCGCGGCAGCAGGGCGTGCAGCGCGTCATTTATCTGGGTGGATTGGGAGATAGTGACGAAAATCTGTCTGAACATTTGCGTTCTCGCCAGCAAACTGGCCAGGCGCTGCGTGAATTTGATGTGCCAGTAACTGAGTTCCGCGCGGGCGTGATCGTCGGTTCGGGCAGCCTCTCGTTTGAGATGATCCGTTACCTCACCGAGCGAATCCCGGTCATGATCGGCCCGAAATGGGTCTATACCCATGTGCAGCCGATAGGTATTCGTGATGCGCTCGCTTATCTCGTGAGCGCGCTGAGTACGCCCGCGAGCAGCGGCAAAATCATTGAAATTGGCGGCAGTGATGTGATGACTTACCGCGACATGATGTTGGGCTATGCCAAAGCGCGCGGGCTGCGCCGCTGGCTTATTCCCGTGCCTGTCCTCACGCCGCGCCTTTCGTCTTACTGGGTGCATCTCGTCACACCCATCCCTTCCGATATTGCGCGCCCGCTCATTGAGGGTCTGCGCAACGAAGTGATCGTGCATAGCGAGTTGGCGCAAACCGTTTTCCCGGATATCCATCCGGTGTCGTATGACGTGGCGGTGCGGCGCGCGCTGGAAAAGCTGGATGCGAGCGAGGTTGAAACGCGCTGGGTGGACTCGCTGGGTAGCAGCCAGCCCGGGCAAGCGCCCGCAATCCTCGATGATCACGAAGGCATGATGCTGGAGACGCGCCGGCTTGTGGTCGATGCGTCTCCCAGCGCCATCTTCAGAGCCTTCACAAGCTTGGGGGGAACCAATGGCTGGCTCTACTTCAATTGGGCGTGGCGGCTGCGCGGCGCGATGGATCGCTTGGTGGGAGGCGTTGGCCTGCGCCGTGGCCGGCGTCACCCTCATGATTTGCGCGTGGGCGATGCCATCGATTTTTGGCGCGTCGAAGCAATTGAGTGGGACAAGATGCTACGTATGCGTGCCGAGATGAAAGTCCCCGGGCGCGCGTGGCTTCAGTTCAACATTGAGGCACAGGGGAATGAGAAGGTTCAACTCATCCAGACGGCTTATTTCGCCCCCCGAGGCCTGTTTGGGCTGTTGTACTGGTATGGCCTCTATCCTCTGCACAGTCTGATCTTCAGCGGCATGATCCGCGGGCTGGCGAAGCGCGCCGAAGAAGTGAGATGATCCGTAAATACACTATCCGGCGCTGATCAGATTCTGCTCGACGATCCAGTTCACGGCTTCGCGCACGGCTTGCAGCGATGTGTAGCGCGGCTGGTAACCGATCAGCCGCCGCGCCTTGCCGATGCTGGCGTTCGGGCTGTGGCCAATGTGGTCCATGGTGGCGGCCGCGTCCTCTTCGCTGATCGATGCGCGCCATTCGTCCAGCGGCATGAATTTCAGGTTAGCCGTCTGGCCAAACCAGCCCGCGACGGCTTCGGCGTATCCGCGCAAAGTCAGCGCTTGTTCGGATACATTGTGGAAACTCTCGCCCATGCTGGCGCTCCAGTGCGTCATCGCCCCCATGAACGCCTGCGCCACGTCATCGGCGTGGACGTGATGCACGGTTTCAAGGCCCATGTTGGGCAGCGTCAGTTCACCGCCCTGCGCCAGCGTTTCATATACCTTCGGGTTGAAGTTGCCCTGTGGATTGAGCGGTGTCCAGCCGATGCCCACGATATGCCCGGGCATAATCACGGTCGCTGGAAAGCCGTTGCGGCGCGCTTCGTTCAGCAGGTAGCTTTCGATGGCGTTCTTCTGGATGCCATAGTCGCCAAACGGGAAACGCGGCTGCGATTCGACCGTTGGCACGGCCACCGACGGCCCATGTGACCAGATCGTGCCGCAGTGCAGGAAATGCGTCACCTGCCCACGCAGCGCCTCGACGAGGTGTTGGGCACTGGGCAGGGTGAAACAGATCATGTCAATCACCACGTCCGGCTTCAGATCGCTGATGCGCATGCCAAATGTACCCGCCGCTTCTTCCTGTTCGCGGTTGGCTGTGACCGTTTGCACCTGCGCCCACGCCGCGTTGGGCTGGTACGGCGCCCGCTGGCCCCGGCTGATGTTGACGACCTCGTGCCCCGCCTCAACCAATCGCGGCACTAGATACGTGCCTACGTGCCCGCTTCCACCGATGATGACAACGCGCATGATTTTCCCCTTACCTCAAGTGTTCACATAAAACTGATTATATCTGAACCCGGCTGTCAGGCCTTCTGAGCGGTCGATCCACAATCTGTCAGTCGTCTATGCGCGACTAACCGAAGGCATGGGGGTTTATATAGGATGAGTGGCCATCGTAGGCCGATGAGTGCGGCATGAGTGCCCCGCCTGCGCGGCGTAAAACCCTTGACACATACCGTTTCAGCAAAGTATGGTTTACGGTCACATACACCCCTACGGTATGCACTCGCAATATCATACACATAGACTCAGGATGGCTTGCCCGATGCCGCATCCAAGTAATCAGTTGCACCAGCATCCAATTGCGATCGTCGGCATGGGCGCTATCATGCCCCAGGCGCATAACCTGCGTGAGTTCTGGAATAACATCATTGGCAAGGTGGATTGCATCACCGACGTGCCTGAGTCGCGCTGGCGCATCGAGGATTACTACGATCCCGACCCCACCGCGCCCGACAAAACCTACTGCAAACGCGGAGGCTTCGTACCCGATGTCGACTTCGACCCGATGGAGTTCGGCCTTCCCCCTAATATCCTCGAAGTCACCGATGTCTCGCAAATGCTCTCGCTGCTGGTCGCCAAGGAAGCACTGGCCGATGCGGGTTACGCGCAGGCGGCGGACGAAATCCGTGAGCGCACCGGCGTCGTGCTGGGCGTAGGCGGCGGCCAGAAGCTGATCACGCCGCTGGCGTCGCGGCTGCAATACCCCGTGTGGGACCAGGTGCTGGAAAGCTACGGCATCAGCGACGAAGACCGGCCCGCCATCATCGAACGCATCAAGCTGGCCTACGTGCGCTGGGAAGAGAACAGCTTCCCGGGCATGCTTGGCAACGTAGTGGCCGGGCGCATCGCCAACCGCTTCGACTTCGGCGGCATCAACTGCGTGGTGGACGCGGCCTGCGCCGGCACGATGGCTGCGCTGCGCCTGGCCATCAGCGAGCTAACCGAACACCGCGCCGACATGATGCTCACGGGCGGCGTTGACACCGACAACTCGATCTTCATGTATATGTGCTTCAGCAAAACCCCCGCCTTCTCCAAGGGTGACTACCCGCGCCCGTTCGATGTTGAGTCCGATGGGATGCTGGTGGGCGAGGGCGTGGGCATGATGGTGCTCAAGCGCCTCGAAGATGCTGAACGCGACGGTGACCAGATTTATGCGGTGATCAGGGGCCTTGGCGCGTCCAGCGACGGACGCTACAAGAGCATCTATGCGCCGCGTGGTGAAGGGCAGGAGCGTGCGCTGCGCCGCGCCTACGAGGATGCAGGCGTCTCGCCTGCAACAGTTGGTTTGATCGAAGCGCACGGCACAGGCACCGTCGCCGGCGACACGACCGAAGTGACGACCATCGTTCGCTATTTCAACCAGCACGATGAGCGCAGGCAGCATGTGGCGCTGGGCAGCGTGAAGTCGCAAATTGGCCACACGAAAGCCTCGGCGGGTGCAGCGGGCCTGATCAAGACCGCGCTTGCCTTGCATCACAAGGTGCTGCCGCCCACGCTCAATGTTGACCAGCCTAATCCGAAATTTGACCTCCCTAACTCGGCGTTTTACGTCAACACCGAAGCGCGGCCGTGGGTGCAGGCGAACGACGAACTTCCGCGCCGCGCGGGCGTGAGCTCGTTTGGCTTCGGCGGCACCAACTTCCACGCCGTGCTGGAGGAATACCGTGGCGATCACGACTCGGCTTACCGCGTAAACAGCACACCGCAGGCGGTGCTGCTGTCGGCCGGCACGCCCGAGGAGCTGCGGGCGCACATCGAGGCGGCCATCGGCGGGGTGCAGTCGGAAGACGGCAGAGCGTTACTTCCTCAATCTGGTGCGGGCTTCACGTGACGAGAAAATTCCGGCGGGCGCGGCGCGCATTGGCTTTGTCGCCGCGTCCGCTTCTGAAGCGGACGCGCTGCTGCAGATCGCCCACGACATGCTGGCCAGTCGGCCCGAGGCCGACGACTGGCAGCACCCGAAAGGCGTGTTTTACCGGCGCAGCGCCCTGAACGTGGATGGCCATGTGGTGGCGCTGTTCTCCGGCCAGGGGTCGCAGTATTTGGGCATGGCCCGCGAACTTGCGCTCAACTTCCCCGAGATGCGCCAGTCGTTCGCGCGCCTCGACGCGTTGATGGAGCAGGACGGCAAGCGCCCCCTGTCTGGCGTCGTCTACCCGCACAAGGCCTTCGAGCCTGGCGAGGCAGCGGCGCAGGAAGCCGCTTTGCAAAGCACCGATTTCGCCCAGCCAGCGATTGGCGCGGTGAGCGCCGGGCTGTATCGCCTGCTGCACAACGCTGGTTTCCGCCCCAGCTTCACCGCCGGGCACAGCTTTGGCGAGCTGACCGCGCTGTGGGCGGCTGGCGTGCTGGATGATGACGATTACGCGGCGCTGGTCAAGGCGCGCGGCGCGGCGATGGCGCCCCCGGCGGATGTGACCGATTTTGACGCCGGCACGATGATGGCGGTCACGGGTGACGTGGCAGCCATTGAGCGCGAAGTGGCCGGCCTCGCTGGCGTGCAGATGGCCAATCGCAATTCGCACTCGCAGGTCGTGGTGGCGGGCGCGAAAGACGCCGTGAAGAACGCCGAGGCCGCGCTCAAGGCCAAGGGTTTCAAGGTCGTGCCGTTGTCAGTGAGCGCAGCTTTCCACACCCCGCTGGTGGGCCACGCGCAACAGCCGTTCGCGCAGGCGATTCAGCAAGCCGCATTCCACGCGCCAAAGCTGCCGGTTTACAGCAACAGCACGGGTGAAGCGTATCCCGCCGACCCGGCTGTCATTCGTGCGATGCTGGCCGATCACATCCTCAATTCGGTATTGTTCAGCGACGAGATCGAACACATTTACGCGGCTGGTGGCACGGTGTTCGTCGAGTTTGGGCCGCGCAATGTGCTCACCAACCTCGTCAACGACATCCTCGGGGATCGCCCGCACATCGCGCTGGCCCTGAACGGTAGCCGCCAGAAAGACAGCGACCGCCAGTTGCGCGAGGCGGCCGTCCACTTGCAGGTGCTGGGCCTCGAACTCAGCGCGCTCGACCCGTACGTCCGTGATTTCGAGCCGCCGGTGGTTAAGCGCGGCATGACCGTCAAGTTGAACGCCGCCAACTATGTCAGCGACAAGACGCGCGCGGCCTTTCGTGATGCGTTGGCTTCCGGGCATGCCGCGCCGGTTGTGATGGCTGCGCTTCCCGCTGCATCAGTGCCTGAAAACCCGCCCGCTCCCGTTCCTCAGATTCCCGTAGAGTTGCCCATGCAGAACGCCACGCCCGCTCAAGCCGAGACAAGGGTCGAAATGACCGCATCACTGCCATCCGTTGAACACACTTTCCACGAGTTTCGTGAACATCAGCGCGAAACCCTGCGCGTGCACGAACAGTACACGCAGGTTCAGGCGGAGTACTTCCGCATCTTCTATGAGCTCACACAGCAGCAGCAAGCGCTGCTGGCCTCACAATCGCTACCACCCGCCAGCGCCGACGCGCTGACGCAGAGCATGCTGCAGTTTCATGAGTACCAGTCAGAAACGCTACGCATGCACGAGTATTACATGCAGCAGCAGACGGAAATCGCCCAGTCGCTGCTGGCCATCATCCGCCAGCAGTACGCCGGTGGCGCTGCTTCCCCGGTCGTGCCTAATGGCGCGGCCCCGAAAGCGCGCGTGCCTGAAGCGATTGCTCCGCCACCGAGGCCGGCTCCGCTGCCGCCCGTACCGCTGGCAGCCGCTGCGCCCGCGCCCGTGATTCCTGCGCCGCAGCCGGTGGTGGTAGCTCCGCCACCCGCGCCAGCGCCCACGCCGCCGCGCATTGAGCCTGAGCACCGCAACGGACTGAAGCCGGCGACTGCAGCGCAGGCCGCGCCCGCACCGTCGGCTGTGTCAGAAGCCGTTCCGGTCAATGGCGCGGCGCTGGCCGTGCTGGCCGATGCCATGCTGCGCGTCGTTAGCGAAAAGACGGGCTATCCGGTCGATATGCTCGAACTGAGCATGGATATGGAATCCGACCTCGGCATCGACTCGATCAAGCGCGTCGAAATCCTCGGCGCGATGCGCGAAGCCTTCCCTGAAATGCCGCAGTTTAACCCGGAAGAACTGGGCGAACTGCGCACGCTGGCGCAAATCGTGTCGCACATGCAGGTGCGTTCAGGTGGAGCAAGCACGCCAGCCTCCGCGCCAGTCGTCGAAGCACTGCCTCTGGCCAGCACGGTGGTCGTTCCCGTGGCCAGCGCGCAGCCCGCACCGGTCGCACCATCCGCCGCCGCCGAATCCGAAAGCGGGCTGACCGTGGCGCTGCTGGCGGAAGCCATGCTTCGGGTGGTCAGCGATAAAACGGGTTATCCGGTCGACATGCTCGAACTGGGCATGGACATGGAAGCCGACCTTGGCATCGACTCGATCAAGCGCGTCGAAATTCTCGGCGCGATGCGCGAGTCGTTCCCTGACCTGCCGCAGTTCAGCCCGGAACAGCTAGGCGAACTGCGTACGCTTCAGCAAATCGTGGACTACATGGAGGCGGCGAGCCGAACGGCCTCCCCTTTTGATGCAGCCGGCATCCCTGCTCAGGACCTGATTGCGGACGCACCAATCGAAGCGCCCGCGATCAGCGCTGCGGGGCTGCCGGCAGTTTCGATCGGCCAAGACTACGGGATTGAGCGCCGCGTGGTCGAGCTGATCCCACTGCCCGTGCCAGATTATCAGGAGTTCTCGGCCTCGGGCGCGGTCTGCCTGATCACCGACGATGGCACCAGCGCCGTCGATGCGCTCAGTACGGCGCTCACCGCGCAGGGCTGGAAGGCCGTCGTGCTTGGCCTGCCCACGGCGCTGATTCCTGAGAGTGTCCAGGACAGCGACACGGCGCGTGTTCAGCTTGAGGCGATTGATGGTCAGAGCCTGCAAGACGCGCTGTCGGCCGTCAACAGCCAATACGGCCGTATCGGGGCGTTCATTCACCTCAATCCGGCGGGGCGGGGCGAACTGTTTGACGCCCACGACAAAGCGCTCGTCAAGTTTGCGTTTCTGATGGCGAAAGCGCTGAAACCGATGCTGACGCATGTCAATGGCACTGGTGAGCGCAAATGCTTCATTACGCTCACGCGGCTGGATGGCGCGCTGGGTGCGACCGAAGCCAGCGACTTCAGCGTAATCGCTGGCGGCCTGAGTGGGCTGGTCAAGACGCTGGCGCTGGAGTGGGAGCAGGTGTTCTGCCGCGCCGTAGACGTGGAACCGGCGGCTGCTCCCGGCCAGGTTGCCGCCTGGCTGATCGCCGAAATGCACGACCCCAACCGGCTGCTGACTGAAGTGGGCTATGGCGCGCGCGGGCGCACAACGCTGGCGGCTTCTGCCAGCAGCGAAGTATAAGGCAGCGACACATGGCTATTCCCACCGCATCGACCGTCTTTCTCGTCAGCGGCGGCGCACGCGGCATCACCGCGCAGTGCGTTGTCGAGCTGGCGCGGCAGTTTCATTCGCGATTTATTTTGCTTGGCCGCACGGTGCTGACCGATGAACCCGCCTGGGCGCTCGGCAGCGCGGATGAGGCTGCGCTCAAAACCAGCGCAATTGCCGACCTGCGCGAGCGAGGTGAGAAGCCCACGCCGGCCGCCATCAGCCGGGCGGCGGGGGCTGTGCTGGCCGGGCGCGAGATTCGCCAGACGGTCGCGGCAGTCAAAGCGGCTGGCGGTGATGCGCTCTATCTCAGCGCCGATATCACCGACGCCGACGCGCTGAAATCGGCGCTGACGGCCGAGACCGCCTTTGGCCCGATCACGGGCGTGATCCACGGCGCCGGCAATCTGGCCGACAAGTTGATCGAGTACAAGACGGAAGCCGACTTTGAAGCTGTGTATGCCGCCAAGGTGGCCGGGCTGGAGAATATCCTCGCCGTTGTGCCGGCGGATCGGCTAGCCTATATCATCCTGTTCTCGTCGGTCGCAGGCTTTTATGGCAACGTGGGCCAGGCCGACTACGCGATTGCCAACGAAGTGCTGAACAAGTCCGCGCATCAACTGCGCATGCGCTGCCCGGCCTGCCGCGTGATTGCGATAAACTGGGGGCCATGGGATGGCGGCATGGTCACGCCGCAACTGCGCGCCTATTTCGACTCGCTCGACATCAAGGTGATTCCGGTGGAAGTGGGCACGCAAATGCTGGCCGATGAACTGCGCACGCCCGGGCAGGCTCCCGCGCAGATCGTAATCGGCAGCCCAATCCGGCCGCAGCCCGCCGCGCCCGGCACGGAACTGCGTACGCTGCACCTGCGCCGCAGCCTGCGCCTCGCCGACAGTCCGTTCCTGGCTGATCACGTCGTGAACGAGCAGGCTGTGCTGCCGATGGTGTCGGCGATGTCGTGGATGGCGAACGCCTGCGAGCAAACCCACCGTGGCTATCGTTATTTCGCCTTTGAGGACTACCGCGTGCTCAAGGGCATCGTCTTTGACGAGACTTTGGCCGACCACTACACGCTGGACCTGACCGAGATCAGCAAAAACGCCGACGAGATTGTGATCGACGCGATGGTGCGCAGCCAGAATCGCGGCGGCCAACCGCGCTTTCATTACTACGCGCGCATTACGCTGCGCGCCCGCCTGCCCGAAGCGCCATTGTTCCCCGGGGCGTTTGCGCCGGTGACGGGCGAACCGATTCCCGGCGCGCCGTTTTACGAGAACGGCACGCTGTTTCATGGGCCCAGCTTTCAGGGCGTGGACCACGTGCTTGATATTCACCAGCGCGGCGTGATCATGCGCTGTGTGCTGCCCACCACGGACGCTGCCTATCAGGGACAGTTTCCGGTGCAGGCATTCAATTACGCGATGGTAGATATTGGGCTGCACGGCATGGGCATCTGGTCGCAGCGCTTCTACAAAATGGGCAGCCTGCCGCTGCGCGCGGCCGGCGGGCGCTTCTATCGCCAGGGCCAGTTCGGCCAAACCTTCTTCGTAACGATGGAAGTGCGCTCGCACAGCGATACCAGCGTGGTTGCCGGCATCACCTTGTACGATGAGGACAGCCGGGTCTACCTGGTGATTGACGATCTGGAAGTGACCATGAGCCGGAACCTGAACGATCTGTTTTTGAAGAACCGGCTGCCCGCAACGCTGCCATGAGCGAGGGCCGCCTGAACGAACCTGTGGCGATTATCGGTTTGTCGTGCCTGTTTCCGGGTGCGGCGACACCAGATGAATATTGGCACAACCTGATTCATGGGCTGAATACCACCTCGCTGGCGACTGAGGAGCAGTTCGGGGCTGACCCGGACGTGTATTTCGATCCGCAGCGCCGCCGCCACGATACGACTTATTCGCTGCGTGGCGGCTATGTGCGCGCCGACATACCCCTTCCCGACGGCATGGACAAAACAGCCGGCTGGTCGCTATACGTCGCGCAGCAGGCGCTGGCGGACGGCGGTTATCTGAATCGCGCCGACGCGCTGGCCCGCTGCGGCCTGATTCTGGGCAATCTGTCGTTCCCCACCCAGGAATCGCACGCCATGCTGGCCTCGGTTTATAACCCGGTGCTGGAGCGCGCGATTGCCGAACTGACCGGCATGGATGACTTCAGCCTGCCGCGCGCGGCAGGTTCCCTTGCGTCAGAGAATGCGCTGCGTTCACCCGCTTCGGTCGTCGCGCAGGTGCTGGGGCTGGGTGCGGCCCAGTTCTGCATGGACGCGGCCTGCGCTTCGTCGCTGTACGCGGTTGGGCTGGCCTGCGCCTATCTGAATGCTGGTCAGGCTGATTTGATGCTGGCCGGGGCGGTCAGCGCGGCCGACCCGCTGTTCGTCAATATGGGCTTCACGCACTTCGGGGCCTACCCGGAGCAGGGTGAAAGCCGCCCGCTGGATGCCAACTCGGAAGGGCTGGTCTCAGGCGAGGGCGCGGGGCTGCTGCTGCTCAAGCGTTACAGCGATGCAGTGCGCGATGGCGACCTGATCTACGCCGTGGTTGCAGGAATCGGCCTGTCTAACGATGGCCGCGGCAAGCACCCGCTGACGCCCAACTCGACTGGGCAGATTCTCGCGTTCCAACGTGCTTATCAGAATGGCCTCGACCCGCGCAGCGTGCAGTACATCGAGTGTCACGCCAGTGGCACGCCGCTGGGTGATAAGACCGAGCTCCATTCGATGGACGAGTATTTCGGTGCACTCGATGCGGCTCCGCTGATCGGGTCGGTTAAAGCCAACCAGGGGCATCTGCTTACGGCGGCTGGCCATGCCAGCCTGCTCAAAGTGATCCTGAGCATGCAGCACGGCGAGATTCCGGCGACGATTGGCGTCGAAACCCCGCTCACATCGCAGCACTTCGGGTCCGCGCAAATTGTGCGCGAGAATACGCTGTGGGCGCAGCCGGAAAAGACGGCCGGCATCAATGCCTTTGGCTTCGGCGGCGTGAGCGCGCACATTGTGTTGCAGAACCCTGAGGCGGCGAAACAGTCCTCACCCTCAGTCCCTCTCCCTCAGAGAGAGGGAAGTCTGGGAGACGAGGGCCGACTGAACAAGCCCCGACTGGCGATTGTGGGCATGGACGCCTTCTTTGGCGGCTGCGACGGGCTGGAGGCGTATGCCGAGGCCATCTACGACGGCGCGCAGCAGTTCCGGCCAGTCTCGTCCCGGCGCTGGAAGGGCCTGGCCGAGGATGCGCCAGAGGCGGCTTACATCGAGTCGTTTGAGATTGACTTCCTGCGCTTCAAATTCCCGCCCAAAGAGGACGACCAGCCGACGCCCCAGCATCTGCTGCTGCTCAAGGTGGCCGACAACGCGGTGCAGGATGCGGGCCTGTCGCAGAACAGCAACGTCGCCGTCATCGTCGTGCTGGGCACAGAACTCAGCCTGCATCAGTATCGCACCCGCCTCAACCTGTCGTGGCAAATCCGGCAGGCGCTGGCCGATCACGGGCTGGCTCTCGAAGCAGACGCCGAAGCGCTCGAACGCGCCGTCAAGGATGCGGTCAGCCCACTGGCCCAGGCCAATCAGTACACCAGCTATATTGGCAACATTGTCTCCAGCCGTGTGAGCGCGCTCTGGGATTTCCCAGGTCCGGCGTTCACACTGTCTTCGGCCGAGAATTCGGTCTACAAGGCGCTCGAAATTGCGCAGATTTTGCTGGCCGATTCCAGCCTGGACGCGGTGGTTGTGGGTGCGGTAGACCTCGCCGCGGGCGTGGAGAATGTGGTCGTGCGCCGTGCGCAGCACCCGCTCAACACCGGCAGCGCTACCCTCAGCTTCGACCGCGAAGTGAACGGCTGGATGCCCGGCGAGGGCGCGGGAGCGGTCGTGCTCAAACGCGCCGACCGTGCAGCCGGCCAACGTGTCTATGCCATGCTAGAAAGCATCACGGTGCTGCAGGGCGATGACGCGCAGACGGTCACACAGGCGATTGGTGACGCGCTCAATGCGGCAGGTGTGTCTGCGCCGGACATTGGCTACGTCGAAGCATCCGCCAGCGGCATCGCCGCGCAGGACAGCGCAGAAGCCGCCGGCCTGGCGCGCATGTATACCGGCGCAATCGATCCACTGCCCACCGCGCTCGGCAGCGTCAAGAGCATCGTCGGGCACACCGGCGCGGCGGCGGGCATGGCAAGCCTGATCAAGACGGCGCTGTGTTTGCAGCGGCGTTTCATTCCGGGCACGCCGCACTGGACAGGCCCGCGCGATTCGGACGCCTGGGAGGACAGCGCGTTCTACGTCGCGCCGCACTCGCGCACGTGGTTCAGCCCACCTGGTACACCACGACGGGCAGCCATCAGCGGTCTCAGCGAAGACGGCACCTGCGCCCATCTGATTCTGTCGGACGACGGTGTTCCACCGCCAACCGAAGCGGCCAGTGCCTATCTCAAGCGCAAATCGCTGCACCTGTTTCCGCTGGATGGCGATGATTCTGGCCAGATACTCGGCCGCTTGCAGCAGTTGTCTGAGGCGCTGGAAAGTGACCGGCTACTTCCGGCGCTGGCGCGCGACACCTATGCCGCGTTTGGGGGCGGACGTTATGCGGCGGTACTGCTGGCTCGCGACCGCGAGACGCTCCAGCGTGAGATCGAGCGCGCAATTTCGGGCATTCCAACCGCCATCGAGCAGGGCGGCGATTGGCAAACGCCTGCGGGCAGCTCATTCAGCGCCAACCCGCTGGGCGCGAGTGGTGAAGTCGCCTTCGTCTATCCGGGCGCGTTCAACTCGTACCCCGATCATGGCCGCGACTGGCTGCACCTGTTTCCTTCGCTCGAACGACTTGGCGTGCTCGGCTCGGAAGTGGGCGACCAGTTAGCCGAGACGCTGTTGTATCCGCGCACCTTTGCTGCGCCCGACCGCGCCACGGTGCGCGCCCAGCGGTCGCGGCTGTCCAACGATGCGAACGCGATGATGGAGTTCTGGCACGGTGTTTGCCATGCTCTACACTCGCGCCATGCGCCAGCTCTTCAGCATGAAACCGGCGATGGTATTCGGCTACAGCCTGGGTGAGGGCACGATGCTGTGGTCGATGGGAGTCTGGCGCGATATCGAAGATGCACGCGCCGTTCTTCACGGCTCGGCGCTGTTCAAAACGCGGCTGACCGGCCGAAAGGACGCCGTCCGCGAGGCATGGGGCCTGCCTGCCGAAGCGGATGACGATTTCTGGGCCTCGTATGTGCTGGCATCCACGCCCGCTGAGGTCAGTGAGCAGATCGCAACCGAGACGCACGCTTTTCTCACGCACATCAACACGCCCAATGAGGTCGTGATCGCCGGTGAGCCAGAAGTGTGCCGTCGCATCATCGAGCGCTTGGGGTGCGAGTCGGTGCGCGCGCCGTTCGACAATGTGATCCACAACGACGCAATCCTGTCGGAGTTCGGCGAGTTCATGCGCATGTACGACATGACGGTGAATGAACGTGAGGATGACACACGCTTTTACTCGTCGGCGGACTACGAGCCGCTGCGCCTGGAACGCGAGTTGATCATGCGTAGCCTGGCCCGTGTGTGCTGCAAACGGGTGGATTTTCCGCGCTTGCTGCGCCGCGCCTATCGTGACGGCGCGCGCATCTTCGTAGAGCTTGGGCCTGGCTCGACCAGCACGCGCTGGATCAGCGATACCCTACGCGCCGACAAGGCCGAACACCTCGCCGTGTCGATTGACGCGCTGCGGCTGGACGATCATACGGCGCTGCTGCGCATGCTGTCGCGGCTGGTCAGCCATCGCGTGCCTCTCGATCTGTCACTGCTGTACGACGACCGGCCAGCAGATGACGAGCGCAAGCGCCTGCCGCGCACGATCACGCTGGGCGGCTCGCCGGTTCCTGAGGTCATTCTCAGTGACAGTAACCGTCAGCATTTCGCAAATTGGCAGGGCAGGAGCGGTATGGCTCACGCGCATAGCGCGCGCAGCCAGGCGGCCGAAGTGGTTCCTGTGCCGGTCACGGTGGATGAGTCCGGCCATGTTTCGGCGCTGGGCGCGCGGCTGGCGGGCCTGCGGGCAATGGGCCAGAGCGTGCAGGCGCAGATGCAGAGTTCACCGGCTGTGCCCGCGCCGTTGGCTGAAGCGCCCACACGCGCTGCGCCGCCTGCGCTACTGCGCTACAAGCCGCGCCCGGCGCTGTTCGACCATGCCGCGCTCGATCAGTTTGCGCGCGGTTCGATGGCAGCCTGCTTTGGGCCTGAATTCGCGCTCTACGATCACAAGCGCACGCCGCGTATCCCCAACACCGACTTGATGCTGTTCACGCGCGTGGTCGAGATCGACGCGACCCGGTTGGTGACGAAACCCGGCAGCAGCATGGTGACCGAGTACGATGTGCCGCCGGACGAGTGGTTCTACCGCGACAATGCCTACCCGTTCGCGCCCTACTCGATGCTGGTGGAAATGGCGCTGCAACCGTGCGGCTTCCTGTCCGCCTACATGGGCCCCACGCTCGAATTCCCGGATATCGACTTCTATTTCCGCAACCTCGATGGGCAGGCCACGCTGCTGCATGACATTGACCTGCGCGGCCGCACGCTGACTAACCGTGTGCATTTGACCAGCTCGACTGTGCTGCAGGGCATCATCATCCAGAAGTACACGTTTGATATGCAGGTGGATGGTGAGAGCTTCTTCACTGGTAGTTCGACCTTTGGCTATTTCACCAAAGAGTCGCTGTCCAGTCAGGCAGGGTTGGATTTGGGCAAGTCGCCCGCCGTGTGGCATGTCGCTAACCCGAACGCGCCGCTGGTGAGCCTGAATGGCCAGCGTGACCCGGAGCTGCATCGCCCGTCATGGATGAGCGTGCCGACCGGCCAGCTAGCCTTTCTTGATGAGGTGCTCGTCAGCGCCGACGGCGGCAGTCACGGGCAGGGCTATGTCTACGCCACCAAGCACGTGCAGCCGTCCGACTGGTATTTTGCCTGCCACTTCCATCAAGACCCGGTGATGCCCGGTTCGCTTGGGCTGGAAACCATCACGCAGGCGCTGCAGGCCTTTGCGCTGCGCACGGGGCTGGATCAGGGCCTGGTGTCACCGCATTTCGCGCACGTCGAGGGCCAGCCCACGACGTGGAAGTTCCGGGGCCAGGTGCTGGGCGACATTCCCAGCGTGAATGTGGAAGTCCACGTCACCAGCATCCGGCGCACCCCGGGCGCAGTAGACATCAGGGCGAACGCCAGCCTGTGGAAAGACGGGCTGCGCATTTACGAATTCAAGGACGTGGGCGTGCGCCTTGTGAGCACTCCCAACCAGCGAGAAGAGCGATGATGGTCAACCTGGCTGATTCTTCCGACGGCCTCACCATGCGGAAAAGCCCGGGCGCGCCCCGCTTCTGGCGCGGCGACCTGAGCAGCGTCGCCTTCGACCGGGCCGATATTCAGGCGTGCCTGAATCAGCTCGATCAACCCGTATTCGCAGTCATCGTGGATGGGCGTATTGGCGTGACCAACGCCGGGCACGAAGCGCACCATGGCGAGATTGCGCTTTGCGCGTCGGCGCTGCCGCTGCGGCCGGAACAGCTTGGCGACGCCCGTTTCCGCGAACGCTATGGCGTCAAACTGGCCTATGCCAGCGGCGCGATGGCGAACGGCATCGCCTCGGCCGAACTGGTGACGGCGATGGGGCGGGCCGGGCTGTTAAGCTCGTTTGGCGCGGCGGGCGTGGTTGGGCCGCGCCTCGAAGCCGCTATTCAGACGGTGCAGGCAGCGCTTCCGAGTGAAGCATACGCCTTCAATCTGATCCACAGTCCCAACGAAGAAGCGATGGAGCGCCGCGCCGTCGAACTGTTCCTGCAGTACGGCGTGAGCATTGTCGAAGCGTCAGCCTTCATTGACCTGACGCCGCATGTCGTGCGCTACCGTGCCGCTGGCCTGAGCGCGGGGGCCGATGGCAGCGTCATCATCCGCAACCGCATCATCGCCAAGGTATCGCGCCGTGAAACCGCGCAGAAGTTTATGGAACCCGCGCCCGAACGGCTGCTGCGCCCGCTGGTTGAACAAGGGCTGATCACCGAAGCGCAGGCGCAACTGGCCGCGCGGGTGCCGGTGGCAGATGATGTGACGGTTGAAGCGGATTCGGGCGGGCACACCGATAACCGGCCGCTGGTCGTCATCCTGCCGTCGATCATGAGCCTGCGCGACGAGTTGCAGGCGCAGCACCAGTTCGCCGAGCCGGTGCGCGTAGGCGCGGCGGGCGGCATCGGCACGCCGTCGGCAGCACTGGCGGCCTTCATGATGGGCGCGGCCTACGTCGTCACCGGCTCGATCAATCAGGCTTGCATCGAGGCGGCGGCGTCCCCCCACACGCGCAAGCTGTTGAGCGAAGCCGATATGGCCGACGTGATGATGGCCCCGGCGGCCGACATGTTCGAGATGGGCGTGAAGGTGCAGTTGCTCAAGCGCGGGACGATGTTCCCGATGCGCGCCCAACGGCTGTACGAGCTGTACCGCGAGTATGACTCGGTCGAGGCGATTCCGGCCGATGAGCGGCAGAAGCTGGAGCAGCAGATTCTCAAGCGCCCGATTGACGATATCTGGCGCGAGACGGTGGCCTACTTCATGGAGCGCGACCCCGAGCAGATTCGCCGCTCTGAGGACAATCCGAAGCGGCGTATGGCGCTGATCTTCCGATGGTATCTCGGGCTGTCGTCGCGCTGGTCGAACACCGGTGAGCCGGGCCGCGAGCTCGATTATCAAATCTGGTGCGGCCCGTCGATGGGCGCGTTCAATGCGTGGGCGAAGGGGACGTACCTGCAAGACCCGGCCCAGCGCAACGTCGCCGATGTCGGCTGGCAGATCATGACCGGCGCAGCCTATCTGTACCGGATTCAGGGCCTGAAGACGCAGGGCCTGATCTTCGACCCAGTTTTCGAACAATACGTGCCGCAGGCGCGCCTGCTCTGACCCGCCGGTGACGCCATCTCAGGCCTTTCAGCTTCAGCTCAACGGCGTCGAGGTCGCGATCTGGCAGCTTGACCTGACAGCGTCGGCTGACCCGCAATCCCTTTCTCCAGATGAGCATGCACGCGCCGAACGGCTGCTGGACCCGGCCAAACGCCGGCAGTTCAGCGCCGCCCGCGCCGGCCTGCGCGAAATTCTGGGCGCAGCTACCCGCCAGCGGCCTGCCGCGCTGGTGTTTGGCGCGAATAATTACGGCAAGCCGTTTCTGCGCGACAACCAGGGAATCGAGTTCAACGTTACCCATGCCGATGACATTGCCCTGATTGCCGTGGCCGGTCGCGCCGTTGGTATTGACCTCGAACATGAACAAGTGCGCTCGAATCTGGCCCAGATGGCGCAGATCGCCTTCTCGCCAGCCGAACTCGCCGCCTGGAACGCGCTGCCGGACGCTGACCAGTTACGCGCGTTCTACCGCGTGTGGACGCGCAAGGAGGCCTTGATGAAGGGGCAGGGCGAGGGATTCCGGCTGGCATACGCCTTCAGCGTGCCGCTGGCAGAGCAGGCCGGACCGATGACCGTGGGCGACTGGACAATCACCGATCTCTCCATGCCGTCCGGGTGGTTCGCGGCCCTGGCATTGGGCCCCGATGCGCGCGCACCGTGATGTTCTCCTGGCTGGATGTTAGCCCCGCTCTAATCGATTTTGGTTGACAGCGAGAGTGGCGTTGGATAAGGTTCGTATGGTCAACATCTGTTATTGCCTGCCCGGTCGCTTAAGTGGCCGGTGCGAATTCCCACACCAACCGACGCGCATGATGCACAACACCCCCAGTGGGCATGTTGGCGCTGTCTGGTATGAACGACGACCGCAGTACATGATTCATCCTGACAACGGCCCCCTCGCCGGAGGCTGAATGGAACTGATAGCAGTAGTCGCTGCGCCCTTCGTGATGGCCGTCGCCATCCTGTTCATCCGCCGCTACCTGCGCGCCGCGCATCAGGGCTGGGTGCTGTCGGCGCTGTTCGCAGCCTCGTTCGCGCTGCTGCTGAGCCTGCTGCCGGTCGTCACCGAACAGGGCAGCATCAGCTATGGCGTCGAGTGGCTGCCGCAGTTGGGCCTGTCGCTGTCGTTCTATCTGGACGGCCTCGCGCTGTTCTTCGCGCTGCTGGTCACCGGTATCGCCAGCGCCGTCTTCTTCTACGCCGGCTACTACCTCGACGAACCCCATCAGGCGGGGCGCTTCTTCGCGCTGCTGCTCGGTTTCACGGGCAGCATGCTGCTGTTGGTCACTGCCGGCAATCTGCTGCTCTTGTTCATCGCTTGGGAACTCACGAGCGTCATCTCCTTCCTGCTCATCAGTTTCAAAGGCAAATCTGGCGAAGCGCGGCGCGGCGCATCGCAGGCGCTGGTCATTACTGGTGCAGGCGGCCTGGCGCTGCTGGTGGGCGTGCTGCTGATTCAGAGCATCACCGGCTCGCTGCAAGTGGCCGAGGTACTGTCCAGCGGCGAATTACTACGGAGCAGCGCGCTCGCGCCGGCCGTTACGGTGTTCATCCTGCTTGGGGCTTTCACCAAGAGCGCCCAGTTCCCGTTCCACTTCTGGCTGCCGGACGCGATGTCTGCGCCCACGCCTGCCAGCGCCTTTCTTCATTCCGCGACCATGGTGAAAGCGGGCATCTTCCTGCTGCTGCGCTTCTATCCCGTGCTGGGGTCGGAGCCGCTGTGGACGACCGTTGTGCCGGCAGTGGGCCTCACGACGATGCTGCTCGGCGCGCTGCTGTCGCTTCGCCGCGTGGACTTGAAGGGAATGCTGGCCTTCTCGACCATCAGCCTGCTCGGTGCACTGGTGGCCCTGATCGGCCTGCCGGATGCTCATGGGCTGAAAGCGGCGATGGTCGGCATTCTGGCGCACGCGCTCTACAAGTGCACGCTGTTCTTGGTCGTCGGCGCGGTCGATCATGCGACAGGCACGCGCAATATCAACGAACTGGGCGGAATGCGCCGGCACATGCCCGGCTTTGCGGCTGTCACGCTGATAGCATGCCTGTCGATGGCCGGCGTGCCACCGTTGATCGGGTTTGTCGCCAAGGAAACGCTGCTCGAAGCGATGCTGGAAACGCCCGTCGCGCTTGCCATCGTGTTCTTCAGCGCCGCGCTCACCGTTACGGTCGCGCTGCGGCTGTTCGTCGAAGTCTTTCTCGGCAAGGCGCCGATTCCGCTGCCGCAGGAAGAGCACCAAGACCACGATCAGCATCATCTGCGCGGCGACGATGCCTACGACTTCTCGCACTATCATGTGCTGCCACGCCTGATGGTGGCTGGCCCGGCGGTGCTGGCTGCGCTGTCTATCGTCACGGGGCTGACGCTGAAACCGCTGGTCGTACCGCTGATTCAGCCTGCCTTGAGCAAGCCAATCAGCTTGTACCTGTTCCCCCCGGGCGGCATCAATCTCGTGCTGGTACTGAGCATTTCGGTGCTGGTGCTTGGCACGGCCATCTTCGCCATCCGCCGCACCTGGCTGGCATGGCCTGTAACCGATTTCACCAGCGGGCCGCAGATCTACCGCAGTATTATCAGCGCGGTGGAGTGGTCGGGCGACCGGTTGCTCACAACGCAGGGCGGCAAGATTCGCTACTACCTGTCTGCCATTCTCATCAGCGTGCTGATTATGCTCGTGCCCGTCACCTTCACTATCGCGGCGCAGAACGGGGTCACGCTGCCGCCAATCGTCATCAGCGACGCCACTGACTTGCTCAAGATCGTGATGCTGGGGATGGCGCTGGGCGCGACGCTGGCCAGTATTCTGTTCTCGCGCCACCTGCTGGCCGCCTTGTCGCTCGGCCTCGCCGGATATCTGATCGGCGGCATCTTCCTGCTCGAACCGGCTCCTGATGTCGCGCTGGTTCAGTTTCTGGTGGAAACGCTGGCGACGGTGCTGATCATCATCGTTCTGGCGCGCACCAGCGAGAGGGAGCGCCGGTCGGCGATGGATCGCGTGTGGCGGCAAAGCCGCGCCGGTGTGGGCCGCGATGCGCTGATCGCCATCGCGCTGGGCACGGTCGTGGGCATCTTCGCGCTCATGGCGATCGGCAACCGCGACGCGCCCGACCCGCTCTCGGACTGGTATCTGCAAAACGCGCTGCCCCAGGTCTACGTCAACGATGTCGTGGCCGGTATCGTTACCGATTTCCGGGGCACGGACACGCTCATCGAGATCACCGTGTTCGGCATGGCGGCTCTGGGCGTGCTCACGCTGCTGGCGCGACCGAAGCCCGGGCGCACGATGCGCCTGTTCGGGCGGGGCGCGCCGCCTCCTGTCGTCGTCGAGCCGAAAGCAGCCATTCAGGAAGACGCTGAGCGACCGGAGGCGATCGTCTACCGGTCACAGTTCCGCGACCCGATCACCCAGTTCGCCGCGCTGCTGGTGCTGCCATTCGCCTTCCTGATCGCGGCCTCGCAAATACTCTACGCGGGGGCAGAGCCGGGCGACGGTTTCACGGCGGGCGTGATAGGTGGGCTGGGCGTGGCGCTTTGGTATGTTGTCTTCGGCTACGAGGAAACGAGGCGGCGGCTGCGCTGGCTGCACCCGACCGCCTTTATCGGCGTGGGCCTGCTGATTGCCCTGGTCAACGCGCTGCTGCCGCTGGTCTTTGGCCGAGAGTTCCTGGCCTTCACCGTGCTGCCCGGTTTCAGCTTCGCGGGCATCAAGCTGGCTTCCCCACTCATCTTCGAGATCGGCATCTGCCTGACGGTGTTCGGGGGTATCAGCGCCATCCTTGAGGCGATCAGTCATCCCCGGGAGGTCGAGTCGCCATGAACGTCATCTTTGCCATCGCCACCGGGCTGATGTTCGGCATGGGCATCTTCCAGCTTCTGCGCCGCGATTTGATCAAGGCGTCGATGGGTTTCTACATCCTGTTCACGGCGATCAACCTGCTTCTGCTGGCGGTTGGCGCGTACGACGGGCTCGTGCCCGCCTATGTGAATGCCGAAAATCAGGTGAGTGGCCAGCCCAGCGACCCGCTGGTACAGGCCTTCATCCTCACCGCCGTCGTGATTAGTTTCGGTTCCTACGCGCTGCTGCTGGGCTTGATCGCCGTGTCGTCACGGCGCTTCAAGACAGTGGACAGTGACGAAGTCGATCAGTTGAAGGGCTAGGGCGACGCGAATGGGAGTGCTGCTGCTCGGCCCAATCTTCATCCCGCTGCTTGGCGCGGCCATCTGTGTGCTGCTGGCGCGCAACCGCACGCTTCAGCACGGCGTCGGGCTGCTGGCGGGCGTGCTGGCGGCGCTGTGCAGCTATGCGGTGCTGGCCCAGAACCTGCAGGGCAACATCCTTACCTATCAGTTGGGGGGATGGCCGCCGCCGTTCGGGATTGTGCTGGTGGGTGACTTGCTGGCCTCGTTCTTCGCCGTCACCGCGACGACTGTGATTGCCGCCGGCATCCTGTATACGCTCGGCTGCAAAGACAAGAGCGTCACGTATCCCGCTTTCATGCCGCTGTTCCTGTGCATGGGCGCTGGCCTGAGTGGCGCGCTGTACACCGGCGATTTCTTCACGCTGTTCGTGTTCATCGAACTGATGATGATCTCGTCCGTGGCGCTGGTCGCCATCTCCGACAACCGCCTCGGAGTGGAAGCGGCGCTCAAGTACCTGTTCATCAGCTCGATGGGGACGCTGTTCCTGCTCATCGCCATCGCGGCGCTGTATGCCACCTTCAGCACGCTGAACATGGCGGAAATTGGGGAAATTCTGGCGCGTGGCGAGCGGCCGCTGCTCGCGCCCGCCGCCGCCGTCATGCTGACATGCGCCTTTTTGCTCAAGAGCGCCGTGCCACCGTTCCATTTCTGGCAGCCGGACTTTCATACCACGGCCCCCACGCCAGTGGGTTCGGCGCTGTCGTCAGTGGTCGTCAAAGTGGGCATCTACGGCCTGATCCGCATGATGACGCTGATGTTCACCGACGAGGCGCCCCTCATTCAAACCCTGTTGATCGGGTTGGGTCTCATCGGCATCTTCTTCGGCAGTTTGAGCGCGCTGCGCACCTTCGACGCCAAGCGCATGCTGGCCTATTCGACCTTCGGGCAAATCGGCTTCATCCTCGTCGGTATTGGCTGGGGGACGGCGGCGGCGCTGGCGGCGGCGCTGGTGTACGCCTTCAACCACTCGTTCATCAAGGCGGCACTGCTGATGCTCACTGGCGTCGTCGCCAGCCGGACTATGACCAAGACGGCCCGCTTGACTGAGATTGGCGGCGTGGGCAAAACGATGGTGCTGACGGGCGGCCTGTACTTCATTGGTGGGCTGGCGCTGGCGGGCGTGCCGCCGCTGAATGGATTCATCAGCAAGGTCGCGCTGCTCGAATCGGGCATCGGGATACAGAGTTATTTCATCGTCCTACTGGTGGTCAGCGCGGGCATCATCACGCTGCTGTACATGACGCGCACGTGGCAGCATGTGTTCCAGCGCGCGCCCGAGGGTGAGGTCAAACTGAAGCCCTATGGTGACTTTGTGCTCGCGCCAGCATTGCTGATCGTGGCGTGTGTGCTGCTCGGCATCTTTGCGTCGCCGCTGCTGGATACCGCTATTCAGACGGTGGCGCAGATCAGCGATCCGCAGCTCTATATCTCTGCGGTGCTGGGAGGCTAGGGCATGTTGACGATGGTCGTCTACGCATTGGCGCTGGCGATAGCCTGGGTGGCTATCGTCGGAAGCCTGACGCTCGAAAATCTGGTCGTTGGCTTTCTCGTGGGGCTGGGTATCACGCTGCTGCGCCCACGGCCCGAGCGCATCGAAGTGCGCCGGCTGCCGGGCCAACTCTTCGCCCTCGTCCTGTACATGTTCGCGCTCTTCCGCGATATCGTGTTCTCGGGCATTGATGTGGCGCGCCGTGTCCTCTCACCCGATATGCGACTCAATCCCGGCATTATCGCGGTGTCGACGCAGGACAAAGAACGCAGCCGCACCATACTGGCCCTCAGCGCCAACTATATTTCCTTGACGCCCGGCGAGCTGGTGGTTGAGGTGGCAGACGACCACATCATGTACGTGCACTGCCTTGATGTCGAGCAGTCGGCGCCCGCAATTGACGCGCTTCAGACGAAGCGACTGGCTTTGCTGAAGCGTGTGCAGGGGAGTGAATTATGAGCGGCCCTGTGATCGCGATGCTGCAGATCGCCCTGGTTATCTTCGTGCTGCTGCTGCTGCCCTGCGCTTGGCGCGCCCTGCGCGGGCCCAGCCCGGCCGACCGCTTGCAGGCGCTCGAAACCACCACCACGCTGTTGATTGGCATTATCGTGCTGCTGACCGTGCTGCAGGAACTCGCTGCAGTTCATTGACGTAGGTATCGCGCTGGCGGCGCTGGCCTTTGTGGCGACGCTGGCCATCGCCCGCTATCTGTCTGAAGGCCGCGTGTTTTAGCCGCGCGCCGCGGCAGGAGGAACTCATGAGCCTGAACGAGATAGTGGGAATCGTCTTCATTGCGCTGGGGACGTTCTTCAGCGCGGTGGGCATCCTGGGCATGATGCGATTTCCGGATGTGTACATGCGCATTCACGCCTCGGGCAAAGTCGCTGCGCTGGGCGTCATGGGGCTGTTAGTGGGCGCGTCGCTGCTGATGCCAGAATTGACGCTCAAAGCAATCGCGCTGGGTGTATTCCTGCTGGTGACTGCGCCAGTCGCGTCTCATGCCATCGCCGCCGCCGCGCACCGGGCAGGCGTGGAGCGAACCGGCATGGTGCGCGATGATCTGGAGGCGGCAGGGAAGGGGGAGTAGGCAGGCCTCTACCCCTTCACTGCCCCTGCCGTTAATCCCTTTCTCAAAGAGCGTTCGAAAGCCATGAACAGGATGATGACTGGCACCGTGATGATGACCGAACCGGCCATCAGGTAGGTGCGTGGCACTTCCTGCGTGTCCAGTTGGCGCAGGCCCAGCGGCAGCGTCCATGCCGACGGGGTTTCGGTCAGGAAAAGGATCGCAAACAGGATTTCGTTCCACGCGATCATGAACGTATACAGCGCCACCGTGGCAATCGCCGGCACCGCCAGTGGAATGACAATGCGCCAGATGGTGTTCAGGCGGCTGCAGCCGTCGATGAGCGCGGCTTCCTCCAACTCGGCCGGAATTGTCTGGAAATAGCTGCGCAGCATGTAAAGCGCCACCGGCAGTGTGGCTGCCATATAGACGAAAATGATGCTGGGCAGGCTCCCGCGAATGCCCAGCTTACTGTAGATGACGAACAGCGGAATGCTGATGACGATGGCCGGGAACATGTACACCAGCAGGATGCCCCAGCTCATCGTGTTGCGGCCGCGAAACGACAGCCGCGTGACGGCATACGCGCCCGGGATGGCCAGCGCCAGTGTGAATGCGACGGTGATCAGCGACACGATCAGACTATTGCCGATGTAGGTGAGGAAGTTGAAGTCCACCAGCACGGCCTGGAACGGCTCCCAGAAGTTCGCCAACTGGTCGAGCGTGGGAACCAGCCGGGTGGGGTTTTGCAGCACGTCGCCAATCGGCCGCACCGCCAGATTGAGCATCCAGTAGAACGGGAAGGCGGTCATCAGCAGGAAAAGCGCGATGAACACCCACTTGAGCACGCGCGCGATGCGGGTTTCGATGACTTCGCGCGAGAGCGTGGTCTGCTGTGCGGAGGGGCGTGTATTCTTCACAGGCTTGCTGGTTTCCATCAGCTTTCCTCCGCCATAAACCACTTGAAGTAAATTCCGACCACGACGAACAGGATCAGCGCCAGTATGACGGCGGTTGCGGCGGCTGTGCCCACGTTGCGCGCGCTGAACAACTGGTCGTACACCTCAATCGTGATCAGCTTGGTGCCGGCCGCGCCGCCCGTGAGCAGGAATACGTCGTCAAACTTGTTGAACGTCCAGATGAAGCGCAGCAGGAACAGCGTGCCAAATACCGCGCGAAGCTGCGGCAGCGTGACGTGCCACAGGCGCTGCGATGGCGCCGCGCCGTCCACCTTGGCCGCCTCATACAGATCGTCGGGGATGGCCTGAATGCGCGCGAGAATGAACAGGTAGGCGAACGGAAAGTAGCGCCAGGCCTGAAACAGGATGACCATCGTAAAGGCGATGCCGGGCGTATTCAGGAAGTCGACTCGGCGGCCGCCGAGCGCGTCGATAATCTCATTGACCAGCCCGTATTGCGCGTTGAGCATCATCTTCCAGATCAGCGCGACCGAGATGATGGGTGCGATGAAGGGGAAGAGCATAAAGCCGCGCACGAGGCCGCGCCCGCGAAACTGGTCGCGCACGACCAGTGCGGCAATCAGCCCCAGCACAATGGCCAGCGTCGTGCCGACGAAGGTGTAGACGAAGGTGCGCATCAGCGTATCGCCGAAGCCACGTGAATTCAAAACCCGTTCGAAATTGTCGAGTGTGAGATCGTCGAATGAGAACAGGCGCAGGTCGGGCAGGTCACGCAGGCGCACAGGCCGGAAGGCCAGCACCGCGTTCCAGATCATCGGAAACACGACGATGACCACGACGATGATGAAGGTGGGCAGCAGCAGCCCGTAGGCGAGGTCGGATGTGCGCTGGCGGATGGTGACGTGCGCGTTGTGCTTGCCGCGCGCACCTCGTCGTCCGCCGAGGATACTGCCGGCCACGATCGCGGCCAGCCAGAGCAGGGCGGCGGCATTGATGGCCGCCACGGGCGTGTCGATTAGCCCGCCGAACAGGCCGCCGATGCCGATGACCAGCCCGATGATCAGGCCGAGGCGCGCGCCGTCGCGCGGGTTGCGATCGAGGCTGATTGCCAGGTAGAAGCCGGGCAGCCCGCCAATCATCGCCCACACAAAAGCATATAGCGCAAACTCAATCACATTCAGATCGAGCGGCACAGCAGGCCCCCTCTCTTCCAAGAAAGTTCAAAGTTAAGAATTGAAACTTAAAAGTGAGGGGTTCGTGCTACGCTCCTCACTCCGCTTTTTTACCGCAGGCGTGAAAACGGATCGTTACGCACTTCAGGGGGAGCGCCGGTGCAGCCTTCACACCGGCGCTCCCAGAACGGCCCGGCTGTTATTCGGCCTGGGACGCCTGAATGTCTTCGACCTGCAACTGAATCTCGGCGGCTGCCTCTTCAGGCGTGATTGCGCCGCTGAGAATATCGGCGATAGCCACTGGCACCGGCAGTTCCTGATACACACCGCTCACCAGTTGGCCCTGTCCCTGGGCGAAGCCCCAGCGCGCAAAGTTGCTCGCGCCGGCGGCAATACCATTGATCACATCCTGGCTGTAGAAGTCACCGAGCGGGGCCTTGCGGTCCACACCGGTCGGCAGCGTGCTCCAGCCTTCTACGAATTCGGTCGGGTTTTCGGGCGTGCCACGGCGCATCGGGAACTTGCCTTCCGGCGCAACCGCGAGCCAGTCCAGATAGCCCTCAGACAGCCAGAACTTGACGAACTCGACAGCTTCTGGCGGGGCGCTGGTGCTGATGCCCATCATGCTCACCTGGCCGTACTGCGCAGGCTCAGTGCCGTTCGGGCCTACAAATGCGGGCACGAAGCCGCTGGCGCTGGCCAGATAGGCCGGGTTATCGAGGCACTCGGGGCAGTTAGGCAGCGCGTTGTCGCGCAGGCCAGCCATCTCGTCCAGAATGAACGGTGACCACACCAGCATGGCCGACTGGCCTGCGAAGTACGTGGCGCGCGCGCCGCCGACATCGATGATGCCAGGCGGGCCATACATGCCAGCCAGATCGGTGTAGGTGCGCAGGGCCTCGACCATCTCAGGCGTGTCAAGCGTTACGTTGCCTTCGTCATCAGTCAACTGCACGCCATTGGCGAGGGCGAAGTGCTCGAACGTTTGCTGCGTGAACACCGCGCCGGGGTCGGTGGCGACGGTGATGCCGTAGACGTTGTTATCGGGATCATTGAAGTATTCTGCGGCCGCGCGAATTGAGTCGAAATCAGTCGGCGCGTCGAGGCCGGCGGCGTCGAACCAATCCTGACGGTAGATCAGCAACTGACCCCAACCATCGGTTGGCACGTCAATGTAGCCGCCCATACCATCGCTGACCAAATTGAGCGCACTGAATTGATCCGCGCCCAGATCATTGATGACCTGCGTGGCGGCATCGCTGCTCAGAATGCCGTCGGCATACCAGGCTGCCGCGTAGTCCACCGGGTGGAACATGACATCCGGCAGTGAGCTGGCGGCCAGATTGGCGGCGATCAGGCTGTCCAAAACATCCTCATTGGTGAGCACGAGATTGACGTTAATGCCCGTCGCTTCCGTAAAGCGATCAATAATCGCCTGCGTAGCAGCGGCGCGTTCGGGCTGTTCTTCTGTACTCCAGAACGACAGCGACACGCTGTCCTGTGCACTGACCGACATAGCCATCAGCGCGCAAACCAGCACAACGACGAGAACGAGTGTTTTCTTCACTTTGCCTGCTCCTTTTACTTGGTTCAACGAAGGTCGATCAGTTCCGCTTCAACAAACGGCCTCACCTCCCTTCATGGTGTGTGCCCAGCGTAGAGGCGCGAATCATCAATTCGGGCGTAATCAGCATCTGGGGTTCGTCGGGCAGCTCGCCGGCGATCAGCATTAGCAGGCGCTGGGTGACGGCCCGGCCAATAGCGAAAATCGGCTGGCGCACGGTGGTCAGCGGTGGATTGAGATGCTCCGAAGCGGGAATGTCGTCGAAACCGCCGACCGCCACATCGTCGCCGACTCGCAGCCCAAGGGCGCGCACCGCGCCCATCACGCCAATGGCGATCAGGTCGTTGCCGGCCATCAAGGCCGTGGGCGGATTTGGCAGACTGAGCAGCGTATCTGCGGCGTTCCGGCCGGATTGTTCGTTCAGATTCGCTTCTATCACCAGCGCTTCATCGACCGGCACACCGGCGCGGTTCATGGCCATATAGAAGCCCTGCAGCCGGTTGTGCGTGAACATCAGCCCGCGCGGTGGGGTGACGTAGGCGATGCGCCGGTGGCCCAACGCCAGCAAGTGCTCAGTCAGTGCCCGCTGGCCGGCATAGCCATCCACATCCACATACGCGTACCTGGCGACGTTTTCGGTGCGGCCAAAGACCACAAACGGCAGGCCAGCGTCCGCCAGATAGCGAATACGGGGATCATCGACGCGCGTACGCATGAGCAGCAGGCCATCGGCGCGCCGACCCGAAACCATGCGCCGGTATGCGCTGGCCTCATCAAGACCGTCCTGCGTGCTTAAAAGAAGGTCAAAGCCAGCCTGGGCAGCTTCTGCACCAACGCCAGCTACAAATTGGGCAAAAAAGGGGTCTGGAAACTGAGGGCCTGTGGAGGGAACGACGATGCCGATGGTTTGCGAACGCTTGCCTTGCAGCAAGCGGCCCTGCAGATTAGGCACATAGCCTTGCCGATGGGCTTCGTCAAAAATGATTTTACGGGTGGCTTCGCTGACGTCTTTGTAACCCGCCAACGCACGCGACACGGTTGTTACAGAAAAACCGGTTGCAGCTGCCACGGACTTAAGCGTCGCTGAGGGCATTGGAGCCTTTTGTGTTAAGCGGGTCGGTGTTTCCTCCTGAAACCATCCGAAACGTTTCGGACGTCTGTAAACAGCTTACTACGGATTCATAAAGAGGTCAAACGAGTCGCGGGCGTGAGGGCTGAAGATCTGCCTGTCGCTTGAGGATCCATCCTTGCGCTTCAAGCCCTGTTCAACATTCAAATCGCGGTGTGCACGGCAGCGCCAGCCGCTAATGCGTCCCGCTATCAGCCTCCGCAGGAGGCTTGTCGGTATGGCAGCCGGAGCGTTTCGCTCTGATGGCGAACGAGGAGTGTGTGTGCTCACGAGCGCACACTACAACGACGCACATTGGCGACCCGCCTCACGCCCCCAAACACTCATTCACCAACAGCGCCAGGTGCTTTTCCAGCACATGGTAGCTGTAATAGCGTTTGGCGATGGCGTAGTTGGTTTCGACGATTTCCTCGACCAGCGCCGGATTGGCCAGCCACTCGCGAGCCCGGCGCAAACACTCCTCATCGACAAATTCGCCAAAAGTGATGGCGCGAAAGCCCTTGGGCTTGATATCGACATTGAAGATGTCGTAGCTGGCCATCATGATCGGGCGGCGGTAGTAGACCGTCTCCAGAAAGGCGTTGCCAAAGCCCTCGATCACGGAAGGGTAGGTGACGAGATCGGCCTCGTAGTAGGCGTCTCCGAGCGAGAACTGGGCGTCGCCATTTTTGCCCTCGCCGCGCTCATGTCCCACGTGCTCAGCCGCGAACACCACGCGCGCGCCCAGCAGATCGGCCAGTTGGCGCAGGTAATCCTCATAGGCGATGCCTTCGTCGCCGGCGCTGTGCGAGATGACCAGCACGGCGGGCATGTTCAAGCGGCGCGTGATTTCGATGGCCTTTTCGATGCGCTTGCGCGGCACAATGCGGGTCGGCTGGAGCAGCAACGCCTCGCCCGGCTTTACGCCCATGGATTCGCGGAAACGTTTGGTGTGGGCGTCGGGCGGTTCGGGCGGATGGTCGAAGTCCATCACGTTGGGCACGAGCACTGAACTGACACCGGTGCGCATGGCCAGTTGGCGCGCGGCAAACGAGTTGATGACGACATGGTGGATATGGTGCAGTGTGGGCGGAAAACCCGCATGCAGGTAGTCGGACGCGGCGTTCATGGAGAAGCGCTCGCGCTCCCACGAAAAGTCGTGGTGATGGGCGATGGTGGGTACATTGGTTTCCGCGATCAGCTCGGTCAGCGCCATGCCAAGCGGCACGTTCATGGGCAGCGCCAGCGCATTCTCGACGATCAACAGATTGATTTCGAACTGCTTGACGAAGCGGCGCAGGTGATCCTTGAGCAAGTCCTTCAACGCCTGCACGCGTGTGGACGTCTCAGTCGTGCGCTGGCGGTCATCGAACAGGTCGAGGTTGAGCGCCATGATCTCGGGGTGCTCGAAATGGGCTTCGGGCACAACATAGCAGATTTCATCCGGCCGGTCGCATTCGCCAGCGAAGTAGAAACAGGTGTGGCCGAGCCGTTCCAGCGCATGGGCCCACTTGGCCGTTTCCAGTGAAACGCCGTCGGTGCCGGCAAAGCGCGTCGATACAAAGCCGATGCGGACGTTTAGTCGGGGCATGGAAGCGTCTCCTTTATGGATGACGGCTACGGCCCATTCGTGCCTATTGAACACCACTCCAGCCATCCAATAACATGGGAAAGGGCAATTGCAACGCATCTCTCCCGGTGTTCGGGGAGGGAATGAGGGTGGGGTAGAGCAGCCCGTTTCCTACTGCGCCTTCAGCCACGCGATCTGGTACGGTTCGAGCGTGATATGCAGCGAATTGTCAGCGCCCGCCCCATATGACTGGTCGCTGAGGAGATCGCGCCATTCTGCCGCCCTTTCTTCCGGCACCGTCAGAGCGACCGATTCGCCGCTGATGTTGTGCAGTGCCAGCACGCGCGCGCTGCTGTCGGGGGCGGTCCGTTCCAGCGCCACGACGCGGTCATCGAGATAGGCAACGCGCTGCTGCCCGAGCGGATGGAATGCCGGTTCGGCCGTGCGCGCCGCCAGCAGTTGACGGTATCCTGCCAGCACCTGCGCGTTGAGTGCCGTGGCATCGCTCAGAACGGCCTTCAGCTTGCCCTCGTCGAATTTGTGCCGGTTGATCGAGCGCGCCCGGCCGGTGCGCCTCACGCCTTCGAAGTCATTGCGCCCGCCGAACAGGCTCGGCAGATAGATGCCGGGCACGCCGATCATCGCCAGCATAATGGCCTGTGATACGAGAAATCGTTTCAGCGCCAGATCCGGCTGGGCGGCCGTGACTTTTGGCGCGTTGATCAGGTCGAAGTAGGTGATGTTCAGTTCATACGGGCTTTGCGAACCGTCGCTGTTGGATTTGTACGACACCTGCCCGCCGTGAGTCAGCGCCGCATCTACCAGCCCTTGCGCTTCCGCCTCGTCTAGCAGGCCTGTGGTGGGGCGCATGCCCACGCCATCATGCGAGGCGGTGAAGTTGAAGAAGGTCGTGCTGCTGCTTACCGGCGCAATGGTCGCGGCCCAGTCGAGCAAGCGGCGCGCGCTACCCGAAAGCAGACTGTGCGCGATCAGCGGCGGCAGCGGGAACTGGTAGACGAGCTGTGCCTCATCCACGCCATCGCCGAAATACGAGATGTTCTCCAGGTGCGGCACGTTGGTCTCGGTGATCATCAGCACGCTTGGTGCGGTAAGATCGAGCACGTCGCGCAGCGCCTTGATGACGGTATGCGTTTCAGGCAAGTGAATGCAGGAGGTGCCAATGTGTTTCCATAGAAAGGCGATCGCGTCCAGCCGGATCAGCTCGGCTCCATGCGCCACATAGTCCAGCAGGATGCGCGACACATCGACGAAGACGGCCGGGTTGGCGAAATTCAGGTCGATCTGGTCATCGCTGAAGGTCGTCCACACATACTGCACGCCGGAGGGCGTTTGTACCGGCGTGAGCAGCGGCAGCGCGCGCGGGCGCGTGACCAGCGACAGATCGACCGACGGATCGATGGTGATGAAATAATCGTCATAAGGCTCTTCGCCGCGCATGAACGCCTTGAACCACTCGCTGTGCGCCGAGATGTGATTGAATACCGCGTCAAACATCAGCCGGTAGTCTTCGCCCAGCCGGTGAATATCGTCCCAGTTGCCCAGCGCCGGATCGACCTGCTCGTAGTCAATCACCGAAAAGCCGTCGTCCGACGAATACGGATAGAACGGCAGCAGGTGGACGCCGTTAGCCGCTACCGCCAGTTCATTGAGCAGACGGTGCAATGTGGCCAGCGGCGCTTCGCCGGGTTTGCGCACATGGTCTCCGTAAGCGATCAGCAGCGCGTCGCGTTCGGACAGCGCGTAATCGTCGTTGTGGGCGGGCTGCGCATCAGCCAGTTTCAGCAGCTCGGCAAACGCGGCATCGGCGGCATCTTCTCCGTACAGGCTGCGCAGCCGGGCCTGCAAATCGCGTCGCACCTCATCCGGGGCGCGTAGTGGTCGATTGGTCACGGGAACTCCCTTTCATGTTCAGGCTAGTACCCCCTCCATTGATTCTAGAGGGTGTTGGCAGTTGAGGCAATTCGGCCGGATGGCTTGGGCACGAATGGCTTCTGAATCAATTCTCAATCTCTAACAGGTTGGAACTCTGCTGTGAGTTGGGGGATAATCAAGACTGTTCTGATTTCAGGGGCAGCCTTTGATGGAAAATGACGCGATTCTGATAACCGGGGCGAACGGCGAATTGGGCCGCGCGCTGATCGCCCATCTGCGAACGACCAGCGGCCATCCCCTCGTCACGCTCGATATGCTCCCGCCCGATCCATCCCTCGATGGCGCAGTCACGCAGGCCTACGCAGGTGACATCCTCGACCAACCGTTGATCGCTGAGGTCTTCGGCGCTCACCGCTTCAGGCAGGTGTTCCACTTCGCCGCACTGTTGTCGACCACGGCCGAGCGCGACCCCGCCCGGGCGCATGCTGTCAATGTCGAAGGCACGCTCAACCTCATGCATGCGCTGCTGGCGCAAGGCTCAGATCAGCCTGCGGGCTTCTTCTACCCCAGCTCGATTGCGGTCTACGGCCTGCCGGGTGCGGACGAAAAAGAGCGCGTGCCGCCCATCTCCGAAACACAATATCTTTCGCCCGAAACAATGTACGGCTGCAACAAGCGCTATTGCGAACTGGTCGGTTCCTACTATGCCGGTCGCCCCGGTTCGACGCTCGATTTCCGCTGCCTGCGCTATCCGGGCTTGATCAGCGCCGAAACCGTGCCCAGCGGCGGCACCAGCGACTTCGGGCCGGAAATGCTGCACGCGGCGGCTCAGAGCCTGCCTTACGCGGCCTTTGTGCGCCCGGACACGACAATTCCGTTCATGACCATGCCCGATGCGGTCAAGGCGCTGCTCGCGCTCACGGCCGCGCCGCGCGAAGCTCTTACGCAGCGCGTTTACAATGTGACTGCCTTCAGCCTGTCCGCCAGCGACATCGCGGCCCGCGCGGAGGCCGCGTTCCCGGGCGCTGAGATTAGCTATGCGCCGGTCGAAGCGCGCCAGCGCATTCTCGATAGTTGGCCGGCTGCGGTAGATGACTCCGCCGCGCGCCGTGACTGGGGCTGGCAGCCTGATTACGACGCCGACTCGGCCTTCAACGACTATCTGATTCCGGCAATCACGGCGCATTATCGAAAGGAAGTTGAAAGTTGAAAGTTCAAAGTTGAAAGTAATGCCGCGTCTCTTGCAGGGTGAAGCCTATGCCGCAGCCGTATTTACCGGGCGCAGCGCCAGCCTCGGGCGAAATCGCTTTCAACTTTGAACTTTCAACTATTCTCAAACAGGAGCTTTAAATCATGACGATCAATACGCGCACCGCCTGGATTGAAGCGGAACTGGACAGTCTGCGCAGCCTGGGGCTGCTGGCGAATATCCGCACCGTCGACAGCCCGATGGACGCGCATATCGTCATTGATGGCCGGCCCGTCATCAACCTGTGCGCCAACAACTACCTCGGACTGGCCAATCATCCCCGGCTGAAAGAGGCCGCCAAACGTGCGATTGATCAGTATGGCATCGGGCCGGGCGCGGTGCGCACGATCGCCGGCACGATGCGCCTGCACGTCGAGCTGGAGCGGCGGCTGGCCGAGTTCAAGCATGCTGAAGCGGTCATCACGCTGCAAAGCGGCTTCACGGCCAATCTGGCGGCGATTCCTGCATTGGTGGGCCGCGGGGATGTCATCTTCTCCGACGAACTCAACCATGCCAGCATCATCGACGGCTGCCGCCTGAGCCGCGCCACGATTGTGGGCTACGCCCATGCCGACCCCGCCGACCTGCGCCGCAAGGTTGCTGAAACGACCGAATACAACCGGCGCATGATCATCACCGATGGCGTATTCAGTATGGATGGCGATATCGCGCCGCTGCCCGCGCTTCAGCAAATCGCCGCAGAGCATGATATTCTGCTGATGGTCGATGACGCGCATGGCGAAGGTGTGCTCGGGCAGGGTGGGCGCGGCATCGTCGATCATTTTGGCTTGCATGGCAAAGTCGATGTCGAAGTCGGCACCATGAGCAAGGCTTTTGGGGTGGTCGGCGGCATTGTGGCCGGCAGTCAGGTGATCATTGATTGGCTGCGCCAGCGCGGGCGGCCGTTCCTGTTTTCCAGCGCCATGACCGTGCCCGATGTGGCCGCCTGCCTTGAAGCGGTCGATGTGCTCGAAGAGAGCGACGAGCTGGTGCGCCGCCTGTGGGACAATGCAGCCTTCTTCAAGGCGGAACTGAGCGCAATGGGCTTCGATATTGGCCACAGCGAAACGCCAATTGTGCCGGTCATGCTGGGCGAAGCGCCGATGGCGCAGGCTTTGAGCCGGGCGCTGCTGGAGGAGGGCGTGTTCGCCATGGCGATTGGCTTCCCAACCGTGCCGCGCGGCAAGGCGCGTATTCGCGTGATGAACAGCGCCGCCCATTCGCCCGCCGATCTCGAACAGGCGCTCGAAGCCTTCCGCACGGCTGGCCGCGCGCTTGACCTGATACCGTAAGTTCAGACAAGGAACTGCTCGACTATGCCGGAGCAAGATCTTTCCCCCGCGATGAAGGCGCTGCACAACCGCATCGATCTCGTTCATGTCCCCTTCACTGACCGGGGATCGCGCCTGCTCGTGTTCGTGCGCGGCAACGAAATGAGCGTGCGCATGGCCGAACGCTGGACGAAGTGGGAGTCCGAATACGGCCACTATCGCCAGCGCATTCCGATCATCGAGCGCTTCCAGTTCATGGATGAAGCGGGCACACCGATGGCGCTGACTGCGGATACCTATCCGCACGCCATTCAATTGAAGACAGACAAAGGCGCGTTCGCGCTCACGTTCATCGACCCCGAAACGCTGCTGATGCGCTTGCCAGCGGGCAAGTATGGCCTCGAATTCACCGTGATGGCTGCCGACGCACAGGCCGACCGCCGGGGTGGAACGCTGCACGGTAAGCGCAATGTGTCGTACACCACCAACGCAACCATCCTCAGCCATGAGATTGTGGCGGAGGCGAACGAGCGCTGGCGCGTGCGCCTGCAACTGCGCGCTGCTGAGGGTGCGCCGCTGATGTTGAATATCACGCCGCGTCTGGCCTTCAACCGCAGCCTGCCTAATGTCGAGGTGAGCTTTGAGGCGGCGCTGTATCGCTGGACCGAGTGGTTCGATTCCGTGCCACATGTGCTCGATGAGTACCGCGATCAGTACCTGTATGCGTGGTGGGTGATGCGTTCGGGGCTGATGAACACGCGCTATTTCTTCACCCGAGAGGCCATGGCCCCATCGAAGATCCACTATGTCGGCGTATGGCAGTGGGATCAGTACTTCCACGCGCTGGCCTATCGGCATATTGACGCCAAACTGGCCGAAGACCAGATTCGCATCGTCCTTGACCACCAGCGGCCCGATGGCATGCTGCCGGATGCGATCTACGACGAGGGGCTGGTCACGCGGCTGGAAAAGCCGGTCGCGGCCGACGTGACCAAGCCACCGCTGGCTGGCTGGATCGCAATGAAGCTGTATGAATCATCTGGCCGCCTGGATTTTCTCGAAGAAATCTACGACGCGCTGCTCCACTGGCATGAGTGGTGGCTGACGTATAACGCAGCCGACAATGGCCTGTGCCAGTATCAGCACCCGTTCTCGTCGGGGTTGGACGACAGCCCGCTGTGGGATGAGGGCATGCCGGTTATCGCGCCCGACCTGAATACGTATTTGTGCCTGCAGAGTGAGAGTATCGCCCGCATCGCCGACTTGATCGGTGAGCGCGAGATGGCCGAGTCGATGCGCGCCACCGCCGACCGTTTCGCAGAGCTGATGATCGAGCACTTGTGGTCGGAAACGCGCGGGTTGTTCGAGGCGCTGCACGACGGTGAACCGGTGGACGTGACCACGCTGTTCAACTTGCTGCCGCTGTGGACGGGCCGCCTGCCCGAACCGATGGTTGAGCGCCTGCTGACGCTGCTGACCGACTCGGGCGCGTTCTGGACGGACTTCCCGCTGGCGACCGTGTCGCTGCGCGATGACAAGTTCGACCCGCAGCAGATGTGGCGCGGGCCGGTGTGGGTCAACATCAACTATCTGTTCATCGAGGCGCTGTTTCGCGTGGGCAAGCCAGAGCTGGCGCGCAAGCTGCGCCGCGAAACGCTGGCGTTGATCCAGCGCCTGCCCGATATATACGAGTACTACAATCCGCTGTCGGGCGACAATCCGCCCAAGGCCGCGCCGATCTTTGGCTGGACGTCCGCCGTGTTCATCGATCTGGCGCTGCAGGAAACGCGGGAACGAGAGAGCAAGTAACGGCCGCCGCAGGACTTCAGCCCCAGTCGATTTGCGCTGAGTTTAACCATCCTCGGAGAGGCTTGTCTTTTCGGCAGCCTGACGGCTTCAGTCTCAGGCGGAAAACAACTCTCCATATCCTTCTCCTCACGCGAATCAAAACGCGCCGGCTAATCACAGTCGGCGCGTTTTGATTCAGATGTGGAGCGTGCGGATTACCGGCCGGGCGCGCAGGCGTCCAGTGGGTTCCATTCGTCGCGGATGATGCCGTCCACCGACAGGTCGGGCGCGAGGCGCTCCACCTGCGGGCTCAGGAACACCGTCTGCTCGCCAAACACGCCATCCGGTGTCTGGCCTTCACGGCTGGCGTTTTCCTCGCCTGGCGTCATTTGCGGATAGACATCATCGAACGTCTCGAACGTCAATTGATCGGAGTCAGTCTCCACCAGCACCGGCGGATCGCTGATCGGGCGGGCGTTCTCCTCGAAGATGTTCGGGTCGTTGGTGATATCGCTCGTGAAGATGACGATGTCGTCGGTGCAGCGCCAGGTGGGGGCATAGTCCGGAATGGTGTTGTCCGTCACCTTGCGCGTTTCGTTTGCCGCCACGTCGTACACGTAGATATCAAGATCGCCGTCGAGGTCCGACTGGTAGGCGATGAGCGCGCCACTGGGTGACCACACCTGATTGGTGGCGTTCTCGTCCGTTGAGGTGATGGAGATGCGATTGCCGCCATTACTGTCCATCAGGGTGATCACGCTGCTGCTGTCCGCTTCGGTGTAGCTGCGGAAAGCGATGCGCGTGCCGTCGGGCGAGTAGACCGGGTCTACGTCGATAGACGTGCCGTCGCTCAGGCGGCGCAGGGTGCTTGAACCCAGAGTCAGTTCGTACACCTGCCACTGGCCGTCGCGCTGGCTCTGGAAGATCAGCTTGCTGCCGTCGGACGACCAGAAGGGATTGATGTCGTCGGCAGGGTTGTCCGTCAAGCGGTACTCAATGCCCGTGGACATATCGACCGCGTACAGGTCCCAGTCGCCGTTGCGGTTGGATTCGAACGCGACCCAGTTGTTTGGCCCCCATACAGGGTCCGTGTCGTTGGCGGTGGTGTTCCAGGTCACGCGTTGCACCGCATCCGGGTTGCCGCCGCTGGTGGGCGCCACGTAGATTTCCCAGTTGTCAGGCTGGTTCGGCTCGGTGGCGCGATTGCTGGTGAAGACGATCCACTGCTGATTGGGCGACAGGCTCGGGGCCATATCGTCGACGCCGGCGCCGATTCCCAGCGACAGATTGACGCGGTCGGTGGTGCGGGTTACCGCATCGGCGCTGTTAAGTCGGAAAATTTCCCAATCGCCGGTTTCGTTGGTGTGATACAGGCGGAAGTCCGGGCAGCCAATGCTGCAAGTGGGCGGGTTCACCGGGATGGGTGTAACGCCATCAATCCCAGGATTGCCCGGCTCGGGCGTTGGCGCAAACGTGGGCGTTGGCGTCGGTATCTGCCATTCCGGGGACTGCGGCGCATAACCGAAGTCAAGCGTGCGCACGTCTTCGCCATAACCGAGAGTATAGGTTGCCGAATGGTCCAGCGCGCCGTTCAGGTCGTAGGTCTGGATGAGGATCAGATAGGCTGGCAGCGTATCGGCGTCTACGGTCACGGTGTATCGGCCCGCCAGCAGGCGTTCGAACAGGTAGTAGCCGTAGTAGTTGGTGACAGTCGTGGCAGTGCTTCCATCGGGGAAGGTCAGGATCACGGTCACGCCCGAGATACCCGGTTCGTCACTGTCCTGCACGCCGTTGCCGTTGTTATCGAACCAGACGAAATCGCCAATCGAACCCAGCGGAACCACACCCGCGTCCCAGCTCAGATCATCTTCGTCCGGATCGAGGGTGGTGACGATAGTGCGGCCGGTGGTGGTATCGGCGTCGCTGTCGTCCAGATCATTGGGCGCTGCGTCCGGCTGGCTGAAGATGTAGCCGAGCGGCAGCACGAATTCGAGATAGTAGTCGTCCGGCGGCAGCAGGTCGAAGTAGTAATTGCCCGGCAGTTCTGTCGTGCCGGTCAGATCACCGCCCGTTACGCCACCAGCGCCAGATGTCACCATCGTGCGGAAGGGCGTGCTATCGCCCACGCGGTACAGATTAACGGTGACGCCATTGAGCCCAGGCTCGCCGTCGTCCTGCGTGTCGTTGTTGTTCTCGTCCATCCACACAACGTTGCCGATGCTGGCCAGCGGCACGAGACCGGCATCCCAGGAGTCATCATCCTCGCCCGAAGTGAGCGTGGTGGTGAGCATGCGGCCGCTGGTGAAGTCGGCGTCGCTGTCGGTGGTCGGCGTTCCCGCGCCCGTTGGGCTGAACTGATAGCCGCCGGGCAGGGTGACGACGATGTAGTAATCGCCGGGCACGAGGTCGGTGAAGCTGTAGTTGCCGCTGCCGTCAGTGATTTGCGGCGTGCCCACCTGTGTGCCCGTGCCGTCATAGAGCGTCACGGTCGCGCCCGGATAGCCGCTCTCGCCGCCGTCCTGCACGCCGTTGTTGTTGATGTCGATCCATACGCGGTCACCGATGCTGGCAAGCTGAAGCAGGCCTGCGTCGATGTCGTTGTTGGTTTCGCCGGCGATAACTGTTACCGGGGTCGTACGGCCGGTCGTGCGGTCCACGTCGCTGTCGCTGGCTTCCGCGCCCACATTCTCGCGGGCGAAGGTCCAGTCGGCGGACGGCGCGACGAACTCGACGATGTAGTCGCCTGGGAACAGGCCGGTGAAGGCGTAGTAGCCGGGGTTGCCGCCGCCATCGTTGGCCGTCGTGACGATGTAGTCCTGCGTGCCGTCGATGTTGGGGTCATCAACCGGATTGCCGCCGCTGTCGAGCAGACGCACGGTGACACCGTTCTGGCCAGCCGTGGGCGGCTCATCCTGCTGGCCGTTGTCATTCACGTCTTCCCAGACGTAGTCGCCGATGGCCGCGGGCATGAGGATGCCAGCGTCCCAGGACATGTCATTCTCGCCGGGAGACAACGTGGTGGTGATGGTGCGGCCGGTATAGCGGTCGGCATCGCTGTCGGTGGTGTCGGTCGCATTATCGGGCCGCGTGAAGATCGCGTCGTTGGGCAGCACGAACTCAAGGAAGTAGTCGCCGGGCGGCAGCAGGTCGAACAGGTAGTCGCCTTCGGAACCGGCTGTGCTGCTGGTGGTCGTGGTGCGGAATACGGTGGTCTGGCCCGCCTGATATAGATTGACGGTCACGCCACCGAGGCCGGTTTCGCCCGAATCCTGCGCGCCGTTGCCGTCGACATCGTTCCACACGCGGTCGCCGATGCTGGCCAGCGGCACGAGGCCAGCGTCCCACGTCGGGTCATTTTCGCCCGAGATCAGCGTCGTCGTGGCCATGCGGCCGGTGCTGATATTGGCATCGCTGTCGATGGCGCTGCCAGGGCCTTGCGGGCTGAACTGGTAGCCGCTGGGCAGCGTAACGACGACGTAGTAATAGCCGGGCAGCAGACCGGTGAAGCTGTAGTTGCCGCTGCCGTCGGTGGTGGTGGGTAGGCCGACCTGCGTGCTTGTGCCGGTGAAGAGCGTCACAGTCGCGCCCGGATAGCCGCTCTCGCCACTGTCCTGAATGCCATTGTTGTTGATGTCGATCCACACGCGGTCACCGAGGCTGGCGCGCGCGAAGATACCCGCGTCGACTGTCTGGTTGCTGCCATTGGCGGCCAGCGTGTACGTGCCGGTGCGGCCCGTTGCAATTGCTGCGTCGCTGTCAGAGGCGTCCGCGCCGATATTCGGCTGCGTGAACTCGAAGCCGTTGGGTGCCACGAACTCGACGATGTAATCTCCGGGGAACAGGCCGGTGAACTGGTAGCTACCACCGCTGGCCGTCGTGACGATGTAAACATCGCCCACTGCCGGCGTGTTCGGATTGTCTACCGGGCTGCCACTGCCATTCAGCAGGCGCACAGTCACGCCGTTGACTCCGTTGGCCGCTGGCTCATTCTGCTGGCCGTCATAGTTCACGTCTTCCCAGACGGTGTCGCCGAGCTGCGCCGGCTGGAACACGCCTGCGTCGGCACTGAGGTCAGTTTCGTCCCAGAAGAGGTCGTAGTCACCGCTGATGCCGCTGAAGCGATCTACGTCACTGTCGGCAGTATCTGCGCCCACGTTTTGCAGCGTGAACACGTAGCCCGCAGGTGGTGTGACCTCGATGCGATAGGTGCCGGCGTTGAGGTTGCTGAACAGGTATGCGCCGGTGCCATCGGTGGTGATGGTGCTGATTGTGTTGCCGAGCGCGTCGGTCGTGACCGGAACGCCGTTGCCATCGAGCAGCGTGACAGTCACGCCAGCGATGCCGTTCTCGCCACCGTCCTGAATACCATTACCGTTGACATCATCCCAGATGAAGTCGCCGAGCGTCGCCAGCGGCGCATAGCCCGCGTCGATGGTGTTGTCGGTTTCGCCGGGGTCAAGCGCCACGACCGGGCTGCGACCTGTTGCAATGGCCGCGTCGCTATCCGTGCCGTCCGTGCCCACATCCACCAGCGTACGCTTGTAGTTGGCCGGCAGACTGAATTCGACGATGTAGTCGATGCGCGGGTCGAGGTTAGTGAAGCTGTAGGCGCCCGTGCCCGTGGTGGTGATGGGGATGATCGGGTTGCCGTTGCCGTCGGTGGTGATCACGGGGTTGCCCGCGGCGGCGCTGCGCAGCGTAACAGTTACGCCAGCCAGGCCGGGCTCACCCGAGTCCTGAATGCCGTTGCCGTTGTTGTCGCGCCAGACGAAGTCGCCGATGTTGGCCAGCGGCACGAAGCCCGCGTCCCACATCAGGTCATTCTCGCCCGGGACCAGGGTTGTGATGGCGGTGCGGCCAGTGGTGATACTGGCGTCGCTGTCGGTCGCGGCCGTACCTGCACCAGTGGGGCTGGGCAGGAAGTTGGCAGGCCGCACGAACTCAAGGAAGTAATCGCCGGGCGGCAGCAGGCCGAACAGGTAGTCGCCTTCCGAGCCGACCGTGCTGCTGGTCGTTGTCGTGCGGAAGGGCGTGGCATCGCCGTCGCGATACAGATTGACGGTCACGCCGCCAAGCCCCACTTCGCCGCCGTCCTGCACGCCGTTGTCATTGGCGTCGATCCATACACGGTCGCCAATGCTTGCCAGCGGCACAAGGCCAGCGTCCCACGTCGGGTCATTTTCGCCCGAGATCAGCGTCGTCGTGGCCATGCGGCCGGTGCTGATATTGGCATCGCTGTCGATGGCGCTGCCAGGGCCTTGCGGGCTGAACTGATAGCCACTCGGCAGCGTCACCACGACGTAGTAATCGCCGGGCAGCAGGCCAGTGAAGTTGTAGTTGCCGCTGCCGTCGGTGCTGGTGGATGAGCCGACCTGTGCGCCTACGCCGGTGTAGAGCGTCACGGTCGCGCCCGGATAGCCACTCTCGCCGCTGTCCTGAATGCCATTGTTGTTGATGTCGATCCACACGCGGTCACCGAGGCTGGCGCGCGCGAAGATGCCGGCATCGACCGTCTGGTTATTGTCATTGGCGGCCAGCGTGTACGGGCCAGTGCGGCCCGTCGCCACGAGGGCGTCACTGTCGGTGGCGTCCGCGCCAATGTTAGGTTGCGTGAACTCAAAGCCGTTGGGGGCGACGAACTCGACGATGTACTGGCCGGGGAACAGACCCGTGAACTGGTAGTAGCCGGAGTTGCCGCTGCCGTCATCCGCCGTCGTGACGATGTAAGCATCGCCCACTGCCGGCGTGTTCGGGTTGTCTACCGGGCCGCCACTGCCATTCAGCAGGCGGACAGTCACGCCGTTGACGCCGTTGGCCGCTGGCTCATTCTGCTGGCCGTTATAGTTCAGGTCTTCCCAGACGGTAGTCACCGAGTTGCGCCGGCTGGAACACGCCTGCGTCGGCACTGAGGTCAGTTTCGTCCCAGAAGAGGTCGTAGTCACCGCTGATGCCGCTGAAGCGATCTATGTCGCTATCGGGCCATCATCGCTGCCCAGCGTTCTGCTGCGTGAGCACGTAGCCTGTGGGCGGCGTGACCTGAATGCGATAGGTGCCGGCGTTGAGGTCGGTGAACAGGTATGCGCCGGTACCATCGGTGGTGATGGTGCTGATTGTGTTGCCGAGCGCATCGGTCGTGACCGGATTGTTGCTGCCATCCAGCAATTGGACAATCGCGCCGGCGATGCCGTTCTCGCCACCGTCCTGAATACCGTTGCCGTTGACATCGTTCCAGATACGGTCGCCGAGTGTCGCCAGCGGAATGTAACCGGCGTCAATCGTATCATCGTACTGGTTCGGGGCGAGATCGATAGTGCCGGTGCGGCCCGCGTCCGCGCCAGTGGCCGCCGGGTTGCTGTCGAGCGCTGCGCCAGCGCCACCCGTCGGGCTGCGCTTGTAGCCAGCCGGCAGGCTGAACTCGACGATGTAGTCGATGCGCGGGTCGAGGTTGGTGAACTGGTAAGCGCCCGTGCCGGTCGTGGTGATGGTGTTGAGCAGGTTGCCGTTGCCGTCGGTGATGATCTGCGCGCCAGTGCCGGCATTGCGCAGCGTCACAGTGACGCCGGCCAGACCAGGCTCACTGCCATTTTGGATACCATCTCCGTTGTTGTCGCGCCAGACGAAGTTGCCGATGCTGGCTAGCGGCACGAAGCCTGCGTCCCAGCTCAGATCGTCTTCATCGGGCGAGAGCAGCGTGGCGATGGTGCGGCCATCGGCAGGATTGGCGTCGCTGTCGGTGTTGTCGTTAGCCGCCGCTGCGTCCTGCGAGCTGAACAGATATCCCGCGGGCCGTACAAATTCGACGCGGTACTGCTGGTCGGGCGCGAGATTGACGAACTGGTACCAGCCGGGCACGCCCGCGTTGTTAGCCGTCGTCAGGATGTAGTCCTGTGGCCCGGCGATATTTGGATTGTCGACGCGGTTGCCGGAGGCATCAAGCAGGCGCACCGTGACGCCGTTGAGGCCAAGTTCACCGCCATCCTGCACGCCGTTGTCGTTGAGGTCGATCCACGCACGGTCGCCGATGCTGGCAAGGGGCACCAGGCCGGCGTCCCACGTTGGGTCTGTGCCGTTCGGCGCCAGCGTGATGACATTGGTGCGGCCGGTCGCGATACTCACATCGCTGTCGGTGTCGGCATCGGGGGCAGTTGGCGCATCCTGGGGGCTGAACTGATAACCCGCGGGCAGCGTGACCTCCACGATGAACGTGCCCGGAACCAGATTAGTGAACTCGTACCAGCCGGGGCCGTAGGTGCCGTCGGTGGACGTCGTCGTGCTGAGCATCTGGTTCCCGGGGGTAATCGGGTCGATGTCCGTGCCACCGCTGCCGTTGAGCAGGGTGACGGTTACACCATTCAGGCCCACTTCGCCGCTGTCCTGAATGCCATTGTTGTTGATGTCAATCCAGACGCGATTGCCCAGGCGTGGCCCGCGCAGCAGGATGCCGGCGTCGTTGTCAGGTCATTCTGGCCCGCCGTCAGAGTGATGGTGGCCGTCTGGCCGGTCGCGCGGTCTGGGTCGCTGTTGCTCGCATCGTTGCCCTGGTTCTGGCGGGCGATGACGTAGTTGGCATTGTTCACACCGCCCAGCGGCAGCACTGCGCTGCCCGCCAGGTTGAAGCGCACCTGATACGCGCCCGGAATCAAGTTATTGAACAGGTAGTAGCCCGGATTGCCGCTGCCATCATTGGCGGTGGTCAGGCTGTTCTGAACGCCCGCTGTGACGAGGTCAATATCGACCGGATTGCCGGAACCATCGAGCAGCTCGACGCGGATGCCGTTCATGCCGCCGTTGACGCCCGCGCCAACGGGCGCGTACGGCCCGTCATCCTGCTGGCCGTTGTCGTTGCCGTCGTACCAGACGTAGTCGCCGAGGCTGGCCGGCTGCACAATGCCAGCGTCCACGGTCTGTGTACTTGTTCCCCAGTTCAGCACGTAGTTACCGGTACGCCCGAACACGCGATCGACATCGCTATCAGATGTGTCACTTGCCCGTGTCCTGCCGGGTGAAGATGTAGCCGTTGGGCAGGGTCACCTGCACGCGGTAGGTTCCCGCATTCAGGTTGGCGAACTGGTAGTAACCGGGCGCGCCGTCCGACGGATTATTGACTCGTCATAATCGGTGCAATCGGATTGCCGAGGCCATCGAGCGTGACTGGGTTGTTACTGCTGTCGAGCAGTGTCACCGTGACGCCATTGATACCGTTGGCTGGCGGCTCGTTCTGCTGGCCGTCACCGTTGGTATCGACCCACACATAGTCGCCGATGCGCGCCAGCGGCGTGAAGCCGGCGTCCCAGTTAGGGTCTGACTGGTAGGAGGTTAGCGGAATTACCGTCGTACGCCCGTCAGTCAGGCTGGCATCGCTGTTGTTGGCAGCGGTGCCGCCGCCCGTCAGTACATTGTACGGACTGCGCTTGTATCCGCCTTGCGCAGGCATGCTGAATTCGACGATGTAGTCCAGGCGTGGATCTAGTCTCGGGAAGCTGTACAAACCGGTGCTCGGTGTCACTATTGGCGAGACGGCCTGGCCTGCTCCATTTATCAGAACCAGTGCACCCGTGCTGTCACGCAAAGTCACTGTAACTCCCGCGAGACCAACTTCGCCCGCACCAGCACGGATGCCATCATTGTTGAGGTCTATCCAAGCCAGATCGCCAATAGTCGCCAACGGCACGAAGCCCGCGTCCCAAGTCGGATCGATGAAATCGTAGGGCAGCGTGATGACCGGGGTGCGCCCGGCGTTCAGCCCAGTCTCTTGGTTGTTGCTGTCCGTGGTCGCATTTGTGCCCGAACCGACGTAATAGTACGAGCGGATGTACCGAGGACCGGAAGTTGGCGTCGTGAACTGGACGATGTATTGGCCGGGGTAGAGGTTCGTGAAGGCGTATGTTCCAGAGATGCCCGCTACGGTGGATGTGGTCACAATATATGCGTCGCCCACTGTGGCTGTGTTGGGGTTGTCTACCGGACTTCCGGTGCTATCGAGTAGGCGCACCGTGACGCCATTGATGCCCGATTCACCTGTGGTTTGCAGGCCATCGTCGTTGTTGTCACTCCAGACACGGTCGCCCAGCCCAGATCGGCGCAGCACACCCTGATCCCAGGTGTTATCGGTCGAACCGGGTGTCAGCGTGTTGAAACTGGCCGTCGTCGTCGTGACATTACCCACACCTAAACCGGTCGTGGCGTCGGTATTGGTTCCGTCACTATCGGTGATGTCAGCCCCGGTATTCGGCCGCGTCCAGATGTAGCCATTCGGCAGCACCCATTGAACGATGTAGTTTTCGTTCGGCGGCAAGCCGACAAAGCTGTAGAGTCCCGAACCATTCGTCATGACTTCATAGTTGTCGCCGATGGCATCGGTATTGGGATTGTCAATTGGCTGGCTGCTGCCATTGAGCAGACGCACGGTGACGTTCGGAATGCCCACTTCCAAGCCGCCATCCTGCTGGCCGTTGGCATTGCGGTCTTCCCAGACGAAGTTGCCGATGGCTGCTTCGGTGACGACGCCGGCGTCGTAAGTCCGGTTGTTCTCATCCTGCGCTAGCACTTCTGTGGTGGTGAGGCCGGTGAACCGGTTCGGGTCGCTGTCGGTGGCATCCGCGCCGATATCGCGCTGGGCGAACGTGTAGCCCGCAGGCAGCGTGGATGGCAGGAACCACAGCGAATAGGTGCCGGGGCGCAGGTTGTCGAATAGATACAAGCCGCTGGCGGGCGTCACCTGATCCGGGATCAGGTTGCCCTGCTCGTCACGGGCCTGCTGGCCTGCGCTGTTGAGCAGGCGCACTGTCACGCCAGACACATTGCCTTCACCCGCGTCCTGCTGACCATCGTTGTCCGTGTCGTACCATACACGGTCGCCAATACTGGCGTCGAGCAACAGTCCGGCATCCACTGTCGAGTTGTTCTGGCCCGCCGTCAGCGAAATCGGGCCGGTGCGGCCTATACCCAGCGGCAGTGAGCTACTCGGCACCGCGTCGCTGTCGGTCGTATCGCTGCCGCTGTTGGCCGTGGCGAACACGTACCCGGCCGGGCGCTGGAACTGAACGACGTACTGGATACGCGGGTCGAGATTGGTGAAGGCATACGCGCCGCTGGCCGGAGTCGTGATCGGGTTGATGGCGTTGCCAAGCGCGTCAGTCGCAACGGGCAGGCCCGTGCCCGCATTGAGCAGCGTCACAATCGCGCCAGCCACGCCGGGCTCACCGGTGTTCTGCTGGCCATCGTCGTTGAGGTCGCGCCAGACGAAGTCGCCAATGCTGGCCAGCCGAATGAGTCCGGCGTCCCAGCGCGTATCGTTTTGGCCGGGTGTGAGCGTGGTCGTAACCGTGCGGCCAATGTTCACGCCGCTTTCGGTCGCGTCACTGCCATTGGTCGCGCTGCTGCCCACCACATTTTGCGCCGTGAAAATGGTATTGGCCGGCCGTGTGAACTGCACCGAGTACGTGCCCGGGCGCAGGTTGGTGAAGCTGTAGTAGCCGTTCGCATCGGTCTGCACATCCGGGATGAGCGAGCCATCGTCGCGGGTGGCCTGCGTGCCGCTGCTGTTGAGCAAACGCACGGTCACGTTCGGCACGCCGCTGTTAGCCCCATCATCCTGGAGGCCGTTGAGGTTGTTGTCGTACCAAACGTAGTCGCCGATGCTGGCGACGGCCACGAGGCCAGCGTCCCACGTCGGGTCGTTCTCACCCGCATCGAGGCTGATGACGTCCGTAAGGCGCGTTCCGGGGTTCACGTCACTGTCGAGATCCGCAGCGCCGGTGTTCTTGTTTGTGTACAGATAGCCGGCGGGCGGTACGGGGAAGCGCACGCGGTAGTCGCCCGGAACGAGCTCGGTGAACACATAGTTTCCGGCCAGGTCCGTGAAGGTGCTGGCGATGACCGTCGTACCCGTGCTGTCCATCAGATCGACGGGCAGACCGCCCACCAGCGTCACCGAGGTTTCGCCAACGTCCTGCAGGCCGTTTCCGTTGCTGTCGAGCCAGATGCGGTCGCCGAGTGAGGCGCGCGCAATGAAGCCGGCATCAACCGTATCATTGTATTCGCTCACAGCCAGCGTGTAATCGCCGGTGCGGCCGTAGGGCTGGCCGCTGACCAGTACCGCGTCACTGTCGACTGTATCGCCGGCCGCGTTGGGCGTGGTGAGGCTGTAGATCGCCGGAATGTCGAACTGCACGCGGTAGGTGCCTGGAGCCAGGTTGACGAAGTTGTACAGGCCGTTGGCGTCGGTGGTGGTGACGTAATCCTGAGTGCCAGCCTGGTTTGGATCGTCGACCGGATTATTTGACGAGTTCGAGCAGGCGCACGGTGATACCACCCAGCGCCGGTTCGCCCGCGTCCTGTTCGCCGTCGTAGTTCAGGTCAATCCACGTGTAGTTACCCAGGCGCGCAAGCGCTGGGTCGTAGCCGTAGTAGTGGCTCGGGTCGAGGTCGGTGACCGGGTCACCGCCGCCGACTGGCAGGCCAGTGACGGTGGCGATGTTGGCATACTGGCCCAACTGCGGCGTCAGATCAGTGGCCGTGCAGGTCATTGATATGCCGATGGCGAGGGTCGTCTGCGGGCAGGAGACCACGACCGACGGATCACTGTCGGTCACGACGATGTTGTCGAGATTTGCCTGCCCGATGTTGGTGACGACGTAGTTCCATGTAACTGGCGTAGTGACATCCACCTGCGGGCCTGTAGGAAGGTCGGCATCGAAGCCGTTTGTTGACTTCTCAATATCGATCAGCGGGGGTGGCGGGCTGGTATTAAAGATCGTGCCCACCTTATTCGGCTCGGCCGGGAAAAGCGGTACGCCGGTGAGCGCATTGGTCGAGGTGAAGGCGAACGAGTTCCAGGCGATGCTGCCGTTTGTTGCGCTGGCGGGTGCGCGCATACGCCACTGGAAGGTAAACGTATCCCCGGGTGCCATCGTGCCCGCGAAATCGAAGCGCAGCGACCGCACCGAGCTAATCGGCGAAGGCGGCGTTAGCGACCAGTTGGGGGCGGTGCAGCTCGGCGGGCCGCTGTAGACGATCTGCGGGCGGCATGGATTGCCGGCGGTGGAGTAGTAAATCGTCACGCCGGCTTGTGGCGTCACTGGAGTGGAGAGTGTGGGTCCCCAGGCCGAATTGCGCGGGCGCAGGTCGCGCACGCCGGTATCACCGATGTTTGGCAGAATATCGATCACGCTCACATTGTTGATAGGCACATTGCCGCGATTGACCACGCGCAGGCGGTAGTCCACGTTGCCATTCGGCACCGTCTGGCCATAGCTCGGGAACACGGAGTAGTTCGTGTCCAACTGGCCACGCACACTCTTTGCCGAGTTCGAGGCCGACCAGCGGCGCGACGGCGACGTTCGTGGCGCTGGTTACGACGCTGTCGCTGTGGTCGCCGTCGCCATCGACATCAAGAATGTCAGGCGTGCCGCCATTGACGGGCATGTCGTTGACCGTCACGTACATCGTATTTTCCAACAGGCCGGCAGGCGTACCTGCCGCCAGCGTAGTGTTCACATCAATAGAGACGGTCTGGCCGCGCTGCAGCGATCCGGTGAAGGTCCAGCGCAGCAGGGTTTGAGTGCCGCTGAAATTGGGGATCAGCTCAAACGTCGGTGCAGGCATGCCGGTACCATTGGCGTTGTACGTCCACGACACGAAGTTTGTGAACGCGGGTAGCAAGTCCGCCGCGACCGGGTTGTTCATGATATTGCTGGGTGAACTGGCGGCTGCGCCCACGTTCAGGCGATAGCTGACCGCCGAGGTAGGGATGTACGGCCCGCTGCTGATGACGGTCTTCGAAGCCGACGGCGTGACCGTGGGCAGACGGATCGGGTCGGAAGTGCTGTCGGTGCGAGGCACGCTGGGTACGCCCTGATACACCCAGTCCATCTGGGCGTTGTTGACCATGGTGCTGCCGTCAGTGACTTCAGCGCCATTCCGGTCATATTCCAGCGTTGTGCCGAAAATGCGCGGCGCACCGGCAAAGCCCGCCGGAATCGTGCCATACGCAAATTCGACGCGCGTGATGTATACGTTTGCGCCAAGCGCGGGTGCGTTGACCGTCGCGCCTTCTGCGAACGTGCCCCACGTTACCCATACGCCCGGGTTGTTGCTGGCCTGATAGCGTAGGCCGACGCTGCCGCTCCAGTTGCTGAACGAGCCAACGTTGACCGCCGTTACGGCGAACTGAACCGGAATGTCATCGGTCAGCGTGAACTGATCGACAGCGATGCCGGTGTTGTTGTTGACGCCGAGGTCGAAGTAACCAACCTGCTGACCGATGATGAAGCGCTGGCCCTGGCTGGTGCCGCCGCCGCTGGTCTTGTCGAACACGGGGACGGGAACGGGCACGATGTCAATCGTTGCGCTGCCAGGGTCAGTGTCGCAGATGGCGTTCGGGTTTGTGCAGTCACCCTGTCCGCCGGGCAGGTACTCCCAGGCGATTGTGGCCGTGTTGATGACCTGCGCGCCCGGAATAGGAGCGACTGGCACGCCAAGGCGATCGGGACTGGTGAGGACGCCGATAATGTGCGCCGACGGGTTGAGCGTCCAGTTTGGCGGCGTGGAAGCACCCGGGTTGAAGCGCCAGCGCAGACTGGTGACCCAGTCGGTTGGGCCGAGCCCAAGCGATGACACGTTGAGCGTTTGATTGGCGTTCGCCGGGAATGAGCCCCACTGGACATAGTCGGAGGGGTCCGTGCCGCCATTCAAAGCGTATTCCAGGATCATCGGGTAGGCCGAGCCGCCCAACTGCACCCGTTGCAGGCGCACTGCATCGGGCAGGGTGTCGACCATGACCAGGTTGTACAGGTTGGTGTTGCCGGTGTTACGCGGCGTGAGGCTGTAATCGACTACTGCGCCGATCACGTAGTCCGTGCGCGTCGTGCCTTTGTTGAGCGACATCGACGGGTTAGGGATGAAGTCTTGCAGCACGCGAACAAGCGTGGCCGTATCCGTCCATGGGTCGCCGCCGACAATGGTCCCTGCGCCGGTTACGTGGTTGGTCACTGTCTGGCCAGCCGTGAACGGCGGTGTTGCCGGCGCTGGCGGGAAACGCACGACGACATTGCGCGCCACGCAGCCTGCGGACGCCGCGAGGTCACCGAGATTCCATGTGAGCGTATCGGTCGGAGTGCCGCTGAGGCTGGGTGAACCTGTTGCGCTGACGAATTCGGCGCCTGCGGGCAGCGTGTCCACCATCTGCGCGTTGAGCAGGTTGACGTTGCTACCGTCCGGGCAGATCTGAACCGTGTAAGTCATGTCGGTGATCGGCGGTTCGCTGCTGATGTAAGCAATCGGATCGCCGGATTTCTGCACATCCCAGTTGGACACGGTGCGTGCAGGCGTGGTCGTGCTGGTGGTCGTGGTCGCGCCGCCCGTCTGAATCGACGTGGCTGTGTTGGTGATCGGCTGGTTATCGGCAATCGTGCCGTTGTTGACGACGCGGGCAATAATGGTCACAAAACCGGTCGATCCCGCCGGCAGCGGGTCGATGAAGTCGAAGCGCACCGTGTTGCTGGCCGCTGAGTAGATGCCGGCCGGTGTGGTCGTGTGGATCGAGCCAGTCGAGTTCAGATAGGTCAGTTCGGCCGGCAGGAAGTCGGTCAGCGACACGTCATTGCACGAGTTGGTCGTGCTTGCGCAGGAGTAGTCGATCTGATATTCGACGATCTCACCCGGGATGAGCACGGTAGCGGTCGTCGTCTTGGTGATTTCGAGTTGGGCGTCAGACACATTGGTGACGCGGCCGAACAGGCAGGCGGACGTCGCTTCGCTTTCCTCGGTGATGAGCGACAGGCGCAGATCGGTTTCGCTGTAGGCGCAGGTTGCGGCCGTGCCGGGCACCATGCCCAGCACTTCCACCTGATACAACACGCCGCCGTCGGAGAACTGGAGATTCGACGGCGTGATCGACATCTGGTCGGCGCACGGCGGCGTGTCGCCGTACGGGCACGTCAGATTGTTAGGCGTTTCATTCAGCGTCACTGTGGTCGTGATTGAAGGGGTGACGGGGTTTGTGGAGGTGAATGCCAGGTTCAGCGTCGCCTGAGTGACCGTGCTGGCGGCGAAGACCTGTTGATTGTAGTGGGTCAGCTCACCGAGTAGGAAGGGCGTGCCGTCGGTGTATGTGCCACCCGGGCTGCTGGTGAAACCGACACCAGACTGAAGATTTGACGAAGGGCAGGGGAGCGCGAGGTCGGTGTCGCCGAAGCGAAGCTCGACCGTGGGCGCTGTATTGTCGGTGTAGAGGCACGAGGGCGCGCCGCTGCTGCCGACCGGCGACTGCCAGTCGGGCGTGATCGCGGTGATAGCCACGGCGAAGCCTGTTGACGTAATCGCCAACAGGCCCAACACCAGTGCGAAGCCAAGGAAAAACCGGGCGCGCCGTGTGGTCAGTGCGCTGAGTATGCGTAGGTTGGAGTTCATGTTTTCCTCGGTCTTCAGAATGTACCTACGACGCCGAAATCGACGCCGGGGAGTGCCTGGCCGGTGGTCAGCGTGATGGGTGTCTCGTAGTTCAAATCGGCGTCACTATTGAAGGTGATGCCGTTGGGCGTGAACAGCGTTTCCTGTGCCAGCCGAACGGTGTAGCTGCCGGCCATCACATCGCTGAAGGTGTACGCGCCGGTGAGCACATCCACCGGGGCGCTGTCGATTACGCTACCCCAGGCGTCGACCAGTTCCACGATCAGCCCGGCCACACCCATCTCGCCGTCATCGCGTACGCCAAAATTGGTCGTCTCCAGCCAGATAATGCCACTGACCGATGCCGTGGGCGCGCCAGCGAAGCCGAAGTCGGCGTCGTAGGTCATGCCCTGCACCGCGTCCAGCGTCACCGAAGCGGCGTCGCTGCCCGTGGGGAATGTAAGCGCGAAATCGGAAGACAGCGTGGTGGTATCGACCGCCACGGTGTACGAAGAGGTGGGCAGCATAGCGAACAGATACGTGCCATCGGCGGCGCTTGCTGCGCTCAACACAAAGCCGGCGGGGTCAGTCAGGGTGACGCTCACATCGGGCAGGCCGGGTTCACCGTCGTCGCGCACACCGTCACCGTTGGCGTCATTCCAGATCACGCCGCGAATTTCGGCTGGAGCGAGGCATGGCTCTTCGATTGCGCCGGTCAGCTCGCCGCTGGTGAACACAGGCGCGCCGAAGCCGCCCGCGATCAGCATCTCTTCGTTCTCATCGAGCAGGAACACGCCTTCGACTGGCTCGGCGTCGTCTGAAGTGAGCATGTAAGCCAGTTCGGTTTCCATCGGGCCGCCGCTATTGATGAGCGTGAATTCGACGCCGTTTTCGGCGCTGCAAACCGCGCTCACGCTGAGTACGGGTACTGGCAGCGCGCAGTCGCTTTCGGCCGCATAAACGACATCGCCCAACTGAAGCTGTGGCGCGCCGAAGCCGGCCGGAATGGTGAGGCTTTCACCGGCCAGCAGCAGGAAGGGCGTGCGCTCGATTTCGGGCGCGGGCGCTTCTACTGGTACGTCTGTTAGCTCGTCAACTGGCGTTTCGTTAGGAATATCAGTGGGCGCTTCATCCACCACGACTTCTTCGCTCGGCTCTAGGCCAGCCTCGTCGTCAATCACGATGGGGTCGGCCGTTGGTTCAACTTCGGGCTCGGCCGTCGGCTCATCGCTGGGCTCGTCGATCGGGTCGGTTGAGGCGGACGTGTCGGTTAGCAGCGCGTAGGCCGCCGCTTCGGTCATGTCCGGGCCATTGTTGGTGATGACAAAGGCGATGCCTTGCGGCGTGCAGATTGAGTTGACCCCAAACTGCGGAGCCGCATTGGTCGCCTCCTCAGTCGCAACCGCGATGGGCTCTTCCGTGGGCGACTGTGTTGGCGGCTCGGTCACTTCAGGCGTGATCTCCACCGTTGTCTCAGGCGTAACCGCCGCAGTTTGCTCAGGCGTCACGACAGCCGTTTGTTCGGGCGCAGGCGTTTGCGTTGGGAGCGCCGTCGGTGCAGGCGTGCTGGTTGCATCGGGTGGTGGCGCGGTGGGAACCTGCGTGTTGACCACAGGTTCCTGGGTGATCTCAACGGTGGCTTCCTGGCCGAGGGCTGCAGGAACACCGATCAAGGAGATAGCCAGCAGCGTAACCACGATGGCAAACAGGAGTGAGGCGGGGCGGCGGGTAACAGACATGGTTGGGTCAGCCTATTCACGAAACAGTGACAGTTGTCTCTTACAATAAAGGTGAGTGCGTTGAAACACCATATTCATCTTATGAAATTTCCGTCAATTTCTGTACGGAACTGTAAGGCTTCCGTGCCTTTCAGCAGCCGAAAATGTGCTTGTCATTGAATAGACAACAGACGGCGCCGGACATTGGTCTGGCGCCGTCTTTGTGTATATCTATTTAGAAATGCTACAGCTGAATTATCCGACCGCTTTCCGCCGACTCGTATGACTTGAATACGAGTTGCGCGGTCTTGAGATTATCCGCGCCGCTGGTCTCGCCCGGCTCCAGCCCTTTGAGCGCGCGGGCGATGTTCCACTGCTCGGGCACGATGCTGGAATGCGCCAGATCATAGGCGGGGTCGGCCCAGGCGTAGCGCGGTGGTTTGTGCCGCGTTGAAATCGTGCCGGCGTCGGTCGTTTCGCGGATCCAGAAGTCTGGCGCGAGTTCAAGGAAGCCCCGGTCGCCCTCGATCTGGACATAGGTTTCCGGGAAGCGGTCGTGCTCGCGCTTGCTGGCATAGCTCATCTCGCAGACGACGGTCGCGCCGCTCTGCATCGTCAGCATGACGGTGGCCACGTCCTCGCCCTTGATGTCGGGGTGAACGCGGTAGGTGGTGCAGTAGAGTGCGCTGGCGTCGCCAAACAGAAAACGCGCCGTGTCGAGGATGTGGCTGCCGATGTCGGTGAGGATGAACTGCGGCAACTCCTTGAGGAAGGGCTGATTGTCGAACACCGGGAAGCTGTTGCGGTAGTCGATGTTGGCGCGAAACACCTTGCCGATGCGGCCTGTATCGAGCGCCTGCTTCAACTGACGCAGCGGGTACTGCCAGCGCCAGTTCTCATTAATATAGAGTGGCACGCCGTACTGCTGGCACACATCGACCATCGCCTGCGCTTCTTCCAGCGTGGTCGCCATCGGTTTCTGGCACACGACGGCCAGCCCGCGTTCAGCGGCCATCTTCGTGAACGGGTAGTGCGTTTCGACGTTGGTGCAGATGTCTACGAAGTCCAGTTCTTCGTTGTCCAGCAGGGCCTCGGCGTCACCGTAAACGGCGGGCACGTTGAAGACCTCGGCCAGTTTTTCCGCCTTGCTTACGGTGCGGTTGTAGAGTGCCACGCACTCGACTTCGCCGGTCTCGTTCCAGCCGGGAAGCTGGAAGTACGACCAGAAGCCGGTGCCGAACATCGCAAAACGCAGTTTAGCCATGAGCTATTCCCTCTCGATGTGATCAAAAACCAGTTGAACCGCCGGGCTTTCAGACGAACCCTCAACGCAAAGAACGCAAAGGGGAGATTGTTTCCCACAGTGCTGTCGCTTCAAGCGAATTAGTTGTAACGCTCCTCTACAACCTCACCCCCCGACCCCCTCACTGTAATGCACTTTAACAAAAGGTTGCGGAGAAAGGCTCCGTTTGCCGCAGGCTGAAGCCCTGCGGCTAAGGCTGCGCCCCGTGAACTGGGCTTTTGAAGCCCGCTTCAGCGGGTGCAGCTATAGCCTGACGGCTTTAGCCTCAGGCGGTGGCCGGAGCGAAGATGCTCAATCAAGGCCGTCACCGCCAAAGCCAGTTAATCCGCCTTCATTTATTAAACTGCATCACGGAGAAGGGCCGAGGTTGAGGTTTGCGGTTCGCTAGTCAGGGATGATCGTCCGCAGATAGGCCACGCTCTGGCTCATCCAGTCGAGTTCCTTGGCAATCGTCGCATCCATCGTTGCTTCCGGTTCGGGCCATTGCTCGATGATGGCGTTGAACCGCCGCCCGTGGCCATTGAGTTGGCCGAGCAGCCAGTGCATATCGAGCATGCCCTGGCCGGCGGGCATGCCGGTGATGCTGAAGCCCATGCTGTGGCTGGCGCGCCGGACGATGAACTCCTTAACATGCAGATTGACCACATACGGCGCGAGCGCAGTCACGACCACGTCCGGGCCTTCGAGCGCGCCAAACGAATTGACGGTGTCGAGGCAGATGCCGGCATGGGGGCTGCCGATGGCTTCGATGATTTCGGCGAAGGTGCGCGCCTTGAAGCGGTCGTGGTTCTCAATCGCCAGCGTCATGTTCGCCGCTTCCAGTTCGGGCAGCACGGCGCGCACCAATTGAACGACTTCTTCGGGTGATGGGTGGTGCTCTTTTGTATCGACGACCACGCGCAGCAGCGGCGAGCCAAAGTTGCGGGCCAGCGCGATATAGGGCCGCAGCCAGTCGGTGGAGATGCCGCGCGTGCCGACTTCGAAGCGGATGCCACTTTGTTCGGCCTGCCGCCGCAGTGCGGCCTGATCGGCTTCACTGAGCGTGTGCAGCGGCAGGTTATCGGCATACTGCACCAGATCCAGGCCGAGGTCGGCGGCCAGTTGCAGGAATTGGAACTGGTTCATGGGCGCGGCCGGTTGTTCGTGGCCGGGAACGCCGATGGCCCAGCCGACCCCGTAGGTGCCGAGGCCGAGGATAGTCATAGTTGTACTCCTAACAGAGCGCGGGTAATTGGGCGCAGCGCTTCCGGCGCGCCCACGTAGACCCACAGGTGAAAAGTATCAGTGCTGCTGCTAAAGCCAGCGCGGCCGCCGATGGTGTGGCCGCTGACTTCCATTTCGCCGAAGCGTTCCGCGCTGCTGAACTCGCCGCCATCGTTGTAGATATGCACGGAATGTCCGGTTCGGCCCGGCTGATCGGGCGGTTCCTCGGCGTACAGATTGGCCGGATCATTGAAGAAGCTGCGTACGAGCAGGCTGGCGCGGCCATCGGCCAATATGCGCCAGTAGCCCAGGCGGCCGGTCATGCTGATGGCCATATAGCCAACTTTGTACTGCTGCGCGCCGGTGAGTGTGATTTGTAGTGCGCCATCGACAGTAGTCTGTGTGTCAGGCGCTGGGCTGCCGAAGTAACGCGTGGCCTTTGCGTCGCCAATCGCTGGAATGTAAAGCGTGCCGCCCGCAGGAAGCTGGATCAGATTCCAGATTTCGCTGCAAATGAGAGTGTCGTTTAGTTCGGTCAGCGAGGCGGTGTGCGCCAGACCAGCGAACTGCACGCCGTCCACGTCTGGCAGCGGGTTGGCCGCCGGGCGGATGGCGCGGATGACGCGCAGACACTTGTCGCCCGCTGCCAGATTGTGGGCCGTCAGCGTCAGTTCGCCTTCAAAGCGCACGGCGTTGTCACTAATGCCCAGGCGGTAGTTGCCGGGGTCCATTTGCGGCGGCACGGCCAGCGTGTTCCAGAAATCGCGCCGGTCGGCCACGTTGTACTGAATCTCGGGGGCGATCCAGCAGCGTTCGCCCCCAAGATTCCACTCGCCCGCGCTCGTGAAAGCGCGAAATGCCTCCACATCATCCAGCGCGCTGTTGGTCCAGAACAGATTTGGGCCGTCCACTGAAGGGAACAGGCCCAGCATGCGCGCCCCGCGCTGAGTGAACAGTGCGCGCATGCCGTTGTGCAGGGGCAGAATATGGTACGGTTCGCCCGCCGCCTGCAGGGTCGCTTCAAGCTGCGCGAGCGTCGCCATGGCCGCCTACTGGTCCAGTGCGCCGGTGATGTCTGCCACGCTCTGCTTGAGCGCGTCGAGATTCATGATGTTGGCTTTCCAGTCTGGCTTGAAGATCTTCTCGTAAGCGTTGGCGACAGCCAGCTTGGCGCCGTCGGAGAAGGGGAAGCCGGAGAAGCCGAAGATGATGGCGAATTCGATACGAGCATGGCCAGACAGGAATTCCCAGGCCGCTTCGGCGGGCACACCCATCTTGACCGCTTCGTCGTAGGCTTCCTTGATGGCCGAAATGCAGGTGGCGGCGAAGGTTTCAACCAGCGCCGGCTCCAGAATCGCCATCTGCTCGACGGTGATGCGGTAGTTGTTCAGCACGGGCGCGTACATGTCCCGAGCGATCATATCGCCCTTGGCCCAGTCGCTTTCGGGGCCGCGGTGCAGTGCCGACACGGTGTGGTGCTTGGCATAGACGCCGCCGAACCAGTCGGTGCGCGCCTGCTCGGTCACTTCGTCGTTGAACATCGGCGGGTGGCATGGGTGGGTAACGTAATAGCTGAGGTCTTCGCGCAGCGGGATGACTTCGGCGTAGGCGGCGGCGGGGTCGAGGCTGACGACCATCGCGCCCGGCTTGAGCAGAGGCACGATTTCGCGCGTAATCTTGCCAATCAGCTTGTCGGGCAGCGCCAGCACAACCGCGTCGGCGTCCTTGAGGGCTTCGGCCTGTGGCGTGGGCTTGAGGCCGCGCTTGGCCAGGTTAGCGACGCCCTGTTCGCTGACTTCGACATAGGCCATGTCGTATTTCTCGGGCAGCTTCATCATATTGTCGGTGATGCGGCAGCCCATCTTGCCGCCAGCGCCCATCATTGCAACTTTGATAGCCATGATTTGAACTCTCCTTAGTGAGTTTGATCGCAGCAAAGGGTGGCATAGGGAAGCAGGGTGATGCGTAAACCGGCTGCATCGGCCGCCTGGGGCGTGCCGGTTTCGGCGCGGAAGGTCTCCGGGCTTCGCAGCGCCTTGTGTGCAGTCGTTTCATCGAGGGCGCGCACGGTGAAGTCACCACGCACCCCCGTAATCGTGAGCGTTTGCGGTTCCGGCGTGAAGTTCGCCAGCAGCAGGCGCAGCGCGCCATTTTTGCGCAGGGCCAGCGCTTCTGTAGTTAGCGGCGCGCTGGAAGTGACAGGCAGCGCCTGGCCGCCCGCGAATTCGAGCACATCGGCCAGCGAGTGATATAACGGATGCACGCCGCCCGCGACCGAGGGAAACTGGTCGGGCAAGGCGCTGCCGGCGTCGCGTTCGATCACGCCCAGCCAGCCGACGGCCTCGTAGTAGGTGAGGCTGTCAGCGCCGGCCAGAATCAGCGATTTCAGGCTGCCGAGCGTCCACGCTGCGCCGAACAAGGACATTTGCCGGGGGTCGACGCGCCGGGGCAGGACGCCCTCCGGCGATAGGGGTTCGGCTGAAGTCGCATTGGGGTTCCAGCGCATTTTGAACGTAACCGGCGTGACGGCAATGCGGGCTGCGCCGCTGAACTGGCGTGCACTGGCGATGTTGGCGGCCTGTGCTGCCAGCGTTTCCACCAGCGAGGCATTGTCGAAGGCATGCACCTGCGGATTGTTCGAATACGCCACCCAGTCGAGTAGGTCGGCAGGTGGACGGGCGCGGTTCAGCTCGGTGAAGAAGGCGTCTGTGCCGGCGCCAATCGGCGCGCCGAAGCGTACCAGTGCGGCGCGCGCGGCCTGCACGGTGGCGCGCGTTGTGGAAATCTCACCATCGCGGAACATCAGCCAGCGGGCGACCGGCGGGCGTATAGCTTCCGCCGCAGCCGCAATGCGGTGCAGGCTGGCCTCAAGATCAGCGCCCAGGTGTAGCGCCACTTCCAGCAGGGCATCGAGCGCGTGGGCAGCATTGGCCGCCTCGTGCAGCGTTTCCAGCGCGGTGGCTGGATACACCTCGACGCGCAGATGCGCCGGATGCAGTGCGGCAAGCTGAATGCGCTCGCGCTCACTCAACACAGTGCCATCCGCCCAGCCGAGGCCGATTGGCGGAATGGCAACTGGTGGGCCATCGCTGACAGCCAGGGTGAGCGCAGGCTGCTCCGTGGACACGCTCGGAGCAGTGCCGATCATTCGGATGGTAATCTCTTGCTCCACGCGCTGGCCTTGATGGACTTCCGCCGGGAAGGGCAGGCCGAGCGGCGTGCAGTAGGTCTTGAACGAGGCGTCGGTCCAGTTGCGCTGGTCCTCCATCTCGAACGTATCGCCTTCCATACGCACCTCGGCAAACAGGCCGGGCTGCACTTCATGGCGCAGGGCGCGAATATCGTAGATCGGCTGGTGCGGCGCGATATGCAGCGGGAAGCTGCAGTTCTCGACTTCGCCGCTGGTGTGCGCCACTTCGCAAGCGAGGCCAGCGACGTCCATCGGGTGCAGTACACAGAAGCCGATGCGGTTGCGCTGGAAACCCGATAGCGCTTCGCCATCAAAGCTGAAGCGAACGACGCCGGTGGCACTGCCGCTGATGTGCCCGCGCCAGACGAAATGAATATCGCCCTGTTCGTGTTCGCTCACGAAGCGAATGTTGAACGACTCTGCGCCCACATCCATCGACACATCGCGCAGCACGCCGGGCACGGTGCCCCAGTTGCGGTCGCGCACGGCCGCATAAATGGCGCGCACGATCTCGCGTTCGCCCAATCGGATGGTGCGGACCAGGCCGCTTTCATAGATGAGAGACAGCGGCCCGGCGCGAAGGTCGAGCTTTTCAGCAGGCGCAAGACCGCTGCCATCGTAGAGACGGGATGTCATGATTCAATCGCCTCACGTCTCCGTCACAGGCCGGATGAAGCGCCGTTTGATCTTTGCCAGGTTGGCCTCGCGCAGGCTGTCAAGGAAGATGGCGATGAAGATGATCAGCGCGCTGACCATTGGCTGGAGGTACAGGTTGACGTTGTTGAAGACCAGTCCTGCGCGCACCATCTGAACGAGCAGCGCACCGATGACTGCGCCGAACACGTTGCCGACGCCGCCGAACAGACTGGTGCCGCCCAGCACGGCCGCCGCAATCGCGTCAAACTCGCGGCCCTCGGCGAAGCTGCGGTCCAGGCGGCCAATCTGTGATATCAGGATGAAGCCGGCCAGCCCCGCGCAGAAGCCCGAGATCATGTAAACGCCGAAGATGACGCGGTTGGTGTTAATACCGGCCTTCTTCGCCGCTTCAGGGTCATTGCCTACTGCGTAGACCTGGCGGCCAAACGGCATGCGATTCAAGATGATCCACGCGCCGGCGATCACCAGCCCGAACACGATGATTGGCATAGGGATTCCGAGCAGACTGGTTTGCCCGAATGCCAGCATGGAGTCCGGGAAGTCAATCTGCTTCGAGTCGGTGAGAAACGTGCCCAGGCCGCGCCCGATGACGAGCGTCGCCAGCGTGACCATGAACGGGACGATCTTGAGGCGAACGATGCAGAAGGCGTTGACTGCGCCGTAGAGCGTGCCCACGATCATCGCCACAATCAGTGCTGGCCCCACATCCAGCCCCGCCTGCCGCATCAGCAGGCCAGCAACCACCGAGGACAGGTACATGTTCGAGCCGACCGACAGGTCGATGCCTGCTGTGAGCAGGACGAACGTCATGCCAATGGCGATAATGCCAGTGAACGACCCCTGCTTGACGATGTTGATGATGCTGTCAAGCTGCACGAAGCGCGGCGACGATAGGCCGAACAGCACGAACACCACGATGAACAGGATGATCGTGGAGTTGTTCAGCATCAGTTGAACGGTGTTAGCGCGATTGAGTTTCATAATGCCGCAACTCCTTCGCGGAAGGCCGCGTGCAGGATGGCTGTTTCCGCAAACGACTCGCGTGCGAATTCGCCGACGATCTCTCCCCGGCTCATGACGACGATGCGGTCACACATCGCCATCAGTTCCTCCAACTCGGACGAGATGAACAACACGCCCTGTCCGGACGCCGCCAACTGGTCGATGATCGAGTAGATTTCATACTTCGCGCCCACATCCACACCGCGCGTCGGCTCGTCCATGATGAAAACGGACGGCTCGCTCATCAGCCACTTGGCGATGACCACCTTCTGCTGGTTACCGCCACTCAGGCTCTTGGCGGGCTGTTCGTTGATTGCACCGCTCTTCAACTGCAGCACGCCGCCCATATGCTGCGCCGACTCCAGCAGGCCCTTTTGGTCGATCACCTGCGCGGGCGTGTGCGAGAATGTGGGCAGCGACACAAGCGCGATGTTGTCGGCGATGTTGATGTTCATCAACAGGCCTTCTTCGCGCCGGTTCTCGGTGACAAAGGCGATTTTGCTGCGAATGCTGCGCCGCGGATTGGGCTTGTTCACTGCTTCCCCGTCCACTTGCACGGTGCCCGAGCTGAACGGATCGAGGCCAAACAGCATCCGCGCCAGTTCGGTGCGGCCGCTGCCCATCAGTCCAAACAAGCCCAGCACTTCGCCCTTGTGCAGCGTCAGGCTAATGTTCTGAACGATGCCCGGCTCGGTGAGTTTTTCGACGGTCAGCATCGGCGCTGCTTCCGGCGTCGTGGTGCGCGGCGGGAACAACTGCTCGAAGTTGCGCCCCACCATCAGCGTGATCATGCTGTGCACGTCAAAGGTGCTAGCGGCGTCAAAGGCCACCAGTTCGCCGTCACGCATCACCGCAATCGAGTCGCTTAGTTTCAGCACGTCGTTGAGGATGTGCGATATATACACGATGGCCTTGCCCTGCTGGCGCAGCCGGGTGATGATGTCGAACAGTCGCTCGGTCTCGCGCGCGGTCAGCGATGTGGTCGGCTCGTCAAAGATGATGAGCGACGCATCCTGATACAGCGCCTTGGCGATTTCCACGAGTTGGCGCTCACCTGGCGAGATGCGCTCGACCAGCGTATCGGGCGAAACGTCCAGCCCAACCGATTCCAGCACCCCTTTGGTGCGCTGGCGCACTTCCTTGCGATCGACAATTTTGAACGGGCCGCGCCCGCGCACTGGGAACTCCTCGATGAAGACGTTCTCGGCAATCGAGAGGTTCGTGAACAGGTTCAGTTCCTGATGGATGAAGGCAATGCCCGCTTTGTAGGCGTCGGCTGGGGTACGCGGCGTGTAGGGCGCGCCTTGAAACGTCATCGAGCCGCCGTCGGGCGTGATTACGCCGCCTACCAGGTTCATGAGCGTGCTCTTGCCCGCGCCGTTCTGGCCGATGAGGCCCAGCACCTTGCCGCTGTCCAGCGTAAGCGTGACGTCGCTGACCGCCGGCACGCCGAAAAAGGTCTTGGTGATGCTCTGAATTCCGAGTACGGGGGTCATGCGCGCGCCTCCCGGTTGGCCAGCCGCGTGCGGGTGACATCGAGCAGCGCCGCAATCAGAATGATCAGGCCCTTCACGGCGTCAATCACAAACGGCGACAAGCGCATCGCGTTGAGAATGTTCAGGATCAAGACGAAGAAAATGACGCCGAAGAAGGTGCCGCGCACCGAGCCTTTGCCGCCGAACAGGCTGGTACCACCAATGACGGCCGCGCCGATTACATCGAGCAGGACATTGCCGCCCAGTGACGGGACGCCGACCATCAGGCGGGCGGTATACAGTATCGAGGCCACCGCCGCGCAGAAGCCGCAGAACATGTAGACGAGCACGATGACGCGGGTGTTCGGCAGGCCCGACACGCGGGACGTGCGGCGGTTGGTACCTATCGCAAACATCTGCCGGCCAAATGCCGTCCGGCTGAGGATGAACTGCGCCACAATCGCTAGCCCAACCGCGATCACGAACGAGTAGGTAATCAGCGGCAGGACTTCGCGTCGCGCAATTTGTGGGTCCAGTTTGGGTCCCAGATAGACCGAAACGATGTCGCCGGTCCCCAATTCGAGGAAAGACGCCGGAAGGCCGGAGATGTTGCGGGACTGCGTGAGCCACAGCGCAAATGCGCCGAAAAATGTCATTGAAACGAGTGTGACCATGAACGGCGCGAGGCGGAACTTCGTGATTGCGAAGCCGTTCAGGAAGCCAATGCCCGCGCCGAGCGCCAGCATGGCTGCGATGCCCACTGGCACCGCCAGAGCAGGGTTGTCACGCATGATGCCGCCGGACTCGACCATGAGCGTGCCCCACAGGGGGCTTCTGTCGAAGAACGACGGGTCGAGCATCTCAGACATGAAGATCGCGCCGACCACGCTCGTGACGGCCATGACCGCGCCCACCGACAGGTCAATGCCGCCGAGGATGAGCACGAACGTTTGGCCGATGGCCACCGCCAGCAGGGGCCACATGTTCTGGAACTGGTTGGCAATATTGAGCGGTGCGCTGAGGGTAGGGTAGAAAATCGAAGCGACGACGAAGAAAATGATCGTCAGGTACAGGATGAAGTAATCGGACACCAATAGGCGGCGGACACGCCGCCAGCGATTCGATGAGGCATCCGTGCGCCCTGTGGAGGCCGAAGCCACCACGGACGGTGAGGTGGGCTGCTGTTTGGCGATGGTCACGGTGCTGCTTCCTTTGGTTGGCTAACCCCGGCGCTCCGGAGAAATTCAAGATCCATTATCAGTGGCAGGGGCGAGCCTGGCTCGCCCTGCCACCAAGTTGAACCTTATTGATCCAGGAAGCCAGCGTCGAACAGCACGCAGCCCCACATGTCGGTGCGCTGGAACGGATAGTTGGCCGAAGTCAGCGCGAAGCCGGGGTCAAAGACCTGCTCGTTCGGCTGAGTTTCGCCGGCCGCAATCGAGTCCAGCAGACGGCTCATAGCCAGTTCCGCTTCCAGGTACAGGTTCTGCACGCCGGTCGCGTCCACATAGCCCTCGCCGATCAGCTTGCAGGCGGTCGCGTCACCGTCGAGGCCAGCGAGCTGCACGTGACCTGGGGTGCCACGCGGAACCCACATACCACGGGGCTCCAGCACGGAACGGATGGTCGGGAACAGGAAGTCAGACGAGGTGAACATGAAGTCCACGCCTGGATTGGCGGTGATGGCTGCTTCGAGGTTGGCCAGCGCCGTGGTCGCGTCCCACTCGGAGGCAACTTCAATCGGGGTGTTGAACATGCCAGGATAGGCTTCATTGTAACGGTTGATGACATTGTAGAAACCGTCACGACGGCCAATGGCGTTGGTGTCCTGCAGCGCGCCCACGACGATCAGCGGGGTGATCGGTTCCTGGGTCAGTTCGTACTGGGCAATCGCCTTCTCGGCGATGAACTGTACGGCCTGCTCAGTCGCGTTGATCTGGTCGGCCATGATCTGCAGGCCAAGGTCCTTGTTGTTCGACGGACGGTTGAACACCGCAATCGGGATGTCCGCGGCCTGAGACGTCAGCACCATGGTGTCCGCGCTGTCGCCGTCCTGCGGGATGACAATGATGCCGTCCACGCCCTGGGCGATACACTCGTTGATGTATTCAAGCGAACGATTCGGGTCTTCGTTGGCGTTGTACTCGAGTACCTCGATGCCCTGGTCGCGCAGCGTCGTGGTGATGGCCTGGTGACCCGCGACCCAGAACTCGGTCTCAAGGTCCTGGAAAACGAAGCAAATGGTGGTGTCGGCCTGCGCGGTGACGACCAGCGTCCCCAGCATCAGAACGACGAACAGAACTGCGACGACTTTCAACAGATTCTTCGACACGGTGTAGCTCTCCCTTCAACTAAAACCGGACTAACTCGCGGATGGGGTGCTTTCAGCTTTTCTCCTGTCGTTATTGTGCTCCTTTCTTAGAGCTTCCCCCGCGATCCTTCGCTTGCTCGCCCGGATGAAACCGGACGCCGAAGTTCATTAAGTGTGGGCCTTTGCGGGCTGCATCTGCTGTTCGCGCAGCATCCGAATGGCCAGCTTGCATTCGTCCATCACACGCTGATTGATGCGCTTGTTCTCGGCGCGCAGGTAATCCATATCGCCGCTGCGCAGCGCCGAGACGATGGTCTGATGATCAAGAATGGCGCGGTACTCGTCCATATCTTCGATAGCTTCGGCGCGCAGGTACAGCACTGCCGCGATCTGGGCGACGATCTCCTGCCAGTTGCGATATAGCACCGGGTGTTTGGCGTGGTTGACGAGATAAGCGTGGAACGCCATATCAGTGCTGCGTACCTGCTTGAAATCACCTTGATCAATGTAACGGCGCTGCCGCTCGATCAGGTGTTCCATCTCGGCGAAATCAACCGCCGTCAACTGACCGATGATCAGTTCGGCGGCGAAATTCTCGAGTGTGGTACGCATGGTGAAGATGGCTTCGATATCGGCTTCGTTAAAGGCGCGCACGAAGCTGCCGCGATGCGGCACGGAGACGATCAGGTCTTCACGTTCGAGCAGGATCAGTGCTTCGCGCACGGGCGTGCGGCTGACCCCGAACTGCTGGGTGAGCGATGCTTCGACGATGTGGTCGTTTGGCTTCAGCCGACCCTCGATGATCGCTGTCCGAATTTGCTCGGCGACGCGCTCACGCAGGCTCACAGGCTGGATTGGAGAAAAATCGTGCATACAAGCTCTTTGGGTTCGGAAAGAATCCAATGCCGCAAGTGCACTATCGCATTTAAAATCGCATTCTGTATACAGAATACAATCTTGATTCGGCAGAGTCAATTTTGGGAAAGATTTCACAATCTATTACCTCAGCCGCTGACGAGCAGGCGGCGTCCGTTATTCAGATGATTGGAAATACGTACGGCCGCGTCGCGCCCGTCGCCGCGGCGGATGGCTTCGACGATGCCAGCATGTTCAGCCAGCGTTTGCTCCAGGCGTTCGCCGTGGCGCTCGATCAGCGGCATGATCACGCGCATGAACTTATCGCGCTGGTGTTCCATCACGCGGATAATTTCCTGATTGCCCAGCGATTCGCACAGCAGCAGGTGAAACTCGGCATCGCAGGTCATGAAGTGGGGCTTGTCGTCTGCCTCGGCCGCGTCAAGCATGGCACGGTGGTTGGCCGCAAGCGCCGCTTCATACTCCTTCGGCAAACGGCCCGCCAAGCGGCTGACGATGAAGGTTTCCAGTGCAATGCGCAAATCGTAGTGATCGTTGATTTCATCCAGTGTGAGCCCACGCACGACGATGCCTTGCTGCGGGGATATCGTGACGAGCCGTTCCATCTCCAGCCGCGCCAGGGCGGTGCGGATCGGCGTTTTGCTCATGCCCAGGCGCGCGGCCAGGCTGCGTTCAGACAGAAACGCGCCCGGCGGTAGTTCGCCGCTGAGGATCAGCTCTTTCAGCGCTTCGTATGCCTGTTCCTTGAGCAGGACAGGGCGGGTTGTCGCTGGGTTGGCGGCCATCGAAGTCCCCATTTGCTTGACATCCAACTGGGATGCCAGTTAAACTTCAGGCAAATCTTAATTCGTTCTGCGAGTCAATGCAAGTAGTTCGAAGGGACAGGCGTGACCACCGATAGAGTAATCGCGACCTATCTGCTCGAATCGCCGCGCTTGGTCGAGCAGGCCGCCGAAGTGTTGGCGGGCGAGCAGTCGACCGGCACGTTCATCGCGGTGCCCGGCGAAACCGAGGAACTCAAGGAACGCTACCGCACGAAAGTAGTGTCGATAGAGCCGCTGGAGGAGTTGCTTACGCCGTCGTTCCCGCAGCCGCCGCTGCTGCGCAGTGACCGCTATCAGCGCGCCCGCGTCACCGTCTCCATTCCCTATGAAATGGTGGGCAGCGATTTAACGACGCTGCTGGCTTCGGTCATGGGCAATGTCTATGAACTCAAGGAAGTTACCGCGCTGCGGCTGGTAGACCTGCAATTGCCGCCCGCGTTTCTGGAGCGTTCAACGCTGCCGCGATACGGCGTGCCGGGCACGCGCGCGCTGACGGGTGTGATGGCTGGCCCGGTTATTGGCGCGGTCGTTAAGCCAGCCGTCGGCCTCACGCCAGAAGCGTATGCGGACATGGCGCGAACACTGGTCGAGGCCGGTGCGGATTTCGTCAAAGACGACGAATTGATGGCCGATGCGCCCTACTGCCCGTTCGAGCAGCGGGTGACGGCCGTGATGCGCGTGCTCAAAGACTACGCCCAGCGCACCGGCCGCAAGCCGATGTACGCCTTCAACATCACCGGCGATATCGACGCGATGATGCGCCGCCACGATTTCGTACTGGCCGCTGGCGGCAACTGCGTGCAGGTTAATCTGAATCAGGCCGGGTTGGTGGCCGTCTCGTATCTGCGCCGCAACGGCGCGCTGCCCATTCACGGTCACCGCAGCGGCTGGGGCATTTACAGCCGCCAGCCGTGGTTTGGCATGGACTTCAAGCCGTACGCGCTGCTGTGGCGGTTGGTGGGCGTCGATCACCTGATCGTCACCGGGCCGGACAGTAAATTCTGGGAGCCGAGTGAATCGTGCCTTGAGGGCATGCGCGCTTGCCTGACGCCGATCCAGACCGAGGCCGACCGCGTGATGCCTGCCGTTGGCTCGGCTCAGTGGGGTGGGCAAGCGCCGCAGATTTTGGACGTGCTGGGCAGCGCCGACCTAATCTACATCGGCGGCGCAGCGATTATGGGCCATCCGGGCGGGTCTGCAGCGGGCGTGACCGCCATGCGCCAGGCCTGGGATGCGGCGCTTGCCGGCGTGCAACTGGCGGATTACGCGTCCGATCACCCCGAACTGGCGCAGTCCATCCAAACATTTGGCGCGGCGCAGGAGGGCAGCTAGTCATGGCCGACTCTATCCTCGCTACCTTCCTGATTGAAACGCCCTATTCGCTCGAACTGGCGCTCGACAAGCTGATTAGCGAACAGACCATCGGCTCGTTCGTCGACGTGCCCGGCGAAGCGGCCCTGCGCGAACGCTTTCGCGGACGCATCGAATCGCTGGAGCCACTGCGGCCTGGCGACCGTCCCTCTCTGTCTGGTCCGTATCACGGCAATGAGGCGGTGCAGCGGGCGCGGGTGATAATCTCTTATCCCGCCGAGCTGATCGGGAATGATCTGTTCACGCTGCTGGCAATTGTGCTGGGCAACGGCTGCGAGCTGAAGGAGCTTTCCGGCCTGCGCCTGCTCGATGTGGATGTATCTCCAGAACTGTCGGCGGCGTGCCCGCGCCCGCAGTTCGGCATCGACGGCACACGGCGGCTGGTGGGCGTCTATGACCGGCCGATCATCGGCTCAATCATCAAGCCGAGCGTGGGCCTGACACCGGAACAGACTGCCGACATGGTGCGCGAACTGGCCGAAGCGGGCATCGACTTCGTCAAGGACGACGAGCTAATCACCAGCCCGGATAATTCCCCGCTGGAGAAGCGCGTCGAAGCCGTCATGCGCGTCATCAATGACCACGCCGACCGCACCGGCAAGAAGGTGATGTTTGCCTTCAACATCAGCCACGATCACCTGGAAACCATGCTGCGCAACCACGACACCGTGCTGGCGGCGGGCGGCACCTGTGTCATGCTCAGCCTGCACCAGATCGGCTACGCCGGCGTGATGCGCGTGCGCCAGCACAGCCAACTGCCGATCCTTGGCCACCGAAACGGCTGGGGTCTTTATACCCGTGCCCCGCTGCTGGGAATGGACTTCGTGGCTTACCAGAAAATCTGGCGGCTGCTGGGCATCGACCAGTTGCAGGTCAATGCAATCGCCAATAAATTCTGGGAGCCGGACAACTCGGTGGCGCGCTCAATTAAATCGATGCTCACGCCCGATCTCGACGGCGCCCGTGCCATGCCGGTGTTGTCGTCGGGCCAGTGGGGCGGCCAGGCCCCCGAAACCTACCGGCTGGCGGAATCGATTGATCTGATGTACTTGGCGGGTGGAGGCATCCAGGGCCACCCGGACGGGCCAGCGGCGGGCGTGCGCGCCATTCAGCAAGCCTGGGAAGCGGCTGTGCAGGGCATCCCACTGGGCGAGTATGCGGTATCCCATCCTGAACTTGCAAAGGCGATTGAACGGTTTGGAAAGAAGGCAAAAGCATGAGTGACGGGCTGCTGATTACCTATTACGGTGATGACTTCACAGGCTCGACCGACACGATGGAGGCGCTCACGCGCGGCGGCGTGCGTACGGCGCTGTTTCTCGCGCCGCCCACGCCCGAACGGCTAGCGCAGTTCGAGGGTCTGCGCGCCGTCGGCATTGCCGGCACCGCGCGCACGATGTCTCCCGCCGCCATGGACGAGACGCTGCCGCCGACTTTCTCGGGCATGTATCAACTCGGTTCCCCCATCATTCATTACAAGATGTGCTCGACCGGCGATTCGTCGGCCGAAATTGGCAGCGTCGGCCACGCGATTGACCTCGCGCAAGCCGAAATCGACTCGCCGTTCGTGCCGGTGCTGGTAGCGACGCCCCTGCTTGGCCGCTACAGTGCCTTCGGCAACCTGTTCGCGCGCTCGGGGCCGGAAAGCGACGTCTTCCGGCTGGATCGCCACCCCACCATGAGCCGGCATCCGATCACGCCGATGCATGAGTCCGACCTACGTATCCACTTCGGCCAGCAGACCGAACGGCCAATCGGCGTGTTCGATTTGCTTCAGTACACCGCTAAAGACGAAGACGAGCTGATGATCCGGCTGCACAAGGTCATCGACAGCGGGGCTGAAGTCGTGCTGCTCGATGCCATGTACGGTAGTCACCTACTGCCTATAGGCTCTCTGCTGTGGCGCAGCGCCAACCCCGATCAGCCGCTGTTCGTGGTCGGTTCGTCGGCCATTGAAAACGCGCTCACTGAGTACTGGGTGCGCGAGGGCATCATTCCGCCACCGCAGCCGCTGGCGAAACTGGGCGGTGTCGATCAACTGCTGGTGCTGTCGGGCAGTTGCTCACCGGTCACCGAAAAACAGACTGAAGTGGCGCTCGAAGCGGGCTTCGTCGAGCTGTGTTTGCAGCCCACCGAGTTGATTGACCCCGAGCGCGCGCCAGCCGCGACTGAGGCGGCAGCACGCGAGGCGCTGGCGCTGCTGGAGCAGGGCCGGTCGGTGATTGTGCATTCCGCGCGCGGCCCGAACGATCCCCGCATCGCCGAAACCACGGCGGCCCTGGCGGCGATGGGCTACGATGACGCAGCCATCAAGGAGCACAGTGGCCGATTACTCGGCATGCAGTTGGGGGCAATTGGCAAGGCGATTTTGGAGGCGCGGCCGATGCGCCGTGTGGCCGTCTCCGGCGGCGATACGTCCAGCTACGTCATGCGCGCACTGGGCATCGAGGCGCTGGAGTACAAAGCGCCGTTCGCGCCGGCCATGCCTTTCTGCCACGTCCACGCGGCCAGCCCGGCAGTCGATGGCACCGAGATGATCTTCAAGGGCGGTCAGACCGGTACCATCCATTTCTATCGCAATGTGCGGGACGACACGCCTCAGGCTGTGTAGTTTGCTGCGGGAAAAGAGGACAGCATGATTCATCTGGCGATTATTGGGGCAGGCGGCAATATGGGCCGCCGCGTCACCCGCGCGCTGAAGGATGACGCCGAATTTGCACTGTATCTCGTCGAGCCGAGCGAGGCGGGTCGCGCCAAACTCGCCGAACTGGGAGTGAGCGCGACCGAACGCGACGCAGCGTTGGCGGCGGCCGAAGCGGTCGTGATGGCCGTGCCCGACCGGATCGTGAGCGAGGTCGCGGATGAAATCGTGCCGCGCCTGAAACCGGGCACGCTGCTGATGTCGCTCGATCCGGCGGCGGGCTATGCCGGTAAACTGCCCGGCCGCGATGATGTATCGTATTTTGTCTGCCACCCCACGCACCCGCCGCTGTACGATCTGCTGGCGGAGCCTGATCTTGAGGCGCGCCGCGACTACTGGGGGCATGGGCTGGCGCATCAGGCACTGGTGTGCGCGCTCACGCAGGGGCCGGAGTCTGACTACACCAAAGGTGAACAGATCGCTGTGGCGATGTTCCGGCCGATCTCGCGCTCGCACCGTGTGACGATTGAGCAGATGGCCATTCTCGAACCGGCAATGGCCGAAACGACCGCCGTCACCTGCCTGTCGGTCATCCGCGAAGCAATGGACGAGGCCGTGCGGCTGGGTGTGCCCGAAGAAGCCGCCTATGACTTCATGCTCGGGCACATCCAGTTGGGTATTGCCATTCTGTTCGGCGCGACCGACTGGCAGCTGTCCGCTGGAGCAAAGCAGGCCGTCGCTGAAGCGATGACGCAGATTTTCCGGCCGGACTGGAAAAAGGTGTTCGAGCGCGACCAGGTTAAGGCCAGCGTGCGACGGATTACGGGCGAGATGGTGTAGCTGGCCCTCACGCCCGACCCCTCGCCCTCAGGCCGAGGGGAGAAACCAGTAGTTGAAGTCCCTCGGCCCGAGGAAGAGGGATTATAGGGTGAGGGCTGTTAGCGAGGAGTATTCAATGTTCAAGCATATTGTCGCGTTCAAGCTCAAGAATTCAGCGGACGCCGGGGCGATGAAGGCGATTCTGATGGGGCTGAAGGATGAGCCGCTGGTGCGCCACTGGGAAGTGGGCATCAACAGCGGCAATTCGGGCAAGCCGTACGAAGTCGCCATCTATTCAGAGTTCAACAGCCTGGCCGACTTGTTGACCTTCCGCGAAGGCGCCAAACACAACGAGGTCAAGGCGGCGATTGCCGGCTTCATCGATACGTCTGGCACGATTGACTACGAGGCGGATGCGTAACGCCACGCCTCACTCCACACCGAACACAGCGAGGGCCGGGGGTGAGGGCCAACTTTCAACTTTGAACCTTCAACTATCAAGGAGACCACATCATGGATTGGGGCAAACAAAACCGAATGTCGCGGCTGTTCCGTGAAGACGGCAAATGTTTCTATCTGCCGATTGACCACGGCTATTTCCTTGGCCCAACGCGCCAATTGGAGAAGCCCGCCGAGACGATTGCGCCGCTGCTGCCGTATGCCGATGCGCTGTTCGTCACGCGCGGCGTGCTGCGCGCTTGCGTAGACCCCGTCGGCAGCGTGCCGATCATTCTGCGCGTGTCGGGCGGCAGCAGTGTGCTCAAAGACCTGTCCAATGAGGAAATCACGACCTCGATGGAAGAGGTGCTGCGGGTGAACGCCTCGGCGGTCGGTGTGTCTGTATTCCTCGGCTCCGATCACGAGAAGCAGACGGTGATGAACCTCGCTAAACTGGTCAACGACTGCTCGACCTACGGCATTCCGGTCATGGCCGTCACCGCTGTGGGCAAGGAACTCGAAAAGCGCGACGCGCGCTTCCTGGCGCTGGCGGCGCGTGTCTTCGCGGAAATCGGCGCAGATGTCGTGAAGACCTACTGGTGCGAGGACTTCGAGAAAGTGGTCGAAGGCTGCCCGGTGCCGGTGGTGATGGCGGGTGGGCCGAAGGTGGAAACCGAGAAGGAAGTCTTCGATTTTGTCTACGACGGCATGCAGCGCGGCGCGTCTGGCCTCAACCTGGGCCGCAACGTGTGGCAGAATCCGCACCCAGTGCCGATGATGGCCGCGCTCGAAGCCATTATCCACGGCGGCAAGACCAGCGCCGAGGCCAATGAATTATTCGAGGAACTCAAGGCCGCAAAGGCGTGAGTTGTAAGGAGGCGTTATGACTCAGCCCATCGTCGGTTTTATCGGCATCGGCCATGTCGGCCACCCGATGTCGGCCAACATCCTGAAGGCTGGCTATGAGCTGGTCGTGTGCGATATTCGGCCTGAAGTGCACGCCGATTTGCGGGCGGCAGGCGCGCAGGCAGCCGATACGCCCGCCGAAGTGGCCGCCAAAGCCGACATCATCCTGCTCAGTCTGTACGACTCGAATGTGGTCGAGCAGGTGGTATTCGGCGAGCGCGGCATCACCAGCGCAAATGTAACCGGCAAGATCGTGATTGATACCTCGACCGGCCTGCCGGAGCGCAGCAAGGAGTTCGCGGCGCGCATTGCCGAAAAGGGCGGCCAAATGCTGGACATGCCGCTAACTGGCGGCGAAACCGGCGCGAAGGCGGGCACGCTCAGTTTCATGATTGGCGGTGACAACGCGGCCTACGAACGCGCGCTGCCCGTCATTCAAACGATGGGACGTGACATCGTCTACTGCGGGCCATCCGGCTCGGGCATGGTCGTGAAAATGGCCAATCAGATGCTGATCACGACCTTCTTCACCGCCATCGTCGAAGCCTTTAATTTCGTCGATAAGCACGGCGTCGATCTGGTGGACTGCTTCAAAGCGATTGTGCATGGTTCGGGGCAGTCGCGGCGGCTGGACAAGTTTGGGGCGCAGTATCTACTGCACAATCTTGATCAGGACGCAAAAGAAGTAGGGCACTACAAAGGCGTATTCGATAAGGACCTGGGCTATGTGCTCCAGCAGGCCAAATTGAGCGGCATTTCGATGCCGATCGCCGATCTGTCGATGCGCTTGCGCATGGTGCTGCCCGAGGGCAATGACGTGGATACGCTGCTGGAAGCGTGGCGGCGCGTGCTGGCGGACGAAGAGCCGTAGTTGCGTGGCAGACCGCGTCTCATCGATGACAGCGTGTTCTAAACGCGCGCCGTCACAACAAAGCAAACGGACTCCCACATTCGGGAGTCCGTTTCCTATTCTGCATCGCGTTGTCAACGAGTTATGCAGGCGTGTCCTTCTGAGGTGCGCTGCTTATAAGCGATTCCGTGCTTGGCGCGCTTCGCTCCACGAACTGTGGCACCCGCATCTCGATTCCAGCGGCGTCGAAGCGCGCCTTCACTTGGTCGCGCAGGTCGGACGGCGCAGTCCAGTAATCTGCCAGGCGCACCGTCACGCGGATGCTTACCTGAATGTGCGTATCCTCCATCGCCTGCACGAGAACCAAAGGTTCAGGGTCGGGCAGCACGCTCGGGTGCGCTTTGGCCACCTCTTCCAGAATCGCCTTTACTGTGCTCAGGTTGGATTGATAGCTGACCGGAAAAGTCACCTGTGGCCGCAAATAGGCCTCGCTGCTGAAGTTGGTCAACCCGGAGGTCTGAAGCTCCGAGTTAGCCATATAGACCAGTTTGTTCTCGGCGGTGATGATCGTGGTGTTGAAGGGCAGAATTTCGTGCACCGTGCCCATTACCGCATCGACCTGGATATAGTCCCCCGGTTCGAATGGATGGAACAGGCGAAAGTTAATGGCGGCGGCGAAGTCCTTCAGCGATTCCTGCAGGGCAATGCCGAGGATGATGACGATGATACCGACGACCGCGATAATCGTGGTGGCTGGAAAGCCGAGCGCGATCAGCGCGACCATCACGGTCAAGGACCAGATGCCATAGGAGGCCAGCGACACGATCAGGCTGACCATCGAGGCGGACAACGCTGTGCGGGCCACAGCCTGGCGCAAACGCCGCCGGGTGAAGCGCGCCAGCCACGCCCCCACGATAAAGACGAGCACCATCAGGCCGATGTGCAGGCCAATGTCAATGATCACGTTTTCAGATAAATTCATATGGCATTCCTTGATTGATGCGCAAGCCGCTTATCCCTCGCGCCGGTACGGCTTAAGCAGCGCCGCCGGTGCGGATACGTTGCGGCCCACAAGCGCAATCGCGGCAATCGTCAGCACATACGGCAGCGCCAGCAGCAACTCGTACGGCAGTTGGATGCCCGTCGCTTGCAGGCGCAGTTGAAACGCCTGCACGAAGCTGAACAGGATTGCGCCGGCCAGCACGCGTGTGGGTTTCCAGTTGCCGAAGATGACGATGGCAATAGCAACCCAGCCGCGCCCGCTGATGATACCATGCGAAAATGCGCCCAACTGTGCCAGCGACAGGAACGCGCCGCCCAGCCCCATGAGAATACCGCCCAGAATCAACGCCTGATAGCGCACGCGATAGACGCTCACACCGGCCGTATCGGCCGCTTCGGGGTTTTCGCCCACCGAGCGCAGGCGCAGGCCGAACGACGTGCGATACAGCATCCAGCCTGTCACCGGCACCAGCAGCAGCGCAACGTAGGTGAGCCAGTGCTGTGAAAATACCGGCTCGATTGGGCTGTCGGTGAACAACTGCAGCGGCTGGAAGGATTCGGATAGTGACGGTGGGGTACTCGCGCCGCCGTACTGCAGCCGGAACCAGAATAGCGCCAGCGCGCCTGCCAGCAGCGTGACCCCGAGGCCCGACACATGCTGGTTGAGGCCGAATGTGACCGTCAGCAGGCCCATGAGCAAACATAGAATGATGCCCGTGAGCACCGCCGCCAGCAAGCCCAGCCACAGCGAGCCGGTGAGCTGCGCTGCGACAAAGCCGGTGAACGACGACAGCAGCAGCGTGCCTTCGATGCCGAGGTTGAGCACGCCCGCCCGTTCGATGATGGTTTCGCCGAGCGCCGCCAGCAGAATCGGCGTGCCGATGCGCAGGGTCGCGCCAATCAGCACCAGTAGCGAGTCCAGTTGCAGGTCCATCGTCTACCTGCCAATCCGAATGCGATAGCGGTTCAAGAGCAGTACCGACAGCGTCACCAGCAGCAGCGTGGCCTCGATGACATCGGCCAGATACACCGGCACGCTGAGTTCGCGGCTGGCGGTGAGCGCGCCCCGGTTGATGAGCGCGAGGAACAGGGCCGACAGTACTGCGCCGGGCATGGTCAGCCCGCCCAGCGTGGCCACAATAATGCCGGTGTACCCGAAGCCGGGTGACAACGTGCCAGTCAGATAGTAGTGGATGCCGCCTACCTCGCTGACTCCGGCCAGCCCGGCGATGCCGCCGCTGATGAGCGCCGCCGCCAGCACACGCCGCCGCACAGGAATGCCCAGAAACTGCGCTGCCGCCTTGTTCTTGCCGATGGCGCGCAGTTCCAGGCCAAAGCGCGTGCGCGCGATCACCCACCACATGATGCCTGCCGACGCCAACGCGACCAGAAAGCCGAGATGCACCCGCGAACGCTCGATGAGCACGGGGAACTGCGCCGAGGCGGCAATCGTAGGCGACTGCGGCCAGCCGCTGACGGGGTCGCGCCACGGCCCGTTGAGCAGCGCGCTGACGATGAACAGCATCACTGAATTCAGTAGTAGCGTGGTGACGACTTCATCGACTGATAAATAGGTTTTGAGCAGGGCGGGCAGCAGCGCCCAGGCCATGCCCGCCAGAAAGCCGCCAGCCAGCATCAGCGGGATGGCAATTTGCGAGGGAACGCCCTCCACCTGCGTGCCGATCCAAGCGCCTAATATTGCGCCTGCGTAAAGCTGGCCTTCTGCGCCGATGTTGAAATACCCGCCGATGAAGGCCACCGTGACCGCCACGCCTGTGAGCATGATCGGCGTCGCGAGCATCAGGATATCGGCGCGCGAACCACTGCGCGTGAGTGGGGCGATCAGCAGCTCATAAAAGGCAGCGAGCGGGCTGGCGCCCGCGCTGAGGATGAGCACGCTCACCAGCGCGAAGGTGATGAAGATGGCGATGAACGGCAGCAATGGCCGCAGCCACAGCGGTGAAGGCGAACGTTCGATCCGCAGTCCGAACATGGATCAGCTCACTTTGGCGTCGATGGAGGACGATGCGCCGGTCATCAGCGCGCCGATGGCGTCGATGTCGGCCCCGGCGGCGCTGCTTTCGCCCACGATGCGCCCCTCGTAAATAACGAGGATGCGGTCACTCAGCAGCAGAATTTCGTCGAGGTCTTCTGAAATCAGCAGGATAGCCGCGCCGCGTTCCTTCTGCTCCAGCAGCTTGTGATGCACGTATTCGGTCGCGCCGATGTCGAGGCCGCGCGTGGGCTGGGCCGCGATCACGACTTCTGGCTGCTGGCCAAGCGAACGCGCCAGGATGATCTTCTGTATGTTGCCGCCCGAGAGCGTGCGCACCGCGTCGTTGGGCGACGCCTTGATCTGAAAGTCCTCGATCAGCTTTTCAGCGTGCTCGCGGATACGCTTGCGCCCGAGATGGCCCAGTTTCGTATAGCCATCCAGGTCTTCCAGCACCAGATTGTCGGCGACCGACATATCGCTGATGACCGCTTTCAGGCGATCTTCGGGGATGCGCGCGATCTTGAGGCCGGGCAGGGCTTTGGGCTGGCCGAGCGGATACGGCTGGCCGTGCGCCAGTATTTCGCCCGAGTCGGGGATAGCCGTGCCGGTCAGCACCGACACCAGTTCGCTCTGGCCGTTGCCCGTCACACCGGCGATACCGACGACTTCGCCGCCGTGGACTTGTAGCGTCAGCCCGCGCAGGCGAAGCCCGCCGCGCTTGTCGGCCAGTTTGATGTCGCGCACATCCAGCTTGACCGCGTCCTGACGCCGGTGATCGGTGTTGCGTTCGACGGCCAGCGTCTGGCGGCCGACCATCAACTGCGCCAGGCCGGCGGGCGTCGAGCCTTCGGTGGCTTGCTGGCCCACGACTTTGCCCAGCCGCAGCACAGTCACGCGCTGGCTCACATCAAACACCTCGTTCAGCTTGTGCGTGATGATGATGACGGCCAGCCCCTGCGCCTGCAGGGTGCGCAGAATGCCGAACAGGGTTTCGACATCATTCGGCGCAAGCACCGCCGTCGGCTCGTCCATGATCAGCACGCGGCAGTTGCGGTTGAGCGCCTTAAGGATTTCCACGCGCTGCTGCTCACCGACTGACAACCGCCCGACGACGGCGTTGGCGTCGATATTCATGTTCAGAGACTCGGCGGTGGTCATCACGCGAGCGCGCAGTTGGCGCGGGTCGATGACGACCGATCCCTCGTGGCCAAGCATGACATTCTCGGCGACGGTGAACCTGGGCACGAGCGCAAAATGCTGCGACACGAAGCCGATGCCCTGAGCGATGGCATCGGCGGGCGAACGCAGGCGCACAGGCTGATCATTGACGAGGATTTCGCCTTCGTCTGGCTGATACAGCCCGTACAGAATTTTCATGAGGGTGGATTTGCCCGCGCCGTTCTCGCCCAGCAGAGCATGAATTTCGCCGCGTTCCACGGCGAAGTCGATGCCCTCATTGGCGGTCAGCGCGCCGAAGCGCTTGGTGATTCCGCGCATTTCAACGACAGGCATGATGGGGCGGTGTCCTCTGGTGCTGCAAACAGGCATGAAGCGGGGGCATGAATGCCATGCCCCCGCTGGTTGTGCGAATTATCCGCCGATCGTGACGGACTCGGGAACACTCGCGCCCGGGGGCGTGTCTTCTTCGATGTTGACGCGGAACAGGCCGTCGATGATTTCCTGCTCGCGGTCGCGTACCATCTGGATCAAGTCGGCATCGAGCGTGTCTTCAAAGCCGTGCAGCGGGGCGAGGGACGCGCCGCCGTAGGCCATCATCGAGAAGTCCTTCAGGTCGAGGCCGGTGTAGCTGCCCTTGGAAACCTGGTCGATGACAAAGCGCACGGTCGGGCTCATGTCCCACACCGGGCCGGTGACGACGGTTTCCGGGGCCAGTTCGTTCTGGTCGCTCATATTGCCAAACGCCATCAGGCCGCTTTCCGCCGCCACGTCGATGACGCCGAATTGCTCGGCGAACAGCAGGTCAGCGCCAGCATCCACCTGCGCCAGCGCCGCTTCCTGCGCCGCCGCCGGGTCGAACCAACTGTTGATGAAACTCACCAGCACCTGCGCCTCGGGGTTGGCTTCCTGAACGCCCTCGACGAAGGCGTTGATGATGCGGTTGACTTCCGGCACGGGGTAGCCGCCCACGACGCCGATGGTGCCGCTTTCGGTGAGCGAACCGGCGAACAGACCGCTGAGATAAGCCGGTTCGTGAATCCAGTTGTCAAAGACCGACAGGTTCGGTTGCGCGGGGCCGAGGCCCGAGCCGAATACAAAGGCGATTTCGGGATAGTCGCGGGCCACGCGGCGCACGGTTTCCTCGTTGCCGAAGGCGTCGCCGAAGATGATGGCCGGCGCAAGGCTGTCGGCCACTTCGCGCAGCACGATGTCCATATCGCCGGAATAGCCGATCTCGTCCTGATATTCGTATGTGATGAGACCCTCATCCGCGGCCGCCTGCAGCGCGGCGTGAATGACGCCATCCCACGGTTCTTCAATCGGTGTGGCATATGCCCCGAAAACGGTGAGCGGCTCATCCTGCGCCATCACGCCGGCGCTGAGGAGGAGACTGCCCAAGGCGAACACGATCAGAACGAACAGCGTGCGACGATTTATGACTGCTCCCTGGTGAACATGTGGCAAGGCGACACAAAAGAGTCTATACATCAAACTGTAACGCATTCAGGGCAGTTGACCACAAACTGGCGGCCCTGATTTTCGTGCAAAATGTCAGGCCAAGCCCCCATCCCCGGCCCTTCTCCCTCAGGGAGAAGCGAGCTAATTTGGTGAGGGAATGCGGGATTTCCCTTAACTGCTCGATGTGGCGTGTTTGATATGAGTACCGATCACGTGCGTGTAGAATCGCTTGGTGCGCCTGAAGCTGCGCCAGCTAATGTGTTTTTCCTAATCTAGGATGGTAAACGGCCGTCGGGTAGGGGCAAGGCATGCCTTGCCCCTACAAAACACATACATGTAGGGGCGCACCGTGCTGCGCCTATGTTTGCCGGGTTAAATATTCACACTGCACCACGGGGCTTTTGAAGCCCGCTTCAGCGGGCGCAGCTCTAGCCGCACGGCTTTAGCCTGCGGCAAAAACGCGACTCTAATTTTCATAACCTGCTGTCCGATGGAGACTCAACCATGCCCACCCTGCTGCTGAAACAGTGCCGACTGCGCGATCACGCGGAGTTGATGGACATCTATATCCGCGACGGCGTGATTGCCGAAATTGCGCCTGCGATTGACGCGCCAGCCGATGAGACCATCGACGCGGGCGGCAAGCTGGTGTCAGCGCCGTTCGTGGAATCACACATCCACCTCGACTCGGTGCTGGCGGCTGGGCAGCCGCGCTTCAACGAAAGTGGCACGCTGTTCGAGGGCATCCAAATCTGGGGCGAACGCAAAAGCTCGCTGACCTACGAGGATGTGCAGGCGCGCGCGCTCGAAGCGCTCAAGCTGATGGCGACGCACGGCGTGCTATATGTGCGCACGCATGTGGACGTAACCGAGCCGCGCCTGATCGCGCTTGATGCGCTGCTCGACCTGCGCGAACAGGTGAAGGATTGGATGACGCTGCAAGTCGTCGCTTTCCCTCAGGACGGCATCTACTCGCGGCCCGAGAACGACGGCCTGCTGGAAACGGCCGTCAAGCGCGGCGTCGATGCGGTCGGCGGCATTCCGCACTACGAGCTGACGCGCGAGGACGGCGTGCGCTCGGTTCAGCGCGCCTTCGACCTGGCCGAGCAGTACGACAAGCTGATCGATATCCACTGCGATGAGGTCGATGATGACCAGTCGCGCTTCGTCGAGGTGATGGTGGCTGAGGCCATCAAGCGCGGCAACGGCCCGCGCGTGTCGGCCAGCCACACGACCGCCTTCGGCTCGTACAACGACGCCTACGCCTTCAAGCTGATGGGCTTCCTGCGCCGCACGAACATCAACTTCATCGCCAATCCGCTCATCAACATCACGCTGCAGGGGCGCATGGATACGTACCCCAAGCGGCGCGGCCTGACGCGCATCAAGGAATTGTGGCAGAACGGCCAGAATGTGAGCCTGGGGCAGGACTGCATCTACGACCCGTGGTATATCTTCGGCACGGGCAGCCTGATTGGCGTGGCATACATGACCGTGCACGTGTCGCAGATGACCGGCCTCAAGGAAATCGACGCCTGCTTTGATATGGTGGCCGCCAATGGCGCGCGTTCGCTGCACATCGAGGACTACGGCATCGCGGCGGGCAATCCGGCCAATCTGGTCGCTGCTGCCGGTGCAGGACACGTTCAGCGCGCTGCGCTATCAGGTCAGCCCGACGACCGTGATTTCGCGCGGGAAGGTCGTGGCGCGGAATACGCCGGAGGAGAGGAAGTTTACGGGGTGAAGTTCGCCTGCAACAGAACCGGGCCAAGCCAATGAAATTCGCTCCGAAATGGCAACCTGCATCGCATTGGCGTTATGGTTAGCCGCAATTCCATCCGGCGCGGGCCGGTGCTGCGTTCAGGGGGCGAGTGAATGTCGGACAAGGCCATCAAAGGCATGCTGACGCTGGACGAACTGCGCCATAAGGTCGAGACGGGCGCAATTGAGACGGTCATCACCGCCTTCAGCGACCTCTACGGCCGCTCGATGGGCAAGCGCGTGACCGGCGAGTTCTTCCTCGACCATACCGCCGATTCGGGCATTCACGCCTGCAACTACCTGCTCACCGTCGATATGCCGATGGAGCCGGTGCCGGGCTATCACTACGCCAACTGGGAGCAGGGCTACGGCGATTTCCACTGCGTGCCCGACCTGCGCAGCCTGCGCGAAGTGACCTGGCTGGACAAGACCGCGCTCGTCATCTGCGATTTGCACGACGAGGCGAGCGGCGAGCCGATCAGCGTGGCCCCGCGCAGCATCCTGCGCCGCCAGTTGGACGAGGCGCTGGCGGACGGCGCGATGGGCATGGGCGCATCCGAGCTTGAATACTTCATTTTCGACGAAACCTACCGCAGCGCCCGCGAAAAGCATTATGTCGATCTCACCCATTTTGGCGCGTACATCGAGGACTATCACATTCTGCAGGGCACGCGCGAAGAAATCCTCAACGCGGCGGCGCGCCGGCACCTTGGCGCCAGCGGCGTGCCAGTGGAGAGCAGCAAGGGCGAATGGGGCCCCGGCCAGCACGAACTGAACCTGCGCTACGCCGATGTGCTGACGATGGCCGACCGCCACACCGTCTACAAACAGTGCTTCAAAGACCTCGCGCACGACCTGGGGCTGGCCGTCAGCTTCATGGCCAAGGTCGATGAACGCTACGCGGGGTCGAGCGCGCACCTGCACCTGAGCCTGTGGGATGAAGACGGCAGCACCAATCGCTTTGTCGGTGAGGAGACAATGGGGCCGGTGCATGGCTGTTCCGACGCCTTCCGCTGGTTCCTCGGCGGCTGGATCGCCCACACCCGCGAACTGATGCTGTTCTACGCGCCGACTATCAACTCGTACAAGCGCTATCAGTCCGGCTCGTGGGCGCCCACCAGCCTGGCGTGGAGCCACGACAACCGCACGGCGGGCTTCCGCGTGGTCGGGCACGGCAAGGCTCTGCGCATCGAGTCGCGCATTCCGGGCGCGGATATCAACCCGTATCTGGCTTATGCGGCGGCGCTGGCCAGCGGGTTGGACGGTATCCGCAACAAGATCGAGCCGCCGCCGATCTTCGAGGGCGATGTCTACACCGCGCGCGATCTGCCGCAGGTGCCGCGCACGCTGCGCGAGGCCATCGCGGCCTTCGAGGGCAGCGCCTTTGCGCGCCAGGCCTTCGGTGAGGATGTGGTCGAGCACTACCTGCACTTCTTCAAGACCGAGCAAATTGCCTATGACCGCGCCGTGACCGACTGGGAACGCGCGCGCTACTTTGAGCAGATTTAGGGCGAAGGGAACTAACCATGCGTTTGAAAGACAAGGTTGCGCTGATTACCGGTGCGGGCAGCGGTATTGGCCGCGAAACGGCGCTGTTGTTCGCTGCGGAGGGCGCGCAGGTGGTCGCCGTCGACATCCACACGGACGGCGCAAAGCAGGTGGTGCGCGAGATTGAGACGCGCGGCGGGCAGGCCGTGTTTGTGCGCGCCGATGTGTCGAAGGCCGCCGACTGCGAACAGATGGTGGAGACCGCCGAGCGCATGTTCGGCAAGCTGAACGTGCTGTTCAACAACGCCGGCATCATGCACAGCGACGACGACAACGCCGTTTCCACCGAGGAATCAGTGTGGGATCTGACGATGGCGATCAACCTGAAAGGCGTATTCCTCGGCTGCAAGTACGGCATTCCAGCGCTGAGGCGGGCGGGCGGCGGCTCGATCATCAACACGGCCTCGTTCGTGGCGCTGCTGGGCGCGGCCACGCCGCAGCTTGCCTACACAGCCAGCAAGGGCGGCGTGCTGGCGATGACGCGCGAATTAGCGGTCATTCACGCCCGCGAGCACATCCGCGTCAACGCATTGTGCCCGGGCCCGCTGCGCACCGAACTGCTGATGAGCTTCCTGAACACGGACGAGAAGAAGCAGCGCCGGCTGGTGCATGTGCCCGATGGGCCGCTTTGGCGAAGCGAAGGAAATCGCCTACGCCGCGCTCTATCTCGCCTCAGATGAGTCGTCGTACGTCACCGGAACCGAGTTTATGGTGGACGGCGGCATCACCGCGGCTTACGTCACGCCGGAATAGGACAGACCATGACCAATCACACCGAACAGTTTGAAGGGCTGGCACTTGCTGGGCGCCGCGTCGCCAGCGCCGATGGCCGTACCGCGCCGGCTTACAACCCCGCCGACGGCTCGATTCTGGCACGGGTGGCGCAGGCGACCGCCGCCGATGTTGATACCGCCGTGCAGGCGGCGCACGCTCGCTACAGCGCCGGAGCGTGGCACACCATGCGTTCGCGCGAACGTGGCCAGCTATTGCAGCGCATCGCCAACCTGATCCGCGAACGGCAGGAGATGCTGGCGCAGATCGAATCGCGCAACGGCGGCAAGCCGATCAGCGCGGCGCGCGGTGAAATCGGCGCGGTGGCCAACACCTTCGAGTACTACGCCGGTGCGGTCAACAAGTTCTTCGGCCAAACGATTCCGGGCAACGCCAACGGCACCGTGATGACTTTCCGCGAGTCGTTGGGCGTGTGCGCGCTGATCGTGCCGTGGAACTTCCCGCTGGTGATCGCGGGCTGGAAAATCGCGCCGGCGCTGGCGATGGGCAACACGGTCGTCCTTAAGCCGGCCAGCGCCACGCCGTTGAGCGCGCTGGCGCTGGCCGATCTCGCGCTGGAGGCGGGACTGCCCGAAGGTGTGCTCAATGTCGTGACGGGTTCGGGCAGCGTGGCCGGAACGGCGCTGGTGACGCACCCGCTGGTGCGCAAAATCTCGTTCACCGGCTCGACCGAGGTGGGCGTCGGCGTGATGAAGCAGGCGGCCGAGGGCATCAAGCGCGTGTCGCTGGAACTGGGCGGCAAATCGGCCAACGTGGTGTTTGCCGATGCGCGCCTCGACGCCTGCATCGAGTCGTCCATTTTCGCCGTCTACGATAATTCCGGGCAGGATTGCTGTTCGCGCAGCCGCATTCTGGTCGAGCGCCCCATCTTCGACGAGTTCGTCGAGCGGTTCACGGCGCGGGCGAAGACGCTGAAGGTGGGCGACCCGGCGGACGAAACGACCGAACATCGGCCCGCTGATCACGCCTCAGCATCGCCAGACCGTGCTCGACTACCTGAAGATCGGGGACGCCGAAGGGGCGACGAGGGTGTGTGGCGGTGCTGTGCCCGGTGGCGCGCTGGCGAATGGCAATTACCTGACGCCGGCCGTGTATGTGGACGTGACGGCGGGCATGCGCATCGTGCAGGAAGAGATTTTCGGCCCGGTGGTGTGCATTCAGGCGTTCGACGGTGAGGACGAGGCGGTGCAGTTGGCGAACGACACGCCCTACGGCCTGTCCGGTTCGCTGTGGACGCGCGACATTGGCCGGGCGCTGCGCGTGGCGCGGGGCATCGACACGGGCATGCTGTCGATCAACAGCAGCAGCAGCGTGCACATCGAAGCGCCGTTTGGCGGCATGAAGCAGAGCGGCCTCGGGCGCGAGCAGGGCATGACGGCGCTGGAACACTACAGCGAACTGAAATCGGTGTTCGTCGCCAACGACTGAACGAGCGCGGCGCAAGGATTCACGCGAAGGCACGAAGGTCACGGAGACACAAAGGGGGCAGGGGTGGGTGGCTCTGCCCTTCCATCGGCCAGCGGCTGAAGCCGGAGCGTTCGCATTCGGGCGGAGCATGCGACTCCTTTGGGGAATGAGACAGAGAGACAGACAGACAGAATTGAAACAGCAAGACAGACACTGAGAGAAGACCGAGCAGGACAGCGAGACAGAATTCAGGACACATGGCGTCTGATGGGCCGGTTCGGCGGACGATGCAGCCGTGGGGCCACGTTCATCGTAGCGCGGGCGCGCGAGGTTGGGGCGACGGAATGGTGGACCGGGTGGACGCGAAGGGGCGGGGCGGAAGAAAAGAGGACGCAAAGCACGCAAAGAACACGAAGATCGCAAAGGGGGCAGGGCTGGGTGGCCCTGCCCCGTGATGCTGCGCTAGGGGGTTGGGGTGGGCGCGAGCGTGGCGGCTGGGCGTTCGGCATCGTAGCTAGCGCCGTTGTCGCCTACCCATCAAACAGCCCGCGCTCCTGCGCGCTATCAGGCTTCTGCACCGCCCGCGCCTGTTGGACGCGCCGGGCGCGATGGTGGGCACGTCCGGCCCCGCGCCGCCTAACAGCGCCTCTATCGTGAGGACTTGGATGCGGGGATGCTGTTGCGCACGCGCCACAGGCGGTAGGCTGCCCGGTTGGCCAGCACCAGCGACGTGAGGCGCAGGCGCTGGAAGGCGGCGGGGGTGGGGGTGAGGGTGGGAATGGCGGTTGGCTCTGATGTGGGTGTCGTAGTTGGTGATGGCGTAATCGTGGGAGTATCGGTCGGAAGAGGCGTCGGTGTGTACGTCGGAGGCACCGGAGTTTCAAATTCAGGTAGTAGCGCTGCATCTTGAATTGTGAGCCGACCATCTGAACTTGCAACCGCGAGCCATGCGCCACTTGGGTGCCATGCAACGTCCAAAACACCACTGGCCAGATCAAATGTCCCCAAATAGAATTACCGGTGGTTACATCTACGACTATTGTGTCACCGGCCAGATATCGTCCATCAGGACTCCACGAGAGACTCGAACACGGGAATACCGTCTCCATAGCGCTCGACTTCTTCTCCGGTATTCGCGTCATATGTACCGAAACTTATTAGCCCGGCATCTGCTAACAGATCACCATAGGGAGGCTGCCACTAATCGCCCAGGAAAATCGACTTCCCAATGGGATTTCTTTCACCCGCTGATCGGTTTCGACGTTAATCACGTATATAAGGCCACCACTGTCAAAGATTGGCTGACCATTCTCTATGCGACCATAGGCTCCAATGCCCGCCAATAGTGGCTGTCCATCTGGTGACCAATCAGCTTGGTTGGTAAAACCTCCTGAGAAATTATACCAGTCGCTCAGAAATCCTAAAACTACATAGTTATCGGGCTCCATAGATGAAATCGCCCATAATATGATCCGAAGTCGGTCACCGCTTCACCCACTACTTCTCGTGTGATGATCAATTGACCATTTGGACTCCATAGAACACCAGCTTGCAGGTCACCACCGGATAGAGTGTGCTGCTGTTCCAGTGTCTGTAAGTTGCGATCCCAGCGCCGATCTCCAAATTTGATCCGCGCGTTAGAGCGAGTTGTGCACCTTCCGGACTCCAAGCGACGCCGCGAATCGCCTGATCGGCGTACAGATGAATAAGCGGCTGTAGGTGAGAATCAAAAATGAAGACACCATCAAAGGAAGTAGCAGCCAGCACTTCACCATTCGGGTTCCACTCGATGTCAAACAGATCTGTGCCGAGGTTATATTCTGCAACCGTCGCCTTAACGCTCAAAGGATTCTCGATATCTGGTTGTGTTAGAGCTAATCCGGCAGTCCCAACAGGCAGAAGCAGCAAAACTAGCAGACTTAGTCCACAAATAGCCCGCATTCTGGAATTTGGTGTGTTATTCATCGCGATCTCCTTAAGGGCACGTTATCGTGTTGATGCGAGTTCCCTGTTGATGGGGAATAAACTCTGTACCCACTAAAGGATAAATTCGCGCCTGAGTGTTTTCATATCCGGACGCGATAATTTGTAGGTTTGCCAACTCAAATAGCTCATGGGGCTGCGGAAAGCACCATCAACTGTCTCGGCGATCAGCGTCTGTACAAGTAGCGCTGTTTCAGGTATTTGACCTAAACCGAAGTTTCCTGCACCGAAGCGCACTTCATTGATGTTGTAGTAATCACGGCCATCTGGAAGTGCAGGAAGGTTCAAGAAAGGCGTTATTTCCGTAGATTGTTTGCAGGTTGCGCATATACGCTTGCGCTATAGTTTCCATCCCTAATTGACACGCTACTGAAATAGCCGATGGAGCCAGTGTCTCGCCTGCACTATATATTGTTGGAGAAGAAGTGATATACTCACCAGTTACTTCATTTATTTCCCAGGTGAATTCCACAATTCGAGTTATATAAGTGCGAAAAGTGAACGCTGTTTCGCTCTGGTTTGGATGTGCGTGAAGCCATACTCGATTAACGGGTCGAAAGCCGATGGCATCATTAGTGGGATCATTATCGGCGTTCATGACAGCATCGAATATCGCTTGATTGATACTTGAGATCACTCGACTATAAAACGCCTGTTCAGTTGCGCTACTTCCGGTAAGTTGCACGCGTGCGCGCGCCCAATAATTCAGTTGTAGGCAGACTGGTTGAAAAACGCGGGTAGCATTTGGTATTGGCCGCGGCAGAAACAAGTTTGAGGGTCCGCCGCAGAAATCTTCTGGGCCATTACCGAGGAAATTGTTGCTCAGGGTTGAGTTGAAACTAGAGCCGAAATACATGAGAGGATTGTTTTCGTCTCTCGCATAAGAAAGGATTCCATTCAGCATCGTTCGTGCAGCCAAGTAGTACAGATCGTCGGTTTGCGGTGCCAAGAGGAATGGATCTACGTCTTCAGGGCCAATTTGACGGATGTTCTGACCGTCATTGAAGTAAAGCAGTTGGCTATTCAAAGGACTGGCTTGGGCTGGTTGGTTCGTTGGATCAGGGCCAATTTGGAGTGCATGATCGACCGCATTTGCAACGTAGTGTAATGCGGGCGCACCCGTTTCATGGTATAGCGCGAAGTAGACTACGTCCGCATACAGTTTCAGGCACGCTTCTCGCCTTGCAGGATCGGGCTCGTCATCATCGCACGGTAAGCCAACACTGATTCTGGCCTCGGCGTCCCTCACGGGCCTGTAGCGCCGTCGCAACTATCGTAGGGCGTTCGGCTGGATTGGCCGAGCACAGCGACGTGAGCCGCAGGCGCTGGAAAGCGGCGGGGGTGGGGGTAACGGCGGCGGTAGGCGTGAGGGTGGGAATGGAGGTAGCGGTTGGCGTTGCCGTATCAGTGGGCGATGGAGTAGCCGTTGCAACAGGCCTTGGCTCCAGGAAGTAACCACTCCCAGACCCTTCCGCTGCCCAGCCGTTTGTGCCGTCTGCAAGCTGCACCTGCCACCATTTCATGCTGTCAATGCAATAGGGGCCATTCAACACGCTGAATGCTGTGCCATCTGCCATCGTCTGCAGAATATCGCCAGTTACACCCGGTTCCAGGCGCAACCGCGTACCAGAACCATCAGTCATTGTTACACGGCCAGACTCACCTTCCTGGAGCCGCGCCGCTGGCCCAACATCAATGATGCAAGAAAGCGCCTGCTGCTGCTCCGCATCGGCGGTCAACAGAAATGAGCCGGAGCTGATGTTCTCTGTGTTGAGCACGTCCTCATTTAGCGTGAACCACTCTGACTCGCTTACGTTCTCTTCCGCGATTCGTGCCATACGGAAATAGCGATATACGGCGGAATCGATGCTGTCTCGACCAAAGAGTGATGAAGAGATCGCTTACACCTACAGGGTCGAGCTAATGTGACGTTGTCGAACTCGGGATCTTCAGGCAGTGGCGACAGAACTTGCCCGGATGCGATGGGTGTCACGCTTCCATCGGGTGAAAAACCGAGTTCTGTGATCCAGCCGAGTCTTCAAAAGATAGACGCGTCGTCCGTCGTTCGACCAGCGCATGTATGACCTGTGCGCGGGTGAACTCGTGAAGGTACTCGCTCAGATAGATCCGCTGCTGCGTCTCAAGGTTGAACAGCAAAGGCACATCCTCTGAGACGCTATCCACTAAGAGTTCAAAGCGTTCGAGGGGCAGTGCAGCGAATATGATTGGCGACCCAATCATCAAACACCTTGTTCATATCAAGAAAATTAGCCAAACCCACGAGTACAAGGCCATTAGGCAACGGTTCTTGGCGAACAAACTCGGCGACGACCTCACTTTGCCCAGTGTCCAGCCTTAAGCGAAAGATCAAATCGGACGTGCTCTGAGAGGTCCAATAGTGCTGGCCCGAGTACAGCCTGCCCATCTCCGCTCCAATCAGTCAAAAATACGAAACCTGTTTGTGAAAACGGGAAGTTACGAGATGAACCATTTCCTAGGGGATCATCAACATAGAGATCCCAACCTCGGTAGTAGGCAAGCTGGTTACCGCTCGTGTCCCAGAATGGCGCTGGATACCCAAAACCTCCCTCGATTTCAGTGCTCTGTGTCACTGAACCAGCTTGGGTGTCGAGGATCAACTGACTGCTATCCGTATGAAACACGTAGTATCCCGGGATTGGAGTTGCGATAGGAATGATGACCACACCTTGCCCAAACACGGTGCTGCCGAGGAGGAGTACCGCTACCAAAAGCACCAAACTGCGTCCGGACTTCATGAATGCACCTCTATCGCGTCATCGAACGGGCAATCAGCCCCCAATCAGCATTGTTCGGCGCATACTTACCTTCACTTTCGCGCTCTGCTATCAGCATCAACCCGCTTCCGACAGTAGTCAACGAATTAACGGCAGGCGCAATCGTCCTTAACCCCCCGTCCGCCCGGGTTTAACCAGCGTTTCTATGCAGCGGGCGGCGGATAATGTATTCTGTAATGAAGATGCCGGCTGCCGCAGGGACGGCCGCGCTCGTTCATTCAGGAAAAACCCGTGAGTCATTGTCCAACCCCCGCGCCCGCCATGGACGCTGCGCGCACGCTTGATGCGCCCGTCGTGCTGGTCGGCAACCCCAACGTCGGCAAGTCGGCGCTGTTTGGCGCGCTCACCCGGCGCTATGTCACCGTGTCGAACTATCCGGGCACGACCGTCGAGATTTCGCGCGGCGTGCTGCCAGACGACACCCCGCTGATCGATACCCCCGGGGCCAACAGCCTGAGCGCGGGCAGTGAGGACGAGCGCGTGACGGCGCAGTACCTGTTCAGCCAGCGCGAACAGATCGGCGCGATTGTGCAGGTGGCGGACGCCAAAAACCTGCGCCGCGCACTGCTGCTGACGGTGCAGTTGTCCGAGTTGGGCGCGCCGATGGTGCTGGTGCTGAATATGAGCGACGAGGCCGAGGCGCATGGCGTGCAAATTGATACGGAGCGCCTGAGCGACCGGCTGGGCATCGAAGTGGTGCGGACAGTGGCTGTGCGCGGCGAAGGTGTCGATGATGTGCGTGCGGCCATCAAGCGTGCCCGCAAGCCGACGTTCGCCATGCACTACGACCCGGGCCTCGAATCCGCAATCAGCCGCACGATGGCGCTGCTGCCTGACGGTGAGCTTTCATCACGCGCGCTGGCGGTGCGGCTGCTCGGTGGTGACACCGGCATGGCGGCCCACTACTCGCTCAACGGCGGGCTGACAGCGGTGCTGGAGTCGACTGGTGCGTTCTATGGCCGCCCGCTGCGCACGGAAATCCTCAGTCAGCAGATGTTCGCCGCGCAGGCGCTGATGCACGACGCGGTCGTCGTGCAGCCGAAGTCGGGCCGCACCTTCGTGCGCCGGCTGGGCCGCTGGATGGTCGATCCGATTCTGGGCTGGCCGTTCCTGCTCCTCATCATGTGGATCGTGTTCAAATTTGTGGGCGAACTGGGCGCAGGCACGTTGGTTGGCTTCATCGAAGGCACGGTCTTCGGCCAGTGGATCAGCCCGTTGGCGACGCAGATCGTCAATACGCTGATTCCCATCCCGCTGGTGCAGGATTTGCTGGTGGGCGAGTACGGGCTGATCACGATGGCGCTCACATACGCCTTCGCCATCGTCCTGCCGATTGTGTTCACCTTCTTTCTGGCCTTCTCGGTGCTGGAAGACACGGGCTATCTGCCCCGGCTGGCGATCATGTTCAACCGCCTGTTCACGTCGATTGGCCTGAACGGGAAAGCCGTGCTGCCGATGGTGCTGGGGCTGGGCTGTGACACCATGGCGACCATGTCCACGCGCATCCTCGATACGCGGCGCGAGCGCGTGCAGGTCACGCTGCTGCTGGCGCTGGGCGTGCCCTGTTCGGCCCAATTGGGCGTGGTGCTGGGGATGCTGGCGATTGTGGGCTCCGGCGGCGCGGCCATCTGGCTGGGCGTGGTCGGCGCGACCATGCTGGCGGTTGGCTGGCTGGCGGCGCGGCTGCTGCCCGGCGAACGGGGCGATTTCATTGTCGAGGTGCCGCCGCTGCGCCTGCCGCAAGTGGGCAATGTCGTCATCAAGACGCTGGCGCGCATGGAATGGTACGTCAAGGAAGTCATCCCGCTGTTCGTGATCGGCACGCTGCTGCTGTTCGTGCTCGACCGCACCGGCGCGCTGCGCGGGATAGAGGTGGTCGCCGCGCCCGTGGTTTCGGGCCTGCTGGGTTTGCCGCCCGCCGCGACCGCCGCGCTGCTGATCGGCTTTTTGCGCCGCGATTATGGGGCCGCCGGGCTGTTCGCGCTGGCGATGGCGGGCCGCCTGACGCCCGAGCAGATGATCGTCAGCCTGGTGGTCGTGACGCTGTTCGTACCCTGCATCGCCAATGTGCTGATGATCGTCAAGGAATTTGGCGGGCGCACCGCCGCCGCCGTCACGGTGACGGTGTTCACGCTTGCATTCACCGTTGGCGCGCTGGTGAACACGGCGCTGTCGGCGCTGCCCTGAAGGAGCCCAAGATGACCCAATGCCCGCTGTGCGGCACTGAATTCGACGAAACGGCCATGACCTGCCATTCGTCGTGCATGTTCAATGAACGCTGCGCCATCATCTGCTGCCCGAACTGCGGTTATCAGGTGCCCGATGCGCGCCGCTCGGTGCTGGCCGAAGGCGTGCGCCGCTGGCTGAACCGGCGCAGCGGGCCGATCCAGCCGCTGGAGCAGGTGTGCCGGCTGACCGACCTGCATCCGGGCCAGTGCGGTCAGGTGGTGCGGATCGACTCGGAAGCGCACGAGCGCGTGGAGAAGCTGCAAGTGCTGGGGCTTAGCCCGGCGGCCATGCTGACGCTGGAGCAGAAGCGCCCGGAGTATGTGGTGCGCGTGGGCTTCACCGAACTTTCGCTCGAACGCGACATCGCCGCGCAGATTATGGTGCGCGTGCAGCCCGCCGATGCGGCGTTCTCGGCCTGAGCGCGCTTAACAGCAGCCTCACCCACACGCCCCCTCTCCGTACACGGCTCAGGGGCTTGGGGGTGAGGTTGATCCCACCGCCTCCCCACTCGTTTCCCCTCGAAACTTTTCTCATTGTCGCAGCGACTCACTGTTACAGTAGAATAGTGGCTTGCAAGACTCCGTGCAGATACCGGAAACGAGAGCATTGATAAATCGCCGCGACCTTCTCCGCTTGCTGATGCTGGGCGTTTTTCTCACCGCGATGTTCGCGCTGGCGGTTGTGGCCGTCACGCCGCGTCCATCGGCTGTCATCGTGCCTACGCAGATGCATCTGCCGGAACAGCCCGAGGTTGCGGCGCTGTCAACCTCAGCCGGGCTTCCGGCCACGTCCGCGCCGCTGCCGTCAAACACGGCGCAGGCGGATGCCGCGGATCCAACGCGCGAATCCAGCCCCGTGCCTGCCAGCAGCACGCCTGACACTGTAGCGGCCGCAAACAGCATCCCAGTCGTTGCGGAAGCGATTGAGCCCACGGTTATGCCGGTGCAGCCCAATCCGCAGGCGGTATCACAGGCCGTTCCCGAACAAATCGTGATCGCCTTTTCGCCCAACACCAGTGACGCCGAACGCGCTGCTTACATTGCGCAGGTGGGCGGCACAGTGACCGGCGAAATTGCTGTTCTGGATACGGTCATCGTCAGTGTGCCGGCCGAGGTCGCCGCCGCGCCGCTGCCCGTCAGCGCCGTCGTGGCGCAGGCCGAGCCTGATTACACCGTCACTGCGCTCGATTTTGTGCCGCCTAACGATCCGCTCTTTTCGCAGCAGTGGAATTTGGCGGCGATTGGCGCCCCCGAGGCATGGGCGCTGCTGCCAGCCAGCTTGCCAGCCGTCACCGTGGCCGTGATCGACAGCGGCGTGTGCGCCGATCTGCCTGATCTGGCCGGGCGTACCGTGGCGGGCTGGGATTTCCTCGACGATGACAGCACGCCGCAGGACACCTTCGGCCACGGCTGCGCCATCAGTGCCATCATTGCGGCCAACGCCAACGACGGCGCAGGGATGGTGGGTGTGGCCCCGAACGCGCAAATCATGCCGCTGCGCGTGCTCGATCAGCAGGGCATCGGCCCGTATTCGGCGGTGGCGGCGGCGCTGGTGTGGGCGGCCGATCATGGCGCACAAATCGCCAATCTGTCGCTGGGCGGCACCAACCCGTCGAGCGTGCTTGAAAATGCGATCGCCTATGCTGTGAACAAGGGCGTGACGGTGGTGGCAGCAGCAGGTAACAGCGGTAGCGCTGCGCCGATTCTGTATCCCGCGGCTTACGAGTTGGTAGTTTCGGTCGGCGCGTTCGACTCATCCGGCAATGTCGCCGCATTCAGCAGCGGCGGGCCTGGCGTCGATGTGCTGGCTCCGGGCGTGGGCGTGACCATTGCCGCCCTGAACGGCAGTTACACATTGGGCAGCGGTACCAGCTTTGCGGCACCGCACGTGGCCGCTGCACTGGCCGAGGGCGCTGTCCTGGGCGCACCCGGTGCGCGGCTATGGTTGGGCGGCGATGCTGCGCCCACGCCGGTGATCCCGACCGCCGCGCCCACAAGCGTGACGGTCGATACCGGTCGCTATGCCGACTTGCTTGCCAGAGCCGATAACGATGGCATGGTGCGCGTGATCGTGGCGCTCGATGCCGCCTTCACGCCCGAGGCGCAGTTGGACGCGCAGGCCGTGCAGGCCCAGCGCAGTGATATCGCGGCGGCGCAGTCTGAGGTGATGTCGGCACTGGCCGGTGAAGACGCGGTCGTCGTGGCTGAGTCCGATCAATGGCTGATTCCGTATCTCGCGCTGGAAGTTGACCGCGGGGCGCTGCTGCGCCTAATCAGCCTGCCGCAGGTGACGGGCATCGAAGAAGACCGGCTGATTGAACCGTCGCTCGAACTCCAGCATCCCGATCGTGCAGGCCGACCAGGCATGGGCGCGCTACGACGGTACCGGCCAGACGGTGGCCGTGCTCGACACCGGCGTTCAGGCCAATCATCCGTTCCTGAACTGGCCGCGTGGTTTACGAAGCCTGCTTCTCGTCAGACTTCGGCAGCACCTACACGCTGTGCCCGAATGGCAGCACGACCCAAACCGGCGCGGGTTCGGCCTCGCCCGATGTGTGTATCTCGCGCGGAATCGGTGACGGCTGCGGTCATGGCACCCATGTGTCTGGCATCGCGGTGGGGCGCAATGGCAGCTCGGGCGGAACCACGCTGAATGGTGTGGCGCGCGGCGCGACGCTGATCGGCATTCAGGTGTTCTCCGAAGTACGTAGTTCGACCACCTGCGGTGGCCCCTCCACCTGCGCGCTGGCCTACACCAGCAACATCATCAGCGGCCTGCAGCGCGTGTATGACGTGCGCGGTGCCTACAGCATTGCCTCGGCCAATCTCAGCCTGGGCGGCGGCGGCTATACGACCTACTGCGACACCGAGCCGATCAAGGCGGCGGTCGATCTGCTGCGCGGTGCTGGCATTGCCACGGTCATTGCATCCGGCAACTCGTACTACACCAACGCGGTCGGTTTCCCGGCCTGCGTGTCCAGCGCGGTGACGGTCGGTGCGACCAGCGACGCCGATGCGGTCGCCAGCTTCTCCAACAGCGGCCCGCAGCTCGATCTGCTCGCGCCCGGCGTGTCGATCACGTCTTCAGTGCCCGGCAGCGCCTACGGCGGCAAGAGCGGCACGTCGATGGCCGCGCCGCATGTGGCCGGCGCGTGGGCAGTGCTCAAGCAGTGCAACCCCGGGGCCAGCGTCGACCAAATTCAGAACGCGCTGGCGGCATCGGGAGCGGCCGTTACCGATTCACGCAACGGCCTTGTGCGGCCGCGCATCCGCATCAATGACGCCATCAATTGGATGATCGCCAACGTCGGCTGCCCGGGCCTCCCCAACAATTCAACGCCCACGCCTACGCGGACGCCCTCGGTGACATTGACGCCGAGCGTGACGCCGACGGCGACCAACACGCCAGTGGCCACACCGCCCCCGAACCGGGTCACCAACGGCGACTTCAGCAATGGTTTGGCCAACTGGATTTTCACCAGTGACCTGAGCCGAACGGTCAGCGGCGGGGTGCTCAACGTCTACCGCATGAATAACTCCAGTTGGGGCGGCATCAATCAAGGTTTGGGCTTCAACGCCAGCCCGGGTCAGGCACTGGAAGCCACCTGGCTGATGGGCAACAGCAGCGGGAGTGCGAAGTCGGTCCGGCTCTATCTCAACTCAGGGACGGGTGGCTTTGGCGGGTCGGTGGTGTGCACTTACACGGTGCCGGCCAGCACGCCACTGACGGCCTACCGGCTGATCGGCCCGGTGGGGTCAGCGTGGACGGGACAGGGTGTGACGCTGCAAATCATCATCTATACGGCCGACAACCAGCCGAGCCTGCTGCTGGACGACGTGGCCGTGCGCCAGCACCCGAGCACGAGCCTGAGCGCGACTGACTGCAACGCAACCGGCCCGACACCGACGCCCGGCCCAACTGCCACGCCGACGAACACGCCAACGGCCACGCAGACGCCGACCAATACATTGACTCCCACCGCGACGAACACGCCGACACACACGCTGACGCCGACGGCTACTCAAACACAGACACCGACGCTCATACCGTCCATCACGCTCACACCGAGCAATACGCCGACGGCGACCAACACGCCGGTAGCGACCGCGACCAACACGCCTTCGCCGCTGCCGAATCGGGTCACCAACGGGGACTTCAGCAATGGTTTGGCCAACTGGATTTTCACCAGTGACCTGAGCCGAACAGTCAGCGGCGGTGTGCTCAACGTCTACCGTGTGAACAACTCCAGTTGGGGTGGCATCAATCAAGGCTTGGGCTTCAACGCCAGCCCGGGCCAGGCGCTGGAAGCCACCTGGCTGATGGGCAACAGCAGCGGGAGTGCGAAGTCGGTCCGTCTCTATCTCAACTCAGGGACGGGTGGCTTTGGCGGGTCGGTGGTGTGCACTTACACGGTGCCGGCCAACACGCCACTGACGGCCTACCGGCTGATCGGTCCGGTGGGGTCAGCGTGGACGGGACAGGGTGTGACGCTGCAGATCATCATTTACACGGCCGACAACCAGCCGAGCCTGCTGCTGGACGACGTGGCCGTGCGCCAGCACCCGAGCACGAGCCTGAGCGCGACTGACTGCAACGCAACCGGCCCGACGCCGACGCCCGGCCCAACCGCCACGCCGACCAACACGCCGACGGCCACTCAGACGCCGACGAATACATTGACTCCGACCGCGACGAACACGCCGACGCACACACTGACGCCGAGCGTGACGCCGACGGCGAGCAACACGCCGATAGCGACCGCGACCAACACGCCTTCTCCGTTGCCGAACCGGGTGACCAACTGGGACTTCAGCAATGGGCTGGCGAACTGGATTTTCACCAGTGACCTGAACCGAACGGTCAGCGGTGGAGTGCTCAACGTCTACCGTATGAACGCCTCCAGTTGGGGCGGCATCAATCAAGGCTTGGGCTTCAACGCCAGCCCGGGCCAGGCACTGGAAGCCAGCTGGCTGATGGGCAACAGCAGCAGCAATTCAAAGTCGGTGCGGATCTATCTGAACTCGGGGACAGGCGGCTTTGGCGGATCGGTGGTGTGTACCTATACTGTGCCGGCCAATATACCGCTGACGACCTACCGGATGATCGGCCCGGTGGGGTTGGCATGGACGGGACAGGGTGTGACGCTGCAGATCATCAACTATACGGCCGACAACCAGCCGAGCCTGCTGCTGGACGACGTGGCCGTGCGCTATCACACAGGCGTGAGTGTTCCGTCCACCAACTGCGCCTGGAACGGCGTGCTGGACGCATCGGCGTTCCAGAACGGACTGATCGTCGCGACTGCGATGCAGCTTCCCGGCATCCCGGATGGGCTGGGCACGCTGCCGCCGCCGATGGGGGTGACGCTGACGGCTACGCCCACGCCAACGGACGTGGTTGAGACGGCCACTGCGACCGCGCCGCCAGAGTCAACGGCGACCGTCGTGCCGCCGACGCCTACTGCGTCGCCCATGCCGACCAACACGGCCCCACCTGTGCCCACGGCGACGGCCACAGCAACCGCGCTTCCGACAGAAGCGCCCACCACGCCGCCGACTGTGCCACCGGCGGCCACGCTCGAACCATCGCTCACGCCGGCCGCATAAGCTGCATCACTCACTCATCAACAAGGAGGGCCTGCTGTGACAGCAGGCCCTCCTTGTTTGTAACTTTCGTGGATAACCGGATGGTCCAGAAACGCCCGGAGCTATTGGTTCATATACAGAACGGGCAGCCCGTTAATGGTCTGCGTAGGCACGCTGCCGGTGGCTGCCAGCACGCCCGACACGATTGCGGCTGCAATACTCGCGCCCTCGAATTCGTCGAAACTTGGCTGACCACCCTGCGAAAAGATCGAAGCGCTGAGGATTGCTTCGCCCGGCGCCCATACGTCAACACCCGTGCCTGCGCTGATCTCACTGGGCTGCATCGACTGGTTGAGCGCACCAACAGAGATCACGGGCTCAAAGGAGGCCGGCATTCTGGCAGGGCCGCCATAGGTATTGCCCGCCGAAGCGACAAGTGTAACGCCACGCTCGGTTGCATAGTTGACCGCATCGGTAATCGCAGCTATTTCCGCATCTGTAGACCCGGGATTGAGAACCAGGCTCAAATTGACGATGCTTGCCCCATTGTCTACGGCATAGCGAATTCCTGCGGCGGCGCCTTCCACAGTACCGTTTCCAGTCCAGTCAAGCACCTTAACAGGCATGATCATGGCATTGGGGGCGATACCGGCGATGCCAATGGCGTTATTGGTGTTGGCTGCAATGATGTTGGCCATCGCGCACCCGTGATTCATTGCATCATCCAGTACTGGAATGTCGCCAGGGAGTGGACGGTCAATGACGAAATCATCACCGACGAGATCGCGAGGATTTGGCTCATTGATGAGGTCGATGCCCTGCACGATGCGGCCGACCAGGTCGGGATGATTGGCGCAAATGCCGCTGTCGACCACGGCGACGATAACCGGCGCTTGGTCTGCGGGCAGATTTGGCCACGCCTGCGGCGCGCCGATAGCGGGCAGATACCACTGCTGGTCAAAGCGAGGGTCATTCGGCCTCAGGCTTTCCTCGACCGTGGGTTGAATCACCGGCACCATCTCGGTCGCCTCGGGGAGATCGGTCGGGACGGCGGTGGGCACAAGCGCCTGCGCCTGCTCCGGCGTGGCTGGCTGCAACACTGTAAACCGCAGCACAGCGAGTATGACCACGAACACGACGAGAACAGCCAGCCCCACAATGATGTTGCGTTCACGTGATGTCATTTAGACATCTCCTCAGAATCTGATCAGGCAGCAGACGAACGAATACCTGCCCTGCATTATAAGGGGCATTCGCTGTGCGAAAACTTGAGTGTGATGGCGAATCCGGACGCAATCTATCCATAGAGAGCGTGGTACAGCGCCACTTGACGTTCAGCGGCGGCGTCCCACACAGTCGCAGTTTCGATGACAGGCATGACTTCGGCGCGCACGCGCTGCGGTTCGGGCGCGAAGCCCGAGGACCGCTCGCCCGCCAGCAACAGCGCAACGCCGCGTGCGGTTGGTTCGGGTTCGTCGAGCAGGCGCAATGGGCTGCCAATCGCGCTGGCCACGACTGAAGCCCATTTGGGCAGTGCCTTGAACGCGCCGCCGCCTGCCCACAATGGCTGACCACGCACATCGAGCACTTCCGCAATTGCGCGCAAGCGCAAAGCCACGCTTTCCAGCAGCGCCTGCGCCATATCGAGCCGGGTACTGCTCGGGCTCAGTCCGTGCAGTGTTCCGCGCGCTGCTTCGTGCCAGCCCGGGCTGCGCTCACCAGCCAGCAGCGGCAGGGCAGTCAGGCCGTGGCTGTCTGGCGGGCGAGCAAGTGCGGTGTTCAGGTCTTTCGCCGCAAGCCCCAGCGCTGTGCGGCACCAATCGGCTGTGCTGCCGCCTTCGGTGGTCGCGCCGCCAAGCAGTCGCCGTTCGCGGTCGAGGCAGTATTCCCACAGCGCATCCGGCAGTGGGTCGTACAGGCTGGGCCTGATCAGGCGGATGGCGCCAGTTGTGCCGAGCGTTAGCACCGGTGCGCCGTCGCCACCACCCGAGCCGAAATTTGCGGCCGCGCCGTCGCCCAGCGCCAGATAGAACGGCGTGTTTGCCAGCGTTGGCCAGCGGCGCGCGAAGTCCGACTTCAGCCCGCGCTCGGCGCTGCGCCAGTTGGCCAGCGCCGGAAGCCGGTTTTCGTCGAGCGCGAGTTGCGCCAGCCATTCGGCGTCCCACGCCAGCGCCGCACGATTAAGCAGTCCCGACCACGCCGCCGCCGAATGGCTGATGGGAACCGGCCGGCCAAACCAGCGTGTGTACAGCGCGCTTGAAAAGTCACACCATAAGTCGGTACGAGCGTAAGTGTCTGCCTGTGTGCGTGCCAGCCAGCGCAGGCGGGCCGGTTGATAGGCGGAGTGTACCCGGCAGCCGGTGCGCTGGTGCGCGGCGTGTCCGTCTATCACGTGCGCCAGCGCTGCGGCGTCTGCGGCGGGCTGCGTGTCGGCATAGGGATAAACTGGCGTGATCGCTCGTCCTGCTGCGTCCAACCCCACCAGGCTGCCCGCGAAAGTCGCCATGCCTACCGCATCGACCGTTTGCGCGGCAGGATGCAAGAGCGCCTCGTCGACGCAGGCTTCCATGAGCGACGCCAGTGCATCGAATCCGGCGGTGACCGCGCCATTGTCGCCCAGGCTGAAGGTATGGGTTCGCCGCGCTACCAGCCCGGGTGCAGGACGGCCCCGCGCGTCGTAGAGCAGGGCGCGCACGGATGAACTGCCCGCATCGAGGATGAGAAAGGTCAAACGACTGTGCTCCTCTGGTAGCGTGTGCGCTTCATTGTCGCATGGGTTCGCACTGGATGCACAGTTCAGGCTGCTGGAAATGCGATTAATGACTATCGTAATTCCGCGCTAAACTATAGGACAGTTTGACAGCAGTTTGCGTTCGACCGTCTGGATTTGACAGGAATTTGATCATGACACTTGCGCTTCCTTCCATCAACGCCGCTTCCCGCTTGAACCAACGCCCGGTCACGCTGGGCGTCATCGTCGGCAATCGTGGCTTCTTCCCGGCCTGGCTGGCCGGCGAAGGCCGCGAAACCATCCTCAGGGTGCTGGAACAGGCCGGCATCAAAGCCATCATCACGCCGGTGGGCGACACGAACAACGGCGCGATTGAGTCGCTGGCCGAGGCGCGCATGTGCGCCGACCTTTTCCGCGAACACCGCGACGAGATCGACGGCGTACTGGTGACGCTGCCGAACTTTGGCGACGAGCGCGCGGTGGCCAATACGCTGCGCTTCGCTGACCTCAACGTGCCGGTGCTGATCCACGCCTTCCCCGATGACGCCACGCAGATGGACCTCAAGAACCGCCGCGACAGCTTCTGCGGCAAGATGAGCGCCTGCAACAACCTGCGCCAGTACGACATCAAGTACACGCTGACCAGCAACCATACGATGGATCCGGAATCAGCCGAATTCATGCGCGACCTGCTGCAATTCGCGGCGGTCTGCCGTGTCGTGCGTGGCATGCGCACCGCGCGCCTGGGCATGATGGGCGCGCGGCCCGAAGCTTTCAAGACCGTGCGTTTCTCCGAGAAGCTGCTCGACCACGCCGGAATCAGCGTCGAGACCCTCGACCTGAGCGAGGTGTTCGGGCGCATCGACCGGCTGGCCGATGAGGACGAGGCTGTACAGGCCAAGCTGGCGGAAATTCGCGGCTATGCACGCACCGGCGGCGTACCGGAACTGTCGCTGTATCGCATGGCCAAGTTCGGCGTGGTGCTCGATGGCTGGATGGACGATAACCAGCTTGATGCGACCGCCATTCAATGCTGGACCTCGATGGAAGAGTATTTCGGCGTCGTGCCATGCACGCTGATGAGCATGAGCAGCAACAAGCTCAACCCGTCGGCCTGCGAAACCGACATCGTGGGCGCGCTGGCGATGCTGGCGCTGCAACTGGCTTCGGGCCGCCCGTCCGCGCTGGTGGACTGGAACAACAACTATGGCACCGACCCCGACAAGGCAGTCGTGTTCCACTGCTCGAACCTGCCCAAAGATGTGTTCGTCGATGACATTCCGGTGATGGAGTTCCAGGAAATCATCGCCGGCACCGTTGGCCGCGAGAACACCTACGGCACGATCTACGGCCGTGTGAAGGCTAATCCGTTCACGTACCTTCGCATCTCGACTGATGACTTCAGCGGCAAGATCATTGCCTATGCGGGCGAGGGCCAGTTCACCGACGACCCGATTGACACGTTCGGCGGCTACGGCGTCGTGCAGGTGCCGCGCTTCCAGGAACTGCTGAAGTACATCTGTGACAATGGTTTCGAGCACCATGTGACCATTAACCAGACCCAGACGGCCGCCGCGGTTGTCGAGGCCTTCAACAAGTATCTGGGCTGGTCAACCTATCATCATAGCTAGGTACGAATGAGAACCGTTCCAAGGGAGCGGGCACTGTGCCCGCTCCTTGTGTTTTGTGGGCCGCCGCAGCACTGGTTTGGGCCATCCGGCTGATTGACAACGCCGCGTTTACCGTCTAGCTTCTATAGAGAACTGAATATTGGGCATCGACTTGATGGCAGAGACTCTCCCTGCTCCATTGAATGCGCTGCGGATTGACCGCGCCAGCTCCGTGCCGATCTATCATCAGATCGCCGGCTGCCTGACCCAATTGATCGATTCTGGTGCGCTGACACCGGGCCAACTGCTGCCTTCTGAAACCGAATTGTCGCGTGTGCTGGGCATTAGCCCGATGACGGCGCGCCAGGCACTGAGCACGATGGAGAAGCGTGGGCTAATCCGGCGGCAGCGCGGCGTGGGGTCGTTCGTGCTGGCGCGCATGTTTGACCGCCCGCTCGATCAACTGGTTGGTTTCACGCAGGATATGACTGAACGCGGCATCAAGGCAACGTCGCGTATTCTGCGCTTTGAGCGGATCGCCGCGCCGCTGGAAGTGGCTGGATTTTGCGCCATAGAGCCTGGGACAGAGATTCTGCGCATCAAGCGGCTGCGGCTTGCCAACGACCAGGCAGTGGCCGTGGCGGATGCGTATTTGCCAGGCGTGGAATTTGAGCGGAGCGAACTGGAAGCGGCTGGGTCGATTTATTCCGTGCTGGATGAACGGGGAATTCGGCCCGTGCGTGGAGAGGAGTTCATCGACGCGGTTGTCGCGCAAGAAGAGGAGTGCCGCCTGCTTAAGATTCCCGTTCATACGCCGATGCTGCGCATGCGCTTGTTGACCTGGGCCACCCATAACCGTTTCGTTGAATATTCCGTAACGGTGTACCGCGCCGACCTGTATCAGTTCCACGCGAGAGTGGGGACGTGGTGAAACCAGTGCATGGGATAGGTACACAGCGCGCCGGTTGCGTGATGCGAAATTGCCGTGAAAGCCGCGTTCACGCTGCCGTGCAGGCAGCTTTCTGCAAAACAAATTCGCGCTCATTGAGGCGGTTACATTTCACGCCACGCATGGGCTAAAGGAACGATGTGATTGTGGAGAGCTTGCCTGCCCCTCTGGATGCGCTGCGAATAAACCGCGACAGCCCGGTACCTATCTACCATCAAATCATGGAAGGCCTCACCCGTCTGATTGAATCTGGCGTGTTGTCTCCGGGCCAACTGGTACCGTCGGAGACCGAACTGGCGCGCGCGTTGTCTATTAGCCCGATGACGGCGCGCCAAGCGTTGAACGAGTTGGCAGCTCGGGGCCTGATCCGCCGTCAGCGCGGCGTGGGATCGTTCGTACTGGCACGCCGCTTCGACCGGCCGCTTGATGAACCGGTCGGGTTCACGCAGGATATGCAAGCGCGCGGCGTGGTTCCGGGGGCGCGCATCCTGCGCTTTGAGCACACGACCGCACCAGTTGAGGCAGTCGAACGCGGCATCCTTGCCGAGGGCACGCCGATGCTGCGTGTGAAGCGGCTGCGATTGGCCAATGATCAGCCAGTGGCGCTGCAGGATGCCTATTTCACCGGCGTGGATTTTGCGCGTAAAGAACTGGAAGCCAGTGGCTCGGTCTATCGTTTGCTGGCCGAGCGCGGGATTACGCTGCGCAAGGCGCAGGAGACCATTGATGCGGTTGCGGCTGGCAAGGAAGAGGCGGGGCTGCTCGGCATTCCCGAGAATGCGCCGCTGCTGCGCACGCTGCTGTTCTCGGTCGATGGCATCGACGGCTTTCAGGAATTCACTATCGCGCTGTATCGGTCGGACTTTTACCAGTTCCGGGCGGTGCTGCAGCGGTGGTGAGCAAGTCTGCGCCTGCTGGTAAAATGCAGCCAACCATCCAATCCTCGCCGTCAAAGGAATCTTTTGTGACGAGTTTCCACACCCTCAAAGATCAGGCGAACGCGCTGCGGAAAGACAAGCAGTACGCCGAGGCGCTGACGATTTATGAGCAAGTTCTGACCGTTTTCCCCGACCTGGCGACCGAGTGGGAACACTGGGGCAAGGCCGACTGCCTGCGCCGCCTTGATCGCCAGCAGGAGGCGCTCGACATCTGCCGCGAGCTTTATCGTACGCACCCGGGTTTCGTGCAGAACCGCAACCTGTATGGCTGGTGCGTCTACGACCTCGAAATCAAGCCCGTGCAGAGCGACGAACCCGCCGACCCGAAAACCTTTTTCAAGGCTGCCGAGGCGATTACACAGCTCACTAAACAGGAACCGTATTCGCCTTATGAGCGTACCGTGTTCGTGGCGCTGCAGTACCTGAAAGGCCGCCAGATCTACCCGGCTGACCAGATTCTGGGGTGGTGCGACAAGCTCGACTCCGGTCAGCTTTTGGCCGATCCGCGCCCGTATACCGACAAAGAAGGCAAAGAGCGCGAAGAAGCCTCCCCGCTGGAGAAGTGGTACAGCTATCGCACCAAGGCGCTTGAAGAACTGCGCCGCTGGGACGAGCTAATCGTCGTTTGCAATGAGGCGCTCGACCAGCTATCGAACTATCACTACAGTGACGAAATCTGGTTCCGCCGCCGTATCGCCACGGCCAAGGGCGCGCTGGGCGATTACGACGCGGCCATCGGTGATCTCAAGGCGATTGTGCGCCAAAAGCCGGACTGGTTCATTCAGTTCGAGCTGGCGCGCCTGCTGCACCTGAAGGGCCAGGACGATCTCGCGCTCGAATACGCTGTGGATGCCGCGCTGGGCACGGGCGATTTGTCATACAAGTGGGAATTGTTCGTGCTGCTGGGTGAGCTGCTGGCCGCGCAGGGCGAAAGTGAAGCGGCGGCGCAGCACATCTATCTGGCGGCGGCGTTGCGCACGGAGCAGGGCTGGCGTGAGGATCGTGACCTGGCCGAACGGCTGCGTGAACTGCCGCCTGCGCCAGAAATACGAGCCCGTGAACAGGCGCGCGCGCTCGAAGCCCAATGGCGCGCCATCAAGTTTGCTGATCAAGCGCGGCTGACGGGCGAAATCAGCCGCGTCGATGGCGGCCGGCGTACTGGCATCATCCGCGACGACGGCGGACGCACACACTACTTCCGCTACAAGCACTTCGTCAGCCCGCGCGAACGGCTGATGGTGGGAACCAAGGTCTCGTTCTTCCTCCAGCCCTCCTATGACAAGTCAAAGAACCGCGACTCTGAAGAAGCGGTTGATGTGCGCGAGATTCTATAACTAGCGGTTCAAATCAGTTCTTCGATAATTGCTTCGGTCGTCTCCGTTGTGTTTCCGCTGTGCAGCGTGGCCAGCGCAGCCGAACGCACGCGTTCAGCCTCGTTCGCGTAGCCGAGATGCTTGAGCATGAGCGCCGCGCTGAGAATCGCCGCGCGCGGGTCGGCCGTTCCGGTGCCGGCGATATCGGGCGCGCTGCCGTGCACCGGCTCAAATACGGGTACGCCGACGCCGACATTAGCCGACGGCGCGATGCCCAGCCCGCCGGTCAGACCCGCCGCCAGATCGCTGAGGATGTCCCCAAACAGGTTGGTCGTGACGATCACATCGAAGCGTTCCGGCTGCTCGACCAGCCGCAAGGCGCAGGTATCGACGAGCATTTCCTCGACCGTCAGATCGGGGCAGTCCGCTGCCACTTCAAAGGCGACGCGCCGGAACAGGCCACAAGTTTCTTTCAGCACGTTCGCCTTATGGACAATCGTCAGGTGGCCCCGGCGAGCGCGGGCCTGCTGGCAGGCAGCCTCGACGATACGCGCGCTGGCCTGTTCGGTGATGACGCGCTCGGCGATGGCGGTGCGCCCGTCATCTTCCACGCGTTCACGTCCGCTGTACAGCCCCTCGGTGTTCTCGCGCACAATCAGCAGGTCGATGCCGTCTTTGGCCGCCGGTCGCAGATTTGCGAACAGGTCGAAGTGGTGGCGCAGCGCCAGAATCGGGCTGCGATAGCCCTCGACTTTGATCATGGGCGACTGCGTGGCGCCGAACAGTACGGCGTCGCTGGCCTCGCACAGGCGCAGCGTGGAGTTGGGCAGGGCGCTGCCCGTGCGTTCGAACGCGCCAAAGCCCGCCTCGCCTTCGACGAAGCGCAGCGGCAGACCGAGTGCTTCCAGCACGGCGCGCGCGGCCGGAATGACTTCGAGGCCGATGCCGTCACCGGGGAGGAGGGCGATAGTGTAAATCTCCGGCGCAACCTCACCCCCTGGCCCCCTCTCCGCGCGCGAAGAAGGGGTGACTATCGCAAGGCCTGTTTGCATCCCCTCTCCGTGCACGGAGAGGCGCGAGGGGTGAGGTTGATTGGCTTCATTCCTCACCTCCAAACCGTGTTTGCAGCATGGGTACAAGGCCGCCCGCGTCGAGGATGGCACGCACGCTTGGTGGCAGCGGCGGAATCGGGAACACTCGTCCAGCGGCCCAGATAGTGTTCTGGTTGAGTTCGATGGTGTCTCCGGTGACCACATGCGTCGCCAGCTCTGGACACACAATCGGCCGCAGCCCCTGATTGATACAATTGCGGAAATACAGGCCGTTGAAGCTGGCAGCGATGACGGCGGCGATGCCCCGGCCTGTCAGCGCTGTCACCGCTTGCTCGCGGCTGCTGCCACAGCCCCAGTTGCGCCCGGCCACGATCACATCCCCCGGCTGTGCCTCGCGCATAAAGACGGGATCGAGGTCTTCCAGCGCCTTCGACGCGATTTCGGCGGGCAGTTTGAGCGTATAGGTGTACTTGCCCGGGAAGATGACATCCGTATTGATGTGGTCGCCATAAACCCACACGCGGTGCGATTGCCTCATGTCAGAAACTCCTGTGGGTCGCTGATGCAGCCGGTGAGGGCGCTCGCGGCCACGACGTACGGGTTGGACAGATACACCGGCGCGTTGGGCGTGCCCATGCGCCCACGAAAGTTGCGGTTGGCGCTGCTGATGGTGGCCTCGTTTGGCGCGGGGATACCCATGTGATTGCCCATGCACGGCCCGCAGCCGGGCGTGCCGATGGCCGCGCCCGCCGCCACCAGCGTCGCCAATACGCCGGACTGCGCTGCGCGGGCATAGACCTCGGCGCTGGCAGGGATGACGATCAGGCGGATGGCGATGTGCCGGCCCGCCAGCACGCGCGCCGCCGCTTCCAAGTCCTCGTAGCGGCCATTGGTGCAGGTGCCCAGAAACGCCTGCTGCACCGGCTGGCCCAGGGCTTCGCGCAGCGGCACGACCTGATCGGGCGCGTGTGGTAGTGCGATCACCGGCTCCAGAGTCGCCACGTCAACGTGCTCGTCCTGCGCGTAAACGGCATCGGCGTCGGGATACAGCGGCGTATAGTCCCGCCCGCGCTTCGCTTCGAGATAGTCAAACACCACTTGATCGGGCGGCAGATAGGCATTCTGCGCGCCGAATTCGGCCATCATGTTGGGCAGCACCGGGCGCTCATCCAGTGACAAGTGCGCCAGCGTATCGCCGGTGAATTCGACCGAACGATACTGGCCGCCATCCGCGCCCCAGCGCCCAAGAATCGTCAGCGCGATGTCTTTGGCGGTCACGCCCGCGCGCGGCTGGCCGGTGAGCGTGATGCGCATGGTTTCAGGCACTTGCAGCCACAGTTCGCCGGTAGCCCACAGCGCGGCCATTTCGGTGCGCCCCACGCCCATGCCGAACGCGCCCAGCCAACCGAAATGGGTGCTGTGGCTGTCCGCCCCTAACACGACGTCGCCGGGCAGCACGATGGCCTCTTCGCTCAACACCTGATGGCAGATGCCGCGGCCGACCTCGAAGAAATGGCCGATGCCTTGTTCGCGCACCCAGTCGCGGATTTCGGCGTGATTCTGGGCGTGGGCGGTCGTGGGCGCGGGTACGGCATGGTCGAGCGTGATCGCGACGCGCTCGGGCCGCACGATCTGGCGCGCGCCCGTCTCCAGAAAGATGCGGCGGATAGCGGCCGAGTTGTCGTGGCTGAAGATGACGTCCGGGCGCACGTCGAGCACATCGCCGGCGTGCGCCGACGAGACGCCAGCGGCGCGCGCCAGGGCTTTTTCGGCGAAGGTGAGGCCGGTCATAACGCCCTCACCCCCGGCCCCTCTCCCTCAGGGAGAGGGGAGGCTAACTTGGTTTCCCCTGCCCCATGTTTGGGGAAGGGGTCAGTGGATGGGGTTGGGGGTGAGGTTTCGTTTGCCGCCCTTAGCAGCGCGTCAATTTCGTGTAGTGGCAGCGCGCCATCGTCCGCCTGCGCCTTGATGACCTGCGTAATTGCGCGCAGATCATCGTCTTCCAATTGCAGGCCCAGCGCTTCGGCACGGCTGCGCACTGAGTTCCAGCCGGTCAGGTGGTGGCCGATGGCGATCTCGCGTGTCAGCCCGAAATCCGCCGGGTCGATGGCCTCGTAGGTGCGCGGGTCGGCCAGCACCGCTTTGGCGTGGATGCCCGCTTTGTGGATGAAGGCGCTGCCGCCGGTGATGATGTTGTTGAACGGGATGTCGATCTGGCAGGCGTCGGCGATCAGGCGGTCGAGCGTGGGCAGCAGCGGCAGGGCGTATTTGGCGACGTAAGCGCGGTCGAGCGTGTACAGCCTCGCGATCAGGCCGCCGAGCGGCGTGATGCCGTTGCGCTCGCCAATGCCGAGGATGGTGGTGTCAATGTGCGTGGCCCCGGCTTCGAGCGCGGCGCAGGCGTTGGCGATGGCGCAGCCGCTGTCGTTGTGGCCGTGAAACTCGACGTCGAGGCCAGTCAGGCGTACCAGTTCCTCGACCAGCGCATACACGCGCGTCGGGGTGGCCACGCCGACCGTATCGGCCACGCCCAGGCGGTTGACGAAGCCGAGATCGGCCACCGCCAGATAGACGCGCAGCAGGTCACTTTCGCGGCTGCGGAAGCTGTCCTCGGTGCTGAAGCGCAGGATCAGGTTCGGGTCTTGCGCGCGCAGGTAGCCGAGCACTTCCGCCGCCGAGTCAATGATCTGGCGGATCGATTTGCCGTGACTGTGCTGCATCAACTGTGGCGACGTGCCAATGACGAGGTCGATGCCATGCACGCCGGTATCGAGCGCGCGCCGGGCGTCATCGAGGCTGCAGCGGATGTGCGTCAGAATCTGCGCGCGATACCCCTGCGCGACGACGGCCCGGATGTCGGATTCGCTGCGCGGCGAGGCGCATGGCGAGGTCATTTCGATCATCTCGACGCCAAACGCATCCAACAGGCCGGCAATCTCGATCTTCTGCGCCGTGCCGAAGGTGGCAGTGCTGAACTGCTCACCCTCGCGCAGCGTGCTTTCAATGATGGCGTAGTGGTCAAAGGGCATCCTGTTATCTCCTTCTGGCCTTCAGGCCCCGGCCCTTGTTTCGTCCGTTTGCGGTCATTTCATCCACCACGCTTTCGCCTGTAGAAGCGGCTGCCTGTGTAGACTAGCTGTGCAGGGACAATGCCGGCCGGGCAAATCTGTGCAGGGGGTGCGGTTGGTCTCAAAATCTGTCGCACTGTCTCACTTGTGCTTCCCTCAGGTGCTGTCTCACTCTTTTGAATCTGTCGCACTGTCGCACTTCGCTGAAGTTCGTCGCCCCTCCCTGTTCTCACCCTCTCCGCGCGTGGAGAAGGGGCCGAGGGGTGATGAGGTTTCATTTGATGCCTCCAACCACTCCACCGCTGACCCCTCCCCATACACAGGAGGGGAACAAGAGAGGGCTATAATCGGCTCAGGGCATCGCTCAGCACGTCGATGGCGCGCAGGTACTCGTCGAGATCGATGTGTTCGTCGGGCGTGTGATCGAGCGCCGAATTGCCCGGCCCGTAGGCGGCAATCGGGCAGTTCCAAACCGGCCCGACCACGTTCATATCGCTGGTGCCGGTCTTGTGAACGAAACGCGGCGTGCTGCCCTGTGCCCGGATTGCGCCGCGTAGCGCCCGGCTGAGGACGGTGTCGCGCTCGGCCATATGCGCCAGTTCGTGGCCGCTGGCTTCGACGCTGGCGTCGTCTTCGGGCAGCAGCGCGGCGGCCAGATCGTGCGGATCGACGCCGGTCGGCAGGCGGAAACCGATCTCGGCTTCGGCCCAGCCAAATGCGCCGTCACGCCCGCTGGAAATGTCCTGCAGCGTTGCGTCCAGCCGCGCGAACGCGCCTTCGCGCCCGCTATTGAAGGCCTCGGCATAGGCGCGCGCGCGCTCCCAGTAAGCGACCGCGCGTTCGGCGGGTGTCGATACGGTGCTGGCGCTGTGGGCCAGCGCTCCGAGCCAGCGCCAGCGCACGATCAGCCGGCCCTTGTAGCCGAGGGTGATGCGATCCCACTGGCTTGGCTCGCCAATCAGACAGGCTTCGGGCTGCCACTGCGTGAGTGCATGGCGTGCGCCTCGGCTGCTGCGGGCTTCTTCCTCGGTCGCGCCAATGACGACCACGCGCAAATCGGGCGGCAAGGTAGCACGCGCAGCGGCGGCGGCAAAGGCGCACAGTGGCCCCTTGGCATCGACCGCACCGCGCCCATAGAGCAAGCGGCCTTCGATGCGAACAGGCACGACGCCCGGGAAGGTGTCGATGTGGCCGAGCAGCACGACCGTGCGCTGCCCGTTTCCGATGACGCCGACCGCGCTGCCCGATTCATCGACGTACGCCGAGTCATAGCCATGCGTTCTCATCCAGTCGACCAGCAGGTGCACAGCGGCGGCCTCTTCGCCGGACAGGCTGGGCGTGGTGACGATGGTGTGGAGGAGGGATTCGGCCCCCTCACCCCGGACTTCGTCCTGCCCCTCTCCCACGCAAGCGGGGAGAGGGGCGTCTGGAGATGCACCTTGGTCTTCGGTTGGTGGAGGAGTGGTTTGTAGGGGCAAGGCATGCCTTGCCCCTACATTCTTCCCATCGGTGTAGCCGGGGAGAGGGGTGTCTGCTGGCGCGTCGGTTTCTCCTCCCCATCTCCCCGCTTGCGTGGGAGAAGGGGATTGAGGCGATGAGGACTGGTTCACGCTCACTGCAGCACCTCGCTCACCGCCGCAACCAGCGTTTCGGCTTCCGCATCGGTGATGACCAGCGGCGGCAGCAGGCGCAGCACGTTCAGGCCGGCGGGCAGGGCCAGCACGCCGCGTTCTTGCAACGCTTTCAGTGTTGGCGTAACACGGCCGCGCAATTCCAGCCCGATCATCAGGCCAAGGCCGCGCACTTCGCGCACCTGCGGCAGATGGCGTGCGCGCAGTTCGCCGGCCAGGTGTGCGCCAATTTGGGCGGCGCGTTCTGGCAGATGCTCGTCACGCAGCACGCCGAGCGACGCAATTGCGGCGGCGCAGGCCAGCGGGTTGCCGCCGAAGGTGCTGCCATGCGCGCCTGGCTCGAACGCACCCAGCGCCCCGCGCCAGACGGCTGCGCCCATTGGCACGCCACCCGCAAGCCCCTTGCCCAGCGTGACGATATCCGGCGTGACGCCCGCGTGTTCGAAACCGAACCAGCGCCCGGTGCGCCCCAGCCCGGCCTGAATCTCGTCCGCGATCAGCAGCGCGCCGCGCTCGCTGCACAGGCGGCGCAGTTCGTGCAGATAGTCCGCGTCGAGCGCATGTACGCCGCCTTCGCCCTGCACAGCCTCGAAGATCACGGCGGCGGTGCCTTCAGTGATGGCCGCCTGCGCCGCGTCGAGATCGTTTGGCGCGATATGCGTCACATCCGGCAGCCAACTCTGGAATGACTCACGGTATTTGGCGTTCCACGTTAGCGCCAGCGCGCCGAGCGTGCGCCCGTGAAAGCCGCGTTTGACCGCGACAATGCCGCTGCGGCCGGTGATCTGGCGCGCCAGCTTGAGCGCCGCCTCATTCGCTTCTGCGCCGCTGTTGCACAGGAAGAAGCGGTCGAAGCCGGGCGGCAGCAGCGCCGACAGGGTTTCGTAGAGTTCGGCGCGCCGGTCATTACTGAAGATTTCCGGGCAGGTGATGAGCGTGGCGGCCTGTTCGGACACCGCGCGCACGACCTTCGGGTGGCTGTGGCCGACGAGCGCGACGCCCTGGCCGCTGGTGGCGTCGAGATAGGCGCGTCCGGCATCGTCCCACACCGTCGAGCCGAGGCCGCGCACCAGTGTTAGCGGTCGCTGCGTATACGCGCCGGAAGTGTGCGGGGCTTCGCGTTCGGCGATTGAAAGTGACTGGTCGATCATCGGCTGAACACCGTGCCCTCTCCGTTTAGCGCAGCGCTCACGGGGTGATCGCGCCGCCCGTCACCGATGACGACGCGGGCTACTCCTGCTTCGAGCGCCGTCTGAGCACCCAGAATCTTCCGCTTCATACGCCCCTCCGCCCATGTCAGGGCCTGATCGATGTCGGCCAGGTGCACCGTGCTGCACGAACGTACGTTTCGTCCGGCCAACGCTGATACAGACCGCGCACATTGCTGAGAATGACGAGTTCGGTTGCCCCGAGCGCCCCAGCCACGGACGCAGCCGCGCGGTCGCCATCCACATTCAGCGGCCCATCGGCACTGGCAGCCAGCGGCGGCACGACCGCGATCTGGCCTTGTTCAATCGCGGCGCAAATTGGCGCGCTATCGACGCTGGTAATAGCGCCCGTGTAGTCGTCGCGCACCACGCGAATGCGGCCGTTCACGACGGCACGCACGGCGTCCTTGCGCGCCCCGCGCAGCACGAGCGAGCTGGTGAGGCCGACGGCCTCTGCGCCGAGCGACCTCAGACCGGCCACAATTTCGGCGTTGATCTGAGTCGCTGCTACTACGAACAGGTCGCGCACGGGCGGCGACGTATAGCGCGACTGGTGGCCGGTGGGCGAGGTGAGCATATCGACGGCCAGACCGCGCTCGACCGACAGCTCTGCCATGCGCTCACTAACACCATGCACGACCACGACGGGCCGCGCTGCTGCAATGTGCGCCAGATCGGCCAGCGCCGCGTCCATGTTCAGGCCTGCTGCGCCGCCCAGTTTCACCACCAGTACATCGCGCATGACATTCCTCACGGGTAAAGGCCGGGAAAAGTCAGCCCGGCTGTTTCGTCGAAGCCGCACATCAGGTTGAGGCACTGCAGCGCGCTGCCGGCTGCGCCCTTGCCGAGATTGTCGAGCGCTGCGACCACAATGATGTGGCGGTCGTCGTTGGGGTCAGTTTCGAAGCCGATGTCGCAAAAATTGGTGCCGGCCACGATGCGCGGCTCGGGCAAGCGGTGCAGGCCTGCACGACCACTGACCAGCCGCACGAATGGCTCGTCGTTGTAGGCGGCGCGATACAGTTTCCACAGGTCTTTTTCGGCGCGCGCTTCGGTCAAATCGACGTGCGCCAGCAGATGGACGCCGCGCACCATTTCGATGGCCGTCACGCTGAAACGGATCGGAGCATCGGTGGGCAGCATCATCCGTACTTCGGCCAGATGACGATGCCCGGCGGCACTGTAGGTGCGTACTGCGCCGCTTCGCACGGGGTGATGTGAGCCGTCGTTGACCGATGCCCCGCCTTCTGATGAGCCAACCGATAGGGACGCACTGACATTGGCTATCAGCCCCGCCTGCGCCAGCGGGTACAGCGCCAGATTGAGGGCAGTCGCGTTGCAGCCGACGCCACTGGCGTAGTGCGCGCCGCGTAGTGTTTCACGCCGGATTTCGGGCAGGCCGTAGACGAAACGCGGTAGCCACTCCGGGGCGGGGTGGGTCTCGCCGTACCAGCGGGCGTAGTCGGCGGGGTCGTTCAGGCGGAAATCGGCAGACAGGTCGATGATGCGTGGCGCGAGCGCGGCATAGCGTTCGATGTCGCGGGCGGCGCTGCCGTGCGGCACGGCCAGAAACAGCACATCGCATGGCTCCAACGCGTCCGGGTGGACGAACTGAAGGCGGCAGACGTTGCGCATGGTGGGATGCACGGTATGCACATAGCGCCCGGCATGTTCGCGACTGGTGATCTGCGCGACGTCCACATTCGGGTGGCCGTGCAGCAGACGCAGTAACTCACCGCCCGTGTAGCCACTGCCGCCGACGATCGAAGCGCGAATCATGCGGTCACCCGCGCTTGTGACAGTGCATAGCGCACGACTTCGGCGGCGATGTCAACGCCGGTAGGGGCGCTGCTGTTGCGAAACTCCATCGTGTGGTTGATCTCGTTGACGAGCAACCGCCCGTCTGGCCCTTCGAACACATCGAGCGCCAGCACGCCGCCGCCCACCGCCTGCGCCGCCTGCTGGCACAGCGCGTCCAGTTCAGGCGTGACCGGGCAGTTGGCCGCTGAACCGCCGCGCGCCGTGTTGGTGATCCAGTGCGGCGACGCCCGGTAGATAGCGCAGATGGTGCGCTCGCCCACCACGAACGCGCGGATGTCGCGGCCCGGCTTGTCAACGTACTCCTGCACGTAGGCCGTCTGGTGCGTGTAGCCGCCCAGCGTTTCGCGATGTTCGAGGATGGCCTCGGCGGCGTCGCGGTCATTGACGCGGGCCAGCAGCCGTCCCCACGAGCCGGTCACGGGTTTCAACACAGCCGGATAGCCAATCTCAGCAATCGCTTCGAGCGCGCTGTCCGCGTCGAAGGCGGCACGCGCGTTCGGCTGCGGCACGCTGGCCACCCCCAGCGCCAGCGTCGTCAGCAGCTTATCCGCACAGATAGTGGCCGTGTGGCTGCTGTTGACCGTCGGGATGCCCCAGGCGTTGAGGATCGCCAATGTGTACAACCCGCGCGAGGTGCTAACCGCGCGTTCGAGCACGAGCGCGTAATCGGACCACGCAATGCCGGAGGGTGCAAGCTGCTCCGGCCCGGCGGTGAGGTCGAAGTTCAGGTCGCGGTCGAGCAGGATGTCCGGCTCGACGCCCGCCGCCTGAAACGCCGCGATCAGCAGCTTTTCCTCGGGGCGGATGTGGGTGACGAGAAGGCCGATACGCACGGCTATTCGCCCCAGTCTTCTTCGACGGCGGGCGCGTAATCCACGGCCAGCGGGCTGAGGCTGAGGACTTCCAGTTCGCTGCCACAGTCGGCGCACGAGATCAGTTCGTTGGCCATCACGTCATGGGGCAGGGAAACATCGGCGGCGCATTCCGGGCATTCGACGAGCATCTGGTTGATCATGGTGTTGGTTCTCCTTTGAGATTGCAGGCCATCAGGACAAGTGAACAAAAAACCGCCGCCCGGAGTTCCGGACGGCGGCGGCGGTGACTGGGTCAGCGCAAGCGCAGCAGGACTATCCGGAACGCGGGGTTCGGCTCTGCTTCTTGCTCTGCTTCAGGCTGGTGCTGCTGATTTGGGTATTCATGTGCTGCTCCTCAGGAAACAAAAACCCGCCGGTAAGGGCGGGTTCGATTTGACTGGTCGTGTGCGACCCGGCAAGCGCGAACGTCCACCCGCTTATGCGGTGGTGGGCTTCTTCGCCTTCTTGCTGATGTGGGTCGCGGTCATGACAGTGCTCACTCCTGAATGTGTACTACGGTAGCACGCTTTCCCTCATTGTGACAACTGGGCGGAATGTACGAAATGTGTTGGGCGGAATGAATAACCGGGCCAATTTGTTGACAGCCGCGCAAATCGCATCTATGCTGAAATTGAAACGGTTCAAATTTTGTGAGCATGATGCCAACTATCCGTGATGTCGCCCGCACCGCCCAGGTTTCTGTCGGCACAGTTTCTAACGTGCTGAACGACAGCCCGCTGGTGAAGCAAGAAACGCGCCAGCGCGTGCTGGAGGCGATCAATGTGCTCGATTTTCATCCGGACGCGGCGGCGCGCAGCATTATCACCAAGCGTACCAACACGATTGGCCTGGTGCGTACCGAAATTCGCCCGCGCAATGACAAGATCGAGAGCGACCCGTTTGTGCTCGATCTGATCGAAGGCGTGACCAGCGCCGCGGCTGAAACGGGTATGGGGCTCACGTTCTGGACGATCCCGACTGGCCCGCGCGAGGTGGCGCTGTACAAGCGGCTGGTGGGCGGGCGCGTGGTCGACGGGTTAATTCTTTTTGGCCTGCGCGAAGACGATCCGCGCGTACCCCTGTTGCTGGATCGTCAGTTTCCGTTTGTGCTGTTTGGGCGCTGGGAAAACGAACCACCGATCCACTGGATTGATGTGGACGGCGCGCATGGGGTAGGGCTGGCTGTCGATCATTTAGCCGAACTGGGCCACCGGCGCATTGGCTATCTCGCGCCGCCCGCCGAGCAGCCGTTGGCCGCCTATCGCTGGCAGGGTTTTGCCGACGGCATGGCCCGCGCCAATCTGACGATTGACCCTGCGCTGATCCTCGAAGGCGACTACACCGAGGCCAGCGGCGAAGCCGCGGCGCTGCATCTGCTGTCGCTGCCCGAACCACCAACCGCGCTGGTATGCAGCAACGACCGCATGGCGATTGGCGCAATGCGCGCCGCCTCGTGGCGCGGGCGCGTCATCGGGCGCGACTGGTCGGTCGTGGGCTTCGACGACATTCCCGGCGCGCGTTTCAATGCGCCACCGCTTACAACCATCCGCCAGCCCATTCATGAAATCGGCGCGCAGTTGTTTTCGCTGCTGATGGCCGTCATCAGCCATCAGCCCACCGACGGGCTGACAAGCCGATTGATCAAGCCCGAACTGCGCATCCGCGAGTCCACTGCCAGCCCGCCAGACAGCACTGTCTGGTAACGGGCATTTCGCCTTACAGAGCAGGGAAAGGGGAAGCAGGATCGTTCAATGGAGTTCGCCAGCTAGTTGAGTTCACGCCGCTTATTCAGACGAGGAGAAAGTGACTATGAAATCCCGATTGATGCTTCTGGTGGTTTTGCTGCTCATCGCCGTGGCTGCGCTTCCCGCAGCCGCGCAGGATGAGGCCGTCGTGCAGTATTGGCACACAATGAGCGACCCGGAAACGGCGCAGCTCGACGAGATGATTGCCGCCTTCGAGGCCGCCAATCCAGGTGTTCGGATCGAAGCGACGCGGTTCGCCTATGATGACTTCAAGCAGGCGCTGCTGACCGGTATCGCCGGTGGTGAGCCGCCGGACGTGGCCCGCCTCGATATTGCGTGGGTGCCGCAGTTTGCCGATCTGGGCGCTCTCGAAGCGATGGATACGGCGCTGCCCGACCTGGCCGACCGGCTCGACGGCTTTTTCCCTGGTCCGCTGGCAACCAACTTCTGGAACGGCCAGTACTGGGGCATGCCGCTGAACACCAATACGCAGGTGCTGCTGTATAACGCCGCACAGTTTGATGAAGCTGGTCTCGACGTTCCAGTTACAGTGGGCGACTTTGCCGCTGCGGCCTGTGCGCTCACGACCGGTGAAGAGCAGTACGGTTATGCGCTGGGCGGCACGTACTTCTGGGCACCCGCGCCGCTGTTTTACGCGCAGGGTGGCAGCATCACCGACACCGACGTGACGACGGCTGACGGCTACATCAATAGCGCCGAGAGCGTCGCGGCCTACCAGACACTGGTCGATCTGTACAATCAGGGCTGCATTTCGCCGAACCTGCTGGGCGGCGGAATCGGCACAGCCGACGGCCATGCCACCGGCCTGTACAGCATGATCATCGACGGCCCGTGGATGGTCGATATCTACAAGGATAGCTATCCTGACTTCGAAGTTAACTTCGCTCTTGTGCCCGCTGGAGCCGATGGTACGAGCAGCGTCGTGGGCGGTGAAGACGTGGTGCTGTTCGCCAACTCGGCTGAGCACGATGCGGCAGTGCAGTGGATCGACTACCTGCTCAGCGAAGACTACCAGTTGGGCATGGCACAGGTAGGTGTGATTCCGACGCTGACAAGCCTGACCGGTAACGAAGCACTGCCGGCATACTTCGGCATCTTCATGGATCAGCTCGCAACCGCTCAGGCCCGCACGCCAACCCCGGTGTGGGGCGATATCGACAACGCCATCAACAATGCCTTCCAGTACATGCTGCGCGGTGAGAAGGACGTGCAGACGGCGCTGGACGATGCGGCGGTCGAAATCGACGCGCTGCTGGCCGGGTGATGACGACGGATTCGCACACGGGCGAGGCTCGCAAGAGCCTCGCCCCCACGACCGCCACAAACGGTATGCAGCGATGGTATGGTGTGGGCCGTACACTCACGCCATATCTGTTCCTTGCGCCCGGCCTGATCCTGTTTTTCGGGCTGGTGCTGCTGCCGATGCTGTATTCGTTCCGCATCAGCCTGTACGACTGGAACATCGTGCAGCCAGCGGCAAGTGAATTCCTCGCGCTGGATAATTACACCGATGTGCTCAGCGATCCGGTGTTTCAGCGTGCGGCGTTCAACACGGCGGCCTATGCGCTGATCACAGTGCCGGCGCAGCTCATCATCGGCCTCGCCATCGCCATTCTGCTCAACCAGAAATTGCGCGGCCAAACGTTCTTCCGAACCATTTACTACCTGCCGGTCATCACGTCGTGGGTGATCGTCTCGCTTCTGTTTGAATTTCTGTTTAACGGGCAGGCCGGCCTAATTAACCACCTGCTGATGAGCACCGGGCTGGTGCAGCAGCCGGTGCGCTGGCTGGCCAATGAATATCTGGCGCTGGTGCCGATCTTTTTGCTTGGTATCTGGAAGGGCGTGGGCTGGACGGCCGTAGTCATGCTGGCTGGTCTTCAAGCCATTCCGCAGGTGATGTACGAGGCGGCAGCCGTGGATGGGGCCAATGCTGGCCAGCGGTTCCGCAGTATTACCCTGCCGCTGATGCGCTCGACGCTGGTCTTCTTGCTCGTGGTACTTACGATAGGCGCGCTCAATGTGTATATCTCGGCGCTGCTGATGACCAACGGCGGCGATCCGCTCGACCGCACGCACTTTGTACTTACGCTGATGTATGAAGACACGTTCGACCGCTTCAATTTCGGGCGCGGCGCGGCCATCAGCTATCTGCTGACGATCGTCATCTTCCTGATCAGCCTGGTTCAGCTTCGGCTGCTGAACCGCGAAGTGGAGTACTAGGCGCATGGCCCGTTCACGGCTGTTCACGAGCGCTATCTCGTACTTCCTGCTGCTGCTCGGTGTGCTGGTGGTGGCCGTGCCGTTTGTCTACATGGTCACTTCGTCGCTCAAACCGCAGTCGCTGGTGATGGAAATGCCGCCGCGCATCGTCCCATCAGAAATCACGCTCGATAACTACACCAAAGCGCTGGCGACCGATAACTTTGGCGTGTATTTTGTCAACAGCCTGTTTGTGGCGACTACCGCGACGGGCATCACGGTTGTGTTATCGTCGATGCTGGCCTATGCATTTGCGCGTATGAACTTCCGCGGCAAGCGTATATTGTTCGGCGCGCTGCTGCTTGGTCTCATGATTCCGCCCGTGATGCTGATCATCCCGCAGTTCCTGGTCATCAAAGACCTTCGGCTATACAACTCGCTCGCCAGTCTGATTCTGGTGTATGTGGCGATGAATCTGTCGCTGCAAACGTTCATGCTAACGGGCTTCTTCAAGACGATTCCGCAGGATTTAATTGACGCTGCGCTGATCGATGGAGCGGGGCAGTGGCGCATTTTCTGGCGGGTGATCCTGCCGTTGAGCAAAGCCGGCCTGGCGGTCGTCATCATCTTCACGTTTCTCTACAGTTGGGATGAATTTCCGTGGGCGCACGTGGCGATTAAAGAGGCCAGCAGGCGCACGCTGCCGATTGCCATCGCCCTGTTCCAGAACCAGCACTTGACGGAGTGGGGGCAGGTGTTCGCCGCCTCGATTGTGGCGCTCATTCCGATTGTGATCGTCTATATCGTGTTCCAGCGCTACTTCATCGCCGGTATTGCCACCACGGGCATGAAATCATGATCTTTCCGGGCAAGGCTTTCTACCGACTTGGTGAAGCAGTCGAAATCTGCGCGCCCGGCCCGTTTCGCGCCACCATCTGGCATCTGGGCGAGTGCGCTGCCGATATTGAAGGGTGCGATGTGCTGTGCTGGACGCCGCCGCCCGAGGCCAAACGTGGCTACCGCGTGCGTGTGGAGACGGAGAATGGCACACAATGGACAGCGTTTGATGTGCTGGAGCGCTGGGCCGACGCGCCGCGCTATGGTTATCTGTTCGATTTCACGCCCACTCGCGCCTCATTCGACCTCGATCCGCTGCTGGCGCTGCATGTGAACGGCCTGCAATTTTACGATTGGCTCTACCGTCACGATACGCTGCTGCCGCCTGCTGAGGTCTACCTCGATCCGCTGGGCCGGCCGCAGTCGCTGGCGACGGTGCGCCGCCTGATTGAGGAGGCGCACGTGCGCGGGATGGTGGCGATGCCGTATACGGCCATCTACGCAGCGTCGCCCCAGTTCGCGGCGGCGCACCCCGGCTGGGGACTATATGACGACAATGGCGTACTCTACGACTTCGCCGATGGCTTTCTCAAAATCATGAATCCTGCGTCGGGCTGGAGCGCTCATCTGGCCGAAGAGTGTGCCGAGGTACTCCGTGAACTGCCGTTTGACGGCATCCACCTTGACCAGTATGGTGAGCCCCAGACAGGCAACGATGCGGAAGGCCAGCCGATAGACGTGCCGTTTGCGCTGCGTGCCGCGATTGAGCAGGTGCGGACGGCTGTACCGCACGAGCAAGCCGTTCTGTTCAATCTCGTGCACAACTGGCCGCTGGAAGAAATTGCGCCGGTCGAGCTCGATTTTCTCTACTGTGAGCTGTGGCCGCCGATGACGACTCTCGGCGATCTGGCGCGCGTGGCGGAACAAAACCGCGCGGCGTCGGGTGGTCGTGTGCCGGTAATTGCCGTCTACATTGACCCTGACCACGAGACGACGGTGGCGTTGGCGCAGGCGGTGATGATGGCCAGCGGCGCGTCGCACATTGCCCACGGTGAAAACGGGTTGTATTTGAGCGATCCCTATTTCCCGAAAGCGGGGCGTCCGTCACCTGTGCTTGCCGCACAATTGAAGCGGCTGGCTGATTTCGGCGTGGCCTATGAAGAACCTTTGATGTTCTCTCAGAAGATTTCTTGCGAAGTGGAAACCAGCGCGCCGGCGTGGGCGATCACGCGCCGCGCTGGACAGCGGGTGGCTGTGAATTTGCTCAACGCCGCTCCCGATGAGCCGTGGAACGCGCCGCTGCCTGCCCGCAGGACACTTGAGGATGTGCGTTTGTCTCTGCCGATGACAGACAAGGTGGCGCGCATCTGGTGCGTTTCGCCAGATGCCGATGCTCCACCGCAGCCGCTGTCATTCACACAGGATGACAGCCGTGTGGTTACTATTGTGCCGCGCGTCGACACATGGACGCTCGTCTGCATCGAACTGGAGTGATGTGCCGCCTCACCCCTCCTCGGGCACCAGGCTGATGACCGACATGCCTTCCTGCAGCTTCAGGGGCATGTCGTCCGTGTCCACCAGTAGCTTGCCGGCCTTGTCCACCGCGAACAGCACCTGCGCCTGCCCGTTATAGTGCGCCCGATAGTCATTGAGGTCAAACTCTGGCGTCAGCTCGGTGATCTTGAGTTCGTACCCCTGGTCAAACAGGCGGCTGAGATGGGCATAGGACTCTTTCTCGTCGAAGAGCAGGCGTCCGCCCATATCACGCGCGATCCCCAATGGCTGGCCGTTGCCGCGCGCGGGCGCGATTTGATACACATTGGCGCGGTCGAACAATCCCGCGAATTTCAACGACGTGAGCGCATTAACCTCGTCGTTGGAGGTGAGTGACAGTACGCGGCCGATGCCGGTGAGATCGAGCATGTCATCGGTCTGGCTGGAGAGCACATTGCCGTACACGACGCTCAATCCCGCCTGGCGCGCTTCGGTCACATTGGCCCAATTGGTATCGGCCATCAACACGTAGAACCCGGCCCTGGCCAGCGTATCGGCTATCTTCTGCGCCCACGGGTGCGCGCCGATGATGAGCGTGCCCTGCGGATTTGGCTTGGCCAGGCCCAGCCGCTGCGCCAGCGGCCCTGCTGACAGGCCGTAGACGATGACTGTGCCAATGATGACCGCGAACACGACCGTCGTGAGCTGTTCCGCGCCTTCAACCCCCATCGCCGTCAGTTCGAGGCCGAAAATTGAGGCGGTGGCAGCGGCCACAATGCCGCGCGGCGCCATCCAGCCCATGAACACGCGCTCTTGCCACGTCAGCGGTGAACGCAGCGTGCAGAACCAGATCATAAACGGGCGCACGAAGATGATCAGCGCCAGCACAAACACGACCACACTCCAGCCGATCTGGGCGATGTCACCGGGCGTCAGCCGCGCTGCCAGCATGATGAACAGCGTCGAGACGATCAGCGTTTGCAGCGTTTCCTTGAACTCCACGATGCGCTCGATACTGACCGGTGTGCTGTCACCGCCCAGCCGCCAGCGGCCAAATACGCGCAGTTCCTGATTGGCCAGCACCACGCCCATGACGGTGACCGACAGCAGGCCGGATTCGGTTTGCAGCAGGTTCGATACCGCGAAGATAGTCAGCACGAGAAACAGCGCAATCGGGTTGTCGAGATATTCCGGTATCCAATGCCGGCGCAGGCTTTCGATCAGCAGGCGCGCGGCCACGTAGCCGAACGCCAGACCGATGATGGCCGTCTTGAGCAGGCCTACGAGGATAAGGCCCAGCCCGGCCACCGGGCCTGCAGTGGTGGAAATGACCTCGAACACCAATACGGTCAGCACCACGCCGATCGGATCGACGAGGATGCCTTCCCAGCGCAGAATCGAGCCAACGCGCCGGGTGGGCCGCACCTGCCGCAGCAGGGGGATGATGACCGTGGGGCCGGTCACGACCAGAATCGCGCCGATCAGCACCGACATCTGAAGGCTGAAGCCCAACAGCAGTGAGGCCAGTAGTGTAGTCAGCCCCCAGGTGATGACCAGCCCGGCGCTCAACATGCGCCAGACCACGCCCTCGATCTGTTTCAGGTCGCCAAAGTGCAGCGTCAGCCCGCCCTCGAACAGGATGATGGCGATGGCCAGGCTGACGATGGGGAACAGGAGTTCGCCCATCAAATGATCCACGTCGATGATCTGGAAGATCGGGCCGATCAGGAACCCGAAGGCCAGGAACAGCAGAATCGACGGGATGCGCAGCCGCCAGCTAATCCAGTGGGCGAGCACAGCCACGCCAATCAGGCCTGTGAGTGCGAGAAGCAGGTCTTCGTGCATGGTCTATCCTGTCGCAACCGGCAGAATGGGCAAGCAGCGCCCAAACAGGCAGTCTACCGTATTACGCCCGGAGCACGAAAGTGCGTTTGTGCGGTTGCGCAATGCAAACGCATCAATTTCGCCTTCTGCCTGCCAAAGGCCCTCACCCACAATCTCTCGCCTCTCCTGCCGTGGCTGTTTTCTAATTTACAGCCTTCTTCAACATACAAAGGGCAGGGGATGAGGGCTGGGAGCAGTCCATCTGAACTGCGCCCGGATTGTTGTGTGTCAGAGGGCCGAATTGTGCTTGACGAAGTCGACGACCTCATCAAGATAGCCGAAAGCGAGGCCAGTGACGGTATCGGCCGCGCCGTAGTAAATCGCCAGTCTGCCGCTGTCCACATCATGCAGGGCCGCGCACGGGAAGGCCACATTCGGCACGTCGCCCATGCACTCGTACGGCGTTTGCGGGCTCATCAGGTACGGGGCGGTGCGATACAGCACCTTCCACGGCTGGTCGAGGTCGAGCAGCGCCGCGCCCCAACTGTAGACGAAGCCGTTGCACGAGGTGAGCACGCCGTGATAAAAGAGCAGCCAGCCCTCACTCGTCTCAATCGGGATCGGCCCCGCGCCGATCTTGGTGCTCTGCCACGTCCACGGTTTCGGGGCCATCACCCAGCGGTGTTTGCCCCAATGCACCATGTCCGGGCTTTCGCTGTAGAAGATGTCGCCAAACGGCGTATGCCCGTTGTCGCTGGGGCGGCTAAGCATGGCGTACTTGCCGTTGAGCTTGCGCGGGAATAGCACGCCGTTGCGGTTGAAGGGCAGGTAGGCGTTCTCGATGAAGTGGAATTCCTTGAAATCAAACGTATAGCCGATGCCGATGGTGGGGCCGTGGTAGCCGTTGCACCATGTGATGTAGTGGCGGTCTTCGAGCCAGCCAACGCGCGGATCGTAGCGGTGGACGAAGGGCGCCAGTTCGGGGTCGTCGGTCTTCCACACGATTGGCTCGTGCTCAATCTGCCAGTTCACGCCGTCTGGGCTGACACCGGCGTGCAAGTCCATGGCCCGCGTCTTGTCATCGACGCGAAACACGCCGGCGAACGCGCCCTCGAACGGCACGGCCGCGCTGTTGAAAATGCTGTTGGCGCGCGGAATGGCGTTGCGCGGGATAACCGGATTGTGGTCGTAGCGCCAGATGACGTCACTGGAATTGGCCGGCCGATCCTGCCACGGGATGTTTGGCAGCGGGCTGCCGACGGCCGTGACTTTCGGCGCTGAAGGGTTGGACATGTGCATACTCCTGATGGGGTGAGGGCTGAACAGTTATTGCACTCAGTCTAGCGCGGGCAGCACGGTCGCCCAAGAGGGAGACTAATACTTGTTCAGCATTCGCAGCAGGCCGTCGGCCGCGCCGAACAGCGCCGCCGTTTCGCCCAGCGCCGAGGGCAGCGCGGGCACACCAGCGGCCTCGCTCAATGCCGGGGCGAACAGCGCCTGCGACCGGGCGATACCGCCGAGCAGCAGCACGGCTTCCGGCTTGAATTCGACTGCATACGGCTGCAGAAACGTACCCAGATCAGCGCCCCAGGTACGGAACACCTCGGACAGTGTTTGATCTTCAGCGGCGCGTTCGGCGGCTTCGCTGACGCTTTCGATGGCGGGATCGGCGGCTTGCAAGCGTTTAAGCAGGCCGCGTGTCGAGAAATAGTCGTCGGCGGTGGCGTCGCGATATGGCTCGGGGAACAGGAAGCCGCCGCTGCGCGCAGGCACGCCCGGCCCGTCCGTCAGGCGCACGCCATCGGCCACGAACGATGAGCCTAAACCCGTGCCCAGTGTTAGCCCGATTACGCGCCGGAACGGGCGACCCGCGCCGAACTGCGCTTCGGCCACAATCGCGGCCTCGGCGTCATTGCGAAACGAGATTGCCAGCTCGGGCAGGTTGAGTTCGGCCCGCAGCGCCGCACCGACATCCATGCCGTAAAGCGCGCGGTACTTGAAGACGTGGTCGATCAGGCAGATGCCACGCTCATAGTCGAACGGGCTGGGGAAGCCAAAGCCAACGCCTAACACCGGACGACCGGCGGCGTTTGCCATTTCACGCCGGATTTCGCCTCCAAGTGCCGCAAGGATGACCGGAGCCTCGGCGTCGGTGGCCAGCGTCGTCGTCGTGGTAGCCACATTGGCCGACGGGAACGGTGTAGGCGAATGCAGCAGCCAATCGGGGTCGATCAGTCCGCTCTTGACTGAAGAACCGCCTACGTCCAGCGCCACGATAATTGGGGAAGTCATCGCTGCCTCTTACCCGTATAATGCGCCTGCGAGTATACCACCCGTATGGTCACACAGGCGTGGCGGGCCGGCGAACGGCGCGCTATGTTTGCGCAGCGTAGTTTCCGCCCACAATCGATCAGGATGCATGGCATGGAGCGTTTCAATCTCAACGGCGCGTGGACTCTACACGGGCCCGAGCCTTATGGCGCGGTTTCCGCCAGTGTGCCCGGCTGTGTTCATCTTGATTTGCTGGCGGCGGGCTTGCTCTCTGACCTCAACTACCGCGACAACGAAAAAGAGCAGTTGTTCATCGGCGAAACGGATTGGGCTTTCCGCCGCGAGTTCGAGGTAACGCCCGAACTGCTGGCGCACGAGTGCGTGCTGCTGCGCTGCGCCGGCCTCGATACGCTGGCGACCGTGCGCTGCAACGACTTGATCGTTGGCTTTACCGACAACATGTTCCGGGAATGGGAATTCGATGTGAAGCCGTTCCTGCTGCCCGGCCTCAACTTTCTCGAAGTGTCGTTTGCCGCGCCCATGCCTTATCTGCGCCAGATGGAGGCCGACAAGGGCAGGCTGTACGCCTGGAGCATCGGCGAACACCGACTCAATTCGGGCGCGTGGCTGCGCAAGGAGCCGTGCAATTTCGGCTGGGACTGGGGCCCTAAAACCGTCACGAGCGGTATCTGGCGCACCATCGAACTGATCGCGTTCGATACGGCGCGGCTGGACGACGTGCGTATCCTGCAGGATCACAGCACGGCGGGTCAGGTTGTGGTGACCGTAGAAGGCACAGTCGAGCTTCTCGGTGATGCGGCGCTGAACGCGCGTATCGCCCTGAGCTTTGACGGCGGGGAGGTCGCGCAGGCTGATGTAGAAGTAGTGGATGGCCGCTTCAGCGCGGCGCTAGTGGTCGAGCAACCGCAGTTGTGGTGGACCAACGGCCTCGGCGCGCAGCCGCTGTACATAGTGTATGTAGGCCTGCACGCGAACGGGCACGAACTGGACGCGCAGACGAAGCGCATAGGCCTGCGCACGCTCACGCTTGAACGCCACGACGATGAGTGGGGCGGGAGCTTCCACTTCGCCATCAACGGCGTGCCCTTTTTTGCGAAGGGCGCGGACTGGATTCCGGCCGATCCGTTTTCGGCCCGCGTGGGCCGTGACCAGTATGCGCCATTGCTGCAAGCCGCTGTGGACGCGCACATGAACATGCTGCGTGCCTGGGGCGGCGGCGTGTATGAGGATGATTCGTTCTTCGACCTGTGCGATGAACTTGGGTTGGCGGTCTGGCAGGATTTCATGTTCGCGTGCGGCACGTATCCGGTGACGGACACCGAGTTTATGGACAACGTGCGCGCCGAAGCCCGCGACAATATTCGGCGGCTGCGTCACCACGCTTCGCTGGCACTGTGGTGCGGTAACAACGAGCTGGAACAGGGACTGGTGGGGCCGGAATGGACTGCCACCACCATGTCGTGGGTGGATTACGGTAAGCTGTTTGACGAGCTGCTGCCCGAGGTGGTGGCCGCAGAAGACCCGCAGCGCACCTATTGGCCGGCCAGCCCGCACACGCCGGTGGGTGAGCGCTTCAATTTCAACGACCCCGACAGCGGCGACGCGCACCTGTGGGGCGTTTGGCATGGCCGCTTGCCGGCCGAATCCTACCGCGAGACTTTCCACCGCTTCATCAGCGAATTTGGCTTCCAGTCGTTCCCCGAGCCGCACGTCGTCAACGCCTACACCTTGCCGGAAGACCGCAATCTAACCAGCTACATCATGGAATATCACCAGCGCAGCGGCATTGGCAACGCCACCATCATGCACTATCTGCTGGCGTGGTTCCGGCTGCCGGGGTCTACGTGGGGCATGATCTGGGCCAGCCAGATATTGCAGGCCGAGATCATCAAGTATGCGGTCGAGCACTGGCGGCGCAATATGCCGCGCACGATGGGCGCGCTCTACTGGCAGTTGAACGACCTCTGGCCCGGGCCGACGTGGTCGTCGCTCGATTATCAGGGCCACTGGAAGGCGCTGCATTTCGCGGCGCGGCGTTTCTACGCGCCATTACTCATCAGCGGCGTGGAAGACAATGCGCGCGGCACGGTTGAAGTGACGCTCACCAGCGACCGGCTGGAGGCGGTAGACGGCGAAGTGCGCTGGTCGGCTACGACGACGGGCGGGGAAATTCTGGCGCAGGGCGTGCAATCCGTGACGATTGCGCCCAACCAGAGCCAATCCGCGCTCGTGGTGGACTGTACGACCCATCTCGAAGCTGTGGGCGGACAGCGCCTGCTGGTGTGGCTGGAACTGCATGTGGGCGGCGAAATGGTCTCACACAGTCTGGCCTGGTTTGCGTCGCCCAAGCATCTTGCGTTGGAAGCGCCGTCGGTGCAGTTGACGGTAAAACCGCAGGCAGATGGCCGCTGGGAAGTAACGCTCAACAGCAGCAAACCAGCGCTGTGGGTGTGGGTTGAGCATGAGCAGGGGCCGATCACACCGTCGGACAACTTCTTCCACCTCGCGCCGGGCGTCGAAAAGCGGCTCTGGGTGGATGGGGCGCAGTCACTTTTGCCGGACTTGCTGCGCGTGCATTCAATCCTCGACCTGGAAGGCTGATTGCGCGCGATTGTGAGCATTGAGTTAGCTCGGCAAGCTTGCTCTGGACTATCCCGGATAGACGCAGCACAATCCGTAATATTCAATAATCGCCGCCGCAGGGCGGCGGTATTGTACTGATTAAGGATGAATGATCATGGGCGTTCTCGAAGGCAAGGTTGCAGTCATCACGGGCAGTTCGCGCGGGCTGGGGCTGGGGATAGCAGAAGCCTATGCGCGGGAAGGCGCGGCGCTGGTACTTTCGGGCCGGTCGCAGGCGTCACTGGATACAGCAGTGAAGACACTGAAAGCGACCGGCGCACGAGTCATTGGCGTGCCGACTGATGTGACCGTGCCGGCGCAGATGGAAGCGCTGGCGGCTGCGGCGGTGGCTGAGTTTGGCCGCTTCAATATTTGGGTGAACAACGCCGGGATGAGCGGCACCTACGGGCGCACGCTCGACATGTCTCCTGAGGCCTTCACCCAGGTGGTGCACACGAATATCGGCGGCGTCTACACTGGCTCACTGATTGCGGTGCGCCAGTTTCTGGAGCAGGGCGGCGGCAAGCTGATCAACCTGCTTGGCCGGGGCGAAGACAAACCAGTTGCATTCCAGAATTCCTACGCTTCAAGCAAGGCCTGGGTACGTTCGTTCACACTGGCTCTGGCTGGGGAGTACAAAGACACGCAGCCGGGTATCGGCATTTACGCGTTCAACCCTGGCTTGGTGGATACAGAAATGCTGCGTCAGGTGGATGTCATCGAGGGCTTCGAAAAGAAGGTCGCACCCCTGAGCACGGTCATGCGGTTGTGGGCTGAACCAGCCTCGGTGCCGGCGGAAAAGGCGCTCTGGCTGGCGTCCCCCGCGACTGATGGCAAGACCGGGTTATATGTCAACGTGCTGGGCCGCCGGAAGGTATTTGGCGGGTTATTCAAGGAAGCGGGCCGCCGGATTGCGCGCCGCCCTGCGCCCGATACATCGCTGACGATTACGAGCGTGCCCCCATATCAGGGTTCAGCGGCAGGGGGGCATAAGCACTAGGGCTGGCTGTTTATCAGCTAGAACACCACACCCGCTACCAGAATCACATTCGCGTAGGGCGTGCACTCACCGGTGCGGGCGACGGCGCGTGCGCTAACTGTATGCGCCTTGAACTGCTCGTGCGGCACCAGTTCTACCGGAATATCGCCCAGCACCTGGCGCAGGGCCGTGTACAGCGCCGGGCTTTTCGCTGGCATCTCCTCGGCGACGACGGCGCTCTCCACCTGCATCTCGGTCAGCACCGCGCGCAGCACATCCAGAAATGACGGCACACCGGTAGAAACGGCCAGGTCAATTCGGCGCGTGATCAGCGGGATCGGCAGCCCGGCGTCGGCCACGACCAGTGTGTCGAGGTGGCCCATTCCGGCGATTACGTCAGACAGCGGCTGGTTCAGCAGTGTAGTCTTCTTCATTCTGCAATCTCCTTAGGCGTTATGTGTGCGCGGCGATCAGTGCATCGACTTCGTCGCGGCGGCCCGTGCTGGCGGCAGCACCGGCGCGTGTGACCGATATCGCAGCCGCTGCATTGGCAAACGCGATGGCTTCCGGCAGCGGCTTGTCCTCGGCCAGCGCGACCGCCAGCGCGCCGTTGAAGGCGTCGCCTGCGCCCACCGTATCCACTGACCGCACGGCGTAGGCGGGCACGAGCGCGCCCGCGCCGCCGCTCCTGGCCCAGCTTGCGCCGCGCTTGCCCAACGTGACGACCAGTGATTTGACGCCGGCATCCAGCACCTTCTGCGCTGCCTTATCCGCATCCGCCTCGTTAGCGACGATGGACAGCTCATGCTCGTTTGGCGTGAGTACATCGACGTACTGAAGCACAGCATGTGACAATTTCTGCGCCGGCGCGGGGTTGAGGATGGTGGGCACGCGGTGCTTGCGTGCCAGCTTCAGCGCGTGCGTCACCGTATCGAGCGGGCTTTCGAGCTGGGTGAGCAGCACGTCTGCCGAGGTGATCGCTTCTTCCGCCTGGTCGATGTGAGCCGGGCGAAGCGCTCCGTTGGCCCCAAGCGTGACCACGATCACGTTATGGCCGCCCTTGTCGACGAAGATGCTGGCGACGCCGGTGGGCGCTTCGGGATCACGGCCAACGAAGCGAATGTCGATGTCTTCGGCTTGCCACAAATGCACGCCGATTTCGGCCATCGAATCGCGGCCTACGCGAGCGATGAACGTGACGTCTGCGCCGAGTCGTGCTGCTGCCACCGCCTGATTCGAGCCTTTGCCGCCCGGCCCGGTGACGAAGCGTTCGCCGATGATTGTTTCGCCCGAGGCCGGCAGGCGTGGAACATAGCTGACGAGGTCGGCGTTGAAGCTGCCGAGGACGACAATCCGTGCGCTCACGAGAACATCCTTTCAAGAAGATAAAGATGGTTAACCACAGAGACACTGAGGGCACAGAGGGTTCATCGAAGTCTCTCTGGTGTTCTCAGTGTCTCTGTGGTTCAAATCAGTTTTACTCACTCAGTTCAGCCCCATCCAATGCCACTTCACATAAGTCATAGGCGGCGCGCAGGGACGCGAGCGCGTCGTGCTTGGGGAAGAACTCGTGGCCGATGAAGCCGCTGTGCCCGCTTTCGGCGATGGCGCGCACGACGGCGGGATAAAAAATCTCCTGCGCGTCATCCAGATCGGCGCGGCCCGGATTGCCCGCCGTGTGGTAGTGGCCGATGACATCCGCGTTCGCCTGAAGGGTGCGAATCAGGTCGCCTTCCATGATCTGCATGTGGAATACGTCGTAGAGTAGCCTCACGTGCGGCGAATCGACGAGCCGGCACACCCGCGCGCCCCAGGCGCTATGATCGGCCTGATAGTCGCGGTCGGCGATCTTGCTGTTGAGCAGCTCCAGTACCAGCGTTACGCCCGCATCGGCGGCGGCCGGCGCGAGTTTACGCAGATGGTCGGCCGTGATATCGGCCGCCTCGTCGGGAGAAGCGCCCCAGCGATTGCCACTGAAACACAGCACGTACGGGATGTGCCACTCGGCCGCCTGCTCCAGTGCGGTGACAATGCTGGGCTCGATGGCCGGGAAATGCTCGCGCTGGTTCAGCCCTGCAGGGGCAAGTGGATGGCCCACGATCGAGACGACGCGCAGGCCGTGATCGCGCAGCAGCGGCCACAGCGCTGGTTCAACCAGTTCGACGCCACCGTAGCCGATGTTTGCCGCGCCGCGCGCCAATGCTTCCGGCGCGATGCCGGTGCGGACGAAGCCATCCCACGAGAACGACTGTTGAATGCGAGTGGGTGCGTTCATTTGCGCTGCCGGATCGTCTGAGTGGCGTAGCGGTAAATAAGCTCAGGCTGGGCATTCTGCATGGCAGTGGGCGGCAGTCCGTTGAGGATCGCTTCCAAATCCTCGACGATCATCTGGCCGATTTCGCGGCAGCCTTCCTGTGTCGGGCCGGCCTTGTGCGGCGACAAAATGGCGCTTTCGGCGCGCCGCAGCGCGTGATCGATTGCCAGCGGTTCCTCAGGGAACACATCAATCGCGGCCTTGAAGCGCCCGGCGCTGACCATTTCTGTCAGCGCATGGAAATCGACTACATGCGCCCGGCTGACCAGCACCAGCACCGCGTTTGGGGGGATAAGCGCCAGCTTTTCGGCCGAGAGCAGTGCCTTGTTCTCATGGCTGGGCGCGGCCAGCACGAAAACCACGCGCGATTCGCGCAGCAGATCATCCAGAGAGACGGGATTGATGCCGCTGCGACGCAGATAGGCCTCGCTCAGCCACGGGTCGTAGGCGCTGATCGTCACACCAAAGGGCAGCAGTAGTGGCTGCAGGGCGCGGGCGATGCTGCCGTAGCCAATAAACCCGACCGGCTTGCCGAACAGCATAAACGAGTTGCGGTTGCCGGCGTGCAGCCACTGTTCGGTGCCAGCGCGCATGGCGCGGTCGGCAGCGACGATGTCGCGGCTGGCGGCCAGCGCCAGGGCCAGCGCCATTTCCGCGACCGAACGGGCGAAGGCGGGCGCGGCGGACAGCACACGGATGCCGCGCGCAAAGCAGGCGTCATAGTCAATCTGGCGCGGGAAGCCGCCGGACACGGTGAGCACGGCGCGCAAATTGACGGCTTCGCGCAGGGCCTCATCACCGTAGCGCCAGTCTGCGCAGATAACTGCGTCGGCCTGCGGAACGGCTGCGCGGAAGGCGTCCAGCGGCATCGGCTCATCGGCGGCCCAGATCACGTTTGCCAGCGCTTTCAGCCGCTTGAAATCGTCCGGCGCGAAGATTTCGTCCATCGTGCGAAAGTGCGGGTCGGCAATGATGGTCGGTTTGTCTGGCATAGGGCACTTCTCCAGTCTGGTGCCGGGTGCGCTTCATGCATACGAGCGTGGCAGCAAACTCCATGATAGCGGAACTTAATGGTTTTCGTCACCTTGCATCAGGGTTGTTCAAAGCAATTGCAACAAATCGTGTAATAGCACGTTGCCAGAGACAAGCAAGGGGTGCGAACTTTGGGCCACATGCGGCCTGGCCTTGAAGGAATATGCTCTACATGTCGCCCCTCGCCAGTATTGCCGCCGTTCGGGTGCTGCGCTACGCTCGTGTCACCGTTATCACTACGCAATCGATCCCAACCATTCAGTGTCTTCAGGAGCGCCTTCTGTGACCACGCCCACTGTGCCATCTTCAGCGATTCGGCTTGGCTTTGACCCCGCTTATCTAACTGAGTTCGAAAGCAAGATGTTCATTGAAGGCCCGACAACCCGGCGCCGGCTGATGAATTTCTTCGCGCTGCTGCTGTTTGCCACGGTCATTGCCACTTATGGTGTACTGTCCGACTCTACCGCGACGGTGATTGGGGCGATGATCGTTGCGCCGCTGATGGGGCCGATTATGGCGACGACGGCCGCCGTGGTGCTTGGCTCGACACAGCGCGCGCTCAAGGCTTTCGTGCTGACGCTGGCTGGAATTGGCACGGTCATTGTCTTTTCCCTGGTGCTGTCCGCCATTGTTCCAGACATCTCGATTTCGTTCACGAGCAATGCGGAGATCACATCGCGTATCAATCCGGGCCTGTTTGCTCTGCTCACCGCGCTGGGCTCCGGAGCGGCAGGCGCGTTTATCACGTCTCGGGCCGAAATCGCTGAACTCGATGGGCGGGGTCGCCATCGCCATTTCGCTGGTGCCGCCGCTGTGCGTCGTAGGAATTGCCCTGCGGCAGGGCCAGATTGATGCCGCTGGCGGCGCGCTGTTGCTGTTTGTAACCAACTACCTCGCCATTCTGCTGGCGGGCGGCATCACGCTGTGGCTTCTAGGGTTGTGGCGTGCTGCGCCCGGCCGTTCTATGGCATACGTCCGCCGCATGGGCCTCATCGTGTTCTTCGCCGGTATCGTGCTTGTCGCCATTCCCCTCACCATTACAGCAGCCGAGTCGATCAGCCGCACCATACAAACCAACGCAGCCAGCGCCGACGTGACAGAGTGGCTGGCGGGCAGGAACTACCAACTGGTCTCAGTATCCCTCATTGATCGACTGGTGGTGGCGACGATTGAGGGAAGCGGCGACTTAAGCCCGATACAAGAGCTGGCCAATCAACTGGCGCAAACCCTCGACCGCCCAGTGCTGGTCAATGTGCGGACTGTGCCTGCACAGCATAGCGAATCGGGCGGCCCCTAAACGCGGGGTTGACCTCTTTTCAACGCCAACAATTCGGGGTAATCTGAATTGTAATGACTAGTCGCGCGATGCCCTGAAAGGCAGCGCGCGTTGATGTGTGCCAGTGCCGGGGGAACGTCTGTGAAGCCCGCGAAATCGATCATTATTATCGGGGCAGGGGTGGCTGGCCTTGCGGCCGGTTGCTATGCGCGGATGAATGGCTACAAGGCCACCATCTTTGAACTGCATAACATGCCGGGCGGCCTATGCATGGCCTGGGAGCGCAAAGGCTACACCTTCGACGGGTGCATTCACTACCTGTTCGGCTCGGGCGAGGGGCAGCCGTTTCATCAGATGTGGCGCGAACTGGGCGCGGTGCAGGGGCGGCGCTTCGTGCATCACGAGGAGTATCAGCGCATCACCGATGGCGAGAAGACCCTGATAGTGTATGCCGACCCGGGCCGGCTGGAACAGCATATGCTCGAATTGTCGCCGGCCGATGCGCGGCTCATTCGCCAGTTCTGCGACGGCGTGCGCCAATTCACGAATTTCGATATGTGGGCGCTGTACGACAAACCGCGCACGCTCTACAGCGGCAAGGACTGGCAGAAGTTCGGCATGAAGATGCTGCCGTTTTTGCTGCCGATGATGCGCTGGGGGCTGGTTTCGGCCAAAGCGTTCGGCCAGCGATTCAAAGACCCGTTCCTGCAGCGCGCCGTGGCGCAGATGTTCAGTTGGGAAGAAGCGCCCGTGATGATGGGCATGTTTCTGCTCGCCTATCTGCAAAACCACAACGCCGGTTTTCCGGTGGGCGCATCGCTGGAATTCGCAAAGTCCCTCGAACGCCGCTTCCTCGAACTGGGCGGCGAAATCCACTATGACTCGCAGGTCGAGCGCGTGCTGGTGAAGGATGGCCGCGCGGTGGGGGTGCGCCTTTACAACGACGGCGTGTTCGAGTCCGATTACGTGATTTCGGCTTCGGACGGGCGCACGCTGCATTTTGACTTGCTGCGCGGTGAATACGTGACGAAGTCGATCGCCAGGCGCTTTGACGGACACCTGCCCATGCACACGCAGGTGCAGGTGTCGCTGGGCGTGAAACGCGACCTGAGCGCCGAGCCACACTGGATGACGTATTTGCTCGATACCCCTCTGGAACTGACGGGCAAGCCACGCTATGAACTGGGCGTCAAACACTACAGCTTCGACCCGTCGCTGGCCCCGGCCGGCAAGTCCGTGATGGAAGTCATGATTCGCTCGGACTACGATTACTGGCAAAATCTGTTTGGCCGGCGCATCTATGACAGCGAACAGCGGGAAGTCACTGACGATGTGGTGGCTTGCATTGGGCGTTGGTATCCGCACCTGCTCGCCGATATCGAAGTGATGGACGAGGCGACGCCGCTCAGCTACGAGCGCTACACCAACAACTGGCAGGGTTCGACCACCGGCTTCCTGCTGTCACGCGAAGTCATGCCGTCGCTGGTAATGGGAATGGACAAGCGCATTCGCGGGTTGGACAATCTGTTTCTGGCCGGTCAGTGGGTCGAACCAGGCGGCGGTGTGCCAATGTCGGCCGCCAGCGGGCGTGCCGCAGTGCAGTTGATCTGCCACGCCGACCGCATGCCATTTGAGGTATTTGAGCCTACGGCTGCCGGACAAATGCAGCCGATATCAGAGGGAGTGCAAGCATGACGTATTTGTATATGGCCGGGCCACTGTTCAATTATCAGGACAGATGGTATCTGGAGCAGATCACGGCCCGTTTCGAGGCGCTGGGCTACGAAACATTCCTGCCGCACCGCGATGTGGGCCTGCTGGAGGACTTTGGCCCGGAGCAGCGCAAGGCCACGTTTCGCGGCGATATGGTCGCGCTCGACCGCTGCGACGCGGTGGTGGCGCTGCTAACTGGCACCGACCACGACTCGGGCACCTGCGCCGAGATTGGCTACACCTACGCGCGCCAGAAACCGATCTTCGCCATCACCGATGATATTCGCTGGAAGAACAACTTCGTGTGGGGCATGTGCGCCGAGGGCGACACGGTCGTCAAGGACATCGACTCGCTCGTGAAAATGGTGCACGCGCACTTCAGTACAGTGGGTTAGCCCCTAGGCAGCGGCGGCCCGGCGGGCGATCCGGGCTGTCGCAAAGTCGGAAATGCAGTTTCAACAGGGTTGCCTGAGCCTCCTGCGTGAGGCGGCAACGCGCTGAAGCCCACTGTTAACCCGCCGGCTTGGCTTCTGACTTGGCTATAGCCCTGGGCGGGCGCGCCCGTGTTGCTTGCAACTGTACGATCTGGGTGGCATACTCAGAACGCTCGTTCAACCTTTTGAACATGCGTCTTCTGACAGGGCTGTAACGAACATCTTTCTGCGCGTCGGGCTGAGTATTGATGCGAAGCAATAGTTACACGGAGTGAATCACATGAACATAGGTCCAGTCGAATATATCACCGTAACGTTCCCCGGAAACAGGTTCAGCGGCGAAATTATGCCCGCTCTGCAGAAACTGGTGACCGGGGGAATCATCAACATCATCGACCTCGTAATTGTCCGGAAAGATGGCGATGACAGTCTGACCCTGATTGAGCTGGGGGAGATGGATGAAGATCTCGCCGCCCTGCTGGCGCCGCTGCACCTCGAGCTGCTTGATCTTCTGACCGAGGAAGACATTCAGGAACTTGGCGAACATATGCCCGCCAATTCAACGACGGCTATGATGGTGTGGGAAGACAAGTGGGCCTCAGAGTTCGCGGAAACTGTTCGCTCGGCCGGCGGTGTGCTGGTCGATAACGAACGCGTGCCGCACGATCACGTGGTCGCCCTGATTGAGGAAGCTCAGGCAAGACTGTCCAGCTAAAACGAAGCTAACCAGGAGAAAAACATCATGATGCGAAGAAGGCGAATGGGGCGGCGTATGGTGGGCGCTGCTGCGACGACCGCAGTTGTGGTCGGCACGGCAGGGGCCGTATCCCATCACCAACAGCAGAAATACGCCTCACAGGATCAGGCGTATCAGAATCAGCAGGATATGGCCGATATGCAGGCGCAGCAGGATCAATTGGCGCAGCAGCAGGCGGCTATGGCAGCTCAGCAGCAGCAGTATCAGGCGCCACCACCGCAGGCGGCTGCACCTGCGGGCACGCTGTCGGATGCCTCTATCAACCAATTGAAGCAGCTGGCAGACCTTCAGAAGCAGGGCATTATCACGCAGGACGAGTTCGACGCCAAGAAGAAGCAGATCCTCGGCCTCTAGGTCTTCCGCGCGGCATTGAGAATCTCGTTCGCCGCCACCGTTTTGTGGCGGCGATTTTGATTCTGGAGTGGGGTGCCGGTTGCACCATGAACGGCCGGGGCACTGCCACAGCCCTCAGTCACCCTCATGGCCCGTTCATATTGCGCACCTGTATCTTGGCTTCGGTCTGCTATATACTGAAGTTCAACATGCTGAAGTCGTGCAGCACGTAACCAATAAGAAGCCTCGTCGTTTCGCATAAGGAGTGTGGTCGAATGAGCATTGGACCCGTCGAATACATTGAACTCGCCTTCCCGGGGAATCAGTTTAACGGTGAGATCCTGCCCGCGCTGCAGGACCTCGTTGAGAAGAACATCATCAGCATAATTGACCTCGTAATCGTCAAGAAGGACGCGGACGGCACCATCACCATCGCCGAACTGTCTGAGCTGACTGAAAGCGAAGCGGCGATTCTGGAGCCTCTGCGCCTCGAGATCAGTGAACTGCTGAATTCTGACGACCTCATCCTGCTGGCGGAAGCGCTGGAACCGAACTACACCGCCGCTGTGATGGTGTGGGAAGACAAGTGGGCGACCCGCTTTGCCGACGCCGTGCGCGATGCCGGCGGCGTGCTGGTGGCGAACGAACGCGTCCCGCGCGATGCCGTCATGGCCGCGATTGAAGTTGCACAGCTAAACGCGTAACACCTGATCCAGCCAAGAAAGAATAAGGGAGAAACAAACTCATGATGAGACGTCGTGGTCCATCGTTGGTTCGCGCAGCGGCAACGACCGCTGTAGTGGTCGGTACCGCCAATGCGGTGTCGAATAGTCAACAGCAAAAATACAATTCGCAGGCTCAGGCCCAGCAGAATCAGGCCGACATGGCCGCGATGCAGGCGCAGCAGGATCAGCTTGCCCAGCAGCAGGCGGCAATGGCCGCTCAGCAGCAGGCCGCCGCTGCCCCCGCGCCGGCCGCCGCGCCCTCGGGCGGCATTTCGCAGGACCAGATCAACCAACTGACGCAGTTGTCCGAGCTGCAGAAGCAGGGCGTCATCACGCAGGACGAGTTTGACGCCAAGAAGAAGCAGATTCTCGGCCTATAGTCCCGCATTGCGCTTCAGAAAAACCGTCCGCCGTCCCGAATTTGGGGCGGCGGATTTGTTTTATGCGCAACTGACAAGAAACACCGCTAGAACGTAATCACCCCGCGCGCGCCGCTGCCGCCCAGCATGGCCGCGAACGCCTCGTTAATCTGGTCGAGCCGGTAGTGCTGCGTCACCAGCCGGTCGAGCGGCAGTTTGCCTGCCATGTACAGGTCGAGAAACAGCGGGAAGTCGCGGCGGGCGTGTACTGAACCGTAGTAACTGCCCTTGATCGTCTTTTCCTGGCGCACAATGACCGCGCCGGGCAGGTTGGTGCCGGTGCCCATCGGCGACAGGCCCACCAGCGTGAGGACGCCGCCCGGGCGCGCGGCTTCGAGCGCGATTTCCTGAACGCGCGGCTGCCCGACCGCCTCAAATACGTGGTCGGCGCCACGTCCGCCGGTGAGCGCGCGAATCTGCTCGATGGCACTGCCGGTGGCGTCGAGCGCATCAGTCGCGCCCATGTCGATGGCGATAGCGCGCCGCGCCGGGCTGGGATCGACGGCGATGATCACGCCAGCGCCGCACAGGGCCGCCCCCTGAATCGTACTCAATCCTACGCCGCCGCAGCCGTATACCACGACGCTTTCGCCCGGACGCACGCCTGCCGTGTACAGGGCCGCGCCCACGCCGGTTGCTACGGCGCAGCCGACGACGGCGGCCACTTCCAACGGCACGTCGCGGCGGATGACGACGCAGCTTTGCTGTGGCACGACTGTGTATTCAGCAAACGCCGCTGTGCCGCAGTAGTGAAAGACGGGCGAACCATCGGCGTGGTGCAGGCGCGGCGTGCCGTCCAGCATCGTCCCGGCCCAGATCGGCCCGGTGAAGGTTTCGCACAGGTTCGGCTGGCCGTGCTCGCAGTAGAAACAGTGGCCGCAGTCCGGAGCCCAACTGAGCACGACATGGTCGCCAATGCTGATGCCGCGCACTTCCGGCCCGATGGCTTCAACCACGCCCGCGCCTTCGTGGCCGCACACGCACGGCAGTGGATGGCGCGTATCGCCAGTGGCTACATGCCAGTCGCTGTGGCAAACGCCGCACGCAGCCAGCTTGACCAGCACTTCGCCTGTGCGCGGCGCTTCGAGCGTGAGTGTTTCGATCTCAAATGGCGTATTCGGGGCGTTCAGTACGGCTGCGCGAATGTGCATGGGATTGTGCCCTTCGTGTCTCTGTGGTTCAGATTCCACTGCTACTTCAGGCTTTGCGGGTCGAGTGCGTCTTGCAGGCCGTCGCCCACGAAGGAGACGGTCAGCACAATCAGCATGAGCATGGCGCTGGGTAGAAACACTTGCAGCGGATTCTGCTCAAGATAGGGCATGGCCTCGGTAATCATCTTGCCGATGCTGGGGTCGGGCGGCTGGATGCCTAGGCCGAGCAAGCTCAGCACGGCTTCGGCCACGACCACACTGGCGACATTCAGCGTGGTCGTGGCGATGATAAGTCCAGCGATTTGCGGCAAGATATGCCTGAGGACGATGCGATTGCCGGTTGCGCCGACTGAGTGGGCCGCTTCGACAAACTCTCGTTCGCGGATGGCCAACGTTTGCCCACGTACCAGCCGGGCCATCAGCGGCCACGAGACTAAACTCAGCGCCCCGGCCACCAGCAGTAGCCGTCCGATGCCCCCGAATTGTTCACTGACGGCCGCGCCGAATATGGCCGCGATCAGAATGGCCAGCAGCAGGCCCGGGAAGGCGAACAGCACATCGCCAATGCGCGACACAATCGTATCGGGCAGCCCGCCGAAGTAGCCCGCTGCCAGCCCGAGCGGTACGCCGAGCGCAATCGTGATTATCTCCACGTACAAGGCGACCAGCAGCGACACGCGCAGGCCCAGCATCAGGCGCGCCAGCGTGTCGCGGCCCAGATTGTCGGCGCCAAACGGGTGCGCCGCCGAGGGCAGGTCGTTGAGCGCGCCGTAGTCGAGCTTGATCGCACTCACATCGTAAATGGTTGGCCCAAACAGGGCGATCAGGATGAGGCCAATCAGGATGATCAGGCTAACCATCGCCAGTTTGTTGGCGCGCAGCCTTCGCCAGAAGATCGCTGATGGCGACTCCGCCTCACGGGTATCCATGATCCGGGCGGGGCGCATCAACTCGGCCACGGCTAGCTATCCACCCGAACGCGCGGATCGAGCACGGTATAGAGCAGATCCACGACCAGATTGACGAACACGACTGACAGCGCCAAGATGACTGTCGTCGCCTGAATGACGGGATAGTCGCGCTGCTGAATGGCCTCGACTGACAGAAAGCCGATGCCCGGGATCGAGAACAGGCTTTCGACCACGAATGCGCCCGTCACCAGGAATGCGACTGACGGGCCGATGATGGTAACAATGGGCAAGAGGGCGTTGCGGAAGGCGTGCCGCCAGCGCACTATTCGCTCTGGCATGCCTTTGGCGTAGGCGGTACGGATGTAATCCTCGTTGAGCACTTCGATCATGCTGGCGCGCGTGATGCGCGAGACCAGGCCAAGGCTGGCCGCCGATAAGACGATCACGGGCATCACCCAGTGTTCGGGCCGCCCCCATCCCGCCGCCGGTAGTGCCGGCAGCCCGTTGCGATAGGCCTGATAATTGAGCCACTGCAAAACCGGAATGAGGACGAAGCTGGGGATAGCGAACAGGGACAGCATGATCGCCATGAGCAGCCGTTCACTCACTTTGTCCTTGTGCAGCGCCGCATACAGGCCGGCCGGAACGCCCACCAGCAGGCTCACTGTCAGGGCGGCCAGCCCCAGCCCGATGGAGACGCCAATGCCGCTGCTGATCAGATCGATCACCGGCCGCTGGGCATAGCGGAACGAGAGGCCAAAGTTGCCTTGCAGCAGGCTGCCGAGGTAATTGAGATACTGCTGAAACCACGGCAGGTTAAGCCCGTAGATCTCACGCAGGCGGTTATAGATATCAGGGTCGCGCTGGTTGCCCATCAGGTTGAGGATGGGATCGCCCGGCGCAAGATAACCCACGATGAAGGTTAGGAATGTGACCGCGAGGATCACGAAAGGCAGGCTGATTAGCCGGCGAACAATGACACGGAGCATAGTCGCACTAGGATAGCGTGAATTGGGCGCTCAGGCAGCAAGGAGCAAGGATTCATCGCAGATTCGCAGAGAAGAGACGAAAAAGAGAGAACGCAGAGCCTGATGTGGCCTCTGCGTTCTCCTTCTATTTTCTCAGCGCCTGTGCGATGAGCTGTTTACGACGCCGGGCAGGCGGCCAGCGCGCTATAGTCCGGCACGACGAAGGCCGAGAACAGGCCAGTGACGACCACGCCATCGACGCACTCGCGCACCAGCACGTTGACCTTGCCGTTGAACAGCGGCAGCCAGCCAACTTCGGTGACGGCGATCTGCTCGGCCTGGTTGTAGAGCGCGGCGCGGGCAGCAAAATCGTCCACAATCACGTCCGCTTCGAGCGTCAGCGCGTCAAAGTCGGCATTCGAGTAGTGCGCATTGTTGTTGCCAACGCCCGTACGCAGTACCGCCGACAGGAACGTTTGCGGGTCGGGATAGACCGCATTCCACACACTGTAGTAGGCCTGAAGGCCGGTAGCCGGGTCGTTGAACGTATCGTTCAGTCGGCTGCTGAAGGTGGACAGTTCGAGCGGTTCGAGCGTGACGTTCACGCCGAGATTCTCTTCCCACATCGACTCGAGGACGGAGACGATGCGCTCGTTGTCGCCTTCCACGCCGTAAGTGAGCGTGAAGTCCAGTTCAGCCGGATTGACGCCCGCTTCCTCCAGCAGCGCCAAGGCGGCGGCCGGGTCGAAGCCGAGGCCCTCGACCGGCAGATCGCTGGCGGGGAAGCCCGCAGGCAGCAGCCGGTCGGTTGGGTTGACAGTGCCGCCAAGCACTACATTCGCCAGGGTGTCGCGGTCAATGGCATGGGCGAACGCCTGGCGCACGCGCACATCATCAAACGGCGCCAGCGTGTTATTGAAGGCCACGTAGCGCTGATTGAAGGCCGGCACGCTGTTGAAATCGGGCGTATTGATTACTTCGGGCACGCGCGCCGACGGAATCGGGTTCTGGGTGCTGCCAGTGATGTCTACGCCGCCAGTGCGGAACAACTGATAGGCGGTTTCGCTGTCCTGGTTGAAGACGATATTGATGCCAACCGGCGAAACCTGCAGGTAGTTCGGGTTCGGTACCAGTTCGAGGCCCTGGCCGCGATTCCAGTTTGCCACGCTGAACGCGCCGCTGGTCACGCCTGCCTGATCGAATGTGTCAGGGTTGGCTTCGGCGTAGGCCTGTGACAGCACCTTGGCCGGGCCGAAGGTGAGCTGGCTGAGGATGTAGGCGGATGGCTGGCTGATGGTGATGGCCACCGTGCGCTCGTCGATTGCCTCAACGCCCGAGAGCGTGTCGGCTGCGCCCGAGTTCAACTCTGCCGCGCCAGCGATGTTCGCCAGCAGATACGGACCAGTCCATGCGCCGAGATCGGGGGACAGCGCGTGGTTCAGCGACCACACCACGTCGGCGCTGGTGATCGGCGTGCCGTCAGAGAAGGCGATGCCGTCTTTGAGCGTGAAGGTGTAGGTGAGACCGTCATCGGACAACGTCCAGCTTTCGGCCAGATCGGGGACGACTTCCATGTTCTCATTGAGACGTACGAGACCCGCGTGCAGCAGTTCGACGACGGCGAAGCCCTGCGAGTCGGAAGCGCGCGCGGGATCGAGCGAAACCACGTCCGAAATGCCCTCAATGGACCAGTTGATGGCGCCGTTGTCCTGCGCAGCGGCAGGCATCACAGCCAGGATGAGAAGTGAGACGATGGTGAGCACAATCAGATACCGCTTCATATCATGTTTCCCTTTCCAATATGCGAACAAAAGAGCCAACCCGGAAGGTTGGCTCAGAACACCCAGTACAGCACTGGCGCGAGTCAACGATCCTTGATGTGATCCCGGAGGCACATCAAACAACAATCGGAGATGGGGCAACGCTTCACGCTCAGCATGAGCCTAATATAACTGCCAATCTCAGTTGGTGAAATGAGTAAATGATGAGTCAGGGGAGAACAGGGAGTTGATAGGTCACGGTTCAGCGCGCCCTGGCTGTTGTGAGGTGGGGACAAGGCATGCCTTGCCCCACCACGACACAGAAGATGCTTTTGATGCTAAATCTCACCCCGGCCCCCTCTCTTTGCGAGAGAAAGGCCGAGGGTGAGTGCTGCTTACGCCGCCGGGCAGGCCGCCAGCGCGCTGAAATCCGGGATGACGAACGAGTAGAACAGGCCCATCAACTGGACGCCTTCTACGCATTCGCGCATGAGCACATTCACCTGGCCCGAGTAGAGCGGCAGCCAGCCGACTTCGGTGACGGCGATCTGCTCGGCCTGGTTGTAGAGCGCGGCGCGCTCGTCCCACGAGCCAATCATCGTGTCTGCCTGGTCGACCAGCGCGTCAAACTCCGCATTACTGAAGTGGCCGTTATTATTGCCCACGCCAGTGCGAAGCTGCTGCGAGACGAAGTTCTGCGGATCGGGGTAGTCTGCGCCCCAGATGCTGTAGTAGGCCTGCAGGCCATTGGCCGGGTCGTTGAACGTGTCGTTGAGGCGGCTGCTGAAGGTGGACAGCTCGAGCGGTTCGAGCGTGACCGTCACGCCAAGACCTTCCTGCCACATCGACTGCAGAACCGTTGCCACGCGCTCGTTGTCGCCCTCGACGCCGTAGGTGAGCGTGACATTGAGCGAGGCTGGGTCTATGCCCGCGTCCTGCAGCAGCGCCACGCCAGCGGCCGGGTCGTAAGCCAGCCCTTCAACCGGCAGTTCACTGCCGGGGAAGCCACCGGGCAGAATACGATCGGAGGCGTTTACCGTGCCTTCCAGCACGACATTGGCCAGCGTTTCGCGGTCGGTGGCTTGGGCGAACGCCTGGCGAACGCGCACATCGTCAAATGGCGCTTGCGTGTTGTTGAACGAGACGAAGCGCATGTTGAAAGCGGGAATGCTGCGGAACTCTGGCGTACCCTGCACTTCGGCCACACGCGCCGACGGAATCGGGTTCTGCGAGCTTCCCATGATGTCGACTGCGCCGGTACGGAACAACTGGAAGGCCGTCTCGCTGTCCTGATTGAACACAATGTTCACGGCTGCGGCGGGCGGCTGCCAGTTGTTGGCGTTGGGCGTAAGCACGAGGCCAGAGCCTGCGTTCCAGGCTTCGAGCACGAACGGGCCGCTGCTCAACGGCGCCAGTTCCCAGCCGGTGGGGTCGGCGGCGGCCTGCGCTGCCGACGAAACCTTGGCCGGCCCGATCGTGAGTTGGCTGAGGAAATAGGCGGACGGCTGCTTGACCACGATTTCCACCGTGCGGTCATCGAGCGCAGTCACGCCGGTCGCTTCGGTGGCCGTGCCGGCCAGCACTTCGTCCGAGCCGACGATGTTCGACAGATAGTAGCCGCCCGTCCAGCCGCCTGTCGAGGGGTCGAGCGCGTGATTGAGCGACCACACCACATCGGCGCTGGTAATCGGCGTGCCGTCCGAGAAGGCGATGCCGTCGCGCAGCGTGAAGGTGTAGTTGAGGCCGTCGTCCGAAATCGTCCAGCTTTCAGCCAGGTCTGGCTCGACCAGCAGATCGGCGTTGAGGCGCACCAGGCCGCCGTAGAGCAGGTTGATGATGGTGAAGCCCTGCGCGTCAGACGCCTTGGCCGGATCGAGCGAGGACACGTCCGAGATACCTTCAATCGACCAGTTGATGGTGCCGGTGTCCTGCGCGGCGGCAGGCATGACGGCCATAATGAGAAGTGAGAAGACGACGAGCACGAGCAGTGAGCGCTTCATACCGCATTTCCCTTTCCAGTACGCTAACAAAAGAGCCAACCCGGAAGGTTGGCTCAGACCACCCAGTTCAACACTGGCGCGAGTCAGCAATCCGCGATGTGATTTCGCACGCAGCATACTGGTACTATAGAGCGCATTCAAAGGCGGGGCAATCCATCCAATGGCAAACAGAGAAGACAAAGTGACGGTACTTCACGTGAACGCTGGCGGCTTGCACTTTGCTGTCCAGCAGTGGGGGCAGGGCGGCAAACCATTGGTGCTGCTGCACGGGCTGGCCTCGACCAGCCACATGTTCGATTTGGTCGCGCCGCTGCTGGTGGACGAATACACGGTGTTTGCGCCCGACCAGCGGGGGCACGGCGACAGCGACAAGCCCGCGACCGATTATGACTTCGATACGGTCTGCGCTGACCTCGATGCGCTGGCGGATGCGCTGAATATTCCGCGTCCGTTCCGGCTGGTGGGCCATTCGTGGGGCGCGTACACGGCGCTGCATTACGCGGCTACGCGGCCGAGCGCGGTCAGCAAGCTGTTCCTGATTGACGGCGGCGTCGCGCCAATCAGCGATCGCTTCGGCGCGACCTGGGAAGAAGCGGAGTCGCGAATGGCCCCAAATTCGTTTGCGGGTGTCAACCGCGAGGCGCTTGAGATCATGATTCGTGAGCGCTGGCTTGGCGCGGCCTATCGGCCCGAGCTGCTGCCGCTGGCGCTCTCCATATTCGACACGTCCGATCCCGATCAGGTGCGGGCCCACCTGCCGCGTGCCCAACACCTGCAGATTGCGCACGCGCTGTGGCAATATGACCCATTGGCCGACTTTTCGATTCTACGCACCCCGGTGATGGCAATTGTTGCAGTGCAGGGAAGTGAACGCGATCCCGTCGTGCAGGTGAGCGCCGAAGCGGCGCTGGACGCATGCGCTTCACTACAGATTCACTGGCTGGAAGACACCATTCACGACGTGCCCTGGCAACGGCCGCGCGAACTGGCCGCGCTGCTACGCGATTAGCTGGCCCTTAAAACGAGTAATGTAGGATAGGGTGACCGCACGGGCGCAGCGCACAAACATGGCCCGCAAGGGCGATTGCTGTGAGGCGGACTGGGTATAGACGCATAGCGTTGCAGTCTGCATACTACGAATCACAGTTGGCGATTGGCGGCTCTCGGGAGGTGACCGGAAGCCCACGCCTTTATCGCCCACTTCACGAAAGGAGCGCATCTTGAGCGAGCTCATATCCTTCCTGCATTACGCTAGCCTGCCTACGGTGGGTGGCGTGGAGTCCACGATCGCTCACCATGCTCGCGTCCTCAGGGATATAGGTTATCGGGTGCGCGTCGTTAGCGGGGATGGCGGGCCATTCGACCCGCGCATCGAGACGGTGGTCGATTCGCTGTTTGGGTCGCAGCAGCCCGATATTCTGGCGCTCAACAACGAGCTGGCCGCTGGTCATGTCTCTCCCGCGTTCTACAGCATGGTCGAAACCATTCGCAAGCGGCTGCACGTGGCTTTGGAAGGCTCTGCGGTATGCATCGTGCACAACGCCCACACGCTACACAAGAATCTGGCGCTGACGGCCGCCCTGCGCGCGATGCTGGATGAGCCGAAGCCGATCCGGTTCATCGCCTGGGCGCATGACCTGGCATGGACGAACCCGCAGTATCAGCCCCGGCTGCACGATGGTTTCCCGTGGGATTTGCTGCGGACACCGTGGCCGCGCACGCAGTACGTGACCGTTTCCGGTGCGCGCCAGCGTGAACTGGCCGCGCTGCTTGGCGTGCCGGTTGATTCGATAGTGGACGCGCCGCCGGGTGTGGATGTGCCGGCGCTGCTGGCATGGACGCCGGAAATGAGCGGGCTGGAAGCGCGGCTGCACCTCCTCGACGCGGATTGCTTAATGCTGCTGCCAGCTCGCCTCACGCGTCGCAAGAACATCCCCTATGCGCTGCGCGTGCTGGCCGAGGCGCGCACCCAAAGTGAACGCGACGTCCGCTTGATCGTAACGGGCCCGCCCGGTCCGCACAATCCGGCCAACGCCGCCTATCTGCGTGAGTTGCTGGAACTGCGCGAGACGCTTGAACTCAACGACGCGGCCCATTTCCTGTACACGATGGGCGATGCCGATCAGCCATTTATCCCTGATGACCCGACTATCGCGGCGCTGCTACGTACAGCCGACGCGCTGCTGATGACCAGCACACAGGAAGGCTTCGGCATGCCGGTGCTGGAAGCTGGATTGGTGGGAATGCCGGTGTTTGCGGCCGATATGCCATCCGTCCGTGAGGTGGCGGGCGAAGACTGCTACCGCTTCGATCCGAACGTCGAGCCGCCCGGGGTGGTGGCGCAGCGGCTGATCAGCGCGCTGGATGCCAACCCTGCCGCGCGGCTGCGCGTGAACGTGCGCCAGTCGATGCGCTGGGAATCGATTGTGGCCGAGCGGCTGGTTCCGCTGCTGGAGGGCGTTTGATGTTGAGTGCTTATGATTCGATCCTGATTGCGCTGCGCGAACCGGCGAGACTGGGCGCGTATCGCCGCCTCGCCGAACGGCTGTGGCGGCCCGGCAGCACGATTCAGGTGCGTGGGCTGGTGACGATTCCGCCTGAACGCTCGCTGAGTGAAGGAGCGCTGCTTGCCCGCCACTGGCGCGAAGCCTTCGATGCCCTGAGTGAGCGCGAACAGGCAGACTGCCATGTGGTGGTGGATTATGAGCCGCTGACGCTGGTCTGCGATGAAATTGGTTCGGCGACCCGTTCGCTGATGCTGGTGGACTGGGCAGGCCCAGCCGAGCTCACGGCTGGATGGACGACCGAAATGCTGCTGGAGCGTGCGTCCTGCGATCTCGTGCTGCTGCACGGTGAGAGCTGGGGCCACGCAGGTCCGGTGCTGCTGCCGTTGCGCGGCGGACCCAACCTGACGCTGGCCGTCGATATGGCGTCAGCGCTGGCCGATGAACGCGATGTGACCCTTATTCATGTGCTTGACCAGGAGATTCCGCAGCGCGAACTGGCCAATCTGGAAGTGGTCATGCGTGATGAACCACGCATCACGCGCTCCATTACCTCCAGTGGCTCGCTGCTGGAAGGAATCATACAGGACATTGAGGGGCACAAAGCGGTCGTCATCGGGGCCAGCCTGCGTTATAAGGATGAGGATTCGCCCGGCACACTGCCGAAGATCATCGAGCCTGTGTTCGACCGCATCAACCAATCGGTCGTGCTGGTCCGCGCTCATCTGCCCGAAGACCTTGAATTCCATGCGCCCGTCCGTGACACCAGCAAGGAACCGGTTTCCATTCATGTGGATCGTTGGTTCGCGCAGAACACGTTTCATAGCAAGGAATTTGCCGATATCCGCGCGCTCGTCGAACTGAAAGACCAGCAGGGGTTGACCGTCAGCCTGGGGCTGCCCGCGCTGAACGAGGAAGAGACAGTCGGCAAGGTTATCAGCACCATCAAGGGCGCGCTGATGGACGATTGGCCGCTGCTGGATGAGATCGTGCTGATTGACAGTAATTCGAGCGACCGTACCGTCGAGATAGCCGAGTTGATGGGCGTGCCAGTTTATCGCCATGCTGACGTGCTGCCAGAATCGGGCACGGTCGCCGGCAAGGGCGAGGCGCTGTGGAAGAGCCTGCATGTGCTCAAGGGCGACATCATCGCCTGGGTAGATACGGATATCACCAACATCCACCCGCGCTTCGTCTATGGCATCATCGGGCCGCTGCTCAAGCACCCGCACCTTCAGTACATCAAGGGCTTCTACCAGCGCCCGATAGCGGTAGATGGCAAGATTCAGGCATACGGCGGCGGCCGCGTGACCGAACTGGTGGCGCGCCCATTGTTTAACCTGTTCTACCCCGAGTTGTCGGGCGTGATTCAGCCCCTGTCGGGCGAGTATGCTGGCCGGCGCACGGCGCTGGAGCGCGTGCCGTTCTTCACCGGCTACGGCGTGGAAACTGGCCTGCTGATTGACTTGCTGGAACGCTATGGTATCGACGCCATCGCCCAATCCGACCTCGAAGTGCGTGTGCATCACAACCAGCCGCTCGAAGGCTTGAGCCGCATGTCATTCGCTATTCTGCAGGTGTTCATCGACCGCATCGAGAAACGCTACGGCACGCAGCTTATGGAGCAGGCCAACCGCAGCCTGAAGGTGATCGTGCAGGAGCCTGACCGCTTCGGGCTGGAGGTGCAGGCGATCAGCGACCACGAGCGGCCGCCGATGGCGCGTGTGACGAAGTACCGGCAGGCACGCGCAGAACTTGAGGCATAGCCCATCGCCTTCCGGCAAGGTGCGCGGATATGGATAGGGTGACGAAGCCGATAATCACGGCGGTGCTGCTCAATTGGCACCAGAGCAGGCAGAGCGAAGCATCGCACGACGCGTTAATCCGGCCCATGTCGGGCGCGTTCACGGTCGCAACCTGTGGTGTGGAGTGGGGCCAGACGCCGCTGTCTGATGAAATTGACCCGGCCTCGCGGGCCGTCGTGTTTTTCCAGACGCCGCCTTCGGCTGATTTCGTTCGTCACTCCACGCGGCCGGTGACCTGGATTCCCATGTGGGACAGCGTGCATCTGCGGCCGCAGCGCTGGTGGAACGCTTTTCCGCCATCACTGCGTATTATCGCCTTCTCCAGCGCAGTCACACAGCGTGCGCGGGCCGCAGGGCTGCCGGTGTTCGAGATTCAGTACTTCTGCGATCCGGCTTTGGTCGAGCCGGTGACATGGGATAACGGGCGTGTCGCCCTGTACTGGAACCGGACCGGCCTACTTAGCCGCGACTTCATCGAGCATTTTTGCGCCGTGTTGGAAATTGACCGCCTTCTCTATAAGAACCGGCTCGATCCCGGCTACGGGCCTGCGGCCAACCTGCAACTGCCCAATCTGCTTGGGCGAACCCGCGTGGAGGAAATCGCGCATACCGGCAGCCGCAAGGCGTATTTCCAGGCGACGCAGCCGGCCAATATCATGCTCGCGCCACGTGCCCACGAAGGCATCGGCCTGACGTTTCTGGAAGCGTTGGCACGCGGGAGTGCAGTGTTCGCCTGTGACAGCCCGACGATGAACGAATATATCCAACAGGGCGAGAACGGATTGCTATTTCCGCTGAAAGAGCTTGCGCCCCCTGTGCTCTTTTTCAAGCGCGGAGAGCGAAAAGTACGGCGCGTCCTGCGCCCGCTGGGTGTGCCGCCGCTTGGAGCACTGGAGCAGGCGGACAGCAAAATCAACTGGGAGCGCATGGCTGGGCTCGATCTGGAGGCCATTGGCAGCCGAGCCCGGGCAGCGCAGGCAGAAGGCGCTGCGCGCTGGCAGAGCAGCTTGACGGTCTATGCGGAGTTTCTGGTCAGCGCGGAGCCGGCCGGTTCTTAGCTGGTGTGACGGTGCCCGGGCCTTTGGGCAGCAGCCTGCTGACCGGTATGCCCGTAACCGAGTCGAACAGCAGCATGGCGGAAAAGACGCGGCGCGGCAGGCTGGGGTGCCGCGCGACCACGCGCCACAACTGTGGTCGCACGCTGTCCAGCTTGCCCTCGCGCCAGAAATGCACGGCATTACGCCACGCGCTGGCGGTGCGGCTTTGCTCGATCATGCGCACGAAGGCGGGGTCGCCGGCGTGTTCCTGCTCCAGCCGCGACAATAGCGCTTCCCAATCACTGAGGAAACCGTCAGTTTGCGACACGGTTTTGCTGTCGTCGTGAAAGCGAAAGGCGGCGCGTACCCCAGGCACATACGCGATGGTTGCGCCAGCCAGCGCCGCGCGCGCCCAGTAGTCATGATCCATGGTGTAATGCAGGCTCTCATCCATCAGGCCAATGCGCTGGGTGAGGTTGCTGCGCCAGAATGCGCCCGCCTGATTGAAGCGGTGGCGGCCGGATAGCAGCTCGCTCAACACGAACGGCCTGCCGGGAAGCCTGCCGATAGTCGCCCCGTTGGCGTCGATGAAGCTCAGGTCGCCTTCAATAATGTCCACGTCGGGATGCGCCTCGAAGTATGCGACAACGGCGGAGACAGCGCCGGGCATCAGCAGGTCATCCGAGTTCAGGTACGACAGGTACTGCCCCTGTGCGCGGGTGAGGCCCTTGTTGATGGCGTTTGATTGTCCGCGATCCGGCTCGGAGACCCACACGAGGCGTGGGTCGTCGTCGTACCGGTGCAGGGCATCCAGCGTGTCATCGGTCGATCCGCCATCCATGACCAGACATTCAAGGTCAGCAAAATCCTGACTCAAGATGCTGTCGACCGTTTGGCCGATGAACGTGCCTTGATTGAATGACGGCACAACGACGCTGACCGTGGGCATGCTTCCTCCTCGATGAACTGAGTATACTCGCTGTCTTTGCGGCCCGATTCGATGCAGGTAAGTGCGCAGGTCGGCACGCTTGATTTTGGGCACTATTGACGAATCGGGGCATGTTGCCAACGCAGTCGCTTGACAAGATCCAAGCTTTCGCGCTACTCTAATTTCAAACGTTTGCAAGATTATTTAAGTAGGGCTTATCGAGGATAGCGCGCTTCTTGACCGACACTCGAGCGGTTTCTCACGTGACGAGGGAAGTGAAGCGCATTTTTTTCTGGTCAGTTTGCAAGCGTTTGCACGAAAGTGATGCGCCCCATGACCGAGTTCGCCAGCCCTGATCGCCCCCGCAGCGTCACAATTGTGGATGTTGCGCGCGTTGCTGGCGTGTCGTATTCCACGGTTTCACGCGTGCTCAACGGCTACGAATTCGTCCGCGAATCAACTCGCATCAAGGTGCTGGCCGCCGCCGAGCAGTTGGGTTACGTGGCCAATCTGTCGGCGCGCAGCCTGGCGGGCGGGCATTCGCAGATTATCGGCGTGCTGGTTCCGGGCCTCGACAATGGCTACATCGGTGAGATCGTGCGCGGCATTGACGAGGAACTGGCGCGGGTCAATTACGACCTGATGATGTACACCACGCACCGGCAGTTGGGCAAAGAGGGCCAGTACGTCAGTGCCATCACCAATGGCCTTGCCGACGGCCTGCTGCTGATTGTGCCGCTGGTGCCGGATGAGATTTTGCGCGCCCTGCCGCAGCACGACTTTCCCCATGTGATGATCGACCAGTCCGAGCCGAGCAATACCAGCATGGTCGTCGATGCCACCAACTGGCAGGGTGCCTATGACGGCACGAGCTACTTGATCGGGCTGGGCCACCGCCGGATTGGCCACATTGCCGGTACGCCTCAACTGGCCAGCGCCGGTGAGCGCGTTGAAGGCTACCGTGCGGCACTGCGCGATCACGGCCTATCCTACGACGCTCGCTTGGTGGTCGAAGGAAATTTCTACCAGGATGGTGGTATGGCTGGCGCGGCGGCGCTGCTGGATTTGCCCGAACGGCCCACCGCCATTTTTGCAGCCAACGACCTTTCGGCATTGGGTGCAATGGAAACGATTCGTGCGCGCGGGCTGCACATCCCCAGCGACATCTCCATTCTTGGTTTTGACGATATTCCACACGCCCAGATCGCCTACCCCAAACTCACCACGGTACGCCAGCCGCTGGCACAGATGGGGCGGGTTGCTTCCCGGCTGCTGCTCGATCAGATTGAGCAGCCCGGCCGGCCGTCCCGGCGTGTGACCCTGGCGACGGAACTGGTCATCCGCGACTCGTGCGCGCCTCCACCGGGCGCTGAAGGGAGGTAGGCCCAGGAACAAATCCCGTGCTGGTGAGCTTGTCTTTTCGAAGGGTAAGAGTTTGTAGGAGAACTGAAATGCACAAGAAAGCTCTGTTCGTATTCGTAGTGGTCGGGTTGCTGGCCCTCATGTCATTCGGCGCGGTCGCTGCCCAGGACACCGAGACGATTGATTGGTGGCACATCTTCACCGTTCCCGAAACACAAACGGAACTGGCTCAGGCGCTTGCCGATGAATTCATGGCGGCGAATCCTGGCGTCACTGTCAACATTACCGTCCTCGAAAACGAGGCCTTCAAGGAACGTCTTCCCAGCGTCATGCAGGCGGGTGACCCGCCCGACCTGTTCCAGAGCTGGGGCGGTGGCCCACTGTGGACGTTCGGTGAAGCCGGTCTGCTTCGCGACATCACCGCCGAACTGGATGCCAATGACGGTGAATGGCGCAACAGCTTTAGCTCGCAGGCCGCGCTGAACCTGTTCGGCACCGGCGGTGAGCAGTGGGGCGTGCCGTGGAGCTTTGGCGGTGTCGGCATTTGGTACAACACGGACCTGTTTGCGCAGGCCGGTATCGAGCAGACTCCCGCCACATGGGCGGAATTCCTGGCGGTTGTGGAGCAGTTGAAGGCCGCAGACATCACCCCCATTTGCCTCGCTCAGGGTGAAAAGTGGCCGGGGCATTTCTGGTGGGTCTATCTGGCGATCCGTGAAGGCGGCCAGGCGGCTTTTGAATCGGCCTACAACCGTGATGGCTCGTTTGCCGACCCTGCCTTCGTTAAGGCTGGTGAGGACCTGCAGCAGTTGGCTGCGCTCGAACCGTTCCAGGACGGCTTCCTCGGTATGGGCTATACCCAGTCCTCGGGCAAGTTTGGCAACGGCGAATGCGCGATGGAATTGATGGGCCAGTGGGAGCCTGGTGTTCAGGCTGGCAACAGCACCGACGGCGTGGGCCTGACCGACCAGCTCGGTTGGTTCCCATTCCCCGGGGTTGAAGGTGGGGCTGGTGACCCGACGGACGTGCTCGGCGGCGGTGACGGTATCGCTGTTGGCGCGAACGCCTCGGACATGGCGGTCGAATTTGCCAGGTTCCTGAGCAGCGGTGATAGCTCGTTCCGCTTCACGCAACTTCCCATCGGCTGGCTGCCCGTGGTTGCCAGTGCGGAAGAAGGCGTGACGGACGCGAACCTGCTCACGGTTCTGGCTGCCCGTAACGCGGCTGGTTACTACCAGTCCTACTACGACCAGTTCCTGCCGCCTGCGGTTGCTCAGGCTGTGCTGGACGCAGTGGATGGTCTCTTCAATGACACGCTGACGCCTGAGGAAGCAGCGCAGCAAATCGAAGACGCGGCGGCGATGGAGCTTTAGGCTCCAGCCCCGCACAGCACACAGCGGCGGTGTGGAGATGGACGGCGTCCTGACCGGAATGCTTGGCCCATGTCCACACCGCCAGTGGTGCAGTATACCGTGCCGAGATACCGGGCACTGCTCCGACCCAAACTAGCGCAGGATTTCAAGGAACCGCCATGACGACCACGTCACGCATCCCACGGCGAATGCTGCCTCAACGCCGGCAGGACACCGATGGACGCAGTCACCGCGTAGGGGGCCGAACGAACTGGCTGCTCATCGTGGCATTCGCCCTTCCCGGCATGTTGATTTTCATCACGTTTCTGGTCTGGCCAATTGTGCAGGCTGGCTACTACAGCCTTTGGGATTGGAACGGCCTAGGGCCGTTAACGGATTTCATCGGGTTAGAGAACTACCAGCGTGTATTTGAGCACAACGTATTTCATATGGCTGTGGGCCAAACCCTCACCATCATCCTCCTGTCACTGGTCATTCAACTGCCGCTGGCACTGGCGCTCGCTATCATGGTGGGCCGTAACCTGTGGGGGCGTAGTTGGTTTCGGCTGATCCTGTTTCTCCCCTATGTTTTCTCTGAAATCGTTACAGCGATTTTGTTTCAGTTCGTCTACAACCCGGATGGTGGCCTCGCCAACGTCGTCCTCACCAGCCTGGGTGGTGAGCCGCAAGTGTGGCTGGCGAACAAGGATGTCGCCTTGCTTTGCGTATTCTTCGCGCTCACCTGGAAGTACTTTGGCTTCTACATGATTCTGTATATGGCGGCGCTGCAGCAGGTGAACAAGGAGATCGAGGAGGCTGCGCGCATCGACGGCGCAGGCGAACTCAATGTGCTGCGCTACGTCACCATCCCGTCAATCGCGCCCACTATTCGCCTCACGATCTACCTGTCAGTGGTCGGTGCGCTCAACCAGTTCGCCTTGATCTGGACGCTCACTCAGGGTGGCCCGGCCAACATGACCCAGGTACTGGCCACCTACATGTACCGCTTTGGTATCAAGAGCTTCAACCTCAGCTATGGCGCTACGGTTGCAGTAGTTATTTTTGTCTTCGCCCTCACGTTCGCGTTGCTCTACCAGCGGTTCGTCCTCCGCCGCGACGATGCGGCCCAAGCCGGCTGAAAAAGAGAGAGTCCATGACCCCCATCACCCGGCCCACCACCCAATCGGGAACCAAAGCATCCAGCGTTCGTTGGGGCTACTACCTGGGCAAAACGCTGCAATACGCGTTCCTCGTCATCCTGTGCGCCATCATTCTCGGGCCAATCGTCACAGCCGTCCTTGGTGGACTGAAGACAACCGGTGAGTTGTTCGACCGTCCATTTGGGCTACCTGTCACGCCGCGCTGGGAGAACTACACCGACATCTTATTGGGCGAGAAGTTCTGGAAGCTCACCCTGAACAGCTTTATCCTGGTGTTAGGGACATCGGCTGGCGTTGTGCTTTGTTCATCGCTGCTGGCCTTTCTGCTCGCGCGCGTCGAGTTTCGCGGGCGCGCCGTGCTCTATGCTTTCATCAGCCTCGGGCTGCTTTTCCCGATCACCGTTGCCTTCCTGCCGGTTTTCATCCAGATCCGCAGCATGGGCCTGACGGACAACTATTTTGGCGTCATTCTGCCGCTGATTGCATTCGGCATTCCCGTCAGCACAATCATCTTGCGCAGTTTCTTCAGGACTATTCCCAGCGAACTGGAAGATGCAGCCTATATTGACGGCTGCACGACCTTCGGGTTCTTCCGCCATATCCTGTTTCCATTGGCACGACCGGCTATTTTCGCAATTCTCGTGCTACAAACTATCGTCGCCTGGAATGAGTTTTTCCTGCCGCTGCTCATCTTCACCAAGGAAGATATGTGGCCGCTGACATTGGGCATCATGCAGTTTCGCGGCCAGTACGCACAGGATTGGGGCAAAATCATGGCATTTGTCTCAATTCTGATCATCCCCGCGGCCGTGTTCTACTTTGCGACCCAACGCTATATCGTGACCGGATTGACCGGCGGTGAACTGAAAGGCTGACCTGCATCATGGCTTCAACGACGGAATCGTTCCGCAATCCCGCACTGCCGGTTGAGGAGCGCGTGCGTGATTTGAAGGCGCAGATGACGCTGGACGAGAAGATTGCCCAGTTGGGAAGCTGCTGGGTGTACGAACTGCTCGACGGCGTGCGCCTGGCAGACGACAAGGCGGCCGCGCTGCTGGGGCAGGGGCTGGGCCAGATCACACGTACAGGTGGAGCGAGCAACCTCACGCCTCGCCAGAGCGCTGAATTAAACAACCAGATTCAGAGATATGTGATCGAGCGCACGAGGTTGGGCATTCCAGTTGTCATTCACGAGGAGTGCTGTAGCGGCTACATGGCGCGCGGAGCGACCGTTTTTCCACAGGCGATTGGCGTGGCCAGTACCTGGGAGCCGGAACTGGTGCAGGCGATGACCGATGCCATCCGCCAGCAGATGCGCTCGGTGGGTGCGCACCACGCGCTTGCGCCGGTGCTGGATATCGCTCGTGATGCGCGTTGGGGCCGCGTCGAAGAGACGTTTGGCGAAGACCCGTACCTCGTGGCGCAGATGGGCGTGGCCTATGTGCGCGGCATTCAAGGCAGTGACTTCAGCGACGGCATCGTCGCAACCGGCAAGCACTTTGTAGGCTACGGAATGTCGGAAGGCGGCATGAACTGGGCACCGCCGCACATCGCACCGCGCGAACTGCGCGAAACCTACCTGCTGCCGTTCGAGGCGGCGGTGCGCGAAGCTGGACTAGGCTCGATGATGAACGGCTATCACGAACTGGACGGCATTCCGTGCGGCGCAAACCGCTGGCTGCTCACCGATGTGCTGCGCGGCGAATGGGGCTTCAGCGGCACGGTCGTCTCGGATTACTTCGCCGTGGCCCAGCTTCAGGACTATCACCATGTGGCGGCCGACCGCACACAGGCGGCGTACCAGGCGCTTGAGGCGGGCCTCGATGTCGAGCTGCCGGGCACCGATGGTTTCGGCGCGCCGCTCAGGGCGGGCGTGGAGTCCGGCGCGATTCCGATGGAACTGATTGATACCGCGCTAGAGCGCGTGCTGCGCCAGAAGTTCGAGCTGGGGCTGTTCGATCAGCCGTATGTGGAGGCGGACGCCGTCCGCTTTGACACACCGCCGCAGCGTGGGCTCGCCCGCGAAATCGCGCGCCAGTCGATTGTGCTACTGCGCAACGAAGGCGGCTTGCTGCCGCTGCCGAAGTCGCTCAACACCATCGCGATCATCGGGCCGAACGCGGGCGTGACGCGCCACCTGTTCGGGGACTACTCGTATCCCGCGCACATGGAAACGCTGGCCGAGATGATGAAGAGCAACGCCTTCGGCCAAGCTTTGCCTGATGCTGTTGATGACGCCAGCGATTTCATCGCGGCGAAAAGCGTGCTGCAGGCGCTGCAGGAAGCCGTAGGCCCAAATACGGAGATCGTGTTCGCCGAAGGCTGCACGGTGCGCGGCGAATCTCGTGATGGCTTCGCGGACGCGGTGGCGGCCGCGCAGAGCGCCGACGTGGCGATTATGGTGGTGGGTGACAAGGCCGGCCTGACGGATGACTGCACCAGCGGCGAAGCGCGTGATCGCGCCGTGCTCGACCTGCCGGGCGTGCAGGCCGACCTGGTGCGCGCCGTTTACGAAACCGGCACGCCAGTCGTGTTGGTACTCATCAATGGCAGGCCCATTACACTCGGCTGGATGGCTGAGGAGATTCCGGCAATTGTCGAGGCGTGGTTCCCGGCTGAGGAAGGCGCAGCGGCATTGGCCGAGGTGCTGTTTGGTGACGTGAACCCGGGCGGCAAGCTGCCCATCAGCTTCCCGCGCGCGGTGGGCCAGATTCCGGTGTTTTACAGCCACCGGCCATCGGGCGGCCGCTCGAACTGGAAGGTCGATTATGTCGAGACTCCGGTCAAGCCGCTGTACCCGTTCGGGTTTGGCTTGAGCTATACGTCGTTTGCGCTGGGCGACCTGTCTATCAGCCCTGCCAGCGCCCGGGCCGGGGGCGTCATTGACGTGTCCCTGACCGTGACGAACACGGGCAAGCGGGCAGGCAACGAAGTGGTTCAATTGTATACGCACCAATACGCGGCGGGCATCACGCGGCCGCTGAAGGAACTTAAGGGCTTCAAGCGCGTGCATCTCGAAGCCGGCCAGCGCAAGACCGTGACCTTCCACCTGCCGGTGAACCTGCTGGCCTACCTGAACGCAGCCGATGAGCTGGTCGTGTCACCGGGCGAAGTCGAGATTATGGTTGGCACGTCGGCGGCGGATCTGCCCCTGCGCGGCGGCTTCACAATCGCAGGCCCAGTCAGACCCGTGCAGCGCGTGTTCACGACGCCAGTGACTGTGGGCGAGTGAGCGGATCGGCTGGCAATCGCCGCAGGCGGCACCCGGCACCCAGTCACTGAGCTGAACCCCAAACAGGAGTCCCTTTCCATCGACGGAAAGGGACTTTTGCTATCGCCTCCGTTTGCGCTCTGCCCCTTTAGACGGCAAGATAGGGTCAATATGACCCCTCAATCTAGGAGGCAGCGTGGAAACTACCGCTTCTGCGGCGCTTTTTCTGACCCTGGCAGTGATCATTCTGGCGGCCCGGTTTGCTGGCGCATTGGCGCGGCGTTTGGGCCAGTCGCGTGTACTTGGCGAACTCATCGTTGGCGTGATTCTGGGGCCGACGCTGCTCAATATCCTCCACTCAAGCACGCTCGGTATCGAGCAGGCGCATCTGGAGGAAACGATTCACCTGATGGCCGAAATCGGCGTTGTGCTGCTGATGTTCAAGGTTGGCCTGGACGTTCATTTCAACGAACTGCGGCGCGTGGGCAAGGTGGCCGTTTTTGCCGGTACGGTGGGCGCGCTGCTGCCCGTGCTGATGGTGGTGCCGGTGGTGCTGGCGTTTGGCTACAATCAAAACGCCGCGCTTTACGCCGGTGTCACGCTGGCGGCCACATCGGTCAGTATATCGGCTCAGGTGCTGCTGGAACTCAAGGTGCTCAATACCAAGGTTGGCCATGCGCTGCTGGCGACCGCTTTGGTTGATGATGTGCTGGCAATTCTGCTGGTGTCGCTCACGGGCGTGCTGACGACGTCTTCGGGAGGAGACGACACAGGTACAATCCTCGCGGTGCTGGTGCGAATGGTGTTGTTTCTCGCGCTGGGCACGCTGGTGGCTCTACGCGTGCTGCCGCGTTTGGTGGACTGGTTGGGCGAACAGCCGCATCTTTCGTCGTCGTTTGGTGTACCTGCATTCGCGCTGGCTGCCGCCTTTCTGTTCGGGTGGGCGGGTGAGGCGCTGGGTGGCGTCGCGACAATCACCGGCGCGTTTCTGGCGGGCGCGGGCCTCAGTTTCACGGCGCAGCCCATTAAAACGCAAATCGATCGGGCCATCGACCCAATCGTCTATGCGCTGTTCGTGCCGATATTTTTCGTCAGCGTGGGCCTCGAAACCGATTTGAGTAGCTTCACGCTTGAGGCCCTGCCGCTGACGGTAGCCTTGCTAACCGTGGCAATTCTGTCGAAGCTGCTCGGCGCGGGTATACCGGCGCTGTTGGTGGGGTTCAACCGGCGCGAATCGCTGCAGTTGGGGGTCTGCATGATCTCGCGCGGTGAAGTGGGCTTGATCATCATGTCAATTGCGCTGGCCAGCGGTTCGTTCATTTCCGGTTCACCGCTGTTTGCCAGTTTGTTCGTCGTATTGCTGCTCACCACCCTGATTACGCCGGTACTGGTGCGCCGGGTGTTCCACACGCCGGATGCCAAGCCCGCCGCCGCAGCGCATGCCTGAGGGGAGAAAACAACTCGTGGCCAAATTACTCGTCTTGATTACCGCACAGGCCGAAGCGGCACGTGAAATAGGAGCCGGCTGGAAGCAGGCTGGCGCGCCCGGCGTCACGTTCATCGAAGGATATGGCCTGCAAACACTGCGGCAAGCGTCGGATTCAATGGAGATTCTGTCGGGCACTACGTCCATGCTGGAAATCCTGCGCCAGACGACGACCAACGTGGTAATTGCGCTCTGTCTTCTGGAGGACGATACGCTGGTCGATAAATTGGCCGCCGTAACCGATACCATCATCGGCGACATGGAAACCCCCAATAACGGCGTGATGTTCGTGCTCGATGTCGAGAAGGCACTCGGGGTATTCCACCACCACAGCAGCTAGCTGTTCAGCGCTTGAGCCAGCGCGACGGCCAGCGCCACACAGTTCGGGAAGCGCGCGTCCGGTTGTTTGGACAGCGCGCGAAGCAGCACTTCCTCTGCGCTCCCAGGCAGCGCAGGCCGCAGCGCACGCGGGCGTGGTGGTGCTTCCTCGATATGCTTGAGCGAAATAACGAGTGGGGACGGCCCATCAAATGGTCTTTGGCCAGCCAACATTTCGTAAAGGATCACTGCGAGTGCATATTGGTCAGAGGCAGGCACGGCGTTGGCCGACGAAATCGCCTGCTCTGGTGCGATATAGTGCGGAGACCCAAAGATTTCCCCGTAGGTGCCCACATCCTGCAGCAGCGCCAGCCCAAAATCCACGATGATGGCCCGGCTATCGGTTGCAATCATGATATTGCCGGGCTTGATGTCGCGGTGAATCACGCCTTTTGAGTGCGCGTAATCGAGCGCGTCGCCGATTTCGCCGGCCAACCTCGCCACTTCATGCCATTGGATGAAGGCATCGTCGTCATGATAGGAGCGAATTACCGCACCCAGGTCATATCCTTCGATGAACGGCATGGCCATGTACAGCAGGTCGTTGGCTTCTCCATACGCATACAGCGTGATCAGGTGCGGGTGATTCAGCCCTGCGATGGCGTGAGCTTCTCTCTCAAAACGCATGGTATAGGCATCGTCGGCGGAGAATGATGGAGCGATGACTTTGATGGCGACCGTTCGGCCGAGCCGCAAGTCGGTTGCGCGGTAGACGGACGCCATGCCGCCCTGCCCAAGGAGTTGATCGAGGCGATACTCGTCCAGATGCTGGCCAATGAGCATGTCGGTCATGGCGCGCGCACCTCACATGTGCGTGCATCCACCGCGCAGCGCCCAACTTCCTGGTTCGTCCAGAGGACTCTGAACTGCGTAATGCCAGCCTGGGGCAACCAGAAGACCATATCGTTGGTGCGCTGTGGCGTCATACGGGCGTTGTAGTTGCGGCATTGAGGAGGGTACAACGGGCGACCCTGCGTAATCTCAATGGCGACGCAGTCTCCCGGTTCGATCACGGCGTAGAATGCTGTCCAGCGATAACCGTCGAACGCATATGGCAGCGGATTCCCTGCCGCATCCATCGCCTCGAACTTCACGTCGGCCAACCGCATCGAGGTTCCTGTGGGATTGTGCCAATAGAAACTTTGGTCATCCCATAGCAGAGTCAGCGGGCGACCAGCCGGGTAGAGAACAGTAGGCGCGGCCGTGAACTGTGGTGGCGCTTCGGTGCTGGAAGGTTCAGCCATTGGTGGTTGCTCGATGGCCGTTGGCGGGGCGGCAGGTGGGATGATGGTTGCGGTTGGCGCCGGCTCGGTATTCGTGGCCTCGGGAGGGGCAGGCGTGGCGGTTGGTGCGGCCAACGTGAATTCTGGAGTTGCCAGCACAATCAGTGCGCCGAGCGTGCGTGTGGGAGCGCCACTCGCTGTTGTTGTCGTAGCCGGCGGCGCGGTTGGGCTGGAAATGCTGGCGAGTTCGGGCACGGGGGGCTGCCCGGCGCGGGACAGGAGTAGTGCGATTACGATGATCAGCGCCAGGCCAATGGCGCCGGCAAACAGGGCGCGGCGCAGTGCACCATGCGAGAATATTCCGGCGGGTCGGGTTTCAGGGACTTCGGCGGCATGCTGGGCGTCTGGCGTATCGGCGCCGCGCTCAGTCGCAGGAACCCGCGCTTCGTCCGGGCGTTCGGCGGTGCGCGCCATCTGTACGTGAACAGCCACCCGTTCAGCGACTGAGCGCGTCGAGAGCAGCCTGCCAGTCGATTCGATTTCGTTGAAGTCGGGGTCGTCGAGTATTTCCAGAGGCAACAGGGTGTCGTCGTCGTGCAGCGCCGCCGTGAGCGCGCCTACCAGCGCCGCGCCGTCCGGATAGCGGTCAGCAGGTTGTTTGCTCAACGATTTCAACAGCACCCGCTCAGTTGCCTCATTGAGTGCTGGATTAAGTGCGCGCGGCGCGGGTGGCGGCTGAGTCAAATGCTGGAGGGCGACAGCAGCCGGCGAAGGATCGTCGAACGGCACAGCACCGGTGAGCATCTCGTAAATCATTACGCCGAGCGAATAGAGGTCAGACCGTGGCACCGCGTCGGCAGAGCGCCGCGCCTGCTCGGGGGCAATATAACGAGGCGTGCCAAACACTTCACCGAGCGACCCCTGCGCGGTATCGAGCGCCAGCCCGAAATCGGTGAGCACCACCCGATCATCGGTCGCGATCATCACGTTCGACGGTTTTACGTCGCGGTGGATGACGCCGTTCGCATGGGCGTAATCCAATGCACTTGCAACCGCCTGGCTGATCAGGATGACGTCATTGTGCGGCATTAGTTCGCCTTCGCCGGCGTAAATGCGCAGCAGGGCCGCCAGATCCATGCCGTCGATGTATTCCATGGCGAAGAAGGAGAGGTCGTCTTCGCGCCCGGCGTAATAGACTTGCACGATATGGTTGTGCCGCCACGAAGCAACGGCGCGCGCTTCACTGATGAATCGCTGGGCGAACGCGGGGTCGTCGCGGTAGCGTTCAGCGATTACTTTGATGGCCACCGGCCGCTGCAGGCTCGTATCCCGCCCGAAATAGACCGAAGCCATGCCGCCGCGCCCAATCAGGCGTTCAAGGCGATAGTTGGCCAGGATGCGCCCGATTAGCGGGTCGCGGTTCATGGGTATCTCCCGTGTGGAACGTATCATCCATTGTATGCGCGTTGGATGCGTGTGCTCCATAGAGGTGCAAAGGGACATGCACCGCCAAACAGAGTGGGTGACCAGCCCAATGAAGCACCCTTCAATCCGCCGTATAATACAGCCAGGAAATGATGCTGGTTTCAGCGATGCATTGACCGTAACTTAAGCTGCATCAATCAGCCATTGGTTTTATCCGGTGGCAGGTGCTAAAAGGAGCACTCGTGGCTGCAAAAACGGAGTCCCTGTTTCATGTCGCGCCGCCAGTGGAAGAGCGCTGGGCGGATGGAAAAGCGCTGCGCAGCGAAGTTCCGCGCAGCAGCCACGCTGAATTCACGCCCGCGCCCGACCGCCCGGACGTGATCGATTTGCTACAGGCACAGGATACGGAGCGCATCGAAAAGCTGCTGCCGATCAAATACGGGCGCATGGTGGTTTCACCATTCACGTTCTTTCGCGGCTCGGCGGCGGTCATGGCCTACGACCTCGCTTCAACGCCAATGACTAATCTGACGGTGCAGTTGTGCGGTGATGCGCACATCTCCAACTTTGGCGTCTTTGCTTCGCCCGAGCGCCATCTTGTGTTCGACATGAACGACTTCGATGAAACCTATCGCGGATCGTGGGAGTGGGACCTCAAGCGATTGACGGCCAGCATTGTCATTGCGGGCCGCGATAACGGCTTCTCTGAAAAGCTGTGCCGCGAACTGGTGCAAACTGCATTCTCGATGTATCGCATGGCGATGCAGGCCGCAGCCAACATGAATCTGTTGGATGTGTGGTACCACCACGTCGATACCGACATGATCATGAAGTTCCAGAATATGGTGCAGGTGACGCGCAGCAAAGGGATGGACGCGCTGCTGAAAAAGGCGCAAAGCCGCACTCAACGCCGCTCGCTGGAGAAGATGACCGAAGTCGTGGATGGGCGGCGGCGTTTTCGCAGCGAGCCGCCACTGCTGGTGCCTTCGCGTGAATTGTTGGACAGTGTGATGGCCGAAGAAGTGGTGTCGCACGCCTGGACTGGCTACAAGGACAGCCTGACAACTGAACTCCGCGTGCTGGTGGAACGCTACTCGGTGATTGGCGCTGCGCGGCGCGTGGGTGGAGTGGGCAGTGTGGGCACGCGCTGCTATGTGGTACTGCTGCAGGGCCGTGATATTGACGACTGCCTCATACTCCAGCAGAAAGAAGTGGGGCCTTCGTGCCTCGAACCGTACTTCCCGAAGCTGCCGTTTGTCAACGATGCCGAGCGCGTCGTACACGGGCAGCGCGCCATCCAGGCCACGCCGGATATCTTCCTTGGCTGGCATCAGGGCAGTTTTAGCACCGACCGTCACTACTACTGGCGGCAGTTGGCGGATATGAAGGGCAGCGCGGATATTTCGCTGCTCGATGAGAACGCCTTTAGAGGCTATATTTCCGTGTGTGCAGTCACGCTTGCGCGCGCGCATGCACGCACAGGCGACGCCGCGCCCATCGCTGGCTATATAGGCACTCGCGACACTTTCGGCGAGGCGCTGGAAGCGTTTTCGGTGGCTTATGCTGATCAGGCAGCACGCGATCATGCGGTGCTGGTGCAGGCGGTTGAAGATGGCCGCATCGCGGTCGAAATGGGCGTCTAGCCCGAGACTAAGATCACCACGCGCCGGACAAGCGAACTTGTCCGGCGCGTTTTTGTTTGTGACTGGACTGCGGTCTAGCTGTGGATTTGGGCCAGCACTGGCAGCACGTTCGTATCCACATCGGCGTCGTTTTCCGGGGCGGCCACGCCATCGAACAGATACCAGTGCTCGACGTGATTGAGGGAGCTGCCGGGCGCAAGCTCGGTCAGCGGGCCCAGCGTTTCAACTTCCAGCATGTCGCTGTTAGTGAACACTTCGACGTTCGACCCGAGGTCGGGATACTCTGCGCCGGCGAGATGCCCAAAGCGCTTGACGAACAGGTTGCCCGAATTGGCGTAGGCGATCCATCCACCGGGTACGCTCATGCCCACCTTTTGCGGCGCGGCATTGCGCTGGCGCAGCAGCACAAACCGTGTGCCCCACGTCCAGCGCGGGTCGGCCATATCGGTGTAGGGCCAGATGGCCAACTGCGTCGTAGGCAGCAAGTCTTGCGGGTGCTGCCCACGCGGCGGCATGGGAACAATCGCTGTGCCGCCAGAGGCCATGACCGATAGCGCCCAAACTGACAGCTTGATCGGCCACGGGCCGGTGTTTGTCAGTGTGTGAACCAACTGTACCTGTGCCGCGCTGTCATCCATGCGCAAGTGAATCTTCTTCTGGATGCCGTTGACTGTTTCGTCGGGCTGGGTGATGTGGATGCCGTCGCCGGATTCTACGACCTGCACAGGCGCATTGTCCGGGAAATAGGTGCGCACCGGATGCTCGGGTGAGTGCCACAGGCGATGACCGCCATACAGACGCCATTCGTCGCCACCCACCAGACCGGCCGCGGCGGGGTCTTCGTAGAGCATGTTGTCGCCGCCCGCGAATCCGAAGCGGATCAGGCGCGGGCCTACATCGCCGGTGATCACCAGCTCAATGCGCCCGTTGGAGAGCTTGTAACAGTTCGGCCAGCCAGCATATTCTGTTTTGACGAGTGTAGGCATGATTCGATCCTTCTACTTAACCAGGCGTCAGGCGCGAAACGTGTGGAGGAAGTCCCGGCAGGCGGGCCTCAACACCGCTTTGAGCGTGACGACGAAATAACGTACACCGTGCATCATCAAAAACGAGGAAGTCCCGGCACTGCAGCGCAAGAAACTCCACCGACGCGCCGCTGGACATGCGCATCCTACTGGACCTCGCGGGTGTAGACGACGCGGCCCTCGTGCTGCGACACGGTCGCGGCGATGGCGGCCTGCAGCGCGGCGCGGGCATCGGCGGCCGTCACTTTGGGCGGCTGGCCGGTGCGCAGGCTGTCGGCGAAGGCCTCGATCTGCGCGGTGTAGGCCGGGCCGAACCGCTCAGGGAAGTGCGGCACCACGTCATGGCTCACGCCGGTCTCTTTCGACAGCAGCACAACTGGCGTTTCCTGCAGATAGCCAATTTCGAGCGTGCCCTTGCTGCCCACGACGGTCGCGCGAATGTCATAGCCATAGCCGGCTGTGCGGCTGACCTCGACGTTGCCGAGGCCGCCGCGCACGAAGCGTACCGAGATCATGGCGTTATCGACATCATCGACGCCGAGCAGTTCGGGATACACCAGCGAAGCCGTTTCTGTGTAGACGCGCTCGATTTCGTCGCCCATCATCCAGCGAATGACATCGAAATCGTGAATGCCCATGTCTATGATCAGGCCGCCGCTGATGGCCGGATCGGCGTATTCGAGGCTGGTGCGGAACGGGTCGCGGCCAATCGAGCGCACGACGACTGGATCGCCAATCAGGCCAGCATCGATCTTCTGGCGGGCGGTAGCGTAGGCGCGGTCGAAGCGGCGCATAAAACCGACCTGAAACATCACGCCGGTTGTTTCGACTGCGGCCAGCATATCATCAGTGGCGGCCATCGTCAGCGCCGTCGGTTTTTCGACGAAGATGGCCTTGCCCGCTTGAGCCGCCGCAATTACGACCTCGCGGTGGGTGCTGGTGGGCGTGGCGATGATGACGCCATCGACAGCAGGGTCGGCAAGCAGATCATGATAGTTGGCATAGGCGCGTGCGTTCACTTGGCCGGCGTATTCGGCCAGCGCCCCGGCATTGGCGTCGGCAATCGCCACCAGCGCAGCGTCGTCGATCTGGCGCGCGACATGCGTGGCATATACACGCCCCATGCGGCCCAGACCAATCACGCCGATGCCGATTTTGCTCACCATTGCCTCCTGCGACCCTACTCAATGTGAAAGATGGATAGTGTACCGCTTTCACGGTGGGGCTGCCCAAAACGCGTGATGCAATCTTCTCGTGATCAGACACGGTGGCATTGGCGCTGTTCGCCTGCAATAATGGGCGCTCATTCAGCAAACGCCGTATCTATGTCCGCACATTGGGAAAGCGATCAATATACGATGGCAGCAGCAACGTCAGCTTCAAAGAAAGGCACAGTCAGTGAGGCGCGCGTCAACCGCTTCCTCGCGCAAGTCTATGCCATCATGTTCCTCGGTCTGCTGGTCACCGCGCTAGTATCGACCTGGCTCAGCCGCGATCTTGCGCGTCTGATCAACATCGCCTCCAGCCCGTGGCTGGTGTTCGGCCTGTTCATCGTCCAGATCATGCTGGTGGTCGCGTTAAGTCGGTCGGTTGGTACGATGAAAGCGGGCGCAGCTTTCGTCATCTTCCTCGGCTACGCGGCACTCACGGGCGTCACTCTCTCGACGATCTTCCTGTACTATGCCAATGACCTGATTTACCAGGTGTTCTGGATTACCGCGCTGACGTTTCTGATCACGAGCGTGGTGGCAATGGTGATGAAGCTGGACATGAGCAAGGCCGGCCCCATGCTGTTCATGCTGCTGATGGGCTGGATGATCGCCTGGATGTTCACCTTGTTTTTCCCGAACTCACCGGCCAATCACCTGCTCAATTTTGCCGGAATCGCCTTGTTCGTTGGACTGACGGCCTGGGACACGCAGCGTCTGAAGAAACTTGGCGAGGAGATGGATACGCATCCGGCGCGTAACGGTATCGCCGTGGTCGGCGCGTTGATGCTGTACCTCGATTTCATCAACCTGTTCCTGCTCATCCTGCGTGTCGCTGGCCGGCGCTAGAAGCAGTCTCTTTTGGCCGGATCGCCGGGATAGGATACAACGCAAAGAACGCAAAGGTCACCACAAGCGCCAAGGGGGAAAACCTCTTGGCGCTTTTCCTTGGCGAACTCCGCGTCTTGGCGGTTCAAAACTCTTCATTTTGTGTTACAATTCGCGTAACAGTCTGATCTGCCGCGCCTGGGGAGGAGAGGCAGTTCCGTGCATGAGTTGTCGATTGCCGAAAGCCTGATTGAACAGGTCGAAACTGCGGTGCGCGCCGATGGCGCTGCCCGCGTGACGGCCGTGCGCCTTCGTATCGGCGCGCTGGCTGGCGTCGATGCAGACGCCCTGCGCTTCGGTTTTGACGTGGCGACCGTAGGCACGCTGCTGGAAGGTGCCGCGCTGGAAATCGACCTCGTGCCGGTCGTGGTCTACTGCCCGGTCTGCGATCTGGAAAGCGAGTTAGCGACGATTCAGCAGTTTCGCTGCCCGCGCTGCGGACGGCCGACTGGCGAACTGCGCCAGGGCCGTGAACTGTTGATTGAGTCCGTGGAGGTGCTGGATGAAGCCCCGTGTCCTTGAAATTCGCCAGGGCGTGCTAGAAAAGAACGACCTGCTGGCGCACGAGCTGCGTGCCCGCTTTGAAACCGCTGGCGTGACGGTATTCAACCTCGTGTCTAGCCCGGGCGCGGGCAAGACGCTGCTGCTCGAAAAGACGATGACCCTGCTGCGCGAGCAGGGCTTCACCCCGGCGGCGCTGGTGGGCGATGTGGCCACCGATAACGACGCCAAACGGCTGGCGCGCAGCGGGGCATTGAGCCGCCAGATCGTCACGGCGGGCAACTGCCATCTCGAAGCGGACATGATCGCCCATCATCTTGAAGGCTGGGAACTTGAGACGCTCGATTTCCTGTTCATCGAGAACGTGGGCAATCTCGTTTGCCCGGCGCACTATGACCTGGGCGAAACGGCGCGGGTGGTGCTGCTGTCGGTGACCGAAGGCGAGGACAAGCCGTTGAAATATCCGCCGATGTTCTTCTCGGCCGATGCCGCGGTCATTACCAAGATCGATCTGGCCGAGGCGACCGAGTTCGACCGCGCGGCCGCTTACGAGGCGCTCGAATCGGTGCGCCCAGGCATCGAAACGCTCGAAGTGTCGGCGCGCACCGGGCAGGGGATGGACGGCTGGCTCGACTATCTCAAGCGCGTGCGCGCGGCGCAACCTCAACCATAGCTGAACGAGACGACCGAATGAACGCCGTGATCGCCTCCGAGCTTCAACGCCAGCGCCTGCTGGTGCGCGGCGTTGTACAGGGCGTTGGCTTCCGGCCGTTCGTGTATGGACTGGCCATGCGCCTGGGGCTGGGTGGATTGGTTGGCAATAACAGCGCCGGCGTTTTCATCGAGATCGAAGGCCCGCCCGAAGCACTGGCGGCGTTTGCAGCCGCGCTGCATACCGAAGCGCCGCCGCTGGCGCAGATTGACGCGGTGACGGTTGAGGCGCTGGCTATTCAAGGCGAAACCGACTTCACGATTGTGCACAGCGACGCGCAGGCGGGGGCGTTCACGCTGGTGTCGCCCGATATCGCCGTGTGTGACGACTGCCTGCGCGAAATGCTCGACCCCACCGACCGGCGCTATCGCTATCCGTTCATCAACTGCACGCACTGTGGACCGCGCTACACGATCATTCGCGGGCTACCCTATGATCGGCCGCATACGACGATGGCCGGATTTCCGCTGTGCCCGGCCTGCCAGCGCGAATATGATGACCCGCTCGACAGGCGCTTTCACGCGCAGCCAATTGCCTGCCCCGTGTGCGGGCCGCAGCTATGGCTGGAAGCGGACGGCGCGCGCCTGAGTGAACGCGATGCTGCCATTCCGGACGTGCAGGCGCGGCTGGCCGATGGCCAGATCGTCGCTATCAAAGGCATCGGCGGATTCCATCTGGCCTGTGATGCGACCAATGAGGCGGTCGTTCAGCGCCTGCGCGAACGCAAGGGCCGCGCCGACAAGCCGTTTGCGCTGATGGCGCTCGATCTGGAGATCGTGCGGCGTATCGCTTGCGTGAACGAAGCTGAAGCGGCGCTGCTCACCAGCCGCGCCCGCCCGATTGTGCTGCTGGAGGCCCGTGCCGGTGCGGTTGCTGCTGCGGTTGCGCCCGGCCTCAACCAACTGGGCGTGATGCTGCCCTATGCGCCGTTGCACCATTTGCTGCTGGACGAGCGCCCACTCGTGATGACGTCTGGCAACTGGAGCGGAGAGCCCATCGCCTACGATAATACGAACGCCCGCGAACGGTTGGCTTCGCTGGCTGATGCCTTCCTGATGCACGACCGCCCGATTGAACAGCCGTGCGACGACTCGGTGCTGCGCGTATTTCGCGGCGCGGCGCTGCCGGTGCGCCGGTCGCGCGGCTATGCGCCGTTGCCAGTGAGCCTGCCGCAGTCCGTGCCTCCGCTGCTGGCGGTGGGCGGCGAACTCAAGAACACGTTCTGTATCGCGCGCGGTGAACACGCCTTTCTCAGCCCGCATATAGGCGATCTCGAAAGCATCGAGACAGTCGAGGCGCTCGAACGATCTGTGCGCCATTTCGAGCGGCTGTACGGGATCGCGCCGCAGCGTATCGTTTGCGATCTGCATCCCGGCTACGTCTCGACGCGCTGGGCCGAACGCGAAGCGGCGCGGCGCAGCATCCCGCTGGTGAAGGTACAGCACCATCACGCGCACATCGCCGGACTGATGGCGGAGCATGGCTTCGATGGAGAGCAGCCAGTGCTGGGCTTGTGCTTTGACGGTACGGGCTACGGGATGGATGGCGCAATCTGGGGCGGCGAAATGCTGCTGGCCGATTATCACGGCTTCAGGCGGCTGGCGCATTTGAAGTACGTGCCTCTGCCTGGCGGGGACAGCGCCATTCGCCACCCGGCGCGCGTGGCGCTGGCACAGTTGTGGGCGGCAGGCGTGCCGTGGACGGACGATCTGCCGCCGGTGGCTGCCACGACTGAAGCTGAGCGCCGCGTGATTCAACGCCAGTTTGAGTCCGGCTTCAACGCGCCGCTCACCAGCAGCGCCGGCCGCCTGTTTGATGCCGTGGCGGCGCTGATCGGGATTCGCCCGACTGTGACCTATGAGGCGCAGGCGGCGATGGAGTTGGAGGGGCTGGTAACCTCACCCCCCAACCCCCTTTCCGTACACGGAGAGGGGGAATTACCGCCCTTCGCCCTGAGGGAGAAAGGGATGGGAGATGAGGGCCTAGCGCTGCAAATCGACACATCTCCCGTGATCGCCGCGATAGCTGCTTCTGTGCGCGCTGGCGTTCTCGCCAGCCAGCATCGCGGCGCAGTTCCATGCTGCGCTGGCCGATGCGGCGGTGCGCGTGCTGGTGCGCTTGCGTGACGAAACCGGCGTGAATGTGGCAGCGCTCAGCGGCGGCGTGTTTCAAAATCTGCATCTGTTGGGCCTGACCGTGGATGGCCTCGAACAAGCGGGCTTCACGGTGCTCACACACGAGAAAACGCCGCCTAATGATGGCGGTCTGGCGCTGGGCCAGGCCATCGTCGGCGGGCTGGCTGTATTGGAGGAGGGGTAAGCGAATGTGTTTAGGGATTCCCGGGCGCGTAACCGACCTGTTTGAGCAGCATGGCGCAAAGATGGGCCGCGTGGACTTCGGCGGCGTGCAGAAGGACGTCTGCCTGGAGTACGTGCCTGAAGTCGTGGTGGGCGATTACGTCATCGTCCATGTCGGCTTTGCCATCACGCGGCTGGACGAGGAATTGGCGCTGGAAACGCTGGAGCACATCCGTGCCGTCGGCGGGCTGGACGAAGAACTGAATCTGGCGGGGGATGGGCCGTGAAGTACCTGAGCGAATTCCGCGACGAGGCGCTGGCGCGGCGGCTGCTCGATGACATCGCCGCCATCACCACGCGGCCGTGGGCGATTATGGAAGTGTGCGGCGGGCAAACGCACTCGATCATCCGCAACGGCATCGACCAACTGCTGCCGCCCGAAATCGAGCTGATTCACGGGCCAGGTTGCCCGGTGTGCGTGACGCCGCTGGAGACCATCGACCGCGCGCTGGCGATTGCGGCGCGGCCGGGCGTCATCTTCTGCTCGTTTGGCGATATGCTGCGCGTGCCGGGCAGCGATCAGGACCTGTTCGGCGTCAAGAGCGCTGGCGGCGATGTGCGCATCGTCTATTCGCCGCTCGATGCCGTGAAGATTGCGCGTGAACACCCGGACAAACAAGTCGTGTTCTTTGCCATTGGCTTTGAGACGACCGCCCCCGCCAACGCGATGTCCGTGCTGCAGGCCGAGCGCGAAGGACTGACGAACTTCAGCGTGCTGGTGTCGCATGTGCTGGTGCCGCCGGCGATGGAAGCGATCTTGCAGTCGCCGGGAAACCGCGTGCAGGCGTTTCTGGCGGCGGGCCATGTGTGCAGCGTGATGGGCACGTGGCAGTATGGGGCACTTGCCGACCGCTACCAGGTGCCGATTGTCGTGACGGGCTTTGAGCCACTCGATGTGCTCGAAGGCATCCGCTATGCTGTGCTTCAGCTTGAACAGGGCCGCGCCGATGTCGAAAATCCGTATGCGCGCGCCGTCGCGCCTGAAGGCAACCGTCCCGCGCAGGCCGTGCTGGCGCAGGTGTTCGAGGTGTGCGACCGCAAATGGCGCGGCATCGGCGAGATTCCGGCCAGTGGCTGGCAACTGCGCGAGCCGTATCGGGCATACGACGCAGCCGAACGTTTTGATGTGGGCGGCATCGTCACGCGGGAATTGGCGCTGTGCCGCAGCGGCGATGTGCTGCGCGGCCATCTCAAGCCGAACCAGTGCCCGGCGTTCGGAAAGGAATGCACCCCGCGCCGCCCGCTGGGCGCGACGATGGTCTCCAGCGAAGGCGCGTGCGCGGCCTACTACCAGTACGGGCGGTACGAACAACCGATTGAACCATTGAGACACGGGGAACACTGAGAAGTAAGGCACTCCTCTCTGTGTCCTCAGTGCCTCTGTGGTTCATCTTCTCTTGTGAGGTCAAATGATTGATGCATCGAATTTCGAAGGCTGGGTGTGCCCGCTGCCGTTGCGGGACCAACCGAATATCGTGCTGGGGCATGGCGGCGGCGGCAAGCTGACTAGTGAGCTCATTGAGCACCTCTTCTACCCGGCGTTTGCGAACGACTTGCTGGAGGCGCGCGGCGACTCGGCAGTGCTGGCGCTGGGCGGCAGCCGGCTGGCATTCACGACCGACTCGTTCGTCGTGCGGCCACTGTTCTTTCCGGGTGGCAGCATCGGCGAACTGGCGGTGCACGGCACGGTCAATGACCTCGCTGTGATGGGCGCGCAGCCGCTGTATCTGTCGGCGGGGTTCATCCTCGAAGAAGGCTTATCCGTCAGCACGCTGGTCGGCATTGTCGAGCGCATGGGCGCGGCGGCGCGCGAAGCGGGCGTGCGCATCGTGGCGGGCGATACCAAGGTGGTGGACCGCGGCCACGGCGACGGCGTGTTCATCAACACCAGTGGCATCGGCGTGATCCCGGACGGCGTCGATATCCGGCCCGAACGCGCGCGGCCGGGCGATGTGGTGCTGGTGAGCGGCACGCTTGGCGATCATGGTATGGCAATTCTGAGCGTGCGCGAAGGACTGGAATTCGAGACAATCATCCGCTCGGACTGTGCGCCGCTGAACGGCATGATCGACGCGCTGCTGGCGGCGGCCCCGGGCACACATGCCTTGCGCGACGCCACTCGCGGCGGCGCGGCGGCGGCGCTCAATGAGATTGCGCGGGCGGCGGGCGTAGGCGTGGTCATCGACGAGCGCAGTGTACCGGTGAACCCGGCGACTTCGGCGGCCTGCGAGTTGCTGGGCATGGACCCGCTGCATGTGGCCAACGAAGGCAAGCTGGTGGCGTTTGTGCCGCCCGAGCAGGCTGAAGCGGCATTGGCGACGCTGCGGGCGCACCCGTTCGGCGCGCAGGCGGCCATCATCGGACACGTAGTCGAGAAGCACCCGGGCGTGCTGGTGGGGCGCACTGGCATTGGCGGCACGCGCGTCATCGATACGCAGGTGGGCGAACAACTACCCCGAATCTGTTAGGGAAAATCAAACGCAAAACGCACAAAGGGCGCGAAGGGTTTACCCCTTCGCGCCCTTTGTGTGCTTTGTGTTGGCAGTTCAGTTATGAGGCGCAGGGCATGACGGGTAGAGCGGTTTCGGCGGCCACCAGCGCGCAGACGCGCTCCACGACTTCAGGCAGCGCGCGCTCGACTTCCGGCGACAGCGGCGCGCCCAGATCGAACTGGGCGGCGCTGATGGTGATCAGCCAGGCATGCGGTGCGCGGCCATTAAGTGCTTTCGTCAGCGCCAGCAGCGCGCCCGGCGTCATGAAGTGCGTGTGCCGCGTCTCACCGCCTGTGTCGATGGGCTGCGCGCAGATGTGGCCGGGCTCGCCGCCGTCACGCGCGTCGATGAAGACAGCCAGCGATGCGCGCGCCAGAGGTTCGCTCAGTTCGGGCGTAAGCTGGTGGCACAGGCGAATATCAGCCGCATTGGCCGGCATGCAGTGGTAGAGGGCTTCAGCAGCCCGTTGGCCGGCGCTGTCATCACCGCGCAGGGGGTTGCCGAGGCCAATCACGATTGGTTTCATCCGCGTGTGACCTCGCTCAGCACTTCGCCGTCCGGCGCGACCAGTTCGATATGCATTGGCATCTGGCCAATCGCGTGCGTCGAGCAGCTCAGGCACGGGTCGTAAGCGCGAATGACCGCCTCGACGCGGTTAAGCATGCCATCTTCCAACTGGTTGCCCTTGACGAAGCGCTGCGCCACCTGAAGCACGCCGCGATCCATCGCCGGGTTATTGTTGCCGGTGGCGATAATCATGTTGCAGTAGGTCATCAGGCCGTCATCATCGACGCCGTAGTGGTGGATGAGTGTGCCGCGTGGCGCTTCGCTAATGCCAACACCCTGCGCGCGGTTGGCGACCGCGTGAGAGCGCACATTCTCGTTGAGAATGTCCGGCTCGTTCAGCAGTTCCTCGATGCGCTCGATGCAGAAGATGATCTCGATCAGGCGCGCGAGGTGATAGTGGAACGAACTCTGGCGGTCGACGGTGGGCCAAACCTCATAGGCGATATCGGCCAGCGCTGTGCCGGGCCGGTCGACGATGTTGAGGCGCGCCAGCGGTCCTACGCGGTAGATGCCACCCGGGTAACCCAGCGGCTTATAGTAGGGTGACTTGAGGTAGCTGTACGGCAGCACCGCTTCGCCGATGACGTGATCGTAGTTTTCCGGGTCGATGCCCAGTTCCAGCGGCACAAAGTCCGGGCCGTAGATGGATAGTTCGCCGTTGTAAAACTCCAGCGTGTTGTTCTTGGTGCGCAGGCCCATGAACAGCGTGGGGAAATTTGCGAAGCTCTCGATCTCATCCTTGAACTGGTCGAGCGTGGGCAAGAAGCGCTCGAAGGCCATCTGGGCGAGGGCCAGCGCTTCGGGCAGCATCGCCAGAATCTGCTCGCGCTTTTCGGGTGTCAGTGGTTCGGCCACGCCGCCAGGCACGACCCACGCCGGATGAATGCGTTTGCCGCCGAGGATTTCGATGATCTGCTGGCCGGTCGCGCGCAGGCGCACGCCAGCGCGGGCCATTTCCGGGTCGGCCTCCATCAAGCCGAAGATGTGCCGCTGTTCAGGCGGCGCGTCCATGCCCAGCATCAGGTCAGGGGCTGACAGATAGAAGTAGCTGAGGGCGTGTGACTGCAGGATTTGCGCCATATTCATGATGCGGCGCAGCATCGCGGCAGTATGCCGGATGCGTACCGCCATGATCATGTCACAGGCTTTGGCCGAGGCCATCAGGTGGCTGACCGGGCAGATGCCGCAGATGCGGGCCATCAACGCGGGCATTTCCTGGAATGGACGGCCCTCGACGAACTTCTCGAAGCCGCGCACCTGCGTGACGTGAAAACGCGCATCTTCCACGCGGCCCGCGTCGTCAAGGTAAATGGTGATTTTCGCGTGCCCCTCGATGCGAGTGACGGGGTCTATAGTCAGCGTTCGGCTCATCAGTGTTCTCTACTTTCCAAAGCGTGTCAGGCCGTCAATCTCAGGCGTGCGGCCCTCCACCAGGGCGAGCACAGCCTCGTAGATGACGCCAGCCGGGGGCGGGCAGCCGGGCAGGAACACGTCCACATCCACGACTGTGTGTATTGGCCGCACAAGATCGAGCAGGGGCGGCACCCCATCGGTGGGGATTTGCGGGTTGCGCAGGCCCTCATCGAGATAGGCTCGTTCGAGGATGGCCTGTTTGCCGAAAGTGTTGCGCATTGACGGCACGTTGCCGGTAATGGCGCAGTCGCCCAACGAAACCAGAAGCTTCGTACGCCCGCGAATGTATTGGATTTTGTGCAGGTCTTCTTCGCTGCTCACTGCGCCTTCCACCAGGGTCACATCCACATCCGGTGGAAATTCCTTGAAATCGACCAGCGGCGAATAGACGAGGTCTATGGCGCTGGCGAGCGCGAGCAGCCGTTCATCCATGTCGAGGAACGACATGTGGCAGCCGGAGCATCCGTCCAGCCATACGGTGGCGATCTTTACCTTGCTCATTAACCTTGCTCCCGCATCTCAGTCAGCCAGGCGAGAAAATCGGTGCGCTTCTTCATTTCGGACACCGACCAGCCCTTGGTGAACAGTGCGCCGGTGGGGCAGACGTTAACGCACTTGCCGCAGGACGTGCACGTTTCACTTTCACCCCACGGCGTGGCGAAATCCGTGATCATTTGGGCTTCGAAGCCACGGCCGGTGATGCTCCACGTGTGCGCGCCTTCAACCTCGTCGCATGCGCGCACACAGCGCGTACACAGCACGCAGCGGTTGGGGTCGAACGCGAACAGATTGTGCGACGCGTCCACCTTTCGTACCGGGTGCAGATAGGGCAGCGAAATGTGATCAATGCCCAGGCGCTGTGCCATGCTCTGCAGTTCGCAGTGGCCGTTGGAGACGCACACCGAGCAAATGTGATTGCCTTCGGCGAACATCATTTCGACGATCATGCGGCGGTACTTGAGCAGTCGCTCATTGTCCGTCTGCACCACCATACCCTCGCTTACGCGGGTGGCACATGCCGCCACAAGACCGCGCGCGCCCTGCACATTGACCATGCACAGGCGGCAGGCCCCGGCGATGGATAGCCCATCCAGATAACAGAGGCGTGGAATTTGAATCCCGTTGTCCAGCGCGACCTGCAGGATGGTTTCGTCATCCAGCCCGCTGACTTCCTTCTCATCAATGGTGAGCGTAACAACCTGACTCATACTTGCACCTCCACTGTGTGACTTAAGCCGGTGCACACACCGGCCGGGCACCGATGTTCGACGATATGCGCCAGATACTCCTCGCGGAAATGGCGCAGTGTACTCACGACGGGGTTGGGCGCTGATTGACCGAGGCCGCATAGACTGGTGGCGCGTACCATGTCGCACATGTCTTCGAGCATGGCCAGGTCGTCCAGTGTCGCTTTGCCCTTCGTGATCTTGTCGAGAATGTCGTGCATCTGGGCGGTGCCGACGCGGCAGGGAACGCACTTGCCGCACGACTCTGTCATGCAGAATTCCATGAAGTACTTGGCGACGTCGACCATGCACGAGGTTTCGTCCATGACGATCATGCCGCCCGATCCCATGATCGAACCGAGCGCCGCCAGCGATTCGTAGTCGACGGGCGTATCGAGGTATTCCGCCGGAATACAGCCACCAGACGGGCCGCCGGTTTGAACGGCCTTGAACTGCTTGCCTTCAGGGATGCCGCCGCCGATCTCGAAGACGATGTCGCGCAGCGTCGTGCCCATCGGTACTTCAATCAGGCCGGTGTAATTGACGCGGCCGCTGAGCGCGAAGACCTTGGTGCCCTTGCTCTTCTCGGTGCCGATGTTGGCGAACCAGTCGGCGCCGTTGCGGATGATCGGGGCGATGCTGGCGAAGGTCTCGACGTTGTTGATCAACGTGGGACAACCCCACAGGCCGCTTTGCGCCGGGTAGGGCGGGCGCGGGCGCGGGTTGCCGCGTCTGCCCTCGATTGAGGCCATCAAGGCGGTTTCTTCGCCGCACACAAACGCGCCAGCGCCCAGCCGCACATCAATGTTGAACGAGAAGGGCGTGCCGCCGATATTGTTGCCCAGCAGCCCGTTCTTTTCGGCCTGGCGGATAGCCGCCTTGAGCCGTTTCACCGCCAGTGGGTATTCCGCGCGCACGTACAGGTAGCCCTGCTGCGCGCCGACGGCGTAGCCCGCGATGGTGACGCCTTCCAGCACCTTGAACGGGTAGTCTTCCATGACGCTGCGATCCATGAACGCGCCCGGGTCGCCCTCGTCTCCGTTGCAGACAACGAACTTGCGCTCGCCGAGTGCCTTCGACACCGTTTGCCACTTGAGGCCGGTGGTGTAGCCCGCGCCGCCGCGCCCGCGCAGCCCGCTGCGCATCAGCTCGTCGACGACGTTGGCGGGGGTCATCTCGGTCAGCGCGCGGTTGAGCGCTGAGTAGCCGCCGGCGGCGATGTAGTCGTCGATGCGGTTCGGGTCGAGGTTGCCCGAGTATTCGAGTACGACTTTCTTCTGGCGCTGGAAGAACGGCAGTTCAGTCGGAAGGCGCTGCGCCTTCGACAAATGTTCGAGATTCTGAAGCAGGCTCGGTACGCCTTCGGGCGTAACGCGCTGCGCGATGTTGGCGTCTCCATCAATTGCCACCAGCGGGCCAGCCGCACACAGGCCGCGGCAGCCGCCCACGGTCACTGCACAGGTCTTGTCGAAGCCATTGGCTTTTACTTCCGCATCAAGCGCGCTCTTCACGCCTTCCGCGCCGGCTGAGATACAGCCAGTGCCCATGCATACATGCAGCCGGTGCTTCAGCGGTTGGCGTGCGTCCAGCTCGTGCTGCGCAATCCGGTTCAGTTCATCCGACAGCATGGTTCATCCACTCCTCGACTTTGGCCACGGATGCATCGGCCGACACTTGCGCGGCCACTTCACCGTCGTTGACGACAATTGGCGCAAGGCCGCACGCGCCCATACAGCGGGCGGTGAGCAGCGAAACCTGCTTGTCGCCAGTCGTTTCGCCTGCTTTGACGCCCAGCCGCGCTTCGAGCGCGCCGAGGATGCTGGCCGCGCCCTTGATGTAGCAGGCGGTGCCGAGGCAAACCACGCAGGTGTGTTCGCCCTGCGGCTTGAGCGTGAAATAGTTGTAGAAGGTGGCCACGCCGTAAACGCGGCCGGGCGGCACATGCAGCCCGCGCGCGACGAAGCGCAGCGCGTCGTCGTCGATGTAGCCGAACGCCTCCTGAACACTGTGCAGCGTTTCGATCAGTGCGTCGGCCCCAAATCCGTGGCGGCGCATGGTGGCAGTGACGATACGCCAGCGCTTGTCATCCGATGGCGGCGCAGGCGCAGCAGCATGGCTCGGCATACTTCCATCCTCCCGTGCGAAAATGGGGAACACACCCTGTCAAATGAAGTGCATTTCCCCTTGATTTAATTGTAAATGAAATTATGAGCGTGACCAGTGGCAATTTGTACCATTTTTCACAATCATTGCAAGGGTCGTGCTTGTGCAACCTGCATGAGGCTTGGTTTGAGGGGGAACGGACGCGGGAATCAAACGCGGCGGGGAATGCTCCCCGCCGCGCTGTGTGGATTTTGAATCGCTGGACTCGCTTATTGAGCGAACTCGACCTGGGGCGGAATCGGATCGAGGATGCTGGGTTCGTACCAGATGCACGAGCGCGCGGCGCTTGAAGAGACGAACTGGGCGACCAGCGCGCCTACCATATTGGCACGCGGCACTGAGAAATTGATGCCGCCATTCGGCGCGTAGATGACGCCGCGCATCAACTGGCGATCCGGATCGGGCACGACGCCGGGGCCGCAGATTCGATTGGAATTGCCATTGCCGCCGCCGCCATTGCCATTGGGGCCACGGAAGGAAACCACGCCCTGGCCATTGCAGCCTCCAGCCGCACCGGAGTACAGCAGGAGGCCGTCCACGAAGTAATTGGCTTCCAGTGTGGTATGCAGGTCGATGGTTCCGTTGGCGATAATGGTTGCGCCCGCCGGGCCGAAGACGGCATCACTGACGTCGACATTGCCGCTGACCACGTAATAGCCTTCGAGGTTGGAACTCGTCAGGTTGCCGGTGATGACGTGAACCAGAGAGGCGTCTCCCCGCAGTTGCATGCTCTTTGCCAGCGCGCGCTCGTAGACGCGGCCACCGGCATCAAAGACGTTGCGCGCAAAGTACCCGGCCAACGGATCGGGGAGAACCGTTGTTTGAGTTGTGCCGCCGGTGAAGGTGGCCCCCCCTTGCTCGCTCTGCACGTAGGTTCCGGTGCCGTCCACGACCTGATTTGAACCGTTGAACTTGAGGTCGTGGTTGCTGTGCACGCCGCCAATGATCTGCAGGTCGGCACCCTGAAAATTCACGGTGCTGGGGTTATTGCAAGTGGTCGAAATGCCAAAGACGGCGCCGATGCTGGTTGGGTTGAAGGCTGGACGGCAGTGGCCGGTGCTGCCATTGGTCACTTCCAGCCCCTGTGGGTAAACCAACTGGATGAAATAGGAGGGTTTCAGAGCGCGGATAGACACCTGAACGTAGTCGATATCGCCCGCTCTTTCCGCGCCTGAAGGCGGCGGGTTCTCGACCGTGACCCAGTTGGTGACTCCGTCATTGTTGAAACCATTGTCCAGCGCCGCCTGCATTCCGGCGGCGATCACACCTGCTGGCGCTGCGTTGGTGCAGCGGGCATAGGTCGCAGCGACCACGGCTGCGTCGGTGGCATTCTGGATGTCGCGGTACATGAACATCAGCCCGCCGCCATCAATCGCCAGCCCAAGCGCGCCGATCAGCCCGACCATCACCATCGCGATGATGACGATGGCCTGACCGGACTGAAACCGGTGATTGGCGGAAGTGTTTGTCTTGCTGTGCTTGCCGTTCATCGTGATAACTCGCTTTCTCGAGCCATTGCCTGCTGGAATGCCTGTACTACGGTGTAATCGTGCCTGTGGCTGTGCCCACATCAATCGTCGCGTTGCTCGCGTTCGACAGGGTGATGGTAAACGTCTCGTTGCCTTCACTTCTTGTTGTCGGCGCACACCGTCACCTGGAAGTAGCGTGTGGTCGTGCCGGGGGTGAAGGTCAGGGTCTGGCTTGAGGCCACAAAGTCCTCACCGTTGTTCTTGCAGACTCCGGCGATGGCTGTGCCGTTGCTGGTCGTCGCAGTGACCTGCACAGTTTGGCCGGCGCGCGGATAGAGCAGCGTGATCGGGAAGTCTACGGTCGTCGAGCCAGAACCGGGTTCGGCCACCGTTGCGCCCGCAATGCGCAGAATGGGCGGAGGTGCATTGAGTGGATCGCTGTCCAGGTTGTCGTTAACCGTATCACTGTCAGTGTCGGCCCTGGTGGGGTCGGTCGGCGCTGATACGGCGGGCGTGCCGGCGGTGCGGTTGACTTCGGCGCTGTCGCTCAGCGTGTCGCCATCGGTATCGCTCTTGAGCGGGTCGGTCGCCGGCACCGAGTAGCCCGGCGCTGCACCGTTGACGCGGATGAAATAAGTTGCGTTACCCAGGCCCTCGGCTCGATCATTCAGGCCGTCATTGTCGGTATCGGCCTTGGTTGGGTCTGTGGCTGCGGCCACAGCCGGCGTGCCCGCGGTGCGGTTGATTTCGGCGCCGTCTCTCAGGCAGTCGTTGTCGCTGTCATCATCGGTGGGATCGGTGGCGGGGACGCCGTAGGGCTGCGCGCCGAAGACCTGGATCAGCCGGGCGGAGTTGCCAGCCAACTCTACGCTGTCCCATATGCCGTCAAGGTCAGTATCCGCAGCCGCCGGGTTGGTTGGCCGTGGGCTTCCTGCGACCTGCCGGTTGATCTCATTGCCATCCGAAATACCATCGCCGTCCGAGTCGCCGTTCAGCGGGTTGGTCGGCGGCACTGCAATCGACGGGGTCGTGGTGGCGCAGGTGCTGTCGACGCGAACAACCGTGATCAGCAGCGAGCCATTCCCATCCTGCTCGGCCTTGTCATTCACGCCGTCGCCATCCGTATCCACCACACGCGGGTTGGTGCGCGGGATGCCGGTGACTTCGATTCCATCCGAAATACCATCGCCATCGCTGTCCGCGTTGCCGGGGAAAGTCGCTGGCACCGGATAAGCCGCCTGGCCCACTACCATGATCAGCATCTGCGGGTTCGGGGTCACTTCGAGGCTGTCGGACAGGCCGTCTCCGTCCGTATCCCAGAGGGTAGGATTACTGCTGCCCAACCCATGCGGCGTTCCCCATGGATGTTGGCCCAGCACTTCCTCACCGTCGCTCAGGTTGTCGGTGTCGGAATTGGCGAGCACGGGATTGCTGGGCGAGAATGCGCCAGCCGTGGGGTGCATACCAGCCACTTCCTGGCCGTCGGTCAGCCCGTCATTATCGGTATCGCTTCTCAGCGGATTGGTGCCGCGCGCGATTTCATCGCCGTCGGTGAGGTCATCGCCGTCGGTGTCCGCTACGACCGGATTAGTTCCGCGCTGGTACTCGCAGCCGTTATTGCAGCCGTCGATGTCCGGGTCGCTGGTCTCGTCGTAAAGGTAAATATCGCCGTAGTAGCCGATTTCCCAGGGGTCGGGCAGCGCGTCGCCGTCATCGTTCGCGCCGGCGGGCGAACAGTCCTGGTCATCAGGAATGCCGTCGCCGTCGGTGTCGGCCACCAGCGGATTGGTGGCGGGACGACCGACGAGAAGGCCGCAAGGCGAAGGTAGGGCTGTGCCGCCATGCACTTCGTCACCGTCGTTAACGGTGTCGCCGTCAGTGTCGGCCACATTCGGCTTGGTGAGGTGGACGTAAATCTCTTTATCGTCGTCAAGGCCGTCGCTGTCGGTATCGCGTCGCAGTGCGTCAGTTTGATCCTGCAGCGCTTTCGGCGCCACTTCAAAGCCGTCGCCCAAATTGTCGCCGTCGGAATCGGCATTCAGGGGGTTGGTGCCGTACGTGTTCACTTCTTCGCCATCAGTCAGCCCGTCACCGTCGCTGTCCTGCGCGTTCGGGTCGATTGCAAGCCCAAGCTCCACATTGTCGTCCAGCCCGTCGCCGTCCGAGTCGCGCAGCAGCGGGTTGGTGCGATAGATGTTCACTTCATCGCCGTCAGTCAGCGTGTCGCCATCCGTGTCTGGCCGGGTGGGATCGGTACCGCGCGCGATCTCTTCAGAGTCGGACAGGCCGTCGCCATCATAGTCCGGCCCGGGGACGAACGCGCCCCAGCCGCACTCGACGTTATCGGGCACGCCGTCGCTGTCCGTATCGCGTGAATCGGGCGGAACACCGTCAACCGACGCCGGCGCGGTGCCGCACACATTGACTTCGTAGCCATCCGTCAGGCCATCGCCGTCGGTATCCTGAACACTAGGATTGGTGAAATAGACGTATACCTCGGCGCCGTCCTGCAGGCCATCGCCATCCGTGTCCGCTACATTGGGGTTGGTTCCGCGCGTTTCCTCGCAGCCGTTGTTACAGCGATCGAGGTCGGGATCGTCGGTGCCGGTGCCGTTAATGTTGCCGAAGTTCGCGATCTCCCAGGCGTCGGCCAGTCCGTCAAAGTCCGTGTCGGTCATGTACTGGTTGGTGAGCTCGATGAAGTTGACAATCGTGCGCTGGCCGCGCATGTTGATCTGCAGGTTCGGGATGGCATTGCTGAGAAATGGGGTAAGCAGTTGAATGTTGGTAGACACCGAGATCTGAAGCAAGTCACCGTTGGTGAGCAGGTTCGAGTTGATGCTCGAGCCGGTGCATGGGATGATCGACCCAGTCGCCGACTTCTCGTACTGAATCGCAATCGTAGGCGCAGCGACGAAGAAGGTTTGGCGAATGATGTCGCGCATATGTTCGCAGTCGGCAAACTGCGCCTGTGATTCATCGTAGCCAAGCACTGCCGCCTGACGCAGGCCGCTGCGCAGCGAATTGGAGGCCATCGCGTAGGTGACAAGCACGCGGCTGAAATCGAAAATGCCGAACAGCAACAGCAGCAGAATGGGCATCACCAGCGCGAATTCGAGCAGACCCTGACCGCGTGAACGCTTCATTTCGACGTCTCCCGGTCATTCGGTGATGATGGTTTGGGTGGCGGTGACGGTGAGCGTGAGCGGGTTCACGCCAGCAATCTGTGGGATGATGGGTGTAAGCAGCGGGAAGTCATAGCGCAAGGTCACACGCACCGGGTCGCCCACGCCATAAACCGCCGGGCGGGTGATTTGCACGTTGGCGCTCGCCCAGTCCACCAGGTCGCCGCCGGCATTGCGCGATCTGAACTCGACGTTGTTTGGATTCCGGCACGGGTTGGGCGTCATGCCGGCTCCATCGGCTTCATTGCGGCAGGCGGGATTGAGCGCCAGATAGAGCGCCCCTTCGCCCGCGCCGTCTTCCAGCGCCACGAAGATGAAGTAGACGCGCCCGAGGTCGAGCAGACCCGACAGAATCACGGCCAGAATGACGAACCCAACCGTCATTTCGACCAGGCTCTGGCCTTTTTCGAGGCGCTGCGCGCGCTGAAAGAATGTTCGCTTCACAAGGGCTATTCCCATCCGTAATTTCTTTACAACTTCAGTATAGTGGGGGGGGGGTAAATTGAGCGTGAATAGGCCTTCATAAAGATATAGATTTGTTAAGATTGTTATGGTAGGTCCTGCACAACCTTCTCCTCAATCATACAGGTGTAACATGCATGGAGAAGGGGTTTGCGCCAGTCGTGGCCGTAAATGCTAATCAAACGCGGCGGGGAATGCTCCCCGCCGCGCTGTGTAGATGTGTGAAGATGGATTGCTGCGAACTAGCTGGAGAGTCCAACCATTGGCGGTGCCTGTGACGGCAGCGCGCGCAGCGTGGAAATCGCCGAGCCCGAGCCCCACCAGTCCACATACTTGCCGACCAGCGAGCCAACCCATGTGCCGCCCGAGTACAGGACTTCCTGCTGCCCACGCGGCGAGTAAACGATTCCGCGGCTGTCACCACTGCCATTGATGTAGATGGCTGTGTTGGTGTCGCACAGGTTGGGGTTGGAGAACTGATAATTGCTGAAGGCGAGCACGTCATCGACGAAGGCGGTCAGGCCCCGGTTGAAGTTCGTGATGCGAATGGTGCCGTTGGACACCACCGTGAAGGGCTGCAGCGTCCGGTTGGTGCCGATGCTCTTGTCGACATTGCCGGAGCTGATGTAGTACAGCCCGTGCAGGCTCGACCAGTTCAGAGCATTGAAATCGGCGGCGGTCATGTTGAAGCGCAGGTTTGAAGGTACGCTGTTCCACACCGAGCCGCCGGGCGCGAACTGGCTGGTATTGAGGTGTGCCCACGGGTCTGGCCTGTAGCTGTTTGATGTCGCCGAGCCGCTGACGAAGCTCACGTTACTCGCCCAGTCAACGACGTCGTTCGAATGAACGCTGCCGTCAATGCTCAGGTTGTTGCCCTCGATGGGCTGGCAGCCACTGTGGCAGGAGCTGGAAGTGCCACTTGTCGCCCCGATACCGAACATTGCGAAGCCCACACCGCTGCCAGTGGCCGGCGTGCAGTGAGCTACTGCGCTGGCCGTCGCTTCCAGGCCCTGCGGATACAGGATCTGGATGAAGTAGGCCTGCTTGGTGGCGCGCACGCTCACCGACACGTAGTTGTTGGTATCCATGTCTTGAGAGCCACTCGGCACAGAGGCGACGGGCGACTGGACCGTGACCCAATTCGAGCTGCCCGAATTGTCGAAGCCGTTATCGTCGGCGGCGGTGAGGGCTGCGGCCTGCAGATCGCCACCGGTGCAGCGGGCGTAAGCGGCAGCAAGCGCGGCCGAGTCGGCGGCGTTCTGCGCGTCACGATAGAGGAAGGCGAGACCACCGCCGTCGACAGCCAGGCCCAGCGCGCCGATGAGGCCCACCATGACCAGCGCGACCACGAGAATGGCCTGCCCCGATTGAAGAAGATTGCTGTTCAGTTTCGTTTTCATCGCACTGTCCTCGGCTATTGCTTATACGCTATCGGTTTGGACTGTCTATTCCGGCCACCCTGATCTTAGCGGGATCAAGGCTTAAGGAAGCGTAATGTTTCGTGAAGCCTGTACATTCTCCCTTTATGCGATCAATCTGGCACCCCCTTGTCTGGGACGAAGCAGCGTTGTGGGGTGGCTGGTGACCCCGGGCGTCCGTGCCGGGGCCAGAAGAAGGAAGTTAGAGAATAGCAACGTGTCGTCATCTTCATCATCCTAGCGATTGGTGATAGTGGCGGTCAGGGACGTCGGGTCGCTGGTGATGGCATATGCGGCGTTGGTTGTGAGCGACACGATGCTGAATGAGAAAGTTTCGGTGACCGCCTCGCCTGTCTTCGGCGGATTTGAAATGCTGTCAGCGCAGATTCTGGAAGCTGTGATCGTAGTTGCCGCTAGCACTAAACGTGTAAGTGGCAGGATTCGTGCTGTAGCGCATATAGTCATGGCCAGCTGACGTGCTGCAAGCAGTACTATCGCTGCTTGTCGCTGTGCCATTCGGTGCTACGGTACTGCACTCCGATATTCTGGCTCGCATTGAGGTACTGCGCGGTGATACGGAACTGCTGGTATGTGGCGGGACTGTTGTTTGCTGGCTCACTCACTTGGCAGTTCGCCGGGCTGAGGCAGGCAATCGAGATGGTTGGCTGATTAAGCGGATACACGTCGGTCTGGTCTACCACGTTGTCTGCGTCAGTGTCCGAAGCCAGTGGATTGGTCAGCCTGGTATTGACTTCCACCCCGTCGCTCAGGGTGTCGCTGTCGCTGCTGGTCTGAAGCGGATTCAGCCGGTTATTGATCGGCGCCTGCTGGATGCCATTGACCGTGACACGATAGTTCTGAGACGCAAAGTTCACTTCGTATCCGTCGGTCAGGCCATCGGCATCCGTGTCGGCCACCAGCGGGTTCGTCGCCTCGGTAAAGACCTCCACATTGTCGTTCAGCCCGTCGTTGTCGCTGTCATCCAGAATGGGACTGAACGAAGCGGTGATATAAGGCTGATAAGTGCCATTCACCCGCACGCGATAGTTCATCACGGAGAAGTTGACTTCAATGCCATCCTCGATGGTGTCGTTATCGGTGTGGCGGTTGAGCGGGTTTGAATGCCAGGTGTTGACTTCCGGCCCGTCATCCACGCCGTCGTTGTCGGTATCGCGTCCGGTCGGATCAAGGTTGCCAGTGATCTGCGTGCCAGGCGCGACGCCGTTCACGACCACGTAGTAATTCTGGGCGGGCATGTGTGTTTCGTACCAGTCGTTCAGGCCGTCAGCGTCCGAGTCAGGCAGCAGCGGGTTGAGGTTCCGGGTGATCGGGGTCGTCACACCGGCGACCGTCACACTGTAGCCACTGCTTCCGAAGGTTAGCTCCTCCAGGTCCTTCCACCCGTCGCCATCGGTATCTTGCTTCAGGGGATCGGTGTTGTTGGCCTTCTCGTCGCCGTCATCGAGGCCATCGCCATCGGTATCGACGACCTTGGGGTTGGTGTGCATATTCAGCACTTCGTCCCCATCCTGAGCGCCGTCTCCATCGGTATCGGAGTTGTGCGGGTCAAGATTCTCGGTGACGGTGGTGGTCACGCCATCGGCTGTGACCGAGTAGCCTTCGGCCCCGAAGTGAACTTCCCGGAAGTCGCTCAGCCCGTCGCCATCCATGTCGGCGCTGCGTGGGTCGGTGAAGTAGACGAGGAATTCCTCGCTATCGCTCAGTCCGTCGCCATCCGTGTCCCACATCGTGGGATTGGTATCGTCGCCGTCCATATCAAGCTCATTACTGTCGCCGTTGGTCACTTCACCACCATCAAGCAGGGTGTCGCCGTCGGTGTCGTCATCAAGTGGGTCGGTGAACCAGTAATTGACTTCTATGCCGTCGCTCAGGCCGTCATTGTCGGTGTCCGAATCGAAGGGCAGGGTGTCGATGCCGTCGATGACCAGCGGGCTGGAGTTGCCGCGCGTCACTTCCTCATAATCCGTGAGGCCGTCGTTATCGGTATCGATGGCGGCAGGATTCGAACCCAGTCCATCGGGATAGGGACCGCCCGGGCCAGTTTTGAGTTCCTGGCCATCGGTCAGCCCATCCGTGTCTGTGTCGGGGTTGTTTGGGTCAATGCCGTTGGCGATCTCATCGCCGTCTTTCACACCATCGCCATCAGTATCCGGGTTACGCGGGTTGGTGCCTGTGTAACCCGGAACGCCGATTAGCACTTCCTGGCCGTCCACGAGGCCATCATCATCTGTATCAGGATGAAGCGGGTTGAGGCCGCGTGTTTCTTCACACTCGTTGTTGCAGTAGTCATCGTAAACGGTGTTATCCGGGTTGTCTGTACCGTCATACATATCGATGGTGCCGAAGAAACTGATCTCCCATGTGTCGAGCAGGCCGTCGCCATCGGAGTCATTGCCGTTCACGCAGTCGACATCATCGTGGATGCCATCACCGTCGGTGTCCAGAAGGAGCGGATCGGTGGGAGGCAGTGGGCCGCAGCCAACGCTGGAGGCTGTGCCGTAGATTTCGTCGCCGTCGATCAGTGTGTCCCCATCGGTATCGGCGGCATTCGGGTTGGTCAGAAAGTGCAGGTGCTCTTCGCCATCGTTCAGGCCATCGCCATCGCTGTCGGGGTTGGCAGGATCGGTGTCATCGGCATCGCGCACGCGGGCGTCAGTGTCGTTGATCATCACTTCGTAACCGTCGCCCAGGTGGTCACCGTCGGTATCGCCATTCAGCGGATTAGTGCCCCAGCCCGCGAAGGTGCCATTCGTGAAGCCGACTTCCTCGCCATCGAACAAGCCATCACTATCCGAGTCGGGGTCGTTGATATCTGTGCCACGGGCCACTTCGGCAGCGTCATGGAGGCCATCGCTGTCCGTATCGACCGCGAGCGGATTGCTGTGGTAGGTATTCACCTCAAGGCTGTCGCTCAGGCCGTCGCCATCCGTATCGGCAAGGGCAGGATTGGTGTGGCTGGTGTAGAACTCGTAGCCGTCGTTCAGGCCATCGCCGTCAAAATCCGGGTCGGAATCGTCCAGGTTGAGGCTGCACTCAAGATTGGCGTCCAATCCATCACCGTCCGCATCGGGAGCTGTGCCGCTGCCCGGATCGATGCCGCAGGCGAGTTCCTGGCCATCGGGTATGCCGTCACCATCGGTATCAGGGTTATTTGGATTGGTATTGTTGGTTTCTTCACAGCCGTTGTTGCAGCCGTCCCCGTCGGGGTCATCGGTGCCGGACTGATTGAGGTTGCCGAAGTTCGTTTGCTCCCAAACGTCATTCAGACCGTCAAAATCCGAATCGGCGGCGACGTTTGCAATTGAGCCGAGCTGAACCTGGCTGACAATCGTGCGTTGACCTGTGAAGTCCATCGTAAGCGCGGGGAACATGCTGCTGATGAGCGGCGTAATGAAGTTGACCGTCGCCCGAACTCGAATGGTCAGCATGTCGCCCGTCTGCAGGTTCGATGTCGCCATGGTCGAGCCGGTGCAGGTATAGGTATTGTTCGAGGCCGAGTCCTTATAAATGATGTCCACCGTCGGGACGCCCGCAAACAGGACGTTGCGCGCGATATTGCGCATTTCGTCGCAGTTGGCGTACTGAGGGCTGCTGCTGTTGTAGCCCTGCACTTCGGCCAGGCGCAGCGCCGAGCGCAGCGAATTGGACGAGACTGCATAGGTGATGAAGACGCGGCTGAAATCGAAAATACCCATGATCAGCAGAAGCAGAATGGGCGATACGAGCGCGAATTCGATGAGGGCCTGGCCGCGTGAACGTTTCATGGTTGGCTTTCGCTCACTCACTAATGATCGTCTGGTCGGCTGTCACGCTCAGCGTTAGCGGGTTCACACCGGCGATCTGCGGCATGATGGGCGTGAGGAGTTGGAATGAATAGCTAATTGTTACTGAGACAGGATCGCCCACACCATACAGATTTGGCCGGTCCACACTGATGGTTGCGGCCTGCCAGTCCACCAGACCGGCACCTGAATTGCGGGCGCGGTAGTCGGCATTGTTCGGGGCGGCACAGTCCAGGCCATCCGCAGCGGTGCGGCAGTCCGGATCAATCGACAGATAGATGGCGCCTTCGCCGGCGCCGTCTTCGAGCGCGACAAAGATGAAGTAGGCGCGGCCCAGGTCGAGCAGTCCCGACAGGATCACAATGAGGATGACGAAGCCAACCGTCATTTCGACGAGGCTCTGGCCTTTTTCGAGACGCCGGGTTCGTTCAACAAAAGCGTGGTTGCGCATTAACGGTGCACTCCGCGAATAATTCCCTCACACTCCATTCTACACAGGGTAGGGCGCGCCGCGCGTACAAATCTCTTGATCAAGATAAAGAATTGTAAAGATTGTCATCACAATGCAACCACAACACTCTCCGATTGTACGAACCGTCACAAGAATATGAGAGATTCCTTGACAGCCGGCAGGCATTCGATCTACACTTCACCATTAGTTAGTTAGCAAAACTAACTTACTGGAACCGGCATGATCGAGGCCGGAAAGGAGGCAGCACCCGCAATTGAATTTCGTGATCGCGCAGTTTTCGTCACTGTTCGCCTGGGACATTCTGAGGAGCTGTATCTGATGAAACGCCTTGTTGCACTTGCCCTGTTGGTTGTCGTTGCGCTCGGCGTGTTTGCCGTGCCCGCATTCGCGCAGGATGAGAATCTCGAGATTTACATCACCGGTCTGACCGAAGACACGATGAACTGGTTCCGTGAAACGGCCTTCCCGGCGTTTCAGGAAACCCATCCCGGCGTCAACCTGGAAATCCTGACCGGCGGCTGGGGCGACTTTGACGCCACGGTGGCAGGCTGGATCACCACCGGCGACGGCCCGGACATCGTCTATCTTGGCTCGGAATACGCCGCCACTTTCGGCGACCTCCTGAACGATATCAGCCCCTATCTGACGGCCGACGACACCGCCGCCTTCCTGCCCGCCGCGCTGGACACGGTGACATGGGACGGCGCGCCGCGCGGTCTGCCCCTGCTCATGAGCCCGCGCCCGATTTTCTACCGCACCGACCTGGCTGCGGAAGGCGCGGACTTCGCCGCACCGTTGACTTTCGCTGATGCGCTGGCGTTCGTGCAGAACAACAGCGCTGTTGCCGATGGCGCGATGACGAAGATGGGCTTCATGGACATCGGCGCGGGCCTGTTCGACGCGCAGGAATTCATCGCCTACATCTGGAGCGCGGGCGGCGAGCTGTATAACGAAGACGGCAGCAGCGCCTTCGACAGCGCCGCAGCGGCCGAAGCGCTGCAATACATGTACGACCGCCGCCGCATCATCATGCCTGACGAAACCACCGCCGGCCTGCCTCCGATTGAGGGCTACCCGATTGCTTCCGGCAACGTCATCAGCGGTATCATGCCGATGTGGAACATGCCCCCCACCAGCGACCCGCTGTGGGAAAACATCGCCATCGCGCCGTATCCGGCTGGCGAAAATGGTGAGCCCGTCGTTCAGGTCTTCATCGACTGGCTGGCCGTGCCTGAGTACGTCGACAACCCCGAGCTGGCTGTGGACTTCCTCAAGTTCATCACCAGCCAGGACAATGCGCTTGCACTGAGCGAAGTCGCAGGCTTCACGCCTGTTCGCACCGACGCCTGGGATGCCCTGATGGAGAACCCGGTGTGGTCGCAGCTTCTGGATGCCGCTGCTGAGTATGGCCGCGCCTTCTCGGACATTCGCGCCAGCGCCGAACTGCGCCCGCTGCTCGTCGAGCAGGTGTCGCTGTTCCTGAGTGACCAGCAAAGCCTCGAGCAGACGCAGCAGAATCTGAAGGAAGAGTACGACCTGATCCTCGAAGAGAATGGCTACCTGAACTAGTCATTCTGCAGTACTGATGAGGGGAACGCAGCGCGTTCCCCTCATCTTCCCCGCGACGCACCTTGCCCGTGCCTGAGCATAATTGAACAAGGATTTCCTGCCGTGCGCGTTCCAACCAACCGCTATTTACGTGTGCTGCTTCTGGCTCTTGGGGCCGTCGCCTCCATCCTGATCGCAAATTCCCTTGCGAACTGGGTCGCCGCGAACACCTCGCCGGTTGACGTGGCCGAGCGCTATCGCGCCGTCATCTGGTCAATTGGCACGGTTGCCTTCATCATCCTGGGCAGCGTTTGCGTGGGCGAGATTGCGCGCATCATCGGCGGGTGGGCCGGCCTGTCTGAAGGGGAACAGCGCAAAGTCTACTGGGGCTTCATGTTCGCGTCCCCCTGGATCATCGGCTTTGTGATTTTTGTGCTCGGCCCGGCGCTGGCGTCACTCTATTTCAGCCTTACTGATTACAAGCTCGGTGAAACGCCGAACTTCATCGGTCTCGAAAATTACCGGATTCTGTTGTCGGGCGAGGGCGCACATGGCCGCCGCTTTGGCCAGGCAATGTACAACTCGTTCTACTACGCGCTGGTGGGCGTGCCGCTGCAATTGCTCACGGCGCTGGGGATGGCGATGCTGCTCAACCAGGCGCTGCGCGGCATGCGCCTGTTCCGCCTCATCTTCTACATCCCCGTCATTCTGGCAGGCGGCGCGGCCATTCTATTGACATGGCGCTACATGCTGGCGTCCAACGGCGGCCTGATCAACGAAACAATGCAGTCAGCGGCACGCAGCTTCTTTGCGGCCGACTGGCTGTATCGCGGCTTCATCTTTGGCGTCGAAGGCTTCAACGGTTTTTACTCGGGCCTGACGCGCGGCGATCAGGTGGGCCCGCTGATTTACACGCTGCCGGCGATTATCGGCGCAGTCATGATGTTCATGCTGGCGCGCGGAGATTGGGAACAGGGCAAACGGGACCGCTCGTGGCTGGTGGCCGAAGTCATTGGCATGGTGCTGATCGCAATGCTGTTCGTGCGCGCGCTCGTCACAGAGCCGCTCGATTGGGGAATGATCCTGTTCGCAGGCAGCATGGCAATCGTCGGCATCCTGCTCAATGTGCGGCGCGGCAAACCCAAACATGCGCGCATCTGGCAGATCTTCACCATGATCGGCGTAGTCGGCGTGCTGCTGGTCGTGTTTGTGGGCGACCCCACGTTGACCATCGACCAGCGCATCCCGTATCTGATTGGCGCGCTGATCATCGGCCTGCCGGTGGCCTACACGTTCATCGGGCCGTGGAACAAGACGAAAGACTACGCGCTGATCGGCGGGCTGGCGGCAGCGGTGCTGGTGCTGTTCGTGCGTGACTTTGGCAGCGAGTTTGGCACGCGCTCGATCCTGCCGCTGGTGAAGTACACGTTCCTCGGCAGCGCCATCGAGCAGCCCGGAGACTTGAACTATCTGCTGGAGACATTCCCGCAGTCGTTGGCATCAGCCCTGTGGCTGTGGGGGGCAGTGGCGCTGCTGCTGGGCGGGCTGGCGGTCGCCAACAACCGCTGGCCGCGCGTGCAGCGCTGGGTGGCGATTGTCAGTTGTATCGTGTTCACCCTGATCGCCGTTGGTTCGTTCATCGACGCCGGGCGCTACTTTCAGGCCATTGACGCCGCTTCACAGGCGGCCGGCAGCCCCACCTACCACTTCTCGCTGTTCCGCAACGCCGTCGCTGGCTGGCCGGGCACGGACCGCGTGCCGCTGTGGTTGAGCAGCGAATTGTGGGCCAAGCCGTCGCTCATCCTGATCACCATGTGGAGCAGCGGCGCGATGATGCTGATCTTTCTGGCGGCGCTCAAGGGCGTGTCGCAGGCGCTTTACGAGGCGGCCAAGGTGGACGGCGCGAACCGCACACAGCGCTTCTTCAAGATCACGCTGCCGATGATTTCGCCGGCGATTTTCTACAATCTCGTCATCGCCATCATCGCCGCACTGCAAACCTTTGACACCATCTACATCCTGCAAACCACGCAGACGGTAGACAGCCTGCAATCGGCCGTGTTCTTCCTGTATCAGCGCACCTTCCGCCAGCTCGCCATTGGGCAAGGCTCGGCAGTGTCGTGGATTCTGGCCGGCATCATCGTTCTGATCACGGTCATTCAATTCCGCTATAGCAAATGGGTGCATTACGAGGTCTAGCGCATGACGACAAATCTGCAATCCAACGAGATGGTGCGGGTCGAATCGCCTGTCAGCCAGAAACGGCCCGGTTTGCCCGGCCGCTTTCTTCGCGCGATAGGCGGCTGGGGCGCGATTGGCACTTATATCGTGATGTTCCTGGCCTCACTCTTCTTCCTGTTCCCGCTGGCATGGATGGGCGGCACGTCGCTCAAGTCTATTGAAGAAGCCAATACGTCGCAGCTCAATTTCTTCCCCGCGCAGGCGCAGTGGGAAAACTACGCCAAGCTGCTGGGCGATGAAACCTTCTACCGCTCGTACATCAACAGCATCTTCGTCGTGGTGATGGTGCTCATTGGCACCGTGCTGTCGATTTCGGTGGTGTCGTTTGCCTTCAGCCGCTTGCAGTGGAAAGGGCGCAACCTTGTGTTCGCCCTGATGCTGGGCACGCTGATGCTGCCCGCGCAGGCCACGCTGGTTCCCCAGTACGTGTTGTTTCACAACCTCGACTGGATACGCACCTTCAATCCGATCACGATTCCTGGCTATTTCGCGGGCGGCGCGGCGCTGATTTTCCTCGTGCGCCAGTTCATGATGGGCATCCCGCGTGAGCTGGATGAGGCGGCGATTGTCGACGGGGCCAACCCGCTGCAAATCTGGTGGTACATCATCATGCCGCTGTCGCGACCGGCGATTGCGACGATTACCGTATTCCTGTTCGTGGGCCAATGGAACAACCTGCTCAATCCGCTGCTCTATCTGCAGAAGCCCGAGCTGTACACCATGCCGGTGTACGTGGCCCAGAAGCTGAACCTTCAGGAATCGCCGGTGCCGTGGCAGGACATCATGGCCGCCAGCGTCGCTTTCGTCATTCCAGTGTTGATCGTCTTCTTCCTCACGCAGCGCTATTTCATCGAGGGCATTTCGTTCACGGGTTCGAAGGAAGGTTAGGGAAGCCGTGCTGCGATTAATGCATACGTTTGAAGGGCGCACGATTCCGCCAGATGTGCTGGCGGCGGTGCGTGCCGGTGAAATCGGCGCCTTCTGTCTGTTCGGGGGCAAGAATATCGCCTCACCTGAGCACCTGCGCGAACTGAGTGAAACGCTGATGACTGCCGCGGCCGAGGGGGGCCAGCCGCCGCCGCTGATTGGTATCGATCAGGAAGGCGGCCAGTTGATGGCGGTGACGGGCGGAACGACCGAACTGCCGGGCAATATGGCGCTGGGCGCGACCCAGTCGCCGGCGCTGGCGCGGGAAGCCGGCCGCGTGCTGGCCCGTGAACTGCTGGCGATGGGTGCGAATCTCAACTTCGCGCCCTGCCTCGATGTGAATATCAACCCGGCCAACCCGGTCGTGGGCACGCGCTCGTTTGGCGACGATCCGGCGCTGGTGGCCGAACTGGGGGTGGCCCTGATCGCCGGATTGCAGGGCGAAGGGGTGATGGCGTCGGTCAAGCACTTCCCGGGTCATGGCGACACCAGCAGCGATTCGCATTACAGCGCCCCGGTTGTAGAACACGCGCGTGACCGGCTGGACGCCGTTGAGTTAGCTCCATTCCACGCTGCGATTGCAGCAGGCGTTGGTTCGGTCATGTCGGCCCACGTCGTCTATCCGGCGCTCGACCCCACCGCGCCGGCCACGCTGTCGCGGGCGATCCTCACTGATTTACTGCGCGGTCAACTGGGATTTGACGGCCTCGTGCTGACGGACGCGATGGACATGGCAGCGGTCGCCGGCGGCGGCGCGCTGCCGAGTGTGCGCGCCGCCTTGAATGCCGGAGTCGATCTGGTCGTGCTGGCGCACCTGCCCAACCAGATGGCGCTGGCGGCTAATGTGTCTGACCTGCATGATCCCCTATCGGAAGCGCGTATTATGCAGGCGCGCCACGCTGCCCCGCGCAGTTTGCCGTCGCTGTCGATTCTGGGCAGCGCCGAACACCGCGCCATTGCGCAGGAAATCGCCGATCAATCGATTACGATGGTGCGTGACGGCGGCCTGCTGCCGCTGGCGCACAGCAGCGACGAGTTGGTCGTGGTCATCACGCCCGAGCCAGCCAACCTTACGCCGGCCGACACTTCCGCCGAAGTTGACATTGCGCTTGCCGAAGCCGTCCGCCGGCGGCAGCCGCACACGACGGCGCTGCAACTGCCGCGCGGCGCCAGCGATGCAGACACTCGCGCGGTGCTCGAAGCCAGCCGTAACGCCGATGTGGTGATTGTGGGCACGATTAGTGCCAGTGATGATCTGGCGCAGGCGGCGCTGGTGCGCGCGCTGCTGGTGCGTGGTGACCGGCTGGTGGTGGTTTCGCTGCGCACACCGTATGATCTGGTTGCGTTCCCTGCGGTGGAGACCTATCTGTGCGCCTATTCAATCCGGCCCGCATCGATGGAAGCCGTAGCCCGTGTTCTCTTCGGCGAAATACCGGCGCGCGGCCTGCTGCCGTGCGCGATTCCTGGCATTGCTGCGTCTGGATATGGGCAGGTGCTGGCATGAAACGTTTTCTGACTGGCGTCGCTTTACTGCTGCTGGCGCTTGTGCCGCTGGGTGCTGGAGCCGCGCAGGATGCCGAGTCCACGTTCTGTGTGAGCGCGTGGTACCGCGAGGCGGAGCAGCCGGGCGCGTATGAATCGCTGATGAATGCCGCTGAAGTGGTCGATATCGTCCACCCGATGTGGTACGCGCCGCGCGACGACGGGACGATTACGGCGGTCGCTGGCGCGGAAGACGCGGCCAAGATCGCGGCCTGGCGTGAGGCCGGTTTCCAGATCATCCCCACGATTTTCAGCACGCTTTCGACTGCAATAGATACGCCGGACGTGCGCGCGGCGCATGTGGCGGAACTGGTGGCGCTGGTTGAGCGTATGGACTACGACGGCATCGACATTGATTACGAGGAATTTGAGGCGCGTACGCGCGAACCGTTCACTGATTTCATCGAGATCACTTGGTGCGGCGCTGCACGCGAACGGCCGGCAGCTTTCGGTGACGGTAATGGCCAAAACGGATGATGCGGGCTGGGGTGGGCCGACTATCGCGCAGGACTGGCCCCGGCTGGCCGCCGCCGCCGACCACGTGAACATCATGACCTACGACTACACCAGCCGCAACCAGCCGCCCGGCCCGATCAGCCCGCCGGAGTGGGTGGTGCGCGTGCTTGACTATGCCGCCACCGTGACTGATGTCAGCCGTATCTATTTTGGCATGCCGTTCTACGGCTACGGCTGGCAGCGCGGCAATCCACCGGCGCGCACGACCACGTGGGAGAGTGTGCAGCCGTGGATCGCTTCGTTTGGCGTCGACGTGACGCGCGACCCCATCAGCGGTGAGGCGATGGTCGATGCCAAACCGCCTGGGCTGCCGCGCCAGGTCGTGGTCTATAACGACGCGGCCAGCGTCGGCGCGCGCCTCGAAGCGGTACTGGCGGCACACCCGGACGTGGGCGGCATGTCCATTTTCGGGCTGGGCGGCGAAGACCCGGCCGTGTGGGATGTGCTGGCCGAACTCCGGCCTGCGGACTGTCAGTAATCATAAGGATGATAAACCTCGCCGCCAAAACCCTCACCCCTGACCCCTCATCCTCAGGGAGAGGGGAAACAAGCTCGGGCCGGGCAGTTCTCCCCTTCTCCCTCAGGGAGAAGGGGTTGGGGGATGAGGGCTGGAGCGCCGCCTCATGAATGCCCGCAAAGCAACGCGCACCCAGCTTCGGCGGCACAACCGGCTGCTGATCCTGCGTGCTATTTACGCGGGCGAAGCCGATAACCGCGCCGCGCTGGCGCAGGCCACCGGATTAGCCAAACCGACTGTCTCCGAACTGGTCACCGAACTGATCGACGGCGGTCTCGTGGAAGAGGGCGGGCAGGGCGAGTCGTCGGAGGTGGGCGGCAAGCGACCGCGCCTGCTGCGCTTCGTACCCGAATCGAGCCAGGTGATCGGCGCCTCGATCGACGTCAACGCGGTCCATGCCGTGCTGGTCAACCTCGACGGTGCAGTGATTGCAGAGCATACGGCGCTGCTGGAAGGCGCGCGCGGAGAAGATGCCTTCGATGTGCTGGTCGAGGCGCTCAACGGCATGATCGCGCAGTTGGATGCGCCGCTGCTGTGCATCGGCGTGGGTGTGCAGGGCTTTGTTGATGGCGAAGCGGGCGTGGTCATCCGCTCGTCGACGCTGGGCTGGCGGCGGCTGCCGCTGGTCGAGCGCCTGCGCGTGCGCTATCAGCAGCCTGCAATAATCGCCAACAATACCGAATTGGCCGCGCTGGCGCAGTTCATATTTGGCGGCCAGCCGCGCGAGTCGGGCGATACGCTGGTGACGGTGCGCGTCGATGAGACGGTCGAAGTAGGCGTGACGCTGCATGGCAGTGACTATCACCACGGCGGCGAAATCGGCGGCCTGCTCATCAGCGCGGCTGGCCCCGAAGGCCAATTTGAGCGGCGTCTGATCGAAGATATGCTCCGTTGGGACACGATTGCGCGGCGTGCAGCGGCGTTGAAAACGGCTGATCCGGCGTCACTGCTGCCCGATGATGGCCTCACATACATGCACATTCGCTATGCGCTGGCTCAAGGTGATAAGGCGGCGAGCATACTCTACGATGAGATCGCTGCGCCACTGGCCGAAGTGGTCGCGTGGTCGGTGGCGCTGATGGACCCCGATCATGTGGTGCTGGCCGGTGATCTGGTCGATCTGGGCGAACCGCTGCTGGAACGGGTCGAAGCCGAAACGCGCTTCCTGCTGTCTGCCGAAAAACTGTATGCACGCTTTTCGTTGGCCGAAGCCGTTAATCTGAGCGCGCTGGGGGCGGCGGCTGAGGCCATTCAGGCGGAACTGGGCATCCTATGAGCGGCGCGCGCGGCCTGATCGGCGTGATCACCAACAATCAGTACGAGGTGTTTCAGCAGGCCGTGATACGCGGCGTGGAAGAAGCGGCGGCGGCGCGCGGCTATCGCGTGGTGGTCAACTCGATTGCCGAGGACCCGGACCATCCACGACCGGTCGCGCTCGATTTGCAGGCCATGACTGGCATCCTCGTCATCGCTAACATCCTGCCGGACGAACGCTTGCGCGAACTGCACGAAGCCGGGCGGCCCATGACCCTCATCAGCCATCAGGTGCCTGGGCTGCCCATTCCGGCGGTCATCACCGACAATCAGCGCGGCATGAGTTTGCTGGTGCGCACCATGATCGAGGAGTGCGGTTGCCGCCGGCTGGTGTATATTCGCGGTGATATGCGCCAGATCGACGCCGTCGAGCGCGATCAGGCGGTCGAACGCGAATTGATGCGCGCTCATCTGACGATTGAGCCGGACCTTGTGCTGGACGGCCAATTCGAACCGGCGCTCACGGGCCAGTTGATGGCCGCACTGCTGATGCGCCGCCGCGATTTTGACGGCGTGCTGGCGGCTGACTACCAGATGGCGCTGGCTGCCTTGCGGGCGCTGAAGAGTGCGGGTTTGCGCGTGCCCGAACAGGTGCAGGTAGCCGGGTTTGGTGACGGCATAGAGGCGGCTGAGGCAGGCCTGACGACTGTCGCCGCCGATGTGGTGGAGCAGGGGCGGCGCGGAGTGCGCCAGTTGATTGGCCAGATGGAAGGGCTGCGCATGCGCGGCGTGACGGTACTCAGTACCTCGATCATTGCCCGCGCCAGCACGCGCCCGCCTGAAACGGAGAATACAGAATGAACATGTGGATTCATAATGCCCGCTTGGTAACGCCCTCGTGCGTGGTCGAAGGCGGGCTGGTGACCGGCGATGGGCAGATCGCGGCGCTGGGCACAGTGAGCGGGCCCGAAGATGTGCTGGTCGTTGATGCTGGCGGCGGCTGGCTGCTGCCCGGCTTCATCGATGTGCACGCACACGGCGGCGTGGGCCGCGAAGCGATGGACGCCGATCCGGAGGGGCTGCGTGAGATCGCGCGCTTCTATGCCGCGCATGGTGTGACCAGCTTTTTGCCCACCACATGGACGGCCCCGCACGAGGAAATTATGGCGGCGCTGGAGAACATCGCCGTGGTGCAGCGCGAAGGCACAGGCGGGGCAGCTATTCTTGGCGCACATGTGGAGGGGCCGTATCTCAACCCGGCCAAGTGCGGCGCGCAGGACTCGCGCCAAATCCGCCGAGCCGAGCGCGGTGAAGCGACGGCCATTCTCGATACCGGCCTGATCCGGCTGATTGCGCTTGCGCCCGAATACCCCGAAAACACCTGGCTAATCGAAGAATGCGCGCATCGTGGCATTGTTGTCTCGGCGGCGCATACGGCAGCGACTTATGCCGATATTCAGGCGGCAGTTGCGCTGGGGCTGACCCAGACCACCCACACCTACAACGCCATGACTGGCCTGCATCACCGAGAGCCGGGAACCCTGGGCGCGGCGCTGACCATCGACGCCATCACCTGTGAGCTGATCGCGGACGAAGTGCATGTACATCCCGCCGCGATGAACTTGCTCTATCGAGCCAAAGGGCCAGACAAGGTCATCCTCATCACCGACGCGGTGCGCGGGGCGGGCCTGGCTGATGGCACGAGTTACGATCAGGATGGACGTCCTGTAGTGGTGCGCGACGGCGCAGCCTATCTGCCGGGCGACACGCTGGCGGGCAGCACGCTGACGATGGATCGCGCCCTCAAGAACTTCATCGCTGCCTCGGGCGCGCCACTAGAAACAGTCTGGCCCGCGACCAGCCGCAACGCCGCGCGACAGTTGGGGCTCACCGACCGCAAAGGCGCGCTTGCGCCGGATATGGACGCCGACCTCGTGCTGCTCGACGCCGATTTAAACGTGCGCCTGACAGTCGTGGGCGGCGAGATTGTGTATCAGGGAGGATAACCTTACTGCTGGCCCTCACCCTTTGTCCCTCTCCCTCAGGGAGAGGGAAACGATCACAATATGACAGTGTTTCATCCTTCTCCCTCAGGGAGAAGGGCACGGGATGAGGGCCGGGTCAGGTTTCCAGCAAAAGAAAGGGTTACGGCCATGACTTCCCATTTGGAACAGGAAATCTACGAGCAGCCGGCGGTGCTGCGTGCGCTGCTCGAAGGCGAGACGGACAAAGTAAAGGCGATTGCGGCGGCGATCCGCGCTTTCAAGCCCGCCTTCACCTATATCGCGGCGCGCGGCACCAGCGACAACGCCGCTCGCTACGCCCAATACGTGATGGGCACGCTGCTGCGTATGCCGGTGGCGCTGGCCGCCCCGTCGCTCCACACGATTTACGAAACGCCGCCCGATCTGGCGCGGGCGCTGGTGATCGGTATTTCGCAGTCGGGCGCTTCGACCGACATCAATCGCGCGCTGACAGATGCCAAAGCGCAGGGCGCGCTGACCGTGGCGATCACCAACAACCCGGACTCGGCGCTGGCACAAGCCGCCGATCAGCACTGTACATTCACGCCGGGCTTGGAGCGCAGCGTTGCCGCCACCAAGACCTACACCGCCGAACTGGCGGCCGTGGCCATGCTGGTCAATGCGCTGGTCGTCTCTGATTCGCTGAGTACGGCGCTGGCGGCCCTGCCCGATCTGGCACAGCGTACGCTGGCGCTGTCCGCGCCGATGGCTGGCTGGGTGCAGCGCTATCGCTATATGGAGAAGCTGATCACCATTGGGCGCGGCATCAATTACTGCACGGCGTTTGAAATTGCGCTCAAGGCCAAGGAGCTCAACTACATCACGGCCGATGGCTACAGTGAGGCCGATTTCCGGCATGGGCCGCTGGCGCTGATCGCGCCCGGCTTCCCGGTGCTGGTGGTCGCGCCCGAAGGCCAAACGCTGCCCGGCCTGTTGGAATTCCTCGATCTCCTGCACGAGCGCGGCGCGGAGTCGCTGGTGATTTCCAACGCCGAAGCTGCCTTTGCCCACGCCAAATACGCCATGCGCCTGCCGGAAATGCCGGAGTGGATCAGCCCGATCTGCGCCATCCTGCCCGGCCAGTTGTTCGCCATGCACCTCGCCCGCGAGAAGGGCTATTCGCTCGACGCGCCGCGCGGCATCACCAAGGTGACGATTACCGAATGAGTGCGACCGATGGCTGCGCGATTGGCGTCGATATCGGCGGCACCAAGATCGCCTTTGCGCTGGTGAATCGCGACGGGCGCGTGCTCGATAAGTACCAGTTGCCCACCAACGCAGCGAAAGGCTCGAAGGCAGTAGTAGACGCGGTCGCGGCGGGTGTGCAACTGCTCAAACGGCGATCCGCTGCGCCGGTGCTGGGCGTGGGCGTGGGCGTGCCCGGCTTCGTCGACCGCGAACAGGGCATCGTGCGCGACGCGGTCAATCTGGGCTGGCGCGAAATGCCACTCGGGCGTGAATTGAAGGCCGCAACCGGGTTGTCTGTGACTGTCCAGAATGATGTCAACGCGCTGCTCGAAGGCGAACTGCGCTTCGGCGCGGCACAGGGCTGCAAGACGGTGGCGCTGGCGGCAGTCGGCACCGGCCTTGGCGGGGCGCTGGCGGTCGATGGAGTAGTGGTGAATGGCGCAACCGGTTCGGCGGGCGAAATCGGCCACATGGCGATCATGCCGCCGCGCCGCCAGTGCCGCTGCGGCCTGTATGGCTGCGTTGAGGCCTATCTTTCCGGCGTGGGACTGGGCAACGGTATCGCCGAACACGCCCACGAATATCCCGGGCAGTCCGCTGGCGGACGGAGCCCGGCACTCGGCGCGCGCGGTCGTCAATGCCGCCCAAACGGGCGACCCGCTGGCGCAGGCCGCCATCGCCGATGCGCTCGAAGCGTGGAAATCCGTGGTGGTCGTGTTTGCGATGCTGCTCAATCCAGAGCGTATCGTCATCGGTGGTGGGCTGGGGCTGGCGCTGGCGCCGCAGCTTGTGGCCTCAGGTGAGCGTGCGCTGGCTGAACGGGTGCTGGCCGTAGCGGGCACGGGGCTGACTTTCGAGCTGGCACAGGTAGAGTCGCCCGCAGTCGGGGCAGCAGCGGCGGTTTTCGCCTGAGACGCTTGAACTACCGCGTCTGGTACATATAATTGCTCATGAATTTTCGTTCACGCATGGGGGAATGACATGGCACCGCGTCGTCCGTTTGGGGTTACGCTGCTGGCGATTCTTGCTGGATTAGCGGCGATTCTGGCTATCTGGCATGTGCTGCAATATCTTGGGCTGGTGCCCTTCAACGTCAACCTGGGCGAGTTCGGCGTATTTTCCTTCTACGGCAACCTCCAGGTGATTGGCGCGATCATGTGGGGCATTCTCGCTGCCATCTGGATTTGGGTCGTGCGAATGCTGTGGTCGGTCAGCCCGCAGGGCTGGCTGTTTGTCACAGTGCTGTCGATCCTGAATCTCGTCATGGCTGGCTTCAGCATCCTTGGCCAAACCACGCTTCAGGCGATGCTGCCCACGATTATCGTGGCTGGCATCGCGCTGTTTTACTGCCTGCTGCCCGGCACAAAAGCCGCTTTTGGCATGTCTGACAGGTAGAAGCAGTGCGCAGGCTACGAGAAAGGCCCGATCAAGCGATCGGGCCTTTGTGTATCAAGGGTCGTGCGTGAAACGGGATTAGCTCTTCGGCGCGTCGTCCGCAGCGGGAGCGGCATCAGCGGAGCGCAGACGCATCGGCGGCGGGAGCAGTTGGCGCCGTGCCATCAGCGGGAGCATCCACCGCAATCGCCGTGAGCTGAGCCAGTTCACCGCTGGTCTCGTCGCCGAGCACCACGTCCACTACTGTGGCATCCGTGTCGCCCATCGCGTTGAGCGCGCCCTGCGCGTAGGTGTCTTCCAGAATCAGAATGATCGCCGAGGTGCTGGGGGTGAGCGCGTCGCCGAGCTTTTCCAGTTCCTTCTCGTCGAATTTGTGGCCCATGAAGCGCCCGCTCACGCCGCCGATGATGCCGCCGGCCAGCAGTGAACCAATCAGGCCAATCGGGCCGCCGAGCACGAACAGGAGGCCGCCGACGACCGCACCGACGCCCGCGCCCTTCTTTGCTTCGTTACCCTGCTTGATCTTGACCTTGCCCTTTTCGTTCATCGAGGCCACCGCAAAGGCGACGACCTTGACGCCGGCCAGTTTCTGCTGGGCCTGGACGTTCTTCAGCACGTCACCGGCCTTGTCTTCACCAATGAACTTGAAGAGAAGGGCGTGATATACCTGCGCACTTTGCTGTTGATCTGCCATAGTTGAGAGTCTCCACTTGAGATTTCGATGCCCGCATTATAGCATGCACAAAATCCTCGTTGGAGGTTCTTACATAACTCAAATACTCCAGTAACCCACGACCAGCAGCAGGGCGAACGCCAGCCCAAACACCACTTCACGAATGCCCAACTGCACGGCAGGGAGCGGTCTGCGCCAGCGCGACAGCCCAATCACCGCCCGGCCTGCCAGCAGGAGCCCGCCCGCCAGCGTCAGCCACGGCGCAGCCCCGAGCAGGGCCAGCAGCGCCAGCCCTACCACCATGACGAACTGCGATAGCAGGGCAGCAACGGACTTGGCCGGTTTGCCTTTTTCGAGGCGCAACCGCGCCCGCACGTACAGAATGGCCGAGCTGTCGCGCAGGGCCAGCACCGCCCACAGCCCAAATGCGGCCGCCAGCGGCCAGCCCGCCATGAGTGCGATGGCGGGCGCAACCGACGCAAACGCCAGCGCGCCGGCGACCTCGGCAGTGGCCGAGCGCGCCTGATTGCGCATATCGAGGCCCAACTGAATGAGCGCCAGCGGCACGGCGGCCAGCAGCGGCGGCCAGAATGGATTGGGCGCAAGCAGCACCGCCCCGGCCAGCGCAAATGCGGCAATCAGGCCGTACGCCAGCACAAATTGTTCAGCCAGCCGCGTGCGCGCATAGCGTTTGCCTTTGCGCCGGTCTTTCAGCGCAATCCGCAGCGGCTGGTCGAGCAGGAACACCATCAGGGCCGCGACGCCCAGCAGCAGCCCCGCCAGCGTGGGCGCAACCAGCACGGCGATGATCACCGGCTCAAGGACGAAGCTCCAGCCGCCATGCTGCGCTGGCATCGCCACGCTCTTGAACGTTGGGCCGGCTGTATGAGTCTGTTCTGCTGCCATCGGTGCTGCTCCGCAAACTGATTATCGGTGGAAATGTGCAGAAATCGTAATGCGAACTGTAGGATTGTGCAAGTCTTTGGCGCCGATTCTCTCCTGTCAGCGGGGCGTGGCTCAATCATAGGCTGCGCGTCCAGCTTGATGGTGCCGCGAGTTGCTATACTGACAGTTGGGTTCGTGGCCCGCTGTTCTGTGTGGTGGGCTGACAAGAGAGGATAATCATGAAACGCTGGATGTTACTTGCACTGGTCGCGCTATTGATGCTGGGCGCAGTCGCAGTGGCCGCACAGGATGCGCCTGCCAGTACGCTTACGTTCAACCAGGTTTCGTTCACTTATAGTGACACGATTGCCCTGGGCGTATTTGCACTTCAGTCATCCGGAACACCGGCTGATGCGCCCGCCATGCCAGGTGGGCCGGTGCCCCCCGGCTCGTACTTCACATTCACGGGTACGGTGACGGCGCCCGGCCCTTACTCGATCAGCAACGATACGGTCAATGCATATCCGGTGGCGGGGTTCGCTCAGTATCCTGCCGACTCGCAGATCAACCGTGAACTGGCGTCGTTGCAAACGCTGCTGGCCGACCAGCCGGATTTGACCGGCGTGACCAGCTTGCCGTATCTGCCGCTCGCTACGGGTGGGTTCGCCTTCATCTCGAATGCAGAGTATCTGACTACGGACACCATGACCGGTGTGCGCTATCTGACCTCGATTCGGCAGGATGTGGGGCCTACGCTCGACGGGCAGGTGCAGTACGTGTTCCAGGGCATCACGAATGACGGCCAGTACGTGGTGTCGGTGCGTTATTTCGTGCTGACGGGCGTACTGCCCACGCAGCCGGAAGCAGACCTCAACTACGATGAATTCGCGGCGAACTACGACCAGTACATCGCCGACCTGACGGCGCAGTTGAACGCGCTGGACGACGACGCTTTCACGCCGTCGCTAGCCGATCTGGATGCGTTTGTGGGCACAATCACCGTCGCGGACATGTAACTTTCGCCAGGCGGAACTAGCGCAGGAAAAAGCAGCGGGGCTGGTGAATGGTTCACCAGCCCCGCTGCTTTTCTGTAACGCTGAATGCGACTACTGGGCGGCCGAGAACTGCATTGTGCCGCTGTCCATTGCTTGGTCGATGAACAGGTCTCCATCCTGGAAGAAGTAGATGGCGGCGTTGCTCAACTGCTGCAGGAACACGCCATCCTGGCTGCCATCTGGGCAGGCCATCATGGTAACCGCGGCCGGGCCAATGCTGATGCTCTGGCCATCCACCGTGTACGTGCCGCTGCCGCTGTTGCAGTCGGCCTGCAGATTGTACGAGCCATCCTCGTTGAACAGGATGGTGTAGCTGGCCGGGTCGCTGGCGACAAACGTCTCCACCGGCGTCACGGTCTGCTGCCACTGCCAGGTCGTGCCCGTCAGCGCGGGCTCGGCCACTGGCGCGGCCCGGAACTGCATGATGCCGGCGGCATCGGCCAGTTCAAGGAACAGGTCGCCATCGACGAAGTAGTAGACGGCCGCGTTGTTGATTTGCAGGAAGGCAGCGTCCTGCGTGTCTTCGGGGCAACCCATAAGGGTCATCATGCCCGGCTCAATGCTGATGGCCTGGCCGTCGACGGTGTAGCCGCCGCCGCCGCTGTTGCAGTCGACCTGCATCGCATAGGTGCCATCTTCGTTGAACGTGATCGTGTAGCGGGCAGGGTCAACCGCGACAATCGTTTCGTCAGGCGCCAGCGTTTGCACCCACTGCCAGGTCGTGCCAGTGAGTACCGGCTCGGTCATGGTGGTTTCACCCATGGGCGCGGGCTGGAAGGTGAGGCGAGAGCCGTCAGATGTGAACAGTTCCAGCCAGCCTTCGACAGTGACGTTATAGGTCTCAACCTGGCCGAGTAGTTCGAGGAACTGTTCGCTGCGCAATTCTTCGGCGCACATAGCGCGGGTGACACCGCCAACAGTGATCGAAATCTCGCCCGATGCGGCGGTGTAGGTGCCAAAGGCGGTGTTGCAGTCGGCCTGGATGTTGACCGTGCCGTCGGCGTTGAACACTATTGTGTAGGCTTCGGGCGGAACAACTGCTTCAGCCATGTTGGCGTGCGCGTAGTCAATCCACTCCCAGGTGGTGCCGATGAACAGTGAAGCATTGGGCGCGGTGGCGGTGCCGGCTGCGCGGAAGTTCATGACGCTGCCATCCGCCAGGGTGATGGCCATCGTGCCCGCGCCGAGCGTATAGGACGCGGCGTCGGACAGTTGTGCCTTGAACAGCGTATCCTGCGAGTCGGGCGGGCACATGGCCAGCGTCGTCGCGCCCAGCGTGATGCTGAGGCTGCCGTCCTCGGACGTATACTCGCCGTTGCCGACGTTGCAGTCGGCCGTGAAGCCGAGCGTGCCGTTGTCAGCGAAGATGACTTCGTAGCGGCTGGGGTCTTCGACCGTTACGTCTTCAGCTCCGCCGGTCGTACCCGTCCACTCCCATTCGACGTTTGTCAGTGAAGCGGGAATTGGCCGGAATTGCATCGTGCCGCTGTCCATTGCCTGATCAATAAACAGATAGCCGTCCTGGAAGAAGAAGCCGGCGGCGTTGCTCAACTGCTGGCTGAATTCAGCGGCCTGCGAGTCTTCCGGGCACATGGCCATGGTCGAGCCGCCCATTAGAATTTCGAGGCTGCTGCCATCGGTGCTATACGAGCCGAAGCCGCGATTGCAGTCGAGCGTGACCGCGACCGAGCCATCCTGATTGAAGACGATCTGATAGCGCGCCGGGTTTGAGGCGGTAATCGTCTCGGCGGGAGTGACGGTTTGCACCCATTCCCAGGTCGTGCCGCTCAAATCGGGCCCGGAGTCCTGGGCGGCCAGCGGCAGCGCCAGAACCAGCAGCAGACCCATAAACAACAGTGCGTACAGCTTGTTTCTCATTGATACATCTCCTCAACTTGGCTTATACAGTGACGTTGTGCGTCCTTTTCTATTATCTCACACCGGCGCAAGGGTCGCTCTACGGCAAGCCGCCGCTTGTCGTCCGAGTATGGACTCGTGGTTAATCGCGCGGCAGTTCGCTAGAGTTGAATAGCCCAAGTGGCGTATTTCGTGTGAGCAAGCAGGGATGATGACGCTGATGAGACTGATTATCGATACCGATGCCGGCGTGGATGATGCGCAGGCGATTATGATGGCGCTGGCGGCTCCGCATGTGACGGTGGAAGCGATTACGACGCTGTCGGGCAACGTCCACGTCAACAAGGTCGTGCCCAACGTGCTGACGATCCTCGACCTGATGGGCGCGTCTGTGCCCGTTTATCGCGGCGCTGAAACGGCGCTGGTGATGCCGATGCCGCCTGAAGAAGCCCACGTTCACGGCGGTGACGGCATGGGCGACTGGCCCGAGCGGCCGCCTGTGCGCGGAGACATCGAGCCGGAGCACGCGGCGCTGGCGCTGGTGCGCCTGATCAACGAAGCGCCGGGCGAACTGACGCTGATCGCGCTCGGGCCGCTGACCAACCTGGCGCTGGCGCTCAACATCGACCCCGCGCTGCCGTCGAAGGTGCAGCGATTCGTGTTCATGGGCGGCACAGTCTCGGCGCGCGGCAACACGACGATGGTCACGGCCGAGTGGAATATTCACTGCGACCCCGAAGCGGCGGCGCTGGTGCTGGCCAGCTTCCCTGAATCGACCATGCTGTCGTGGGAAGCGACGGTCTGGAATCCGCTGCCGTGGCCGGTGTATGAGGAACTGTGCGCCGCCCCGACCGAGGCCGGCCGCTTGTTTGAAGGCATCACCGCCAAAACGCGCCACTTCGCCGAGCATCTCAAGCCACGCTTGCCCGGCTACCTGATTCCCGACCCGCTGGCGATGGCGCTGGTGCTGCGTCCCGAACTGGCGCTCGAACAGTCGCATCACTATACGGTTGTTGAACTGAACGGCCAGTATACGCGCGGGCAGACGGTCATCGACTATATGGGGCGGCTGGGCCAGCCCGCCAACATCCATCATGTGACCAAAGTCGATATGGACGGCGTGGCGGACTTATACCGGGCGGCGATTTTGCCGGGCGCGCATGACTGACCACGACCGTTTGCGTCGCCTGCTCAGTGAATTCGCGGCCATTCCGGGCGTCTCAGGCCACGAAGACGCGATGGCGGGCGCTTTTGTACGCGCGCTGGAACCAGTGACCGTCGAAGCGCGCATCGACGCGCTGGCGAACGCGATCATCCGGCTGCCTGCACAGGATCACGCAACGGATGGCAAACGCATTGCCCTCGTTGCGCACCTCGACACTGTCGGGCTAATGGTCAAGCGTCATATCGCCGACGGCATGCTGGGCGTGATTCGTGTAGGCGGCCTCAACCTCAAGGCGGCGCCGGGTGCGGCGGTTCGCATCGGTAACCGGAATGGGCTTATCAGCGTACGCAGCCAGCATCAGGCGCGGCCAGGCGAGGGTATACCGGCTCAGGATGATCTTGTCGTGGAAATCGGCGCGGCGGAAATGCCGCCGGTAACCACGCCAATCACGTTTGCGCCGCAGACCGTCGAGTTGGAAGGCGGCTTCTACGCCAGCCCGCATCTGGACGACCGTGCTGGCTGCGCGGTGCTGACCGAAGTGGCGCGCCAGATCGCGGGCCGCACGCCGCACGAGGTGTTCATCATCGGCAGCGCGCAGGAAGAAACGACCTGCGCCGGCGCATTGGCGGCGTTGAGCAGTATTGAGCCGGACGCAGTGATTTTTGTCGATGGCACGGTGAGTTACGACACGCCGGAAACGCGCGGGCAGGGTGACGTGGTGCTTGGGCGCGGCCCTGTTCTGCTTGATTTTCTGTACGCCAGCGGACTGAACGGCTGGCACGCGCACCCGCGCCTGAAAGCGCATCTGGCGGGAGTCGCAAACGCCGAGGGAATCGCGGTGCAGCATGACGCCGTGCACGGCCTGATGAGCGACGCGCGCACAGCGCAAGCCTTGGCGCTGCCGAGCGCACTGGTCGGCTTGCCCATGCGCGGCAAGCACGGCCCGCTTGAAACCGTTCATCTGGGCGATCTTGCGGCGGCCCTCGATCTGCTGGCCGCCGCGCTGCTGAAGCCATTTCCGTCCCTGACGAGAGGAGCCTGACGATGAGCGATGATTTGAGCGCGGCCGCGCTGCACGAAACCTTGAATGCGCTGTCGTTTCTGACCAAACCGGCGGGCCTGCCAGCGGCGCTCGATCAATTGTTGCGCGCCCATGCTCCCTCGGGCGGCAGTGCGCTGCCCGCCGCGATTGGCGGCCTGATCGAGCACATCGTGGACGAACTAGGGTTGGCTGATGGCTGGCTGGGCGAAATCGGCTCGACCGGCAATCTCGGCCTCGCCGTTGGGGCGGACAAGTCCACCGCCGATCTGATCATCTTCGCACATATGGACCGGCCCAGCTTCAAGGTGCGTGATGCGGCGACGGGCGAACTGTATCCCGTCTGCGCCAACCGCTTCCCCGAGGGTGATTACCGCGCGCCGATGAAGGCGTTGCGCTTTGAAGACGGCCAGTTGGTGGTAGGCGCGCGCGGTCAACTGCGCTCGCAGCGCGCCGGCGGGACAGACGCGCTCAACTTCACGGCGCGGGAGGGCGAACTAGCGTGGTACGACATTCTGACGCTGGAGGCCGAACCACAGTTTGCGGACGACGTGGTGCGCGGTACTGGCCTCGATAACTGCCTCGGCGTGGTGGCGGCTCTGGCTGCGGCGGTAGCGCTGAAGGCGCATGAATCCGCATTGAAGGCGATCAACCGCCGCCTGCTGGTGGTGTTCACCGACCACGAAGAAGGCAACCCGGAGGCGTTCTTCGGCCACGGCGCGGCGCGGATGGCCTATGCCTTAACCCCGCCCGCGCTCGGCGTGATCGTGTCGGACGCGCACGGCGTTAACCCCAGCGGCCCGCCCGTCATCGGCGGCGGGGCCAGCCACGGCAGCGTGTCGGCGTGGGGGCGCGGCTCGTTCGCGCCACCCCAGTACCTGCGGTTGGCCATCGATCGCGCCGAGGTGGTCAATGCCCTGCGGCCCGGCACGGTGCAGATGAACACGGGCTATCAGTCGCGCAGTGACGACCTGCCGGCGTTTCGCTGGACGAAAGTGCTGGGCATGGTGGGCGCGCCGATGCGAGACGCGCACACGGCCCACGAATTGGCGAGGCTGGATGATGCCATTAGCGCCGGTTACTGGCTGGCGCAGTTTTCGGCAGCCGCGTTGGCCACGGGAAAAAGCTATTAACGGGTGTTTGACATTGCAAGCGTTGGTGAGTTACATTCGCCCTGTTCAGCGGGTGGCGCTGATGTATTTAGAGGTTTCGGAGGAAATAGCATGAAGAAAACGCTGTTGTTGGTCGTCGTCGTGAGCATCGCCGTGCTCGCTCTGTCGGCGGGTGTGCTTGCGCAGGACGAGCCGCTTCGTATCGTGAGTGTGGTCAATGGTGTGTTGGGCGACAAGTCGTTCTTTGACTCTTCGCAGCGCGGCCTCGAAGAAGTGGCCGACGAATATGGCGCTGATATCAATACCGTCGAGCTGGGCATCGACCCCGCCAACTGGGAATCCGGCCTCAACGACGTGATGTCTGAATCGGACAGCTACGACATTCTCATCGCCGGCACGTTCCAGATGATCGACTATCTGGCAGCGCGCGCGCACCTGTATCCCGACAAGACCTTCATTTTCTACGATGCGCCGATGCCCTATGACAATCCGGACGTCTGCATCGAAGGTTGCGCCAATGTCTACTCGATGACCTACGCGCAGAATCAAGGCTCGTTCCTGGCCGGCGTGTATGCCGCTGCCATGGCTGAGACGATGGGCGCTGATGCCCCCGTGCTGGGCGCAGTCGGCGGCCAGGATATCCCGGTCATCAACGACTTCATCGTCGGCTACGAGCAGGGCGCTTGCCTTGTGAACCCCGACGCACAGGTGTTGGTGCAGTACGCTGGCGGCTGGAATGACCCGGCCAAGGGCAAGGAAATCGCGCTGGCGCTGTACGAGCAGGGCGCGAGCATCGTCTTCCAGGTCGCGGGTGGCACCGGTGTGGGCGTGTTTGAAGCGGCCCAGGAATCGGGCAACTACGCCATCGGTGTGGACAGTGACCAGGCCTCGATCATTGCCGAGACCGACCCCGATCAGGCAGCCAGCATTCTGACGTCGATGCAGAAGAATGTGGACGCCTCGATTGTCCGCGCGATGGAACTGTACATGGACGGTTCGCTGCCGCTGGGCACGGCCGAGACTCTGGGTATTGAAGAGGGCGGCGTGAGCCTCTCGGTCAACGACATCTTCACCGAAGCCACCCCTGAGAACGTGCAGGGCCTGATCGCTGCGGTGCAGGAAGCCGTGGTCAATGGTGACATTGTCGTCAACACCGTGTTCGCCCCTGAAGGCGAAGCGGCAACCGTCGGCATGGGCTGCGCAGCCATGCCTGCGTCTGACTTCGACGTTGCTTTCCACATGGATATGTAGGCGAAAGTGAGCAAGGTGCGGGTCTGAGGTGCTGACTGCATTTCAGACCCGCATTTTTATATGAAGGCCGCGCTGCCCGCGCACGCGGTTGGCTGAAAAAGGCGGCAGCGAATGCCATTACTTGAAGCGCACAATATCGTCAAGATTTACCCGAACGGCGTGCTCGCCAACGATGGCGTGTCGATCTCGGTGGAGAAGGGCGAGATTCACGCCATCGTCGGCGAAAACGGCGCGGGCAAATCCACCCTGATGAAGATAATTTACGGCCTCGAACAGCCCACCTCGGGCACGATCGTGCTTCGCGGTGAACAGGTGCAAGTCACCAGCCCACACAAGGCGATTGCGCTCGGTATCGGCATGGTGCATCAAAACTTCATGCTGGTGGACTCGTTCACAATCGCCGAGAACATCGTGCTCGGTACGGAACCCAAACGGGGGCTTTCTCGCGATCTCAGCAAGGCGATTGCCGATACTGAACAGCTTGCGCAGACCTATGGCCTGCACCTTGACCCGCTGGCGAAGATCGCCGATACGCCGGTGGGCATGCGCCAGCGCGTCGAAATCCTCAAGGCGCTCTATCGCGGCGCAGAACTGCTCATCCTTGATGAGCCAACCGCCGTGCTCACGCCGGGCGAAACAAACGACTTGTTCAATGCTATTCGCAATCTGATCGATCAGGGCAAGACCGTAATCTTCATCACCCACAAGCTGCGCGAGGTGATGGAAATCTCGGATCGTGTGACGGTCATGCGCGACGCTGCGAAGGTCGGCACCGTAACCACCAGCGAATCCAGCATTCCTGAGCTGGCGCGCATGATGGTGGGGCGCGAAGTATTCATGCAGGTGGACAGGCCGCCGGTCGAACGCGGCCAAACGGTGCTGGAGGTCAACGATCTGCTCTATGCCAATGAGGTAGGGCGCTCGGTCGTCAACCGCATCTCCTTCCGCGTGAGCCAGTCGGAAATCCTGGGCATCGCCGGTGTCGAAGGCAACGGCCAGACCGAACTGGTGGAAGTGCTCACTGGCCTGCGCAATGCTACGACCGGTGAGGCGACGGTTGACGGCGTGCCAATCCTCAACAAAGGGCCGCGCCATGTGCGCGAGGCGCATGTGGCGCACATCCCCGAAGACCGCCTGACCAACGGCGTCGCCCGTGACGCCAGCATCGCCGACAATCTGATCATCGACAGCTACTACCGTCCGCCGTTCAATCGTGGTTTTGGTCTGCATCCCGACGCGATCCGCGAGTACGGGCGTGAAAAGATTCAGGAGTTCGGCATCCTTACCTCCAGCGAAGACACGCCGGTAGGGGCGCTGTCGGGCGGCAATATGCAGAAAGTGATCGTCGCGCGCGAGTTCTCAACCGACCCGCGCCTGTTGATTGCGGCCCAGCCCACACGCGGCGTCGACATTGGCGCGATTGAGTTCATCCACCAGCAGTTGGTGGATAAGCGCACACAAGGATTGGCGATCCTGCTGGTGTCGGCCGATTTGCAGGAAGTGATGAAGCTGAGTGACCGGATCATGGTGATGTACAACGGCGAGATTGTGGCTTTCCTGCCGAATACGCCCGATCTGACGGAAGAGAAGCTGGGCCTGTACATGCTCGGGGCGCAGCGTCAAACGCCCGAGGAAATGGAGGCGGCGCAATGAAGCGCGGAAAACGCAACCTCGCCCTCATCCTCGGTTCGGCAGTCATCGCGCTGCTCGTCACTATCGTCATTACCTGGCAGGTTTACGCCGGAGCGAGCGATCTGGCCGAGTTTCTGGCCGCCATGTCGGAACAGCCCGACTATCTCAATTTGATTCTGGTCAATGGGTTGGTGGGCGTGAGCGTGGCGCTGTTCGTGGTCGAGCTGCGCTGGCAGGCCCTGCGCGTGCTGGGTACGGTCGCGTTTGCGCTGCTGCTCGGTTACTTCGTTACGTTCTTCTTCAACCTGGACTCGGCCAATCGCTTTGCCGCCGGTGAGTTCAAGGTGCAGGTCGTATCTGAGGCCGAGGCCGTCGAGAACGAGGAGATGGACCTTGAGTTCGGCCAGGTGCGCGGCGGCGAGTTCAACAAGAAGGGCGTGGCCGAGCCGCTCACGGTAGCTGAGTTCCGCTTCGAAGGTCGTGAAGGGGATATGGTTACCGCGCTGGCGTTTGCGGCCAGCCGCCGCTCAGAGGTCAATCTGCAACTGGCCGTGCTGGATGCCAGCGGGGCAGAAATCGGCGCGGCCAACTCGGCCACGGCCGAGCAGGTGGAAGCGTTCGAAGACCTGCGCAGTGAACAGGATGCGGTGCTACCCGGGCTAATTTTGCCGGCCGACGGCGTGTACACGCTGGTGGTGCAGCCCGAGCCGATTCCCACCAGCGTAACTCTGAGCGAAGCCTTCACAGCCACCAACGCGGCTTACAAGGCCTTCCTGCTCGGCCCGATCAGCCGTCCGAACCGCTGGGCTATCTGGATTCAGGACGCGCTCACGCTGATCATGCTCGGCCTGGCGATTGCGATTGTGTTCCGGGCCAACCAGTTCAGCCTCGGCGCGGAAGGGCAGATGTACCTCGGGGCGCTGGTATCCGGCATCATCGCGCTCAATATGACCAACATCACCCCGTGGATCGCTATTCCGCTGGCAGTTGGAGGGGCGATAGGTATCGGCTTCCTGTGGGGCTTGCTGCCGGGCGCGCTTAAGGCCTATCTGGGCGCAAACGAACTGGTCTCGACGCTCATGCTGAATGCCGTCGCGCTCAAGTTCTTCGACCTGGTGCTGATCAATCAGCTCAAGCCGCCGGATGTGGGCTACAACTCATCGGCCTATTTCCCGCTTTCAGCCCAGATGCCTCCGATGATCGAGGGCACGCAGGTGACGATTGCAGTGTTCATCGTCGCGGTGGTGGTGCTGCTGGTGTGGTATCTGCTCAACCGCACGCCGCTGGGCTATGAAATCCGCATGGTGGGCGCGAATATCAAGTTTGCGGCCTACGGCGGCGTGAACACCAAACGCACGATCATGATGTCGATGGCGATCAGCGGCGGCGTGGCGGGCCTGGCGGGCGCGCACATGAGCATGGGCATCTTTCGCCAACTGGTGCAGAACATGTCGTCAGGGTTGGCTTTCGAGGGCGTGGTCGTGTCACTGCTGGCGCGCAACAATCCGCTCGTCATCCCGTTCACGGGCCTGCTTTACGCTTACTTGCGGGCGGGCGCGCAGTTCATGGAGCGCGACGCCAACGTCAGCTTCGAAATCGTGCGCCTGATCCAGGCGGTCATCATCCTGCTGATCACGGCGGAAGGGCTGCTCGCATTCCGGACGGCACGGGCCAAGGCTCGCGATGCCGCCGATGACCCGCCCCAGCAGCCCGCATCCTTAACGGCGACGCCGGTGGAGGGTACGGTCAATGTTTGATCAAGTCGTTGGCGCCATCTTCAGCGCCGCATTCCTCGCTTCGATTCTGCGCGTAACGACGCCGATTCTGCTGCCCTCGATGGGCGCGCTGATATCGAGCGCGGCCGGTGTCATTAACATCGGTCTTGAGGGCATGATGCTGGCGGCAGCCTTCACCGGCGTGGTCGTCAGCGCCTACGCGCCGCAGTGGCTGGGGCCTGAAGCTGGTTTGTTATATGGCCCGTGGCTGGGCATGGCGGCTGGCGTGTTCGTAGCTGTGCTGCTGTCGCTGCTGCTCGGCTTCTTCCACCTGCGCCTGAAAACGGACCTGATACTCACGGGTATCGCCATCAACATCATCGGCGCGGCGGGAACCGTGGCAGTGATGTTCGAACTGACAGGCGACCGGGGGAATACCAGCACCCTTGCCAGTTTGCGCATGCCCTTCGTTCAGCTACCACAGTTCATCAACGACATACCCGTCATCGGCCCGTTCTTCTACGGTGTGTTCAACAACCAGAACGTGATGACGTGGATCGCGTTCGGCTCGGTATTTCTGGTTTCCTACATCATGTATCGCACGTCTTTCGGTATGCATTTGCGCGCTGTGGGCGAGAATCCGGGCGCGGCCGAATCGGTCGGCATCAACGTCACCCGCATGCGCTACTACGCGCTGGTGATCAGCGGCGTGTTCGCCGGTCTGGGCGGCGTGGCGATGAGCATGGGCTTCCTGAGCCTGTTCCAGCGCGACATGACTGCCGGGCGCGGCTTCATTGCGCTGGCGACGCCGCTGCTGGGCGGCGGCACGCCAATTGGCACTATGTTCGCCTCGCTGGTGTTTGGCTTCTTCGACGCCTTCGCCATTCGCATCGGCACGCTGTCGATTCCCGCCGAAATGGCGCAGATGATTCCGTATGTGGCGACGGTGATGGCGCTGGTGATTTACGCGCTTAACGGCCAGCAAACCCGCCGTGTGCGCGCGCTGCGGGCGGCCGAAGGCGAGGGCTTCGACTCGGGCTTCTGGCGCGCTATCCAGCGCCTGAGCGTGCTGCATGTGGTGCTGGCGATGGTGGCGATCATCGGCATTATGGTCGCCATTTGCCTGTTCGCCGCGCCCAACGGCTTTGGCGGGGCAGAAACGGCCTATCCGCTTGCGATTACGCTGACTGTCGTCTCGGTCATCCTGATCGGGATTGAAATGCCGTTCATCCGCCGTGTCGACCTGATTCAGCGGCAAACCGCCGTCAGCGCGGTGGTATGCACCTTGTCGCTGGCGGTCTATATCAGCCTGGTCATGTCCTTGTTCTTCGAAGCCGCCATTGCCATCGGGTTGTCGCTGCTGTTGGGCTTCGCAATCTGGCTGGTGCTGGGCGGCTGGTCGCTGCTGCAGCGGCGGCAGATGGTGCAGGCGGCGGCCTGAGCATAGAACCCGTCAACCCCAATCTTGCTCCCTGCTTTCGTGGGAGTGAGAGCAACGGTGAGGGCTGATAACAACCTCACCCCAGCCCCCTCTCCGTGCACGGAGTAGGGGGAGTAAAGTGCAGGTCTTTTTCCCTCGCTCTGAGGGTGAGGGCCGTAGTCGAACTCTTCGCCCGCAGGAGGCTAGCTCACATGGAACTGAAGCAGAAGATTTTAGGCGGGTTGTACGGTCAGGCGCTCGGGGATGCCTGGGGGATGCCCGCTTATTTCGACCCCGACCAAACGTGGCGCGCTTATGGCTGGATCACGACGTTTCTGCCCGCGCCCGGCGATCATGAAGTGCATGCCGGTTTGCCGGCCGGGCGTATTACTGACGACAGCGAACAGGCGTTTTCGCTGGCGCGAGCCTATATAGCGGCTGGTGATGTGACGCTTCCAGCGACGGTGCAGGCGATTGTGGACTGGTACGACCGCACCGGCGGCGATCAATCGCGCTACGTCGGGCCAAGTACGCGGCGCGGGGTGCAGGCGCTCAAGCGTGGTGAAGACCCGTATCAGGCCGGGCGCATGGGTGATACCAACGGCGCTGCCATGCGCGTGTCTCCCATCGGGCTGCTGCACCCGGGCGATCCGGTTGCGGCCGTAGAGGATGCCTATATTTCGTGCGTGCCTACGCACAATACCAACGTAGCGGCTTCTGGCGCGGGCGCAGTGGCCGCGGCGGTAGCGATTGCCGTGCGGCCCGATGCCACGCTCGATGCGATTGTGGCGGCGGGCATTCTGGGCGCGGAATTGGGGCGCAGGCGCGGCACGACGTGGCTAGGCCCGTCGGTCGCGCGGCGGATTGAACTGGCGGTACAGATCGCGCTGCGTCCCGATGAGCCGCTGGTGCGCCTGCGTGAGCTGTACGCCACTGTCGGCACGTCGCTGTCGATTGTCGAGACAGTGGGCGCGGCCTTCGGCGTGTTCATCATGGGCAAGGGTGACCCGGCGACGGTGGCAAAGTACGCGGCCAATCTGAGCGGAGACGCCGACACCGTGGCGGCGATTGCCTGCGCGATTGCCGGTGCGTTCAAGGGGATCGATGCGATTCCTGGCTGGGCCGTCGAGGCGCTCAACAGCGATGAAATTTTCGCTGGCTATAACGTGCCGGCGCTGGCGGATGGCATTCTCAAGCTCGCAGGCGGCGCATGAAACCCGTCGTTGCGCTCGGCGATCTGGTGATGGATTTGATCACGCCGGTGCGCCTGCCGATTATGCCTGGCGAAAGTCAGGAAGTGAGCAGCCTGGAGCCGCAGCCCGGCGGCGGCTGCAACTTTCTGATCCACGCGGCGCGGCTGGGGCTGCCGGTGTCGGCGGTCGGTGTGGTCGGCGCGGATGCGTTCGGTGATCAACTGACCGGTATTCTGGCACAAGAGGGCGTTGATACCAGTCCAATCTTTGCTGCGCCCGGCTCAATCACCGCGACTGTTCTTGACCTGATTGACCACGCTCAGAAACTACACACGTTCGTCGGCCACGCTGGCAAAGGCGACCCGATGCCGGTCACGCCGCTGGCAGAGTCGCTGATTCGCGCGGCGGGGGCGGTGTTCCTGCAGGGCTACACGCTGCTGGAAACGCAGATGCACGCACCGCTGCCCGCCCTGCTGCAGATTGCCAAACAAGCGCATGTGCCGGTGTACTACGATGTCGGCCCGCCGACGCGCTATGCCGATCCCGACCGGCTGAAACTGGTGCTGACTCATGCGCACGGCGTGATGACGACCGAAGACGAAGTGCCGCTGGTGGCGCTGGGCCTGGTAGGCGAAGAAGCCTATGCCTATTTATTCGGGCTGGGCGTACAGTTGATTGTCGTCAAGCGCGGGCCGCACGGCTGCCTGCTGGTGACACCCCAAATCCGCGAGTCTGTGCCGGCCTATTCAATCGAAGTGGCCGATACAGTCGGCGCAGGCGATTGTTTCAACGCGGGATTCCTGTATGGGCGAATGAGCGGCTGGTCATTGACCGACTGCGCCCGGCTGGCGAATGCGTCCGGCGGAGCCTGCGCGATGAAGGTCGGCGGTGGCCGCAACGTGCCCACGCGCGATGAGGTGAGGGAACTGCTAACGCGGCATGGCGTGGAGCTGGAGTTGTAAGCGCCCTCACCCCCCAGCGGACTGAGAGACCAGACGCGGTTAAAGTCCCTCGCCCTGAGGGAGAAGGATTTTAGGGTGAGGGCATAAAGGAGACGAATTCATGTATCAGGAAATTAAAGTCGATACCCCGCGCGGGGATGCGCTGATCGACATCACTGAACAGGTGAAGGCTATCGTCGCGGAAAGCGGCGTGCAGGACGGGTTGTGCGTGCTGTTCGTGCCGCACACGACCGCCGCGATCACGCTCAACTCTGCGCTCGATCCCGCCACCTCGACCGACATCATCGCTGATCTTCGGCGGCTTGTGCCCACTCGCGTCGATTTTGTGCATCAATACGACACGCCCGCCGACGCAGCGGGTCACGTCAAGGCGGCATTGGTGGGCCACAGCGTCACGCTCATCATCGCGGGCGGCAGGCTTACCCTTGGCTCGTCGCAGTTTGTGTTGTTCTACGAGTTCGATGGCCCACGCGCCCGCCGCGTGCAGGTCAAGATTATGGAAGGGTAAAAACAACCTATGGCGCAAAAGATCATTATTGATACCGATCCCGGCGTGGACGATGCGATGGCGATCTTCTTCGCCCTGCGCTCGCCCGAACTCGATGTGATCGGCCTGACCACAATTTTCGGCAATGTGCATACCGATCTGGCGACAGTAAACGCGCTGCGCCTGCTCGATATTGCTGGCCGGCCCGACATTCCGGTGGCGAAGGGCGCGGATAACCCCATCGCTGTGCCGTACGGTGGGCCGGTGGCGTTCGTGCATGGTGATGACGGGCAGGGCAACGTCAATTTGCCGCCGTCTCCGCGCAAAGCCCTCGATCAAACAGCCGCGCAGTTCATTGTCGAGCAGGTGATGGGGCACCCGGGCGAAATCACGCTCGTGCCGGTAGGCCCACTCACCAACATCGCGCTGGCCCTGCGGCTCGAACCGCGCATCGCAGAGAACGCCAAGCAGGTGGTTATTATGGGCGGCAACGCCATCGTGCCCGGCAATGCCACGCCGTGTGCTGAAGCCAACATCCATAACGACCCAGAGGCGGCCGATGTAGTGTTTGGCGCGCCGTGGGACGTGGTGATGGTCGGCCTGGATGTGACGCATACGGTCTACATGGACGCTGACGACATCGCCGAATACGGGCGCATCGATCATCCGATGACTCAGCATATCTCGCACATTCTGCCCCATTATCAGGCGTACTTTCACAAAGGCTTTGGCATCGACGGGATTTATGTGCATGACTCGTCGGCGGTTGCCTATGTCATCGATCCCACGCTGTTTGAAGTCATGCGCCGTCCGGTGCGTGTAGACTGCACGCACGACATTGGACGCGGCAAGACCTGGCCAGCGCTTGGTGACCGTATTGATCCCGACTGGCAGAATCGCCCGGACGTGACCATCTGCACCAAAGTGGACGGCAAACGGCTGGTACAGCTTGAGTTGAGCAGGATGAGAGGATAAACACGATGCCCCGTGCAATGATTATCGATACCGACACCGCTTCCGATGATGCGGTCGCCATACTGATGGCGCTGCAGCACCCCGATATTGACGTCAAGGCCATCACGGTTGTGGCCGGCAATATGCCGGTGGCACAGGGCAGCATCAACGCCCGCTACACGGTAGAGATGTGCGGCAAGAATGTGCCCGTCTATGACGGCGTCGATCAGCCGATCACGCGCGACATCTATCGCGCCTATTTCTTCCACGGGCCGGACGGCATGGGTAGCATGAATTACCCCGCGCCGAAAGCGGCGCCGGCGCAAGGCCATGCGGTCGATGCGATGATCGAGACGATTCGCGCCAATCCGGGCATCATCCTCGTCACGCTTGGCCCGCTGACAAACGTGGCGCTGGCCGTGCTGCAAGCGCCAGACATCGTGCCACTGGTCAGCCGCTGCGTGGTCATGGGCGGCGCGGCCAACTGCGTGGGCAACATCACGCCCGCCGCCGAGTACAACATCTGGTGCGACCCCGAATCGGCGCGCACGGTGTTTCGCAGTGGCCTTCCGGTTGAAATGGTGGGCTGGGAAACCTGTCGCGGTGAGGCCAATCTGAGCGAAGCCGAAATGGCTTACTGCAAGAACGACATTAACACGCCGCTGGCCCATTTCGCCATCGACTGCAACGCCTCGGCCTTGAGCGCCAACATCAACTGGCTGGGCGATCCCGGCTTGGGCTTGCCTGACCCGGTGTGCATGGCGATTGCGATTGACCCGACGATTTGCACCCGCGCCAGCAAGCATTATGTCGAAGTGGAGTGCGACGGCACCTATACGCGCGGTATGACCGTCGTGGATGAATTGAACGTGACGCCGTACGACACCGACAATGTCGCCATGTGGCAGCCGTTGGTGAAGAAGGGCGACCCGCATATCACCGTGTGCTGGACTGTCGACGCGCCGCGCTGGAAGGCGCTACTTTACGATCTGCTGAAGTGAGGAAGCCTACAATGACTGATCGTTCCCCGATGCATCAACAAATCGACACGCTGCCCGCGCTCGTGCGCGCTGTTGCCAAGCCGTTTGACGAGTCCGCTCGCGGCACCTTTGATTTCGAACTGTGTACCTCGCTCAAGCGCATTTATCTGGTGGGCTGCGGCGACAGCTACCACGCCGGCTACGGCGCGGAGCTGGCCTTTCACCAGATTGCCGGCGTGCCTACGCAGGCCTTCAGCGCGCTCACATTCAGTCGCTATCAGGTCGGATTTCTTCCGCAGACCGGCCCGAATACCAATCTCGTGATCGCCGTGTCCGTGTCCGGCATCGTCTCGCGCACCATCGAGGCGCTGCAATTGGCGCAGCAGGCGGGCGCAGTGGGCGTGGCGCTCACCGGCGCACCGGATCGGCCACTGGGGCAGGCCACCGATCGCGTATTCCAGACGACGGTGCCGCCGCTCCCGGACGAACTGGCCGGAATGGTCGTCCCGGGTGTGCGCTCCTATCTGGCGTCGCAGGTGGCGTTGTACAGCGCCGCCATTCGCATTGGTGAGGTGCGTGGCCATATCACTACCGCGCAGGCGGACAAACTGCGCGCTGAACTGGCCGGGCTGGCCGATGTGCTCGAAGCGACGATTGCCGCCTGCGAGCCGGTCGCCAAAGACCTGGTGTCGCGCTGGGCCGATGCGCCCGATTTCGTGTTCGTGGGCGCTGGCCCGCTGTATTCGTCGGCCATGTTCAGCGCCGCCAAGGTGCTCGAAGCCAGTGGCGACGCATCGATGGCTCAGGAAACCGAGGAGTGGGCACACTTGCAGTATTTCGCCAGCGACAACCGCACGCCGACGTTCCTGTTGAGCGCGAACGGCTACGATGCCGACCGCATGGCCGAGGTGGCGCGCGCAGCCCAGGCGATTGATCGGCGGCGCGCGGCGATTGTGCCGGCTGGCGAAATTGCTATCAGCGGCTTCGTGGAAGGCGTGCTGCCGGTGCAGGGTGACGTGCGCGAAGCCTTTGCGCCGCTGGTTTACAGCATCCCGGGCGAGTTGATCGCTGCTGAACGCGCGGCGCTGCTGGGCACACCGTATTTCCGCAACTTCGATGGCGGCCGCACGGTCGATTGGGCCGACGGGGCCAGCCGCATCCGCGACAGCCATATGCTGGGTGAAGTGAGGCGATAGGTCAGACAACTGGCGCGGTTGCTCGCGTGTCTGCCTTTCAGTATAGCTCAAGAGCTCGTGACCGGATTGACAACGAGGGCGCACCAGCGCCCTCGTTTGATTCCCGTATTCCGATATTCGTGCAGCAGTCCTGGCTCCGCTCAAGCGGTGGTTGACAACTTCTCAGTTTCGGATTAAGTTCGCTAGAGAACTAGTTTTATGGAGACTGTTTTTCTTGGCCCAATCCTCGTCTCTTGGCACCCTCGATGCTATCCAGATTAATCGCGCCAGCCCGGTGCCGATCTATCACCAGATCATGGAAGAGTTGATTGGCCAGATACGTTCTGGCGCGCTGCAACCCGGCCAGCTCTTGCCCTCGGAATCCGAGCTATCACGCACGCTGGGTATTAGCCCGATGACGGCCCGCCAGGCCATGAGTGGGCTGGTTACGCAGGGCCTGATTCGCCGGCAGCGCGGCGTAGGCTCGTTTGTGCTGCCGCGCCGGATGGACCATCCACTTGAGCGAATGGTGGGCTTCACCGAAGATATGCAGGCCCGCGGCCTGCAACCTACCTCGCACATAATCAAGATTGAGCGCGCCGATCCGCCCAACGAGATGCTTCAACGCTGCCCTGTGGAAACCGGCGCTTCGGTGCTGCGAATCAAGCGGGTGCGCCTGGCCAACGATCAGCCGGTCGGTGTGCATGATGCCTACCTGTTGGGAGTGGACTTCACTCGCGCTGACCTGGAACGTACTGGTTCACTCTATGCGCTTCTGGCCGAAACCGGTGTTCATCTGGCCGACTGTGAGGAAACCATTGATGCAGCCGCGGCCGATAACGCGCAGGCCAAACTGCTCGGTGTACCCGTCGGTGACCCGCTGCTGCGCGCATCGCGCTACTCCTGGGATGAACGCGGTCGCTTCATCGAATATGTGGTCGCGCTCTATCGGGCCGACCTTTACCAGTATCGCATTCACCTGACACGAACGTAGCCTGCACACAGGGAGAGGAGTACACAATCGGGAATAAAGACTTCCACACCCCTAGTTGACCTCTGGATGGGTTATTTGAGGAGATGGTCCCATGAATGTGAAATACCTCCGTTTCATTCTCGCCATTGTGTTGGTGTTGTCCTTGAGCGCTTCGCTGGTCACCGCGCAGGATGGCAGCGACAAGCGCGTCGCGCTCATCATTGCACAGGGTGGCCTGGGCGACCGTTCCTACAACGACTCGGCGTTTGCCGGCCTCACCAGGGCAGCCGCTGAATACGGCGTGACAGTCGTACCGATTGAATCGCCCGATCCGGTCGGCGAAGGCGAGCAGCTTCTGCGCACCGCCGCTGAAGCCGGTTTCGATCTGGTGATCACGCTTGAGTACAGCCACTTCGACCCGCTGGCGCGTGTCGCCCCGGATTACCCCGACACCCTGTTCTCGATTGTCAACATCGTTGTCGACGGGCCAAACATCGTGTCGATCATGTTTGACGAGCACACCGGCTCATATCTGGCAGGCGCACTCGCGGCGATGGTCACTACCGACCCCGAAATCGAGCAAGTGAACCCGGAGCCAATCATTGGCGTCATTGGCGGCGTGCCTTCTCCCGGTATTGACGTCTTCCTTGATGGCTATCTGCAGGGTGCGTGCGCGGTGAATCCAGACAGCGAGGTGCTGTTCGCCTACTCCAATAACTTCGGCGACCCGGCGATTGGCCGCGAAATGGCGCTGGCGATGTACGAGCAGGGCGCTGACATCATCTTCCAGGTGGCCGGCGGAACCGGCGCGGGCGTGATTGATGCCGCCGACAGCGAAAACCACTTCGCCATCGGCGTAGACAGCGATCAGGACTATCTGGCTCCGGGCAACGTCCTCACATCCATGCTCAAGCGCGTGGACAACGCCGTTTTTGCGGTCATTGGCCAACTGGTGGATGGCACGCTTGAAGGCGGACAGGCGGAATACTTCGGTCTGGAAGAAGATGGTGTGGGCCTGAGCGAGATGACCTACACTCGTCATATCATCCCGGGCGAATACATGGATCGCATTGAAGAAATGCGTACAGGCATCATGGATGGCTCGATCCCCGTGATTGACATTCGTACGCTGAGCGAAGAGCAGGTACAGATTCTGCGCGACAATCGTACGTGCGAAGGCCTGGCTGAACTTCAGGCTGCGCTGGAAAGCTAGACCTCTTATTGCAACGTGGGAGGCAGACTTTCTGCCTCCCACGCTCTTCTCTGGAAGGGGCAGAGGCGTGCCATACCTGGAGATGCGGGAGATCACCAAACAGTTCCCCGGCGGCGTGCTGGCCAACGACGCGGTGACTCTTAAGGTCGAGCAGGGAGAGATTCACGCGCTGGTGGGTGAGAACGGCGCGGGTAAAAGTACGCTCATGAGCATCCTGTATGGGATGTTCAAGCCTGATTCCGGCGAAATCTTGCTGCGCGGCGAACGGTTGACCCTCGCTTCGCCGCAGGCCGCAATCCGGCATGGAATTGGCATGGTGCACCAGCATTTCCAACTGGTGCCGTCCTTTACTGTGGCTGAGAACGTGGTGCTGGGTTCCGAGCCTCGCCGGCGCGGGCTGGTTAACGAGGCGGAATTGCGCGAGCGCGTCGAAGCCCTGTCCGCCGAATTTGGGCTGAAGGTCAATCCGGCGGCGTTGGTTCAAGACCTGTCGGTGGGGGAACAGCAGCGCGTCGAGATTTTGAAGCTGCTGTATCGCAACGCTGAACTGCTGATTTTGGATGAACCTTCGGCGGTTTTGACGCCGCAGGAAGTGGACGACCTGTTCGCGGTGCTTCAGTCGCTGATCGCACAGGGGCGCACGGCGATATTCATCACGCATAAGCTGTATGAAGTCATGAACTTGTGCCAGCGGGCGACGGTGCTAAGGCGCGGGCGTGTGGTTGGTGAAGTTGAGATCGCGCGCAGTTCGCCGGCTGAATTGGCCCGGCTGATGGTGGGCCATGAAATCAAGACCGCGCAGCGGCCACCGCCGCGTGAGGCTGGCCCGGTGAGGCTCGCCCTGCGCGCGCTGTCCGCCGAGGATGATCGCGGCCTGATGGCGTTGACACAGATCAGCCTTGAGGTGCGCGAGGGCGAAATTCTGGGCATTGCCGGCGTCGAGGGCAACGGCCAGCACGAGCTGGCTGAAGTGCTGATCGGGCGGCGCACAGCGACCAAGGGCGACATCATTCTCAACGACCGCGATATTACCGAGAAGACAGTACGCGACCGGCGGCGGTCCGGACTGAGCATCATTCCTGAGGACAGAAATCGTGAGGGTTTGAGCAAGACCCTGACGTTATGGGAAAACATTAGCGCCAACGACTATTTCGCGCCGCCCAACGCGCGGGCGGGCTGGATGTACATTGGCCGGGCGCGGGCGAGGGCACAGGAATACCTGGCCCGCTTCGATATTCGCGCACCGAATGAGATGGTGACGCTGAAGACGCTCTCGGGCGGCAACGCGCAGAAGATCGTCATCGCTCGTGAACTGGGCGCGCGGCCGCAGGTGCTTGTCGCAGCTCAGCCCACGCGTGGGCTGGATATCGGCGCAACCCGCTTTGTGCACGATCAACTGCTGGCCCTGCGCGAAGCCGGGGTTGCGGTGTTGCTGATATCCGCCGATCTGGATGAACTTCTCACACTCAGCGACCGCATCGCGGTGCTTTATGCCGGGCGCATCGTGGCTCAACTGGCCGCTGCAGATGCCCAGCGTGAACAACTCGGCCTGTACATGGCTGGAAAAACCATGGATGCCGCCTCATGACCGACAAGTTGAAATCAGTCGCGCGCGTCATTTTCACCATCGCGCTGGCGCTGGGCATTGGGGCGATCATCATTCAGTTGTCGAATGGTGATGCGGTCGAGGCATTCGAAGTGCTGTTCAATTCGGCGTTTGGCAACGAACGGGCACTTGCCAATACGCTGCTGGCCGCCACCCCGCTGATTTTCACCGGCCTCGCCACGCTGGTCGCCTTCAGAGCCGGAATCTTCAACATCGGCGTCGAAGGTTCGCTTTACCTCGGCGCGTTTGCGGCAGCGTGGGTAGGGTTCACTTTCACCGACTTGCCAGGCGTCGTACTCATCCCGCTGGCGCTCATCGTCGCCGGTGTGGTAGGCGGCCTGTGGGCGCTCATTCCCGGCTTCCTCAAAGCCCGCCTGCGCGTCGATGAAGTTGTTTCGACGATCATGCTCAACTACGTCGCGATCATCTTTTGCGACTATCTGGTGACCGGGCCGTTCATGGCTCCCGGCATGTCGAACGCAATGTCGTCGGAAGTGGCGGCGCAGGCACAGCTTCCGCGTTTGGTGGAACGCTCACAGTTCAACATCGCCTTTCTCGTTGCGCTGGGCGTATTCGTCATTGTGCTGATCATGATGCGTCGCTCGACCTTTGGCTTTGAGATTTGCATGCTTGGCAGTAACCCGGTCTTTGCGCGCTGGTCGGGCCTGCCGGTGGGCAAAATCATCATGCTGGTCTTCTTCGCCAGCGGCTTCATCGGCGGGCTGGCGGGCTGGGGGCAGGCGCTGGGCGTGCACTATCGCTTTGCATCGGGATTTTCGCGCGGGTTTGGCTACGATGGCATCGTCATCGCCTTGCTGGGCCGCAATTCGCCGGTGGGGGTGCTGTTCGCGGCGCTGTTCTTTGGCGCGCTGCGCAGCGGCTCGTCGACCATGGAGATGTTCACGAATGTCCCGCGTGACCTGATTGACATCCTTATCGCGGTGATCATCTTTATCGTGGCCATTGATATTGGCTTCGGCTGGCTGAAGAAGCGCCAGGCGCGCCCGTCGTCGCATACGCCACAGACGCCGCAAGCGTCGCAGCCGGCGGCTTAAGGAGACGGCATGGACGGACTCGGACCCCTCGTCAACTTGGCCGCTTCTGGCTTGCGCCTGTCAGCCCCGCTGCTGCTGGCCGCCATGGCCGGCATCCTGAGCTACAAGGTCGGCCTGATCAACATCGCCCTCGAAGGCTTGATGCTGGTCGGCGCGTTTGTGGGTGTCGTGGTGGGCGCAGCCGCCGGCTCAGCGCTCGTCGGTTTGGTGGCTGCCTGTGTGGCAGGTGCGCTGGTCGCCGCTATATTCGCCCTGTTCGTTACCGATCTGCGCGCCAACCTGATCGTCGCCGGTCTGGCGATCAACATTCTGGCAGCGGGCGCGACCGCCTATCTCTTGCAGGTCATGCTGGGCGTGCGCGGCATTTACGCCCCGGATACACTCGACGCCATCACTGCTGTGCAGCTTCCGCTGTTGAGCGATCTTCCGTTGGCGGGCAGAGCGCTGTTTTCGTTCTCGCCGCTGGTCTATCTGTCGTGGCTTGCTGTGCCGCTGACCTGGTTGTTCCTTTATCGTACGCCTACCGGCAAGCACATCCGCGCGGTGGGCGAGAATCAGGATGCTGCACGAACGGCAGGTATTTCCGTGCGCAAGATGCAGTATCTCGCCCTGATTCTGGGCGGTGTGCTGTGTGGTCTGGCCGGAGCGACGTTGTCACTGGCCGACCTCAGCCTGTTCCGCGAAAACATGGTGGCCGGGCGCGGCTTCATCGCCCTTGCAGCCGTCTATTTCGCGTCCGGCCGCCCGGGGCTGACGGCGCTGGCATGCCTGATCTTCGGCACGTTCTCGGCCTTGCAGTTCCGGCTGCAAACGACCAGTAACGTGCCCACGCAGTTCTTCCAGATGCTGCCCTATATCATTGTCGTGGCCATGCTCACATTAATTTCGTTCCGCAAAGAGTGGCGCAAGGGGTGGTGACGCATGACCCGATCGGCAGTACTCGTCATTGATATGGTACGCGATTTCACCGATATGGGGCGCGGGCGCGTGCCCAACCTGCCCGCCGCGCAGATGGTGCCGGCCGTCGCGGCTTTTGTGGATCGCGCGCGTGCGCTGGGCGCGATCATCATCTGGGTGATCGACTCGCACCGCGCTGGCAAGCCGGACTGGGAGTTGGAGAACGTGCGCCCCCACTGCGAAGAAGGCACGATTGGAGTGGAACTGGCGCCGCCACTCGAGCCCCTGCCTGAAGATTACGTCTTCACCAAGCGCCGCTACAGCGCGTTCGTCGGCACTGATCTCGACCTGATTCTGCGCGACAACCACATCGAGCGTGTGTTCCTGGCGGGTACGAAAACCAACGTGTGTATTCGCGCAACCGCAACCGACGCCTTCGAGCATAATTACGCCGTGGTCGTACCTCGCGAATGCGTCGCCACCGACAAGCCGCATTTGCACGAAGCCAATCTGGAGGACATCGCCAGATATATGGGCCGCGTGACCTCCGTGGATGAAGCGCTCGCGCTGCTGGCTGGCGAGGAACAGGCCGCCGATGCTTGATCTGCTGGCTACGGGCTATCCCAGCCTCGATCACATCACCGCTGCCTCGCGCTGTGCGGGGCCTGGCGAAACGGCGCTGGTAGAGTCCGTCCTCGAAGAGTCGGCCGCGACCCACGGGGGCTGCGGTCCGAACGTAGCCGCCGGGCTGAACAAGCTGGGTTTCACGACGGGCGTGTCGCTGGTGCTGGGCGACGACGCAGGTGGCCGCGCCTACCGCAATGCGCTCGCCCGTGAAGGCGTGGATGTGCAGAACGTCGTACTGCTGCCGGGCGAACGCACTTCGCGCAGCTATCTCTTCCGCAGCCCTGATGGCGAGTACCAGAACTTTTTTTACCCCGGTGCGGCCGATGGGTGGTACGGCGATCTGGTGCTTGAGGGGCTGGACGATATACGGTTGGCGCTGGTGACGGTCGGCTACCTGCCCTATAACAGCCAGTTCGTTGCCCGCTGTGCCGCAGTAGGTGTGCCATTGGCGTGGCAGTTGAAGCCGGACATTGCCGCTTATCCTGCCCGCGCGTTGCGGTCATTCGCGCGTGCCAGCCGCCTGATCTTCTGCAATCGCCGGGAAGCGCAGTTCTTGCTCGATGCGCTCGGCGAAGCCGATCTATCCGCGCTGTTTGAGTATGGCGTCGAAATCGTAGTGACCACGCTGGGAAGCGATGGCGCACAGGTCATAACCCGTGAAGGCGGGTGCACCGTCCCGGCTGTGCGCGTACCCGCTGTAGACACGACCGGCGCGGGTGATGCATTCACCACAGGTTATCTGGCAGGCTATCTGCGCGGCCTTGCTCCGGAAATCTGCGCCCGCCAGGGTGCCGTCGCCGCATCGTTTGCGGTCGAGGCGGTGGGCTGTCAGACTAACCTGCCGGATCATGCGCGGCTGGAAGCGCGGATGCAGGAGGTATTTGGAGACTTATGAACCGTACTTTATACCTCAAGTGCGCGCCCGGTGAGGTGGCTGAACGGGTGCTGCTCACCGGCGACCCCGGCCGTGTAGAACGCATTGCGAGCGCGATGGACGAGGCCTGTGAAATCGCCCACAGCCGCGAGTTCGTCACGATGACCGGTTCGCTGCGCGGCGTCGCCCTCAGCGTAGTTTCGTCAGGCATTGGTGCTCCCTCGGCTGCGATTGCGCTCGAAGAACTGGCGCAGTTGGGCGCAAAAGCGGTCGTGCGCGTTGGCACGACGATGGGAATCAATCAGCCGATGGGTGCGCTCGTGCTGGCTTCCGGCGCTGTGCGGATGGAGGGCACATCTGGCCAGTATCTGCCGCTGGCCTATCCGGCGGTTCCTGCCTGGTCACTGGCGCGCGCGCTCGAAGATGCTGCCCTGTCGGCACAGTTCGAAATTGCCGCCGGAGTGGTGGCGACGATGGATGCCTTCTATCCGAAGATGGCCCCGGCGCTGGTCGGGCGTGGACTGCCCGATCTTGAGGACTTGCGCCGCGCCGGCGTGATCGCGCTCGACATGGAGACATCACTGGTACTTACGCTCGGGCGTGTGCTGGGCATGGCGGCGGCATCGCTCTGTTTGGTGACCAACAGTGCCGACCCGTTTGGGGTCATTGAGAACGATGCTCGTGAGCGTGGTGAGCAAGCTTTGATTCAGGCTGCATTCGATGGTCTTTTGGCCTGGGAGCCGGAACGTGGCTGATACCCTGCTGATCAACGGCGTGTGGTGTGGAGGCCGCACGGGCAAAACCCTGCCAGTCGTCAACCCGGCCTATGCTGAAACATTTGCGCATACGGCGCTGGCCGATGAAGACGATGTAGACGACGCGGCTCGGGCTGCCCGGGCTGCGTTTCCGGAGTGGGCGGCAGTGAGTGGCCGCGAACGTGCCCAGTTGATGCACAGGGCGGCGGACGAGTTTCGCGCCCATCATTTGAAAGAAGCCGCGGAACTTCTCACGCGGGAAAATGGCAAGCCTCTCAACGACTCGATCAAGGAGCTTCAGTACTCAGCGGATGTAATTGACTTCTACGCTGATGAAAGCCGTCGCATTACGGGAACGCACTTCGCCGGCGATCTCGGGCCGACACACAGCTTCGTCTGGAAAGAGCCGCTGGGAGTGGTAGCGGCCATTCTGCCCTGGAACTTCCCGGTGGACTTGCTGGCGTGGAAGATTGGGCCTGGCCTGGCCGCTGGCTGTACCTTCGTCATCAAGCCATCAGAACTGGCTCCACTTGCGGTGCTGCGCTTTGTGCAGGCGTTCCTGGATGCGGGGTTGCCGCCGGGCGTGCTGAACGTGGTCACTGGCGCAGGCGCAACCGGCGCAGTGCTGGTGCGTCACCCCGAAGTCGACAAGATCGCCTTCACGGGTTCGGGGCCAACCGGTGCGCGCATCGGCGAAGAGGCCGCCCGGCAGTTCAAGCGCGTCACGCTTGAACTGGGTGGCAGCGCGCCGCTCATTGTGTGCGACGACGCCGATCTGGACGCGGCGCTGGCGGGCAGTGTGCGCCGGTGTTTTTCGCACACTGGCCAGATTTGCATCAGCGTCAACCGGATTTTCGTGCAGCGGGGCATATACGAGGAATTCACCGGGCGTTTTGCCGCCGCCGCAGGGTCGCTGCGCGTGGCCCCCGATGGCCTGCGCGAACCGGGCGCGGATATGGGCCCGCTCATTAACGCGGCGGCGCTGGACAAAACGGCGCTGCATGTGGGTGATGCACTGACGAAAGGGGCGCGGCTGCTGGCAGGCGGCGCGCGCCTGACCGGTGGAGAGTATGCAGCGGCAGGCTTTTTCTATGCGCCTACGGTACTGGCCGATGTGCCGGCTGGCGCGCTTGCCATGCGCGAGGAAACCTTCGGCCCGGTCGCGCCTATCGTCTCGTTCGACACCGTGGACGAAGCGATAGCACTTGCCAACAGCACGCCTTATGGTCTGGCCGCCTACGCCTACACCAATCATCTCAACCGCGCCTATGCGCTGGCTCGCGGCCTGCGTTTCGGCGGGGTAGGCGTCAACGTCAACGATATTACCGATATTCGGGGTCCCTTTGGCGGTATGAAAGCCAGTGGTATTGGCCGTGAGCTGGGCGAAACTGGCATAGACGCCTACCTCGAAACCAAGCACGTTCGTTTGGCTGTACGTCCGCCTTCGTCATGAGCGCCATCAAGCGCCTGCTGGATGCCAACGCCAGTGATCTCTTGGCGATGAACGGCGCAGAACTGGCTGAGAGTATTCGGCTCTCCGAAGGCCGCACCGTTGCGGCGGAAGTGTTGTGCGATGGCTCGCCTCCCGTGGAAGGTGTGTCACACGGTGAATTGGCAGCCGCCTTCGGCGCAGACGTGATCGCGCTTGACCACTACGATCCGCTGAATCCCCTCATCGCCGGTGCGACTTGTACCGAGGCTCAACCTCTGCGCGCTCATGCCCGCCTCGTCGGGCGGCCGGTGGGAACGAACCTGATCGTTGCCGGCGGCGCGGCTGAAGCAGCACTGGGTGGCCGCGCTTTCACCGAGGCAAATGCCGAACGCGCCGCCGAACAGGGTGCGCAAATCGTTTTCGTATATGTGCGGCCACATCAGGGTGGTACACATGAACGCATGGTTGAGCGTGTTTCGGCGGTACGCAGACTGCTCGGGGATAACGTGCTGTTGGTGGGTGTGCCGTCATTCAGTCGCTCTGCCCCGCGCGATCTGGCCTCGTTACACACCTTCGCGACGGACATTGCGGCGCTACTCGATGCGGGCTGCATGGGCACGGCGCTGCCGATGCCGGGCAGCAAGCAGGGCTGGACGGTTGACGCAGCCGGAACGCTGATTGACGGCATTCATTCGGCCAGGGCGCTGGCTTGGCTGTTCGTCACGCACTCGGTCGAAGGGGCGCGGCCTGAAGTGATGATCGCGCTGGCGCTGGACGCCAAGCGGCTGGGCGCCGATGTCGTCCGGCTGGACGAAGCAGGCCCGTCTGGCATGGCCCCGCCCGAGAACATCCTGGCCTTTTCACTGGCACTGCGCGGAGCTCGCCACACGTACCGCCGAATGGCGTCGTCTATTTTGCGCTAGAGCTTCCGTGCCAAGCCGAAACTTCTCACTGGTCTACGTGTCATCTCCGCGCTGGTAGTGCCGTTTCGCCTTGGCGCGATTGCCGCACGTTTGCATGCTGCACCAGCGCCGGCTGTGGTTGCGGCTTGTATCCAGAAACAACCATGTGCAGTCGTGACCATCACACTCGCGCAGATTTGCGCGGTCGCCGGAAGTAAGCACCTCAACGACCGACCATGCCACCGGCCACAGCATCTGCGCCAAATCACCTTCATCTGACAGCCATTCCCAGCCGAAGTGGTCGCCTGCCGGAACCAGTTGCAGGTGCGCCCTCGCCTCCGTCAGGGCCGTGTTGAGCGTGCCCATTGCGCTGTCACGAGGCGGGCGATCATGGGCTACGTCCGAGAGCACAGAGTAGATGGCCGCGCGCAGTTCAAGCGCGTTGTGCAGAACGGCGGCTGCTTCAGCCTCCCGCCGAAGTGCAACCGTAAGCAAATGCCGGGCTTCGGCCTCACTCAGGATGTCCACATCCATGCTCCATGCCAGCAAATCGGCATAGGTTTTGAGATGATCGTCGGTCAGGTCGTTGTGCTGCGGCGCGGAATTGGCGAAATCCAGGCACAACCGCTCGTGATACAGCCCAAGCGTGCTGAAATCAAACCCCGCAAATGCCATCGAATATCCCTCCAATTAAACCATCAAAAGCGGATATACAGGTTAGGTTTTCTGTGCTACGATGTAACCATCGTAAGTCACTTTGCCGGTTATGGCAATGGGGACGTTGAGCCATGTATGAGTTTTCGATCCAGTACGCCAACCAGAGGGCTGCCGACTTTCAGCGTGAAGCGGCGAAGCATCAACTCATCCAACATGTACTTGAGGCGCGTGAGAAGCGGATACGGTTCTATGCGCCGCTGTTGGCCCGTGTTGGGCGGCAGTTTGCTGAAGTGGGAGCGCGGCTTGAACGGCGCTACACCGCATCGCTACCCGAGCCGCAAGGGGTTGTGCACTCACGAGGATCAGAGGTGGGCCAATGGAACTGAGAATGCAGAGCCGGAGTGCTTACGGCCTCTCGTTCAGGCCGAATGGAAGCGTACAGCTTACCTTGGAGCCGAACGAGGTGCTCCGCTTGAGCCCACTCCCGCGCGGTTTTCGCGTGCTGTCGGGCCAAGCCTGGCTTACGTGGAAGGGAGAAGATATCGTCCTCCATACCGGCGAGTCGATTCGGTTCTCCTCGGGTGGCATGCGTCCTGTGATTTCGTCAGCAGGAAGGGGTGGTGTTATGGTTGAAATACTGGAGTGATCGTGCGGCGCAGGTGACCTTTGCAAAAGGCCGTTGCGGCCCTAATGGCGGAGACATACGCCGCGCCGAATGGCTCATCCCGACTGCCGCCGATTGCTGCTGCCCGTTGTTTGTGTTCATGTGCTGAGCTATTCCGTGTGGGCGTGTTCCGGTCGTCTCTGAGTACGCTACAATCTCAATGATCTGAGGCGTAAGAATTGCCTCAAAAAGCCGGAGCAGGAAATGGCGATGGTGCGCTTGACGGTTAAGCAACTCATGCAACGGCTTGAGCGGATGCCGGCCGACCTTCCGGTGATCGTGCATGGCTACGAAAACGGCTACGATCCTGTGACCGAATTCGGCTTGATTGCCATGCCCAGAAACCGGAATGTCAATGGTGGGACGGCGTCTTTCAAGAGTCGGATCAACAGGGAGAAAAGGCGGTGCTGATCACATCCGCCTACAATCACCTTGATCTAAATGGTCCAGACAGTCCCGGTGGAGTACGCCATGAAAGAGACTGAACAGTGACCACTGACTCCGCCCCCACCTACACCTGCGTTGGCAGCGTCATCCTCGACGACATCGTCTATCCCGACGGACGCACACAGATGGCGGTGCTGGGCGGCGGCGGTACGCATGCGGTCAGCGGCATGAACGTGTGGGGCGTCAAGCCCGGGCTGCTGGGCGCGATCGGGCAGGGCTTGCCCGAGGCCATTGCGGAGCGCCTGGCGGCCATGTGCGATCAGCGCGGGCTGGTACAGCTTGACCTGCCGCAAATTCGTGGCTGGCAGTTGTTCGAGTGGAACGGCAAACGCACGGAGATTTTCCGCGTGGACATGATTGACCCGTTTCTGAGCGTGCCACAGGCGGAGAATGCCACGTCGGATTATGACGGGGTGCAGGCAGTGCATGTGCTGCGCAACGCGGCAGGATTACGCGCCTATCGCCAGCGTTACCCGCAAGCAACCCTGCTATGGGAGCCGGAGCAGAAGTTCATGGCGGCGGAACACCAGGCCGACTTCACGGCTGCGTTGCCGCTGGCTGATATCGTCACGCCCAATCTACTCGAAGCCTCGCTCGTCTATGGTGAAACAGACCCGGCCATACTGCTGCGGCGCATGCTGGACGACGGCGCGAAAATTGCCGTGCTGCGGCTGGGGGAAGCAGGCTCGCTGATTGGCAAACAGGGTAAGGCGCTGATGCTGCGCTTGCCGGCTGTTCCCGTGCCTGAAGTAGTCGATGTAACTGGCGCCGGTAACACCTACGGCGGCGGCTTTCTGGTGGGCTGGCGCGAAACCAGCGATCTGGCCCAGGCTGCGGCCTACGGGGCGGTCGCCGCCTCGTTCTGCGTCGAGCAGTTAGGCGCGCTGCGCTACACGGCGGATATGGATGCCCTGCGCGCCGAGCGCTTCGATTGGGCGATCACGCGAATCGAGGCGGTTGGATAGTGTTCGAACAGAAACGCGGCGCACGTCTTCTCAAACAGGCGTGCGCCGCGCTGAAAAGCGTGAAGTTCGGATCAGGCGTCGAGCTGGCGCGGTGGCAAATCGGTCGGGAGCGCAGCAGGGCGCTCGATGGTGCTGGCCACAGCAATGCGCTTCCCCTGATCGGACGACTCGAAAAACGACTCCATCACATCCAGTGCATGATAGGCCAGCGCTCCACTGGCGCGGTGTGGCCGTCCGCTGATAATCGCCTGCGCCATGTCCGCCAGGCCGATCCCGCGCCGGTAGGTGTCGGGGTAGCGATAGGGCACTTCTTCCCACTCGCCGCCGCGCACCGAACGCAGGACGATTCGCGGATCGTATCCGTTGGGGTCGGGCACGCGCAGAGTGCCCTCCGAGCCGTAAATCTCCATCATCGGCAGGTTATGATTCCACACATCGAAGCTGAGGACCGTGGATGCCACTGGGCCGGCTTCGAACTCCAGAATGCCTGCGTAGTGCGTGGCAATCTCGACCGGGATGCTTTGGAAGCCTGCTGCTTCGCCTGCGACGCGCTCGGCGAACGAAACGCGGGTGGACGCCATCACACGGCCCACCGGTCCGAGCAGGTTGAGCAGGCAAGTAACGTAGTACGGCCCCATATCCAGCAGTGGGCCGCCGCCTTCTTGATAGAAGAAGGCCGGATTCGGGTGCCAGCCTTCAGGGCCGTGCCCGGCCATATGCGCGACGGCGGCGATCGGCTCGCCGATCACGCCCTCGTCGATGAGTTGACGCACGGTCTGGTGCTGGCCAAACAGGAACGTATCGGGCGCGCTGCCCAAACGCAGACCGCGCGCCTCGGCTGCGTCCAGCATGCGCCGGGCGTCTGTGCGGCGAATAGCAATCGGCTTCTCGGTGTAGACGTGCTTGCCAGATTCCAGCGCCCGGATACTCATCTCCGCGTGGGCTTTGGGTATCGTGAGGTTGACGATAATGTCGATTTCGGGCGAGGCCAGCAGATCACCCACGCTCATCACGTGCGCCACATCGTGTTCAGCGGCGGCGGCGCGTGCCTTCGCCTCGTCGATGTCTGCCAGCGCCGCCAGTTCGAGCACATCCCAGTCGCGCACACCGATGATGTAGGCCGGGCTGATGTTGCCCGTGCCCAGGATGCCGACCCTAAGCGCGGCCAACTGCGTAGCCCTTTTGCGTAAGCCAGGCGTAGCTGCGCTCGATGGCCGTGAAGATGTCCGTATCGCAGCGGTCAAGCTCGACGATCAGCCACTCGGCGCGGGCCACGGGCAGGATGGCTGCGTAATCCATCACGCCATCGCCAACCGCCTGCATGGCGTCAGTGAGCGTGGCCGGGCCGTCCTTTACGTGAAGCAGCTTCGCGCGCGTACCCAGCCGGTTCAGCGTCTCGATCGGGTCGCTGCCGCCGGTTTGCACCCAGTAGGCGTCGATCTCCCACAGCACTTCCGGATTCAGGCCGTCCATCATTAACTCAAACGGCGTCGCCCCATCCAGCGCCGGCGTCGCCTCAAACTCGAACCAATGGTTGTGATAGAGCAGATTCAAGCCGGCCCCGCGGGCGAGTTCGGCCGCCCGGTTTAGACGGTCGATCTGCTCGAGCACGCTGTCGCGGGTGGTGAATTTCTCAGGCGGAATCCAGGGCACGACCCAGTTGGTGATGCCCAGCGCCTCGGCTGCGCGAATTTGCTCGCTGGCGTCGTCGCCTTCCGGCAGGCCGAGGTGCGCGGATGTGATCTCCATGCCCAGCGAACGAATGAAGCGGGCAGCCTCGGCCGGGCCGTCGGGGCCGTAATTGCCGGCCATCTCCACACCAGCGTAACCCATCGCGGCAACGCGGCGCACGACGCCTTCAAAGTCGGCGGCGAGGGCGTCGCGCACGCTGTATAGCTGAACTGCTAAAGGAACTGCGGACATGATATCAACTCTCCCTCACAAAGTTGCCAGGCATCCGGCGGCTCTTGGAATCGTTCCCAAATACTGTAACACGCGAAGTGCCGGCGAGCATGGAGCCACTTGGGCGGGAAAGCCGTGCTTGCGCTGGTCTAGCCGATAGGATGGATCGCTCAGAGCGCCACCGGCTCGCCCGTCTCGGCTGAACGATACGCAGCGAGCACGACTTCGAGCGCCTTCAGGCCATCCTCGCCCGATGATGCTCGGGGCGCGGTCTTCGCGGATGCAGGCAGCGAATTCGTCTACCATTGCCTGATTGGCGTCTGATCCCCAGAAGGCCCAGTTTGCCCGCCCCACATCCTGGCGGTAAACCGGCATGTGCTGCTTGAAGGCGTCCAACTTCACATAGCCCTTTTCGGCCACGAAATCCATCGCCAGCCCGCCCCACGTAGGGTAATAGGGCGGCTTGTTCCAACTGCAGTCGATGCTCGCAAACGCGCCGTTGGCAAACGTGAGCATCAGCAGGCCACCCGTCTCGACGTCGGGCGCATCGCTGGCGTAGAGGATGTGGTTGGTGCGGGCGTAGACCTCCACGACCTCGCTCTTCAGCATCCAGCGCAGCAGGTCGGCCAGATGAACGGTATGATCCATCACCGCGCCGCCGCCTGCCAGCACCGGATCGACAAACCACGCCCGGTGATGCTTCGGGCATTCGCCTTGATTCGTGCCGTTCACGCCGTATACGCGGCCAAGGCCATCGGCGTCGATCAACGCCTTGACTTCCAGCACCGGCGGGCTGAAGCGCATCGGAAACGCCGTCATCAGATGGACGCCAGCGCGCTCACAGGCCGCGATCATGGCGCGCGCATCGGCTTCGGTCGTGGCCAGCGGTTTCTCGCACAGCACATGCACACCAGCTTCGGCGGCGGCCAGTACCAGCGCGGCGTGCTTCGAATTCTCGGAACAGATGATCACGCCGTCCGGCATTTCAGCCAGCAGGGCGGCCGTTGAAGCGTACGCCTGTGTGCCGTGCGCGGCGGCGAATGCCTCAGCGCGGGCTGTGTTGTCATCACCAATGCCGATCAGTTCGACGCCGGGTGACTGCCGCAGGTTGTTGACGTAAGAGTTGGCGTGCAGGTGCGCGGTGCTGAGGATGCCAATGCGCAGTGGGGCGGTCATGGCAGCGCCTCCAAACGAACCGGTCGGCCAGTTTGCGCCGACTGAATTGCAGCTTCTGCAATCTGCACCGCCGCCAGGCCGTCGCGGGCACTCACCCTTGACTGCGCCAATTCGCCGCTGAGCACGGCGTAGAACTCCTTGATTTCGGTTGTGTATGGGTCTTCAGCCAGCGGGCTGCCGGGCACGGCAATCGCCGCGCCATCGCCTGCCGTCGCGTGCATGTGCAGCTCCAGCGGCGTGCTGCTTCCGGCTGGATGCTCGATCAGGCCGCGGTCGCCCGCAATTTCGAGCGCCGTGCGGAACAGCGGCGGCGGGTAAGCCCAGCCACCTTCGACGTGTGACAGCGCGCCGCTCTTGTGCTGCAGGATCACCAGCCCATAGTCGTGAGCCGATTTCGGGCCGCTGCGCCAGCGCGCTGCGGGCAAACACGGTCTCGACCTCACCGCCAATCCAGCGCGCGTAATCATAATCGTGGATCATCAAGTCCATGAGCATGCCGCCCGACTGCGCGGGGTCGTGGAACCAACTGGTGGGGTCATCGGCGTTGGGTTTGAAGCTGGCGCGGGTGAGCCGGATCACGGCCACGCGGCCAATTTCGCCGCGCGCGACGATACCCTGCGCGACTGCATATTCAGGGAAGAAGCGCACCACATGCGCCACCAGCAGCGGCACGCCCGCCTGTTCACAGGCGGCGATCATTTCGGCCGCCTGAGCCGTGGTGCGCGCCAGCGGCTTTTCGCACACAATCGCTTTGCCGGCAGCGGCGGCTTGCAGTACCAGCGGGTGATGCAGCGGCGTGGGCGTGCATACATCGACCACGTCCACGCTGCGCAGTAATTCTTCATAGCTGTCGAATACGACCGCGTTGTGCTGCGCGGCCAGCGCGTGGGCGCTGATCGGTTCGGCCGAGAAGAAGCCCACCAACTGCGCGGGTGTGGCCCGCCAGCCCGGCGCGTGCGTGCGCCCCATGAAGCCACTGCCAACAATGCCAACTCGAAGGCTCAAAACTTCACCGCTCCACTGGTCAGGCCGCGAATAAGCTGACGCGAGAACAGAATGTACAGGATGATGATCGGGATCATGGCCAGGCTCAGCGAGGCCAGGACGGCGTTGTAGTCAGTCAGGAACTGGCCTATGAACACCTGCGCCCCCAATGTGAGCGTCTTGACGTTCTCGCCCGGTGCGAGGATCAGCGGGAACCACAGGTCGTTCCACACCGGAATCATCGTGAAGACCATGACCGTCGCCAACGCGGGGCGCACCAGCGGCAGAATCAGCCAGTAAACGCGATATTCACTCGCACCGTCCACGCGCGCGGCGTCTTTCAGGTCACGCGGCACATCACGCATGAATTGGGTGATCACGAAGATCGTCAGCGGCAGGCCCTGCGCTGTATAGACGAGGATCAGGCCGGAAAGCTGATTGAGCAGGCCGAGGCTGGCGACCAGCCGCAGCAGTTCGACCGTGCCCAGCCGGATCGGGATCATGATGCCGACGGCCAGATACAGCCCGAGCAGAGCATTGCCCTTGAACTTGTACTCAGACAGGGCAAAAGCCGCCATCGAGCCGAAAAAGAAGATGAACAGCAGCGTGACGCCGGTGACGATCAGGCTGTTGGTGAAATACAGCGGAAAGTTGGCCCGGAACAGCACGGTTTCGTAGCCCCCCAGGCTGAACGTTTCGGGCGTGGGCAGGGCGTAAGGATTGCGGAAAATCGCCTGCCGCGTCTTGAACGAGTTCATGAGCACGAGCAGCACGGGGAAGAGCGCGATCAAAGTATAGATGAGCAGGATGCCGTGCACGATCAGCGATTGCACCGTCGCGTTGGTATTGATGCGGCGGTGTTTCTTCGGGGGCGGCGCGGAGGCGGCCACAGGGGTTACGGTCATGGGTTACTCCGTCCGCAGCAGCCGGCGCTGAAAAAGGACCAGATAAATCAGCACGCCGCCGAGGATGATCAGGAACATGATACCGGCCACGGCCGCGCCCATCGCCGGGTTGCCAGCCTGAAGCTGCATGCCGAAGAAGGTGCGATAGAAGAATGTGCCCATGATGTCGGTCGAGAAGCTGGGCCCGGCCAGCCCGCCCTGCACCGTGTAGATCAGGTCGAAGGCATTGAAGTTGCCCACAAAGGTGAGGATGGTCACGATGCCGACCGTGGGCAGAATCAGCGGGAACTTGATGCGCCAGAACACGCCCCACGCTGTCGCGCCGTCTACCCGTGCCGCCTCGATCAATTCCTCAGGGATGCCGATCAGCGCCGCGCTGAACAGCAGCATCGGGATGCCAATGAACTGCCACACCGAGATCAGCGACAGCGTGGTCAGGGCGGTATCGGGCACGCCCAGCCACGGTCGGATCAGCGACTCCAGCCCTACCGCCTTGAAGAAGTCATCAACGATGCCCCAGAGGGGGCTGAGCATGATGTTGCCCCAGATGAAGCCGACCAGTACAAACGACAACATCGTGGGTAAGAAGATCGCGGTGCGAAAGAAGGTTTTGTAGCGCGTGATGCGCGAAGTGAGCAGCGCTGCCAGCAGCAGGCCAATCGGGTTCTGCACCAGCATGTGCACGATGAAGAACTGAAAATTGTTCTTTACTGCGCCTTCGAGGCGGGGCGCATAGTTCTGGTCTGTCAGCAGCTTCTGGTAGTTGTCGAGGCCGACATAAACATCGACGCGCGGGTTTTCGGCGCTGGGCGCGTACAGGCTGCGTCCGAGCGACCCGATTAGCGGGTAGACCATAAATACCGTGTAGATGATCACCGCCGGGGCCAGAAACACGATGATGTGGAATGGGAACCGCCGCCGGCGCGGTCCGGTTGTTGTGGCCATAGGATATGTTCCAGCAAGAAGCTAAGTAAAGGAAAAGGGGAGGGGCGCGAGCTTGCGCGCCCCTCGTGCTGCAACCTCAGTGACGGATCAGCCGCCCATCTGCGGTTCGTACCACTGCTCCAAACCTGCCTGCACCTGATCAGCCGCTTCCTGCGGGGTGATCTGGCCGTTGAGCATTTCGGCGTTCACGCGCCACAGCTCGTTCTCCAGGTTCGGTTCGCCGCGCGACAGAATCTGGTATGACGAGCGAATGGTGCTGTTGCAGTCACCGCGCCATGACAGGAACTCGTTCGCCAGCGGGTCTTCCAGCGTGACCTCGCCGCTGGAGAGCGGGAAGAAGCCAGGCAGGGCATTGGCGTATATCGTCGCAAATTCAGGCGTGGTCATCCACGACAGGAAGGTTTCTGCCGCAGCGCGCTTGTCCTCAGGGATGTTGGCGTTCATGCCCAGCGCGATATCGGTGTGGTCGCTGATGTAGCAGTCCATCGCGCCTTCGGGCACGGGCGGCGGGAAAATGCCCAGCTCGAAGTCGGATACAGGCTCAAACACCGAGATTTCCCAAGAGCCGGTCGGATAAATCGCGCCCAGGCCCAGCGTGAAAGCGGCCTGTGCATCCGGGTATGACAGCGACTGATAGCCGTCAATCAGGTAGGGCTGCCAGGCGTTGAGACCTTCAAACGCGGCCAGGAAGCCACCTTCATTCAGCCTCTCGGTGCCGTCAATCAGCCCGACGCGGCCTTCTTCACCGTGCCAGTAGTTGGGGCCGATATTCTGCCAGCCCATCGTGGCCGATTCCCACTGGTCGGCAGTGCCCATAACCAGCGGCGCATACGTGCCATCAGCCTTGAGCGCCTCAAGCACAGCGTAGAACTCGGCTTCGTTGGTTGGCTCGGTCAGGCCGAGTTCATCGAAGGCGGTCTTGTTGTAGAAAAAGCCGTGAATGACCGACGCCATCGGCACGCAGAACACGTCCGAGCCGTCGTCGGTGATCCATGCGCTCTTGGCCACGTCACTGAAGTTCTCCATGCCGGCCAGGTCGTTGAGCGAAGCCAGATAGCCGGCGTCGAACAGCGTGAGTGAGGCATCGAACGGGCGGCAGGTGATCAGGTCGCCAGCAGTGCCGGCTTCCAGCTTGGTATTGAGAATGCCGTTGTAGTCGGCGGGCGGCGATGGTGCGAACACCACCTGAATATCAGGATACTGCGCGTTGAAGGCCGGAATAATCACGTCCTGCCAGATGGTCAGGTCGTCATTGCGCCAGCTTTCAATCACCAGCGGGCTGTCCTGCGCGGTGACCGGAGCAAGGGCCATCAGGGCCAGCGCCAGCACCAGCAGGATTGAGAGAAATGCAGATTTCTTCATGGCAATCTCCTCATCAGAATAACCGTTACTAGGCGTGCCGATCGCATCACACGATGCGTCTTGCACAACCTAGACTATAGCGCGCACGGCGGGCGGCGCAAAGACAGCAAGGTGATGGTTATATGCACACTCATGGATTCACGGGTAAGGGTTGCCGCGCTGGCCTGAAGCCGCTGCTGATGCGTCGTAATGTTACGCCATTACCCAGCGCGCGTGATCCGGTACAATTCGCCGCGTCAGCCGCGCTGATAATTGTTCGCTTACCGTGCCTGCTCCCGGCTGATCTTGTCCTTATGCCTGAACACGTGCCCAGTATCATTGATTTTCTGCGGATGCTCCCGTACTTCAAGCCGCTTGATGACCCGGCCCTGGAACTCCTGGCGGCGCATGTGGTGCTGCGTACGGCCGAGGCAGGTGAAATCCTGTTCCTGGAGGGCGATAAATCGGCTGGTCTGTGGATGATCCAGCACGGGCGCGTCAAGGTTTACAAGCTCAATCCAGACGGTGATGAGCTGGTGCTGCGCATTTTGGGCGATAGCAACACCTTCAACGATATCTCGGCGCTGGATGGCGGCACCAACCCGGTCAACGCCGCGGCCCTCAGCGCGCTTTCGGCCTGGGTGCTGCCGGTCGCGCCGATGCAGGCAGTGATCAATAGCGACCATCGCGTGGCCGCTGCCATCGTGCAGGCGCTGGCCGGGCGCGTGCGCGGGCTGATCCGCACCGTCGAAGACCTGTCGATGTACTCGGTCACGGTTCGTCTGGCGCGTTTTCTGTTACAGCAGGCCGAAGACCCTTCTCTCAGCGGGCCGGGCGTTACGCGCACGACGATTGCAGCGCACCTCGCTACCACGCCGCAAACCATCAGTGTGGCCCTTCGTGAACTAGAGGCCACTGGTGCGATTGAGTTCGACCGCCACCACATTGTCATTCGTGACGAGCCGCTTCTGCACACCATCGCCTTGCTGTAGGATCGATTTCTCAAATCCCTGTTTGTTTTAAGCCAGCTTAAAGACATCCACTCTGCCTCCTCGTATGCTGCGTTTGTGAGATAAGGAAGGATGTCGCGCATGGGCGATCAGCAGCTTCAGCCCCGCATCAACGCCGCACTCTGCAACGGTTGTGGCGCCTGTATTCCACTCTGCCAGACGGGTGCACTGGGCTGGCAGGATGAGAAGGCGGCGCTGCTGTATCCCGACCGCTGCACCTACTGCGCCACCTGCGAGGATGTATGCGAACCCGGCGCGATTGAACTTCCTTATCTGGTCATCAAGTCAAGCGCTGCCCTCAGGAGGGGGAATGATGAACACTACTAAGAGTCGCATTCGTGCCGGGTTGTGGTTCGTGCTGCTGGCGCTGCTGCTGGTGGGTATCTTGCCGGTTGCCGCGCAGGATGCACCCGCGCCCGCGCTCGTGGAGTACACGCTTCGTACGCACCTCGGCGGCGATCCGGTCATGGCCTATGTCGGTGTAGGTGGAGACATTGATGGCGTGGTGAATCCCACGCTCGAAGCCAACGTCGGTGACACCATGCGTATCACCCTGATTAATGGAGATGGCGTGCTGCACAGCCTGACCACCGATACGTTCAACGCAACGACCGGGCAGTTTTCCGAACTCGACAGTTCCGCCACGGTCGAGTTTGTCGTCACGCAGCCGGGCGAGTTCCAGTATTTCTGCGAAGTGCCTGGCCATCGTGAAGCAGGCATGTTTGGCCTGCTGCATATCACGGGTGACGTGACTGTGGGCGATGAGGCAGAGCTGGCTGCATCACGCGGCGACACGACGCAGGCTGGCTATGGCGCGCCGGCGCCTGTGCCCGCCGCTGGGCCAGCCGACCCCAACGCCGTATCGATCATTCGCAACCCGGCCGAAGTGCCGCCTCCCGTGGGTGACCGCGAGCCGATGCACCTGCGCGTGGACATGACATCAGAGGAAGTGACTGGCATTCTGGCTGACGGCACGACCTTCCCGTACTTCACGTTCGATGGCAAGGTGCCTGGCCCGTTCCTGCGCGTGCGCCTTGGCGACACCATCGAGTTCAACCTCAGCAATGACGAGGGCAGCATGTTCCCGCATTCGATTGACCTCCATGCGGTCACCGGCCCGGGCGGCGGCGCGGTTTACACGCAAACTGCACCCGGCCAAACCACGTCGTTCACTTTCCAGGCGATCATTCCCGGTCTGTTCGTGTATCACTGCGCGACGGCCAGCATTCCGCATCACATATCCAGCGGCATGTACGGCCTGATTCTGGTCGAGCCCGAAGGCGGAATGCCGCCGGTGGACCGTGAGTTCTACGTCATGCAGGGCGAAATCTACACACAGCAGCCGTACGGCCAACCCGGTCAGACGACGTTCGACTTTACGGCCATGAGCCACGAAGACCCGACCTATTTCGTCTTCAATGGCCAGGCCAACGGCCTGACGACCGATGAAACTGCGCTGCACGCCAATGTGGGCGAAACCGTGCGTATCTATTTCGGTGACGGCGGTCCCAATGCGACCTCGTCCTTCCATGTCATCGGCGAAATGTTCGACCTCGTTTATCCCGAAGGCTCGGTGACGGCCGAACCGATCAGCAACGTGCAGACGACGATGGTTCCCACCGGCGGCAGCACCATCGTCGAGTTCAAGGTGGATGTGCCCGGCCGCTATCTGCTGGTCGATCACTCGCTCAGCCGGTTGGAGCGCGGCCTCGTGGGCTATCTGATTGTGGACGGCCCGGAACAGCCCGAAATCTTCCACGGTAACGCCGTAGCCGAGGCGTCCGGCCACTAGATTTCAGCGTCACGAATGAACAAACGCGGGTGGGACGGTGCAGTCCCGCCCGCGTTTTGTTTCCCTGCCATAAGCGCAGACCCCAGTGTTTGGGGGAAAATAGGCAGGCGGCGGCTGTGGGCGTATATGGCTACCTGCCCCTCTTGTATAATGAAGTGGTTCATATCCGCTGAAATATACACGAGGCTCCAATGCGAAAACTCCCTGTGCTCTTTTTCGCCGCAGCGCTGGCGCTGGCGGCGCTGCCCGTATCTGGCCAGCTTACGACCGCTACGCCCACGCCCGAGCCGCGTGCGCTGGATTACAGGCTTCGAACAGTGACGGGCGGCGACCCGGCCATGGCTTTTGTCGGCGTCGGCGGGGACATTGACGGCGTCATTAACCCGGTGCTGACGGCCAATATGGGCGATATTGTGTGGCTGACTCTCGTCAATGACGACGGCGTGCCGCATAGCCTGTTCATCGAGGGCTTTGGCGTAGACAGCGGCGTGGTCTCGCAGCAAGGCGACTGGGTTACCGTCCAATTCATGGCCACGCAGCCGGGCGAATTTGAGTACTACAGCAGCGTGGCCGATCAGCGTGAGCAGGGTATGGCCGGGCGGCTGCGCGTGGCTGGCGTGCTGACCGTGGGCAATCCGGGCGAACTGGCGGACTCGCGTGGCCATTCCGAAGGCTCGGTCGGTTACGGAGTGCAGGCTGAACCGCCGGATTATAGCGGGCAGGGGGTCGATTTTCTGGCCGTGCCCATTATCCGCCGCCCGTGGGATGTGCCGCCTTCGGTGGGTGACCGTGAACCGATGACGCTGCGCGTGGATATGCTCAGCGAAGAAGTGAGCGGCCTGCTCGATGTGAGCACCAGCTTTCCGTATCTCACGTTTGGCGGCAAAGTGCCCGGCCCGTTCTTGCGCATCCGCGTCAACGACACGGTCGAGTTCCATCTGATCAACGCTGAGACCAGCACCTTTCCCCACTCGATAGACTTGCAGGCCGTCATCGGCCCAGGCGGCGGCGCGTCGTATACCCAGACTGCGCCCGGCAGCGAGACCAGCTTCACGTTTCAGGCGCTCCATCCCGGCCTTTACGTCTATCACTGTGCCACGCCGAGCATCGCTCACCATATTTCCAGCGGCATGTACGGCATGATTCTGGTCGAGCCGGAAGGCGGACTGCCGCCGGTCGATCGCGAGTTCTATGTGATGCAGGGCGAGATTTATACTCGTGAACCGTTCGGCGAGGCGGGACAGGCCACCTTCGATTTCGAGGCGATGTCGAATGAATTGCCCACCTACTACGTGTTCAATGGCGCGACGGCTGCGCTGACGGCTGATGATTACGCTCTGCGCGCCAATGTGGGTGAAACGGTGCGTATCTATTTCGGCGTGGGCGGCCCCAACAAAGATTCCGCATTCCACATCGTTGGCCAGATTTTCGACCGCGTTTACACGGATGGGTCGGTCACCGATCCGCCGCAGACGAATGTCAGCGTCGTAGATGTGCCGGCTGGAGGCAGCACGATTGTGGAGTTTACGGCGGACGTTCCCGGCCGCTTCGTCCTGGTCGATCACGCCTACAGCCGGCTCGAACGCGGGCTGGTGGGCTACTTGTATGTGGAAGGCCCCGACCAGCCGCAAATCTTCTCCAGCACGTCGGTGGGCGAGAGCGCAGGGCACTGAGTTGCAGGGTAAATACCTACAACCGCCGAACAGCCCTTACCCCTCAATCCATATCCCTCAGGGCGAGCGAAGCTAGCCCGCGTCGCGCGCATTTCACCCCTTCGCCCTGAGGGAGAAGGGGCAGGGGGATGAGGGCCAGATTGAGCGGTGGCCCTAGAAGCGCGCAATGTGGGGCGTTACACTCGATTGGTAATCAAGATTCAAGCGGGATTGCCCGCAGGAGGAATACCGTGAAGGTTGTGAGCAGGGTTGTGGCGCTGGCGTTGGTTGTGGTGCTTTTCGTCGCGGTGCTGCCTGCCGCCGCGCAGGAGTATCCGGTCGAACCGAATCTGTACTTCCATGATGTGTGGGCGCGTTCGACGGCGTCTGCCAGTGCCGCACAATCAATGGCGGGCACCCCTACGCCCGAAATGGGATCGATGGCCTCAGTGAGCGCGGCCTATATGACTATTGCCAACGCGGGCGCGGTGGGTGTGCGCCTGGTTGCCGCCGAGTCGCCTGTGGCTGAAGTGGTTGAAATTCACGAGACGCAGATGAACGGCGACGTGATGCAAATGCGCCCCGTAGAAGATGGCATCGATGTGCTTTCCGGCGAGGTGACGGTACTCGCGCCGCGCGGACTGCATATCATGTTGATGGAGCTGGTCGAGCCGCTCGAAGTCGGGCAGGCTGTACCGCTGACGCTGACGTTTGAGATGCTGGACGAAGCGGGCGATCCCACCGGCGAGACGTTTACGATGGAGATAGCCGCGCCCGTGCTGGATGAAGCGCCCGAGCCTGCCAATTTCGCTTTCTCGCTCCTCTGGGCGCGCCCGGCCGAGCAAGAGGGCGTGAGCGCGGCCTATCTGCACATGCTCAACTTCGGCTCGGACGACACGCTGGTCGCGGCCAGCACCGACGTGGCCGACATCGTCGAGATTCACGAAATGGTGATGGCCAACGACGTGATGTCGATGCGCCCGCTGGAAGGCGGCGTGCCGGTGGCTTCTGGCGATATTGCCATGCTGGAGCCGGGCGGCATTCACCTGATGATGCTTGACTTGCAGCAGGCGCTCGAAGTGGGCACCGCTTTCACGATGACTCTCGATTTCGAGAGCGGCGCGCAGATCATCATCGGCGTGCCCGTATACGACCGAACGATGCAGATGCAGGGCATGTAACCGGCCTTCGTGCTGCATACAGGAGAAATAATGATCCGCAAGACAATACGATTAGGGGCGCTGGCTCTTATGCTGGCGCTGGCGGGCGCAGCATGCGCACCCGAAGCCGCTGCTCCACCACCGGCGAGCGCAACCGCCATTCCCGCTACTGTGGCGGCGGCGCTGCCTACGGCTACGGCCGTGCCTGCCAGCCCTGTGCCAGCCTCGGCGACTGCCGCCCCCGATTCGGCAACGCCGGTTCCGGCCACTGTGACGCCCGAGCTGGCGGCGTCCACAAGCACAACGGTTGCGGCTGTGACAGCGACTTCGGCGGCGGACAACAGCCAGACGACGGCCGTAGCCGGGCGGTTGCAGTCTATTGCCGAAACTCGCGCGGCGGGGCAGGTGGTGCCGACCACGCCGCCTACTCGCGCGGCCAATGCCACCCAGAGCGTTTCGGCGCTGGCGACGGCCTACGGGCCGGAAGTCGCGGCTGCCTCCCAAGGCATCAGCCTCGGTGACGTCATCAGCCCGCCGCTGCTCGTGCGCGATTTCACACTGCCAATCAGCACCGGTGGTGACGTGAGCATCCATCAACTGGATGGCAAATACCGGATGATGTTTTTCGGCTATCTGCATTGCCCGGATTTCTGCCCGCTAACGATGGCCGAGTTCAAGCAGGTCAAGGCGCTGCTGGGCGACCTCGCCACTGAAGTAGAGTTCATCTATATCAGCGTGGACGGCGCCCGCGACAATCCCACGCTGGTGGCGAACTATCTGGACAACTTCGACCCCGAGTTCATCGGTTTTTCGGGAGATGACGTGACGTTGGCGCGCATTCAGCCGGACTACGGCTTCTACTACCAGCGCCGGCTCGATACAGGCTCGCAGGCCGAGTACATCATCGACCACTCAACGCGCTCGTACATGCTCGACCGCCAGGGCCGCCTGATCACATCGTTCACCTACGACACCGAGCCAGAGGTAATTGCTGCGGCGCTTCGCTGGTTCATCGAGAACGAGTAACCTCGGCGAAGGAGTAACTGGGCTGCCTGGCACCGCGGCGGACTGAAGTCCCGCCGCAGGAAACGACAAGTCCACTGACGGGACCTCTTTCAGTCCCGTCAGTGGACTTGGGCTTTCCAGACGGGGGATTTATTCCCTGGCGGTGTCGGGACTCAAACCCACGCCCTGACACAACACCACCGCCTCGCGCCCTAAACCTTACGATCATCATTGATAAGTTTATGCAAAGTGCATGAAATTTCGCGCAATACAGGTTGTTATTTATCCGATTTGAAAGATTGTCATTGCCCTCGGCCCTCCTCCGTTATACAATCCTAAATGTGAATCGCCCATGAGTTTTTATGACGGCGCAGACCGGCCAAAAACTCGACCACACGCAGGCATCAACGTTAGTTGACGGTAAAGCGGTACGGTGAGCGGGCCAGGAGCATTCTTGCGCTCGCCGCCAGCAGTGTAATTTTGAAGATAACGGTCTCATGAAACCGGAGGGAAAGGGAAGCCAGCATGGTACGACAGACTGGCATGATTGACGGCAACGAAGCCGTCGCACAGGTGGCCTACAAGCTGAATGAGGTGATCGCGATCTATCCGATCACCCCGTCGTCCGCAATGGGCGAGTGGGCAGATGAGTGGAACTCGCGTGAGCAGCCGAACTTGTGGGGAACAGTGCCACTGGTCATCGAGATGCAGAGCGAAGGCGGCGCGGCGGGCGCTATTCACGGCGCGCTCCAGGCCGGTTCTCTGGCGACGACCTTCACGGCGTCGCAGGGTCTGCTGCTGATGGTGCCGAATATGTACAAGATTGCGGGCGAATTGACGCCGGTGGTCTTCCACATTGCGGCGCGGTCACTGGCGGCACAGGGCCTGTCGATTTTTGGCGATCACAGTGACGTGATGGCCACACGCGGCACGGGCTGGACGCTGCTGTCGTCGGCCTCGGTACAGGAAGCGCACGACTTCGCGCTCATTTCACAGGCGGCCACGCTGGAAACGCGGGTGCCGGTGCTGCATTTCTTCGATGGCTTCCGCACCTCGCACGAAGTCGCCAAGATCGAATTCCTCGAAGATGACGACCTGCGCGCGCTCATCAATCCGCAGCGCATCGCCGAAATCCGCACGCGCAGCCTGTCGCCGGATCACCCGTCGATTCGCGGCACGGCGCAGAACCCTGACACGTACTTCCAGAGCCGTGAGACGGTCAACCCGTACTACGATGCGGCCCCGGACATGATTCAGCAGAAGATGGACGAGCTGGCCGCACGCACGGGCCGCGCCTACCAACTGTATGAATACTACGGCGCGCCCGATGCCGAGCGCGTGATCGTCATCATGGGCTCGGGCATCGAGCCGGTAATGGAGACGGTCGATCATCTGAACGCGCAGGGCGAGAAGCTCGGCGTGGTGAAGGTGCGTATGTACCGGCCGTTCGACATGCGCCGCTTCGTGGATGCCTTCCCCGCCACGACCCGCCAGATCGCGGTGCTCGACCGCTGCAAGGAACCGGGCAGCGCGGGTGAGCCGATGTACGCCGATACGATTTCCGCCTTCTACGAAGAGTGGCAGGGCGAAAAGATGCCGGCGATTGTGGGCGGCCGTTACGGCCTGTCCTCGAAGGAATTCACGCCGGCGATGGTCAAGGCCGTGTTCGACAATCTGGCCGCCGCCAAGCCGAAGAATCACTTCACCGTCGGCATCATCGACGACGTCACCCACACCAGCCTGGCTGTGGACCCCGACTTCTCGACCGAGCCGAATGACGTGGTGCGCGCAGTCTTCTGGGGCCTCGGCAGCGACGGCACAGTGGGCGCGAACAAGAACTCGATCAAGATCATTGGTGAAGAGACCAACAACTTCGCCCAGGGCTACTTCGTCTACGACTCGAAGAAGTCCGGCTCGATCACGATTTCGCATCTGCGCTTTGGGCCGCGCCCAATTCACTCGCCCTACCTGATCAACAAGGCCAACTTCGTCGCTTGCCATCAGGAAGTGTTCCTCGACCGCTACGACATGCTCACGGAAATCGTCGACGGCGGCGTGTTCCTGCTCAATGCGCGCTGGAACAAGGACGAAGTGTGGGACAAGCTTCCGCGCAGCGTGCAGGAGCAGATTGTTCACAAGCACCTCAAGTTCTACGTCATCGACGCAGACAGCGTGGCGCGCGCGGCAGGCATGGGCAGCCGTATCAACACGGTCATGCAGGTGGCCTTCTTCGCTATCTCCGGCGTGCTGCCGCGCGAAGAAGCCATCGCAGCCATCAAGTACAGCATCGAAAAGACCTACGGTAAGAAGGGCACTGAAGTCGTTGAGAAGAATCTCGAAGCGGTCGACTCGACCATCGAGAATCTGTTCGAAGTCAAGGTGCCCGATCAGGTGACGAGTGCGCGCCCGATGCGCCCCGTGCTCATGGGCGAAGCGCCCGAATTCGTCGACGGTGTGCTCGGCCAGATGATCGCGCGCAAGGGCGACCTCATCCCCGTGAGCGCACTGCCGGTGGATGGCGTTTATCCCAGCGCCACGACGCAGTACGAGAAACGCGATTTGGCCGACACCATTCCGGTGTGGGACCCCGACATCTGCATCGAGTGCGGCAAGTGCGCGATGGTGTGCCCGCATGCCGTCATCCGCATCAAGGTTTACGACGAGGCCGAGTTGGCCAGCGCGCCCGCGACCTTCAAGTCGATGGCCGCGAAAGACCCCGAATACGCAGGCATGAAATACTCGATCCAGGTATCGCCGCTCGACTGCACGGGCTGCGGCATCTGCGTGGACATTTGCCCCGCCAAGAGCAAATCGGCCGCCAATCACAAGGCGATCAACATGACGCCCCCGGCCGCCATCAAGGTGCAGGAGCAGGAGAACTGGGAGTTCTTCACCCAACTGCCCGAGATGGATCGACGCAATATCAAGGTGGGAAGCATTCGCCAGCAGCAGATTCAGCAGCCGCTGTTCGAGTTCTCGGGCGCGTGCCTGGGCTGCGGTGAAACCCCCTACCTCAAGCTGATTTCGCAGTTGTTCGGTGACCGCTCGGTCATCGCCAATGCCACCGGCTGCTCGTCGATTTACGGCGGCAACCTGCCCACCACCCCGTGGGCCAAGAACAACGAAGGGCGCGGGCCGGCATGGGCGAACTCGCTGTTTGAAGACAACGCCGAGTTCGGCCTGGGCATGCGCGTCGCCATTGACAAGCAAATGCAGGAAGCCTTCGAACTGTTGGCGCGCCAGGCGGCGGACTTCCCCGAAGTCCTGGTGTCGGGCATCCTCAATGCCGACCAGAGCGACGAGGCCGGCATCTACGATCAGCGCCAGCGCGTGGCCGACCTGAAGGAACGGCTCGCCGGCATGACCTCGCCCGAAGCGCAGCGCCTGCTGACTTTGGCCGATGCGCTGGTCAAGAAGAACGTGTGGATCGTTGGCGGCGACGGCTGGGCCTATGACATTGGTTTCGGCGGCCTCGACCACGTAATCGCCAGCGGCCGCAACGTCAACATCCTCGTCCTCGATACCGAGGTCTACTCCAACACCGGCGGCCAGATGTCGAAGGCCACCCCGCGTGGCGCAGTCGCCAAGTTCGCCGCCGGCGGCAAGCCTGCGCGTAAGAAGGACCTTGGCCTGATGGCCATGACCTACGGCAACGTTTTTGTGGGCCGCGTGGCAATGGGCGCTCGTGACGAGCAAACCCTGCGCACGTTCCTCGAAGCCGAAGCCTACGACGGCCCGTCGCTCATCATCGCCTACAGCCACTGCATCGCGCACGGCATCAACATGACCACCGCCATGCGTAACCAGAAGGCGGCTGTGGACAGCGGCCAGTGGTTGCTGTTCCGCTACAACCCCGACCGCGAGGTGAAGGGTGAGAACCCGCTGGTGCTGGACTCGAAGACGCCCAAGCTGCCAGTGGCCGAGTACATGCGCATGGAAAATCGCTTCCGCATGCTCGAAATGAGCAATCCCGACGCAGCGCGCAAGTTCTTCGCCGAAGCGCAGGTGGACGCCGACGAGCGCTGGGCATACTACAGCTACATGGCAACACGACCGGCGGCAGATGATGGCAAGAGCCAGTAAAGGGAAGAGAAAATGGTAGACATCACAACGACCTACTTGAATCTCCCCCTGCGGTCGCCAGTAGTGGCATCGGCTTCACCGCTGTGGGAAAGCCTCGACAATATCAAGCGCGCAGAAGACGCCGGCGTGGGTGCGGTGGTGCTGTTCTCGCTGTTCGAGGAGCAAATTCGCCAGGAACGCGAGGCGATGCTGCACTACCTCGATTACGGCACGGAAAGCTTCGCTGAAGCCGTCACGTATTTCCCCGAGCCTGAGGAGTATCACGCCAAGCCCGATGAATACCTCGAGCTGATCCGCAAGGCCAAGGAAACCGTGAGCATGCCAATTATCGCCAGCATCAACGGCGCATCGTTGGGCGGCTGGACGGCCTTCGCCCGCCAGATGGAACAGGCCGGGGCGGATGCCATCGAGCTGAACATCTACGCAATCCCCACCGAGATGGACAGGGAGGGCGCAGAAGTCGAGGCCGTTGAAGTGGACATCGTGCGCGCCGTGAAGAACGCGCTCACAGTGCCGGTGGCCGTCAAACTCAGCCCCTACTACAGCAACTTCGCCAACATGGCCAAGCAGATGGAAGGGGCAGGCGCGGATGCGCTGGTGCTGTTCAACCGCTTCTATCAGCCGGACATTGACCTGGAGACGCTGGAAATCAAGCCGAATGTGCTGTTGAGCACCAGCCAGAACCTGCGCCTGCCATTGACGTGGATCGGCATTCTCTACGGCAAGGTCGCAATGGACCTGGCCGGCACCAGCGGTGTGCATACCTCGGCCGATGTGCTGAAGATGCTGATGGTGGGCGCCAGCGCGGTCATGACGACTGCGGCGCTGCTCAAACACGGCATCGGTTATGCCGCCGAACTGGTGGACGGCATGACGGCCTGGCTGGAAGAACACGAATACGAATCGGTCACGCAGATGCGCGGTAGTCTGAGCATGATGAATGCGGAAGACCCGACTGCCTTCGAGCGTGCCCAGTACATGCGCGCGCTCAATACCTATCGGCCCAATACCCTGCGCGCCTAAGTCTAGTCCTTGAATAAGGGGCGGCCGGCAGACCCCGCCGCCCCCATAGTTGGGAGGATTTTCAGGATGGTTACTGCAGCAAAACCCGCAAGCAAAAACAGCAAGAACGATAAACCCGCATCAATCCCCGCTGAGAAGTGGGTGTACCTGTTTACGGAAGTGGAACAGGCCGAAGCCCTGATGAAGACCTGGGACGGCGTTAAGTCGCTCCTCGGCGGCAAAGGCTCGGGCCTGTTTGACATGACGCGCGCGGGCGTGCCCGTGCCCCCCGGCCTGACGGTCACCACCCGCGCCTGCAACGCCTACACCGAGCTGGGCAACGAGTTCCCCCCGCAGATGTGGGAGCAGGTGCTTGAGGCGCTCAAGGTGGTCGAGCAGCGCGCCGGCAAGAAGTTCGGCGACCCGAAAAACCCGCTGCTGGTGTCGGTGCGTTCCGGCGCGAAGTTCTCGATGCCCGGCATGATGGACACCGTCCTCAACCTCGGCATGAACGACGAAGTGGCCGAAGGCATGGTCAAGCTGACCGGTGACCCGCGTTTCGTGTACGACTCGTACCGCCGCCTCGTGCAGATGTTCGGCGGCACCGCGATGGGTATGCCCGATGAGCCGTTTGAAGACCATCTGACTGAAGTCAAGAAGGCGCGCGGCTACAAGAGCGACACCGAACTGAGCGCCGACGAATGGAAGAAGGTCGTCAGCGAGTTCAAGAAGTTGTATCAGGAACATGTGGGCGAACCTTTCCCGCAGGACCCCTACAAGCAGCTTGCCAAGGCTATCGAAGCCGTCTTCGGTTCGTGGATGGGCAAGCGCGCCATCGACTACCGCAACGCTACCAACATCCCGCACAACCTCGGCACCGCCGTGAACGTGCAGACGATGGCTTTCGGCAACATGGGCAACAACTCCTTCACAGGTGTAGCGTTCACGCGCAATCCCAGCACCGGCGAGAAGGTGCTGTTTGGTGACTACCTCCAGAATGCCCAGGGCGAAGACGTGGTCGCCGGAATCCGCACGCCGGAGCCGATTGCTCACCTCGAGCAGGACAATCCCAAGATTTACACCCAGTTCGTCGACGTGGCCAGCAAGCTGGAAGCCCACTACCGCGAAATGCAGGACGTGGAATTCACGATTGAGAACGGCAAATTGTGGATGCTGCAGACCCGCGACGGCAAGCGCACTGCGCGCGCCGCGATCCGCGTGGCTGTGGAAATGGCCGAAGACGGCACGATCAGCAAGGAAGAAGCCGTCAGCCGCGTCAAACCCGATCACGTCCTCCAGCTTCTGCACCCGCAGTTCGACATTGAAGCCAAGGACGGCGCAACCAAGGCCAACCGCATGATCGCCAAGGGCGTCAATGCGTCGCCTGGTGCAGCCGTGGGTGTGGCCGCGTTCGACGCCGACCTGGCCGAGAAGTGGGGCAAGGCAGGCAAGGCCGTCATCATGGTGCGCCCGGAAACCAAGCCGGACGACGTGCACGGTATGCTCGCCTCGAAGGGTATTCTCACCAGCCGCGGCGGCGCAACCAGCCATGCCGCTGTGGTGGCCCGCCAGTTCGGTACGCCGTGCGTCTGCGGCGCCGAGTCGCTGGAAATCGACCTGAGCAAGCGCCGCCTGAAGGTGGGCGACACCATCGTGGTCGAAGGCGATACCATTTCGATTGACGGCGGCACCGGTGAAGTGTTCGTGGGCGAGATTTCCCGCGTCGAGCCGGACTTCATGCGTGAGAATTACCTGCGCACGCTGCTGAGCTGGGCGGACGACATGCGCCGCCTGGGTGTGTATGCCAACGCCGACTACCCGAACGATGCCCGTCGTGCCCGTGAGTATGGCGCGCAGGGTGTGGGCCTGTGCCGCACCGAGCACATGTTCTTCCAGGAAGAGCGCCTGCCGATCGTGCAGGAGATGATCCTGGCCGAGCCGAATAGCGACGCCGAACAGGCCGCCCTCGACAAGCTGCTGGTGTTCCAGCACGATGACTTCTACGGCATCCTCAAGGCGATGGACGGCCAGCCGGTCATCATCCGCCTGCTCGACCCGCCGCTGCATGAGTTCCTGCCCACGCACGAGCAACTCGCGCTGCGCGCCGCCGGCCTGCGCCTGATGGGCGACCGCCCGAACGAAATCCAGCGCATTGAAGGCCTGATGCACTCCGTCGAGAGCCTGCAGGAATTCAACCCGATGCTGGGCCTGCGCGGTTCGCGCCTCGGCATCACCCGCCCGCACATCAGCGAAATGCAGGTGCGCGCGCTGTTCATGGCTGCCGCCGAACTGGTGAAGGAAGGCATTGCGGTGCATCCTGAGGTCATGGTTGCCGTCACCAACTGCGAGAACGAAGTCAAGTTCATGAAGGAACTCATCGACCGCGTGGCCGCTGAGGAAATGGAAAAGCACGACGGCGTAGTCGTCGATTACAAGGTCGGCACGATGATAGAGCTGCCGCGCGCCGCCATCATCGCCGACAAGATGGCCGAGTACAGCCAGTTCTTCTCGTTCGGCACCAACGACCTGACGCAGACGACGTTCGGCATCAGCCGTGACGACGCCGAAGGCAAGTTCCTGCTTGAGTATGTCGAAAATGGCATCCTGGCCGAAAATCCGTTCCAGGTGCTGGACGAAGAGGGCGTAGGCTTCCTCGTCAAGATGGCCGTTCAGAAGGGCAAGCAGGCCCGCCCAGACATCGAAGTTGGTATCTGCGGCGAGCACGGCGGCGACCCGAAGTCGATTGACTTCTGCCACCGCGCCGGCCTGAACTACGTGAGCTGCTCGCCGTTCCGCGTCCCCGTGGCGCGCCTCGCGGCTGCCCACGCCAAGCTGGCCGAAGACAAGGCGAAGAAAAACTAGTTCGCGCACCATTCAGCAGCACAGCGAGGGCGGCCAACAGGCCGTCCTCGTGATTTATGCCGATAACGTTTGCCGCCAAGACTCCAAGTAAAGAGAGAGCTAAGAGAGATAATGCCTTTGCGCCCTCTCTTTTCTCTCCGCGCCTTGGCGGTGAAGCTGTTTGAATCCTTCTCGCTGGATCGCTTGCACAGGCTATACTCCAGTGCATGATTTCGGGCATTTGAGGGGATTGCCGTGCCGGTCTTTCCAACGGAACGCGACTGGGTGCTGGAGACGCAAGACAGCGCCTATGCGATTGGGCTGAACACGCAAGGGCTGCTGGTCAACCGCTACTGGGGCGCGCGGCTGCCGCATATCGATGACTACCCAGTCCCGCCGGAGTCGAATGGCTGGGCGTCGTTCAACGGGCCTGGCCAGCTTTTGCCCGAGGAGTATCCGGCCTACGGTGGGACCAAGTACATTGAGCCGTGCCTGAAAGTGACGTTCGCCGACAGCGTGCGCGATACAGTGCTGCGCTTCGACTCGGCTGACGTGCACGGCGAAGAACTGCGCATCACGCTGCGCGACGCGCATTATCTGCTGCGCGTGACGCTTGTCTATCGCGTCCATGCCGCCTACGACCTGATCGAACGTTGGGCGGACATTGCGAATGACGGCGATTCGCCCATCACCATCGAGCGCGCGTTTTCGGCCCAGTGGCATCCGCCGGAGGGATTCATCTACCGGCTGTCCCATATCACGGGCCGCTGGAACGACGAGAGCCACTTGCACCGCGAGCTGCTTACGCCGGGCGTGAAAGTGCTGGAGAGCCGCCGCCTGACCACCAGCCATCATCACAGCCCGTGGTTTGCGCTCGATGACGGCAGCGCCGGCGAAGACAGCGGCGAAGTACGCTTTGGCCTGCTGGCGTGGAGCGGCAACTGGAAGCTGGCCGCCGAAGTGACGGATTTTCAGACCACGCGCCTGAGCATCGGCCTGAACGACTGGGATTTCGCGTGGTCGCTGAAGCCGGGCGAGACTTTTACCACGCCGTCCGCGCTGGCCGGCTTCACCGACGGCGGCTTCGGCGCGGCCAGCCGCCTGCTGCACGATTACCTGCGTGAAGAAGTCGTTCCGCACCCGGGCCTGACGCACAAGGTGCTGTACAACTCGTGGGAAGCGACGTTCTTCGATGTAGACGAGGAGTCGCAGGCCCAGTTGGCCGAACGGGCGGCCGCGATGGGCGTCGAACTGTTCGTGATGGATGACGGCTGGTTTCAGGGGCGCAACCACGACGCGGCTGGCCTTGGTGACTGGTGGCCCGACGCAGTGAAATTTCCGCACGGCCTCACTCCGCTGATCGAGCGCGTGAAAGCGTTGGGCATGGATTTCGGCCTGTGGATCGAGCCGGAGATGGTCAATCCGGACAGTGACCTGTACCGCGCGCACCCCGACTGGGTTATCCACTTTCCCACGCGCGAGCGCACGCTGGCGCGCAACCAGCTCATCCTCAATCTGGCGCGGGCCGATGTGCAGGACTATCTGCTCGGCCTGCTCGATCGGCTGCTGAGTGAGCACTATATCCGCTTCATCAAGTGGGACATGAATCGTAACGTTAGCGAGCCGGGCTGGCCCGATGCGCCCGGCGACGCGCGCGAGCTGTGGGTGCGCTATGTGCAGGGCGTCTACCGTGTGTGGGGTACGCTGCGCGAGCGGCATCCGAACGTGATCTTTCAGAGCTGCTCGGGCGGGGGCGGGCGGGCCGACGCGGGGATCCTGCGCTACGCCGACCAGATTTGGGTGAGCGACAACACCGAAGCCGCCAGCCGGCTCGGGATTCAGGAGGGCTTCTCGCAGGTCTTCCCCGCCAGCACGATGGAGGCGTGGGTGACGGACATGAACCCCAACCGCCTGTCACTGGAGTTTCGTTTCCATGTGAGCATGTGCGGCGTGCTGGGCATCGGTGGCGATCTGCTTGAATGGAGCGAGGCCGAACGTGCAGAAGCGGCCAGGCTGATTGGCCTGTACAAACAAGTCCGCCTGATCGTCCAGCACGGTGACCAGTACCGGCTGCGTTCGGCACAGGGCGGGGCGTTTTCAGCCGTGCAGTACGTGACAAAAGACCGCGGCGAAAGCGTGCTGTTCGCCTTCCGCACGCATATGGCCTTTCCGGCGCAGGTGCCTCCGCTGCGTCTGCGCGGCCTCGATCCTTCGGCCCTGTATGAAGTCGAAGGGATTGAAGGCGTGCGCTCCGGTGCGGCGTGGATGCACGACGGCATGCGGCTTGAGCTTGCAGACTTTCAGAGCGCGCTGCGGCGCATTCGCCGGGTGGAAACAAGGAGCTAACCATGTCAGGCGCGTACACCGGGCCGCTGCAGGCGGCGATCTTTGATTGGGCCGGCACGATTGTCGATTACGGCTGCATCGCGCCGGCGCAGGTGTTTGTCGAGACCTTCGCCGCCGAGGGCGTTACGCTGACGATGGCCGAGGCGCGCGGGCCGATGGGTATGCACAAGCGCGACCATATTCGCGCGGTGCTGGCCATGCCGGAAGTCGCGGCCCGCTGGGAGTCGGCTCACGACGCGCTGCCCGGCGAAGCCGATATCGACCGGCTGTATGCCGAATTTGTACCGCGCCAGATCGCGTTGATCGGCGGCAGCGCCGCGCCAATACCGGGTGCACTGGCGGCAGTCGCGGCCTTGCGCGAACGTGGCCTGAAGATCGGCGGCTGTACCGGCTACGTGCGCGCCATGATGAACGTGCTCGAACCGGCGGCCCTCGCCAACGGCTACGCGCCCGATGTGTCAGTCTGTTCGGACGACGTGGGCGGCGGACGCCCCGCGCCGTGGATGATCTTCCACATCGCGCAGCGGCTGGGCATCTACCCGATGGCGTCCATCGTGAAAGTAGGTGACACCGAGGTCGATGTGGCCGAAGGTCTGAACGCCGGCACCTGGACAGTCGCGCTGGCGCAGACCGGCAACGAGATCGGCCTGAGCGAAGCGGACTATTTCGCGCTTCCCGCTGAGGAACGCGAAGCCCAATTACGTGCTGCCCGTGCCAAACTGAAAGCGGCAGGCGCGCACTACGTCATCGACACGCTACACGACTTTATGCCGGTGGTGGATGATATTGAGGGGCGGCTGAGAAACGGCGAGAGGCCGTAGCGCAACACCTCAGACCCGTACCGTGAACATTCCGGCGCCATTGTTTTCGCCCGTGCACAGGGCGCATGTGCTAGCCTGAGCACGCGCCCAAAGGCGATCCTGTTCGCTGGGCGCGCCGGTGGCCCATCCATTTGTCGCTTGGTTCTGTCGCTTAGTCGCTTGGTTTTCCCCTCACTCGCTGTCGCTTAACGTTGATTCTGTCGCTTAGTCGCCTATTCTTGCTGTCTGGTTCGGCTAAAGACTCGGGCGAGGGGTTAACTTGTCGCAAATCATGTACATTCGCCCCCTCTCCGCGCGCGGAAAGGGGGTTGGGGGGTGAGATTTCGGTTAGTGAGGAGGCTGCGCGGCGCAGTTAGCCACTCGGCTTCCTGCTGGGATGCGCGGATACCGTGCCCCCACTTGCTTCGGTGGCGCGCTTTGCCCGCCAGCGCTGGTACGTGCCAACAATGCCGTACGGGAAGATCATCACGACGATGATGAAGATCGCGCCCAGCAGCAGTCCCCAGATGTTGGCGAAGTTGACCGTGAGGCCAGCGACCATCACCACCTTGTCGCGCAGGAACACGTCGAGCAGGTGCAGGCTGCTGGCGCCGATTACTGGCCCGATCAGCGTGCCCGCGCCACCGATGATCGTCATCAGCAGTGGGTCGATGGTGTAGCCGAGGCCGAGCAGTTCCGGCCCGACCTTCTTGTTCAGCATCACCTGCAAAATGCCGGCCGCGCCCGCCATCATGCCAGCGACGACCAGCGACAGCAGCTTGAAGCGCAGCGTGTTGAAGCCAATCGACTGCGCGCGGTCTTCGTTCTCGCGGATGGCCTTGAACACTGCGCCTGTAGGCGACGCCATCAGCCGCCGCAGGAACAAATAGCCCAGCACGAACAGCGCCAGAGTGATGTAGTAGAACGTCAGGCGGCTCTGGGTGGGGTCAAGCCACGCCGGCAGTTGGCTGATGGCGAAGCCGTCTTCGGCTTTGGTAAGTTGCAGGCGGCTGAAGAAGATGAACGCCATTTCGGCCAGCGCCAGCGTGAAGATGGCGAAATATACCCCTTTCAGGCGCAGGGTGGCCAGCCCTATGCCCAGCCCTAACAATCCGCTGAGGGCCACCCCCAGCACAACGCCGAGCAGCGTCGCCACGCCATTATCGAGCGCCGTGTACTCCAGCATAATGCCGAACACGTAGCCGGATAACCCGAAAAACAGCGCGTGGCCGAATGAGATCACGCCGGTGAAGCCAAACAGCAGGTTGTAGCTCATGGCCAGCAGGCTGAGGATGAACATTTCGATGAAGACGGCCTGCCAGCGCACCGATTCGCCACGCATGATCATGCGGTCGCCGCGCGGCACACCGGTGGGGCTGGAGTCAGTTAGCGCGCCGACCACGAACGGGAAGACGAGCAGGAAGACGAAGATAGCAAACAGAATGCCATCGCGCCGGAGAAACGCAGAAGCTCGGTTCACGGTTATTCCCCTTTACCGGCTGCTGCCGAACAAGCCGCTGGGCCGCAGGAGCAGCACCAGGATGAGCAGGAGCATCGGCACGATGCTGGGCAGCGCCGAGAACGACGTCCCAATCGCCGCGTCTTGCGCCACCGCAATCGCCATGCCCACCATCAGGCTGGCGATGGCCGTGCCGAAAAAGCTGCCCATGCCGCCCAGCACCACCGCCGCGATAGCCGTCAACAGCGAGGTGTTCGCCAGTGACGGAGACGCGCCCAGAAACGGGGCCGCGACTGCGCCGCCCAGCGCCGCCACCGCGCAGCCGAGCGTGAACACCAGCGTGAACACGGCGCGCACGTTGATGCCCAGCGACTGCACCATCTCGCGGTCCTCAACGCCGGCCCGGATGATGATGCCCAGCCGCGTGCGTTTGAGCAGCAGGCCGATGGCGACGATGAACACAAAGCCCATGCCGATAACAAATAGCCGATACGTGCTGAAGCGCTGGCCGAATAGCACGAAGAAGTTTTCGCGCACGCCAAACATTTCCGTCCAGCTATACGGCGTGGTTGACCAGATGATCTTGGCCAACTCGACCAGAATCAGAGATACGCCGAACGTGAGTACCAGTTGGAAAATTGGCCTCGTATACAGCGGGCGCAGCAGGAAGCGTTCGAGGATGAAGCCGAGGAACGCGCCAACAGCCAGCCCCAGCACCGCAGCCGCCAGAAAGCGCACGTTCGGGTCCGGCATGACCGTTGTCAGGTCGATCAGGCCGCCGGAATGCTGCGCGTCGTAGGCTACATACGCGCCGATCATGAAGTACGCGCCCTGCGCCAGATTGAGCACGTCCATCAGCCCGAACACAATTGACAGGCCAGCCGCCACCAGAAACAGCAGCATGCCCTGGAACAGCCCGGACTGCACCGTGATGCCGAAATTGCCGAGCGTGGGCGAATTGAGGTACGCCACCAGCAGCAGCCCTGCGAAGATGACGATAATGGCGACCAGTGATCCGCGCTTGCCGGCGGTCTTTTGCGAGAGCATCGGCGGTCCTTTCAGGCCACGCCCAGATAACGCTGAATCAGTGCATCGTCGCTGACCAGACCGGCCATCTGGCCGCTGGCGACGCTTTGGCCTTCGTCCACGATCACGTAGCGAGTGGCCAGGCGGCTGGCGACGCGGAAGTTCTGCTCGACCAGTAACACAGAGGCGTGGTCAGTGAGGAGCGAAATCGCCCGCATGAGCTGCTCGATGATGACCGGCGCGAGACCCTCACTCGGCTCATCGATCAGCAGCAGCCGGTTGTCGGGCACGAGCGCGCGGGCGACGGCCAGCATCTGCTGCTGCCCGCCCGAGAGATTACCCCCCGGCAGCGCGTACAGCCGCTTGAGGTCCGGGAACAACTCGAAGATCATGTCGCCGCGCTGGGCCAGGTCGCCGCGTTTGCGCTCGGCGATCTGCAGGTTCTCCTTCACCGTCAGTTCGCGGAAGATGGCGCGGTGTTCGGGCACGTAGCCGATGCCCATCTGCGCGATCACGTTGGACGATTTGCCCGCCAGCGCCACGCCCTCGAACGTGATGCTGCCGCGTGAGGGCGGGGTGATGCCCATCACGCTCTTGAGCGTGGTCGTCTTGCCTGCGCCGTTGCGGCCGAGCAGCACGGTGATGCCGCCCTGCGGTACGGTAACAGTCACCCCTTCGAGGATGTGGAACTGGCCGATGAACGTGTGAATGTCGTCGATGACGAGCACGGGAGCGGTGTCGTTCATAAGGCTGCGCTTTCGCTGCCCGGCAGATCGTACAACTGGCCGAGATACACATCCTGCACGATGGAGTTGGCGGCGATCTCGGTCGGCGTGCCTTCGGCCAGCACGCGCCCGAGGTGCATGACGGTGATTCGGTCACTGACGGACATGACCACGTTCATGTTGTGCTCGACAAGCAAAATTGTGCGGCCACCGGCGCGGCGTACGCGGTCAATCGTGTCCATCAGTTCGGGCACCTGCTCCGACGCCATGCCCGCCGTGGGTTCGTCCAGCAGCAGGATTTCAGGGTCGCCCGCCAGCAGGATCGCCAGTTCGAGCTTGCGCTTGCCGCCGTGCGGCAGCACGCTTGCCAGCACTAATGCGGCATCTTTCAGCCCTACCAGTTCGAGGATGCTCATCGCCTTGTCGATCAGCGGTTTGAACGAGTCGGCGCGTTGCAGCAGTCGGAAGTTGTTGTTTCCGCGCGCCTGCGCTGCCAGGCGCACATTTTCGAGCACGGTGAGATTGGGGAATAAATTCGTGATCTGGAATGAGCGGCCCATGCCAAGTTGGGTGCGTTTGTAGACCGGCACGGCAGTAATGTCGCGCCCCTTGAACCAGACCGTACCGCTGGTGGGCGAGTAGCGGCCGCTGAGCAGGTTGAACAGCGTGGTCTTGCCCGCGCCGTTCGGCCCGATGATCGAGTGGGCGCTGCCCGCCTCAATCTGCAGGCTCACCTCATCGACGGCAATCAATCCGCCAAAGGCTTTGCGTAGCTGACGGCCTTCTAACAGGGGTTCAGTCATGAGCTTTCCAGTAAGAAACTAAGGTCAATTCTGCGCTGTGTACTTAACTTGCGGTTGTAGGGTGCGCTCACGAGCGCACCAATCTACACCAGACGGTGACTGTCTAAGGCGCGCTCACGAGCGCGCCCTACAGACACAATCCTATGTTGAAGGCCGTGCAGACCCCGCCCCTGCCCTTCTTGCAGCGGGCAGAGGCAGGGTTTCCAGGCAGCCTAGCTGCCCATGCTCATCAGATTGGCCATGAATTCTTCATCCATGGCGATCCGGTCGGCGGCGATATCCTCCGGCAGCATCACCGGCGGCACGATGTCCTGCGGCGGCACTTCGGCCAGCAGGGTGTAGAAGCGCTGATCCGGGTCATCGAGATTGTCGAGCTGCGCCACATACATCGGCATCAGCGTTTGATGGTCGGACGGGCGTATGTAGTACGTGCCCTTGGGGCCGTCAAAGACGAGGCCTTCAAGCGCGGGGATCATCGACTCGGGCAGCGTGTCGCCGCCAGTCGCTTCAACCGCACTCGCCAGCGCCTGCGCTGTGGCGAACGAGCACTCGGTGAACAGGTCCGGCCAATCGCTGAACGCTGCCTGGTGCTGGTCAACCATCCAGTCGTTGATGTCATTCTCGGGGAACGAGTAGTGGTAGACGATCCACGAGATGTTGCCGATGGTGCTGGGGTCGCTGAAGGCCACGATGTCGTTCGAGTTGAAGGCCGCAACCACGGCCATCTGATCGCCCACGCCCAGTTCGGCCATCTGCTGGAACAGGGTCACCGAGCTGTCACCGGCCCAAATCGGCAGGATGGCATCGGCGCCGCTGTTGAGCACCTGCTGCAGGTAGGGCGTGAAGTCGGTCGTTTCCAGCGGTGCGTAGATGATTTCGTTGGGGAACTCGATGCCAGCGCCGCCGAGCACGGCCTGGGCTGCACCTGCCGAGGCGCGGCCAAAGTCGTTGTCGATGGCGAGGATGACGAAGTTCGTGCCAATTTCCTCAGTGGCGAAGGGTGCAAACGCCAGGAAGTCCTGGAACGTGTTGCGGCAAACGCGGAACGTGTTTTCGTTGAAGTTCGCGCCGGTGATGGCAGGCGAAGCGGCCGGGGCCGCGAACACCAGTACGTCGCTGTCGAGCGCCACCTGCTGCACGCCGGTCATCACGCCGCTGCTGGGCGCGCCAACCAGAATTTCGACGCCTTCCTGCTCGATCAACTCGCGCGCCTGGCTGGCGGCGGTGTCGGCACTGCTGGCGTTATCGCGCACGATGACTTCCACCGGGCGGCCGGCCAGTGTGACATCGGCCAATGCTGCATCTAGACTGTCATAGTCTGCCGGGTCGATGCCTGCCGCATACAGCAGGCCCAGTTTGAAGCCGTTTTCCAGCTCGATGCCGTAGATGGTGAGCGGGCCTGACAGGTCAGTCAGCAGGCCGATCTTAAGCGGCTCGGCATCCTGCGCCGCTACCCCGAAGGAAATGGCGAATACCGACAGCAGGACGACAACCAGAAGAACGAGTTTTTGACGACGCATTCAACACTCCTTGCACTCGAAACGAACGAAACTTGCAAAGGCAGCCGCAGTCCGCGCCCTACGTGGCGAGAATGACTGCTTCGCCCTCCAGCACCAGCACGCCGTCCTGATTGGTGACAGTCGTGCGGAACGTGGCAATGGATTTGTCCTCGCGGAACTTGATGCATTCCACGCGGCCGGTGATGGTGTCGCCGGCATAGACCGGCGCTTTGAACGCCAGCGTTTGGCCGAGATAGACGGAGCCCGGGCCGGGCAGGTCGTTGCCAAGCACAGCCGAGACCAGGCTGGCGCTGAGCATCCCGTGGGCAATCGGGCGGCCGAAGCGTGTGGTGGCCGCGTAAGCCGCGTCGGTATGCACCGGATTCTCGTCACCGCTGGCGGCGGCAAAGGCGAGAATATCGGCTTCAAAGATCGTGCGGGTGCGCTCGGCCGATGCGCCAATGGCAATCGTCATGCTTCCTCCTGTGCGGCGGTTTCGGGCTGGGCAAGCACCCGCTTGAGGATTTTGCCCGCGCCCGAAATCGGCAGGCTGTCGCGGAATTCGATAAAGCGCGGCACTTTGAAGCCGGCCAGATGGTGCTGCAAGTGCGCCATGATCTCGGCTTCGGTCACGTTGGCATCGGGCTTGAGGACGATGAAGGCCTTGCCGACCTCGCCCCACTTCTTGTCGGGCATGCCCACAACCGCGCACATCTCCACGGCGGGGTGGCGGTACAGCACCTGCTCGATCTCGCTGGGGTAGATGTTCTCGCCGCCGCTGATGAACAGGTCTTTTTTGCGGTCAACGATGAAGAAATAGTCACCGTCATCGCGCTGGGCCAGGTCGCCGGTGTGGAACCAGCCCTCGTCATCAACCATCTCGGCCGAGGCTTCGGGGTCATTGAAGTAGCCGGAAGACAAAGACGGTCCGCGCAGCACCAGTTCGCCTACCTGATGCGGTGGCAGTGGCCGGTTGTGCTCATCAACGACGCGGGCATCAACGAAGAAATTGGGCCGGCCAATACTGCCCGCCTTCCGTTCGGCGTCTTCGGGTGCGAGCGCGAAAATACCCGGGCCGAACTCGGACATGCCAAAGCCCTGTTTGAAGACGACCCCCTTTTCGCGCCGGAACTGCTCAACCAGCGTGATCGGCAGCGGCGCGCCACCGCTGGTGCAGAAGCGCAAATGGCTGAGGTCGGCAGTTGGCCAGTTAGGGGCCTGCGTCAGCATCTGGTACATGGTTGGCACGGCGGCGTAGACCGTGACCGCGTAGTCTTCCATCAGTTCCAGCACCTGCTGCGGGTCGAAGCGGCGCGTGAGCACCACCGTGCCGCCGAGAATCAGCAGCGGGGTGGTGTAGACCAGCAGTCCGCCGGTGTGATACAGCGGGAAGGTATTGACGGTCACATCGCCGTGCTGCAGGTCGTGGATGATGGTGTTGAGCGTGTTCCAGGCGATCTGGCGGTGGCTGATTTGCGCGGCCTTGGGCGTGCCGGTCGTGCCGCCGGTGAAGATCAGGCAGGCGATATCCTCTTCGGTCACGTCTTCGGTTGTCACCGGCCGCAGTTCGCTGTCGATGAGCGTCTTCTCGAATGGGCGGCTGTTGGGCAAGCCTGTTTCGTCGATGTGCAGCAGATATTCGATGCTGTCGGACGCGGCGCTGAGTTCGCGCACAGTATTGGCGAAGTCATCGGAGAAAATAAGTACGCGTGGGCTGGTCTTGTCGATTAGCGCCTGTAATTCGCGCCAGTGCAATCGCCAGTTGAGGCCAACCAGAATCGCGCCCAGCTTGCCACAAGCGAAGAACGCATCGAGGTATTCGACGCCGCTGTGCGCCAGCACGGCCACGCGGTCGCCCTTGCGGATACCCGCGCCTTCGCGCAGCCAGTTGGCCAGGCGGTTGGCGCGGCTGTCCAGCTCGCGGTAAGTGAACGAGCGGTGCGGCGTCTTTCCGGCGTCAATGACGGCCAGTTGATCGGGCGTGTAAAGGGCGCGGCGGCCCAGGTAATCGCCAATAACCATGATATGACTGCCTCAAGAAACAACGTTCATTTCGTTTTGCGCGGCGCCCCTATTTAAGCGGCAGCGCCGTCGAGCTTTTCAACTGCTGAAGCACGGTACTCGTGTCAATCCGGCCCACGCCCTCGATGGTCATCAGGTGCTGGCCGATGAACGCATCCAATTCTTTGTGGCTGCCGAGTACGACCTTCAACATCAGGTCGTAGCCGCCGGTCACCCGATAGCACTCCAGCACGGCGGGCAGGGCCGCGACTGCCGCTTCAATCGCCGCGAACTGGACGTGGGTGTGCGTGTCTACGCCCAGCAGGATGAAGCACATCAATTCCAGCCCGACGACTTCGCGGTCGAGCAATGCCGCGTAGCTGATGATGACCCCCGCGCGCTCCAGTCGCTTGATGCGCTGATGCACGGCCGGTGGCGACAGATGAATCTTTCGCGCCAGGTCGGCTACGCTGATACGGCTGTTAGCCTGAAGCTCGCGCAGGATAGCCAGGTCAAGCTGGTCAAACCCGCGCTGAAACAAAGCGTTCGCCATGACGAGTGTTTACTCTGCTGCCCAGTGTACGGCGGCCATGGTTGGGGCGCACGGCCTGCGAACGAAAGTACCGTTTTGCGCCCCGAACCGCGACATTTCAACGGTTAGCCGCCTCTGCAAGATGCTCATGGAACAGCAGATTGAAGGCGGCGGGCTGTTCGAGATAGGCGGAGTGGCCGCAGTCGGCCAGCGGCGCTTCCTGATACTGGCCGCCGTTGGCCTGATACTTGTCCAGCACGGCGCGCGTCTGGCCCAGCATCGGCGTTTGTGGATACACGTCCGCGCCTGGCCAGCCCGGAATGACGCCCATCATGCCGTAGGTGGCAAGGTCATACAGCGAGGCGTCGTTGACGATGGCGTCATCCACGCCGTAAATCCACAGCACGGGCGGCTTGACCGCAGCCTTCCAGATTTTGCTGACATCACCGGCGTACAGCGGCGACAGGCCATTCATCGGCCCCATCTTGCCCGGCGCGAAGCCGGGCCAGTTGGCTGACCCGGCCACATCGCCCGGGTATTCCTCGGGGCCGACATGCTCACTCAGCAGCGACGACAGCAGTTCTTCCTCGCGGGCGGGGCGGAAGGGCGGCTTCCAGATGTGCGTGTTCATGACCACGCGCGGCGAGGTAGGCCCATCCTCGCTGCGGTCGCCAGCGGCCATCAGCGGCGGGAAGGTGGGATTGACCGTGCCCGCGCCGGTGCCGGAGGCATCCGGGAACGACAGCTCGCCGTCAAGTCCCTTGGTACCGCTGAAGCCATAGGGCGAACCGGGCGAAACCTGTGTCACCGACAGCAGGCGTTCCGGGTGATCCATCATCATACGCCACACGACCGAGCCGCCGAGCGAGTGGCCGACGACGTGGGCTTTCTGGATACCCAGCGTGTCGAGCAGGGCGAAGGCGTCATCGGCCAGATCGCCCATGCCGCGCGTGGCGTCGATCTTCTTGGTGAGGTCAGCGTCGCCATACCCGCGCTGGTCGGGCGCGATGGCGTGATACTGTGCCGGCAGGTCGAGCATCACTTCTTCCCACCACGTCGCTGACGAGGCGTTGCCGTGTAAAAACAAGACCGCATCGCCGTCGCCATTGCGGAACAACACGCGGGTGCTGATGCGCGGAGAGGTGATTACGGTGGCGGTGAGGCCGGCCATCACTGGAATATCCATAGCAGCTTCTCCTACTCGAACTCAGGACGATGCAGACGGAATGTAGCGGGCGCGCAGTTCGCGCTTGAGGACTTTGCCGGCAACGTTGCGCGGCAGAACGTCGATGAAGGCCACCGATTTCGGCACTTTGTACTTCGCCAACTGCGTGCGGCAGTAGGCAATCACGGCGTCGGGGTCGAGCGCCGTGCCCGGCTTCAGCACGAGAATGGCGAGGCCGCATTCGCCCCAGCGCTCATCGGGCACGCCAATCACAGCGGCGTCGGCCACTTCGGGCAGGGCGAACAGAACCTGCTCAACTTCGGCGGGATACACGTTCTCGCCGCCGCTGATATACATGTCCTTGTAGCGGTCGACAATGTAGATGCAGCCCTCGTCATCAACGGTGCCGGCGTCACCGCTGTGCAGCCAGCGAATGCCGTGCTCGTCGGTGGTGAAGCTGGTTGCGTTGGCGTCGTCGCGCCGCCAGTAGCCGGGCGTGATGTTCGGCCCGCTGAGGACGACTTCACCCACTTCGCCGGGCTCGACATCAATGAACGAGTTGGTCACCACGCGCACGCGGGTGTACATCATCGGTTTGCCCACCGACGACGGCTTTTCCAGCGAGCGCCGCTTGTCGATCAGGAACACAGTCGGGCTGGTTTCGGTCATGCCAAAGCCCAACTGGATGATGATGCCGCGCGCGGCATATTTCTGTAGCAGCGGCACCGGCATGGGTGCGCCGCCGCAGCCCCACGAGTGGATGCGGCTCAAATCGGCCTCGTCGAAGCCCGGCTCCTGGCTCAGGAACAGGTAAATCGACGGCACGCCGAAGAAGTGCGTGACGCCCAGCGCGGGGTCGGATAGCGCCTTCAACGTTTGCGCGGGGTCATATTGGCGCGCAATGATAGCCACGCCGCCATGATAGAACATCGGGTTGGCGTATAAATTCAGGCCGCCGGTGTGAAACGTGGGCAACACGCCGTAAAAGACGCTGTCGTGATTCAAGCCGGTGGGGATGCTGATATTGATGGCGTTGAACAACGTCATTTGGTGGGTAATCAGCACGCCTTTGGGCCGCCCGGTCGTGCCGGCCGTGTACATGATCGTCATCGGCTCGTCGAGCGTAGTGTACGGGTTCATCTCGACGAAACCGGTCGCGCTGGCAATGGCCTGCTCGAACTCTGGCGCGCCGTCGTCCGACTCAAAGCTGGGCGTATTTAGGCGCAGGCCATGTTTCGCCGTCGATTGGGCGTGCAGCGCCGGCATTCGTTCGGCAAATTCCGAGTCGTAGACGATGCCCTTGGCTTCGGCGTCGTTGAGGATGAACAGCAGTTCCGGCTCGGCCAGCCGCCAGTTGAGCGGCAGCATCATTGCGCCCAGCTTGATGCAGGCGAATTCGAACTCGAAATAGGCGACTGAGTTTTTTGCCAGAATGGCGACCCGGTCGCCCGGCTGCACATCCCAGTGTTCGCGCAGCCAAGAGGCCAGATGGCCGCTGCGCGCGTGCATGTCCCCATAAGTCACGCGGCGGCCGGTGTGCTCGTCAATAGCGGCAAGCCGTTCCGGCGTGCGGTCGGCCTGAAAAGCCAGCCAGTCGGCGGCAAGGATCATGGCATCATCCCCATCGTACCGCCGCCGCGCTCCACGTATAGCCCGTGCCTGCTCCGGCCAGCACAATCAGGTCGCCCGGCTTGATTTTCCCCTGCGCCAGTCCTAACTCAATCGCCAGCACCTGATCAACACTTTGCACGTGGCCGTAGTCTTCGAGATAGACGGACTGCTCGGGCGTGAGGCCAATGGCGTCGAGGATTTGCAGATAGAACGACCGCTTCATGTGGGTGATGCCGAGGAATCGCACGTCTTCCATTTGCGCGCCGCCGCGCTCGACGGCCTCGCGCATGACCTGCAGGAAGCGGCCCATTGATACTTCGCCCAGCCGTTCGGCCATGTACTCACTGTCAGTCACGTCCAGCTTGCCGTACAAGTCACCCGTGCGCGCTGTATCGCCTTCGGCGGCGGCGTCCGTGAGGATGACGGTTTCGGACAGGCTGCCGTCGGTGACCGCGCTTGCGCCCAGAATCAGGTTCTTGGTCGCGTCGCGTTCGAGCAGCATCGCCCCGCCACCTGCGCCGAAATTGAGCATGAAGCGCGCGCGCTGATTCTGCGGGTTGATCAGGTCGTTTTCGCGGCTGCCCGCAGCCAGCAGCACGTATCGCGCGGATGGGTCAGCACTGAGCAGGCCGCGCGCGACGTTGATCGCAATCGGCGCGCCGGCGCACAGGGCATAGACTTCGAAGGCGTAGGCATTGTCCGCGCCGAGATTATGGGCGATTTTGGCGGCGGCGTTCCAAACGAGATGGTCTTTGTGTTCGCTGCCGTGCGAGATGACGACGTTTACTTCATCCGCAGGCACATCGGCCATGTCGAGCGCCTTTTCGGCGGCGCGAGTGGCCATGACCGTCACAGGGTCATCCGGCCCGGCGATATGGCGCTGGCGAATGCCCATCTTTTCGCGCAGGATATCTTCGGGAATGCCCGTGCGCGGCGCCAGATCGGCGGCGGTTTCGATAGTCGAGGGAAAATAGGTGCCGAAGCCGACAATGCCGACAGTGGTCACAAGAAGCTCCCAACACACTCTATTACACTATTTGCCTAAGTCTTTATGCGCTGAGGATAGCGCGGTCGATGGGCTGTGTCAGCAACATTCGGCTTTCGAATCGTTCGCAATTGCGGGTGACTTGCTGACGGTTGTAAAGCTTACGGCGTCCGTTGCAGGGGTGATGAACACCGCGCTACACTCCGGATTCAGTGTCGATATGGTTCAAACAATCTGTTTATTTCAAGAGCACAAGGCATGGTGAATTGGATGGTTGAAGTTACGACGCTGGGCGAAACCCTGCTGCGCCTGTCAACGCCGGCTGGCACGCGGCTGGAGCAGGCGCGCGCGCTGGACATGTTCGTGGGCGGGGCCGAGGCTAACGTCGCCTCGCTGCTGGCGCGGCTGGGCCACGACGTGGGCTTCGTGACAGCGCTGCCCGAAAATGCGCTTGGTCGCATGGCGGTGGCTGGCTTGCGCGAGGCAGGCGTTGATGCGTGTGGCATCATCTGGCGTGAAAGCGGACGGTTAGGCACGTTCTACGTCGAATACAGCGAACCGCCGCGCCCAATTCAGGTGATCTACGACCGCGCCGGCTCGTGCATCACACAGTTGAACACTGATGATCTTCAGCTCAATCTGCTGCTGGATACGCGCCTGCTGCACCTGACCGGTATCACGCCGCCGCTTTCCGGCAGCCTGCGCGAAGCGGTAGCGACTTTGGTGGCGCAGGCCCGCGCGCGTGGCGTGCCAGTCAGCTTTGATGTGAACTATCGCAGCCGGTTGTGGCCGCCCGAACAGGCCGCCGCTGTCCTCGCTCCCTTAATGGACGGCGCGGCCGTCATCTTCTGCAAGGCCGCCGACGCGGAGCTGCTGTTCGGGATGTACGGTGCGCCCGCTGAACTGGCGCGTGGGCTGGCCGAGCGCTTCGACGCGGGCGCAGTGATCGTGACTCACGGCGCGGACGGCGTGTATGCGTTGGCGGATGGTTATTCGCTGCACGAGCCGGCCGTGCCTGTGCGTATTCTCGACCGCATTGGCGCGGGCGACGCGATGGCAGCGGGCGTGCTGCGCGGCTGGCTGCGCGGCGATCTGGTCTACGGCCTGCGCGCCGGCGCGATGCTGTCGGCGCTGGCGTTGACGCAGTACGGCGACGCGGTGGTGACGACGGCCGATGAGTTGGACAGGCTGCTTGAATCACACGGCGGGGACGTGCAGCGGTAGAGAAGCGCGTGACGCTATACTTGCTCGTCGCCGCCGCGCGTGAAGCGGTAGGCCAGCAGGAGGGGTACCAGCGTAATCAGGACAACGAACATCGCGGCGACGTTGGTCACGGGCCGGTCACGCGGACGTGGAAGCTGATTGAAGATCCAGATCGGCAGCGTTTGCTGCTGCGGGCCGGCCGTGAAGTTGGTGACGATGATTTCGTCGAACGAGAGCGCGAACGCCAGCAATCCACCCGCCAGCAGCGCTGTTCCCACACTCGGCAAAATGACGTAACGGAATGTTTGCAGCGAGGTTGCGCCCAGGTCCATGCTCGCTTCATTGAACGAGGGTGATGTGCGGCGCAGGCGCGCGACTGCATTGTTGTAGACCGTGACAATGCAAAACGTGGCGTGGCCGATGATGATCGTCCACATCGAGAATGGGATGCCATACTGGGCGATGGTCGAGCGCAGGGCGATGCCCGTCACGATGCCGGGCAGGGCAATCGGCAGAATGACCAGCAGCGTAATCGTGTCGCGCCCGAAGAATTTGGTGCGCGCCAGCGCCAGCGCCAGCAGTGTGCCCAGAATCATGGCGATGAACGTGGCGATGAAGGCCACCTGCAGCGACGTGCCCAGCGCGCGCCAGAAATCATCGCGTGCGAACAGCACGCCGAACCAGCGCGTCGTCAGGCCGGGTGGCGGAAACGTGAACGCGGCTTCCTCGGTCGTGAAGGCGTAGAGGAAGATGACCAGCACCGGAAAATTGAGAAAGACAATCGCAGCGAAAGCTGCAATCCTCAGTAGCCACGGCGCGCGGGGCGTGTCAGAGCGCATCGAACGCCCCCAATCTGCGCGCGACCAGCAGATACACGCTCATGATGATGATCGGCACAACGGTGAACGCGGCTGCCAGTGGAAACGTGCCCGCCGTGCCATAGAACGTGTAGACTGCGCTGCCGATGAAGTAAGCCGAGTTGCCGATGATGCTCGGGATAATGTAATCGCCGAGCGTGAGTGAGAAGGTGAAGATTGAGCCAGCCACTATTCCGGGGAATGCCAGCGGCAGGATGACCTTGCGGAAGGTCATGCCCGGCCGCGCGCCCAGATCAGCCGATGCGTCGATATACGACTTGGATACGCGCTCCAGCGCCGCCTGTGTCGGCAGGATCATATACGGCAGCCAGATGTACAGGAACACGACGAACATGCCGATGTAAGATGTGGACAGCGACGATCCACCGATTTCGGGCACTTGCAGCAGTGCATCGAGCACGCCCCTCAGCCCAACTTGCGTCAGCGTCCAGTTGAGGATGCCCTCATTGCTCAAAATCAGCTTCCAGGCGTAAACCCGCACCAGATAACTGCTCCAGAGCGGCAGCATCACGCCCAGAAATAACAGCGCCTTGGTGCGGCCGCGCGCATAACGCGCCATGTAGTAGGCAATTGGGAAGCCGACGATGGCCGCTGCCACCGTGACCGAGGCCGCCATCGCCACCGAACGCAAGATGATGTCGATGTTCGCCGGTTGCAGCAGCATCTGGTAGCTCTGCAGCGAGAACTTGGGGATGATGCGCCCGGTGAGCGAATCGGTGGTGTAGAAGCTAACCACCACCATCTGCAGTATTGAGCCGAGATAGATGACGACCAGCCACAGCAACGGCAGAGCCAGCAGCACGCCAAGCGTAATCGCCTGGTGGCGATAGAAGAAGGCCAGCAGCCGTCGCCAGGGTGTTCGCGGGGGCGCGGCGCGGGCAAGCAGCGCCGCATCAGTCATCGTGCACCTGCCGCTCGGCCTCGCGCGGCCAGATCAGTTGCACGCGCTGGCCGCGCCGCGCCGTCGAGACCTGTTCGGTGTTCTGCGCCACCACTATCGCTTCGCCGCCGCCATCAAGGTCGACCAGAAAGCGCGTGTTCATGCCCAGATAGACCACATCGTGCACTGAACCGGCAGCGCTGCGCGAGTTTGCTGGCGCGGTTTCATCCGGCAGCGCCAACCGGATCTTTTCGGGGCGAATGGCGAACTGCTGTGGTGAACCGGTGAGGCGCTGTGCGACTTCGCCTTCGTAGACGTTGGATGTGCCAACGAAAGTGGCCACGAACGGCGTCGCCGGTCGCTCGTAGATATTATCCGGCGTGCCGACCTGCTCGATTGTCCCGTGGCTGAAGACAGCGATCCGGTCACTCATCGTCAGCGCCTCTTCCTGATCGTGCGTGACGAAGATGAAGGTGATACCCACTTCCTGTTGAATGGTTTTCAACTCCACCTGCATCTGCTGGCGCAGCTTGAGGTCGAGCGCGCCTAACGGCTCGTCCAGCAGCAGCACGGCGGGGTGGTTGATCAGGGCACGGGCGAGGGCGATGCGCTGGCGCTGGCCGCCCGAAAGCTGGTTCGGCTTGCGCTTACCCACGTCGGGCAGGCGCACCAGTTCCAGCATCTCCATCACGCGTTTGTGGCGCTCGGGCTTGGGCACCTTCCTGATCATCAGGCCGTAGGCGATATTGTCTTCGACCGACATGTGCGGAAACAGCGCGTAATCCTGAAACACCGTGTTCACGTCGCGCTCGTAGGGCGGCACGCCGGCCATCTCCTTGCCGTGCAGGGTGATGCTGCCTGAAGTTGGCTGTTCGAAACCGGCGATCATGCGCAGGCAGGTCGTCTTGCCCGAGCCAGACGGCCCAAGCAGTGAGAAGAACTCGCCGTCGAAGATTTCCAGCGACAGATTGTCGACGGCTTTGACGGTGCCGAACTGCTTGGTGACTCCGGTGAAGCGGATAGCGATAGAATGGCCGGCTTCTGGTGCCATAACGATGCGCCTTCGTGGCAGATTTGAGGAAAAGACCTACCGCAGACGTGCCGGAGAAATGAGAGCAGTGCAGAGTTTGAACTGCTCTCTGTGCGCTATCGCCCGGTCTCTGCACCTCTGCGACGGCTTTCAGTTTTTGATCATGACATGCTTTGTGATACGGTAGTCGTTGACCAACTCGGCAGATAGGTCCTTGCCGAAGCCCGACTGCTTGAATCCGCCGTGCGGTGTTTCGGAAGCCAGCGGAATATGATCATTGATCCACACGGTGCCGAACTCCAGCTCGCGTGAAATCTCCATGGCGCGGCCAACGTCGTTGGTCCACACGCTGGCAGCCAGCCCGTAGAGCACATCGTTACCAAGGTGCACTGCTTCGTCGGCATCCCGGAAGGTATTCACAGTCAGCACCGGCCCGAACACCTCTCCCTGGATGATCTCGGATTTCTGATCGGCGTCGACGATGACGGTCGGCTCGAAGAAGTAACCCGAGTCGCGGCCAGCAGGCGTGCCGCCGCCGGTAAGCACCTTTGCGCCGGCGGCCTTGGCGCGGTCGACATAGCCCTGCACGCGCTCGCGCTGGGTGGCCGAGATCAGCGGGCCCATGGTCACGCCTTCCTCGTATTGTCCGCCGATTTTCACGGCGCGCATTTGCTCCACCAACGACTCGATCACGTCATTGGCGCGGCTGGCTTCGACATACACGCGGGTGGAGGCTGTACAGTCCTGGCCTGTATTAAACGTGGCCGTGCGTGCCGCGCATTCGGTGGCAGTCTCGACATCCACATCGTCGAAGATGATGAACGGCGCTTTGCCACCCAGTTCGAGATGCACGCGCTTGAGCGTGTCGGCGGCCGTTTTCATGATCTTCTTGCCGGTGGCGGTCGAGCCTGTGAGGCTGACCATGCGCACGTCTGGGTGTTCCACCAGCGCCTGCCCGGTGTCATTGCCGCCGCTGAGGATGTTGACCACACCCGCCGGAATGCCGGCTTCGGCGATCAGTTCGCCCAACATCAGGCTGGTAACCGGCGTGCCCGGCGCGGGCTTGAGGACGATGGTGCAGCCTGCCGCCAGCGCTGGCCCGATTTTCCAGATCGCCATCATCAGCGGGTAGTTCCACGGCGCGATCTGGCCGACCACGCCCACCGGTTCCTTGCGATAGATCGACGTGTAGCCTTTGGCGTACTCACCAGCATTGTGCCCGTGTGTGTCGCGTGCGGCCGCTGCGAAGTAGCGCAGATTGTCGATGGCGAAGGGCATGTCCGCGCCCATGCTCACCCAGTCGTACGGCTTGCCGGTGTTCTCGCTTTCGGCGCGGGCGAACGTTTCGGCATGCTGTTCGAGCAGGTCGCCCAATTTCCACAGTGCTTTGGAACGCTCGGCAGGCGTTAGTCGTGACCAGCGCCCGTCGTAGAATGCCGTGTGCGCCGCGCGCACGGCCGCATCGACATCAGCGCGGCTGGCGTCAAAGACCTCGGCATACGGCTGGCCGGTTACAGGGTCTTCCACCTGCATCAGTCGGCCGCCCTGCGAATCCGTCCACTCGTTGTTGATCCACAGCTTAAATTGCTTCATCTTAATAAACTCCCATCGTCACACACCCGCCCTCACCCTCAATCCCTCTCCCTCAGGGAGAGGGAAATTGGCTCGCGTCGCGCGTGGTGCACCCGTGCACCCCTTCGCCCTGAGGGAGAAGGGGCTGGGGGATGAGGTCCAAAGTGAGCATTCGCATTTTGATGCGGCAGCTCTGAATAACGCGAAGATAACATAATTCCGGGCGCTGACGTTTGGAAAAGGCCAGCGCCCGGATTGGTCAGCGGCTGATTTGATCCGCCGTGACAGAGTGGAGCGGCTGGCTAACGGCCGCCGATCACCGCTACATAGTTGGTGACCCACTCATAGTAAGGCACGCACACATCGCCGCGCTCGTCACCGCACGAGGTGGTCGGCGTCGTCCAGAAGTTGATCAGCTCGAAGTTGTCGAAGCCGTTGGTTGCGCAGCCTTCGTCCGTCAGCAGTTCGTTGCCGGTGCAGGCGGCCGGTACGGAGGGCACCGAACCGAACCATGCGGCCAAATCGCCCTGCACCTGCGGGCTGAGTGAGTGCTCCAGCCACATGTAAGCGCAGTTCGGGTGCGGTGCGTCAACGTGCATCATGGTCGTATCGGCCCAGCCCGTCGCACCTTCCATCGGAATGGTGCTGGCGATAGGCTCGCCGGCGTATTGCAGCAGATTCACCTGGAACGGCCATGAGCTGGAAGCGACCACGCCTTCGTTGGTGAAGTCGTCAATCTGGATGAAGGCGTCGTGCCAGTAACGGCCAATTAGTTGGCGCTGCTGGCGCAGCAGATCGAGCGCCGCGTTGAACTGATCGCGGTCGAGCGCATACGGGTTGGTGATGCCCAGTTCCGGATTGTGAGCCATCAGGTACATGGCAGCGTCGGCGATATAGATTGGGCCGTCATAAGCTTGCACGCGGCCCACATTGCTTTCGCCGTCGGGCAGCGTTTGCTCTTCAAAGACGACGTTCCAACTGGTGGGTGCTTCGGGGAAAGTGTCGGTGTTGTACATCAGCACGTTCGGGCCCCACTGATACGGCGTGCCATAGTGCTCGGGCGTGCCGTCGCCGTCGAGGTCGACCGTGTGCCACGGCGCGTTCTGCAGGCGCTCGTCCACCGTGCTCCAGCTTGGAATCAGATCAGTGTTGACCGGCTGCACACGGCCGCCATATATCAGGCGCAGGCTCGCGTCGCCCGATGCTGTCACGAGGTCAAACACGCCCTCGTTCATCAGCGCGGTCATCTCGTCCGACGTGGCGGCCGACTTGACGTTGACCATGCAGCCTGTTTCTTCCTCGAAGCTGGTGACCCAGTCATAGGCGGGGTCGGTTTCGCCGCGCTCGATGTAGCCAGGCCAGGCGATAATATCGACCTGGCCTTCTCCGGGGCCAACTTCCGTCATCGGGGCGGCGGATTGTGCGATCGCTATGCTCAACGGAATGAGCAGCGCCAACAGAAGAACTGCGAAAACTATCTTGCGCATAATGCAGGTCACTCCTTCACAATACCAAAGGGAGCAGCCTCGTCAGAAATTACTGCTCCCATGTTACGGATTATGCACACATACTTAACATTCCGCAATCAGGTGTGTGGAACTCATCAATGCTCGAACTCCGCTCTCTGATTCCTGCGAAGGGCCATCATCGCGTTGAGTCCGGAAGGCGCGCGGGTGGTTGCGCGGTGCAAGGCATTGCGTTATCGTCTCACGCAATCGATTGCGTAATCTGTATGGACTAGTTGATCATCTAATTTTTGGCGCAACTCTGAGGTGATTATGACAAACGTGGCGGTGGTAGGGATCGGCTTTATCGGCCCTGTGCATGTTGAAGCCCTGCGCCGCGCGGGTGTGACCGTCCGTGGCATTCTGGGCCAGTCGCTTCAAGAAACCAGCGCGGCTGCCGCTGCGCTCGGCGTGCCGGTGGCCTACGATAGTTACGACGATCTGCTGCGCGACCCCGAAGTCAACTCGGTGCATCTGGCAACGCCGAACAAGCTGCACTATCCAATGGCCACCGCAGCGCTGGAGGCTGGCAAGCACGTGGTGTGCGAGAAGCCGCTGGCCATGAACTCGACCGAAACAGCCGCGCTGGTCGATCTGGCCCAGGGCCACCCCCGGCAGGTAGCCGCTGTCAACTACAATATCCGCTTCTACCCGCTCATGCACCACGCCCGCGACCTCGTGCAGAGTGGGGCGATAGGCGAAATCTACTCGGTGCGCGGCGGCTATTTGCAGGACTGGCTGTTGTACGACACCGACTGGAACTGGCGCTTGCAGCCCAGTGAGGGCGGTGATCTGCGTGCTGTGGGCGATATTGGCACGCACTGGCTCGACTTGACCACATTCATTTCCGGCCTCCGAATCGAGCGCCTGGTAGCCGATCTGGCGACGCTGGTGCCGGTGCGCAAGCGCCCGCGCACGGCCGTAGCCACGTTCAAGGGCAAGGAGCAGGCGGGGCCGGTCGAATACGACCCGGTGGAGATCGCGACCGAGGACTGGGGCGGCGTGCTGTTGCGCTATGCGGGCGGCGCGCGCGGCGCGATGACGGTGTCGCAGACTACGGCCGGCCGCAAGAACATGCTCGAGTTCGAGATTGCTGGCTCAACCGGCGCGCTGGCCTGGAATTCGGAGCGGCCGAATGAGCTGTGGATTGGTCACCGCGAAGCGCCCAACGAACTACTCATCAAAGACCCCTCGTTGGTGAGCGACAGCGCCCGTGCCATCACCAGCATGCCCGGCGGCCACACCGAAGGCTTCCCGGACAGCTTCAAGCAGCTCTACCGCACCATCTACGGCTACATCGCCGCTGGCGACTTCAATGCGCCGCGTCCGTATCCCACGTTTGAGGACGGTCACCACGAGGTCGTGCTGTGTGAGCGCATCCTCGAAAGCCAGCGCGAGGGGCGGTGGGTAGATGTAGAGAGATAGTTCAAAGTTGAAAGTAAAAAGTTGAAAGTGATGGATTGACTGTTGGAAGTCTCCCTGAAGCCGGCGAGCTTCAGGAAGTGCTTTCAACTTTCAACTTTGAACTTTCAACTCGCTTCTTCTAACTTGATCTGAGGAGTGCATCATGCCAATGCGATTGGGTTACGTCACCGCCATTCTTCCCGACTGGACCCTGGAGCAGAATCTTAAGTTTGCCGCCGATGAAGGCTTCGACAGCCTCGAAGTCATGTGCTGGCCGGTGGGCAAGGCCGAGCGCCGCTACGCCGGTGTAACGCACATCGACGTGTCAAACTTCACCCAGGCGGACGCCGAACGCATCAATGGCCTGCTGCGCACCTATGGCGTGCGCATCTCCAGCCTCGGCTACTATCCGAACCCGTTGACGCCTGATCTCGATGAGCGCGCCATCTACGTGGAGCACATCCGCAAGGTCATAGCCGCATCGGCCATGCTGGGCGTGAATGTGGCGACCACCTTCGTCGGCCGCGACCCATCGCGCTCGATTGAAGACCAGTGGGGCGAGTTTGAGGACACGTGGAAGCCGCTGATCGCCTTTGCCGAGGCGCAGGGCGTGCGCGTCGGCATCGAGAACTGCCCGATGCTGTTCTCGCTCGATGAGTGGCCGGGCGGCAAGAATCTCGCCATTTCGCCCGAAATCTGGCGGCGCATGTTCGCCACCATCCCCAGCGTGCAGTGGGGCCTGAACTTCGACCCGTCGCACCTGATCTTCCAGCAGATCGACTATCTGCGCGCGCTCAAGGAATTCAGCAGCCGACTGGTACATGTGCACGCCAAGGATACGCGCGTGGACCCCGACCTGCTGTACGAACGCGGCATCTTCGGCCTGAAGTGGCACAAGCCGAAGCTGCCCGGGCTGGGCGATGTGGACTGGGGCGCGTTCTTCTCAGTGTTGACCGATGTGGGCTATACCGGCGACGTAGCGATTGAGGTCGAAGACCGGGCCTACGAAGGTTCGCACGAGGACGTGATTCGCTCGATTCAGCAGTCGAAGCACTATCTGTCGCCGTTCATGCGCTAGCGGCTGGACTGGCTGGTGATGTACTCGTACTTGTCGGCGCGGTATTCGGCGACTGAAAGCTCGATGATCTCGCCCAACTCAAGATAGGCGGTGGTGGTCACGCGCAGCAGCGGCGCGCGCGCGTCCACCTTCAGCAGTTCGGCCTGCTTCTTGTCGGCGCTGGTCGCGCTGACCGTATGGTTAATGTCGGTGATGACCAGGTGGTAATGGTGATTGAGCACGCCGTACAACGACTCGCGGGCGAAGTCGAAGCGCTCAAGTCCCGGGCAGTGCTCGGTGACGACAATGACGCGCTGCAGGGCAATTGGCTCGTCGCTGCCATAGCGCAGCCGTGTGAGGCGCAGGCAGTGCGCGCCCACCCGCGACTGCAGCGCCGCCGCGTCGCTGGCGCTGATCGTGCCGGTCTGCTTTTCCAGCACGACCGAGCGCGGAATCAGGCCCATTTCCTCCATCTGGCGCGAGAAACTGCGCGCCAGCGAGAAGTGACGGCGGTCTTTCTGGGCGCTGACGACCGTTCCGTGTCCGGCCTTGCGCGTGATCAGATGGTCGGTCACCAGCCGCCCAAGCGCGGTGCGGATAGTATGCCGCCCCACGCCATAGGCCTGCGCCAGTTCCAGCTCGGTTGGCAGCAAATCGCCGGTCTCCACAATCGGGGATTCCAGCAGGCCTCGCAGATCCGCTTCCACCTGGTAGTACAGCGGAATCGGGCTGCTTGCGTTGACCGGCGTAATCGGAAAATCTTCCAGCTTGAGCTGATGCAGCGCCATGAGACTTTTTGACTCGCAATAATTGGCCCGGTAAAATGTTCGGATGTATGGAACTTTATGAGTAAATGTACTCTGGAGTTCAGCAGTTCGCAAGTTCGGTTGGTTTCAATTCACAGGAGGTCGTTTACATGCGTAGTAAATGGTTCGTCGTGATCGCTTTGCTGGCGGTCGTCATTCTCGGGGCCGGTGTAGTGTCGGCTCAGGATATGCCTGAAAGCCTCACCATTGGCGTTTCAAACAGCTTCGTTTCCAGCGAGTGGCGCACGCAGATGCTGGCGAACATGGAAGACGTCGCCGCAGAACTGAGCGAGGCGCTGGGCATCGATATTCAGTTGGTGATTGAGAGCGAAGACACCGACGCAGCCGGCCAGGAACAGCAGATTCTGAACCTGATCAACCGCGGCGTCGATGGCATCATCGTCAATCCGGGCGACGCCGAAGCGCTGCGCCTGACGCTGGAAGATGCAGTCGCCCAGGGCATTCCGGTCATCTCGATTGACCAGGAAGTGGACGGCGAAGGTGTCGTCAATGTCGTTATCGACCAGTCCGAGTGGGCACGTATCAGCGCCCGCTGGTTGGCCGAGCAGCTTGGCGGCGAGGGCAAGATCGTCCTCATCGAGGGCTTTGTGGGTCATCCTGCCAATACCGCGCGCATGACCGGCGTGGAAGAAGTTCTGGCTGACTACCCCGGCATCGAAGTCGTGGGCCGTGAAAGCGGTTCGTGGGACCAGGCGACCGGCCAGCAGGTGATGTCAGACTTCCTGGCGTCGCTGCCCCAGATTGACGGTGTGTGGACGCAGGACGGCATGGCGTTTGGCGTGCTCAATGCGATCAAGACCGCCAATCCGGATGTGTGGCCGATCAGCTCGGGTGAAGCCCGTACCGACTTCATTCAGGAGTGGGCAGCCGTTCGTGAAGATCGCCCCGACTTCCAGACCATCGGCGTCGTGAATCCCCCGGGTGTGGGCGGCAGCGGTATCCGCGTGCTGGTCAACCTGCTCCTCGGCATGGCTGTCGACGAAGCCCAGCTTGCTGGCCCGTTCGGCAACACGCTGTACGTGCCGATCCCCAATGTGTACGTGAACGAAGACTTCGCCTATACCAATATGGACGGTGAAGAGACGGTCTTCCCTGCGAACTTCGACGAAGTGGTCGAAGAAGTTGCGGATCAGCCCGGTTCCTACACGCTCGACGGCATCATCACCCAGGAAGAGGCCGACGCCTTCTTCGCGGCTGAGTAGCCTTTCGAATTGACAGCGTTTATCAAACCCCTCTCCCCGGCGGAGAGGGGTTTGGCTAAACGCCCCTGATAGCGTACTTTTCAGACCATTTTGACGTTCGCCGATTACCACTTATTGTTGACTGGCATCACTTTTGGCAGGCAGGCCCGCTCCGGTTCAGAGCGTTCACTGAAAGGGAACAGGGTGTCGTGAAAATTGCGCCCATCGAACTGACCGTGCAGCATGCAGTCAAACGTTACGGCGGCGTGACGGCGCTGGCGGACGGCAATCTCACAGCGCGCTCAGGCGAAGTGCTGGCGCTGCTCGGCGCGAATGGCAGCGGCAAGAGCACGCTCGCCAAGATCATCACCGGCGTCATCGCGCCCAACGAGGGCGAAGTGAAGGTGGACGGTGAGCTTGTGCGCTTCGCGTCGCCGCACGCGGCCCGTGCGATGGGCATCAGCGCCGTGTATCAGGAACTCAGCCTCGTTCCGCATTTGACGGTCGCCGAGAATATCTGGCTGACGCACGAACCGCTGCGCTTTGGCGCGCTCGACCGCCGCGAAATGCGCCAGCGCACCGCCGATCTGCTCAAGTTGTTCGCCGGCACGTTCAAGAGTGACCTCACACCGGAAACCCCCATCACCACGCTCCCCCCCGATGAAAAGCAGATCGTGGAAATCCTCAAGGCGCTCAGTTTCGAGCCGCGCCTGATGATCCTCGACGAAGCCACGGCCAGCCTCGACAGCCAGCAAGTGAACCGCCTGTTTGAGCTGGTCAAGCAGTGGCAGGCCGATGGCATGGCGGTCGTGTTCGTGTCGCACCGCATGGAAGAGATTTTCCGTGTGGCTGACCGCGCGACCGTTCTTCGCAACGGCAGCACCGTAGGCGAGCGCGCGCTTGCCGATACCAATGAGCGCGAACTGATCAGCCTGATGATCGAAGGCATGCACGAGTTCGAGCGCCGCCCCGCCTCAGACACGCTGGCGAGCATGCCTGTGCGTCTGAGCGTCAGCAATCTGACAACTGATGTCCTGCACGGCGTAAGCCTGGAACTGCGCGACGGCGAACTGCTGGGGCTGGGCGGCTTGCAGGGGCAGGGCCAGTCCGACCTGCTGATGGCGTTGTTCGGGGCTATTCCGCACCACGGCACCGTCATCATCAGCGGAGAGGACAAGAATTTCCGGCACCCGAAGGATGCGATTAATCAGGGAGTGGCGCTCGTACCGGGTGACCGATCCAGCGAAGGCTTGCTGATGATTCGCTCGATTCTGGAGAACTTGCAGCTTCCATCCTGGCGCGAATATGGCGTGCCGATTCGCATGAAGCGGGCATCCCGTGATGGCGCTGAGATCGCCGCCGAAATGCGCATGGTGATGGCCTCACTCGATGCGCCGGTGAGCAGCCTGAGCGGCGGCAACGCCCAGAAAGTCGTGATTGGCAAGTGGCTGCGCCGCAGCCCAAACCTGCTCTTGCTAAACGACCCCACCAAAGGCGTTGATGTGGGCGCCAAGAGCGAATTCTACGAACTGCTGAACGAACTGCGTGACAAGGGTACGGCCATTCTATTTTACAGCAGCGATGATGATGAACTGCTTGGCTTGTGCGACCGCGTGCTGGTGATGCATGACGGCGCAGTGCGCGCTGAACTGCAGGGCGACAGCCTCAACCGGTCGCAGTTGGTCACCGCTAGCCTGGGGGCTGCCCAATGAGCGCCGCCGCCGCCTCTACCAACAACCGGACGCGCAGCCTCGGCAGGATTGCCGGTCGCTATGTGTGGGTGTACTCGCTCATCATGCTGCTGGTGCTGCTGTTCGTGAACCGCACCCAGCAGGACAATCTGTTTGAAGTCTCCACAATCAATGGCACGCTCCGCGTGTGGCTGCCCGCCATGATGCTGGCCTTCGGTCAAACGCTGGTCGTTATCGGTGGCGGCGTCGATCTGTCGGTCGGCGGCATTCTGTCGATGAGCAACGCCATTTTGGCCACGCAGATCACGCAGGACTCGACCGGCGAACAGTTCGCGGGCGCAGTGGCGATTGCGCTGCTGGCTGGCTTGGCGGCGGGCGCGCTCAACGGATTCGGCGTCACCTATCTGCGCCTTCAGCCAATTGTGACCACCTACGCGACCAGCTTCATCTTTGCCGGTATTGCGCTGGCGATCCTGCCCGAGCCGGGCGGCCGCCTGCCGCGCGACATCACCTCCTTCTTCCGCACCCCCATTGGTGACGCCATCCCCGTGCCAGCCATAGTCATCGTGCTGATGCTGCTGTTCTGGTTCGTGCTCACGCGCACCCGCTTCCGGCAGTACCTGTTCGCGTCGGGCAGCAATGCCGAAGCCGCCTATGCCACCGGCGTGCCGGTGTCGCGCATGCGCTTCACCACTTACGTTCTGTCCGGCTTGTTCGCGGCGCTGGGTGCCTGCGCGCTCACGTTCGGCAACGGTACCGGCAATCCGCGCGCGGGTGACATGATGACGCTGACTTCGGTGGTCGCGGTCGTGCTGGGCGGCACCGCTTTAAGCGGCGGCAAGGGCAGCGTAGTCGGTTCACTGATTGGTGTCGCCATCCTGGGCACGATTAGCAACGTGCTGTCGTTTGGACAGATTGACCGCTGGATTCGCCCGCTGCTGGACGCCTCGATTATCGTCGTGGCGCTGGCCGTGCCGGGCATCATCACACTGGTGCGGAGGCTGAGACGATGACCGCGAAAACTGCTGATCGCGCCAGCGCCGTGCCGCCGGTGCTGCGCCGCATTCCGCCGGCCGGGATTGCGCTGGCTCTGGCGGTCGCGCTGTTTCTGCTCGGCGGCATTCTCGCGCCGGGCTTCGCCAATGTCAGCCAGGCCGTCAATATTGTGCGCCTGGCGGCGTTCCTGGGCATCATCGCCATTGGCCAAACGCTGGTCATCATCAGCGGTAACGAAGGCATCGATCTGTCCGCTGGCGCGCTGGTGACGCTTGGCGCAATTCTCACCTTCCGCGTCGCCGATGGCCGCAATGAGATGATTATTCCGGCGCTGGCCATTGTCCTTCTGATGGGCGCGGGTATCGGCCTGATCAATGGGCTGGCCATCGCCTTCCTGAAGATGCCGCCGCTGGTGATGACGCTGGGCATGGCCGGCGTGGTGTCGGGGCTGATCTATTTGGTGACGCGCGGCGAACTGGTGGGCGATGACCCGCCGCTGCTGGGTCAATTGTTGTCTGACCAGCTCATTGGGCCGGTTCCGGGCGTGATCATCCTGTGGTTGCTGATCGGCGTCGGTATGTGGTTGCTGCTTGAACGCACCAGCTACGGCAAGCACCTGTTCGCCATCGGCGTCAATCGCACCACGGCGCGGCTGTCCGGTGTGAAAGTGAACCGTACGCTGGTCGTCACCTACACAGCGGCGGGCGCGCTGGCGGCGTTTTCCGGTTTCATCCTGCTGGCCTTCTCGAAGACCGTGTTCCTGAGCCTGGGCGACCCGTACCTGTTCCGCTCGATCATCGCGGTCGTCGTCGGCGGCACGCTGCTGGCCGGTGGCAAGGGCAGCTACTGGGGCACGATGGCCGGCGCGCTGGTGCTGCAGGTGCTCACGAGCCTGCTGCTGGCGCTGGGCGTCGAGGAAGCGCTGCAGCTCGTCATCTACGGCGCGATTCTGCTGCTGCTGATCACCTTCTACGGCCGCCAGCGGAGCTTGAGGCAGTAGGGAAAAAGCAACGCAAAGGGCGCGAAGGAATTTCCACTTCGCGCCCTTTGCGTACCTCGTGTTGCTTACAGAAGTTACGGTGCAGGCGTGGGAGTGGGGCACGTAGCGCCGCCGCTGGCCTTCACATCCTGCTGCGCGCCGTCCACAAACAGCCGCAGCGTGTTTGCCCCCGCCTCTGCCACGGTTGAGATGATGACCTCGCTGGCTACGCCGTTGACCGCCGGCGGCGCGACCCCGAAGCCGTTTTGCCCGATGGGTGATCGGTACACGTCCCACGTGAAGACAACGTCATACGGGTTGCTATTGCGGATGCGCCACAGGCGGTAGGCCGCCGGGTTGGCCGAGCACAGCGACGTGAGCCGCAGCTTCTGGTAAGCAGCCGGGGTGGGGGTGGCGGTGGGAGACGGAGTGAGCGTTGGAGTAGGTGTGAACGTAGGCGTTGGGGTGAAGGTCGGCGTAATGGTGGCTGTAGGCGTGTCGCTTAGAACCATAGTTGGTGTGGCCGGACTTTCACCGAATGTGATCTCGGCATCGTCCAGGTACGTCTGAGGCCCGACCTGAAGCAGGCTACCATCCGAGCGCCAGGCGAGTGCCATCGGGTACTGCCCAGCATAATGCGCAATTTCGGCCCCTGTAGATGCATCCCACACGACCACGCCATCTTCGGTGCCACCTGCAATCTTCATACCGTCCTGGCTCCAGGCAAGTGGATATGGCGTACGCTGATCAGACATAACCACTTCTACCTGCGTCAGCAGTGTTGCGTTCACCGCATCATAGATATCGAATCCTTGATCGCGTGCGACAGCAATTCGGGTCGAATCAGGACTCCAAGCTACCGTACCGCCCGCAGGCTGGATTGCAAAGCCCACAGAGGATGTTAATTCACTGCCATTGAACTCTAGGCTAAAGACATGCGCCGTCGCGCCATCGAAGAAATCCGGCCGAACGGGCGATGTGACCATTGCCAACCGACTGCCCGTTGGACTCCATGCCGCTGAAACCACGCGATTGTCGAGGCTCAGAGTATAATTGAATTCAGGTGAGGACAGGGTTTTCAATATCGCCGCAGATCCTTCGGGATACATTACGATATTCCCCGTAGGGTTTATTCGCAATCGCTCAATTCCGAATGTGGATCCACCGATTGCAGCAGTCTCCTCCGCGCTTAACACGTTCACGAGAGTGACCAGATCAAGTCCTTCTCCGCGCGCGACATAGGCCACGGTCGCACCATCATCGGCAATGGAGATCGTAGTGCCGGCAAGACCCCCCGGATCTACTTGAACTTGGCCAATCAGCCTCAGCGATTCGACATCAATGACATCGATCGCCTGACCGGGAACCCCTGCGACTGTCTGCAATACCGCCATATACCGCCCATTCGGGCTTGTAGCTACCTCAGCCGTCTGATTTTCCGCGTCCCGCTGAGCCATAATCGACCCGGCGCATACGGAAAGGGCGAGTACAATCACTAGCAGAGTCTTGCTGAATCTCAAGCTGCGCATGTTTATTGCCCTTGTTGCAGTCGAATTACGAGATCACTCCACGAGCGAATGACTTGGCCCGGCGTCTCTGGTTGAGGAACGGACCCAAGGTACTGGATACCTGGGTAATGCTCTTCCCGGAACCAGACGTTGATGGGATCCGAAACGGGAGGAAATGTGTCTCCAAGACAGGCAAACGTCCCGTTATGGACGGGGTCAATTCCGAGGTCATAATCCTCCGGAGCCTCTGGATCATTCCGCACATATGCCAACCGTAGTGCGTATATATCACCCGGATCGTCCGTGTCGTAATCGTCCCACTCGTATCGCTTTTCTTCACCGGTGTCTGTATAGGAACCTGTAGGATAGTAATATCCCATCTTTGAGTCGCTAATCAGCTGGACCAACATATGACTGAAAAACAGCAGAGGATTTAGGCGGATCGTACTGGAGGTCTCTGGAGAGAAATCAGGACCGCGATGGTAGAAAACCTCCAGATGAAGATGCGGAGCAACGATCTTTGTTACGGGGTTTCCTTCACTGTCGGCAGATTGATAGGTATATTGAAAGACATTCAATCCCAGTGTAGTGTTCAGTCTCACTTCGATACCGAGCAGGTTCCCCACCGTTCCCGCTTGGATATGATTGTAAGTCACATACAAGTTTGACAAACTGCCGTCGGGCATGTAACAGCGAATGGTGAACCCGTCGCCGCTAGTTTCGCTTGCTGAACCTCCCTCGCTCACGATCCGCCCATCACAAACAGGCCGCACCGTGATGCAGGAATTGCTTGGACTGCCCTCGCTATTGATACATCCCGCAACCGGGATTGGGTTCTCCCCGAAGAAATCCAGCCCGGAATGGATCTGGTTTGTTCCTGTGTATGTACCTGGATACAAGTACGCGAACTCGGTCAGCCCGTAACCTTGCGTGAGCCGGATGGTGTTGGTGGACGGAAACTGCGTGAAGGGCGCTGGGATACGCAGTTCATCATCTGTTTGGCGAGTTGAACCGATCTGGAATTGATAAAACGGGGCTGCTGCTTCGGGATATCCGACTGGTGGCCACAAGATTTCGCTTTCCAGCGGTGGGCGTGGCTCGGAAGCCGGCGTATCGTAAACGGGCATCTGAGCACAGAGCGGGTCATAAAGCGGTGTGGTTTCAACGCCTTCAGCAGCAGACCAACCCCAAACTCCTTCTGCCGTCTCGACGCGATACCAGTCGTCATAGCGCTCAGAAGTCATGGAGGTGTAACGGCCGTGAAGCCGAACTTGTTCATCTCCGGTAAAGCTACTCAGCAATGCGCCTGCAATATCAGGTTCGGATCGAATATTTGTAGGCGTACGATCTACGGGAAGGCCAATGCAGGTAGGCGTCGGCGTCGGCACAGCGCAGTAGTCCCCGCCGCCGCTGAAGGCCATTGGCGCACTGGGGTCGGCAGGCGCGCAGTCGGGCAGCGGCTGCCAGGCAGGGCCGTAGATCGAACTGTAATCATCGGTAGTGATGGAAATCTGTTCGCTGCCATCTGCGGCCAACAGGAGTTGATTGCCGTCGTAAATATCACTGGCGGCAATCCATACACCATCCGGTGACCATACAGGATACTCGCTGTCCTGACTGCCGTTCAGCACGCTCAACGTGCACGCCGGGCACGGCTGGCTCAGGTCGGCCAGTACGATGTCGCCTTGCCATGAGTACACCCCATGACGCTCCAGCGCCAATCGCGTTCCATCCGGGCTCCAGGCCAACGGATTCCATGTCTGGTAGGTGTAATCCAGGTCGTCAGCCGTCACCGCCGATCACTCCAGCCTCAGCCCGATCTGCGCCACAGGCGGTAGGCCACCGGGTTGGCCGAGCACAGTGACGTGAGGCGCAACTTCTGGTAAGCAGACGGGGTGGGCGTAGGGGTTGGTGTTAAGGTAGAAGTTGGGGTAGGAGTGACCGCCTGTACTTCTTGCCATTCTGCCAACGTCATTTCGTTGACCGCCAAGGTGCCACCGGGGCCACTATCATTGTAGATGTGCTCGCTGTCGGGTGCCCATTCAAGATCGGTCGTGTAGAAGCCCATATCGTTGGCCAACTGCCATGTTGCGGTATCCCAGAACTGTACGTCTCCTCCAGTAGCCAATGTACTGCCGTCGGGACTCCAAGCCAACATATAGGGCCGAATTCCCTCTACTGGCACTCGAATCAACGCACCGGTGCCTGGTTCATAGATCGCGAAGCCGGACTCTTCGCCAACGGCAATACGTTGGCTATCCGGGCTCCACGCGACGGCGTAACCACCCACATCTTCGATCCGCAGCGCTGGGCTACGAAGGAGCTGAAATTCGTCACTGACTACGGGGACATCCCAGATCTCAGTGCTGAAACTGTCTCGTCTGGACATGTCCTCTAAGGAATTTCTGTATCGGCTCATCAAAACCTGAGTTCCAGTTTCACTAATTGCCAATTCTCCAATACGTCCCTGTCCGCTGTTCATGGACACAAGATTGCGTGCCGCTGCGACTTCGTAGAGTTTTGCTCCTGCTCCTTCTGTCCAACCGACCAGTTCACTGCCTGCACTCCAGTCAACCCCGCTAACGGCGGATCCCTCTCCGCCTCGCCTTATGATCATGTTCGACAGAGTATTGAAGTCGTAGATTCCGATATTCCCGGTCGCATCAGCCCAGAGAAGCCGATCTCCGGTCGGACTCAGGTCCATAGACATCGGCGCGAAGGGTTCGAGATCGCCAGACGTGAGAAACGTACCAGTGGCCGCATCGAACAGGTCAATTCTCGAAGCAATCCTGGTATCCGTGTATCGCACTGCAATCACCTGGTTGTTGCCGCTGGAAGCCATAATACCGACGGAACCTAAATCTTCACTATCAGGGGGCTGCTGACCATCTGCCACGCTAAATGGAATCAGACCAATCGCCATGACGGGCCACCAGAGGAGCATGAGGGTTCGTTTCAACATGCGGTTTCTCCCGGTCTCAATCCCGCTTCACAGAAACCACTCAATAACGAGTGTCCAATCCAAGCGGCTGGCACTGGCTGTCAGCACGGGATTCGCGCCTGTTGCTTTCAGTTTCATCCAGCTTCTGCTTGTTGTCACGCAACTAATAGGACACTAAATGCCTGTAACCGCACCACGGAACGGCGCTGCCGGTACCCCGATGGTTGACTTGTTTGGCATTATTTGCCAACCGCGCTATCCTGTGAAATATGCGGATGTTTAGACATTTGGATGAAGTGGGAGTTTGCTCATGCATAAAATCACGATGCTCGGCACTGGCCTCATCGGCATGTTCTACACGATGGCGCTGCACCAGTACAGCGGCCACCGCGTGGGCGTCGTTTACTCGCGGCGCGCCGAACGCGCCAGGGAATTCGCCAAAGAGTGGGATATTCCGCGCTCCACCGACGATATGGAAAGTGCAATCAACGACCCCGAAACCGATGTCGTCATCATCGGCCTGCCTAACAACCTGCATGAGCAGGCGGTCGAACTGGCGGCCAAAGCCGGCAAGGCCATCCTCTGTACCAAGCCGCTCGGCCGCACCGCCGAAGAAGCCAAACGGATGCTGGATATTGTCGAGCAGGCGGGCGTCTTCGCCGGCTATCTCGAAGACCTGACTTACACGCCCAAGACGCTGAAGGCGCTCAAATCGGTGCAGGGCGGGGCGCTGGGCAAGGTGCTGTGGGCGCGCAGCCGCGAAACGCACCCGGGCCCGCACAGCGACTGGTTCTGGGACAAGGAACAGTCCGGCGGCGGCGCCATCATCGACATGGGCTGCCACTGCATCGAAATCAGTCGCAATTTCATTGGCAAGGATGTGCTGCCCGTGGAAGTCGTCTGCTGGGCCGATACGCAAGTGCATCCGATTGAAGCCGAGGACAGCGCCGTGGGCATGGTGCGCTACAGCAACGGCGCGCTCGGCCAGTTCGAGGTGAGCTGGGCCTTCCGCGGCGGCATGGACCTGCGCGACGAGGTCAGCGGCACCGAAGGCACAATTTGGCTGAACCATTGGCTGCGGACGGGCTTCGATATGTTCACGGCGGTCGGTGAAGGTGGCTATGTGGCCGAAAAAGCCGAAAGCGCTACCGGCTGGCTGTTCCCCGTCGGCGATGAAGTGGGCGCACTGGGCTATATCGAGATGTTCCGCGACATGTTCGACTCGATTGATGGCGGTCGCGCGCCGATGGAGACCTTCTACGATGGTTACGTCGTCAACGCCATTATGGACGCGGCCTATCGCTCGGCAGCCAACAAGCAGTGGGAGCCAGTGCTGCTCGACGACTGGCGCGGCAAGACGGGCGAGACCCAGGAAGACGGTTTCCGCGAGTACGACGCCGACCACTGGCTGATCAAGGAAGAGCGCATGCCCGACGGGCGCTTCAAACGCATCCTCAAGGTCAAAGCCACCGGCCAGGTCGTGCAGGTGATGGTCGATTAAGCACTTGAACCACAGAGAAGCAGAGTTCACAGAGGCTTTTCTGAATTTTTCTTTGTGTCCTCAGTGCCTCTGTGGTTCGTAATTCTCTTTCAACTTTGAACTCGCTATTTGAGGAGACGAGACAATGGATAAAGTGCGAGTCGGCGTCATCGGCTGTGGCTTTGTGGCGGGCATTCACGCGCATGGGCTCGGCCATGTACCAAACGCGGAATTGGTGGCCGTGGCCGGCAAGACGCCCGGTGAAGCGGCCAAATTTGCGGGCGCGCGCGGTATTTCTCACGCTTTCGACGACTACCGCGAACTGCTGGATCGCAAGGACATCGATGCGGTGACGATTGCCGTGCCGAATTATCTGCATGAGGAGATGGTGACCGCGGCAGCACAGGCGGGCAAGCACATCATGTGCGAGAAGCCGTTCGCGCGCACGATTCAGGAAGCCGAGCGCATGCTGGCGGTCGTGAACGAGACGGGCGTCAAGCTGGTCTATGGTGAAATGCTGTGCTTCGCACCGAAATATGTGCGCGCCAAACGCCTGATCGACGAAGGCGCGTTTGGCCGCGTCTTCCTCGTGCGCCAGAGCGAACAGCACGACGGGCCGCATTCGCCGTGGTTCTGGGATGTCAACCTGTCGGGTGGTGGCGTGCTGCTGGATATGGGCTGCCACTCGATTGAATTCGCGCGCTGGATGCTGGGCAAGCCCAAAGTGACGAGCGTGCTGGCCAGCATGGGCACGTTCGTGCATGGTGATCGCACGCTCGGTGAAGATCACAGCGTCACCATTCTGAAATTCGACAACGGCGCGATGTCGATCAGCGAGAACAGTTGGGCGCGCACCGGCGGCATCGATGACCGCTGCGAGATTACCGGCACGCACGGCAACACCACCGCTGACTTGATTCGCGGCAACGCACTCATCACACACAGCAAAACCGGCTACGGCTATGCGGTCGAGAAGGCCGATACGACCGTGGGCTGGACGTTCACCGGCTTTGAGGAAGAGTGGAACTACGGCTTCCCGCAGGAGATGCAGCACTTCGCCAACGTCGTGCAGGGCCTCGAAGAGCCGATTGAAACCGGCGAAGATGGCCTCGAAGTACTCAAGATCATCTACGCCGCCTATCAGTCGGCGGGTGAAGGGCGCGAAATCTTCTTCCCGTACGAGCCGCCGGTGGTCGATAAGCCGATTGACCTGTGGCTGAATGCGCGGAAACAGGCATGAGTGACGGCGCGCAAACGCTGGCGAACATCCTCAGCCAGCCGGATACATGGCGGCGGGCGGTCGAACAGTGGCCGCGCCACGCCGAGGTTCTCGAACGGTCGCAATATGTGGGCGGGGCCCAGCGACTGATTTTCACGGGCTGCGGCTCGGCCTACTATGCAGCGCAAACGCTGGCGGCGACCGCGGCTGCGCTGCTGGATGTGCAGGCGGTCGCGATTACGGCCAGTGATGCGGCGCTGTTCCCCGAAACCGTGTTTTCCGGCGGAGGCCAGCCAACGCTGATTGCCATCTCGCGCTCAGGCCAGACCAGCGAGACGGTCGATGCGGTGCAGGCCTTCCGGCGCGCGTCGGCGGGGCCAGTGCTCGCCCTGACGTCGGTGCCGGACAGTGATCTGGCGCGCGCGGCCGACGAGTTGCTCGATGCCAGCGTGGGCGACGAGCAGGGAATTGTGCAAATTCGCTCGCTGTCGACGTTGTTGCTGATGGGGCTGGCCGCCATCGCTCACACCGCCGGCGAACCAGTAACCGAACCGCTGGCGAAGCTTCCTGATGCGGCGGCACAAGTGCTGAAACTGGCGCAGCCGCTGGCGCGGCGGCTGGGCAGCGACCCCGCCATTGAGCGCTTTTTCTTCCTCGGCGCAGGGCCGTGGTGCGGTATTGCCAGTGAGGCCATGCTCAAGGTCAAGGAGATGTCGCGCAGCCAGAGCGAGTCGTTCCATACACTTGAATTCCGGCACGGGCTTGGCGCAAACGCCAATGAACGGTCGCTGGTGGTTGGGTTTCTGTCCCAGCGCGCGGCTGCCGCTGAACAGGCGGTGCTGGACGAATTCCGCGCCGAGCAGGGCGTGACCACTCTGGCGATTGGCGCTGGCCTCGAAACGACCGTTTCCGACCGCGCCTTTACCTTGGGGCTGCCCGCGAACATGCCCGAATGGCTGCGGCTGCCGCTGGCGCTGCCGTTTGCCCAACTACTCGGCTGGGAGCGCGCGCGCCTGAACGGCCTTGACCCCGACGAGCCGCAGAATCTCAAGGCGTTCATCGCGCTGGAAGATCGGCTGGTATGACCCACTATATCGGCATTGACCTCGGCGGTACCAAGATTGCAGGCGCGGTCTATGACGTGGCCAGCCATCACCTGGTGGCGCGCGAGACCATTCCCACGCAGGCGCACGAAGGGCCGGACGCGGTGCTGGCGCGCATCGCCAGCCACGCACAATCATTGGCCACCGCCGCAGGACTCGACATGGCGGCCATCAAGGGCGTAGGCGTGGGCCTGCCCGCCACCTTCGATTGGGACACGGGCGTAATCGACCTTATCCCGAACCTGCCCGGCGACTGGCTCAACAAACCAGCAGGCGCGATTCTCACCGGGCATATCGGCGTGCCGGTGCATCTCATCAACGATGCGCGCGCCTTCACGCTGGCCGAAGCCACGCTCGGCGCGGGCAAGGGCTATCCGTCGGTCGTGGGCGTAACCCTCGGTACGGGCATCGGCGGCGGCATCGTCATCAACGGCCATTTGTATCGCGGGTTGACCGGCGCGGCGGGTGAGTTTGGCCACCACACTATCGACATGCACGGCCTGCCCGACGGCAGCGGCAACCCGGGCGGCTGGGAGAGCCTTGGCAGCGGCCCGGCGATTGCCTCGATGGCGATGAAATTCGTGGCCCAGGGCGCAACCACGCGCATCGGCGAAATGGCTGGCTTCGACCTCAACAAGATCACGCCCGAACTGATCATGCAGGCGGCAGAAGCGGGTGACGCCGTTGCGCAGGATGTGCTTTGGCGCGGCGGTGAATATATCGGCGTGGGCTTGTCGAACATCCTTACCATCCTCGCGCCGTACTGCGTGGTCATTGGCGGCGGCCTGTCGCGGTTGGGCCGCTGGATTACCGACCCGATGATCGAGACGATTCGCGAGCGCGTGCGCACCATCCCGTTGGACAAAGTGGCGATTGTGCAGGCGGCGCTGGGTGGCGAGGCCGGTGTGTATGGCGCGGCTATCTGGGCGCAGCAGTACGCGGAAGAGCAGACAGGACTCGAATGAGCGTCTCGTATACCATGCAGCTTCCAGAATTTGACCACGCCGACGTGGTCGTAGTCGGCTCTGGATCGGCAGGCTCGACGGCGGCGATTGCGGCGGCGCGCACCGGCGCAGATACGCTGCTGGTCGAACGCTACGGCTTCCTTGGGGGCACCTCGACGATGGTGCTCGATAGCTTCTACGGCTTCTATACGCCGACCACGAATGACGTGCGCGTGGTCGATGGCATTCCGTGGGAGATCGTCCAACGTCTGTACGGCTACGACGCGGTCATCGAACGGCCGTCCAGTTACGGGGCCGGGCAGGCGGTCACCTATGACCCCACGCTGCTCAAAGTGGTGTGGGAGCAAACGGCGCTGGAGAGCGGTGCGCGTTTACGCCTGCACACGCTGGTGGTCGATGTGCTGCTGGAAGACGGACGCATTACCGGCCTCGTCGTGGCGGGCAAGACCGGGCTGGGCGTCATTCGCGGGCGCGTGTTCGTCGATGCCTCGGGCGATGCCGATCTGGTCTGGCGGGCGGGTGCGCCGTTCGAGTGGGCGGGCGCGGATGGCCAGCCCGCGCAGTCGCTGACGACCACGTTCCGCCTCGGCAATGTCGATGTGGTGGCGGCCAAAGCCATCAAACGCGATGAGCTGGTGGCGCGCATGAAGGCCGCCAACCTCAGCGGTGACTACCGCCTGCCGCGCGAAGAGGGCAGCGTCCACACCACGCCTACGGCTGGCGTGGTGGTGACCAACATGACACGCGTCGCCTATGTCGATGGCACCGACCCCGCCGAATTGACCAAAGCCGAGGTCGAAGGTCGCAAACAGGCGCTGGAGTACACCCGCTTTTTGCGTGACCAGATTCCCGGCTACGAGCAGTCATTCCTGATGAACTTCAGCACCCACATCGGCATTCGTGAAACGCGGCGGCTGTTGGGCGAATATCGCCTGACGCGCGCCGATGTGCTGGGCGCGCGCCGCTTCGACGATGCTATCGCCCAATGCGGCGCGCCGATTGAGGATCATCACGCGGGTAGCAGCACGCGCTGGGAATATGTGCCCGATGGCGGCACCTATGACATTCCGTTCCGGGCGCTGCTGCCGATGGGCATCGCCAATCTGGCCGTGGCGGGCCGTTGCCTGAGCGCCGATCACGACGCGCATGCGTCCGTACGCTCGATGGGCCAGTGTATGGCAATGGGCCAGGCGGCAGGCACGGCGGCTGCGTTGGCTGCGCGCAGTGGTGCAGCCCTGAATGCGCTGCCGGTAGCTGAACTGCAAGAGACGTTGCGCGCACATGGCGCGCTGTTTTCGGGGGCCAGTGTGCCGGCCACAACGGGGGAAAGCGCATGAGCGAGCCAAACGCAGCATTTCGCTATATGACCGAAGCGCAGAAGATTTTCGACGGCATCATGGCGACGCAGATGGACGCCATCGAGCAGGCGTCGCAGTGGTGCGCGGACAGCATCGCGCAGCGCGGGTTGGTGCATTTGTTCGGCACCGGCCATTCGCGCATCCCCATCGAGGAAATCTTCCCGCGTCACGGCAGCTACCCGGGCTGGCACCCGATGGTCGAACTGTCGATGACCTTTCACACCCAGGTCGTGGGCGCGAACGGCCAGCGCCAGGCCATGTACATCGAGAAGATGCCCGGGCTGGGCGAGGAAATCCTCAAGAATTTTGTCTTCCGCCCCTACGACACCTTCATCATCTTTTCGAATTCCGGCGTGAATAACGTGGTGGTGGAAGTGGCGCAGGGGGCAAAGTCGCGCGGCATGAAAGTGATTGCCGTCGTTTCGCAGGCGCACACCGACGCCACACCAGCCAAGCACAAGTCCGGCCAGAAGCTGACCGACGTGGCCGATCTCACGCTCGACAATTGCACACCTGCGGGGGATGCGCTGGTGACGGTCGAGGGCCTGGAGTATCCCGTGGGCCCCGGCTCGACTGTAGGCTATGCGCTGCTGGTCAATGCGCTCAAGTCCCGCGTGGCGGAACTGCTGACCGAACGCGGGCAGCCGCCGCTGGTGCTGACGAGCAGCGTGCTCATCGGCCCGGACAAGTCTGCTGAGTTGTTCGAGGCCACCTACGACGACTACCGCGAACGGATGAAGGTGGTGTTTGGCGGATAGGTGCGAGTGCTGGGTGCTAGTGAAAAAAACCGGAGAAAGTAGAAATCGTGACGGATGGTCACTGGTCGCCGGTTGCCGCGGCAGCTTGAAATCCAGTGGCGGGGAGTGGTGATGACGGCACGCCCCGCCGCTTTCCGCCCTGCGACCATCCCGGCCACCATTGCTCCGCCCGTGATAGGCGCACTTGTCCTATGCTGAGCGTGCGCCCGGCGTCGGCTTTGCGCCATCCGCCCAACGGCGATCCTACGCCCAGCGCGCCGGTTGTCTCACTTTTGTCTCACTTACTTTTCCCCTCAGTCGCTGTCTCACTGTCTCACTTTGAAATACCGCTGGTAATAGGCGTAATACATGAACTCATCGAAAATACTGGCTAGTCGCGGCGGATTGCAATCCGAACAGGAACGCCAGCGAGCGCACAGCCCCAGCCCCTCTCCGTGCACGGAGAGGGGCTGGGGCTGGAGGTGAGGGTAGGGCGTCAGGGGGTGAGGTTGACCGTATACCGTTCGCCCGCGCGCAGCACGGCGTAGGGCACGCGCAGTTCGCGGGCGCGGTCGGCAAAGCGGTTCACGTCCGCCGTGTTGAACGTGAACATATCGTAGTGGTGCGGAATCACGAGCTTTGGCCCAGCTTCACCGGCCAGCGTCAGCGCGTCTTCGGCGTTCATGTTGGGCGGCACGCCCAGCCGCTGCAGGGTGGGGCTGCTGCCGTTGATGGGCAGGAACAGGATATCGGGTTTGAACGGCTTCAAGCGGCCAGCCAGTTCAGGGTAAGCCAGCGTGTCGCCGCTGTGATAGAGCGTCAGGCCGTCCATTTCCAGCACGAAGCCGATGAACGGATAGCCCGTGTCGTCGTGGTAGTCGAAATCGGGGTGCGCGGACGGCAGGCTGGTGACGGTTAGGCCATCCGCCAGCTCCAGCTTCTCATCGCCGCGTGTGGGCATGATCTGCTCACGCGACAGGCCGATGTCGAGCGCGGCCTGCACATTCGCTAGTGGTAATATCAGCCGGGCGTCGGGCGAGTTGGCAAACAGGGGCGCCAGCGTTTCCGGGTCGAAGTGGTCGGTGTGCTTGTGCGACGACAGCACCCAGCGCGCGCCGCTGATCTGCGCGCCACTGAGCGGGGCCTCGACCATGCGGATGTGCGGCTTATTCGTATCGGCATACTTGCGAGTGAGACGGTCGGACAGATACAGATCGACCCATACCAGATGATTTTGGGTCTTGAGGGCGTAACCGCTCTGGCCCAGCCACCAGATGCAGATTTCGCCGGGTGAAACATCGGCGGCGGCCATATCGGCGAGCAAAGTTTCGCCACTGAGGACGGCAGGGATCATAATCGGGGTACCTCCGGCATGATGCGGGTGAACGTGAATCGTAGCCCGTGTGGGCCGGATTTGACAACTGCGCGCTGGTTTTGCGCTCAATATTGAGAGGATGAGACTCATGACCGACTATCAGTTTCCGCTGCTGCCGACCAGCGTGATCGGTTCGTACGCGTGGCCGGGCTGGCTGACGACGGCGCTCGAAGCGGCCCAGCGTGGAGAATACGGCCCCGACGACCTGCGCGAAGTGCAGGACGACGCGGTCGATCTGGTCGTGCGCGAGCAGGAAGACGCCGGCGTTGATTTGATCACCGACGGCGAAATGCGCCGCGTGGGCTTCTTCACCGCCGAATTCTACAGCCACATGACCGGCCTCAGGGAACTGCCTGCCAAACGCAAACTGGGCGTGGCCGGGCATGACCAGCGCGAGAGCTACGAAGCCATCGAGCCGCTGGCCGCGCCCGAAGGCCTCGGCCTGCTGCCCGAGTGGGAATATGTGCGCCAGCGCGCCACGCACCCCGTCAAGATGCCCATTCCCGGGCCGTATACGCTGGCCGGGCGCATCAAGGGCGGCAGCTTGTACAAGACGCGCATGGATGTGGCCTACGCGCTGGCCGAACTGGTGAATGCCGAGCTCAAGGCGCTGGTCGCCGCGGGCGTGGAATTCATTCAGGTCGATGAGCCGTCGGGCGCGGTGCATGCCCACAGCCCCGAAGAATTCGTACGCCTGTTCAACACCACCGTCGCTGGCGTGGATGCCCACATCGGCACGCATCTGTGCTTCGGCAACTTCGCCGGGCGGCCCGTCGCCAAGCGCAGCTATCGCCCGCTGTTCCCATACATTCTCGACATGAATGTTAGCCAGTTCGCGCTGGAATTCGCCAACCGCGAGATGGCCGAGATCGAGCTGTGGCAGGAATTCCCGAACGACAAGCAACTCGCCGCCGGGCTGGTCGATGTCAAGAATTACTACATCGAGAAGCCCGAAGACGTGGCCGAGCGCATTCGTATTGCGCTGAAGTATGTGCCTGCCGACAAGCTGTGGGTGACGCCGGACTGTGGCTTCAGCCAGACGGCGCGCTGGGCCGCCAAGGGCAAGCTCAAGGCGATGGTCGAAGGCGCGGCGATTGTGCGTCGCGAGTTAACGGGAAAATAGCCGATGCGGCGCTTTGACGGCAAGACCATTCTCGTCACGGGTGCGGCCAGCGGTATCGGACGAGCCTCAGCGCTGCGCCTGGCGGAAGAAGGGGCCTCGGTGGCGCTGTTGGACCGCGACGGTGACGGCCTGGCATCGACGGCGGCCCGCATTGCGGCCGATGTCGGCGTGTCGGCCTCGTTCGTGCTCGACCTGACGGATGAGGACGCCGTGCGCGAAGCCATCGCAGCGACGGTCGAGCATTTTGGCGCGCTCGATGGCGTATTCAACGTGGCCGGCGGCAGCGGACGGCGCTATGGCGATGGGCCGGTTGATGCCTGCACGCTCGACGGCTGGCGCACGACGCTCGACCTGAATCTCACCAGCATGTTTCTCGTGTGCAAATACGCCGTGCCGCCGCTGCTTGAATCGCGCGGGGCGATTGTCAATCTGGCCTCGGTGCTGGGCATGGTAGGTGGCGATGAGGATTTCGCCACCCATGCCTATGCGGCCAGCAAGGCGGGCGCGATTGGCCTGTCGCGGGCGATGGCGAGCTACTACGCGCCGCGTGGATTGCGCGTGAATGTCATCGCGCCCGGCCTCATTGCCACAGCCATGAGCCAGCGCGCGCAGGGTGACGACCACATTCTTGGCCGCCTGCCGCAGCTTCAACCGCTCACCGGCGCCATGGGCACGGGCGAGGACATCGCGGGCGCGGCCGCCTATCTGCTCAGCGATGATGCCCGCTTCGTGACTGGCACCGTGCTCACTGTCGATGGCGGCTGGACCGCGCGATAGGAACAAATGAGATTCATCGCCAAGAGACGCATTGCCAAGACGCAACGTCTGCGTTCTCTTGCGTTCCTCTGCGCCTTGGCGGTGTATCGTTTGCCCTGTCTATTTCGCGCCGCACGAGTCGCGGATGACGAGCTGGACGGGCATAGTGACCGGCGCGGGCTGCTGGTTGTCCAGCATCGAGAACAGCGCCTCGACCATTTGCGCGCCGCCCCGATGGATCGGTTGATGGATGGTCGTCAGGCGCGGCGTGCAGTAGGCGGCCAGCGGCACGTCGTCGTAGCCTACGACTGATACATCATCGGGCACGCGGCGGCCAGAGGCGCGTATGACCTCCATCGCCGCCACGGCCATATAGTCGCTGCACAGGAACACGGCGTCGAAGTCGGGCGCGCGCTCAAGCAACGTACGCATGGCCGTGGTCGCGCCGCCGGGCGAAAAGTCCGAGAAGGCCATCAGGCGCTCATCCACTGGCAGCCCGCATTCGGCCAGCCCGATTTCATAGCCCTGGCGGCGTGCGGCAGTTTCGACCATGCCAGCGAAGCCGCCGATGAAGGCGATGCGCCGCCGCTCCAGTTCGTAGAGATGATGCACGGCGGCAGACGCCCCGGCCACGCTGTCTCCACCCACAGTCACGTAATCCTGCACCGGCAGCTTGTGGCCCCAAACGACGAAATTCGCGCCGAGTGATTGCAGCGCCTGGATACCGGCATCATTGAGTGCGCGGTCGATTAACAGCAGGCCATCGACGCGCTTGTCGCTAACATAGCGGTGCGGCCAATCACCGCCGTCGGACGGCACGCGCGCCATCAGCATATCATAGCCGTGCGCGTCGAGCGCATCGCTGATAGCACCGGCGATTTCGAGATAGAACGGGTCGGACAACTGGCGGTGACTATCGCCCTGATACGGGAACAGTACGGCCACAGTGCGGCTGCGGCCCATGCGGAAGTTACGGGCGCGTTCATCGACGCGGTAGTTCAGTTCGCGGGCGATCTGCAGGATGTGAATGCGCGTCTTTTCCGGGATCGAGGCGTGGCCGTTGAGCGCGCGGCTGACCGTTGAGGGCGAAACCCCCGCGCGCTGCGCAATTTCCGCCATCGTCACGCGGCCGCTCATGCGCCTAGACCTGCCCGGGATAGGTGTGGTCGAAGTGCGTCAGGATTTCGCAGCCGTCGGTGGTGACCAGCAGCGCGTCTTCGAGGCGGCAGCCGGTTTGGCCCGGCCAGTACGTGCCCGGTTCGAGCAGGATCACCATGCCCGGCGCGAGGACAGTTTGATCATACGGCGTGATACGCGGCTCCTCGTGTGGGCCAACGCCGACGCTGTGGCCGGTGTGATGCGGGTAGACGGGATAGCCGCCTTCGGCTACGAACGCGCGCACGGCGCAGTCAATCTCTCGCGCCACTGCGCCCGGCTTGACGAGCGAAATCGCGTAGTCCAGCGTCGACTGAACGAAGCGGTGCGTGGCCGCCTGCGGTTCGGTCGGGCCGTCCGCGTAATAGGTCATGCACGAGTCGCTCCAGTAACCGCCGAGCCGCGTGCTGAGATCGACGATGATCGAGTCGTTCGGGCGCAGCGCCACATCACCGGGCCACGAGCCGATGTTGAAGGCGCGCGTGCCAGCGGTGCAGTCGTTGCCAAGCGGCACGCGGTGGCCCGCCGCGCGATTGATGGCCGAATGCAGCGCCATCCACACGTCGATTTCGCGCATGCCCGGGCGCGACGGCTTCGCGGGCCGTAGCGTGGCCCACATCGGCCAGCGCGCAGGTGGCCCGCATCAGCGCGATTTCTTCCTTCGACTTGATCATGCGCAGCGGCTTGAGCCAGCCGTCGCATGGCACGAGCGTCGTGTTGGCGGGCAAGGCGGATTGCGCGGCGTGCAGCAGGCGGGCCGTGATCGCGTCCATCTCGACAGCCAGCGCCGAGCGGCCGCCGCTTTCGTCGGCCAGCGCGCGCAGCACCTCGGCCTCGTGGCCGCTTGGATTGAGCGGTGCATCGACCGAGTAGGCGCGATACGTGACGACTGTGCCATCCTGCTCATCATCAAACGCGCCGGCGTGTGCCGCCAGCCCATCCTGCACCATCAGCGTGAAGTGCCCGTCTTCGGCCCACACCAGCGCTGGCCCGCCCGCGAAGTGATTGACGCCCATATCCAGCGGCGGCGCGTAGCCAGTGAGCCAGGCCACGCTTTCGGGGTGGGCGAACAGGGCGCGCTGGATGCCGCGTTCGCGCAGCAGTTCGCGGGTTTTTTGGCGCTGTTCGCGGTGCATGCGACGCTCCTTGAAGCTGTGGGCGTGGTTTACGCAATCGATTGCGTTGAGGATAGCGCGCGGGGTATAACGGTGCAAAACGTGGCGTCATTAACAGGAGGCGGGCGATGAAGGCGGTCATGAAGGTGGCGCCGGGCGTGGGGCATGTGGAGCTGCGCGATATCCCCGAGCCGCAGGTGGGGCCCGGGCAGGTGAAGATCAAGGTACAGGCCGCTGGCATTTGTGGCACCGACCTGCACATCTACAAGGACGAGTTCCGCTCATGGCCGCCGGTCGTGCTCGGTCACGAAGTGGCGGGCGAAGTCGTCGACATCGGCGCAGGCGTCGAGGGCGTGGCCATCGGCGAGCGCGTGACCACTGAGACCTATTTCATCACCTGCGGTCAGTGCCGCTACTGCCGTACCGGCCACGCCAATTTATGCCTCAGCCGCCGCTCGATCGGCTCGGGCGTGAATGGCGGTTTCACCAACTACGTCGTCGTGCCGTTTCGCAACATCCACGCACTGCCCGAGTTGGTCGATTACCGCGCCGGGGCGCTAACCGAGCCGCTGGCTTGCGTGGTACATGCCGTGCTGACCACGCCGACGGTTTCGCCCGGCGATGTGGCTGTGATTGCCGGTCCAGGCGCAATTGGTCTGCTGGCGTTGCAGGTGGTGAAAGCGGCGGGAGCGACCGCCGTCGTACTGGGCACGAATGGTGACGAGCAGCGTCTGGTGCTGGCGAGCGAACTGGGTGCGGACCATGTCGTCAATGTGCAGCACGACGACCCGGCGGAACTGGTGGCGGCGCTGACGCCTGAGGGCCTCGGCGCGGATGTGGTCTACGAGTGTTCAGGCGCAGGCCCGGCGGCGCAGCAGTTGTTGACGCTCACGCGGCGCGGCGCGCGCTATGTGCAGATCGGGCTGTTCGGCAAGCCGGTCGCGTGGGACCTCGATCAAATCTGCTTCCGCGAACTGGTGGTGACGGGCAGCAACGCCAGCGTGCCTTCGGCCTGGATTCGCGCGCTGCAACTGCTCGAAAGTGGGCTGGTGCAAACCAAGCCACTCATCACCGCCGATTATGAGGTGACCGACTGGCAGGCCGCCTTCGATGGCTTCACGCAGAAAACCGCCATCAAGACGCTGCTGATACCGGCAGGAATGTAACCTGTCCCCATCCCCATCTCCGTACACGGAAAGGGAGTATTTTGCGCGCCGCTATTCTCCCCATCTCCGCGCGGCTCAGGAGAGGACTAATTTGGATGTGAGAGAAGATTTGCGCGGCTGAATTGTTTGTAGGGGCACGATGCATCGTGCCCTTACGAGGACATTTCTTCCTCACAAGCCACAAGTGCCGAAAAGGTTTTCTCCCCTCTGCGCGCGCGTATGAGGGCCGGGGGTGAGGTTGCGCCGTTCACCGTTCTCCCTCAGGGAGAAGGGCAGGCGATGAGGGCCTTGCTAAGGAGGACTTTGTTATGCGGCTGAAAGGCAAAACGGCCCTGGTGACCGGTGCAGCGCATGAGCGCAGCATCGGCTGGGGCATCGCGCGCGCGCTGGCCGAAGAAGGTGCGAATGTGGCCGTCAATGACGTGACCATGCTCGACCGGCTGGAGCAGCGCAAGACCGATCTGGAAGCGATGGGCGTGCGCGGGCTGGCGCTGCGGGCGGATGTGACGCAGGCCGATCAAGTCGATGCCATAATCGCGCAGGCGGCTGAAACATTCGGCAGGCTCGATATTGTCGTGTCGAATGCGGGCATCATCCGCTGGGAGCACCTGCTTGACATCACGCCGAAGAACTTGCACGCGGTCGTCAACGTCAACCTGAAAGGCACGATCAACGTGTGCAGGGCGGCGGCGCGCCTGATGATCGCGCAGGGAGGCGGCAAGCTCATCCTCACGTCTTCGGTGCAAAGCGACATGCAGTTCCCGATCACTCCCGTCTATGGTGCAACCAAACGGGCAATGCACATCTTCGTCGGCGCGCTGGCGCTCGAACTGGCCCCGTATCACATCACGGTCAATCACTTCGGGCCGGGCTGGGTGAGCAGCCCGCTCAATGACCCGTCGCCTGAATTGCAAACGGACGAGGGCTTTGAGGCGCAGCGCAAGGTCGTGCCGCTCAAGCGTGATGGCCAGATAGATGAGATGGGCCACGCTGCCGTCTATTTCGCCAGCTCAGACGGCGACTACGCGACTGGCGCGTTCATCCGGCTCGACGGCGGCCTCGGTATCAGCAAGTATTCAGAGTGAGAGAGGCGGCCATGAATTCCACTGAAACCACAGGCCGGGCCTATCTGCTGATTGGTGGGCTGGACGAAACGGCGGCTGCGTTGGGGGCGGCGTTGAGCGAACATGGCGCGCAGGTGCAATACGCCGGCGACGCCGATGGCGTGAACCTGTTTGACGCGCCATTCGCCACCGTCACACTCGACGACCCTGAAGCGCTGGCGCGTGAGATCGCAGCGCTCGATTTGTTTGATACGGCGGTTTTTCTGCCGGGCTGGCGCGGTTTTACCCCCTTTATGGACATGAGCGCGGCCGATTGGGACGCGGCGATTGCGCGCAATTTCGAGCGCACAGTCCATTCAGCCCAGGCCTGTGCCCGCCAATTAATCGCCACAGGGCAGGTCGGACGGCTGGTCTTCATCACGTCGATGACGGCGCTAATGCCGTTTGCGGGCGCGGCGGCGCTGGGCACCACGCTCTCGGCCGTACATGCGATTGCGCGCATGGCTGCGGTCGATCTCGCGCCATACGGCATTACCTCAAATGTCGTTGCGCCCGGCTGGCTGGCTGGCGAGGCGTTTGATACGCTGCCGCGTGAGATGCAGGCACATATTCGCGCGGGTATTCCGCTGGCGCGCCCCGCCAATCCGGATGAGATCGCAGGTGTAGTGAAATTCCTTGCGTCGGCGGCAGGGAGCTATGTCACCGGCGCGATTATTCCAGCCGATGGCGGCTACACGCTGACGCGCTCACCCGGGCGAACCTTGCTGCAACCATAAACGAAGAACGCAAAAATCGCGCCGGACTCATTTGCACCTATCTCAGTTTCGCATATCCTGAATAGGACCGTACCTGCTTAGGCGGGCACAGGCTGTTCCTTCGCAGCTCCTCTATGAATGGAGAAATCACCTATGAAGCGTGCCGGCATACTTTTGTTTGTACTCGTCAGCCTTTTGCTTACGGCAGCCATCGCGGCACCTGCGGCAGCGCAGGCGGAATTTACATGTGATGATGGCTCGAATGTCGTGATTACCAATGGCGTTGAGTTCGATCTCAATATCCGGCCGGGCGATTATCGCGCGACGGTCATCGGCCTCAATGGTTTCGACCCTGTGCTGGCAATCGTGGAGGCTGCGACCGGCTCAAACTTGTGCAATGACGATGATGGCAATGCCGCTAGCTATGCGGCCGACCTGCCGACGACCGGCGTCGTTGCTCCATCAGGGCTGAACGCGCAGATGGAATTCAGCAATACAGGTAGTGACTTCCTCGATGTCGTCCTGCTGGTGGGCGGGTTAAATGGTACCGGCGGCGAATTCATCCTGCTGTTCGAGGGCATGCAGGTGACCACGAATGACGGCGAAGGCGATCCATTTGCAATCAACTTCTCGCCCAACCTCGTCAATTCCGGCGTTGGCATTCACGCCTACGCGATGCATGTTGAGCCGTCGCTCGATCCGCTGATTAAGGTAGTGGACGAGAACGAGAGCTGTCCTCGACATTGGCAGCGGGCCAATTTACTGCGACGATGCCAGCAACGCGGATTTGTGCTGGGGTGATGCCGTCTCGCTCGAAGGATTCTCGCTAACCGATGGCACTGGCACGGTGGTGGGCGATCCATTTGACCCGTTCCTCAGCATTCCAACTGATCTGCTCGATCCCACCATTCCCTACGAAAACGCGTTCATCAACTATCTGGTCTCAAGCTACAAGAATGAGCAGAATCAGCAGTCCACTGGTGAGTACGTGTTCGCCATTCATACTGGTATTGCCGGGTCGAGTGGGCAGACCACCAGCCAGACGGGCCAGGCGACACCGGTGCCGCACAGCAGTTCCAGCGCTACCACCGTCGCCGATGCCACATCGATTGAATGCTCGACGACCGGCCAGCAGATCGAGGGCGAAGTCAACACTTACCTGAACGTCGAATGCCCGGCCAACTGCACCAGCGGCAGCCTGTGGGGTACGACCATCTACACCGATGACTCGGCGGTGTGCCGCGCAGCCATTCATGCAGGTGTGATGCCCGCCAGTGGCGGGCAGTTTGCAGTCGTGATTGCCGAGGGCCAGGATAGCTATGAAGGCACGACGGCCAACGGCATCACCTCGTCGAACTGGGGTTCATGGCGGCGGAGCATTCTGGTGACGCCGGTCATTGGCGACAGTGGCCCCATCGACCCCAGCAGCACGCCTGAGGTGAATACAGGTGTACCGGGCGAGATGTTCCCAATTGCCTACGGCGACTCGGGCAGCACGCAGATCGATACGGCGGGCGGCGACACATTCGTATTCGACGCCAGCGCGCGCGATGTGGTAACGATTGCGGTCAACTCTGACGCTTTCGACCCGCTCATTATCGTTTCGGACATCAATGGCCGTGAGCTGTCGCGCGATGATGACAGCGGCCCCGGCTTCAATGCGCTCATCTCCAACCTGCGTATCCCAGCCGACGGACAGTACCTGATCCTTGTTACATCGTTCACCGGCGCGCCCGGTGTGGGTGCGGCGTACGACATCGAGTTCAGCGGCGGCTGATCCTCACCCTCGGCCATCTCCCTCAGCGCCAAGGGACGGAGACCACATCATTACAGAGACAAAGTCCCTTTCCACCACGGAAAGGGACTTTCATTTGCGAGGATAGGCGCGTGCCACCCCCCGGTTGGTTGCGCGTGTGTTAAGGAGTTCGCCCCCGCTTAATGCCCGCGCTATAGTGTGCGTTGGTTGCACAGCGCTGATGGGCTTTCATAACGTACATGACAGCAAAGATCGTCGTCCTCGGCAGCTTCAATATGGACCTGGTAGCGTATATCCCGCGCTTTCCACGGCCTGGCGAATCAATTCTGGGATCGAGGTATCTGAACACGCCCGGCGGCAAAGGCTCGAATCAGGCGGTTGCGGCGGCGCGGCTGGGCGCGGATGTAACCTATGTGGGCCGTATCGGCACGGACGCCTTCGGTGATCAGGCGATTGAAGCTTGGGAGCATGAGCATATCAACACGCGCTATGTCGTGCGCGACCGCAAGAACGCGACCGGCGTATCGCTGATCTATGTGGCTGAAGCTGGGTCGGATAACACGATTGCTTGTGTGCCCGGCGCCAATATGGCCCTATCGCGCATGGACGTGGACGCGGCCGCCGAAGCGATTGCGCGGGCCGAGGTTGTACTGGCGCAGTTGGAAAACCCGCTGGAAACGACGGCGTATGCCCTGCGGTTGGGCCGCATGAGCGGTGCGCGCACTATTCTCAATCCCGCGCCGGCTGCGCCGGTGCTGCCCGATCTCCTCGCTGGCGCGGATTTCATTACGCCCAACGAGACCGAGCTGGAACTGCTGACTGGCGGCCCCTATGCCGATCCGGCGGCGGCGGCGCGCCATCTGATGGTGGATGATCGGCAGACGATCATCGTCACCCTCAGCGACAAAGGTGCGCTGATTGTCACTCGCGACAGTGAGGAACATATTCCCGCCTACGCGGTCAATGTGGTCGATTCGACTGGTGCAGGCGATGCCTTCAGCGCCGGGCTGGCGGTCGCGCTGGCCGAGGGCCGTGAAACGCCCGATGCGGTGCGCTTCGCCAACGCTACGGCCGCATTGTGCGTCACGCGCCCGGGCACAGCCCAGAGCATGCCCAGCCGCGAGGCGCTCGACGTATTCCTTGAAGCCCAGAAATAAGGGAAACAGGCAACAGTAAGCACGCGAATGGTACGATGGGCGAAAAGGAGAATCCCTTCGTGTCCTTTGCGTGCTTCGCGTTGACTTTTCTCTTTCAGGGATTGATGACCACCATTTTCAGCGTCGTCATGTCCTCGACGGCGAAACGCGGACCTTCGCGGCCCACGCCAGACAACTTGTTGCCGCCGTACGGCATTTGATCCACGCGGAACGATGGCGAGTCGTTGATGATGACTCCGCCTACATCGAGCTTTTGTACGGCATGCATGGCTCGGCCCAGATCGCGGGTAAAGACGCCGGTTTGCAGGCCAAACGGCGAGTCGTTGACCAGAGCCAGCGCCTCATCAAATGCATCATACGGCGTGAGCGTGACCAGCGGGCCGAATGCCTCCTCGCATACGACTTTCATCGATGCATCGACGTTGTCCAGCACGGTCGGCTGGAACATGCGTCCTTCACGTTGGCCGCCAGTCAGTAGATTAGCCCCGGCGGCCTGCGCTTCGGCGATCCACGCTTCGATGCGCTCGGCGGCCGCGTCGTTGATCAGTGGGCCGATCTCGGTATGGTCGTCGAGCGGGTCGCCTTGCACCAGCGTTTCCGTGCGTGCGATGAACTTGTCGCGGAACTCGTCGTACTTCGCGCGCTGCACGTAGATGCGCTGAATACTGATGCACACCTGGCCGCTGTAGGCGAACGCGCCGGTCACGGTTTTGTCGATCAGTGCGTCGATATCGGCCGTCTCGTCGACGATGGTGGCCGCGTTGCCGCCCAGCTCATATGTGGTGCGGCGCAGACCGGCGGTCTTCGCAATCGCAGTGGCGACAGGCACGCTGCCCGTAAAGGTGATCATATTCACGCGTGGGTCGGTCGTCATCCAGCGCCCCACGTCCGCTCCGCCCACCAGCACCGATAACGCGCCGTCGGGCAGACCTGCCTCGGCCAGCAGATCGCACAGTCGCAGCGCCGTGAGCGGGGTTTGCGGGTTCGGCTTGAGCAGCAGCGGACAGCCCGCCGCAATCGCGGGCGCGACCTTGTGCGCGACGAGGTTCAGGGGGAAGTTGAACGGCGTGATCGCGGCGATGATGCCGATGGGCACACGCACGAAATAGCCGATCTTGCCCGCGCCGGTTTGTGCGGCGTCGAGCGGCACAGTTTCGCCATGCAGCCTGCGCGCTTCGTCGGCGGCGAACTGGAACGTTTCGACTGCGCGGCGGACTTCGCCACGCGCATAACGCATCGGCTTACCGCTTTCGGCGGCCATCAACTGCGCGATCTCATCCACCTGCGCGGCCAGCAGGGCGCTGGTCTTGTCAAGGATTGCGCCGCGCCGGTGGGCGGTTAGCGCCGCCATAACGGGTTTGGCGGCTTCGGCGCGCGCCAGTGCTTGCTGCACATCGGCTTCGGTCGATTCGTGCACCGCGCCGATCACGACATCATCATACGGGCTGCGAATTTCGAGGGGAACGTCAGAAGGCATGAGCGAACCTCCGCGATAAACAGGAATGCATTGAACCACAGAGACACCGAGGACGCAGAGGGTTCAGATCTAACCCACTGAAGTCCTCAGTGTCTCTGTGGCTTATTCTTCTTTGCGGTTCATCATGAGAGCGTCAGCCTATCGTCACAGTTCCCGTGGCGACGAGCACAACCGCCGCGATGACGGCAAACGCCAGCAGCAGGAACAACAGCAACAGGATTACTTTGAGCGGCGACCGCTTCTTCTTCGTCACTGGCGTGGCATAGGCTCCCGGCGCGGCCTGCATTTGCATCATGGTGTAGTTCTGCTGATTGGGCTGGCCCTGGCCCGGTTGCGCCGCCTGAAACTCCATCATCGTGTAATTTTGATTCGGCTGGCCCTGTCCGGGCTGGGCAGCCTGGAATTCCATCATCGTGTAATTCTGGCTGGGCTGGCCCGGCTGCGGTTGGGCGGCCTGAAACTCCATCATGGTGTAATTCTGGTCAGACTGCCCTTGCTGCGGCGGCTGTTGATTTGGCTGGCCCGGATGCGGCTGGGCAGTCTGAAACTCCATCAACGTGTAGTTAGGCTGCTCGGGCGGGTTGGCCTGCGGCACGGGCGGCGGGGCGGGCGCGGCGGCTGGCATCTCCAGCTCGGTGCGCTCACCCGGCCCGGGCGGGGCCATGGCGGCAGGCACATCCAGCTCGGTTCTGGCGATCTCCGGCGGCGGCTGTTTTGCCTGCGCCATCGGATCGTATGGAGTCGTCTTGTGCTCACCCTGCGGCACGGTCTTCATTTCGTAGTCGGCAAGTGGCTGCGCCGGTGCAGGTGTGGGCGGCAGAGGAGGCGCGGCCGCAGCAGGCATGGCGGGCATCACAATTGTGCCTGCATCCTCGGGCGGTACGGCCGCCGGTGCTGGGGTTGGCGGTTCAGGCGCTGGTGCAGGCGCAACCGGAATCGCCGGCATCATCATGGTCGGAATGTAGTCTTCCTCGGCCTCGGGCACCACGCTCTTCATCTCAGGGAAGATCGCGTCGCGCAGGTCGCGGGCAAAATCGCGCAGGTCTTTATAGCGCGTGTCGCGTTTGCCCAGCGCCAGGCTGAAGATTTCATCGAGGCGGCGCAAATCGGCGGCGCGCATGTCCTGCGGCATTTCGGCCGGCGGAATACGGCTGGGCCAGCGCCATTCGCCCTTGTCGAGCCGGTCCTTGGCGACATGCTGATTGAAGATTTTGTCACCCTGCCGGTAGATCGGGTGAACGCCGAAGAGCATCTCGTAAGTGACCAGCGCGAAGCCGTAATTGTCGCTCAGGCGGTCGGCCTCAGCATCGGGCGACATGTACAGCGTCGTCCCGATGAAGCTCTGCGTCATATCGACGTCTTCGCGTTCCAGCGCCACGCTGAAGTCGAGCAGGAACGGGTTTTCGATGCCCGTGAGGTTGGACGGTTTGATGTCGCGGTGGACGATGCCGTAGTCGTGGGCGGCTTCGAGCGCGAATGCCAGCTCACGGATCAGTTCCAGTCGCCGGGTGAGCGGCACGCGCAGCATGTCGCCATTGGCGATCAGCCTGTCGTACGAATCGCCGCCGACGTAGCGCATGGCGATGTACGGGCGCGCGAAATCGAGATCGTAGTCGAACAACGCCGGGATGTTCGGGTGGTTCAGGCGGCGCATGGCCTCAACCTCGCGTTCCAGCCGGGCGCGGTGCTTGGCGGCGGACGGGCTGCTCATCAGGTTCTCGTTCATGAACTTGATGGCGACCGTCTTCTGCGAGTCGTAGGCTTTCCATACTTCGCCGGACGCGCCTTTGCCAAGTTGCCGTTCGAGCGTGTAATTCTTGACTTTAGCGCCGGGCCTGAGATCCACAGCCATGTGCCGAACCTCTCCTATAGCTGGGTGACTGACGAGCGCATCTCGGTGGGTAGGATGAAGCGCACCTGGGCCGCGTTGCCCAACTGAACAGTGTCACCGTTGTAGATGCGTTCTTCCTTGCCGGCCGTCATGCGTGTCATCGTGCCATCGGACGAAATAATCGACGACCCGAACGTGCTGCCCACATCGGACACGAAATACTCTTTGGCGGGCGTGCTGCGTACCATCAGGTGTTTGCGCGATACGCTCTTCTCGTCCAGACCAATCATCACCTGCTGATCCGCAGCAACGAACCGGCCGATGTAAAACGTGGGCGTCGTAATCGGGTACTCGCCCAGCGGGGCGACCCCAGCGATGACGGCCACACGGCCCAGCCCTTCGACTTTGGGCGCGGCTGGCTGGGGCGGCGGAACGTAGGACGGCTGCGGCGGCGGGGCATAGCTGGGTGCGGGCGGCGCTGCGGCCTGCGATACGGGCTGCTGCGGGCGCGCGGCCTGGGCCGGCTCGTTCTTGCTGCCCGATGTCATGCTCGTGTAAAGCCAGACGAAGATCAGGAGCACGGTGATCGCACCAAGCACCGCCGTGATGATCCAGATTGGGTTGGTTTGAAAGAAGTCCACGGGCGTCTCCTGAATGATCGTGTGCGGCGAAACCCTGCCGCTGTCAACACCTGAGCCTTATTCTAGCCTGAAGTTGACTGCGGCGCATACTGGCCTCGTGCAGGTGAAGGCTGACCAGTTCATCGCAGAGGCAGAGAACGCAGAGAGTAGGTACGTTGATCGCATTCTCAGCGCCCCTCGGGTTCCTCGGCGTCTCAGCGGCAAGTCCCTTGTGCTTCGCCTGATTGCCGTTTTGATGTGAGAATATGATTTAGATGCTATAGTGAAACTCGATGACCCCTGAACACGGGAATGTTCGGCTTGGCTGGTCGCGCATTTGAAGGAAGATGAGGTGGCGTGTGGCAGTCAATTCGCCCTATGAAATTCACCTGATCAATCTTCAGACGCAGCAGCGCAATGTTCTGCAGCTCAACGCGGCGCTGGAACAGGCTGACCCTGCCGGATCGGGCCGTTCGGTCGCGTTCAGCTTCCAGATAGGCGATGCATCGCAGACCAGTGCCAGTATCCTGATCGAGCGTGTATCGGGCGGCGGCGTGCTGCTGGTCGATGGCAGCCCCGTGCTGACCAACTCACCCGTCACCAGCGGCAGCACCATTACCATCAACAACCAGCAGTACCGCGTGGAAATCGTCTCGACCGAGCCTCCGCCTCAGCCGCCAACGCTGCGCGCCAACTGGCTGACGATGACCGGCTCATACCGCGATCACAACGAGGACGCGATTGGCATTGCCGAGGAGCGCGCCGCGCAGATGTACATTCTGTGTGACGGCGTGGGCGGTGCAGAAGCGGGTGAGGCCGTCAGTCAGTTCGCCATTCAGCAGATGTTGACGATGTTTCATCAGCAGGTTGGCAAGAACTCACCGCAGTGGCTGGCGTTGATGAACCAGTCGCTGGTCGCCATCAACACGGAAGTGCGCCGGAATTCGCGCCTGCTGTCTGAAAAGCGCGGCGCCAATGTGATGATGGGCAGCACGATGGTCTCGGTCATCCTGCAGGGCTGGGATGCCTACATACTGCATGTGGGCGACTCGCGCCTGTACCACTGGCGCAACGGCCAGATCAGGCAGGTGACAACCGACCATTCCACGTTCATGGATGATATTTACGCGCGTATGGGCAATTCCGGGCCAAGCACCATGCCTGGCGTTTCGCTCAAGCGTAACGTGCTGATGAAAGGGATCGGCAAGAGCGACACTATCGAGCCGGATCTGATGCAATTCCGGCTGCTGCCCGGCGATAAGCTGCTGCTGTGCTCGGATGGCATGAGCGACAAAGTCGGCCTCGACGAAACCAGCGCGGCGCTGCGCGACATGCGCCTCGAAGACTTGCCCGGATCGCTGGCCACCACCGCCGACACGCGCGCGTCGAAGGACAACATCAGCGTGATTGTGGTCGAGGCTGCGCTGGGCAAGAGCGGCCCGCCGATTCAAACTCCCGCGCAGGAGCGCGCCTACATTGGGTACAATCCCCGCTGGCCGAAGTCGATGGACTCGGCAGTGGCGGCGGCGCTCTCGTCCACGCCCGATGGTGGGGCAAAGTCCGGCGGCGGAAGCGCGAAGTGGATCATCGGCATAGTCGCGGTCATCGCCGTGATCGCGTTGGCCGTCATCTTGATCGGCGTGCTCGGCGGCCAGAATGGCGCGGCTGTGGCTGAGACTGAACCAGCCTCATCGCCTGCGCCGGCCGTCGTCGTGACAGATGAAGCGACCGCAGACCTGGTTGCGCCGTCCACAGAAACGCCTGTGCCCACCGAGACGCCGGTGCCGACGGATACGCCGACGCCAACCGATACGTTCACCCCGTCACCGTCGCCTGTGCCGCCCACCGCGACACTGCGCGCACAGCCGACTGCGACGGTACGTCCCTGACTGCGAATCGCATCGCGCGTTCGCAAGGTTTGGTTGACTCATCAAGCGAGGCAATTCCATGAAGAAGCGCAATCACATCGTTCTCATCATCGCCCTGATGGCGCTTTTGCTGTCCGCTGTGACTGGCACGTTCGCGCAGGCGAGCGACGGCCTCACTCGCAGCGATCAGGCGCAGTTTCTGGCCTACACCTGTCGCTATAACGAAGAGGCGGGGCGCACGGAAATTCTGGCCGCGCTGACCGCGCCCGGTGGCGGCCCTGTGGCAGAAGCCGACATCAGCGGCGTGACCGTCGCGCGCGCGGGCGGCGAACCACTGCCGGCCGAGTCGGTTAGCATCGCTCCGGCCGCCGGGCGGCCACCGGTACGTGTCGTGCTCGTCCTCGACACGACCGACACCATGCCCCTGAGCCAGATTCAGGGCGTTATGCTGGGCCCCACCGGCTTCCTGCCCGGCTTGCTGGTCGAAGACGAAGTGGCGCTGGTGGCCGTCGATGAGACGGTGACCAATCCCACGCCTTTCTACACCGACAAGAATGCGCTCTACAACGACCATGTGGCCGATATGACGGTACGCGCAGGCAACAACGTCATTTACGAAGGCATTCGCGCGGGCGTAGCGGCGACCACGCCAAACAGCCCCGTGCGCCAGGCCGTTGTCGTCATCACCGACTCGGGCTATGCCGACAGCCGCGCTGTTGAAGCCGAAGCATTGGTGACCGAGATAATCACGGTCGCGCAGGCCTCGAAAGCGCAGATCTTCCCGATCAGCTTTTCTAGTCTGAACGCGCTCAACGTGCCCGATGACGCGCTGTTGGCCCGTTTGGCCGCCGAAACGGGCGGCGTGTCGTGGGCGCACAGCGGCGACAAGACCCCGGCGGCAATTTCTGAAGCGGTGACGAAGGCGATGGATGAACTGTACGCCACGCTTAACGCCGAAACCGTCATCAGCGCCGACCTCTCCGGCCTGGAAGCCGATGAAACCGGCTTCATCCCGCTGGATGTGACGGTCACACTGGCGAGCGGCGCAGAACTCACCAGCCGCATCGCCTGCGCCCCGCAGCCTGAAGCGGGCGTCGAAGTGGCGGCGCCGCTGTTCACGGTCGCTTATCGCAATCTGGTCGAGGGCAAGTTGGTCACTGAGCCGCTGGTCGTGCAAATCGCGTCCGCGCCCGAACCGCTGCCGCCCGACGCCGTGTTCCGCTTCTTCCTCGACGATGAGCCGACCGACAGCGCCACGTCCGAGTTCACGATTTCGCCGGATGTCATCGACCCCGGCGTGCATACCATGCGTGTGCAGCTTCGGGACGGCAGCGGCAATACGCTGGCGGCCACGCCGACCACCACATTCTACACGCAGCGGCCGCTGGTGCTGACGACAGGCGGCGGCGGAACGGCCAACCTCAGCGGGCCGCTGACGCTGCAAGCCGGTAATGTCAGTCCCAATATCGGCGCGGTCGAGTTCACGCTGATTAACGCCAACGACCCCGCACAGGCGTTAGTGTTGGGCACAGCCGCCGCCGAGAATGGCACCGCGACACTGGAAGTGCCGAATATTCAGGACGCCGCCAACAGCCTTGTGCCTGACCAGGAAGGCGGCTGGAACCTGCAGGTGGTGGCCGCTGCGCCCGCCGCCAGCCCGGATTCGCCACCGCTGGGGGTGAGCAACACGCTCAACCTGTCGGTGCAGCCGCAGCCGGTGGGGCCGGTGATGGACTCGGCCATGGTCACTGGCACAATTGCACCAATCGGCATCGCTGTGGTGCTGCTGCTGTTCGATCTATTCCTGCTCGGGCGGGTGCGTAAGGCGCGCATCATGAAGAAGATCAACCGGCCAGATGGCTACGATCTCAGCCCGAACCTGATGCAACTCACAGTCAGCCGGTCGGGCAACCGCCAGGTGTACGTGCTCACCAAAAAGACGCTCTACATCGGGCGCGGCTCGGGCAACGACATCTCCCTGGATGACGACGCCAACGTCAGCCGTCAGCACGGCGTGGTGATGTGGCGCGGTCAGAAATGGTGGTACGCCCAGCGCAAGCCCAAGGTGCGTGCGCGTGTGAATGGCAAGAATCTGAAGGGCGTCGCGCTGGTGAAGCTGGAAAATCCCACCGAGATCAATATCGGCGATTACCAGGTCGTGTTCCACGGCGACTCGCAGCGCGACATTTCGGACCTGGTCAAGACAAATCTGTAGTCGCAGGCAAGAAGGGGCAGCCGCCGGATGAAACTTTCGACGCAGCTTGTGGGCGCGCGCCAGAGCTTCGCGCTGAATCTGGGTGAGCGCGTGACGGTGGGCAAACTGGCCCGCTATCTGTCGCAGCAGGAAGCCGGCATCGACATGAGCACGCTGGAATACGCGCGCGTCGTCGGCGGCAGCCAGCATCTGCAGGATGTCGATCTTCAGGCCGGTGACCGGCTGGTGATCTTCACCGCGCCGCCGCAGCCGGGTGAACTGACCGAGCCGCTCAACCCGGGCGACAAAGTGGCGAAATTCTCGGTCGGTGATGTGGTGATCACGTCGCGCGGCAAGAAGTCGCTGCAAATCGGCAAGCCGGACTCGCAGCGCGATGTGGATATCGACCTGCGTAATCTGGTTTCGCCGCGCGCGATTGGCTTCATCTCACGTGACACGATGCGCCTCGATTTCGATGATCGCGCGAAAACGTGGTACGCCGCGCGCACGGGTAAAACGCGGGTGCTCATCAATGAGTTCGAGCTGGGCACCGAGCGCATCCCCTTGAGCGATGTCACGACGCTGCGCCTTTATCGCGCCGGCGACGAGCCCACCAGCCCGGCCTTTCAGCCGCTGGCCGTCATCCGCATCGAGATGGAAACCGTTCAGAACCGCGAGGACATCATCTACCTCGATACCGGCCAGGTGCGGACGCCGATTCAGCTTGGGGTGGGCAAGGAACGCCTGACGCTGAACGTATCCGAGAATGTGCCGCTGGGGCAGGTCGCCACCAGTCTGCTCACATTTAGCAAGCTCAATGCGGCCACCGAGTTTCAGATTTTCCTGCTGCGCCTGATCCCACCAGCGACGCCGCTGAGTGCCATTAGCTTCGGTCAGGACGACACGCTGTACGCCACGCGCAGCCAGTCGTTTGCGTTGAATACGTTGGTGCTGCGCGACATTCACCAGCGCGAACGCGAGTACGATCTGGCGGCTGGCCCCGAAGACGATGTCAAGCTTATCGGGCGGCGGCCGGAAGCCAGTATCGAAGACCCGGAACTGGACGTGGACTTGTACGAGGCGGTCATCCCGCGCGACAACAACCCGAATGCGTTCAAGAGCCTGTCGCGCCGCCAGTTGAAGGTGTTCTACAAAGCAGCGGAAAATTCGTGGTGGGTGCAGTTGGAAGAACGCGCCTCGGTGCCGGTGTTCGTCAATAACACGCGCACGAGCGCCACCGCGCCAGTGCAGTTGACCTCCGGCGACGTGCTGAGTTTCGGCCCCACGCTCGAAACTTACTACGCGCGCTTGGAAGTTGAGATCACCGCACGGGCAGAGTAGGGCAGCGCATCGCAGTTGAGAACATGACGACCACGAAGGTCGCAAAGGGCCTTTTTCTTTGCGACCTTTGCGTCCTTCGTGTTGCTTCTTTCATTGCCGCATCTCGGGAAGTTCGTGGTGAGCCAGCCTACTTTGCGCGATTTTATCAGATCGTTACACGAGTCCGGTTGCCCGTTATCCGCAATCTGTGTAGCATGAAGTCAGGCGTGATCGCTGCGCGCCTGGTGCTGTTCGTTCTCAAACGTGGATTGCCGTGAATCGCGAGTCGCTCAGTCAGCTTCAGGAACTGCTTGCCTGGATCGATGATCTGATCCGGGCAGCAGTGGCGCGTGCGCAGGCGGCGGGCCGTGATCCAACCGATGCGCTTCGTGGGCTGGTCATCTCTGACGAGGAAGTGGCCGACCAGCTCAACCGCACGCCGCTGGAAGGGCTGTGGGGCGAATCGCCGCTGTTCCCTGCTTTTGACGAGTGGCCGGGCGGGCGTGGAGAAGGGCAGTCCATCGTACGCCTGGCTCACCTGTTTGGCCTGTCGCTTCTGGACTGCCACATTCTGCTGCTGGCGCTCGCGCCCGAGATGGATCGCCGCTACGAACGCCTGTATGCGTTCCTGCAGGACGATGTATCGCAGCGCCGCCCGACGGTGAACCTGCTCATGAATTTGCTCGGCGGCACGCTGGAAGAGCGCTTCATGGTTTGGGAGCGTCTCACGCCCAATCAGCCGCTGCGCATGCATCATCTGGTGGAAGTGACGCCCGATCCGGCTGCGCCGGGTGCGCCGTTTCTGGCGCAGCCGGTCAAGCTCGATCATCGCGTCCTGATGCATCTGCTTGGTGACGACGCGCCCGACCCTCGTTTGCGCGGTGTGGTCACGACTGGTGTGGATGATCCGCTGGTGGAAACGACCGCCGTGCCCGATGCAATTCGGCGGGCGCTGCCCTCCGCCCCGATCATCTTCCTGCAGGGCGCAAAGGGAACCGGTCGGCGCGACGCCGCTGCCGCCCTGTGCGCCGAGCTGGGCATGCCGCTGGTCGTGGTCGACCTGGCGGCGTTGAAAGAGCGTGAACTGCCGCTGTCGCTGGGCTGGGCGCTGGCGCTGCGCGAGGCGCATCTCACCGAAGCGGCGCTGCTGCTATACGACTGGAAAGTCGTGCTCGATGGTGACGACCAGCCGCCGCCGGAGCTATGGCAGGAAATCGCCTCCTATCCGCGCCCGGTGTTTCTGTGCGGGAGCGAATCGTGGGAATGCCTCGATACCACGCGCAACCGCCGTATGCTGCGCGCCACATTCACCATGCCGGCTTACGAAGAACGGCTGGCGGCGTGGCAGCGCGCATTGGAACCCTACCTGAACCGTGAAAAAGACCTGCGGCTGGACGAACTGGCGAGCAAGTTCAAGCTGACGACGACACAGGTTGTGCGCGCCGTCAACAGCGCCGCCGATGTGGCCGCTTCTCGCGGTGAACCGATTACCGCGATGGACTTAATCACCGGCTCGCAGGCCCATTCCAGCCTGCGCCTGGGCAAGCTGGCCAAGAAGGTGGCGCCGCGCTACGATTGGGCGGACTTGATTCTGCCGCCCGACCGCGTGGAACAGCTTGAGGAAATCTGTTCGCGTATTCGCTTCACGCATGTCGTCAACAACTCGTGGGGCTTCGACCGGCGCGTGGCGGCTGCGCCCGGTGTAACTGCGCTGTTTGCCGGCGAAAGCGGCACCGGTAAAACGCTGGCCGCCGAAGTGATTGCGCGCGACCTTGGCCTGCTGCTTTACAAAATCGACCTGTCATCGGTCGTTAGCAAGTACATCGGCGAAACCGAGAAGAACCTGAGCGCCATCTTTGAAGAAGCGCACATGAGCAACGCCGTGCTGTTCTTCGACGAGGCCGACGCGCTGTTCGGCAAGCGTTCGGAAGTGAAGGACGCGCACGACCGCTATGCCAACCTGGAAGTCGCTTATTTGCTTCAACAGTTGGAAACGTACGAAGGCGTGGCGATTCTGGCGACGAATCTGCGACAAAATCTGGACGAGGCATTCACGCGCCGGTTGAGCTTCCTGGTCGATTTCCCGTTTCCCGAGCGCGAGTACCGCGAACTGCTCTGGAAAGCGCACTTCCCGGAACAAGCGCCACTGGCCCGCGATGTCAATCTGGACCAGCTCGCCGACCGTTTCCCGCTGGCCGGTGGCAACATCCGCAACGCGGCCATCGCGTCGGCCTATCTGGCGGCAGCCGATGGTGGCACCATCACGATGCGGCATTTACGGCATGCTATCCGCCGCGAGCACCAGAAGATGGGCCGTTTGCTGGACGATAGTAACTAAAGAGATGGGGCCGGCATGATTCAGGATTTGGACAAGACTCTCGAGAAAATTCTTTACGAGCGCGGCCGCCTGAGCCGCAACGATATTGATGTGTCTTTCGACCAGCCCAACGGCGATTGGTCGTCCCGTTTGGCCCGCCCCACACTCAACGTTTGGGCGTTCGACTTGCGCGAAAATGTGAAACTGCGCAATATGGAGTTCGAGGTGACGCGCACCAACGGACTGGGGACCCGGAAACGCATTCCGTTTCGCTTCGACCTCACTTTTCTCGTAACGGCATGGGCGCGCAAAGTTGAAGACGAACATCAGTTGATCTGGCGCGGATTAGGCGCGCTGGCTCAGATCACCGTTCTTAAACCGGTGGATTGTGAAGGGGCCATGCGTGATCAACTCTACGATATTCCGATTTTGGTGGGGAATATCGGTGACAGATTACCGAATACGAGCGACCTGTGGAGCGTGCTGAATAATCAGATGAAGCTGGGGTTCACCTTCGTCACCACACTCGCGCTCGACCCGAATCAGTCGTTCGAGGCGCCGCTGGTTATCGAGCGGATCGCCAGAATCGGTCAGTCGCTTGACCCACGCACTGGGGTCATCGATGCGCTCGATGTGGAGACCAGTTATCGCGGGCGGCCAGAAGATGCCCCGCCCGGTAGTTTGCCAGACCACGCCGGCGATGAAGATGGCGCAGGCGAGGCTGGCAAAAAGAAGCGGCGATAACGTTCTGCGGCTGCGCGCTGGCAGCCACAGAGCGATACGCACATGCGACCTCTCCTTCACCGTGAAGGAGAACGCATTCAGCGAGGGTTCGTTCTTCTGCAAGTGAGGAGGAGAGATGTCGCCAAGTTATCTTTCGCCCGGTGTTTATGTAGAGGAGGTCGACCGCGGCTCTAAGCCCATTGAGTCCGTCGGTACGGCTGTCGCCGCCTTCATCGGTTATACCGAGAAGGCCAATATGGAGCGTAACGGGGAAATTGTGTCACTGGTGGGCAAGCCCACCCTCGTTACCAACTGGAGCCAGTACGTTGAGAAGTTCGGTGGATTCGTCAGCGGCGCGTATATGCCGGACTCGGTCTATGGCTATTTCAACAACGGCGGCAGCATCGCCTATATCGTTTCGATCAAGACGATGGGCGAGTCGACCGACCCGAAGCTCGCCACCGCAGCCAAGACGACCGTTCGTACCGGCGACGACAAGGCCAACCTGCTCGAATTCACGGCCAAGACCGGCGGCCCCAGCGGCAACGGCCTCAAGGTGGATGTGAAGCCGGAACCGGGTGAAGATGGCAAAGGCAAGAATTTCACCGTCGTTATTACCCAGAATGGCCAGGTGGCCGAGACCTATGAAGGCCTCACCACCGGCACCGGCGACAAGAACGTCGAAACCGTCGTCAAGACGCAGTCGAAGCTGGTTGATGTCAAGGTGACTGGCCGCGGCGAAATCGTGCCGGCGGCGGGCAGCTTTGCCCTCGAAGGTGGCGAGATCAAGACCCAGGCCGTCAGCCTTGGTGACTATCAGGGCAGCCTGGCCGAACGCACCGGCCTCGGTGGCCTCGAGCCGATCGAAGACGTGACCATGGTGGTCGTGCCCGATCTGTACTCGTCGTACCAGGCGGGTGAGATCGACATGAAGGGTGTGCAGGCGGTGCAGCAGGCGATCATCGACTACTGCGAGAACGTGCGCTACGCCTTCGCCATTCTCGACGCGCCGCCCAACATGATGCCGCAGGAAGTGAAGGAGTGGCGCAATCAAGTCAACTACAACTCGACCCGCGCCGCGCTTTATTATCCGTGGATTGAAATTGCCGATATGACTGGCGGCAATGGACGCACGCGCATGGTACCGCCCAGCGGTCACATGGCAGGCATCTACGGCCGTAACGACGCGACGCGCGGCGTGCACAAAGCGCCCGCCAACGAGATCGTGCGCGGGGCGCTGGGCCTGGGCGTGATGGTGACCAAGGGCGAACATGACCTGCTCAACCCCATCGGCGTCAACGTCATCCGCAGCTTCCCCGGCCGTGGTATCCGCGTTTGGGGCGCACGCACGCTGTCGAGCGACCCGTCCTGGCGCTACATCAACGTACGCCGTCTGTTCAACATGGTCGAAGAGAGCATCGAGCGCGGCACTCAGTGGGTCGTGTTCGAGCCGAACGACGAGTTCCTGTGGATGCGCGTTCGCCGCGATATCGGGGCTTTCCTCAATGTCGTCTGGCGCACCGGTGCGCTGTTTGGCACCACGCCTGAAGCCGCATTTTTCGTCAAGTGCGACGCCGAGACCAACCCGGTTGAGCTGCGCGATCTCGGGCAGATGGTGGTCGAGATTGGCATGGCGCCTGTCAAGCCGGCCGAGTTCGTCATCTTCCGTATCGGCCAGTGGGCCGGGCCCGCTTCGTAGTTCACTAGCAACAGGTCTCAGATCACCTAGACGCAAGTTCGGAGGATAGAAGATGGCAGGCAGGGAAGACGCACTCGTCTCTTTCCACTTCTCGCTCGAAATCCAGGGCACGGTTCAGGGCTTCTTCACTGAAGTCAGCGGCCTGGGCTCGGAAAACGAGATCGTGGAAACCAAGGTCGTGAACAAGTCGGGCGTACAGTCGGTCATGAAGGTGCCGGGTCGCCTCAAGTGGGGCGATATCACCCTCAAGCGTGGTATCACCAGCAGCATGGATCTGTGGGACTGGCGCAAGCTGGTGGAAGATGGCAAGGTCACTGGCGCGCGCAAGAACGGCACCATTCTGATGTACGACCAGGAACTCAAACCGGTCGCGCAGTGGGACTTCGTCAATGGCTGGCCGTCGAAGGTCAGCGGCCCGTCGCTCAAGTCGGACGACAATTCGTTCGGCGTCGAAGAAATCACCATCGTGCACGAGTACATCAAGCGCGTGAAGTAGCCAGCGCTTCATGGTTGGCTGTCACAAGGATGGGGTTTGAATGCAAGTTCCGGTGCAGATTCGAGTTTCCATTCGTGCTTCCGCGCGGATACGTAGACGCCTATGGTGCGGTTCACCGCGAAGGCGTCATGCGGCTCGCCACTGCCCGGGACGAAATTGCCCCGCTGCGCGATCCACGGGTGCGAGCCAATGAGGCGTATCTGGTGGTGATCCTGATGGCTCAGGTCATCACCCGCCTCGGCTCGCTCCCGCGAATCACGCCCGAGGTCATCGAGACCTTGTTCGCATCCGATCTGGCCTATCTGCAAGAGCTGTACCGCCAGATCAACGATCCACAGATGGGCTTTCTGCATCGTCACCTGCCCGAACTGTGGTCATGAATTTGACGAGGAAATCCCCCTGCCGGGGGGATCGTAAGCTACCCCCTCAACCGCCTGCACGAGGAGGTAGCCTACATCGCAGCGCACCTGGGCTGGAGCCATGACGAAATTCTGGCCCTTACTCACGAAGAACGCGCGCGATGGGTAAAGCAGGTAAACGCCATGCAGCGCCGCACCCGCGCCCCGCAGGGGTGAACGCCGGACAGCCGGTGAGGGAGTGGAGTAGTGCCACCGAATAATCAGGCCAATATGGCCGTGCCGCAGCCTGCAGGCGGTGAAGCAGATCGCAAGCTGGCTGAAAAAGTAGCCAAACGTGTCTACGAATTATGGCTGGAGGACCTGCGCCGGGAACAAGAGCGGCGCGGCAAGTCCAGCAGGAGGTGATTGATGTCCAGCCCGGCGCTGCCCCTCCCCAACATGATCGATCCCATGCCGACGTTTCTGTATGGCGTGGTGATTGATGGCATCACCCAGGCGGCGTTCACGGAAGTGACCCTGCCGGCGCTGCGCGTGGAAACCGAGGACATCAAGGAAGGCGGCCTCAACCAGTTCATTCATAAGCTGCCTGTACGCGTCAACGCGGGCACGCTCACGCTTAAAAATGGTATTGGTATTGGCGATCAATTGCTGAAATGGTATTTGCAGGTGGCGGCAGGGAATTTCGGCGCGGCGCGCAAGTCCGTCACTATTCATCTATATGGCGGCGTGCGCAAGCGGCCGGTCTTGTCTATCAATCTGGCGCAGGCCTACCCGATTCGCTGGACTGGGCCGAACCTGCGCGCAGGCGAATCGGCTGCCGCGATCGAGGAGATTGAACTGGCGCACAGTGGGATTACGTTTTCAGCCGCCGATTTTACGGCACTGACGAGTTGATGATGATGGCACCTGACAGGCGCACCCCGTACCGGCCACTGGGCGTTTCGCTGCGCGATTTTGCGCGCGGGCGTATTCGCACCTACGTGCCGGGCGGTGATTTGGTATCGCGGTCGTCGTTGCCGCCGTCATGGGCGGCTGATACGCGCGAACCGCTGGGCTGGGATACGCCCGCACAGCCCCCTGTTCAAACGCAGGCCGCTCCCGCCGAGTCTGTCGATATTGATGCGCTGGTTAGCGGACCAATGGACACATCGCCTGCGCCGCAGGCCAATGTGGTTCAGCGCGCCGAAGCCCCGGTTATGGACAGGGAAGAAGCGCGACTGCGCGCGATTATGGCCGCGCACGAGGCCAAGAACGCAGCAGCAATGGCGGACTCGCCACCACCCGTGCAGCGCACGGCCGATCTTGAAGCGGAAGCTGCCACTGAAGCGGCTGCCGGGCAGGCCGAATCGTCAGCCGAACCAGCTGCGCCCATGCCGCGCCGCCGCCGCGGCCAGGTGGTGGATGTGACACCGCCGCAGCCGACTGGCATCTTTGATGAGCGCCTGTGGGATAACCTGCCCACACAGCCAGAGACCGCATCTGAGAGTCCATCATCGGACGCTGCGAAAGAGGAACCTGGTTTTTTTGAGCAAGCGGCCCCGGACACGATTTCGAGTACCGGTCAACCGGCCGCGCCTGAATTGAACGCAAGCGCACCCGCGCCCGCTGCCGGCACTGTGCAGCGTAGCGCGCTGATTGAGGACGCGCCGCAACCTGAAAGCACAGTGCCGTCTCCGCCCGCTGTGGTCGAGTTCTCAGCGTCGGAAACGGCTGGGCCAACGCCTCATGGCATCGCCTCAAACAGTACTGCTCCGCCGGCCGTTCGGCGGATGAGCGCCAGCCAGCCTGAGTCAACATCTGCCAGCAGCGACGGGCCATCGGAATCGGCGCAAACCGTCGTTTCTGCGCCCAGTGATGCGTTTGAAGCCTTGCTGTCGCAGGCTGAAGCGCCTGCGAAGTCCGCTGCGGTCACGCCCTCATCGGCTGGCGCAACCCCAGGCATTCAACGCAAGGTGGATACGCCAGCGCCGAGCGATACGCTTGGCGCGCCATCCAGTGCCCAGCCACCTACGCCAGCATCGCCGGTTGAGGTGCAGCGTGCGGAAGCGCCCCCCGCCGTTCAGCGCACGTCGGAAGCACCGGCCGCGCTAGTGCCAGCCAGCACCGTGCCACCAACCGACCACAGCGACGACACGGTACCGATCAAGCCGGTGACCGATGCGGTCGAAACGGCTGTGCAGCGTGCAGAAGCAGCCCCCATCGTTCAGCGAACGCCGGAAGCACCGGCCGCGCCAGCGCCAGCCAGCGCCGTGTCAGCGGAGCAGGGCGACGATACCGTGCCAATCAAGCCAATGTCCGATGCGGTCGAAACGGCTGTGCAGCGCGCAGAAGCGCCGCCTGCTGTTCAGCGCACGCCCGACGGACCGGCCGCGCCCGCGTCAGCCATTGCGGTTGCACCCACCAGGCGCAGCGACGACACCGTACCAATCAAGCCAATGTCTGATGCGGTCGAAACGGCTGTGCAGCGCACGCCGGAAGCACCGGCCGCGCCCGCGTCAGCCATTGCGGCTTCACTCACCGGGCGCAGCGACGACACCGCGCCGATCAAGCCAGAGTCTGACGCGGCCGATGCGGCAGCGCAGCACGCAGAAGCGCAGCCTGCTATTCAGCGTACGCCTGAAGTCACCCACCGCGTCGGCGAGCGCCGTGCCGATTTCAGCCACGGCCGAAACACAGCCGATTGCGCCGGTGGGGGCTGTAGACAGTGCGCCGCCTTCCTTTCGTGGAACGGCTGAAGCGCAGGCTGAGTCGCCAGACGCCCAGAACATGATGATTCAGCGCGCCGAAGCCCCAACCGAGGATCAGCGCGCAACAGCACAACCCGCCGCGCCATCATCAAAGCCTGTGCAGGCCGCTCCAACTTCACAAATCCAGCGCGCTGAAGCGCCGCCGGAAGCGGCCAGGAGTGCGGCATTGCCCGCCACACCACCAACAGCTCAAGCGCCGCTTGGGCCAACGCCCTCCAGTTTCGCGCCACCTGCGTCCGAGCAGCCGACTGCTCAGTCCGCGCCGCCATCGATTCAGCGCGAGGCCAGCGATGCGCCAGAGGGACACCCTCCGGCAGCGGATGAAAGCGCAGCCGTGGCAGAAGCGCTGCGCGCTGCCGAAGCGCCGGGGCCGGGCGCAGCCGTACCTAAGCCAGCCTCACTTAAAGCCGCACCGGACGCACCGCCGTCCGTTCAGCGCGAGCCTGCTGCATCGGAGTCCGCCCCAACCAGCGCGGCTCGGGATGCAGGTCTGGCAGCTTCATCAGCGGCGGCCAGTCATCCTGCACCAGCGCTACAAGCACCAGAAGGACGCCCGACACTGCCCGATGCGCCGACCCTGCTGGAGCCGGCCGCGCCGCAGGGGCTGTCAGACGCCATTCAGCGGGCGATTGCCGCATCCGAAGAACCTGCGCGCCCGCCTGCGCCCGCTGATACGATGACTCAGGAAATATCCGCAGCCCCGATGCCTGCGACCCCACGCCCGGAACCAGTCGTGCTCGACTCGCGGCTGAACCCGTCACCGTGGTCGTCCTTCATGAGCGCGCCCGAGCCGCCGCCTGCGCCGCGCCGCCCGTCGGCCACGCCCCCCTCAGTGCAGCGCTCGCCGGATTCACAGCCTGCGCCGCCGCAATTGACCTCTCCCGAACAGTCCGCGCCGCAGCAGGCCGCGCTTCAGCGCGCAGTGGATGGGGCTGAAAGTGAACTGCCTGTTCAGGAAGTCGATCTGTACGAAGCGCTGATGCAGGGCGGCATGGCCCCGCCGAACGAAAATGCGCGCGTGCAGCCGCCTGCAAGTGCGGCGCGTCCGTCCGCTTCGACACAGGCCAGCGCACCGCCTGTAAGGACGCCGCCGCCGGCCAGCCTGCAGCGTAAGGCGGCTACCAGTGACGTGACCAGCCTCAACGATAGTCAGCTTCCGCCGCCGTCCAAGGTGCCGGATCCCGGCTCGGTGGAAGCGGCCATGCTCGATCTGCTCAACCTGCCGCCGAGCACCTCGGTCTACGGCCTGAAGGTGCCGCCTCCGGCAAACGGGCAGCCACCATCGCCCAGTGCCCGCGAAAACGCGGTTCAGCGCACGCCACTCGATCAGGCGTTGGCCCAAAGTGAGCGCCCGCCCGCTCCAACAGAAGTTCAGCGCGCGCTACAGATCGATGAGATGACCGCTTCGGTTGGCGGTGAGGGCGAGGGTAAGGGCCAGTCGAGCGAGCCGGATGTCGACGATCTTGCGCGCAAGGTCTATCGCATTCTCAAAGACCGCCTGCGCATCGAGCGCGAGCGCTCGGCCCGATGACGTGTACAGAATGGAGGGCTGAACGATGAGCCAGAACACGCGCGGCGGTTTGAAGCCCGCTAAGCTCAAGAACTTAAAGACCAATGACGAATATCCCGTCATGTTCAATCCGTTTGAATACGCGATTTCGAAGCAGAATACCTATCAGCGTGGCAACGTCATGGGCCGCAACGCGCCCAGCTATGAGTTCACACAGGGCGGCCAGCGCTCGCTGCAACTAACGCTGTATTTCGACACGCTCGACAAGCTGGAGCCGGTGACCAAGTACACTGAGCCGCTGTGGAGCCTGATGATGATCGACGAGACGACCGTCGTCTCCGATACCAACAAGAGCAGCCCACCGCAGGTAGCCTTCATCTGGGAGAAGCTGGAATTCAAGGCGTTTGTTACCAACATGTCGCACAAGTTCACGCTGTTCACGGCCGATGGCACGCCGGTGCGCTGTGTGGTGACGGTCACGCTCGAAGAAGGCATCCCGGCCGATGAGGTGCCGCCCCAGGAAGCGGGTGCGACCAGCGCTGGCCAGCAGCAGGCGCCGGTGACGGCGACTGAAGGCGAACGACCGGATAATATGGCCGCACAGAACGGCGGCAGCCCATCAGACACGCGTGCTGTGATGGCTGCGAACAATGTCGATGACCCGCTCAATGTGCCGCGCGGTTCCAGTTTGAGCCGTCCCTAGGAGCGCCTGATGCCCGAACGCGAACAACAAAATGTCGCCGCGCTCGATACCTGGTCGATCAAGGTCAATGGTGCAGCGCTGGCCTCTGAGATTGTCGACAAGCTGATCAGCGCCGAGGTGGACAGCAGCCTCGAAGTGCCGGATATGGCCGTGCTGCGCTTCCACGACGACCAGCTTGAGCTGGTCGATGGGACGACTTTTGACCTGGGCAAGGAACTGGAAATTGCGCCGATGAAGGATGGTCGACCGGTTAGCCCGGCGCTGTTCAAGGGCGAAATTACGGCGATTGAGCCATCGTTCGAGGAGGGTACGACGGCCAAACTCACGGTTCGCGCCTACGACAAGCGCCACCGCCTGAGCCGCGAAACCAAAACGCGCAGCTTTGTCAACGTGAAGGACTCGGACATTGTGTCGGATCTTGGTCAGTTCGGCTGGCTTGAGCGCTAATACCGAGGCGACGTCGCAGGTGCGCGACACTGTTTTTCAACAGAATCAGACTGATCTTGAATTCCTGGGTGAGCTGGCACGGCGCAATGGTTACGAAATTGCGCTTGATGGCACGACGATCAATTTCCGTAAGCCGCAGACGACCAGCGCCGCCACGCTGGAATGGGGTAATACGCTGGTCAGCTTCCAGCCGCGGCTGTCGATGGCCGGGCAGGTCAACGAAGTGACGGTGCGCGGTTGGGACAACAAACAGGCAAAGTCGATTGTGGGCCAGGCGACGAGCAGCAAATCTGCGCCTGAGATCGGCTATGGGAAGTGGGGTGGGCAGGCTGCTCAGTCCGCTATCAGCGCCGCCAAATTCCTCGATGTGCGCCATGTAGTGCATACGCAGGATGAGGCCAGCAAGATTGCTCAGCGCATCCTGGATGACATCAACGCTGATTTCATCGAGGCCGAAGGCGTGGCCGATGCGGTCGATGGCATCCGCGCTGGCAAGGTCATTACATTAAGTAAGATCGGGAGGAAGTTTTCCGGCAAGTATCATGTAACCTCGGCTACACATGTGCTGGAAGACAGCCAATATCGCGTCTATTTTCGCATTGCCGGCACGCGGCCCAAGATGATGAGCGATCTGGTCGCGCCGGCGGCGGCACAGTCCGTTCAGCCGTACTTTGGCGCGGCGGTGGCGATAGTGACCGACAACAACGATCCTGACAATGCAGGCCGCGTCAAACTGAAGTTGCCGTGGTACGACGACTCAGTGGAGACCTGGTGGGCGCGGGTGGCCATGCCCGGTGCCGGCCCGGAGCGCGGTTTCTTTTGCCTGCCCGAAGTCAACGACGAGGTGCTGGTGGTATTTGAGCACGGCGATATGAACCGGCCGGTGGTATTAGGCGGCCTGTACAGCAGCACCAACAAGCCCCCGCTGACGAGTTCTCAGGCGGTCAGTGGCGGCAAGGTCGTGAATCGCATGTTCAAGACGACCGACGGCCATGAGATGTCATTTTCGGAGAAATCCGATCAGAACATCATCGAGATCAAGGACAGCCAGAGCAACGTCACGATGAAAATGGATGCGGCCAACAAGTCGATGACGACCAAATCTCAGGGTACCTACGAGGTCGAATCTCAGCAGGCGGTGACCATCAAGTCATCATCGGCAACAGTCACCATCCAGGCGACCGGCGAAATCGCCATCAAATCGAACGCAAGTGTTACCATTGAAGGCAATGCGCAGGTGACAGTGAAGGCCAGTGGGCCGCTGATGCTCAAAGGCAACCCTGTGCAGATTAACTAGACGACAGGCACGCGCAGCACGCACACAACCGACTTACAGGCTGGGGGCGCGATGAAGAGTGTAGTAGGCAAGGGCTGGGCTTTCCCACCCAAGCTCGGCGAACGCGATATGATGCGCATGACGGAAGATGACGCCGACATTCGCCAGGCGATTCGCATTATCCTGGGCACGGCGCTGGGCGAGCGCGTCATGCGGCCCGATTTCGGCTGCCGAATCCATGAATTGATCTTCTGGCCGGCGAACCAGGAAACGGCCAACATCGCCGAACGCTACGTGCGCGAAGCGCTTCTGCGCTGGGAACCGCGTATCCGAGTTGAGTCGATTATTGTCACGCCCGGTGGCGCGCGCTACGGCGAGATGGTGATCGAAATCAGCTACGAAGTGAAATCGCGCCATGACAAGCACAGTATGGTTTATCCATTTTTCCTGACGCCGCAGGCGGAGTAAGGGGGTGCTATGGGCCTTGAAACCCCGCGGTTAGACGATCGCACATTCACTGACCTCGTTGAGGAGGCGCGCCGCCGCATTCCTCTGTATACGCCGGAATGGACCGACTTCAATCTCAGCGACCCCGGCATCACGCTGCTGGAGCTGTTCGCGTGGATGACCGATATCGTGCTTTACCGGCTCAACCGTGTGCCGGACAAGCACTATATCAAGATGATGGAGCTGATCGGCATCCGCTTGAATGAAGTCGAGGCGGCCCGTACAGCCGTCACCTTCTGGCTTTCGACGCCGCAGCCGGTCGATGTGCTACTACCTGAAGGCGTAGAGGTAGCAACGCCGCGCACCGAGGTGATGGATACGGTCGTGTTCAGCACCGACGTGCCCATGACGATTTACGTGCCGAAACTGGCGCACGCGCTCACCAGCTTCACCGGGCGCGGCGGCGGGCGCGAGATCAAGCCCTACAACGTGCGCCGGCTCGAAGGCGGCAGCGAGTTTATGCTCGCGTTTGAGTCCAAACCGCCGCAGGCAGGCGACGCTTTCTATCTGGGCTTTGAAGAAGACTTGAGCCATCACATCCTCGGCGTCGAGATTGGCGTGGAAGCGGCGGAAGGCGCGGGCATCGACCCCACCAATCCGCCCTATGTGTGGGAGGCGATTGGCGCGGACTCTGAACACGGCTGGGTGCCGCTGCAAGTAGACTACGACGGCACGCTGGGCCTGAACGTCAACGGGCTGGTGCGGCTGCATATGCCCGAGATCGCCAAGGCCACGCGTAACAACGTCAATGGCTATTGGGTGCGCTGCCGGCTCGACCCCGAGCGGGCGTCGCGCAGCTATGGCGTATCGCCCACTATCAATCACCTGCGAATCGAAAGCTGGGGCATTACCGCCGAAAGCACCAACGTCAGCCGCAGCAAGAACGAGGCGCTGGGCCGTTCGGAAGGCACGCCTGGCCAGAAGTTCTATCTGGCGCATACACCGGTAGTGCCGCGCCTGCCGAATGAATACATCGTGGTGCGTCAGGATGATGGGCGCGAGGATCGCTGGAAGGAAGTCAGCGATTTCGGCTCGTCGAAAGCTGATGATTTGCACTATACGCTCGACAGCAACACGGGCGAAATTCGCTTCGGTCCAGCCCTGCCGCGCCGCGATGGCAGCGTGCAGTTGTTCGGCGCAGTGCCGGCCAAGGGCACGCAAATCATGATGCGCCAGTACCGGCACGGCGGCGGCGCGGGCGGCAATCTGTCAACCAATACTTTGAGTGTACTCAAGACGTCGATACCGTACATTGCCAAGGTCAGCAACCGTTTCGCGGCGTCGGGCGGCATTGACGCCGAAAAGCTGGAGACGGCCAAGGAGCGCGTGCCGGACTTTCTGCGTTCGCTCAACCGCGCCGTCACCGCCGAGGACTACGAATATTTGGCGGAAGAGGCCGCGCCGGGCGAAGTGGCGCGCGCGCACTGCGTGCAGGCGGCTGCTGGTGTGGCTGGCGAGGTGCGCGTGCTGATCGTGCCGCGCATCCCGAACATGATCGGCCCGATTGCGCCGCAAAGCCTGTCGCTGACGACTGACCTGCGCGACCGCATCACCGCCTATCTCGATGAGCGGCGGCTGTTGGGCGTGCGCCTGGAAGTGGGGCCGCCTGCCTATCAGTGGGTGGATGTGGACGTGCGCTTCCGCCCGGCTGTCGGTGCATCGGCAGACGAAGTGCGCCAGCGCGTTGAAGACCGACTGTATGCCTTCCTCAACCCGATCACCGGTGGGCAGGATGGCGAGGGCTGGCCATTTGGCCGCACGCTCTTCCTGGCCGACATTATGGCGGTGCTGCTGCCTATTCGCGGCGTCGATTTCGTGCGCGCCGTGCACATCTATCCAGTTGGCTACGTCAACGGCAAGTTTGTTCGTGGAGATGAGGCGTCGGAAGTGGCGGTACCCGAAATAGCGACCATCGCGTCGTATCATCACGACGTGCGCACGGAGTAGCGCATGGCTGGTATGGACGACTTCAGCGCAGTCCTCAAGCTCACTGGCCCCGGTCTGGACCGTGATGAGATCACGGTGCCTGCTGCTGGTTTGAGCTTTGGGCGCTCGGGCGATAATGATTTCACGCTCGGCAGCGGCGAGATCAGCCGCCGGCATATGCGCTTTCTGTGGGAAGATGGCGAACTGTATGTCATCGATCTGAACAGCAGCAACGGCGTATTCCTGCGCGAGGAGCGCATCCGTTCAGACGTGCCGCAAAAGCTGGCCGTGGGCGACGTGGTACGCGCTGGTCCATTCACGCTGACGCTGGCGGAAATCATCGCGCCGAAACGCCGCCGTCCGGAACCCAAACCCGAGCCAGAACCTGTGCCGGTCATCGAGCCTGAGCCTGAGCCAGAACCGGAACCCCAGCCTGAGGCGCAGAAGACAACTCCGCCGCCTGAGCCAGAACCCGAACCAGAACCGGAACCTGAGCCTGAGCCGGAGATTGTGCCGGTCATCGAGCCGGAACCTGAGCCGGAGCCCGAACCCGAGCCAGAACCTGAGCTTGAACCAGAGCCGGAACCCGAGCCTAAATCGAAGCGCAAGCCCACTCCTGAGCCAGAGCCGGAAGCCGAGGCCGAAGAACCGATGCTGCTGTTCACGTCCGCTCCGGCGGACGAGGCGGCCGCCGAACTTGAGCCCGAGCCTGAACCTGAGTTAGAACCAGAACCAGAGCCGGAGTTGAAAAAGAAGAAAGCGGCCCCAGAGCCAGAGAAGCCCGCCGAAGACAAAAAACCTGTCAAGCCCGCGCCTGCTCCCGCGCCACCGCCCGAGCCCGAGCCGGAACCGCTGCCGCCTGTCGAGCGTATGCCATTCGTGGCGGGCGGCGTACCCGGGCGCTTCCAACCGCCGCCATCCGCCAATGGCCACAAAGAGGAGTTTCCAGTCGGGCTGCCGCGCGACGCCAGTACCTGGATGAAGTATCTGCCCGAAATCTACGGAGAGGACGATTTCCTTGGCCGCTATCTGTTGATATTCGAGGCGATGATGAGCCCGTCGATCTGGTCGATCGACAGCTTCGACCTGTTCCTGTCGCCCGAAACTGCGCCGCTGGAGTGGGTGCGCTGGATGGCGGGCTGGTTCGATGTTCTGATCGTACCTGAACTGCCCGAAGACCGGCAGCGCGCGGTGCTGCAGCAGGTGGGCTGGATCTTCAAGCGGCGCGGTACGCGCGCAGGGCTGGAGCGTATGCTTGAACTGTATTTCGGCGTGCGGCCCGATATCACTGAACCGGCTGATCAGCCATTCATGTTCATCGTGCGCTTCGCAGTGAGCAAGAGCCGCGTCAAGCTGGACGCAGAAGTGATTGAGAAAATCATTCGCGCCCACAAGCCCGCGCACGTCGCTTATCAACTCGTGCTGACTTAGGCGCGCGGCGTTTTTGAAGTCGTGTTACACTGATCGATGAAGTGCTTCATAGAGTGCGGGAGGTTTGAATTATGGGACGCTATACCAGTCGTGAATATCGGCCTCCGCAGGTGCAGCGCAGCACGCGCACGCCGGAAACGCACACACATACGCCCACGCCGCAGGCAGAGCAGGGTGGCATTCGTGACCTTCAGCGCATGTTGGGCAATCAGGGCGTGCAGCGACTGCTGGCCGCCCATCCCACGCTGGCGCAGGCCAAGCTGACGGTCGGCGCAGCGGACGACGCATACGAGCAGGAAGCCGACCGCGTTGCCAGCGAAGTGATGACGATGCAGTCCCCGGCGGGCGATGCGGGCATTCAGCGTGAAAGCCCTGAAGAAGAAGAGTTGATGATGAAGCGTGCCGACCTCCAGCGGCAGGAGGAAGAAGAAGAACTCCAACTGAAGCGCCAGCCTGAAATCGTGCAGCGCGCTGCGCTGGGCGAAGAGGAAGAGATGCAGATGAAGCGCATCCAGCGCGATGCGGATGAGTTGGACATGATGGGTTCTTTTGATGTGGCGGGTGAGCTGGAAGGCCAGATTCAGAACCAGAAGGGCGGCGGCCAGGGCCTCGACGGCGGTGACCAGCAGTTCTTCGAGTCTCGCTTTGGCCAGGATTTCAGCGACGTGAAGGTGCATACCGGCGGCGAGTCCGATTCGATCAATCGCTCAATCGGCGCGCGCGCTTTCACCAACGGCAGCGACGTGTTCATGCGCGGCGGTGAGTACAATCCTGGCACTTCAGGCAGCCGTGAACTGCTCGCCCACGAACTGACGCATGTCGTGCAGCAAACGGGCAGCCGGCCGCTTCAGCCCAAGCGGGAAGAGGGCTGTGACGGCTGCTAGCCGGCCGTCCCAATGTGACAAGACGAGCGCCCCTTCCAGTGAAGGGGCGCTTTGATGAGGGTGAAAGAACATGAGCTGAACCGCTGAGATGCCAAGTGCACCAAGAGTTTAGTGAAACTCCGCTTGGCGTTCTTCCTTGGCGGTTCAACCACTTTTGTACGGCTCATCTGATGTATTTTTGCGCTGGCCTGCACATTTTTACTCGTCTTTGATTTCGTCTGCGCCACTAACCCGATATAATCAGGGTACACTTCACGCGGAAACTGCGATCTGCCCCGGGGGAATCCATGACTGACGAGATGATCGGAAAGACAATACAGCATTTCCGCGTCGATCGTCTGTTGGGCGAAGGCGGCATGGGCTCGGTTTATCAGGCGACCGATATCAACCTTCAGCGCCAGGTCGCGCTCAAGGTGATGCACGCCCACCTCTCGAAACAAGAGCAGTTCCAGAAACGTTTCCTGCAGGAAGCGCGCGCGGCGGCCAGCCTCGATCACCCCGGTATCGTGCGTGTGCTGGCATTCGACCAGGTGGACGGCAATCTGATCCTGGTGATGGAAATCGTGCCCGGTGGCAGCCTGCGCGATTACATCACAGCCCAGCGTGAACTGGGCAAGCCGATTGATTACGACGTCGCAGTCGATATAACGCGGCAGGCGGCCGAGGCGCTTAACTATGCGCATCAGCAGGGCATGACCCACCGCGATATCAAGCCGGACAATATCCTGCTCAAGCCCGATCCGGGCAGCCCCGGCGGCTACCGCGTGCTGGTGACGGACTTTGGGCTGGCGAAGCTGGCCGAAAGCAACGTCCATTCGATGAGCGGCGTGCCGATGGGCACCTTCGCTTATATGTCCCCCGAGCAGGCCGAAGCCGAAAAGGTCGATTCGCGCGCGGATATCTATGCGCTGGGCATCCAGTTGTACGAGCTGACCGCGGGCCGCCTGCCATACCAACCGCGCTCGATTACCGAAGCGATTCGCATGCACTCGCGCGAACCGCTGCCGCGCCCGTCCGAACAGCGCTCCGGCTTCCCGCCCGATCTCGAACGCATCATCATCAAGTCCACAGCCAAGAACCCCAACGACCGCTATCAGTCGGCAGGCGATATGGCCCGCGACTTGTCGCGCATGAAAGGCGGATCGGCATCCAGTGGCATCGAAGCGCCCGCTGTGCCAGTCGCTGCTTCGTCAGCTCCGCCACCCGCCGCCAGCGCCCCGCAGCCGCCCGCCGACAAGGTCATCGTAACTGGCCCGAACGGCAGCGAAACCTACGACCTGAGCAGCGGTACGCTCACTATTGGCCGCGAGAGCGACAGCGACGTGACGCTGCCGACCGGCAAAGTCTCGCGCAACCACGCCCGCATCGAGCGTAAGCCGGACGGCAGCTATCAGGTCATCGACCTCGGCTCAACTAACGGCACATATGTCAACGAGGCGCGTATCGACGCCAATACGCCGCAGCCATGGACGACCGGCGTGCCAATGCGGGTTGCCGACTACCAATTCCGGCTGGAACTGGCGAATGCGCCGCAAGCCGCCGTGCCTGCGCCTGACCTCGGCTTCACGCTGCTTGAAGCAGCCGATAGCCCTGCGCCTGCGGCTCCATCCGCGCCGGCGCAGCCGCCCACGCCTGCGCAACCGCCTCCTCCGTCGACTGGTCCGTCGATGCCGCCCGGCTTCACGCCTTATGTGCCGCCGGTCAGCAGCGGGCCATATGCGCCTGCGCCCTCCACACCACCGATGGCACCCCCGCCGCCGCCCAGCCCGTATTCGGCATCCGGCGTCTACACACCCGGCGGAAGCAGCTACAGCGCGCCGCCCGGTGGCGATCCCGGCGGTGCGGGCCAGATGCAGCAGGAGCGCGAGCAGATCATGCTCACGATCATGGGCGCGAACGTGATCAAGGTCGATCCGGGTTCGCGCGCGACCATGTCGCTGGAACTGCTCAACGAAAGCCCGCTGGTCGATCATTTCACCTTCGAAATCAGCGGTTTGCCCGAAGAGTGGTATTCGTTCCCGGCGCAAACGCTGTATCTGATGCCCAAGGGCCGCGATACCGCCCAGCTTTCGTTCCATCCGCCGCGCAATTCTCGCAGCAAGGCCGGCCAGCACCCGTTCGAAATTCGGGCGGTTGCGCGCGCGCAGGGACTGAAATCGGTGGCGCAGCAGGCCGTGCTGCACATCACGCCGTTCTCCACCTTCATCATCGAGCTGAACCCGCAGCGTCAGAAAAAGCGCCGGGCCAAGTACGAACTGATGATTGAGAACAAGGGCAACATTGCGGCCGCCTATCGGTTGGATGCCCGCGACCGCGAAGAACAGCTCAACTACCAAATCAGCTCGAAGCAGCTCACCATTCCGGCCGGCGAAAAGCAGATCGTGCCGATTGATGTCGCCGCCAGAAAGCGGACGATTGTCGGCACGGCGCAAAGCCTTCAGTTTGAGGTGCAGGTGCAGCCCGAAGAGGAGGGGCAGCTTGCGCAGCGGTTGACGGCCGAACTGGTCAATCCAGCCCTCCTGCCGCCGTGGCTGCTGGGCATGCTTGGCCTGTCCACCGCCGGAATCATGGCGCTGGGGATCAATGCCATCCGCAATATTGACCTCGGCAATCAGCAGGCGACGGCCACGATTCAGGTGATCAACCTCACGTCGACGCCGGTGGCGCTGGCGGCTACGCAGACAGCGATTGCGCTGGAAGACCCTGACAGCGACGGGCTGACCAACGCCCAGGAAGCCGAGGCGGGCACCGACCCGGACAATCCTGATACTGACGGCGACGGCCTGATTGACGGTCTGGAGCGCATCCCCAACCAGTGCGACCCGCTCAAGCGCGATACCGACGGCGATACGTTGACGGATGGGGCGGAAGTGGGTGATGGTGATACCGTCAATTCCTACTGCGATGTGCAGGACAGCGACGGCGACGGCGCGCGCGATGATGTCGATCCTGCGCCGCTGACAGTCGCCACGGCCACACCGTCACCCGCGCCGACTGCTATGCCCAATGAGTGTCTCGACGCGCCGCCGATCCAGCTTTCGGCGCCCAGCACTGCCCGCGTGACGCTGGCCGATGGCAGCGGAGTGGGCAACCAGCCGGTGCGTATCCGCGTCGACCCCGGCACGGGCAACCGCCAGCTCGACCAAATTCCTGTTGGTCAGAGCATGCGTGTAATCGAAGGCCCGCAGTGCGGCACCGATGGCCGGCTGCGTTGGTGGTTCGTCGAATGGAATGGCGTTCAGGGCTGGGTGGCTGATGGCGTCGGCGAGGATTATTACATTGAGCCGGTGCCACAATAGGCCAGTTTCGTGCCCATTCAGGCCCGCATGAGCCTTCGATTGCGCCTCAAACGGTATGCCCGGTAGCGCGACCCGAAGATTCATGCATAATCGACTCATAGAGGGACAGTACTGCTCGTCCGTGAGATAGCGAAAGGGACCCCCGATGGATGGCGGCGAACTTGTTGCCCGAATTACTGAAATGCGTGAGTCGGCCAATGCGATAGGCGGCAGCGCGACGCGAGTGAATGAAGCCGTCGATGCAGTGGATGCGCAAATCCGTGCGCTTGGCCCAGACCGGTTTTCGAGCACGGCGGCGGAGACATTTCGCGCCGAGTTCAACCGGCTCACCCCGCAGCTTCGTCAGGCCTACGAAGACCTGATGCTGTTCAAGGACAAGCTGCTCGAGTCCGCAGACGAAATCGAAGCCGCGTCGCGCCCGACGTAGGCTAAATAGGAGGAACAACCCCATGACTGATCTGGTGAAAGTACCCTATACCGAGTTGTTCCAGCGCGCAGCCTCGATTCGCCAGCAGGCCGAGGCCGTGCGCCGTGAAATCGTCAGCCTGAGCGAGACCATCGGCAGCATCGAGTGGATGGGCCGCCGCGCCGAGCGTTTCTTCCGTATGTGGGAAGAGGCACGGCCGGAGATGGATAATTGGGTGACGATTCTGGAGAGCTTTGCGACCGACCTGGAGAACCAGGCGCGGCGCATGCAAAGCGCGGACGAGTCGTTCTAGCGCGCAACCCCTCACCCCCGGCCCCTCTCCCTGAGGGAGAAGGGGTTGGGAGGTGAGGGGTTTTGGTAAGAACAAGGCATATCTTGCCCCTGCCTGACAGCAGGTCACTGGCGGCTAAATCGGGCACTTGCTTTCAACTTTGAACGTTCAACTTCCGACTCGTTCTTGCTCAGCACTTTCTTTCAACCTTCAACTTTGAACTTTCAACTACTTTCAGGAAGCGAATGTCGAACGAAGCGCGCCCTCAGTCCGCCAATTTCAACCGCCCGCCGCGCATTCAGTTTCCGGCGATGGAGGCGGACGAAGTCACGATTCCGTCACCGCCCACCACGCCGGAAACTGCCGACCAAAACCTGCTCACGGCGCTGATTCCGGTGATGGGCATCGCCGTGATGTCGATCTTCTACGTCTTCCGTGCGGCCTCCGGCGGGGGCGAAGGCATCGGCTTTGCGCTGCCGATGCTGATTTTGGGCTTCTTCACGATTGGCGGCACGGTATTTGCCAACCGCATGCGCAAAACCGAAACGATGAGGCGCAAGGAAGAAGCGGAAATCAACTATCTCCGCTTGCTCGAAAAGAAGCGTGCGCGCTTGCAGGCGGCCCACGACGCCCAGCTCGCCATCCTCGAAAATGACTTCCCGCGCCCGCAGGCGCAGTTGAACGCCGCACTCACCCGTGACGAGCGGCTGTGGGAACGCCGCCCCGCTGATGCCGATTTCACCAGCTTCCGGCTCGGATTAGGTCGCGTTCCGTCGGCAGTCAAGATCAACACGCCTGATCCCGATCTCGACAGCCCGCTGCTCGACCGCGCACTGTCGCTGGCGGACGAGTACCGCTATTTGAGCGAAGCGCCCGTGATTGCCTCACTGGCGCAGGACGTATCGATTGGCGTCGCTGGCCGCCGCGCGCAGGTGCTGAAAGCCGTGCGCGCCGCTATCTGCAATTTGGCGCTCACGCACGCCCCGCAGGATTTGCACATCCATCTGATCGCGCCGCAAAGCCACTCCGACGAATGGAAGTGGATCGAGTGGCTGCCGCACGCCAGCCAGAGCCATCGCGGCGGCGCGGCCGATTTGATCGCCACCGACACCAACAGCATCCGTAACCTGATGGGTTTGCTGGGCCAGGTCATCGACGAGCGAAAAGAGCAGAAGAACGCCAAGTTGCCGCATCTGCTCGTCATCATCGACGACCCGCTGCTGGTGGAAGAGGAATCCGTCTACTCCACCATTCTCAAAGAGGGTGGGGACGTTGGGGCGTCGGCACTGTGCCTCGTCAGCAGCTACGAGAATGTGCCCAGCCAGTGCGGCGCCGTCATTGAAATTGCCGATGGTGACTCGTTCCGCTTTGCACGCGTGGGCGAAGCTGGTTTTGAGGTCGAAGGTAAGCAGATCGATGGGCTGTCGCCGGCTGACGCCGAACACATCGCCCGCGCACTGTCCGCCGTGGTCGTGCGTGAAACCGGCGGCTCGGGCCGCATCCCGCGTCGCGTCGATTTCCTGCAGATGTACGGCGTGCGCTATGTCGAAGAACTTCGCGAGAGAATCCGCCCGCGCTGGCGCCGCCCGATCCGCAAGGGCATGCTGCCGTTCGCCACGCCGATTGGCCGCGAGAGTCTCGCCGTCGATACCGTCATCTGGCTCGATGAGGAGCACGACGGGCCGCACGGCGTGCTGGCCGGCACGACCGGCTCTGGCAAGTCCGAACTGCTGCAAACGATGATCTGCTCGATGGTTTTGGAGCACGATCCGCGCCTGCTGACGATGCTGCTGATCGACTTCAAGGGCGGCGCGACCTTCAACGTGTTTGCCAACCTGCCGCACACCGTCGGCATGGTCACCAACCTCAACTCGATCCGCGTCAATCGCGCGTTGGAGGCGTTGAAGGCCGAAACGACCTTCCGCCAGCAGTTCCTCGACAGCATGAATGTGCGCGATATCAACCAGTACCATCGCTTCTTCGCTGGCAGCCCGCAGCGCGTCGAAGACCCGCTGTACAAGCCGCTGCCACACCTGTTCATCATCGTCGATGAGTTCGCGCAGCTTGCCAAGGAAATGCCGGACTTCATGCGCGAACTGGTGCGCACGGTGCAGGTGGGCCGCAGCCTCGGCCTGCACCTCATCCTCGGCACGCAAAGCCCGATGGATGTGGTGACGGACGAGATGAACGCCAATCTCCAGTTCCGCATCTGCCTGCGCGTGCAGAATATCGAGGCCAGCCGCGCCATGCTGCGCCGGCCCGACGCCGCTTTCCTGCCTGCTGGCTGGCCCGGACGCGGCTATTTCCAGGTGGGCGCGCAAGGCATGTTCAAGCAGTTCCAGACGGCCTATGTTGGCGGTGACTACGAGGAGAAGCAGGAAGAGGCCGAGCCGCAGGAAAAGCTCGTCCTCGAACTGATCACCGACAGCGGCGAGTCGATTAACCTGCTGCCGGAAGCGCGCACCGCCTTTCAGGCACCCGATGCCGCCGAACCCGGCCGCAACGGCGGGCCGATTGAGATCGCCCAGCCGTATACCGTCGCGCGCGCCATCGTCGATACGCTCATCGACTACTCGAAGGGTGAAAATGTGCCCTGGCAGAAGCCGCTGCTGCTGCCGCCACTGGAAGAGCGCATCACGCTGGCCAAGCCAATTGCGCGCACCAACATCATCGGCTGGAACGGCATCGAGTGGGAAGACCCGGGCGCAGACCATGACGGCCAGCCAGTCGTCACCGGCAGCGCGCCCATCGGCCTGCTGGACGATGTCTACAACCGTACGCAGAACCCGCTCTGGATCAACCTCAACGCCAGCGCGACCGACGCCAAGACAAGCCGCCGCGACGGGCATCTGCTGGTCATGGGCAGCCCGGGCGTAGGCAAGACCAACGTCATCCGCACACTGGCGATCAGCCTCGCGCTGCTGCACTCGCCGGAAGCTTTGCAGATGTACTTCCTCAGCTTCACCGGCACGGGCCTCGATGATGTGGGTGGCCTGCCGCACGCCGAGCGCACGATTTACGGCACCGAAACCGAGCGCGTGCGCCGTCTGTTCAACCGCCTCACTACGGCGCTCGATGACCGGCAAACCGGCCGCGCCGAGCCGTTCGCGCCCATTATCATGGTGGCGATTGACCAGTACGAACAGTTCCGTGAAAGCTACCGTGAGCAGTTTTATACTGATCTCGAACGGCTCATCAACGAGGGGCGCGCCGTCGGTATTTACGTGGTGCTGACCGCCAACAGCGCGACTGTCGTGCCCGACCGGCTGCGTTCGCTCATTCAGCAGCGTATCGCGCTTGAACTGGGTGATTCCAGCGATTATCTGGTGTCGGTGGGGCGCGTGGGCGCAGTGCCTGATGACCTGCCCACCGGGCGCGGCTTCGTGGCCGCCAACCCGCCCTTGGCCTGCCAGATCAGCCTGCCAACCCTGCGTGCCACCGAGGATGATCAGGACACAGCGGCAGCCACCGGTGAGATTGTGCAGCAGTTGACACAGGGCTATGTCGCGCTGCAGGAAGCTGCTGGTGTGAAAGAGCCGCGTGCGCAGGCCCCCGAGCCGATTGAGCCGCTGCCGCTGGAGGTGCCGCTGTACACGTTGGGCACGCCAATCACGCGCAAGAATCCGTACCACCTGATCACGCCCCTGGGCCGTTACGATGACGATGCCCAATCGGTGTATACGCTGGACTGGTGGAACAGCGGGCCGCAGTTCATCGTCACTGGCCCGCCCGGCAGCGGCAAGACCAACCTGCTGCAGGCGGCTGTACTGTCGGCCGCGCAGCTTCATTCGCCCGACCAATTGCGCTTCCTGCTCGTCGATTTCGGCGGGCGCGGCTTGCGAGGGTTGAGCAACCTCAAGCACGTCGTTCGCCGTGTGACCAACTCAATCGAGTTGAAGGCTCAGTTGATGAACCTCGGTTCGGAGATGAACGCCTTCTACACCCAGATGCGCGATGTTGATTTGACTGGCGACGAACCGCCCGAACTACCTGCGACGGTCATCATCATCGACGACTACGACCAAACGAGCGAGGCGCTTTCGACCAACATGGAACTGCTGATGCAGCTTCGTGACCATGTGCGCCTGCATAGCGACTATGGCCTGTACATCTGGGTGGCGGGTTACCTTGAGCGCACCAGCGACCCGCTGATCAAGCAGATTCTGCTGCGCCGCAGTGGTTTCGGCATGCAGGTGAAGGAAAGCCTGCAGAAGCTGAATGTGCGCACGACCGGCTTGCCGAATGAGGCCATGCCGGAAGGCCGCGCTTATGTGCCGCAGGGCAATCTGATCCGCGTGGTACAAACGGCCTACATCGAAAATCCCACTGGCTACGTGAGCCAGATTAACGACAAGCTGTGGGGCAAGTTCAAGCGCGCCGACTGGAAGAATCCGGCCACAGCCGACCAGATACAGCGGCAGATGGCCGGTTCTGCGGCCGGGCCAGCGACCTTTGGCGACCCGAATATGTCCATCGACACTGCCGGCCTGATTGATGATTTGGTGACACGGAATCTGGGCAAGAAGAAATGAAGTTGAAGGTTGAGAGTTGAAAGTGATCGGTGTGGCGGTGGGAGCTTGCTTTAGCTCCGCATCGCCGCAGGCTGAAGCCCTGCGGCTGGAACTGCGCCTCGTGAACGAGGCTATTGAAGCCCGCTTCAGCGGGCGCAGCTTCAGCCTGACGGCTTTAGCCTCAGGCGCGACCTCAGCACTTCCATCTTTTTGCCTTCAACTTTGAACCTTTAACTCTCTTCTCGACGGAGTGACGCGGGTGAACCCGACGCTGATCAAAGCGAACATCGCCCTTTTCAACGGCTCGCGCGCGGAAGCGCGGCGGCTGCTGCGTGACTATGAGGCGCAAACGGCTGCTGCGCCAGAGGCGGAAGACGCCTCGTTGGTGCTGTGGTTGACGGCGCAGGCGCAGGATAGCCGCGATGCGCGCGTGGATGGGCTGCGCAAGCTGCTGGTGGCTGCGCCGGCTAACGACCCATACGCCAAACTGGCGAACCAGTATCTGGCCGATGAAGAAAAAGCCGAGGCCGAAGCGGCGACTGACATTGTGCCAGAGGGTGACGGCGAAGCCAAGCCGAGCCGCCGTGGCGGCGTGCTCGGCGTAGCGTGGTGGAAGGCCGGCGTGTTCGCGCTGGTTGGTGTCGTGCTGGGCGTGATTGTGATGACGCTGTTCCCGACCGGCGCAACCTCGCAGCAAGGCGTCGCACAGATTCCCACGAGCGCGCCCGGTACGCAAGCCGCCGTTGGCGAGGGCACTCCAGTGCCCGACCTGAGTACGCCGATCCCGCCCGAACTGCACCAGACGGAGTACCCGCGCGGCATCTTGCAGGTGTCGCGTATCGAGGATGGCAGCCAGCGCGCGGCTGATCAGCGCGGCACGCCGCTCACGCCAGTGGAAGGCGCGCGCTTTGTGGCTTTGAAGCTGGTGTTCGAGTGCCGCCAGGGTATTTGCCAGCGCCCGCCCGAGGCCAATATGTCGTTGTTCCTCGATGATGGGTCGCTGGCCCCGCAAATCGCCGATACCGGCATCGCCGGTGAGGAATTGCTTCAGTCGGTCGCGCAGGGCCGCACGACCAGCGGTTGGGTGGTGTTCGAAGTGCCAAATGCGCGCGACCCACTGGCGCTTGCGGTGCTGCCGTTCCAGCCGCTGGAGACGCCGGAATCCAATCAGGATCCAGAGCCGCAGTTGATTCCGCTCGGCGCAGGAGATGTGGAGGTGACGCCCGATGTCAACATCCCTTGAGGCGCGCATCAGCCAGCTTCGCGACGCATCGGAACGGCTAGGCAGCGCCGCCGCCAACATTCGCGCATCGGTGGATGCGTCGCACGGTATTGTGCAGGCGCTGGTAGCCCGTGGCGTAGTAAGCGCTGCTGCCGATCAGTTCTTTGCACTCTACAACCAGCGTCGATCCACCATGAGTGAATGGCCGGATCATCTGGATGATTTCTCGCGCATGCTCGATCAGGCTGCCGAAGCCATTGAAGAAGCGCAGCGCGGCCAGACCGAGGGCGGCGGCGAAACGCAGCCTCCACCGCCGGATGATGGCGGCGGCGTGGTCGTTCCGCCAGTCGTGCCCGGCGACACGGGTGGCGGCACGGGCGGCACAGGTGGCGCGGATGCCGGCGGCACCGGCAGCGGAACAGGCGGTACCGGTAGCGGTACTGGTGGTGGTACAGGGAGTGGCGGCACCGGCAGTGGAACAGGTGGTACCGGTGGCGGTACCGGGAGTGGCGGCGCCGGAACAGGTGGAACGGGCGGCACCGGCGACTCGACCTTTACCGGACGGCACGGCGGCGTGGTTGGCACGGATGGCGGCACTGGCGACGCGGCGGCCGATACACCCGCCGCGCCACAGGAAGCCTACGTCAATCAGGCCAACCTGCAACTGCAGGAGCAGGTGGACGCGGCGCAGGTTGATATTGAGGCGCGCCAGGCCAACATCGCCACGTTGCAAGAACAGCGCACCCGTATGCAGGTGCAGATTGACCAGATGCTGACGGCGACTGGCGGCGAGCCTACGGCGCGTATTCGCGGCATGCAGCAGCAGCTTGCCGATATCGACGCACTCATTGGCGGCGAGCAGACCACCATCGACCAGCTACAGCAGCATATCGATCAGCTTACCGAGCGGCTGGCCCTGGTTACGCCGCCGCCGGGCGCAGACATCGACTTGATTCGCAGCATGGAAGGCAGCCGCACGAGCGAGGCTATTTTGCGCGCCACGCACCAGGCCGACAATTCCGTCAACTGCGTCAACTGGGTGTGTACGCGCGCGCCGATTCCTCCCGGCATTCCCACCAACGCGCGCGACTGGGTGAATAACGCCATGAATCATCCGGAGTACGGTATTCAGGTGGGCGACCAGCCCCTCACCGGTTCGGTGATCGTGATGCAGCCCGAGCATTCGTTCGCGGACGATCGTTTTGGCCACGTGATGTACGTCGAGCGCGTAGACCCCAACGGGGAGGTGTGGGTCACGGATAACTTCAACCACGAACCTGTGCTATTATCACGGCTCACGAACGAAGTTTCCGGCCCAAATATCCAGTTCCTGTATCTTCCCTGGCAAACGCAGGCCTGAGCGCCGCTGGCACTGCGCGGCATAGCCCGGGGCGGCCATTCGCGCCGGACTGGCGTTTGGTGGGCCGCCTGCGCGAGGGAACCCGATGGATTACATTCGCCTTCTACGGCGCAACCCCAACTTTGCGCGCCTGTGGTATGCCCAGGCCATCAGCCTGCTTGGCGACTGGTTCAACACCATCATTCTGTCGGCTCTGGTGGCGCGCTACAGCGACAACGCCGGGCTGGCTGTCAGTATCCTGCTGCTCACGCGCTTTCTCCCGCCGTTGCTCGTCAGCCCAATTGCTGGCGTGCTGCTCGACCGCTTCGACCGGCGGCGCCTGCTCATTGTCAGCGATGTGGCGCGCGTCTTCATCGTGTTCGGCTACCTGTTCGCCGCCTCGCCCGACCACATCTGGCTGATCTACGTCCTCAGCGCGCTGCAGTTTAGCTTCTCGGCCCTGTTCGAGCCCGGGCGCTCGGCGCTGCTGCCGGGGCTGGTTAAGCCGGATGATCTGGTGCGCGCCAATCTGTTGAGCAGCGTCACCTGGTCAGTCATGCTGGCGGTGGGCGGCGCGCTGGGCGGGTTCGTGTCCGCTGTGCTTGGCGCGCAGATCGGGCTGATCCTCGACGCGGGCACGTTCGCCGTCTCGGCCCTTCTGATCGCCTCGATTCGCGTCAATCCGGTGATGGCCGCACTGAACACAGCCGAGGCCACTGATACCCCCAATACGGCTGGATTCATCGAAGGACTTCGCTATGCGCGCCGCCAGCCGGGCTTGATTCCCGCGCTGCTGGTCAAGGCCGCTGGCAGCATCGGCAATATGGACGTGGCCATCGTCATATACGGCACCCTGCTGTTTGCAATCGGGCAGGACGGCAGCGCGTCGCTGGGCCTGCTGTGGAGCGCCTTCGGCGTCGGCGCAGTCCTCGGGCCGGTACTCATCAATCGGCTCAACGACGGCCGTGTGCGCTCCATGCGCAGCCTGATCATCGCTGGCTATGCGCTGATGACGGTCGGCTGGTTCGCGCTGGCCGGCGCGCCCGGGCTGCTGCTAGCGATGCTGGCGATCACGGTGCGCGCCATGGGTGGCAGTATCAACTGGACTTACTCATCGGTCATCATCCAGAAGACAGTTGCCGACGATTATCTTGGGCGCATGTTCTCACTCGACCAGGCGGCTTTTCAGGCAATGACAGTCGTCAGCATCATCGTCACCGGCCTGGCGCTGCAGGCGTTTGGGGACAGCGCGGTGCGCGAAATCCTGGCGGTGACGGGTCTGCTATCGATTCTGCCGCTAATCGGCTGGACGCTGATGGTGCGCTGGCTGCGGCGCGGGCCAGACCATGTGGAAGCCGAACATGCCTGAGCCGCTGCTCGCGTCGCTGTCGGTCGGTTTCGGGGCCTTCATTGGCGCGAACTTGCGCTACGGCATCGGCCTTCTCTGGGATCGGCTGGTAGCGCACCCGTTCCCGGGCGATACCATGCTCATTAATGTGGCCGGCTCGTTCCTGCTGGCGTTCATCGTAGGAGTGATTGGCCAGCGCCTGCAAACCACTCATCCGCTCCGGCTGTTAATGACGGTCGGTTTCTGCGGCGGCTTCACCACCTTTTCCACGTTCGCGCTGGAAACGGTTGAACTGCTGCGCGAAAGCCACGGCGGGCTGGCGCTGGCCTACGTGACGGCGTCGGTCGTCTTGAGCATCCTCGCGGCGGTAGCGGGTTTCTGGCTGGCAGGGATGTTTTTTTCCTCAGCTCCGTAGTAGAAAGGCGCTCACATGAGTGACCTGATCATCGTCATCATCCTCGGTATCATCGAGGGCATCACCGAATTCCTGCCCGTGTCCTCCACTGGCCACCTGATCGTGGCGACGGCCATTCTCAACCCCAGCTTCAACGAGGTCACACGGGCCAGTCTCGAAATCTTCATTCAGTTCGGCGCTATCCTCGCCGTGGTGGTCTTTTACCGCGCTGAACTGGCCACGCAGGTGCGCACGATCACGCACGATCGCGGCGTGCAACGCCTGTGGTTGGCGATTGCGATTGCCTTTATTCCAGCGGCGGTGATAGGTGTGCTCGCGCGCTCGTTCATCAAAGAGTCGCTGTTCAACCCCACGTTCGTGGCGCTGATGCTATTCGTGGGCGGTGTGCTGCTGATCGTGGTCGAACGGGTGCCGGCGCTGCGGCGGCGCGAGCGCACCAATAGCATTGAGTCGATTTCGCCCTCGCAGGCTCTGGCGATTGGGGCGGCGCAGGCATTTGCGCTGCTGCCGGGCATGTCGCGCTCGGCGATGTCGATTGTCGGCGGCATGATGGCGGGCCTCGACCGGCAAACGGCGACTAAATTCTCGTTCTATCTGGCTATCCCCACGCTGGGGCTGGCGACACTGGCCGACTTTGCCCTGAGCCTCGGCGACATCAGCCCAGGCGACTTGCCCTATTTTCTGATCGGGGCGGTCGTGGCCTTCTTCGCGGCCCTGCTGTCGATCCGCTGGCTGCTGCGCTACGTCGCGGGGCACACCTACGTGCCGTTCGGTATTTACCGGATAGCGGTGGGCATCCTGGTTCTCGTGCTTTTCTCCACTTTGCTGACTTGAAAGCTACTTCCTGCGCCGATTGGAAAGCTCAACCCGCGTGACATAACCTTGCTCGTATAATGATCGTTGAGCACGTTGCGCGTATTTTCGCGGGGGCGGGAATTGGCAGGGCTTATCACCACAGTCAATGTGGTCGCTTTTGCGAGCGACCTGGGGGAAGCAGCGCTGGCGCTTGAACAAGCGGGCTATATGCTGCGTCTGGCGGATCGCAACGCGACGCCGGATGCCCTTGCCAGATTGTGCGCGCAGTCAAGTGCAGACGTGGTGCTGCTGCCAGTGGATGATGCCGCTGAAGAGCGCGCTGCGGCCTGCCGCGCCCTGCCGCAGCCACCCGCCATCGTTGCGCTAGCTGGCAGCGAGGCCGCATTGGCAATTGTCGATGTGTGGGCCGATGATGCGGTGCTGACTGGCTTCAGCGAATCAGAACTGATCCATCGCCTGCGGCATGCGGCCAACCTGCGCCGCGCGCGGCTGGATGCAGCGCGCGCCGAGGCCGAGTTGAAGGCCTCGATAGCGGATATGTATATGGTTTTTGGCGCCGCGCCAGTGGGCATCGCCTTCTGTGACGCGGCGGGCAATCTCGTGTTGACCAACCAAACGCTGCGCGATCTGATCGGCATCCCCGAACACGAAATAGCCGGCGCCTATGGCAAACCGATCTATGCGTGCCCGGTCTTCGGCGAAATTGCCCAGGACTTCTTCAACGACGTGGCTGTGATGGAACAGGAACTTTGCTTCACCGGCCGAGACGGCCGGGATTGCTGCATGGATGTGTCTGGCCTGCCGATTGAGCGCGAGGGCCAGGTGGATGGCGTGGTGCTCGTCTTCAACGACGTGACCCAGCGCAAGCGCGCCGAAACAGCCGAGCACGAACAGCGGCGATTGGCCGAAGCCCTGCGCGCAACCGGAACGGCGCTGGCGCGCACACTCGACTCGGACGCGGTCATGAACCTGATCCTCGCCAACGTCGGGCTGGTCGTTCCACACCGTGCCGCCAACATCATGCTGCTGACCGGCGACGAAGCCCGCGTCGTGTTTTCGCGCGGGTACAGCGAAGATGAGCAGCAGATGCTCGACAACGTGCGCCTGACTGTCGGCCAGGTGCCGCTGTTCGAGCACATGATCGTGCAGCAGCAGCCCGTGGTCATCCCTGACTCGCATGCGTCCAGCACCTGGAAATGGACGGGGATGCCGTGGGTTCGGTCGTACATCGGGGCGCCAATCCTGGCTTACAACCGCGTCGTGGGCTTCCTCAACATCGACTCGGACAAGCCGAAGATGTTCAGCAACCACGATGTCGAGCGGTTGCAGGCCTTCACGGATCAGGCCGCGGTGGCGATTGAGAACGCGCAGATGTTCGACGCGGCCTATCGCGATGCGCACGAAATGCGCACGCTGCATCGCGCCACCTCGTTTCTGTTCGCATCGAGCGTGTTCACGTCGGACAATCTGTCGGAAATCGCGCGCCGCATCGCCGAAACGGTGGTCGGCGAGTTCGGGCAGGTAAACTGCGGCGTAGTGGTCGTCAGCGAGGCCAGCAGCGAGCTCGTGTGGCTGGCGCAGGCCGGTGAGTACGAGCGGGCCCAGTTGACGACGCTGTTTCTGGACGGGCCCGGCCTAATCCCCGAGGCCATTCGCACCGGCCAGGTTGTGTACGCCCCCGATGTGTCGAAGCAACCGCACTATCAGTCCTCGTCGCCGCTCACACGCTCTGAACTCATCATCCCGCTGCGCACGCCCAAGGGGGTCTACGGCGCGCTCGATATGCAGAGCACCGATTTCGACGCCTTCAATGAGCAGGATCGGCATGTGCTGCTGGCCTTCGCCGAACGTGCGGCTGCTGCCATCGAGAATATGCGCATCTACAGCGATATTCAGCGGCGCGTGCGCGAGCGCACCATGGAACTGAACCGCGTGAAGGAACGCGCCGAAGCGATCCTCAACCACAGCAGCGACGCGATACTGCTCATGCGCGCCGACGCGCGTATTCAGCAAACCAACCGTGCCTTCAACGCGATGTTTGGCTTCGGCCCGGATGAGATTTACAACCGCACCTTTGACGCCATTGCCGGCCCGGGCTATGCCGACACGTTGTTACAGTCGCTGCTCGAAGTCGTCGAAACGCGCTGGCCGCAGCGCATCGAAGTGACCGCCCTGCGCCACGACGGCGCTCCGTTTGAGGCCGACGTGATGATGTCGCCCATTCTGCCGCAGCATGGCGAGCCGGTATCGAGCGTGGTGTGCAGCCTGCGCGATATTACGCAGAGCAAGCAAATGGAGCGCGAACTGCGCGACGCGCTGATGAAAGAGCGTGAACTGTCTGAATTCAAGACGCGCTTCATTTCGCGCGCGTCGCACGAATTCCGCACCCCGCTGGCGATGATCGCCACGTCGAGCGACCTGCTCAAGAACTACAGTGAGCGTATGTCAGAAGTGCAGCGCGCCGAGCGTATTGACCGCATCCAGACCGAAATCGCGCACCTCACGGCGATGCTGGACGATTTGCTCAACATCAGCAAGGCACAGGAAGTTGGGCCAGATAGCCTTCAGGCCAAGCCGTTTGACCTCGGTGCACTGTTCGACGAGACGGTGAACGATATGCGCAGCGGGCTGGGGATGCGCCACATCTTCGAGGTTGTGCGTGATGAAGGCCCGTTTGATTTCGTGGGTGACCGTAAGCTGCTGCGCCGCGCGCTCGTCAACCTCATTTCCAACGCGCTCAAGTATTCCGAGCCGGGCACGCGCATCGGCGTTCAACTGGTGCACCAGAATGACGCCGTGGAGATCACCGTCGAAGATTCCGGCATCGGCATCCCTGAAGCGGATCAGCAGCAGTTGTTCGAGCCATTCCATCGCGGCGGCAACGTCGCCAATATCACCGGCACTGGCCTCGGACTGGCTATCGTCAAGCAAGTGGTCGATTTGCACAGCGGCGCTATCCTGGTAGAGAGCGCCGAACAGCGCGGTTCCTGTTTCACGATTACGCTGCCCTATGCGCCGGAGCCAATCGAGGCTGAAGTATGAAGAAAATTCTCGTCGTGGAAGACGCGCAATCCCTGCGCAAAGATATCCTCGAAATGCTGGGTTTCGAAGGCTACGATGCCTTTGGGGCTGAGAACGGCCTCGTGGGGGTAGACAAGGCGCGGCGCGAAACACCCGATCTCATCATCTGTGACATCATGATGCCCGGGCTGGATGGTTTTGGCGTGCTGGAGGAATTGCGGCGCGACCCTACGACGGCCACTATCCCGTTTGTATTTCTGACGGCGCGCACCGACCGCGTCGATATCCGGCAGGGAATGGGGCTGGGCGCTGACGATTATCTCACCAAGCCGTTCACCGCTTCGGAACTGCTGGCGACCGTACATGCGCGCCTCGACAAACGCGAGATTATCGAGAAGATCACTGATCAGCGCATGGACGACCTGCGCGGCAATATCATTCTGGCGCTGCCGCACGAGCTGCGTACACCGCTGAATGTGATTCTCGGCTTCTCCGACTTGCTCATCAGCGACGCCGAGGTGATGGACGCGGCGCGCATTGCTGAGATGGCGCGCCACATCAACTCGTCGGCGCTGCGCCTGTTTCGCCTGATCGAGAATTTCCTCGTCTACGCCCAGACGGAACTGATCAAGACCGATTCGCGGCAGATGGATGCGTTGCGTTCGGGTTATCTGCTCTACCCGCAGTCCGCCGTCACGCACCACTTGAACGAGAAGGCGCGCTCACTTGGCCGCGAGCGCGACCTGAATCTCGATATTCGGGACACCCCGGCAATTGGTATCAGTGAAGAGTATCTGAAGAAGATCCTGGAAGAACTACTCGATAACGCCTGCAAGTTTTCCGACTCGGGCAGCCCGATTGCTGTGAGTGCGCGGCCTGAAGGCGACTGGTACGTCATACGCGTCGTTGACCTCGGGCGCGGCATGACGCCCGACCAATACGAGAACCTCGGTGCGTACATGCAGTTTGACCGCCGTATTTATGAGCAGCAGGGGGCTGGCCTTGGCCTGGTGATCGCCAAGCGCCTGACCGAGCTGCACAACGGCACAATTACGTTCGTCAGCGGGCAGAACGAGGGCACTGCAGTGACCGTTGCACTGCCGCTGCGCGCTGAATAGGCAGCGTATTCTCACCTTGTCGCGCGGGTTTGGCGGCGAAGGTCGGTTTTCCGCTATAATTGAGTGAGAAATCGGCCGACGGTTGTGCGGGCTTGCGTTTGCCGGCCGGCCAAGCCAAGGAGAGCGGCATGACTGGCTCGACATTTCGCAGGCGCTGGGGGCGAATGCTCATCCTGGCCGCCCTGTCATCACTCGTGGTGCCTCTTGCAGCCTGCTACCAGCCGCAGGGCGATACGCTGCAGGCGACCACGGTGTCGTTGATCGCCACGTTCACGCCGCTGCCAAGCCTGACGCCCGATGGGCCACCCACTGAAACGCCGTTCCAACTGGTCGCGCTGACCAATACGCCCGATGCGCTGGCCGAGGCGCAAACGCAGGTCGCGCTGGCGGCGCAACAGGTGCCCGCCGGCGATATCGATCCGTTCTCGGCGACCGCGACGGCGATGGCGCTGGGTCTGTCGCAGCCCCTCGACATGCCGTTGGACATGCCGGCCGACCCGATGATGCAAACTGCCACGGAGATGGCGCGCGGCATCATTCTGCCTACCACCGATCCACTGCAGCCCGTTGGCCCAACCATGGACCCCCTGTTCCTGACGGCGACGGCCTATATTCAGGGCGCGACGCAAACGGCTGAAGCGCCCATGACGCAAACAGCGGCGGCACTGTTCCCGCCCCAGCCGACAGCCTTCGCCACTCTACCTCCGTTCACGACCGCGACCGTCGTGCCGCCGACAGGTTCGTGCACGCATGTGGTGCAGGCCGGCGAGAATTTGTTCCGTATTTCGCTTCGTTACAACACGACGGTTGACGCTATCGCAGCCGCCAATGGCATTGTCAACCCATCACTCATTCTGGTAGGTCAGCAGTTGATCATTCCAAACTGCGGCAGTTCGGGTGGCACGGTGGTTCAGCCCGTGCCTCCCACCAGCGGCGTGCAGCCGGGCGAACAGGTGCATATCGTGCGCCAGGGCGAAACGATGATGAGCATTTCGCTCACTTACGGTGTGCCCGTCAACAGCATCGCGGCGCGCAACAATCTGGCTAACCCCAACCTGATCTTCATCAACCAGGAATTGATCATTCCGGTCGCGTAAGGGCGAGTGTGACGTGCAGGAAACCATCACCCATGAAGAGCGCGTGTATGACGGCCGCGTGGTGCATCTGGCCGTGTTGGATGTGACGCTGCCCAATGGCGCAAGCGCGAAACGCGAACTGGTGCGTCACCCGGGCGCGGTGGCGATTGTGCCGCTGATCGGCGAGGATGTGCTGCTGGTGCGTCAGTTCCGTATTGCCGCGGGCCGCGTGATGCTGGAAATTCCGGCGGGCACGCTCAATCCCGGCGAGGATCCCCTGGTCTGCGCCGAGCGCGAACTGCAGGAAGAAACCGGCTACAAACCGGGCGCGATCGAGCATTTGGGCGGGATTTTCGTCGCGCCTGGCTACACCACCGAGTTCATCCACCTGTATCTCGCCCGCGACTTGAGCGAATCGCGGCTGGATATGGACGATGATGAGTTCATCGAGTTGGTGCGTATGCCGCTGCGCGAGGCGCTCGATATGCTCACCACCGGCGAAATAATCGATGGCAAATCGACCGCGGCCCTGCTGATGGTCGCGCGCCGCCTGGGCATGTGAGTTCGCGTCAGGCCGTTTCGCCCGTCAACCCCGGCACGAGGTCAAGCGCCCAGGCGCGGATCGCGTCCCAGTCGCGCCAGTCTCCCTCAGGAATCTCGTTAGTCCTTGCTGTGGCTGAACATCCAGCGCATGGCGAAATTGAGCGTGCTGTAATCCATCTTGCCGCCAAACAGCCCCAAACTCACGGGTTCGCGCAGAGCAACCAACTCACTGACATAGCCCTCCACCTTGGCGCGGTTCTCCGGCGTGTCGTCCTTGAGCGTCATGCATACAACAAAGTAGGCGGCGGGCACGGCTGTGTTGGGCGCAAGAAAGCGGCGCGCGAACTCGATGGCGTCATTGAGCACCTTGCTCATGCGCACGGCGCTGCCCAGCAACGACGGCGCTGTATGGGCTTATATCGCGCACGGCGTCCACATCCTTCACCTCAACGGCCAAACCCTGCTCGCGCAGACATGCGCCAATGAACTCGCCCACTTCGCGGGTCGAGCCTGCCTTGGTGGCATAGGCAACCAGTATCAGCGCCTCACCCATACGGCCTCCAAAAGTGTTATGCTGATTGTAATTGAGTATAGCATGACTTGAAATCGAGTGGATCAGGTTTTTTCCCTGCTCACGAACGGCTATGCCATTTACAATGGGGCAAATGCAGGAAGGTGGGCTGGATGAATTTGACGCGAACGATGATCGCAGGCATGGCGCTGGCGGCGCTGGCGGTGGCGCTGTTTCTGATGCTGTGGTTTGCGTTCGGCGCGGCGGGTATGTCGCAGGCGACACGCCTGTTTGCTTCGCTGTGCTTGCCCCCCGTGATCGTGGGCGGCGTGCTGATCATCCTTGTGATGGCAAACCGTGCGCGCAGCGACGCGACTACCAAGAATGATTGAACCGTCGAAACGGCTTCAATTTCAGATTTGCAGCTTTTCTTTAACCTCGAAGCGCAGCACCAGTGTTACCGGCACGCCCGCATTGGGTGCCTTGGCGGCATCGTCGGCGAGTAGGGCCGGTTCCTCCAGCGCGGCCAGATGCAGGCCGCAAGCGTTCGCAGCCCGCACCCAGGCGCTGATCAGATGCACCGTGTGCTCGACGGCGTAGGTCTGGCCGTCGCTGCCAGTGAAAGTGCGCTGCGCGCCGGCCAGCGCCAGGTACGGGTGAAAGTCGCTGATCACAGCCGCGCCGCCCGGCTTCAGCACGCGTGCGATTTCGGCCAGCGGCGTGTCGAGCTGCGGCACATGGCCCAGTGCCAGCCCACAGATCACGACATCAATTGAATTAGCGGGCAAAGGCAGCGCGTCCAGCGAAGCGACCGCGCGCTCAGGCAGCGTGCAGTGCGCGAGCATCGCTGGGCTGTTATCGAGGCCGATCACCCGCGCCGCGCCTGATCTCCAGCGCAATCAGCCCCCAGCGCCCGGTTCCGCAGGCCAGATCAAGGACGATTTGACCGTCGAGGGCTGGAAGCAGCGCGCGTACGGCTTGCTCTTCGGCCCGCATGAGCGCGTTGTGTGCCTGTGGCGGATAGGCTTCGGCCCAGCGCGCATAGGCATCGAGGCTGGTGAGCAGCGGTGGGGCAGGCGACTGCTTGCGCGGCAGCCAGCGGCGGTAGGGTTTCGTCATAATTTCATCAGCGCGCGCGGCCCTTTGTACAGCGGGCATACGCAGCGTACGCATTCAGTGCGTTCGCCAGCGCGATAGGCGCGGCGCATGGCCAAAGCCTCGGGCGAATTCAGTGCACCAGCCAGCGTCGCTCCATTTCCAACTGTTCCAATCGCTGGCAGAAAATAGCATGGCCGCAGCGTGCCATCGACCTCGATGACGGCCGAAATATGCGGCGCGTTGCAGCGCACTGCCGGAAAATCCCCTTCGCCCGCTAGTGCGCGAAAATACGCGGCCATCATCCGCAGTTTGGCCGGCAATTCGTGCAGCAGTCCGCTGGCGAAATCGGCGTCATGGTCGCGCTCAACGTTCGTGAGAATCGCCTCAAACTCGGCCACATCATCTCGGGTGAGCGCGGCGGATGGTGGTTCGTGCTCATTAATAACCGGCACAGTCAGCCCATCAAAGCGCGGGCCAAACGCAAACGGATTGCTCACATCGACCGTCAGGAAGCTGATGCCGCTTACGCCGGCTTGTTTTGCGGCGGCGATGATGGCGGGCATCTCGCGGAAGTTGGCGCGCTGCAGCGTGGTGCGCGTCGTGACCGGAACACCGCCAGAGTGCACAGCTCGCATGCCGTCCAGCACCAGTTCAAAAGCATCGACGCCGCGAATGGCCTCATAGGTGGCGGCGGTGCCGGCGTCGAGGCTGACCACGACTTCGTCAATGCCCGCGATAACCTCATCTGCCTGCTTCTTGAGCAGCAAGCCGTTGGTGAGCAGGATCGTGCGCGCGCCTTGCGCCCGGAAAGCCGCCGAAATGCGTGGCCATTCGGGGTGCTGCATGGCCTCGCCGCCGCTGAACACCGCCCAGCGCAGGCCGAGCGCGCCCGCTTGCGCCGCCAGCGTTTCAGCCATCTCGACGCGCATATTGCGCCGTGGGCTGCGCCAGATATCGCAGGTGGCGCAGCGGCTGTTGCAGCCGTCAGTGAGATAGAACACGGCAATCGGCAGCGTGCGCAGCGTGTGACTGGTGAGGTTGAGTACATGGCGAAGGGTCATGCGGCTCAGTATAGCGGCGGCCCCAATTCAGCGCACGTTGGACGCGGTTGAATCCATGTTACAATATCATCACCAAGACCCGCTGGCCTCCTGAAGACCAATGGTATGTTAAGCCCGGAATTCCTGAACAATGGTCCCGGACCAAGATTAGCCATCCTCGATCTCCCCGAGCCGAAGTCGCTTGCGGAGACGCTGGTCGCTTTTGCCAACACCGAGGGCGGCACATTGGTGGTGGGCCTGAAGGAAAACGGCGAACCCAACGGCAAACATGATGTCGAAGTGCTGGCCAAGGCCCTGAAAGAAGCCGACGCCCTCACCAGCCCTGCGGTGGTGACGGGCAACTGGGAGCCGGTGGAGATGGAGACCGCCACCGTCTTCGCCCTGCGCGTACCCCGCAGTATCGAACTGCATGCCATGGATGATGGCCGCGTACTCATCCGCACCGACAAGGCCAATCGTCCGCTGGGCGGGCAGGAAATCCTCAAGCTGGCGAGCGCCAAGAGCACCGGTGACTACGAATCGGAAGCTGTGCCGGGTGCCAGCCGCGACGATTTCAGCAAGAAGATGATCGATGAGTATATGTCCAAGCGCGCCGAGCGCACCAAGCGCCCGCATACAAGCAAGGTCGATGACCTGCTGCACGAAATTGGCGCGCTCGACCCCGCTGGACGGCCGACCGTCGGCGGCATTTTGCTGTTCAGCGAATACCCGCAACAGTGGCTGCCGCAGAGTGGTGTCGTCTTTGCCAAATTCGTGGGCAAAACGCCGCGCGGCGAAAACGGGCTGGCAGGTTACACGCGCCGCGAAGAGATCACCGGCCCGCTGCCGCGCCTGATCGAAGCCATCTGGAACCTGATTTGGGGCGAGATGGCGGTCGGCGCGGTCGTGAAGGGTCTGGAGCGCGAGGAGCAAACCGAGTACCCGCAGTTTGCGGTGCGCGAGGCGCTCGTCAATGCCATCTGCCACCGCGACTACCGCCTGCGGGGCCGGCGCATCGAAGTGCGCATGTATTCCGACCGGCTGGAAGTCATTTCTCCGGGTGGACTGCCCGGCTTCATCACCGTCGAAAACATCGTCGATGAGCATTTCAGCCGCAATCCGCGCATCGTCAACGGCCTGTTCCAGTGGGGTTACATCGAGGAACTGGGCCTCGGCATCGACCGGATGATGGAGGTGATGGAGCAAAGCGGCCACCTGCCGCCGAGCTTCGATGCGCGCCCGTACAGCTTTGCCGTCACGCTCTACAACGCGCGCGAACGCCAGACAGCGCCGGAATGGGTGCGTAACACCAATCACCGGCAAGATCGCGCGCTGCAGTACGTACGCGAACACGGCTCGATCACCAACCGCGAGTACCGTGGCCTGTGCCAGGGCGTCTCCGCCGAAACGCTGCGCCTCGACTTGGCCGATATGTGCGAGCGCGGCATCCTGCTCAAAGTGGGTGCGAAGAAGGGCACGTATTACATACTGAAGTAACGAGTTGAAAGTTAAAAGTACTGGGGCTGGTGTTGGAGCGGTGAACACTGGCCATGCTCTGGGTGGGTTGTGTTTTTGCCTGCGTTGGCCTCAGGCGATACAAAGCGCAAACCCATTCAATTTGTTTACTCAACCTCTAAGCGCAAACAAAAAGAGCGTTCGCACATTCGGCAAACGCTCTTTTTGATTCTGTTCAGGTGCGGCTATTCAACGTCGGGCGGAACGGGCGTCTCAGTGGGCGCTGGTGCAACCGGCGGCACTGGTTTGGCAGGTGCACGTGGGATTATCCCTATGCGCGCAAACCCGCTGCGGATCAGGCCTTTGATTTCGGCGCGGCCTTCGGGCGTCTTGAGGATTTCGTAGGCGGCCGGCGCGACCGATACCACGATGATCAGGGCGATGATCGGCAGCAGCACCTTGTCGAGTAAATCGGCGGGGATGAGATTGCCGAGGAAGTAACCGGCCGCTGTGATGCCGACCGCCCACAGGAAACCGCCGATGACGTTGTAGGACAGGAACGTGCGATAGTGCATATCGCCGATGCCTGCGACGACCGGCGCGAACGTGCGCACGACGGGCACGAAGCGGGCCAGCACGATGGTTTTGGAACCATGCTTCTCGTAGAACGCCTGCGCTCGTACGATGTTCTTCTTGTGGAATAGCACGGAGTCTTCGCGCTGGAACAGCCGCTTGCCATAGCGCTTGCCGATACTGTAGCCCACGCTGTCGCCCACGACGGCTGCGATGAAACAGCCCAGCGCCAGAATGGGCAGGCTGAAGAGGCCCTGCGACGCCATGAAGCCGGCAAGGAACAGCAGACTATCACCGGGCAGGAAGAAGCCGATCAGCAGGCCGGACTCGGCGAAGACGATTGCCCAGATGCCGATGTAGCCGATTGAACGGATAAGCTGCTCAAGGTCCATGCCTAACATAAGTTGTGAGAACTCCCGATTAACGCTGGGTTGAGTCTAACACGAGACGCGCCGAATGTAGACTGTAAGTTTACTCGTCGTGTGCAAGGGCGACATGCGGATCAGCGTCGCCAAGCAGTCGCACGATCTGCTGCTGGAATGCCAGCGTGCCGGCGGTTGTCAGATACAGTCGTTCGCCGGTGCGCGGCATATTGGCTGGAAGCAGCCGCGCCGTCTGCCGGGCAACGCCCTGCGCTGGATCGACAAGCGAGGCGGTGGTGTGCTGGCGCAGCACAGGCTCAAGAAACGGAAAGTGCGTACAGGCTAGGACGAGTTGATCAGCGCCAGCTTCGTTGATTGGCGCAAGCGCCAGCGAAACGGCATCGTGCACGGCCAGGTCGTCAAGCGACTCACTCCGCTCCACCAGCAGCACCAGTTCCGGGGCGGGGCGGGTGATGACGAGCAGATGGCTGGCGTAGCGCTCGACCACGCGCTGGTAGAGCGCGCTGTCGGCCGTAACCTGCGTGGACAGCACGCCAATCACGCCGGTGCGCGTGGCTTCGGCGGCAGGCTTGACGGCGGGTTCCAGGCCAACGAACGGCGTTTCCGGGAAGATCTCGCGCAGGCGGTGCAGGCTGGTTGCGCTGGCCGAGTGGCATGCCAGCACGACCACGCGCGCGCCGCGCTAGAATCAGGCCGCGGACTGCTTCCTCAACCCAGTGGTGGATGACATCGGCTGGCTGCGGGCCATAGGGCATGTGCGCCCGATCCGCAAAATAGACGAGCGGAATACCCGGCAGGGCGGTTTGTAGCTCTCGCAGGACGGTGAGGCCGCCGACTCCCGAATCGAACACGGCTACGAAGCCGTCGTCGAAACGCGGCTCAGGCGCTGGCGTGCTGCGCAGTCCGCTCATGCTGTGCGCGCGCTGCTTCAACAAACGCCGCAAACAGGCGCGCCATCGTCGTATCGTCGGTGTACAGGTCTTCGGGGTGCCACTGCACGCTGAGCACAAACTGCTTGTCGGGAACTTCGAGCGCCTCGATCACACCATCCGGCGCATGGGCCGTCACGCGAGCGCCGGGCGCGGGCTGCTGCACCGACTGATGATGAATGCTGTTGACGGGCGTCTGCGTCAGGCCGAGGATACCGGCCAGTCGGCTGTCCGGTTCAATCGACACCTCATGCAGGCGTGTCGAGCGCGGCATGCCGTCCGTGATGTCATGGGTGAGGGGGTCATCCAACAGCGAGGGGATGTCTTGCACCAGCGTGCCGCCGAGGGCCACATTCAGCACCTGATGGCCGCGACAGATGCCGAACACCGGCCTGTCATCGCTCACAGCCCAGCGCGCGAGCGTCAATTCCAGCATATCGCGCGGGTCGTCCATGCCTGCGGATTTGGGGTGTGGGTCCTGGCCGTAGACAGCCGGACGCACGTCCGGGCCGCCGGGCAGCAGCAGGCCATCGAGCCGCGCGTAAAGGTCTTTCAGCGTTTGGCCGTCAAGGCCGGGGGGCACATAAACAGGCAAGCCGCCCGCCGCAGCGATCGCCTCGGCATTCGGGGCGTATCCACGGTGGTACAGCTTGCCCTGGGTGTAAAAGCTCGCGGCGGTAATGCCGATGAGCGGGCGTATCAAGGTAACTAACGCTTTTCCTTGAGGCGGGCTGCCTTGCCGCGCACGTTGCGCAGGTAGTACAACTGCGCGCGGCGCACTTTGGCGCGGCGCACGACTTCGATCTTGTCGATACGCGGGCTGCGCAGCAGGAAGCTGCGCTCGACGCCCACGTTGTGCGAGGCGATGCGGCGCACGGTGAAGGCGGTGTCGTTCTGGCCGCCGTGCAGGCGAATGACGACGCCCTGGAAAACCTGAATACGCTCACGGTCACCTTCGACGACCTTGATGTGCACCTTGAGGGTGTCACCGGGGCCGAACTCAGGGAAGCCGCGATCGGGTGCCTGAAGCGCCGCGATCAACTCATGCATGGGGTTTTGTCCTCAAATAAGGGTGCGCTGCCGTCCACGTTTCAAGAACGCCCGTGCCGCGCCACTGATTCGGTAATGCGAACAGGCATTATACGGAAGCGCCGCTTGCCGTTCAAGGGCGGGGCAACCACAGAGATACAGAGTACAGAGAGAGATTTTCTCAGTGTCCTCCGTGCCTCTGTGGTTCGAATCAGTTTCTGGTGTTCTGCTTCTGCAGCTTGGCCCACTCGTCCTTGAGCGTGACGGTGCGGTTAAACACCAGCTTATCACCAGTGCTATCCGCGTCCACCGTGAAGTAGCCGATGCGCTCGAACTGGTAGTGCGTTTCGGGCTGCGCGCCCAGCACCGTCGGCTCGATGTAAGCGCGCTCGATGACTTCGAGCGAGTTCGGGTTGAGATAGTCGAGGAAGTCCTTATCCTCATCCATCTCGCTGGCATCAGCCACGGTAAGCAGCGTGTCGTACAGGCGCACTTCGGTTTCGAGGGCGTGGGCCGCGCTCACCCAGTGCAGCGTTGCCTTGACCTTGCGCCCGTCCGGCGAGTCGCCACCGCGTGTGGCGGGGTCGTAGGTGCAGCGCAGTTCAACTACGTTGCCAGCGTTGTCCTTGATGACTTCCTCGCACTGGATGAAGTAAGCCCCGCGCAGGCGCACTTCACGGCCCGGCGACAGGCGATAGTACTTGGGCGGCGGCTCTTCCATGAAGTCGTCCTGCTCGATGTACAGCGTGTTCGAGAACGGCACTTTGCGCGTGCCCAGTGACGGATCTTCAGGGTTGATGAGGACTTCGAACTCCTCGACCTGATCGGCTGGATAGTTGGTTATTGTGACCTTGAGCGGCCGCAGCACGCCCATCACGCGCGGCGCGGTGCGGTTCAGTTCCTGGCGCGCGGCGTATTCCAGCATCTGCAGCTCGACTACGCCGTTGGCCTTGGTCACACCGGTCAGATCGACGAAATCGCGGATGGCCTTGGGCGGAATACCGCGCCGGCGCAGGCCCGACAGCGTAGGCATGCGCGGGTCGTCCCATCCGCGCACATGGCCTTCCTTCACCAGCTTGATCAGCTTGCGTTTGCTGAGGATGGTGTAGGAGAGGTTGAGGCGCGCAAACTCGATCTGCTGCGGGTGATGGATGCCCAACTGGTCGATGAACCAGTCATACAGCGGTCGGTGATCCTCAAATTCGAGCGTGCAAATCGAGTGCGTAATGCCCTCGATCGAGTCGCTCTGGCCGTGCGCCCAGTCGTACATCGGATAGATGCACCAGGCATTACCCGTGCGCGGATGCTCCGCGTGCAGGATGCGGTACAGGATCGGGTCGCGCAGGTTCAGGTTGCCGCTGCTCATGTCGATTTTGGCGCGCAGCACGCGCGCACCTTCGGGGAATTCGCCGGCGCGCATGCGTGTGAACAGATCGAGATTCTCGTCGACGCTGCGCTCGCGGTAGGGGCTGGGCTTGCCCGGCTCGGTGAGCGTGCCGCGATACTCACGAATTTCGTCGGCGGACAAGTCATCGATGTAGGCGACCCCTTGCTTGATCAGCTCGACTGCCCACAGATAAAGCTGCTCGAAGTAGTCCGAGGCGTAAAACAGGTTCTCCCAGTCGAAGCCGAGCCACTGTATATCGTGGATGATCGAGTCGATGTATTCCTGCTCTTCTTTGGTCGGGTTGGTGTCGTCGAAGCGCAGGTTGGTCGTGCCGTCATAGTCGTCCGCCGTGCTGAAGTTGATGCAAATCGACTTGGCATGGCCGATGTGCAGGTAGCCATTGGGTTCGGGCGGAAAGCGCGTGGCCACACGCCCGTCGAAGCGGCCGCTGGCGTTGTGCGCGTCGATGATGTCCCGGATGAAGTTGGATTTCTTTTCCGAAGCATCGGCCTCGGTCGCGGTGTTTCGGGCGTCGGTCGCCATAGCTGTTCCGTTCGCTTACGTGATGGGTGGGAAGCGGCGGTATTGTACCATTTTGCGGCAGAAGTGGCCGAGTGGGAAACATGGACGTCACAGGGCTATCGCATCAAAAATGGGCATCGCGTACAAACCTCACCCCCAGTCCGCCTTCATCACGCCCCGCACCCCGCTTATCCGTGACCACCCGATCCACTACAACGTCGCCTGCAGCTCGCGCACCCATGCTACGATGAGTTCGTGCCTCATTGCCGTGCAGGGCGATTGCAAACCACTATGCCCCGCCGTTGTGCATCCACTGTCCTGTATTCTGTCCAATTGTCCTGTTTATTTTCCCCTCAGAGGTGTCCCTTAGCTTCGATTCTGTCCTGTCTGTCCGGTTGTCCCGTTCACTTTTCCCCTCAGAGGTGTCTCACTCTTTGAATTGTCTACGTCTCACTTGTTTTCGCAGTGCTCTCACTGTCTCGCTGTCTGGCTCCGCCAAAGGTTCACAACAAGTCCCCCTCTCCGCACGCGGAGAGGGGGTTGGAGGGGTGAGGTTGGTGCGTGAGCCAATTTTGATGCAAGCGCCCTCGCAGGCTTTACAGGGCCGCTTCCGCCGCCTCGCTGAGTGTTTCCAGCCCTCGCGCCAGCTTGTCCGGGCTGGCCCAGCCGAAGCCGAGCCGGAAGTGGCGGCGATCCATCTCGAACCAGTGGCCCGGCCCAACATAGGTGCCATAGTTGTCGTTGAGGATGCGGTAGAAGCGATCGACATCGACTGGCACACCGGGCTTGAGGCGCGGAAACGCCACGACGCCACCCTGCGGTTCAACCCACTCGAAGGCGTTCTGCTCGGCCATCCATGCCTTGACGAGCGCGAAATTGGCGGCGATCTGAGCGTGGATACGGGCAAGATGCGCGTCCTTGCGCGCCAGATACTGCTCGGCAATTGCTTCATCGACCACCGAGCTGCTGATGAAGATCTGCTCTTTGGCGGCAAGAAACGTCTCCATCAGTGCGTGGTCGCGGCAGACGAGCCAGCCCATGCGGATGCCCGGCAGCCCGTAGGTTTTCGAAAGTGACGATACGCTGATGGCGCGCGGCGACAGCGAGGCCGCTAGCGGCAGCTTGTCGCCAAAGGTCATGTCGCGGTAGGTTTCGTCGAACAGCAGGTACGAGCCGTTCGCCTCGACCAATTCGATGACCCGCTCCAGGTCGGCGCGGCTGATCATCACGCCGGTTGGATTGTGTGGATATGTGAGGCTGAGCAGGCGCGTTTCAGGCGTGAGTGCGCGTTCAAGCGCGTCAAAATCGAGCCTGAATCCCTCTTCGAAGCGCAGCGACAGCGGCACGACGCTGGCGCCAAGCGCGCGCGGCGTCTCGACGTTGGTGGCGTAGTTGGGGTGCAGTACCACCATGCGGTCGCCGGCCTTGAGCAGCGACGTGTTGACGATGAACAGCGCCGCCGCCGCGCCAATCGTCATCAGCACATCATCGGGAGTTACGCGGTCGCCATCTTCCGCGACGATCTGTCGCAGGCCGGGCCGCCCCTTGTGATCGCCATATTCGAGCACGACATCCTTCAGCGACAAATCGAGATCGCCCAGCACGGCATCCGTGACCGAGCTTTCGGCCAGGTTATAGCGAATGCGGCCATAGCCGATGGCTTCAGGGCTTTCAACTTCGATGGGCATACGGCGGTATTGCATGAGGGGGTCACTCCTCTAATGGCGCAGATGCGGGAGTGTAACGCGCTCTATATGCAGGCGAAACCTGCGCCCATTTTCCGATTCATGTATAGTGAAAGCAGAAGATTGGGCCGGTCTGTTGGGGGAGTAATTTCATGAAATCTGTGCCGCTCCTGCTTGTGCTGCTTGCGATGATGGTCTTTGCACTGCCAGCAGCCTTCGCTCAGGATGCACCCGACTACGGGCACTATCGGCTGATCGATGTGCAGGAACTGGACTTGTTCGCTGGGCCTGGGCGCACGGCAGCGCATCTTGCGCCGGACGGCGTGCAGTTTGCACATGCAAATGGCGGTGAACTGTGCATCTACAACCGATCAACCGGCCCATGGGCTCAGGATCGCTGCTTTGCACTGCCGCCGGAACTGCTCACCGATCCTGAAGATATGCGCTGGTCGCCCGAAGGCCGCTATCTTACCCTGCCGACGTATGAGGCGCTGCGGTATTTCCGCGACAGCGATATTCGTGTGCTGGATACGGTCGATGGCGCGGTGATGAATCTGACGGACGACGGCATAGATACCAGCCTTCTGGGCGATTATCGGGGCAATCTCGACCTTGCGCCGCGCTGGCTGGATGACGATACGCTGCTGTTTGTTCGCTATGCCACGAACGCCAATGCCCCCGCTGATGCCGGTTTGTCAGAGCGCCTGCAGCCGGCCGCGTTGTATAGCGTTGATGTACCGGCAGCAGGCGCGCCCGCGCCGCCCGAACCCGTCGCGGAAATTGCCGCCGGTTTTTCCGTGCCCACCTATCTGCTGGCAGTTGATCGACCGAACGCGCGGGTTGCGTACAACGTCGATATTCCGGGCAGCGCTCAAGGCCAATCGCTGTGGCAAATCGGGCTGGATGACGGTGATGCGCCAGCGCTGCTCGTTGACCTGCCCCGGAATAAGTTCCTCATCACAATCGACTACGCGGCCGATGGTCGCACACTGATGGTTTTCAGAGTAGACGCTGTGACCTTTGCGTTGAATGTCGAACTGGTTGCCACGGAAACAAGCGAAGTGACCACACTCGATCCTGCCAATGTCACCAATTCCAACCCGCAGCCCTCCGACGAGGCGCAGATTGTCGGTGCGGGCTGGTCGCCCACGGGTTCGGCTATCGCTTATGTCGTGCGCGACCGGGTCAATCCCGACGCATCGGGTCTGTATATCGCCAGCGCGCCTGATCAGCCCGGGCAGTTGATCCTGCCGGGTGAATTTTCCGGCACGACCTGCTGCCAGCGCATGCCAATTGACTGGGCGCAAAATGACATCATCATGATCGGGCGAGGCAGTGAAGCGGGGGTGCTGCTGGTGCAGGTGGGGCCAGTAGCGAAGTAGTTCCTCAATCGCGCCTGCGGGTCAATTGGCTCTGTTGCGCCCGGGCTGTCACTTGCTATCCTCTCTGCTATCAAAGATGGAGGGAATGATGGCGAAGTTCTACGATACGATGAACGATCAGATCATCGGCTTCATCCAGAAGCAGCATATTTTCTTTGTGGCCACCGCGCCACTGAGCGCAGATGGGCATGTCAATCTGTCGCCCAAGGGGCTGGACAGCTTCCGCGTGCTGGGTCCGAACAATGTCGCGTATATGGACATTATCAGCAGCGGTAACGAAACGTCGGCGCACACGCACGAGAACGGCCGCATCACGATCATGCTTTGTTCGTTCGAGGGGCCGGCCAATATCCTGCGCCTGTATGGCACAGGTCACACCGTTTTGCCGGGCACGCCGGAATGGGACGAACTCAGCCCGCTGTTCACGATTTATCCCAGCACGCGCCAGTTGATCGTTGCGGATATCCACAAGGTGCAAACGTCATGCGGATTTGGCGTGCCGCTGTATGAGTATGTGGGCGAGCGCGACACGCATTTCAAGTGGGCCGAGTCGGAAGGGCCGGAAGGGCTGATCCAATACCGCAATTCACACAGTTTCAGAAGTCTGGATGGACTACCGACTCCATTGGGAATTGCCGAACAGGAAACAGACTGATGCCGAGCGAGCCTCAGGACAGCAGCCTGCCCAAGACCTCAGCGCCTGCCCAACGTGCTCTGACCGCGGCTGGCGTAACGAAGCTTGAGGACTTGACACGCTTCACCGAAGCCGAAATCGCCGCCCTGCATGGGATGGGCCCCAAAGCGATTGGCATTCTCAGGCAGGCGCTGGCCGAGAATGGGTTGGCGTTTGCACAAGGCGACGGGAAGTAGCTGCACCCACGATCTCGGTTCAATCGAAAGCGGCTCTGGAGGATAGTCCAGAGCCGCTTAATTTCGGGGGAACGGAGAACGGGGCTACTTCTTGATCAGCTTGACGATCCACAGCAACACGACAGCGCCAACGATAGCCGTCAAAATGCTGCCAATGCTAATCCCACCCTCGACCGGTGTCACGCCCGGAATCAACGACAGCACAAACCCGCCGATGAAGCTGCCGATGATACCGACGACGATAGCAGTGACGAGGCTGAGGCCCACTTTCATGATTTTGGCGGCGATCAAACCCGCAATTGCACCCAGAATGACCCAAATGATGATGTCGACGAGCATAGTTATTTCTCCTGTCAGCATTCGCCGGACAAACCGCACGCTGCAATCACTTTAGTCGTTGTTCGAGATTCGCGCTAATGATGGGCATATGCGTCGTGTTCGTAGTGGCTCGGTGCAACTTGCCGTGCTTTCCTTACGTACTCTATTATATGACACATTGCTTCTGCACCGGTTGGTGACGGGAGCGCAAAACGGGGGATGCAGTCTATCATGAACGCGCTGGTCATTTACGAGTCCTATTTCGGCAACACCGAGCAGATCGCGCAGGCGATAGGCCGAGCGTTGGAAGCCTTTGGGCCGGTCGAAGTGGTTGGCGTCGACAAAGTCACAGCGGATAAGCTTCACGGGCTGGATTTGCTGGTTGTGGGGTCGCCGACGCGCGGCTTTCGCCCGTCCGAAGGAATGGCGAAGTGGCTGAAATCGCTGGGCAAGACCGAACTGGCTGGCCTGAACGTGGCCGCCTTCGACACACGCATCGCGCTGAACACGATTGAATCGGGTACATTCCGGTTCGTTGTCAAGACCGGCGGATTTGCGGCGGCGTCTATTGGCAAGTCGCTGAGGAACAAGAGTGGTGAGCTGGTCGTTCCGGCCGAGGGCTTTACGGTCGATGGGCAGGAAGGTCCGCTGACGGCCGGCGAACTGGAGCGCGCGGGCGAGTGGGCTCGCAGCGTGGCCGCAAGCGTGAAGACCTTCGCCTGATCATCAGCTAGCAGGCCAGAAAGCGAACATCGGCGGGCTGCAAAGTCGCGCCGCCGCTATGTATCGCGCTTACAGGCCCAGGCTGATCAGCCCCAGTTCCTGCAAGTCGAGCAGGATGAAGGCGGCCAGCAAAACAAACGCAACGGCTGCCACGCCGGTATAAGCCATCTTGTGACGGTAGTTGATTTTCCAGAAGCGGGCCACGCTGTAGCCCAGCGCCGCAATCGCCACCACGTTGATGACGATATCGGCCCGTGTGGCAAACACCCCCGTGAGGCCCACCAGTGGCAGCACGAACGGCAGAATCACGTACATGAGGATGCAGCGCACGCCCGAGAATGCCAGCGAAGCCGTCAGCGCGCGTTTGGCGCCAGCGGCAGCCCGCTCTTCGGCTGGCGCAGGGGTGACCGTGGAAGGAGCAGTCATCAGCAATTCAGCATTTCATCCAGTGAGCGAATATGGCCTTTATGTAACCTGAAATGTGGCTTGATGCAAGGGCGATTCCTCTACGCATAATGGCTGCGTTCTAGCTGGTTCCGAAGGTCAGCCCGATTGCGTTCAGCCACTTGCGATAGGCGATTGCGGTCTTATCACTGCGCAGGTGCAATTCGGCCTGCAAGTCGAGCGGCAGAAGTTCGGGCCGCTGGGACTGCACAATTGGCAGGTCCTGCAGTGCGATTTCGTCCTGAAAGGCGCGCAAAGCTTCTTCGGTGCCCTCTCCGTGGGTCATCACCATCCACATCCACATCAGCGACCGCACTTCCTCGATGGGCGTGACCATAAGCAGAATGGCGAATTTCTGCGCGGCCTCCTTGCGGAAGTAGGCTACGAGCGGGCGGTATACCTGATAAGTGTAGGTGACCCAACTGGGAACGCCTGTGCCGTCCGGGTTGGGCTGGAAAACGCGGATGTTGGATGCAGTCACGCCCGTGTCGTCAGTGACCACCTCATAATCGGGGATTTCGGGGCGTTCCTGCGTGCCCAGTATGTGCTCATGTACAAACGGGAAGTGGGCCACGTCAAGGAAGTTCTCGACCATGCGCGGGCCGGTCGCCTGAAACTCGTAAGGCCCGCACAGGATTTTACGATAGCGATCATCTTGCCATTCGTCGAAGGGCGCGATTTCGTACGCGGGTTCGCCGAGGCACACCCACACCATGCCATAAGCGACCCGGGCGTGGTACGTGATGGCATGGGCTTTGCCAGGGGGTGTTTGTTCGGGGTGGGCCGGAAATTTGACGCACTGGCCACTATGGTCGTACGTCCAACCATGATACGGGCACTGGAGCAGCTCACTGTCCTGAATTTTGCCCAGCGACAGCCGGGTTCCGCGATGCATGCACAGGTCTTTCCATGCGCGCACCTGGTCGCCGGCCTTCCAGATGACGAGGTCTTCGCCCAGCACGCGCGCCCCGGCGACGCCATTTTGGGCCTCGAGCTGCGTGAGCGGCAAAACCGCATGCCAGTCGTTGATCAGAACCGGATCCTGAATCATCTTGTCCTCGCAGATGCTGACGGACTCAAGCGCCGACAGCTATCCCGCACTAACGTTGGTCGTAGTCAGAGCCGCGTGGCGCTGGAGGCGATACCAGGCCGATGGCGTGCCAGTCGTGGTGTCATCGCTGCGCACTTCCCACACCAGCTCGAAGTGGAGTAGAAACAAGCGATAGACGTCTTCCGGGCTCCAGCCGTGAGCGTGGTCTGGCATCGGGAAATGGATATAGAGCATGAACACCGCACCCGGATTCAGCCGGGCGGCCAGACCCGCAGCGTAGGTCTCTTGCCGTTCCAGAGGGAGGCTGTGGCCGCAGCCGATATCGACGGCCAAATCATACGGCGCGCGCAGGGAAGGGATGTCTTCCAACCGGCTGATATCCCCGCAGAACAGGCCAAAGCGCTCCGTCGGAAATGCGGCTAGCTTCGCCTGAGCGGCCTCAATCGCTTGCTCGACAAAATCCACCCCATCTGCTTCCCATCCATGTTCGACCATCGTGCGCACATTAGTGCCGGTGCCACAGCCGAGGTCGAGCCCCTTACCGGGTGGCAGTTCAGCCAAAACGGCGTAGAGTTCAGGTGGCGTGATGCCTGTATCCCATCGGGCTTCGCCGGCGCGGTAGATTTCGGTGAAGCGCTGCTGTTGGTCGCTGCTCATCGATACCCCTCATGAATAGGTAACAAAAAAGGCCCTTCCGCGATGCCGGGAAGAGCCTGAATGACTTGCTGGAAGACCCGTAACGGAGTCGAACAAACGGCAGAAGTAACATCCGCGCAATTTCTGCATCGCATCACATTTCCTCAGCGCGAATCACTCGCGCCCTTCATGACAAACCCACACTAACTCGGCTTTTGCGGCGACAGGGAGAGGTTAGCGCCCTCCCCCAGTCACCTTGAAGCTCGCTGCTCGTGCCAGCAAAGCTCCCTCAGAGAGTTTACACCACCTCGATCGAGTCTTTGCCAGCCACAGCGAATTTGATGGTTCGTTGGGTCAATGAGAGGAAATGGCAAATGACTCGTGCTTTCGTATTCACTAATCACAAAGGGGGCGTCGGGAAGTCCACGTCCGCCACCAACATCGCGCTCGGCATCGTGAACGTGCTTCGTCGCGCCAATGCTCCCAATCCGCGTGTGCTGATTATTGACACCGACTCGCAGGGTCATGCCTCACTGGTAACGACGGGGCGCAACGACTATGGGGCGGATGATAGTCTGTACACCGTCCTGATGGCCGATCGTGTCAATGCTCCGCAAACGCTCCTCAACTGTATCGTGCCAAGTCAATGGGATGCTGACCTGCATATTCTGCCTGCTTCCCCGATGCTGGAAGGGGCGGAACGGGAACTGATGGGTGTGGCAGGCGCGCCCTATCGATTGGCTGATCCTGTCAGCAAGATTTCCAATCAGTACGCCGCGATCATCATCGATACACGACCGTCGTTTTCCCTGATGACCGAGATGGGACTGCTGGCCGCGACCGACGCCATCGTCCCGGTCGAGCCGCGCTATCTGGAAACCATCGGTTTGACGAGCGTGATCGAGAAGATCAATGACATTCGCGACGGTTGGCGCCATCCCAATCTGCGCGTAAGCGGGTTGATCGTCACCAAGATGGATCACCGGATTCGTGGTCACAACCATCTACTGGCAGAACTGAAGGCCCATCCAGTGTTGGGCAAGTTGCTGCTCGGTGTGATTCCCGCCAATGAAGCGGTGTCTTACGCCCACCGCAACCACCAGAGCCTGTTCACCTATGACCCGCGTGCATCCGCCAGCAAGGCCTATATCCAGGTGGTCGCAGCGCTCGTTCGCACCCTGTCGAAAGGCAGTGAATGATGGGACGCGCGAATAACGGCAATACAGCACGCATGGATGATCTACTCGCGTCGGTGACCAGCGATTTGCTTGGAGACATGCCGCAGACGTTCAACGAGGACACCATCCGCGTCGAGCGCATCCTGCTGGAGATGGTGCGACCCGATCCAGTACAGCCGCGCAGGGTGCTGCCTGAGTACATTCACGTTGCCTTTCACAACCATCAGGCGACTCCGACGCAAGCCTTGCGTGAACTGGTGAAACAAGTGCAGATCGTGGCCCGTCAACGCGGACGACCCTTCAACAGCGTGTTGGAATTGCTTCCCAATGCGGATGATGAGCGCGATGACGAAGCTAACGTCATTTTGTCGCCCGAAGAACAATTCCTGCGCGATCTGGTCAATCTGGCGGTCACGATTCGCGACGATGGACAGGTCAATCCGCTCACCGTCTTTGATGTCTCACAGGGGGTGACGCGATTGTTCCGCATCGAGACGGGCGAACGGCGCTACTGGGCAACGTGGCTGCTGCGCGATTTCATTCCCCACTATACAGGCGACAGCATGATCCCGTGCATCATCATTCCGGCAAACCGGTCATCCGTGTTTCGTCAGGCGAAAGAGAACACCGCGCGTTCAGGATTGACGGCGGTGGCGCTGGCGCGGCAGGCAGCGCTTCTGCTGCTTGCCGTTCATGGATATGAAATCCCCACCTATGCCGTCGGCAATGACTTCTACCGTCAGGCGCTTGAACTTGACCTGCGTGGAAAGCGCGAATACACGGATGCGGTTCTCAGCGCGATGGGCGGCATGGAACGAACCCAGTTCAGTCGCATCAAGAACCTGCTGCGCCTGTCCGATGAGGCTCTTGAACTCGCGGATCGTCACGCAATCGATGAATTCAAACTGCGCTGCGTGATTGCAACACCGCAGGAATACCACGCGGAGATTGTGCGCCAGATCATCGACTTCAACCTATCCGCCAAACAGGTCAAGGAAGTCTGTGAAGGTGACAGCGCACATCAGGAAAAGAGTGTGGACGATGTTTCGCCTTCAGCCGCGAAGATGGCAAAGGTGACCCTGACGATCAGCGCGACTACACCGCAAGAACTGGCGCGAGCGCTCATGCGCCAGGAAGGTGATGCCAGCATCGCGCGGGCGCGGTTGCAGGCAATGCGAAAGTTGCTCGGCGAAGCCGAGCGGTATCTGACGAACGAATAATTGTTGCCGCGCGGCAACAGTTTGGAGGGACTTGAGATGAAGCGCACACGAGCGCCGCCGTAGAAAAAGAAATGCCCACTGCTGGTAAGGCACATGGGCGGTGGGATGGGGTACATCTGTGACCTGGACACTCACAATGTATCACACCCTGTCCCCTCGTGCAACTGAATTTCGCGCTCAAACCGTGTTTTTAGACACCGGTTCGCTTCAGTATTGCCCGCGCACAGCGCAAGGAGACTGGTCTCATGAGTATCGACCTGGAGCAGATTCGCTCCGCCAATCCCATCGAACAGATCGTCGGTGAGAAATTCAATCTGAAGCGCATGGGGACGCGCTTCGTCGGCGTCGAACATGACAGCCTGGTCGTGACGCCACAGACCGGGCAGTACTACTGGAATTCCAAGGGGGAGTATGGAGATGCGTTTGATTTCGTGGGGCGTCACCTGCTCAATACCAGCGTGGGCTGGAACAACCGCGATGCCGCGCTGTTCATGGAAGCGGTGCGCTATCTCGCGCAGCGCGCTGGGATCGACATTGAGGCGGAAAACGACTTTCACAAGTCATCTGCGTGGGCGGAACGCCAGTTGGTGCAGCGACTGCACGAGGCGCTGCTCAACACGCCCGCCGCACTCGACTACGCGACCAAGACGCGCGGATGGCAGCTGGCGACCGTTCGCAGCGCGCAGCTCGGTTTCATGCCGCAGGACAAGCGGAAGCTGCTGGCGGACTTGAACTTGCCCGACCAGTGGCGCAGCGTGATCGCCAGGTTTCCCGCCGGGATGATCGTCTACATTCATCTGGAACGGGGGCGTTTGGCCTATCTGAGCGGACGCTCGATTGAAGGCAAGCAGCATTACAACCCGCCGCGCGAAATTCTGGGCGAGCGTCGTCCCTACTACAATCACCTGTACAGCGCGGATGCCGAGCGCGTCGTCCTGGTCGAAGGGCAGGCGGACGCGATCACCTTTGGCGAGTGGGGCATTCCAGCGCTGGCGGTCGCCGGAATGCACGTCAACGACGGTCTGCTGAAGCAACTGCGCCAGCACCGCCGCGTGTTCGTCGCGCTGGACAATACCCCCGACGCCATCGAGAAGAACCGCGAGATTGCCAGGGCACTCGGCGCGACCGCGCTGATTCCCCATTTGCCCGACGGCGTGAAGGACGCGAATGACTGGTTGGCGCATCATGGCGGTACCGTTGAAGCGGCCCAAGAGGTGCTGAATAAGGCGAACACATGGCTGCAAGGCGAGATCGAGCGCGTCGCCTTTCTGACCGGGCTCGAAATGAAGGATGCGCTGCGCGACCTGTTCACGCACGCGACCGACCTGGATGAGCTGGGGCTGAGCGAGTTCCGGGCGGCGCTGGCGAAGCTCGGCATCAAAGGGCGCGTGTTCAATGACTTGCTCAAAGCGGCGCGCGGCAAGGTGGAAAAGGAGACCGACGACGACATGCCGCAAATCCTGGGCGACGACATCCCCTTGCTTTCGCCCGCGCTCGGTTTTCAGCGCGATGTGGCGCTCGTCACGATCTCGGTCACTGAGCGGACACAGGGTAATCGGCTGAACACGCAGCCTTACCTTGTCACCTCATCACGTGAACTTGTGCGCTTGAGCGACGCACAGATCATCCCAATCAATGGCAAAGAAGTGGCGTTGCGAGTGCTGCCGGAAGGGTCGGACTTCCTGATGCGCTGGCGCTTCAGCGATATCCAGCGCTACCTCAAAGGCGAAACCGTCGAGCCAAGACGAGTGTTCAGAACCGTCCATGACCTGTTCACGCAGTACGTCGATTTCCGTTCTGAAGTCGAGAGTGCCATCCTCGCGCTGTGGACGATTGGGACGTATTTCTACACGATGTTTCCGGCGTACCCGTATATGGCGCTGAACGGTCCGAAGAACAGCGGCAAAAGCACCGTGATGCGCGTGATGCAACCACTCGCCTTCAACATGGTCAGTACATCAGACCCGACCGGTCCGAGCATGTTTCGACTGATTCACTACACCAGTTGCACGGTCGGCATTGACGAAGCCGAGCGTTACCACAACCCGAAAGACCCCGGAATGCAGCAGATTCGCCAACTACTGAACAGTGGCTATAAGCAGGGCATGCCAGCCATCCGGCTGATCGGAGAGGACATGAAGCCGCAAGCGTTCGACGTATATTCGCCAAAGATTCTGGCGGCGATTGCCGGGCTGGAGGACATCCTCGCGTCGCGCTGCATCGCCATTCCGATGCGCCGCACGGACAAGAAGATGCCGTCGTTCCCACCGGACTTCGATGGTGCATCTATCCGTCACCAGATGTATACGCTGGCGCTGACCGCCTTCCCGCATCTGTACACGAACTACTTCGAGCGTCCGGCACTGCACACCCTGCACAACCGCTCCAGTGAGCTGTGGTCGCCGCTGGTCGCGCTGGCGGCATACTTCGAGGAACAGGGGCAGATAAGTGGACTTCTCCAAGCTATCGCTACTGCCGCCGAGACCGACGAGCAGATCAGCCAGGGCAAGGCGTTGAGTGAGCGCGAAGAGGCAGTTTTACAAGCGCTCGAACTGTTGACACGCGGGCAATCCAGCGTCGTATGGATCAAGGCGGCGGTGCTGCGTGAGAAGGTGGCGCGGCTGACCGGTCAACCTGTAGAGAAGATGGGCGACGCGCAGTGGATTGGGCACATCATAAAGCGTCTGCACCTGCTGGATGAGGTGGGGCGCAAACGAGGGATGGACGGCATCACCTACGCCGTGAAACCGCCGGATGTGATTGATATGATGCGCCGGTACGACGTCGCAATTGTTTACGAAAATCGCTGAAGAACCGTTCAAACCCTACATACCGTTCATGCGTAAGGGGAAATAGCGTGAAGGGTATGTAGGGTTCAATCAACCTTCATTCGCCTTCTTGCCGGTGGATTTCGGTGCGGTAAGCCGTTTCCTTTCAGCGCACGAAGGCCAAAAAACCTCATCCACGCGATTTCTTCGCCTCATACGCGGTGCGAGAGGTTTCGTTTCGCCATCAGTGCCCGTTCACAATCTGCGACACCCGCTGCGGACTGATTCCGTAGTCGCGGGCGAGGTCACTCTGGTTTTCACCGGCCGCGTGACGCAACTGAATTAGGTGGTTGCGCTGCGCGGTCGTCAATGTGCCTGCATCAGCTCGCTGGTAAAGGCCCCTCAACAGTCGTCGAGCAGCGGCCATCAGGCGGCTTGAAGCCACTTGCGCGTTGCGGGCTGAAAGCCCGCTGGGGTCACGCGACTATCAGCCGCCATCCCAGAACGGGATGGCGGCTTTATTCAGGCTAAATGGACATTGAGTTCACGTCATTTGGCCCAAAAGGGCGCTGGACGAAAGCAGTCGTGGAAACTGAATTTTGCACTACAACCAGCATTACGATTTACTTGACAGGTGGGTCAAATCGACTTACCCTTGAGAAAATCGTTTGCGTAAACGTTTTTCTATCAACTCGAAAGCAATTTGTCGAATGGCCACCATTCGCGATGTGGCAGCGCAGGCCGGGGTTTCCGTCAGCACCGTTTCTCATGTGCTGAACGGCACGCGATTTGTCGAACCGGGCACCGAGGCACGTGTGCGGGCTGCCATCAGCGCCCTCAACTACCGCCCTAACTCGATAGCTCGCAGCCTGCGCCGCCATAGCACCGGCACCATCGGCCTGCTCGTCCCTGACAACTCCAACCCGTTCTTCGCCGAAGTCGCCCGTCTGATCGAAGATATCGGTTTCGAACAGGGATACAGCGTCATTTTGTGCAATTCCGATGGCTTGCCCGCCCGCGAAGCGACCTATATCGACGTACTCCTGTCCAAACAGGTGGACGGTCTGCTCACCATATCTACCGGCAGCCAGCCGGACTTTCTCGACGCCGTGCTGAACGCACGGGTACCGGTCGTCGTCGTCGACCGTGCCGCCGACGAGTGGCCAGTCGATCAGGTGCTGGTGGACAATGAAGCTGCTGGCTATGTAGCGGGCGATTATCTGGTTCGCCTTGGCCACCAGCGCATCGCCTGTATCTCCGGGCCGCGCGCCGCCACGCCCAGCGCCTGTCGCCTCGTCGGTTTCCGCCGTGCGCTCAACGAAGCGGGAATCGACCTGCCCGATACGGCCATGGTTGGAGGTGATTTCCAATACAAAGGTGGCGCGATAGCGATGAGGGAACTGATCGACCAATACTCCGGCCTGACCGCTGTCTTTGCCACCAACGACCAAATGGCCCTGGGCGCGATTAACATGCTGCAGCGTAACGGAATACGCGTGCCGCACGAAGTGTCCGTCATTGGTGTCGATAACATTCCGCAGTCGGCCGCATTCTATCCCGCCCTCACCACAATCGCTCAACCGGTCGAGGCGCTGGCGCGTGAGAGTCTGCGCCTGCTCGTCGAGCGCATTGGGGGAAGCAGAGCCGCCCCCACCCGTATTGTTCTCGACACCCAGCTCATCGAACGCGAAAGTTGCGCGCCAATGGGGTCGACTTCCGTGTGGACGAGTTTGAGGAAAGACCAAAATCATGCTTAACACGCAGCTCTTGCACCCGGAAATACTTCACGCCCTTGGCCAGTCAGGGCATGGCAGTCAGGTACTCATTGCCGACGGGAACTATCCATTCAACACGGGCGCCAACCCCAACGCCATTCATGTCTACCTCAATCTACGCCCCGGGCTAATTGGCACCGTCGACATTCTTGAGACGCTGGTCACAGCGATCCCTGTCGAGGCGGCATGCGTCATGCAGCCCGCCGATGGCAGTGTACCGCCAATCTTCGCCGACTATCGGCGTCTGCTGCAGGGAATGGAACTTCGACCGCTGGAGCGCTTCGACTTCTATGAGGCTGCTCGTGGGCGTGATGTCGCGCTGGTCATTGCGTCTGGCGAACAGCAACTGTACGCCAATATTGTCCTCACAACAGGTGTGGTGCCGCCGGTCTGACCAGCATCTTCACTACTGATGAAGGAACGCGGAGATAGTGCTATGACGGAACCCGTTTTGAGAATGGAAGCCATTAGCAAGGAATTTCCCGGAGTGCGGGCGCTGGATGATGTTCATCTCGATGTGATGGGGGGTGAAATCCTCGCTCTGCTGGGCGAAAACGGTGCTGGCAAGTCAACGTTGATGAAGATTTTGTCTGGCGTTTACCACAAGGACAGTGGGCGGATTTCGCTCGATGGGAAGGAGATTGAAGTCCACAGTCCGCATCAGGCGCAGACGTTAGGTATCACCATCATCTATCAGGAACTCAACCTGATGCCTAATTTGAGCGTCGCGGAAAACATCTTCATTGGGCGCGAGCCCAACCGCTTCCGCTTCGTCAGTTGGGGGGAACTGCACCGCAAGACGCGCGAACTCACCGCTCGTCTGGGGCTACAGATTTCACCGTCGGCGCTGGTGAGAAACCTGAGCGTCGCCGAACAACAGATGGTCGAAATCGCGCGCGCGTTATCCGTTGAAGCGCGTGTGATCATCATGGACGAACCCACCTCGGCGTTGACTCAAAATGAGGTCGAGCACCTTTTCACAATCATGCGTGAACTGCAAGCTCAAGGCCTGGGCATTATCTTTATCTCACACCGCATGGATGAAGTGTTCGAAATCAGCGACCGTATAACTGTGCTGCGCGACGGGAAGAACGCAGGCACCGTTGACACTGCCAGCGCTACCGCCGATGAGATCATCCGCATGATGGTAGGACGCCCGGTGTCCGAGTTCTTCGGGAAGGCGGAAAGCAACCCCGGTGAGGTGATTCTGGAAGCGCGCAACATCAGCAAGACGGGTAGCATCAATGAGCCACACAAGGCCGTGCTGCGCAACGTCAGCCTCAGCGTGCGAGCGGGCGAAATCGTCGGCATGGCGGGGCTGGTAGGCTCAGGGCGTACTGACTTGGCACGCTGCATCTTCGGCGTAGACAAGCGCGACAGCGGTGAGATCCTCATTTATGGGACACCAACCTCAATTCGCTCCCCGCGCGATGCCATTCGGGCTGGAATGGGCATGGTTCCTGAAGACCGAAAGCAGCAGGCGCTGTTCCTGGCCATGTCGGTCGCGTCGAATGCGAGCATGGCTGTGCTGGGTGATGTGGCAAAGCTCGGCTTTGTCAGCGATAAGCGCGAAAGCAGCATGGTTGCGGGCTTCGTCGAGAAACTCAGCATCCGCCTTGCGACTATGAAACAGCGCGTGCTTGACCTGAGCGGCGGAAATCAGCAGAAGGTCGTGATCGCGCGCTGGCTGGCGCTCAAGCCGCGCATCCTAATAATGGATGAGCCTACTCGCGGGATCGACGTTGGCGCCAAGGTCGAAGTCCATGCCCTCATGCATGCCTTGGCCCACGAGGGCGTTGCCATCATCATGATCTCATCGGAACTACCGGAAGTGCTTGCGATGAGCGATCGCATTCTCGTCATGCACGAAGGTGAGCTGGTTGGCGAATTGATGCGGGCAGAAGCCAACGCCGAGCGTATTGGCGCGCTAATGACAGGTGAAGGCGCAATCGCAGCGGCGTAACCCGTTGTGATCCTTTTGGAAAGGGAGATTATGGCTCAGGAAACAGCAGTCGTGAAAAAAGAAGCAGCGGAAACCAGGCGTCGTGCCGATGCCCGCACGCTTTTCGGACGCTATGGCGCACTCATATTCCTTATTGCACTCGTGGTCTTATTCTCACTGGCGAAGCCGAACTCGTTTCCGACCGCGTTCAACCTGTTCAATATCGTGCGACAGGCCTCGATCGCAGGGCTGGTTGCTGTCGGCATGACGTTCGTCATCCTGACAGGTGGCATTGATCTGTCGGTTGGGTCGATGGTCGCGCTAAGCGGCATCATCGCAGCGGCGGCTTACAAAGGGGGCACTGGACTGCTTGACACGGCTGCCGGCCAAACATCCGGCGTTGGCGTGTTTGGCGCGATTCTGATTGCCTGCGGGGTCGGCCTCATATGTGGACTCATCCAGGGCACCCTGATCTCACGGCTTGATATACCGCCATTTATCGTCACGCTCGGCGGAATGACCGCGTTTCGTGGGTTGACGCTGATTATCGGCAACGGCGGCCCGGTCAGCGCGTTTGACCCGGCCTTCAACTATCTTGGCCAGGAAAAGATCGGGGACCTCGTACCGGTACCGGTCATCCTGTTTCTCGCGGTAGCCCTCATCGCTCATATCGTGCTGCGTTACACGCAGTACGGGCGCTATGTTTACGCCGTCGGCGGTAACCGGGAAGCAGCGCGCCTGTCCGGCCTGAACACGCGCTTAATCATCCTGAGCGTGTACATGATCGTCGGTCTGCTGGCGGGGCTCGGCGGCTTTGTCCTGGCTTCTCGCCTGAACTCCGCCGAAGCGATCGCGGGTGGTGGACTGGAGCTGACCGTCATCGCGGCTGTCGTCATTGGCGGCACCAGCCTCAGCGGTGGCGAAGGACGGATTAGTGGAACGGTGCTGGGCGTCCTGCTCGTGAGTGTGCTCACCGCCGGGCTCACGCAGATGAACGTCACCTCCTACATTCAGCAGATTCTGATTGGTTTCGTCATCGTGTTTGCGGTCTGGTTCGACCGTTTCACCAAGGCGCGTCGGCAGTAGCGAGTTTCAGTTGCGTACCGGCCATTGAACACGAATCAGCGACGCAAAGGGGGTGATGGGCCACCAGCAAGCTGAAGGATCGAGGGTGACTTGGCAGTAGTAACCATCTTTAGGAGGAAAGTGATGACTAGGAAGTTGATTCTCATTGTCGTGCTGCTGGCGCTCCTGACCGGGGTGTTTGCAGCGACCGCGCAAGACCAGCCGCTGCGTATTGCGTTCTCGATACCAGGGCTGCAGTTCCCCTTCTTCGTGCACATGGAACGGCAGATTCAGGACGAGGCGGCTGCGCTCGGCAACATCGAGTTGGTGACCTTCGACGGCCAGGACAACACCACCAAACAGATCGGCGACCTGGAAGCCATCATCGCAGAAGGCTATGACGGCCTGATCATCTCCCCGCGCGCCGCCGATGCTCTCGCTCCGGCCATCCAGGAAGTCATTGACGCTGGCATCCCGGTCATCACCATTGACCGCAATGTCGCTGGCGACACGGCCAACAACACGCTTGCTCACGTCGGCGCCGATAATGTCCTTGGCGGCGAGGCGCAGGGCAACCTCATCCTGTCGCTCTTCCCCGAAGGCGGTCAGGTCTTCAACTTGCAGGGGTCGCCCGGCGCTTCACCGGCGATTGACCGCAACGCTGGCCTGCACAACGTGCTGGACGCTCTGGCGGATACCTACCCGATCATCTTCGAGCAGACGGCCAACTTCAACCGCGCGGACGGCCTGTCCGTGAGTGAGAATGGTCTGTCGGCAGCGGATGCTGCGCCGGCAGTCATCAACGCCGCCAATGACGACATGGCCCTTGGTGCGGTGGAAGCCATCAAGGCGCGCGATCTGGTTGGCCAGGTGGCTGTCATCGGCTTCGATGCCCTGCCGGAAGCCCTGCTTGCCATTCAGAATGGTGAACTGACCGCCACCATCGAGCAGTTCCCCGGTTTGCAAGCCCGAACGGCGTTGGATTTGATGGTGGACTCGCTCCGCAACGGTGTCGCCCCGTCGCAGCACGACAACTACCTCACCCCGATTGCCATTACGCTGGATAACCTCGATCAGGCAGAACGTCTAGGCGAAATCACGGCCACTGAGCCCACCCCTGAGCCGATTCTCGCTGGCGATCCGATCCGCATTGCCTTCTCGATCCCGGGCCTGCAGTTCCCCTTCTTCGTGCACATGGAACGGCAGATTCAGGACCAGGCGGCCCAGTTGACCAATATCGAGTTGGTGACCTTCGACGGCCAGGACAACACCACCAAGCAGATCGCCGACCTGGAAGCCATCATCGCAGAAGGCTATGACGGCCTGATCATCTCCCCGCGCGCCGCCGATGCTCTCGCTCCGGCCATCCAGGAAGTCATTGACGCTGGCATCCCGGTCATCACCATTGACCGCAATGTCGCTGGCGACACGGCCAACAACACGCTTGCTCACGTCGGCGCCGATAATGTCCTCGGCGGCGAGGCGCAGGGCAACCTCATCCTGTCGCTCTTCCCCGAAGGCGGTCAGGTCTTCAACTTGCAGGGGTCGCCCGGCGCTTCACCGGCGATTGACCGCAACGCTGGCCTGCACAACGTGCTGGACGCTCTGGCGGATACCTACCCGATCATCTTCGAGCAGACGGCCAACTTCAACCGCGCGGACGGCCTGTCCGTGAGTGAGAATGGTCTGTCGGCAGCAGATGCTGCGCCGGCAGTCATCAACGCCGCCAATGACGACATGGCCCTTGGTGCGGTGGAAGCCATCAAGGCGCGTGACCTGATTGGCCAGGTGGCCGTCATCGGCTTCGATGCCCTGCCGGAAGCCTTGCTCTCCATTCAAAATGGTGAGCTGACCGCTACTATCGAGCAGTTCCCTGGTTTGCAAGCTCGTACAGCGCTCGATTTGATGGCGAACTTCGTGTGGAATAGCGTCTCACCGGCGCAGCATGATAACTTCCTAATCCCGATTGCCATCACGCTGGATAACTTCGACCAGGCAGAACGCCTTGGCGAAATCCAGCAGTAAGGCACAAGACCGCTGTGCGGCGTGAACGGAGTTCGCGCCGCACACCCGAAGCATGAGGCACAGCATGCTGTGCCCCTTTTCCTTATCCTGAACTATGGGGTTACACATCATGGTCAATGCACAACCACGGCAGCTAGCTGTTCAGGCGTTGGAGCAAGGAGCGGGCGTGGTGCGCCTCACGCCGACGTGGGTGCCTCGCTCGTTTTGCGTACCGGGCCGGCGCCTTCGCCTGCATCCAAACGACCTGTATGCACTGGGCGCACAGCGTGGAGGGATTGACGAACGCTGGTTCGCATCCACTACCAAAGCCGATAATGGCCCGCTGACTGCACCAGACGAAGGCCTGAGCTACATTCACCTCGACCGGCAGAAAGTGCTGCTCGTTGAGGCGATAGAGGAATTGACGGTCGAGTTTCTGGGTCAGGAGCAGGTTGACCGCTTTGGCCGCTGGATGATGTATAGCAAGTTCTTCGACAACATGTACCCGCTTCCGCATCACCTGCACCACAGTGACGAAATGGCTGCGAAAGTTGGGCGGGTGGGCAAGCCGGAAGCGTACTATTTCCCACCGCAGTACAATTTCGCCAACGACACGTTCCCGTACACCTTCTTCGGCATCGAGCCGGGGACCAGCAAAGATCAGGTAATTGACTGCCTGAAGCGCTGGCACGATGGAGACAACCAGATCCTCAGCCTGTCGAAGGCCTACCGCCTGCAGGTGGGTACCGGCTGGGATGTGCCACCGGGCATTCTGCACGCTCCCGGCACATACTGCACCTACGAACCCCAGCGTGCATCAGACGTGTTCTCAATGTGGCAGTCGCTCATAGCCGATTACCAGCTTGTCGACTGGTCGATGGTGGTCAAGGACGTACCACCGGAACACCATCACGACTTTGACTATCTGCTCTCCCTGCTGGACTGGGATGCTAACGTTGATCCGCACTTCAAGGACAACCACTTTCTCCAGCCAAGATCAGCAGGCGATCCCGACGTGCAGCGCGCCGAGGGCTATCAGGAGAAGTGGATTGTATACGGCAGTGACGCCTTTAGCGCCAAGGAGCTGACGGTGCTGCCCGGCCGCACAGTCACGATCCATGATCCCGTTGCCTACGGCATGATCTGTGTGCAGGGCTACGGGCGGTTCGGCAAATTTGCGGTGTCTTCGCCGTCATTGATTCGCTATGGCGAGATGACTGAAGATGAGTGCTTCGTGACCTGCAGCGCAGCGAACAATGGTGTGCAAATCACGAATCTGAGCAGCACTGAGCCGCTGGTCTTCCTTAAACACTTCAATCCAGGCAATCCGGAGATGCCGAGGCGAAGCTAAGGACCATATCCGCAGCGTACTCGCCAGTGAGCTGCTGGTGGGTGTGCCTATCTAAACTGCAGCAAATCACTCTCGGCGTGGGGCTTTTCTTGGCCACCACACATAGACACGATATCGGCCGAACGGTTGGAAGGCAAACCGGACCCGACTCTGCGCGCGCCGCCGCGTAGGGCTAGGAACGTCACTCGTGCGATCTCTATTTTTACGAAGCGCCTTGAATATGGTTGTCGCTATCGGTAATTCGGCTGTCGGTGAAAAGCGCACTGTTGAAGGGGTAGGGCGAAGGATGAGGCTCGGAACAGGGAAAGTTAGGGTTCCGCGGTCAAACCTCGTTCATAATCTGCCACACGCGCTGTGGGCTAATGCCATAACTCGTGGGAAATCGCTGTTAGGCTAATGCCTTGGCTGTACAGGCGTCGAATCCATTCATTGCGCGGGATTTGTGGTGGCACATCGGTGCTGAGTCCCCCGAAGCACACTAACCACTGTGCTGCCGACAATGCGGATGAGAATCGTCGGACCCTGACTCCTCGTAGGGTCAACAACAAGTGCTTGATGTGGAGCGTCTGGGAATCTGGCCTTGGCACAGCGACTCTGGGGCACCCACAATTGTCCGCCGACCGACAGCGCTACCACGGTCCTGTTTCCAGTCTTATATCGAACCTGTCCCAGTAAGCCTTTGACGACAGGCTGGCCCAGAGCTGGCGTAAGACTCGGACCTTCACCGTGCCGTCTCACACCGAGGACTTCTCAATGTATGGCTTTATTCACGTATCCTCACGAAAGATCCGCGTGGCTCGCTCGACAATCTCCGCCGGGGGAAGCTTCCAGATCGAATCCTCGTAGTCAGCATCATACCGACCATCATCGGAGAATAACTCGACATCGAAGTGACCTCGGAATCCCGTTTCATACAGCGTGGTCAGCAGTTGGCGCATAGGAACCTGCCCTTCACCTGGGAAGGCGCGATCCGCCCATGTCCGAGTGGGCATGCGCCAATCCGCCACGTGAACTCCAGCAATCAAGTCAATATGCTCCCGGATATGGTCTTCCACATGATCCGTATCCCACAGATGCCACGTATCAAACATCAGCTTGAAGCGCGGATGATCGACGGCACGAATGAGATCCAACGCGCCCGGAATATCCCAGATGAAGGTGAATACCGCTTCTTGAGAACGATGAATTGGCTCGAAGGACAGGTTCACGCCCAGGTCACCCGCGACCGAAGCAATACGACGGAAGCCTTGAACGCACAGGTCAAAAGCTTCCTCTTTGGATCGACCCGCTAGAGGTCCGGTGATTACCACGATACTCTCGGGCTGAAGTTTGGCCATCCGCTCCATGTTCGGCAAAAAAGCCTCCACCCGCTCCATCGGGTCTTCGGGCTCCGGGCTGAGCACGTAGGGAAGGATCGAGTTCAGATCGGGGATGCAGTTGGCTGCGACCAACCCATGTTGATCAAGGATCTCTGAGGCGCGAGACGGACCGAGTTCCTCCATCTTGAACCCCCAGACACCCATACCTGTCGCGCCAACCGAGGCATACAGCTCGGCGTCTTCCTCGAAAGAGTTTTGGATGGTTGTGACTTCGCTGATTGAGTACTTCCAGCGCGGGGCCATGGGCTACTCCTTTTCTTGTGGGGCAGATGGAGCGATGGAGACGCGTAATTGGCGGCGCTTGCGCCACTCTTCGAGACCGACTGCCAGCAGCAGCGCCATACCTTTCACAATTTGCTGGTAGAAGGGGTCGATGTTGGCAAGCGTCATGCCGTTTTCGAGGATCGAGATGATGAGCACACCTACGAATGTGCCTATCATGCTGCCCGATCCCCCGGAAATGCTGGCGCCGCCCAGCACGATCGCGGTAATCACATCCAGTTCGAGACCCTGGCTTCCAGCCGCCTGGCCTGATCCAAGGCGCGAGGCAAGAACGACACCAGCTAAACCCGCCGTTGCGCCACCGATGAGATAGACCATCAGCTTCACGCGGTTGACAGGGACTCCCGACAGGCGTGCAGCTTCTTCATTGCCGCCAACGGAATAGACATAAAGACCAAAGCTCGTACGTTGCAGGACGAGCGAGCCGACGATGAGCAAGATGAACATGATCGCGACAGGGTTGGCCAAGACCCCTGGAACAACAAATCCGCGCCCCAAGCCTTGAAAGGAGTTCGGAACTCCGAAGAGGGATACGCCGCCAGTTAGCAGAAGCGCCAGACCTCGGGCGATAGTGAGCGTTCCGAGGGTAGTGATGATCGGGCTGATTTTGAAGCGCACGATAATCAGGCCGTTGATGATGCCCACCGTCGCGCCGACAAACACACCAACCAACCAACTGAATTCGACTGGTAAGAACGCACCCGTATCCCGCGCAACCATCGCGGCGACGACACCTGACAGCGCCGCATTCGACCCGACAGATAAGTCCAATCCCCCGGAGAAGATGACGAAGCTGGAGCCGAACGCGGCAATCGCCAGAATCGACATCTGACGGATGACATTGAGCGCGTTGTTGGGAGTGAAGAATCCCTGCGTGGTAACCGCAAAAAGTGCGATGAGAACCAGCAGGAACGCCCAAAGCCCAGCATTACTTATGCCGAATGACGGACGACGTCGCGCAGACGCGGGCGTACTGGTAACGACAGGTGCAGTCATGAGTTCCTCCGGCGAGCCTGAAAGTTAAAGCAGTATCAGCTTACGCGGATGCTGCGTTGGGTTCGCCCAGCGCCAGGCGCAGAACATCGTGCGAGGTGGTGGTTGGGCCGGGCAGCTCACCTACAAGCCGCCCCTGACGAATAACGAGAATACGATCGGCTAAGGTGAGCACTTCTTCTACTTCGGACGAGATGAGCAGAACGCCTTTGCCATCGTGTGCAAGTGAAAAAATGATTCGATGAATTTCGGCTTTTGCGCCGATGTCGACGCCGGCTGTCGGCTCATCCAGAATTAGTAGAGCGGCCTGGCTTTCGATGCCACGCGCGATTATCGCCTTCTGCTGGTTTCCACCACTCAACGTTTCAATCGGGCGCTTCTCAGCGCCGATAGGGCGTAGCTCAAGAGACTCAGCAATCGAAGCCACAGCCTTGCGCACTTTTCGCGCATCGATCCAGCCTAAAGTCTTAGACGAAAAGCGCGGGATCGAGGTGAGCAGAATATTCTCTGTCACCGACATTTTCGGGATGATACCCTGCTGTTTGCGATCTTCCGGAACCATCACTACCCCGGCGCGAACGGCGCTTGAGGGTGCAGCGACGCGTTTGGCCCGATTGGGGAAAGTAATCGTTCCGCGCTCGAACGGATCCGCGTGGATGATCGCACGCGCGATTTCGGTTCTGCCCGAGCCGACCAGCCCGGCCAGCGCGACGATTTCGCCTGCGTGAACTTTGAAGCTGATATCGGAAAAGGTTCCGCGCTGGCTCAAGTGTTCCACGTCAAGTACTACATCTCCAACGTATCCTTGTTCGCGGCGTGATTCAGCGCGCAGTTCGCGACCGATAATGGTTTGGATCAGTTCATCGCGCGGCATTTCTTCAATTGGGCGGGTAGCGATATGCCGCCCGTCGCGCAGCACGGTAACCCGGTCGGCAATCTGATATACCTCTTCCAGCCGGTGGGTGACATAGATGATGCAGATGCCCTGCGCTTTGAGGCGCTGGATGGCATTGAACAGCGCTTCTATCTCCGTCTCAGTCATCGACGCAGTGGGCTCGTCCATGATAATCAGCTTGGTGCCGGCCACCTGTGCCTTGGCCAGCGCGACCAACTGGCGCTCGCTCGTGCGCAGGCGCAGGACACGATCTGCAGGGTCGATATTCGGCGCAATCGGGGCCAGTAGGTCGCGCGCCTTCCGGCGTTGATCGCGCTGGCGAATCCAGCCCGTGCGCTGCGTAATTTCATTCCCAAGGAAGATATTCTGTTCGACGGTGAGCAGAGGGATGAGGGCGGGGTCCTGAAAGATGCAGGCGATGCCGTGCTGCGCTGTCTCCTGGGGATTGAGCGAAGCAAACGTTTCGCCGTCAAACACAATCGTTCCCGAATCGCGTGGCACGGCACCGACGAGAACTTTGATAAGCGTGGATTTGCCTGCGCCATTGGCACCCAGCAGGGCATGGACTTCGCCACGTTCGGCTGAGAACGAGACATCACTGAGCGCCTGAACGCCGGGATAGGCTTTGTCGATATTGCGCATTTCAAGCAGTGGCGCGTGATCTGTGTTGGTCATCGCTGCGCTTCCGCTGTGTTTGTAGAGGCGTAGGAACCGCCCGGAGGGTCAATCGACCTTCCGGGCGGCCGAATTAATACTGCGCTGATCCTAGTTCGTCGGCCACTCACCCACGTTCTCGGCAGTGACGGGGATCATATCGACGTAGGTCATGTCTGGAACGGTTTCGCCCACGCCGATCATACGAACCAACTGCATCGCCGCTTCGGCGATACCACGGTGGTTGAGGTCAACCGTGCCGTAGATGCGACCGTCAGCGATGTACTGGCGCACTTCGAGGTCGTTGTTGGGCGCGGCGATACACAGTTCGGCGGGGTCGATACCTGCCGATTCGAAGGCGGCAATCGCGCCCAGGCTGGAGCCGTCATTGATGCTGACGACAGCGCGCATTTCCGGGTGCGCCTGCAGCGCGGTGGACACGGCCTGGTCACCCAGTTCGCGCGTGCCGCATTCTTGCTCAAATGCCCAGACGATGTCGGCATCTACGCCTGCCTCAACGGCTGTCTTGGAGGCATCGATGCGGCGGACGGTGGACGGCCACTGCGGCCAACCGCATGCGCCAACTGTGATGGAGGTGGCGTCGGGTTGGCGCTCGTTGAGACACTGAGCGACGAGTTCACCAGCAAGACGGCCCATATCCGCTTCGCTGTAGCCGAAGTTGGCGGTGGCCCAGTCGACGTCCACGCGTTCCTGCCCCTGGAGCAGGAAGGGGATGCCGGCAGCCATCGCCTCGGAGGCGGCCGCCTGCGAGGTGGCGGGGTCGATGACCGAGGCGACAATGACATCGACGCCGCGCGAGATGCAGTTCTCTATCGAGTTCGGCTTCACGCGCCGGGTCGTTCTGCGAGTCAATCGTGATTACCTCGACGTTCATCGCTTCGCCTGCCATGACATACTCGTTCAGCAGCGTGGCGAAGTACTCGATTTCTGTCGTTGGGACGATGGCGCAAACCGTCATCAGCTCGCTGGTGTCAAGAGTTCATAGGTGCTTCTGTTGCTGTGGGTTCACTGCCGGGCATCCACTCACCCACGTTTTCGGTAGTGACAGGGATCATATCGACGTAGGTCATGTCTGGAATGGCCTCACCCGCCATTACCTGAAGCACGAGATCCATCGCCGCTTCGGCGATACCGCGGTGGTTGAGGTCAACCGTGCCGTAGATGCGACCGTCAGCGATGTACTGGCGCACTTCGAGGTCGTTGTTGGGCGCGGCGATACACAGTTCGGCGGGGTCGATACCTGCCGATTCGAAGGCGGCAATCGCGCCCAGGCTGGAGCCGTCGTTGATGCTGACGACAGCGCGCATTTCCGGGTGCGCCTGCAGCGCGGTGGACACGGCCTGGTCACCCAGTTCGCGCGTGCCGCATTCTTGCTCAAACGCCCAGACGATGTCGGCATCTACGCCTTCCTCAACAGCTATCTTGGAGGCATCGATGCGGCGGACGGTGGACGGCCACTGCGGCCAACCACACGCGCCGACCGTGATCGAAGTCGCATCGGGCTGGCGCTCGTTGAGGCACTGAGCGACGAGTTCACCGGCAAGACGGCCCATGTCCGCTTCGCTGTAGCCGAAGTTGGCAGTGGCCCAGTCGACGTCCACGCGTTCCTGCCCCTGGAGCAGGAAGGGGATGCCGGCAGCCATCGCCTCGGAGGCGGCCGCCTGCGAGGTGGCGGGGTCGATGACCGAGGCGACAATGACATCGACGCCGCGCGAGATGCAGTTCTCTATCGAGTCGGCTTCGCGTGCCGGGTCGTTCTGAGAATCAATCGTGATCACTTCGATACCACGCGACTCACCTGCCATGACATACTCATTCAGCAGTGTGGCGAAGTACTCGATTTCTGTCGTTGGGACGATGGCGCATACAACGATATTGTCTTGAGCGGTGACTGCGAATGTGGTGCTTAGAAGAACCAGAACGAGCCCGACGATGATGAAACCGAACAAATTCCTACGCATTGTTCATCCTTTCAAAACTCTGTTAAACGACAGGGCAAGAGTATCGGTTCACCCGAAAAAGTGCAAATATTCGGATGTTTTGGAACTGCACCCTTCTTCTCTCATAAGAACAATTGTGACACGGACGATTATTGTGACCAGAGACTTGCCCCAAGAGCGGAACCTATTTTTGGGCATACACTGAGCATGACGCACGGCCAATAACAGCGCTTGGGCGCGCCACGGCCAACGAGTTCCCAAGCAGCTCGCTAGAGAAGCCCATACTTCGGAGTGAGGGCTCCCAACGCCTTCTAGCAACGCGCTCGGTCTCCGTTGATCAACGAGACCTTAATCGCATGGGCTGCGCCCTGCGGAGGAAGGGAGTTCTCCCGGTTTAGAAGTGCCTGTTGGTTACGATCTGCCAAGCGCGCTGCGAGCTCACCCCATGCTGCCGTGCCAGGTCGCTTAGGCTGCAGCCACCCATATATGCTGCCATGATCTTGCGGTCGCGCTCGGCGATTGTGATCGGTGGGTGGAGGTCCAATTCCAGGTAGGCGACGAAGAGCAGGAAACGCTTGGCCAGCGGAATACCGTTGGATAGCACCGTTTGATGTATTGAAGCCCTCTTGGGGTCAATAAATTGTGCTTGATGTGGGCCACCACTTAAGTGGGCGTTAGCACAGCGACTCTGGGGGCACCCACAACCGTCCTCTGACCGAAAGCGCAACCACGGCCCTGGTTCCAAGCCTGTATCAAACCCTTGTAACCAGTGGTGCTAACCAGTGGTGCGGGTTATAAACTGAACTGGGCGATGCTGATGGTGAATGGATCGGCGTCAGGATGGGAGTTGGTGCCAGAGAGAGACGCAGACGTTGAACATGGCGGCAGTGTAGGCGAGACGGGCTTCCAGATGTTCGGCGACGCGGTGATGCATCTTCTTGGCCTTGCAGATGACGGTCAGCAGTGAAAAGTGCGTTTCAATCGTCATGCGCTCGTTCCAGGTGCCTTTCTTACACAACTTGACGTTTGCAGGGATACCTGCTGCGCAGCGAAAGCCATAATCGGCCAGCACGATGCTCTCTTCATCCAACAGTTCCAGCAGCGGCAGAAACGCCTGATCATGGGTGTTGAGGGTGTCCCACGACCAGGCGCAGACATCGCCCAGACTGTTGATCACCCAGGCCAGCTTCACACCGACCGACCAGCGGCCCTTGTCCTTGCTCTTGCCGCCCATCTGAGCCTGCGAGCGTCCCTGGCGGATGGGAAACAGCAGTTCGATGGGGTAGGTGTCGGCCACGCACAGCAGACTTGGCTCGCCCAGCAGCGCATCCGTCAGGCCCTGATGCTGACGCAACAGGCGCAGCAGCCGCGTGCGCTCCGGCAGGCCACCGAACAGCGCGTCATAATCCCGTCGTAACCAGCGCTCAAACGCGCGGAAATGTCCGCCCTTAAGCGCGAACAGAATGCCAATCGTGACCACTTCGCTCGGGTACAGTTTCGCCAAGACTTCCTTGTGCACCGCTCCCAGCGCATCGTCTACCTTGCAGAAAATGTGGACTATAATCTCTTCCGTAGTCACGCGACGCACCTCACTCAAACTTCGACACTTTAAGTGTGTGCTGTCTGCGTGACTACTTCAAATTCTCATGCTTACTTTCTAGCACCACTGGTTACTATCGTGTAGCTGGTGCGGGCGGAGTCAGTTTTTTATGTTCGGACATCGATGCTCGCGTGACAGAACAGATAAATCGCATTGAAGTTGACCCGATACTGATACCAGTTATACGCGCAAGCTACACACATGAACTTGCTGAACGAATGGGCTATGTTCAACCTGATGAGAAAGCACAGTTACGTGGATCCCTTAAAGAGATTAATACAGAAGAAGTCCGATTAGCACGCATGATGGCGGCCGGAAAAATCAGCGAAGAGACATGGGACGAGTTGTGGAGGGAATGGCAGGATCGGCGTGAACAGATCACACGCACTCTGGAAACGATGGAAATGCAACAGACGCTTCATATCGCTAACCTGGAATCAGCGTTGCAAATAATCGCAATTGTCGGAAAGTTGTACAATGGTTTACAACGTAAGGATCAAAGAGAACTCTTGCGTCAATTAGCAGATCGGGTCGTTGTGAACGACGATGGAAGTGTGATGCTTGTGCTACGTTCACCGTTCGCATATCTCAGTGAACTTTCCGATGAAGTCGGTGAAACGCGGGCGCAGCAGCAAAAACGCGGTAAAACAAAAAGTGGCGAGCGCAAGCTCACCACTTCTGCCGAACCATGTTCGACTCCACTACACCCGTGCTGAGGGACCTGGATTCGAACCAGGATTGATGGATTCAGAGTCCACAGTTCTACCGTTGAACTATCCCTCACTGCTGCGCGAAAGGATAGCACGGGCCCGCCCCTTCATCAAGGCTTAGTTGGCCGAACTTGCAGCCAGCCTTGCGCTGGTATCTGTAATCCGCACCAGGCAGGCGTCGCGGCCGATGACCGCCATCGACTCGAATAGTGGTGGGGACACCACCTGGCCTGTCACTGCCGAGCGCAGCGGGTTGAACAGGTCTTTGGCCTTGACACCGAGCTGCTCGGTCAGCGCGCGCAGATTGTCTTCCAGCGCCTCGTGCGTCCAGTCGGGCAGCGCGGCCAGCGCCGCGTGCGCCTGGTCGAGCAGGGCGCTCACTTGCGCCACAGTCAGATTCTTCGCGGCAAACTGCTCAATCGGCGCGGGCTGAAACGGCTCACGGAAGAAGAACCCGGCCATCTCGACCACGTCGTTGAGCGTCTTGATCCGCGGCTGCACCAGCGGCGCCACGGCACGCAGCAGTTCGTCGCTGGCCCCCCAGCCAGCACGCTCGACGGGTGCTCGTAGCCGTTCGGCTAGATCATCGACGGGCATCTCGCGGATGTAGACGCCGTTGAGCCAGTCGAGCTTGTCCGGCGGGAAGGCCGAGTTGGCTTCGTTGATGCGCGTCAGGTCGAAGCGCTCGATGGCTTCGGCCATGCTGAATACCTCGCGGTCGTCGCCGAAATTCCAGCCGATATTGGCGAGGAAGTTATCGACGGCCTCGGGCAGATAGCCGGCCGCGATGTAGTCGTGCACCAGCACGGGAATCAGCCGCCCCTGCGCGTCACGCGGCGGGTTGCGCTTGCTCATCTTTCCCTTGCCGTTCGGATTGAGCATGACCGGCAGATGCACGTAGGTGGGCGGCTCCCAGCCGAAGGCCTGCCACAACTGCCAGTGCAGCGGGAACGACGGCAGCCACTCGACGGCGCGCATGACGTGCGAGATCTCCATGAAGTGGTCATCAATGACGTGGGCAAGATGATAAGTTGGGAAGCCGTCCGACTTGAGCAGCACGGTATCCTGCTGGCCTGCATTGTCGAAGGTGATTGTGCCGCGCAGCGCGTCGGGCAGCACCGATTCGCCTTCCAGTGGCATCTTGAGACGCACGACGGATGCGCGCCCCTCGGCTTCATAGGCGGCAATCTGCCCGGGCGATAAATCGCGGTGGCCGCGATCATAGCCGGGGCCTAGGCCCTGCGCTTCGCGGGCTTTGCGTGAGGCATCAAGCTCGGCGGGTGTTTCATAGCTGCGGTAGGCGTGGTCGTGCTCTACCAGCCAGTTCGCCCACTCCTGATAAAGCGCCAGCCGCTCGGATTGGACGTAGGGGCCGTACGGGCCGCCTTTATCGACGCCTTCGTCCCAGTCGAGACCGGCCCACGTCAATGACTCAATCAGGCTGTTCAGCGCATTCGGATCGTAGCGTTTCTGGTCGGTGTCCTCGATGCGCAGCACGAACTGGCCGCCGGCATGGCGTGCATACAGCCAGTTGAACAGGGCTGTGCGCAGGCCGCCAATATGCAGTGAGCCAGTGGGGCTGGGCGCAAAGCGGGTACGGATGGGTTTGGGTGGGGTCACGAAGGTTACTCCTTGGAGAAGCCCTCACCCTGTGTCCCTCTCCCTCAGGGAGAGGGACAAACGGCTAGAACTGGCGGCAATTCACCCTTCTCCCTGAGGGAGAAGGGCCGGGGATGAGGGCCTATCCGTTCCTGCGCCCGCGCATGATCACGCTTTCTGCCAGGCCAATGCCCGCCAGCGTGGACAGCAGCGACGTGCCGCCCGAGCTGATGAAGGGCAGAGTGAGGCCCGTAACGGGTACGAGCGACAGGTTCATGCCGATTGACACGAACGTTTGGAAGAAGATGAAGGCGGCAACGCCGTAACAGATCATCGCGCCCAGTGGGTCGGCCGCCCGGCGCGCGCCGCGCAGGATGCGAAAAATGACAACCGCCAGCAGCGCAATTGTCACGGCGCCGCCCACGAAACCGAATTCCTCGGCGATGACGCTGAAGATGAAGTCTGTATGGCGTACGCGCAGGAAGCGTCCCGTATTTTGCGGGCCTTGCGCGTAGCCTTTGCCTACCACGCCGCCGGAGCCGATGCTGATGCGTGCCTGCAGAATGTTGTAGTAAGCGTCTCGGTCGCTCTCCGGCGAGATGAACGACAGAATGCGCTGGCGCTGATACCCCTCCATCTGTGACCATGCAACCGGCACGGCCACCGGCGCAGCGATAGTCAGCGCGAGCAGGCCGATGGCGATGTGCTTCAGGCGTAGACCTGCGCCCCATACCATCACGATCCAGATGACGGCGAATACAATCGTCATGCCCAGGTCCGGCTGAATGAAGATCAGGATCGCCGGAATGCCGATGTGGATGGCTGAACGCAGCACCGTTGGAAGTTGCCCGAGCTTGTCGTAATTGCGTGACAGGAACACGGCCAGCGTGATGATGATGATCAGTTTGGCGATTTCGCTCGGTTGTACGCGAATGCCCAGATTGAGCCAGCTTTTCGCGCCGCCGTCGCCTTCCACGCCGAAAATCGTGACCATGAACAACAGCACGATCATGATGATATAGAGCCAGTTGTCGACGCCCGCGAGCAGCCGGTAGTCGAGCGCGGCCAGCCCGAGCAGCAGCAGGAAGCCGAGGATCGCAAACCGGATCTGGTCGGGCACGCGGGCGATTAATTCAGTGTCGACAGCGCCAAGCGTGGCGCTGCGGATCATGAGAATGCCAAAGAGGGTAAGCAGAATAGCCGCAGCGAACAGGACATAATCGAACTGCCGCCACAGGCTGGTGGATTTGGTCATGCGCGGCCTGTGTCAACCAACAACCGGCCGCATTATAGCTGCGCCAGCCGGCAGGGTCTATTGCGGCTTCTTTTTGTCGTCGCCTGGCTCGGGTGAGGCGGGGCGGGGCGGCACATCCGGCGCGTCGTCATCGGGCGCTTCGACCATCTTCTGGAACGGGATTTCGGCGACCAGATATGGGCTGCGTTCGCGCTTCTGCAGCGCAATATCCACATGGTCGCTGTCCACCGACACATATTTAGAGATGACCTTGAGAATTTCGGCCTTCATCTCCTCCAGGCGTTCGGGAGGCAGGTTGATGCGATCGTGGACGAGGATGAACTGCAGCCGTTCCTTGGCCTTGCTGCTTGAGCCGCTCTTATTCGGCTTGCCGAACAAGCGGTCAAAGAAACTACTCATCGTCTCTCTCCCTTGATTGACCGCTCAACTGCCGCCGAACAAACGGCCGATCCGCCTGAACAATCCGCTCGACTCTTCGATTTGGGCAAACGGCACTTGCTCACCCATCAATCGGCTGGCGATGTCCCGGTAGGCCTGGCCGGCGCGTGAGTTCTCCACCATCGCCAGCGGCATACCCGAATTGGTGGATGAGATCACGGCCTCGTCTTCAGGCACGATGCCGATGATTTTGATCGCCAGAATGTCCGTCACGTCTTCGGGCGACAGCATTTCGCCCTTACGCACCATATCGCCCTTGACGCGGTTGATGACGAGCTTGGCCGGATTCTTGTTTTCGGCTTCAAGCAGGCCAATAATGCGATCGGCGTCGCGCACAGCCGAAACCTCTGGATTAGTGACGATCAGCACTTCGTCGGCCGGGGCAATGGCGTTGCGGAAAGCCGCGCTCAATGCCGGCCGGGCAGTCAATGATTACGAAGTCGAACTCTGGCCGAAGCTGATCGGCGATCTGCACCATATCTGCCGGGCTGACGGCAGTTTTGTCGCGCGTTTGCGCCGCCGGAATCAGGTACAGTTCAGGGAACTGCTTGTGCTTGATCATCGCCTGGCGCAGCTTGCAGCGCCCCTCGACCACGTCTACCAGGTCGTAGACAATGCGGTTTTCGAGGCCCATGACAATATCGAGATTGCGCAGGCCGATATCGGCGTCGATCATCACGACGCGCTGATTGACGCGCGCCAGCGCCACGCCTATATTGGCGGCTGTGGTGGTTTTGCCCACGCCGCCCTTGCCTGATGTGATCGTGACGACTTTCGCGCGTTGGGCGGATTTCCTCGGCGCCGCCACTGCCCCCTCATTCGCCGACATGCACTTTCCCTTTCTTCAGAAACGGCCGCTGGTTTTCCCGTCAGCGCCATTCCTCCACGACAATCCGGCCATCCCGGATCAAGGCAATCTCTGCTTTCGGCTTATGCCGTTTTTCCGCAGGCGATACCGCAATCAGGCCGCCAATGCGAAGCTGGGTAGGCATCATATCCAGCGCGCACACGACGGCGCTTTCATCACCGTTGGCGCCGGCATGCACGTTGCCGCGCAACCGCCCCCAAACGACGACATCGCCCATTGCCACGATTTCCGCGCCCGGGTTCACATCGCCCACAATCAACACATGGCCTTCACTGAACACCAAACGGCCAGAACGCAGCGTGCGCTTGATCATCACGCCGGGCGTACCGTCTTCATTGGGGTTGAAGGGTAGCGTATCCAGCCCGGGTGCGCTGTCTACGGTGCTGTCGGTTGGCGTGGCGCGCAGGTCGAGCGCGCTGGCCGAATTGAGCGTTGTGTCGCTGGCGCTGGCCACGCGAATCAACTGCATGTTGCGCCGGTCGAACAGCGCCTTAATCGAGCCCAGTTCGTCTTTGCGAACCGGGCGCGCGCCTACATCGAGCACGACGCGCGCGCCGCTGAAGAAAGCCGGCTTTTCGTCGAGGCGGGCGGCAAGCGTCTGCGTGACCGCCAGCCATTCCTCGGCCTCGTCAAGCGCGATCAGCAGGCCCTCGTTCACCCCTTTGATAGCAATGGTCGTCTCGGGCATTCTGACCCGCATACCCCGTGTTGGCTGCGACTACTGTGAGCGCCACATTTCTGTGACACTACTATAACAGGCTTAATCAATCACGCTACATTGAAGGTTTCAGGTTCTAGGTCACCACGCGGACGAACAGCAGCAGCGGCAGCAGCAGGTACGTTGCCGGAGCCAGCCAGCGTACGGAGCGCGATCGCGTACCAGCGCTTTTCTGTAGCCACTGGCCCATCCCGTAGACCGCATACGTCATCCAGATGACCTGAATCATCAGCAGCGGCAGCAGCAGCACACCCGCATCGGCCCCGAAGTAGACCAGCCCAAACAGCGCGTAGCTGCCGTAGGCCACCATCGTCACGACCCCGACGGGCGGATACCAGCGTGATAGACGCGCCAGCCCAAATACGCCCAGGATGACGCCCAGGGCCGTGAACTGTTTGGCGATAAGTTCAGCCATATCGACCCATCGGTTGGCGTTGCGCCAGCCGTCGCCCAGCAAATAGGGCACCGTAATCCCGATATCGCGGGCGCGCTCACTGGCAAACTCCCACCAGTACGGCGCGGCGTACAAGTCGATGACGCCGATCACGCCGTAAACTGAGATGCCAATCAGCACCAGCCAGTAGAGCAGGGGCATATGCTTGCCGGTCAGGAACAGGCCCAGCAGCAGCGCCGGGGCCATCAGCACCACCAGCGGGTCGTTGACGACGCCGATAGCGAACAGCAGCAGAAGTCCGTAGGTGTGATGTGCGCCCAGCCGGCCAATCGGCGGAGAGTCCGGGCGTGGGTTGCTCAACAGCAGGCCATCCACCAGCAGATACAACATCCACGCGGTGACCAGCGTGGTCAGACGCAGACTGCGCGGCACGCCCACCACCAGCAGAAATAGCAGCGCGAACAGCCCGACACCGGCTGCGACGGCCCAGAAGAAGCGCCGCGTGGAGAATACGCCCAATGCAGTGACGCCTGCTGCCAGCCCGAGGGCCGCCAGAATCGCGGCCGGATTGAGGCTCTCGCTGCCGCCGGTTTGCGACCAGAAGGCCGGGGTGAGAGCCAGCGCCAGCGCGCCAATCACGGCCAGCGCCGCGCTGAACGGGCGCAGGGTGAGCGCCATCGCCACGATCACCAGCGCCAGGCCCGAAGCGCGAATGACCGGCGTTTGGCCGATGACCATGAACAGTAGCCAACTGATCACGCCCGCGGCTAGGGCTGGCAGCCAGTATTGCAGCCGCTGCCGGGTGGAGTCCGGGAACGAGAACAGAGCCATAGACGCAGCTTTAGGGTGAGGTGTCGCCGGCAGGCGGCTCGCCCACAGGCTCCAGAGGCAGCGGATCGTTCACGGCCGGTTCGATGGTTGATGTCGGCGCAATGGCCGGCGTGACGGGCGCTTCCGGCAGGGTCGCTTGCGAGCCTGTGCCGCCTTCACGCTCGTTCTTTAGCCGCATGTAGGCCTCAAGCGTTTGTACCGCGACCGGCAGCGCCACCGCCGAGCCTTCGCCGCCGTTGTAGACGAAAGCCATCACCAGAATCTCGGGGTCTTCATACGGGGCGTACCCGGTAAACCAGGCGTGCGCGGGCCAGTTACCCGGCCGGCACAGCCCTAGCGGGCCGGCGATTTCGTCGCAGTATTCGGCGGTGCCGGTTTTGCCTGCCACCGCCACATAGGGCAGATTCGCGGCCTGGGCCGTACCGTTGGTGACTGCCAGCCGCATCCCCTCTTCCACTATCGTCAGATTCTCGGATTCGACGAACGGCGGGCGGTATTCGGGGTCAAAGCGGATCGGGCTGCAGAAGCCATCACCGAAGCTGTAATTGAACGGCACATGCACGCTGTATGAGCGCATATCGGGCGTGCCAAACGAGTCCGGGTTGATATTGACTTCGTTGGTATAGGTGGCCGGGCTGCAGCGCGTGGAGTTATAGAACTCACTGTCCGGCTCGCAGGTGCAGGCCAGGCTGCTCGGGCCTTGCAGGATCATGTCCTCCAGCATCAGCAAGCGAATCGGTTCACCAGCGGCGGCTTGTTCGTAGTTGATGCTGCGGATGACCTGCGGCTGGAACGGGCGCACGACATTGCCGTCGCTGTCAGTGATTTCGCGCACGACGGTCGGCTGGAAGAGCGTGCCGCCGTTGGCGATGGCGGCAACGGAGCTGGCAAGCTGCAGCGGCGTGACGTTGATATAGCCTTGCCCGAATGCGGCGTTGTAGGTGTCGCCGGTGGACCAGTTCTCACCGTAGAGGCGGCGCTTCCAGTCGGCGTCGGGCATGCGGCTGGCGTTCTCGAACGGTACTTCGATGCCGAGCTTCGATCCGATGCCAAACATGGTGGCGTAGCGGAACAGGTTATCGATGCCCAGCCCATTCGGGCGCAGCACGGCTGGAGAGACATCGGGGTTGCCGCCACCGATCTGATAGAAATAGACGTCGCAGCTTTGGGCGATGCCGCCGCGCATGTCCAGATTGCCGTGGCCCTGCGAAAGCCAGCACACAAAACGCTGGCCGCGCGTTTCGTCGTTGGGCGCATAACGGTTCGGCAGGATTAAGTCACCGGGGTCGTTGAGCAGCGAATCTGGATCGATCACGTCTTCCTGCAGCACACCGGCTGCGGTGATCAGCTTCCAGACCGAACCGGGCGGATAGACCGACTGCGTGACATGGTTGACCAGCGGAAGCAGCGGGTCGGCGGCGACATCAAGGTAGTAATCGACATCGATGTTGCGCGCGAAACGAGAGTTGTCGTAACTGGGATAACTGACCATCGCCAGCACTTCGCCGGTGCGCGGGTCCATGGCGATGACAGAGCCTGTACCACTGACCACGCGGCCAGATTCGGCGTTCAGCCGTTCGATTTCATTCTTCAACGCTTCTTCGGCGGCGGCCTGCAACTCGGCGTCAAGCGTGAGCTCCACGCTGTAGCCCGCCACCGGATCGAGGCGCTCGATCTGCTGCAACGGCTGACCGGCGACGTCCACTTCGTTGACGATGCGGCCGCGTTCGCCCGATAGCAGCGGTTCGAGCGCCAGTTCGAGGCCGGCGTAACCGATGCGGTCGTAGGCGGGGTTATAGCCCTGCGCCAGCAGTTCAAGCTGCTGTTCAGGCGGGATTGGCCCCATATAGCCCACGACCTGCGAGGTGAGCGCGCCCGTGGGATAATCGCGCACCGATGCGATGTCGAGGTCGACGCCGGGAAGCGAAATGCGCTCTTCAAGGATTTGCATGGCAGCGCGCTGGGGAACGTCCTGCGCGATCACGACCGGCCGGTAAGGCGCGATACCACGGCCAACGTCCACCATCTCTTCGATGCTGCGCACATTCTGGCGGGCGGCATCGGCGATAGCACGGGTGGGGGGCACGCCGGTGAGCGCAGACAGTCGATTATAGATACGCAGCGTATCTTCCTGATTGTCAGGCAGCGCCGCCGGAACAACAGTGACGTTAAACGCCGGCACATTGATCGCCAGCGGCGTGCCGTTGCGGTCGCTCATTACGCCGCGGGCGGAAGCCAGCGGTAGTTCCTGCAGTCGGTTTTCATTGGCCGCGGCCTGCAAGTCATCAAACTGCATGACCTGAAGCTGAAACATTCGCAGCCCGAAAATCAGGAACGCTGCGGCGATGATCCCTTGCAGGAACGTCAGTCGCCAGCCCTGAAATGGTATTAAACGCCCCACAAAACGGTCTCCAACTTAACGCGTGATCTCCGGCAGCGATGGCGCAACCGTCAGGCGGCGCACAAACCAGCCCAGCGGCCAGATCAACACCAGATTATAGGCCAACGACGGCAGCACGTTGTAGGTCAGAACTTCAAGCGGCGGCAAACCGTAGCCTGTCAGCGCGTTGGCAAGGAAAGCGAAGCCATACTGAAGGAACGTGCCGATCATGACCAGCAGTACGGTTGAAATGACCCCGAGACTGGCAAGTTGCGCGCGCAGGCGGTCGACGATGAACACCAGCACGAGCAGCGACAGCACATGCGTTCCTGTGGGTGTGGAAGACAGCAGGTCGGTGGTGATGCCGCCGATGAAGGCCCAGGTAACGCCCTGTTCAAGCGTGGCGTGGCGGGCATAGGCCAGCACCAGCAGCATCACCAGATCGGGTTCGCCGCCCAGCACGCGCAGTTGGGGCATAAACGTCACTTGCAGGGCCGCTGCGAGGATGAGCAGCGGAAAGCCAACCCAACTGCCCATGCCTGCCTAATTTCCGCCCGTTTGCTGGAACGCCGACAGGTCGACTGGTTGGAAGTTGGTGATGACGAGCACGCTTTCGAGCGCGTCGAAGTCGATCAGGCTGCGCACCTGTGCGATTTGATAGACATCGAGGCCGGCGCGGCTGCTGGTCACCTGTCCAACGACGAGATTGGGGGGCAGATTGCCGCCCAGTCCAGAGGTCAGCACGAGGTCGCCGTCCTAAATCTGCGCGCCCAGCGGGATATAGGTCATCTCCAGGTTGCCTGACACCTGCCCCTCGACCGTGCCCTCGGCGCGGGTCGTTTGCAGGCGCGAACTGATGGCGCTGGAGGGGTCGCTGACGAGCAGCACGCGTGCGCCGTTGGCCTGCACCTCGATGATGCGGCCCACCAATCCCTGATCAGTCACTACAGGCATACCAGTCTGGAGTCCGTCACGGGTGCCGCGATTAATCGTGATCGAGCGCAGCGGGGTTTGTTCGTAGCCGATGACATCCGCGGCCAGTACCTGCTGGTTCTGGAGCGCGCTGGCGTAGTCCACCAGCGCGGCAAGGCGCTGATAGTCGCTGGAGACTTCGCGCAGATCGACCACCTCGGCCTGCAAGCGGGCCAGCGCCTGTTCCAACTCGGCATTGCGCTGCTGAAGCGTTTGGATTTCGGTCAGGTCAAGTACGCCGCCACTGACGCTGACCGCGACACGCTGGAACACGCCGGTGAGCGCGTTGAGCGGCGCCGCGACGATGCCTTCAATCGGGGCAAGCACGCCGGTTTGGCTGAGCGCAAACAGCGCTGTGACCACCAGCAATAGCACGAAGAAATAGACTGCACGGTTGGCGCGCCATCCGCGCCGCATACCTTGATTCATGCGTCCTCCGGCGCCCATTATAGCAAACGGGCAGAACGCTGTTTAGCGGGGGTGAACTTGAGAGAGGGTGAGGGCTATTCTGCCTAATGCCGCGTACTGCCGCGTTCGAGGCCCACGAGCAGGCGGCGCAGGTTGGTGTAGTCTTCGAGCACGCGGCCCGCGCCGCGCGCGACGCAGGTGATCGAGTCGTCGGCTACCCAGGTGCGGATGTTGACTTCTTCGCCCAGCCGCTCATCAAGGCCCTTCAACTGGCCGCCGCCGCCTGCCAGGCAAATCCCGCTCTCCATCAGGTCGGCCACCAGTTCGGGCGGGGTATCGTCGAGCGCGTCCTTGACGGTGTCGATGATGATGCCGACCGAGCCGGAGATGGCCTCGCGGATTTCAATCGAGCTTATTTCGACCGAGGCGGGCAGGCCGGTGACGAGGTTGCGCCCCTTCACCAGCATGATGCGCTCCTGGGCCAACGGGAATGCCGAGCCGATTTCGATTTTGATACGTTCGGCAGTCGGTTCGCCAATCAGAAGGTTGTGCTTGGCGCGCATGTACTGCACCACATCCTCGTCCATCTCGTCACCGGCGACGCGAATGGAACGGCTGATGACGATGCCGCCGAGCGAGAAGATCGCTACTTCCGTCGTGCCGCCGCCGATGTCGATGACCATGCTGCCGCGCGTTTCCTGCACCGGCAGGCCAGCGCCAATGGCAGCCGCGACCGGCTCTTCGATCAGATAGACTTCGCGCGCGCCGGCGCTCACCGCCGCGTCGTACACCGCGCGCTTTTCGACTTCGGTCACGCCGCTGGGAATGCCAACGACGACACGCGGGCGCGGAATGGGCACCCAGCTTTGTTCGTGCGCCTTGCGGATGAGGTGGGTGAGCATCGCTTCGGTCACGTCGAATTCACTGATCACGCCATCACGCAGCGGGCGTACGATCAGGATGTCGCGCGGGTTCTTGCTCCACATCTCTTTGGCGCGCGCGCCCACTTCAATCGGCCGGCGCGTTTTCTTTTCCAGCGCGACGAATGAAGGCTCATTGATTACGATCCCCTTGCCGCGTACACTGACAAGGGTATTGGCCGTGCCCAGGTCAATGCCGATGTCGAGTGAGAAGAGACCGAAAAAGTAGTCGAGCGGACTGAGCACGCTGTTCTCCGTGCGGGAAACAAGCAAGCGACGATTATAGCATGCGGCCATATTCCTTTAAACCCGGCTTAAGCCCGGTATCAGGACACTCAACCTCACCCCTGGCCCCTCTCCGCGCGTGGAGAGGGGGAGCGTCCCGCGTACTTTGCCCCCCCTCTCCACGCGCGGAGGGGTGGGTGGGAGGTGAGGTTCGTACGCTATGGCCTGACTTTGATGCAATTACGCAGCGTGATCGCAGGCTGGTCACCCGGCCGTGAACATCCAGAACGCCGTGCTGGCGGCGGATAAGCGTCATGCGTTGTTCGTGCGCGGCGGCGTGCTGGTGGTGGGCGTGTCTGGCGGCGCGGACTCACTGGCGCTGCTGCACGCGCTGGCGGCGCTGCGCAAGCGGCTGGGCATCACTGTGGTCTCGGCCACGCTCGATCATGGCCTGCGCGGGGATGCGGGCGCGGCGGACGTGGCCCACGTTGCGGCACTCGCGGAAGCATGGCGTGTGCCGGTCGTTGTAGGCAGTGCCGATGTGGCGACTCTTGCAGCAGCGCAGCAGATGGGCATCGAGGAAGCGGCGCGGAAAGCCCGATATGCATTTTTGGCGACGACGGCGCATGAGCACGGGGCGGATCGCGTTGCCGTTGGTCATCACGCCGGCGATCAGGCGGAAACCGTGCTCATGCACCTGCTGCGCGGCGCGGGCATCGATGGGCTGACTCGGGATGCAGCCGCTGTCGTGTTTGCCCATTAAGCCAACTCTAGGCCTGATTCGGCCGCTGCTGAGCGTCACGCGCGCAGAAATTCTGGCTTACTGTGCGGCACATCACATCACCCCGCGTGAAGATGCCACCAATATGGACACCAGTTTTACCCGTGCCTGGCTGCGCCACGAAGCGCTGCCAATGCTGGAACTGCGCTTTCCGGGTGCTGCCCGCGCGCTGGCTGATCTGGCGGAGAGCGCCGCGCGAGACAGTGCGTTGCTGGCGGAGATGACCACGAGTGCGATGCTCGCGGCGGTTATAAGTGACGACGAGATCAGCGTGCTGCGCATCGACTTCCAGCGCACTCCGCCTGCGTTGCAGCACCGCATCGTGCGCCGGGCTGTGGCGCTGCTGGCCCCTGAGGCTGAACTCTCGCACGAGCGCACGGCCGCCGTGGTCGATCTGTGGACGGAGGGCACAAGCGGCCATGTCATCGAACTGTCGGGCGGCCTGCGCGCGCGCGTTCAGGGTGATCGGGTGCTGCTCGCTCGTGTCGTGGAAGCGAAATAGATTCGCTGGGGAACTTGTATGCACATTGGCCATAGTTTCTTTGTCGAAGCATTGCCTTTAACGAAAGACCTGTTTACAATTAAGGAAGGATAAATACTTTCCGGTGTGGCTTGATGGACAATCAAAAACATCATGGTAGATAACGCAAACGAAGTGGCAGCCGTCCTGGTAGTCGATGACGAAGCCGCTATCCGTTATTCAGTGAGCAAAACCTTACAGCGCGTGGGCTATGCCGTGCGCGAGGCTGCCAGCGGTGAAGAGGCGCTGGACGTCGTGCGTGCCCAGCACTTTGACGTGGTGCTGACCGATATTCGCATGCCGCCCGGGCTGGATGGGGTCGAGTTGGTACGCATACTTAAGGACATCGACCCCGACATGGTGGTCATTTTGATGACGGCCTATCCCAGCCTCAACACCGCCGTTGAAGCGCTGCGGCTGGGAGCACACGATTACCTAATCAAGCCAAGTTCCAGCCAGGACGTGCGCGCCAGTGTCGCGCGTGGCGTGGAACGTTCGCGTAACCTGAAGCGCCGCCGCCGCCTGCTGGATGCCATTCGCAACAGCGTGCAGGAACTGGCGACCTCGAACGACGAACTGCTGGAGTCGATGAGCGACGAGGCGCTGGCCGAGCATTTGCCCGCTACCGATGCGTCAATGGCGGTCGAACCCACACCGATGACGAATATCATGCACCTGGGGCCGCTGACGATCTATCCGGGCCGCTACCAGATTTCTGTGGACGACCGCCCAATTGATTTGACGCCGACTGAATTTGACCTGCTGCTGTATCTGGCGGCGCATCGAGGGCGCGTGGTGTCGTGCCACGAGCTCGTGCGCGAAGTACGCGGCTATGCCGTTGATGAGAGCGAAGCCCGCGAGGTCATTCGCCCGCATGTGAGCAACCTGCGCCGTAAACTCAAGCAGGCCGGGCACGATGCAGACTTGATCGTCAATGTGCGCGGCATCGGCTACCGCCTGAGCGAAGTCGCCGAGACGTAGACTGCGTTGTTTCAACCACAGAGACACAGAGTACATAGAGGGTCTGCACCCTCCGTGTACGCTGTGTCTCTCTGCTTCAATCTCTGTTTCGATTTGTCCACTGGTTGCGGAGCCTTCATGAACCGACTTCTCCAAAGCGCGGCGCTGGCACTCAGCGCCGCCTTGTTTATGTGTGCGCCGTTGGCCGCACAGCAGGACAGCATCGAGCAGCGGCTGGCAAGCATGAGCGTGGCGCAAAAGGCCGCGCAGATGCTGATGGTCACGCTGCACGGAGCCTATCCGCTGGAAGACGATCTCACGTTCCTGCGCGAGTTTCAGCCGGGCGCGCTGGCGATCTTCAACGATAACGTGCAGTCGCCCGATCAACTGACGCGCCTGACCAATGCCTTTCAGCAGGCAATGCACGATGCGGGCCTGCCGCCGCTGCTGATCGCCGTCGATCAGGAAGGTGGGGTGGTGGCGCGCCTGAACCCGGAGCAGGGCTTCACGCGCATGCCTGCGCCAACCCTGCTGGCGGCTGCCGGCCCGGACATGGCCGCTGAAGCGGGTGAGTTCACCGCGCAGGAACTGCTGGCCGTTGGCATTCAGATGAATCTTGCGCCGGTGGCTGATCTCGAAACCAACCCCGACAACCCGATTATCTACCGGCGCGCATTCAGCAATGATCCCGTCGTGGGTGGCGAATCAGTTGTTGGATTCATTCGCGGTGTGCAAGCAGGCGGCGGGCTGGCGACGGTCAAGCACTTTCCGGGTCATGGCGAGACGTCGGTCGATTCGCATGCCGAACTGGCGACGTTGAATCTTTCACGTGAACGGCTGGATGCGGTCGAACTGGGGCCGTTCCGCGCCGCAATCGAGGCCGGCGTCGATGCCGTGATGGTGGCGCACATCTGGTATCCGGCGCTCGACCCCGAGCGCGTGCCAGCGTCACTATCGCACAATGTAATCTCCGGCTTGCTGCGCGATGAATTGGACTATGACGGCCTAATCATGACTGACGCGCTCGACATGAACGCGATTGATTTGCAGTACGAGTTTGGCGAGGCGGCGGCGATGGCCGTCGAGGCCGGGGTCGATGTACTGGCGCTCGGCCCGAGCATCGGCCGTGACGCCGCGCAGATCGCGCTGAATGCGATTATGGACGCGGTACAGAGCGGCCGAATCTCCGAAGCGCGTCTGGACGAATCCGTGCGCCGCATTCTTGCCGCGAAAGAGAGCGTCGGGCTGTTCGAATGGGCTTCGCTCGACCCCAACTCAGCGGACGCGCGGGTAGACTTTGACGGCGGTGAGGCATTCATTGAACGGCTGTTCACGCACGGTGTGACGGTCGCGTATGACCACGCCGATCTCATCCCCGTGCCGCCCGATGCGCGCGTCGCCATCATCTTTCTGGCTACGCGCTATCAGATTCAGGCTGAGTGCAGCCGCTATACCGATCCGGCGCTCACGCGCTGGGTGGGCGTGGGCGACAATCCGAGCGCCGATGAGATTGGCTGGGCGGTTGAGGCGGCCAACGCGGCGGATGTGGCGCTTGTGTTCACGCAGGATGCCATTCGCAATCGCGAACAGCAGGCGCTGGTGAATGCGCTGCCGCAGGACAAGACGGCCGCCGTTGCGTTGTGGTCGCCCTACGACTGGCAGACCTATCCGAATGTGGCTGCCTATGCGCTGACGTACAGCCCGGCGCGTCCCGCTGTGCCCGCCATCTGCGCGGCGCTGTTCGGCGCGCAGCCCGCGCTCGGCCAACTGGCGCTGACGCTGGGGCCAGATTTGCTTGCGGGTAGCCGGGACGAACGCTGAACGTGACGATTAACATCACACCCCTCGCTCCTGTGATCCGTGCACGGCTGAGGGGGCGACAGGTAATATTCTCGTGCCGACGACGGTTCAAAACTGTCGGCTACAAAAAGCTGGAGGTCGCTGAAGCGACTCTTTCACGCGCCGTCTTTCAACCGATTTGTCGGTTTCCAATTGGTTCGTAGCTGCGGGTTTTGAACCCGCAGCGGCGCAAGCACAAAAGCTTGCGATCCTGGTGTCGCCCCCTTAGCTATCCAAAGTCGGAAGGGTTCATCCACACCCGGCGTCTCACTCATCCGTGACCACCCGATCCACCACAGATTCGCTTGCAGCGCGCGCGCATGTGCTAAGATGAAACCGTGCCCGATTGCTGCGCAGGACGATTGCAAACCACTGTGCCCCGCCGTTGTGCATCCAGTGTCCTGTATTCTATCCGGTTGTCCATTAGTTTTCCCCTCAGAGGTTGTCCTGTAGTTTCGATTCTGTCTGTCTGTCCGGTTTGTTTTCCCCTGAAGGCAGTCTCGCTGTTGTGACTCTGTCTCACTGTCTCACTAATTTTTCTCTCAGATGTTGTCTCACTCTTTTGAATTTGTCTCACTGTCTCACTTTGAAATACCATGAGTAATAGGTCGGATGCACAAGAAGGCCCGCTGATTCCGGTCAGCCAGCGGCGTGTAGTGTGCTTTTCATCCCGTCGCCATGCAGTGGAGAGGGAACCGAGGAGTGAGGACGCTGGTGGGGTGTCAGGGCGTGAGTTTTGTACGCAAGCCAATTTTGATGCAATCGCCCTGGTTTGGGGGGTGGGGTTGGTTGCGAACTCCACCCGTTTCACGCTACCTTTCTACCGGCTAGAACGTACGCTTTTGGGGGCCGTCACACATGGGGACGCTGAACCCTGATTTGCTCAGCCGCGACATGGACGCCGTGTTCAATGACGCCGTCGCGCTGAAAGACCAGTACAAGAAAACGACGCTCATGCCCGAGATCATCCTGCTCGCCCTCATCCGGCGGCCGGATACGGCGGCGGCGCGCCTGCTGGAGACGTTTCGCATACAGCGCGGCGTGGATATGAAGAAGCTCGACCGGCAGGTGGAGCTGGCGATTGAGAGCCGGCGCGATACCGATGGCAACCTGTTTTTCCCCGCGCGAGGAAACCGGCAGGTGTCACTCTCGCGCAGCGCTATCATCCTCGTGGACGACGCGCTGACGCTGGCCAACTCACGCGATGAGGTGCGGGTCGATACCGACCATGTGCTGGCGGTGTTGGCCGAAAGCACGCAGAGCAGCAGCGGCATCCTGCGCCAGCACGGCATCACGCCCAAGGCGATTTCCGACATCCTCATCGACAACTCGGTGCTGATGCACAAGGACACGACCACGCAGGATATGGTGGCGGCGTCCAAGGCGGGCAATCTCAGGGCGGTCTACTTCCGCGAAAACCTGCTGCGCGATATGGTCAACATCCTGTCGCAGTCGGTGGGGAAGCATATCCTGCTGGTTGGGCCGGACGGCGTTGGCAAGCGCACGCTCGGCTACAGCCTGGCGCTGATGATGGCCGAAGGGCGTGGACCGAAAGGGCTGGGCAGCCTGGTGCAAATCGAAGAAACTGCGCTGCTCGATAACGACCAGAAAGCGGTGCGGGCCGGCTTGAATCTGGCGCGCGGTGGCATTTTGTTTGTGCCCCACCTGCACCGCTTCTTCGGCGGGGCGCTCAAGGCCGAGTTTGGCAAGGCCGCTCCGATGCTGCAGAAGGCGTTCTTGACCGATGATCCGGTGATTATCGGCACGACCACCGAGATCGAGTACGCCCAGCGGCTGGCGAACGTATCGTCCATTTCCGAGCATGCGCAGGTGCTGCGCGTGCCCGAGCCAACAGTCAACGAGACCATCGAAATTCTCAAGGTGATGCAGCCGCACCTGGAAGCGGACTACGGCCTGAAGATTCAGGATGACGCGCTCAAGCTGAGTGCGCGGCTGGCGAAACGCTACATGGGCACGGTGCCGCTGCCGCGCAGCGCCGAGCAATTGGTGCACCGCGCCGCCGCGATGGTGAGCATGACGATTCCGGCCGCGCCGAAAGAGGGCAGCCCAATGCCCACGCTCGATGTCGAGGATATGACGTTGGCGGCTAGCCAGATGACCGGCGTGCCCGTCAACAAGCTGGGCGAGGACGAACGCGCCCGCTATGCCAGCATGGTCGAGCATTTGCGCGAGCGCCTGATCGGGCAGGACGCCGCCGTGATGGCGGTCAGCCGCGCTATCAAAACGGCGCGTGTGGGCCTGAAAGACCCGAAGCGGCCGATTGGCGCGTTTCTGTTTTTAGGCCCCACCGGCGTCGGCAAAACCGAACTGGGCAAAGCATTGGCCGAGTTCATGTTTGGCAGCGAAGACGCCATGCTGCCGCTGGACATGAGCGAGTTCAAGGACGAGGCCAGCTTGAATCGACTGCTCGGGTCGCCCAGCGGCTACGTCGACAGCGAGGCCGGCGGCCAGTTGACTGAGCGCATCAAGCAGCAGCCGTACTCGATTGTGCTGTTCGATGAGGTTGAGAAGGCGCACCCGCGCGTGCTCGATATTCTGCTTCAGGTCATTGAAGAAGGCCGCCTCACCGACGGGCGCGGCAACCCCGTCAATTTCAGCGAAACGGTCATTATCCTCACCAGCAACCTGGGCGCTTCGCATCTGGCTGTGCCGGTGCTCGATGATGAAATCCGCGAGGCGGCAATGGACGATGTGCGCGAGTATTTCCGCCCCGAGTTCCTCAACCGTCTCGATGAAGTCATCATGTTCAACGCGTTATCGGACGAGGATTTGTACAACATCCTCAAGCTGATGTTGAAGAAGGAAACGACGCTGGGGGCCGAGCGCGGCCTGACGCTGGATTTCGGCGAGGACGCTGTGCAGTGGATGCTTGCGCAGAACGATGAGCCGGAGTTTGGCGCCCGCCCGCTGCGCCGCATCATTCGCAGGTCGGTGCGCGAGCCCCTGGCGGACTTTCTGCTGCGCGTCAACCCGCCGCCGGGTACAGCCGTCACCGTGACGGCCTCCGAGTCAGGCGATGAACTGTCATTCGCGGCGGTCGTGGATGGCAAAGAGATTACGGTGGGGAGCGGCGGGTAACGAGGCCTGCGCTCGCCAACACTGCGGCGGACTGATGCACCTTAACAAATGGTTGTGGAGAAAGGCTTCGTTTGCCACAGGCTGAAGCCAATCGGCTAAGGCTGCAACCCGTGAACAGAGCTATTGAAGCCCGCTTCAGCGGGCGCAGCTCTAACCTGATGGCTTCAGCCTGAGGCGAGGGCCGGGGTGTAGTCGCTCAATCAAGGCAGCCACCACCACAATCTGTTTCTCCGGGTTCATTTGTTGAACTGCATTATCCCTTGTCGGCCCATGCGCTTTGTGCGGCCATTCAGTATGAACGTGACTAAATGTATTTAAGGGAGCGATGATCATGACCGACGTAAATCCAACCATTTTCCGCAAGTACGACATTCGTGGCACAGTCACGGGCGCTGACCCTCAGATTACGCCCGAGCTGGCGCGACTGGTGGGCAGGGCGCTGGGCACCTATCTGCCCCGGCAGTTCAGCACCGACCGGGTATTTGTGGGCATGGACAACCGCCTGACGTCGCCACCGCTTCAGGATGCCATGATCGAGGGCCTGCTTTCGACTGGCATGAATGTGACCGACATCGGTCCGGTGATCACGCCGACGGTCTATTTCGCCAGCGCCAGCTACGACGGCGTGGGCGCGGGCGTGCAGATTACGGGCAGCCACCTCACCACCCAGTACAACGGCATCAAGATGGCCTATGGCGCGCTGGCGTTGGCCGATACCCAGATTCAGGACTTGCTCAAGATCATTCAGGATGACAATTTTGCGGCCGGGCAGGGCGAACTGAGCCACGATCACGATATGATGGCGCGGCATTTCCGCACCATCGCCGCCAAGGTCAAGCTGGCGCGGCCGATGAAGGTGGTGGTCGATGCCGGCAACGGCATCATCGGTCCGTCGATCAAGGGCCTGCTGGAGTCCGTCGGCTGCGAAGTGACCGGCTTGTATCTAGAGAGCGACGGCACCTACCCCAATCACCTGCCCAACCCCGAAGACCCGACGACTACTCATGATCTGGAAGCGCTGGTGGTGAAGTCGGGCGCGGATCTCGGCCTCGCGTTCGACGGCAACTCGGATCGCTGTGGCTTCATCGATGAGCATGGTCACCACATCGCCGCCGACCGACTGCTGGCGATTCTGGCGATTGACACGCTCAAGAAGTATCCGGGTGCAACCATCATCTACGACGTGAAGACCACGCAGATGCTGCCCGATCTCATTCGTGAACACGGCGGCGTGCCGCTGATGTGGAAGACCGGCCACAGTCTGATGAAGGCCAAGATGCACGAGGTCGGCGCGCCGATTGGCGGCGAGGTCAGCGGCCACCTGTTCATCGGTGGAGACTACTACGGTTTCGACGATGCGCCGCTGGTAGCGCTCAAGGCGCTGGAAATCTTCTCGAAGTCAGACAAGACGGTGAGCCAGATTTTCGACGAGCTGCCCAAGCTGCTGGCCACCCCCGAAATCATTCTATCTGCGCCGGACGACCTCAAGTTCGAAATAATTAACAGCATCACTGAGGGCCTGCAAAAGGACTATGACGTATTCACGCTTGATGGTGCGCGTGCAACCTTTGAGCATGGCTGGGGGCTGGTACGCGCCAGCAACACGCAGCCCGCAATCACGCTGCGCTTCGAGGCGTACACACCGGCCGAACTGGTGACGTACATGAAACGCTTCCAGGTACTGCTCGACCATTTCCCGCAGGTCGACCAAACAGCGCTGCAAACGCAGATTGACGCCTTTGGCACAGGTGGCGGCTCGCACTAGAACGAACGATTTACCGCCAAGACGCGGAGAAACGGGAGAGGACGCAAAGAATGGATGCCTCTTTGTGCCTTGGCGACAGTCTTGGCGTCTGGCGGTGAATCGCTTTCAGTATCGTTCACGAGGCCCGATATGACCGATTTTCACACGATTTACCGTGAGCATGCCCGCGAATACGAGGCAATGGTGTCGGTGGAGGATGAGGCCGGTAACGTGCCTGCGCTCATTCAGGATATCTGTCCGCCCGATGGCAAGGCCGTGCTGGATATTGGCGCGGGCACGGGCCGCCTGACCATGCTCGTTGCGCCCAGCGCCAGCCACGTGATCGCGGTCGATCGGTCGGCTGCCATGCTGGAGATTACGGGCGAACGCGCGGCACAGGCCGGTTTCAGCCATGTGGAGACGATCGAGTGCGACCATCGTGTGCTGCCACTGTTGGATGAGTCGGTCGATCTTGCGCTGGCGGGTTGGACGTTCGGTCACTCAACGACCTGGGATCATGACTGGAAGACCGAGATCGGTCGCTCGCTCGATGAAGCCTTTCGCGTGCTCAAGCCGGGCGCGCCGTTGATTATCTTCGAGACGCTCGGCACCGGCAGCGAGATGCCCGCGCCGCCGAATGAAACGCTGGCCGCGTTCTACGCCTGGCTGGTGGGAGACCTCGGCTTTGAGCACCGCTGGATTCGCACCGATTACCGCTTCGACAGCCCCGAGCAGGGCGCAGACCTGACGCGCTTCTTCTTCGGCGACGAGCTGGCTGACCGCATTCTGGCCGAGCGCATGGCCGTGCTGCCTGAATGTACCGGCTGCTGGTGGAAGCTGAAGGCCTAACGTAGCGCAGCATTCGCATACGCCTCCCGCAGTCGCCGCGCCGTCTCCTCGACGGTATACGCTTCCAACATCCGGTTACGGGCGCTTTCGCCAGCCGCGCGCCGCGCGCCATCGTCCGCCAGCAGCGTCGCCAGTGCTTCAGCCAGCGCCGTGTCATCACTGGGCCGGACGGCGATTCCGAGCGCGGCGTCATCGGCCAATAGTCCGACGGCCGATCCAACGGTGGGCACGCTGCAGGCAGCCGCCTCCACTGTGACCATGCCTTGCCCTTCGTGCAGCGAGGGCAGCACATGGACGGCGGCACGCTGAAACAGGGCGGGCATGTCCATGTAACTAACCGGCCCGAGAAAGCGCACCCGCTCTGCGATGCCCAGTTCTGCCGCCAGTGCTTCAAGTCGCGTGCTTTCCGGCCCTTCACCCGCAATCTCCAGCCGCGCATTGGGCAGTTGTGCCAGTGCGCGCAGCAGGACGGCGTGCCCCTTCACTGGAATTAGGGATCCGGCGCTGACAATCAGGTTCGGTTCCGGCAGCGCAAGCGCTGGCGTGAAGAACGCGGAATCGACGCCCAGCGGCGCTATTTGGACTGGACGCGGAGTCAGTGCGGCCATCTGGCGGGCCAGATACGGGCTGGCCGCCAGCAGAACATCGGCGTTGAGCGCCTGGCGCACAATCCAGCGGCTGAAGGCGCTTCGCTGCAAGCCGTAGCCGAATCCATCCAGCTGCACGAATTCTCCGCCGACTGCAGTGACTATCGACGGTACACCCAGTCGCCGCCCGGCCCACGCGGCAATCAGACCGGTTTCATCCGCCCATGTCGCATGCAGCACGTCGAACGGCGTCTTGTGGTGCAGGCGTTCGAGCGTATGCAGCGCGTCTCGCCACAGTCGCAGGCGCTTAAGACTGCGCGCCCGAGCCGTCCAGCCCAGCGGGATCACCCGCGCGCCTTCAAGCGTGTACGGCTGGCGCGTGTGTGGGTAGCGCAGTGCGATCACGGTGATGCGGTCTGTCTGTGCCAGTTCGCGCACCAGCCGCTGCTGCACCGGTATCGCCCAGTCATCGGCACGCGCGCTGAAGCCGGGCAGCAGATAGCCGATATGCATCAGCCGTTCACCCGGTAGAGTGTGTAATAGCCGTGGCGGGCGATGGGTGACAGTCCACGCTCAGCTTCGAGCACATGCACGGCGGCTTGTATCGGCGTTTTGGCCCACTGATTCTCAATCTGCCAGCGGTTGACCAGTACATAGTCGCCGGTTTGAGCGTTGTGGCGTAAGGCTTCAGGTTCGAGGCCGTACAACTCATGTACGTCAAGTGCCGCCGCGTATTTCAGCGCCAGCGTCAATCCGCTGGTGTAAACGGTTGCGCCATCCGCTATGTGTTCAATCGCCCACGACACGGCCTCCTTATCGTCTTGCTGGGTGATAAGGAAGGACTGCACGCGCGGCAGGCTGGCCGCCAGCATCCAGACGAACGCAACAGTGACGAACATGACGGCAGCGATTCTCCACCGGCTGCGCTTCGCCAGTATCGACCAGACCCAGCCGAAGCCCGCGCCCGCCAGCACAGCAAGGGCAGGCGACATCAGCAGGCCGAAGCGGATGTTCTGATACGGGATGCCGGCCAGAAACAGCCAGCCGAGCAGCGCCCAGCCGCCGAATATAAGGCGTGGCGGCCAGCGCAGTGCGTATACACCGAGGACGATCAGCGGCAGGAGGATGGGCGCGAGAAAGTAGGGATCGAGCGCGGCGGAGGCGTAGAAGGCGGCGTTGATCTGCGCGTAGTGGAAGACCCCATCGACATTGACGAAATCGCGGGTGAAGGCGTTGAGCGGTGACCAACCCTGCACCCAGGCGTGATTAAACGTAGGGTACGGGCTGTTCGCGCTGATGAGCAGTTGCGGAAATAGAATGACAGCGAACGCAAGAGCGCTAAACGCGGCCCCGCGCCAGCGACCGCGCCCTGCCAGAAACGCCGCCGCGAATGGCGCAAACAGCAGCAGATTGGCCCAGCGCGTGATCACGGCCAGCCCGAGCGCCGCGCCTGTCAGCGCAAACCAGCCAGCGCGCTTTGAACGCAGGCCAAGCAGCAGCGCCAGCGCGCTCACACTGGCCCAGAACAACGCCGGCACATCGGCCATGAGCACGAGGCTGGACTGTATCGCTTGACCGTTGGCTGCCATCAGCAGGCCGGCTAGCACTGCCCCCGGCCGCTTGACATCTGCCGCGCGCGCCAGCCCGAACGCCAGCGGGGCCAGCGCCGCGCCCAGCAGCAGCGAGACGGCTTGGCCCGCGGCCGCTGATTCCCCGAACATGGCAAAAACCGACGCCAGTAGTGCTGGATAGCCAGCGGGCCAGAAGAAGGGCGGCGGGGCCGTTCCGGCCGCCAGCACTGCGCGCAAATCAAGCGCGTGGCCGTAATAGGCGTAGGCGTCCTGCCCATACAGCCCATCGAGCGGCGCGCTTGCCAGCGCCGCCAGTCGTACGGCCAATGCGGCGGCCATGAGCGCCAGCGCCAGCAGCAGGTCACGCCGAAGCGACGGAGTCATGTTCGGCAGCCACGTGAAGCGCAGGCATGAACGAGGGGCGTTTCCAGAGCAGCAGCAGTGCAGCGGCCTCCACGACCACCTGAATCCAGGCGGCCGCCAACGCCCCGCCCTCTGAGAGCAGCACCAGACACAGGCCTAGCTGGAGCAGCAGCACGCCGCCGTTGACGACATTGACGTAGCCTTCCGCCCCACGCGCGTACCAGTAGAGGGTGCGCCCCCCGCGCAGCAGGCTGAAGCCAAGCGACCAGCCGAGCGCAGCCAGCACCGGCGCGGCGGGCGCGAATTCTGCGCTGAAGATGAGCGTCATCAGTGGGGCGGCCAGCAGCGCAAAGCCAATGCCGCACAGCAGCCCGTAGCCCGCCAGTCCGAACGCAGCGCGGCGAAACGTGCGCTCCAGCAGTGCGCGGTCGGCCGACAGGGCCGCCAGCGCCGGAAACAGCGCTCCGAAAAAGGCGTTCGGAACCAGACGCGCCGCTTCGGTGAAGCGGCTGGCCGCCGTGAAATAGCCCACCTGTGCCGCGCCGGACAGCGATTCGAGCAGGATGATGCTCAGGCGAAGCTGGAGCGCCGCGAACACCGCCGCTAGTGCGAACGGGAAGGCGGCGCGGGAAGCTCCTCGTATGCCCACCCAGGTCACGCGTCTGGTAGTTGGCACGCGGAAGCCGCGCCAGTAGATGGCCCATGCGGCCGCAAGCTGGCCAGCAGACGTGAGTACGTTCACTGCCAACGCCGCCAGCACACCGCCGCCCGCCGCGAACACGGCATAGGTGAGCGGAACCTGCGCGGCTAGCATGCCTACGTTCAGCCACAGCACCGGGGTCATGCGCCCGTGCGCCTTGAACACAGCCGTAAATGCGCTCACCAGTGGCAAAATCAGCACCATCGGCGCGGAGATTTGCAGGCCGACTGTAAGCTCGGGGCTTTCGGCTAGCGGCGCGAGGATGAGCAGCGCGGCCACAATCGGCAGACCGAACAACAGCCGCTGCGCTACCGCCAAATGCAGGGCATCGCCGCTGGCCGCCGGATCGCGGGCGAGATCGCGGGTCATGCGCGGCGCAAGGCCGAAATCGACCAGCAGCGCCAGCGGCCATACCCATGCCAGCGCAGCCGCGTAAGTCCCCAGCCCGTCGCTGCCCAGCGACCGGCCAATCATCGCCGTCAGCACGAACGACAGCAGCGCCCCGCCCAGATTGCTGACCAGCAGGATGGCTGTGCTGCGCGATAAACGCTGCGCGCCGATCATGCAGGTGCGTCCGTGCGTTTGAACTCGATCCAGAAGTGATCGGCGAAGTTCGCGCACAAACCCGCACGGCCGACGTGGCGATCCAGTGAGGTCAATGTTTTGAGCAGGGGTGGCCGCTTCTCCACCACGCCATAGGCATCGGTGGGCGGCAGAAACAGGCCGAGCGCCTCTAAGTGCGTGCGCCGGAACCACGGCGCGAACGCCTGTGTGAAGGTGCGAACGGTGGGATAGGTGATGGCTACCGGCTCACTTGCATCGGCTAGCTGAAACGAGCTCGTCCCGCGCAGTCGGCGTGTTGCAGTGCGAAAGTCGCCGTGCAGCCCGTGCCAGCCGATCTCCCACAGGCATGTGCGGCTCATCACGCCGAAGGCGGCTGTACCACCCGGTCGCACGCGCGCCGCCAGCCACTGCGCCAATTCGCGCCATTCGGGCAGGCAGTTGAGCGGGCCGAAATTCGAGTACACGCCGTCGTATGGGCCGGTGAAGCCGCCGGGTAAGGCCGCCAGATCGAGCGGCTCGATGGCGACGAGAGGTTCGGCCGCCGTCTTGGCGCGAGCCGCTTCCAGCATGGCCGGGCTGGCATCGGTGGCTGTCACTCGCACCTCGTGCCGCGACAGCCACAGCGCGTCTTCGCCGGTGCCGCAGCCCAGTTCGAGCGCGTGTGAGCCAGCCGGAAGCAGCGCCGCCAGCCGCGCCTGAACGCGCCCGCGCAGCTCGCGCGCAATCGGCGAGCTGGTAAAGTCCAGATCGTAGGTGGACGCAAGCGCATCAAACGGCGTAAAGTGTGCCATACGCTCAATCATACCCGCCACGGCGATCCCGTGCGGAAGGAATCTGCATGCTCAATACGGCCTCTCTCGAAGCAGTGGCGGCTGCGCAGTTCGGAGCGCACTTTCGCCGTCCGTTGCCTGAAGCATACTCGTTCGCCGGGCTGCCGGCGTTGATTCGCCATACACTGACCGGTGAGGGTTCGCTCGGGCTGCCAGGCGACGTTTTAGGCGGCCTGCCGCGCCGTTATGACCGTGTGGCGCTCGTGTTCCTCGACGCCTTCGGTTGGGTACAAGTCGAACGGTTCATGCACCGAAGCCCGCTGCTGAAGCGTGTACTAGCGGATGGCGTGCTGACGCAGTTGACCTCGCAGTTTCCTTCGACGACGACGGCGCATGTGACGACACTGGCTTATGATCAACCCGTCGGCCAGCACGGCGTGTACGAGTGGTATCTGTACGAGCCGCTGCTTGACCGAATGATCGTGCCGTTGCTGTTCAGTTATGCCGAGGACGAACCGCCGAACACGCTGCCGCTCGATCCCGCGCAGGTCGCGCCCGGGCAGCCGTTCATGCAGCAGTTAGCCGCGCTTGGTGTGCGCACTATGATCGCCGAGAAGCGCGAATTATTCGGTTCGCGCCCGGCGCAGGCGGCCTTCGCCGGGGCTGTGCCGCTGCCGTTCTCGTCACTGTCTGAGGGCCTCGACCTGCTGGCAGGTGCTTTCGAGACGTCTGGCGTACCAACCTATGGCTTCCTCTACTACGATGGCATTGACGCGGCCAGCCACGAGCACGGACCCGATTCATCCGGAAGCCGCTGCACAGGTCGAAATGGCATTGACTCAGATTGAGGAGCGCTTCGTACAACGGCTAGCGCGTTCGCGCAATGGGCGCACGCTGCTGCTGGTCACTGCCGATCACGGCCAGATGGCCGTCGATCCTGCGCAGACCGTATACGTCAACGAGATCATCCCTGCGCTGGAAGGGCTGGTGAAGCGTGGCGCGGAAGGTAGGCTGCTCGTGCCGGCAGGTTCCTCCCGCGACTTGTTCCTGCATATTCAACCTGATCACATCGAAGAAGCTGTCGCCATGCTGAAGGCGCACCCCGCGCTCGTGGGCCGCGCCGAGGTGTGGACGACGCGCGAACTGGCGGATGCGGGGCTGTTTGGCGCGACCAGTGAGGCGTTCTGGCGGCGCGTTGGCGATGTGGTGGTGCTGCCCTGTGACGGGCAGATGGTGTGGTGGCGAGACCCCGCCAACCCGCGTCACACGCAGAACTTTCGCGGCCACCACGGTGGCCTCTCGGCTGCTGAGATGGAGATACCGCTGCTGGCGCTGGCGCTCTAGGACGGTGCTGAGTGCTGAGTTGAAAGTGCTGAGCAAGGGGCGGGAGTTGCCTAAGGGTTGCTTCAATTCACCACAATGTCTGACGTTGGAATGGGTGCGCTTGTTGCCACCGGCTGAAGCGCGCCACCGGCGTAGGTGCGTTCGTGCTGCGTCAGGCGCATGCCGATGCGACCAATGCGCGCGTTAGCGGCCAGTTTGATGCGGCGCGGCAGGGTTGCCCCGCCGCGTGTACGGGCTTTGTGCAGCGCCACCTCGCTCACCATCCAGCGCGTGGCATAGGCATAGAAACGGCGCGAGCGGCGGCCGGCAACCGTCAGGTCGCGGTCGCTGCGCAGTTCCCACGGCTGATCGCTCAGGGCGCGGCTCTCGACTTCGGCGTAGTACGGCGTGCCTTTGATCGGGTAAGCGACGGTGGTCAGGAACACATCCGGATTGGCCTTCTTGAGATGCGCGACCGTTTCTTCCAGATCGGCCACTTCCTCGCCCTCATAGCCAAGCATGATGAACATGCCGGTTTCGATGCCGTGCTGCTGAAGCAAGTGCGTTTTGGCCTGCACATCCTCGGCTTGCACCTTGCGCTTCATCGCGTCGAGCACACGCTGGCTGCCGCTCTCCGAGCCGTTCCATAGGCGGAAGCAGCCCATGTCGGCCAGCGCTGCCACGACTTGCTCGTTAAGCCGATCCGCGCGCGAGATGCACTCAAACGGGATGCGCACGCCGCGCTCGTCCAGTGCCGCCTTGTACTCGAAAAGCCAGCGCGAATTGATGGCGAATACATCGTCGGCGTACCAAATCAGGTCGGGGTTGTAGCGTTCCTTGATCCACAGCAGTTCGTCGGCGGCGTCGGCAGGCGTGCGGCGGCGATGGGTGTTGCCGTAGACGCTGTGGCTGCACCAGGTGCAGGTGTAGGGGCAGCCGCGCGCGTGAATGACCGATACCGAGCTGCGGCCGTGGTAGTTTTTCCACACATCCATGTACGCCGGCAGGTCGATGGCTTCGCGGTCGGGCCACGGGTGCGCGCTCAAATCAGGAATCAGCGGTCGCGGCGCGGTTTCGACGATTGCTCCGTCGTCGCGGCGATAGGCGATGCCATCGATGCGGTCGAGGTCGCGCAGGCCGAACTGAGCCAGATGCGGCAGCAGCACTTCAAGCGTGAGTTCGCCTTCGCCGCGCACGATCACATCCGCCCCACGCGCCAGGTAGTCGGCGGCGTAGTACGGTGGTTCGGGGCCGCCCAGCACCACGAGCGCACCGCGCGCCTTGGCCGCCTTCACCATCTTCAGCGCGTTGACCTTGGTCATAAGGTTGACGTAAAGGCCAACGACTGGCGGACGTTCGCGGTCGAGCCGTGCCTCGAAATCGGCAAGCGTCTGGAAAGTCGAATCGAACACGTCGACCGCAAAGCCGCGTGATTTGAGGTAGGACGACAGGTAGAGGATGCCCAGCGGTGGATAGGGCTTCATCACCTTCTGTTCGTGCGGGTCTTCGCTCAGAAAATACCCGTGCGCGAGCAGGAAATCCATCGCTGGGCGTATCTCCAGTGTGCCGGGCGTTAGCGTACGCTCACGTCGTGGCCGCTGGTGGCGATGATGTAATCCAGCACCGCCTGATAGGCCTTGGGATCCATGCTCTGCATGATCCGGTACTTCTCGCCCTGAATCTCAAACTCGATGGCCGATTCGAGGCCTTTGGAGACGTGGCGGAAATACGACGCCGAGTCGAGGTTGTAAAGTTCGGTGGTGGTATCGCCAGTGTGATAGCGAATCCAGTTGATTTTGCCGTTGGTCATGAAGTGTCCTCAGCAGGGCCGCATTGGGGCGGCATTTCGGTACGGTGCGCCGATTGTAGCAGCAGTTGCGCCCGATCAGGGCAGCGACTGGCCGGTGGCGCGCTGGCAGTAGGCGAGCACAGTCTGGTAAGCCTTGTCGTCCAACTGCTGCTGGATGACGAACGCCTTGCCGTCAATGAATACCGTGACGCTGCCCTGATTCTGAATGGCGTAGCCGGTGACGCGCTCCATATCAATGAGCACACTTTGATACAGTACGAAGTTCGCGCCGATCTCGACATTGGGCCGCGCGACTTTCAACCAGAGGGGCATGGATGAGAACTCCTGTAGATACGAGTTAAGCCAGAAAAATGGAAACGCCAACACGAAGAACGCAAAGAACACAAAGCGTTTATCTAGATATTGGCACGGTGAACAATTATGAAACGATCTCAACTCCTTTGCGATCTTCGCGTCCTTCGTGTTCTTTGCGTTGGTTTTTATCACTCAAGCGTCGCGTTCGGCAGAGCCTTCGGTTCGTGCGGCAGAGCCGCCAGTTCATCGAGCGTGCGGCGTGCGGTGGGCAGCGTCGCCTGATGATAGACCATCGCAGCGGCTTTTCGCAGGTGGGCCGGGCGCAGGCTGGCGGGCTGACTGATGAGTTGGCGCAGTTCACGGGCTGTTTTGCGCGCGCGATATTCCTTGTGCACCACCGTATGCAAATGGCGGTAGAACTCGGTGCGAAACGGCCCCTGATAGAGCATGGCCAGGTCCTGACTGTCGACCCAGTTGGCGCGTTCGCCCAGTTCATGCTTGACTGCGTTGTAAAAGCCGGTGCCGGGCAGGGGGTAGCTGACGGAAATGCCGATATCGTCCGGCATCAGGTCGCGCACCATTTGCAGCGTGAGTTCAATATCTTCGCGCGTTTCGCCCGGGTAGCCGAACTGCAGGAAGAACGCGACCTTAACGCCGTGAGCGTGCAGTTGGCGCGTGGCCTCGTAAATCTGCTCCACAGTCGTGCCTTTTTCCATCGCGTCGAGTATTTTCTGTGAGCCGCTTTCCGCGCCCACCCAGACGATCTTTGCGCCAGCCCGCGCCAGCGCCGGAATCGTGCGGCCGCGCAGCAGCAAATCGACGCGGTTGAGGCTCTTAAACGGGATGTGCAGGCCACGCGCGTCGAGCAAATCGGCGAACTCCTCGATCCAGCGGTCACGGATGCCCATGATGTCATCCATGAACCAGATGTGATCGGGCTGAAAGTGCTCGTTCAGCCACGCCATTTCAGACACCACGTTCTCGGGCGAACGTACGTTGTAGCGTTGGCCCCAGATTGGCTTGGCGCACCAGTTGCAATGAAAAGGACAGCCGCGCGTGGTGACCATGTTCATCGACCAGTAGCCGTGATGTTCGCGCCAGACCTCGCGGTAGCGGTCGCCATCGACCAGGTCCCAGGCCGGGAAGGGCAGGTCATCCAGCCGAGCGATGACAGGGCGCGGCAGCGGTGCGCTCCGTAGCGCCGGATGGCATCGCGGTAGGCGATGCCAGTGATGTGCCGTCAGCGATTCGTCACGGGAAGCATTTGTCTCGTGCAAACGTTCGAGCGCGCGCAGCAGTTCGCGCAGGGTTTCGTCGCCTTCGCCCACGATGACCACATCGGCCCCACGCTCCAGATACAGAGCGGGGTGGTCGGTCATGTCCGAGCCGGCGACGATGACGGTGCATCCCTGTGCGCGCGCCGCCTCGATCATGGTGAAGGCGGCCTCGCGCATACGCAGCAGGCTCATCTTGCTTAGATAGTTGAAGTTGTCCTCAAACAGCACGGCGTAGCGGGGCTGCTGTACGCTCAAAGCGGCGGCCCATTCATCCGTCGAAACGGCCAGCATGGCGTCGAACAGCGCCACCGAAAACCCGGCCTCGCGCAGCAGCGACGCTGCGTACAGCGAACCGAGTGGCGGATACGGCTGCATCGCCTCGTAAAGCTTGGGGTCGAAGCGCAGATAATAGGACTGGCCAATCAATACATCGGGCATGGCGCTGCGGTGGCCTTCAGCATCGGATGACCCCGATCATAGTCCAGAACGCTGTTCTGCGCCTTAGTGTTCGGAGAGCAGAAGAGAAAGGCTTACCGTCAAGTCGCGAGGGACGCAGAGGAATAATGCCAAGGGAGTGAACCTGAACCCTTGGCGATCTTGGCGACTCAGAAATCTCTCACGTGGAAGCAGCCAGCCCCTTTCCGCCGACGGGTTCGAACTCCGTTCGGTGGCTCATGTCCGCGATCAGCGGGCGGGCCACGGCGATCAAGGCCTGTGTCGCTTCCAATGTGAGCGAGGCCTGATGGTCGGCCTGGCTGCCCCAGACTTCCGTCACCCAGATGCCATCGGGGTCGTCGCTGGCGCGGCTGACGATGTAGATCAGGCAGCTGTCCACAGCGCGCAGCCCCTCGGCCGCTTCCAGCAAATAGCCGAGCAGGGTTTCACGCTGGCCGTCGTGCGCGGTGAATTTGCCCATTAGTCCGTACATGCAGTTCTCCTTATTCGGTACGCTCACGAGCGGCTCCTACCTGTCCAACTCAAGACCGGGTTCTTTCAGGCTGCATGCGGCAATCTGGCGGGCAAGCGTGACGTTGATGGCTTTGGGAACGCCGTCGAGCGTAGCGGCAACCATCTCCGTTCGCGCAAATCGTGCCATGATGTCCGGGTCACCGATGAGGGGCACACCGCCGCGCATGATCAGCGCCAAATCGCTCCGGCGGGCCGTGTGCAGAGACGCGCTATGACGCACGGCAATCAGGTCTTCGATGTCAGGCCGCGCGCCGGTGATCGCTTCAGGCTGCCATGGCAGATCGCCGTAAAGCATATAAGTAGCGCGCAGTTCGTCCAGCCTGTCGCCGTAGGCCGTGAGTCGTGAGTCGCTGCCGAGGGCGATGCGCCCGCCTGCCGCAACCCACGCTTTGGCATCGGGCACGCTGCTGAGTAGATACTGGTTGGTGGTGGGGCAGATGACGAGGCCACGCACGCGCGGCGCCAGTCGCGTAATGTCCGTCGCCGTCAGGCCGACTCCGTGAATCAAGACGACCAGCGACAGATTGCTTCCCAGCAGCGCCTCCAACTGCGCCGCCTCGCCCGCAGCGACCGCATCGTTGCCTTCCGCAAGGTGGATGTAGAGCGGCACACGCCAGAGCCGCGCCTGCCGGTAGGCGCGCTTGATATTATCTGGCTGGCTGAAGTGCAGGCTGTGTACCCAGCCATAGCGCCGCACCACGCGCACGGGGAAATCGTGCTGGAACAGCTCCTTATGCGGCGGATTGTGCTGAACAACGATCAGCGCCCCGCACAGCAGGTTCTTCAGGCCACCAAAGAACAACTGATCGTGCAGAGGAACTTCGCGCAGCGACCGGAACGGTTCATCGGCCAGATGGCTGTCTACATCCTCGCCCCATTCGTGCGCGTTGGCGTAGACCTCGCGGAATTTCGTGCGCGGGTAGTGGTTCAATTCCAGATGATCATGCGCGTTGATCAGCGGAGGAAGCAGGGTCAAATCCGAGAGATCAACGTGACGACTGGGCATGATTGGCTACTCGAAGCGGATACGGGGATTGAGCAGACTGTAGAGCAGGTCTGCCAGTAAATTGGCGATGGCGAAGATGAATATAACCGTCATCACCGAAGCCTGCAGCAGCGGGATATCTTTGCGCTCGACAGCGGCGGTCATCAGCCGGCCCAGTCCGGGATAGTTGAAGACATTTTCGATGACCACCAGCCCGCCGATGAGCCAGCCGAACGACAGCGCGATCACGGTGATGGTGGGCAGCAGGGCGTTGCGCAGCACATGTTTGACGACGACAGTGCGGTAGGGCAGGCCTTTCAGCACCGCCGTGCGGACGTACGGCTTGCGCAGTTCCTCAATGACGCCCGCGCGCGTCATGCGCACGATGTAGGCGATGAGCACGAAGCTGGCCGCCAGCGCGGGTAGCATCAAGTTACGCAGCCACTCGCCCGGATTGCCGATGTCAGGCGCGCTCGAACTGGCCGGAAACCAGCCCAGGCCCCGTGCAAATACGGCGATCAGCACCAGCGATGTGACGAACTCGGGCAACCCGACAATCGCCAGTGAGCCGACAGAAATGGCCGCGTCCGTGCGTTGGTTCTCACGCAGGCCGGCAATCGTGCCCAGCGCGATACTCAGCGGCACGCTCAGGATAATCGCCAGCAGTGCCAACTGCATCGAGTTGCCCAACCGTTCCAGCACCAGCGGGCGCACCAAGGCGCTGCCGCCGGTAAACGAACGGCCCCAATCACCAGACAAATAGCCGGTGAGCCAGTTCGCGTACTGCGTCACGACCGGCTCGTTCAGGCCGAGTTCCTCGCGCAGCGCCTCAATGGCCTCGGGGCGCGCGTCACGCCCGAGAATCAGGCGCGCGGTATCACCGGGCAGCAGTACCGTCAGCGCGAAGATCACCGCCGAGGCGATCAGCAGCGTGATTGCCAGCAGGCCTAGGCGGCGGACGAGAACGCGGATCATGATGCGCGCTCCGGCTTCGTTTGTGCGGCTTTCAACTCGTCCAGCGGAATATGGCACAAAATTCGATGGCCCTCGGCGGTGGCGCGCCAGGGCGGGGGTTCTTCGTCGCAGATCGCGCCCAATTTGCGCGGGCAGCGGTCGGCGAACGGGCAACCCTTGCCAGCCGTGACTGCACCGCTGTGGTCATTATCGGCCAGTTCCAGCGCCGAAGGCGGTGCAGCGGGGTCGGGCAGGGCGGCCAGCAGCAGTTCGGTGTAGGGGTGGAAGGGCGCGGACGTAAACTGCTCCGAGGTCGCTTCCTCGACAATTGCGCCGTGTACCATTACCAGAATGGTATCGGCCAGGTACGAAATGGCGCGAAGGTCGTGCGAGATGAACAGATAGGCGGCCCCCTGCTCGGCGCGCAAATCCTTCAGCAGATTGAGCACGGCGGCCTGCACCGACACATCGAGCGCCGAAGTAGGCTCGTCCGCCAGAATCAGCGCCGGATTGGCCGCGAAGGCGCGGGCGATGCCCACGCGCTGGCGCTCGCCGCCGCTGAGTTCGGCGGGATAGCGCTGCGCGTAGTCAGCCGTCAGGCGCACCGAGGTCAGCAGCGCATCAACCCGCTGGCGCGCCTCGGCCGTGGTGAGCGAGGCATCAAAGCGCCGCACTGTGCGTTCCAGCGCCGCGCCCACGGTGATGTACGGGTTGAGCGAATCGGCCGGGTTCTGGAAGATCATCTGCAACTGACGGCGGATGGCCTGCGGACGCTGGCCTACTGAGGGCGCGAGTTCCGCCCCGAGCAGTTCAATCGTGCCGCTGTCGGTTGTTTCAAGCCCGATGATGACGCGGGCGAGGGTGGTCTTGCCGCTGCCAGACTCGCCCACCACGCCCACGGTCGTCTGCGCCGTGACCGTCACGTTCACGTCATCGAGCGCATGCACGCCGTCGGCAGGGCGGCCGCGCAGGCGCGACCACCAACTGCTGTCGCCAAAGCGTTTCTCCAGCTTGCGCGCCGTCAGCAGCGTTTCGGTCGTCTCGGGCGCAGTGCTGTGACTGACGACCTGCTCTTGCTCGATTTTCAGCGCGCCAGCTTCGATTTCACGCCAGCGCCAGCACTTGATCAGGCGGCCATCCGGTGTGTGTTCATCCGGCGGTTTCTCGCTGTGGCACTGTTCCACTGCGGCCGGGCAGCGGTCGGCAAACACGCATGCCGGTGGCCGGGCAGTAAGCGCAGGCGCAGAGCCGGGAATCGTCGGCAGGCGCGCGCCGGGATCATTCTTCAGGCGCGGCAGGCTCGCCAGCAGGCTGATGGTGTAGGGGTGCAGAGGGCGGCGCGTGAGGGTTTGTGAAGTGGCGCTTTCCATCACTTCGCCGCCGTAGAGCACGGTGATCTGGTCGCACAACTGCGCCACCAGCGCCAGATCGTGCGAGACGTATACGGCCGCCGCGCCTTCTTCGCGCACGAGATCGCGGATGAGCGTGACGATCGCAGCCTGCGTGGTCACATCAAGGGCGGTCGTCGGTTCGTCGAGTATCAGCAAGCGCGGGCGGGCGATGAGCGCCATCGCAATCATCACGCGCTGCTGCATGCCGCCGCTGAGTTGATGCGGATACTTGCGCGCGACGGCGGGTGGGTTGGCGATCCGCACTTCTGCGAGCATAGCGACCGCGCGCTCCCATGCCTCGGCGCGCGTGACGCCTTCATGCGTTTGCAGCACCTCGGCGATCTGGTCACCGATCATGTAGCTGGGATTGAGCGACGCCAGCGCGTCCTGCGGCACGAGGCTGACCTTTGTGCCCCAGCGCTCACGCAGCGCGGCCGGAGCCAACGTAAGTAAGTCCTCTCCGTCCAGCCGGACGCTGCCGCCGCTGGGCCGCGCGTTGGGCGCGAGAAAGCCCATCAGCGCCAGCGCGACAGTGCTCTTGCCGCTGCCGCTTTCGCCGACGAGGCCGTGAATTTCGCCCTCAGCTACGCTGAGTGACACGCCACAGACGGCATTCACCCAGTCTGAACCCAGCCGGTAGTCCAGGGACAGATTTTCGGTCCGAAGCACGGGGGTATCGCTCATCGGGCCGAGCCTTCATAGCGGAAGACGCGTCGCAGCCCGTCCGACAGCAGATTGACCGCGATCACCAGCATGGCAATCGCGGCGGCTGGGAACCACAGCGCCCATGGGGCCTGATCGAACGAGGCGCGCGCCTCGTTGACCATCCGCCCCCAGTCCGGCGACGGCGGCTGTACACCAAGTCCGAGAAAGCCCAGCGAAGTGATCAGGAAGATGGCGTAAGCAAAGCGCAACGCCCCTTCAACAATCACAGCCGGCAGCACGCCGGGCAGGATTTCGCGGAACAGGATGTAGCTGCGCGGTTCGCCGCGCAGCCGCGCAGCCTCGACGTAGCCGGCCGAACGCAGAGCGAGGCCGGCGCTGCGCACCACCCGCGCCACCAGCGGCACATAGAGCAGCACAATGACGAAGATTAGGCCGGCGGGGGATGAACCGACCGTGCCCAGCACCACCAGCGCCAGCAGCAGCGCCGGAATCGCCAGCAGGCCATCCATCAGTCGTGAGGACACGGTATCGAACCAGCCCCCCATGTAGGCCATCGCCAGGCCAAGCGTGACGCCGAAAATCAGGGCCAGCGTCGTAATAATGACCGGCAGCACCAGAATATCGCGCGAGCCATAGACCACACGGCTGAACACGTCGCGGCCGAGCGAGTCAGTACCGAACAAGTGCTCAAGTGAAGGCGGCTGGCGCGCGTCGCGGCTGATTGCGTCGTAGGGGTAGGGGGCGATGATAGGCGCGAAAATGGCGACTAGCACGAACACAGTGATGATGATCAGCCCCGTCAGCGGCAGCGGGCGGCTGGCGATTTCGCGCAGGGCGGCCCGGAATGCACGCCACACGCGGGCCGCTTGGTGCGGATTGGCCTGCGCCTGCGCGGTGATGTTCGGGGTGTCCATAAACGGAAAGTATAGCGAGAGGGGCGCATTTGCACCCCTCTCCACTACTGCACGCGGCTAGCTGGAAAGGTTGACCGTGCGGAAGTCGGTGAGGCCCGGGAATGGATTCACATCCAGCCCCTGCACATTGCTGCGAGCGGCGGCCAGCATCGGCGCAAACCACGGAATCACAATCGGCCCCTCATCGTGGAAGATCTGCGAAATCTGGTTGAAGATCGCCTGGCGTGCGGCTTCATCAACCGTCTGGCCGGACTGGTCGATCAGGGCGTCCAGCGTTTCGTTCGACCAGCGGGTTTCGTTGTACAGGCCGTCGCTGGCGTAGGCTTCAACCAGGAACTGCTGCGGCGTAGGCCGCGCGCCGTAGCCGGTGATGCCCAGCGCCACGTCGAACCATTCGTTCGAGCTGTAGTACGCGTTCTCGGGTCGAACTTCGATGCTCACGCGAATGCAGGCGGGGCCCCACATCTGCTGCAGCACCGTCGCCAGATTGGGATAGCCCAGCGAGTCCGGCGTATACAGCGTCATCTCCAGCCCATCGGGATAGCCCGCTTCGGCCAGCAGCGCGCACGCCTGGGCCGGGTCGTAGGGTTGATCTTCGAGCGCGCCGTCGTAGAACGAGGCATATACCGGGCTGATCGGGTCGTTGTGGCCAATCACGCCGCGGCTCTGCAGCACGAGATCGTTGGCTAGTTGGCGGTCAGTGCCGAACTTGAAGGCGAGGCGCACGTTCGGGTCTGCGCCCGGGAAGCCCTCATCGGTACGCAGGCGCACCACCGGGTGCTGGCTGGTGGGCCGCGAAAGCGTCATCACGCCATCTGTGCTTTCGAGCGACACGAACTGGTCAATCGGCACCTTGAAGATGAAATCGACCACGTTGGTCGCCAGCGCGTCGGCCTGGGCGATCGGGTCTTCGATGAACACGAATTCCAGGCCGGCAAGCTGCGGCTGCCCATCCATCCAGTAGTTGGAGTTGGCCGTCAGCGTCGCGCCATCCTCAGGGCGATAGTCGGTGAGGATGAATGGCCCCGTGCCGTTAAAGTTGGCGTAGGCCATATCGCCTTCGCCAAGCACGTTCGGGGTGGTCATGCCGTCCTGAATGATGCCCGTCCAGCGCGAACCAACGCCGTAGAGGAAGTCAGCATTGACCTGCGGCAGCGTGAACACCACGGTGGACGCATCGGGGGCGCTCACCTCAAAGTCGCTGCCGAGCAGGTTGATGGCAGGTGAACCAACTTCCTTGAGCCGGTTGAAGGTGAATACGACATCAGCCGAACTCATCGGTGAACTGTCATGGAAGGTGATGCCATCGACGAGCGTGAACGTATACGTCAGGCCGTCATCGCTCACCGACCAATCGCTGGCGAGATTGGGCACGACATCGTTGCTGGCGTTGATCTCGACGAGGAAATCATAAATGGCGCGGTTGAAGGCGGCTTCTGGGTCATTAGACTGAAGCGCCGGATCGAGCTGAATAGGCGCGTTTAGGCCCACTCGGAGCGTGCCGCCATCCTGAGCGGCCGCGGGTCCAACCACGATGACGGATAACATGAGGCTCACGACGATAGCCATGATCAGACGTGAAGCGCGGGTTTCGGTGCGAACCATACCTATTCCTCCTTGTTTGGCAAACGAACAGCACGCCGGGCGCTGAACAGGCCCGAAGCGCATATAAAGCAGACGCAGGGCAAGCTGAAACACTTACCAGAGTCCAAAGCAAGTATAGCGTAGAATTAGAACGTGTATTCTGAATTGACGGTGAGAATCACTCGCGCTGCAAATTCGAAATGGCACACATGTTGCCCGAGGATTGTTAACCGGCACGCACGAAAGTGAGTGTTTCAATATAGGCGGCACGAGTAGGGTTGGCGCACTGGCTCTCAAGCGCCCAGCCACCGGATTTGAGCGCCGCGATTTCATTGTCGAGCGCGGATTTGGGCAGGCCGTCGCGCTGCTGATTGGCGCAGTCAGGCGCATTCCGGTAGTCCCACTCCAGGCGTAGCAAGCCGGTCGCGCGGTCGGTCGTGGCGGTCAGGTTCAGGCGCGGCGTCGGAGTCATGGTGGAATTCCTCAGGTGAGTGGGTTTGACCGAGGGGCGGCGGCGAAGGCGCGGATTAGCTCGGCGTCATCGTCGCTGATGGGCTGACCCAGTGCATTCATCAGCCCGGCGGTAATCGCCGCCTGATCGCCCGGGTACTCATCGGCCAGCCGCCCGATCAGGCGCAAACGCAGCGCGAGTTGGTTGAAATCGGCGTGGGTTAATACCTCAGGCGTATGCCCTTCCACGGCCCAGGGCGCATCGAACTGGTTCAGCCGCTCGATGAGCGGGAACAGCTTGCCCGTGGTGTAGTGCCGCGTGGGCGCGTAGACATCATCGTAAAGGCAGTCGCCCAGAAACAGCACGCCATCCGGTTCGACGAAGATCACGACCGAGTCGTCGCTGTGGTCGCCGCCCACGTGCTGCAAGCGGCAGGTTACGCCGCCCAGATCGACCGCGAGCGACTCATCAAAGAGGATGTCTGGCAGGGCAATCCGCACCGCGCGCGGTGCGGGTAGTTCGAGCTTGATGTTATCGGCGCAAAAGGCCGCTTCTTCGTCGAGCGCCACGCGCGCATCGAGCGCGGCGTCGGCCCATTCGTAGTCGGCGAGGCGCGCAAGCTCGGTGGCGGTGCGGGTGCAGGCGATCAGCGGCGCGTCGACTTCGGCCGCGCCAAAGACATGATCCCAGTGCCAGTGAGTCAGCGCAACCAGCCGTGGGCGCGGCAGGTTCAGCTCGTCCAGCCCGCTGAGGAAGCGCCGGGCGTGGTCGTCCGAAGCCCCGGCATCGAGCATCAGCGTGCCGCGCGTGCCTGTAACCGCACACAGCGAGGGCCGGTCGGGCGGGGCGGGAGGCATCCAGACGACATGAGGGGAAAGCCGGTTGAGCAGCGTATTCGTGGTCATGATCGGCGCGCCATACCTCGCTCACTCAACAAGCCGATAACTACCATCAGAATGACGCCGCCGCAGCAAACCAGCGAAATCGTGCGGCCAATGTCCGACGAAAAGAAGGCGACCAGTAGCGCCACAATCATGCCAGCGATGATCAGCCCGGCGATGACCTGCATTGTTCGTGACAGACCGCGAAAGCGCTCAACGCCGCGATTCATAGCTGAGAACCCCTTGTGCTGTGAACTTGTACGCTGTGCCGCCGCCGGTATGTTTGGGGCGGGGCAAGCACATCACACGTTTATCAACAGGATAGTCTGCGAAGGCGTCTACGTCAAAGCACCCCCCCAAGAAATGAGGGTTGCGAATCGGGAAATACGGGCGCAAAATACCATATTCTGGAGCACCCTTTGAAAGATTCCAGATGCGCTGTAAGCGAAGTAACGCTCAATTTGAAGATCTGCGGCTGTGGCCGAGGATCAAAAATCCCCGTCTGGATCGACCACCACTTTCTTCAACGGCTCACCTCAATCTACTTCGGTGATTTCAACCGTCTGTAATACTGCTGATTCTGTGCAGTTTGTTGCAGGTGTGTGCGGTATGGTCTTTTCAGGCAGGGGCTGTAACACGGGGGAATTGCATGTCAAACGTTCGTGAACTGGTGCTGGGCAAACGTCTCGATACCAAAGAGGCGGCGCATCAGGCCATCAGTAAACCGGTTGGCCTGGCGGTGTTTGCGTCGGACGCGCTGTCGTCCACCGCCTACGCCACCGAAGAAATCCTGATCATCCTGTCGCTGGCTGTCACCGGCGGCGCGACGATGTGGATTACGAGCGGCAGCATCCTGGGCCTGTCGATCCCGATTGCCATCGCCATCGCGATCCTGCTCGTAATCGTGACGATCTCGTACCGACAGACAATCTTCGCCTATCCCAATGGCGGCGGCGCCTACATTGTGGCGCGCGACAATCTGGGAGAGGTGACGGCGCAGGTGGCCGGGGCGGCGCTGCTGACGGACTACATTCTGACAGTAGCGGTCAGTATTTCGGCCGGTGTGGCACAAATCGTGTCGGCCGTGCCGGGTTTGCTGCCCTACCGCGTGCCCATCGCCGTTGTCGTTATCCTGTTCATCATGATCGTGAATCTGCGCGGAGTGAAGGAAAGCGGGCGCTTGTTCGCCATTCCCACCTACTTCTTCCTCGGCGCGATGGTCTTTACCCTGGTTGTCGGGCTTGTGCGCTACCTGAACGGCAACCTGCCCACCGTCGCCGATGTGGAAGCCGTTCATCACGAGGTGCTCGAACCGCTGGGCTTATTCCTGGTGCTAAAGGCGTTCTCCAGCGGCTGTACCGCACTGACGGGTATCGAGGCGATTTCAAACGGTATTCCGGCCTTCAAACAGCCGCGCAGCCGCAACGCCGCCATTACGCTCACATGGATGGCCGGCATTCTCATCACCCTGTTCCTGAGCATCACTTTGATCGCCAACGCGATTCAGGCGCTGCCCAGTGAGTCCGAAACTGTGATTTCGCAGATGGGCCGCACCATTTTCGGGAACGGCAGCATTTTCTACTTCCTGCTGATGGCGGGTACGGCGCTGATCCTCCTGATGGCGGCTAATACCAGTTTCGCCGATTTCCCGCGTCTGGCGGCGCTGGCTGCAGGTGATGGTTTCCTGCCGCGCCAGTTCACGCGCAGGGGCGGGCGGCTAGTGTTCTCGACCGGCATTTTTGCGCTGGCCATGTTCGCAATCCTGCTGGTGATCATCACGGGCGCGCGCACGACCGCACTGATTCCACTGTATGCGATTGGCGTGTTCCTTAGCTTCACGATTTCCCAGTCGGGCATGGTTATTCACATGCGCCGCGTCGGCCGTATCAAGCCGGGTGAAGTGGTGAAGGGCATGGAAGCGGACTTGCACTATGACAAGCGCTGGCGCTGGAAGATGGCGATTAGCGCGGTTGGCGCGGTCTGCACCTTCATCGTGATGATGGTGTTTGCGATCACGAAGTTCGCCGGCGGCGCGTGGTTCGTGCTCCTGATCATCCCGACGCTTGTGTTCATTTTCTTCCGCATTCACAAGCACTACAAGGAAGTGGCGCACGCGCTCAGTTTGAGCAGCGTTCCGGTGGATATTGATCGGCGCGGTGTTCAAACCGTGATTCTGGTAGATGACGTACACGCAGAAACTGTGCGCATGGTCAATTTTGCTAAATCGATGGGGCATCCGTGGCACGCGGTGCACATCGCCCTCAATCCCGAACGAGCCAAACTGGTGCAGGAGAAATGGGACAAGCGTATCGGCGAGGGGAAGGTCGAGATCATCGAATCCCCGTTCCGGCTGTTGTCCGAGCCGCTCAAGGACTATCTCAATGGCTTGCGCGAGCAGGACCCCGATGGTTTCATCCACATGATAATGGGCCAGTTGGTGATGGATACGTACTGGGAGCAGGCGCTGCACTCGAACAGCACGCTAATGCTGAACGTGGCCATCAGTGAAATGGAGCGCGTGGCGATCACGTCGGTTCCGTACCAGATTCATCATCGCAAGCACGAGCTGGTGGGGGAAGACGAATTACGCCAGGAAGCGGTGCAGGAATCGGAAGCGAAGGGCCAGCGGCCCTGACGCAAAAGAGGGGGTGAGCAGCGCGCTCACTCCCTCTTTTTTGCCTGCTTCGCGCTAGCTTTAATTGGCCAACGGCAAGCTGAAGGTGAACGTCGAGCCTTCGCCGAGGGCGCTGCGCAGGCTGATATCGCCGCCGTGCAGTTCAATCAGGCGCTTGACGATGGACAAGCCCAGTCCCGTGCCTTCGATATGCTGCGTCTCCGGCCGGCGCACGCGGTAGAAGCGGTCGAAAATGCACGCCTGATCCCCCGGGCTTACGCCGATTCCCGTGTCTGCGACAGACACCCACAGCCGTCCGGCGCGCGCCTCGGCGCTGACCGTGACGCTGCCTTCCGGCGGCGTGTATTTGATGCTGTTCCCAACCAGATTGCCGAGAATCGTATGCACCAGACCCGGGTCGGCCAGCACCGGCGGCAAGCCATCAAGCGCCTGCGCATGCAGATTGATCGAGGTCATGCGTGCCGCTGGGCCTAACTCGTCGAAAACGCGCGCGGTCAGTTCATCCATCCGCACCGGTTCGGCGTGAAGTTGCACGCCGGATTCGATGCGCGCCAGGCTGAGAATGTCGTCGATCAGCATGCGCATGGTTCGCACCGCGTTCTGCAGCATATCGACATAGTGCATCGAGCGTGGTTCGAGTTTCTGGAACATTTCCAGCAGTTCCAGATAGCCGGTCATCACGGTGAGCGGCTGCTTGAGGTCATGCGAGACAGTGGACAGCAGTTCGTTCTTAAGCTGCTCGGTTTCTTTCAGAGGGCCAATGTCGTGCAGCACCATGATCGTGCCGATGGCCGGGTGACGTGACAGCATGGCGTAGTAATCGCGCCCGTCAGGCAGCGCCACTTCGACATAGGGCAGGGCCGCGACGCCGGCGAAGCGCTCCAGCAGGTTGAGCAGCGGCGTGTTGGCAAAAGCCTGTGCCGCCGGGTGGCCCGTCAGCGGGTGGCCGGCGGGCACTTGCAGCGCCGCCTGCGCCGCCGGGTTGATGAGCACAATGTCGTCGTTGGGATTGAGCACGATGACCACGTCACCGATGTTGGCGAGGATGCGCGCCAGCTTTTCGCGCTCGGCCTCGGTTTCGGCAAATAGACGGGCATTTTCGAGCGCAACGCCGGCCCGCAGGCCAAGCTGTTCGGCGAAGCGCACATGTTCATCCGCCAGGCTGCCTTCACGGCGGCTTTCGATGCCCAGTACGGCGATGACGGTATGCTCGTGGCGCACCGGCACGGCTAACTGTGCGCGTGCGCGGGCCAGCAGGGGGATAGTTTCAGGAGACGCATCGAGGTTGCTGATCACTTGCGACTGCCCCGAACGCGCGGCCTGCAGGGCGGCGCTCTCATCGGCGCGGGCGAGGCGGACGGCCAGTTCGTCGCCATTGCGATAGCCAAGCTGGGCTTCCAGATGCAGCGCATCGGTTTCACGGTCGTACAGTGCGATGAAGGCGGCATGCGCGGCGGTGTAGCGGATGGCCCAGTCGAGCGTGAGCGCGAGCACATGGTCGAGATTCAGTCGTTCGCTCAGTTCGCGGTCGATCTGGCCGAGGATATCCAGTTCGCGCACGCGCAGATTCAGAGCATATACCGCCTCGGTATGGCGGCAGGCATTGCTGAGGAGGATGGCGGCCGCGTGGCAAATCACTTCCAGATCAGCCGGCGTTTGGGCAGCGGGCGCCGGTGACAGCAGCAGCGCGCCCACCAGCGCGCTTCCGGCGATCAGCGGCAGGCCGATTGCTGGCGTCGCGCCAGTTACGTTGGTGAGATAGTCCGCGAAGTCGTCATCAGCATCTGCAGCAGCCTGATCGCCGCGCTCCAGCGCTGCCAGCAGCGGGCTGAAGCTGTTTGGCCAGCGCACGCGCTCCAGTTGCAATGAACTGGCCTCGCCTGCGGCCGCAAGCAAGCGCCAGCCGTTGTGGTCGTTTTCGAGCAGGATGGCTGTCGTGCTTCCAAAAATGTCTTGCAGCGTGGCAATTAGCGCGGGCGCCAACCGGTTCACGTCCAGCTCAACGCCAAACTGACTGACAAGCGCATGGGCACTCGTTAGCGCGCCTGAACCGTGAAGTTCGCTGGATGAGGTTCGTGGAAGGGACATTGCGCACCCTGCGATAAGGGAATGGTTAGTGTTTTTTATGGATGCGCCTTGATTATAATACAGCCTGCACTGAATTTAGTGTGAATTCGACCTTAATTGCCGGGCGCGCGCTTCTTGTGTAAGATCACCAGCAGGTCAGGCAAGCGCCGGAGGGCGACGGCATGACATTTGAAGACTTTTCGGCGCGCATGAAACAGGCCCAGGAAGCTGGGCAGGGCGCGCCCACAACAGCGCATGCTGATCCGGCAGAGTCGTTTCGCGTGCGCGCGCGCATGGTTGGCGTACTGCTGCGCGACGCGCGGGTGGCGGCCGGCCGGTCGCTGAACGACTGCGGACGGCTGCTGCACGTTCCGGCCGCGCAGGTCGAGCAGTGGGAATTGGGCGACGAAACCCCGTCCCTGCCCCAACTGGAACTGCTGGCATACTATCTCGATGTGCCTGTTAGCCATTTCTGGGGCACAACCACTCGCGAACAGTCGGCGCACGACTTTGCCCGTGTTCAGCACGAGTATCTGGCGCTGCGCGACCGCATGGTCGGTGTGTTGCTGCGCCAGGCCCGCGAGAGCGCCGGTTTGAGCGCCGATGAATTGAGCGGGCGTACGGGCGTACCCGCCGATCTGATCGGTCAGTACGAACTGGGCGAGCTATCCATTCCACTGCATGAATTGACGGTGCTCGCCAGCGCCCTGCACAAAAACCTGTCCCATTTCCTTGAATCGAGCAGCCAACTGGGCGAGCTGCTGGCGCTGCGCGAGATGTGGCAGCACTTCGCCAGCCTGCCCGAGGATTTGCGCCAGTTCGCCGCCAACCCGATCAACGTGGGCTTCCTCGAAATCGCCTACATGCTCAGCCAGATGCCCGCTGATCGCCTGCGCCGTATCGGCGAAAGCATCCTCAACATCACGATGTAGGAGTGCCCCATGAGCAACGCCAGCGATCTGCAAACGCAGGGCATTCAGCAGTTCCAGAAGAAACGCTACGAAGAAGCAGGTGCCCTGTTCCAACAGGCGCAGGCCGCCTACGAAGCGGATGGGCAGCCGGATATGGCGGCTGAAATGCGCGTCAATCTCGGCCTCGTCTACCGCGCCCAGGGCGAACACCAGCAGGCGCTGGATGAAATGAGCGCGGCCTACACCGTATTCGAAGGGATGAGCGACCAGAAGCGCTTGGCGATGACGCTGGGCAACATGGGCGCTGCCTACAAGGCGCTCGATGATAAGGAGCAGGCTTACCGCTGCTACCGCGATGCGGCCGATTTGTTCGATGCCGTGGGCGAACAGGCCCTGTACGGCGAAACCTTGCTGGCGATGGCCGACCTGCAAATGAGCGAACGCAAAGTGACCGCCGCCGCCGCAACCTATGAGGTGGGCCTGAGCGAACTGGATGATCTGTCTGCCAGCCAGAAGGTGCTCAAGAATCTGGTGGGCCTGCGCAACCGCCTGCTCGGCGGCGGGTAGATAACGACTCGCCTTCCTAAATCGGATGCTATGAACACACGCCTCGTCAACCGGCGGCGCATGACGATCAGCGCCGCCTTATTTGTGCTGCTTGCCAGCGTCTATCTCATCACCTACACCGGCTTCGCGGAGTCCGGCAACTCGCTGCAAATCTTCGATGCGCTGTCGAGCGCGATCACCTATGGCGATTTGCGCCTCGATCAGTCGGCCTGGCACTTCCGGCCGTTTCCCGACGGGCTAGACACAACTGATTCGCTGCCGTTGCTGCGCGTGATCACCGAGCCGATGCAGATGATTGCCGCCGCGCCGTTATTTCTGGCGGCACGTGCTGTGCCTGAATGGGGGCTGGCGCATGCCGTTTGGCTGCTCAACGTGATCGTGTGTGCGGCCATCGCCGTGGTTTTCTATTGGATGGCCGTGGCATTGGGCTATTCAGACCGCGTGAGCATCGCCGGGTCGCTGGCGTTGGGCCTGGCGACGGCGCTGTGGGTCTACAGCCGCTCATTCTTCCGCGAACCCCTTCTCACCCTGTGCTTGCTGCTGGCGGCCCTGTTTCTGGAACGCCTGCGCGCCGCGCGCTATCGCTCGGGTTGGCTGATTGCCGGGGCAGGGCTGGCGCTGCTGGCGGCGCTGCTCACCAAAGCGTCGGCGGCATTGGCGTTTCCGGCGCTGCTGCTGATTGCTGTGCCCGCGCCGAAAGCACTCAGCCGCCGTGCCTTGCTGGTGATAGCGGGAGCGTTGGCGGGGCTGGTGGGGCTGTTCCTGCTGTTGGGGCCGGGCGGGCTGGGTGCGGCCTTCAGCGGCCGTTATGACCTACTGGCACGGCTGGGAGGGGTCGATACCAGCCACCTCGGCACTGCGCTTTCGGCTTACCTGCTTAGCCCGGGCGGCAGCATCTGGGGCACCTCGCCGATCGTGCTTTTGGTCGTGCCTGGGCTGATTCTGTGGCTGCGAGGTGGATACCGTCGCTATCCGCTGGCGATCGTGACGCTGGCCGCCAGTGTCATCATCGGCTACGCGCTGCTCAACGGTGGCAACTGGTTTGGCGGGCTAAGCTGGCCGCCGCGCTTTCTCGTGCCGCTGCTGCCGTTTCTGATGCTGGCGACGCTGCCGGTGTGGAAGCGTCTGCTGCGCCGTCCAATCACGCTGTGGTGGCTGCCGGTAGGCGCGCTGCTGGCCTACAGCGTCTTCATCCAAACAGTGGGCGCGACGCTGGATTGGACGCGCTATTTGCAAGTTGCGCCAGCAGAAGCAGGTGGCCTGCTCGAATGGCAGCCGGGTTTGTACGACCCGGCTTACTTCCGCTGGGCGCTGATGCCGCAGTTGTGGGCACAGGGACTGTTCGACGGCGCGTGGCAGTTGGCCGGCCTCACCTGGATGACTCTGGCGCTGGCCGGTTTGGCACTGACCAGTGCGGCCGCGCTGCTGTGGATGCTGCTGCGAAGCGGGCGGCGGCAAGTGTGGGTAGGTGCGGCGCTGCTGGCTGCGCTCGGAATTCTGACCGCGCTTGGGCTGCGCGCGCTTTATCATCAGGACGAACGCTATCGCGCTTATGACGACACATTGTTTGCCATGCTGCCTGTGCTCGAAACGCAGACCGCGCCGGATGATTTAATCCTGCTGAGCGGGCCGGAATTTGCACCGTTCTTCATGAACTACGATAAGCGCACGGGCGGCGGGCGGGTGGTGGCGCTGCCGTTTCAGCCGGGCGAACAGCCCAGCCCCGAGCAGCCGCCGCAGGTGATTTCCGATAATCCTGATGACTTGATCGCGTTTGAAACGCGGCCGCTGCTTACGCAGTTAGCGCTCACGCATGAACGGCTGTGGCTACTCGTCAATGGCGGCCCCGACCTGTGGTACAGCCGCCGGCCGGTTGAACGCTATTTGAGCGCGCACTATTACCCCGTACGCACCGAGGCAACCGGGCCAATCACGCGCCTGATGGAGTTTGATACCACGCGCGCACCCGCGCCGTTTGCCTTCGTCAACGCCGATGTGCCCGTCGAACTCGTTTTTGGCGGCGATGTGCGCCTGGATGGCATGCACCTGCCAGCCGGAACGACTGTCAGCGCCGGCGATGTGCTGCCGGTATCGCTGTCGTGGAGCGCGGATGAGCAGCTCGTGCCCAATTACAGCGCCGCACTGTTCCTGCGGGGTGCGGATGGATCACCGGTGGCGCAAAGTGACGCCCAGCCCGGTGGTGGCTTCGCACCAAGCAGCGCCTGGACGCCCGGGCAAACGATTTGGGATCATCGCGGCCTGAGTGTGCCGGCAGACACGCCGCCGGGTGACTATCAGTTGTGGGTGAAAGTCTACGATTTTGGGCCGGACGGCGCGCCGCGCGATCTGCCTGTTACCGCTGGTGAGGCGCTGGATGGCGTCATCGGTGTGCTGCCGGTCACGATCCGCGTGGAGTAGAGAACCTCACTCGCGCCCAACCAGCGCCCGGCGATCGGCATCGCTCATCAGCGGCGCGCGCAGCATGGCCGGCTTGTATTCAACACTGATCGACAGCATGTAGACGGCAAGCCCGGCCGCGACCAGGCCGAACGCCCAGCGGCTCACTTGCTGCGCTGGTACTGGCAGCGATTCGTAGGCACAGTTGAGGAACACCGCGCCCAGCGCGCTCGTCATCGGCAGGATGTAGAGCAGGAAGCGCGGGTCGTACGAGGCGAACAGCCACCACAACCCGAACAGCGGCAGCGCCCACCACAACATGGCCGCCAGCGCTGGGGCGTCGTGCCCGCGCCGTGCAATCAGCACAATCGCCCATAATGCGCCGAAGAAACCGAGCCAGCCGGAAATGGCGAAATTACCCGTCTGGTTGATTAGCGCCAGCAGCGTGTCGATGGTCGCGCTGGCGCGGTCAGACCAGACGGTATCGGGCATCAGGAAGCCCGCGCCGAGCAGATTACGCACATACCACGGCCCGGCGATGAGCAGCAGTGCGCCGAGGCCTGCGGCGGCCGCCTGCCAGCTTGTCCGGCGGCGCACCCACATCGCGCCCAGCGCGACCGCCAGCACGGCAATGCCCACCAGCGCCGCGTTCTTCGTCCAGAGTGCCAGGCCCATCGCGGCCCCGGCCAGCACCGCGTCACGAAGTCGGCCGTTGTCCCACAGGCGCAGCACAAACACGGCCGACAGACTGTAGAAGAACGCCATCGGCAGATCGGCGTAGCCGGACGAAGCCCAGCGCCCAAAGGCGGGCGTGAGCGCCAGCAGCAGCGCTGCCAGCCAGCCGCCGCGCCTGCCCGCCGCGCGCTCGCCCAGCGCGAACGTGGTCAGCAGGCAGCCCAAACTGAGCAGCGTTGTCAGTCCTTTGGCCAGGTAGTCGTTCTCCCAGCCGGACGCCAGAAACGCGAAGGCGTACAGGTGCTGCGACAGCATGGGGTAAGCGAGATACAGGCTATCCCCGCCGGTGAGAGGCAGCAGCGCCCGTGTTTCCACCAGCGCCCGCGTTTGCGGCAGGTAAATGCCCAGCGTGTCGTCACGGTAAAACGGGATCGCCAGCGCGTTGAACAGGATCGCGCTTGAAATCAGAGCAAGCAGGCCGAACGCGCCAAGTTCCCAGTGCGAGAGCATGGGCCGGGCCGGCAGCGGACGCCCTCCGCGTCTCCACCACCAGATGCCGGGCACAGCCAGCGCCAGCGATGGCACCGCGATACCGAGGGCGCTGAACGGCAGGCCGAGCAGCCCCTCCCAGAGCACGACCAGCGACAAACTGCCCGCAAACAGCGCCAGCGCCACCCCAGCGGCCAATCCCAGCGGCGGCCGCGCGCCAGCACGCGCCAGCAGGACACAGGCCGTCGGGATGAAAGCGGCCAGCACCAGGCCACTCAGTAAATACGCGAACAGGGCTTCGGCCATTAGCGGACAACATGGTTCTACGTGGCGAATGGCGTGATTATAGCGGCTTCCTCCGCGCAACCTTGCCACTGCTTTGTATAATGCGCGCGTGGATGGGCTGGCTCGCGCACTTGAAGGGTGACTGTGATGGGGACCACCAAACGCCAATTTCCGTGGTCAGGGATGCTGCTGCTACTGCTGTCAGCGGCTTTTCTGGTGCTGAACATGGGCTGGCTGAATATGCACCCTGACGAGGAGCTTTCCTACGAATCCACGCAGGTAGACAGCCTGCTGAGTGTCCTTCAGTATCAGATAGACCTGAAAGACAATGAGCCGCCAGCGTATTTCCTGGCATTTCGTGTGTGGCGCACAACTGTGGGCGATAGTGAATTCGCCGGGCGCACATTCAGCATGCTCACGACGTTGATGGCGCTGGCGATCGTGTTTCGCATGGCGCGTGACGGCTTTGCTGATCTGCGCGCCGCGCCGCTGGCACTGCTCATCCTTATCGGCAACGGATTGTTCTTCAACTACGCGCTAGACATACGGCCCTATCCGCTGGTCATACTCACCGCCGCGTTTTCGATGTGGATGTTGCAGCGCTGGCTTGCGCAACCCACACGCAGGCGTGCGCTCTGGTATGGGCTGTCGATCGCGCTCATGCTCTACGCGCACTATCTGCTGCTGTTCGCCGTGGCCGCCCAGATGATTTTTGCTGTGCTTGCGATGAGGCGTCGGCGTGAGACTTTTCTACAGTTGGGGCTGGCATTGGCCCTCGGCGCGGTTCTTTTTCTGCCGTGGGCGCCTGTGATGGTGTCCCACATTCAGCACCTGCGCAATATCGAGGCCGCGTCTGGCACGGGGCGGGGCATCGCCGGAATCGGCGTGAGCACAAACGCCACCAACCCGGAGAATATTCTCAGCCTGCTGAATGCATCGACCAATGGACTGTTCCTCGTCTACGCGCTGATATTGGTGGGTGGGGCGGTCGTGCTCTATCGCAATCGAAGCTACTGGCTGGCGATTACGTGGGCGCTGCTCACACCCGCGGTGTACTTGATCGTCAACCTCGTGGCCGGGGTCTATGCGCCGCGCTATGTGTCTCATATCACACTGGGATTAGGGTTGGCGACGGGCGCGGCTCTGGCACTGCTGCCTACCGTCAAGCGGATTCCGCTGCCGTGGGTGGCTGCTATTGCACTTGTGCTGGTGAACGTGGCCACGTTTCCGGCGCAGGTTCCAGAGCGCATTCCGTACCGCGACATCTTTCGCGCGCTCTCAGTCCAAGCACTTTCGGGCGATGTGCTGGTCTTCAGCCAGACCGACGCGAACGAGAACCTGCTGCGCTGGCAGCGGGGCGCGTATCTGCGGTCCGATTTGCCCATGGTGAGCGCGACCGACGCTGCCCAAGCGCGGCGCGTGTGGTTCATCACGGCGGACTTGTTCAATGAGGACGTGCAAGCCGAGTTTGCGGCGCTGGAAGCGTCACATCCGGTGCAAACGGTGCTGGGCGATTGCACTACGGACTGGTGCTTCGTGGCCCAGTTGATGGAAGCGCCGCCGCTTGAGGCTCCGCTGCGCTTTGGCGGCGATTCCGGGCTGGATTTCCTTGGCCTGACGCTCGACACGTTTTCCGAATCGGCGATTGATGCGCGCCTGTGGTGGCAGGTTTCCGCTGGCGAAACACCGCCGCCCCTCGACTATTCAATCAGTCTGCGCCTGCGTGACGCGCAGGGTAACACAGTGGCGCAGTCCGATGGGCCAATTCAGCACTACGGCACGGAGGTGGTGCAAACCTCGCGCATGGAACCCGGGCGGTTGTATATGGACGTGCGCCAGTTGACCCTCCCCGCCGATCTGCCGCCCGGCGATTATCATCTTGCCGTGGCCGTGTACCAATCGTGGGATGATGTGCGCCTGTTGCTGCCCGATGGGAGTGATGCTTACGTCGGCCCGTCTGTGACCATCCGCTAACCAATTTCACTTCACGCGCAGGTGGGCGTTAGGTCAATTGGCCCTACGTGGATTCCTGAACAGGTGTACTATGGACTGCGCCGATTGAAACTCCCTGGATACCGCTAATGGCTGCTGAATTTACGACCGGTGTGGTGTATCGCACCGATCACAAAACGCCGCTGCTCTTCATTCTGTCGCATATTCGCCGTCACCCACGCTATGGCGTGCTGATGATTTTTGGCGCATTCACCAATGCTGCCCTGGCCGCGGCAGTGCCGTACTTGATCGGAGAAGCGTTCAATGCGGTGAACGCGGGCGATTCGCTGACGGTGGTGGCGACTATCTCGCTGCTGATCATCGTGTCGCAGCTATTGCGCGCCAGCCTGCAGTTGATGCGTAATTTCTCGGCCGAAGTGTTCGCCCAACGCATTGAACGCGATGTGCGCGACGAGCTGTACGCCAGCCTGCTGGGCAAGAGCATGGCCTTTCACGACGGGATGCCGGTAGGCGAGATCATGGCGCGCGTGACTAACGACGTGCGCGAAATGAACCTGATGATGAACCCGGGCATGAACCTGCTCATCGGCTCGGGCATGTTCCTGATCGTGCCCGTGTTAGCTGCGCCGCTGCTGTATCCCACCCTGATCATTCCGCCGCTGGTTTTTCTGATCGCCTACGCGTGGGCGGCGCGGCGCTACATCCGCGAGCTTAATCCGGTCACTGAGCGCGTACGTACCAGTTTTGGTACGATGAACGCGCTGGTTGAAGAAACGCTCGAGGGCCTGCTGGTCGTGAAGGGCGCGGCACAGGAAGAAGCCGAAGAACGCCAGTTCAACACCAGTGTGGAGGAAGTGAAGGGCAACGTCATTCAGCAGTACAACATCGAGGCGCGCTATCTGCCGTTTCTGTTTTACAGCCTCGTCGTATTCTTCTCGTTCCTGTTCGCCGTTGTCCTGTATCTGCAAGGGCTGATTACCACCGGCACGATAGTCGCCTATACCGGCATGATCGGACTGTTTGGCTTTCCGGTCTTCACGTCGATTCAGTCGCTATCGCAGGTGTCTCTGGGCTACGCTAGTTCGCGGCGCATCCTGTCGGTCATCAACACTGAAACCGACCTCGACCAGAATGCCGGCGGTAGGCAGGCAGAGGTACAGGGTGCTATCACGTTCGAGAACGTCCGCTTCGCCTACGGTGAAGACGAAGCCCACATTCTCCACGACGTGTCGTTCTCTATCGAGGCGGGCCAGCGCGTTGCTATAGTTGGGCAAACGGGCAGCGGCAAGAGCACGCTGGCCAAGCTCATCAACCGCATCTACGATGCCGAAGCGGGTCGCGTGCTGGTGGACGGCGTGGATGTTCGCGACTGGGCGCTTGCCAGCCTGCGCAGCCAGGTGAGCGTGATCGAGCAGGACATCTTCCTGTTCAGCCGGTCGATTGCCGACAACATCCGCTTTGGCAAGCCGGACGCCAGCATGGACGAAGTGATCGAGGCGGCGCAGAAGGCGCAGGCGCACGACTTCATCATGGAGTTTCCAGAGGGCTACAACACCATCATCGGCCAGCGCGGCGTCACCCTCAGTGGCGGGCAGCGGCAGCGCATTGCTCTGGCGCGCGCCTTTGTGGGCGACCCGCCGATTCTCATTCTGGACGACAGCACCAGCGCGATTGACAGCGCCACAGAAGACCGTATACAGAAGGCGATTTGGGCAGTGGCGCGAGGGCGCACGACCCTGCTGATCACGCACCGCTTGTCGCAGATTCGCTGGGCCGACACCATCATCGTCATGAAAAGCGGGCGTGTGATGGCGCAGGGCCAGCACGAAGAACTGATGCAGACTTCGCCCTCGTACCGGCGCATATTCGCGCGCTACGAGGGCGGGCGTGGGCAGGATGCGGACGATGCGCGCCCGCTTACGGCGGAAGGGTAGCTGGCGCATGTTCGGCGGACTAGACGCGGATAAATACGACCGGCAGTACGAGGACAAGGCGCTCATCAAGCGGCTGATCCAGTACTTCCTGCCCTACCGGCGCACGGTGATCATGTTGATCGTGCTGGTGGTCACGTTCTCAGTGACGGGCGCGATCATCCCGGTCATCATGTCGATTGGCGTGGGTGTGCTCGAAGCGCAGGGCACGGGAGCCGAACTGGTTGTCGTCCTCGTGGCATTACTGATCGCCACCGTGCTCGACTTCGTGATCTTCTGGGTACGGCGGCGGCTGACGGGCCGCGTGGTTGCCACCGTCGTCAGCGACATGCGCGAGGATGCATTCAAGGCGGCCATACGCCGCGACCTCGCGTTCTATGACGAGAACAAGACCGGCAAGGTCGTCAGCCGCATCACCAGCGACACGCAGGACTTAAGCCAGGTCATCGTGTTCACGCTCGATATTGTGTCGCAGGTGTTCGAGTTCGTGCTGCTGTTCGTGCTGCTGCTCACGCGTGAGTGGCGGCTGACGATGATCATGCTGATCATGATGCCGGTGGTGATGGGCCTGAGCCTGCTGTTTCGCCGGTTTGCGCGTATTGCCACGCGCCAGGGCAGCCGGGCGATGGCCGCCGTCAACGACAATATTCAGGAGAGTGTGACCGGCATCACCGTGGCTAAGAACTTCCGGCAGGAGTCGTTGATTTACGGCGAGTTCACCGGTGTCAACAGTCAGTCCTACAACATCAACCTGCGGCGCGGGTTCGTGCTGGCGACCGTTTTTCCGTCGCTGAACGCGGTCGCTGGCTTCGCTATTGCCGTGGTAGTGTATCTGGGCGCTGCTATGGTCAGCGCGGGCACGATGGGCGCGGGCCTGTGGTTCCTGTTCGTGCAAAGCCTCGACCGCTTCTGGTTCCCATTCATCAACCTGTCTGCGTTCTGGAGCCAGTTTCAGCAGGGCCTTAGCGCGGCCGAACGCATTTTCGCGCTCATCGACGCGAAAAATGCTGTGGTACAAACCGCCGATGACGCGCCGCCGCCGCTGAAGGGCAAAATTGAGTTCAGGAACGTCGTGTTCCAGTACGGCGACGAAAACAGCGAGCGCATCCTTGATAACTTCAGCCTGACGATTGCGCCGGGCGAGAGCGTGGCGTTTGTGGGGCACACGGGCGCGGGCAAGAGCACGATTGCGCGCCTTATCGCCCGTTTCTATGAGTTTCAGAGCGGCGAAATCCTCATTGACGGGTACGACATCCGCTCGTTCAATCTGCAGCAGTATCGCACACAGCTTGGCATTGTGCCCCAGCAGGCGTTCCTGTTCAGCGGAACGGTGCGCGACAACATCGGCTACGCCAACCCGAATGTGACGGATGCTGAAGTCGAGCAGATTGCAAATAGCATCGGCGATGGCGATTGGCTGGAGGCGCTGCCCGATGGCCTGCAAACCGAGGTGGGTGAGCGCGGCGTGCGTCTGAGCATGGGTCAGCGTCAGTTGGTCAGCCTGGTGCGTGTGCTGGCGCAGAAGCCAGCCATCTTCGTTCTCGATGAGGCGACGGCCAGCATTGACCCGTTCACCGAGTTCGCAGATTCAGGAGGCGCTCGACCTGATTCTGGCCGAGTTCGACTTCGATCCTGATCGCGCACCGCCTGAGCACCGTGCGCAGCGCCGACCGCATCATCGTGCTCGACCACGGCCGCATCATCGAGCAGGGCAGCCACGACTCGCTGATGGCGCAGGGCGGGCACTATGCCGGGCTGTACAACACCTACTTCCGCCACCAGTCACTGAGCTACGTCGAGAACGCGCAGGCGCTGGCCGAACCAGCGAGCGATTAAATCCAACCTCCCACCCGGCCTCTCATCGCCTAAAACCAAGTCTCAACCCCGGCTCCGCTCCGTACGTGGAGCCGGGCGAAAGACATGTGCTTGCTCCCCCTCTCCTGTGTTCGGAGAGGGGGTTGGGGTTTCTGTGCGGAGTTAGAGTGTGACGTGAGGGGGCACGCGGTCGGGGGTGGGTGAGATTACCCCTCCATCTCCACGCACATTGCCACGCCTTCGCCACCGCCGAGACATAGGGCGGCCAGTCCGCGTTTGAGGCCGCGATCCTGCAGCGCGTGGATGAGCGTAATCAGCACGCGCGCCCCGCTTGCACCCAGCGGATGGCCCAGCGCAATCGCACCGCCATGCACGTTGAGCTTCTCCATCGGCAGCGTGTAGCCTTCGCGCTTCAGGCCCTTCACGTCCGCCATCACCTGTGCGGCGAAGGCCTCGTTAATCTCGAACAGATCAACGTCTTCCATCGTCCAGCCAGCGCGGGCCAGTGCCAGCGGAATTGCCTTCACCGGTGCGTAGAAAATCCAGGCTGGGTCCATAGCGGCGTGGGCATAGCTGATAACGCGCGCTACCGGCGCATGGCCGTGTGCCTCGGCGTAGGCACGGCTGCTCACGACCAGCAGGGCTGCCCCGTCGTTCATGCCAGGCGCGTTGCCGGCCGTCACTTTGCCGCCCACTTCAAACGCCGCGGGCAGTCTGGCCAGCGCCTCTAAAGACGTGTCCGGCCGGATCGGTTCGTCGGCCGTGATGACCGTATCGCCTTTTCTGCCCTTAATCGTCACGGGAGTGATTTCGGCCGCGAACTTGCCTGCTACGGTAGCGGCTTGCGCTTTCTGGTGGCTGCGCAGGGCAAGCGCGTCCATTTCCTCGCGGCTCACATCCAGCTCTTTGGCGATGAACTCGGCGGCGCTGCCCATGCCCCAGTCGCACAGCGTACACCACAGCCCATCGGTTTGCAGCGAGTCCAGCAGCTCCGTGTGGCCGTACTTGTGGCCCATGCGCTGCGTGGGGTCAAGAAACGGCGCTCGGCTCATACTTTCGGCGCCGCCCGCCAGGTACACATCGCCGTCGCTGGTCTTGATGGCATTCGAGGCCAGCATAACGGCTTTCAGCGCGCTGCCGCAGACCTTGTTGATGGTATAGCCGCCGACCGTGTCGGGCAGACCTGCGCCGAAGCCCACCTGGCGTGGCAGCGCCTGTCCAACACCCGCACTGATGACGTTTCCGAGGATGATTTCGGAGATGTCAACCGGATCGATACCGCTGCGTTCGACGGCGGCGCGGGCGGCAACCTGACCCAATTCGGCGGCGCTCAGGCTGCTCAGGCCGCCAAGAAATTTGCCCACTGGCGTGCGGGCGCTGGCAAGAATGACGGGATCGTTGGGCTGTTTTGCTGCATTGGGGGTCATGTGTTCGCCTCATCATCGGCCGGTGGAGCAGTCAGATGCGCCCACGCGGCCTTCACTTCACGATAGCAATTTTCGAGCGTGTCCGGCACCACGCGGGTATCGGCCACGACAGTCATGAAATTGGCGTCGCCGGGCCAGCGCGGGACGATGTGAAAGTGGAAGTGTTCGGCAATGCCCGCGCCAGCGGCCGGGCCGATATTCGCGCCCAGGTTGAACGCGGCAGGCTGGTACACGGCGCGCAGCGCGGCTAGCGCCTGGTTGGTCATCGTCATGAGTTCGAGCAAGGCCGCCTCGCCGAGCGCTTCCTGCGAGCCGCTGTGCGCGTAGGGCACGATCATCAGGTGGCCGTTGTTGTAGGGGTAGCGGTTCAGGATTGCGAAATGGTACGTGCCGCGCGCCACAATCAGGGCGTCATCGTCGCTGTGAAGGTGGGCAGCACAGAAAACGCAGCCCTCGTCGTCTGCTTTGTCACTGCGGATGTACGCCATACGCCACGGCGTGTACAGGTGATCCATGCGCCGCTCCCTTTGCCGCCAGATTATAGGCACGCGCGTGGGGCAAGCCAACCCTGCGCGGCCTTATGCTAGAATAGCCGCTTGCGCATGAACCCTGAGCCTGCCCACGCTACCTTATGAACGATCTGTCCCAAGCGCGGCTTTTGGAGCACCTGCCACGGCACGCCAGCCGCTATTTTGAGCAGGTGGAGAGCACGAATGACGTCGGGCTGGCATGGCTGAAGCAGGGCGCACCCGAAGGCGCGTTGGTGGTGGCGGACATTCAGACGCAGGGGCGCGGTCGGCTGGGTCGAACCTGGTTTGCGCCGCCCGGCACGGCGCTGCTGTTCACTTATCTGTTCCACGCACCGCGCCACTTGGCCCCCCGTGCCACCATGCTGGGCGCGCTGGCGGTCGCTGAAACGCTGCGCGAGAGTGGCCTGCGTGGCGTGGGCGTTAAGTATCCGAATGACGTGCAGATCGCGCGGCGCAAGGTTTGCGGTGTGCTGGCCGAGGCCGCCTGGGGCGATCAGGTAGCAGTCGCGTTGGGAATCGGCCTGAATGTGTGCGTAGATTTCACCGGAACGCCATATGCCGATACGGCTGTGAGCCTGGAGACGGCGCTCCAACGCCCGCTCGACCGACTTGAACTGTTGGGTGATGTAGTTGGTCGCCTTGAGTTTTGGCGCGCACGGCTGGATACCAGCGCCCTGCCTGCCGCCTGGCGTTCGTGCCTGAATATGATGGGTGACTGGGTGGAAGTGCATACCGGAACAGAGCGCGTGACCGGCTTCGCGGAAGACGTGACGGCTGATGGCGCGCTGATCGTACGTGACCGGCATGGCGCGCGGCGCGAGGTGTGGGCGGGTGACTTGATCACGCCGGGCGCGGAACCCCCTACAGAGCCGGAAGGCGGCTGATGAGCATCAAGTTTGACTGGGAAGTGGAGGCGGAACGGGAGCATATTCCGTCCGCTGGCGAAGACCCGCAGGCCAAACGCCGGCGCCGGCGCGGCCAACTGCGCCTGCTGATCGTGATCCTGGGCGCGGCGCTGCTGATTGGCGGCGTGGTGGCGGCTATTTCGGTCCGCTTGCGCTATGTGGACTGGCAGGTTGAAAATGCGCTGCGCGACACCATCGCGGCCGAGGTGGCGGCGCTTCGGCTGGGCGACCGCGGGTCGTTCCTGAACGTGCAGCGTAGCGCGGACGAAAGCTGGACTCAGCAGCAGTCGGCGCTGTTCGACCGTATTCAGGAAGCGAAGCTGACGCAGGATGTGGCGTTGACCGGGCGCGTGCTGGAAGTGAACGTGGATGATCCACGCGGCCGTGCGCGGGTAGAAGAGATCATTGGCGGCGTGCCCTATGCGCGTACCTGGTTCTACTGGTTGTATGAGGACGGCTGGCGGCATGTGCCGCCCGACTACACCTTCTGGGGGGCGGCGCGAACGCTGGAACAGCCGGGCATGACCGTGCGCTACCGCGACTTTGATGCGCCGTTTGCGCCCGCGCTGGCCGATGCGGCCTCGGGCTGGTGGGCGCAGGGCTGTGCGCTGTTCGGCTGTGATGGCCTGCCGCCTGTTGCTATCGAGATCGTCCCGGACGAACTGTTACGAACTGGCTGGTCGCCCGTTGACCAGTGGACGCTGCAACTGCCGTCACCGTATGTTCGCCCGACGCGGCTGGATACACCGTTCGACGCCGCCATGCAGGTGGAGATCGCGCAGCTATTGGCGGGGCGGCTGATTGATGCGGTTCATGGCGGCGCGGAGTTGGCCAAAGGCAGTGACGCCGCTTTCCTTCGCGATTCGATTGCCTCCTGGCTGGTGGGGCGCTGGTTGGGAGCCGATACGGGCGCGCTGCTGGTGAACAGTTTTGCGGCGCGGGTGGGCGATACGGCCGCTACGCAAGTCGCGCGTGCGCTCACGCCGGATACCACCATCAGCTTGCTCGGCGATGTGGCTGGTGCACCGCTGGAGACGCTCGATCTGGACTGGCGCGACTATTTGCAGGAGCGGCTGGCGCTGGAAGATTCGCTGATCGCGGCTGGCGATCAGGCGGCCGTGCTGGCGCTGTACGATGCGAATGATAGCACGGCGCAGGGCCTGGCGCAGGCGCGGCTGGCTGCACCCGCGCTGCTGGACAGCCCGCGCGTGCTGGCGGTATCAGCGGCGGTGGACGCGGCTGGCGCGCCGATTTTGCGGGCACAGGTGCAGCGCGGCGAAACAGTCGAGGAAGTCGTTTTTCGCCTGTCTCAAGGAACGTGGAAGCGAACCAACTGAGTTCGTGCTACACTCTTAATGAGTTGCGCGGTATGGGAGGCTGAACCATGCTGGATGATCTGCGTAAGGGCACGAGTGAAGGTAGCTACGACGACGCTGACTCCTTCGCATTTCCTGCAATTGAGGATGAATCCACCAGCGAGCGTAAGTTTCTGGGCATGACCGCTGTGGAGCGCATGTTCCTGGCGATCTTCATCTTCCTCAATGTGGTCGTGATTGGGCTGGCGCTGCTGGTTTTCACCGGTCGTCTGGTATTCTAGACACAAAGTACACAGCACAAACCTAACGAGAAAGTGAGGGGCGCGGCCGGTTGGCTGCGCCCTGTTGCTTTTTGTGAAAGCTGTTATCTCGCCGGTGACAATACCAGCCGCACAACTGCTGCCGATTCCACCGCGTCGCGGCTGAAGGGCATTGGGTGGTACTGGATGCTGCGCCACGGCTCGATCTGATCGCTGTAGTGCGCGCTGAACGGATGGCCGCTTTGGCCCGTAGTGAGGACGCTGCGGCTGTTATCCCAGTCGCTCAAATCCAGCACGGTGCGCATGGATGGCAGACCGCCCACGTTGAAGACGCCCGTCTCCAGCGCGTTCATCGCTGAGTAACCTGTGGCGTTGACGATTTCAGGGCCGCCCGACACGGCGACCGGCCCGCGATTGACGATGTCTTCGATCAGCGAGATGCCGCTCAGCCCCAGCGGGTTGCTGATGAACGAGGCGGTATGCAGTGCGCCCCATGTCCATTGGCCTCGGTCTGCGCCCAATTGCGCTGTGATTGAGTCCAGCGCATCGGCGAGTGAAGCGGCCAAAATGTCGTCGCGCGTTTCAACCACGTCGCTCGTGCTTGCGTCATCCCACCAGACGTTGTCCGGTTGGTCGAGCAGGCCGACGACCGCGAACAGGTTGTGGCTGGAGACTGTGCTGGTTTCGGGCAGTTGGTCCGTGAACGTGTTGTCGAGCAGGTGCGCCGTGAAATAGGCCCACAGCGCAGCCTGCGGGCTGTTCATATTCGCCTGGGCATCCCATGTGCCCAGCCAGTCGCGCGCTTCGACCAACGCGGGGTCCTCGAGCTCCAGCGCCGCCAGCGCGGGCATAATTTCCTGCGCGTTGATGTCGAGATTGTCGCCATGTATCGCCGCGAAATCGTCAGCGTTCAGCGGAGCCAGCTCGTTGATAAGCTGGTTGATTCGCTGGGCGCGATAGCCATATGACCAGTCGTAAGTAAGCAGGTAATTGGCGTCCTCGCCCAGTTCGGCGGCCAATTGATCATAGTAATCGAGCGGGGTGACGGCTTGATTGGCGGTGGCGACATAGCCGCGCTCGGGGTTGTAAATGCGTGGCAGCGAGTTCGAACGGGATGAACCCGCGCCATTCGAACGCATCGGTGCTACCGTCCACCGGCACGAGGCCGGAATGATCAGCCGCGCGAATCGGGAGTTTCCCGGGCGTCTGGTAGCCGATGTTGCCTTCTACGTCGGCATAGACGAAGTTCTGTGACGGCACATCCCAGTATTCGAGCGCGGCGCGGAATTCATCCCAGTTGCCCGCCCGGTTAATCTTCAGCGCGGATTGAAGGAGGGTGTTGGCGTCGTTGCCCGTCCAGCGTAGGGCCATTGGGTCGATGGTATTGAAGCCCAAAGGCTGTCCGTCTTCGCCCAAATCGTTGTCGTTGATAATCGGGCCGAGATGGGTTTCGCGCACCTGAATCGTTAGGGGTGGCGCGCTATCGCCGAAGCGGATGACTTCTTCGCGCACGGTCATATCGCGCCATTCGCCATTCCACTGATACTGCAGCGGGTTGTCGGGGTTGATGATAATCCGATACAGGTCCTGTACATCGGCGCCGACGTTGGTGACGCCCCAGGCGATGCGGTCGTTGTGGCCGGAAATGATGCCAGGCGCAGCCGGCAACGCCATGCCGGTCACGTCATACGGACACTCGTCGGTTCGCGGCAGGCAGTGCAGCCCGATCTCGTACCAGATTGATGGCATCTGAATGCCGAGGTGCGGGTCGTTGGCGAGCATTGGCAGTCCGCTCTCGGTTAATTCGCCGCCTGCGACCCAGTTGTTGCTGCCAATGCCGGTGTCCTGCGCCACGCCCGGGCCAACGAACGCCAGTTCACCCGTGATGCCGCCGGCCATGCGCCTGCTAACGGGCGCGGCGGCTGTGCTGGCGCTGACCGAGGCGCTCAGGCTGGCTTCTGTCAGCGGAAGATCAGTTTCCGCCAGAATTTCTGGCTTGTTCGGGTCGTCGTAGGGGAAGGGCGGCAGATAGTCGGCCAGCATTTCGGGGCCGATGCTGTCCAGCAGCGCCGCGCGCTCGATCTCACTACTGTAAGTGTCGGTCAGGTTCCACGCCATCACCTTGCCCCACACCAGCGAGTTGAGCGGTGTCCACGGCTCGATGGCGATATCGACTCCGGTGACGCCCAGTAACCGGTATTCCAGTGCCAAATCTTCAGGCGACCGGCTGGAGATGTAGGCGTTGATGCCGTCCGAGAAAGCGGTGAGCACGGCGAGGCTGTCGTCGTCGAGTGTGGCCAGATCAAGCGTGGCCGAGTTGTACCAGCCGGCCGTGCGAATGAAGACGTCCGTGCCGGTCAGCTCGTCATTCTGGCCGGTCAGTTCTTCAATCGCGCCGCGGCCGATGTGGCGATTGAATTCCATTTGCCACCAGCGATCCTGTGCTTGCGTGAAGCCCTGCGCGAAGAACAGGTCGTGCGGCGTACTGGCGTATATGTGCGGAATGCCATTGGCGTCGCGCAGAATTTCCACCTGCGCATTAATGCCGGCTACGGCCAGTTCCCCGTCTGTTCGAGGTAGTGGTCCGCGCGTGGTGTCGTCGTAGACGAGGAAGCCGCTCACCACCACAATCACCACGACAACCAGTACGACACCAACAATGATCTTCAGGATCTTCATTTCAAGCTCCGGTGAGAGCCGCAAGAGTAATGTGGCCGGTTTGTACACCGCCCAAAGAGCGCACGCAATGGGGAAATCAGCAGAACCCATTCAGCGCCAAAGTTGATGGAAGTTCGAGTCTGGAACAAGACCGATTGAACCGCCAGGACGTTAGGAACGCCAAGGCAGGGGCACAGAGAGGATTGTGACCAAATTCCTCTGTGCCCTCTGCCTGGACTTTATCCAAATTCAGGCGGCATAACAGAGTATGTCCAGCCAAGGTTCGAGCAAAGAGGCTGGAATAAACACATTTGAGGGTGCCGAGCGGGAAGTAGGAAAATGCGTCTGGGTCCAGAGGGTGCTGCGGACGAAGGCGAGGCAGTCGGAAAAGGTGGCATGAGCCTTGGGATACCAGGCCGTGGAGCGGACAGGCAAGTCGCCGGGATGAGCGAGTAGCTGGTGAGCCAGCCAGGTGACGAGCGAGAACAGACCCAGCAGCGCCGGTGACGAGCGGGCAATGGCCAGTGCGTTCCACTGGCGCTGGGTCTCGAAGCCGAGGTGGGCACGGACTTCCTCAAAGGTGACCTCGACGTTCCAGCGTTGGGCGTACCAGGCGATGATGTGCTCAGGGCTGGCGCTGGGGTCGGTGCAAAAGAGCAGGCACGGCTTGAGTTGAGCGCCGCGCACCAGCACCCAACGCCCGGGCAGCACCGGCTTGCAGTTGACGTACCACAGGGCGGTGTCACTCGCCCACTCGACCGGATGCAACTTCCCGTCCGCCCACGTCAGGCGGGCCGTCTGCCAGACGGTTTGCGCGTCGCCCAGGCGCTGGCTGGCCTTCATTTGACGCGCCCCCACCACCCGCTTCCGGCCACGGGTACCGGGCTGGCGGGGCGGCGGCGGGTCGAACAGGCGCGCATCCAGCCGCAGCCGGGTGACATAGGTGACGGGCGTCTGCTGCGTCTGACCGCAATGTCCGACGTCCACCGACGCCAATCCTCCGTCCGCCACCAGCACGATACGGCGTCCGGGCAGCCAGCGCACCACCTGCAGCAGCATCTGCCGCAACCAGTCCACGCTCGTCTTGTGCCGCCGCTTGTGCGCTGCGTCCACGGCAGGGCTGGGTGCGGACACGGTCAGGAACGGCAGCGCCCACGGCCGGCTTGCCCACGGCAACGGCACGATGAGCATCAGGCTCAGCCAGCGCAACCCCATGCTCTTGACCTTGTTGCGGGCCGTGGACCGCGCGGCATCCCGGTAGCAGCCCAACTCGGCGATGTGCGCGCCGCGCCGCCGCTCCAGCGTCTCATCGGCCCCCAGCACAATGGCCGCCTCCGCTGGCACAAACGTGTCCACCAGCACCCGCAGCAACCGCCCGCTCAGTCCCAGTCCCGACCACACCGCCCGGTTCAGCACCCGGTGGTAGTTCTGAAACTGCCGCTCCTCTCCCCGTCCAATCACCCGCAGAATGCGCGTGACCGTCCGCCGTCCCGGAGCCAGTATCGCCCCCAGCAACAACACCTGCGCCCATCCCCACACGCGGTCACTGAAGACTGGACGGAACGGTTCCAGCAGGCGCATAATCTTGTCAGGAGCGGTAAGCATCTGGTCCTCCTTGAACAAGAAACCAGCTTACCGCTCCCTCTCTTTTCCTTCTACAGATTGGATAAAGTCCAGGCTGCGTCTCAGTGGTTTAATTCATTCTCGCTTTAGCGGGGCGCGACGGTGGCGGCTGCCGAGAGAACGGCAAGCGCGCGCTGCGCGACAGCGGCCAGCGGGCCATCCGGCGCGAGTTCGAGGCAGTGTGAATAGTCGGCAATCGCTGCGCTGCGCGCTGCCGGGCCTCCCGGCCCGCTGGCATAGGCCAGCCCGCGCAGGCAGAACGATTCGGCTGCTCCTGGCGCGGCGGCGACAGCCTGATCGAAAGCGTCGATGGCCTTGTCCCACTCATAAAGCGCAAGGTGGGCGCGGCCCTGATCGAGCAGCGGGGTGATGTTGGGGGTTGGGTCAGGGGCTGCCGGCGTGCACGCAGCGCAAGCGAGCAGCAGCAGGACGATGAACAGTTTTGGGCTCACGGCCGCGGCCTAGATCGTGGTATCCGGCGCGCCTTCGAACAGGGCCGCGACCGGTGCTTGCAGGCCCGGCAGGCAATCGAATGTGACCGCGTCGCTGTCGCGCAGCATGCGGCCTTCTGCATATTCACCCGGCGCAATCAGGCGATAGTAAGTGAGCGTGCGTTCGGCCGGGTTGATGACGGCGTACTCAGGCACGCCCGCCGCTGCGTAGGCTTCGAGCTTGACGCCTTCGTCATAGTCGGCCGAGCCGGGCGACATGACTTCGACCACCAGATCGGGAGCGCCGTAGATGCGCCGGTCGCGGATAATGTCGGCGCGCTCGGCGCTGACGAACAGGAAGTCGGGCTGCACCGGTGATGCGCCTTCCATGAACACGCCTATCGGGGCGATCATGGCAAAACCGAGACCGCGATCTTCAGCGGGCATTCCGAAATAGCGATCCATACGGCGGACGATCCATTGGTGAAAAGCACTCGGCGCGGTGGACACGTACAACACCCCTTCGATGATTTCGTAGCGGCTGCCATCGTCGGGCAGCAGTTCCCAGTCAGCAGCTGTCCACTCGCCCTGGCGCTTACCGCGCACCGCCTGCGTGGTTTCGGTGATTTGCACCGGCAGTGTGATCATGCTCGTCTCTCCTCTGCTCATGGCTGAATTATACACCGGCACATCGTGCAAACGTAAAGCGAACGGGCGTGCGGAAATCAGCCGGAAAAACTGGCGCGGACGGCTTTCATTACAACGTTGCCGGCGCTGGAAAAGATGGGCCTCATACGCTATAATAAAGCCTTCTCCGTTCGCACTCGGTTAGCGATCATTCATGGAATCATTCGGTCAGATTCGCACGATCAACATTAATGAGGAAATGCGGGGCAGTTATCTCGATTACGCAATGAGCGTGATCGTGGCGCGTGCGCTGCCCGATGCGCGTGACGGCCTCAAACCAGTGCACCGGCGCATTCTGTATGCGATGCACGATAACGGCTTCCGCTCGAACACGGCCTACCGCAAGAGCGCCCGTATCGTCGGTGACGTGCTCGGCAAGTATCATCCACACGGCGATAGCTCGGTCTATGACGCGATGGCGCGCATGGCCCAGGATTTCTCGCTGCGCTATCCGCTAATTGACGGGCAGGGCAACTTCGGCAGTGTGGACGGCGACAGCCCGGCAGCCATGCGCTACACCGAAGCGCGTTTGGCGCGGATGGCCGAGGAACTGCTGGCCGACCTCGAAATGGACACCGTCGATTTCGCTGATAACTACGACGGCACCACCCAGGAGCCGACTGTACTGCCGGCGCGTTTGCCCAACATGCTCCTCAACGGGGCCAACGGTATCGCAGTCGGTATGGCGACCAATATTCCGCCGCACAACCTGCGCGAACTGGCCGGCGCTATCAATTACATCATCGAAAACTACGACCGGCGCGACGAGATCGGCGTGGATGAACTCATGCAGTTTGTTCACGGCCCCGATTTCCCGACCGGCGCGGAAATCGTTGTAAGCGACCAAATGACCGAAGCTTACGCGACCGGTCACGGACGTGTGGTGGTGCGCGCAAAATACGAGATCGAAGAGAGCCGCACGGGCCGTTTGCGTCTTGTCTTCACCGAGATTCCCTATCAGGTGAGCAAGACCTCGATCATCGAGCGCATTGTGGCGCTGGCACGGGATAACAAGCTCAATCACGTCGCTGACCTGCGTGACGAAAGCGACCGGCGCGGTATGCGGCTGGTGGTAGAACTGAAGCCGGGCGCACAGGTGCAGCGCGTCGCCAATCAACTGTTCAAGCACACGCAGCTTCAGAGCACCTTCAGCATCCAGATGCTTGCGCTGGTGAACGGCGAGCCGCGTACGCTTAGCCTCAAGCGTATGCTGCAAATCTACATTGACCATCGCATTGACGTGATCGAGCGGCGGTCGCGTTTCGAGCTGGGCAAGCGCCGCGCCCGCGCCCACATCCTCGAAGGCTTGCTCAAGGCACTGTCGAGCCTCGACGCCATCATTCAAACGATCCGCTCATCAGACGATGCCGAGTCCGCACGCCAGCACCTGATGAGCCGGTTCGATTTGAGTGAAGCACAGTCCAACGCCATTCTGGAAATGCAGCTTCGCCGGCTGGCCGCCCTTGAACAGCAGAAGGTGATGGACGAGTTCAACGACGTGATGGCGCGCATTGCCTATCTTGAAGACCTGCTCGCCAGCCCCGAGAAAGTACTTGCCCTCATTCAGGATGATTTGAACGACCTGGCCCAAAAGTACGGCGACGAACGGCGCACCAGTACAGTCTACGGCGTGAATACCGACATTAACGAAGATGACTTGGTCGCGCGCGAAGAAGTGGTCGTGCTGCTGACCGAGCAGGGCTACATCAAGCGCGTGCCGTCCACCGCCTACCGCTCGCAGCGGCGCGGCGGCAAAGGCGTCATCGGCATGGGCATGCGCGAAGAGGACGCGATTGTGCAGATCGTGGCTGCCAGCAGCCACGACACCCTGCTGTTCTTCACTGATCGCGGCAAGGTTTACAGCCTCGACCGCGCCTACCACGTGCAGGAAGCCGGGCGCGCCAGCCGGGGCGTGCGCGCCGAGAGCATCCTCGCGCTGACCGTGGGTGAACGCATCACCGCCATCGTGCCGGTTGATGACTTCGAACGCGACGGCTATTTCGTGCTCACGACACGGCGCGGTCGCATCAAGCGCGTGCATCTGGAGGAATTTTCCGGCGTGCGCCCCAGCGGCTTGATCGCCATTTCTCTGGAAGACGACGATCTCCTGAATTGGGCTAAGTACACAGACGGCAATCAGGATGTGCTGGTGGTCAGCGAGCGCGGTCAAAGCATCCGCTTCCATGAACGCCATGTGCGTGTGATGGGCCGGCAGGCGCAGGGTGTGCGCGCCATTCGCCTGAATGAAGGCGACCTGGTGGCTGGTATGGATGTAGTGGGAGCCGAGCACACGCATGTGCTCGTGATTACCGCCAATGGCTACGGCAAGCAAACGCCGGTCGAGAACTACGGCTCGCAGGGCCGCTTTGGGCTGGGTGTGCGCACGCTCACCCGCGACGAGCGCACCGGCCCGATTGTCGCCATGCGCTGCGTCAACTCGCGCGATGGCATTCTGCTGCTAACCCGCGAAGGCATCGTATTGCGTACCCAGCTTGAACAGATTCGCAAGACGGATCGCATTGCGCTGGGCGTGCGTATGATGGACCTGGAAGACGATGACATTATCGCTGGCATCGCCATCATCGACGAGGAGCTTGACGAGCTTGATACGGAGAATGGCCTGAACGGCGCAGTGGTCGATGTGGATGCAGACGATGTGGACGCCACCGAGGCTGATGTGAGCTAAACCGGCCCACAGTGTATGGGCATAGGCGCCTTGCCCCTGCAAAGGCGCTCTGAAGATCACAGGCGTATAGAAGAGACTCCGCAAATCTTACATGGAAACAAAAACGACCGGCCATGTGGCCGGTCGTTGATTGTGTGAGTTGGGAACGAGGGGAGGATTACTCCTCGTCTTCCTCGTCTTCCTTGCCCTTAGCGATGAGTTCAGGCTCGGCGCTGCCCATTTCGTCGCCTTCACCCTCTTCTTCCTCTTCCTCTTCCTCAATTTCCATCGTGATGCGGACGAGCATTTCATCGTCTTCACCAATGATAGTCACCTTGCCGCCGAGGTCGAGGTCGCTCACGTGAATGTCGTCGTTGACCGCCTTCAGCTTAGTTACGTCGACGTTCACGCGGTCGATCAGGTCAGCCGGCAGCGCTTCGATGATGAGGGTATTCGCAAGCTGCACCATCACGCCCAGGCCATTCTTGACGGCAGGCGCTTCGCCGACGATGTGCACCGGCACTTCAGCGCGGATCGTCTGCGTCATGTCTACGGCCAGAAAGTCGACGTGCAGGATTTCACCGCGCAGCACGCTGCGCTGCACTTCACGCGCCAGCACGGGCGTAGCGTTGCCATCGACCACGACACTGATCAGGTTCGTGCCGCCCGCCTTGAGCAGCGTGGACTGTAGTTCGCGATAGGGAATTTGCACATTGAAGGCGTCGATCTTGCTGCCGTAAACGACTGCAGGAACCAGCCCATCGCGGCGAAGCTGACTGACCTTCTTGCCGGTAATCGTGCGCGCCTGCGCATCCAGGGTATAAGTCTCAGCCACTTTCGCACTCCCCGTTGAGCCATAAGCGGGCGGCTGGCTTCTCTTGGATAAGCCACCGTACCGCTGAAAAATCATGCGTTCGAATCCGCGTCATTCTAGTGGCGCGGCTCGACCCCGTCAATGCTGAACGTGCGACACATAAAACAACGCCTGCCGACTGGGCAGGCGTCACCTGAGCGGGCGACGGGATTCGAACCCGTGACATTTTGCTTGGGAAGCAAACGCTCTGCCAACTGAGCTACGCCCGCAGAACGCACCCGATTATAGGCGGGGGCAGGGGGCGAGTCAAGCGATCATGAACGCGCGCGCCAAGCCGTGCTATACTACCCCGAATCGAGAGGAAACCAGACACATCGTGAATGTCCGTCGTTACTGGCGCGTGCTGTTGTTGGGCGCGGTAGTCAGCTTGGTCGTGCTGGTTTTTCTGGTCGCCAACATCAACTTTGCCCAACTGGCCGAGGCGCTGCAAAGTGCCCGCTATATTTTCATCATCCCGAGCGCGGCCTTTATCGTGCTCGGGCTGTTCACGCGCGCGCTGCGCTGGCGGGTAATGCTGTTGGGCGCATTGTCGGTGCGCCGCTCATTCAGCATTCTGAACGTGTCGTACCTGATCAACGGCCTGATCCCGTTTCGCGCCGGTGAACTGGCACGCGCTTGGCTGGCAACGCGCAACACTCCGCCGGTGCCGATGTTCCAATCGCTCAGTACGATTGTGGTCGAGCGCCTGTTGGATACATTGTCGGTGCTGATTATTCTGGCGCTGGCGCTGGCTGCATCGCCGCTGCCAGATGAACTGCGCGCGGCGGCGGCGTTTTTCGCGCCGGCAGTGGCGGTGGGCTTCCTGGTGCTAATCGTGTTGAGCGCCCAACGCCAGCGCGCGCTGAAAGCGGCCAACGCACTGGCACGGCGGCTGCCGGCGCTGGAACGCTGGCATCTGGTCGATTGGTTCGGTAGTTTCCTCGATGGTCTGCGCCCATTGACGACGCCAGGCCCTCTTGCCGGAATGCTGTTCTGGACGGCCATTAGCTGGGCGTTCTCGCTGGCCTCGGGCTATGTGCTGATGTATGCGTTCTATCCGCAGGCGAACTGGGCCGCCGTCGCATTGTTCACGGCCGCCGCCTCGTTTGCCGTGGCGGTTCCGGCTGTGCCCGGCAATATTGGCACTTATGAGGCTTCGGTTGTGCTGTCGCTTTCCGCAATGGGCTATGGCGTGCCCTTCGAAACAGCGGTGGCGTTTGCCGTGGTGCTGCACGCACTCAATCTGCTGGTCTTTGGCGTCCTGGGCGTGCTCGGCTTTGTCCAGGAAGGCGTGACGCTGGAACAACTGTCGCATGGAATGCGCGGCGCGCAGCAGAGCAGCCCCGCCCGTTAGGTGAATATGTCCACACAGTCAGAACCCCAAAAGCTCAGAATCCTCATCTGCCTGCTGTACTACTTTCCTCACCGTACCGGGCTGACGATTCATGTACAGCGCGTGGCCGAGGAACTGGTGCGGCGCGGGCATGAGGTGACGGTGCTGACCGCGCGCTATCGTAGTGATTTGCCGCGCGATGATGTGCACATGCACGAGGGCGTGCGTATCGTGCGTCTGTGGGCGCCCATTCGAATGAGCCGGGGTATGATCATGCCGGCTTATCCGTGGGCGGCCTTTAAGCTCATGCGCGAGCACGATATTGTCAGCATTCACACGCCAATGTTGGAGACGGCACTGGTGGCGGTACTGTCGAAGCTGGCCGGTATCCGCCTGATCATCACGCATCATGGCGACTTGATCCTGCCCCAAGGGCTGGTCAACCGCGTCATTCAGAACACGATGTTCTGGATGTACAAGATCGCGGCGCGGCGCGCTTCACGCATCGTCGCCTACAGCCAGGACTACGCCGATCACTCGTACTATCTGAAGCCGTTCATGTACAAGGTGTCGGTCAATTATCCACCGGTACACATGCCGCCGCCGAACCCCGAGCGCGTGGCGGAACTGCGCGCCGAATGGTCGAACGGCGGCGGCCCGGTCATCGGCTTCGCGCACCGCTTCGTCGAGGAGAAACGGCCCGATCTGGCGATCCGCGCGCTCGAAGTTATCAACCAGACTTATCCGAATGCGCGGCTGGTATTTGCCGGCGAGCATATGATCGCCTACGAGGATACGTGGGAGCGGCAGCAGGCGCTGGTCAACCAGTACCGCGATCAGCTCACCTTCCTCGGTCTGCTGGAAAAGACGCAGGAAGTCGCCGATTTCTACGCGGCCTGTGACGTCCTGCTGCTCACCAGCGACAGCGAGTGCTTCGCGCTGGCACAGGTCGAGGCGATGTTGAGCGGCACGCCCGTCGTCGCCACCAACATCCCGGGCGGGCGCGTGCCCGTGCAGGTGACCGGCATGGGCAAGATTGCCAACAAGGGCGACTGGCGCTCGATTGGCGAAGCGGTGGTGGAAGTGCTGAACCAGCCGGAACGCTATTACCAGTCGCGCGAAACGATTGAGCGCATTTTCTCGTTTAAGGAAACCGTTGATCGCTATGAAGAGTTCTTCTACGCCTATGCCCGTGGCGTCAAAGCCTGATCCTCGCGATCCAGCCGTGATCGCATATATGACGCGCAATGAGGCCGACATGGCCTTCAAGAAGCGCGTGCAGACGATCTTCGAGTGGGTGCAGCCCACCGACAAGATGCTGATTCTGGATATGCCGTGTGGGCGCGGCTTCTATCTCAACATGTTCCGTTACGTCAGCAATTGCCACTTGGTGGGCGCGGAGCTGGACTGGGATGTCATCCTCAAGGCGCAGCGCAACGTGGCCCAACTACCCGATGTCGCGCTGCACAACACCAACATCTACGCGCTGCCTTACGCCGATAACACCTTCGATGCGGTGATTCTGTCGGAAATCCTGGAACACGTAGAGGACGACGTCGCGGCGCTGAAAGAAATCTACCGCGTGCTCAAGCCGGGCGGCGTGGCGGCGATTACTGTACCGAACGCGGACTATCCGTTCCTGTGGGACCCGATCAACAAGACGCTGGAAATGCTCACCGGCTACCACATTCAGCACGGTCCGTTTGCGGGTATCTGGGCCAATCATGTGCGTTTGTACTGGCGCGACGACCTGCGGGCTGCGGCGCTGGGCGCGGGCTTTCTTGTCGAGGAAGAGCGTTCATTTACGCACTATTGCATGCCGTTCATTCACAACGTGGTCTACGGCTTCGGCAAGCCGCTGCTGGAAAGCGGCCTGCTGGGTGGCGCGGGCAAGGCGGCCGACCGCACCGCCTTCGATCACGACGGCGGGCGCTTCAACCCGATAACGCTCGGTATTCGCGTGCTCAACTGGTTCGACCGGCCCAACCAGATCAACGAGCCGCCGGACGTATCGACCGTCAATCTGGCCTTGAAGGCGCGCAAGCCAAGTGTGCCCGCTACAACAGGGCAGGGCAAGGTGGCCGCGCGCAGTAAAGGCTCGAAACAACGCGCCGTGAGCAATGCGCCGTACAGCAAATTCGAGGAGCAACCGCTGTCGTTCGCTTTAGGCCAGCTTTTCCGCAGGCCGGCTAGCACCACGCGCGATTTGTCGGCCGTGCTACGCGGCAATCCCCCCGCGCTGGCGGCTGCGGTGGTTGCGGCCGACACAGCCCTATCTGCCGTAGTCTCCGAACCGACAAACGAGGCATCTGAGCCAGCACCGAGCCGCCTCGACCGCCGCATTACGTTTGCCCAGCTCATCGCCTTTGCGCTGGCGCTGGTTGGGGCGTGGGTGATGGCTGCGATGGGCAACCAGTACGCGACCGGCCTGATCGCGGGTATGCCGCTGCTGCTGGTGGGTGCGGCGCTGTGGGCCGGCGCAGAAATCGTTCGGCTGCGGCGTGATGAAGTGCGCCCCCGCTTTTTTCGCCCGCTGCCTGAACAGGACGGGTGGACGACGCCCGAGCATCAATCGTTGGAAGCGCGCATCTTCGTTCCCCGCGTCGTGCTGCTGGCGCTGGCGCTGGTGTTCGCGTGGGCTGGTGTAGTTGGCAGCGCAGGTAATCACTTCACGCTGCCCGGTGTTGTTGGCTGGGTGATGAGCGTGCTGCTGGCCGTTTGGGCCGTCGCGCCGGATGGCTGGAATCCGGTGACGGCCGTGCGCGGCGGCTGGCAGGCGTTGCGGCATTGGCGGCTGCGACTCACCTGGGTGGGCGCGCTGTTGCTGATCATCATGGCCGTGGCGCTGCTGCTGCGTGTACAGGATTTGCAGCTCGGCCCGCGCGAAATGACCAGCGACCACGTCGAGATGCTGCTCGACACCTTCCGGCTGGAACAGGGCAATACGAGCGTCTTCTTCGCGGGCAACGGCGGGCGCGAGGCGCTGCAGTTTTATGCACTGGCGCTGTTTTCGCACCTGCCGGGCCAGTCGATTTCGTTTGATTCGGTCAAGCTGCTCAATGTGCTAGAAGCAGTGTTCACGCTGCCGGTGCTTTACTGGATGACTATAGTCGTACTCGGCCCCGAGCGGCGACGGCTGGCCGTCGTAGCCGGACTGTGCGTGGCGGCGCTGGTGGCGGTCAGTTACTGGGATATCACGCTCAGCCGCTTGGGCGAGCGTATTATTCTCACACCGCTGGTGGTCGGCCTGTTCATCATTACTTTTACGCGGGCGCTGCGTGGCAACCGGCTGTGGGATTTCATCCTCACGGGCGTGGTGCTGGGAGTCGGCCTCTACACCTATCAGGTCATCCGCCTGCTGCCGGTGGTCGTAATTGTGGGCGCGGGGTTGGCCCTCGCCTTCCATTGGCGTCAGCGGCGCGGGCTGCGGCGGCTTGTGATCAACACGGTCGTTCTGGCTTTCGTCGCGTTCATGGTTTTCGTGCCGCTGTTCGCGTATTCGCTGGAATACCCGCAGGACTTCTGGCGGCGCACGAGCGGCCGTCTGTTCGGGGACGATATCACGCAGGTGGAGGACGAAAGCGGCAATTTGGTTTCGCGCGATGCGACGCTGGGCGACCGTGTGCAGGCTTTTGGCGAGAATGTGCCGCAGTTGACGACCAATTTCGCCAACGCGCTGCTGATGTACCACTGGAAGGGCGATATCGCCTGGTTCCAGAGTGCGTCACTCAAGTCGGCCTTCGACCCGTGGAGCGGGGCGCTGCTGGCGGTGGGGTTAGGCGCGTGGTTGGCGCTGCTGCTGAAATGGCGCGATCCGGCGCTGTGGCTGCTTCCGCCGATGGCACTGATCCTGATGTTCGCTTCGGCCTTCTCGATTGCCTTCCCCAACGAGAACCCGAGCGCGACGCGCATGAGCGGCACGCTGCCGATTGTCTACCTGTTCGCGGGGCTGGCGATGGCAGTGCTGATCGTGAGTGTGGCGAAGCTGTGGCGCGGCCGGACGGGGTGGGTTGTCGCCTCGGTGGGCGCGGGCGTGCTGCTGTTTGGCTCGGGCGCGGCCAACCTCAATACGTACTGGACGGGTTACGTGCCGCTGTTCACCAACTCGTCACAGGCGCACAGCGCGGGTGGAGACGTGCTGCGCGACTTTGCCGAGTCGGGCGCTGGCTATGGCAACGCCTTTGTCATCGGCTATCCGTTTTGGTGGGATCACCGGGCAGTCGGCATCGAGGCCGGCAAACTTGACTTCCCCAATGGCGTGCCTGCGCGTGAAGAACTGCCGTCGTGGCTGGAAAATGGGCTGCTGCGCGCCGACGAATACCGGCTTGATCCGTCGAAGGAACTGCTGTTTATCGTGTCTCCCGACGATGTCGAGACGATGGACTGGTTGAAGCTGTTGTTCCCGCAGGGCCAGGGCACTCTGATACAGACCTATCAGGCGGAAGAAACGTTCCAGACCTTCCGCGCGCCGCCGCCCGGCGAAGATGGACTGGCGACCGTGATCGAGCTGGGGCGGGCCACCCCGCCGCAGGGTTAATCCCTGAGCCTCACCTCCCAGCCCTTTCTCCGTTCACGCCTTGGGAGAGTAGCGTACGCGCCGGTTATTCTCCCCTCGCCCCGTGCGGAGAGGGGGCTGGGGGTGAGGTTGGATGTGGGGCAGCGGCATTTCGTATGGCGCGCGCCGATGCAAGTTGAGGAAAATTACGCCGCGCTGTGTAACACTTGATTGGTTCATCGGGTTTTTCCGACACAAGGCGACTGCATGCAGCAAGTGAGTGCCGCTTCCCAGCCGACTATCGAGCCGGCCGCCGCTCCCCGTGCACGAGCGCAGCGGCGCTGGCTCGTGCCTGTTCTGCTGCTGCTCATCATGCTGGTGGGCGGCTACTTCCGCTTTATTGGCCTGAACTGGGATGACTTCACCCACCTGCACCCGGATGAGCGCTTCCTGACCGATGTGGCGCAGGGGCTGGGACGTACGCTCAACCCGAGCGATTCGAGTGCGGACGATGTAACGCCTGCGCAGCAGGTGGAAATCTGTATTGCCCGCTACCCCGATACCGGTGGCGAAGGGCCGTACTTCGATACCCTGTGTTCGACATGGAACCCGCATAACGCCAACAGCGGCCACGGCATGTACGTCTACGGCACGCTGCCGCTGTTCGCCGCGCGCCTGACGGCTGAAGGCGCGGTGACGGCAAATACGCTACTGGCCGGCGATGACGCCGCTGCCGTCAACAGCGCCCAAATCTGGCGCACCTACGACGGCATCCACCTCGTTTGGCGCTACCTGTCGGCGCTCAGCGAAATGGCCGTGATCGCCATCTGCTTCGTCATCGGGCGCAAGCTGCACGGGCCGTGGGTAGGCCTGCTGGCGGCGCTCTTATACAGCGCGTCGGTGTTTTCGATCCAGATGGCGCACTTCGCCACGACCGACACCATGAGCAGCCTGTTCGCGGCCTTCACGCTGTTGGCCGTCATCTACGTGCAAAAGAACGGCCGCCTGCGTGACTACCTGTTCTTCGGGCTGGCGTTTGGCGCGGCGCTGGCCAGCCGCATCAATCTGCTGCCCTTGGGCGGCCTGCTGCTGCTGGCAGTGATTCTGCGCGCCTATCCCGCCTTCCAGCGCAAAGTGCCGGCGGGCGTGCGCAATGACTTGTTCGTGCATGCGGCGCTCGGGCTGGTAATCGCCGGCGCGGCCACAGTGGTCGTGTTCCGGCTGGCCAACCCGTATGCATTCATGGGGCCGGGCGTGTTTGGGTTGGGCCTGAATTCGCGCTGGTTGCAGGATTTGGCGACGGCGCAAACGCTCGTCAGCGGCGCGGCCGATGCGCCACCCAACTATCAATGGCTGGGCCGCACCGCCTATCTGTTCCCGTGGTGGAACATGGTCATGTGGGGCATGGGCCTGCCGCTGGGTCTGGCGGCCTGGGGCTTCATGGCGGTCGCGCTCATGCGCCTGCTCTACGGCAAGCCGGGCGCGCTTAAGAATCTGATGCTGCTGGTATGGGTACTCGGTTACTTCCTGTTCATGGGGCGTAACTGGGTCATGACCATGCGCTACTTCCTGCCGCTGTATCCGGCACTGGTCGTGCTGGCGGCGTGGGGGTTGGTGTGGTTCGTGGGCTGGGCGCGCACCAGAGATGGCCGCGCGCGCGTCATCTGGCGTTGGGCGGCCTATGCGCTCCTGATCATCGTGCCGGCCTTCTCACTGGCGTGGGCTTTCGCCTATACCAACGTCTACCGCAACATGCTTACCCGTGTGCAGGCGTCATACTGGGTGTGGGAGAACCTGCCCGGCGATTTCGCCATGCAGGTCGACACCGGAAACAATCAGATCGTTGTCATGAATGACGGCGATTTTGAGACGACTAACGTGCCGCTGATCAACATCGCTGTGCCCAATCGCTACGGCAGCAGCGAGGACTTGCTCAGCCGCGTCACGCAGTACGACCAATACATGCCGTCGTCCACCAACCCGTTTACGGCCACCGACAGCGGTGTGATCAGTTCGATCATCGCGCCGCATCTGGGCGATCGGATGGATGACCCGGGCAACGAGGTGCTGCAGTTCACCGTGCGCCGCCAGAGCGATGGCGCAGTCATCGGCACGGCCACGCTCGATCAAAACCTAACGCGTGAGACGTCGATTACTGGCGATCCGGTTGAGATCGCCTTCGATGAGCCGTTCACGGTCGAGGCTGGTGAACAGTACCGATTCGATGTGCAGTACGTGTCCGGCGGGCCAATCATCAGCGGAGGCACGCTGTTCACGTGGGAAGGCGCGTGGGATGACCCCGTGCCCACCAAGGTCTGTACGCCGCCACTGGGCGTGTCGCTGGCCGACAATCCGCCGCCCGGCCTGATTGGCACCGGCTACGAGTGCAACGGCCGTGACCCGTGGTGGGGGCTTGTCACCGGCTTCGAGCAGAATATTGTCTACGAGGACGAGCCAGCCAAGCGTGACAAGCTGCTGCTGACGCTCGACCAGAGCGACTACATCGGCATCAGCAGCAACCGTTTTTATGACACGCTTAACCGCAATCCGCTGCGCTGGCCGATGAGCAATCGCTATTACGAGGCGTTGTTCAGCGGTGAACTGGGCTACGAACTGGTAGGCACGTTCCAGGAAACCTACCAGCTCGGCCCGCTGCGGATTTCTGACCAGTATCTACCCACCTATGACAGCCCGGATTGGCTCAACGAGTGGGAGTTTGAAGAAGCGTTCAGCGTTTACGATCACCCGGTCGTTTTCATCTTCCGCAAATCGGAAAGCTACGACCCGCAGGCGGCGCGCGATTTGCTTGATGCCGTGCCGCTGACGCGCGTCAACGAGGGCCGCGCTTTCTACAGCTGCTCGGAAGACTCTGACCTGTACTACTGCGACCCGACGATGGTGGGGCCAGCGGGCATTAACACCGAGCAGGGCGACCGCGCACCGACGGGCCTGATGCTGACCGATAGCCAGGCGCAGACGCAGTACAGCGGCGGCACCTGGAGCGAACGTTTCGCCAGCAGCAGCCTGATCAACACCAACGAAGTGGTCGGGGTGGTCGTGTGGTGGGTGGCGATCTGGCTGTTCGGGCTGGCGGCATTCCCGCTGCTATTCGCGCTGCTGCCCGGGCTGTCGGATCGCGGCTACGGCATGGCCAAGTTCATGGGCGTTTTCTTCGTCAGTTGGGGCGTGTGGGTGCTGGCAAGCGCGCGCATCCCCGCATGGTCGCAGGCCGGCATCGCCATCGGCATGATTGTGCTGGCGCTGTTGGGGCTGGCTGTGGGCTGGGGTCGCCGCCGCGAGATGGTGACGTGGGTGCGCCAGCACTGGAAGCGCCTGCTCGTCATTGACCTGCTGACGCTGGGCCTGTTCGCCGCGTTCCTGCTGGTGCGCCTGTCCAACCCCGATTTGTGGCACGATTCGTTCGGCGGCGAAAAGCCGATGGACTTCGCCTATTTCAATGCGGTGCTGCGCAGCACCGTCTTCCCGCCGTATGACCCGTGGTACGCCGGTGGCTTCATCAACTACTACTACTACGGCTTCGTGATTGTGGGCGCGCCGGTGCTGCTGCTGAAGATGGTGCCCGCCTTCGCCTTCAACCTGATTTTGCCGACGCTGTTCGCGGCGACCGGCATGGGCGCGTTCTCGGTTGCGTTCAGTCTGGTGGCGTGGCTCAAGCGCAGCCGCTTCGCGGTGCCGGGCAGCGCCTGGGGCGCGGGCATTGCCGCAATTCTGCTGGTGGTCGTGCTGGGCAACCTCGATACGCCGCGCGTTGCCCTGACAGGGCTGGCGCGCATGGGCGGCTACGAGCAGCCTGCCGGGCTGGAGTCGTTCCTGATTGACGAATATCTGGCCGAACACAATGGCAGTGTGCCGCCCGATGCCGATCTGCTGGCGATCTCCGAGCGCGTGAACTCGGAAAACCTGAGCGACCGCTTGCGTTATGAGCTGGCTGGCGCAAGCGAGATCGTGCGCAGTCTCGGCGCGGGCGCGGGCCGGATGCTGAACGGCGAACCGCTCTATATCAGCCCGGATCGTTGGTTCTGGGGCCCCAGCCGCGTGCTGGCCGAAACCCCGGGCGTCGAAGGCAGCGCCATCACCGAAATGCCGGCTTTCACCTTCGTCTATGGCGACATGCACGCGCACATGATTTCGATGCCGATGCAGTTATTCGTGCTGGCGTTCGTGCTTAACGAGATACTGATTGTGGGCAGCGACCCGCGCAAACGCGGTGCGCGCTGGCTGGCGCTGGCCGCCGGCGCGATTGTGGTGGGCATGCTACGCGCCACCAACACCTGGGACTGGATCACCTACATCCTGTTTGGCACCCTTGGCCTCGGCTTTGCGTGGTGGCTGCACTGGCGTACGGTTGGACGCTGGTCGCTGCTCGACCTGACCGGCCGCGTGGGCGGGTTCCTCGTCGCCAGCTTCCTGGCCGTGCTGCCGTTCACGACCTGGTTCGCCACCAACTACAGCAGCGTGCGGCCGTGGACGGATGGCAAAACGCCGTTGTGGGCCTACTTCGACATTCACGGCCTGTTCTTGTTCCTGATCGTGTCGCTGCTGGTATGGGAAACCGGCCGCTGGCTGCGCGCCGAAAAGGTTGGCTCGTTGCGTGGCAAAGGTGGCTGGCTGCTGGCGCTGATCGCGGTGATTGTGGCCGCGTTTGTGGTGGCATTGGCGCTGGGACTGCTCGGCATTCAGGTGGCGCTGATCGTGCTGCCGCTGCTGGTGTGGGTGGCAGTGCTGTTCTTCCGGCGCGGCCAGAACCGGGCCATGCAGTACGTGCTGGCCCTGGTGGGGCTGGGGCTGGCGCTCACGCTTGGCGTCGAGCTGATCGTGCTGGAAGGCGATATTGGCCGCCAGAATACGGTCTTCAAGTTCTACATGCAGGTATGGCTGATGTTCAGCGTCGTGGGAGGCGCGGCCATTGCGTGGCTGTGGAGCGCCTCGGAAACGTGGAGCGCCAAACTGCGCATTCCGTGGACGATGGTGCTGGTTCTGCTGATCGCCGTGGCGTCGTTGTTCCCGATTATGGCGGCGCGCGGCAAAGCCAGCTTCCGAATGGTGCAGGACTTGCCGCTGACGCTCGACGGCATGGCCTTCATGCAGGAAGCGCAGCGCTGGGAAGGCGACTCGGAAGTCCTGGCGCAGCACCCGGAGCGTGCACCGTTCGAACTGGCCGACGACTACGCCATGATTCGCTGGCTGCAGGAGAACGTCGAAGGCACGCCGACCATCATCGAGGGCCTCGGCGACGACACGCAGTACCGCTGGAATGGCCGCATCTCGATCTACACAGGCCTGCCTACGGTGGTGGGCTGGAACTTCCACCAACGCCAGCAGCGCGTGCTCGACCCGATGCCGCATATGGTCGAAATGCGTAACGCCAACGTCAACGCCTTCTATGAAACGTCGAGCATTGGGCTGGCGTGGGACATGATTCAGCACTACGGCATCGAGTACATCATCGTGGGCGAGTACGAGCGCGCCTATGTCAACGATGCCGGTCTGGCCAAGTTTCCGCAGATGGCCGAACTGGGGCTGATCGAGCCAGTATTCACTTCGGGCAATTCAGTCATCTACCGCGTCGTGCCCGGCGCGGAAATTCCGGCGGTGGGTTAGGCCATGCTCCTCGACTGGATTGGGCGCGAAGGCGGGATGCTGCTGAGTTGGTGGGCGCTGGTGACGCTGGCCGGACTGGCGGCGCTGCCGCTGCTGTGGCGCGTGCTCGGCGGCTTGCCCGATCGCGGTTATGCCTTTGCGCGGGCGGCGGGCGTACTGCTGGTGGCATTCGCCTTCTGGCTGCTGGCATCGCTCGGCTTCCTGCGCAACGGCACCGACAGTATGGTGCTGGCGTGGGCGCTTGTGCTGCTCATCGGGCTAATCGTCTACTTCAGCGGCCGCCGCATCGATCTTCGCGCCTACTGGCGTGAAAACCGTGCCAGTATCGTCGCCACCGAACTGATCTTCGCTGGTTTGTTCATCCTGTGGGCAGTCGTGCGCGCGCACCAGAACGGCCTGAGCGCGACTGAAAAGCCGATGGAACTGGCCTTCATCAGTTCGGCCATGCGCAGCGACTTCTTCCCGCCGAGCGACCCGTGGCTGGCCGGTTACGCCATCAGCTACTACTACTTCGGCTACGTGATGGCGGCGATGCTGGCGCTACTCAGTGGCGCGCCCAGCACCATGGCGTTCAACCTGATGATCGCGCTGCTGTTCGCGCTGACGGGCGTGACCGTGTTCGGCATTGGCTACAACCTCGTGCGTGCCAATGCGCTCAGCCGCCTGCGCGCGCGGCCGGATGCGCCGGGCGACCCGCCGAAACTGCTGGCGCAACCGGGCCATCGGGCAGCGGTGCTCACCGGCTTGCTGGCGACGGTGCTGGTGGTGGTGATCGGCAATTTCCAGGCCCCGCTGATTGAAGTGCCTTACAACACCGGCGCTTCTACCGAGTACCTGCAAGTCTTCGACTCGAACGAGCGCAATGAACAGCGCCTCGCCCCAGCCGCCACCGATCTCGGCTCATGGGAGTACTGGTGGTTCTTCCGTGGTGCGCGCGTGCTGAATGACCGCAATCTCGACGGCGGGCGCGTCGAGGTCATTGACGAATTCCCGCAGTTCAGTTTCCTGCTGGCGGATGTGCACCCGCATGTGCTGGCGCTGCCGTTCGCGGCGCTGGCGATCGGGCTGGCGCTGCATATCCTACTGTCCCGCCGCGCCCCCAACAGCCTGCAAACCGTGTTTTTCGCGGTCGTGATTGGCGGGCTGATCTTCCTGAATACGTGGGATGGGCCGATCTATCTGGCGCTGCTGCTGGGCGCGGAGGCGCTGCGTCGGCTGATCGCCAACGGGCGCGGGCGGCTGGGTTGGGGCGATCTGGGTTCGATAGTTCTGCTGGGCATCACGCTCATCGTGTTGGCGGTACTGTTCTATCTGCCGTTCCTGCTGTCATTTCGGTCGCAGTTGGGCGGCGTGCTGCCTAATTTCCTGCACCCAACGTCATTCCCTCAGTTCTTCGTCATGTTCGGGCCGCTGCTGCTGCTGATTGTGGGCTTCCTGATCGCCGAGGCGTGGCGCGGTGGGCGGCGCATGAACTGGAGCGCAGGCCTGCTGACGGCCCTGGGCCTGCTGCTGCTGCTCATCGGCGTGTTGCTGGTGTTCGTCATCGTTGGCGCGCTGTCGCCCGATCTGGCGCGCACCGCGCTTGGCTTTGTGGACGGCAACGGCGGCTGGGGCGAAGTGTTGCCCGCCTTGCTCGAAAAGCGGGTCACGCATGGCCTGACCGCGCTGCTGTTGCTGGCCGGGCTGGTCGTGATTGTGGCGCGCCTGTTCCCTCGCAAACGCTCGGCTGCGCTCGACGATGCCAGCGGCTCATTGATCACCTTCTCACATTCGACTGGCTTCGCGCTGCTGCTGGTGGGCGCGGGAATTGTATTGACGCTCACGCCTGAGTTCGTTTACCTGCGCGACAACTTCGGCACGCGCATGAACACGGTCTTCAAGTTCTACTATCAGGCGTGGCTGCTGTGGGGCGTGGGCGCCGCCTATGGCGTGTACAATGTGCTGGCCGAAGCCCGTGCGCGCCAGGTGCGCCTGAGCGGGCGCGCCGCCTACAGCGCCGTCGTGGTGGTGTCCGTGGCGCTAGGTCTGGTCTATCCAGTGGCAGGCGTCATCTGGCGCACGCAGTACGAAACCGGTCGTGCTAATGGCGTTGATACGCCGCTGACACTGGACGGCATCGACAGCGTGGCCTCGGCCGATGATCTGGCCGCGATTGAGTGTTTGTCGCGGCTGGTGCAGGGCGGGAACGCCGTTGTCGCCGAACGTGTCGGCAACTCGTACGACATCAACAATCCACCCAGTGGGCTGGCCGGCCGCATCGCCGGTTTGCCCAACGTGATGAACTGGCCGGGTCATGAGGGCCAGTGGCGTGGCGCGACCTATCGCGAAGTGACCGGCACGCGAGAGCAGGACATGGATATCCTGTACGGGGCGTCCGACTGGATCATGAGCTCGAACGTCATCCAGCGCTACGGCATCGACTACATCGTGTTTGGCAGCGCCGAGCGCCAGAAGTACGGGCCAGACGCAGACATCAAGTTCCGTGACCGCCTGCCGCTGGTGTGCGATTTCGGCGGTAGTCGCGTGTACAGCACGCTGACGGGGAATTAAGCTTATGGAAAACGTCCTCACGAAATCACCCGTGAACGAACACGCCGACGCGGATACTGGCTTGAGCATTTCCTTCGGCGCACTGGCCGCGCTGGGCATTTTCGTGCTGGCGTTGGTACTGCGTCTCGCCGATCTGAACATCATACCGATGGGCGTGCGTGAAACGCCGGATGCGCTGGCAGCACTGCGCGCCGTTTGGCCGCAGACGCCAGGCAACCCTCTGGCGGCGTCCAGCACTGCGGTGTTTCTGGCGCAGGCGGCCGGTTTCACGGCGCTGGGCAGTAGCGCGTTCGCGGCGCGCTTTGTGACCGCGCTGGCTGGCGCGTTGGTCGTGCTGTCGCCACTGCTGTTTCAACGGAAACTGGGCACGAGCTGGAGCTTTGCCTTCTGCGTTGCGCTGGCCTTTTCGCCCACGCTGCTGCTGGCATCGCGCGCAAGCAGCGCCGACGTGTGGGGGCTGGGGTTGGCGGCGCTGGCGCTGTACTCCTTCTGGCGCTGGAGCGAAACGCGGCGGCCTGCCTGGGCAATCGGCGGGAGCGCGGCGGGCGCAAGTCTCGCGCTGCTGACTGGCTGGAGCGGGCTGGTGCTGGCTGCAATCCTGCTGGTGTCCGCATGGCTGGCCGGGCTATGGGAACGGCGCGCAGATCGCTTCACGTTTGAAGGCGCGGAGGAAGATGCGCCTGTGCCACTGCTGAAAGCGTTCCCGTGGCTTGGCGCGCTGGTGATTTCTGGCCTGACCATAACGGTAGCGGCTACGGCGTTCATGCTCTATCCCGCTGGTCTGGATTCAGTCGCGGCGGCGCTGGGTGGCGTAGTCACGCACTTCGCCCCGCTGGGCGGTCCGCTGCCTGCCTACGCGCTGCAAGTATCGCTGTTTTACGAAACGACAGCCTGGGTGCTGGGGATCACGATGGCGCTGGTGCTTTGGCGGCGCGGGCTGCTGGGCCCAGCCGAACGCTTCCTGATCGTGTGGCTGGCTCTGGGCCTTGTGGCATCGTTGCTGTTCACGGCCGGGCCGGAGCAGGCTCTGTGGCTGAGTGTGCCGTTGGCCGGACTGGCGGCACGCCTAATCGTCGAACTGCTGCGCGCCGACGACCGCGCTGGGAGCTGGATTCCGTATTCGGCTCGCCTGATCAGCGCGCTGGTGGCGGCGGCTCTGCTGTTCATCTTCACGTTGGCGTTCCAGTCGTTTGCGCGGGCGCTCGCAAATGCGCCGGCGGGTGATCTGGCTTCCGCGCCGATTGACCCCGCCAGTATCATCCTGATGGGCGTCATGGCGCTGTTCGCCGGCGTGGTGTTGGTGTTGGGCGCGAACTTGTGGGATCGGCGCACAGTGCTTGACGGCGCGGGGCTGGCGCTGGTGCTATTCGGTGGCTTCGCGTCGCTTGGCGCAGGCTGGAACGCCGCCGTGCCCAACGCGCCCGATCCGGTCGAGCCATGGCACTATGCGGCCTCCAGCAATGACACGATTCTGTTGTCGGCCACGCTGCGCGAGCTTCAGGATCGGCAGTCCAGCGGCTTTCCGTCGCTGCCCATCGCCGTGCAGGCCGCGCAGGACGGCGAACTGGCGTGGCTGGTGCGCGATTACCGCAATGCCACCTTTGTACGCGATGCGCGTGAAGCCGCAGGCGCGGAAGTGTTCCTATCCGACTCGGCCGCTGTGCCTGATCTGGGCGGCGCGTATGTGGGCCAGGATTTTGCGCTGACCAAATCGTGGTCGCCGCGTGTGCTTGGCTTGTACCAGATTCCGGCCTGGTGGTCGCAGCGGGTAGTGGGTCCAGCCGCGCGCGCCACGACGCTCATCTCGCCGGCCACGCTGTGGGTGCGCCAGGACGTGTATGATGGGGTTGACCCGAATGTGCGCGGGTGAGGAGAACGGGCAGAAGGCCTGTATAACCTACCGAACCAGACGATGTGAGGTGCGATGACTTCGCCCGACCCGCAGCAGATAGCCAACGCGCTGGCGTTGTGCCGCGCCGGTGACCAGACTGGCTTTGCCAGCCTCTACGACTTGTTCGCAGGCGGGCTGTACCGCCTGTGCTATGGTCTGCTGCTGCACAAGGAAGACTCCGAGGACGTGGCGCAGGAGGCGTTTGTCTACGCCTTCCGCAACCTGCACCGCTATGACGCGGCGCGCGCCTCGTTCAAAACGTGGCTGTATACGATCGCCATCTCACGCTGCCGCAATCACTACCGCCGCAGCCGCCGTCCAACGGTCGATCTGGGCGCGCTAATCGCGGGTGAGCTGGCCGCACCGCGCTCGGACACGCCCGAAGCTGCCCATGCCCGCCGCAGCGCCCACGAGGCGCTCGAAGTGGCGCTGGGCGAACTTAAGCCCGCGCTGCGTGAGGCCGTGATCCTGCGCTATGCCCATGGCCTGACCTATCGTGAGGCGGCCGAAATCATGGACTGTCCGCCCAAGACGGCCGAAAGCCGCGTGCGCCTGGCCCACGAAACGCTGCGGAAAGCATTGGGTGGCGCTGGCCACGGCTTGCTGGAAGAACTGCTGATCTGGCATGGATGAAGCCCGTATGACTGCACTCACCTGCCGTGACTGCCGGGGGTTGCTGCCGGCTTACATCGACCGCGAACTGCTGACGGCAGCGCGCTCGCGGGTGGCGGCGCACCTCGACGGCTGCGACCGTTGCCACGCCGACTATGTGCGCCAGCGCGAGATGGCGGCTGATTTACGCGCCGACCTTCCGGCGCTGGGCAGGCTGGATGCTGGGCGCGCCGGTGTGCTTTGGAGCGCCGTGCAGCATGATCTGGTCACGCCTCGCCGCGCTGCTCTGCCGTTCAGCCAGGGGCGCATGAGCCTGGTGGTGCTGCTGGTGGCTGCGGCGCTGGTGTTGCCATGGCTGGTATCGACTGGCCGCTTGGCCGCGCTGTCGCTGCCCCTGCCGCCGACGCCGGTGTCGGCCGGTGCGCAGGCGACCGACGCGCCGCAGGACGCGGTCGCAGGTGAGCACCATGCCCTGCTGATGCTGACGCCGCCGATTGCGCCCGAATACGCGCCGACACAGGCGCCAATCACGCCCTTTGTTCCCGTCAGGCGTTGAGATTTGTCTGATTTGAAACGATTGGTTGAACCGCCAAGAGCGCCAAGAGAGTTGGGTCTTAACCCTCTGTGTTCTCAGTGTCTCTGTGGTTCAAAGGTTTTTTGGCTTTTCAACTTAACTTCACTTTCACACGCTTGACGCCAGGACCACAGGCGCGATAGGAGCACCATGGCCGTTACACCCGCAACAGAGCGCACCGAGCCCGGCAGCGATACGCTCGCAAATTGGCTTACGCGGCGCGTTCGGCTCGACTGGTACATGCTGATCTGGCTGGCGATCTTCATCATCGCCATCGTCACGCGCTTCGCCGGACTGGGCGACCGCGTGATGAGCCACGACGAGAGCCTTCATACCTACTACTCGTATCTGCTGTACCAGAACGGCAACTTCAGCCATACGCCGCTGATGCACGGCCCGATTCTGTTCCACGTCAATGCGCTCATGTACGCGTTGTTTGGGGATGACGACTTCACCAGCCGCCTGTACCCCGCCATTCTTGGCGTGCTGATGGTGATGTTCCCGCTGCTGTTCCGGCGCTGGCTCGGGCGCACCGGTGCGGTGCTGGCTGCCGTGATGATCCTGATTTCGCCGCTGCTGCTGTTCCACCACCGCTATATGCGCGAAGATACGCCGTCGATTTTCTACACCATGATCATGGTTTGGTGTACGTTCATGTACATCGACGGGCCACTTAACCTGCGCCGGCGCGCTCGCTGGCTTTACATCTTCGCCGGCGCGATGCTGCTGAGTTTAGGTTCGAAGGAAGTCGCGTTCATGTACGTGGCGATCTTCGGCCTGTTCCTGACCATCTACTGGGTGGCGCGGCTGATTCAGCAGTATGGCAAGCGGCCCACGCGCAATCTGTTCTACACGCTGATACTTCCGATGTTGCTCGGCGGCGTGTTGGCGCTGATGGCCTACGCGCTGCTGGCGCTGTCGCTGGCGACCTATCCCACGCTCGAAGGCCGCATCGAGTTCCTTGCGCAGCAGTTGCAGAACATCGGCAGCGGCCAGCCCGTGCCGCTTGAATTCGCCATGTTCACCAACTGGACTTTGGTGCTGATCCTCGGCCTGATCTTCGTCGTGGTGGGCACGGCGCTGTGGGCATTCAGGCGCAGCAAGGCCCGCGTGCCCATCGGCCAGATCATCCTCATTATTGCGCTGGCGCTGGTGGTGACGAGCGGCCTGATCGTGGTCGAGGAATACTCGAAACTACCCTCGCGCACCGATGAGATCGCCGCCGACCCCGAGGCGGATGTGGTGGATGTTGTAGCCGAAAGCAACCTGCCGATTGTGGCGGTGTGGGTGATTTCGGGGGCGGCTATCGCGGTGGCGCTATTCGCCTTCTACAAGGGCTGGTGGCGCAAGCTGTACCGCTTCCCCGAATTCGACATCATGCTGCTCATGGGCACGCTGATCCTGCCGTGGATTACCGCCTTGCCGGTGTCACTGACGGGCGCATCACCGGTCGATTACACGCAGGCCGGGCTGATACGCTCGGGGCTGGTGGTCGGGCCGCTTCTGGCGGTTTCAGTCGTGTTCGGCATGGCCTGGAGTTGGAAGCGCTGGCTGATCAGCGCCATCATCTTCTACTCGCTGTTCGTGTTCTTCTTCACGACCATGTTCACCAACCCGATGGGGCTGGCGACGGGCATGGTGGGCAGCCTCGGCTACTGGCTGGAGCAGCAGGGCGTGCGACGGGGCGGCCAGCCGCAGTATTACTACCAGCTCGTGATCATGCCAGTCTACGAATACCTGCCGCTGCTGGGCTCGTTCGCGGCCATGGTTGGCGGTCTGTCGGCCTTCTGGGCCTTCCGGCGCGACCGCATCGAAGCGCATGCGCAGCCGCCGGCCGCGCTGCTGCCCGAGCCAACGACACTCGAAGGCGAAGCGGTGGCCGTGCTTGAGGGCGAGGGTGGGCCGCCAGCGCCTGCTGTCGTCGCCGATCCCGCTGCTGCGCGCCGCGTGGCGCTGTGGGGGCCGGATCGCCTGCGCCATCCGTCGTTTCCGCTATTCGTGTCGTTCTGGGCCATCTACATCTTCCTGGCGTTCACGCTGGCGGGTGAGAAGATGCCGTGGCTGGGCACGCACCTCACGCTTCCAATGATCTTGCTCACGGCCTGGTTTGTGGGTGCCATCTTCGAGCGCGTGAACTGGCCGCTGTATTGGAAACGTGGCTGGATCACGCTCATCCTTGTGCCGCTGCTGGTCATTGTCGGTTTCCAGATCGTGTCGCCGCTGGCCTTTGGCTCGTCGCCCCTGGGCGGGCTGACCACGCTGGCGCAGCAGGAGCAAAACCGCTGGCTGGCGGTGCTGGCGATTGCGGGCGTGCTGATTGTGGCGCTCATCTGGCTGGCGCGGTCGGTGGGTATCCGCCAGTTCTGGCGCATGGCGGGCGTGGCGGTCTTCACGCTGCTGGCTGTGCTGACGGCGCGCTCGGCCTGGATGGCGGCATACGTGAATTACGACTACGCCACCGAGTATCTGGTTTATGCTCACGGCGCGCCGGGCATCAAGTTGATGATGGAGCAGATCGACGAGATCAGCCAGCGCACCGCGGGCGAAAACAGCATCGCCTTCGCTTGGGGCGGCAATGCATGGCCGGTGACGTGGTATTTCCGCGATCTGGATAATGCCACCTTCTTCGGCAGCAATCCTACGCCGGGCGCGCTGCGCGATGCCGTGGCAGTCTATGCCAGCGAGGACATCCGTTCGCGCGTCGAGCCGCTGCTGGAAGATCGCTACCAGCGCTTTGAATACATGCGCATGTGGTGGCCAAGCTGGAACTACTACAACCTGAACGCGCAGCGCTTCACCGACGCCTGGAATTTCAGCGGCGACAACCCGACTTCTGGCCAAATACGCCAGGGCCTGTGGGACATCTGGTGGGGGCGCGATTACAGCGCCTATGGCTCGGCGATGGGCGAGAACTACAGCCTCGAAAACTGGTCACCGGGCGAAAAACTGTACTTCTACGTGCGTAAAGACATCGCCGCGCAAATCTGGAATCTGGGCGTAGGCGATTCGACCGTGCTCAATCCGCTCGACGCCGTGGTGTCCAATCAGTGCACGGACAACTGGCAGCAGCGCGCAGCCGTGATGTCATTCAGCGCGGGCGTGACGCCGGTTATGAACGGCGTGCGCGACGTGATGGTTGATGGCGACGGCCGTCTGTACGCCGCCGATGAGTTCAACAACCGCGTCGTCATATTCAATCCTGATGGCACAGTGGCCGGTGAGGTGAGCGGTGCGGGCGATGTGCTGCCGCTGAACCGGCCCAATGGCGTGGCCCTCGGCGCAAACGGTGAATTGACGATTGCCGACACCTGGAACTACCGCGTCGCCAATTTCGTGCTCGATGGTCCGCAGGCCACGTTCCAGAATGGCTGGGGCACACCGTACCAGGCGGGCGCGGCGGCGGAAGTCGTGCCGGTCGACGGCTTCTGGGGCCCGCGCGATGTGGCGGTCGATAGCGACGGCAATATCTACGTGTCCGACACCGGCAATAAGCGCGTCCGCGTCTACGACGCCAGCGGCCAGTATCTGCGCGACATAGGCTCGGCGGGCGCGGAACTGGGCCAACTGGAAGAACCGGCTGGTCTCGCTATCAGCCCGGACGGACGGCTGTTCGTGGCCGATACCTGGAACCGGCGCGTGTCGGTGTTCAACGTCGATGGCACGCCACTGTACACGTTCCCGGTGCGTGGCTGGTATGAGGACCTTGGCAACCGGCCGTATCTGGCGGTCGATGCGGCGCGCAACATCATCTACGTGGGCGACCCTGACGCCGGGCGTGTGCTGGTCTATGACCTGCAAGGCAACTGCGTTGGTTCGTTCGGCCAGCCAGCCGACGGCGTGGGCGATCTCACGCAGTTCAATACCGTCAGCGGCATCTGGGTAGACGCTGCGGGATCGGTATACGTGGCCAACTCCGGCGCGAACCGTGTACTCAAGTTCGACCCGTTTGTGACCGAGCCAGTACTCCCTCCCGTGGACGCGGGGCAGGGTGATGCTGCGCCCGAGGAGACGGTGGAGGCGGTGGGGTAGCAGCCCCTCAATCCCCGGCCCCTCTCCGCACGCGGAGAGGGGCCGGGGATTCGGCGTGTTTCGCCCGATCTTGCCGCGTGCATGGTTGTATGTTATGATGTCCGGTGAGTATTTTGGGAGAAGAGTGGGCAACCCCCACTCTTTTTCGCAGGCATTGTTGACGCGCCGCCTCGCTTGAGGCCGCGCCATCCGTTTTCCCCCCGCGCATTTTGATTTGAGGTTTGCACCCCGGAGTTAGAGCGAACCGTATGAAGAGTGAATTGCAGATCGCCTTCGGCGAAATCGCAGAGGCACGCGCCCTGCCTGCAGAGAAGATTCTGGAGGCGCTGCAAACAGCGCTCGTTTCCGCTTATCAGCGTGAGGCGGGCATCGGCAAGTCGCAGCGCGTCGAAGCCGAAATCGATCAGAAGACCTATATCGTGCGCCTGTTCGTCGAAAAAGAGGTCGTAGAAGACATCTTTGACGCGCGCACCGAGGTGCTGCTGGAAGACGCCCGCTTCTACGAGCCGGAAGCGCAGTTGGGCGACATGGTCATGGTGCAGGTGGATACGGCCGCGCGTGACTTTGGCCGCATCGCCGCGCAAACGGCCAAGCAGGTCATCCTGCAGAAGATCCGCGAAGAAGAGCGCAACGCCCTCTACGATGAATTCATCGACAAGGAAGGCGACATCATTAGCGGCACGGTGCAAAGCGTGAACGCGGCCGTCATCACCGTCGGCCTGCAGCGCACCGAAGGCGTCATGCCGCGTAACCAGCAGATTCCCGGCGAGCGCTTCAAGCCGCACGATAAGGTGCGCGCTTACGTCGTCGAGGTTAAGCGCACGCCGCGCGGCCCGCAGATTGTGCTCAGCCGCAGCCATCGCAATATGCTGCGCCGCCTGCTCGAATTCGAAGTGCCGGAAATCTACACTGGTCAGGTCGAGATCAAGAACATCGCCCGTGAAGCCGGCTACCGCTCGAAAGTGGCGGTTGCGGCGCTTCAGGAGGGCATCGATCCCGTCGGTGCATGTGTCGGCCAGCGTGGCACGCGCATCCAGAACATCGTCAAGGAGCTGCACGACGAGAAGATCGATGTCATCGAGTGGAACGCCAATCAGGAAGTCTTCATCGCCAAGGCGCTCAGCCCGGCGCGTGTGAGCGGCGTCTACCTCGAAGATGACCCTGAAAGCGGCCGCACGGCGGTCGTCATTGTGCCCGACGATCAACTGTCGCTGGCGATTGGCCGCGAGGGCCAGAACGCCCGGCTGGCGGCCAAGCTGACCGGTTGGCGCATTGACATCAAGAGCGTGAGCGAATCGGTTGAAGAGGCGCTCGTCAACCTTGATGAGACGCCGCTCAAGGAAATCAGGGCGCAGATCACGGATCTGGCCGACGAGGCCCAGCGCATCCTTGAGAAGCGCGCCGCCAATCGCGCCGTCATGCCCGAAGAATTCCGCCAGCTCGAACGCTTTGCCGACCTTGTGCAGCGCCGCTACATTGCCGCCCACGAGCAGTTGCGCAAGAAGCGCCTCGAAGAAATTAACGCGGTCCGCAAGACACTGCCGCAAGGCGCGTTCCAACTGCCCATCTCTGCGCTCGATGTGAGCGACGAGATGAAGGAAGCCCTGGCCGTGCTCGAAAACGTTGGCGAGATTATGCTGCGCTATCTCGTCGATGAGAACCGCCTGAGCCGCCTGCTGGAGCCGTTTGGTGATGATGCGCTGGCGACGCTTCAGGCCTCGCTTGACCGGCTGGTCATCCCCGAAGTGGTGGAAACGCTGCTTGAGGAAGTTGAAGAAGCCGAACTGGCCGAGGCGGTTTCCGAAGAACTTGGCTCCGAGCTAATTCCCGTTCCCATGACTGGGGACTTTGAAGTGGTGGTGGTCGACGACGACGCTGACGGCGACCAGAAGGACAAGAAGGGCAAGAAGAAGAAGGGCCGCCAGCTCGTGTACGACGAGCGGCTCGGCCGCACTGTCGCCAAGCGCCAACGCAAGCAGCGCGGTGGCCGTGGTGACTGGGAAGATTTCGAGGAGTAGCGGCCGATGACTGCCCCGGCGCACAAGCATGTGCCTGTGCGAACCTGCGTGATTTGCCGCGAACGGGATGGCAAACGCGCGCTCATCCGGGTAGTACGGACGGCCGAGGGGGTCATGGTGGACCCAACGGGTAAGATGAACGGGCGTGGTGCGTATTTGTGCGAAAAGGCCACTTGCTGGCAGCGCGCGCTGAAGGGCGACGCGCTGGCCCGCGCACTGCGCACCACCCTGACCGATAGTGACCGCGCGCGCCTGTTTGAGGCGGCGCGCCAGTTTGATCCGGCGTTGGCTCAGGCCGCGCCGCACGGGCCGCGGCAGTGATCGCCCGGCCAGAGCGCAGCCCGCGCTCAACAACTCAGTCAATGATGCCGTGATGGGTTAGGGGTTCGCCCCCTGACTGGCGCTTCCTGATCCATCACGCGGCCAATGGAGGCACGGATGGCACAGGAAAAGCAAGTCGTTTTAGTCCCCGATTTTCTCACCGTACGCGAACTGGCAGATTTGATTTCGGCCAGCCCGATTGAGGTTATGAAGCGCCTGATCGCCAACGGCATCATGGCGTCGATTAATCAGCAGGTCGATTACGACACCGCCGCGATTGTGATCGAAGACATGGGCTACGAAGCCCAGTCGGCCACGGCGCTGCAGGCCAAGGAAGAAAAAGAGCTTCGCGCCGAAACCGCGCAGCCGTGGCGCAAGATTTATGATGATGAGCGCCCAGAGAACCTCGTGCCGCGCGCGCCAATTGTCACTATCCTCGGCCATGTGGACCACGGCAAAACCACGCTGCTTGACACGATCCGCAAGGAGCATGTCGCAGAGGGTGAAGCCGGCGGTATTACCCAGCACATTGGCGCATACCGCGTCATGCGCGATGGCAAGCCGATCACGTTCCTCGACACCCCGGGCCATGAGGCATTCACCGCCATGCGGGCGCGCGGGGCCCAAGGTGCGGACATCGCCATTCTGGTGGTGGCGGCCGACGACGGCGTGATGCCGACCACGCGTGAGGCGCTCAACCACGCCCGTGCGGCCAACGTGCCGATTGTGGTCGCACTCACCAAGGTAGACAAGCGCAATGCCAACACCGAGAAGGTGAAGCAGGAATTGAGCGAAGTCGGCCTCACGCCGATGGACTGGGACGGCACCACCTTTGTCGTGCCGGTGGCCGCGGTCAAAGGCGAAGGCATTGACGACCTGCTCGAAGCGATTCAGTTGACCGCCGATGAGATGGAAATCGTCGCCAACCCCAACGCCGAGCCACAGGGCACGGTGCTGGAAGCGCGCATGGACAAGACGCGCGGCGTGATCGCCACGCTGCTGGTGATGAACGGCACGCTCAAGACGGGTGATGTCGTGGTGGCAGGCTCCTCGTACGGCCGCATCAAGGCGATGTACGACGAGGCCGGCCAACTACTGAAGAAAGCTGGCCCGTCCACACCGATCGCGGTGCTCGGACTCCACGATATGCCCGAGGCGGGCAACTCGTTCGCCACGGCGGAGAACGACAAGGCTGCGCGCATCACTGTGGGTGATCGCAAAGCCACGAGCGAATCGGAGCGCGTCACCGGTGGCCGCGCAGCGCTGTCGCTGGAGGACTTCTTCACGCAGTACAGCGCCGGTGAAACCAAAGACCTCAACATCATCCTGAAAGTCGACGTGCACGGCTCGCTGCAGCCCATCGTCGATTCGCTCACGACCATCTCGGAAGCAAACAGCGAAGGCATCCGCCTGCGCGTGCTGCTGGCGGACGTGGGCAATATCACCGAGAGCGATGTGATGCTGGCCAGCGCGGCGGGGGCTATCGTCATCGGCTTTGGCGTCGAGATCGACAACGCCGCTCGCCGCTCGTCCGAGTCGCACACGGTCGAAATTCGCCAGTACAACATCATCTACAAGCTGCTGGAAGACATCGAACTGGCGCTGAAGGGTATGCTCGCGCCAGTGTATGCCGACAAGACGATTGCCACGGCCGAAGTGCGTCAGGTCTTCCGCATCTCGAAGGTCGGCACGATTGCTGGCTGCATGGTCGTGCATGGAGAAGCGCGCCGCAACGCCAAGGCGCGTGTGAAGCGCGGCGGCCAGGTTATCAGCGAGAGCAACAGCGTTAGCTCGCTCAAGCGCGTAACCGAAGACGTGCGCGAAGTGCGCCAGGGCTTCGAGTGCGGCATTGGCTTGTCCAATTTCGAGGACTTCGAGACGGGCGACCAGATCGAGTTCTTCGTCTCCGAGCGCGTCAGCTAGACCGCTTTCTGGCCCTCATCCCGGCCCTCACTCTTTGTCCCTCTCCCTCAGGGAGAAGGGGCCGGGGGATGAGGGCTAAAGCCGGAGACGCTTTTTTCTGCGGAGGAAGTACAACTTATGGGCATCAAACAGGATCGTATTGTCTGGCGCATCCGCCAGATATTGAGCGAACTCCTGCTGCGCGAAGTCAGCGATCCGCGCCTGCAGGGGATTACGGTGACGGAAGTCGAGATTGACCGCGAACTGCAATACGCCCGCGTGTATGTGAATGCGCTGGGCGCGGAAGTGCGCCAGGACGAGGTCATGAAGGGCCTCGAACATGCCAAGGGCTTCCTGCGCCGTGAGTTGGGCCAGAGCCTGAAGCTGCGCAAGACGCCCGAACTGGCCTTCATCTGGGATGTTCGTTTTGAGCACGGAGAACACATCAACCAGGTGCTTGAATCGCTCGATATTCCGCCTGAACCCGAGATCGAAGCCCCCGATGACGACCTGGAATGAACCGGCGGCGCTGCTTGACAGCGCCGAACGTATCCTGCTGGTGACGCACGTAAAGCCAGACGGCGACGCCATCGGTTCGCTGATGGGCATGGCAAACATGCTGCGTTCGCGAGGCAAAGCGCCTGTGCCGGTGGTGGATGGCGGCATGCCGACGTTCCTCAAGTTCGTGCCCGGCGCGGAACAAGTGGTCGCGTCAGTGCCCGCGCTGGAGTTCGAGGTGATGATTTCCCTCGACGCCAGCGATGAAGAGCGCACGGGTGAAGCCGGTAAGTATGGCCGCGCCCACGCCCCCATTGTCGTCAACATCGACCACCACCCCACCAATACTATGTTTGGCCACCTCCACCTCGTCGTGCCCGAAGCCGTCTCGACCACGGAAGTGCTCTACGACGGCTTCCAGTCGCTGGGCTGGACGGTGACTGAAGCCGTCGCCGTGCCGCTGCTGGTAGGGCTGGTGACCGATACGATTGGCTTCCGCACCTCGAACGTCACGCCGCACACGCTGGAAGTGGCCGCTGCATTGATGCAGCGCGGGTGCGCCCTATCACGAGATTGTGCAGCGCACGCTGGTGGCTACGCCATACGCGGCCGTGAAGCTGTGGCGCATCGCCCTCGATACGGTCGAACTCAAAGATCGCGTCATTTCGGCCACACTGACACTGGAAGCCCTGCGTGGTGCGGGCCTGAGCCACACCAGCGACAGCGGCGGGCTGGTGGGCTTCCTCAACTCGACTAATGAAGCCCGCGTGGCAGTCGTCTTCAAGGAAGTGACGGCCACCAGCGTTGAAATCAGCCTGCGCAGCGCGCCCGGCTATGACGTGTCGGGCGTGGCGCTGGCGTTAGGCGGCGGCGGCCACAAGCAGGCGGCCGGCGCGACCGTGCAGGGTACGCTGGCCGAGGTGCGTGAGCGCGTGCTGCCGATGCTGCGCCAGATCGCGCGCCGCCGCGCCCCGCGTACCTAGACGCGATTGATTGCATGAGCCTGACGGGTGTGCTCAATATCGACAAGCCGCTGGGCGTCACCAGCCACGACGTGGTGGCTCAGGTGCGCCGCACGCTGGGCGAAAGCCGTGTCGGCCACGCCGGCACGCTCGACCCGCTGGCGACCGGTGTGTTGATCGTGTGCGTTGGCCCGGCGGTGCGCCTGAGCGAATTCCTGATGGCCTCCACCAAAACTTATGTCGCCGATGTGCACTTGGGGCGCATCACCACGACCGATGACGGCGAGGGCGAAATCACAGCCGAGATGTCGGTCGATGGCATCGATACAGCGACGATTACAGCGGCGTTCCCTGCTTTCACGGGTGAAATCGAGCAGATTCCGCCAGATTACAGCGCCATCAAACAGGGCGGCAAGAAACTGTATCAACTGGCGCGCAAGGGCAAGCCGGTCAAAGCCGCGTCGCGTTCGGTTCGCATTGATGCGCTGCGCCTGCTCGACTGGTCGCCGCCGGTCGCCCGAATCGAAGTCGTTTCCGGCCATGGCATGTACGTTCGCAGCTTCGCCCGCGACTTGGGGCAGGCGCTGGGTGTGGGTGGTTCGCTGGCGGGGCTGCGGCGCACAACTAACGGCGTGTTTAACGCTGACGATGGGCTGAAGGCGGATGTGCTGTCCGACCCCGAAGCGCTGGCAGGCTGGCTGATCCCGCTGCCGCAGGCGCTACCGGACTGGCCGGTTGTGGTGCTCGACGAGGCCGCGCTGGCTGATGTGCTGCATGGCCGCCGTGTACATTCGGCGCCGCTGCAAGTCGGCACACTGGCGCTGGGCATGAGCGAGAATGGCGAAGTAGTCGCACTCCTGCGCGCCGTGCCGGACGGCTGGCAGCCAGACCGCGTGCTTGCCTCCTGAAATTGTGGTAATGTGAACGCGAAACTTCCTCAAACGAACGGCAGGGCAGGCGGATGATCCACCTCACCGAACTGGAGGCGATTGCGCTCACGCGCCCATCCGTCGTCACCATTGGCGTATTCGACGGCGTGCACCTTGGCCATCAGTACCTCATACGCCGCCTCGTGGCGAGCGCGCAAGCCAGCGGACGGTTAGCCGTCGTCATCACCTTTTATCCCCATCCCGATGTGGTGCTGCGCGGCATTACCGGCCGCTACTATCTCACCACGCCCGATGAACGCGCCGCGCTGCTGGGCGAATTGGGCGTCGATTTCGTCGTCACGCTGTCGTTTGATGAGAATCTGCGCCATATTCGCGCCGCCACCTTTGTCGATTTGATGGTGGCGCATCTGCGTGTGAGCGAGCTGTGGGTCGGCGCGGAATTTGCGCTCGGTTACAAGCGCGAGGGCAACGTGCCCTTCTTGACGGCGCAGGGGGCCGAAAAGGGCTTCAATGTCGATGCCGTCGATTTGATGGCAGTCGAAGATACCGGCGACGGGCTGCTGAAGATCAGCAGTTCCGCGATACGCGGCGCGCTGAGCGAAGGCTCGGTCGAAACGGCCGAGCGGCTGCTTGGGCGGCCCTACAGCGTGCGCGGGGAAGTGGTGCATGGGTTGGCGCGCGGCCACACGATCGGTTTCCCAACCGCCAATATCGCGGTGCCGGACGAGCGGATGATTCCCGCCAATGGCGTGTATGCTGGTTGGGCGCTTCTGGAGGACGAACGCTTCATGGCCGTGACTAACGTGGGCACGAGGCCGACCTTCGCCGGCGAGAACGTGACGGTTGAGGCGCACCTGCTCGATTTTGACCGCGATATCTATGGTGCGTTGCTGGAGTTTCAGTTCATCACGCGCCTGCGCCCCGAGACGCGCTTCAACGGCATCGAGGCGCTGATTGCCCAGATTCGGGCCGACGCCGAAGCCGGACGCGCAGCGCTGGAAGCTCGTGCGTGAGGGGCGCGCTGCCAGCCTGCTAAAGTCCCCGCGCGCGCAGTTGGCGGGCCTGCTCACGGTTTTTGCCCTGTTCGGCCTGTCTTACTCGCTGCGGACGCCCGCCTTTGAAGCGCCCGACGAAGCCTCCCATTTCCTCTACATCCACAACCTGATCGAAACGGGCGAACTGCCCGTACTGGAAGACCACGACACCGTGTTCGCCAGCCAGTCGGTGCAGCGCCATCATCCGCCGCTGTACTATCTGCTAGGCGCGGCGCTCGTGGGCGGCACCGACCGCTCGAACATCGGCGAACTGCTACGGCCCAACCCATTCGCAGCAATAGGCACCGTCAGCCCCGTCAACCAGAATGCCTTTCTGCACCCGCTTGCACCCGCATGGAGTGGGGCGCTGTGGGCAGTGTGGCTGCTGCGCATGTTCGGCATTGCGCTCGGTGCGGGAACCGTCTGGCTGGTGTACCGCACTGGGCGGGCGCTGGGTGGGCCAGCAGTCGGGCTTGCCAGCGCATGGCTGGTCGTGTGCCTGCCGGGCTTCATCTTCGTCAGCGCCAGCATCAACAACGACACGCTGGTGATCTTCCTGTCGTCGGCGGGCATCGCGATGCTGGCGGAGGCGTGGGCTGCCCGATCCCTGACGTTAGCCAAAGGCATCGTGCTGGGCTTGATCCTGGGCGGCATCGCCTTGACCAAAGTCAACGGGCTGGCGTTTTTCGGCGTCGTGGGCGTATGGGCCGTGCTGGTGGTCTGGAACCGGCGCATTGGCTGGCGCGCCCTGATACGCCCACTGCTGGCCGCTGCCGTGATTGCCGTCGTGACAGCCTCATGGTGGTATATCCGCAACCTCATGCTCTACGGCGATCCGTTGGCGCTGAACGCCACCCTGCGTATCTGGGGGCGCGGCGCGGCCGGGCCGTCGTGGGATGAAGCCGTGGGCGTGTGGGACTCGTTCTGGATGGTGCTTGGTCAGTTTAACGTGCGCGGGCCGGACTGGTTTTATCGGCTGTACGCGCCCGCGCTGGTGGTTGGTGGCCTCGGTGTCACGTTCTGGGTGGCCCACCGGCGCAAGCTCGACCGTGGCTTCGTGTGGTTTCTGCTCGTCACCGTGCTGGCTTCCATCGCGGCGCTGGTAGTTGCGACCAGCCGTGTGAATGTGTCGCAGGGGCGAATTCTATATCCGGCGCTGGCGGCGTTCGTTCCGCTGGTGGTCGTTGGCGTTCGGCGGCGCTTTCCGTGGCAGGTGACGGCGGCGGCGCTGGCCCCGCTGATGGCCTTTGCAGTAGCTGCGCCGCTGCTCTATCTCGACGCGGCCTATCCACTGCCCGTTCAGGCGGACAGTGTGTCATCCGATGCCATGATAGTAGGCGGCGAAACAGACGATTTGCGCCTTGAAGCCGTGAGTTGGGCCGATGCGCCGGTTCAAACGGGCGAAGTGCTTGACCTGACACTGTACCTGAGCGGTGAGAATGCACAGAACCCGTACCTGACGCTGCGGGCGGTTCATCCCGTTACACAGGAAGTGCTTGGCTCGGTGGATGTCTATCCGGGCATGCTGCCAACCGACTCCACGGCTGAAGCTGGTTTGCTTTCCGTTCCTGTTCGTCTGCCGATTGCGGGCGAGTTGAGGCGGCCAACGCAGCTACAGTTGCTGCTGGGTTGGGAAGCGCCTCTCGTAGGGGGCCATGCCCAGCGGTTGCCTATCCAGATTGGCGCTGAAGCGGTTGATACTGTCCGAATTGCCGGGCCGGTACTGTTGCCTGAAACAGGTGTCGTTCTATCCGCGCAGCATCCTCTGGGCGTGCTGTTTGGTGACTCAGTCCGGCTGGATGGCTATTCGCTGGAATCCGGGCCGAACGAACTCGCCGTGACGCTGAACTTTGCGCCCTTGAACCAGATGATGCGCGATTACACAATGACGCTTGGTATCATGAGCGACGAAAACCAGATTATCGCTCAGGCAGACGGCCCGGTTGACGGCTACCCAACCAGCGCATGGCTGCCCGGCGTACCGTTTGCCGAAACGCGAACGCTTGAATTGCCTGACTCATTGCCCGACGGCGCGTCTTTATTCGTGGGCTGGTATTCCTCAGAGGATGGCACGCGCCTGCCGGTGATCTCCGAACAGGCGCGCGATAATCTACTGTTCTTGCCGCTGAACTAATCGTCTTTGCTGGGGCGGTAGCCGAAGCGGGCCATCTGGCGCTCGTCGCTGCGCCAGTTCTTGAGCACCTTCACCTGCAGCTCAAGATACACAGTCGTGCCGAGCATCTCGCCCAGCTCTGTCCGCGCGTCTGACCCGATCAGTTTGATGCGCTCGCCGCCCTTGCCGATGACGATGCCCTTTTGCGAGTCGCGCTCCACGTAAATCGTCGCGCCTATGTAAGTCAACGAGTCGCTGCGCTCGCGGAAGCTGTCGATTTCTACAGCGACCGAATGCGGCACTTCCTGCTCGGTGTGGGTCATCACCTTCTCGCGGATGACCTCGGTAGCGATCACGCGCATGTTGACTTCTGAAAGCTGATCCTCGGGGTAATACAGCGGCCCTTCTGGCAGCCGCGCGATCAGGTCTTCGACTAGTTCGGATACCGTCGTGCCTTCGACGGCGCTGGTTTCAAAGGCGGCCGCGTGCGGAATTAGCGCGCTGTGTTCGGCCACCAGTGCCACGCGCCGGGCAGCATCAGGCAGCAGGTCGATCTTGTTGAGCGCCAGCACCACCGGGGCGCTCCCGCGCAGTCGCGCGACTGTTTCGGCCAAATGGCGGTCGCCGGCTTCGGGCGGCTCGGACACGTCGAGCACGATCAGAATTACATCGACATCCCTGAAGGCCGATTCGGCCGCCTTGACCATGAACTCGCCCAGTTTATGCTGCGGCGCGTGCAGACCGGGCGTATCCAGAAACAGGATTTGCGCCTTGTCGTCGGTATAAATCCCCAACTGGCGGCGGCGCGTGGTTTGCGGCTTCGGGCTGACGGCGGCGATCTTCTGGCCAAGGATGCGATTGATCAGGGTCGATTTGCCGACGTTAGGGCGGCCGACGACCGCGACGACGCCGGAACGGAAGCCTTCAGGCAGGTCGTCCTGCGGCACGGGGTTAGGTTTATCAGTCATGGCGTTGGCTGGCTCAGCCAGTCCTCCAGCGTATCAAAGCGAACAATCGCCTCAGTGAGGCGGGCGGGCAGGGCAGCAGCATCGGCGTTCGGCGCGATCAGGGCTGTGGGCCGAGCAACCGGTGTGGTCGCCTGTGCGTCGGTGTAAGCCAATACCTCAGGCGTCAGCGCAAAATCGAGCGCGCGCACGAGCATCATCTCATCGCGCCCGTCGTTGCGATAGCCGAAGACCTCGGCGCGTGGGTATCGGTTACTGCGATGGATCAGGAAATCCCAAGCGGCGTCACCGGTGAGCATGTCACCATAATCCAGCACCACCAGCCCGGGCACAATCGACAAGTGCGGTTTGCCCAGATAGCGCACGCCGTATCGAATGAGAAGTGGCCCGCTGGCAAATATCGTTGCGCTGCCGGGCGTGAGCGTTAGCGCGTATCGTTCGCCCGCCTGCACGACCGCACCCGTAAACGCATCGCTGATGGGCTGGCGGTCGGGAATGGGCGGGCGAGGCATTAGCGGCTAGTGCTGCGCGGGCTCCACGGCGGAGGCGGTCTCATCGTGTGCGACGATGGCGGTCTCTGGGCCGTGAGCCGTATGCCCATGCTCGTCGGGAAGCGCCACATTAATATCGTCGAAGTTGCGCCACGGCTGCACCACGATCAGCCAGCCGGTGATGCCAATGAACATCAGCACCACGCCAACCGTGATCGCCAGCGACACGACGTAAGCCGCCGATTTGCCGGCGATGGCCGAAACAGCCAGCGCGACGATAATCAGGATCAGCCCCAGCCCGGCGCTTAACGACAGGCCAAATGTGGCGAGATCTTTCGTGACTACGTAGTGGTATTTCACGGAAGGGTTGCCCCCGAGACGCCAAATCCGATAAAAACATGCGTGTTCAATACGGTTAATTGTGCCGCTTGCGCGGGTTTGCGTCAACCCCACCGCCGATTTACAGGAGACAGCCGATGAAACAAGTGTATGTAATCCGCCACGGCCAAACGAAATGGAACGCCGAGGGGCGCTGGCAGGGGCACGCCGATGTGCCGCTGTCGGAAGAAGGTTACGATCAGGCGCGCGCATTGGCGGAACATCTGTCAGATGTGGACTTTTCGGCGGTCTATACCAGCGATCTGAAACGCGCCAGAGAGACGGGCCGCGTGCTGGCCGACGCCACCGGCGCGCCGCTGGTAGTCGATGCGCGTCTGCGCGAACTGAACCTGGGCGCGTTGCAGGGGCTTACGCACGCCGAGATTCGCGCGCGCTATCCGAACGATGACGACCAGATGAAGGCCAACTACTTCGACCACGTCGTGACCAACGGCGAAAGCCGGCGCGAGATGCAGGCCCGCGCCTATGCCGCGTGGCAGGACATGCTCGATCAGGCCGATTCGCGGCCCGTCGCGCTGGTCAGCCACGGCGGCACCATCCGGCTGTTGCTGCTGCGTGTGCTCGACCCCACCCAGCACGAGGAGATCATGCGCCTGCAAATCAGCAACACGGCCTTCACCGTGCTGGACGTGGACGATGACGGAGTGGTCCATATGAGCGTCGCCGCCGATCACAGTCATTTGCAGCACCGCGCCGCCGATGAAGGCGAAGCCCGGCTGTAAATTTCACCCTAGGAAAGGACCGGAAATGATGCTATACTGTTCGTAATAAAGTTAAGCGACTGTTAAAGACAGTTGCCTGCGCGCGGTGCACGGCGACCCTTTCCTTATTTTCGGGCATATAGTGCGTCCAGTGTGACGTCTATGCACTCGTTCGTCCGATAAAGGATTCGCAACAACATGAAGAGCAGCTTCGACCTCGAACACAACGGCATCATTGGCGCATCCGCCGAATTCTGGAATCTGCACACGCCAGCGCTGTATGAACATGCCATCCGTAACCGCGAAGGCAATATCGCGCACCTTGGCCCGCTGGTAGTGCGCACCGGTTCGCACACCGGCCGTTCCCCTAACGACAAGTTCATCGTGCGCGACACCAATACAGAAGACTCAGTGTGGTGGGGCAACAACAAGTCCTTCACCCAGGAAGCGTTCGAGCGTATTCAGGCCCGCCTGCAGGCGTACTTCATGCAGCGCGACGTGTATGTGCAGGACCTCTACGCTGGCGCCGACCCGCGCTATCGCCTGAAGGTGCGCTTCGTCACCCAGTACGCCTGGCACAGCCTGTTCGTGCGCACCATGTTCATCCTGCCCAAACCGGAAGAACTGGCCGGCTTCGTGCCGGACTTTACCGTCATCGATGCGCCCGGCTTCCATGCTTCACCCGAAGTGGACTCGACGCTGTCGCCCACTTTCATCCTGCTCAACATCAGCAAGAAGCTGGTGCTGATCGGCGGCACGGAATACGCCGGTGAGATGAAGAAGTCGATTTTCAGCATCATGAACTACCTGCTGCCCAAGCAGGGCGTGCTGTCGATGCACTGCTCGGCCAACTACGGCAAGGACAAGGACGATGTCGCGCTGTTCTTCGGTCTGAGCGGCACCGGCAAGACCACGTTAAGCGCCGACCCGAACCGCACGCTCATCGGCGATGACGAGCACGGCTGGAGCGACGAAGGCGTGTTCAACTTCGAGGGCGGCTGCTACGCCAAGGTCATTCGCCTGAGCCAGACCGGTGAGCCGGAAATCTTCGCCACCACCCGCCGCTTTGCGACCGTGCTCGAAAACGTCGCGATGGACCCGGAAACGCGCATGCTCGACCTCGACAGCGAGCTGTACACCGAGAACACGCGCGCGGCCTACCCGATCAAGCAGATTCCGAATGCGGACATCAGCGGCGTCGCGGGCCACCCGAATAACGTCATCTTCCTGACGGCCGATGCCTTTGGCGTGCTGCCGCCGGTCGCGACGCTCTGACGGCCGAGCAGGCCATGTACCACTTCATCAGCGGCTACACGGCCAAGGTCGCGGGCACCGAGCGCGGCGTCACCGAGCCGTCGGCCACTTTCAGCGCCTGCTTCGGCGCGCCGTTCATGACGCTGCACCCCAAGGAATATGCCAACCTGCTCAGGAAGAAGCTCAACAAGCATGGTTCGGACGTGTGGCTGATTAACACCGGCTGGACGGGCGGTCCCTACGGCGTAGGCAAGCGTATGTCGATTAAAGACACGCGCGCGATTGTGACCGCCGTGCTCGAAGGCACGCTGAAGGACGTGGAGTACCGCACCGATCCGGTGTTCGGCTTCCAGGTTCCGCTGGCGGTGCCCGGCGTCGACAGCGCCATCCTTGAGCCACGCAACACCTGGGAAGACAAGGACGCCTACGATCGCAAGTATCACGATCTGGCCGAACGCTTCATCAAGAACTTCGCCAAGTATGCCGACGAAGCGCCGGAACTGGTTGCGGCTGGCCCCAAGGTCTAGCCCGAATCTGGTGGTATCATCACAGGGGCGGCGTCCGAACTTTCAGGAAGCCGCCCCTCATGCTGTATGGTCAATGCCGCCGGCTGGATTTGCTGGCCGGGGCGCAAGCGGAAGTTTAGCGAAACGGAGCAGAGAACATGGCACGCAGTAAAGTAACCGTAATTGGCGCCGGCAACGTCGGCGCGACGCTGGCGCACTGGATTGTGGCGGCGGAACTGGCCGATGTGGTGCTGGTCGATATTGCCGAGAACCCCACCAAGGGCAAGGCGCTCGACCTGTTTGAAGCAACCCCGGTTGTGCGTAAAGATGCGAAGATCATCGGCGGCAGCGACTACGAAGCCACCCGCGACAGCGACGTAATCGTGGTGACGGCAGGCGTGCCGCGCAAGAAAGACCCGGTCACTGGCGAGTTCCCCAGCCGCGACGCGCTGGTACGCACCAATCAGGAAATCGTCGGCGGCGTGACCAAGAAGGCGGCAGATCTGTCGCCCAACGCCATTATCGTCGTGGTGGCGAACCCACTTGACGCGATGTGTCATGTGGCTCTGCACGCCAGCGGCTTCCCGAGCAGCCGCGTAGTCGGCATGGCTGGCGCGCTCGACACCGCCCGCTACAAGTCCTTCATCGCCGAGGCACTCAATGTGAGCGTCAAGGATGTGAGCGGCATCGTGCTCGGTGGTCATGGCGACGACATGGTTCCGCTGCCGCGCTTGACCTCGGTCGCGGGCATTCCGCTGGCTGAACTGCTGCCGGAAAGCACGATCGACGCCATTATCCAACGTGCGCGTAAGGGCGGCGGCGAAATCGTCGGCCTGATTGGCGTGAGCGCGTGGTACGCCCCGGCGGCGGCGGCCTATGAAATGGTCGAGTCGATCATCAAGGATCAGCGCCGCGTGATCGCAAGCGCTGTGCTGCTCAAGGGCGAGTTCGGTTATGACGGCCTGTATGTCGGCGTGCCGGCGGTCCTGGGCACGAACGGCGTCGAGAAGGTCATTGAGTTTGAGCTAACCGACTCCGAGCGCGCCATGCTGGACAAGAGCGCTGCGTCGGTCCGTTCGGTCGTGGAAGTGCTCGGCTACTAAAGGGAAGTTGAAAGTTCAAAGTCGAAAAATAGTAAGTGGGCGGGTCCGTGACGGGGCCGCCCGCTTTTTGTTAGCCGCGCGCGTTTTGACAAGGATTTGAAGCGCCAAGAGTAGAGGGGGCAAGGCATGCCGTGCCCTCCAAAAAACTTGCCTGTAGGGGCGCACCGTGCTGCGCCCACGTTTAACCGGATATAAACACTCAAACTGCATAATCGGGCTTCAAAAGCCCCGTTCACGGGGTGCAGCTCCAGCCTGACGGCTTTAGCCTCAGGCGTGGAAAGCGATTCTCCCCACAATTGACATTCGCTCATCGTGATTCCATTTCACATCAAGTGCTAAACTCAACACATTCGCCCGGCGCGTTCTGTCCCCGCCCCGCGACCATTCCGGCCACTATTGCTTCGCCTGTAGATAGCGCACGTATTCTATACTGAGCATCCGTCCGCAGTGTTATGCGCGACTGGACAGTCACCACCATGGCTCGGCGCCGTGTTCCGCCATCAGTCCACAGGCGATTCCGCGCGCAGCGCGCCGGTTGTCTCACTTTTGTCGCACTGTCTCACTTGTTTTTCCCCTTAGGGGTTGTCTCACTCTTTTGAATCTGTCTCACTGTCTCACTGTCTGTCAGGAGAACTGGGTGGAAAGTTCGGAAAATACCGATCGGACTGCCATGACGCCAGGAGCGCCAGGATTTGGTCTCAAACCGTCTTGACGCCTTGCATCTGCAATCTTGGCGACTTTGTGGTCCAAACGATCTTTTACGGCGCGTCGATGACCCGGCCCTCGGCAGCGCGCAGCAGCCGATCCCACACCGCCGCGCCGATGCCGTCTCGCGGCATGCTGTGCGCGAGAATCACGTCGCAGCGGCCATCGAGCGCGCGCAGAGCCGCGAACAGGCGCGCTGCCGCATCGGAAACGTCGTTACCCAGCAGTTCGATTTCAACGCCGCTTCCTGCAAATGCCGCGTCTTCTCCATCCATCAGCAGCAGGCCCGGGCGTTCGCCGCGAGCCACGCATGTGCGTGCGTCGGCTTGAATGGCAGCCAGTGCACCCGGGCCGTCATACAGGCGCATCGCGGCCACAGGCGAATAGTGTTTGATAAGCTGGCCGGGCGATGAGGCGCTTTCGTCCAGCGCCAGCAGCTTCGACTGGCTGCCGACATCCGGCGCCAGCGCCAGCAGTGCTTCCATTGACACGCCTCCGGGCCGCATAATGACGGGCTGCGGGCCAGTGAGATCGAGCACGGTCGATTCGACGCCCAGCGGGGTGGGGCCACCGTCCAGAATTAGCGCAATTCGCCCGTGCAGATCATCCCAAACGTGCTGCGCCGTCGTGGCGCTGGGCCGGCTGAAGGTGTTGGCGCTGGGCGCGGCCACTGGTACACCGGCGCCGGCGATCAGGGCGCGGGCAACGGGGTGGGCGGGCATACGCACCGCCACAGTGTCTCGTCCGGCGGAGACGTTGGCCGGCACGCGCGTGTTTCGCAGTAGCACCAGCGTCAGCGGGCCGGGCCAGAACGGCTCGGCCAGCGCATAGGCCAGCGGCGGGGCATCCAGGGTGACGTCCGCTAACTGCGCCAGATCGGCTAAATGGACGATGATCGGGTCGTTGGTGGGCCGGCCCTTGGCGCGAAAAATGCCGGCCACGGCTTCAGCGTCGAAAGCATTGGCCCCCAGCCCGTAGACTGTTTCGGTCGGGAAAGCGACCAGTCCGCCCGCGCGCAGAATAGCTGCCGCCTCAGCGATGACCGCCGGATCGGGCGCATCCGCCCGTATGCGAAGTGTTCGCGTAGTCAATCTCAACCAAGCACCGCGCCGGTGAAAGCTGGATAACCGTTCGCAAACTCAGTCGCGCTCAGGGCCGCGCGTCCTTCAAGCTGCAGGCGCGATGGAAAGTACAGTCCGACGCCGGTGACGATAGCGAGTTGGCCTTGTCGGTTCAGCACCGTTCCGGGTACGGCGCGTGAATGCTCATCAGTCGATGCGGAACCGGCCACGATTTTCAGTAGCTTGCCGCCCCAGAGCGTGAACGTTCCTGGCCACGGCGTGAAAGCGCGCACCTGTCGGTCGATTTCGATAGCGGAAGCTGACCAATCGATACGGCCGTCCTCTTTGCGAATGCGCGGCGCGAGTGTCGCCAGCGCGTCATCCTGTGGCTGCGGCTGTATCGTGGCGTCGAGATAGCCGGGCAGCGTGTCAATCAGTAGGTCGCCGCCCATCAAAGCCAGCTTGTCGTGCAGGCTCGCGCCGGTCTCATCAGCGGCCAATGGAATCGCGCGCTGCGTCAGAATCGGGCCGGTATCCAGTCCGGCATCCATTCGCATAATCGTGATGCCAGTATCGACATCTCCAGCGCGAATGACGGCCTGAATCGGGGCCGCGCCGCGCCAGCGTGGCAGCAGCGAGGCGTGAATATTAATCGAGCCGAAGCGCGGAACATCGAGCACCGTTTGAGGCAGAATTTGGCCGAAGGCTGCCACGATGAACAGGTCGGCTGGCCACTGGCGCAGCGTTTCGATGGCTTCGGGGCGGCGAATCTTCTCCGGCTGAAATACAGGGATACCCGCGCTCTCGGCCGCCAGCTTCACGGGCGACGCCTGCATCTGTCGGTTGCGCCCGGCGGGCCTGTCCGGCTGCGTGACGACCGCCAGCACGGTGTGCTGCTGCATCAGTTGTTTCAGCGCAGGCACGGCGAAATCGGGCGTGCCCATGAAGACAATCGTGGCCATTGGCGTCTCGCAGGTGAACGGACAGAAGGTTGTATGTCGGCTAGCAAGCAGGGATAATGAGCGCATGAACCCATTCCCCGAAACCCAATCCTACTGATGCCCGCTAAAGAATGGAAGATCGCAGACGCAGCGCCGCCCGAACTGCTGGCGGCCTATGAAGGTGTGCCTACGGCTGTGGCGCAAGTGCTGGTCAATCGTGGTCACACCGACCCCGAAGCGGCGTTGCGCTGGCTGAAAGCTGACGACTGGCGCGCGGGTGGTTTCAGCGCTTATGAGAGCAAAGCGCCCATCGAGGCCGCCGTTGAACGCCTGCGCCGCGCCATCAGCGACAAGGAACTCATCATCGTCTATGGCGACTTTGACGCTGATGGCGTGTCCTCGACCGCGCTGCTGGTGCAGGCGCTACGCGCGCTCGGCGGCGAGGTGAAAGCCTACATCCCCAGCCGCGTCGACGAAGGCTATGGCGTGAATCCCGAGTCCCTGCACATGCTCAAGGACTACGGCACCAAAGTCATCGTCACCGTCGACTGCGGCATTCGCTCGGTCGATGAAGCCGCATTGGGTGCATCGCTGGGCCTGACGATGATTGTCACGGATCATCACTCGGTAGGCGAACGCTTGCCGCAAGCCGCGGCGCTGATCAACCCGAAACTGACGGATGCCAGCTATACCGAGCCGATGCTGGCTGGCGTGGGCGTGGCTTTCCGGCTGGCGGAAATGCTGCTGGATGGGGCCAATGCGCCGCTCGCACCCGAAGACCTGCTCGATCTGGTGGCGATAGGCACGGTGGCCGACCTCGCGCCCCTGAGCAGCTACGAGAATCGCGCACTGGTTCGGCGTGGGCTGCAAGTACTAGGCGAGGCCAAGCGGCCGGGTGTTCGTGCTTTGCTGCGCGTAGCAGGCATCGAGCGGGGCAGCGTGAACGCAGGCAGCATCGGCTTTGGGCTGGGGCCGCGCATCAACGCGGCGGGCCGGTTGGCGCATGCCAAACAGGCGTACGAGTTACTCATCACCGAGGACGACGCGCGCGCCGCCGAACTTGCGCATGACCTGCAACAACTAAACGTCGAGCGCCAGAAGCTGACTAAGGATGCGCAGGATCTCATTCATGCGCAGATGCAGGAAAACGGGCAGCAAAACGCGCCGCTGATTTTCGCCGGCAGCCCTGATTTCCGCGAAGGTATCGTCGGGCTGGTGGCCGGGCGCTTGACCGAGGAGTTCTACCGGCCATCTGCCGTGCTGCATGAGGGCGAAGATGAAAGCCGCGCTTCGTGCCGCAGTATCCCTGGCTTCCACATTACCGAGGCGCTCGATCAGTGCGCCGATCTGCTGGTGCGCCACGGCGGCCACGCGCAGGCGGCTGGTTTCACTGTCCAGAACGAGCACATTCCCGAACTGCGCGAACGACTCTGGGCAATCGCTGGGGCACAGCTTGCGGGCCAGGATTTGCGGCCCACATTGCAAATTGACCGTGTGCTGCAAGCGCACGAGCTGACGCTGAGTCTCGCAGATGAACTGTGCCTTCTGGAGCCGACAGGGCAGGACAACGCGCAGCCTCTGTTCGCGTCCACTGGCCTGCGCGTGAACGATATACAGGCGGTGGGCAAAGATGGCCAGCATCTTCGCATCGTGCTGCGCGACGACGGTACGGGACTGACGTTCGGCGCGATTGGCTTCCGCATGGGCGGCAATAGCAGTTATCAGCCGGATCGCGGTGACGAAGTGGATGTGGCTTACCGGCTGGAACTGAATACGTGGCGCGACGAAACGCGGCTGCAACTGCGGCTGGAAGACCTGCGACCGGCGCAGTAAGGCTGTCTCAGCGCGATCTCATTTATCCGGTGCATGGTTGTGATACACTATCGGTGCACGGCGGGGCTCCCCCGCCATTTGACAGGTTATCAGTAGGCGTACGTGCGCCTGACCGGAGACTTAGCCCCTATGTCTGCAGAAAACACACCGCGTCCGTTTTCGTACGGTGGACAGGCCGTTATCGAAGGCGTGATGATGCGCGGCGCACACAAGGCGGCGATTGCCGTGCGCGAGCCTGATGGCGGCATTGTCGTTCACGAGCAGCCGCTGAACGCGGCGCTCTATCGTGGCCGTATCACGCGCACGCCATTCATACGCGGCATGGTGGGCCTGTGGGATGCGCTGGTGCTGGGCACACGCGCATTAATGTGGTCGGCCAATGTGGCGCTCGGAGAAGACGAGGAAGTCAACTTCAACGGCCCGCTAGGCTATGGCACGATTATCTTCTCGCTGATGCTCGGGGTCGGCCTGTTCATGCTGCTGCCTGCGGCCGCGTCCACGCTCGTCGAGCAGGTGTTCAGTCTCGAAGACAGTTCGTTTCTGGTCAACGTATCCGAAGGCGTCATCCGTCTTGCGCTGCTGGTGGGCTACATCTGGGCCATCGGCCGCCTTCCCGATGTCAAGCGGCTGTTTGGGTATCATGGCGCAGAACACAAGACGATCAACGCCTACGAAGCGGGCGCGGATCTGGTGCCCGAGGTTGTGCAGACCTACCCGATTGAGCACCCGCGCTGCGGCACCGCGTTCCTGCTCACCGTGGCCGTCGTGAGCGTGTTCGTGTTTTCGTTCCTCGGCCGGCCGGATTTCTTCTGGCTGCTGGTGTCGCGCGTGCTGCTGGTGCCGGTGATCGCGGGCATCGCCTATGAGTACATTCGCTTCACAGCGAAGCATATGGAAAATCGGTTCGTTCGCTGGGCTATCATCCCGAATCTGGCCCTGCAGCACCTGACGACGCGGCAGCCCGACCTGACCATGATTGAGGTGGCGATTGCCTCCTTCAAGCGCGTGCTTATTTCCGAGGATATCCCCGTCGAAGGCCCGGTCATCGAGGCGGATATCATCCCCGAAGCGCACGCGGTGGCCGGGGACTGAGGCTGGTTTTAGTGAAAAGAAACGACACCCCGCCGGAGCATAACCTATGCTCCGGCACTTATTTGTGTTGGTTGGTCGCCATCAACTTGTTTGCGGTCAATGCACTATGTTGCGTTTGCGGCATCCACGGCCTTCTGCATAAGCGCTACAAGGGAGAGATAGTTGGCACTATCTCGGCGAACCGCAACACCCAGTACGGTATCCATACGACTGGCCGGAATATGTTCATACAATCGCTGGAATTCCACATCTTCAAGAATTAGGTTGTTCGTCAGGTTGTAATCCGGATGAAAGTAGACCACATCGGGCGCCTGTTCCAGCAATCTATTGACCTTGAATCCCTCAAACACCATCTGCGGGTTATTGAGGCCGGCAAGATCGACAATGGTGAATTGCTGGCTGATAACGGAAATGCGCCCGACCTCGGTTGTGGCGATAGTGAGTGAATCACTGATGCTGACCATACCGGAGAGACCTGGCCAGACCAAGTCCGAGTCCGCTTCATCAATCGGTGGGGCTTCCGCGAAAATTCGCGCAATTTCCAGGCGGTTTGTCGGTTGATCATAGTCAATGGGCTGGAATGAAGCTCCCATCCAATCGGCCATCCAGAGCGCCATGAACGTCCCAATGGCCGCGGTTACCAGAACCTGGCGCTTTTGCCATAGGTGGGTGAGCGCACTTGCGATGCGATCTCGTGCGAGCCAATAGGCCAGCATATGGCCGGCGAGGAAGGCGATTGCGGGCAGAACGTGATGATAAAAGCGCTGGTAGAAGAACATCACCTGAAGCACGAAGAACAGATAATCGACCAGCAGGAATGCTGTGCCCGTGGCCACCATGCGTATGTCCGGGCGTTCAGCTTTCCACCAGCGGCGGTTTGCCAGCACTGTCGTCAGAAGAATGATGACGAAGAACGGAAGATAGTCCACGATGAAGTATACCAGCATGGCGAAGGGCATCGGCTCATGATTGCGTAGGAGATTAGGCTCCTGATACATGCCGCCGCTCTTTGCAAAGAAAGGAAGCGGTAGCGCTGTGCCAAAGTAGGCGGCATTGACCGCGAGAATTACGCCCAGCACCCCCGCGGTCATTGCCCCGAAACAAAGGGCTGAACCACGTTCGTGTTTGTCGCGTGCAAACACTATCAGACCCAGCGGGATTAGTACTGAATAGACCATATATTCGGGCCGAACCCAGAACAAGAGCCCACCAACAACGGCCGCCGGGAGTATCCTGGCAGTCTCGCGCTTTTGGGCAAAACGGCATGCCAGCAGCAAATATAGCGTGAGCATCCACATATCAAACGTAGTATCCATGCCGTTGGCTGCATTAAGGGATGCCGTTCCGTTCCATGTAAGCGACACTATTATCACCGCGATCGCTACCTGTCTGAAATCTCGTTTCAGCGGGAGGCTGATCCACAATAAGGCGATCAGCGTCAGGATAAACGCGATGCCTGAGAGACGGGAGGTGAGCGTCAGCGTGACCAGCGGATCCACGTTCGGCACAAGAAGCTGGATCGGGATCACCGCGACCAGATAGAACGGAGAGGTGAGGCCGTAAACCGGCACACCATCCGGATTCCACGCCAACTGGCCTTGGGTCAACAAATTGTGCGCGTAGCGTGAAAACATGAAGGCGTCGTCAAAGATAACGGTGCGGTATCCAACTGAATCGACCATGAAGCGCCACAGGCAGAGGCAAATGATCGCCAGGAAAAGAAATCTTCCTATCATCCGTGGCCGGGGAACAAGCAAAATTGCTGCCAGTACGACAAGGAGGGAGCCCACTGCTATGGGCTCCAGCAGAAATAGCCCGAGGCCGTGTTCCGGCATGAACCAGCCCACTACTTGAACTGCAATCCACAACGCTATCAACCCGACTGCTGAATTAAGCCGAATTCTTGAAGGTCGCGAAATTGCGACTGGCGGGCTTGCTTCATGCGTTGCGATGGATGCGGAAGGATACACGTCTCATCCTAAAGGATTTGAATGGGCATAGATCGCCTAGTGTTTCTGGCTCTTCCCACTATCTACCCATAACAGTAGATTAGAGATGAAAGATTCTTTCGTGAAAGAAATTCTGCCGGTGAACTTGTTGCTTGGCGTCAGATGACTCTACTCATCCCGCATTGGCACAAGTTCCATGATCACCGCGTCGTCAAACTGCTCCACGACGCGCAGCAGGGGCTGGGCCAGCACATCGGCAAGCGAAAAGTCCTCACCACCCAGCGCATTGGTGTGCACGACAATATAGCGCACGCCCCATTCTGCGAGGCGATCCAGGGCGGCATCCTGAGGAAAGGTCATTAGTTCTGGATACTGCTGGCGGTACAGATAGGGATAGTACGTGCCATAGCCAAAGACAACCGGCTTGTCGTGATAGCGCGTGCCTAGCATAGCTGGCCCACTCATGGCCACGTTGAGCGGATACTCCATGACCGCCTCGTCTCCCGGCTGGGCGGCCAGCCACGCATCCACATTGCGAGGCCCTACTTCGATCAATTGTGCTGGGCCTGGCCACGCCTCGATCAGGACAGCCGCGCACAGCGCCGTGGCTATCGCCCAGCGCGTACGCGGGGATACTCGAACCAGCAGCAGGGATGCGCTTGCGCCTGCCAGCAAACTCAAGCCCAGCATGGCCACAATCGAAAAGCGCCCCCACGCGCGCACCCCTTCTGCAAATGGTATGAGATCACGCAGCACTAGCGCGGCCAGCGGGATCGGTGTGGTCAACCGCCCAATGTTGAGAAAAGGGCCGAGGCTGAGTATGACGGCGGCGACAATTGTCCATTTCCAGGCCCGAAATGATTGGCCCTGCACGCGCCGCCAGCCAGCCAGCGCCAGAAACAGAGTGATCCATCCCACTGAAAGCATGAACTCCAATGGCATGTCGATAGCCGGGAACGGCCAGACGAGCGATTGAATAGCATTTCCCCACAAGGGGTGACGAGGATTGGGTAAGAACAGGTCCGTGATACTGGCTGACCAGAAGGCGGCGTCTTCCACCGGAATGACCGCCGAACCTTCGCGTGCTACATCCAGATAGGGCAGCAGGAACGGGATGACGAGCATTGCTAGCACCAAACCACCGGTCAGCACGCCCCACCATGTACGCCTGTTGGTGATCAGTGGGCGCAGTTGATGGCGACCCAGGAAGGCGAGGGCATAAACGGGGATCAACAAGCCGAGCATGAATAGGTAATACCACGAGGACAGGCCGGCCAACCCGACTGCTGCACCAAAGATCGCCGCGGCCCAAATCTCGCGCCGCTCCAGCCAACGGTCAAGCATCCAGAACGCCAGCACCAGCCACTGTGTATCAACTAGCGGAAGATGCACCTGCACGCGCGCCATGCGATAGGCGCAGAAGGTGAAGGCAAGGCTTGCCAGAAGCGCACCTGTGAAGCGCAGACCACTGCTTAGGTTCAGCCGTGCCAGCAACCGCAGGCCAAAACCATACGTGAACAGCCCGGTGAGGATGAACGAGGCAAAAATGGACAGGTTGTATGCGGTCACTTCGCCTAACGCAACCGTAACCGGCGCGTACAGGAAGGTGTGGCTCGGCGTTATTTCACCATATGCCATCGGGTAGCCAGCAGGAAAGGCAACGCTTGGATTGAAGAACGGATCGCCGCCCTGGGCGATGGCATGCGGTACCCACCACATTTTCCAGACGTATTCGAGATTATCGGCACGGGTTGGGCCGAGCACGTCGGTTGTCGGATGAAGGACAAGCGGCCAGGTGAATACCAGCGTGAGCGCCACCAGTATCCCGGCGGCAGCGAGTGTCCACGAGCGCGGGATGCGCTCCTCTGGCTCAGTCACGCTCGTCCTTGTCTTCCCCCGCCAGCCGCTTTAGTTCATACAGCTTCGTGAGCGCCTCAATTGGGCTGAGATTATCCACTTCCAGCGCGCGCAGGGCGTTGACGGCCGGATTAGGCGGCGCGGTGCCTTCGCCAAACATCCCCATCTGGCCGGGCTGCTGGCTGCGGCCACGGGCGGCCGGGCGCTGCGAATGGCGCGGATGCAGCTCAAAGTCCGACCCCTGCTCCTCCAACTGCTGCAGCAGTTCACGCGCGCGGTCCACTACCGGGCGCGGCAGGCCTGCCAACTGCGCCACATGCACGCCGTAGCTGCGGTCTGCACCGCCAGGGATGACCTTGTGCAGGAACACCACGTCGTCGCCGCTTTCGGTGACGGCCACGTTGAAATTGCGCGCACGCGGCAAAATATTCGGTAGTTCGGTCAGCTCGTGATAGTGCGTGGCAAACAGCGTTCGGCAGTTGAGGCGCGGGTTGTTGTGAATGTACTCGATGACCGAGCGCGCAATCGCCAGCCCGTCATACGTGGATGTGCCGCGCCCGACTTCATCGAGGATGAGCAGACTGCGCTTGCTGCTGCCGGAGAGCAGGCGCGCCGTTTCGATCATCTCGACCATGAAGGTGCTGAAGCCGGCGTGAATCTCGTCCTGCGCGCCGATGCGGGCGAAGATGCGATCCACCAGTCCAATAGTCGCTTCGTCGGCGGGTACGAAACTGCCGATCTGGGCCATCAGCGTGATCAGCGCCACCTGCCGGATATAGGTGGATTTGCCCGACATGTTCGGGCCGGTGATGATGTGCACCCGCGACATGCTGTCGAAATGGGTATCGTTGGGGATGTAGCGCGCTTCATCGGGCAGTGATTGTTCGACGACGGGATGGCGGCCATCGCGGATGATCAGCAGGTCGTCATCAGTGAGTGTGGGCCGGATGTAGCCTTCGCGGGAAGCGACATCGGCCAGCGCCGCGAACACATCGACGTGCGCCAGCGCGCGCGCCGTTTCCAGCAGAATGCGGCTGTGCGCGGCAATATCCGTACACAGTTCCTCGAACAACTGGCGCTCGATTTGCAGAATCTGCTCTTCGGCGTTCAGCACCAGCGACTCGTACTCCTTCAGTTCGGGTGTGATATAGCGTTCGGCATTGACCAGTGTTTGCTTGCGCTGATAGTCGGACGGTACACGGTCGGTGTTGGCGTGGCTGACTTCGATGTAGTAGCCGAAGACTTTGTTGTAGCCCACCTTCAGCGACGAGATGCCGGTGCGCTGCCGTTCGTGCGGCTCCAGATTGGCGATCCAGTCGCGGGCGTCCTCGGTCGCTTTCATCACATGGTCGAGTTCATCCGAGTAGCCGGGCAGGAAAGCGCCGATCTTGTTCAGCACCGCAGGCGCGTCCTTGGTCGAGCGCGCGGGTGATGTGTTCGACGGCTGGCTCACAGCCATCCAGCCGGGCGTGTAGTGATGTGAGCGGCGCAAGATCGGCAATCCAGTCGCGCAGCACCGGCACGGCTTCCAGCGTTTCGCGCAGCGCCAGCAAATCGCGCGGGCCGGCCTTGCCCACCAGCAAGCGGTTGGTGAGCCGTTCGAGGTCGCTTACCCCGCGCAGGCCGTCGCGTAGGTGCGCCCGCAGAATCTCGTCGCTGGCTAGCGCAGCCACCGCATCGAGGCGCGCATTGAGGCGGGCGCGGTCGAGCAGGGGCTGATGAATCCACGTTCGCAGCAGGCGCGCGCCCATCGCCGTCACGGTGCGGTCAAGGATGCCGAGCAGGCTTCCCTGTTTCTGGCGGTGGCGCAGCGACTCGGTCAACTCCAGATTGCGGCGCGTGAACGGATCGAGCACCATGAAGTCGGCAGTCGAGTACGGGCGCAGCGTCGTGATGTGCGCGAGGCTGCCCCGATGCGTGTTCTGCAGGTATTGCAGCACGGCCCCGGCGGCTGAAATGGCCGCGGGCGACTCGTGCAGGCCAAAACCGGCCAGCGTGCGCACATTGAAGTGATGCTGCAGCGCGCTTTCGGCGTGTCCGCGCTCGAAGTGCCAGTCCGGCACCGGCGTCAGATGTACGCCGGGTGGCAGCGACACGCCGCGCTCGGCCCACGACTGCGGCAGCAGCACCTCACGCGGGGCAAGACGAGCCAGTTCCTCGACGACATGCACGGCGGCCGCTTCGCCTTCCAACTGGGTGGCGGCAAACTCGCCCGTGCTGAGATCGGCGTAGGCGAGGCCCACATCGTCCCACGCGCCGCTGTTGACGTCGCCTATCGGAAACACTGCCAGCAGATAGCTCGCCTTGTTCTCGGGCAGCAGTGCTGGCTCGATGACCGTGCCCGGCGTGATGACGCGCGTGACTTCGCGCTCGACCAGTCCCTTGCCATTCGGCTCGGTGATCTGCTCGCAGATGGCGACGTGATAGCCCTTCTCGATTAAGCGGGCAATGTAGCCATCGACCGCGTGGTAGGGCATGCCGGCCATCGGCACGCGCTCGCCTTTGCTCACCGGGCGGCTGGTGAGCACGAGGTCGAGTTCGCGCGCGGCGGTTTCGGCGTCACCGTCGAAGGTCTCGTAGAAATCGCCCAGACGAAAGAGCAGGATAGCGTCGGGGTACTGGCTTTTTGCGTCGAGATACTGCTGGCGCAGCGGCGTCACCGCAGAGGTCATGTTGCACGGCCTGTCATAAATCGGCACAATTCACGCGTATGGTGTGAGCGCATGATTTTAACCCTCTGGCCTCGTTGGGCCAAAGAAAGCGATGTAGCAAATGGCGGACGAATTTGTCATTGGCGTAGATCTCGGTGGCACGCGCATGCGCGCGGCGCTGATGGATGATTCCTTAACCATCCGGGCGCGCGAAGAAGTGTTCACGATGGCGCAGGAAGGCTTCGAGCCCAGCCTGGAGCGCATGAAGGCGCTCATTCGCGCGGTGTGGCCACAAGATGGCCAACTGGTGACCGGTATCGGCATCTCGATTCCGGGCCCGACCAACCCGTTCACCGGCGTGGTCGAGCTGGGCACGAACCTCAAGGGCTGGCAGCACATTCCACTGGCGGACTTGCTCTCGGCTGAGTTCAAGGTGTCGGTTTATCTCGGCAACGACGCCAACGTGGCTGCGCTCGCCGAAGCCACGCGTGGCGCGGCAGTCGGTTACAAGCACGTGATTTTCATCACGCTCAGCACCGGCGTGGGCAGCGGCATCATCGTCGATGGCCGCCTGCTGCTCGGGCGCAACGGGCTGGCGGCTGAAGCAGGCCACATCGTCATCGATGTCGATGGTGACACCGTATCGACCTTCGAGAAGGAAGCATCGGGCACGGCGCTGGGTCGCAAGGGACGTGAGCAGGTGGAGGAAGGCGCAGACACAATTCTGCTGGAATTGGCAGACGGCGACATCAGCAAAATCAGCGGCAAGACCGTGAGCCAGGCGGCGGGGCAGGGTGATGCAGTCGCGCAGGACATCATTCACAATGTCGGCTTCATGGCCGGGCTGGGCGTGGTCAGCCTGCTGCATGTGTTCAACCCCGAGATCATCGTGTTTGGCGGGCCAGTGAGCGACTTGGGCGAGCGGCTGTTCGGGCCAATGCGCGCTGCGATTGAGCAGCACTGTATCACGGCCGAATACTGGAAAGACCTCAAGATCGCCTTCGCCGGGCTGGGCGAGAATGTGAGCGTGGTGGGCGCGGGCGTGCTGGTGCTCACGCGTGGTGGCGTTGACTTTATTGAGCACGTCAAGGCGCGGCTGGAGGCCGAAGCGCAGGACTAGGTTCCAGACGGTTCCTTTGATCTGACATCGGCTTCGGGCCGCCAGCGCACGGCCGACCATGTTTCGTCAATGCGGATACTGGCAATTCCGCGCCACCCCGCAGCGACAAGGGCGTCCCAGCCCTTATCGCGTGTGATGTCGGTCTTTATGCTGCCACTCACCTTCGGATAGCATGTCCAGAGCAAACCGCCCGGCTTCACGGCGGCTGTTGCTGCGGCGCTGTCTCTATCGGCTTCGGCGGCGTTGCGCACGAACAGGATCACGCAGTCATAAACCCCGTGGCTGAGTTGTGTCAATTGCGACATCATCCGGTAGTTCGCCCAGCAAACCGCCGAACTCCGGAATGGGATTCAGCAGTAGCACGCGCATCGATGGCTTGATGCGGAGACGGTCTATCAATGGCGTAGCCATGCCAGAATCCCTCCTCAGTTGCGAAAGACGTTCCCGCTGATTATACGTTAGCAGGGCGTTTGGCTCTCTGATGAAACGCTTACAGCCGCTGTGTTACACTGCCCTTCATGCTCGCACTACTCGATTTCCGTGTCCGCCAGCGTGATTTTCTGCTGGAAATCACCAAGGCCATCACCGCACAGCTCGACCTGACTGAAGTGCTGCGCCGTGTTCTCTATGCTTCGCTGGCCATGCTTAGCGGGCAGGTGGGCCTGGTGGCGCTGCCCGATTCGACCGGCCAGTATCGCGTGCGCGCGGTCGAGGGCATTCCGCCGGCGCGTATGGCTGAACTGACCGAGCGGCTGGTGGAACTGACCGATCTGGTTACGCGCGGCGCGGACTACAGCGATATTGACGAACACCTGCGCACCTTCATCGGCTGGGTGGACGAGCGCATGGTGCAGGCGCTGGCCCTGCCGCTTATGATGGGCGACGAACCGCGCGGTCTGCTGGTCGTCGGGCGCACCTTCGAGGGCAAAGCCACAGCGGATGATGTGCAGGTGCTGCAGAGCTTCGCCGATCAGGCCGCGATTGCCGTGCACAACGCCCAGCTTTACGAGCGCATCGATCAGGAGCGCCGCCGTTTCGCGGCTATCGTGCAGCACAGCGCCGACGGTGTGATGGTGCTGGATGCCCAACTCAATATCCTTAGTTTCAACCGCGCTTTGGAACGCATGACCGGCTGGCGCGCCAAGGATGTCATTGGCGCGCACGAGGATCAGATTGTCGTCTGGAAGCGGCTGGAGCGTGGTGATTTGCGCAAGGCGATTGACGACGGCTGGCCGCGCAACAGCCCGGCTAACAGCGGCAGCCAGGACGAAACCTACTATGTCGAAGGTGATTTGCAGCGGCGTGACGGCCTGAGCGTGAGTGTGGGCATTCGCTATGCCCCGCTGGTGGACGCCGATGGCAACCTGACGACGCTGATTGCCAATGTGCGCGATATCACCAATTTCCGCCAGGCGCAGGAAATGCAGAACGCCTTCATCTCCACCGTCTCGCACGAACTGAAGACGCCGGTGGCGCTCATCAAGGGCCACGCCGCCACCCTGCGCCGCGATGATGTGGAGTGGACGGACGAGATCGTGCGCGAGTATTCGGGCGTCATCGAGGAAGAAAGCGACCGGCTGACCGAACTGATCGACAGCCTGCTCACGGCCAGTAAACTGCAGGCCGAAGGCGGGATGCGCCTGTATCGCAGCGAACTTCGGTTGGATTTGCTGGCCGAGCGCGCCGTGGAACGATTTGGCAAGCAGACCACCCGCCACCGCTTTAAGCTCGCGTTTCCCGATGCCTTCCCGCCCATTCTTGCCGACGATGGCAAGCTGCGCCAGGTGGTCGACAATTTGTTGAGCAACGCCATCAAGTATTCGCCCGATGGGGGCGTGATTGAGGTGGGCGGTTACGCAACCACCGAAATCGTGTCGGTATTTGTGCGCGATGACGGCGTGGGCCTGAGTGACCTCGACCAGGAGCGCATCTTTGAGCGTTTCTATCGCGTCGATGGGGCGCTTACGCGGCGCACGGCCGGCACGGGCCTCGGCTTGTACCTGTCACGCGCCATTGTCGAGGCGCACGGCGGCAGTATCAGCGTCGTCAGCACGCCCGGCAAAGGCGCAACCTTCACCTTCACCCTTCCGCTGCAACCCCCTCTCAGCGCAGAATAGGCGCACTTTTCCCGCCGTCCTCTTCCAGAAACGGAGTTTCAATGCCCAAGCGAATTATGGTCTCCTGCCCTCAGTGCCGCGCGCAGTTTCCCGGCGAAGTTGAGCAGATTGTTGATGTTCAAACTGATCCCGGCAGCAAGGCGCGCCTGCTTTCTGGCAACCTGAACGTGCAGCGCTGCGCCAACTGCGGCGCGGCCTTTCAGGTCGCAACGCCGCTGCTCTATCACGATGGCGGCAAGGACATGCTGATCTCGTTCGTGCCGATTGAACTGGGTATGAATAAGGATCAGCAGGAGAAGGCCGTCGGCGATATGATGCGCGAACTGACTGGCCGCCTGCCGAAAGAATCGATCAAGGGCTACTTCTTCCAGCCGCGCACCGCGCTGACGATGCAGGGGTTGATGGAGACGATTCTGCAGGGCGACGGCGTGACGCCCGAGATGATGGCCGAGCAGCGCGCTCGCGTCGACCTGATCGAGAGCTTCCTGTCGACGCCGCCCGATCTGCTCGAAAGCGTGATTAGACAGCACGATGCAGACATTGACATGCAGTTTATGCAAACGCTGTCGCTGATGGCGCAGCGCCTGGCTGCCGATGGCCGCAATGATATTGCCGAGCAGTTGGCCGCGCTGCAGTTTGTACTGCTTGAACACTCGACGTTTGGCCAGCAGGTGGCCCAGCAGGCACAGGTACAGGAAGCCACGGTGCGTGAAGTCGCGGCCGACTTGCAGAAGCTGGGCGCCTCGGCCGACCGTGCCGCCTTCCTCGATCTGGCGTTGAGCTATGCCGACAACCCGGAACGGCTGGAGGCGCTGGTGGGCCTGGCGCGCCCCGCCTTCGACTATCAGTTCTTCCAGGACTTGACGACGAAAATCGAGCAGGCCGCCGATGACGACCGTCCCGTCCTGGAGGGGCTGCGCGATACGCTGCTGGAACTCACGCAGCAGGTCGACCAGCAAACGGAGATGGCGATGCAGGAAGCGATTCAACTGCTTCAAATCCTGCTCGATGCGCCCGATCCGAAACCGCTGATCGACGAAAACCTGCCGTTCTTCGACGAGGCGTTCATGAGCGTGCTGCAGGCCAACATCGAGGCAGCACAGCAGCGCGGCAACATCGAGGTGTCGGCCAAATTACGCACCATCTACGAACAGGTGATGTCGTCCCTGCGTGACAACATGAGCCCTGAACTCAAGGCGATCAACGGGTTGATGGCGGCCGAAACCGAGGAATCAGCGCGCGAACTGGCCGCCGAAGCGGCAACGCAGTATGGCCCCGTGCTCCTGCCCATGATCGATGCGGTGCAGGAAATGATGGCGGCGCGGGGCGAGCCGCGTGTGGCCGAGCGCCTGAAGATGCTGCGTGGCATGGTAGAAGCAGCGTTGCCACCGCAGGCGTAATCCCTGCACGCTATCCTGACGGCTTCCCCACGGCCGTAGAAAATCGGTCGCCGTTCCAGTATCATGCCAAGTTTGATAGCGGGTGCGCATGGGTCGCACTGCTGAACGAATTTGATTCGTGAGATGAGGTTTCAACCGATGCAGATGTCCTTCAAGTCCCTGCGGCATGCCCTGCCAGTGCTGGCAGTGGCGATCATGCTGGCTCTGATCGTGGCGCCCGCCGCCGCGCAGAGCGCCGAGCCGACGTTTACCCCCGCCGACCCCCTGGCACGCGCCTTTTCAGCCGTGCGCCAGGCCCTGTCTCAGCGCTTCAATACCGACCTGACCTATGTGGCCAACTATACCTGGGAGCAGTCGGAATTTGTGGGCGGCATTGACGACTGTGCCGCGAATGTGGAAGACCCGCGTGAGCTGTACTACGGCTGGCGCTTCGTCATTACCGACCTGTCGGGTAACCAGTACGAAGGCCGTTCGAGCTTCGACTCGACTATCGCGACGGCCTGCGATGAGGTGACTTCGCCGATTGCGGGCGGCGGCGCGACCGGCGGCAATCTGCCTGCGCCGGTGGCGGGTGGCGCGGCCGGTGGTTCGTTTGAACTGGGCGGCCATGTGCTCGAACTGGGCGCGGGCACCGTTGGTATGATGAACCGTGCCGGTATGAGCTGGGTCAAGCGCCAGGTGGAATACACGCTTGGTCAGGACCCCGCCAGCGTGGCCGGGCTGATTTCGGAGGCCAAGGCCAACGGCTTCAAGGTGCTGCTGGGCGTGGTCGGTGACCACACGCAGATGGGCGACATGGCTTCCTATTCACAGCAGTTCGCCAGCTTTGTTGGTGGCCTCGCTGCTCTGGGCGCAGATGCCATCGAAGTGTGGAACGAGCCGAATATCGACCGCGAGTGGCAGGCGGGCACGATCAACGGCGCGAACTACACGGCGCTTCTGGCTCCGGCCTATAACGCCATCAAGTCGGCTAACCCGAACACGATTGTCATCAGCGCGGCTCCGGCCCCGACCGGCTTCTTCGGCGCGGCGGGCTGCACGGATGCCGGCTGCAACGACGATGTGTTCATGCAGCAGATGGCTGCGGCTGGCGCGGCGCAGTACATGGACTGCGTGGGCTTGCACTACAACGAAGGCGTGGTTGCCCCCAGCCAGACTTCGGGCGACCCGCGTGGCAATTACCCCACCTACTTCTTCCCGTCCATGACCAACCGCGGCTACAGCCTGTTTGGCGGCCGTCCGGTGTGCTACACCGAGCTCGGTTACCTGTCGCCAGAAGGCTTCGACAGCCCGCTGCCCGCATCGTTCGGCTGGGCTGCCAACACCACTGTGGCACAGCAGTCTGCATGGCTGGCCGAAGCCGCCACGCAGGCCGCCCAGGGTGGGCAGGTTCGCCTGATGATCGTGTGGAACGTAGACTTCCCGTTCTGGGGCAGCGACCCCGCCGGTGGCTATGCCATGTTCCGCCCCGATCAGAGCTGCCCGGCGTGCGATACGCTCGGCACGGTGATGCGCGCCAGCTAGTCTGCGGGTGAGCAGCAAACAGCGCTATCCACCAGCCCGGCCACTTTGGTCGGGCTGGTGCTTTCATGAGTTCGGAACGGTATGATTCCCCAAGTAACGATTGAGCCGCCAAGACGCCAAGTCCGCCAAGAGGATAGAGAAACCCCTCTTGGCGTTCTTCCTCGGCGATCTCTGCGTCTTGGCCGTTCAATCGGTCATTTCTCTGAAAAATGGAACTCGATCCTACTTCGGTGGTTCAATCCACTGCGTGATAACGGAACAGGAACCTCAATGAAGCGAGCAACACTGATTGCGTTACTGCTGACACTTATAGCTGGCGTCGTTTCCGCTCAGCAGCCCGATGTGCCGGAGCCGGTATTCGGCGCGATTGAGTCGTATTATCGCCCGGGTGACGCGGCGGCGCTGGGCGTCGAGTGGGATCGTATCATTTTCCACTGGGACGCTTTCCAGCCGGGTAGCGCCGATGACTGGGACGCTAATGCCGTGCCACTGGAATACCTGCAAGATGCCAGTGACGCAGGCCGCCAGGTGGTCGGGCTGATTAAGGGCACTCCAGCTTGGGCAAGCGACAGCGGCACGCCGGGCGGTGTGCCCTTTGGCCTCGATCAGCCCTACGATGTGCCTGAGAACCTGTTTGGCGCGTTTGTCAGTCAGTTGGTCGAAACCTATGCGCCGCTGGGCGTGCATGACTGGATCATCTGGAACGAGCCGGATATCCGGCCGGGCGAGGGCATAGTCGAGTTCGAGGGTGAGGTCGAGGATTACGCCGCGCTCGTGAGGACCGGCTATCAGGCGATCAAGGCGGCTGACCCCGGCGCGCATGTGCAGTTGGCGGGCACCACCTTCTGGCACGACGCCAACGGGTTTCGTGAGCCGTACCTGCGGAGTTTGCTGCGCGTGCTTTACAACGACCCACAGGCGGCTGCCAACGACTACTACTTCGATGGTGTGACGCTGCACATCTACTTCACGACGTGGACGGTGGTGCCCATCATCGCCCAGACCAACGACATTCTGTTCGACTTCGGGCTGACGGACAAGGATGTGTGGCTGGCCGAATACAACGCCAGCCCGCGCCGCGACCCTGAGGCACTCATGCCGGATGCTATGTTCCAGGTGTCGCTGGAACAGCAGGCCGATTTCATCGTGCAGGCGGCGGCGCTGGCGCTGGCGCAGGGCGTAGATCGCGTCGCCGTCTATCGGCTGTACGACAATGCCTTCACGCCGGGCGTGTCGGAGCCGTGGGGGCTGGTGCGCGGCGATGGCAGCCTGCGGCCTGCTTTCGGCGCCTATCAGCAGGTAATTGAGCGCTTCAGCGGCGCATCTCGTGCCGAGTACACGCCAGTTGAGGGAGCGGATTTGGTGACGTTCCGGTTTCCAGATCGCACGCTCTATGCACTGTGGAGCAGCGGCTTTGAGGCCGGTGAATTCCTGATCAATGCGGGTGGCCTGTCCGGCGAGGTCAGCGTAGCTGATTCGGTCGGCAACGAAACGCCGCTGGCGCTGACCGAGCAAAGTGGCGCGCAGTTCGCGGTGATTGATGCGCCTCCTGCCGAGCAGATTGACTTGCCCTGGGTGGTCGTGGCCGGGCCAGTGCGCCTGATCGAGCTGCCCGGGCCGTCGCGTACGGTTGTCTTCCGCAACGCGCAGGGCGTGGTGACGCAAATGCGCTGAAAAGAAGCGATGTTGAACTGCCATGAGTGCCAGGGTTTCAGATCAACCTCTGGGCGCTTCTCCTTGGCGATCACCCTCTCTTGGCGGTTCAATCGGTCCTTCTTTGATTTTTCTCAGTCCCCCGCCAGCGGCAGCTCTGCCTGCTCGTACTCGCGCACGCGCAGCGTGTACTCATGCAGCACCCGCTGGCCGTGGTCGCGAAAATGGCCCTTCACATGCTCAGTGTCAAGCAGCGCGTCGTGCTGCGACTCGGCCATCTGTGGCTGAAAGCGGCGCACCTTGCGCTTGCTCTCCCAGTGTTCGAGCGCATCGCCCAGCCGCCCGCCCAGCAGCCATTCCGCCAAGCGCTTGAGCGTGCCAAACAGCCGGCCGGGCTGGCACTCAGCTTCCGCGTGAAACGGCGCGCGCGCGTTTGGAAGATACGCTTCGGCCCAGCCGTTGAGCGCGCGCATCTGGTCATAGATCGCACGGCCGTAGAGCGGTGTCATCTGCGCGATTTCGTGCGCGATGTACAAGTCCTGCCGCTGCTGGGCGAGGGCCGTTTCCGCCAGTACGTAGTTGGGGCACACGACCGCGCCGCGCATGCGGCCAAGCCGCACGATGACGATGGCGAATGCGCGCGCCAGCCATACTCGGCCGCGCGCCGTGACGAGCACGTAGTCTAGGTCATCGTGATCGCCGGCGGCGTTCCGCATTGACAGCGCGCCGGTGATGGCGACCATGCGCACGAACGGCAGCCGGCCCAGCCAGCGCCCGTAGCGGCGCGCTGCGCCCATCAACTGCTCGGAAGCGGCCTCGCGCTGCGCCCGCAGGGCGAATAGTTCGGCGCGGCCCGCCAGCGCCACCCAGCCGCCCTCGTGAACGAGTGTATCGGCCAGCAGCGCAGAATCACGCAGCGCCTGCTCGACATCGTGCGGGGTGCAGGGCCTGTTGCTGATGAGGAAATGATGGATTTCACGCGCAGACATGGGGAAACTGAACACATCCCCATACAGCACCGTCCGCAGAATAGCGTCTTCGAGGCCGGGCAACCGTCACGTCCTTGTCTCAGCGCAGTGCGGAAGGAAGACGGAAATTGCAGGCCGGGAAGGTCAGTTCCAGCGCCAGAGCCACAGGTTGTTGAAGGTGCAGGTCGTGTCGATGCCTTCGAAATTGACGACCGCCGCCCCTACCTGACCGTTGGTGAGCGGCGCTTCAAGCTGGCCCGCGCTCATTCCGTCCACGTAGTAGTGCAGTATATGGTCACTGGCAATCACGAGCAAATTGTGCGTCGTCTCGTTGGCGAGGGCCGGGTTCTCACCGAACAGGCCGGGCGCGAACGCCTCACCATCTTTCAGCGACAGACCAAACGCGCCTTCACCATCCAGCCATGCCAGCGCATATTCCGTTTCATCGGCGAAGCGCAGCACGAGCCCGCAGCCGCTGGGGCCCGGGATTGGCTGATTGAGCGTGACCGTGCCGCCAAACGCGAAATCGGCGAACTCTGTATTCTGCCCCAGCATCAGGCGGTTGACGCCCGGGCGCGCGTAGGTGACGCTGGCTTCGGGCACAGTGAGGGCCATCTGGCCGCTGCCCTGCACGACGTGGCTGCGTGACAGCGCCTGCGCCATCGTCGGGCCATCAGCCACGACGATTTGCTGCGGAATTGGCATCTGGCCATCCACCAGCAGCGGCCGGGTAACGGCCAGATTGGCGAAAGTGGCCCGCGTTTCGCTCTCCAATGAGGACACGGTGCCAACTAGCACGCCTACGTCACCGCCTGCGTCGAGCGTGTCATTGCTGGTCGTGCCGATGTACGCGCCATCGTAGAAGAAATCGAAGGCGCTGCCCTTGGCGAAGGCCCCCATCCGAAATGCCGTTTCGCCCGGCACGATGGCGGGGTGGCTCGTCCAGTCGCGCACGAGTGTCTGCTGGTCGTCCTCAACCAGCACGAAGCGCCAGCGCCCCTCGCTGTTGATTTGCAGCACGTAGTACGAGTCGCCGCTGCGCCGCAGCACGAGGCCGGTGATCCAGCCGGAAGGATTTCGCACTGTCTGCACATCCACAAACGCGGCCACATCGGCGCTGTTCACGGGCTGCCCGAAGGCGGCATCGGTAGCGCGATTGCCGCGCACAGCCATCGACAATTCGCCGTCACTTACGTCTACTTGTGTGTCCTCAGACAGCGCCGTCCACTCGGAATCGGACGCAAAGCCATCGGCTGTTTCGACGACCGCATAGCCTTCCGTCAGGCTGAGGGTGTACTGCCCGGCGCTGTCGCCAAAGCCGCTCACCTGCACGGCATAGCGGCCGGTGTAGGGCAGGGTGACCGCCTGCAGCAGCGCGTCGCTCGATTCAGGGAAGGCGAAATCGTCGTCAGTGAGAATCGCCTCGCCGTCGGCGTTGAGCAGCGCCACGATGGGGTCTAGCGTTCCAGCGGACTCGGCCAGTATCGACACGACCTGGCCGCTCTTGCCAGAGAAACCGTACGTCTCGGCCATGCCGGGTGTGATTTCGCCGCGCGCCGGTTCGTTGAACGTAATACTCGCCTGCGCGAACACGACGGAGGTGTACAGCAGTCCCAGGCGGCCAGCAGCACGGCGATTGTGCGGCGCATCAGGATGTGAGAGGTGCCCATTCTGCAAACTGCCTGTCCATGAGGTCGAGGAATGCTATGAAATCGGCGGGAGTCATTTCGGCGCCGGCCAGCCAGCGATGCTCTTCGGCTTCGCGCAGGCGGCGCTCTTCGCCAGCCTGACGCAGGCTTTGCGGTGCGTCGTTCTTTTCGCGCTCTTTCTTGCTCAAGAGGCGGGAAAATTCGCCGTCGCGCTCAAAAGTCTCTGCCTCTTTCGGCGGCAGAAACGTGTACACCGTGATTTGCCTGTCGGGTGCGGACAGCGAACAGGCGTACATCCACCAGCCTTTGGGCACACGCGCGCGTTTGCTGATGCGGAACTTCCAGCGCAGCGGCGTGGCGGCAGTCGTATGCAGGACTTCCTGCTCGACTGTTTTGCCTTTGACTAGCCGGACGCCGTCGCCCGATACCTGCAGCGAACGCGTGCTGTGCCAGCGCCCTTTGAGCAGCCGCTCGGCGAGCGCTGAGGCGAGATAGCCGACGATCATGGCGGCGATCAGGCCAAGCAGATTAAAGTTCGGACTGGGGAACAGGATGGATGTGAGTGCGATGACCAGCAGCGCCGAGCCGAAGAACGCGCCAAAAATAGCGGCGCGCAGCTTCCAGTGTTCAGGATCAAGCGGAAAGCTGGTCACGTTTGGTTGTGTGCTGGTGGTAGCAGGGGTGATCGTCATAAACTCTCTCGCGTCGCTCACAGCGTAGCGAAGCTCATAATCAAATTCAGCGACGGGCTGTACAGGACGATGCTGTTGAAATCGGCCAGATCGACATCGGTCGGTATCTGGTAGTCCTGGCTGCCGATTGTTCCCAGAAGTTGGCCGAGATCAATCGTTTGCTCCATCGGCCCAAGTTCTTCCATGGTGGTGGGCGCGGCGGGCAGCGCCAGCAGCACGCGCAGGTCGGGTACGTTCGACGCGCTGAATTCCTCAAAACGCGCCAGTTTGCTGTCATCGGCCTGTTCGTACACCGTCACGTCTCCTTGCGCCCAGCGTATGGCATCCAGCCGCCGGAATGTGCCATTGGCGGCGCGGACTGCGCCCACCATCGACGGCATGCCCTGCATATCATCTGGTGCAGGCACGGGCGGCTGAACCGCGGCCTGAATGAGCGCAATGGCTTTCGCTGGCTCAGTTTCAGCGATGGTGAGATAGGCCGCCTGCTGCTCGGGCGTGAAAGTGGAAAAGCTGGTCTGCAGCGCGGCGCTCATGCCGGGAATTGCCGCTGTCGCTGCTCCGCTGTCGGCCCCGGGCTGAAACACCGGGAACCACAGCGGGAACGTGAACGCGAGCGCGACCAGGATCGCCCCAAACCCGATGAAGATGACGCGAAAGCGCATGGATCATTCAGCCCCTGACGGCGAAAAACCGCAGCGTTAGGGTAGCACGCCGGGCCAGTTTCAACCAGACTCTGCCGATCAACCCCATGCATGAACCGGTGAAGTCATCAAAAGCATTGTCGCTGCGACGCTGAGTTAGTTATTGTGAGGAGACGCTTTGCTATGGCCGTCCGGAGGGCATCATGTAGCCCCGGCCCGGCACCGTGACAATGTAGCTGGGATGGCGGGGATTGTCTTCCAGCTTCTGGCGCAGGCGCGATATATTCACGCGCAGCACCGAGAAATCAGTTGGCTTGCCGGTACGCCAGACCGACTTGAGCAGGTCGATGTGAGGCACGACGTGGCCTGCGCTGCGCATGAGCGTGATGAGAATGCTGTATTCAATCGGCGTGAGCTGGAGTTTGCGTTCCTTCAGGAACGCGATGCGCCGCGATACGTCCAGCGACAGTTGGCGCACTTCCAGGCGCGGCTCGCTGGCGGGCGACCATTCAACGCGGCGCAGCAGCGCGCTGACACGCGCCATGAGTTCTTCGGGCGGTCCGTGGCGGGCGACGATGTCATCGGCTCCGGCGTCGAGCGCGCGCACGGACTCAGTGCGGTCGTCCGGGTTGTCGCTCACGGCGATCATCGGCAGCGACGAGCGTTCGCGCATCTGGCGCAGCAGTTCCACACCGTCCATGTCGGGCAAGGTGGTGTTCATGATGACCAAATCGGGAGGGGAGGCCTGCAACTCTTTCAGCGCCGCCAGGCCGGCATCAACGGCCACGGTAGTGAAGCCCGCGGTTTCCAGCAGTTGGCTGATCGCTTCAGTTGTCACATCTTCGTCGTCAACGATCAGAATCTGGCGGCTTTGCTCGCGCTCGCGCAGGGTGAGCATGGCGGGGTCGTCCGTCCGAATATACCAGAAATGAAACGAATTGATAACCAGTATATCACTTTTCTCAGGCGCGGCAACAAAAACGCCGCAGGCCAGACGGCATGCGGCGGATGGGCAGTACTGGACTCGAACCGGTGACCTTCCGCTTGTAAGGCGGACGCTCTAACCAACTGAGCTAACTGCCCGTATGCCCCTAACTTTACTCGAACGGGGTGAGCGTGACAATCCCTGAGGCGGGGTGAAGGATCGAATTACATGTCAACACAAAGCACGCAAGGGCCACAAAGCGCGGTGCGCTAACGCAGCTCTGGCGGCGGACCGTCGAAAAACAACGCCCACCACAGCAGCCACGGTTCGGGGCCAGGCGGCGCGGTGATCACGTCCTGCGGTGCAAACGACGGTTCTGGCGTGGGCGCGTTATTGGCGACCGACGGCACGGGAATGACGAGTATTTCGCCGGGCAGCACCAGCTTGCCTTCGGTGCGCGCCCACAGCGACACATAGGCATCGCTGCGCACGTAGTCACGCTGGCGGATTAGGGCAGATTGCTCGCGGCGCAGCGTGTCGATTTCGGCGCTCACTTGCTCATATGCCTGCTGCACTGGCCTGCCAGCGGTGATACGCCCGCTGAAATCGATCGCCAGAAACAAGCCGATGGTGAGAATGGCGGCAAACATCACCTGCACGCCGGAGAACTGACCGGTGCGGCGCTGTTTGGTTTGCAGTGGGCGTTGACGGGAAGGAATGGTCATGTGGTGCGTGCGCCAAACATGAATGCGACTTGCAGACAGTATAGCGAACTGCGCGGGGAAAAAGAAACGGGCCCGACGGCGGATGTCGAGCCCTGATAGTGCCGAAGGTGGGAGTCGAACCCACACTCCCTTGCGAGAACTACGCCCTGAACGTAGCGCGTCTGCCAATTCCGCCACTTCGGCGCTGATGAACGATAGTGTAGCAAAGGGCCGCCCACTGTCAAGCGCGAGTTAAGCGATTTTTCACCTGCGCCCGGCCTGCGCGTCGGCTTGCGGCCATCCCCGTCTGTTATAATGCGGCCCGTTCTGTACAGGAGTTAACCGCGCATGGCCCGACGGATTTCCGCACTGCTGCTTGCCCTTGGCCTCGTCCTGATGGTACTGCCTGCGCTCGCGCAAACCAGCCCGACTGGTGTGACCGCCGAGGCGCTGGGTATGGCCAACTTACGCGCCGCGCCCGGGACAGATACCGACGTGGTCGGCCAGATTGTGGCGGGTACGCGCTATCCGGTGCTGGGCCGCAGCGAGTTCTTCCCGTGGCTGCTGCTGGGCCGGGTGGATAACAACCAGCCGTTAGGGTGGGTGTTCGCCGATTTGGTCGATGTGCAGGGAAATGTCGCCGCCGCACCGGTGAGTAATGTGGTCATCGGCGCGGGGCAAACGCCGCCGGTTTCGACGCCGCCGCCCGCAGTCGAGGGTGCGCCGGTGACCAGCGCCAGCCCCGCTGCCAGCGACGATCCTGCCACAGCCGTGCCAACGCTTCCGCCCTCCGGAACCGTCACGGGCCGCGTGCTGGGCGAGATTAATGTGCGCTACGGGCCGGGCGTCGAGTATCCGCGCATCGGCGTGGCGCAGGCGGGCGACACGCTCGAAATTGTGCGCACGCATTCGACGCTGCCGTGGGTGGAATTTCGCTATCCCGCCTCGCCCAGCGGCACGGGCTGGGTGGCCGTAGAACTGATCGAGGTGGACGGCGATCTGTCGGCGCTGCCAGCGACGAGCCAGACGACATTTGCGCTGCCTTCGCTCACGCCCACGCCATCGCCGGTGAATTCAGCGGCGGTGCTGGGAGAATCTTCGGTGCCGGTTTCGCCGGAATTCTCCGCGCTCGGTAATGAATTATTCAGCCAGATGCTGACGGCGGGCTTCGATCCAGCCACTAGCCGCCTGGGCACCTTCTTCGTGATGGACTTGACGACGGGCGAGGCGCTCAGTACAGGCACCGATATCGCTTTCAGCGGCATGAGCGTCAACAAGGTCGCTATTCTGGCGGACTACTTCCGGCTGCTCGACCGCCCGGCGAACGACGAACAGGCCAATACCGTGGCACAGGCCATGATTTGCAGCGAGAACATCTCCACCAACCGGATGCTGGCGACGATTGGCGGCGGCAACCCGTATCGCGGCGCGGAGAGCGTGAGCGCGTTTCTCGAAGAGCTTGGGCTGGGCAGCTCGTTCATCTTCACGCCCTTCGCCAACGACCCATATATCACGCCTGAAGCGCCGCTGACGCGCATTACCGAAGTCGATCAGCGCGCGGCTGACCCCGACCCGTACAACCAGCTCACGACCGGGGAGACGGGCGCGCTGCTGAACGCCCTTTATCAGTGCGCCTACAACGAGCGCGGCGCGCTGCTGGACGTCGTTTCCCGACCAGTTCACGCCTACGGAATGCCGCCAGATGCTGCATGTGATGAGCTACAACAAGATTGGCTCACTGATTGAATCAGGCGTGCCGGCCGATGTGCGCATCGCCCACAAGCACGGCTGGATCGATGACACGCACGGCGATGCGGCGCTGGTGTTTTCGCCCGGCGGGGACTATATCTTCGCGGTGGCGGTGCACAACCCGGAGTGGCTGAATTTCGGCGAATCAGCGCCGCTGATCGAGGAAATGTCGCGTACAGTCTACAACTACTTCAACCCGCAAGCGCCGCTGGCCGCGACGCGGGTCATCGAGGGACTGGGCGATGTCAACGCCTGCATCAACAGCCTGCTCACCAGTCCCGTGATACCGGATTTGATGTCGTCCACGTTTGAGGGGTAAGTCTCTCCCCAGCCCGCAAACAACTTCACCTCAATCCCTTCTCGGCGCGCGGAGAAGGGATTGGGGTGTGCGGTTTCGCTGCGCCGCCTATCCCTTCACGCCGCCCAGCGACAGGCCGCCGACCATCCATTTCTGGAAGGCGAAGAACAGCACCAGAATCGGAATTGAGATCAGGATGGCCATCGCGGCGAACTTCTGCATATCGGGCGGGGCAGTGTTCGCGCCGCCGGTCATGGTCGCCAGCGCCATCGCCAGCGTGTAATTCTGCGTTTGGCCGGTCAGGAAAATCCACGACAGGATGAACTCCGTCCAGCCGTTCATGAAGCTGAACAGGATCACGATGGCGAAGGCGGGCAGCGACAGCGGGATCATGACGACGAAGAACGTCTTTAAGCGGCCCGCGCCGTCAATGCGCGCTGCTTCCTCAATTTCCTTCGGAATGGTGTCGAAGAAGCCCTTCAGGTTCCAGATAGCGAATGGGAAGCCGCCGGCGGCGAACGCCAGCGCCAGGCCGAGCAGCGTGGTGCGCAGCGACTGCGGCCGGTTGCCGGCCAAACCCAGCCGCCATTCCCACGTTTGGTAGGTAATGACGATGAGCAGGAACGAGATGATCGCCAGCATCAGGTAATGAATGAAGCGTTTAGGCTCGATCGTTTTGCTCAAGAGCACCGATATTGCCCATACCAGCCCACCAAGAGCCAGGCCGAGCGCCCAGGTTGCCAGCGCGTACGGCATCAGATCGAGGAAGGCCTGGTTGCGCTGGGCGGTAAGTTCCTGAGCTTCGGTGTCGTGCACGGCCTGTGCGGCGGTGAGCCGTTCGATGGAAGCTTCCAGATTGGCGGCCGCGTCCTGTGCGCTGGCGCGTGCGCTTTCGGCCCGGCGCTGCGCGTCGGCAGTACTTGCTTGTGCATCAGCAGTGGCCGCGTCAAGCCCGGCCATGAAGCCGGCGAGACCACCTGATTCGAGAATGGGCTGTGCAATCAGCAAGACCTCGAGATAACTGTCGGACGAGGCGTCGGGCATGCCTTCGCGCTGGCTGATTTCCTCCAGAAGCACTGCGTTAATCGCATCGGGGTCGCTTAGTCCCTCGATGCGGCTGCGCAGGTCAAGAATCGCTTCAAGGCTCGCGGCTTGGCGCAGTGCGTTTCGGTCGCCACGGTCGGCGGTGAGCAGGCGTTGGTCCACGCTGCCCCGGCGCTGCACCACATCGGCTTCTGCTGCTCGCAGGTCGTCCGCGATCTGGTTGATTGGAGTGAGGAAGGTGTCGTGGTAAATCGGCGCGCGCGTGAACATGATCAACCATGTAGCGACGCTCACGACCAGCAGCGCGATGACCATGAACCCGGCTACCATGCGCGGCGATGGGTTGAAGCTGCGCTCGGACGATGGCGTGGCATATGTTTGAACCAGATAGTAGGCGATGAACGCAACCGCCGCGACCAGTACACCGGCGAAAAACGCGGGGAAGAATTCAGCCACGGCCGGCGATACGGGGATAGACGTGAAAATCACATACAGTGGGATGACCAGGCCAGTGGAAGGCAGCAGCAGCAGGATGATGAACACCAGCATGCCACCCTCACGCCCGCGAAAACGGAAGCGCGAGAACGCATAAGCGGCCGATGATCCCAGCGTGACCGTGAACAACGACACGCCGAGAGCGATGAACAGGCTGTTCATCAGCATGTCGCCAAAATACAGCGGCAGCACGTTGGAGAACGGCTGCGTGAGGAGCTTGGTGAACGCATCGAGCGAGGCGTTGGCCGGCAGCAAATTGAGGTCGGTGGGGCGGGCGATGCCGCGCGGGTCAATCGCCATCGACACCATCCACAGCACCGGAAACAGCACGATGATGGCGACGAAGATCAGAAACGCCTGCAGTGCAAGCTGCCGGAAGAAGCCGCGTGCCTGCCGCCCACGGTTTGATGTGGCGGCGGTGGCATGCGGTTCAACCTTCATCATACCGGCGTAGGCGCTGCCCTGCCCGGGCTGTGCGGGTTCCATTGTGCTCATGATCTAGGCCTCGTCGAACGCGGCAGTTGCGCGCGTAATCCGGTTATTGATGAGCGTGATGACCAGCAGCACGAAGAAGACGACAATCGCAAAGGCGGCGGCCGCTCCGTACAACTGTTCCTGCTGAATGAGCTGATAGGCTTGCGTCACCAGCAGGTTGGTTTGGCCGCGCGGGCCGCCGCCGGTGATGAAGTTAATGACGTTGAACTGGTTGAATGTCCACACCGTGCCGAGCATGATCGCGGGCACCATCGCCGGGCGGATCATCGGCACCGTGATCTTCCAGAACTGTACCCACTTACTGGCGCCGTCCACGTCGGCCGCTTCGTACAGGTCGGGCGGGATGCTCGACAGCGCGCCGGTAGCGATGACCATCATGAACGGCCAGCCCAGCCAGGTGTTGGCGATCAGCACGCAGTAAAAGGCCAGCACCGGGGCTCCAGCACGTTCGACCGCTTGCATGGCGAAGTTCGATGAGTAGCTGCTGTTGTTGACGATGTCGAGCAGCGTGCCAACAGCCGTCGCAATCAGCACGACGATCAACCCAAAGCTGACGACCGCGCGCTCGGTCATGAGCTTGCCGCTGTTCTTGTCGCGCAGGCCCAGCCGGCGCGTGCGTCGAAGCAGATAGAGCACGAGCAGTGTGTTCACGATGACGATCAGGTACGGCATGATCGGCAGCAGATTGATCGGCCGGTCGAGCGACCCCAGCCAGTTGGTATTGGTGGGGATCGATGTGCCGAACCAGGTGTTGATCTGCGCGAGGAGCAGGTTGACGCCGCCGTCGTTCTGCTGCCACAGGTTCAGCCAGATGAGGGCGGTGATATAGCCCGGTAGCGCCCACGGCAGCACGTAGATGACGCGGTAGATGCGGCGGCCAATCACGTGTTTCGCGTTCAGGGCCAACGCTACGCCCACGCCAATGATCACGTGAAAGGTCACATTGACTAGCGTCCACATGATATTAAAGCCAAGCAGAGGCAAGAAAGCGTAATTTGGAACGTTCAGGCCCTGAACCAGCACATCCTGATAGTTCTGAAGGCCTACCCACGGCGCGGGTATGCCGCTGAGGTTGATGGCCTTGAAGTCCTGAAACGAGATAATGATCTGGTAGATCTGGGGAATAAAGGTGATGAACACCATGAGGATGAGCGAAGGCACGATGAACAGCCACGGAATGCCGCTGGTGCGGAAACCGGACTTCATGCTGTCCCAGGTGCTGGGCGTTTTGTTGGATGGGGGTTGCGCGATGGCCGCCACGGGCTTCTCCGTATTCTTCATAAACGACACGGGGCAAGGGCTTGTTCAAGCCTTGCCCCGTGCGCCTACTTCACGAGTGAACCTATCGCCTCACCGGGCAGGCTAGCTGCCGGCGCGAAGGTTGTCGATACCAGCCTGAACCTCGGCCTGCAGATCGGCGGCCACCGTCGCGGCATCCTCGCCACCTTCACCCGCGCGGGCGCGGGCATTGTCGATGGCGCCCCAGAACTGGGACAACTCGGCCACGTTCGGGAACGGCGCGCCCAGGGCGAGCTGCTCGGCAAACACGGTCAGGTTCGGGTTATCCAGCGGCACTTCGGTGTTGACAGGCAGCAGACCACCATCAACTGCTGCAATCGTCTGCGCTTCGACGCTGGTGATGCAATTGGCGAAGGTCGCAAATGCTTCCTGCTTGGCCGTGTTTTCGGCGTTCTTGGCGTTGAGCATGAAGCCTTCCGACTGCGCCCACATCATCGGCACGACACCGTTGTCGAGCGCCGGCATCACTGCGACGCCCAGGTCGTCGCCCAGGTCGCTCTCGAACTGCGCCAGGTTCCAGATGCCGTCATAAACCATGGCGACGGTACCCTGCTGGAAGCCGGGGTTCGGCGACGAGCCGTCCATCACCACACCGCTGGCGGGGTCCTGGCCCATGTTGTAGATGTCCTGGTAGAACTGGAGGAACTCAACAGCAGCATCGCCGCCGGGGGTTCCGGGCTCGAAGTTGGCGTTGTACTCGTCGGTCAGCCAGCTACCACCCAGCGCATACAGGAAGCCGGCGCTGTGGAAGGTGCCGTTCTGGAACGCGAGGCCGGTGATGCCGTCCTGCGCCAGTTCAGCGCTGATGTCGAGGACTTCCTGCCAGGTCGCGGGTGCATCCGGCACCAGCGCCATGTTGTAGAAGAAGGCCAGCGTCTTGGCGCTTTGCGGCACGCCGTAGGTCTCGCCGCCCACTTCGAAAGTGCCCCAGGCCGCTTCGCTGGCCTGAGCGCGGGTTTCGTCGCTGATCAGCGAGGTGACGGGCATGATGAGGCCAGAATTGGCCAATTCGCCCGCAAAGTCGTTCGCCCAAATCAACACGTCCGGGCCTTCACCAGCGCCCGCCGACGAACGATAGCTGTCCTGCATGGTCGCGCTCGGGTTGAAGACCGCTTCGACGACCAAACCGGGGTTGGCTTCCTGGCAGTAATCGAGGATGGCGAGCAGTGCGTCGCCTTCCGCGTCCTGCTTGGCGTGCCATAGCACCAGGGTGGAGTCGTCCTGCGCCTGCACCGACCCGAAGGCTGCGACGAGCAGCACACCGAGCAGCGCGAATACGAGAATCCGCTTCATACTGTAGATCTCCTTGAACCTAACCTCAAAATGGTTTCACCTGCCCTGCGGAATGCAGTTCGGTGTGCGCTTATGATAGCGTAGCGGTTGTATATCACAAGGCCGATGACCAGACATTTTGCACAATATGTTTATGAGAACCTTGCCATTGCTCACGCACGGTGACGACTGATAGCGCGAGTGCCCAATCGTTGACCATGTCATACAGCACTTGTGTCAACATGCGCTGAGCGCCTAGCCGGACTGCGCTTTGCCGGGCCTGCTCAAGCACCGTGGTCATCGCGGTGTGTTCGGCCGGGGATAGCGCTGACGCTGCGCCGATGGTCAGCGCGCGCGGCTGCATGCACAAAAGCTGTTCAAACTCGCTCAGGGGCAGCAGCGCGGCGAGATCGACCTGGAAGTCACGCAGGGCCGCCGTGAGCAGACGTTCGCGCAGCTCGAACTGATTTTGGCGGATCGATTGCAGGCGCTGGAACAAGTCTTCGCTGATCTCGTTGAGCAGGGCCAGCGGCGGCGGCAGCTGTACCAGATGGCGTTCCAGGAAGCGTTCGAGCGGGGCGGGCGAGTTGTCGGCCAGGCAGCGTTCGTACAGCGCCATCGCTTCCATACGCAGCGCGTTCAGTTCGACCATTGGCAGCGCGGGATCGTGTTGGCTCTCGTCCGTCATTTTCACGGCGCGTCCGCCGCGGGGTCGGGCGGGCACAGCCGCCACAGATAGTCCCACGTATAAATGCCGGTGTGATGGCCATCATCCCAGGTGGGCTGCACAGCGTAGTTGCCCACCATTTCGAGCGTCTGGATGGTGTAGACCCGTTTCGGGGTGAGCGTGAGGATATTGTCCGGGTCGAAGGCGCGCCCCATCCGGCTGTGGCCGCCACGGCACTCGGCGCACGGGCAGGCCTCGCGCAATTCAGACAGCGGATAGCGGCAAACCTTGTCGCCCGGCCAACTGATTTCCAGGTAGCCTTCGGTCTTGTTGAGCGTGATCGCAGTAGGACGGAGGTAGGAGTTCATTTCGATCCACTCATGATTCTCGGGCGCTGGATTGAGTCAATCATGCTGCGCCACTGGTTGCGATTCACTATAGCATGCGCTTCCCCTCCGTTTCGCTTAAGCTTCTCCCCCGTTTTCCAGCGTGCGCATTGCACTAGTCTCGTGCTCTGCTACAATCGCAAATTGGACTTGCGTGATTATGCGAGTTCGGATACGGCGCGGCCCATCGAGATTTCTGCCGCGCGACCCTCAGGAGATTGTGATGCGACCGAGATTCTTCCTCGTCGTTCCCTTGCTGCTGGCGCTGTTGTGGTTGAGCGCCTGCCAGAACCCCGCGCCGATCATCGTGGTCGTCACGGCGACGCCGGGTAGCGAGGTTACGGCCGAAGCAACTGAAGCGGTGACCGCCGAAGCGGCCGCCGTGCTACCGACGGCAACGCTTACGCTTACTTCACCTACCAGTACGCCGCCACCGGGCGCGACAGCCGCCCCTACCAATACGGCGCTGCCGCCGAACTTCCCGACGCCAGTCGTCGCGCAGATTAGCATGGCCGAGCAGTTGTTTGAAGGCGGCCGCATGTTCTGGCTCCAACCAACGGGCCAGATGTGGGTGCTGCATGTGACGGGCGAAGGGCGCGGCGCGTGGACGATTTACCCTGACACGTTTGTGGAAGGCGATCCCGAGACCGACCCGTCGCTCACGCCGCCCGCTGGCCTGCTGCAGCCCGATCGCGGCTTCGGCAAGCTGTGGCGTGAGGTTCCAGAAGTACGCGACATGCTCGGCTGGGCAGTGACTCCCGAGTTCGGCTACACCAGCGCCTACGAATACCACGCCGGCGGCTCGGTCGATGCGAATGGCGAATTTACGCCGGGGCCGGGCTACCATATCCTTTACAGCCTGTATGGTGAGCGTTTCCGCTTCAATGAGGCGGACGGGACCTGGCAACTGGGCGGTTGACATGGCCGATTCGGCCGCGCTGCGCCGCTGGCGCTTGACCCCGGCAGACCCCTACTGTGCGATTATCGCGGCGGACGCGCGTTTCTCGGCCACCGATTACGCCGATGACCAGAGCTGGGAACTGCAGCTTGGGCAGAGCGACGCCCCGGCGCTGGCCTTCTCCACGCGCTACGGCGGCCGGCTGGGATTGGCCAGCCTCGTGCCGCTGTTCACCATCGCAGGTCAGCCCCACTACGCAGCGCAGGATTTCAGCGTCGCGCCCACAATAACGGCATTCACGCCTGGCTACCTGTGCGCTGAAGGTTTGGTTTCTCCGGTACTCGGCCTCAGGGCGGAGTACTTTGTGTTTGAATCGCACGCGGCGGGCGGGCGTTTCGCGCTGGCCAACCGCAGCGCCGAGCCTATCGTACTACGCTTTGACCTGGTGGGTTTCGCTGCCGCCGAAGGCCACGAATTGCGCGTGAACCTGCTGCCGACAGAATTAGGGCACGCGCTGACGCTGGGCAAGGCCGGCAATCTGCGCCCGGTGATTGTGGTGGAAGGCGGCGCGTCTGATGGCCTGAGCGCGTCGCGCGTGGGCGTCTCGCTGACGATTCCCGCGGGTGGCGAGTCGGCCGTGCGCTGGGTACACGGCGGCGCTCGCACGGCAGCGGCGTCGCTGGCGCTGGCCGGGCGCTGGCTGGCGCGCAACTGGGACGCCGTGCTTGAACGCAGCGCGCGCGGGCAGGCCGCGATTCCGCAGATTGAAACAGGCGACGCCGATTTGGACGCACTGCTGGCTGCGTCATACCAGCAGGTGGTGCAGGCGTTTCTGAACCCGACCAACCATCTGCCCAATCCGTCGCCGGTTGGCACGCGCCACCCGGACCGGGGTTTCAGTCCACAGGCGAACGGGGCCGATCACCCACGTGCGTGGGCCGGGCAATCGCCGCCACTAATCTATTTGACTGCACTGGCAGCCGCTTCGGTCGATGCTGGGCTGGCGCAGGGCGTGGTGCGCAATATGCTGGCTGCGCAGCGCGAGGACGGCTGGATTGACTGGCGCCCCGGGCTGGGCGGCCAGCGCCAGGGCTTGCTGTGCCTTCCGATTCTGGCGCGTCTGGCATGGGGCGTGTTCCAGTTCACCGAGGACGATGACTTTCTGCGCGAGGTGTTTCCGGGCCTGCTGCGCTTTCTGCGCCGGTGGCGCGCAGATGACCTCGATGCCGATGGCGACGGCCTGCCGGAGTGGCAGTCGGACTTGCAAACGGGTTACCCGTTCTTCCCGACGTTTGGGCGCGGCTTCCCGTGGGCGCAGAATGCCGACATCCGCACGGCCGAAACGCCGTCGCTGATTGCCTATCTGCTGTCGGAGGCATTGAGCCTGCGCGAGATCGCTTACTATCTGCGCGAGGCTGAAGCCGAGGCCGAATGCGCGGACTACGCGGCGGCGCTTACTGAGTCGCTTGAGACGTTGTGGGCAGACAGCCGCTACACCTACCGCGACCGCGATACGCACGCTGCTACTACCGGCCGGGAGCTGTTCAGGGATGCGCCCGCCGATGCGCCGCTGTTCCTGGCCGAACCGCTCGATCCGCCGGCACGCCTGCTGATCACCGTGCAGGGAGGAGCCGAACATACCCCCAGGATGCAGTTGATCGTGGAGGGGCGCGGCGCGGATGGTGAACCGGCCCGTGAGGTCATCAGCGGCGAACAAGTGGTGTGGACGCACAGCCGGGGAGTGGTCACAACCCAAACCGTCTTCAGCGTGGTTGATGCGGTGCATCCCGAGGGCCTTATCCGTGTGTATCGTATGAGCGGCGCGACGGCCGACTGGACGCGGCGCGACATCAATGCGCTGCTGCCACTGTGGACGCCCGGCCTGCCGCCCGATCATGTGTCGGCGCTGAAGGCCTATTACAAGTCGGCGCTGCTCGTGCCCAGTGGCGTGACGATGGCTGCCACCGATGACCCAGCCTATGAGCCAGACAACAAGGACGGCGCAGGCGGCGTGTGGCCGTTCTGGCTGACGCTGATTGCCGAGGGACTGATCGAGGCAGGGCAGCTTCAACAGGCTGCTGATCTGATTATGCGCCTGCTTCAGGCGCAGATCGAGGCGCTGCGAACCACCAAGTCATTCGCCGAGTTCTATCACGCCGATTTGCAGGTTGGCCTGGGCGAGCAGGGGTCTGTGATGGGCATCGCCCCGTTGTATCTGTTCATGCGGCTGGCGGGCGTGAGGATCGTGTCGGCGCGCAAGGCTTGGGCAGGCGGCGCGTATCCGTTTGAGCAGCCGGTTACGATCCGGCGCCTGGGTGTGATGGTCACGCGCTCGGCCGAGGGCACACAGGTGAGCTTTCCATCCGGCCACTCGGTGCTACTGCCGCCTGGTGCGCCGCTGACCGAACTTTCAGACAGTCCTTCGACCCCGTCGGATCAGCCCGCCGGCTGAGTCTCGGTCGATTCAGCCGTTCATGTCGTTCTCCTCAAACGCCATTCCATTTCTTACAAGCACGCGCCTATACTACGACGGTTGCCTCGTTTCCCGTGAGTGGAAAGCTGTACGCTTATGATGCGCATGATGCGGCGCGGCCGGCGCAAGCCCGACGCTGAAGATGACGTGATCGAGACGCCGAAAGGCCCGGCAAACTGGCGCCGGCTGTTCGGCTATCTCCGCCCGTACAAGTGGCGCATGGGGCTGGCGATCATCGCGCTTGTGATCACGTCGCTGCTCGACCTGATCTTCCCGGCGGTGATTGCCATACTGGTGGATACGGTGCTGGGAACCGGCAGCATGGAGTTGCTGACCCAGGTCACTATCGCTTTGGTGCTGGTTTTCCTAATCAGTTCGGTTTTTCGCTTCATCCAAAGCTATCAGTTGGGGTACATCGGCGAACGGGTAGTGTTTGACCTGCGCCGACAGTTGTATGGTCACTTGCTCTTTCTCTCGGTGGGCTTCTTCGCCCAGCGGCGCGTGGGCGAATTGGTGTCACGCCTCTCGAATGATGTCACCACGCTGCGCACAACACTGACGAGCAACGTAACCTCGTTCCTGAGCCAAACGCTGATCCTGATTGGATCAGTCATCATTATGATTGCGCTCAACCCGTCCCTGAGTTTGTTCATCCTGGTGTTGGTTCCCTTCATCGTGGCGCTGGGAGCTGGATTTGGCCTGTATTTCCGGCGCACGAGTACCCAGGTGCAGGATGAAATCGCGGGCGCGACCACGGTCGCCGACGAGGTGATGCAAAACGTGCGCGAGGTGAAGAGTTTTGTGCGCGAACCGTACGAGATCGGTCGCTATGGCAGCGCGCTGACTCTGGCCTTCAACGCCGCGATAAAACTACTGCGGGCACGCTCGGTGTTTGGTTCTCTTGTCGCCTTCATTGGTTTTGCCAGCCTGTCGCTCGTCTTGTGGTTCGGGGGCCGCGAGGTCATCGAGGGGCGCTTGACGGGTGGGGCGCTGGTTGCATTCCTCATCTACGGTATCTCGGTGGGGCAAAGTATGGCCTCGCTGGTGTTCCTCTACAGCGCCTTCCAGGAAGCCATTGGCGCCTCTAAGCGCGTGTTTCAGATTGTGGACACACAGCCGACGGTGCAGGATGAGCCCGATGCGAAAGTACTGGTTGAGGCGATGGGACGAGTCACCTTCGATCGCGTTTCATTCAGTTATGAGTCGCGCCAGACCGTCCTGAAAGACATTCAGCTCGATGTCGCGCCGGGCGAAATAATCGCACTGGTCGGACCCAGCGGGGCGGGCAAATCGACGATGTTCAACTTGATTCCGCGCTTCTACGATCCGACGTCAGGCATGGTGCAGTTGGACGGTCAGGATTTGCGAACGCTGACCCAGGCCAGCCTGCGCGAGCAAATCGGCATCGTGCCGCAGGAAACGCTTCTATTTGGCGGTACGCTGCGCGACAACATCCGCTATGGTCGGCTCGATGCCACGCAGGCAGAAATTGAAGAAGCGGCGCGTTCGGCCAATGCCCACGATTTCATCATGGAGCAGCCAGACGGTTACGATACGCTCGCCGGTGAGCGCGGCGTGCGCCTCAGCGGCGGCCAGCGCCAGCGCATCGCCATCGCCCGCGCCATCCTCAAGAATCCGCGCGTGCTGCTGCTGGACGAAGCGACAAGCAGCCTTGACAGCGAGAGTGAGCGCGAGGTGCAGGATGCCCTCAATCGCTTGATGCAGAACCGTACCACCGTCATCATCGCTCACCGCCTGAGCACAGTGCGCGTGGCCAACCGCATTGCGGTCATTGACCATGGTGCGATCATCGAGCTGGGCACGCACGAGGAACTGATGGCGCTCGATGGTCTGTACGCCAAGCTGTACTCGATGCAGTTCCGTGACGATATTCTGGTGGATGCCCCGCTTGAGCCAGCCGCTCTGTGAGCGACTGGCACGGTAAGCAGGTGCTGGTGACTGGCGCGACCGGCTTCGTAGGCGGGGCGCTGGCGCGGCAGCTGCTGGGGCAGGGCGCAGATGTGACCGTGTTGGCGCGTTCGCCTCAAAAAGCCGCGCCGCTGGCCAAACAGGGCGCGCAGGTCGTGATCGGTGATTTAACCGACGCGGCAACGGTCCATGCAGCGTCCGAAGGCAGCGAAGTTGTCTTTCACGTCGCGGCGCTGATGGGCGGCGCGCTGGAAGCACAGCGCGCGGTCAATGTTGAAGGCACGCGCCATGTCATGTACGCGGCAGACGAAGTGCGTGTGCGCCGCGTGGTGCATGTCAGTACAGTGGCTGTCTATGGCAATGTCCTGCCCGTGCGCGTGACCGAAGAGGCGCCGTTGGGCTTCGGCAGCAGCCCTTATGCGATCACCAAGGCCGCCGGTGAAGATGTGGTGCGCCGCTCGGGTGTGCCCTACAGTATTGTGCGCCCGGCCATGATCTTCGGCCCGGGCTCGCACATGTGGACGGCTAATGCGTTCCGGCTGGCGAAGCTGCGTCCAACGCCCTTTCTAGGCGCAGGCGAACATCCAGCGCCAGCGGTGTTTGTCGAGGATCTGGTCGATCTGCTGCTGATCGCTGGTCAGCACCCCGCCGCCGAAGGCCAGACTTTCAACGCAGTCATCGACCCTGCCCCGACGTGGCGCGAGTTCATGGGCGCGTATTCGCGGCTGGCGGGCCATAGTAATTGGCTTGCGCTGCCGCCGCTGCTGGGCCGCGCGCTGGCGGGCCTGGCACTGCTGGCCGCCCCACGTTACAGCGTTGTGCGCGACTTTCCCGACATGCTCGATATGGTGCTTGGCCCGTCTTCATTCGATGCCAACAAAGCGCGAGCCCTGCTGGGCTGGCAGGCGCAAACGACGCCGGATTACGGCGCAGAAAGGTCAGCGGATTGGCTGCGCGAAATTGGGCTCCTCCGATAACGTGAAAAGCTGGTTTGCCATCACTCTGCTGGTTGTGACGGGCCTCGGCATCTCCGCGCTCCTATACTGGCTGCTGATCACCACAGAAGGCGTGTATCTGGGGCGGCGCGCCGTCATTTGGTTGTACGATTTGTACGCCGGGCGCTACGACCGCATCAAGCACTTTCGCGCTGATTACGATCATCTGTTTCTGGCGCAGCCAATCATGAAGCTGATCGCGCCGCAGAGCGCGCCGCGCGTGCTCGACGCCGCCACCGGCACGGGCCGCCTGCCGCTGGCACTGCTGCGACACGGGCAGTTTGACGGGCGCATCGTCGGCGTTGATTTGAGCCGCAGGATGCTGTCGAAGGCTGCTGCCAAGACCGATGAGGGGCGCGTATTGTGGCTGTGCGCGCCCGCCGAGCACCTGCCGATGTTTGACGAGGCGTTCGATGTCATCACCTGTCTTGAAGCACTCGAATTTATGATCGACCCTGGCGCGGCGTTGGCCGAATTGGCGCGTGTGCTGCGCCCGGGCGGACTGCTGTTCATCACCAGCCGGCGCACCGGCCGTTGGATGCCGGGCAGAGCGTGGGACTTCGAACGCACTGGCGCGGCGCTCGACGACCTGGGATTTGAGGGTGTCGAGGGCCAACGCTGGCAGGTTGACTACGATCTGGTGTGGGCATTCAAAGCGGGCAACGACATAGCCGCATCTGGCCCGCTGCTGCGCTGCCCGGTCTGCGGCGGCGTGCTCGAACAAGGCGACGATGAGCTGCGCTGCGCCCGCTGCGGTCAGTGTAGGCCGGCCGAAGCCGACGGCGTGATCGACTTCACGCGCGGCGTGCAGGCTTGCGATCCACCCCCCGCACCCCTAGAATGACGGGCCTGCAAACACAAAGATTCCATCGCAGAGACGCAGAGGAGAAAGAGAGAAACTCTCTGCGTTCTCTCTTTCCACTGCGTGTCTCTGCGATAAGCAGTTCGTTATTTTCTGATGTGACCGGAGCGCCGCTGTGATCCAGATTCCTGTTGAACTTGCCCGCCTGCTGCGCGAGGCCCTCGCCGGACTTCAGGCATCGGGCAAGCTGCCCGCTTTCGACTTGCCCACCATCGAGCTGCGCGCGTCGAAGCACGCCGATCAAGGTGATTATGGCGCGGCGCTGATGGGGCTGGCCAAACCGGCGCGCATGAATCCGGCCCAAATCGCCGTGCTGGCTGCTGAAGCGTTGGAGAAGCCAGACTATGTCGCGCGTGTAGAGGCGGTCGCGCCGGGCTACGTCAACTTCTGGCTGGATGAGACGTGGCTGCGCGCGCAAACTGACGCGCTGCTCGCTGAAGGCGACGCGCTCGGCGCTATTGCTTTAGGCGTGGATAAGCGCGCGCAGGTGGAGTTTGTGAGCGCCAATCCAACCGCGCCGCTGCACATAGGTCGCAGCCGGGGCGCGATTGTGGGTGACACCATGGCCCGCTTGCTCGAAGCTGCCAGCTACGATGTCGAGCGCGAATACTACTTCAACAACGCCGGTGCGCAGATGCGGGCGCTGGGCAACAGCCTGCGTGTGCGCTATCTCGAAGCGCTGGGCCGTCCGGTCGAAATGACCGAAGACGAGCGCAAGCACTTCTATCAGGGTGAGTACCTCAAGACCTTCGCCGAACAACTGGCGGCTGAAGTGGGCAATTCCTGGGCCGACAAGGACTACGAGCCGTTCAAGCAGTACGCCGAAGTGAAGATGTTCGAGATGATCCGAGCCACGTTGGGACGGGTCGATATTCATCACGACATCTTCTTCAACGAGAATTCGCTCTACGACAGCGGCGCGATCTGGGTTGTGCTGGAACGGCTGGACAAGGCCGGCTACGTCTATCGCGCTGCTGCGCCCGAAGTCACTGGCGGCGTGCCCGATGACGACGAGGCTGACACCAGCGGCAAGGGCGAGGCAACCTGGTTCCGCTCCTCCAGCTTCGGTGACGCCAAAGACCGCGTGATGGTGAAAAGCACGGGCGAGCCGACCTATACGCTGCCCGACATCGCCTATCATGTTAACAAGCTGGAACGCGGCTTCGACCTGTGCGTGAATGTGCTGGGCGCAGACCACTACACGCAGTATCAGGTGGTGCAGCACGGCCTGAACGCGCTGGGCATGGATGCCGGCAAAATCCACGTCATCATCGTGCAGTTGGTGGCGCTCATGCGCGGCGGGGAAGTCGTCCGCATGTCCTCACGGGCGGGCAACTTCGAAACGCTCGACGACCTGATCGACCAGACCAGCGCCGACGCCGTGCGCTACATGCTGCTGGCGCGCTCGTCCGACACACATCTCAACTTCGATCTCGACCTGGCCGTCAAGAAATCGACCGACAATCCGGTCTACTACATTCAGTACGCTCACGTGCGCTGCGCCGGTATCTTCCGTGAGGCGGCGGCGCGTGGCGTGACCGATGATGGCGCGGATCTGAGCCTGCTGGGTGAGCCGGAACTGCGCTTCCTGCGCAAAACGCTGGAACTGCCGGACGTAATTGCCGCCTCGGTGGACTACTTGGAGCCGCACCGCATCGCCTTTTACGCGCTCGAACTGGCGAATGTGTTCCACCCGATCTTCGACAGCGTGCGTGTTCTCGGCGTCGACGTGCCGCCGGAACTGGCCGCTGCCCGTCTGCGCTTCTTCAAGGCTGCACAGGTGGCGTTTGGGCGTGTGCTCAATCTGATGGGGATGACGACGCCGGACGTGATGTGAGGACAGTTGGATGTTGTAAAGTGGTCATTGTCTGTTTGGTGAGTGAGCCGAAGCCAACAGGGAAATCGCGTTTGCTTTACTTTCGACCTTCAACTTTGAACTTTCAACTTCTTCTTGGAGGGTGTTTGCAATGGGCCTGAAAGCAGACCGCTGGATTCGGCAGATGGCGTTGGAACACGGCATGATCGAGCCGTTCGTCGAGCGGCAGGTGCGCGACGGTGTCATCAGCTACGGCCTGTCATCCTACGGCTATGACATGCGCGTGGCCGACGAATTCCGCATATTCACGAATGTTTATAACACGGTGGTCGATCCCAAGCACTTCTCCGCTGACTCGATGGTCGAGTTTCAGGGTGACGTGTGCATCGTGCCGCCCAACTCGTTCGTGCTGGCGCGTTCGATTGAATACTTCCGCGTGCCGCGCGGCGTGCTGTGCATCTGCCTGGGCAAGAGTACCTATGCGCGCTCGGGGCTGGTCGTCAATGTGACGCCGTTCGAGCCGGAGTGGGAAGGGCAGGTGACGATTGAGATCAGCAACACCACGCCGCTGCCCGCCAAAGTCTATGCCAACGAGGGCATCTCACAGGTGTTGTTCCTCGAAGGCGATGAGGTGTGCGACGTGAGCTACGCCGATCGCAGCGGCAAGTATCAGGGCCAGCGCGGGGTGACGCCGCCGAGGCTATAGCACAAACGTCAACGCGAAGAACGCAAAGGGCACGATGGGGAAAACCCTTCGCGCCCTTTGCGTTCTTCGCGTGCTTTGTGTTGGTCTTTTACGCCCGTTCAGGCGGCTGCGCGCCGGCCAGCCGCACAATGGTCGCCTGTGCGGCGCTGCCCGCCAGCAGCACCGTGCCTGGCACTGCGGCGGCCACCTTGACTACGCCGATGCCGTAAATGATGCCATCAGGTGCAGTGGCGCAGCTCGTGAGCGTGCCAGTCTCACGGCCTTCCAAAGTCAGTGGCGAAGGCGTGTCCATCGGCTGGTCGAGCGTCAGTTGCACGATGGTTTTGGCCAGCTTGTGGCGGCTTTCCATGCGGGCGATGATCTCTTGCCCAGTATAGCAGCCCTTGCTGAAACTCACTTCGTCCCACAAGCCAACTTCGAGCGGAATGTAGTCGGTGGACAGTTCGCGGCCCACGCCCGGACGGCCTGCGCGAATTCGCAGCACGTTGTAGGTCAGCGATCCGGCAGGTTTCAGACCGTTATCTGCGCCAGCCCGCAGTACTGTTTCGAAGATCGCTTCGGCTGAATTGGTGGGCGCAAGCAGCACCCACTGCGCCCCGATCAGCGGCTTGATGCGCGCGGCGTAGACCGGCGTGTCGGCGATATTCACCCATGCGCCGCGAGGGTGGTCGCCCTCAATGGACAGCCCAAGTGCAGCAGCCACGGCATCAGCAGCGGGGCCGAGCAGTACGAACTGGCGCGTTTCCGGCGCGAGGTCATGCAGTTCCACTTGATCGTTGAAGAAGATGTTGCGTTGAAGATAGGCGCGCACCGCGTCGCCTCGCCCCGGCTCCGTGAGCAGCAGCGCGTCCTCGGCGCGGTTGACCAACGTCACGCGATCGATGATGCGCCCAACAGGGTTGGTGAAAATCGTCGGCGTGGATTCATCGGCTTTCAGTTTCAGCACATCGTTCGTGGACATGCGCTGGATGAATGCCAGCCGGTCAGGGCCGCGCAGCGACAGCCGGCCCTCGTGTGAGCGATCCATCAGCACAGCCGCATTCAGTGCCGCCGAATACTCCGCACTCAGATCGCCAAATTGCAGCGGAATGCCATCATCTGCGAGGGTCGCACCCAGGTAGCGCTGCAGATCAGCCAGCACTGTAGCCATCCGAGGGGCGCAGCGCATACGTCCACGTCCAGCCTGCTGGCGTGACGTCCGTGTGCGGCACATTGTAGGTATAGCGATAGAGCAGGCGCTCCAGCCCGTCGTCGGCGCTCACATCGAGGCGATCCGGCGCGACAAATTCATCTGAGTCGTAGTTGGTGAATGTCCAGCGGCCTTGCGGCAGTCCGGCATCAAGCAGTGGATTTACCGCTCGTTCAGCCACTTGGTGCGGCCACTCCTTGGTAAACGGCGTAGCTGGCAGTACGGCAGGATGTCCCGCCAGTCGCAGGGTGTAGCGGCCACAGCGCACATCGACGAGCACGCCTAGCGCGGCATGCGGCGGTTCAGCGCGCGGCACTTCGGCGCGTACGCCGTGCTGCTCCGCCTCGATGATGGTTTGCAGCAGTTCGGGCGAATCGCTCGAATCGCCGTTGAAAATCACGTACTCGCAGTCGTCGGCGTAGCGTAGTTCTTCGGGGGTGCGCAGCATGCGCCGGGCGATTTCCGAGTAGGGGGTGCGGCGCTGGAGCAGGCGTTCCACCAGCGTCGAAACGCTGGGAGGAGACACAAATACGCGCACGATGCGGCTGCCGTAGAGCGAGTAAGCAATGTCCGCACCCTTGTACTCCACGTCTGCGATTTCACTGCGCCCCTCGTTGAAGACGCGCTCAATCGACCGGCGCGGGATGCCGTAGAGGTTGCCATGCACGGGCTGATACTCGATCAGCTCTCCGCCGTGAATCATGCTCGCGAATTCTTCGTGGCTGACGAACTCATGTTCCCGGCCCTGTGCTTCACCTTCGCGCATCGGCCGTGTGGTGGCGGTAGGCAATTGGCGCAGGCCGTTCACCAGTGGCATCGCCGCCTGCATCACATAGTTTTTGCCCGTGCCGGCTGGGCCTACCAGCAGAAAAAATACTCCTCGGCGCTCGTTGGTCGCTTCCACAAACACCCCTTCGGATTTGCCGATGTGTATGCGATGTGACTTACAGTGTAGCAGACGTCTTGCGCGGCGGGAAAGACCGTTGAATCGTCCAGGCAGATCTGGGTTCAAAACCTGGAAGAGACCGGTTGAATTGCCAAGGCGCCGAGAGATCTTCCCTTTGCGCCCTTTGCGTTCTTCGCGTGCTTTGTGTTTGCCGTTATCAGCCCCCGGCGGTTCAATGCGGTTTGTTCTGCAGCGGGGTGGTATTCTCTTAGTAACCGTACCCGCAAAGGGAGATTTGAAGATGACTGCAGTGATTATTGATGGACAGGCCGTGGCCGACCGCATGCGCGCCGAAATTGCCGAAGACGCGAAGGATTTTGCGGCGCAGTATGGTTATCCGCCCGGGCTGGGCGTGGTGCTGGTGGGCGATAACGCCGCCTCGGCGCAGTACGTGCGCATGAAGCGGCGCGCCTGCGAAGGTGCGGGCATGGCCTCGATTGCCAGGCTCATGCCTGCCGAAAGCACGCAGGACGAGGTAGAAGCGGCAGTGCGGTCGCTGAACGACGACCCACTTGTGCACGGCATTCTCGTGCAGCTTCCGATGCCCGATCATATCGACGAGGAACGCATTCTGCGGCTGGTGAGCCTCGACAAGGATGTCGATGGCTTTCACCCGCAGAACATTGGCCTGCTGGCGATGAAGGGCCGCGATCCGCTGTTCACGCCGGCCACACCCACCGGCTGCATGGTGCTGCTGAAAGAGTCTGGCGTGAACCTCGAAGGCGCGAACGCCGTGGTGCTGGGCCGCAGTAACATCGTCGGGATGCCGGTGGCGCTGATGCTGATGAAGGCCAACGCGACCGTAACCATGTGCCACAGCCGCACCAAAGATTTGCCGGACGTGGTGCGCCGCGCCGATGTGCTGATCGCCGCGATTGGCCGCCCGTTTTATGTCAAAGGTGACTGGCTGAAGCCGGGCGTGACCGTCATCGATGTGGGCACCAACAAGGTTGACGACCCCGACGACAAGCGCGGCTATCGCTTCGTGGGTGATGTCGATTTTGAGGCTGCGCTGCCAGTGGCCGGCGCAATCACCAAAGTGCCGGGCGGGGTGGGGCCAATGACGATCACCATGCTCATGGCCAACACGATGAAAGCCGCGCGCCGGCTGGCTGAATAGCCCTCACCCTCAATCGTTCTCCCTCAGGGCGAGGGAAGAAAGCCCGCACCTCGCTTCACCCTTCGCCCTGAGGGAGAAGGGGCAGGGGATGAGGGCCTTTGCGGTTTGAGGTTGAATCTGTTGCAACGGGGGATGGCATGGGCAAAACACTGCTGGTCAAGGATATCCAACTGCTGGCGACGATGGATGATGCCCGGCGGGAGATTCGCGGCGGCGCGCTGTTCATCGATGACGGCGTGATTGTGGCGGTGGGTGCGCTGCCCGACATGCCCGAACGCCCGGCGGACGAAGTGCTCAGCCTGCCCGATCACATCGTCATTCCCGGCCTGATTAATACGCATCATCACATGTACCAAACGCTCACGCGCTGCATCGCGCAGGATCGTGAGTTATTCGCGTGGCTGCAAGCACTTTATCCCATCTGGGCGCGGATGCGCTCCGAAGACGTGAAAGTATCGGCCAAGCTGGCGATGGCCGAACTGCTCCTGTCCGGCTGCACTACCTCCAGCGATCATCTGTACATCTTCCCCAACGACTGCACGCTGGATGACACCATCGAAGCCGCGCAGACGATAGGTATGCGCTTTCACGCGGCGCGCGGTTCGATGAGCGTGGGCGAGAAAGATGGTGGTCTGCCGCCCGATAGTGTGGTTGAGGCTGAGGAGCAGATTCTCAAAGACACGCGGCGGCTGATCGAGACCTATCACGACCCCGGCCGCTTCGCTATGTTGCGCATCGTCGTCGCGCCATGCTCACCGTTCAGCGTCAGCCAAACGCTCATGCGCGAATTGGCTGCGCTGGCGCGCTCGTATGGCGTGCGCCTGCACACGCATCTGGCCGAAAACTCGAATGATGTGGCCTATAGCCTCGAGAAATTTGGCGTGCTTCCGGGCGATTATGCCCGTGAGGTTAACTGGGTGGGCGAGGATGTGTGGCACGCGCACTGCGTGTGCCTGAACGAGCGCGAGATCGGCATATTTGCGCGCACCGGCACAGGTGTCTGCCACTGCCCTTCGTCCAATATGCGCCTTGCGTCTGGTATTGCTCCCGTGCGCAAGATGCTCGACAGTGGCGTGAAAGTGGGGTTGGGCGTCGATGGCTCGGCCTCAAACGACAGTAGCCATCTGCTCGATGAAGCTCGTCAGGCGATGCTGCTCCAGCGCGTGGGCGGCAATCCGGCGGGCCTGAGCGCGCGTGAGGCGCTGGGGCTGGCGACACGCGGCAGTGCGGCAGTGCTGGGCCGCGATGACATCGGCCAGCTTGCGCCTGGCATGGCCGCCGATTTTGCCGCCTACCGCCTCGACCAGTTGAGCTATGCCGGCGGCCTGCACGACCCGCTGGCGGCGCTGGTGTTCTGCCGCCCGCAAAACGCCGATCTGGTGATGGTGCAGGGCAAGCTGGTGGTGAAAGACGGCCAGTTGGAAACCGTTGATACGCCCGCGCTGATCGCTGAACACAACCGGCGCTCACTGGCGTTAGTGCGGGGCGAATCGCTCGCTTAACCTCACCCCCCAACCACATCTCCGAGCACAGGAGAGGGGGAGAAAACCATTCGACGCGCTGGCTCTCCTCTCCGCGCGGAGACGAGCCGGGGGTTAGGTTCAGTTTGGCGGTTCAAATGTCCTTTCAGGAGTTCTCGCCATGACCCCACTGGTTGCCCAACTGCGTATTGCCCTGACGGTGCAGGATTTCGAAGGCGTGCTGGCGTTTTATCGTGACGGACTCGGTCTCGACCCGGGCGAGATGTGGATCAGCGACGGTGCGCGCGGCGCGCTCTTGAACGCAGGTGCGGCCACGCTGGAAGTCTTCGACGAGGGCCAGGCGCGCATGGTCGACGATCTCGAAGTGGGCCAGCGTGTCAGTGGGCCGGTGCGGCTGGCGTTTGAAGTCAGCAATCTGGATGAGGCTTTGCAGCGCGCGATGGCTTACGGTGCGGTGCTGGTGCATGCGCCCGTTATCACGCCGTGGGGCGATCGCAACGCGCGCGTGAAGTCGCCGGACGGCCTGCAAATCACGCTCTTTGAACCCGCTGAAAAGCCGGAATGAGCGAATTGCCGCCGCTGCGCTTGGGCGTGTGGTGTGCGGTCGTTGAGGACGGTGCGCTGCTGCTGTCCCGGCGCGGCGATCTGAATGTTTGGGCGCTGCCTGGCGGCCGCCTCGACGCGGGCGAAACGCTTGCCGAAGCCGCTGCGCGTGAAGTAGAAGAAGAAACCGGCCTCGAAGTCGCCAATTTGCGCCCCGCGGGGCTGTACTATCTGGCGGGCTGGCGGAGGCTGAACGTGCTGTTTTTGGCTCACGTAGTGGGCGGGACGCTGCTCAGTCGCACGAACGAAACCCGTTATAACCAGTTCTTTCCCCTGAACGCATTGCCTAAGATGCCCTTAAGCGCCCCGGTTGAGGATGTCGCGGCGGGTGAATTGGGGCTGATGCGCGTACTGTCCACGCCGCGTATTCAGATGCTGCGGTTGCGCGCGCGTTTCGCCCTGCGCTATGTCGAGAACGCGCTGCGTGGTCATCCCGAGCCTGCCTTTCCGTGCTTCACGGTGACAGCGGCGGCCATCATCACCGAGCCGAGTGGCGGGCCTATGCTAACCGTGCCGGGTGAACGGAGCGCCGCTGGCCAATTGCGCGCCCTGCCGCGAGTTGGCATTACTGGCGAAGCGCCGCCGTGGGAAGCGATGAGCGCGCATCTGTCGGCTGCCTTTGGTGTGAAGACCGAACTTCGCTGGGCGGGGCTGTGGCAGGACGCCGCATCCAACGCGCTCGAATTTGTGTTTGCAGGGCGCGCCGCCCATGCCGGCGGCGGCGGTTGGACGTCTGCGCGCCTGGTGGCCCTCGAAGATCGTGACGCTGCCCATCTCGCACGTGCGGGCGCAGGCGGGCCGGTCTGGTCACTGGAATCGCATGTGGGCGCTACGCACGATCGCGCGCTGCCGGGCAAACAGAAATAAGCGACCGAAAGAATAGAATATCAGTGACGAAATCATGCGCATAGGTCGCCGGGTGCCCCGTTAGACTGAAGTTCGGCTCCGGGGAGCGCGAGGACATTGTGCCCCACCGCTTTCCACCCACGTGACTATCCCGGCCACCATCTCTCCGCCCGCGAACAGTGCACGTGTGCTATGCTGAGCATGCGCTCGGCGTCGTATTTGCGCCATCAGCCTGACGGAGACCCCGCGCGGCACATCGGTTGTCCTAATTCTGTCTCACTGTCTCACTCACTTCTCCCCTCAGGAGTTGTCTCACTCTTTAGAATCTGTCTTACTGTCTCACTTTGACATACCACCGGTAATATGTCCGATGGACGAATCAGTTCTATATCCGTTGCGGCCCCATGCACCTGCCTCAGGTTGCGGTATCATCCACCGTTAACTTGATCGACGTAGCCCCGCAGCAGGGGAGGGAGGCGCACCCATGACGCTGGCCGACCGGATCGCCGCCGCTCGCGGTGATTCTCAGCCCGACCTTGTGCTTAAAAATGCCACGCTCATCAATGTGCTCACCGGCGAAATCTACCCGACAGATATCGTCATCCATGAGGGCTATATCGTCGCACTGGCCGGTGGCTATGTGGGCAAAGTGAATGTCGATCTGGGCGGGAGCTACGTCTGCCCGGGCTTCATCGACGCGCATGTGCATATTGAAAGCAGCCTGTGTACGCCGCCGGAGTTCGCCCGCGTGCTGGCGGCGCATGGCGTGACCAGCGCCGTCACTGACCCGCACGAGATAGCCAACGTCTACGGCGTCGATGGTATTCGCTACATGCTCGAAAAGGCCAAGGGCGCGCCGATCAACCTGTTCGTGATGGCGTCGAGCTGTGTGCCAGCCACAACCATGGAGACCAACGGCGCGGCGGTCGAAGCGGTCGACCTTGCCCCGCTGCTGGACAATCCGTGGGTGCTGGGCCTGGCCGAGATGATGAATTACCCGGGCGTGATTTACCGCGACGAGGGTATCCTCGACAAGCTCGACTTGTTCTCCGGCCGCGTGCTGGACGGCCACAGCCCATCGGTGACAGGCCGCGAGCTGCAAGCCTATGCGGCCGCTGGCATCATGAGCGACCACGAATGTACGACGCCCGAAGAGGCGCTCGAAAAGATGCGCTTGGGCCTGACACTGTTCATCCGCGAAGGCACGACCACGCGCAACTTGCTGCCGCTGCTGCCGGTCATCAACGATGACACCTGGCCGCGCATTTGCTTCTGCACGGATGATCGCCAACCGGCCAGCCTGATGGACGAAGGCTCGATTGATTTCATGGTACGTACGGCGATTGCCAACGGCATCGACCCGATGACCGCAATTCGCATCGCCACGATAAATACAGCCAACTATTTCCGCCTGTATGATCGCGGAGCCGTTGCGCCAGGCCGCCGCGCCGACTTGGTTGTGTTCTCGTCGATGAACGACTTGCATGCCGACCGCGTCTACCGCGATGGTGTGTTAATTGCTCAGGACGGTGAGTGCATCGCCCCATTCGCCGAGCCACGACCATACGCTATCCGCGCCTCGATGAATGTTAAACCGGGGTTGCTCGATTTCTGCATTCCGGCGCGGGGCGAGCAAATCCGCGTGATCGGCGCGATTGGCGACCAGGTGGTTACGGGTCATCGGCTGATGCCTGCCAACGTCGAGGGCGGTGAGGCGGTGGTTGATCTGGAGCGCGACCTGCTGAAAATCGCCACCATCGAACGCCACCACGCCAGCGGCAAGATCGGGCTTGGCTTTATCACTGGCTTCGGCTTGCAGCGCGGCGCGATTGCTGGTTCAGTTGGCCACGATCATCACAACCTGATCGTGATTGGCGCAGATGACGCCAGCATGGCCCACGCGGCGCAGATCGTCATTGATATGGGCGGTGGTCTGGCGGCGGTAGATGACAACCGCGTGCTGGGTACGCTGGCGCTGCCTGTGGCTGGCCTGATGACAGACACGCCAATGGACGAGGTGCGTCAGCGCTACGACGCGCTGATCGCGGCGGCGCAGTCGCTGGGCAGCACCATGCCCGATCCGTTCATGGCCATGAGCTTCATGGGCCTCGAAGTCATTCCCAGCCTGAAACTGACTGATCTCGGGCTGGTCGATGTCGAAGCTTTCCAACTGGTCGACTTGTTTGTGGAGGACGGGGCGCATGACTGAACACGACGCATTTATCCGCGAGGCCATCGCGCTGTCGGAATCGGCGGTCGCGCACGGCAACCACCCGTTCGGTGCGGTGCTGGTGAAAGACGGCGCAATCCTGTTGCGCGCCGAGAACAATATCTTCACTGCCAGCGACCCCACCGGACATGCCGAGACGAATCTTGTGCGACTGGCAGGCGCGGCGTACAGTTTCGAGTTTCTGGCCGACTGCATCCTCTACACCAGCACCGAGCCATGCCCGATGTGTTCGGCGGCGATTTACTGGTCGGGCATCCGCCGCGTCGTTTACGCCTGCTCGGCCAGTCAGTTGGACACGCTGGGCGATGTCGGCTTCGACCTGAACAGCCGCGAGGTGTTTGCGCGGGCGCGCCATCCGGTGATCGTCACCGGGCCAGTGCTGGAAGACGAGGCCATGCGCGTGCATTTGGCGTACTGGCCAGCGCAGAAATAAGGGGAACAGGGGCGTTCACGAACGCCCACTACACAATACTGGTTACGAGGCCCGTACCTGGTTATCCACCTTTCAACTTTTATCCTTCAACTTTCAACTAACGCAGTGAGAAATCATGACCCCCAACGAAGTAATTGAACTGATCAAGCTCCGCGTGGCCGAACAGCGCGAAGACATCGTCCGCTTCATGCGCGAACTGTGCGCCATCCCCAGCTACGAAAGCCAGATTCGCGCCGTTGGTGAGCGCGCCGAAGTTGAGATGAAGAAGCTGGGTTTTGAGGAAACGTGGTTCGACCAAATGGGCAATATTGTCGGGCGCATTGGTAACGGCCCGTTCAAGCTGCTCTACGACAGCCACATTGATACGGTGGGCATAGGCGACCCCAGCGCATGGGATTGGGACCCGTTCCTGGGCAAGGTTGAGGACGGCGTTCTGTTTGCGCGCGGGGCCTGCGACGAGAAGGGCAGCACGCCGGGCATGATTTACGGGCTGGCGCTTGCCAAGGAACTAGGAATGCTGGAGGGCATTTCTGCCTACTACTTCGGCAATATGGAAGAGTGGTGCGACGGCATCGCCCCCAACGCGCTGGTCGAAGCCGAAGGTCTGCGCCCCGATTTCGTCGTTGTTGGCGAACCGACCAAAATGCAGGTCTATCGCGGCCACAAGGGGCGCGTGGAAATGCAGGTGGTGGCCAAGGGCAAGAGCGCGCACGCCGCTTCGAACTTCCTCGGCGATAATGCCATCTACAAGATTCTTCCAATCATCGACGCTATCAGCAAGCTGGAGCCAGAATTGGGCGATGACCCCTTCCTCGGCCACGGACGCATTACCGTCAGCGACATGCACGTCAAGACGCCTAGCATCAACGCCGTGCCCGATGAGGCGCTGATCTATATCGACCGGCGCATCACCTTTGGCGAAGCCCCCGACGCCGAACTGGCGCGTATTCAGGGGCTAATCGGCGACCGCGATGACATCGAGGCGTCGATTCTGTACTACGACGAGCCCAGCTACACCGGCTTCGTCTTTGGCGTCGACAAAATCTATCCGGCGTGGGCGCTGCCCGAAAGCAATCCGTTTGTACAGGCGGGCGTGCAGGCCGGCGAACTGCTGTGGAACGCGCCGATGCCCACCGGCAAGTGGGATTTCAGCACCAACGGCACCTACTGGACGGGCAAGGCCGGCATTCCAAGCATAGGCTTCGGGCCTGGGGACGAAATCCACGCGCATACGGTCATCGATCAGGTGGTGCTCGACGACGTGGTGCGCGCCACCGAGTGGTATGCGCTGCTGCCGGCGCTGCTGCCGCGCGGCGACTAGGAGGCACTATGCAGATGCAGATAGGCCGTTTTGCGATTGACCCGGAACTGCGCGAGGCGTTTCTGGAGTTTGCGCGCACGATTGTCGAGCGTGAGCAGAGCGCGCCCGGTTGCCTTCGCTTCGATATTTACGAGGATGTACATGCCCCCAACCACTTCATGATGTACGAGGAGTGGGAGGACGATGCACTGCTCGAACGGCATCTCGAAGATTCGCAGGTGCAGGAGGACGAACAGACGTTGTCGCGCTTCCTTACCGGCGAGCCAAGCTGGGATGAGTTTGTGTTTTAAGGGGAAGTTGAAAGTTGAAAGTGAAGCGATCTCGACCGGGCTGCCGCAGGCTGAATGCGTACAGACTGGTCGTTTGTAGGGGGCGCTCGCGAGTGCCCCGCTGTTCTGGTCGTCCACCCTTTCAACTCTCAACCTTCAACTTTCAACTATTGTTTCACGACGTACAATAGACCCCAACATCCTTCACCTAATCAGGAGTGCTTCATCATGCAAACAGATTTGCGCGGACGGGACGCCATCGCCCCGGAACTGGAATGGTCACGCGAGGAAATTGACACGCTGCTTGATGTCGCGTGGGACCTCAAGCGCAAGCGCGCGACGGGCGAGTCGCATGCGCTGCTGCGCGACAAGGTGCTGGCGATGCTGTTCTTCTTCACCAGCACGCGCACCCGCGCCAGCTTCGAAGCGGGCATCGCGCAACTTGGCGGTCACGGCATGTTCATAGACAGCGAGACGACGCAAATCAGCCACGGCGACACGGCCAAGGAAATCGGGGAGATCATTGGCCGCTACTCCGACGGCATCGCCATCCGCCAGTGCGACTGGAAATTCGGCAACCAGTACGTCCGCGAAGTGGCCGAGGCCAGCCGCGTGCCGGTGCTGAATATGCAGGACGACATCTTCCACCCGTTCCAGGCGCTGGCCGACCTGATGACGATGATGGAGAAGTTCGGGCGCGACCTGCGCGGCAAGACGGTGAATGTCAGCTATGCCTACGCCTCCAGCTACCAGAAGCCGTTGAGCGTGCCGCAAAGCCTGATCCTGCTGCTGACGCGCTACGGCATGAACGTGCGCCTCACGCACCCGCCGGAATTTGCGCTCATGCCCGATATCGTCGAGCAGGCCGCCATTAACGCCAGGCAGAGCCGCGGCTCGTTCGAGGTGCTGCACGACTTTGACGAGGGCTTCAAGGGCGCGGACATTGTTTACCCGAAGTCGTGGGGCTGCTGGATGACGACCGAGGACAAGGCCGAGTCGTCGGTGATCGGCAAGCAGTACACGAACTGGATCACGGACGCGCCGCGCATGGCACTGGCCCATGACGACGCCGTATACATGCACTGCCTTCCCGCCGACCGCAACATCGAAGTGACCGATGAAGTCATCGACGGCGCGCAAAGCGTGGTCTATGACGAGGCCGAAAACCGCCTGCACGTGCAGAAAGCGACGATGGCGCTGACGATGCGGTAGAGGGTGAGAAGTCGTAACCCGTCATTAATCAGCCGCCAGCCTGCGCGTTCCCAAAGTGCGAGCTGGCGGCTTCTTTGTATGCACTGTCCATCCGCCGCTGGGGAATGTGGGCTACAATCAGGCGGATGAAAACGCTCAACTGCCGGGCCTGCTTCTGGCAGCTTTTGAACCGCGAATCCTGTCCCTTTGGAGAGTAGTCCCTCATGGTCGGAAAACTGGCAGCCATCGCTATTGGCGGCAACTCGCTCATCACAGACCCGAAGAATCCGGATGTCAGCAGTCAGTGGGACGCCGTGCGCGAAACCTGCGAGGGCGTGGCGGATATGATCGCCGGCGGCTGGAACGTGATCATCACGCACGGCAACGGCCCCCAGGTGGGCTACATCCTGCGTCGCTCCGAACTGGCCGCGGCCGAAGTCCATACCGTGCCGCTTGACATCATCGTGGCCGATACGCAAGGCTCGATCGGCTACATGCTCCAGCAGTCGCTCGATAACGCACTGCGCCGCCGGGGCATCAACCGCACCATTCTCACCGTCGTTACGCAAACGAGGGTCGATCCTGACGACCCCGCCTTTGCCAAGCCAACTAAGCCGATCGGTGGTTTCATGACCGAGGCTGAGGCGCGGCGCTACGAGGCGGAGGGCTGGACGGTGGTCGAGGATTCTGGTCGCGGATGGCGGCGCGTGGTCGCTTCGCCCAAGCCGGTCGCTATTCAGGAAATTAACGCCATCCGCGCCCTGATCATGGGCGACTACGTCGTGGTGGCCGTCGGTGGTGGTGGTATTCCGGTCGTGCGCAATGATCAGGGTGAGCTGCGCGGCACGTATGCGGTCATCGACAAGGATCGCGCCAGCAGCCTGATCGCCCAGTCGATGCGCGCCGACCTGTTCATTATTTCGACGGCCGTCGAGCAGGTGGCAGTCAACTTCAACAAGCCGGATCAGCGCTTCATCGACCAGATGACGCTGGCGGAGGCGCGCCAATACATGGCGGAAGGTCACTTCGCGCCCGGCTCGATGCTGCCGAAAATTGAGGCCGCCATCGAATTTGTCCAAATGGGCGGCCCGCTGGCGCTCATCACCGACCCGCCCAACCTGGCGCGCGCGCTGGCAGGCGAGACGGGTACGCGCATCGTGCCGGGGTGAGTAAGATGCAGAGAGATGAACCACAGAGACACTGAGGACACAGAGGGTAGATTATGAACGAGGTGCGGGAGCTGCGTTCGCACTATCCGCTGGAATCATTGACCGGGCAGGTTATCGGCGCGGCAATTGAGGTTCACAAGGAACTCGGCCCCGGATATCTGGAGTCAACTTACGAATCGGCGCTTGCTGTTGAGTTTGAGCTTCGAGGAATCCGTGCTTGTCGCCAGCATCCAGTGCATTTGATGTTCAAAGGCCATGCGGTGGGTGAGAGCCGTCTAGATTTTCTGGTTGAGAACGTGCTTGTGGTTGAGTTGAAGGCGGTTGAACAACTGCTTCCGCTTCATACGGCCCAACTGATGTCCTATCTGAAAGTGACCGAGTGCAAACTTGGCCTTCTACTCAATTTCAACACACCCATCATGAAGAACGGCATCCGCCGCATCATCAAGGATTAACCCTCTGTGTCCTCAGTGTCTCTGTGGTTCAAAAATGGCTGAAATACGTGTGTTGAATTGTTCGAACTGCGGTCGAGAATATGCGCCCGGCGACGTGACCTATACCTGCCCAGTCTGCGGCGAGGTGGGCACGCTCGACGTACTGTATGACTATGACGCGCTGAAAACGCAGGTAGATCGGGATGCGCTGGCGCGGGGCGAGCATTCCATGTGGCGCTACCGGGCGCTGCTGCCGCTTGAGGCAGAGTCCGCCGTGCCGCCTTTGAACGTGGGCATGACGCCGCTGTATGATGCGCCGCGTTTGGCCGCCGATCTGGGGCTGGCGCAGGCGCTGGTGAAGGATGATGGTCGCAACCCGACCGGCTCACTCAAGGATCGCGCCAGTGCGCTGGTGGTGGCGCGGGCGATGGAACAAGGGCTCGACACCGTCAGCGCGGCCAGCACTGGCAACGCAGCGGCGGCGCTGGCGGGCATTTGTGCGTCGGTCGGGCGCACGCCGATCATCTTCGTGCCAGCCAGCGCGCCCGAAGCCAAGATCGCGCAGCTCCTCGTGTATGGAGCAACGGTGCTGCTGGTTGATGCCAGCTACGACGAGGCGTTTGACCTGTGCATGACGCTATCGGTTGAGCAGGACTGGTACTGCCGTAATACCGGCGTCAATCCGTTCACGGCGGAAGGCAAGAAAACGGTCGCCTTCGAGATGGCCGAGCAGTTGGGCTGGGATGTGCCGGATGTCGTAGTCGTGACCGTGGGAGACGGCAACATACTGGCGGGCGTGCACAAGGGCTTCGCTGATTTGCACCGGCTGGGCTGGATTACGCGGATTCCGCGCCTGATCGGTGTACAAGCACAAGGGAGTTCACCACTGGTGACGGCGTGGGAAACCGGCCAGTCCGCCGCTGACATGCAGCCAGTTGAGGCGCACACGCTGGCAGACAGCATTTCGGCGGGCTTGCCGCGCGACCGCAGCAAGGCGCTGCGGGCCGTGCGCGAAACTGGCGGAGCGTTCGTTGCTGTGCCCGATGACGATATCCTGAGCAGCATTCCGGCGCTGGCGCGGCTAACCGGCGTGTTTGCCGAGCCTGCCGCTGCCGCTGCCTACGCGGGCTGCCGCTGCGCCATCGAGTTGGGGTATATTAATCGTGACGAGCGCGTGCTGCTGCTGCTGACCGGCAGCGGCCTGAAGGATGTGCGCCGCGCGCAGCAATCCGTCAGTGGCGGGTTGCGCGTGCCGCCGGATGCAGAAGCTGTGCGCCGGGCGTTGGGGCTGGATTGATCGCACTGGCTTGAAAGCGACATGGTGAAAGGCGAGCGTCGTGACTCCTCACTTTCAACTTTCAACTTTCAACTTTCAACTTGAGGGTAAATGACCGCGAATCCTGTCTATTCGATTGTTGCGCCCATCTACAACGAAGAGGGCAACATCGACCTGTTGTATGAGCGCATCTCACAGGTGATGGGTCAAACCGGTGAGCCATGGGAACTGATCCTCGTCAACGATGGCAGCCGTGACCAGTCTCCGGCGATGATGGACGCGCTGGCCGCCAAAGACCCGCGCGTGCGCGTCATTCACTTCGCGCGCAACTTCGGCCACCAGACGGCGGTCACGGCGGGCATCGACTTCGCTTCGGGTGACGCCACCGTGCTGATCGATGCCGACCTGCAAGACCCGCCCGAACTGATTCTGGAGATGATTGAGCGTTGGAAAGCCGGCTATCAGGTGGTTTATGCTATTCGTGAGGAGCGCAAAGGCGAAAGCTGGTTTAAGCTGTTCACTGCCAAGCTGTTCTACCGCACGGTCTATCGCATTACGGACATCGATATTCCGGTCGACACCGGCGACTTCCGGCTGATGGATCGGCGCGTGGTTGAAGTGCTGCAGCAGATGCGCGAACACAACCGCTTCATTCGCGGGATGACCAGTTGGGTCGGTTTCAAGCAAACCGGCGTGCAGTATGTGCGTGACGAACGTCACAGCGGAGTGACGAAGTACCCATTCAGCAAGATGGTGCGCTTCGCCATGGACGCGGTGACGAGCTTCTCGTACTTCCCGCTGCAAATCATGCTCACCGTGTCGTTGGTGCTGGGCACGATTGCGCTGGTGGCCATTCCGGTCGTGGCGCTGTTGCGTCTGGCCTTCGGGACGGATTTCTTTGGCGGGCAGGCGACCACCATCATTCTTGTACTGCTGCTAAGCTCGTTCCAAATGTTCTTCATGTTTTTCCTCGGCCAGTATGTGGCGCGGATCTACGATGAAACGCGTGACCGCCCGCTGTATGTCGTGGCGCAAACGCACGGTTTCGCGCCCGGTCAAACGCGGCCTGCGCCCACCCACGCGCCCGCCAATAAGTCCGAGCAGATCGCCCGGCCAAACAGGGAGGCCGTTGATGCCCCCGGCTGACAGCGGCGGACAAGACTCTCGCAGCATCATCGAGCACTATCAGGCGCTGGTGGCGCGTTATGAGGCGCTCGATACCGACATCGACGCTCTGTTGATGGCCCACGGTGGTCACACCGAGGACATGCCCGCTGTCGATCTGAATCGCTACCGCGCACTCGCGCGCGAACGCGATGATCTCGAAAGTGAAATACGCACGGTTGAGCAGCAGTTGAACCTGGATGACGAATCCGACGCAGGAGAAATGCCGTGATTGCCGGCCCGCTGTTTGAAGAAATGCTGCACCCGAACAAGATCGATCCTGAAATCCGCGCCCGCGCCCTGAAGGCCAAAATAGAGAATCCGCTCGATCCGATCAATCTGTACAACATTAGCTGGCGCAACGCACAGAACCAGATCTGCCACGTCGTGCTGCCGAAAGAACTGACCGGCGTCGACGCCAACATTGTCGTGCTCTATGCCAAGGACTACCCGTCTGGCAGCCACAAAGTGGGCGCGGCCTATTCGGTGCTGCTGGAGAAGGTGCTGTTCGGCGAAATTGACCCGGCGGTGCACACGCTGGTGTGGCCGTCGACGGGAAACTATGGCATCGGCGGGGCGTGGGTAGGCGGCCGCATGGGCTGCAAGAGCATCGTTGTGCTGCCCGAGGGCATGAGCCGCGAACGCTTCGAGATGATCGAAAGCTATGGCGCGTCGATCATCGGCACGCCCGGCACCGAGAGCAACGTCAAGGAAATCTACGACGAAACGCACCGGCTGGCCAAAGACCCCAACATCCGCATCCTCAACCAGTTCGAGCAGATGGGTAATTACCGCTATCACTATCATGTGACCGGCAACACCATCGTCGAACTGATGTCGGAGCTTCAGGAGAAGGGCATCGGCAACGGTACGGCGGCGGCCTTCGTCTGGGCGATGGGCAGCGGCGGCACCAATGCGGCAGCGGACCGGCTCAAGCAGGTCTATGCAAACTGCCAGCATGTGGCGCTCGAGCCGATTCAATGCCCGACACTGTTCAAGAACGGCTACGGCGCGCACGAAATTCAGGGCATCGGCGACAAGCATGTGACCTGGATTCACAATACCGACAATGTCGATACGCTCATGTGCATCGACGATATGAGCTGCCTGCGTGGTTTGCAGGTCTTGAGCGAGCCGGCAGGCAGGCAGGCGCTGGTGCAGCGTTACGGCGCGGACGAGGCGCAGATTGAAGCGATGTGGCCGCTGTTTGGCATCAGCGGCGTTTGTCACATCCTCGGCGCAATTAAGACTGCCAAGTACTACGGCTACGGCCCGGATGATACGATTGTGACCGCGGCCACTGACGGCTTCGACCGCTACCCGTCTGAGATGGACAAGCTGCGCGCCCGCGAAGGCGCGCTCGACGAAGCGCGCGCGGTGGGGCGCATTGAAGGCATTTTCCACGGACAGAAGACCGACTGGACGCAGGAAGGCACGCGCCTCAATCACGAGCGTTGGCACAACCTGAAGTATTACACGTGGGTGGAGCAGCAAGGCAAGACCGTGCAGGAACTGGACGCCCAGCGTGACCCCGCCTATTGGGAAGCACAGCAGCAGCGTGTGGCCGACATTGACGCAAAGTTAATCGAATGGCGGCGCAGCCAGAAGTAACGCTCATTGTCCACGGGCGCAGCATGCACCCCGACGACCGCGTGCTGGTGGGCGTGATCCGGCGGCAGCGCGACCTGCGCCTGGCGCGCGATGAGGGCTGGTACCGAATTCCGGTGGCGCACTGGCCGCGCGATGTCGACTGCGAGGTGATGGCCTTCTTCCTCAGCCGCGCGTTTGGGCCGCTTAACGGCGGTATTCGCTGCTACGCCGAAATGCGCGGCCTCGAACTGGTCTACCGCCGCGATTTGCTGCCTGCGGAAGTCGGCCATCCGCGTGCGGACGACGTCTACTACCGCGTGGCGCTGGGCCCGCTGGTGGACAAGCAGCCGCCGGTGCTTAATCCGGGCCGCCGGCGCTTCGCCTTCATCACCTGCACCTGGGAAAGATTCGAGGCGGCAAAAGTCATTCAGGAGTTGTATTTGCCCAAGCCGGTTACGAATGAAACGAGGGAATGAACCACAGAGCCTTTTCAATACACTCTGTGTTCTCAGTGTCTCTGTGGTTCAAATTACTTTTTCAGGCGGTTGTGAGAGGCGATGATCATGCTGATTACGAACGGCGTTCTGGTCACATACGACAGTGAGCAGCAGATTCGGACTGGGCAGGCGCTGTACGTGCAGGACGGCCTCATCACCGCCATCGGCCCGCAGGCGGACATGCTGGCGCGTTATCCCGACGCCGAACAGCTTGATGCGCGCGGCCAACTGGTGATGCCCGGCAACATCTGCGCGCACACGCATTTTTACGGGGCTTATGCGCGCGGCATGGCCATTCCCGGCCCCGCGCCGAAAGACTTCCCGGAGATTCTGGCGCGCCTGTGGTGGCCGCTGGACAAAGCGCTTGACAAAGACGCCGTGCGCCTGAGCGCGCTGGTCTGCTTGGTCGATGCCGTCAAGCATGGCACGACTGCGCTGATCGACCACCACGCCAGCCCCAACGCCATCGACGGCTCGCTCGACTGGATCGCCGATGCCGTCGATTTGGCTGGTCTGCGCGCAGTGCTGTGCTACGAAGTGACCGACCGCGACGGGCAGGCCAAGGCCGAAGCAGGTATCGCTGAAAACGTGCGTTTTCTGGATGCGTGCTCGAACCGGGCGCGTGTGCGCGGCACCTTCGGCTTGCACGCCAGCCTGACGCTGAGCGAGTCTACACTGCGCGCCTGCGCTGATGCCAACCCGGGTGGTGGCTTCCACATTCACGTGGCCGAACACGAGGCTGACGAGCAGGACAGCCTCGCCAAAAGCGGGATGCATGTTGTGCCCCGGTTGCATGAATACGGCATTCTCGGCCCGAAGACCATCGCCGCTCATTGCGTTCACATCACGCCCGACGAGATGGATCGGCTGGAGCGCACGGGCACCTGGATTTCGCACCAGCCGCGTTCGAATATGAACAACGCGGTCGGCGCGATGGCCTTCGATACGATGATGGCGCGCGGCATGAAGGTGGCGATTGGCAACGATGGCTTCAGCAACGCCATGTGGCAGGAGTGGAAAGCTGCCTATTTCCTGCACAAGGTGGTATCGCGTGATCCGCGCGCGGCCAACGGCGCGGACGTGTTCAAGGCGGCCACCGCCAACAACGCGGCGCTGCTGGAGACCTTCTTCGCCGGCGAGCGCTTTGGTGTATTAGCCGAAGGGGCGCGCGCTGACCTGATCTTTGTCGACTATCAGCCGTTCACACCGCTGACGGGCGGCAACTTGCCCTGGCACGTTATTTTCGGCTTCGAGCCGTCGATGGTGACGATGACGATGGTCGATGGCCAGGTGCTGATGCGCGACCGCCAACTGCTGACCCTCGACGAAAGTGCGATCATGGCCGAAGCGCTGGCCCATGCGCCTGCCGTGTGGAAACGCTACGCGGCCAATGCGGCAAGCTAGCCCTCACCTTAAATCCCTCTCCCTCAGGGAGAGGAAAAAAGAATCGCTCATCGCATTTGTCGGGTCGCTCTTCGCCCTGAGGGAGAAGGGCCGGGGATGAGGGCATTACCCGCGAATTGCCCGGCTGATTCAGGTACAATAGAGGTGTTGCGCCTGCTCAATTGTGGGCGCTTGTGAACCGAAGGAGGGTCAAGCCGCCATGGCTGAACAGGACAGCGCCTTACTGGTGAGTGTTGCGGTGCTGGGTGGCACAGGCAAGGAAGGCTCGGGCCTGGCGATGCGCTGGGCGCTGCGCGGGTACAAAGTCATCATCGGCTCGCGTGATGCCGAACGCGCCCGCCAGCACGCCGCCGGAATGAACGAAACACTGGGCGGTGACTACGTGGTGGGCATGCACAACCCCGATGCCGCCGCCGCTGCCGATTTGGTCGTGCTGAGCGTGCCCTATGCCGCCCACGCCGACACCCTGCGCAGCGTATCGGATCAGGTGCAGGGCAAAATCGTGGTCGATCTGACTGTGCCGATGCAGCCGCCTGCGGTGCGCACCGTGCATGTGCCGCAGGGCCGCGCCGCCGCGCTCGAAGCGCAGGCGCTCCTGGGCGAGGGCGTGCGCGTTGTCTCCGCGTTCCAGAACGTGAGCGCGGTCAAGATGGCCGATCCCGAGTCAACGGTGGATTGCGATGTGCTGGTGACCGGCGATGACGCCGATGCCAAGGCCGAGGTGATGCAGTTGGTGGAAGCGGCGGGCATGCGTGGCATTGATGCCGGCCCATTGGCGAATGCGGTCGCGGCCGAATCGCTAACCCCGGTGCTGCTCTACATCAACAAACAGTACGGCGTCAAAGGCGCGGGCATTCGGATTACCGGAATTTAGGACGTGACGACTGCCCCCGGGCTGGCGCTTTTCGGACTGCCGGGCCTGCCCATCATTCAACCGGGTGACGATCTGGCGGCGCTAATCGCGGAGGCCTTGTCGCGCGCCAATCTTGCGCTGCAAACCAGCGATGCGCTGGTCGTCACATCAAAGATCGTGTCGAAGGCGGAAGGGCGCCTGGTGCGGCTGGCGGATGTGACGCCGGGCGCTGAGGCGCTCCGGCTTGCCGATGTCACGGGCAAAGACCCGCGTATAGTTGAACTGGTGCTGCGCGAATGCACAGCCGTGTCTCGCGCTGCGCCCAATGTGTTGGTCGTGCGTCACCGGCTCGGTTTTGTGTCCGCCAATGCCGGCATTGACCAGTCGAATGTGGATGGTGGCGAGGATGTGGCGCTGCTGCTGCCACTTCGACCCCGATGAGTTGGCGCGGCGGCTGCGCGACCAACTGCTCGAACTCACTGGCACTGCGCCCGCCATCGTCTTGAGCGACTCTCACGGGAGACCATTTCGCATGGGCAACGTCGGCGTAGCGATTGGCGCGGCCGGTCTGCCGGCCCTGCGCGATTTGCGCGGTGAACGCGATTTGTTCGGGCGTGTGCTGAAGATCAGCCTGCAGGGATTGGCGGATGAAATCGCTTCGGCGGCCAATTTGCTGTCGGGCGAAGGCGCGGAAGGGCTGCCCGTGGTGCTGCTGCGCGGCTTGCAGTTCACGCCCGCCGATGGCCGCGCCGCCGATCTGGTGCGCCCCGCCGAGCAGGATTTATATCGGCAATGACCTCACGGCCCTCACCCTAAATCCCTTCTCCCTCAGGGAGAAGAGCCGGGGATGTGGGCCTGACAAGTCCGAAGGATTGCTATGTGAACGTGCTCGATGCGATTTTCACCCGCCGTTCGGTGCGCCGTACCACGGGCGAACCTGTGCCGCGCGAACTCATCATCGGATTGCTGACAGCGGCGACATGGGCACCGAGCGCGCACAACCGCCAGCCGTGGCGTTTTGCCGTGACGGACGATGCGGCGGAAATTGAACGGCTGGCGCGGGACATGGGCGAACGTCTGCGCCGCGACCTCGAAGCCGATGGCGTTCCTGAAACCGTGATTGCCGCCGATACCGCGCGCTCGTATGCCAAAATAACCGGCGGCGCGGCAGTCGTCGCGCTTTGCTTATCGATGGAAGATATGGACGTGTACCTCGATGAACGGCGCGCCAGGCTGGAATATCTGATGGCGGCGCAAAGTACGGCCATGGCCGGCCAGAACTTGCTGCTGGCCGCGCACAACGCAGGCTTGGGCGCGTTCTGGATGTGCGCGCCGCTGTTCTGCCCGGATGTGGTGCGAGATGCGCTCGACTTGCCGGTGGACTGGGAGCCGCAGGCCCTTGTTGTGATGGGTTGGCCTGCCGAAGCGCCGCACAAGGACCGCGCGCCGCTGGAATCGAGACTGATGTGGCGCTGAACAACATCGTGGCGCTGGTGGGCGGGGTGGGTGGCGCGAAGCTGGCGCACGGCCTCGCCCAGATTCTGCCGCCCGAACGCCTGACCATCATCGTCAACACCGGCGACGACTTTTGGCATTATGGCCTGCGTATTTGCCCCGATCTCGATACGGTGATGTACACGCTGGCGGGGTGGGTCGATCCCGTCAATGGCTGGGGCGTGGCCGGCGACACCACGGCAACGCTTGACGCGCTGCGCCTGTATGGGGACGAGCCATGGTTCCGGCTGGGCGACCGCGACATCGCCACCCATCTGCTGCGTACCGAACGCCTGCGCCAGGGCGAACGCCTGACCACGATTACTCGCGAATTGTGCCAGCGTCTGCTTGTGGGCCCCGCGCTGCTGCCGATGACAGACGCCGAGATGCCGACCATGATCGACACGGCGGAATATGGCGCGCTGCCGTTTCAAACCTATTTCGTGCGCTACCGCTGGCAGCCCACCGTGACGAATATACGCTTTGAAGGGGCTGAAGCCGCCGCAATCAGCCCGGAAGCGGCCGCGGCGCTGGAACAGGCCGACGCGATAGTGATTGCGCCGAGCAATCCATGGCTGTCGGTCGCGCCAATTCTGGCGGTTCCCGGCCTGCGCACGATGGTTGAGTATGGCGCGCGGCCTCGTGTGGCCATCACCCCGATAGTTGGGGGGCAAGCTCTCAAGGGCCCTGCAGCGAAATTGATGGCAGAATTAGGGTATGAGGTCACACCCGCTGTAGTGGCCGGTTTTTATGGTGCGGCGATAAATGGTTTTGTGATGGACGAGCGCGACCCTGAAATGGTTCTGCCCGCTGTACCGGTTTTGCAAACGGATACTGTGATGACCAATGACCACGACCGCGCGCGCCTGGCGGCGCAAGTGCTGGCGTGGATGGAGAAAATATCCTTATGAGCGTATGGGCGATTGTGCCAGTAAAGCCTTTCACGCGCGCCAAGAGCCGGTTGGCCGCAGTGCTTAGCCCGCCTGACCGCATGGAGCTCGCCGAGAAACTGCTGCGCCATACGATTACTACGGTGCAGCAGGTGCCGGAAGTCACCGGTGTGCTGGTCGTCAGCCGCGACAACAAGGCGCTGGCAGTAGCGCGTGAAGCCGGCGCGCACACGGTGCAGGAAAGCGGCATGCCCGAACTGAATCATGCCCTGATGCGCGCCACTCAGGTCGTGATGGCCTGGCGCGCCGGCGCCGTGCTGATCCTTCCGGCCGACCTGCCGTTGGTTGCGCCCGAAGACCTGCGCGCGCTCGTGCGCATGGGCGACGAGGACAATTCGGTCGTGATCGCGCCAGATCGCTTGGATGACGGCACCAATGCGCTGCTCGTGCGCCCCGCCGGGCTGATTCCGTATGCTTACGGGCCGGGCAGTTTCCACCGCCATTACGAACTGGCGAAAGCCGCGAAGGCGGTGGTGCGCGTCTATCGCACCGACCGGATCATGCTCGATATCGACGTGCCGGCTGACCTCGAACTGTATCGCCAGCAACAGAACGGCTATCACCCCGAGCCGCTCGATCTGCCCGGCGCGCCGCCCGCGCCAGGTACGTAAAGGAATAGATTCGTCGCCGAGGCGCAGAGGGAACAGCGAGAACGCAGAGGCACAGCTTGATTTGGTATCTCTCCGTATCTCTTTCTTCTCTCAGCGCCTCTGCGACGAATCCTTCTGCTATTTCCCTGTTGGTTGAAATTTCAGCCCGTCCGCGTGACAATGGCTTCTCAAAGTGCGCCGCCGTTCTTATTCAGGAGGTAGTATGGCCGACCGTGTTGCGATGTATCTTCAGGATGCTCATCCACTGCAGGACGCGATTGGCTACGTGCAGTACGCCGAGAAACGCGGCTTTGAGGCTGTCTGGCAGGCCGAGAGCCGCCTCGTGCGCGACGCGATTGTGCCGATGGCCGCCTTCGCCGCCACTACCAGCCGCATCAAGATTGGCTCGGGCGTCATCAACAACTGGACGCGCAACGCCGCCGTTATCGCCGCGACGTTCTTGACGCTCGATGATCTCGCGCCCGATCGCATTATCCTCGGCATCGGCGCGTGGTGGGACCCGCTGGCGGCCAAAGTGGGCATCAAGCGCGACAAGCCGCTGCTGGCGATGCGCGAAACCGTCGTCACCGTTGCGCGACCTGCTGGCGCGCAAGCGCGTGACCTATCACGGCGAATTTGTCCATCTGGATGATGTGGAACTGGACGTGGTACATGGCCGCAAAGAGCCGCGCAACGTGCCCATCTACATCGGCGCGACCGGCCCGCAGATGATGGCGCTCACCGGCGAAATCGCCGATGGCGTCGTGCTCAACTATCTGGTGTCGCCGCGCTACAACCTGGGCGCGATTGAGCAGCTCGAAATCGGTGCGAAGAAGGCCGGGCGCTCGATTGATGAGATCGACCGCCCGCAGTTGGTGGTGTGTTCGGTCGACAGTGATCGCAAGAAGGCGCTTGATGGCGCGCGCAAGCTGGTGACGCAGTATCTCGGCCAGCAGCCGCACATCATGAAGGCCAGCGGCGTGAGCCAGGAATTGCTCGACGAGATCGGGCAGGTGCTTACTTGGCCGGCCACGGAAGAGCAGATCGAGGAAGCCATGCGCCTCGTGCCCGATGATGTGGTGCAGATGATCACGGCAAGCGGCACGCCGGACGAGGTGCGCGCCAAGGTGCGCGAGTATGTGCAGCACGGCGCGACCTGCCCGATCCTGTACCCGCTGGGGCCGGATGTGCACCTGATGATTGACACGTTCAAGGATGGCTTTTCGGAGTAAGGCGGACGCGCGCGATGCGCTTGGATAGCAAATGCTGCTCTGTAGGGGCAAGGCATGCCTTACCCCTGCCAGTGGCTAACGGCGCGCAGCCGCTGGAGTTGAAATGACCGGTACGTCGGTGGGGGCGGGCGTCTCGCGGAGACGCTCGCTTGTTGTGTGGCTGCTGCTGTGGCTGATCGCCGCGCTGGCGCTGGTGAGTGCGGCGGGCATTGGCCGCGCCATCAGCGGCGAACCAGCGCTGCTGCCGCTCGATGATGCCTACATCCACCTGCAGTACGCGCGCCAGTTAGCAGCGGGCCAGCCTTACGTATACAACCCGGGCCTGCCGCCCACCAGCGGCGCGACCAGCTTCCTGTATCCCTATCTCTTAGCCCCGGGCGCGCTTGCGGGTGCAGCCGATCTGCAATTGGGTTTGTGGGCGCTGGCCATCGGCGCTAGCGCGCTGGCGCTGGGCGGCTGGCTGATTTACCGCGCCGGGCTGGCGGTTGGTGCGCCGTTCTGGCCGTCGGCACTGGCGGCGCTGGCCTATGCCGTATCGGGCGCGGCGCTGTGGCATGCCATGAGCGGCATGGAAACGGCGCTGGCGGTGTTAGCCGTGCTGCTGGCGGCCTATGGCATCGCGGCGCGCTCCGACCGCTGGACGCTCGTTGGCGCGGGCTTCGCCGCAGTCGTGCGGCCCGAGTGGGCGATTGTGACCCTGCTGGCAGTCAGCTTGCTGGCGTGGCGCTGGTGGGGTGAAGGACTGCGCCGTTCAAAACGCTGGCTGTGGCTGCTTTTGCCCCTCGCGCTCATCGGCCTGCAGCCGTTGGTCAATCTGCTGCTGACTGGTTCGATGGTCGCGTCCGGTAACGCGGCCAAGTCGATTTTCGGTGCGGTGCCGCCTGATGCGGGCGAGATGCTGGCGCGCTGGGCCGAACAGGTCGTGCGCATGTGGCGCGAATTGATTGCCGGCAGCCTCGGCGGCGGGCCGTTGCTCTATGTGGCACTGCCTGCGCTGGTGATGGCGCTGCTTGGTGGCGCGGCGCTGCTTCGGCGCATAGAGACGCGCCCGCTCGTCATCCTTGTTGGCGGCACGCTGCTGCTGGGCACGTCTGGCGATTGCCACGCTCGATACCGCCTTCTGGCACTTCAAACGCTATCAGATGCCGATGTTCGCGCTGCTGTATTTGCTGGCTCCTGCGGGCGCGTTGTGGTTCCGCCGCCGCTGGGTCGGCGCTGCGCTTGGCGGGCTGATGCTGGCGGGCGCGCTTGTGTCGATACCCGGTTTCGCGCGCGCTTATGCTGTTAACGTCGAATCCATCAACGCGCAGCCGCTGCCGATGGCGCGCTGGCTGGCGGCCAACACGCCCGACGCCGCCGTGATCGCCGTACATGATGTGGGCATGATGCGCTTTCTGGGCGGGCGCACCACGCTCGATATGGTTGGCCTGACGACGCCGGGCGCGGCGGATTACTGGCGCAACGGTCCAGGCTCGATGGGCGAGTTCCTTGACCGCGAACGGCCCGACTATGTGGCCAGCTACGGCGAAGGGCACGGCCTCGGCCTCGGCTATCTGGAAGCCACGTCGATTTACGGTGAACCGCTGGCGCGCTTCACGACCCCGCTCGATTCTGACCTCAACGTGGCTCTGGCCGCCGAGTCGCAGGGTATCTTCCGGCCCGACTACGCGCCTGCCGACCGTTCACAATCGCCGTCTTGCATCCTCCAGCAAACGCGCTACACGGCGGGCATGGAGATCATCGACTCGGTGGACGTGGCCGATATCGCCTCTGAGCGCGAACATGACTATCGCTGGTCGGAGAATGGTACGGTTGGCCGCATTTCCGAGCGAATATTTCGAGTTTCCGTCGGCGGGCTGCGAAGGCGGCGATCTGTGCGTGGTCATGGACGGCGGGCGGCTGATTACGGGCGAGGAGCGGTTCACGCTCGGTACGCAGCCTGGTAGTGACCTCGTGCTCATCACACGGCTCAACCCCGCCTCCGCCGGTCAGTTGGGCGTGTACGCGAATGGCTTACGGATTGCCACGCGCGCCGTGCCGTTCATCCCCGGCCAGTGGCTCGAAGTGCCAGTGCTGATTCCGGGCGACCAAGTCGGCGATAACGTAGATATCCGCATCGTGCCGGAAACGCCGGGCATGATCTATCAGCCGTATATGCACTCGGCCTATCAGGGCGCGCAGTTCATCACGGCTCCGCAATCTGGCGATACACGCGCGACGTGGCAGGATGGGGCGATCCAACTGTTCGAGCCGTCGTTCACCTGGGAACTGACTGATGACGGGCGAACGCAGCTGGAGGTGCGCCTGCCGTGGAGTACGGACGGCGCAGCCAGCGGTGACGCGGTGATCTTCGTGCATATGCTCGACGCCAACGGTGAGATTGCGGCGCAAACCGACCAGCGGCCCGGCGCAGGCGGCCTGCCGCCGGGGAATTGGCTACCCGGTTCGTTTTCTGACACAATTGCGCTTGATGCGACCGGACTGGCGCCGGGCGAATATGACGTGGCCGTGGGGCTGTACGACCCGATCACACTGGCGCGGCTGCCTGCGCAGGGCGGCGATGACGTGGGCCGCGTGTTTATCGGGCCCGTGCAGCGCCCCGACTGGTCAACCGGCGAGTGAAAGACGAGAAACGATGGAGGATACACGCGCAGTTTACGAGGCGGTGATCGCGGCACAGGACAGCGGCGAAGCGGCCGCGCTGGCGACCGTGATCGCGACCCAAGGTTCGGTTCCGCGACACGAGGGCAGTAAGTTGCTTGTGCGCGCTGACGGCTCGTTTGTGGGCACGGTCGGCGGTGGGCGCATGGAATCCGTCGTCATCAAAGTGGCGCTGGCCGTGCTGTCCAGCGGCGAAGCGCGAACTGAAAGCTATACGCTCAATGACCCGGGATCGGGCGATCCGGGCGTCTGCGGCGGCACGCTAACGGTGTTCATCGAGCCAATCTCCGCGCCACCTACGCTAATCGTCATTGGCGGCGGGCATGTGGGCAAGGCCCTGGCGCAGCTCGGCAAGTGGATGGAGTTTCGCGTTGTCCTCAGCGACGACCGCCCCGAGTTCTGCAACGCCGACTACGCGCCCGGCCTCGATGAATACCTCGTGTGCGCGCCCGCCGATGTGCCTGAGCGCGTGAAGATGGGCCCCTCGACCTATATCGCGGCGGTCACACGTGGCCTGCCTGTGGACATCCATTTGATTCCGGCGCTGCTGGCGACCAGCGCGGCCTATCTTGGGCTGATTGGCAGTCGAAGGCGCTGGGCGATCACCTCCAAAGCGCTGACGAGCGAACATGGCTTAAGCCTCGAACAGCTTGCGCGGGTGCATGCGCCAATCGGGCTAGAACTGGAGGCCGAAACGCCGAAGGAAATCGCCCTCAGCATCATGGCCGAAATCATCATGTTGCGGCGCGGCGGCAGTGGCCAGCCGATGCGCTGGCTGGGAGAGACGGACGCGGCCGGGGACACTGCGCGGCCGTGAGAGCGCAATGAAGATTCTGGCGGTGAGCGATACGGTGATGGCGCAGATGGAAAACGCCGCGCACTTGCGCCGCCGCTACAATGACGTTTCACTGCTGGTGAGCTGCGGCGATATGCCATCGGTCTATCTGGAATTCATCACCTCTGTCCTCAACATCCCGCTGGCCTACGTGCGCGGCAACCATGACGCGCGCTACGAGGAATTTCCGCCTGGCGGCGACGACCTGCACAAGCGGCTGCGGGTCTATGGGGGGGTGAGCTTCTTTGGGCTGGAGGGCTGCGTAAAATACAGCGGTGAGCCGGTGCAGTACAGCGACTCAGACATGATGAGGATGGTGCTCTCATCGTCGCTGCGGCTGCTGCTGCGGCGGTTGCGGCTCGGCTACGCGATGGACGTGCTGGTGACGCACAGCCCGATTCGCGGCATTCACGACGCCGATGACCTGCCGCATCACGGCTTCACCTCGCTGGCGCGCTTCGTGCGTTGGATGCGCCCGCGCTATATGCTGCACGGGCATGTGCATACCTACGACCGCCGCACGACCACCGTCACCCAGTTCGGCCCGACGACGATCATGAATATCAACCCGGTGACGCTGCTGGATATTGAACCGAAGTTGAAAGTTGAAAGTTAAAAGTTCAAAGTCCTGGCAGATGGAGGTCTTTAGCGCAGGATCGGGTAAGCAGATGCATAATGAAGAGAAGTTGAAAGTTGGATGCAAGATGGTCGTATGGGTTGGTCGCGTTGCGTTAACAGGGTTATTGAAGCCTGCTTCAGCAGGCGCAGCTTTAGCCTGATGCCTTCAACCTCAGACGCTAGCGAAGAATCATTGTTCTGCACGCAGCACTGTCTTTTTCTTTCAACTTTGAACTCAGCACTTTCACCTAACTTTAAGGACTCAAAGCAATGTGGAAGGCGTACTACAGCGTAACCTCGGTGGGCGAAGCATTGGCGCTACTGGCGGAACATGGCGAACGCGCGCGGGTGATTGCGGGCGGCACCGACCTTCTGATCGAGATGGAGCGCGGCCAGCGCCCGGGCATTGAAGCTCTCATCGACATTTCGCGTGTGCCCGGGCTGGATCAAATCCGGCTGTACGGTGACACGATCTCGCTGGGCCCGCTGGTGCTGCATAACCAGGTCGTGGGAAGTGACCTGATCGTGAAGCGCGCGCTGCCACTGGCTCAGGCCTGCTGGGAGGTCGGCGCGCCGCAGATTCGCAACCGTGCCACCGTGGCCGGCAACATCATCACGGCATCGCCCGCCAACGATACAATCACGCCGTTGATGGCGCTGGGCGCGTCGGTCACGTTGTCATCGTTGGCGGGAGAGCGCACGGTGCCGCTGGCCGAGTTCTACACGGGCCTGCGCACGACTGTGATGCGTCCCGATGAACTGCTGACCGAGATCGCGTTTCCAGCGCTGGCGGCCATCGAGCGCGGCATGTTCCTCAAGCTGGGTCTGCGGCGCACGCAGGCAATCGCGGTCGTTAACACGGCCGTGATCGTAGCGCTGGAAGGCGGCCAGGTGACGCACGCGCGCATTGCGCTGGGCAGCGTCGCGCCCACCATCATCCGCACGCCCACCGCCGAGCAGTATCTGCACGGCCGCGCGCTCACCCCCGAAACGATTCGGGAAGCGGCGCGGCTGGCCGCGGCTACACCATCACCCATCGACGACGTGCGCGCCACGGCCGAATATCGCAGCGAAATGGTGCGCGTGCTGGTCGCGCGGGCGCTGCGCGCGCTGGCAGATGGGCGCGAAGCCGAACAGTATCCGCAAGACCCGGCTATGCTCTGGGGCGAGGCGGAGGGCCACCCCGCCAGCTCGCTTCCCGCGCTGACAGCGCACGGCGGCCACCAGCCGATAGAGACGACCATTAATGGTGAACGGCGCCAGTTTACGACCGGCCAGGACAAGACGCTGCTGCGTTTTCTGCGTGAAGAAGCGGGCCTGCCCGGCACCAAGGAAGGCTGCGCCGAAGGAGAATGCGGGGCCTGCACCGTGTTTCTGGATGGTGCGGCGGTGATGGCTTGCATGACGCCCGCCCCGCGCGCGCACGGCGCAGACATCGTCACGGTAGAAGGCCTGCAGGAGGGCGGTGAACTGCATCCGCTGCAAGCTGCGTTTGTGCGCAATGCGGCCGTGCAATGCGGCTACTGCACGCCCGGTTTCGTCATGTCTGGCGTCAAGCTGCTGGAAGAACACCCTCAGCCCAATGACGCACAGATCGCCCAAAGCATCAGCGGCAATCTGTGCCGGTGCACCGGTTATTACTCAATCGTTCAGGCATTTCGAGAGGCCGGAGAGACGGCAGGGGAGATGGCGGAATGACCCAGATTGTTCAGGCCCAGAAGAAACGGAAGCGATCGTGGTGGCCGCTGATTGGCTTCCTGCTGATCGTCTCGCTGCTCATCATCAGCTATGCCGTTGCGCCAGAGGTGATAGCATGGGTTCAGCGGACACTGCCGCGCCTGAACATGCGCTCGATTGCCCCGGAAATGCAGCGGTTGATCTTCGCTGGCGTGATTTTCGGCATCCTCCTGCTGATCGCGGGCATGATCGTGGCGGTGTTCGCTCCGCGCAAGCGAACGCTGGTGAAAGAATCGGACATTCTGAAAGAACGCGAACTGATGCTGGTTCAGCGTGAGCGCGACAAGGTGAAGCAGCGCAAGATAAATCTGCACATTCGCAACACACTGAAGGATCAAGACCCCAGAAGTGGGAAAGTGGAATAGGTTTCCATCGATAAGAATGTGTTAAAGCGAGGGGCGAACAGCCCCTCGCGGCTTACAATGGAACTGCGCCACACAAGGGAACCACGCATATGGATCGCACAGTACCGAAAACGGGTAGCGAAGAAATCGAGCTGTACATGCGCACGTACTATTCGCTGCTGCGCTCGACGCACACGATACAGATCGAAACACTGGTCGAGGCGCACAAGGCGATGGATTCGTCGCTGCATGTGGGCGCGCGCATGGCTGGCCCGGATGTTTCGGCGCTCGCGTACACCAGCACGCGCTTGCCAAATGTCATGCCATCTGTCGATCATGTCCTGCTGGGGCAGGTCGAAAAGCTGTTCATCGACGCGGGCTTTCCGGTGCGCGACTGGGAGCGCGTGTCTGCGCCCGGCCGCCGCCGCCGCATGCATTTCGATGGCCGAGATACGCTGGCTGTATTCATCGCCAGCCGGTCCGACATCGACGATCTGATCCCGATGCTCACCGCCTACCAGATTGAGTGGAACAAACTGCATGTGCTGCTGCGCAGTGAAGTAGCGCGTCTGTTTCTGGCCCAACACCATGATCGCACGACGCCGCTGACCGACGCGGAACTGGTGATGCTGGCGGCGGCGCTGCAAATGGAGCAGGATGATTTGCGCCGCCTGGAAATCGTGTGGGGCGCGCGCTTCGTGCCCACGCTGGCGCTGATCGCCGACCAGCGCAAGCAGTTCGGCCTGCGCCAGATCGCCGGCTCGCTGGCCGATTACCGGCGCGGCACGACCTACTGGTGGGATGATGTCAGCGACTTCCTGCAGCACCATACTGATCCCATCGTTGATTTGCGTGATCGACCCGTCTATTTCGTGTCCAGCAACACGCACTCGCTCATCAACCTGCTGTCCGGTTTCGCCATGCGCGAAGAGGACGCGATTGTGCGCTTCATCGAGGCGCGGGGCCACGAATCCCTGTTGGCCGAATACCGCGCACTGAGTGAGAAGGGCGACAAGCACCGCGCTAATTTCCTCTACTACGCGCTGCGCGATTATCTGCGCCGGGGTGACCCGGGCGCGCGCGCCCGCCGCCTGCAGGATGAACGCGAATTGGGCATCAGCCGCATCACCAGCCAGCACGGCTCGGATTTGGAGACGCAGGTGATCGACCTGGCGCGGCTGCGGCCGGATCGGCTCGATCCGCGCCTGGCACCGCTGTTCGATCCGCTGCTGGCGCACAGCGACGCCGTCATCTTCAACGTCGATTATCCGCTTGGGTTGGCCGCCTATGAGCTACTCAACCGCGTGACGGAGAACGTCGAGCGGCTGCTGGGCGTGTACGTGATGGGCAAGGCCGCCACGCTCAACGGCCGCATTGGCGACGTGATGGTCGCCAACATTGTGCATGACGAGCATTCATCGAACACCTATCTTTTCAGCAACTGTTTCACGGGCGAAGACGTTGCGCCGTATATGACCTACGGCATGGTGCTGGACAACCAGAAGGCCATTAGCGCGCCGGGAACGTTCCTGCAGAACCCGCGCTATATGGACGTATTCTACCGTGAGGGCTATACCGTCATCGAGATGGAAGCCGGACCGTATCTGAGCGCGATTTACGAGGCCGTGCGGCCTAAACGCCACCCGCAAAACGAGATCGTCACGCTCATGTCGTCGCCGTTCGACCTCGGTTTCCTGCACTATGCCTCCGATACACCGTTCCGGCGCGGACACAACCTGGGCGCGGGAAGCCTCGAATATCACGGCATCGCGCCGACGTATGCGACCGCAATTGCCATCATCCAGCGTATCTTCCGGCGTGAAGCCAGCCGCCTGCGCGCTGAAGGCCGCTCCGAAAGCGCCTCGGTGGGCGAGGTGATGCTGGAGTAGAACCCCCTGCGGCCCCGCTTCGGGCGCGAACCTCACCCCCCGACCCGTACCACCAACCTCACCCCCCATCCCCCTCTCCGCGCGCGGAGAGGGGGAGACCTGTTTGGTACGATTTGTGCGCAAGGGGGCGGGGTTGGGTGGCGCTGCCCGGGCCTATTACTCATAATCTTAAAGAGCGAGACAACGAGACAGATTCAAAAGAGCGAGACAGTGACTGAGAGAAGAATCAGCAAGACAGCGAGACAGATTACAGGACACATGGGGTGGGATGGGCCGGTTCGGCGGACGATGCGGCCATTGGGCTACGTTGATCGTAGCGCGGGCGTGCCGGGTTGGGGCGGCGGGATGGTAGACCGGGCGGACGCAAATGAGCGGTATGTGAGAAAAAGACCCATCGCCGAGACGCCGAGGGAATAAGGGAGAACGCCGGGGCTGATCTCAACGGCGTTCTCTCTGCTTTTCTTCGCGTTTCGCCGATGCGCCTTTCGCCCGGTATTCAACGGCGGCAGGGAAAACGAGTACCTGCGACGCGAGAGCACCGACGGTGGAGCCTGCGATTTGGCCACCGTGTCCAAAATGGGTATACTGGTAATTAAGTGTCGTGTTTCTATTTTTATGTAGAGCTCGGCTTCAGTCTATATCAGTAAAGGAACTACTTTGTGGAAGACCCTGTCATTCAAGTTCGAGATTTTCGGAAGGTTTATGGTGATTTCGTCGCGGTAGACCAAATCAGCTTTGATGTGTGGCGTGGTGAGATCTTCGGGTTGCTCGGCCCGAACGGCGCGGGGAAGACGAGCACGCTGGAAAGCCTGGAAGGGTTGCGCGCGCCTGACGGCGGGTCCCTGCGAGTCATGGATGTGGACTCTGCCCGCGAGGCCCACAAGCTGCGTAACCTGATCGGTGTCCAGCTGCAAACTTCCGCGCTGCCAGAGAATATTCATGTGGACGAGGCCATGAAGTTCTTCTGTGCCTACCACGATGTCGATCCGCGTTATGACCTTCTGGATCGACTGGGCATGACCGAGAAAAGAAATTCCCAGTATCACCAGTTGTCCACCGGCCAACAGCGCCGCCTGCTGCTGGCCCTGGCGGTGGCCCACAATCCGCCGGTGCTGTTTCTGGATGAACCTACGGCCGGTCTGGACGTAGCGACACGGGTCGAACTGCATGATGTGATGCGCGAGCTTCAAAGCGCGGGAACGACGATTGTGCTCGCCACGCATGACATGGCGGAGGCGGAGGAGATGACGGACCGCGTCGCTATTCTGCTGGGCGGGAAAATTGCTGTCACCGGCACGCCGCTGGACCTGACCGCAACCGGAGCCGGCCTGACCAGAGTTTCGGTACGCACGGAAGACGGCAGTCTATTCGGCTCGACGGCCACTTTCCCGGCCGTCCAGCATCAAACCGTCAAAGAGGATTATCACACCTATTTCAGCATCGACATTGGCCCCACGGTGTCGTCGATCATCGATTATGTGGAGGGGCACAAGGACACCCTGATCGATCTGCGGGTGGAGCGACCGTCGCTGGAAGATCGTTTCCTCGAAATCACGACGACAGGAGTCCTGCAATGAATGCCTTTGCCAATCATTTCTCGTTCGAGTTCCGCACCGGCATCCGCAATATGACATTGCTGCTGCTGGTGTACCTGATACCGCTGGGGCTATATCTCCTGGTTGGGTTTGTCCTGATCGATATTGACCCGGCATTTGGCGAAATGTTCATTCCGTTGATGGTCATCATCGCCATCCTGCTGGCGACGCTGTTCGGTTTGCCCGATCCCCTGGTGACGGCCCGCAAAGCGGGGATCTTCCGCAATTACAAAATCAACGGTGTGCCTACCCTTTCGCTCCTGAGCATCCCGGCGCTGACGATGAGTTTTCATCTCGTGATTGTGACGAGCATCTTCGTCCTCGCAGGCCCGGCGCTCTTTTCCGCGACGGCGCCGCTCAACTGGCCGGGTTTTGCCGTGACGTTCGGCGTGACGGCGTTTGCGCTGGCCGGGCTGAGCGTGCTGATCGGCGTGATTTCGGGCAGTTCGCGCGTTACGGTGCTGTGGTCACAACTCATCTTTATCCCGACGATGGTGGTGATGTGGATTCCTGCCAGTGTCTTGCCGGCCGGGGTGAGCCGGATTGCGCTGCTGTTGCCGCCTACCCAGGCCACGAACGCGTTTCGCGGGCTGGCGATGGAATTGAGCACCGAATTCAGCGCGCTGGGATCGCTGGTGGTGCTGGCGGCAGGGGGCGTGCTGGCCTTTGGGCTGGCAATCTATCTCTTTAGCTGGGACAGCCGCAACGAAACGCGGCGCGGCCATCCTGCCCTGGCGCTGCTGGCCCTGCTGCCGTATGCCGCTGCCGTTGTCCTAATGTGATCAACGAAGCCTGCTAGGGTGAAACAGCAGCCCTTAGCAATACAACCTACCGTCCGTTTCTCTGAGGAGCATACGCATGCGTTTTCGTACCGCACTGATATTGACCCTGATTCTGGTGACTTTGCTGCCCGGCTTTGTCGCCACCGCCCAGGATGACCCGCAGGCGTTCCCGCCGGACGTTACTGCGGAGATACAAGCGGAGATGGACGATCTGACCGCGGACGGACTCCCACCCGGCACGATCGTGTGGATTGACGCGCCGGAGTATCGCTTCGCGGGAGCAAGTGGTTTCGCGGACGTTATGGACGATATCCCCATGCCGCCGGAGGGCGCGTTTCGGATTGGCAGTGTCACCAAGATGTTCACCGCGACTGTCATCATGCAACTTGCGGAGGACGGCGTGCTGACTTTGGACGATCCGCTGGCGCTTTGGCTGCCAGACGTCGCCGATCAACTGCCCTATGGCGATCAGATTACGCTGCGCCACCTGCTGACGCACACGTCCGGTTTGTTCAACATCGTCGAACACGACGCTTACTGGACGGATATCTTCACTGAGGTGAAAGTCGATGAGGATACAGGCTTGGTGAAGCTGGACTGCGTCCAGCAGGACCCCCACGAAACGCTTGCCCGCTACGTGTACGGACAAGATGCCAACTTTGAGCCGGGGGCACGGTGGAGCTACAGCAACACCAACTACACGCTGCTTGGCATGGTGATCGAAACGGCGGCGGCTGTGCCGCTTGCTGAGGCGTATCGCACGCATATCTATGAACCGCTGGGGATGGCGTCCACGTTTCTGGATTGCTACGAAGACTCGGTCATTGATGTCGTGCACGGCTATACAGGTTCCGGGGACACGCTGACCGATCTCACTGAACTGCATGAATCTGTCGGGTGGTCGGCGGGCGGCCTGGTCTCTACTGCACCAGACCTGATTGCCTTCGCCCGCGGGTTGTTCGGCGGGGCGCTGTTGGACGATCCGGAGTCGCTGGCCGCGATGACGACCCCCACCCCCGGCAGTTCCTATGGTCTGGGCGTCATGGTTCAGGAGGACTATCTGGGGCATGCAGGCTACATTGCCGGTTTCCGGACGCTGCTGGAGTATGCGCCTGCGTTCGATACGGTCGTCGTGATGCTCTACAACAACGATGGGGCCGATCCCGAACAGGGCCTGGCGGAGGTGGTCAATCCAGCGCTTGCGCTGCTGCGCGCGGAGGGCTGAGAGGCCGTCGGAAAGACTCATCCCGTCGATGAATGCGTAGACGTCTGAACATCCTGGCACTTCGAGTGTGTTTGAAAAGTGCTGTGCTTCACCCGTCACCCTCTGCCCTCTCTTCACTGGCGTAAAGAAGGGGCAGGGGGTGACGTTCTTTTGAGTAGAGGCTGAGCTTCACTTCCCATCCCCGTCCAGCCCGTCCACCATCCCGTCGCCTCAAACGGGCGCGCCCGCACGACAAATGAACGGCGCCGCATGGCCGCGCAAATGGCCCCACTGAACCTTCCGCCGTCCCGCGCTATAATGGCCGCAAAGTCCGCCCGCGGGCCTGCGCCCGATGCAGGCAAGGGGAATCCCATGAGCAAGCGCGACACCATCGCCATCGGCAAGAATATGCAGCGCATTGACGCCGTCGCCAAAGTGACGGGCGCTGCGCCGTATCCGGGTGACGTTGATCAGCCCGGCCAACTGTGGGCGAAAATCAAGTACAGTGACCGCGCTCATGCACGCGTGATTGCGGTTGATTCGAGCGCCGCCGAAGCATTGCCGGGCGTGGTGCGGGTGTTCACATCGCGCGATGTGCCGGTGAACGAGTATGGCCTCGTGCTCAAGGATCAGCCGGTACTGTGCGGGCCGGGTGGCGACAAGCCGGGTACGGACATCGTGCGCTGCTACATGGATAACGTGGCGTTGGTGGTGGCCGAAACCGACGCAATTGCGGCGCAGGCGCTGAAGCTGATTCGCGTGGACTACGAAGACCTGCCCGCGCTCTTCAGCCCGGAAGAGGCGATGGCCGAGGGTGCGCCGCGCCTGCATGAAAATAACGCTAACAATGTGCTGGCCCACTATCGCATCCGGATTGGTGACATGGAAGCCGGCTGGGCGGCGGCGGATGTCGTGCTCGAAGGTGAGTTCGACACTGGCTATCAGGAGCACGCCTATTTGCAGCCGGAAGCGGGCCTTGGCTATATCGACGAGCAGGGACGGGTGACCGTCGTAACTGCCGGCCAGTGGACGCATGAGGACCAGTACCTGATTGCGCATGCTCTGAACCTGCCGGAAGAGCAGGTGCGCGTGATTTACCCGGCGATCGGCGGGGCGTTTGGCGGCCGCGAGGACATGTCGGTGCAGATTGTGCTCGGGTTGGCCGCCCATGTGCTGCGTTGCCCGGTCAAGATTTTGTGGAGCCGCGAAGAGTCGATTCACGCGCACCACAAGCGCCACCCGATCACGATCAAGACGAAATGGGGCGCGACGCGAGAGGGCAAGATTACGGCGGTGGAAGCGACGCTGATCGGCGATGCCGGCGCGTATAACTACACGTCCACCAAGGTACTGGGCAACGCCAACATGATGGTGACTGGCCCGTATGAGGTCGATAACGCACAGGTCGATACCTACGCCGTCTATACCAACAACATCCCTACTGGCGCATTCCGGGGATTCGGCGCGCCGCAAGCCTGCTTTGCCGCCGAGAGCATGATGAGCCGGTTGGCTGAGGCGCTCGACATCGACCCAATCACGATGCGCCTGCGCAACTCGGTGCGCGAAGGCAGCATTCTCACCGTCGGAACGCCGCTCCCTGCCGGAGTAAGCATGCCGCAGGTGATTGAAGCCTGCGCCCGTGAAAGCGGCTGGTCCGAGCAGGCCGGAGTGTGGGCACGTGAGCCAATGGCGCAGCCAGCCGACCCGGCCAAACGGCGCGGCATCGGCTTTGCAGCGGGCTTCAAGAACGTGGGCTTCAGCTTCGGCTACCCTGAGCAGTCGTGGGCGACCGTCGAGATTCACGGCAAGGCCGAAATCGAGCAGGTCATTGTGCGCCACGCGGGGACGGATGTGGGGCAGGGTACGCATACCGTGATGGTGCAGATGGCGGCCGAAGGCACGGGCGTGCCGGTTGAGAAGGTACGCCTGATCACCGACGACACCGCTGAAACGCTAACCGCCGGCAGTTCGTCGGCCTCGCGCATGACCTTCATGGCCGGCAATGCTATCAAGGGCGCGGCCGAGCAGGCGCTGGAGCGCTGGAAGAACGAAGAACGCCCCGCAATAGCTACTTATCAATACCGGCCGCCGCGCACCAGCCCCTACGACCCGATGACGGGTAAGAGTGAGCCCAATTTCGCTTATGGCTACGTGGCCGAAGCGGCTGAGGTCGAGGTCGATCTCGAAACGGGCCTGATCCATGTGCTGCGTGTGGTCTGCGCCGATGACGTGGGCTACGCCATCAACCCTCAGTTGGTGCAGGGGCAGATCGAGGGCGCGGTCGTGCAGGCCATCGGCTATGCCGTGATGGAGCATCTGATCGTCAAGGACGGCCGGGTGCGCAATCCATATTTGTCGACTTATCTGATCCCGACTGTCCTCGATGTACCCACCGAAGTGAAGTCGGTGATCGTTGAGCACCCCGACCCGATCGGGCCGTGGGGAGCGCGCGGCATGGCCGAAATGCCGTTCGTCCCGCTGGCCGCCGCCGTGGCCGCCGCAGTCTTCGATGCGACGGGAGTCTGGTTCACCAGCCTGCCATTTGTGCCTGACAAGGTGGTTCCGGCGCTGCGCGCTCACGGGCTTGGCGTTCTTTAACGGCGCGCGCGTCGTCGTTCGTGGCGGCGGTGACCTCGCCAGCGGCGCAATAGCGCGGTTGCACCGGTCGGGATTCCCCGTGATCGTACTGGAGCTGCCCGCGCCGGTGCTGGTGCGCCGCGCAGTGTCGTTTGGTGAGGCGGTCTTTGCGGGCGCGGCGGAAGTTGAGGAACTCACGGCGCGCCTGACCGATCTGGAGCAGCTTGATTCGGTGCTGAGCGCGGGAGAAATCCCCGTGCTGGTGGATGCTGAGGGGTCATCTCTGGCCGCACTCAAGCCGGTTGTCGTCGTTGATGCGCGCATGGAGAAGCGCAATCTGGGCACGCGCCCGAACGACGCGCCGCTGGTGATCGCGTTTGGGCCAGGATTCAGCGCCGGCGCGGACTGCCATGCGGTTATCGAAACCAATCGCGGTCACACGCTTGGGCGCGTCATCTGGCACGGTGAAGCTGAAGCTGATTCGGGAGAACCGGGCAGTATCGGCCTGAAAACGCATTCCCGCGTGCTGCGCGCACCCGCCGATGGATATGTGCAGGCGCATACCGCGATAGGCGATCTACTTGCTGAAGGGGCGTTAATCGCCACAGTAGGCGGGCGTGAACTGCGCGCGCCGTTCGCCGGGGCGCTGCGCGGCCTGATCCACCAGCGCGTGGCGGTGCAGGCTGGTATGAAGATCGGCGATCTCGACCCACGCGCAGACCGTTCACACTGCTTCACGATCTCCGACAAATCATTGGCGGTAGGTGGCGGCGTGCTTGAAGCCGTCCTCAGCGCGCCGCAAGTACGGGCGCACCTATGAAACTCACTCAGGCCTTCGGCATTCAGCGCGGCGACATCGTGGCGTTTGTGGGCGCGGGCGGCAAGACGTCGACGATGGTGGCACTAGCGCACGAGTTGGCCGAAATGGGTTGGCGCGTGCTGGCGACCACGACCACGCGCATCGGCGCGGACCAACTGGCCTTCTTCCCGACTGCGCTGACCGATCTCGAACCGCCTTCAACTCTATCGGCGGCGTTGGAAGCGCATCGCGTTGTCTTTGTGCATGGTGGCATCTATGAGGGCAAGGCGCACGCGCCCAGCGAGGCGTGGTTTGACGGTCTGCCTGACCGTGTGGACTCGGATGTGCTGCTGGTTGAGGCGGATGGCGCGCGCGGGCTGCTGCTGAAAGCGCCTCGCGCTCATGAGCCAGTTATTCCGGCGGCCGCGACACTGGTCGTGCCGGTCGCGGGGCTGGCGGTGCTGGGCCAGCCGCTGGATGAGGACCATGTGATGAATGCGGCGGCGCTGGAGCAGGCTTACGGCTTTCCGCTTGGCGCACCGGTCAAGTCGCCGTGGGTGGCTCAAACGCTGCGCGACCCGGCGCTGGGGCTGAAGGGCGTGCCGGATAACGCGCGCGTGGTGGCGTGGCTGAATGGCGCAGTCCGCGAAGGCTATCAGCGCGGCCGCGCCCGTTTGATCGCGCAACTCATATTAGCCGAGCCACGTGTGCAGGCGACCGCGCTGGGCAGTGCACGCGCCAGCGACCCCGTCTATGAGGTGCGGCGGCGCGTGGGGGCCGTGGTTCTGGCAGCCGGCCTGTCCAGCCGCATGGGCCAGCCCAAGGTGCTGCTGCCGTGGGAAAACGGGACAATTCTGGAGCACATCCTGCGCCAACTGCTGCTGGGCCGCGTGCGCGAGCTGGTGGTGGTGACGGGCCATGAGGCCGAACCGGTGGCGCGCATCGCTGAAAAGATGGACGTGACGGTGGCGCATAATCCCGGCTACGCGCGCGGCGAAATGCTGTCGTCATTGCAAATGGGCCTGCGCGCGCTGCCCGCGCACGTATCTGCCGCGCTGATTGTGCTGGGCGATCAGCCGCGCATTCAGCCGAACGTGGTCAGTGCGTTGGTAACCGCCTACGCGGAGGGCAAGGGCGAACTGATCGTGCCCAGTTTCCAGCACCGGCGCGGCCACCCGCTGCTGGTCGATCGCCGCTACTGGCCCGAACTGCTGGGGCTGATGGGTGGCGCGCCGCGCGATGTGATCAACCGCCACGCAGACGAAATTCATTATGTTGAGGTGCAAACGGACAGTGTGCTGCGGGATGTGGATACGCCGGATGATTACGAGGACGAGCGGCGGCGGGCGGGGCTGCTATAGAAGTTGGGCACTTAGCGCAGCCAGGCGTAGAGTCGCGCGCTGATGCCGCGTTTGCGGGCCTGCACCAGGATGTAGTCGCGTTCCATCTGCTCGCTCAAATGCACCAATTCGCTGGCCCGCATTTGCGCACCGTTAACAACCAGCCAATCCTCGCTGAGGATGCACACATCTTTTGGCGCGCGAGCGTACAACTTCTCGTAGATGGCGACGTACTGGGTGAGAGCGCGTTCGGCGCTGGTTTCCATGGTGGAGTGCCCCGGTTCAGTGCTGTGCAACTGGTGTCTTGGTACTGTCTTCAGTCTAATCGCGCGCACCGGGAAATTGCATTGGGCGGCGGCAAAATTCGCTATTTTTTCAGCAAGATCAAGCCCGTAAACGCAACGCGTATGCTGACCGAACCGGCAAGCGCAGGGGTATAATGAGCCCGTCTGGCCTGTATCGCCATCAGGAGGCAGTGATGACCACCACCGACTACGAAAACGCCGCAGCGGTAATCCGCCAGCGCACCAAATTACCCGTTCGCGTGGGGATTGTGCTGGGCTCGGGGCTGGGCAGCCTGGCGGATGAGCTGCAAGATGCGGTCACCATCCCCTACGCCGACATTCCCGGTTGGCCGCAGTCGACCGTGCCGGGCCACAGCGGAACGCTGGTGCTGGGCACGCTGGACGAGGTGCCGGTTGTGCTCCAGCGTGGCCGCGCCCACCTCTATGAGGGCTACACGCCGCAGCAGGTAACGTTCCCCATTCGCGTGATGCATTTTCTGGGCGTGCAGATGTTGTTCCTCACCAACGCCGCCGGAGGCCTCAACCCCGCCTACGCGGTGGGGGACGTGATGCTGCTCAACGATCATATCAATTGGGTAGGCATGGCTGGCCTGAATCCGCTGATCGGGCCGAATGACGATACGCTCGGCGAACGCTTCCCGGGTATGTCCGGCGCGTATGACCAGGACCTGCGGATGCTGGCCAAGTCGGCAGCGGGGGCCTTCAACGTGCCGGTTCATGAAGGCGTGTATGCATGGCTGGCTGGCCCGAATTTCGAAACGCCTGCCGAAATCCGAATGCTGCGCGCCGTCGGCGCCGATGCGGTCGGCATGTCAACCGTCCCCGAGGTGCTGGTGGCGCGGCACATGAAGATGCGCGTAATGGCGATGTCCGGCATCACCAACGCCGCCATCAGCACGATTGACTCGAACATGGAAGCCACGCACGAAGAAGTGTTGGAGTCCGGCAAACTGCTGGCGCCGCGCATGTCCAGCATCATTCACGGGGTGCTGCGCGCGCTCGACTAGCGCCTGGGGCTGATGGAAAACTTCGTCTTTCTGATCGAGCAGTGGGCAACCGGGCTGTATATCCTGCTCGGGGCGCTGCTCATCTTCATGCTTTGGCGGCTCAACCGAACGCGCCAGGTTCTGCGTAGTTCGCAGTACGAACTTGAGCGCAGTATGGCGCGTGACCGGCGCGATAACGCACTTACGGGCGTCATCCTCGTCGTCGAAGCACTACTATTCGTCGTGGGCTTGCAGCAGGTGGTTGCGCCGGCGCTGCGCGAGACGCTCGATATGTCGCTTACGGTGGCGCAGGTGATGGAGGATGGTGTGTTCAACACGCCCACTCCGCAGCCGGTTACTGGCGATTTTCAAGTTGATACCAGCGGCGTCCAGTTGGGCGAAGTCAATCCGGCCAACCAGATTCTGCCGACGCCCACGCTCACGCCCACGCCAGTTGGCACGATTGTGCCCAACTCGCCCGCGCCGGTGGGTTGTGATACGCCCAACGCGCAGCTTGAGGTGCCGGCTAATGGCATGGTTGTGTTCGAACCGATGGTCGTGCGTGGTATTGCCAACGCCGACGACTTTGCTTTCTACCGGCTGGAGTTGAAGGGGGAATCGACTTTCAACAGCTTCGCGCCGCTGCCGGGTGAAGGAACGCAGGCTGTGCCGGAGGTGGGCGAACTCGGCCAGTTCGTGCCCTCGTTCTACCAGCCCGGCGAGTACCGCTTCCGGCTCGTCGTGTTTGACGCCGCCAACGCCGTCAAGGCGTCCTGTGAAGTGACGATCTTCATCAGTGAACCAATCGCCACGCCCACGCCGCTCTCGCCATGACACCTGCGCTTGGCATCATCGGGGCGGGGCGCGTGGGCAGTGCGCTGGCGCGGCTGCTGGCGGCGCGGGGCTGGCATGTAACGGTCGTGTACAGCCGCACACCGGCTCACGCAGCGGCATTGGCCGATGCCGTAAATGCGCAGCAGGCCGCAACGCCCGGCGAAGTGCTGGCAACGGCCGATTTGACGCTGCTGGCTGTGCCCGACGATGTGATTGGGCTTTTGGCCGAACAGTTGGCCGAGAGAGACCTGCCACCGCGTTCGGTGGTTCACACCAGCGGAGCGCTTGGCGCGGAAGCGCTGGCTCCGCTGGCGGCGCGCGGATTACATACCGGCAGCCTGCATCCGGCATTTCCGTTTGCGGGCGGCGTGCCCGATTTGTCCGGTGTGGCGTTCGCAGTCGAGGCCGGTGATGACGGGCTGCGCGCCGATCTGCTGGCGCTGGTGGCCGCGCTCGGTGGCCTGCCGCTAATCATCCCGCCGGGCGGCAAAGCACAGTATCATGCGGCACTGGTCATGGCCAGCAATTACGCGGTCACGCTCTACGGGATCGCCGAACGGTTGCTGACCGATCTTGGCGTTGCGGCGGCTTCGGCCGATACTGTGCTTAACGGGTTACTGGCGGGGACGCTGGCGAACCTGCGCGAACACGGCGCGGCCGGTGCGCTGACTGGCCCGCTGGTGCGCGCGGACGTGGGCACGCTGCGGCTGCATCTGCGTGCCTTGCGCGCAGCCGACCCCGCAGTTGCGGATTTGTACGTGAGCCTTGCCCGCCAGACCTACCCACTGCTTGAAGCGCGTGGTGTGGCGGTTGCTGCAATCGAGCGGTTGATGGAAGAGGAACAAGCCCATGCGCCTGACTGTGCGTGACATTCTGAAGCTGAAGCACGACGGCACGCCCATCGCCATGGTGACGGCCTATGACGCTTCGAGCGCCCGGCTGGCCGAGGCGGCGGGCTTTTCGATGCTGCTGGTGGGTGACTCGCTGGGCATGGTGGTGCAGGGCCATGAACTGCCGATTCCCGTCACTATCGAGCACATGGTCTACCATGCCTCGATTGTGGCGCGCGTGACGACCAAGCCGTTGATTGTAGGCGACCTGCCGTTCATGACCTACTCGGTTTCGCCCGAGCAGGCGCTGACCAACGCCGCCCGGCTGATGCAGGAGGGCGGGGTGAGCGCCGTCAAGCTGGAGGGCGGCGAGCCGTTCGCGCCGACGATTGCCCGGCTGGTGACGGCGGGGATTCCGGTGATGGCACATGTGGGGCTGATGCCGCAAAGCGTGCACAAAGTCGGCGGGATGCGTGTGCAGGGCCGCGATTTGGAGGCGGCGCGTCAGCTCATCCGTGATGCGGAACTGGTACAGGCGGCGGGCGCGTTCGCCGTCGTGGTCGAATCCGTGCCTGCGCCGCTGGCGAAGCTGGTGACCGAACGCCTTTCCATCCCCACTATCGGCATTGGCGCGGGGCCGGACTGTTCGGGGCAGGTGCAGGTATTCCACGATCTGCTCGGCCTGTTCGAAGGCTTTGTGCCGCGCCATACGCGCCAGTACGCGCAGTTGGGGCAGGCGGCGCAGGCGGCGTTGACCCAATATCGTGCCGACGTGGAAAGCGGCGAATTCCCCACTGCCGGGCAGAGCTTTACCATGAAAGACGACGTGCTGGCGCTGCTGCGCGCCGAACTGGCAGACGGGGACTAGCTGGCCGTGCGTGTGATTGACTCAATTGCTGAACTGCGCCAGGCGCGCGCGCGTTTGCTGGGCGATGTGGGCGCGGTTTACACGATGGGCGCGCTGCACGCCGGCCATGTGAATCTGCTGGAACAGGCCCGCGCGGAGAACGACGCCGTCATCACCACCATCTTCGTCAATCCGGCGCAGTTTGCCGCCGGCGAGGATTTCGCCTCCTACCCGCGCACAATCGAGCGCGATCTCGCCCTGATGGAATCGGCTGGCGTTGATGTGGTGTTCGCGCCGCACTCCAACGAGATGTATCCGTCCGGCTTTCAGACGACCGTGAGCGTGGATGAAGCCTCGCAGGGGCTGGAAGGCGCACAGCGCCCGGGTCACTTTCGCGGGGTGGCGACGGTGGTCGCCAAGCTGTTCAATTTGACTCAGCCGACTATCGCCTATTTCGGCCAGAAAGACGCCCAGCAGGTGGTCGTGCTGCGGCGCATGGTAGCCGACCTGAACTTTCCGCTGGCGATTGCTGTTTGCCCGACGGTTCGTGAGGCTGATGGGCTGGCGATGAGTTCGCGCAACGCCTATTTGCATGCGCCCGATGAGCGCCAAGCGGCGGCGGTCGTTTACCGCGCATTGCTGGCGGCGGCGGTCGTGTATGAGGCAGGCGAACGCGAACCGGCCGTCTTGCGCGAGGCGGCGCGAGACGTGCTGGCAGGTGAGCCGCTGGCACAGGTCGATTATGTAGCGGTGAATTACCCCGACACGCTGCGTGGGGTGCTGCTCGCAACTGACAGCCCGGTGCTGTTGTCGGTCGCGGTGCAAATTGGCAAGCCGCGCCTGCTCGACAACATGCTGCTGCCGGCGTCGCTCAACACGCGGACAGGGCTGACCGCGACATTAGGCCAACTGGTGGAATGAAGGCGGCGCTGCCCGTCATACAATAGAAGCCTGAAATAGCGGGCTGATGGCTGAATCACGGGAGGAACACCAGTGTTTTTCGACATGAACTACATCTTGTGGGTAATGATTCCCACGCTCATCATCTCAGGGCTGGTGCGGGCTTACATGTCCAGCACATTCAGCAAGTGGGGCGGCATACGCAACGGGGCCGGGCTGACCGGCGCACAGGTGGCGCAAACCATCTTCCAGCGCACGCCGCTTCAGTCCGTGCCGCTGGCGACGGTTCCGGGCAAGCTGTCTGACCACTACGACCCGCGCACGAATACGGTGGGGCTCAGTCAGGACATCGGCAACGGTGTGTCGGTGGCGGCGATGGCAGTGACGGCGCACGAGCTTGGACACGTGCAGCAGGCCCAGCAGCGTTCGCCGCTGATGGGCCTGCGTCAGTTTCTGGTGCCAGCGGTGCGCTTGAGCCCCACCATTTCGTACGCCCTGATCGTCGGCGGCTTCCTGTTCAATCTGGCCGGCCTGGCGTGGTTGGGCATCATCGTCTTCAGCCTGTCTGTCATCTTCATGCTGGTGACGGTTCCTGTTGAAATGAACGCCAGCAGCCGCGCAATGAAATTGCTGAGTGAATCGGGTTTGCTGGTGACGGAAGACGACCGCCGGGGCGCACGTTCGGTGTTGAATGCCGCCGCGTTGACGTACGTGGCCGCCGCCGTGACCTCGATTCTGCAACTGCTGTATTACATCTCACTGGTGCAGCGCAACAGCCGGCGGTAACGCTCGAACGCAACCTCTCCCTTGCTTCCTCTCCATGCGCGGCTGAGCGAGAAGAACCGCGCGCCGGTTGCCTTTGGATTCTGTATGGTTGTGAATGAGGTGGTTGTCGTAGGGTGCGCTCGTGAGAGTATAGAGCTTCTACGGCAAGTCGTGGTCGATGTCGCGTTCGAGGCGGCTCATGCGGCCCTGGCGCGGCGGCATGCGCCCAAACACAGCGTTCATGCGGCGGCTGGCGCGCGCCAGCCAACGGCGCCACGACGCGCCGGCGTAGCTCAGGCGGCGGCGCTGCCAGTTGAAGCGGCCTGCGCTGCCGGGCGCGGAGTCCGGCGCGCCCCACTGAAGCACCATCGCTGCCCAGCTTAAGCCACCCCCAAAGCCGACAAACGCTACGTAATCACCGTCACTCACGCGGTTCTGCGCGATGGCCTCGCACAGCGCAATGGGAATCGACGCTGCCGATGTGTTGCCGTAGCGTTCGAGATTGTTCATGAACACGCTCTCGTCGAGTTTGAGCGCGCGCGCGGCGGATTGCAAGATACGCGCATTCGCCTGGTGCGGCACGATCAGTTTCACGTCGTTGATGGTGATGCCGGCGGCCTGCGCGGCCTGCGGCAGGCTTTCGGCCATGACGCGGGTGGCGAACTTGAAGACCTCGCTGCCGTTCATGTGCATCTTGCCCAGCTTGTAGGCGGTAGATGGTTGATCGACGCCGTCGGTGTCGATGCTGCCGAAGGTGGGCAGGCCCAGCATATCGCTGCCGGTGCCATCCGAGCGCAGCACCGCCGACAGAACGCCACCGGGCGTGCTGCTGGCGCGCACAACCACTGCGCCTGCGCCGTCACCAAACAGGATACAGGTGCCGCGATCCTGCCAGTCCACCACCCGCGTCATGGTTTCGGCGCCAATCACCACGGCGATCCGGATGCTGCCGGAACGGATCGCCTGGGCCGCCATATCCAGCGCATACACAAAGCCGCTGCAGGCCGCGCTCAAATCAAACGCTCCCGCCTGTGTCGCGCCCAGCCCGCCCTGAATCAGGCTGGCCGCGCTCGGAAAGATGTTCTCTGAGGTGGAGGTAGCGCAGATGATTAAGTCAATTTCGGCAGGCAGCACATCGGCCACATCGAGTGCGCGCTGCGCCGCCTTCAGCCCAAGCGTGGCCGTGCTTTCGCGGTCGCTGGCAATGCGCCGCTCGTGAATCCCGGTGCGCGCGACAATCCACTCATCGTTGGTATCAACGAATGCGGAAAGATCGTCGTTTGACAACACGCGCTCAGGTAGTGCCATCCCCCAACCGGCCACATGGGCATAAAGGCCGGTTGGCGACAGCGTGGGACTAGCGGTTGCCATTCTCTACGGTCTTGCCCAGAATCAGCACAGCATTGTGTCCGCCAAAACCGAACGAATTGCTCATGACGATGTCCAACTCGCGCGCCATGCCCGCGTGGGGTGTGTAGTTCAGGTCGCAGTTCGGGTCGGGATTGTCCAGATTGATCGTGGGCGGAATCCAGCCTTCGTGCATGGCCTTGATGCAGAAGACGGCTTCAACCGATGCGCCAGCGCCCATCAGGTGGCCGGTCATCGACTTGGTGGAGCTAATCGGCACATGGAAGGCCTGTTCCCCGAATGCGCGCTTGATAGCAAGCGTTTCTGCCACATCGTTGAGCGGCGTGCTGGTGCCATGCGCGTTGATGTAGTCGATATCTTCAGGCGTGAGCTTGGCGTCTTTCAGCGCCAGTTCAATCGCTTTGGCCGCGCCTTCACCGGTTTCCAGCGGCGCAGTGACGTGATAGGCGTCTGACGTTTGGCCGTAGCCAAGGATTTCGGCGAGAATCGGCGCGCCGCGTTCCAGTGCATGGTTCAGTTCCTCGATGACGAAGATGGCCGCGCCTTCAGCCACGACGAAGCCGTCACGGTTCACGTCAAATGGCCGGGATGCAGCCTGCGGCGGGTCGTTACGCCGTGAGATGGCGGTCATGTTGTTGAAACCAGCCACGGCCAGCTCCACCAGTCCAGCCTCGGTACTGCCGGTGATTGCCGCGACCAGCCGGCCGCTGCGGATCATCTCAGTGGCATGGCCGATGCTGTCATTGCCAGTGGCGCAGGCTGTAGAAATGGCGAAGTTGGGGCCGCGAATGCCGTACGTCATCGAAATCTTGCCGCTGGGCGAGTCGGGCAGCATCATGGGCACGAGCAGCGGGCTGACCAGATGTGGCCCCTTGGTCTGAAAGTTCTTGATGCCTTCATAAACCGTGCCGATGCCGCCGATGCCCGAGCCTACAATCACGCCGATGTCGTAGCGATTGTCATCGGTGATTTCCAGCTTGCTTTGGTCCATGGCCTGGATAGCCGCGGCCATGCCGAGTTGGGTTACGCGGTCGGTTCGGCGCGCTTCACGCCGGCCAAAAAGAGCTTCAGGGTCGAACCCTTTCACCTCGCCACCGATTTTGTTGTCGAGAATGGTCGTGTCGAAGAGCGTGATGTAGTCGATGCCGGACTTGCCCTCGGCAATGTTGCGCCAGGCCTCGTCTACATTGTTTCCCGTGGGGCAGACGATGCCCATGCCGGTGATGACGACCCGTGTTCTTTCCACGAAAAATCCCTCCAGCCTGTTCGCAGTCGCGGCGACGCGCTTTAGTGCGACCGTATCATTGTACCTGTATGTTACACCAGCGATAACCTTACATAAAACACTGCGGCTGGGCCTGCGTTGCTCCACGGCGGCCTATGCTATACTACCGGCCTTCGGAGGAGCGGCTGCGCGATGATATTGATCACGGGAGGCACCGGCTTCATTGGCCGCCATCTGGTGACAGAATTGATGGCGCAGGGCCGGCCAGTACGGCTGCTGCTCAACGAGGCGCGCGCGGCGCGCCTGCCGTGGCCAGACCCACCGGAAGTGGTGGTTGGCAGTATCCTCGATGAAGAGGCGCTGTTTCGCGCCACAACCGGTGTCCATGCCATCATCCATCTTGAAAACGCGCTGTGGTGGGGTCGGGCGCGCGATCTGGAGCGCATTGAATTGGCCGGCACGCGCGCGCTGATTACGGCGGCGCGCTCGGCCCGTGTTGGGCGCATCGTCACACTCAGTCAACTGGGCGCGACCCCGGCATCGGCCTATCCGCTGCTGCGCATCAAAGGTCAGGTAGAAGAAGCCGTGCGTAACAGCGGCCTCGCCTACACGATCCTGCGGCCCGGCCTCGTGTTTGGCGATGACGACGCTTTTTTCAATCATCTGGCTATGCTGCTGCGCGCCAATCCGTTCGTGTTTTTCGTGCCGGGCGGCGGCGATGTCGTGCTCCACCCGCTGTACATCGGTGATCTGGTGAAGGCGATCATTGGCTGCCTCGATCGGCTCGACACGGTCGATTCAATTATCGAATTCGGCGGGCCGGAGTATATTACCTTGGGCGATCTGGTGAGCACGATTCAGCGCGTATCGGGCGCGTCGCGCGCGGTCATTCACGTGCCGCCATACCTGATGCGCTGGTCGGCGCGGTTGTTTGGGCTGGTGCTGCGCCGCACGATGATCACGGAACAATGGCTGGATGTGGTGGCGGCCAATCGCACGGCGCGGATCGGCAGCATCTACCAGAATTTCGAGATCCGCCCCCAGCGTCTGGAAGATACGCTGCTGACGTATATGCGCCGCCGTGGTTATTCGCGTTCGCTGGTGCGTTACTCGTTTCGCCGCCGGCCGCGCCTGACGTAGAAGAGAGCGTACAAAGTAGAAAGTTCACAGATGCTTGGGTTTGGAGCTCAAGTATTGGCAAAATATGGGTGTTATTCTTTCAACTTTTTCCTTTCAACTTTCAACTTTGTACTTTTTGGGGAGGTTTGGATGGGAGATATCGTCATTCGGCCGCTGCTGGCGCTGGACGACATGCGCGCGATGGTTGTGCTTCAGAACGCCTTCTGGGGCGAAGAGGCCGAGTCGATTGTGCCAGCGCACATGCTGTTTTCGCTCGCCAACCACGGTGGGCATGTGCTGGCCGCCTTCGATGATGACAAGCCGGTGGGCATGCTCGTTGGCTTCATCGGCACTGACAGCGGCGAAACTGAACGGCCGGCGCTGGCTAATCTGCAAATGGTGAGCAAGCGCATGGTGGTGCTGCCACAGTACCGCAGCGGCGGTATCGGTTTCCGCCTCAAGCAGGCGCAGCGCGGTCTGGCGGTTAAGCAGGGCATCCGGCTGGTGACGTGGACGTTCGATCCCGTGATGGCCCTCAATGCGCACCTCAACCTGCGCAAGCTGGGCGCGATTGGCACGCGCTACTATCAGGACTACTACGGGTCGGTCGAAGGCAGTGGGCTGGCGTTGCTCGGCACCAGCGACCGGCTGTACGTCGAGTGGTGGGTGACGAGCAACCGCGTAGAGGAACGGGTCAATGGCAGCCGGGGCGCTTTATCGCTGGCGGATTATCTTTCCGCGCATACCCCGCTCTTGAATCCGTCATCGGCAGGCGAAAGTGGCTTGCCGCAGCCGAGTGAAGGCCCGCCGCAGTTCACGGAAAACGCACTGGCGCTGCTGGAAATACCGGCCGATTTTCGCGACCTGATGGCGCAGGACGTGGAGCTGGCGCGCCTGTGGCGCAGCCACGTGCGTGCAATGTTCGTGCAGGCGTTCGCGCGCGGGTTTGTCGCCACCGACTTTGTGCGCGCCAATCACGACGGGCGCGAGCGTGCCTTCTATGTACTCAGCTTCAACGGGCCGCAGTTTCAGACGATGAGCCTCAACTAACCACAACAGGGGGTGCGGTATGAGCCGCTCGATTACGATTCGCCGTATCGATCAATTCAGCATCGCCATGCCGTTTGTGGAAACGCTGCGCACCAGTTTTGGCGAGGAGCCGTTCAAGACCGCGCTGCTGGTGCGGCTGGAAACGGACGACGGTCTCATCGGCTGGGGTGAGGCACCGGTGGAAGTACATCCCGGCTACAGCTACGAGACGATGGATACGGCCGCGCATATCACGCGCGAGTTCCTGATACCAGCGTTGCGGGGTAAGACGATCGCGGACGCGACTGAGGTGCCAGCGCTGCTCAGTCACACGCGCGGTCATCCGCTGGCGAAGCACGGGCTGGAAATGGCGGTGTGGGACGTGCTGGCGCAAGCGAATGGTCAATCGCTGGCTGAGGCGTTTGCGGCGCACCTGCCCGCTGGTCATTCTGGGCACGGCCGCGCGCTGGTCGGTGTGAGCATCGGCATCAAGCCGAGCATCGACGAAACGCTGGCTGTGATCGGCAAGCGGCTCGGCGAAGGCTATGCGCGCATCAAGCTCAAGATTCAGCCGGGCTGGGATGTGCAGGTGGCGGCAGCCGTGCGCGAACGCTACCCCGACATTCTGCTCATGCTCGATGCCAACAGCGCCTATACGCTGGACGACGCCGACTATCTCAAGCAGATGGACGCCTTCAACCTGCTGATGCTCGAACAGCCACTGGGCTACACCGACATCTTGCAGCACAGCCTGCTCCAGCCGCAGTTGACCACGCCGATCTGTCTCGACGAGAGTATCCATTCCGCCGACGATGCGCGGCTGGCGCTGCAACTGGGCGCGTGCCGTATCATCAACCTCAAGCCGTCGCGGGTGAGCGGCTTCACCGAGAGCCTCGAAATCTACAAGGTGTGCGTGGAACACGATACACCGCTGTGGATTGGCGGCATGATGGAAACCGCCATTGGCCGCGCCGCCAACGTCGCGTTTGCGTCACTGCCGGGCGTGGCACTGCCGTGCGACATTTCCGCCACCAGCCGCTATTTCGCGCGCGACCTGGCCGAGCCGCCGTTCGAGCTTCAGCCGGACAGCACACTCCTGGTCCCTACCGCCCCTGGCCTGGGCGTTGAAGTCCACGAGGCGCGCGTGCAAGAGGCGGCTGATTTGTGGGAGCGTGAGTATCCGTATAAGAAGAACAGTTGAAAGTTCAAGGTTGAAAGTTGAAAGTGGTTGAGGCCTCGTACACGAGGTGCAGCTTCAGCCTCAGGCTTTGTACGCGCAGGTTGCGCTCACGAGCGCGAACTGCAAATCACAAAAGAGTCCCTTTAGTGGACTTGGGGTTTCCAGACAGGTGATTCATCCCCTGGCGACTCCAGCACGGCGCTGGCCAACATGACTTGTACAGGGGGATGCGATGGCGCTTGAGGACAGCAGAATCGCCTTTATCGGTAGCGGCGTGATGGCCGAGGCGATGATTCGCGGGTTGCTCGACAAGAACCTGCTCAATGGCGACCGCATCATCGTGTCGGACCCGCGCAAGGAACGCGGCCTCGAACTGGTAGCGCGCTACAGCCTTAACTACACGCATGACAATGCTGAGGCGGCGCGCGAAGCGGACATCATTGTCATCTCCACCAAGCCCCAGGTGATGGGGCAAGTGGCGCAGTCGATGGCGGGTGCGGGGGCGAATGCCAGTCTCGTCCTCAGTATTCTCGCGGGCGTGCGCATCAAGACGATTGCGGACGGGCTGGGCAATTCGGCTGTCGTGCGCGCCATGCCCAACACGCCGGCCCAGATCGGGCAGGGGATCACCGTGTGGACAGCGACCGATGATGTGCCCGATCGCGGCCGTGAACAGGCGCGGGCGCTGCTGGGCGCGTTGGGCGAAGAAATCTTCCTTGATGATGAGAAGTTCCTCGATATGGCAACCGCTCTTAGCGGCAGCGGCCCGGCCTACGTGTTCCTGTTCATGGAAGCGCTGATCGATGTGGGCGTACACCTCGGCTTCTCGCGCCGTGACGCCGAGCGCCTGGTCACGCAAACGATGCGCGGCTCGGTCGAGTATGCGCGGCACTCGAATATGCACCCGGCGCAACTGCGTAATCAGGTCACCAGCCCGGGCGGCACCTCGGCGGCGGCGCTGTATGAGCTGGAAAAAGGCGGCTTGCGCACCGTGATGGCCGATGGCGTGTGGGCGGCTTACCGGCGTTCGGTCGAACTGGGTGAGGCGCAGGAGAAGAAGGACTGACGTCTGCTGGTATTACATCCTCTGCACGCGCCTCGAAATCTGCGCTTGTGAAAATGTGGACATGCGGCCTTCCATCGTTTAGAATAACCGGCGCGGCGGCTATTCCGTCCGCCTTCTTTTCATGCATATTTGACTCGGTGCGGGAATAACGCGCCTTTCGGGCGCAATTGAATTTACAGACCTGAGTGTCACGGGTAAATCTTCAGGAGAACCACATGGCGGACGTCTCCAGCAGCATGTATCAGTCATTTCTGGATCAGGTGAAGGGCTACAAACCGTCGGTCGAGGCGGTTGAAGTGGGGTATGTCGAGGAAGTCGGCGACGGCATCGCGCGCGTTTCTGGCCTCAACAACATCCGCTTCAGCGAGCTGGTGCGCTTCCCCAACGGGGTAGCAGGCATCGCCTTCAATCTCGAAAAAGACAATGTGGGCGTCATCATTCTGGGCGAGTATGACACCATCAATGAAGGCGACGATGTGCGCCCGACAGGCCGCATCTCCTCGGTGCCGGTGGGCATGGGGCTGGTTGGTCGTGTGGTCAACGCGCTCGGCGAGCCGGTCGATGGCCGCGGCCCGATTGAAGCCACGGAATACTTCAACATCGAGAAGATCGCTCCCGGCGTGATGGAGCGCAAGAACGTCACCCGCCCCGTGCAGACTGGCGTGATCGCTATCGACTCGATGACGCCAATTGGCCGTGGGCAGCGCGAGTTGATCATCGGTGACCGGCAGACGGGCAAGACCGCCCTCGCCATCGACACCATCCTCAACCAGAAGGGCAAGGACCTTTACTGCATCTACGTCGCCATCGGCAAGCGCCGCGGCGAGATCGCCCGTCTCGTCAACCTGCTCGACGAAGCTGGCGCGCTCGACTACACCGTAGTCGTCACGGCCACAGCCTCCGAAGCGGCGGCGCTGCAGTACATCGCCCCGTACTCGGGCACGGCCATTGGTGAGTGGTTTATGGAGCAGGGCAAGGACGCGCTCGTCGTTTACGACGATTTGTCCAAGCACGCCTGGGCTTATCGCCAGGTGTCGCTGCTGCTGCGCCGCCCGCCGGGACGTGAAGCCTACCCCGGTGACGTGTTCTATCTGCACAGCCGCCTTCTGGAACGTTCGGCTCAGTTGAGCGACGCGCGCGGCGGTGGCAGCCTCACCTCACTGCCGATGATCGAAACCCTGCTGGGCGACGTGTCGGCCTACATTCCGACCAACGTCATCTCGATCACCGACGGTCAGATCTTCCTCGAAAGCGAACTGTTCAACGCCGGCCAGCGCCCGGCCATTAACGTCGGTATCAGCGTGAGCCGCGTGGGCGGCGACGCGCAGACCAAGGCGATGAAGAAGGTCGCCGGCGGTTTGCGCCTCGACCTCGCGCAGTTTCGTTCGCTGGCTGCGTTCGCGCAGTTCGGCTCTGACCTTGATAAGGCGACTCAGAAGCAGCTTGATCGCGGTCTGCGCCTGACCGAACTGCTCAAGCAGCCGCAGTATCAACCCCTCGAATTGGTTGACCAGGTGGCCCTGTTGTATGCGGGTACGCGCGGCCTCCTCGACGCTATACCAGTACACCGTGTAAAAGAGTGGCAGACCGCTTTCCTGCGCGCGCTGCACACTCGTTACACAGCGATTGCGGATGACATCACGAGCAAGAAGGACATCTCTCCTGAGACCGACGCTGCGTTGAAAGCCGCTATCCAGGAATTCAATGCGGGCTGGAGCTAGCTACGGCCAAGACCCGAGACAAACAGTCTCGTAAGGAGGAGCGAATGCCCACAGCCCGTGAAGTAAAGAAACGAATCCGCAGCGTCCAAAACATTGGTCAGATTACCCGCGCGTTGGAAGCGGTGTCGGCCTCACGTGTGCGCAAGGCGCAATCACGCGTGCTCGCCAGCCGTGCCTATGCTGAAAAATCCTGGGAAATTCTGCTGAACGTGCAGAGTTCAGGGGCGAAGGGGATACCCCTGCATCCGCTGCTAACCCCGCGTACAGACGTGAAGAATGTGATGATCATCATCATCACCTCCGATCGCGGTCTGGCCGGCGCGTTCAACACCAACATCGTGCGCACGGCCCGCCGCTTTGCCGAACGGCTGAACAAGCCGGTGCAATACATCACGCTGGGCCGCAAGGGCCGCGACTCGCTCGTGCGTACGCATGCGCGCCTTGTGGCCGACTACAGCAACCCCGCCGAGCCGACGGTGCGCAGCATTATGCCAATTGCGTTGCAGGCCACGCAGTCGTTCCTGAGCGGTGAAGTCGATGAAGTGTTCGTGGCGTACACCGACTTCGTCAACACGCTCACGCAGCAGCCGCGTGTGCTGCGCCTGCTGCCGCTGGTGCCGTACGAAACGAATGATCAGGTGGCGGCGGAGTTCATCAAGGAAGCGCCGAAGCTGACCGAAGGCAGCCTCAATTACGACTACGAGCCTACGGCAGAAGGCATTCTGGCGGAAATCGTGCCGCGTTTCACCCAGCTTCAGTTGTATCAGGCGGTGCTGGAGAGCCAGGCGAGCGAACATTCGGCGCGCATGGTGTCGATGCGCAACGCCAGCGACAACGCCGGCGGGCTGGTCGAAGACCTGACGCTGGTCTACAACAAGGTGCGCCAGTCGGGCATTACCGGCGAAATCCTTGACATTGTTGGCGGTGCAGAAGCGCTGCGCTCGACAGTGAAAAGCTGGGAAGCACACGCGCACCAAACCTGGACGGCGGACGCTGCCGAAGTCGATCTCGACGCGTCAGCGGATGATCTGGAGCGGCTGGAGGGCGTTGGCCCGAAGATCGCCCAGGCTCTGCACGATGCCGGTTACACAACCTACGCCAAAATTGCTGGCGCAACCGAAACCGAACTGCGTGTGGCGCTGGAACGCGCTGGCGTGCGCTTCACCTCTGCGGCGGCTACCTGGCCGCGTCAGGCGGAGTTGGCTGCCAGTGGTGAGTGGGACGAATTGAAGACGCTGCAGGATACCCTCGTCGGCGGACGTGAATCCTAGCATTCAAACCTCAGGAGACAGGACGAATGGCTGAAAGTATTGGACGTATCTCTCAGGTGCTTGGCGCGGTCGTTGACGTGGATTTCACGGGCGCAGTGCTGCCGGAAATCTATGACGCCATTCGCGTGCCGCGCGAGGGCCAGGCTGACCTGATCCTCGAGGTGCAAACGCAGACGGGCAACAACAACGTGCGCGCCGTGGCGATGGACTCGACCGACGGCCTGCAGCGTGGCGTGCCAGCCTACAATCTGGGTCATCCGATTCAGGTGCCGGTGGGCGAGGCGACGTTGGGCCGTATCTTCAACGTGCTTGGCCATCCGGTGGACTTCGGAGCCGAAATCGGCGACGATGTGCCGCGCCGCGCGATTCATCAGGACGCGCCCGAGTTTGAAGAGCAGACGACCCGCGTTGAGGTCTTCGAAACGGGCATGAAGGTTATCGACCTGATTGCGCCGATGACCAAGGGCGGCAAGACCGGCATCTTTGGGGGCGCGGGCGTGGGTAAGACCGTGACCATCATGGAGCTGATCAACTCGATCGCCACCGAGCATTCCGGCCTGTCGGTATTCGCCGGCGTGGGCGAACGCACCCGCGAGGGCACACAGCTTTACGGTGAAATGGACGAAGGCGGCGTGCTCGACAAGCTGGCGATGGTGTTCGGCCAGATGAACGAGCCGCCGGGCGTGCGCCTCCGTATCGCGCTGACCGGCCTGACGATGGCCGAGTATTTCCGCGATGAGGGCAAGGATGTGCTGCTCTTCATCGACAACATCTTCCGCTACTCGCTGGCGGGCGCGGAAGTGTCGGCGCTGCTGGGTCGTATGCCGTCCGCCGTGGGTTATCAGCCGACGCTGGCCGACGAGATGGGCCAGCTTCAGGAGCGCATCACTTCCACGCGCACCGGCTCGATCACGTCAATGCAGGCCGTGTATGTGCCTGCCGACGACTACTCCGACCCTGCGCCGGTGGCGGTGTTCACGCACCTCGACGGCACGATTGCGCTCGAGCGCTCGATCGCCTCGCGCGGTCTGTTCCCCGCCGTCGATCCACTGGCCTCAACCAGCAAGATTCTCGACCCGCTGATCGTGGGCGACGAGCACTATCGCACGGCCCGCGAAGTGCAGCAGGTGCTGCAGCGCTATAAGGAACTGCAAGACATCATCGCTATCCTCGGCATCGACGAGTTGAGCGACGAGGACAAGCTGCTGGTGGCGCGTGCCCGCAAGATCGAGCAGTTCCTCACGCAGCCGATGAAGGTGGCCGAGCAGTTCACGGGCCGCGCCGGCAAATATGTACGCGTGAAGGACACCATTCGCGGCTTCCGCATGATCCTTGATGGTCAGGTCGACCACATTCCCGAACAGCAGTTTTACATGGCCGGGGCGATTGAGGATGTGATGGCGCGCTACGACGAGTCGCTCAAAGAGCAGTAGAAAGGATCGGCGATGCCGATTGCAGTCGAAGTCGTCACGCAGGAGAAACTGGTCTTCCGCGAGGCTGAAGCCGATATGGTGATTGTACCGGCCATCGAAGGCGAAATGGGCGTGCTGCCCCGCCACGCGCCGGTGCTGACCACGCTGGCCCCCTACGGTGAGTTGATCGTGCGCAAGGGCCGCGCCGAAGAGCGTTTCGTGATTTACGGCGGCGTAGTCGATGTGCGCCCCGACAAGGTGGTGGTGCTGGCCGACCTGGCGGAGTCGACGTTTGAGCTGGATGAGGCTTCGATTGAGTCGGCGCGCGAGAGTTCTCGCAAGCTGCTGGCGCAGGGCCTGCCGCCCGAACGCAACCACGAGGCGGCCATCGCGTTGCAGCGGGCTGAGTTCTCGCTCAAAGTACAACGCAAAATCCGCTCACGTGGCCCGTCGCCGCTGCGCATCATCCACGACGACCAGATCGAAGACTAGAAGCACACGCAGAGAAGCACGAAGCACGCGAAGGCGGCCTTTCCCGGTGGGGGAGGCCGCCTTTGCGTTCGCACCTCCATCGCACCTCCGCCCGCGTGGTATAATTCGCCCCACTTTCGAGTTGCACCGGCGAAGTGAGCACGTATGGGACTGTTTGACAAACGGCTGGGCGTCGATTTAGGGACGATCAACACGCTCATCTACGAGAACGGCCAGATCGTGCTGCAAGAGCCGACGATGGTGGCGCTCACGGCGGAAGACGAGCGCATCGTCGAGATCGGCCAGCCCGCGCGTGAAATGCTGGGCAAGGTCGATGACGAGGACATCCAGATCATCCGCCCGCTGCAAAATGGCGTGATTGCCGACTATGAAGTGACCGAAGCCATGCTGCGCCACTTCTTCGGAAAAGTGGGTGGCCGCGTGCGCTTCTTCAAGCCCACCGTCATGATCTCCGTACCCTACGGCGTCACCAGCGTTGAGAAGCGCGCCGTGCTCGAAGCGGCGGTTTCAGCGGGCGCGCGTGAGGCGTTCCTGATCTGGGAACCGCTGGCCGCGGCCATCGGCGCGGGTCTGCCTGTCGGCACGCCCGCCGGCGACATGGTCGTCAACGTGGGCGGCGGCATCACCGAAGCGGCTGTGCTGACCATGAACAACATCGTGCGCGCCGAGAGCGGCCGGTTGGGCGGCCTGCGTATGGACGACGCCATCGCCGCATACATCCGCCGTAAGTACAACCTTGGCGTCGGCCAGCCAACCGCAGAGTTGGTCAAAATTCAGGTGGGTGCGGCCGTGGCGCTGCCGGAGGAGCTATCGATGGAAGTGCAGGGTCGCGACAACGTCACCGGCCTGCCGCGCACCGTCACCATTAGCACCGGCGAAGTCGTTGAGGGTCTCGCCGAAGTGTTGAGCCAGATTGCAGCGGTGGTCAAGGCGGCGCTGGCGACGACACCGCCCGAGCTGGCGTCCGACATTATCGACCGGGGCATCATCCTGACCGGCGGAGGCGCGCTGCTGCGCGGCCTCGACCAGTACCTTACGCGCGAAACCGGCGTGCCGGTCTACCGGGCGGACAACGCGTTGATTGCGGTGGCGGTTGGGGCAGGGCGCGCGCTCAATGACCCCAGCATTTTGCGGCGGCTGGCGGTGTAGTGAAGTTGAAAGTTCAAAGTGGAAAATTGAAAGTGTAGGAAAAGGGGCCGTGAATGGCCCCTTTTCGTTTCTTCGTGAACGTTGAGCCCTTAGCGTTGGTTATGCATACGTCCAGCGACTATTGGGGAAGTCGAACAGCCAGTTCGCCCCACTGTACAGGTTATAGCCCAGGATCATGTCCATCGGGATTTCTATTCTCGCGTTGACCGGCGATAGATCGACCGCTGCGACTTTATGCGGCGGGAACGTTCTCCCGCCGATTTGCACGGCGGGCATCATAAACATCGGGGTTTCTTGCTGCGTGCCGTTGGCATCTGTGCCGATGGAATTTCCCGCTTCACTAAAATGCGCGGCGTGTGAGTGGACGTAATTGAGGTCGACAACCGTCAGGCTTGCGCCTGTATCCCACACCGCACTGGCGTTGGCATCCCCACACTGCACGTTCAAATAGAGGTGATACTTCTGGTCAAGCAGCAGCGGCTGAAACTGGCTGTCCTCGGCGGTCACAGCGGCGTCAATGTCGAGGCGGCGGCTGTCGAACTTGAAATGGCAGCAGTGGTCTTTCAGAATATCCATGCCGATTAGGTTGGCTCTGGCAAACGCATTTCCGCGCACCCGGGTGAGTTGAAAGTTTTCACGGTGAATAGGGCCAACCGCGAGCTGACTCACTTTAATCAAGTCGTCCGTCGTTTGGGAGAAGGCGCCTGAGGAATGGTGTTCACCCACCACCGGAAGCGTGTTCGTGAATGCATCCGCAACCACGCTGCTCCGCGCCGCGCCAGTATCGAGCAGGAAGCGGTAGGGCGTGCCGTTGATGGAGCCGTCTACATAGAGTTCTGCTGCGCCGGGTTCGTTGTTATCGGGAATGACAATCAGGGGGATGCTGCTCATCAGCGCTGAACGTTGGTGCGCCGGCGGATTTTCCCGTCCTTGAGTACATGGGTGTCGTGGGTTTTGGCGTCGTTTTTATCGGCCACCTTGTACACCGCCGCGATGATCTCGTCGACCGTCAGGCCCTGCGCGAAGCACACGCCCAGCGCCGTGACGATCACATCGGCGCATTCTTCGGCGGCGTGGGCCTTGTCACCCTCCAGCGCCGCTTCCACCAGCTCGTAGACTTCCTCGTTGAAGTTGGTGATGGTGGACTGCGGATCGGGTGCGTAGTCGAAGCGGGCGTAAAACGCGAGCGTACTTTCCGCAAGATCGCGCAGTGCGTCACTGCGGTGTGAGTCGCTCATTCGTCGCTCGGCAGATAGTAGGTCATGCGCTGCAGATGCAGCACGGGGTCGATGTACTGCACGTGCACATCCTCCGGTACTTTCAGGTTGATCGGGGCGTAATTCAGGATCGCCTGTACGCCGCTCTCGATCAGCACATCGGCCACATCCTGCGCGTATTCCGCGGGCACGGCGATCATGGCGATCTTGATGCGGCGCGCGCGCACCGTATCCATCAGTTGATCCATCGGCTGAATCGTGAATTTGGCCACGCGCTTGCCCACTTTGTCGGGCGCGCTGTCGAATATGCAGGTGATATGGAAGCCCCGGTCGGTGAAGCCCTTGTAGCGCGCAACCGCGCTACCGAGGTCGCCCGCACCCACCAGCGCCACTTCCCACTCGTGCTCGACCTTCAGCACCTGCCGAAGCTGCTCCTTGAGGAAGGCGATCCGATAGCCGGTGCCCTGTTTGCCGAAGCCGCCGAAATGCGACAAATCCTTGCGAATTTGCGCGGAACTGATGCCGAGTCGTCGCCCCAGTTCGTGCGACGATGTGACCTCGAAGCCTTCCTGCGCCAGGCGTTCGAGAGCGCGCAAGTAGACTGGCAGACGGCTGATGACGATATCGGGAATGATGGGCGTCATGGATGGACTGCTCCACAATGCGTCTGCAAACGTCTCGCTGTGTTAGATTGTGACGAAACGCACATGAGATAATAACACTCGCAGGGCAGGGGTGCTAGCACTTGCTTCAGGGCCTGTACAAGACAATTGCATCAGAATGTGCCTCCTTATGATGGCGCTCAATCCCCAGCTCCTCCTCCCTCAGAGCGAAGGGCTGAACCGCTTTCGGCGGGAGACAATTTCCCTCGCCCTGAGGGAGAGGGATTGAGGGTGAGGGCCAATAGGCGCTCACACATTTCTGTTGCGTCTCACCGATGCTTAATGCGAGTTGGGCTGGATAAGGATTGTCCCTGCTAACCGGCTGCACTACGATAGCGGTATGAAATCTCACCCCGAACCCCCTCCGAACACAGGAGTCGGGGAGTAAACCGGGTTGAGGGTGAATCTGGAAGAGAAGAAGCACATGAAGTCGATGTCTGTGCGCCGTTCGCTGATTGTATTGGCTGTCGTCACGCTGCTGCTGCCGGTAGTGGTGCTGGCGATGCGCGCCAATCAGACGGCCGCGACCGAGCCCAACAGCAGCCTGCAAACGCATGTGGTTGCGCCGGGATCGGTCGAATTGACGGTGACGTCACTCGGGCGGGTGGAGCCTGACCGCGAAACGCGCCTGAGCTTCACCGCGTCAGGCCGCGCGCGCGATGTGCTGGTGGCGCAGGGTGACTCGGTGGTGGAAGGCGACGCGCTCATCCGGCTCAATGACGAAATGCAGCGGCTGGCGCTGGAACAGGCGCAGTTGGGCCTGGAAACTGCCGAACTGCAGCGCGAACGCCTTCTGGTCGGGCCAGACGAGACGCAGATTCGCTCGGCGGAAGCCAACGTACAGGCGGCGCAGGGTGCGGCGCAGGCCGTCGCCGGCGCGATTGCGCCGCAGGACGTGCAGGCGGCCACACTCGCTTACCAGCAGGCGCAGCAGGCGCTGGCCGATGCCCAATCGGCTCGTCAGAATGCCTCGGCAGGCCAGCCCCAGCAAGCCTACGATCTGCTGGATGCGCGGGTGGGGCAGGCATCATTCCAGGCCGAAATCGCGCGGCTGCAACTAGCCGATCTGCAAGCTGGGCGGCCCGCCGATCTGGGCGCGGCCTATGCGCGCGTGACGCAGGCGCAGGCAGCGCTCGATCAACTGCAGGCCGGACCGACGGATCTTCAGCTTCAGCAGGCGGATGCGCAGGTGGCGCAGGCGCAGCTCGAAGTGGACCGCTCACAGATGGCGCTCGATCGCATGACGTTGACCGCGCCGCATGATGGCACCGTCACGTCGTTGCTGGCCGAGCCGGGAATGCTGGTTGCGCCGGGCGTGCCAATGGTGACGGTGACTGACATCGACCCGCTGCGGCTGACGGTGCAGGTCGATGAGATCGATGTGCGCCAGATCCGCGAGGGCATGCCGGCGCGTATTCGCTTCGACGCATTGCCGGGTGTCACGCTGCCGGGCATGCTGGAGACCATCGCGCCGGTGTCGTCCACCAGCGGTGGCATCGTCTACTACGATGTCAACGTGCGTCTGGATGACCGCGATCCGCGGGTGCGCGTGGGCATGACGGCCGAGAGTGCGTTTGTGGTCGACCGGCGCGATGACGTGCTGGTGGTGCCCAATCAATACATCCGCCTCAGCCGCGAAGCGGGCGAGGGCTTTGTGAACACCTTGAACGCTGCGGGCGAACTGGTTGAAGTGCCGGTGACGCTTGGCCTCGAAGGCGAGGACAGCAGCGAAGTGATCGATGGGTTAGCGGTGGGTGACGTGGTCGCGGTCGATTTGGCCGGCGACAGCCTGTCCCTGCTGGGTGGATAGACGATGAAATTCCTGAAACGCGCGCTTCGGCTTTCTGGCATTTGCCGCGCTGATCGCGGTCATCCTGCTCGGCTCGAACTATTTCATCCAGTCGCGCGGGAATGAGCGGCCGCAGGGCGACGATCCGGTGCTGGACGAAACAACGGCGGAACGCGGCGTGCTGCGCGTGACCGTAGGCGCGACCGGTGCGGTTTCGCCCGAACGCCAGACGCCGCTCACGTTTGAAGCGCCCGGCATCGTCGCCGAAGTGCTGGTGCAGCCGGGTGATCGTGTCACCGAAGGGCAGGTGCTGGCGCGGCTGGATACGGCCGATCTGGGTATGGCGGTGAGCGCCGCCGAACTGGTGGTGGAAAGCCAGCGGGCTGCCTTCGATGCGCTGACTGCGCCGGCGCGCGACGCCGATGTGACCGTGGCGCAGGCGGCCGTCAATGCGGCGCAGGCTTCGCTGAACGCCGCCTATGGTACTGCGCCGAGCAGTAATCAGGTCGAAATGGCGCGCCTGCAAACCGAGATGGCGCGCAACCAACTGTGGCAGGCGCAGCTTCAACGCGATATTGCCAACGCGCCGCGCGCGGGCATGTCGTTTGATGTTGGCGGTCTGATCCCGCCTGATCTCGGCGTCGATCAGGGGCAGATTGACCAGATCAACAACGCGCTTTCTGGCCTCGTATCCATCCCATCGGCGTCATCCGGTGTCGACTTTTCCTCCGGCCTGAACCAGGCGGGTTATGGCGTGGATATTGCTGATGCCAATTTCGAGGGCACGTCGGCGCGGGGAGCGAACGCCAGTTCGGTGGCGCAGGCGCAGGCGGCGCTGACGACCGCGCAGGCCGGCCTCGACCGGTTGCTCAATGGCCCGACCGACCTGGATATGCAGTTGGCTGACCTCGGGCTGCGGCAAGCGGAACTGGCGCTGGAACAGGCGCGCGCCACGCTCAACAAGGCCGTGATCACCGCGCCGTTCAATGGCGTCGTGGCGCAGGTCAATGCCACAGCGGGCGAACTTCCGCCCACGCAGCAAGCCGCGATTGTGCTGGTCGATGACTCCCGCATGCTGATTGATCTGGCCGTGGATGAGACGGACGTGGTCGATATTGCGGTCGGCCAGACCGCCGATCTGCGCTTCGATGCGCTGCCCGACGCCGATATCAGCGGCACGATCACACAAGTGGCCGACGTGCCGGTGATTGCCGGGCAGCTCGTGACCTATCCGGTGCGGCTGGCGATTGACCGCACGGATGCGCCGGTGCGGTTGGGCATGTCGTCCACCGCGACCGTCGTCGTGCAGGAACTGGCGGATGCGCTGATCGTACCCAACCGCTTCATCCGGCTTGACCGCGCCACGCAGCAGGCCTACGTGACCGTTGAAAACGATGCGGGCCGCTTCTCCGAGGTGCCGGTGCAATTGGGGCTGCGCAACGAAACAGAGAGCCAGATCGTCAGCGGCATCGACGAAGGACAGCGACTTGTACTGGTGGCGCGCAGCACTTTCGACCCTTTCAGCGGGCCGCCGTCTGGCGCGGGGCTGAGGTAAAAGAGATGGTCAGTCTGCTGAAGCGCAAACAGGCCGCGCCCACGCCTGCGCCGGATGATACGCCGCTCGCGCCACCGCCGGCGCGCACCGTCATCGGTTTACGCGGCATCACGCGCATGTACAAGATGGGCGACATCGAAGTGCATGCTCTGCGCGGTGTCGATCTCACTATCGACGAGGGTGAGTTCGTGGCGATCATGGGGCCGTCTGGCTCGGGCAAGAGCACGCTGATGAACATCCTCGGCGCGCTCGACTCGCCCAATTCAGGCGAGTTTCTGCTCGATGGCGAGGATGTGAGCAAGCTCGGCGAATCTGACCTGGCGCGGGTGCGTAACAAGAAGATTGGCTTCGTTTTCCAGAACTTCAACCTGCTCAAGCGCACCAGTGCCCTGCGTCAGGTGGAACTGCCGCTGATTTATGGCGGCGCAAGTGGTCGCACCAAAAGGGCGAAGGCGGCGCTCGAATCGGTGGGGCTGGGCAACCGCCTCGACCATCTGCCGAGCGAGCTTTCCGGCGGGCAGCAGCAGCGCGTGGCCATTGCCCGCGCGCTCGTGAACGAGCCGGCCATGATTCTGGCGGACGAACCGACCGGCAATCTCGACTCGCGCAGCGGCGCCGAGGTGATGGCAATCTTCCAGCGACTGAACCGCGAGCAGGGCATCACCATCATTTTCGTCACCCACGACCCGTGGATCGCCCGCCACTGCAAGCGCGTGGTCATGCTGCGCGACGGCGCGGTGATTTCGGATCGCGTGGTCCCGCACCCGCTCGTCGCCGGTGAACATGAGCGCCCGTCTGAGGACGAAGAGCTGGAAGCCGTGCTGCGCGACGCGTACTACGGCGGCCAGGAGACGGAATACAACTGAAGTTGAAAGTGCAAAGTTGAAAGTTGAAAGTGTGTCAACTGGGGAATTGCTGCTTGCCTCGCCGCAGGCGAAAGTCATCAGGCTGGATCTGCGCTTCTTAAACAGGGCTTCTAAAGCCCGCTTCAGCGGGCGCAGCCCTAGCCGCATGGCATTAGCCTGCGGCGAAAAAAGGCACGTGCCGTCTGCAACCTGCACTCCACTCTGGTTTCAGATTGAGCCTGTTGACGCGCCCGCATTTTCGTCTGTGCGGCCCAGCCCATGACTCTCCTCGAATCCTTCCGTATCGCGTTGGCGGGGCTGGCCGCCAACCGGTTGCGCGCCATGCTCACGACGCTGGGCATCATTATCGGCGTGGGCGCGGTCGTCGGGCTGGCGAGCCTCGGCCGCGGTGTCGAGCGGTTTGTGGCCGCCGAGTTTCAGTCGCTTGGCTCGAACGTGCTGTTCGTATTCTCGTCTCCGCCGGCGGGCGGCACGCGCACGACCATTCAGCCGATCACGACGGCGGAGGCTGATGATCTGGCCAAACGCACAGTCGCGCCCAGCGTCCGCCAGATCGCGTCAGAGTACACTGTGCCGGCCAGTGTGCTGGCGAATTCGCGCGGCGTGACGCTGGCTGTCAGCGGCGTATCGCCCAACTACACCGAGGTGCGCGATTGGCCGGTGCAGAGCGGCGCGTTCATCAGCGAGACTGACGTGTCCGACGCGGCTCGCGTGGCGGTGCTGGGCACGAGTGTGGTCGATAAGCTGTTCGGCAGCCCAGACGCCGACGTGATCGGTCAGCAGGTGAGTATCAACCAGCGCGTGTTCACCGTGATCGGCGTGATGGAGCAGCAGAGCGGTGGCTTTGGCGCGCTGGGTGACCAGAATGAGGTCGTCTTCGTGCCAATCACGACGGCGCAAACGCGGCTGAATAACGCCCGCACCCGCGACGGCGGCTACGCCGTATCCGTGCTGCACATTCAAGCGCTGTCGGAGGAGGTGATGGACTCGGCGACACTGGAAGTTGAGTCGTATCTCACCGACGCGCACGAAATCGCATTCCAGGGCGAGCAGGATTTCACCATCATCAACCAGAAAGACCTGATCAGTTCGCTGGGTCAGGTGACCGGTATTCTCACCATCTTTCTCAGCATGATCGCCGGTATTTCGCTGCTGGTGGGTGGCATCGGCATCATGAACATCATGCTCGTATCCGTTACCGAGCGCACGCGCGAAATAGGCCTGCGCAAGGCAGTGGGCGCGAGCAGCGCGGCCATACGCACGCAGTTCCTTATCGAGAGCATCGTGCTCGCGCTGCTGGGCGGACTGCTGGGCGTGGCGCTTGGCTGGCTCATTACCACCATCGGCGGCCTGCTCGTGCCCGACCTGCAGCTATCGCTCACACTGGACTCAATCGTGCTGGCGACAAGCGTCAGCGGCTTGATCGGCGTCATTTTCGGCCTGTATCCCGCCAACCGGGCAGCGCGCATGCGCCCGATTGACGCGCTGCGTTTCGAGTAGGGCGGCGCGATGTTCACGTCACTGCGCGAAAATATCCGCGTCGCTCTCAGTGGCCTGCGCGCCAACAAGCTGCGCTCGTTCCTGACAATGGTGGGCATTACCATCGGCGTGTCGGCAGTCATCGTGCTGGTATCACTGGGGCAGGCCGTCGATGCCTTCGTGCGCAACCAGTTTGCCGGCCTGGGCACCAACCTGATCGTTATCTTTCCCGGGGAAGATGAACGCGGCGCGACGGTGCGGCCGACTATTGGCGATGCGCGAGTGCTGAACGATTATGCTCGTGTGCCCGATGCGGCCGCCGTCATGCCGCAGTACAACCTCAGCCGTCCATTGTCGGGCGGCGGGCGCGAGGCGCTGGGCCGTATACGTGGCGTTACCGAGGCGTTTCCGCAGATGCGCTCACGAGAGGTGCTGGCGGGCCGCTTCTTCGATCGCGCTGAAGTGGACGGGCAGGCGCGCGTAGCCGTGATTGGCACGACGGTCGTCCGGCGCTTGTTCCCCGACAGCTATCCACTCAACCAGACGATCCGTATTGGCGACGTCAATTTCCGCGTGATCGGCGTGATGGCTGAGGTAGGCGGCACGGCATTCGGCGGCGACGACAATGACCTCGTGTTCGTGCCTGTGACGACGGCGCAAACCCGCCTGAGTGGTGACCGCGCGCTGACGAATGACCGGCCCCTGAACAGCATTCTCGTGCAGGCGCGCGAAGCTGATGGCGTCGATCTGGTGGCGCAGCAGGTGCGGCAAACCCTGCGCGAGGAGCACAACATCAGCTTTCGTGATGAGGATGACTTTCAGATCTTCACGCAAACTGACCTGCTGACGTCGCTCTCGCAGATCACCGGCCTGCTGACGATCTTTCTCGGCATCATCGCGGGGATTTCACTGCTGGTGGGCGGCATCGGCATCATGAACATCATGCTCGTAACCGTCACTGAGCGCACGCGCGAGATTGGCTTACGGAAAGCGGTTGGCGCGCAGCGGAGCGATATCCTGCTCCAATTCCTCACCGAAGCGGTAACGCTGTCGGTGGTGGGCGGCGGCATTGGCATTGCGCTGTCGCTGACGGGCGCATTCGCCATCGGTGCACTGCTGCCCGATTTGCCAGTTCAGGTGCAGCCCGCCAGCGTGCTGCTGGCGACGGCAATCTCTATTGCTATCGGCGTGTTTTTCGGCAGCTACCCCGCCAATCGCGCCGCCGGCCTCAACCCGATTGACGCGCTGCGCTATGAATAACCCTGCCGCTGGCCCTGTTCGCGGTTGTCAGCACGCTCGATTTTCATTAGACTGTACGTAATCACGGGGGCGCGCCAAACACCAATGACGACAGGGACGAACGGACACCCATCCGCCGACGCGAAGCTGACCGCCGTCCACGACAGCATGCTGGATGGACTGGGGCAGCTTGCCGACTATTTCGGCTTCAGTAAGGTGACCGGTCAGATTTACGGCGCCCTGCTGCTCAGTGCGAAACCGCTGTGCCTCGATGATATGGTCGAACTGCTCGACATCTCGAAGGCCAACGCCAGCATGACCATGCGCACGCTGGAAAATATGGGCATGGTGCGCGAAGTGTGGGTGCGCGGCGCGGTGGGACGCCGGAAATACTACGAAGCCGAAGCCAATTTCTGGACCATCATCACCAATATCCTCAGCGGGCGCGAAATGCGTGATGTAGAGCGGGCGCTGCGCGTGATGGATGAGAACGCGCACCAGCTCAACAAGGCGATGGAGGAGTTGGGCCAGGACAAGCGCGAACTGGCGACGCTCTATCTGGATCGTATTTCGCAGATGCAGAATCTGTTCGAGTTCGCGCAGATGATGATCAACGCCATTCTGGCGCAGGTGTCCGAACCAGTCACGCCGCCGGCGGAACTGTCCAGCGAGGAAGAGGTCTAGCCTCACAAGCACCATTTACAGCGCCGGCGGTGCAAGCCACGGCTTTATAACCAGGTATTGCCTTCGGGGGAGTGGCGGAATTGGCAGACGCGCATGACTTAGGATCATGTCTCTCACGAGGTGAGGGTTCGAGTCCCTCCTTCCCCACACCGTTCCCCCACGTCTCTTACCGTTTCTTCAGCCGTCCTCACCAGATTTATATGCGCCGCAAACGCTTCTAGCCGTAAGCTAAGCGCTCATTGTATAATGCGGTTGTACCGAAGCGCTTCTTACATGCAGGGATACCGTCTTGAACATCCAAACTGAACGCCTGGACAACCATACTGCGCGCCTGACTGTCGAGGTTGAGCCAGAGCGTTTTGCGCAGGCCAAGCAGAAGGCCGCGCGCAAAATTTCGCAGAAAGTCAATCTGCCCGGCTTCCGCAAGGGCAAAGCCCCTTACAACATCGTCGCGCGTTACGTGGGCGAAGCGTCCATTATTGAGGACGCCGTCGAGATCATCAGCACCGATCTGTATGCGCCTGCCCTCACCGAAACTGGCCTCGATCCGTACGGCCCGGGCTCGGTCGAGGATTTCACTGACGACCCGATGACGATTGTGTTCGTCGTGCCGCTGTCGCCTACCGTTGATTTGAAGAACTATCGCAGCGTTCGCCTGCCTTATGAAGAGCCGGTGATAGGTGACCGCGACGTGGAAGCGGCCTTGAAGCAGTTGCTTCAGCGTGAGGCCGTCGTCGAAGAGACCGAAGACCCCGCAGCTTTGGGTGACCGCGTCACGCTCGATATACACAGCCACATCCATACGTCCGACGAAGAAGGCGCTGAGGATGAAGGCTTCATCCACGAGCACGGGCTGGAATTCGTGCTGGATGAAGCGGAGGACCTGCTGCCCGGCTTCAGCGCGCAGTTCGTGGGCGCTTCCAAGGGTGATCAGCGTGAATTTGAGCTGACCGTGCCTGAGGACAGTGAAGACTACGCCGAGCAGCGCGGCAAGACGGCGCACTTCGAGGTGACGGTCAACGATGTGAGCCATATCACGATGCCCGTGCTCAATGACGAGTTTGCTGCGCGCGTAACGGCTGACGAGGACGAGCCGCTGACGCTGCTGCAACTGCGCCTGCGCCTGCGCGAAAGCCTGACAGAGTCCGCTACCGTTCGCGTGGACGATGAGTATTCGTCGCGCGTGCTCGACCTGATGGTAGAGCAGGCGGATATCCGCTACCCCGAGGCGATGGTTGCCGATCAGGTGGCGTCGATGCTCGAAACGATGGATACACAGCTCAAGCGGCAGGGCCTCAACCTTGAGGACTACAAAAAGCTGCTGCAGAAAAGTGATGAAGACCTGTTCAACGACTACCGTGACGCCGCAGTAGAGCGTCTGCGCCGAGGACTTGCGCGGCGCGAGGTGTATGAACTGGAGCAACTGACCCCAACTGATGAGCAAATGGAAGCCGAGTTTGACCGTATCGCCGGAGTCGATATCGATCCGGAGCAGGCAGCCCTGATTCGCCAGATGTTCGAAAGCCAGGGCATGGCCGATATGATGCGCGAACAACTTTCCGACCGCATGGTGCGCAACCGCCTGGTCGCAATTGGCAAGGGCGAGGCGCCTGAACTGACGCCAGCGCCCGCTGCTGTGGAAGAAACCGAACCCGAGGCTGAAGCCGAACCCGCAATAGAATCCGAGACGACGGACAACTCAGAGGAGACCGCCTAAATGTACCCCAGCAACGTCATTCCGATGGTGATTGAGCAGGGCAGCCGTGGCGAACGCGCCTACGACATCTACTCGCTGTTGCTCAAAGAGCGCATCATCATCCTCGGCACCCCGATCAACGACCAGATCGCCAACCTGATGGTGGCGCAGCTTCTGTTCCTGCAAAGCCAGGACCCGGACCGCCAGATTCAGATTTTCGTCAATTCGCCCGGCGGAGTAATCTACAGCGGCCTGGCAATCTATGACACCATGCAGCAAATCAGCTCGCCGGTGAGCACCACGGCGGTCGGATTGACGGCCAGCTTCGGCACCGTCATCCTCACGGCTGGCACTAAAGGCATGCGCTATGCACTGCCTAACGCGACCGTGCACATGCACCAGCCGCTGGGCGGCGCGCAGGGCCAGGCAACCGATATCGTCATTCAGGCCAACGAAATCATGCGCCTGAAGGATCGGTTGATCGAGGTGCTGGTCAAGCACACCGGCCAGGAGCGCGAGGTCATCGAGCGCGACTCGGATCGCGACGTGTATCTCAATGCCAAGCAGGCCGTGGACTACGGCCTCATCGACGCCGTGCTTGAAGGCGCCAAGGCGGGGGTGCCAACCCCGTCACAGAATTAACCAATTTCCTGGAGGCCCCGTGAATTATCCCCCCGGCACTCAGCGCTGCTCGTTCTGCCGCCGCAGCCATGACGAGGTGGAACGCCTGATTTCAGGCCCAGATGGAGTGTTCATCTGCGATAGCTGCGTCGACCTGTGCCAGCGTGTGCTGCTGGAAGAGTCGGACGGCGCCGAGCCGTATGTGGATGAAGAAGCCGCGCCTGAATTTGAGGCGCTGCCGCCGCCGCGAGAGATCATGGAACATCTCGATGAATACGTGGTGGGGCAGGATCATGCCAAGCGCGTGCTGAGCGTAGCGGTTTACAACCACTACAAACGCATTCGTAGCGGTGGCGTGGCCAACGGGGTGGAGCTTGAGAAGAGCAATATCCTCGTGCTGGGCCCCACCGGCAGTGGCAAGACCCTGCTGGCGCAAACGCTTGCGCGCATGCTCGATGTGCCGTTCTGCATCACCGATGCCACATCGCTGACCGAAGCGGGCTATGTGGGTGAGGATGTGGAGAACATCCTGCTGCGGCTGGTTCAGGCCGCCGATGGCGATATTGCCCGCGCCGAACGTGGCATCGTCTACATCGACGAGATCGACAAGATCACGCGCAAATCGGCGGACAACCCTTCAATCACGCGCGATGTCAGTGGTGAAGGCGTGCAGCAGGCGCTGCTCAAGATCATCGAGGGCACGATTGCGAACGTGCCGCCACAGGGTGGGCGCAAGCATCCGCATCAGGAATTTCTGCAGGTGAACACTAATAACATCCTGTTCATCTGCGGCGGCACGTTCTCGGGCATCGAGGAGGACATCGCCAAGCGCATTGGCAGCAAGGGCAGCATTGGCTTCACTTCTCCGGCGCGCAGCGACTCGGACAAGGCCAGCCTGCTGCGCCACGTCAGCCCGGAAGACCTGATCCACTTTGGGCTGATACCGGAGTTTGTGGGCCGCCTGCCGGTGGTGGTGTCGGTCGAGCCGCTGGATCGAGAGGCGCTAATCCGTATTCTGGTTGAGCCGAAGAACGCGCTGGTCAAGCAGTATCAGCAGCTTCTGGCGCTCGACGAACTGGAACTGGAGTTTGAGGAATCGGCGCTGGGCGCGGCGGCGGATATCGCGCTGCACCGCGGTACCGGTGCGCGCGGACTGCGCTCGATCATCGAAAGCCGCCTGCTGGACGTGATGTTTGAAGCGCCCGGCCGCCCCGAATTGAAGCGGGTGGTGGTTAATCAAGAGGTCATCAACGGCGTTGCCCGCCCCACGTTGTACGCGGGTGATGGCGCATCACTGGACTGGGCAGACAACGGCACGCTCACGCCAGCGGCTTAAGGGCTAAGGGCCTTCAGCTTTCGAAAACGACTGATAGAACGCCTGCTGCCATATTTGGCAGCGGGCGTTTTGTTTGTGTGCTTCACTCCCCGCCGCCCTCTTCATTTTGGTTGAAGACGGGACACCCATAAAGTTGTTTATGCGGGTTGCAGCACCACTACTTCCACCGAGTCGCCCACCTCGCGCTGGAAGGCGGCCGCTTCGCCGCGCGTCGTCGCGTTCCAGTTGAACGGAATGGCGTAGCGGGGTTTCATAATCGCCACTGCCTGTGCGGCATCGGTGGCCGTCATTGTCCCGCGCCCATCAACCGGCAGTATGGCGATATCAGGGTGCAGCTTGCCCATTTCCGGGATGTACTGCGTATCGCCCGCATAGTAAATGTCGAAGTAATTCATCGAGATCATGAAGCCCAGCCCATCGGGGCGTGGCGTGGTGTCGATGCTGCCCCCGGCGTAGGCGGGAATTCCGCGAATACTCACGCGGTCGATGCAGATGGTTTGCCACGGGCGCAGGATTTCAATCTCCTCAATCTCGCGGCCCACTGCGGCCGAGCCAATTACTCTCGTGCCGGGGCCGCTGATTTTGGTGATGTCGGCTGGTGAGAAATGCACGTAATGCGGGTGGCTGATGAGGATCAGATCGGCCGCCTCATTGCGCTGGCCCAGCCGCCATGGGTTGATATAAATCGCTGGCGGGCCGTCGATGAGGAAGCTGCCGTGGCCCAGCCAATGGATTTTGTCCAGCATGCCCACGCCCCTGCACTCTGTAGATTTGCCTGAGTGTGCACAGGCGGACTTGTAACTGTAACGCGCCTGCGATGTTTGTCGAGGGTCATTTACAGGGTACACCCAACCTCAAGTGTGACCAATCGCGGATGGGGCATATAATCCCGAGTAGGCGCGGTGATTGCGCTACTCGTCATGATCTATCATTAGCTATAAGGCTCGACCTCATGAGCGAACGTTCCACGTCCAATCTTCAGCGCCCGCCTGCGCCACCCGGCTCGATTCGCAGTATTCAGCCTAATCGGCCGGTGACGGGCGAGCTAAAAGGCGACTGGATGCCGCCTCCTCTCACACGGATGGAGGACACCGGCCTCAACGTGCTCAATGTCGCCGATCTGGTGCTCAAGGTGCTGTATTTCGGCGGCTACATGGCTGGCCACAATATCGCCGACACCGTGAAGCTGCCGTTTACGGGCGTGCTTGACACGGTGATGGAATTCCTCAAACGCGAGAAATTTGTCGAGGTGCGCGGCTCCGGCGGGTTGGGCGAGGCGGGTTATCAGTATTTCATCTCGCAGCGCGGCGCGGAGAAGGCCAAGGAGGCGCTGGCACGTTCGCAGTACGCGGGCGCTGCGCCGGTCACGCTCAATCAGTACATTCACGGCATGCGTGAGCAGAACAAGGAACGCCTGCTGATACATGAAGACACACTGAAGGGCCTCATGCGCCATCTGGTCATCTCGGATGACATGCTGGGCCGCATTGGCCCGGCCGTCAATTCCGGCAAGTCGATCTTCCTCTACGGCCCGCCCGGCAACGGCAAGACGACTGTGGCCGAGGCGGTGGGCAGGCTGGTGCTGGGCGGCAACATCTGGATACCCTACGCCTTCGACGTGGACGGGCAGGTCATTCGCGTATTCGACAGCGTCAACCACGAACTGGCCGATGGTGAAGAACGCACCCGCCTCGGCGTGGGCATGACGACCGACCCGCGCTGGGTAAAAATCCGCCGGCCGATGATCATGGTCGGCGGCGAACTGACGCTCGATGGCCTCGATCTGGTCTACGACAACGTCAACAAATTCTATGAAGCCCCGTTTCAGGTGAAGGCCAACGGCGGTATGTTCCTGATCGACGACTTTGGCCGCCAGCAGGTGCGCCCGCGTGATTTGCTCAACCGCTGGATCGTGCCGCTGGAGAAGGGCGCTGACTTTCTGACGCTGGCGACTGGCCGCAAGATCGAGCTGCCGTTCTTCGTGCTGATCGTGTTTTCGACCAACATCGATCCGCGCGATCTCGTGGACGAAGCGTTTCTGCGCCGCATTCGCCACAAGATCGAAATCACCGATCCCACACTCGAACAGTTCCGCGAGATTTTCAAGCGCGTGTGCACAGCCAAGGGCATCCGCTACGATGAACAGGCGTTGGCTTACCTGATCAAAGAGTGGTACATGACCAAGGATCGCAAACTGCGCGCGGTACACCCGCGAGACCTGATTAACCAACTACTCGACATTGCCACGTATCTCAACAAGCCGCCGATGTTGACGAAGGATATGATCGACCGCTCGGCGGAGTCCTATTTCGTCGATCTGTAGCAGGGCTTTTTGAACCGCCATGGCGCCAGGAGGGATGAACATGCCCCCCGATATTCTCGGCGCGCTGGCGGTTCAAACGCTGTTCCGGCCGGTGTGCTCACCGGCCTTTTTGATCCCTCATTCACGCGATTGCAATGGATTTTTCACCCCCTCACTGATAAAGTTATGATCATCAATAAAGTGTCCGCGGCGTGGCGTAAAGCGCGGCGGGCGGGAGAAAGCAAGAAACAATGTCTTTGCGGTCGCCCAGTGGGCAGGTGCCCTGGAGTGGGGAAATGCGGCGGGTGCGCGCGGGCAAAACGGCCAGGCGCGCGGAGTGGATGGCCCCAGATCAGGTGGTGCACGAAGTACGCCAGAATTTCCACGAAAGCGTGACGTGGCTGCACGAGAGCGGCCTGCCGGTTTATGAGCCGCAGTGGTCATCGCCGCAGTTCTTCCTCACCGGCGAGGCGCTGCGCCAGCACGATCAACAGGTGGCCCAGTATCGCGAGGATGACCGTGTTCACAAGTTTGCGGCTGTGCTGAGAATGCATCATCAGGTGCTGGTGCGCCGTTTCTCGAAGGACGGCCGCCGCTGCCTGGTGGTGGATTACCAAACCGAGCGGCGCATGGCGACTTACGACGTGCGCAAGCAAACGCGCCTGCACACGCAGGATCTCGGCAGCGGGGTGGTGGTGTACCGCATGGCCTATCACGCCCGCGATCAGCGCTGGAAGATCGAGGCGCTGGTGCAGGAGCTTCCGGCCGCATGGGGCAAGCGTAGCACTCCACGGATCGAGGAAATCCAGTATATGCCGCCTGCTGAGGGCCGCGACTGCTAAACGAAATAGACTCAACGCAGAGACGCTGAGGAAAGAGAAAGGCGCGGAGAAGCTAATTCTCTGCGCCTCTTGTTGTCTCTCCACTACTCGGCGATAAACCGTTTTCCACGCCTCCGCAACGGTCGCCCTGTGCACGCCCGTGTACTTGCGCGTCGGCGTGTATAATGACGGGCACGCATCTTCCATATCGGAGGGCTGCGCCCAAATGTGTTTTCCCTGTGCGAGCTGAAGCGGCTTGCAGAAATTGAGTGATCGCGCCCGATGATTGACCAGATGAAGATATTCGTGGCCAGCGGCAATGGTGGAGACGGCATTGTCTCGTTTCGCCGCGAGAAATTCGCGCCGCATGGCGGGCCGGCAGGCGGGGATGGCGGGCGCGGTGGTGACGTGATTCTGCGCGTGAACCCGAAAATGAATACGCTGTCCCCGCTTGCCAACCGCATCCATTTCAAGGCGCTACATGGAGGGCGCGGCGGTACATCAACCAAGACGGGCAAGAGCGCTGACGCGATATTTGTCGATGTGCCGCCCGGCACGGTCGTGCGAGACGCCGAAACCAACGAGTTGCTGGCCGACTTGGTGCATCCCGGAGACACGGTCGTGGCGGCCGAAGGCGGGCGCGGCGGGCGCGGCAACTGGCATTTCCCCACGGCCTCCAATCAGGCCCCGCGCTTTGCCGAGAAGGGCGCTCCAGGCGTCGAGCGCTGGCTGCTGCTTGAACTGCGCCTGATCGCGGATGTGGGCATTGTTGGCGCGCCGAACGCGGGCAAGAGCACGCTGCTCTCGGTCGTCAGCAAAGCGCGCCCCAAGATCGCCGATTATCCGTTCACGACGCTGGAGCCGAATCTGGGCGTCGTTGAATTTGACGGCCGCACGCTGGTGATGGCCGACATTCCGGGCCTCGTTGAAGGCGCGCACATGGGCGTGGGGCTGGGTCATTCGTTTCTGCGCCATGTCACCCGCACGCGGGCCATCATCCACCTGCTCAATGGCTTGAGCGAAGACCCGTTGGCGGATTACAACCAGATCAACCAGGAACTGGCGCTGTACGATGAGCGCCTCGGCCAGCGTCCGCAGTTGGTCGTATTCACCAAAATCGACCAGCCAGAAGCGCAGGCAAAGTGGCCAGAAGTGGAAGCGGCGTTGAAGGCGCGCGGCGTGCAGCCGGTGGCGATTTCGGCCGCGACGCACGACGGGGTGAGCAAGGTCGTCCAACTGGCGTTCGGGCTGGTCGATTCGCTGCCGCCTGAAGAAGCGCCCACATCTGAGGCGCTGCCGCTGTACGAACTTCCGCCAGAAGAAATCCCGTTCACCGTCGAGCAGGTGGGTGAGGGCGAATTCCGTGTGAGCGGCAAGCGTATCGAGCGCGCGGCCGCCATGACCTACTGGGACTATGAGGAGGCGGTGCAGCGCTTCCAGAATACGCTGCAATTCCTGGGCGTGTTCGACGCGCTGCGCAAGCTGGGCATTGAGGAGGGTGATATTGTGCATATCGCCAATCACGAACTCGAATGGACAGACTAACTGATGGGGCGCGTCTTGGTGTTGGGCGGAACGTTTGACCCGCCGCATATCGGCCACCTGATCATGGCTGAATACGCTTACGAGGCGCTTGAGGCGCGCACAGTGTTGTTCCTGCCCGCCGCCGACCCGCCGCACAAGCATGGCGGCACGCGCACGGCCGCCAGTCACCGCGTGGCAATGGTGCTGCTGGCGATTGAGGGTGAGCCGCGCTTTGAACTGTCGCGGGTTGACCTGGACAGGCCCGGCCCGCACTACACCGCCGACACCGTGCGCCTGCTCGCGGAAGCCTATCCGGATGACGAAGTGATCTTTCTGGTGGGAGAGGATTCGCTGCGCGACCTGCCATTCTGGCACCGCGCCGATGAGCTGATCCATTACTCGCGGCTGGCCGTGGTGCCGCGCCACGAGGTGCAATTTGACGAGGCCACGCTCGAACCGATTCTGCCGGGAATTTCCGAGCGGGTGATTCATGTGAAGTCGCCGCTGATCGAGGTGTCATCAACCGATCTGGCGGCGCGGTTGCGCGCGGGCACGAGCGTGCGCTATCAGATTCCTGAAGCAGTGCTGGCTTACATCGCGCAGCACAACTTGTACCAGGTTGCGCAATGAAACGACTGATCTTCCTCGCTATCGTCTGTGTACTATTGATCGCAAACGGCGCATTGTTGGCCCAGGAGGCTGTGCCCACGCTGGTGCCGCCCACGCTCGTGCCCCCGCCGCCCTCCGATGCCGTCGATGCGCTGGCGAGCGAGTCAGGCGTGGCGCGCATTGGGCGCGATGGCGTGGTGCGTGTTGGCATTCTCTACAACGAGCCGCAGTTTGGTGAACTGAGCGTGCGCAGCGATTCCAGTGGTCAGCCCATCATTAGCGGCTTCGACGCCGACCTGGGCCGCGCCATTGCCGAAGCGTGGGGCGTGACGCCGCAGTTCACGCAGGTCACGCGCCAGTCAGGCATCGACATGCTCACGATGGGCGAGATCGACCTGCTGATTGCCGCCCAGCCGCACTACCGCGACCTCGACTCGCGCATCGAATTCAGCCAATCCTACTATCTGGCCGAACAGATGATGCTGGTGCGCGAAACCGACGAGGCTCAAAATCTTGCGGAGATGGCCAACCGCCGCGTAGGCTATGTCGTGGGCACACGCGCCGAAAAAGCCGTCAACGACTGGCTCACACGCACCGGCACGCCGGTTTCGTTGCAGCCATACTACACCATGGATCAGGCGCTGGCAGCGCTGTATGCCGATGAGGTCGATGGCATTGTGGGCAACCGCGCGCGGCTGGTGCTGGCCGTGGGCACGCCCGGTATCGCGCGCTTCCTGCCGCAGCCGGTCATGCCTGAGCCGTACGCCATCGGCTTTCAGCGCCAGGACGTGAATCTGCGCGATCTGGTTGATCACACACTGCAATACCTGTACCAGTCAGGCAAGCTGAACGAGATACACAAGGCCCATTTCAACGGCGTGGACTATCCGCTGAACACGATCACCGTGTGGGCAAATACGGGAGACACTGCGCCCACGCCCGGCGGGATGGATGGCAGTATTCCGTATCCGGCTCAGTACGCTGCGCCGCGCGTTTTGAACGAAGGCAGCCTGCGCGTAGCAGGGCTTACGGATGTGCCTGCCGACGCACCAGAGAGTGTTCGGGCGCTCGACGGCGTTCACCGTGCGCTGGTGAATGAACTGGCGCGGCGCTGGGGCGTGAACGTGGTGGTGGTGCCAGACAATGGCCAGCCTGCCATTCAGCGCGTCTCCAACGGTGAGGCTGATCTCGCCTTGGGCGTGGTTGCAGACTGGAACGCCGCCGCGCAGGTCGATTTCACCGAGCCGTACCTGATTCATGGCCTGCAGTTGATGGTCGAGAACAGCCGGAATATCGCCGGCTTTGGCGATTTGCGCGGCAAGGCGGTGGGTATATTCTCGGATGAAACCGGTTCGCGTGATGTGCTGGTGGCGCAGGCCGAAGCCATGCGCGCAATCGTCGACGACATTTATCAGGTGGCGAATGATGAGGACGCGGCGTTTGCCATTTTGGCGGCGACCGACATCAACCTCGATGCCGTGTTCGGCGACAGCATCCGGCTGCGCCCGCACATCCTGAACAACCCGGAGACGTTGTCGCTGTTGAGCGATGCCGATGGTCGCCCGATCTTCTTCTCGCGCGAGTCGCTGTCGCTGGCGACGCCGCGCAACGACCTTGATTTCCGCCTGCTGGTGGAATACACGATGCAGGAAATGGCGCTCGATGGCACGCTGGCGACGCTCATCGGCCCGGCTGCCGACCCCGCCAGCCAGCCGCCCTACGAGATTTGGCCCGGTTCGAGCAGCTTCCTGGGGCTGAATCTGGCGGGTTAGGGGGCAGGGTTTGTGCCGCTTTCGGTTTTGAACCGACACCGAGACAGCTCGAATCTTCACTATCCTCTTCGCCGCCGCGCCTGGCCGTAGGTCGCCAGCACCACCCCCGCCACGATCAGGGCGCTGCCGATCAGCTGGCCGGCAGTGGGTACTTCCTTGAACACGATTAGGGCTGCGATAGCACTGCCAATCGGTTCCAACTGCGCCGCAATGCCGACGTAGGTGGCAGACAGATAGCGCAGCGCGAAGTTGAATGACGTGTGCCCGATAAGCTGCGGGAACAACGCCATGAGCAATATCCAGAAGTAGCCCTCGGCGGGGAAGCCCGTTACGGGCGTTTGGGTGATGAGCACGAGCGCGACGAGGAATACGGCCGCTGCGCTGTAGACCAGCCAGATGTAGGGCAGCAGCGGCAGCTTGCGGCGAAGGCTGCGGCCGATGACCAGATAGCACGCGAAGGCGACTGCCCCAATCAGCGCCAGCGCCGCCCCAAGCGCCGGATTGGGAGCATCGGCCCCGCCCGTGCCGGCCAACGCGATGCCCAGCCCGCCAGCAAAGGCCACGCTCAGCCCCAGCATGGTTAGCCGGTTCAGCCGCGCACGCAGAAACACGACTTCTAGCAGCGCCACCCACAGCGGCCCGGTTGAGACGAAGACGACGCTGATGAGCACGCTGGTGTATTCGAGCGATGAAATCCAGGTGGCGAAGTGAACAGCCAGAAACAGGCCCGCGCTGGAGGCCAGCACCACGTCACGACCGCCCAGCCCTCGCAGCAGCCCGTGGTAACGCCCGAGCGCGAACGGCGTGAGCAGCAGCGCCGAAATCGTCAAGCGGCCGGCCGCGATAGTGAGCGACGGAATGCCGGCGTCCTGCGCCAGCCGCGCGAAGATCGCGCCCAGCGACACCGCCAGCAAGCCGGCAAGCAGCACCAGATAAACGCGTACCGGTACAGCGCGCGAGGAGGGTGACGCGGCAGAGACCATTGTTCAGGTGTCCTGTATGGGCGAAGCGCCCCGAAATCTTAGCATTTCGTGAGATGGCCGTACAAAACACGTAGATATAGGCCACTCGGTGCATGGTTGCGCGAAAGCTGATGTTACAATAACAGTAGTTGAACTTACTGTAACTTCAAGGAGATGAGCACATGGCCTTCCAACTGCCCCCGCTTCCCTACGCAAGCGATGCACTTGAGCCGCACATCGACCAGCGGACTATGGAAATCCATCACGACAAGCACCACGCCGCCTATGTGAACAATCTGAACAAGGCGCTGGAAGGTCATGCTGACCTGCAGTCGAAGTCGATTGAGGAATTGCTGTCGAATCTGAACGCGCTCCCCGAAGGTATTCGCAACGCGGTGCGCAACAACGGCGGCGGTCACGCCAACCACAGCATGTTCTGGAAGTTGATGGCCGCGAACGGCGGCGGCGCTCCCACTGGCGCAGTGGCTTCGGCCATCGACAGCGCGTTTGGCAGTTTCGACGAGTTCAAGACGCAGTTCGCGGCGGCCGGTATGGGCCGCTTCGGCAGTGGGTGGGCATGGCTGGTTGCCAGCAGTGACGGCTCGGTGGCGATCACCAGCACGCCCAACCAGGACACACCGGTGATGGATGGCGGCAAGCCGATCCTCGGCGTCGATGTGTGGGAGCACGCCTACTATCTAAATTACCAGAACCGCCGTGCCGACTATCTGGCCGCGTGGTGGAACGTCGTCAACTGGGACGAAGTCAACCGGCTCTACGCCGCAGCGCGTTAGTTCCCCACTCAATTCCGCATCACGCAAGGGCGCTGGCAGCAGCGCCCTTTTGCTTGCCCTCTCTTCGGTTGTTTCGTTAAGCCTTTGCAATGTTCAGCGTCCCGGCAAGGCGTTACAATCGGAGGCAATGGTTTAGGCGCACAGTCTGATTGAGGAGTGATCATCGTGAGTGAATTCCGTATTGAAAAAGACTCGATGGGTGAGCTGAAGGTCCCCGCCGAGGCCCTGTACGGCGCGCAAACGCAGCGCGCAGTCGAAAACTTCCCCGTCAGCGGCCTCAAGCCGTACCCTGCCTTCATTTGGGCGATGGCGATTATCAAGCGCGCCGCCGCCGAGGTGCACAAAGACCTCGGGCTGCTCGATCCGAAGATAGCGGATGCCATCATCCAGGCGTCGGATGAAGCTGTGGCTGGCAAACTGAACGATCACTTCGTGGTCGATCCGTTTCAGGCGGGCGCAGGTACCAGCCACAACATGAACACCAACGAGGTCATTGCCAATCGCGCCAACCAGATTCTGGGCTATTCGCTCAGTGATGCGCAGAAACCGGTGAACCCGAATGACCACGTCAACATGGCGCAGAGCACCAACGACACTATCCCAACTGCTATTCGTCTGGGTGCGCTGTGGCGCGTAGATGAGCTGAAAGAAGTGCTGCTGGTGCTGGCTGAAGCCTTTGACCTGAAGGCGGCCGAGTGGGATGACATCGTCAAGAGCGGGCGCACGCACCTGCAGGACGCCGTGCCGATCCGGTTGGGGCAGGAGGCCGGCGCGTGGGCAAAAGCAGTGCGCCGCACGGTCGAGAAGATTGATGTGGCGGCCGAAGGGCTGCGGCGGCTGGGGATTGGCGGCACGGCCAACGGCAGCGGCCTCAACGCTCATGCTGAGTATCACGAGCGCATGGTGGCGAAGCTGACCGAACTGACCGGACTCAAGTTATATACGTCGGATGACCTGTTCGAGTCGATGCAGTCGCAGCAGGATGCGGTCTTCTTCTCCGGCGCGCTGCGCGCCACGGCACAGGACCTGATCCGAATCGCCAACGACGTGCGCCTGCTCTCCAGTGGCCCAACCACCGGCCTCGCCGAAATCACCTGTGAGCCGGTGCAGCCCGGTTCGTCGATCATGCCCGGCAAAGTCAATCCGGTCATGGCCGAAATGCTCGACATGGCCATGTTCCATGTGCTCGGCAACGACTTTACGGTCATGATGGGCGCGCAGGCGGGCCAGCTAGAACTGAACGTCATGATGCCGATCATCGCCCACAACCTGTTTGAAGCCATGCATGTGATGATTGGCTCGGTGAAGGCCTTCACGGTGAAGGGCGCGATTGGCCTGACTGCCAACAAGGAGCGCGCCGAAGGCTGGCTGGCGAAGAACCCGATCCTCGTCACGGCGCTCAACCCATACATTGGCTATCAGAATGGCGCGAAGGTCGCCAAGCAGTCGCTGGCCGAAAACCGGCCGATCAAGGACATCGTGGTCGATCTCGGCCTGATGACCGAAGAAGACGCGGCCAAGGCCCTCGACGCACGCGCGATGACGGAGGGCGGCATTCAGGGTATCGCCGCCGGCGGTTGAGGCTTATCCATCACTCCTCAGCGGTCTGGTTGGTTGTACAGGCCGCTGAGGTTTTCGATTGGTTTGAGTTTTCTAATATTCAGGGCTATACTCCTCGCGTTTATTCCCACCAGCGGGACGGCCTGCGCAGACTGTGAACGGACGCAAACTCGGCAAGTTCGAGATTCTGGAGCGCCTGGGCCGTGGCGGCATGGCCGAGGTTTACCGCGCGCGCCAGCCAAGCCTCGACCGCTTCGTCGCCATCAAAGTCCTGCATCCGTTTCTGGCCGATGATCCCGAGTTCACGGCGCGGTTCGAACGCGAAGCGCGCAATATCGCCCGCCTCAAGCACCCCAACATCGTGCAGGTGTACGACTTCGAGACCGACTCGACGACCGAGACCTACTACATGGTCATGGAGTTGATCGAGGGGCCGACGCTCAAGGATGTGCTCGAAAAGCTGAATGAACGCGGCGAGCACATGGACGTGCGCGACGCCTTGCGCATCGCCCGTGAAGCCGCCGTTGCGCTGGCCTACGCCCATAGCCAGTCGATGGTGCACCGCGATGTCAAGCCGGCCAACCTGATGCTTGACCGCGGGCACCGCGTGGTGCTGACAGATTTTGGTATTGCCCGCATCGTCTCCAGCGCCCACTTGTCATCGGGCACAGCGATGGTGGGCACGCCCGCCTACATGGCCCCCGAGCAGGGGCTCGGCGACGCTGGTGATGAACGCAGCGATCTGTATTCGCTGGGCGCAATTCTGTACCAGATGCTCACCGGCAAACTGCCCTACGACGGCGAAACGCCGCTGTCGGTGGTCCTCAAGCACCTCAACGAACCAATTCCCTCGGCGCGCAAGATCAACCCGGACGTGCCCGAGTCCGTTGATACGCTCATTCAGCGGCTGATGGCTAAAGACCCGGCAGAACGCTATCAAACGGCCAACGAGCTGATCAGCGACATTGACCGCGTCGAGGCGGGGCTTCCGCCCGAGCCGCTGACTGGCGAGGCGCGCCCGACGATCTGGGACAGCGTGACGCAGGAAATGATGCCGGTTTTGGCCGATCCCAGCGGCGTGACCGAGAGCAATACGCTGCTGTTCAGGTCGTCGGCCATGCCCAGGGCCGAGACGCCCGTCAAACTGTTCGTGCAGGCCACGCCAAAGGACAAGCGGGGCGGGTGCGGCCGCCTGTGGCTGATCGCCGCCATTCTGCTGGTCGGCGTGCTGTTTGTGCTCATCGTCAGTTGGGAGCGGCTGCCGCTGGCGGGGCTGTTTGCGCCCAGTCCCACGCCTACGTTCACCAGCACGCCAACTGTGACGCCCACAATCACAGATACGCCCACAGTGACTGTCACGCCGACAGCAACGGCAATGCCAACCGAGACGGTCACGCCTACCGCCACCTTCACGGCCAGCGCCACGCCGACCGCGACCGAGACGCCAACCATTACGCCGACCGCGACAATTGACGTGACGCAAACAATGGCGCAGGCCACGCTGATCATGCAGTTGCAAACGGCCACCATTCAGGCCTGCGATTTCGACTATCAGGTAATCGAACAGACTCCCGCCGACGGTGACTATTTCCTGGCGGGGCGCGAATATCGCCGGGAAATCCGCTTGCTGAACACCGGCAACTGCCCGTGGGAACGCAATACGGCGCTGGTGTTTGTGCGCGGTGAAAGCTTCAATGCCAACCCGCCGTACTTTTTCATCCGCGAGCGCGTGAACGTGGGCGAAGAAGCAGTGGTGGAATTTGTGGGCCGCACACCCGCGACTTATGGTTTCCGCACCGGCGAATGGGAACTGCGCACGCCCGGCCAGTTGCTGATTGGCAGCGAGCCGATTGAAATCAGTATCAACGTGTATGAAGGTGGGTAAGCCGATGGATCGTGAGCAGGCTTGGGCGCTGGTGACTGAATACACGGCCAGTGAATTGCTGCGGCGGCACATGCTGGCCGTCGAGGCAGCTATGCGCGCCTATGCTCCGCGCTTTGGCGGCGACCCCGACACATGGGGGATCGTTGGGCTGCTGCACGACTTCGACTACGAGCGCTATCCCGATGTCGGTGTTGAAGGGCATCCCGTGATGGGCAGCCAGATACTGCGCGAACGAGGCGTGGACGAGGCGACCGTCCGCGCGATACTGGCTCATGCCGAAGAAGTGACGGGCGCCGCACCGGAATCCCCGATGGAAAAGACGCTGGTGGCCGTCGATGAACTGACAGGATTCCTGATCGCTGTGGCGCTGGTGCGGCCGAGCAAGAGCATCCTCGATGTCGAACTCAAGAGCGTCAAGAAGAAGTGGAAAGACAAGCTGTTTGCCGCGCCGGTCAATCGCGCCGAAATTGAGCACGCGGCGGAAGCGCTGGGCGTGCCGCTGGACGAGCACATCACCATCGTGCTCAATGCCATGAAGGCGGATGCGGCAGCACTGGGGCTGGAGGGCACGCTGGCGTAGTAGGGCACACTGCGGGGGTGCTGAAGCAAACAAAAACCGCCCTGTTTGGGGCGGTTTCTGAAGAGTTCTGCGGGTTGAACTAGCTGTTCACAATCGTGACAGCGCTAGCCTGCTTGCCCTTCTTGCCGTCGGTGATTTCGAATTCGACCTTGGCGCCTTCATCGAGGGAGCGGTAACCCGCAACCTGGATTTCGGAATAGTGGACGAAGAGATCCTCGCCACCTTCCTGTGAGATGAAGCCGAAGCCCTTTTCGGCGTTGAACCACTTGACGGTACCTTGCGTGCGTGCCATTTACTTTATGCTCCTGCATACTGGGGTTTTGCCATAGCCTTAACTGCGCACATCACCCCGGTACTGATGGAGCTGGTTTGTGATACGCACGAAGCTGCAAGTCTATCCGGCGCCTAACCACAACGCCGATGTGGACGAGACTGAAACGTCTACATCTTTCCACATTGCCGAATTACTATAGCAGGCCAATATCGCTCGTGCTAGGGTCAGTTTTTCGTTTTGGGGAAGCCGTCCGCCGCCAGTGGGTGAGGGGAGAAGCGGCGTGGTATAATACGGAGATTGAATATTGCGGGAGATGGTATTAACAAGCAAAAGGACACCCCTGCGCCACCCCCTGTAGATGAACCTACGCTGTGCGTAGCCGGCGGCCGTTACGCGGAAAGCTGGCTGCGCGCCAATCCGGGTCAATTGTACGGCATTCTGGCGGAGATCGCGGTCGAGTTTCTGGCTGCGGTGGACGTGGCCCGCACTGGAGCAGCCGAATCGGGCGATCCGCCTGAACTGCCGCTGGCCGTGAGCGCCAGTTACACGCACCGCCATGCTCCGGTGATTCCCGTGCATTATGAAGCGCCGCCCCCGTGGCGCATCGTGGCGCAGGAAGCCGTAGAAGAACCGGAAGCTTCAGAAAAGTAGCTTTCAGCAAGTTTTGCTATGAAGAAACGCCCCCGTGCGGATTTTGATCTGCGCGGGGGCGTTTGCTATGTGTGAGCGATGGATGGTCAGGCCCGGACTTGTACCGGCGTGCCTACGTCTGCCCACGAGTAGAACCATTCGGCTTCGGGCGTCGGCAAATTGACGCAGCCGTGGCTCATGGGCTGACCCCAATTGCTGTGCCAGTAAGTGCCGTGCAGGGCATAGCCCGCGAAGAAATACAGGACATAGGGCACGTCGGGAAGGTAATAGCCCGGGCCGCTCATGGTTTGCGCGCCGTACTTGCGCTGCACGGTGAAGTTGCCTTGCACCGTAGGAGTGGCGGGCAGTCCGGTGGATCCAAGCACGTTGCGCACCAGTACGCCGTTCTCGTAGGCGTAAACGCGCGAGTCGCTCAGGTCGACCAGGATTTCGCGGCCAACGCCTATTGGCGGCGGCGGCGCTGCCAGAACGGGCGTAATCCCATACGTCTCGCCGGTATACGTGGGCGAGGGGATGAACAGCGTTTGACCGGCGAAGACGGTATCGGGGTCATAGATATTGTTAGCCTGGGCGATGGCTGTCCAGCTTACGCCGTAGCGGGTGGCGATGCTGGCCAGATACTCGCCGGGCTGCACGAGGTGTTGAACGCCCTGCGTTGCGGCCGGGGCGGCATCAATCGGTGCTGGCGCGAGCACAACCGCTGTCGGAACCGAAGCCGGCGCACTTTCGGGCGCTGTGGCTGGCGCGTTGCCCGAAATGATGATCAACTGCTGGCCCGCGTAGATCAGATTGGGGTTAGTGATATCGTTCTGCCGGGCGAGTTCGTCCGGGCTCAGGCCGTAAGCGCGGGCAATTGACACCAGATTTTCGCCCCGGCCAACGGTGTGAGTTTGCGCGGGAACACTGGCCTGCACCGGCGCGGCCGCTTCGACCACGGCTGGCGCGGCCGCGGCATTATTCGCCGATGGTATTTGCAGCACCTGGCCGGCGAAAATCTGCCAGGTGTTGGTGATATTGTTGAGCTGCGCCAGCGTGGTGACGTCTGTGCCGTAATAGCCTGCGATACGGAACAGGCTTTCGCCCCGGCGCACGATGTGCGTATTGTCCTGCGCGTGAACTGCTGAAGCGGCGATGGTGAAAATGAGCAGCGATAAGACCAGCAAGCGCCTGCGCATTGTTGGTTTGTCCCCCCGGCTAATTTGGCTGAAGCTCTGCCATTGAAGCGTCGAACGAAACTGTGTATCTCAATGATTGTAATAGTGTTAGGATTTTCTGCCAGAAAGCAAGCTTGGGCTTTGTAAATTCCAGCCTGCGCTTCTCATCCGCTTGTGAACCGTGTAATTGCCGGTGTGGGGCGGAGTCGCTACAATGGCGCTTTGATCAGCCCGATTGTTGTACAGGGAACGCCCACCAGAAGATGCTGGCACGCACGTACCGCCTCACCGATAAGCTGGGTGTCGTCTTCCTCAAGACCTGCGTGCTGGCGATCGACGTGCTGCTCGATGGCATCCTGATCGTCGAGCGGCGTTTGCTGCTGCCCATCTGGCGGCCGATTGGCCGCGTGCTTGGCGCGATTGCGGGCTTTTTCGCCGGCTTGTTCATGGGCATGTTCGGCGGTGCGCGCAGTGCGACGGCATCAGGCGCAGCCAGCACGCGCGGCGCGATGGCGCGCCGGTCGGCCCGCGCTGAGATGTCCGCCTCGGTGGTGGAAGACCCGCTGCGCCGGCAAAACCGCACCCTTAGTGTGATGACGCTGGTACTGCTCGGCGTGCTGATACTTGTTGTCGTGTGGGCCACTGCGCCACGCGCTGAAACGCCTGTAGCGGTGGCAGGCGGCAGCGGGGCGGCGCTGGCAGTGACGCAGTCCCCGGGGCAGGCGTCTACTCCGCTGCCCGCCGCGCTGGCGACAGCCGTACCCACCGCCACCCAGCTTCCGGCGGCGCTGGAAGTGCGCGGCAGCGTGGTTTATACCGGCCGCGAGAAGGGCCAGACGGACCTGTGGGCCGCGCCGGTGGGCGGTAGCGCGCCGCTGCGCCTGACCAACAGCCCGGCCGACGAGCGCGATCCGGTGTGGTCGCCCGACGGCGGCCAGATCGCCTATGCCTCTCACCAGGACGGCAACTGGGAACTCTACTTGTACAACGTGGAGGATGGCTCCACGTCCCGCCTCACCTATGACCTCGCGTTTCAGGGTGGGCCGGCATGGTCGCCCGATGGCCAGTGGCTGGTGTACGAGAGCTACCCGGGCGACAACCTCGATGTCTACATCATGCGCCTGAATTCGGGCGAAGCGCCTATACGCCTGCCGGGCAACTCGGACGCGCCCGATTTCTCGCCGGCGTGGTCGCCTGATGGCCGCCGCATCGCCTTTGTGTCGTGGCGCGACGGCAATCAGGACATCTACGTCTTCAATCTCGATGACCAGTCCGTGACCAACCTCACAAATACGCCCGATCGGGATGAAGATTTCCCCGTCTGGCACCCCGATCCAGCCGTCGATTTGATTGCCTACAGCGCGCTGGATGCCGGTTTTGACAAGGTGTTCGTCGAGTCGGCGGCCGACCCCGCTGCGCCGGCGCAGGCGGTGGCGCTGGGCACGCGCCCGGCGTGGTCGCCCGACGGCGGCAGCCTGATTTTCAGCGCCGATTCGGCGGGCGGCACGCAGTTGATCGCCGTGCCCTTTGGCGACGCCTCGGGCTTCGCGCCCGTGATTGCGGTCGCGCCGGGCAGCCGCGATCCAAGCTGGACGTTTGAGCCGCTGCCTGCATCGCTGGTGAATAGCGGCGGCCTGCCGCCAGCTATCACCGAACCGCTGTACGTAGAAAACGTGACTGAGCGGCCGGGCGATCCGCCGTTTGCGCTTAACAATATCGGCGCAAACGTCGAAAACGCCGTGTTGAGCGACCGGGTGAATGACTCGTTCATCGCGCTGCGCGAGGCGGCACTGGCGCAGGTGGGCTATGACGTTCTGGGCCGGCTGGACGCGGCGTTCTGGCCGCTTGATCGCCCGCCCGAGCCTGGCGTTGATCGGCGCAGTTGGCACCTGGCGGGCCGCGCGTTCGCGCTGGTGCGCAGCCTGATCGCAGGCTTCCCGGCGTCGCTCGAAGTGGTGCGCGAAGACGTGGGCGTGGAGACAGCGTGGCGTATATTTGCGCGGGTCGCAGATGACGCTCAGGACGGCCAATTGGGCGAGCCGCTGCGGAGCATGCCGTGGGATTTGGCCAGCCGCACGCAGGGTGATGTTGAGGCTTATGATCAGGGCGGCCGCCTGCGTCGTGAGATGCCGGATGGCTACTACGTTGATCTGACTGAACTGTCAGCCGATTATGGCTGGCTGCGCGCGGCGGCAGGCCTGGATTGGCGCGCCAACGCCAACGCCATCAATTTCTGGGAGTTCATCCGAACAGACGGGCTGGACTGGTATTCGGCGATGCGCGAAATCTACGCTGAAGGGCCGCTGGTGAACTTTGCGCCGACGCCCGCGCCGCCCTCTGCCGGGCAGGTGACGCCCACCGATGCGCCTGCGCCCACGAGCGCGCCGGCCGCGGCCACGCCAGCCGCGACAATTTCCAGTGAGGCAGAACTGCTGCTCACGCCGCAGGGAAGCCCGTAGCGAGGCCTTATGCGTCAGGGAAGCGGACTTTCAGCAGTGGCATTGGTGGTCGCGGCGTTTGCCGTGTTTGGCTTTCTGCTGTGGCAGAACAACCGGCCCGCGCCGGCCAGTCGCGCCATTGTGCCCACCGAAGCGGTCGCTACAGCGGGCGGTGATAGCTGGCAGGCCATCCTCGAAGCGGGCTTTGGCAGCGACAGCACGCCGCTGCCAACGATTGCCATTCCCACAGCGCCGTTTGTGCCGCCTACGCTGTCGGCGCAGGGTGCAGGCACGAGCGTCGCTGCTGCCAGCATTGGGCTGGGCGACGCGGCGCTGGTAACCCCATTCCTGGCGTCTACGCCCACGCTACCGCCGCCAACCGCCCCGCAGGCGCTAACCGACGTGCCCATCACGCAAATTGCCGTGACGCAGGTAGCCCGTGAGTGGCGGCCGCCGCCGTTGATTCCGCCCATCTCGCGCGATCCGCAGGGCCGCGATCACTACTGGTTCATCCGGCCAGTCGATTCCAACGCCAACAACCGCGGGCTGTTTTACTACCCCTACGGTTCGGACGGGCCGAATGACGAATGGCGAGTACATGCTGGCCTCGACATGCCTAATCCGATTGGCGAAACCGTGCGCGCCGCCGGCGACGGAACGGTCGTTTGGGCCGCCGATGGCCTGCGCGTGCAGGGTGGGTCGTTCCAGGACACCTACAGCTACGGCAACGTGGTGGTTATTCAGCACGACTTTGGCTTCCGGGGCAGGCCGGTGTTCACGCTCTACGCGCATCTGGCGCTGTCGAATGTCGAGGCAGGCCAGCGCGTGCAGGCTGGTGATGTGATTGGGTTGGTGGGCAATACCGGCCGCGTGACTGGCCCGCATGTGCATTTTGAGGTGCGCTTGGGCGAGGCGGGCAGCAGCGACGTGCCTACTTATGCCAACACCTACAATCCGGTGCTGTGGATGGCGCCGTATGTGGGCACGGGTGTCATTGCGGGTCGCTTGACCGATGGCTTCGGCAACTTGATCATGGACGCGGATATCACCGTGCGCAGCCGTGCGACCGGGCAGGTGGCGGATACGACCACCAGCTATCTGTATCAGGACACCGGCGTGGACGTGAACGCCGACCCCAACTGGGGCGAGAATTTTGTGATCGGTGATGTGCCGGCGGGCCGCCATGAAGTGATTGCCGACGTGGGCGGCCAGCGCGTAAGCGCGTTCGTAGATGTGGTGGAAGGCACGACCAGCTTCGTTGAGCTGACAACAGCCCAGCGCACGCCAACTCCCAGCCCATAACGCTGGAACGTGGGCCAATCGTAGAGCGCGCGGTGGCGCGTGGTTGCGTCAATTCGCTACACTAACAAGGGGCGCGCTGCGTGTTCACTAGAGCCGCGCGCTAACTCTGGAGGTTAACTGCGATGCTGAATACTAAAACCAGATTGCTGTGGATGCTCGTGCTGATTGCTGTGGTGTTTGCTGCCGTGCCCGCGTTGGCGCAGGCGGCCGAATACGCAGTGCTGGAACCGGGTGTGCCGCAAGAGGGCGCGCTGGACGCGGTGACGGTCGCGCAGATATTCACCTACGACGGCGCGGGCGGCGAGGCAATTATCGTGAGGGTGACCAGCGAGCCGCCTGCTGTGTTCGGCCTGATTGTGACAGGCACGAACGGCGCGGTGCTGGGGCTGGCAACTGGCAGTGGCGGATCGATCCAGGTTGGCCCGGCGCTGCTGGAATTCCCCACCGTTGTGAATGTGACGGTGTTCAATGCCGGCGAGCCGTTTACCGAGGCAACGCCTTTTACCGTTGAACTGACGGTTCCGACCCCCGCATCGCCTGCGCCCACGGCGACGCCTGACTCTACCGTAACGCCGGAAACCATTCTTGCGCCCGAAACGGCTGTGCCTGATGTGCCGTCGCAGGTGGTTCTGAATCAGGGCTTTACCGTTACGCTGACGTGGCCGTCGACCGACGACTTCGACCTGGAAGTGCGCGACCCCGTAGGCGGTTCGCTGTACTGGGAAACGCCGACGGTGGAAAGCGGCGGCACGCTGAGCGCCAACGCCAATCAGCAGTGCGTGAATACCAGCCCTAATGCCAGCGAAACGGCCACCTGGAGCGCCGGTGGCGTGCCCACTGGCAGCTATGAGGTGCTCGTTTACTTCCAAAGCTCGTGCAACGACGGCGCTGATGCAGCGTTTGAAGTGAGCATCAACGTCGATGGCCAGCCGCTGCCGCCTGTCGAAGCTACAATTTCCCCAGGCGATGTGTATGCCGTGGCCTTCGAGATCAACGCCGACGGCACGGCCGAGCTGACGAGCGCCGGCAGTGTGGTCAACGTCAACGACCTGCCTGCGCCCGCATCGCAGATTCTGGCGTCGGCCCAGCCGATCGCGGTGGGCGAAACCGTAACCGGCTTCCTCGATAACCAGAATTACTATCAGGCCTATTCGTTCGATGCTGCCGCCGACGTGCTGTACTCGATTGTCCTCGAGGCGCTGAACGGCAGCCTTGACACGCTCGTGCAGGTACTGGATTCGCAAGGGCGGCTGGTGCGCGTTAATGATGACCGCGAGTTCGGCGTGACTGACTCCAGCCTCGAAGGCGTGCTGCTACCTGCCGCCGGAACCTACACAATTGTGGCCACGCGCTACGCCAAGGGCAGCGGCGGCACGGTAGGTGAGTTTGCGCTGTCGCTGAATGAATCGGCGTCTGGCCTGCCGGCCGACTTCAGCGCCAGCCTTGCGCCCGGTTCGCTGCAAATCCTGCTGGTGTGGGATACGCCGGCCGACCTGCAATTGCTGGTGCGCGACCCCAGTGGCGACGCGGTGTTCGACGATGTTCCGCAGATCGCCAGCGGCGGGCGTTTGGGCGCGTCGGGGAACGTGCAGTGCCGCACATCTGAAACTGCGCCGTTCTCCTACATCTACTGGCCGCCGGAAATTCAGCCGCGCGCTGGCTCGTATGAGGTCGAAGTGTGGTATCAGGATCCGTGCGGCACAGTGCAGCCAACCACGTTCAACCTGTACATCTTGTACGAGGGTGAGCAGGTGTATGCGGCGACCGAGCAGCTTCTGCCCGACGAGCGCTTCCTGACCAGCTTCACCATCAATGCCGATGGCACGGCCACGCCCAGCGCGGGTGGCGTGCTGCGTGGCGTGCAGGATATTCCCTATCTGCCTGAACTGGCGAACGCAGTGCCGCTTGCACCCGGCGAAACCGTGACAGGCAGTATCACGCCGGAAAACAAGTACGATCTGTACTCGATTGAAGGCACGGCTGGGGATGTCATCAACATCGCTATGAACGCGACGCAGGGTTCGCTCGATCCGCTGCTATTCGTCATTGGACCATCAGGCGAATTCATCGCTGAGAATGACGATGCTGTGGCTGGCGAGAACACAAATGCCCTGATTGCCAATCTTGCCTTGCCAGTGGATGGAACGTACATTATCATAGCCACGCATTTCGGCGGACCGTACGGCGGCACCACCGGCGCGTATCAGCTCACCTTCACCCAGCTTAACTGATGAAGATGGGGGACAGCCGGAACCGCTGTCCCCCATTCTCTGGATAGATCTGACCTGAACTCACAACTGGTGGACCCCCAAACTTGAAACGCTCCCGTTTACTTCTCCCCGGCCTTCTCGCGCTGGTCTTGCTCGCTGCTGCCTGCTCACCCCCTCCTGAACTCCGAGACCAAAAGCTGCTCAATGATCGCAGCCTCATCACTGGCGAACCCTGTGTAGCGCCGTGCTGGCGCGGCATTACGCCAGGCGAAACGTCGTGGAGCGATGCGCTCACGATTCTGGAAGATGACCCAACGATTGAAGATCCCACCGTGCAGACGGCCGAGGACAGCGCGGCCGTAGCTGCGTCGTTCAAGGAACCCGGCGGCGTCAACTCGTCTGGTCAGGTCTTCTCGGATGATGGCGAGACAGTGAGCCTGATCTTCCTGCGCCTCGCCCCGGACATGACGCTTGACGAGGTGTTGGACATTCACGGCGAGCCAACGTACGTTATTGGCACGCCCTTCAGCGACGATCCGCCGCAGGCCATCGTCAATCTGGTCTATCCCGACCAGCAGACGATAGTCTATGCGTTTGTTCCCGGCACCGATGGCGCGCTCGACGGCACCAACGAAGTCGTGGGCGTGCTGTTTATGCGGCCCGAGGACATGACTGCGCTGATCGAAACGAGCAGCCTGCATACGTGGGAGGGGCTGGCCAGTTTCGCCACCTATGGGCCAGATTCGCCGTTCGAGGTTACTCCCGAAGCGACGGCTGAGGCGACTGAAACGCCATAGCATCGCTTAAACCAGTGGCGCAGTGCCACCTAACTTGCATCAGACAGGCCAATGCCGGCCAAGTGTACGGGCGAATTCAGGAATGAGGAGCAGCAATGAGTGACGAAGCAAAGACAGCGCCAGGCTCAATCGCGGATCTCGCCCCCGGCATGGCCGTTTCGGGAACGGTGAAGCGTATCGAGTTATATGGAGCCTTTGTAGACATTGGCGTGGGGCGTGACGGCCTGTTGCATATTTCGCAGCTTGGCCGCCCGAACGTACGCAACGTGTCGGATGTGGTCAAAGAAGGCGAAACAGTCACGGTTTACGTGCTGAAGGTGGAGAAAGACAGCAACCGCATTCAGTTGTCGATGGATGCGCCGCCGACCACCAACTGGGAAGCGCTCAAGGTGGGCGACACGGTCACGGGCAAGGTTGTCAAGATTGAGCCGTACGGCGTATTTGTGGATATTGGCGCAGAACGCAACGCCATGATCCACGTTTCGGAACTGTCCGACGGCTTTGTGCAGTCTCCCTCCGACCTCGTCAAGGTGGGTGAGGAGATCACGGCCAAGATCAAGGAAGTCAACAAGTCCAAGCGCCGCATTGACTTGAGCGTGCGCGCGCTGAAGGTTGAGGACGAGAAGGCCGACTACGCCGCTGCGGCCGCCGAGGAAGACAGCGAACCAGTGCCGACGGCGATGGAACTGGCGCTGCGCGGTTGGATGGACGCCTCCAGCACCAAGGGGGGTGGCAAGTCCGATCGCAAGAAGAAGGACAACCGCGAGCGCCGTGAACGCCAGCAGCAGGAATACGAAGACATCTACGACCGCACGCTGCGCGGCAACCGCTAGACACCAGACCAATAGCGACACAAAAGGGCGGCCCCGATATGGGCCGCCGTTTGACGTTTTGAAATAGACCGGGATTGAACCGCCAAGGCACAGAGCTCGCCAAGGGTGTAGAGAAAACCCTCTTGGCGTTCTTCCTTGGCGGTCTCCGCGACATGGCAGTTCAGAATCCCGGTAGGTTTAATCGTCCACCAGTACGAATTTCTTCACCACGCGGGTGAACGTGGCGATGAGGATCACCAGCATCGAGAAGTTGGTGAGCACACACCATGGGCAGATCGCTTCCAGGCGCGTGATTGAGATGTAGGTGAGATAGCTGTGAAACAGGAAACCGAACAGGGCGATGCCGAGGATAAGCAAGGTGCCGTACTCGCGCACAAACGCCACGCGCTTTTCGAGCAGCAACAGCGCCAGAATCGCCGCGTATGAGATGAAGCCCAGATAGGCGACTGGAACGCCTACGAACTTCGAGTAGATGCTGCCTTCCACCTTTGAGCAATCCATGAAGTCGCCTTCGATACAGACCGCCTCAGTGCCGGTCAGCGTCGCCCAGCTTAAATAGCCGCTGGTGAACAGCGCAATAATGCAGAAGACCATGGTCACGCCCCAGAGCGTAATGCGATTGCGCTTGGGTTGGGCGGTTGGTTCAATTGATGCAGAACTGCTCATCTTCGTTCATTCCTTTCCATCCGCCACGCCCGGCAGTGGGCGCAGCAGCCTGACAGTCAAAGTCTCGCCGGCGGCCACTTCGGTCACGCCTTCTGGCACAATCAGCAGGCCATCGGCGAGCGTCAGGCTGATCAATGCGCCTGAACTCTGCGTGCCGGTGCTGGTGGCTGTCCAGACTCCGTTCTCGCTCTGGAGCTTCACTCGCAGATACGTGCGCCGCCCGTCCGATTTTAGTGGATCGCGGGTGGCCGCCTGAATAGTCGTCACAATGTCCTGGCGGCCGCTCAGCACTGCGAGGGCAGGGCGCACGAACAATTCAGCCGTGACCAGCGCCGAAACCGGATTTCCCGGCAGGCCGATCATGGGCACGCCATCCACGTGGCCAAATGCCAGCGGCTTGCCCGGGCGCACGTTCACGCGCCAAAACTCGACGGCGCCCAACTCGCCGATCACGGCGCGAACGACATCGTAAGCGCCCACAGACACGCCTGCCGAACTCAGAATCAAGTCCGGTTGGTGAGCGAGGGCCTGCCGAAAAGCCGCGCGTACGGAAGTGAGTGTATCGCGGGCGGTGGGTACGCGCAGAGCCACAGCTCCGAGGGAGCGTACCATTGCGGCCAGCGCGTAGGCGTTGGAGTCGTAAATCTGGCCCGGCTGGAGGGGTGTTCCCGGCTCGGCCAGCTCGTCGCCAGTGCTGATGATAGCGACAACCGGCTGGCGGATAACAGACGCTGAGGGCATGCCGAGCGTCGCCAGCAGGCCGATTTCAGGCGCGCCGAGCACGGTGCCGGCTGCTAGAACACGCTGGTCGGTCGCGATGTCTTCGCCTACGGGCCGGATACAATCACCCGGCTGGGCCGCGCTGTGAAAGCGGATGATTGCGCCCGCTTCGGCTGGCGTTTCGGCCGTCCACTGCTGGTCGGTTTGCTCGACCGGCACGACCGCGTCCGCGCCTGTCGGTACAATTGCACCGGTCATAATGCGCGCCGTCTCGCCCGGGCCGAGCGGCTGCGCCGGCATGACTCCGGCGGGCACGTCGAAAGCCAGCCGCAGCAATGACGGAGCATGGCTGACATCGGCGGCGCGCACTGCGAAGCCGTCCATGCTGCTGGTGGGCCATGCGGGCAGGGCGCGGTTGGCGCTCACATCCTCAGCAAGCACGCGGCCCAGCGCAGCATCCAGCCCTATGACTTCAAAGGGCAACCGCTGGACACGGGCTGTGATTCGGCCAACTGCTTCTTCTACTGACAGGAGATCCATGCGTGCCTGCAAACCCGTTTTTCAGACATGAGGCGCATTATAACAAGGTAATCTGAGAGCCGGAAGTTGGGGTACAATGACCGGTATTCGACACCGGCGGAGGTACGGCGATGGCGGCCGTCAGCACAGTGCAGGGCAGCGTAAGTCTGACCCTTGAGTCGCTGCTCAATGAGATGCCTTTTCTCACGCCCCATGATCGCGCCTTGATCACGCGGGCTTATGAGAAGGCCGCCTGGGCACATGAGGGCCAGTACCGAAAGTCGGGCGAGCCGTACATTACCCACTGCCTCGCCGTCGCCCACATCCTCGCAGACATGAATTTGGATGCCGAAGCGATCGCCGCCGCACTTATGCACGACGTGGTGGAAGACTCGCAGGATCCACGCAAAGTGACGGTCGATGACCTGAAGCGTGAATTTGGCGACGTGGTGGCCAAGATCGTCGATGGCGTGACCAAGCTGGAGCAGATTCAAGCGCCAACGCCCGAACAGCGTAAAAGCCGCAACTCCGAACGCGACCTCGAATCGATTCGCAAGATGGCGATGACGATTGACGATGACGTGCGCGTAGTCATCGTCAAACTGGCCGACCGGCTGCACAACATGCGCACTTTGGGATATATGCGCCCCGAAAAGCAGCAGGCGATTGCGCAGGAAACGCTCGACATATTTGCGCCACTGGCCAACCGCCTCGGCATCTGGCAGATCAAATCGGAACTGGAAGACCTGTCGTTTCGCTATCTCGACTTCGAGACGTACAAACAAATCGACGACGCGCTGAATGAAGGCAAGGCCGAGCGCGAAAAGTACATGGCGGCCGTTATCGATACCCTGCGCCGTGAGCTAAACAAGTACGGCCTCACCAACGCGGTCATCAGCGGTCGGCCCAAGCACATTTACTCCATCTGGAAAAAGATGGAGCGCAAGCGGATCAACTTCGAAAAGATCTTCGATGTGCGCGCTGTACGCGTGATCGTCGACACTCGTGACCAGTGCTACAACGTGATGGGCATCGTACACAACCTGTGGCGGCCAATTCCGGGCGAGTTCGATGACTACATCGGCACACCGAAAGACAATTTCTACCAAAGTCTGCACACGGCCGTAGTAGATCAGAACGGCAAACAGATTGAGGTGCAGATTCGCACCTGGGAGATGCACGAGCACGCCGAATATGGTATTGCAGCCCACTGGCGCTACAAGGAAGGCCGTAAGAAGGTTAAGGACCCGGAGTACGACAAACGGGTGGCCTATCTGCGCCAACTGATGGAGTTTGGGCGCGACAAACAGAACAACACCCCGGCGCAGTTCGTCGATGCGATGAAGTCCGACTTTCTGGGCGAACGCATCCTCGTGTATACGCCGAATGGGGACATCGTTGACTTGCTGGCCGGCTCGACGCCCATCGATTTCGCCTATCACATCCATACAGATATCGGCCATCGCTGCCGGGGCGCAAAAGTACACGGTCGTATCGTCAACCTCGACTATCAGCTCAAGACCGGCGACCAGGTGGAAATCGTCACCTCGAAGCGTGGTGGCCCCAGCCTCGACTGGCTCAACCCGCATCTTGGCTACGTGCATACCCAGCGCGCACGAGAGAAGATCCGCTACTGGTTCCGCAAACAGAACCGCACCAATCACATCCTCTCGGGCCGTGAAGTGCTGGAGCGCGAGCTCAAGCGGCTAGGCCTGCTCGATACCATGTCCTACGATCAGGTTGCGTCGGTGCTGAGTTACGAGAACGTCGATGATTTTCTGGCGCAGGTTGGCGCAGGTGAAATCAACGGCGGCCAGATCAGTAGTAAGATTCTGGAGTTTGAGCGCAAGGAAAAGGAAGCGCAAGACCGCGATACGCTCAAGGCGCGCGCGAACGGGCCGTCGCAACTGCTGGAAAGCACGATGGCGACGGGCGTGGCGGTGCGCGGGTCTACCGGGCTGTTGTACAGCATCGCAAAATGCTGCCACCCCGTTCCGGGCGACAAAGTGATCGGTTTCATCACTCGCGGGCGCGGCGTGACCGTGCACCGCACCGACTGCCCAAACCTGGGGCAGGAACCGGATCGGCTCATTGACGTATCCTGGGGCAAAGTCAGCCAGGAGCAGCGCTTCTCCGTGCCGATCGACATCATCGCCTACGACCGCTCAGGCCTGATGAAAGATGTCAGTACGGTGATCGCCGAAGAGCGCGTGAATATGTCGGAAGTCAATGTGAACGTGCGTAACACCATCGCCACGTTCAGCCTGACACTGGAACTGCTCGATTCGCAGCACCTGTCGCGGCTTCTGACGCGCATCAACGGCGTGCCCGGCGTGACGGAAGTGCGCCGGCATAATATCTGAGCAGCCATCAAGTCCCTCTGCTCCGCACCTCGGTGTAAAGTCCCGCCGCAGGAAACGACAAGTCCACTAAAGTGACTGTGTTAGAGTCCCTTTAGTGGACTTGGTCTTTCCAGATGGGGGTTTATCCCCTGTCGACGCAAAGACTTAAGCACCGACAACACGTTGCTTACGCCAGCGCCGCCGATTCTGCGTCGGCCACTTCGGCGGCGGGAAGCTCACGCAGCGGCGTGTATTGCACCACTTCGTTCACGCGCTCTTTCGCGTTAATCGAGATGACGTAATCGCCTTTTCCCGCGCGCCTGGCACTTGGGACGACGCTAGCCTTGATGAGCTTGGCCCGCTGCTTGCTGGTGAGCAGCACAATTGGCTCGGCTGAACTGTGAACAATGCACGCTGCGCCCAAACGCGAGTTTGGCGTGGGTAGCTTCATGGCGATGACGCCGCCACCCGCGCGGCCCTGCGTGGGATACTCGTTGAGGGGGCTGCTCTTGGCGACGCCATCCTCGGTGATGGTGATGAGCAGATGTTCGCTGTGGGCTGTGGCGGCGCCAACCACCTGCGTGCCGTCTGCCAGCTTGACGCCGCGCATGCCGCCTGCGCCGAGGCCAGTAGGCCGTACGTCGCTTTCCTTGAAGCGAATGGCCGATGCATCGGACGTGACGAGCATGACTTCCGCCTCGCCCCCCGTCACCAGTACCCAGCCAAGCGCGTCACCGGCATCGATGTCCATCACCTTGAAGGCGTTGGCCGTCATACCGGGCAAATCGGCCGTACGCAGGCGCTTGACCTCTCCGCCGGTAGTCGCCAGGAACAGGTAGCCATCTTCGAGCGTGGGGGGCAGGGTGAGCGCGGCGGCAATTTGCTGCCCGCTGGTGAGCGATGTGATGTCAGCGAATGCTTGGCCGTCGCTCGGCTCATTGGCCTGAGGCAGTTGATGCACTGGCAGGGTAGTGCCCATGCCGTCGGATGAGAACAGATAGACCAATTGGTCGGTCGTGCTTTCGAGCAGCGCGCGCGGCGGGTCTTTCATCTCGCTGCCGATGCGAGGCGGCGTAATCTCAAAACTGCGCGCCAGCTTGCCGTCGGTGGTCAGTGTAACCCATGTGCGTTCGCTGGGCGTATGCAGCGCGTCGGCGGGCGTACTGGTAACCGAGCCGGAGATGATGACGCTGCGGCGTGGCTGGGCGTAGGCCTGCTTGATGGTCGCCAGTTCTTCGCTTATAACATCGCGCATTTTCTGCGGGCTGGACAGCAGGCTTTCGAGATAGGCGATCAGTTTGAGTTTGTCGGCGTACTCGTCGGTGATCTGTTTGCGCTCAAGCTGTGACAGCCGCCGAAGCTGCATATCGAGGATCGCCTTCGCCTGAATCTCGGTGATTCTGAGCAGCGTCATCAGATTGTTGCGAGCGCTGTCGGGCGTGCGCGACCTGCGAATGGTCGCAATCACCTCATCGAGCATATCGAGCGCCTTGATCAGGCCTTCGAGGATATGGGCGCGGGCGCGGTTGCGTTCGAGGTCGTACTCACTGCGCCGGCGGATAATTTCGAGGCGGTGATCGATGAAGACGCGCAGCGCGTGCTTGAGGCTGAGATGGCGCGGTTCGCCATTGACCAGCGCCAGCATGATGATGCTGAAAGTCTCCTGCAGCGGCGTGAGGCGGAACAACTGGGCCAGCACCTTGATCGGGTCGGCCCCGCGCTGAAGCTCGATCATCAGGCGCAGGCCCTGCCGGTCAGATTCGTCGCGCAGGTCGGCCAGCCCTTCAAGGCGGCCGTCGCGCGCCAGCGTGGCGATGCGCTCGATCAGGGCGCTCTTGTTCGTCTGATACGGAAGCTCACTGACGATAATGCGCGATTTGCCCCGGCCGATGTCCTCGATGTGCACCTTGGCGCGCATGATGATCTTGCCGCGCCCGGTGGCGTAGGCGCTTTCGAGCGAGCCTTCATCCGAGTTGTCTGAGTCGCCGTGATGGTAAATCAGGCCGCCGGTGGGGAAATCCGGGCCTTTCACGAACTGCATCAAATCCTGAATGCTGATGTCGTCGTACTGCTCCCAGTTGCCGAGCATATACGTCAGCGCATCGCACGTTTCGCCCAGATTGTGCGGCGGGATGTTGGTCGACATGCCTACGGCGATGCCGGACGAGCCATTGATGAGCAGGTTGGGGATGCTCGAAGGTAGCACCGCCGGCTCGTTGAGCGTGCCGTCGAAGTTGTCGACGAAATCGACGGTGTTCTTGTCGATATCGACCAGCAGCTCGTCGCCAATCTCGGCCATACGCGCTTCGGTGTAGCGCATGGCGGCCGCGCCATCGCCGTCGATGCTGCCGAAATTGCCCTGGCCGTCAATCAGCGGGTAGCGCATGGCGAAGTCCTGCGCCAGGCGCACCAGCGCCTCATACACGGCCGCGTCGCCGTGCGGATGGTACTTGCCCAGCACCTCGCCGACGATACGGGCGCATTTCTTGTACGGCGTATCCGAGCGGATGCCCAGCTCATGCATGGCAAACAGGATGCGGCGGTGCACCGGCTTAAGGCCGTCTCGCGCGTCGGGGAGCGCGCGCGCAACGATCACGCTCATGGCGTAATCAAGATAGGCTTCGCGCATTTCCTGCTGAATATTCACCTGACGAATCGAACCCACGGCTGGCTCCCCGGATGGCTTGAGTGAGAGGGGTTTCATTCTAGGCCAAAAGCGCCTGAAGTCAATTGAACACCTGTTCTATTATACCATGAGAGACCGAGTGAGGAACTGCTGAAAAGCCGCCGCCGCTTTCCCTTCGTTTGTGCTTCCTGTGTAGTGGCGCTTATCAAGCTGTGCTACCATGCTGTGCATGATTAAACGAACGCTATTCCTCATCGTATTGATTGGGCTTCTGGGCGCTGTCTTGGCCGCCTGCGACCAGCCGCTGGCGCTGGTGGTGGTGACGGCGACGCCAGAGACAGCAACGGCAGACGCCACGCTGGAACTGACGCCAGTTCCCACGGTCGTCCCGACGTTAGAAGTGACATCTGAAGTAACGCCTGAAGTGACTGTAGAACCGACGCTCGGTCTGGTGGAGGTGACTTTGCCGCCCTCCATCCAGATTACGCCGCTGACGCCGGCTGGGCCGACGGCCACATGGGTAGGCCCGATTGTCGGCCCTGAATACGTGCGCCCGCCCACCGAGTCGCCGGTGCAACCCACGTCGCCTGCCGGCGTGACGCCCGGCCCGATCGTCGGCGGCACACCCGGAACGCCTGCGCCAACCGCGACGCCGGGCGGCCCTACGGTCACGCCGTTCCCTGTGCCAGTGATGCCCACGCTCGACTCCAATCAGGCCGGTGTGCAGTTGGACATCAACCTTTCGCAGGATGACTGGGACTACGCCATGCGCATGATGGAGCAGGCGGGCGTAAAATGGCTGAAAGTGCAGCTTCCGTGGAAGGACATGCAGCCAGACGGGCCGAACACGCGCAATGACGAGTTCTTCCGGCGGGTGGAGCAGTACCTGGAAGACGCCAGCCGGCGCGGCTTCAACGTGATGGTGAGCGTGGTCAAGGCGCCTGGCTGGGCGCGCACCAACCAGGCCGAGGATGGCCCGCCAGACAATCCGCAGGATCTGGCGAATTTCATCACGCTGCTGCTCAACGAGATCAGCGCCGATACCATGCGCCCGGTGGTGGGTGATTACATCGACGCGGTGGAAGTGTGGAACGAACCGAATCTTCAGCGCGAGTGGCAGGGAACGCTTCCGTTTAACGGCGCGGGCTATATGCAGTTGTTCGCCCCGGCCTATCAGGCGGTGCGGGCTTACTCGCCCACGATTGGCGTCATCACCGGCGGCCTTGCGCCCACATCCACCAGCGGTTATTCAGTCGATGACCGCGACTACCTGCGCCAGATGTTCGCAGCCGGGTTGGGCAGCTACAACGATGTGTCGATTGGCGTGCACCCCTACAGTTGGGGCAACCCGCCCGACGCCCTGTGCTGCAACAACGTCGAGGGGCAGGGCTGGGACGATGACCCGCACTTCTTCTTCGCCAACACCATGAGCGACTACCGGCAAATCGTGGCCAACAACGGCCGTTCTGGCATGCCGATGTGGATTACGGAATTAGGCTGGGCGTCGTGGGATGGTTTCCCGGGCGCAGTGCCGGACGGCGATGATTGGATGGCCTATAACGACCGCTGGGATCAGGGCTTCAACACCATCCGCGCGCTGGAAATCGGCCAGTCGTCGCCAGACGTGGTGGGCACGATCCTGTGGAATCTCAACTTCGCTACGCTGGCGGGCATGATCGAGAATCGCGACGAACGCGCTGCCTACAGCATGCTGGTGCAGGGCACGGCCTGCAACGTCGATCCGACCGACGAGAACCGCACCGAGCGGCCGGTTTACTGGATGCTGCACGACGCGCTGCACGCGGACATTGTGCTGCGCGATTGGTGCGGTGTTCCGCCGCCACGTTAGCGAGCCTGGTCTAAAATAGCAGCACACAGAACGCAAACCACGCAAAAGGCGCCAAGGGGTCATCCACTTGGCGCTTTAACTTGATTTGGCTGAAATCTGTCACAAAAGCGTATGCTGAAGTCATAAGGTGATTAAAGGAGAATCCCTCATGGCCGATAAGACAAATAAAGCGAAGCAGACCGCCGAAGCGCCGCAGATGATTATTGCGTTTCTGCTGGATGAGACTGGCTCGATGGGCGGGGTGCGTGACGCGACTATCAGTGGCTTCAATGAGTATGTCGATACCGTGAAGGGCGAACATGCCGGCGCGCTGCTGTCGCTGCGCTTGTTCAGCACGCAGAAGTACGACAAGGTGACACAGTTGACCCCGCTAACGATGGCGCCGCGCCTGTCCTACGACACCTATCAGCCGAGCGGAGGCACCCCGCTGTATGACTGTGTGGCCCGCCTGATCCGCGAGACGGAGACGGATATCCAGCATCTCAAGCCCGCGCCGGAAGTGCTGTTTGTGATAATGACCGACGGCGAAGAAAACAGCTCGCATGAGTTCGACCGTGAACGCATCTTCAAGCTGATTGAAGCGAAGCAGGAAGCGGGCTGGACGTTCGTCTTTCTGGGCGCGAATCAGGATGCGTGGCAGGTGGGCCGCTCGATTGGCGTGAAGATGGGCAGCAGCATGACCTATGACGCCAACGCGGCGGGTATGCAGGCCAGCTTCAATATGATGGGCGAAGCAACCTCACGCCACCTGCAGAAGCGCGGCGCAGCACGGACGGCGAACCCGGCGACTGCACCAGAAGCGGAACCGGATTTCTTCACCGACGAGGACGCCGAGAAGCTGGGCAAGAAGCGCCCGCCGAAGGATAGTCCGTAAGCGTCCACAATACCTTCTGGCGCTGATGTACATCCATCGGGATTGCCCTTCGTAGGACGCGCTCGTGATCGCACCGATAGACGTGGGGTATGCGACGCCGCTCACGAGCGCGCTTTTCGAAGGGCCCGAGAACGCTCCGGCTTTATCAGATGAGGGAAAACGAAGAGAGACGGCCCCAGCTTCGAGCCGCCTCTCTTTCTTATCATATCTTGCCGGGCCGAAGACTAATCCTCGTTGGTGCTCTCTTCCACGCTCTCGTCGTCATCTACGAAATCCTCGTCGATGTCGAGCGCGCCCTGAGCCTCAAGCGTAACGCTGGGCGCAACCGAGTCGCGGTCCTGGTAGGTGTGGAAACCCGTGCCTGCCGGGATCAGCTTGCCGATGATGACGTTTTCCTTCAGGCCGTACAGACTGTCCGACTTGCCCTCGATGGCCGCCCCTGCCAGCACGCGAATGGTGTGCTGGAAGCTGGATGCCGACAGGAAGCTGTCGGTGCTGAGCGCGGCTTTGGTGACGCCGAGCAGCACCTGCATGCCCGAGGCCGGCTCCTTGCCTTCGGCGATCAACTGCGTCGTTCATACGCAGCAGTTTGAGCTTGTCGATCAGCTCGCCAGGCAGCAGTTCGCTGTCGCCACTGCGCGTGATTTGCACCTTCGACAGCATCTTGCGGATCATGATCTCGAAGTGCTTGTCGGCGATGTTAACGCCCTGCGCGCGATAGACCTTCTGTGCTTCGCTGAGTAGATAGTACTGCGTGGCATCTTCGCCCAGCACACGCAGAATTCGGTGCGGATTCTTTGAACCTTCGGTCAACTGCTGGCCTGCCGTCACCTCGATGCCGTCGTCGATGCCAGGCAGCAAGCGCGCGTTCGACGGAATGGGATACTCAGCCTCTTCGCGGCGCTCGTAGCGCAGGTAGACAGTGCGGCGCGGTACAGCGACGCCTTCCTCGATTTCGATGTAGGACGTGCCTTCCATCGTGGCGACGATCTTCTCGCCTGTGTCTTCATCAATGGCGATGATTTCACCGGCACGGACGGCCTTGCCGTCTTCGATCTTGAGCGTTGCGCCCACGGGGATATCGTGCTGCTCGTTGAAGACTTCGCTGTTGATGACCGTTGCCAGACGTACGCCTTCACGCTTGGAGAGACGCAGGATGCCGCTGATGTCCGTCAGGACGGCTTCACCCTTTGGCTTCTTGCGTGCCTCGAACAGTTCCTCGACGCGCGGCAGACCGCTGGTGATGTCGCCGGCCGCATTCGCCGTACCACCGGTGTGGAAGGTGCGCAGGGTAAGCTGCGTGCCCGGCTCGCCGATGGACTGGGCGGCGATGATACCGACTGCCGTGCCAATCTCCACCATATCGCCACGGCCCAGATCGCGGCCGTAGCACAGGGCGCAGATGCCGTGAATCAGCGCGCACGTTTGCGGGCTGCGTACGTAGACCTCTTCGAGTGCGGCATTGTCGATAGCGGCGGTCACGTCCTCGTCGATCATCTCGTTGCGCGCGACGATCAACTCGCCTGTTTCGGGATTGTAGACATCCGCGGCGGCGCAGCGGCCAAGAATACGCTCATGCATTTTCTGGTCGGCGATGTTGTCGGTGCGGCGCACCCAGATCCCGCGCTCGGTGCCGCAATCAGTGCGGTTGATGATCATGTCCTGCGCCACGTCAACCAGGCGGCGCGTGAGATAGCCGGCGTCGGCTGTACGCAGCGCGGTGTCGGCCAGACCCTTGCGCGCGCCATGCGTGGAAATGAAGTATTCCAGCGCTGTCGAGGCCTTCGCGGAAGTGGCTGCGGATGGGCAGGTCGATGATGCGGCCAGACGGGTCGGCCATCAGGCCGCGCATACCGGCAAGCTGCGTGATCGGGCCGAAGCCCCCTTTGGTCGAGCCGGAAAGCGCCATGACAGCAATCGGGCCGTACGGGTTGAGCGTCGTCCGGATGACTTCCTGCAAGCGGTCCTTGGCAACGGTCCATGCCTCGACCGTGTTCTGATAACGTTCCTCGTCGGTCATTAGGCCACGGCGGAAGTCACGGTCGTTGCGGTCAACGATGTCTTCCGCTTCCTTAAGGATGGCGGCGCGCTCGTCAGGAATGGTCAGGTCGCTCACCGCAATCGTTGTGCCCGAAACCGTCGCGTAGTGGAAGCCGAGGTCCTTGATGGCGTCCACGACATCGGTTGTGCGGTCCTGGCCCAGTTTGCGGAAGCTGGCGTCGACCAGTTCTTGCAGTTCCTTCTTGCCCAGCGTCTTCTGCACGAAGCGCATTTCATCAGGCAGGATGCGGTTGAAGATAGCGCGGCCCACGGTGGTGAGTTCGGCTTCTTCCTGCGGGCTCTGCTCGTCGTAGATGTTGCCGAGCAGGATGGGCGTATGCAGGCTCACCAAGCCGAGGTTATACAGCGACTCGACCTCGTCCATATCAGAGACATGGCGGCGCTCGTGAATGTTGGACAGCACCAATTGGCCGACCATGCCGCGCTTCCTGAGCAGTTCGTACATCTCGTAGCCGTTGGCGATCATCGCATCGACTTCGCCCGACAGTACCGCCTGAATGGTGCGGTCGACGCCGGTTTCGAGGACCTTCTTGCGGCCGCTTTCCTGCTCTTCGATGATGTCCTCAAACAGCACGACACCCGGGATGTTGCGGTTCTGCATCCAGTAGTAGCCGTTAGCGCGGTACGGGATGCCGATCTTGCGGTTCGGCTCGTAGACGGAGTCCACGGTGCGGAACTCATCCGCGCGGCCGGGCAGGGTGACGATTTCGACCGTGGGGTCCATCGTCAGGTAATAGATGCCGAGCACCATGTCCTTTGACGGGGCCACAATCGGCTGGCCGTCGGCGGGCTTGAGCAGGTTCTTCGTGCTGAGCATCGCTCACGCGCTTCCTCGACTGCACGATCACTGAGCGGCACATGCACGGCCATCTGGTCACCGTCGAAGTCCGCGTTGAAGGCGGCGCACACGAGCGGGTGAATCTGGATGGCCTTGCCTTCCACCAACTGCGGCTCGAAGGCCTGGATGCCGAGGCGGTGCAGTGTCGGGGCGCGGTTAAGCAGCACCGGACGTTCCTTGATGACCTCTTCCAGCACTTCCCAGACTTCGGGCTTCTCGCGCTCGATGAAGCGCTTGGCGCTCTTGACGTTGTTGGCGTAGTTGTAGCGCACCAGGCGGCTGATGACGAACGGCCGGTACAGTTCCAGCGCCATCGTCTTGGGCAGGCCGCACTGATGCAGCTTGAGCTTGGGGCCGATAACGATGACCGAACGGCCGGAATAGTCCACGCGCTTGCCCAGCAGGTTGCGGCGGAAGCGGCCCTTCTTGCCCTTGAGCATGTCGCTGAGGGACTTGAGTTCGCGGCGGCCGCGGCGGCTCAACGCCTTGCCACGCTGGCTGTTGTCAATCAGGCTGTCGACCGCTTCCTGAAGCATTCGCTTCTCGTTGCGTACGATCACATCAGGCGCGCCGAGTTCGAGCAGGTGCTTGAGGCGGTTGTTACGGTTGATCACGCGCCGGTAGAGGTCGTTCAGGTCGCTGGTGGCGAAACGGCCGCCGTCGAGCTGCACCATCGGGCGCAGGTCGGGCGGGATCACCGGCAGCACCGTGAGGATCATCCACTCGGGGCGATTGCCGCTGGCGCGCAAACTCTCGACCACGCGCAGTCGCTTGGTCGCCTTCTTCTTGCGCATCTTGCTCTTGGTGGTGCGAACCTCGATCCACAGGTCTTCACGCAGTTTGTCGAGGTTCATGCCTTCCAGAATCTGGTGGAACGCTTCTGCGCCCATCTCGGCCTGGAACACATTGCCGTAGCGCTGCTTCAACTCGCGGTAGCGGGTTTCGGGCAGGAATTGCAGCACCTTAAGGTCCTGCAGTTCGTGGCGCGCCTTGTCGGCGTTCTGGCGCAGCGTCTTCACGCGGTCATCGGCTTCGGTGCGCTGCTGGTCGAGCAGGGCACTGTCGCCAGAGGCGGCGTTTGCCTCGTCGTTCAGGCGCGCCAGTTCATCCACGCGCATCTGCTCGACTTCAGACTGAAGTTCATTCAGGCGGGCGTTGACGATCTGCTGCACGCGGGTGAGGTGGCTGCTGTCGATGGTTTCGCCGCGCGCCGCGATGACCACGCTGGCGGCCGCGAACTCGATGTCGGTGGGTGCTGCGTCACCGAAGTTGGCTTCGAGACGGTTCTGAACGGACTGCGCCTCGCGCATCAACTCGTCGCTCAGGCGCGACAGCTCTTCCTCGAAGTGCTTGTTGATGTCTTTGGTCTGCGCTTCGAGATCGCCGAGCATTTCGGTGCGCTGGGCATCAAGCAGTTTCTGCTGCTCGCCGATTTCGCCGGTAAGCGCGGCAGTCTTCTGTTCAACTTCACGATCGATGCGGCCGAGAGCCTTCTGGCGCGCGTCCTCATCGATCTTGGTGACCACGTACTGGGCAAAATACAGTACACGGTCGAGATTGCGGCGGCTCACGTCGAGCAGCATGCCCAGATGGCTGGGAACGCGGCGCGTGTACCACACATGCGCCACAGGCGCAGCCAGCTCGATGTGGCCCATGCGCTCACGGCGCACGGTCGAGCGGGTCACTTCTACGCCGCACTTGTCGCAGATGATGCCGCGGTAGCGTACGTTCTTGTACTTGCCGCAGTAACACTGCCAGTCACGGGTGGGGCCGAAGATGGCTTCGCAAAACAGGCCATCTTTCTCGGGGCGCAGCCGACGATAGTTAATCGTCTCCGGCTTGGTTACCTCTCCGTAAGACCAGTTCCTGATTTCTTCCGGCGAGGCAAGGCTGACGCGCAGCGCGCTGAAATCCTTTGCGTCCAAAGGGGAGACCTCCTGTGCGCTAAAATCGCGGAATGCTGCAAGTGCTGCTCAGTATGTTGGTGACGTGCGATTGGTGGTGCGAACCTGCCTGACGTCATGGGCCGATTCGACAAGCGCGGCTGAGTAGCTATCGGTGCGCCGCCGCACACGCACAAACCTGCCAGAGACGCAAAAACAGCGAGTGGGGTACAAACTCCCCACCGCTGATTAGTTTCTAGCGGGCATCAGTCGTATTCATGTTCACCTGCTAATGATACGAGTCCCAGGCGCTTCCGTCAAGCGTCCGCTGTCTATATCTACAGGTTTCCTACACTTCGGAAGCGACGGCTGTTTCTGGCACCGCCGCCGTCGGGACGACCGCCGCCGTGTTCGGCACGGATACTTCCCATGTGCGCAGTCCGCGCCGCAGGAACAACATGCCAAAAGCGCCAATCAGCAGCAGAATTGCGTTGATCAGAATGGCGGTTCCCACGCCCAAGTGTTCGGCACTGTTGCCCACCGCCACCGCCGCGACTGGTTGCAGGCCAAAGCTGATCATGGTGTACAGGCTAAGCATGCGCGCGCGCATATCGCTGGGCGACATGACCTGAATGAGGCCGAGCGCCATTGTGAAGATAATCGGGTTGCCCAGCGATACCATGAACAATGAAGTTAGCGCCAGCGGCGCACTGTTTGCCAGCGCGAACACCGCCATCCAGATGCCGCTCCATGCCAACGCCATCCCCAGAATGAGACCGGCGCGTTTGCGGGCTTGCACCAGCGGCACGATGAAAATGACCGATAGCAGCGCCCCTGCGCCCGAAGCCGACATCAGCACGCCAAGCGTATCCGGCCCGCCGCTAAGGACGTGGTCGGCATACGAGGGCAGTAGGCTAAACAGGACCGACAGGATCAGGAAGGTGAGCAGGCCGGTGAAGATATACATGTCCTGCAAACGCGGCTGCGTCCGCAGGTAGGACGCCGCCGCTCGAAGCTGGCGGAATACGCTCTCATGCGCGCGCTTTACACGCTGCTGATTGGCGCGCACCAGAAGCAGGCTGACGATGACGAAGGCAAAGCTGATGCCGTTGATCCAGAATGACGGCGCCATTCCCACACGCGCGACCAGAATTCCGGCGAAGGCTGGCCCGAGCATGCGGCTGACCTGAACCATCATCGCATTCAGATTTACGGCCTTGCGCACTTCACCCATGCCCACCAGATCGCCGAGAAACGCCTGCTGAGTGGGCAGGTCAATGGTGTTGATGACGCCGACCATGATGGCGAGGATGTAGATGTGCCACAGTTGAACTTGCCCGGTTTGCACCAGCAGGGCCGTGATGAACGCCAGGGCCATGAGCACCACTTGCGTGGAAATGAGCAGCTTGCGCCGGTCGAGCCGGTCGGCCCACACACCCGCCCACGGGCTGAGCAGCAGCATGGGCAGGTACTGGAGCATCGTCACCGTGCCGAGCGCCGCTTCGGATCCCGTGATCTGCCAGACAATCCAGCTTTGCGCGGTTATTTGCAGCCACGATCCGATCAGCGAGATCGTCTGGCCGCCAATGTAGATGCTGAAATTGCGTTCGCGCAGCGGGCTGAAGCTGTGCGACAGCGTAGAAAGGGCGCTGCTCAAAGCCGTCACGCAGTTACCTCAGGTGGAATACGCACAAAGGAACACTGATCTGAAGCGAATAGCAGCCAATTCTTACTTAAACCGGATCAGCCCCTATCTCCTGTTCCCCTTTTCCTTCAGGGCGAAGGGGTGAGATACACGGTCTGGCGGCCGTCTTCCCTCGATCTAAGGGAGAGGGTGAGGGCTGAAGCGCGATTAGTCGTCGTCTGCGTCTGCCACCGGCGCAAGCCAGCGGCTGTGCGCCTTGGCCTGCAGGTAGGCATCCATGAACGGCGTGAGCCGGCCATCGAGCACCGCGTCGGTGTTGCCGTCCTCATAGCCGGTGCGGTGATCTTTGACGATGTGATAGGGGTGCAGCACGTAGGAGCGGATCTGATTACCCCACTCGGCGTTCACATTTTCGCCTTTGAGCGCCGACAGTTCTTCCTCGCGCTTCTTAAGCTCGATCTCGAACAGGCGCGCCTTGAGGATTTGCAGGGCGCGCTCGCGATTCTGGCCCTGACTACGCTGATTCTGCACGGCGACGACCAGGCCTGTCGGCAGGTGAATCAGGCGGACGGCTGTATCGTTCTTCTGCACGTTCTGGCCGCCCGCGCCGCTGGAACGGTAGGTTTCGATGCGCAGGTCTTTTTCACTGACCTCGATATCAATTGTGCCCTGAATATCCGGCCATAGCTCGACCTTGGTGAACGACGTATGGCGGCGGCGGGCAGCGTCGAACGGGCTAATGCGCACGAGACGGTGTACGCCTTGTTCGCTTTGCAAATAGCCATAGGCATAGTCACCCTTGATGCTCATAGTCACGCTTTTCAGGCCCGCTTCCTCGCCCTCCGATCGCTCGATGATTTCGACCTTGTGCTGATTCTGCTCGGCCCAGCGCAAATACATGCGTTCGAGCATTTGCGCCCAGTCCTGCGAGTTGGTGCCGCCTGCGCCAGCGTGGATCGCCAGAATTGCGTTCTCGCTGTCATAGGGGCCGTTGAGCAGCGTTTGCAGCGACATGCGCTCGACAATCGCGCGCAGGGCCTCGACTTCCATCACCAGCTCGGTATTGATTGCCTCATCATCGAGCATGGCCAGCTCATGCGCGTCATTCACGCGCGCGCTGATCATCTGCCAGTGCTCGACTTCCTGACGCAGGCGCGAGCTCTCCTGCATCACTTTCTGCGCCGCTTCGGGGTTGTCCCAAAACGTCGGGTCAGTGGACTGCGTTTCAAGCTGCGCGACGCGCTCGGCCTTGGCGTCGATATTCACGCGCACCATGAGATCGGCGACTTCGGACTGCATCGCTTCCAGCGGGGTGATCAGGGTTTCCATCGGGCTCATTGCAGGCTGCGATCCCTTGCTAACTTTCGTCGAACAGGCTTTCGACGAAGAAATCGGGCTGGAACAGCACCAGGTCTTCCATTTTCTCACCCAAACCGACGTAGTGAATGGGCAGGCCGAGATCGTGGTTGATGGCGAAAATCATGCCGCCCTTGGCGGTGCTGTCGAGTTTCGTCACAATGACACCGGTGACGCTGACCATCTCGCGGAATTTCAGCGCCTGCTGCAGCGCGTTCTGGCCAGTCGTGCCGTCCAGCACCAGCAGGACTTCGTGGGGCGCATCGGCCACGACTTTCTGCGACACCTGGCGGATTTTTGACAGCTCTTCCATCAGGTTGACATTGGTGTGCAGCCGTCCGGCGGTATCGACGATCAGCACGTCACGGCCGCGCGCATAGGCGGCGCTGGTCGCGTCGAACACGACGGCAGCGGGGTCCGAGCCGGGCTTGTTGGCGATAACGGGCACGTCGGCGCGCTCGCCCCATTTCTGCAACTGCTCGATGGCGGCGGCGCGGAAGGTGTCGCCAGCGGCCAGCAGCACTTTGCGCCCGTTGACGCGGGCGAGGCGGTAAGCTAGCTTGCCGATAGTCGTGGTCTTGCCCGAGCCGTTGACGCCGACGATGAGCATGATTGAAAGCGGCCGCCCGCTGATATTCAGCACTGGCGGGTCCGTCAGCAAGTCGCGCAGGGCGGCCTTCAGATGCGGCTGCACCTGATCGGCGCGTTTAACGCCTGCCTTACGCACACGAGCCTTGGTATCTTCAAGTACCGCGCGCGTCGTATCCACGCCCAGATCGGCCTGCACCAGCAGCGCCTCAACATCATCCCAGGTCTCGTCTTCAATTTGATCGCCGCCGCTGAGCATCTGCGAGATACGGCCGAAAAAACCTTGCCGCGTCTTGGACATCCCTGTGCGGTAGTTACTCAACGTGCGTTCTCCAGAAAGGGGGTTTTACCGGGGGGAAACGTGCAATACACAGATGGGCAGTATAGCCGGGCAAGCCTGCTGGTTCAAGGCGCAGTGAGACTGTGTATAATGACGAAACTACATTGGAGAGGCCGAATGGGCAGCGAAAAACTAACCCATCTCGATGAGAATGGCGCGGCGCGCATGGTCGATGTGGGCGCCAAGCCCGACAGCGAACGGCTGGCCATTGCCGAGGGCCGTGTGACTATGCTGCCGGAAACGCTGCGTCTGATCCGCGACGGCGCGCTGAAAAAGGGCGATGCGCTGACGGTGGCGCGGCTGGCGGGGATTATGGCCGCCAAGCGCACATCCGAGTGGATTCCACTGTGCCATCCAATCGCGTTGACCCATTTGGATGTCGAGCTTTCGCTGGATGAAGCCGAGTCGTGCGTGCATATTCGCGCGACGGCGCGCACCATCGGCAAGACCGGCGTGGAGATGGAAGCCCTCACGGCCGTTAGCGCGGCGGCACTCACGATTTACGATATGGCTAAGGCAGTTGATCGCGCCATGACGATCACGGGCCTTCGCCTGCTGGAAAAGCGCGGCGGCGCGCACGGCGATTATGTAGAGGAGGGCTGAAGCGCGTGGACGTGAGCATCCTGCTGTTTGCGACGCTCAAAGATGCGGCGGGGAACAAGCGCGTGGTCGTTCAGATGCCCGGCGACCACTGCACCGTAGCTGAACTGCGGACGGCGCTGGTTGCTGACTATCCCGCGCTGCGCCGCCCGCTGGACAGCGCCATTGCCGCCGTGAACGAGGAGTTCGCCGAGGCGGACGGCCACGTGATGCCGGGCGACACAGTCGCGTTTTTCCCGCCTGTCAGCGGCGGCTCGGGCGAATGGCCGTTCATCGCGCGGCTGGCCGATGCGCCCTACAGCACCGACGAACTCATCGCCTCGATAACAACACCGGCAACTGGCGCGGTTTGCGCCTTCAGCGGCTTTGTGCGCGGCGAAACACAGGCCGGCGGCGCGGTCGAACAAACCGAGCGGCTGGAGTATGAAGCCTACGAAGCGATGGCGCTGGCGAAAATGCAGCAGGTGGCCGATGAAATCCGCGAACAGTGGCCGCTGGTGCAGGGCATCGCCATTGTACAGCGGGTGGGGGTGCTGGCTGTGGGCCAGCCGACGGTCTTCATCGCCTGCGCGAGCGCGCACCGCGATCAGGGCTGTTTTGAGGCAGCGCGCTACGGCATCGACCGGCTGAAACAGATCGTCCCCGTATGGAAGAAGGAAGTTCGACCAGACGGCAGTTCATGGGTGGAAGGCACGTATTCGCCGTCCGGCAGCGACCGGGCGCGCTGAACAGGCGCGCATGCAGGGATAATTCGGCCAGGGAGGAAGCAAATGACCGGCAATCGCCGCGTAGTGATTACAGGATATGGTGCGATTACCCCTCTCGGGTTAAACGCCGAGGAGTCGTGGGAAGGCATCAAGGCGGGGCGCAGTGGTATCGGGCCAATCACGCGCTTCGACGCCAGCGGCTTCGCTGTGCGCATCGCCGCCGAAATCAAGGGCTTCAAGCCCGAGGACTATCTCAGCGCCAAGGAAGTGCGACGGCGTTCACGCTATCAGCACTACATCGCTGCGGCGGCGCAGGAAGTGCTGGGTCATTCCGGGTTTACCGTGACCGACCCCAACCGCGATCGCACCAGCGTATTGATTGGTTCGTCGATGGGTGGCGTGGCCAGTTGGGATGACGAGATGGAAGTTGTCGTACGCACGGGTGACTACCGCCGCCTGACGCCAATGGCCATCCCGATGATGATGAGCAACGGCGGCAGTGACTACGTCGGGCAGGAGATCGGCGCGCGCGGGCCTGGCGCGATTGTGGGCTCAGCCTGCGCCACCGGTGCGGACAACATTGGCCTTGCCTTTGAACTCATCCGGCAGGGGCGTATTGATCAGGCGCTGGCGGGTGGCTGTGACGCGGTGATCTTTGCCGGCGGCATCGCGGCCTTCGACCGCACGGGCGCACTCTCGCGTGAGAATGACCATCCCGAGCGTGCGTGCAGGCCATTCAGCCTGAACCGGCCGGGCCTCGTCTTCAGCGAAGGCGCGGCGGTGCTGGCGCTCGAAGAACTGAGCAGCGCCCGTGCACGCGGCGCAAACATCCTCGGTGAAATTTTGGGCTACGCGCAAACGAGCGATGCGTTCCACATCACGGCGCCCGACCCCGATGGTGCGGGTGCGTCGGCGGCCATCCGGCTGGCGCTTGAGTCTGCTCGGCTGACCGGCGCAGATATCGACTACATCAATGCGCATGGCACAGGCACGGGCCTGAACGATGTGATGGAGACGCAGGCGACCAAGCTGGCGCTCGGTGAGCGCGCCTATCACATTCCGATCAGCTCGACCAAGAGCATGACAGGCCATGCTATGGCGGGTACGGCGGCGATGGAGGCGATTTTCTGCCTTCAGGCCATGCGCGACGGCATCGCGCCGCCTACCATCGGCCTCGACGAGTCTGACCCGGAATGTGACCTCGACTACGTGCCTAACACCGCGCGCGAACTGCCGCTGCGCACGGTCATGTCCAACTCATTTGGTTTTGGAGGCCACAATGCCTCACTCATCTTCAGTGCATTCACCGGTTAGCGCCGGCGGGCTGACCCCGCTGCAGTGGGCGAAGTTGCACGGCCTGCGCTTCAACAGCGAACGGCTGCTGCTGGAGGCGCTCACGCACAGCTCGTATGCCAACGAGTCGAGCGAGCCGGAGATCTACGATAACGAGCGGCTCGAATTTCTGGGCGATGCGGTGCTGGGGCTGGTGGCAGGCGAACTACTGTTTTCGCAGCTTCCCGATGCGCCTGAAGGCGACCTGACCATGCTGCGCGTGGCGCTCGTGCGCCGCGAAGCGCTGGCCGATCTCGCGCGGGAACTTCGGCTGGGCGAGGCCCTGCGTATGTCTGTTGGCGAGGTCAAAACCGGGGGCCGCAGCCGCGTCAATATGCTCGGCGATGCGTTCGAGGCGGTCGTCGGCGCGATCTACCTCGATTCAGGTATGGATGCGGTGCGCGCCTTCGTCAACCCGAAGCTGCTGGCGCTGATTGAACAGACGCTGCAGGAGCAGAATCAAGTCGATGCGCGCAGCCGCTTTCACTACCGCGTCGAATCCGAGCATGGCAGCGTACCCACCTACCGCGTGATAGCTGAAACCGGCCCAGAACACGCCCGCGAATACACAGTCGAAGTGCTGGTAATGGGTGGGGTGTGGGGAGTGGGCAAGGGGCGCAGCAAGCAGGCCGCTTCTCAGGCGGCGGCGGCGCAGGCGCTTGAGCGGATGGACACATCAATCGACGGTGGGTGAAGCGAAACCAGTCAATCCTCTTTCTTAAGGGGTTGCGCAGGGGATGAGTATCGTGACTTGTGCCGCCAGGGGCTCATGCAATTTCCCTAATCACGATGGTAAACGGCCCTCGGGTAGGGGCAAGGCATGCCTTGCCTCTACAAAACACAGATATGTAGGGGCGCAGCACGCTGCTGACCTGCGTCCACGTTTTATTCAAGCTGCATTAGTTCCCCGCAGTGCCAGACCGTGACCATCCCGGCTACCATGGCTTCGCCCGTCCGCAGCGTGCGTGTACTATGCTCATGTTGTGCCCGGAACGCCGCGCGTAGCACGCCAGTTGTCCTGCATTTGTCTCACTGTCTCACTTTTTCTTCCCTCAGTCGCTGTCTCACTCTTTTGAATCTGTCTCACTGTCTCGCTTTGAAATATCATGAGTAATAGGCCCGCTGCATAAAAAGCCCGCTGATTCTGGTCAGCCAGCAGACGTTCAGGCAACCCAAATGGATCGAGATTGCCTCGCTTTTGACCTTCAACTTTGAACTTTCAACCTCGCTTAAGGCGTCAAATCCACGCCCGTGACCGCCAGCCGGTGGTCGCTGGCGGCGCTGTTGAGCACCAGCACGCCCTCGGCGGGAGATAGGCCGCGCAGCAGCACATAGTCGATGCGCGCCGGGTCGATGCCCTGCCGGACCAGCGTGGCGGATAGCTCAATTGGCAGGCCGGCGAACGAGTTGGTGAAGCCGGCCGCGCGCACCTGAGCCAGCAAGTCCGAGTCGGGGACGTTGTTGAACGTGCCACCCAGCACGGTGCGGCCGAGCACGCCGTTGGGGTGCTGGCTGCCGATGATGCCGAATAGCGCGTCGAGTTGAGCCTGCTGTTCAGACTCTTGTGCTTCCAGCGTCAGGTCGCCGGTGGGTTCGCGCAGATACGCCAGCCATGTGTTGTAGAGCGTGATGACCGTGTTGGCGTCCGGTGTGATCTGCACGCGCTGAAGGCCCGTTGGCTCACCGCTTCCGGGCAGCATTTCGCCGTCATCATAGGCAATAGGCACATTACTGAGGACGGCCAGCCCGCGTAGGCCTTCTACGGTGGGATAAAAACGCCGATCCATGCCCACACGCCGTGCCAGCCATAGTGACTGATCGACGCCGAAACTGGTCAATCGTCCGGCTTCCGATTCCTGTAGCATGACTACGTTCGAGCCGCTGCGCAGAATTGTGTCGGCAATCGCGTTGAGGGATGGCGTGAAGAACTCGTCGGCTCCGCCGTGGATGTTGTAGGTGCCTACGCGCAGCGTCGTTTCGCCTGAAGCGGGTTGAATAGTGGGCGGCCGCGCCAGCAGCCACCCGCCCAGCGCAACCGCGATCACGACAACCGACGTCAGGGCGGTCATTGCGCCCGAACCACCGGCCCACGGAATGCGCCGCCGCGTTTGTGTCATTGGCAGCGCCGCCAGAAACACGCTGAGAATGAGGATCGCCAGCCCCATGCCGCTGAAGCCGCGCAGCAGGGGCGGGATGACGCTGTTGAGGAAGGCCAGATCGCCGCTGAAATCGCGCACGTAGGGCGCTTCATAAGTGAACAGGTCGCCCGCGACGAGCAGGACAAACACTCCGGCGGCCAGCACCAACCACAAGCCGCTGAAACTGCGGTCGCGCTCGGCCAGTGGCTTGACCACCCACCACCACATCAGCGTAATGGCGAACTGGGCCGCAAGCAGCGCCAGCGCGGCCAACACACCATCGAGGCGCGTGCCCAGCACCACCAGCAGGATGGATATCAGCATCCACAGCCAGCCGCGCACGCCGCCGTCGAAGGTGCCGATGAATCGGCGGGCAACCCCGCGAACCGCCGGAATAATCGGCAGCAGCGTGGCGATCAGCAACAGCGGCACCAGCAGGGTGTAGTCGTACTTTGCGCGCGCAGCGACGGCGTTGGGCAGTGACAGCAGCGCCAGTTGGATGAACAGCAGTCCGCCGATGCCCAGCCCGCCCCAGAATGGGATCAGCCCGGCGCGCGGGTTGGGCAGCGGAGCGGGCGGGGTGCGCCTGTCCCACATGAAGCCGATCAGGGCGATGATCAACACGGCTAGCGATAGCGCGATCTGGACGGGCGCGTAGTTGGCCGACCACGACGGATCGAGCGTGTCGCCGCCTGCCCGAAGCAGTTGATCGCCAGCCAGGCCGAGCACAAAAAAGAACGGGACCAGGTTTGCGCGCCAGCGGGCGACAAAGGCCACATACATTAACCCTGCGCCCACGACCAACGCCGCGGCCATCGTGGAAGACAAACCCGCTGGGCTGTTGAGCAGCGCGCGGCCCACGACCATCAGCGCGACCGGTACGAGGATGAGGGCGCGAAAACGGATGAGCACCAGCGCCAGCAGCGGCAGCGCCAGCATAGCGATGGTGAAGGCAATCTCGGAGTTGACCTGTGCGGGCGTTGGGGCGCTGTCGGCCAACGGCTGGATGCCAATTGCCGTGAGCGCCGTCACCAGCGACGCGCCCGCTGTGCGCGTGTACAACATGCCAATCAGGAAGCGCAGCGACTGCACGAAAAACAGCCCAAGCAGCGCCGCTTCGATCACCATGAACGCCTGTGGCCCAAGGCGGATTCGTTTGAGCATTGTGTCTTCCCGGTGCGCGCCAAACTCGAACTTAGTGTAGCTTGGGGTTATACTTTCGCCAATTTCGCTCTGTGGCTCTCATCCCCCAACCTCTTCTCCACGAGGGAGAAGGGGAACCTCAAACACTCCACGATTGCTTTCCCATTCCCCAAGGGAGAAGGATCAAAGGTGAGGGCTGGCGCAGGGCACTATTTGACAATATTCAGGAGGCAGACATGGAGCAAGTAGACGTCATTCTGAGCGGCGGTAGCGTTGTGACCATGAACGAGCGCTTCGACGTGTTTCATGACGGCGCGCTGGCCATTCGCGGCGACTCGATTGTGGCCATTGGGCCGCGCGCAGACATTGAAGCGCGCTTCAGGGCCGCCGAGATTATCGACTGCGCGGGGCAAATCATCATGCCCGGCCTCGTCAACGCGCACACCCACGCGGCCATGACCTTGCTGCGCGGTCTCGCCGACGACCTGCGGCTGGATGTATGGCTGCTGGGCTACATGATGCCGGTCGAGCGCGAGTTCGTCAGTACCGAGTTCTGCAAGTTGGGCACGACGCTGGCCTGCGCCGAGATGATCCGCAGCGGCGTGACCGCCTTCGCCGATATGTACTACCACGAGGCCGATGTGGCCGAAGCGACGGTCGCTGCTGGTATGCGCGGCGTGCTGGGTCAGACCGTGCTCAAATTTCCGTCGCCCGATGCCGAGACTTACGAGGACAGCCTCGCCTATACGCGCCAGTTCCTGACCGACTGGGCCGGCCATCCGCTGGTGACACCGGCGGTTGCGCCCCATGCGCCCTATTCGAATACAGACGACATTCTTCGCCGCTGTGCCGAACTGGCCCGTGAGTTCGACGCGCCGCTGCTCATCCACATCGCCGAAACGCGGGCGGAAGTCGATGACAGCCTGCACGACCACGGCATGCCGGTGGTCACGCAGACCGAGACTATCGGCCTGTATGAGGCTAAGGTGCTGGCGGCCCACTGCGTGCATATTGAAGAAGCCGAAATGCACACGCTCAAGCGCAATAACGCGACCGTGGCGCACTGCCCGACGAGCAATCTGAAGCTTGCCAGCGGTATCGCGCCGGTGGCGGATATGCTGAGGAACAAGTTGACCGTGGGTATCGGCACGGACGGCCCTGCGAGCAACAATGATCTCGACATGTTCGAGGAAATCCGGTTGGCGGCCATTCTCGCCAAGACCGAGGCCAACGACCCGACGGTGCTGCCCGCCCGCGAGGCGCTGCTGATGGCGACGCGCCAGGGGGCCGAGGCGCTGTTCATCGGCGATGTGACGGGCAGCCTGACGCCGGGCAAACGCGCCGATGTGGTGGTAATGGATGCCATGCCGCTGCACAATGCGCCCCAGTTCGAGCGCGACCCGAACCTGATCTACTCGCGCATTGTCTACGCCGGCCATGCCGCTGATGTGCGCCATGTATTCTGCAACGGCCGCCTGCTCATGCGCGATCGCGCCCTGCTGACTGTGGACGAAGCTTCGGTCGTCGAGCAGGCGCAGGCCATTGCCGTGCGCATCGACGAATTCCTGCGCGCGCGTGATCAGAACGTGTTGAGCCGGTTGGTGGCGATTGGCGGGCTGGAGCAGTCCGAGAGCTTCGAAGTGCAGGTGAAGGCAGCGATGCCCGATGAGGCAACGCTCGAAAGCTTGCTTACGCACCCCGATATTCAGATCGTTAAGACCGTGCATTATCGCCAGTTCGACACCTATTTCCTGTTTGAAGACGAGGCACAGGGGCGCGTGCGCTACCGCGAGGATGATCTGGTGAGCGAGGGCGGGGGCATTGTGTCTACGCGCACACGCCTGACGTTGACCATGCCGACCAAGGAACGCGCCTACGACAACGCGGTGCTGTTGTCGCGCTCGCGCTACATCGCCGAAGCTACGCGGCCGCTGCGCTTCTACCGCGAGTACTTCAAGCCTGCCGCTGAACGCGAACTGGAAAAAGACCGCCATCGCTGGCACGTGCTTTATCAGGGTGTGTTGTTCTATCTGAACCTCGACCGCGTCATCAAACCGGAGCTGCCCGGGCTATTCCTCGAAATCAAGAGCCGCACATGGTCGGCGCGCGATGCCGAAGTGAAAGCCGAGCGCATCTCCGAAATGCTCGAAATTCTCGGCCTGGATGAGAGCGCCATCCTGCACACCGATTATCTCGATCTGCAGCAGAGGGACAACGCGTGACCAGCCTTGTAACAGGCAGTTCGGGGTTTCTGGGCAGTGCGCTGTGCCGAATGCTGCTGGAGATGGGCGAAGCCGTGCGCGGCTTTGATCTGACGCCGCCGGACGACTCGCGCGTTGAGGCGTTTGTAGGCGATCTGCGCGATGCTCGCGCCGTACAGGAAGCCTGCGACGGCATCGACATCGTCTTTCACGTCGCGTCGCTCGTTAGCCAGGAACTGGGCAAGCCACAGGCGCTGTTTGACGTGAATGTGACCGGCACGCAGATGCTGATCGAGGCGGCCAGCGCGGCGGGCGCATCGCGCTTCGTGTTCACCAGTTCGATTGACGTGGTTTTCGACGGCCATTCGATCAGCGGCGGCGACGAAAGCTTGCCCTATGCCAGCAAATTCCTTGACTACTACGGCGAAACCAAGGCGATGGCTGAACGCCTGGCATTGAGCGCGCACGGGCTGGGCGGCATGGCGACGTGCGCGCTGCGGCCGGCGGGCATCTATGGCCCGGGCGATCGCCAGCGTTTTCTGCCGGTGGTGCGTGCCATTCAATCGGGCCAGTACCGGCGCATGGGCGATTGCAGCGCGCGCTTCAACCACGTGTACGTCGATAACGTGGCGTTCGCGCACGTGCTGGCGGCGCAGAATTTGGGGCTGGATGGGCCGGTGGGTGGAGAAGTTTACTTCGTCACCGATTATGCGCCGGGTAATTTCTTTGATTTCGTGGAATCAATGCTGGTTGATGCCGGGCTGGAAGTGCCGGAAGGGTCGATACCAGTGGCGGCGGCGCAGGCAGTGGCGGTCGCGAATGAGACGCGTTTCCGCTTCGCCCCCAGCCCAAAGAGTGCTTCGCCCACGCTGTCACGTTATGTGGTGGCCTCGACTACGCGCGATTTCTGGTTCACGCATGACAAGGCCACGCATGATTTTGGCTATCAGCCGGTCATCAGCGAAGCGGATGCGCGCCAGCACACAGTGCGCTGGCTGCGGAAGGTGCTGGCGAGCGAAGGGCTGGTTTAGCGGCGTCTGGCAGTTAACTGGCGGCTGGGCGCTGATCGGCTTTTCGTTCAGCCGCTTCTAGCGTCCAGCGCCGCAAGCGTTGCCGCGAGGGCCTGCTCCAGCGACCACTCGCTTCCTTCGGTCATCAACTGCTGAAAGACATCAGGATCGATGTGTTCCTGCACAAATGCCCGGGTAACGTCCAGATCGAGTTGATCCGGTGGTTCAACGGTGTATCCAATCAGTTGGTGCAATTGCTCCGAAGCCCCGATAAGGCGCGCGGTTTGCTCAAACTGCCCAGCATGAGCGATCACACCGACTACGGTTCGCATTCCGGCTACGATACCGCCCGCGCCCCCGACACGAATCGTCGCGTGAAGCGATGCGATGAGATTCACACGCGCATTGTCGTGATCGCCCGATAGATAGTATGCGCTGCCCAGATTTGAGAGGGCCAGCGCCATATACCACTCATCTTCCAATTCCTGAAACAGGTTTTTCGCCTGTCGATAATGATGGATAGCGCGTTCGTTCTCGCCAAGCATACGCCAGATTTCGCCCAGACCGTTGTGCGCCAACGCTGCGCCGTACGGTTCGTTCAGCTTCTTGAAAAGATTCAGGGCGATCTCTCCGTCCTCGATGGCTTGTTCAGCGTCGCCTGGCGGGAATCTAAGGCTTCGGAAATGGAACCCCTGCGCTGTGCCATAGTCATCACCAATGCTCTCAGCGAGGAGACGGCCTTTTTCAAACCATGAAAAGGCCGTTTCATAGTCGGCATATTGATATAGCAAGTACCCAGCCTGATACAACGCTCTCACACGCGCCACCGATCGCACATTGCTTGTCTTTGCGATCACAGCTTCACACCAACGGCGGCCCTCATGCAGGTAGCCGCTGATGATGAAGAACAGGGACAGTGCCTCAATCAGACGCAGGCCATTTTCGGCGGCGTCACGCTCGGCTACGGAATAACTCAGGGCAGCGCGCAGGTTGTCTGTGTCGGCTGTTAGTCGCCTGAGCCAGAGCCGGTGATTGCCCTGCCGGACGTGCTGGGTGAGGTGGCTGGCAAACGCAGTGTAGTAGCCGCAGTGGCGCTGGTGTAGTGCATCCGAGTCTCCGCTTTCGGTCAGGCGCTCTGCAGCAAACTCGCGCAGGGTTTCGAGCATCGTGAAGCGCAAGTCACCATGAACTTCCCGTGGAGGACTGATCATGCTCTTGTCGGACAGCGCAACGAGACGATCGAAGACTTGATCGGGTTCATCTACACTGCAGATTGCCTCGACTGCCTCCAAAGTCCAGCCGCCACGAAAAACAGCGAGCTGCATGAATAGCCGCTGTTCGGCTGGCTCAAGCAGTTGGTAGCTCCAGTCAATCGTGCTGCGAATGGTTTGCTGCCGGTCGTGGACGTTCACGAGCTTCGAGCCGGGCAGCCCAAGACGTCCCTCCAGCCGCTGAAACAGCAACCCGGGCCCCAGGACTCTGGCCTGGGCGGCAGCCAATTCAATCGCCAGCGGTATGCCCTCCAGATAGGTGCACAGCTCGCGGGCCACGTCGGCTACCTCGGCGTCCACAGCGAAATCGCGGCGCGCGGAGCGTGCGCGTTCGAGGAACAGCCGCAGCGCAGCAGGGATCAATTGGTGATCCGGGACAACGTCATCCTGATCGACGGTCACCGCCAGCGGCGGCAGTGTGTACACGACCTCACCGTACAAGTGAAGCATCTCGCGGCTGGTCACCATTATTTTCAGTTGCGGGCCACTGGCCAGAAGGTCGGAAAGCAGAGGTGCGGCGGGCAGCAGGTGCTCGAAATTGTCGATGACCAGCAGCATGTGTTTGTCGCGCACGTACCGCCTAAGCAGCACTTCCTGCGCCTGCACGGTCTGCGCACTCAACCCAAAACAATTGAGCAATTCGCTGGCGACAAGCGTTGGGTCGACTAACGGTGCGAGCGAAGCAAAGACCACACTATCTTCGAAGGTATCGCTGTTGCGGGACGCGACTTCGAGCGCCAGGCGCGTCTTGCCGATCCCCCCGGGCCCGGTGAGCGTGATCAGGCGCGAGGTCTGAATGAGATGGGCCACTTCCCTTACTTCTCGCTCTCGCCCGATGAAGGACGTTACCGGCGACGGCAGAGGATGCCTCGCTGGCGTGGGTGGCTCATGCTCAATCGGGGCGGAGCTTCGCGCAAGGGCGGCGGCCTGCGTACGTGAACTAACGCCCAGCTTGCTGTAAATCTGGCGGTTGTACCACTTCACCGTGCCGAGGCTCAGCACTAATTTGTCAGCGATCTCGCGATCTGACAGTCCATCGGCGAGCAGGTGCAGGATTTCTTGCTCACGGCTGTTGAGTGCTTCCATCGACCTGTCCCGGTCCCGTCTTTTTCCGGTCTTTCGATAGGTGACCGCACACCCTCTCTCAAATTATCGTAATAGTAGGAAATATTACAAATGAGGGGTGGATAACATGAGTGGTCGGCACCCGATGTTGATTATCGCCAATGACAAGATTGCGGACCTACAGCGTGACGCCAATATGATCCACTTGGCTGAGGAATCCCGGGGTGAGCAGGGTGACCTGATCGACAAGACGCTGCGCTTTGCCGTGCGCGCAAACGACATGTGCCGCAGGGCACTTGGCACGATGCGCCAGATACGTACGGCATTGCGCCGCGCAGCCCCATCTCTTCAGGCTGGAGATGCTGTGCAACCAGAGCCCGAGCCGAAGGGTCGAGTGTTGTGATGGTGAGATGCGTGCCGTGCGCGCCGACCACCGGCTCTACGAGTTGCTACTGCAGATCGGCCCGCATACCCAGAAACGCGCCATAATGCTCCACTGCCCGTGAGACCGCGTCGCGCTCTGCGGCTGTCCACGCCGCGAACGGCGCGGCGTGGATGACTACTTGTGACCGCTTGAGCGTTCGCCGCCAGGTGCCGATCACGTGCCCGTTGCAGACGATGGCCGCGCCCAGCCCGTTGGCGTTCTTGACGTGGGCGGCGTATTCCGGGGCAAGCGACGCCGACCGATCCTTATAGCCAATCAGGAACTCATCGTAGGCGGGCAGCAAGTGGGCTACCGGCTCGGGCGGAAGCGGGGTTGTGTTAGTGCCGGCGTGCCAGTAATTGCGCCCGGCGATGCTTTCCTCAACCAATTGTGACCGCACGGAATTGAGTGCGGCGCGCGCGTCGGCGGCGCGCAGGCCTGACCACCATCGGAAATCCTCCAACGCTGCTGGGCCGTGACTGGTGAAATAGCGCCGCGCGAGTTCGGCTAGCGCCTCGCCGCGTTCGAGATGGCGCAGATTGGGCAAAGCTTTGTCCAGAGCAAAGAAGGCGGGATCGTTTTTCGTCTGAACGCCTTGCGCGATCCGGCCTTCCAGTGACGCCCGCGCCAGCATGTAGACGCCGCGCTGACCATTTGTTGATAGACCATTTTGTTCAAGCAGGGTGAACAACTCGCGCCGCGTAAGCACTTCGGTGTTGTGCAAGGCGTTGGTGATGAGGTCTGTACTGCGCGCTAGTGTGGGCTCGTCGAGTTCCAGTTCGCGGTAGCGGCGGGCGCTGCCAGCGATGATGCCGGGCGCGAACAAATCGAGCATCCAGCCCACATCGTTCGGGGTGACGAAATGCAGCGTGCCGCGCATCAGCCAGGTGCGGACGATTGAGCGCTGCTGCACGGCATCTTCGACATCACTGCTAACCGAGTTCTGGCACACGCAGGCCAACGGCCCACAGCGCGGCGGGGAAGTCCTGTGCCTGCACCACGCCCAGCCACGACACGGCTTTGGCGGGTGAATTGAATTGGGAGTCGATTAGCCCCTGCCGGAGCAGGCGCGCGTGGGCGAGGGAGGCCACGCTGGGTTAGCTCGCGTTTTCGAGCCGGAAGCCGTGGCCGCGCACGGTGATGATGTACTGCCAGTCGGGGTCAAGCTCGGCGATACGGTCGCGCAGGCGGCGCACGAGCGCGTCGATGGCCTGCTCGCTCACGCCTTCGCTCACCACTTCCGGCCACACCGTTTCGACCACCTGTTCGCGGGTGCAAATGCGCCCGGTATTCACGTAGAGCAGTTCCAGCAGCCGATACTGCGGTGGGCTGAGCGGTGGGTCAATTTCGGTGTCGCCCACAAAGGCGCGGCGCGCTTCGCGGTCGAGGCGCAGGCGGCCGCCGGCCATATCTGGCACGGCAAACGGCAGCGGGGCGGTCGCGCCCGAGCCGATGAACTGGAGCGTCGCCACCATTGCCACCTTGATCACGTCGTTGTCATACAGGCGGCGGTCGCCCTTCAGTGGCTCGTTGTTGATCCACGTCCCGTTGCGGCTGTCCAAATCCTCGACGTGATAAGTTTCCCCGTCGCGGTAAATGCGCAGATGCTGGCGCGAAATCTGGCGCTCGGGCAGGACGATGTCGCACTCCTCGCCTCGGCCAAGCGTGATGTCGTCCTTCTGCATAGTCCACTGTTGCGGGGACATCTGGTCGCCGCGAATGATCAGAATTGGACGATCCAGATTCTGGTCGGTCATGGGGACGGGGCTCCTCGGAGACGCCGGTTCGTTTCGCTCAACATACACAAGCACATTATACACACGTCACGAAGGTGTGCTGCTGATTGGAATCACCATCGCTGGCGACTGTACGAACCCGGTCCACAGTCCGGCGTTGGTGAAGATTGGCGTGGCGATGGTATTGGTGGGCGGGATGACGGGGCCGGGCGAATTATTACGGTAGTACGCCTGCACGGTGGTGCGGCCAGCCACTACGTTTGGATCGGCCAGGACGTTACCGCCCGGGAACTCGACGACCTGCACGCACTTCTGGCGCGGCCCGAGTACATGAACGCCTGCGGGTGGGGCGACTTCGCCGCTGTAAACGACGCCAGTGAGCGAATTGGGGGGATTGAAGGTGAGGCCAAGGCCCTCGTTGGTGGTCGTGCCGACCGCAATGTTGAGCGGGTCGATGATGAAGGGCACAGTGCCGGTTGAGGTGTTACTGACGGTGATGCGTACGGTGAAGAAGCTGTCGGCAGTCGCGGGCAAGGTGGATGGCGTGACGCTTAACTGAATCGGGTTGTCCGCGCCGATGCCGATGAGCGACTGGTGGTTAGCGCGGCCGGTAGAGACGCGTAAATCGGTGCACGGCGTGGCCTGATAGAACTGGGGAAACAAGTTCGCCAGCATATTGGGCACCAGATTGAAGCCGATGAACAGCAGCGCGATGAACAGCAGCACAAAGGCCACGCCGCCAGTGCGCCGTCCGCTGGGTTGTGACGACATCGGTTATGTATCCCTTTCGCGCTCGGCCAGCCATCGTGCCGCACTTTCCAGCAGGTCGCCGGAGGCCGTGCCAGAGTCGAGCCACATGATGCCCCGATCGTGGCCGCGAAACCAGGTATACTGCCGCCGGATGAAATCGTGGGTCGCGAAGCGCGTTTGTTCGAGCGCATCGGCCAGCGGCAGATCGTCGAGCAGGTGCGCACACAACTGCCGGTAGCCCAACGCGCTCATCGACGGCAAACGCCGATCAACGCCGCGCGCCAGCAACCCGCGCACCTCGTCCAGAAAACCCGCCGCCATCATCTGTTCGATACGCCTGTCGGCGCGCGCGTACAGCGCATCGCGCTCCAGTGTCAGGCCGAACTGAAGGATAGCGTAGGGTGGGGGAGAATGCTTGCGCTGGACGCTGAAGGGCTCACCCGTGATTGTGATCACTTCGAGCGCGCGGACGACGCGGCGGAGGTTGCGCCGGTCCACAAACGCCTCGGCGGCAGGGTCGGCAGCGAGTAGGCGGGCGAACAGGGCGTCGGTACCGTGTTGCTGCGCGAACAGTTCGAGCTCGGCGCGCAGGGCCGGATCGGGTGGCACGCGCGGCACGCGCCAGCCCTCGGTTAGCGCCGTGATGTACTGGCCGGTACCGCCCACCAGCAGCGGCACGAGGCCTCGCGCATGAATGTCCGCGATCGCATCGTTCGCGAGTGACTGGTATTCGGCCAGCGACAGCGTTTCGTCGGGCTCGACCACGTCGATCAGGTGGTGCGGCACGCGCGCCTGCTGCGTCGTAGTGGGCTTGGCCGAGCCAATGTCGAGGCCGCGATAGATTTGGCGGCTGTCCGCGCCGATTATTTCACCGTTGATGGCCTGTGCCAACTCAAGAGCAAGTTCGGTCTTGCCTACGGCAGTGGGGCCAGGCAGAACGATCAGCGGCGCATGCGTTGGGTTTGGCGCTACCATACCAGCGCATCCCGCGCGTGTTCGATCAGAGGCGCGCCACGGCCGAAAATGACGGCGATCACATCGACCCGCCACGCCGTATCGCCCAAATCATGCGCCTCAAGGTACTCCTCAGCCGTCATGATCAGCGCGGTTTGCTTGCGCCGGTTGACCTGCACAAACGCCTCTTCAGGCAATGTGCCCCGGCGCGTCTTTACCTCCACAATCACCACGGTGTCACCTTCGCAGGCGATGATGTCCAGCTCGCCGCGCGCACCGCGCCAGTTGCGCTCCAGCACGCGCCAGCCGAGGCCGAGCAGGTAATCGGCGGCGGCCTGTTCGCCCTTCTGGCCGAGCTCATTGTGATGGGATGGCATGTTTGAAGCAATGACCCTCGTAAAAATGACGCCGTCTTGTGAGAATGTAACAATCGCAAGCGTGCGCTTCATGGATGAATTGCGCATCCGCATGCGATCTCACCGTCGCTATACTCATTCTTTCAAGTGCGAACGCAACGTGTAAGGAGACTGCATGGACACGATTATAACCACTGCGCCACTGGCGGCGCTGGTTGCCAGTGCCGTTGGCATTGTTTTCTCACTGCTCACCGCGCGCTGGATCATGGCGCAAGAGGTGGCCGGCGAGCGCGTAAAAAAGATCGGTGCAGCCATTCAGCGCGGAGCGCGAGCGTTTTTGAATCAAGAATACCGGTTCGTCGCGGTGTTCGTGGCGGGCGTAGCGGTACTGCTGCTCGTCCTGAGCGCGATACCCGGTTCGGGCATGAGCCCGTGGACGGCAGTTTGTTACGTGGCCGGCGCATTTGCCAGCGCGCTGGCTGGCTTCATCGGCATGTCGGTGGCGACGCGGGCTAACATGCGCACAACCACGGCGGCTACACACAGCCTGAATTCTGGTCTGCGGGTGGCCTTTGCCAGCGGCACCGTGATGGGGACGATGGTCGTTTCGCTGGCGCTGCTGGGCGTGTCGGCCTTGTTCTTCATCCTCATGCAAATCTACCCGAACGATATCGCGATTGTGGCGAGTGCGCTGGCCGGTTTCGGCTTCGGCGGCACGTCGATCGCTATCTTCGCGCGCGTGGGCGGCGGAATCTTTACTAAGGCTGCCGATGTGGGCGCGGACCTGGTAGGCAAGACGGAAGCTGGCATCCCGGAAGATGACCCGCGCAATCCTGCTGTGATTGCCGACAACGTAGGCGACAACGTAGGCGATGTCGCGGGCATGGGCAGCGACCTGTTCGAGAGCTATTCCAGCTCGATCATCGCGGCGATTTCGCTGGCGGGGCTGACCGCGCTCGAAGCGGCTGATCCTTCGCTGCAAGCGCGCCATATCGCCTTCCCGATGCTCATCGCATCCATCGGCCTGATAATCGCCATCGGCAGCAGTTTTCTCGTGCGCACCAAGGAAAACGCCACCCAGCAGCAGTTGCTTAACAGCCTGCGCCGGGGCGTGTATGCGGCGAGCGCGCTGGTGATGCTGGCAGTGGTCGTTATCGCAGGCCTGATGAACCTGGGCGTTGGCGTCATGGCGGCAACGATCAGCGGGCTGGTAGCCGGTGTGCTGATTGGCTATTTCACTGAATACTTCACGTCGGATTCCTACGGCCCGACGCGGGCGATTGCCGAGAGTTCGGCGGGCGGCCCGGCGATCGTCATCATCCAGGGCCTCGCCATCGGCATGCAGAGCACCGTGCCGCCAGTCATCATCATCGTCGTGGCCACGCTGGTAAGTTTCACTGCGGCGGGCCTGTACGGCATTGCGATGGCGGCGGTGGGCATGCTGGCGACGCTGGCAATTACGCTGGCGACTGACGCCTATGGGCCGGTGGCGGACAATGCGGGCGGCATCGCCGAAATGGCCGAACTGGGGCCGGTCGTGCGTGAACGCACCGACGCGCTCGACAGCCTCGGCAACACGACCGCCGCGACCGGCAAGGGCTTCGCCATCGGTAGCGCAGTGATGACCTCGATTGCACTGATCGCCGCCTTTATCTCGGCGGTGCATTTCGACACGACTGGCGGCCTAACCTACGCGCAGGTCATTCTCAGCCCCAAGCTGATCACTGGCCTGATGGTCGGCGCGATGCTGCCGTTCCTATTCAGCGCGCAAACCATGCTGGCGGTGGGCAGGGCGGCCCAGCAGATCGTGGTGGAGGTTCGGCGGCAGTTCCGCGAAATCCCGGGCCTGATGGAAGGCACGGCCGATCCCGACTATGAACGCTGCGTGCAGATCAGCACCAACAGCGCCATTCGCGCCATGGTCATGCCCGGTGTGATTGCCGTCGGTGTGCCGCTGAGCATCGCTTTCTTCACCATCGTCGGGCGCGGCACTGTGCTGGAAAACTTTGTCGGTATAGAAACGCTGATCGGCGTGCTGTTCGGCTCGACCGTGACGGGTTTCCTGATGGCGGTGATGATGGCCAACGCCGGCGGCGCGTGGGACAATGCCAAGAAGTACATCGAGCGCGGCAATCTGGGCGGCAAGAAGTCTGACGCGCACAAGGCAGCGGTCGTGGGCGACACCATCGGCGATCCGTTTAAAGACACGAGTGGTCCGTCGCTCAACATCCTGCTTAAGCTGCTGGCGATTGTGTCGCTGGTGATCGCGCCGCTGCTGGCGCTGTAGCCAAGCTCGATCATAGTCCTGTGCGCGTGGTTTCCTAACGCAGCGGGGCGGCCCCTTCACAAGAGCCGCCCCGTTCAATTTCTGATTGAGTTGTTTCTGGCTTACGCTTGCGGCAGTACCTTGCGGAACTTGTAGCCGTAGAGGATGACGCCGCGCTCCCCTTCGGTAGTCAGCTTGCGCGTGACCATCTCGACAGGGTCGCCCAATGTGAGCGCTTCATCCGGCCCGAGGTCGGTGATCTGCGCTGTCAGCAATGGGCCTTCATCAAGCTGCACCAGCGCCAATACGTAGGGCGCTTGCTCCTCGAAGCCGGCTGGCGGCTCGGTCACGGTGGTGTAGCTGTAAATCGTTCCGGTTCCTGCAAACGTCACTTTTTCGGTGATGACGTCCACATCTTTGCGTGAGGTATCAGGCATTTGTGAACGCAGCTCTAGCGGGCCGCAACGGCGGCGCGAGGCGCGCTGACGGCAGCCTGCTCGCGCTGCTGCGTGCCATGCTCCTGCTGCGGTTGCGTCCGTACTTCGACGGTGACCGTACGCACACCCTCAAGGCGATACCGCTGGGCATTCATGCGCCAATGACGTGAAATCTGCATGGTGAACTCCTCCAACTCTGTGTTCGCTTGTGCACTACTGCACGAACATGCTTCCATAGTAGGCATTCGTGGCTCTCAAAAACTCTCAGTGAGGGGCCTGAGAGGTCTCATAAGTGCCGCCTCATCGGCTGCAAAGCGGAGATTCATGTGGAAAAAGTGCGCCCCCAACCCTTCTACTTTACGGTTGTCGGCAGTTCGGAATTCGGTCTTTGCCGCCGGCGTAGGGGCAAACCATGCGCCTTGCCCCTACCAAAGAAAATGGCATGTTGTTGGGGGCAAGGCGTGTGCTAGCGATGTTGGCTCAGGCTTGCAGCACGTGTGTAACAACGGTGCTGCCAATGCCGCCTATGCTCTGGATAAGGGCCACTCGGGCGTTCTGCACCTGGTTCGCTCCCGCTTCACCGCGCAGTTGCAGCGCCGCTTCGACCGCCTGATAGACGCCGGTTGCGCCAATTGGGTTGCCGCGCGCCTTCAGTCCGCCGAAGGTGCTGAGTGGCAGTGATCCGGTCAAGCTGATGTTGCCATCTAGTGCCAGCGTCCAACCCTCGCCGCGCGCCGCAAAGCCGCCCGCTTCGAGCGCCAGCACCGTCAGAATGGTGAAGGCGTCATGAAGCTCAAAGCAATTAATGGCATCGCGGGAAATGCCAGCCTGCGCCAGTGCTTTGTCCGTGCTCTGGCGCACGGCGGGCAGATCGAGGATATCGGCGCGGTCGTGCAGGGCGAGCGTATCGCTGGCGGCGGCGCTGCCGGTGATGCGAATTGACTTTGGCGCGCGCTCGGCTGACGTGAGAATGACAGCGGCTGCGCCGTCCGCGTCGGGCGCGCTGTCGAACAGCGTCACCGGATCAGAAATCATCGGCGCTTTGCCGAATGCGCCCGGCTTGAGCAGGTTGTGATACATAGCGTTGGCGCTGGGCTTGCCGTTGGCATGGGCATTGATGCTGAAAGGCTCGAAGGCGGCCAGATCGATGCCGTACTCATGCATGTAACGGCGCATCACCAGCGCGGCCAGCGCCGGCAGCGTCGCGCCATGAATCGACTCATAGTCGGCGTCCAGGCTGACGCCGCGCGCCAGCGTGTGTGCCGTGCCTACCATGTCGCTGGCTTTTTCGACTCCCAGTACCATCACGCTTTCGACAGCGCCGGACGCGACGGCCAGATAGCCCGCACGCAACGCCGCGCCGCCCGAAGCATCGCCGGCCTCGACCGCCCATGCCTCAACGCCGCCCAATCCGGCTGCATCGGCGGCCAGTGCGGCGATTTGCGACTGGCTGCTGAAGGTGGCGCCGTACGCATTACCCACGATCAGCGCGTCAACCGTGTCAATCTGCGCGTCTTCCAGCGCCGCGCCGGCTGCATCAACGGCCAGCATGCGCAGGCTCGTGTCCCAGTGTTCGCCTACAGGCGTTTGCCCGAGGCCGATAATCGCTACTTCACGCATCGTTCAGTCCCTCAACAGGCCGCGCATGCGGGTATAGGTGGCGTAATCAATCACGGTGCGGCGAGCAATGTAGTCGGCCGTTTTGGGAGCGCGGTCGCGGGCTTCGAGAATGCGCTCGGTTACGCGCAGGTCGAAGGCGTCCGAGCCTGCGCCGCTGCCATAGCTCACCATCAGGATGCGATCGCCCGGCTGCGCCACATCGAGGATGGCGGTGAGGCCGATCATGCACGAGCCGGAGTAGACGTTGCCGATCTTGTCGGCCAGCAGGCCGGTGCTGACCTGTTCCGGCGTGAAGCCCAACTGCGCGGCGGCGCGCTGTGGAAATTTGACGTTCGGCTGGTGGAAAACGGCATGCTGGAAATCGGAGGCTGTGACGCCGGTCATTTCCATCAGCTTCTGCCCGGCGGAAATGACGTGGTTAAAGTAGGCGGGTTCGCCGGTGAAGCGTTCCCCGTGGCTGGGATAGCTCTCGTCGGCGCGCCGCCAGAAGTCCGGTGTGTCCGTCACGAAGCTGTAGCTGCCCAGATAGACAGCGACGGCTTCTTCGGCCGGGCCGATGATGAAACCCGCGCCGCCGCTTGCCGCCGTGTATTCGAGCGCGTCGCCGGGCCGTGACTGGGCCGTGTCCATGCCGATGCTGAGTGTATAGGTGCCCATGCCACTGCCGACCATGCCAATCGAGGCCTGCACTGCTTCGGTGCCGGCTTTACAGGCGAATTCCCAGTCGGCGGCCTGAATGTTGGGCGACGCGCCGATGCTCTCAGCCACAATCGTGCTGGTGGGTTTAACGGCGTAGGGGTGGCTTTCACTGCCCACCCACACGGCACGCAGCGCCTGCGGGTCAATCGCGGCGCGGGCCAGCGCATTACGCGCCGCCTCGATGCTCATCGTCGTCACGTCTTCGTCGGGGCCAGCGACCGCTTTCTCGGTCACCGGCGAACCGCCGAGGCCGCCCGTCCACACACGAGCGACTTCCGAGCCGGGCAGGCGGAAGCGCGGCACATACGCGCCGTAGCCCACGATGCCCACGCGGCGGTCAGGCCGCATCAACAGATTGACGGGTTGTGGCAAAGCGCCATTCATCGAAACCATGCTGTTTACTGTCCTTTGATACTGTCCACGAGTGCCCGCGCGCGTTCCGGGCGGATGTTGCCTTCGTCGATCATCTGCTGAACGATGGTGCCCACCAGTTCCGGCTGAGCGCCAGCCGCCAGCGCGATTTGCCGCGCGTGCATGCGCATATGGCCGTGCTGAATGCCTTCGGTCGCCAGTGCGCGAACAGCCGCCAGATTCTGTGCCAGACCCACGGTGGCGGCGATTTCGGCCAGTTCGCGCGCCGAGGGATTGCCGAGGATCCTGAGCGCCACCTGCGCAGTGGGGTGTACGCGCGTGGCCCCGCCGACGACACCGAGCGCCAGCGGCACCTCAATCGCGCCGCACAAGTCACCGGCGTCGTTCTGCCAGTATCGCGTGAGCGAGGTGTAGCGCCCATCACGCGCGGCATAGGCATGCGCGCCGGCCTCGACTGCGCGCCAGTCGTTGCCGGTAGCGATGACGACCGCATCGATGCCGTTCATGATGCCCTTATTGTGCGTGGCCGCGCGATACGGATCGACAGCCGCGAATGCCCACGCTTCAAGGATGGCCTGCACCACCTGCGGGCCAGTCAGTTCGTTCGTCGCCAGTTCAGCGGTAGGGATTGTGCCCTGTGCGTAGGCTTTACGTCGGTCGGTGAGGTTGCTGAGTATGCGTAAATTGACGCGCCCGCCGGTGATCGCTTCGATCTCGGGCGCGAGATGCTCGACAGCGGTGTTGATGGCGTTCGCGCCCATTGCGTCGCGCGTGTCGTAAAGCAGATGCACGATCAGCATCGGGCCGACGGGCGTATCGGGCAGGGGACGCGCTTCGAGGCCGCGCGCGCCGCCGCCTGCCTTGACGATGCTGCCGCCGATGCGGTTAACTTCGGCCAGCAGCACTCTTTCGTGCTCACGAAGCGCGATCAGAGCCGAGTCCATATCCGGCACATCGAGCACTTGAATCTGCCCGATCATGACTGGCTCGTCGCTGCTTGCCGTAAAGCCGCCGCCGACCCTAAACAGGCGCGCCGCGTTGCTGACCGCCGCCAGCACCGACGGCTCCTCGATGACCATTGGCACAAGCACGTCGCGCCCGTTGATCTGGAAATTGGTAGCAATGCCCAGCGGCAGCCCATACAAGCCGATGGCGTTCTCGATCATGGCGTCGGCCTGCGCCGTGTTAAGGCCACCCGCCAGCGCCGCTGTTTCAGCGTCGTTGAGGTCAGCCCACTGTGCGATCAGTTCGATGCGTTCGGCCAGCGTGCGCCGGAAAAAGCCGGACAGGCGCGAGGTGCGTTCAGTCGTCATAACCCGCATTCTGGCCCGCGCCAGCTTTCAAAAGCTATCAACAGTCCCTCAGCAGCTTGCAGCCTCATGCGGCGCTAAGGGAAAAGCGTAGTCTGCACGGTTGCTTGAGGCGGGATAGACTAGAGGCAATTCTGATTGACTTGGGTGTGAAGGCGGGCGCTATGGAATTAGTGATCGGCGTTGACGTGGGCACGGGTGGCGCGCGCGCCTTTGCAGTCGGGCCGGATGGCGCGGTTGTGGCGCGCGCGAGCCAGACGTTTGACCAGCCGCCGTCCGCGCCGCAGCCGGGCTGGGCCGAACAGGACGCGCATGAGTGGTGGAATGCCGCCAGCGCCTGCCTGCAAGAGCTGACCAGCCAACTCAGCGGGTATGAGGTCGTGGCCGTGGCCGCTGACTCCACCTCGGGTACGTTCGTGCCGCTGGATGCAAACGGCGAACCGCTGATACAGGCGCTGATGTATAACGACAACCGCGCCGCCGGCCTGGAAGGCGAAGTCAACGCGGCGGCTGGCGTGTTCACGGCACGCATGGGCTACACATTTCCGCCCGCCTTCGCGCTGGTCAAGCTGGTGTGGCTGGCGCGCAACCGGCCGGGCGTCGTTGCGCAGACGGCTGTGTTTGCTCATGCGGGGGATTATCTGGTGGGCAAGCTGACTGGCGACTTCGGTGTGACCGATTGGTCCACCGCGCTTAAGTCGGGCGTTGATCTGATTAGCGGCGATTGGCCGGAATTCATCGAATCGCTGGGCGTGCCGCGTGCGAAACTGCCTCGCGTGGTGCGGCCCGGCGCGGGTATAGGCACCGTGACCGAAGCAGCGGCTCGCGAGACGGGGCTGCTGGCGGGCACGCCCGTCATTGCCGGCGCAACCGATGGCACAGCCGCCTTTCTGGCTTCGGGCGCGTGCCAGCCGGGCGACTGGAACGTGACCATTGGCACGACGATTGTGCTGCGCGGTGTGTCGCGCGAATTGATCACTGATCCAGCAGGGCGCTACTATTCGCATCGTTACCCAGACGGCCACTGGCTGCCGGGTGGTGCGAGTAACGTGGGTGGCGAGGCGTTGCTCAAGTTGTTCGGCGCGCGCATCGCTGCGCTGGATGCTGGTGCCGAGCCCCGGCTACCCACGGCGATTGTGACGTATCCGCTGGCGCGAACCGGTGAACGCATGCCACTCGTCAGTCCTAACGCGCAGGGCTTCATGTTGGGAACGCCGGTTGACGAAATCGAGCATTTCGCAGCCGTGGTCGAGGGTATCGCGCTGGTGGCCGCGTGGTCGGTGCGCGAAGCCGAGGCGCTGGGCGCTCCGGCTGATGGGCAATTCTATTTTACCGGTGGTGGCGCGCACGGGCGCATACTCGGTGCGGTGCTGGCCTCGGCGCTGGGCCAACCGCTGATCGTAGCGGCCGAACCTGATGCAGCGATGGGCAGTGCGCTGCTGGCGGCGGGCTGGGCGTGGCACGCGGGCTCGGTGAGCGCAGCGCAGGAGTTGATGGTGCGCCAGCAGGAAGTCATCGCGCCGCGCCAGGCATGGATTGGCCCGTATCAGGCGAAACTGGAGGCATTGAAAGCAGCATGCCAGCAGCAGAATTTCCGTTAAGCGGCTTCAAGGAATGTGATGTGCGCGGGGCGTTTGGCAGCGACATTACGCCAGACGTGGCCTACCGGCTGGGCCGCGCGGTTGCGACGACGAGACCGGGTCAGGCGGTGGTCATTGGCGGTGACTTTCGCACGACGACGCTGGAACTGATGGGGGAGCTCCGGCGCGGCCTGCTGGAAAGTGGCGCGCGCGTGCTTGATCTCGGCCAGCTTTCGACACCCGGGTACTACTTTGCGCGCCACACGCTGGGGGTGCAGTCCGGTGTGATGGTCACTGCGTCGCACAGCCCGTCGCTGTGGAACGGCTTCAAGCCGATTTTGGGCGAGATGCCGATCACACCTGAAGAACTGGCACAACTGCGCGATCTGGCGGTTGCAGGCCGCTTCGCAGCGGGGAAGGGGAGCGTCGAGGCGGTCGATATCAAGACGCAGTATGTAACGTGGCTGCTGGGGCGTTTTGCCGGGCTGGCCGGGCGAGTAGGCCGCCTGGCGTTTGACTGCGGCAGCGGTGCGGCGGCCTGGGCGCTCGGCGACGTAGTCGATGGACTCAACCTGCACGCGGCGCTGCTGCATGACTGGCCTGATGGCACCTTTCCGCACCGGACGCCAGACATTTCGGGGCCGGAAGACTTGGCGGTGCTGCAAGCGGCGGTGGTCGCAGAAGGCGCGGCGCTCGGCTTTGGCTTCGACGGCGATGGCGACCGTGTGGGACTGGTCGATGAGCGCGGCGGCCGCGTTTCCTCCGACCGGCTGATCGCGTGGTTGGCGGGCGCGCTCGTGCGCCGAAACGGCGGTGGCGCAGTCGTAACCGATTTGAAGTTGTCGCAGGTCGTAACTGATGAGGTGGAGCGCGCGGGCGGAGTTATCCTGCCGCAGAAATCCGGCCACACCTTCATCAAGCGCATGCTGCTGGAACAGGATGCGCTGCTGGGCGGCGAGTATACGGGGCACATCTTCTTCGGCGAATTGAGTGGCGTGGATGACGCGCTGTTTGCGGCGCTGTTGATGGCGTCCCTTTTGGCCGACGAAGGCCGGCCCGCCTCCGACGTGTTTGCGGCGCTGCCCACCTACGCCAGTACACCGGAAATCCGCGTGCACTACAACGCGGACAAAGCTGCGTTAATCGTGCGTGCGGCCGAGGCGGCGGCACTGGATGGCGCGAACTGCCTGCGCCTCGATGGCGTGAAGGCGATCTATCCGCAGGGCTGGGCGCTGCTGCGCGCCTCGGTGACGGAGTCCGCGCTCACGCTGCGTTTTGAGGGCGTCGCGCCTGCCGATACGAAGTCGGTGGCAAACCGCTTTCTGGCCGGCACGCCGGAAATCCGCGCCGAGGTGATGCCGCAGGTTCAGCGGGCGATGGATCACAGCTCGTAGTGGCGTAGAATGAGGACGGTTGATGGCCATTGCCGGCGTGGATATGCTGGCCTGATCGTTCGGGTGTGTGAGCGCAGTCGGATGAAACTTCACAGTCGCCGGGCGGCGTTGCTGGCTACTTTTCTGATGCTGCTTCTAATCGCGCCACTGGCCAGCGCGCAATCCGTGCCTGCGCCGCCGGCGACTCATGAAACGTCGGCGTGGGATGGCACGCTGCGGCGCATTCGTGTGCCGATTCTGATGTACCACTACATCTCTGCGCCTCCTGCCGATGCCGATGTCTATCGTATCGATCTGAGCGTGCCGCCGGAATTGTTCCGTCAGCACTTGGCCTTACTTTCGGCAGAAGGCTATCAGACGATTACGTTCGACGACCTGTATTCTGCGCTCAATACCGGCAGCGGGCTACCGGCCAAACCCGTGATCCTGACCTTCGACGATGGCTACGAAGACAACTACACCGCCGCATTTCCGCTGCTGCGTGAATTTGGCTTCTCCGGCACATTTTTTGTGATGACGGCTGGCCCTGATCTCAACAGTCCCAACTATATGACGTGGGCGCAAATCGCCGAGATGGCCGCTGCTGGCATGCAGATGGAGTCTCATACGCGCGATCATCCTGACTTACGGGGGCGCGACAACGACTTCCTCGTCTATCAACTGCTGGGGGCGGAGGAGAGCCTGGCCGCACACACCGGCCAAACGCCGCGCGTGTTCGCCTATCCAGCCGGGCAGTATGACGATGCCGTGCTGAGTATGCTGCGCAGTCTGGGAGTTAAACACGCGGTGACCACTGCTCACGGGGCGCTGCACACCACCGACGGCGCGCTCGAACTGCCGCGCATTCGCGTGCGGGCCAGCACCGATACGGCGGTGTTGGCGGGCCTGCTGCAAACAGACGGGCCGTGAGTGAAATGCAGCAGGGGCACCCGGTTGGATCGGTGCCCCTGCGTTAGAACATTGCGATTGTGCCGAGTGCTATTTCGGCAGAATCTTGGTCTTCATGAAGTAATCGAGCCAGACGACGAACATCAGGCCCAGCGGCAGAGCCGCCCAGAAAAAGTATTGGAACCCGAACTTCTGGATGGAAATGGCATTACCCGCCTGCGGGCCCATCCACGGCAATACCAGCGTGACGAACAAGGCCATGATCAGGAAGCCCAGGCCCATACCCACTGCCCACACAATGATCCGGCGCACGGTGAGAGATGACATTGCAGATGCGCTCCCCAAGCTCAGTGTCAATTCGTAACTGCGAAACATTCTAACGCAGGCGACTGCTCCTCTGCAACATGATTGTCAGTGTTTTGGAGCGCGGCTGGCCGGTCGCCTTCGCATTGTGAAATGGGCGGCCGTATGGTAACGTTCACCACGTATTGAACGTTGCGAATGCTGGCGTTTGCTCATGCGATTCGCAAGCCGGCCCGCCAATTCCCGCGTGGCTGCACAAACTGAGGGACAAACCCGTGGCAGAGCTGTTTGAAAAGGTAAAGAACTACCGGTACGCCAAGGATGCCATTGAACTGGGTATCTATCCGTACTTCCGCGCGCTGAGCGACACTGAAGGCGCGGTTGCCCACTTCGAGGGCAAGGAAGTCGTGATGATTGGCTCGAACAATTACCTCGGACTGACGACCGACCCGCGCGTGCGCAAGGCCGCCATTGATGCCATCGAGCACTACGGCACCAGCGTCACCGGTTCGCGCTTCCTCAACGGTACCCTTGAATTGCACCTGGAGCTTGATCGCCGCCTGGCCCGCTTTGTGAACAAGGAAGCGGCCATCGTTTTCCCGACTGGGTATCAGACCAATGTCGGCACGATTTCGGCGCTGGTGCAGAAGGGCGATTACGTCATCATCGACAAGGATGACCATGCCAGCATCGTCGATGGCTGCTTCATGGCGCGCGGCGAGATGAAGCGCTTCAAGCACAACGATATCTCCAGTCTTGATGTGGTTCTGGAGAAGCTGCCCAAAGAAGCGGGAAAGCTGGTGGTGGTGGACGGCGTATACAGCATGGGCGGCGACATCGCCCCGCTGCCGGAAATCGTCGAAATCTGCAAACGCCACGGCGCCCGCATTATGGTCGATGACGCGCACGGAATTGGCGTGACGGGTGGTGGACGCGGTACCTCGGCCCAGTTCGGTCTCACTGAAGATGTCGATCTGATTATGGGCACGTTTAGCAAGAGCTTCGCTTCAATCGGCGGCTTCATCGCCGGTGATGCAGATGTCATTCACTTCATCCAGCATCATGCGCGCGCGCTCATGTTCTCGGCGGCGCTCACGGCCGGTCAGGCGGCGGCGGCGCTGGCGGCGCTCGACATCATGGAAACCGAGCCGGAAATTGTGCAGCGCCTGTGGGATAACGCCGAATTTATGCGCGCCGGATTCAAGTCGATGGGCTTCAATACCAGCCGCAGCAATACCCCGATTATTCCGGTGGTTATCGGTGACGATTTCCGCACGGTTATGGCGTGGCATGCGCTTATCGAAGAAGGCGTCTACACCAATCCAGTGCTGCCGCCAGGCGTGCCTACGGGCAGCAGCCTGCTGCGTACCAGCTATATGGCGTCGCACACTACCGAGCATCTCCAGCGCGCGCTGGATGCGTTTGCGATTGTGGGCGAGCGGCTGGAACTGCTGCACACGCCCGAGCAACTGGAAGCGATGCCTGAAGCGGAGATTTAGCTCGCGCCGGATAAACCAGCACCATCAGGGCGGCGCACACCGAAGCGCCGCCCTTTTCTATTCCACAGCCCCGGATTGCGCCCACCAACGGAGAGACGAATCGTGGTCATGATTGTTCAGGCGGAAACAGCCGAGCAGATTCAGCAGGTACGGGCGCTGATTGCTGAGTATCGCGCATTCCTTAGGGCCTAAGTGGACAACGAACTGGATGAGTTCGAAGTGCCCACGGCGGCCGCGCTCGATCAGGAACTGGAAAAACTCCCGGGGGTGTACGTGTCGCCGCGAGGCTGTTTCCTGTTGGCGTATGTGGACGGCGAGGCGGCCGGCTGCATCGCCCTATTTCCCTATTCCCCTGATGCGGGCGAGGTCAAGCGGTTGTGGGTGCGGCCAGCGGCGCGAGGCCGCAAGGTCGGGCGCTTGCTGGTGGAAGCGCTGATAGTCGAGGCACGGGCTGCTGGCTACCAGCATGTTTTCCTGAGCACGGCGGACAAGATGACCGAGGCCCTGCGGCTCTATCGTGCGCTTGGTTTCTGGCCTGTTGAACCCTACTTTGATGGGCCGGCGGCATTCATGGCACACGAGATCTTCATGCGCCTGGACCTCCAGTCGAACTGACTCATTCCCCAGGCACAAAGACAAATAAAAAGGGGACGGCACTCACGCGATCGCCGCCTCCTTTTGATTCAACAGTGGTGCTTACTTGCCTCCCCGGCGGAACCAGCGGCGTGTGCGCTGATCCAGCGGGTCGAGCATCTTGTAGGCCACTGGCACCACGATGAGCGTGAGCAGCGTGCTGGTGAACAGGCCGCCAATTACAACTGTGCCCAGCTCGGAAGCGATGATCGCGCCCTGCGACAGGCCAATTGCCAGCGGAATGAGCGCGCAGATGGTGGCGATGGCCGTCATCATGATCGGGCGCAACCGGCGGTTGCCCGCTTCCTTGAGCGCCGAGGTCACGTCCATGCCGCGCTGGAACTGATTACTGCGCACGCGGTCGATGAGTACGACGGCGTTGGTGACGACGATGCCGATAAGCATTAACATACCGATCAGGGCGCTGATGCCGAGCACGCGGTTGGTGATTGCCAGCGCGACCGCCGCGCCCATCGGGGCCACGATTACGCTGAGCATGATGTCAATCCAGTGCACCAGCGAACCGAACGTGATCATCAGGATGATGATGACAATGACAATGGCAATGCCCATGGCTACGAACAGGCTGGCGAAGCCTTCCGTTTGCAGGCTCGATTCGAAGCCCTCGCTCACGCTGATCGTGTCTGGCAGGCCGGCCATGCCGATCACTGCCGCCTTAGCCGCGCCGGTCACGCCAAGCGTGTCGTTGGTTTCCAGTTCACCGGTGAAACGTACGGCCGATTCGCCGTCAATGCGGATAAAGGTGGCCGGTGCATCTTCGCCGCCGCCCGTCCCTGTCAGGCCAGCCAGATTACTGGAGACGTTTGCCAGACCATCGACCTCGTTGAGCGTATCGATGACCTGTTGATTGACCGCTTCCAGGTCGGCCTGTGGGCCAGCGAGGACGAGCGCGAAGCCGCCAAAGCCCTGCTCGCTGAGCGAGGCCGCCGACACGGTGACGTTCTCCTGGCCGAAAATGTCTTCAGCCAGACTGCGGATTTCACCCGTCAGCGCGTCCAATTGGACCGGATTTTCGACGGCCACTGAGATCGAGGCGAGCGCACCATCCACCGAGCCGCCGCCCAAGAATAGGCTCTGCAGGTTCATGCCGCCGCCGCCAATAGTCGTCTGCACGCGCTTGATTTCATCTAGTGGAATCTCGGTTGCAATCGCCTCTTCCAACTGCGTGACGAGTGCGTTCGTCTCCAGAATGTCTGTGCCGGGTGGCATACCCACTGTCACGCTGATCTGCGGTTCGCCAAACGAAGGCAGGAACGCGGTTGGCAGGCTGGCAAACAACACCATGCCCACCACCAGCGACGCGGCGGCGATGCCGAGTACGCCCAGCCGGTGGCTACGCTTCGACAGCGCCCAGTTGAGCGCCGGTTTGTAGATGCGCTCCATGCGGCCTTCGTGGACTTCGCCACTCATTTCGGCCTGGTTCAGCAGCAGGTAGGCCAGCACGGGCACGACGGTGATGGCGACGACGAACGATGACATCAGCGAATAGGTGACGGCCAGACCAAACGGCAGGAAGAATTCGCCGATGATCCCGCCCGTGAGGCCGAGGGGCAGGAAGACCACGACTGTGATGATGGTGGCTGCAAAGATAGCGACCGAGACTTCACGGGTGGCCTGAATGATGGCCGTACGCTTGTCGCCGCCTTCGGAAACCTGCCGGAACACGTTTTCGAGCACGACGATCGAGTCGTCCACGACGCGGCCGATGGCGACCGTGAAGCCCGACAACGTCATGATATTGATGGTGATGCTGGCCGGGAACAGGCGCAGCAGGAACGACAGTATTGGCGAGTTGCCGGCTACTGGAGCCAATACGCTGTTGGCGCTGGGCGGGATCCAATTCATGAGCATGAACGCCATCAGGATCGACAGCGGGATAGAAATGGCTGTCACCAGCGTGCTGCGCCATGCGGGGCGCGCGACGCGGCCCGGCCAAAGCATGATGAACAGGCCGGCCAGCGCGCCGAGCAGCAGCATGCCGCGCACGAGCACATCAGTTTCGTCCCAACCAGTCAGGAAATCGCCGCCGAAGGCGCCTGCATTCGCGCCCACCAGCCCGACCAATGCCAGGATGAAGCCTACCGTCATGATTCCGCCGACAATCAGGCGGGCCTGACGGCCCCAGAAGCCGGAACTGAGGAAGACGAGGATGACGATGATGGCGAAGATCGCGCCCAAACCGCCTTCACGCGCCACGCCGCTGATCGATTCCTCAATGAAGCTGGCCTGCTCGAACGAGACCGTGACTTGCAGGTCACCGCCGTGCTCGGCCACGAACTCTTCCAGCGCGCTCTCGGCGAGATGGAACGCTTCAACCGTGTTGGCGTCGTCGGATTTGTAAATCGTGACCAGCAGGCTGGACGCGCCATTGCTGCGGGTGACTGTGTCGGTGGGCGCGAAAGGCGTTTCACCGCTGACCATGCGCTCCTGCACCGCGGCGGGCAGAGCCGCCAACGTGGCTTCGGGAAGCAGTTGCAGGGCCTCCACACGTAGATTGGACAGCAGATTAGAGTCCTGATCCGCCATGTACAGCAGGGCTTCGGGGCTGAGACCGCCGAACAGGCGCGGGGCAAAACTCAAGCCGCCAGCCGAGTTGAAAAGATCGTTGAGGAACGCCGTCGTGTCGGGGAAGAAGCGCGAGAAATCGTCGGCTGTGTCCAACTCAACACCGATGAAATCGCCAATGGTCTGCCAGTCGGCGTTGAGCGCCGGAGCGTTCGGGTCGGCGGGCGGCACGTCAGTCGCATACAGGGCGGCCAGCGCCTCGACCGCCGAGGGGGCGTCTCCGGCCGCAATCGCCGTCAACTGCGCGGCCGTGTCATCCGGCAGCGAAGCCAGCACATCCGTCGGCAGCGCCGCGATGGCCGTGGGCGATAGTTTCAGCAGCGCATCAGGACTGAGGCTGGTGTAGAAATCAGGCTCACGCAGCGCAAAATAGCGCAGCGTCGCGGGTGACAGGCTGTTGAACAGACGCACTTCGTAGCCAGCGAACTGGTTGGGAACGCCTGCATTGATCGCGTTGAGCGCGGCAGACGGCACGCCATCGCCCAGCGCCACAATGGCAGCGGCAGTGCGCAGCGGCGATTCGGAGAACTGCGGCTGGCCAGCCAGTGTGTCCCACACGCTGTCGAGCGGCGGCGCAATCGAGTCAAGCGCCAGGACGTCGTCCGAGAACGCGTTGAACACATCTGCGCTGAGATTTGGCGCGAAGGTGGGGTCATTCTCGACCAGGAACTGCACCGCGTCGGCGCTGATCAGTCCGATGAGGGCGCTTGCGTCTATCGGGATCGGCGGCGCTTCCACGCCTTCGGGCAGCGCATCCGCGTTGCCAAACAGGAATAGGAAGCTGAGGAGCTGCGCGCCGCTGATGTTGCTTCCGCCAAATTGCTCGGCCAGATTATCTGGCAAGGTGATGTGGATCAGGTCATCGGCCGTGTTCATCTCGATGCCGAGGAAGGTGCCGATCAGCGAGAATGGCAGGGGCAGCGCCGGGCCAACCGCGATATCCGGCGTGGGCGTAGGTGCAGGTGTAGGCGTGCTGGGAACTTCTGTCGGTTCAACTGCAACTGCGTCCGTTTGGTTAGTGGCTGCCGCTTCGCCGTTGACTGCGCCAGAGATAGCAAACGAGGCCAGCGGCAGATCGTCCAGGCTGAAGGCAATAATCTGCGGCGGCGAGATGCGCCAGGGCGCGGGCAGATCGACCGGCGCAGGCGCTGCCTGCTCGCCGGTAATTGCGGCGGCCAGCCCGCGCGCCGCCAGTTCATCGCGCGTGAAGCCGTCAAGCCCGGCGATGAAGTCTTCGGGCAGTGCCGCGAACACTTCATTGCTCATGGCGGCGAGGTGTTCGGCTTTGAACGCCTCGACCAGGGTCGGCTCGACCTCCAGAAGCTGTGTGATGACGTCAGGCGTCAGGTCGTTGGTTTGGCCCAGCGAGCCAATGATACGGCCGGTGCTGACGAAGTCGTTGAAGACCGTGCCCACGGTGCGAGTGAGCGTGGTCATCTCTTCAAGATCAGTGGCATCGATGAAGCGATCCAACTGCCACGAGGCGGGCAGAACAGGCGCTTCGCTGGGAATGACCACGCCGTCGCTGCTGAAATGCTCGACCGCCGCCTGATCGCGGTCGCCGCTGTAGCCCGCCTGGGCGCTGGCGGCTGCCCAGACCTCTGGCGACAGCTTGAGCAGCAGGCTGGTGGCTTCGGCCTCCGACGCCGCGGGCGCGGATTCGTCGCCTTCGCCGGGCAGCAGTTGGCCGCCGCCCACCGACACGCTGGCGATCTCCGGTAAATTGTCGAGAAGCGGCGCGATCTCCTGGTCGATGAGCTGGCGCAGTGCGCCGCCTGTGCCCGATTGTTCCTGCGTTTGGCCGGCCAAATAGGCCAGCACGCCGGTCACGGTTTCGGGGCTGAAGGCGCTCCAGACCTCGGGCGTGAGCTGGAACAGGAAGTTAGGGTCCTGTTCGGCCAGATAAATCAGCAGTTCGGGTGGCACGTCCGCAAGAAGGCTGGCGGCAAATTCGCCCGGATCGGTACCCGTTGGCGGAGCAATCTGGCGCGTGGGCAGCCAGATGGTATCGAGCGCCGCCTGCACATTGTCCTGAATTTGCGTCTGATTCTGGCCGAAGTCGTTGCGGGCAGTCACGACCGATCCGAACGAGCCGGTCGTGGTCGATTCCACATTGACGATCTCCGGCACCTGCGTATCAATCGCTTGTTCAATGCGCTCGGTGAGAACGGTCAGCACCTGGTCGCTGGTCATGCCAGAGGCCTGGGCCAGGATGATCGTTTGCGGGAAGCTCACCGAGGGGATGAGTTCCTGCCGCATTTGCGAAATCGCGGCGACACCAGCGACAGACACCAGCGCAGCCAGCAGCAGCGTGACCCAGCGGAATCGCAGCGACAGCGCTGTCACAGCGCCGAAGAATGCCTTCATGCTTGCCTCCAAGCACCAAGCGGCTCCATCCCAACGCGCTACCTGCCGGTGGTTGGGGCCGCGACTGAACAAGTTGATTGTTTCGATTGTGAAGTGCTTCACTCATACTAAACCCGAACTTCGCGTGATTCAATCGTAAGATTTTGGTACTCTCCCGTGAATGTGCGGGGTAGTCTTGATTACCGGTTCGGGGGAATGCGGTTTACAATCTATGGGTAAGGCTGTCATGCGCTTGGATAGAAAGAAGGCAGGATGTCTGCATCATGTTGGGTTTGTGACCGGCCAGCTAACGCCTCGTGCCGGTTTTGCGGGCGCTTTGTGTGCAAGGATCATGCGTCGAAGATGCCATTCATCCTGACGATGTATGTAGGCGCCAACCATACGCCGAAAGCGGTCATCGTGGCCGACGCCATCTGGTGCGGCTTGTGCCGTCCGCAGGGCGAGCCGATTGAAATGCCCGAGTACTACTAAAGTTGAAGCTTCAAAGCTAAAGGTTGAAGGCGGAGAATCCTCTCTCATCAGAGTGCGCTTCGCATTTTCCCGGGCTAACGAGAGATCAGTTGAGGAATACGCCGATGACCGGCTTGTATGATCGTTTGAACCAGAAGCTGGATGCCGAGGACAGGCCTGCGGGCATTACGACCATGGACATCATCGATCTGCCGGGCGACCAGCGCTCGATTATGCTGGCGCTGCTGCGCGATCCGCGCGGTGCAGATGGCATCGCCTACGATGAACTGGCCGAACGCTTCGAGCACAAAACGCCAGACCTGCCGGGCACGCTGCGCGAATTGAGCCAGCGCGGCTGGCTGATAGAGATGGGAGAAGCGCCAGCCCTGTATTACCGCATCAACCTGCGCGCCAAACGCGGTATCGAGGGCGCGGGCTTGTGGTCTGCGCTCAACGATAGGCTGCTGTGAAACTGCTTCGTACGCGGAACAACCACTGATGCTTGACGGCCCCTTTGTTAATCGCCTGCGCGCGCTGCTGCCTGCCCCGCTGCGTGAGCGGCTTGAATCCATAGCCCAGGATGGCGGCGCCGGCGACCGCGCCGAGCGCGACCTGCTGCGCGACATTGAGCAGCATCTCAACAGCCTCTATATCGCTACCGCCTCATTTCTGCCGTCCTACATCGCCGACGACACGGCCATTCTTGATCCCCGGCGCGCGGGCGCGGACTACGGCGGGCTGCGGCCCGGCGCATTCCTGTTTGCCGATGTTAGCGGATTCACGTCGTTGTCTGAACGCATCCAACAGCACAGCGGTGCGGAAGGCACCGAAGTGCTGACGGCGGTCATCAACGACTATTTCACCACCATGCTCGAAATTCTTGCCAAGTCTGAAGGGCAGCTTCTGAAGTTCGCAGGTGATGCGCTGCTGGCCTTCTATCCCGAGGTGGCTGGCGATAATCGCAGTCCGGCGCTCAAGGCTGTCCGCACCGGTCTGCGCATGCAGCAGGCGATGCGCGAAGGGTTCCAGCCTATTCGCAGCGAACGCCTGCAGGCGCTGCTGGGGGAGGGGCATGACGCGCTCCTGACGATGTCCATCGGCATCGCGCGCGGGCAGTTGTTCGAGAGCCTGGTGGGCAGCGCTGCCCAGCGCGACCACGTCATTCAAGGCTCGCTCCCCGGAGAGGCGATGGAAGCCGAAGGCGTAGGTGTGCGCGACGAGGTTATTGTGGCCGGCGATATCGTGCCGCTGTTTGATGCCAGCTTTGAACTGAGGATGATCGAGGACGGCTTCGTCGAGGTCATGGGCCTCAACGAGAAACTGGGCGACTTTGAGCTTGGGGCAGCAGGGATGCGCCGGCGGCAGGTGTCGGGCGCGCTGCTGGACTTTGGCGACGGTGACTTGCTGCGCTCGGTTGAAGCGGCCGCCGGCAAAGTCGAACGTGTGCGGGCTTTCGTGCCGCCGGCCGTGTTCAGCGAGCTGGTCAACAGCGCCGACCATCCGGAACGCGGTGAGCGCGACCGCTATCACGTCGCCAGCTCGAACGTGCCGGCTGCGACCCTGTTCATTCACTGCACCGGCTTCGCGGAACTGCTGGACGAGTGGGGCGATGAGTTCCTGCCGGACATCACCGGTTTTTTGTCGCGCTACTACACGATGGTGCAGCAAACGGTCACCGAACTGGGCGGCACACTGGCGCGCACTGATCCTTACAAACTGGGTTTCAAGCTGCTGATTACGTTTGGTGCGCCGATCAAGCACGAGGATGACCGCGAGCGGGCAGTGGCGGCAGCGCTGGAAATTCAGAGTCGGCTGGCTGCGCTGAACCGCCGTATTGACGAGGACGTGCGCCATTTGCAGGCCCGCAGCAGGCGCGCGCTGGTCCGTGAAACCTATGTTCAGCAGCGTATGGGCCTCACCTTTGGCATGACGTTCGCGGGCGAAGCGGGCTGGAAGCAGCGCCGCGAGTTCACCGTGATGGGCGATGATGTCAATCTGGCGGCGCGCCTGATGGCGACGGCGCAGTTTGGTGACATCCTGATCGGCGAGAATGTTTACGAACGGGCGCGCTTCAATTTCACTGCCGAGCCGCTACCGCCGCTGATACTGAAGGGCAAATCGAAGCCGATACAGGCTTACCGCGTGACGGGCGCGCTGCGCGAAACGGCGATTGCCCACCGTGACGACGAAATGCCATTCATCGGCCACGATCAATTCTTGCTCACCCTCAACTTGATCCTGCCGCAGGTCAAGCGCGGCCGTTCGCGTGCGATTGGGCTGGTGGGCGATGCGGGTACAGGCAAGACGCGCATCGCGCGCGAGTTCGCCGAAATGGCGCGCGCCAACGGCTTTCACGTCGCTTTTGCCACCTGCCAGGAACGCAGCACCCGGCGCGACGTGTGGGCATTTCTCGTGGCGCAGGTGCTGGGCATAGACTTTAGTGCTGATCCGGCGAAGGGGCGCAGCGCCGCTCGCCGTGCGCTGGAAGGGCTTGGCTTGCCCGCGCTGGCTGGCGTGCTCGGCGATTTGCTGTTTGGATTCACGCTCGAAGCGGAGAAGAAGCGTGAACAGTCGCTGCAAGACCTCTTTGAGATGGTGTCAAAGATGAGCCCAGAGGAACTGAAGTCGTCCGGCATGTTCGGGGTGCTGCGCCGTCGGACGGCGGGTACAGCGAGTGAAGATGACCAGAGTGGTGCGCAAGCCAGCGGCAGCTCGATCTGGAACGCCGTCGAGCGCCGCACTTCAACTGAGCAGGCGATTGCTGAACTGCTGAAGGCCTCGGCTGGTCAAACGCCGCTGCTGATTGTGATGGATGATGTACATCAGGCGAATCCGCGCACGCTGGCCATTCTCGAACACGTGCTCAGTGTGGTGCAGGGTGTGCCGCTGGCATTTCTGGGCACTTTTGAGCCGCTTGCGGTTTTGCCGACTGAAACGCGGAAGGCTCTTAAGCCTGTGCAGGCGTTGATGCGCCTCGAGACTGTGCCCGACTTGAACGAGAACGAAACCGAACGGCTGGCTATGGCTTGCTTGCGCGCCAGCGAAATGGACGGGCCGCTGCGGGATCTGGTGTGGCAGCGAACCAATGGCCGCCCTCTGTATATTGAAGCGCTGATGCGGTCACTCGAAGACGAGTTCTACGTGATGGTCACGGATGGGCGCGCCCGCTTGTCGCCAATTGCCGATACGCAGGCGCTGCCCGAAGACGTGCGCGAACTGGTGTTGTCGCGCATCAACCGTTTGCCCACGCAGGCGCTCGATCTGGCGCGGGCCGCGGCCGTGCTCGGGGCGCGCTGTTCAACGGAGGCGCTGGCATCTGTGAGTGGCTTCAACGAGCGCGTAGTAATCGAAGCGGGAACTGCCGCGCTGCTGGAGGCGCAGATTCTGGTGGCCGAGGGCGACAGCCTGCTGTTTCGCCACGGCATGACTCAGTCCGTCATCTACGACTCAATGCCGCGTGCCGAACGCCTCAAACTGCACCGCGCCGCCGCTGATTTTTACTTGCGACCCGCTATTGAAGCGCCGCTGGCGGCCGCTTATCATCTTGCTCACTGTGGGCTGCTGCCGCGCGCGGTCGAGGTGGTGCTTAACGCGGCCGAAGCGGCCGAAGCGCGTAAGGACTATGAAAGCGCGCTGGAGGACTATCAGTACGCCGCCGAGCTGCTGCCCGATAACCGCGATGTGCTAACGAAGCTGGTGCGGGTGCGCGACCAACTGGCGCTGCAGTGACGCCCACCCGCACAAAATACAGCGCCACAGACTGGACTTCATACGCGCGCGGCCCAATTGTGCCCAAATGCGCGACTCACTTCGCAAAGGCTTAGTATGTGGGGTAGCAAAAGCGATGAGCAGCTTGCGAAAGGGGCGCAGGCGGGCGACCGCGAGGCGTTCTTCACCCTCTACGAGCGCTACCTTCAGCGCGTTACCAACCGCGTGCGCAGCAAGGTGCCGAGGCAGGACGTGGAAGATGTGACGCAGGACGTATTCGTGGCGCTGGTGCGGTCACTTGACCACTACGAGCAGCGATCGCGCTTCAACACGTGGGTGTACACGATCGCCAGCCGACAGATTGCGGACTATTACCGCCGCCGCCAGCGTAAGGAAGCGCCCGGAGAACTGGTTGACCTGGATTCCCTGATAGAAAGCGGGCCGCTGGCCGAGCCGGAAGACACAAACCGGGATGACCGGGCGCACATGCGCCAGGCGCTGGATACACTGCCGGAGCACTATCAGAGTGTGATTCTGCTGCGCTTTGCCGACGGGTTGAGCTTCGCCGAAATCGCGGTTGAACGCGGCCAGTCGCTGGAAGCGGTGAAGTCACTGCACAGGCGCGCGCTTCAGGCGCTGCGCGAGGCTATGGGTGAGGCGTAGGGTTTAAGGGCTTTGGTTGTGACGGATTCTCAGGACAAGTCTCTGACGCGGCTGGACGACGAACTGGCTGAACTGACCGACGCACTGCTGCGCGGTGAGTCGGTTTCGCCTTCGGACGACGCGGCCCCATTGCTGCGAATGGCACAGCGGCTGGACGATCTGATCGCGCCGCGTGAGCCGCTGGCGGCCGCGAGTGAGGCGCGCCTGCACCAGGCCGTTGAACGGACGTGGGATCAACGTGCGCCAGCCCAGCCAAAGCGCGTGATCGCGTGGGGCTGGATGGCGGGTGTGGCGGCTGCGGCCGCGGCGCTGCTGCTGGTCGTTCTGCTAATTCCGCCGGATGCGTCGTTTCCGCTGGCGTTGAGCGGATCGGCGGCGGCTCCGGGCGCGGCCGTGGCGGTGATTTCGTGGCGCGCGGCAGTCTTTGTGCTTGGAATTGCCGGATTAGTTGTTTACTTACTTTATCGACTGCGCCGATAGCACACCGCACACCGGGTTGGGCTGCTGGCACAGGCGAGTCATAATGCCGCGCCTGCGAAATTTCCGCCGTTGAAGCGAGCCCATTTGCCCATGAACTCCACCTTCAGCGTCCTGATTGCTGCACTGGTTGGTATCGTCGTGCCGTTGAGCGCCGTCTATCTGGTCGAGCGCTTCGACGTGTTTCAGTCGGCCAGCCGGCGCAACATCCTCATCTCACTGGTCTACGGCGCGACGGTTGCGTTCTTCGGGGCCTACTTCCTCAACACGCTCACGGTCGAGCTGCTAGAGTTGGCGGGCATGGCCCCGTCGCAGGCCTACAACATCGTCGTTCGGCTGACGGCGCCAATCATCGAGGAAATCCTCAAGTCGCTCGTCCTGATTTACCTCATTCGCCAGCCGAGTTTCAAGTATGCCGTCGATGGGGCAATTTACGGCTTCTCGGTCGGTATCGGCTTCGCGGTGGCCGAGAATCTGCTCTACATCTCTAACAACCCCGATGCAGCGCTGGGCCTGACGATCAGCCGCGTGCTCTCCACCTCGTTGATGCACGCCTCGGTGAGTGCGGTCGTGGGCTTCATGCTTGGCCGGCTGCGCCGCGCCGGCAAAGGCCATGCGGCGCTGCCTCTCGCCGGTATTCTGATCGCGGTAGGTGTGCACATCGGCTATAACAACCTGGTGATGACGCTCACTGGCGCGGGGTTGCTGCTGCTGGCGATCGGCATTGGCGTGGGCAGCGCCGCTGTGATCGTCACGCTCATGAATCGCGACCAGGCCCGCGAACGGGACGGCATGGATACCGCGCTCGACGAGGGCGCGACCGGCGTTTCGCAGGGCGAAGTCATGGCGATTCAGCGCATGGGCGGCGCCAGCCTGGAAGAATCGCTCAACGACCTGGGCGACCAGATTGGCGATGACAATGTGGCCCTCATCCGGCGCATGCTGGTCACGCAGGCCAATATCGGCATACTGCGCAACAATCTGGCCAGCGCCAACGTTAGCCCCCGCCTGCGCAAAGCCTGGGAAGACGAGATTGCGGTGCGCCAGGCTGAGTTTCAGGATATTCGTGGTGAGTTGAACCGCTCCGCTTTGGACTACATGCAGCGCATGTTCCCGTCAGACGATGCGACTCTGCAAACGTGGGCGGCAGACGAGCTGGCGCAAAGCGATTCGGCGGGCCTGCATTTATTCGACATGTTCATGCGCTCATCTGGCCTGTCGGAGAACCTCACAGCTGAACAGTTGGAGGACCGCGCGGAACGGCTGAAGCGAATCGAGCTATTCGCATCGGTCGATCTGGCCGACTTGGAAAATCTCAGCCGCGGGATCAACGTCATCGAATTTGCGAATGGCGTGCAGTTGTTCGATCAGGGCGTTGATGGCGATGCCATGTATCTGGTAGATAGCGGTCATCTGGCGATCTTCACGGTGGACGCGCGCGGGCAGGAGCAGCCGCTGCGAATATTTGATCCGGGCGCGGTCGTGGGCGAACTGTCTGTGCTGGATGGTCAGCCGCGTTCAGCGCGCGCGCGGGCCAGTGGGCCATTGACGACGCTTGTGCTGCGCCGAGAGATGTTCCGCATGTACGTGCAAAGCCGCCCGCAGGTGATTTTGGCTGTTATGCGCGCGCTGTCTGAGAAGGGTCGCTATACGACCGGCCAGGTTGAGAAGGCCGTGCATCAGGTGAGCAGCATCGCGCACGGACAGTATCAGGAAGCCGCCGCGCTTGCTGCCGGTGAAGCGCAGGCAACCGCGAAGCTTGATTTTGCGCCATCGCGTTCGACGCAGGTTGATCTGAATGATGCGCTGGCCGATCTCGCGCGCACGCTGGCCAGGCGTGAACAAGCGGCGCAAACTGAGGACGAATCATGAGCGCACAACCGGCGCTGGCCGCTGCTGATCCGGTCGAGCTACAGCAGTTCTCGCTGTTCCGCAGCACGCCGCTGGCCGACCTTCAGGCGCTGGCCAAGGTGCTGAAGGTGCGGCGCTACGATCCGGCCGAAATCGTCTTTCAGCGCGGTGACCCGGGCAACGCGATGTATCTAATTCGAACCGGACAAGTACGTATCTTTATGCGCGACCATCAGGACAACGATGTGACGTTCCGCTTTTACGGGTCTGGGCAAATCATCGGCGAGTTTGCGCTGATCGACGACCAGCCGCGTTCAGCTTCAGCCGATGCCTACGACCTTGCGCAGCTTCTGATCCTCGAAAAGCCGGACTTCCTTCAACTCTTGCGCGACCACCCGATGATCGGCATCGAGATGATGCGCAGCCTTGCCGAGCGTATTCGTTACACCACGCGCTTTCTCGAAAAAGTGATGTCGGCGGTGCGGCTGCTTCAGAACGACGATTACGAGCGCGCAATGCAGGAGATGGCCGTCGAGGCCAGCGATGACGAAATGCGCGTGCTGGTCGCGTCGTTTGTTGAGATGGCGCAGACTGTGCAGGCACGGGAAGCAGGGCGGGGCGCTTAATCCCCTTAATCCGCCATCTTGTGAACTCCGTAAATTTTGGCTCGAATCAACCCATACGCGCTTAAAACTGCGACAAATTACCCAGACTGAGCTACACTGTTAGATTGGGGAAGGAGTCATCGCATCATGCGGGGTCGTGACGCACTATTCTTGATTGGGGGCCTGTTCGTTGGCGCGCTGCTGGGCGTGTTGATGGCGGGCGCCGGTGTGGTAAACCTCTCAGGCACGGCCGCAGTAACACCTCCGGTGCGGCAGGCCTACTACTCCCTTGACATGGTCGAAACCCAGAATCTGTTGACAGCGGCCTATCCCGATGAGGCCGACGCGCTGTTGATGGCTGTCACTCGTGCTGCGGGCCTTGCCACAGCCAATGATTTTGCGGCGGCGTTCGCCGAGACCGAGCCGGACGTGCAGTTGGTGGCCGAGCGTGCTTTCCAGGCGCTGGCGGGCGTTGTGCCAGACCCTGCACTGGCGCCATCTCCGTCTACCGCCCCTGAAGGACTGGTCGCGTCACTGGCAGATGGGCTGGTGAAGACGTGCCTGGGCCTCGACTCGAATCCCTACAGCGCCGACGGCGCCAAGCTCTATTTGGCGCTGGAAATTCCCGAAACACAGATCAACCAATTCCCCGAGGCCTGGCAAGCATTCAGCCTCGATGTTCCGAAAGATGGTGAACTGTTCTGGCAGATGCTTTCCTGCCGGCAGGTTAATGGAGGCAGTTCGGAAAGGAGCCGATAACTATCACCGACGAAATATTAGATCGACCCCGATCGAGCAGTTTGACTGAGACAGGAGTACAGACATGCAAGGACGCGGTTTGAACCGGCAGGTTTTGCTTGCCGCAGCCGTCGCCCTCGTCGTATTGGTGGGGGCGGCGCTGTTGCTGTCCAATAACAACGGCAGCCTCACGGGTACCGCAGTTGGTACCGAAGAGGTCGTCGCTGTGCCCACGGATGTTCCGCCTACTACCCCTCCGGATACGGATCAGGATGGCACGCCAGATGATCAGGACGCGTGCCCGAATGATAGTTTCCATGATGCGGTAGGTGATCCGTGTAACCACGATGAGGACGGAGATGGGGTACGCGACGATAGCGATGCGTGCCCAACGACTTCTGGCAACGGTACGGCGGACGGATGTCCGCTGCCGCCGACGGATGTGCCGCCAACGGCCGTACCGCCGACAGCCGTTCCACCAACTGTAGTTCCGCCCACGGCAGTACCGCCAACAGACGTTCCGCCGACCGATGTGCCGACCAGCACAACGGTACCACCAACCAATACCCCGGAACCGACTGTGGAGCCGCCTACCAGCGAAGCGACCGAAGAACTGCCGCCTGTTGCGGCGCTTGTTGTGGTTGAGACCGAAACACCAATCCCGACGCTAACCTACACCGTAAGTCCGGTTCCCCCGGCAGTTGTGCAGCCGTTGATTCAGATTTCGGGTCAGTGTTTCACGCCCTCTGAGGAGCTTGCCACATTCACCATCACCAATGTCGGTGGTGACATGACCAGCGCCGGTACACTCACCATTCGTAATGGTGGGGTGGACTCATCGCAATCATTCCAGTTTACGGCCGGTCAGTCACAGTCGTTCCAGTTGAGTGGTGTGGGCCAGTCCGGCCTGCGCGCAGAATACACGCGTAACGGTCAGCCTGCCAATACGCAGGGCTTCCAGACGTGTATTCAGCCTTCGCCGACGCCGACGGTAACCAACACGCCGTCGAATACGCCGACGCGTACGCCGAGCAACACGCCGACGCAACACGCCGACGAATACGCCGACGCGCACGCCGTCGCCCACCCGAACGCCCAGCAATACGCCGACGGTAACGAATACGCCTACGGTCACCAATACACCTACGTCGACTTATACGCCGACGCAGACGTTCACGCCGTCCAATACAGCGACACGGACGCCGACGCGCACGCCTTCACCGACGCGCACGCCGTCGAACACGCCGACGGTTACGAATACGCCGACCATCACCAACACGCCGACGATTACGAACACGCCAACGGCCACGTACACGCCGACGCAAACGTACACACCGTCCAATACAGCGACACGGACGCCAACGCGGACGCCGTCGCCTACCAGGACGCCGACGAATACGCCGACGATTACGAACACGCCGACGATCACTAACACGCCGACGCAGACGTACACGCCGTCACAGACATACACGCCGACGGCCACGAACACACGCCGGCCAACGCGGACGCCGCGCCCGACGAACACGCCGACGAATACGCCGACGGTGACCAATACGCCGACGAACACGTACACCCCAACGGTGACGAATACGCCGACGGTGACGAATACGCCGACGCTTACGCCGACGAATACGCCGAGCAACACGCCGACGAACACGCCGACGAACACGCCGACGCTGACGCCGACGCCGCGCCCGCCGAACATCAGCTATTCGGTGCAGTGTAACGACGCGGACGAGCATGCGGTGTTCACTATCACCAACACCGGCGGCGATATGCCCAATCCGGGTGAGTACATCATCAGCGAAGTTGGGCAGCCGGATCAGGGGCCATTCCCGTTCCAGTTGGCTGCGGGCCAGAGCTTCCAGGTCACGGTAGGCCTGAACGCGCGCATCTCTGGTAGCTATTACGACGGGCGCCGCACGCAGACGTTTACGTATGACGCGGGCTGCACTGCTCGCCCGACGGACACGCCGACGCCGACTCCGACGAATACGCTGACGCCCACAAGTACAGCGTCTGCAACATACACGCCGACGAATACGCCGACCAACACGCCGACCAACACGCCGACCAACACGCCGACGAACACGCCGACGAATACGCCGACCAACACGCCGACGAACACGCCGACGAACACGCCGACGAATACGCCGACCAACACGCCGACGAACACGCCGACGAATACGCCGACCAACACGCCGACGAATACGCCGACGAATACGCCGACGAGCACACCAACCAACACACCGATCCCGCCGTCTGTCACGGTCGATGGTCAGTGCGCGGAAGGTACGCTGACGTTCATGTTCACGATTTCGAACGCGGCGGGCAACGATGGTGCGCCGGATGGTGGCTTCTGGTCGGTCGATGGCCCGGTGAGCTTCAGCGGTGACTTCGATCCGCTTGGTTCGCCAGACTCGCAGACGTTCGACCTCGGCTCCGTGCCTCCGGGCACCTACACTATCACCGTGAATTACCGCAATGAGCAGGTGGCGGCTGAGACAACGGTGGTTTGTAACGAACCGACAGCAACGCCGACGAATACGCCACCGGCCAATACACTCACGCCGACGCCACCCGTGAACACGCCGCCCCCGCCACAGGTTACTGGCTCGGGTCTGTGCACGGAGCAGGGCACACTGCAGTTCACCGTGACGAATACCGGCACGGTACCGTCGCTGCCCACCGACTATCAGGTGTTTGGTCCCAACGGCCAACTGCCCGGTGGCACGATTCCTGCCCTGCAGCCCGGCGAGTTGGTCAATGTCCCCATGGGCCAGCAACCGAATGGTACCTATTCGTTCTTCACGACAGATGGCGCGGTCACTGTGGCCGTCGACTGTCAGGAGACTTACGTCTGTGAAGAGCCAGTCGTTGAGCTGGACGAAAACGGCCTTCCAATCTTCAGCCTCGATCCCGTGTGCGAGGACACGCAGCTTCCCAAGACATGGACGCCTGTGGATACCTCAGGTGGCGTCTGCGTGGACTACGCGGTCTACCACACGGATGTGACGGGTGACTGGGAGATCTTCCGCCTGGGCGAACTGCCCGGCGACCCAACGGCCGACGCCAACCTGTCGCAGAGCATAGGCGAGAACATGATCGATGTGTCTCCGTCGCGCCTGCCGGGTGGTGAGTGGATCGTGTTCACGAGCAATCGTGACGGAAACTGGGAATTGTATATCGGTAATGTGGACGGCACGCGGCAGCAGCGCGTGACGTACAACAACTTCGCGACCGATACCGGAGCGATGTGGTCACCAAGCGGCGACCGGATCGCTTTCGCCAGCAACCGCGACGGCAATTGGAACCTGTACATGGTGGACCTGGCAACGGGTGCGGAGACGCAGATCACGGCGAACCTGTCGAATGAGATTGCGCCCGCCTTCACGCCAGACGGCATGAAGCTGGTCTTCCAGACCGACCGGGACGGCCTGTGGCAGATCTATGAAATTGACCTTGCCACGGGAGTGCAGACACGGCTGAGCGATGGTCAGGGGAACGACTTTGACCCGCTGCCCAGCCCCAACGGTGACCTGATTGGTTTCCACTCCATCCGCGAGGGCCTGGATGCCCGGGTCTTCCTGATGGATAGCGATGGCGCGAACCTGAAGCCGATTTCGCCGGCCGGGAACGATGCCCGCAACCTGTCGTGGTCAGAGGATCAAACGCTGCTCGCCTACAACTCGAACGCAGATGGTGACCAGGACATCTACGTCTACGAGCTGGCAACCGAGCTGACTCGTCAGTTGACGGATAACACGACCAACGACGTGGCCCCGACGTGGCTGTGCAGCGCGCCCACGATTTTGTGGACATCCGATGCCCAGTCCGACCAGGTGACGCCGGCGGAAGTGGACGACATCTACAGCACGAACGCGCTCCCGATTGATGGGCCTGCGATCAACGTCGCTGAAGATGCCAGCCGCCTGACTGACAACGACGCCAATAACCGCTACCCGCAGAACTTCCCGCCCGTGGAATTCGGCAGCCGCTTTACACAGCAGCCGCCGGCGATTCGCGGCCGCTAGTTCAACGGATTTGAAGGGCGCGAGATCGCGCTCACGGCCGCCCCGCTTTCGAGTGGGGCGGCCTTTTTTGATGAGGGAATTGAACCACTGAGGCACTGAGAACACAGAGGGATTAGCCTTGGCGTTCTCTCTTTGCCACAATGGCGACTTGGTGGCTCAATACTCCCTTCTTACGCAGCGCGGAAACCATTCAAAACAAAAGACCCCGCCAGTTGGGCGAGGCCTTGAGAATTGCATTGCGGAGATGAACTAGCCGAGCAACAGACCGGCGACGTGGTGTAGCGTGCGTGAAATCGGATTCTCGGGGAAGCGCAGCACGAATACGCCCGCGCTTGCCAGCGTCATCATTTCGTCGGAGTGGGGCAGCACTGCGCCCACCGTGCAGTTGTAGGTAGCGGCGACACTGTCGCGCACTTCCTTGAAATCTAACGACGACGGTGTTTTGTTGACGATCAGCACCATATTCGGCACGTCCAGCTTGCGCGCCACTTCGACGGTGACGCCCGTGCCCTGATAGTCCTGCTGGTCGGGGCGCATCAGAATCGCCAGCGCGTCCGAGATGGCAATCGAAAGCAGCGTCTCTTCGTTCAGGCCCGGGTGTGTGTCGATCAGCAGAATGTCGAGATTGAGCTTCGTCACCAGATTCTGGAAACCGTCATTCAGCAGGCCGACATCATAGCCTTCGCGCAGCACGCGGGCGATTTCGCCCACCTTAATACTCGACGGAATCAGATAGATCAGGCCGTTTTCTGGAATGCGGACGCGGTTATCAGGGTTGCTGTTGAGCGATGCAGTGACATCGACAGCCGTTTGCTGGATTTCGCACTTGCCCCAGAGATAATCGTTGAGGGAGTACTTGATATCGTCTTCATTCACCCCGAACAGCACATGAATGCCGGGGGACTGAATATCGGTATCGATCACACCGACGCGCTTGCCTTGGCTGGCATAGATGGCAGCGAGGTTTGCGGTCGTATTCGACTTGCCAGTGCCACCACGGAAGGAATGTACCGAGATGATCTTGGGCGGCATTCACCGTCTCCTCTTGGCTGTGGCGGCGCAGTGGATGCGGATTTTCGCACCGGCGCACGCGAACGGCACACTGCGCACAACCATAACGTAATGAACGATTGCGTGCAAGCGCCATATCCAGCCAATCTAAAGCCAGAAGGGGATGGCTCCAGACATATTGTTGGGAAGTACGCCGCGTTCAGCCGACGATGCGATCAGATCCGCGTGGTGCAGCGTGACCGGCAGGCGCGGCTGTTGCAGCACACCGTAATGCAGCGCCGCAAATGCCACCACCGACGTGAGCGCCTGTTCAATCGTGAATGACAGTGGCGCGTCGGGGTCGGTGCGTATATGCAGCGGCTGCGGAGTTGCGTCGCTGGGCGCGGATGACGTGAGCAGCATCGCTTCGTGCGCGTTGGCTATGAACGCTGTGCCCCACGGCGGCGCGACGATTTTGCCGGAATCGAGCGAATACAGGCGCGGCACCAGCTTTCCACTGATTTCGACGGTCAGGAATGTCGCGTCCAAATCGGCTTCGCGTGCGCCCAGCGCGCGGCTCTCGTCGCGGCCCAGGCGACCGTGAATGTGCAGCACGGCACGTTTTCGCGCCAACCACTCTGATGGCAGCAGCTTGTCGAGCAGGGCGTCGGGGATGCCCTCATGCTCATCGACCTCGGATTCGGCGATGACATACCCCAGCAGTTCTCCGTCACTCTTGAAGATGCGGCTGATACCGGTGAGGCGGTCTTTGGTCTTGCGCGCTTGCCGAACCAGCGACAGGCCTACAATCCGGTCAGCGAACGGCAGCGGCTCTTCAAGTACATAAGGAACCACGCCCGTGCGCGCGATAAGGCCCATGATGATTCCGTTCATCGCTTCCGGGCGGTGCATGGTTGATTCATGCACGACCAGGCACGGCTGGAGGCGGCCAATTGTTTGCGTCTTGGCATACAGGGCATTGAAGCTGTCACCGCTGTCGTCCGCCATCTCATCGGGCAGAAACACCAGCATCATGCCTGCATCCTCCTTGGCAAGCAGGCGCACGGCGCTCTCAAGGTTGGTTTGTGAGGCGACACGCAGCTTGCGCTCGCGCACGATGGTGATCTGCTTGCCGTAGTCATGCTCGACGGTGCGCCGCAGCGCCTCGACGAAATCATCGACCGAGTCATCGAGCGCGTTGATCAGCGCGATCTTCAGTTCGGCTGCCGCATCATTCGCCTTATATGGCCCGGCCTGCTGGAAATCGAGTGGCGCGCGTTCGACTTCGTAGGGGCGCGACCGGCCACCGCCGTAGACCAATTCGAGCCGGGGCTTCAGGTTGACGAACTGACCGGCGGCGTTCTGGGTGCTGAACGCGCTGCCGATCAGGCCGTGCTTCTTGAGGATGTCGGACGCGGTCCTGATGACGCTGGCGCGCAGGGCGGGCTTGAGATGTAGCGCGCGTTCGGCGTGGCTTGGGTCTACGTTGAAGCGTGCCGCATCGGACGGACGGATGAGCAGGTGCAGCCCTGTGACCGCGTAGTCGTATTCATTGCTGCCTGACAGCACGCGCACGACCCATGTGTCATCCGGTGACGACTTGAGCAAAGTCGACATTTCGCTGCGCTGTGTGAGACCGAGCAGCCGCTTGCGCTGCTCTCCCAGTGTGCCCGTCACCTTGATGATCTCGCCTTGCATCCCGCCGAGGCGATCGGCTATTGGCAGGCCGATCAGGTCGGTGACTTTGCTAAGGCTGGTCGCGTGCGCCGTCAAACCCGGCTCGTACACCAGCCGCGATACAATCGACAGCGACAGCGCTGGTAGTTCGCCGACCACCCAGGCGCGGGCCCGCACGTCACGCTCGACCACCGCATTGCGCAGGGGGAGGCTCATGGCGGCCAGCGCCGCCTGAATCTCGGGCAGCAGCGGTTGAACCAGGGCGCGCACTGCGAACTCGGCCGTCTGCTCGTGCGTCGGCAGCCAGCCGTAATCTTCTTCAATCGTTTCCAACTCCTGATACAACTTGCCGCCATCGCGCCGGATCTCATCCAGCGCCATCAGCAAGCGCACCGGATTGGGCGGCGCGCCAGTGAGTGCGCGCCCGCTCAGCCACGCCCACGGCCCGCCGAGCGCTTTGCGCAGTCGGTACGTGAGCTTGCCCCCGATCTTACGCTCGGCAGCACCACGCTCTGCCGGCAACACGCTTTCGCGCAGCACCAGCCGGTAGGCAGTCAGGCGCGGCAGCCGTTCGGGCAGCAGCGGGAAAATTTCGGTAAAGTAGCTCAGTTCAGGCATGATTAGGCTCGGTGCTGGGCTGACCGGCATAGCCACCTCAGGTGTGCGCAGCCGGACAGCGTGTGTGATGGGCGGACTGCTGATGACCATAACCTGTACCCCCGCCGGCTGTCCACGCCAGAAGGCGCGCGCAGCCGGATTGAACCCGGATTTGTCATTCGATCAGTCTTCATTGTAGCACATTTGTTCCAACATGGAGAGGCGGAACATTGAGTTTCTCCGGGCTGTTACATCAAATTCGGGCATCGCGTACAAACCTCTACCCCAGACCCGCATCACGCCCCGCACCGCGCTTATCCGTGACCACCCGATCCACCAGAGCTTCGCCTGTAAGCAGCGCACCCATGCTACGATGAAACCGTGCGCTATTGCCGCGCAGGACGGTCGGGAACCACTTTGCCCCGCCGCTGTGTATTCAGTGTCCTGTATTCTGTCCGGATGTCCGGTTCGTTTTCCCCTCAGAGGATGTCTGTTAGCTTCGATTTCTGTCTGTCCGTTCGTTTTCCCCTGAAGGCTGTCTCGCTGTCTGGCTCAGCCAAAGGCTCACAGAAAGTCACCTCTCTTGTGCACAGAGAGGGGGTTGGGGGTGACGTTTGTGCACGAAAAACTCATTTTATTCGATAGCCCAGAGTTCCTTGCACTCAAAACGCCAGAAAAGAGCGCCGATCGGGCGTCACCAGCAGGGCGGGCGTGGGCAGGGCGTCATCCTTTGCCGTTCGATATTGATGTACGGCATTGTATGATAGCGCGCTATGAACCTGCACATGCTCAAGCTCCTTTCGCGCGCTCTGATTCCTGCGCTGTTGCTGTTGTCTGTGCCTTTATTGGCGCAGGAGCAGCCGGACGTGCCCTGCTACTGGCGGCCCACCACGCTCGATAAGCCGTGGATTGGCCCGGAACTGCCGTGTCTCGAACAAGTCATTGATGTGGATGACAGTGGCGAACTGGCGTTTACGGCGCTGGCGGCTGCGCCCGACGGCACGCTCTATGCGGCGCGCCCGCTAGCGGGAGAAATATGGGCGCTGACGGATACTGATGACGACGGCTTGCCCGACAGTCCGCGCCTGTGGGTCGAGGGCCTCACGCTGCCGAATGCCCTGTACTGGGACGCCCAGGAAAGTGCGCTTTTCGTGGCCGGTGGGCCGCATATCTACCGCATCACCGACGGGGTTGTGACGACGCTGGTCGATGATTTGCCAGCAGGCTCGGGTTACTGGACGGGCGGCCTGACAAAGGGAGTCATCGACGGAGGAGATGAACGCCTGTTCGTCGGCACCGGGGCGGCCTGCGACACCTGCGAAACCGGCGACACCGGGCGCGGTGCCGTATGGAGTTTTCTGCTCGATGGCAGCGTTGGCCGCATCGAGGCGACGGGCTTTCGACAGCCTGCGGCATTGACGTTCTACAACGGTTCGGTATGGGTCGTGGACAGCGCGCCTGCCTCTCAGTTCCATGTGCCGGTGCTGGATGAGGTGAATCGCCTCGATCCCGGCGCGGATTATGGCTTCCCGCGCTGCTTCGGCGCCGATACGCGCCCGGAATGCAGTGATACTGAACCGCCGAGGGTACTCCTTCCGACAGGTAGCACGCCGCTTGGCATGGCCGCTTATTCAGGTGATGAAATTCCGGGCCTGACGGATTCGCTGCTGCTGGCGCTGGCAGGTTCGAACGGACAGGTCGAGCTGCGCGGCTATGCACTGGGGGCAGCACGGCCGATGGAGTCAAATGCGTACACGGCGCTTATGCCGGCCGCCGCGCCAGACAGCCCGTTTGCGGCACTCACGACGGACGACATGAATTACCGGACGGTCGGCTTCTATCCAGCACGTGTCTATGGCGTGGCCGTCGACCCGATTCGCGGTTGGGTCTACCTCAGCCTGAGCGGAGGCCGCATTCTCGCCATCCGTCCGCAGTCCGAGGTGGTCTATTGAGCCTGCCGTACTGGATCGCTGACACGCTGGCAGGCACGCCCGCCGCGTTGTGGATCATGGTGGGCGTGGGCCTTCCGTGGGCGCTGGCGCTGCTGCCGCGTTGCGACTGGCGCTACCGCTTCGAAGCGGTGACGCTGGGCATATTTCTGGGCACGGCCTGGCTGACCGTGTGGATGTTCATCCTCGGCACAATCGGCGCGGCGCAGGAAGAAGCGCTGCTCACGCGCGATGCGTTGTTGCTGGGTACGGCGATCATCGCTGCGGCCGGCGCGGCCATCGCCTGGCTGCGCTGGCGGCGCATGCGATCTGTTCCCGCAATTGCGCGCGCTGCGTTGGGCCGTGACGAATGGCTGCTCATTGCGTTGATTGGCGCGGCGCTGCTGGTGCGCTGGTGCGTCATCGCCTACTGGCCGTTTACGGCCTACGACGCGCTGTGGGTGTATGGCTATCAGGGGCGGCTGTACGCGCTCAATGGCTTCATTCCACAAACCATTGGCTATTATCCACAGTACTTGCCGCTACAGTACGCCTTTCAGCAGATCGCCAGCGGTGACATCAATGATCACATCGCGCGGGCTGGGTTGTGGTTCTTGCACGCCGCCAGTATTGGCGCGGTCTATGTGCTCGGGCGGCGACTGTTCGACCGGCGCATCGGTATATTCGCGGCGGCGATCTGGGCGCTTTATCCGCACGTAGGCGAATGGTCACGCGCGGGCGACCTCGAAATTCTCCAGGCGGCGCTGTTCACGCTGGCGGCGGCCTATCTGCTGACCGGTTGGACAGGGCAAGTCCCTCGACTCTGGTATGCGGCGCTGGGTGGGCTGATGCTGGGCATTGGCCTATGGACCAAGCCGACGATGGGCGCGTTCGTGTGGGGGCTGGCGCTGATCGTCGCCATCGAGGTTGTGCGCGCGCGCTTCAATCTGCGAGTTGCATGGGCGCGCGGTCAACTGGCGCTCATTGCGCTGCTGGTGGCCGTGCCGCTGGGCGGCATGTGGTACGTGCGCAATTTGTTGCTGGGCCACGCGGCCATCGACTTCCCGCCTGAATTCTGGCTGACGCAGGCGGCGCGCAGCGGGGCGGAGTTCGGTTGGCTGCTGCTGACGCTGGGCGTCTATCTGGCCTACGCATTTTTCGGCCCGCTGAAGCAGCGCCCGCGCATTCCACCGACGCTGGTGGGAATGGCTTTGGTGCTGGCGGGCGTGCTGCCGTCGATTGTCGATCCACACCGAATGGGCGCTCTCGAATGGGCGTTGCTGGCAGGCGGCGCGGTTGTGCTGGTGGTCACGCTCGGCAGCCATGCGCGCGCCGTGTGGACTGAACCCATTCGCCGTGATGCCTCGCGCATCGGCTGGGCGCTGGCGCTGGCGTTGCCCTATTTCGTCACCTGGTTCTTCTCGTACAGCTATCACTATCGGCTGTCGTTTGCCATCGTGCCGTTGCTGATATTGCCTACAGCCGTCATCATCGGGCGCTGGACGGCGGACTGGCGGCCCGGGCGGGTGGGGCGGATTGCGGTTGTGGCTGCCATGATTGCGCTGGCCGCGCCGGGCATTGTCTCGGCGGTCTACGACATCAACGCGGGCTGGGACTATCTGTTCACGGATAAACTGCCAGACGATCATGCGCGCGTTGCCTCAGGTAACGAATCGCTTCTGCGCGTGGCCGATGGCCTGCAAATCTGGCTGGATGAGCATCCGGGCGAATCGCTGAACGTGGTCGCGCCGGGTATTCTGCGCCTGCCGTTCTTCTTCCCGCAGCAGGATATCCGCGTGAAGGACGTGCCAACGACGCTCGGTGAACTGGACGGCGTCGAGTATTTCGTCTACGGCGTGCCCGAAACCAAGGGGGCTTATGGCGGCATTCCGCCTGAAGCCAACGCCGTGTTCGGCGCACTGGGCCGTCATGATCTGGGCCGGCTGGCGTGGGGTGCAGATGATGGATTGTTCCGCTACGACGTGTATGAACTGGCACTCGATAACCGCCTTGAGATGCCATCCATTAACGCGCCTGCCTCCGGGGAAGTGGACATTGGCGGTATCGCCCGCTATCTGGGCATGGACATTGGTGGGCTGGAATTGTGGCCTGGCCGCCGTATTTATCTTCATATGTATTGGGAACCGCTGGCTCAGTCCGAAATCGACTACTCGATCTTCGTGCATCTGGTGTGCCCAGAAAGCGGGCTGGTCGGGACGTGGGACGGGCCGATTGCGCGCTCGGAACTGGGCTGGTACAGCACACTGGTGTGGGAACCGGGCGAGATTATCAGCGACGAGCGCATCATGCGCTTGCCCGAAGGCGCACCGGTTGAAGGTGAGGGCTGTGAGCTGATCATCGGCATCTACGACCCAGTGACAAACGAGCGCCTCCCGATTACGGTAGATGGCGCATCCATCGGCGATCAGATCGTCATCGAAAACCGCATCCAACTGCTGCCGGCGCAGCCCTGAACGAGGCCGATCCACCGCCAGGGCACACGAGAAAACCAACGCGAAGAACGCAAGCAGCACAAAGGCCACGATGGATTGAAATGCCCCGCAGCATATTCCATTGCCTTGAATTTAGACAAGGCTAAAAAATACTTGCAGTCTATCGAAAATTATGCAATAATGCGCGGTAGTGCTGTCCTGTAGTAGTGAGTTGGTTTTCATGAAGCTTCGTTTATTCGTGCTTGTAGCTGCGCTACTGTCGGCGTGGTCGTTCGGCAGCGCCAGCGCGCAGGACGTGGCCGGGTGCGCCGAACCCGAATTAACCGTTGCAGCCACCGTGGGCATGGTTGCCGATGTGGCTGCGCAAATGGGCGGCTCGTGCGTGACGGTGCAGGCGATGATGGGCCCGGGCGTCGATCCGCACCTGTATTCGGCCACGCTCCAGGATGTGGAACTGCTGTTTGATGCCGATGTCATTTTCTTCGGCGGCCTTCACCTTGAATCGCGCATGACGGATGTGCTGGAGCAGGTGGGGGTGGGGCTGAACAAGCTCGTGATCCCCGTGAGCGAGGCGATTGACCCAGCGCTGCGGCTGACCGCGCCCAACAGCAACGTCACTGATCCGCATGTGTGGATGGATGTATCCATGTGGATGCAGGCCGCTGGCGCGGTGCGCGATGGGCTGATTGCGGCGCTGCCTGATCATCAGGCCTATATCGAGGCGAACGCCGAAGCCTATCTGGCGGAGATGGCGGCCCTCGATGCTTACGTGCGCGAACAGATTGAGTCGGTGCCTGCCGAACAGCGTGTGCTGGTGACGGCGCATGACGCGTTCCAATACTTTGGCCGCGCCTATGGCATCGAGGTGTTTGCGCCGCAGGGCATTTCGACCGCTACAGAAGCTGGTGTGCAGGATATCCGCCGGACGATTGATTTGCTCGTCGAACGCAAGATACCAGCCATCTTCGTTGAAACCAGCGTCTCATCTGACGTGATCGAGGCGATTCAGTTGGGCGCACGTAGTCGGGGCCATGACGTGGTCATCGGCGGCTCGCTGTTTTCGGATGCAATGGGAACAGCGGGCACGCCGGGCGGCACCTACCTCGGCATGATTCGCACAAATGTGGAGACCATAGCAAGCGCGCTGCGCGGTGAAGTACATGAAGAAGGGCAGACCTCATGATTAGCCGTAAGGATGCAACCGCGTACCCGATTCTGGTCGAAGATCTGACCGTTGCTTACCGCGATGCGCCAGTGTTGTGGGATGTCGATCTGACGGTGGAAGAAGGCACGCTGACGGCCATTGTCGGGCCGAACGGCGCCGGCAAGAGCACGCTCATCAAAGCCATCATCGGCCTGATGCGCCCATCGGCTGGCCGTGTGCTGGTGTTCGGACAGCCCTACGCGAAGCAGCGCAAGCTGGTGGGCTACGTTCCCCAGCGCAGCAGTGTCGACTGGGACTTTCCGACCGATGTGCTCGACCTCGTGACGATGGGGCGCTATGGCGCGCTCGGCTGGGGCAAACGTCCCGGAGCGAAAGAGCGTGAGCAAGCGTTGGCGGCACTGGAACAGGTGAGCATGGAGCAGTTCGCCAACCGCCAGATCAGCCAGCTTTCGGGCGGGCAACAGCAGCGCGCCTTTCTGGCCCGCGCGCTGGTGCAGGATGCCAGCGTGTATCTGATGGACGAGCCGTTTCAGGGCGTGGACGCGACGACTGAGCGCGCCATCGTAAACGTGCTGCAGGATTTGCAGCGCGCAGGCCGCACAGTACTGGTTGTTCATCATGACCTCGAAAGCGTGCCTACCTATTTCGACCATGTGCTGCTGCTGAATGTGCGCGCGGTCGCCAGCGGGCCGGTGGACGAAGTGTTCACGCCAGCAAATCTGCGCGCAACCTACGGCCGCCGCCTCGACCTGATCATGGATCCGGCGCAGCGGGTGAGCGGGGCGGAGTGATGGATATCTTCACGGCTATCAGCCAGATTTTCACCGACTACACGCTGCGTAACGTGGCGCTGGGCGGGTTGGCGCTGGGCGCGGTCAGCGGCATCGTCAGCGTTTATGCGGTACTGCGCCGGCAAAGCCTGATGGGCGACGTGATGAGCCACGCGGCGCTGCCGGGCATTGTGCTGGCCTTCATCATCACCGGCGTGCGCGCGCCGCTGCCGCTGTTTGTGGGCGCGCTGACGGCCGGGCTGGTGGGGCTGGGGCTGATGCACGTGATCACCACACAAACACGGGTGAAGGTGGACAGCGCGCAGGGGGTGGTTCTGGCGGCGTTTTTCGGCTTTGGCCTGGCTCTGCTATCGTGGGCACTGCGCCAGAACAACGCCGAACATGCGGGAATCAACAACTTCCTCTTTGGTCAGGCCGCTGCCACCGTTGCTGGTGATGTCGCTCTGGTGGCTGGAGTGGGCGCGGTCACGCTCATCGTAGTCTCGCTGTTCTGGAAAGAGTTCAAGCTGGTGAGCTTCGACCCCGGTTATGCGCGTACGCTGGGGATGCGTGTGGGCCTGATGGATGCGCTAATGACGGCGCTGCTGATCATCGTGGTGACAGTAGGCCTGCAAACGGTGGGCGTGGTGCTGATGAGCGCGATGGTGGTGGCGCCCGGCGCAGCAGCCCGCCAGTGGACCAACCGCTTCGGCCTGATGATGGTGCTGGCGTCCGGCTTTGGCGCGCTGGCGGGCTTGTTAGGCGCGCTCATCAGCAGCACGACGGCGGGCCTGCCAACGGGGCCGGTGATCGTACTGGTCGCCAGCGTGATCGTGCTGTTTTCGCTCATGCTTGCGCCCGAGCGCGGGCTGATATGGGCGTGGCTGCGCCGCCGCCGCACCGACCAACGCTTTCGTGAGGAGGCGGTATTGGAAGCGCTGCTGGTGATGGCGCGCCATCACGACAGCCACGAGCACGCCCATTCGCTGGCGAGCATTCGCGCCTATGCCGGACCGGGCACAGCGCAAGCCCTGAAGGCGCTTGAGCGGCGTGGTGAAGTGCGTCAGTTGGGCCGGGATTGGGCGTTGACGCCTAAAGGGGTCGAGGCTGCCCACCCGATTGTCGAGATGGGGCGCTTCGCAGCGCCGTCCGTTGTGTCCGCTTTGACCAAACCCGAGACGCAGGGGGTGAGGCTGTGAATCAGGCGCAGATCGAAATCCAGTTGGTCGCCGCGATCGTTGCGGCGGCCTGCGCGCTGCCGGGCTGTTTCCTGGTGCTGCGGCGGATGGCGCTCATCAGCGACGCGATTTCGCATACGGTGCTGCTCGGCATCGTGCTCGGCTTCATGGTGGTTGGTCAACTGGGCAGCCCGGTGCTGATCATCGGCGCGGCGCTGGTTGGCGTGTTGACAGTCGCGCTGATTGAAGCCTTGTTCAAGACCGGGCGTGTGAAAGAAGATGCGGCGATTGCGCTGGTTTTCCCGGCGCTGTTCAGCATCGCTGTGATTCTCATCAGCCAGAACTTTCGCGGCGTGCATCTGGATACGGATGTGGTGCTGCTGGGCGAACTGGCGTTTGCGCCCTTCAGCCGAACCGAACTGCTGGGCGTTTCGCTGCCACGTGGCGTGATCGTCATGGGCGCAATCCTGCTCATCAACGTGGCGCTGCTGGCGGTGTTCTACAAGGAACTGAAGCTGGCGACGTTTGACCGCGCGCTGGCGGCTTCTCTGGGGTTTGCGCCAACGCTGCTCACCTATGGCCTGACGACTGCGGTATCGGTGACGGCCGTGGGCGCGTTCGAGTATGTTGGCTCGGTGCTGGTGGTCGCGTTGATGATCGCGCCTCCTGCCACTGCTTATCTGCTGACCAACCGGCTGTCGCGCATGCTTGGCCTGAGCGTGCTGATCGCGGTGATTTCAGCCATTGCCGGGTTCTGGGTGGCGCGGGCGCTCAATATCAATCTGGCGGGGACGATGGCCTCGATAGCTGGGCTGATTTTCCTGCTGGCGCTGGTGTTTGCGCCGGAGCGCGGGTTGGTCAGCCGTGCGCTCACTCGCCGCCGGCGTAAGTCACGCTTCGCTGTGGAAATGCTGGTTGTGCATCTCAGCCGGCACGAGCATTCGGCAGCCGAGGAGGTTGAGAACAGCCCGGCGCACCTGACCGATGACTTGATGTGGACACCCGCCTTCGCTGAATCAACGATGCGGCGGGCCAGCTCGAACGGGCTGCTGCGCCGTGACGCAGGTATGTTGCGCCTCACCGACGCGGGTCGCGCGCTGGCGGGGCAAGTCGAAGCGCGGTGATCGCGGCGGTTTGGCGCAGCGGGCACAACGGGTATAATTGAATCCAGTCCCTCTCGCAGGAACATCCCTCGATTTCCCCATGCCCGTGGAAGGGCCCGATATGACGGAAAAACCAACGTTATCGCATGAATTGATTGAACAGCTTGAGCAGGGCGCTGTCGAGATGAAGCAGCTCGAAGCGATCCTGCAGCGACTGATGCAGGTGCTGACTGAGAGCGGCTTCCAGGTGTCTGTCGATCTGGTCGGGCTGGCGCGAACCCAGCACGAGCGCATGGAAAAAGGACGCAGGCAGGCGAAAGAACTGGGCGGCCAGTTGGAGCAAACCAGTGACCTGCTGCGGATGTTCACACTGATCACGTCTTCGCTGGAGCTGGATCAGGTGCTCAAGGAAGTCATGGACACGGTCATCACGCTGACAGGGGCCGAGCGCGCCTATCTCGTGCTGATCAACCCTGCGACCCAGGAACTGGAAATCACGGTGGCGCGCAACTGGGATCGCGAATCGCTGAGCGAGGCCGAGGCGCAGTTTAGCCGCAGCGTCGTTAATCAGGCGCTCAAGGACGGCAAGGCGATTGTGACGACTAACGCCGCGACCGACGACCGTTTCCTCAACGCCGCCAGCGTAGTCAACAATCAACTGCGCTCGATTCTGTGCATCCCGCTGATCGTGGCCGGGCGGGCGCAGGGCGTGCTGTACGCCGACAACCGCGTGACCCAGGACATCTTCAAGGGCGACAAGATTCCGCTGCTGACCGCGTTCGGCACTCAGGCGGCCGTCGCGATTGCCAATGCGCGCCTGTACGGGCAGGTGAAAGAAGACCTGACCAAGGCGTTGACCGAACTGCAGAGTCTTCAGATCGCGGTCGATCGGTCGAAGCTGGACCGGCAGGTGAGCCAGATTACCGAAACGGACTATTTTCAGAAACTGTCGGCGTCGGCGCGCACCATGCGCGGCCGCTACCGGTCGGGCGAAGAATCCTAGCAGCGCCACTGGCTGGATAATAAAGGCCCCGAGAAATCTCGGGGCCTTCGTTGTGAAAAATCCATGATGTCTTCACGAAGTTTTTACGTTCTTCTGTATAACGTTATTGGAAATAAACGGTATTCAAATTAAACTGAGAAAGCAAGGAAGCAGATTCAAACCTTTACTAACCGTTTGGACGCCTTTATGCAGCAACAGCGTTCGTCCACCCTTTCTGGAACGGTCTACCTCAGTTACAGCAACTTCGAAACTGAGCTCGCGCTTCAGCTTGCCGGCGATTTGCGCGCTGCTGGCTATCGCGTGTGGTGTGACCGGCTCGATGTTGACCCCACAGCGCCGCTTCCCGAGCAGGTGAAGCAGGCTATCCGCACCAGCGCTGTGCTCATTGCCATTTTGTCGCCCGCCTATTTGCAGGCGCGCTACGCGCGGCTCGAATGGGAGTTTGCGGGGCGAAAGCGCTATCCGATTGTACCGCTGCTGGCCGGGCCGGTGGCCGTGGGCGATCTGCCGCTCGAAATTGTGCTCGACACGAAGCTGGATTTCACCGAGTGGCGCAGCGAGTCCATTTATCAAACTCAGTTCCCGCAGTTGCTGGCGGCACTCGATCAGCGTGGGCCAGCCGGCCTGCGCGCATCCGAGCCGCCCCCTGCCATCGACCAGTTCGTCATCCGGTTGATCGCGCGCTTGCAGATGCGCCTGGCCGCGGCCGAAATCCACGAAATGCCGGACAAGTTCGACGGCGCAGCCCGGCTGGCGCTGCGACTGCCTTCGCCGATACAGGCGGTCTGGGGTCGGCCAGGCGAAGTGCGCGTGGCCAATTCGGCGGAAGACGCCAGTCCGGCGCACCTCGCGCCGTATGCCGAGGCGCTGGCGGCGCACCCCCGGCGCATGATTGCGGGCGGGCCTGGGGCGGGCAAAAGTGCCGCGCTCGAACGGCTGGCCCTCGATGCGGCGGTGGCCTTTCAGGCTGCCCCCGACGCCGAGCCGCTGCCGCTGTGGCTGTCGCTTGCAGATTGGGCCGGCGATGACGGCTTTGACGCATATTTGCATGACGCGTGGCTGCTGGCTGGATTGGGCGCAATGCCGCTTGATGACTGGCTTCAGAACGGCCGCGTTGTCCTGTTCCTCGATGGCCTGAATGAACTCGGCGGCTGGGCCGATTTGAAGGCGGAACAACTGCGCGACTGGCTGGCTGTGAGTGGGGCTGGCACATCAGTGACCATCACCTGCCGCACACGCGATGCGGCGTCACTAGTCGATCTCGGCCTACCTCGGCTGGAACTGCTACCGCTGGATGAGGCTGGCGTGACCGCAATCGCGCGCGCCCAGCTTGGGTCCGACGAGAGTGAGCGCTTCTTGCAGGAACTAGCCGCCACCTCGACGGATGGCGAGCGGGCGGGCATTCCCGATCTGGCCTGCACGCCTGCTTCGCTGAACGGCTTGATGGCGCTCTATCGCAGCGCCCCCCAGGGCAAGCCGCCCACAACGCTAGGCGGGCTGTTCAAGCGTATGCTGCCGTCGGCCTGGCTGTGTAAGCGCATCGAGCAGATGCCCGGTTGGATGCCGTTCATGCCGGTCGAAGCGACTCTAGCCTCGGTCGCGCAGTGGTTCCTGTGCGAAGAAGTGCCGCTGTCGGCCCCGGCTGAACTGTTTTTCAACGGTTCGGACAGTGACGCGGCGCTAAGGGCCGCTCGCAACGCCGGCCTGATTGAAGTGCGCGCTGGTCGTTTGCGTTTTGCGTCGAAGCTTCTGCTGGAGTATTTCGCCGCCGTTGGCACCAGCCGCCACGACCTGCTCGGCTATCTTCGCGGCGCTCGCTTTGACGAACGCTCTGAACGGGCCGCGGGCAGTTGGGACATGGTCGTGCTGTTGATGGCCGGCATGACGCCCAATCCCGACTCGCTCATCCGCGACGTGTCGGAAATCGATCCGTTTTTGGCAGCGGACTGCCTCGCAAGTGGTGTGAACGTCACCGATCCTGTCTACGACTCGCTGATTGCCAGCTTGATCCACTTTGCTCGCGCACAGGACCCGGGCGGGCAAACGGCGGCGGCGCTGGCGCTGAATGCGGTGGCGCGCAAGGCGATTACGCCCACGCTGCTGGAAGTGATGCGGACCGGCTCGTGGCACGGCCGCCTGTCTGCGCTCGAAGTGCTGCGCGTGAGCGAAGCGCCGGTGCCCCCGGGCCTGCTGCGCGCGCTGCGCGGCTGGAACTGGACGCCGCAGGATGCGCTGGCCCAGCCCGTGCGTGACGCCGGCGAAGATGCGGTCGCGCTTATGCTGACCGTGCTGGATGATCCCGAGTGGTCACGCCGCCGTGGTGCGGCATGGGCGTTGGGCGTGCTGGGTGATCAGGCTGCTGTTCCCGGCCTCGTACTGGCGATGGAAGACAGTGACGGGCTGGTGCGCCGCGAGTCCGCGGTCGCGCTCGGATTGATTCGTGATCCGGCGGCGCTGCCCGGCCTGCTGAATACCCTGAATGACCCGGAACTGCCTGTGCGCCGCGCTGTGGCCGCAGCAATTGCCAATTGGGGCGAGGCGGCGCTGCCTGCTCTTCACGAGCGCCTGGCGCAAGCCCCTCCCGAACAGCGCATGGCGCTGGCAGACATTCTCGGCGGGTTGGGCGCGGCCGATGCGGTGGGGCCGCTGCTGGGGCTGGCGCAGGACTCCGACGCCAGCGTGCGCGCTGCGGCGGTGATGGCACTGGGCAAGCTGGCGCAACCCGAGGCCGTTCCGGTTTTGGGCGAATGCCTGAGTGATACCGCGCAGCCGCCCAATGCCGACGAGCCAATCTGCTATTTGGCGGCGGCCGCGCTGACGGCCATTGGCACGCCCGAGGCGCTTGCCGTCGTCGATGCGTGGCGTACCGGCAAGACCCCGGCTGGCATCGAGGCGGTGACGGAACAGGCCGCAGCGGCCAGCGAGTTTGATGTATTGCTGGTGCAGCTTGTATCGCCCGATTGGGAAACGCGCCGCGATGCCGTTTCGGCGCTGGCGCTGCGCGGCGACCGCACGTATCTGCCGCTGATCGCCGAGGCGCTGACTGATGAGGACACGCAGGTGCGCTGGGCCGCGGCGCGTGCGCTGGGCGATTTCTCGTACGACCCTGCGGCGGCCGATGCGCTGATTACGTCACTGGCCGACCCCGAGGCGCTGGTGGCCGATGAAGCTGTTAGCTCATTGGCGCGTATTGGCAGCCCGGTTGTGCCTGCGCTGATTACGGCCCTGCGCAGTAAGGACCCGAACGTGCGCGCAGCGGCGGTGGATGCGCTGGCCAGAATTGGCGATCCCGCTGCTATAAAGCCACTCAAGAAGCTGTCTAAGGACAAGACGGCAGCTCCCCGCGAAGGCGAAACGATTGCGGTGCTGGCGGCTGCAGCCGTGGCGCGCCTCAGCGCCGGGCCAGCCCCGATGCCGACAGGTCGACGCCAGCAAGTCACCGCCTCCGCCCGAGGTCTCGCCTGATTCGCCGCCTGAAGTCCTGCCCAAGAAGCAGCCTGTGCCGATGGGCGACGTGAAGAAGTTGCCTGAGCTGGACGAGCCGCCAGCAGCTCCGCCTGCGGTGGATATACCCGCAGAGCCGCCGAAAACGCCTGTTGTGCCGCTGCCGCCTGCACCGACTGTTCAACCAGTGCCGATGGTTCCGCCTCCGGCCGTGCCGCCCGCTCAGTTGCCTGATCCTGAGCCTGAGGTGCCCGTGGTTTCGCTCGATCCGGTCCTGCCTGAAGATGGCACCTGGGTTGAACTAGGCGCGCTGCTGAATGCGCTGCGCGACCCCGAGTGGGATGTGCGCCAGAACGCCGCAAAACAACTGCGGGCCCAGGCGCGCGGGCTGCGCGGGTTGGATGACGCGCGTACGATCAGTCAGTTGTCCGAGGCGCTGCGCGACGACGACTATACCGTGCGCTGGGCGGTCGTGAGCGCGCTGGCGTGGCTGCGTGACGATACATCTGTGCCCATGCTGCTCGAAGCCATGCACGACCGGCACTTCACCGTGCGCCTGGCGGTCATTCGCGCCTTCGAGGAAATCGGCTCACCGGCTGTTGCACCGGCGTTGGCCGAGTGCCTGCGCGACCGGCATGCGTTGGTACGTGAGAAGGCCGCCGAGGCGCTCGGTATTCTGCGCGCGCCAGAGTCGGAAGAAGCGCTGAACGCCGCACTGAAGGACTATGAACCATTCGTGCGCCGCGCCGCTGCGGAAGCGCTGGGGGAACTGCGCGGACCGCTCGACGTGACCGGCCTGATTGGCGCGTTGGAAGATGACGATGCGTTTGTGCGTTTGGCGGCCGCCGAAGCGCTTGGCCGGCTGGGTGATGCGGCCGCAGTGCCGGCATTGACCGAGCATTTGAGCGACTACGGCGGGGCGGACTGGGACCAGCAGCGCGTTTGCGATGCGGCCGCGGCCGCGCTCGAAGCGATTGGCACGCAGGAAGCGATGGCTGCCGTACTGCAGTGGCGGCGCAAGCTGGACGACCTGCGCCGGGGACAGTGACATCTGTGGGGGAGAAAACTTGATGCGCCTGTTTCTGAGCTATGCCCGGGTGGATCAGCCAGTTGCCATCCAGATTGCGGAAGCGCTGTCTGGCTTGCATGAGGTTTGGCTGGATGAACGGCTGTATGCTGGTCAGCGCTGGTGGGAGGAAATCCGCCGCCGCCTGGACTGGTGCGAGGGCTTTGTCTATCTGCTGTCGCCCGAATCGGTGACATCGGAATACTGCCTGCGCGAGTTGAAGCTGGCGCTGGATATGAACAAGCACATCTTCCCGGCGCTCATCAGGCGTGGCACCGAACTGCCTGAAAGCATTCGGGACATTCAGTACGCCGACCTGAGCGGGGGCCTGACGTTCAACGCCGGCGCGCCGCTGCTGAACGCTATTCATCGAGTTGAAATGGATGGATACGCACCGGCGGGCAGGGGCCGAACCGCGATGCGCTGGCGCCCAGACGAGCTTGAGGAGCCAGTGCAGGTGCGCAGCAATGTGACGGCCATTATCTCGCGGGCCGCCGATGCGATGGAAGCGGGCCGCTACGATGAGGCCGTCTTTCTGCTCAAGCGTGCTATCGAGCAGGGCGTGCAGGTGCAATATATCAGCCTCGACAATATGCTGAAGGAGGCTGAAGCGGGCCTCGAAGAGCAGATGCGCCAGCGTGCATCAGAGGTGGAGTACTACTCGATTGTCGAGTTGATACGGCGCAAGCGAACGCGGCCGCTGGGAATTCTGTCGTTCCAGGATTTTCACCGTGATTACCCCGACTATGACCCTGAGGGTCTGGCTGAATTGGTCGCGGCTGATCAGGGGGGCTATGACTCGGCGAGTGTGCCGCTGCCGGTGATGAAACCGCGCCCGCGCCCGGTTATTCCCATGCTCGAATGGTGCGAAGTCGCGCCGGGCCAACTGCTGATCGTGAGTGGCAAGAACGGCCATGCACGCCGTGACGTGCTGCCGGTGAATGGCTTCTACATCAGCCGCTATCCGGTGACCAACGCGCAGTATGACGTCTTCCTGGATGATCCGCAGGGGTATGCCGAGCCGTGCTGGTGGGATTTTTCGGCGGCGGCGCAGGCCTGGCGCGAGAAGACGCCGGAACCGCTGGTGGGCAAGTTCCAGGGCGCGAACAGGCCGCGTGAAAACGTGACCTGGTTCGATGCGATGGCGTTCTGCGCCTGGCTGTCACACAAAACCAACATGCAGATTACGCTGCCCACGCGCCAGCAGTGGCAGCGGGCCGCCCGCGGAGATGATGGCCTGCTGTACCCGTGGGGTGACGAGTTCGACATTCAGTTCTCGAACACGCTGGAGAGCAAGGTGCGCATGACCAGCGAGGTGATGCGTTACGGTGCTGGCGTTAGCCCGTATGGCGTCTACGATATGGCGGGCAACGTGTGGGAATGGTGCCTGAACAGCAGCTATGACGATGCCGACGTGGCGGCGGAAAAGCCGCGCGGCGTTCATGGCGGCTCGTTCATGAGCCCGTACGAACGCGCCCAGAATCACTCATATCTGCCACTCAACCCCGAGTCGCACTTTGGCAGCATCGGCTTCCGGCTGGTGTGCTTGAAATAGAGTAGAGTACGTTGAAAGTTGAACGAGGCGGGCGCTCCCATCTGGGAGCGCCCGTTGTGATTCGAACCTCATTCGAGGGGCGAAGACCCCCTAATCGCCGCCGGTGGCCAGCGACGGCGTCAGCGGCCCGGCTTGTGCAGTAGGCGCGCTCCCGTTACCGTTGACTATCGTTTCCTGCGCGCGGAACTGGCTCATGTACAGGTCGTAATAGGCGCCGTGCATGGCCAGCAGCTCGTTGTGCGTGCCGCGCTCAATGATCTCACCGTCGCGCAGCATCATCACCATGTCGGCATGGCGAATCGTGCTGAGGCGGTGAGCGATGACGAAGCTGGTGCGGCCCGCCATGATCTTCTCGAAGGCGCGCTGGATCAGGCGTTCTGTGCGCGTATCGACGCTGCTGGTGGCCTCGTCCAGAATCAGAATGCGCGGATTGTTGAGCGCCACACGGGCGATGGCGAGCAGTTGGCGCTGCCCCTGGCTGAGGCCAGCGCCGCGTTCGCCCAGCACCGTGTTGTATCCGTCCGACAACCGCTCAATGAACCCGTCCGACTGTACCAGTTTGGCGGCGGCGATCACCTCCTCATCGGTCGCGTCCAACTTGCCGTAGCGGATGTTATTCATGACGGTATCCGAGAACAGGTACGTATCCTGTAGCACGAGGCCGATCTGTGAGCGCAGGCTGCCGATGGTCACGTCGCGCACGTCGAGGCCGTCAATGAGCACGCGGCCCTCGGTGATGTCGTAGAAGCGCGGGATCAGGTTGATGATCGTGGTCTTGCCTGCGCCCGTTGGCCCAACGATGGCGATGGTCTGGCCCGGCTCGGCGGCGAAGCTCACGCCGCGCAGCACGTGCACATCTTCCTGATAGCCGGCGCGCACGTTGTCGAATTCCACACGGCCTTCAATGCGCGGCAGTGGCTTGGCGTTTGGCGCGTCGACGATTTCCGGCGCGGCGTCCATCAGCGCGAAGATGCGCTCGCCGCCAGCGATAGCGTTTTGCAAGTTCGTCCACAGCACCGAAATCTGCTGAACCGGCTGATTGAAGCGCTGCTCGTATTGAACGAACACGAACACCGTGCCCAGTGAAATGGTCACGCCCATCAACGGGATATCCTGCAGGACAGCCAGGCCGCCCACTACTACCACGATAGCCAGACCGACATAGCCGAGCGCTTCGAGCACCGGCGTTAGCGCGCTGGTGTAGGATGCCGCCTTGATATTCGCGTCACGGTTGGCGGCATTGGTGCCGCTGAACTGGGCGATGCTTTCATCCTCACGGTTGAAAGCCTGCACCTCGCGCACACCGGACAGACTCTCCTGCAACTCGGCATTGACGTTGCCGATTTGTTGGCGGCTCTTGCGGTAGGCTTTGCGAGCCTGTCTCGACAGATAGACTGTTGTCAGGAACATGAACGGCACAACCGACAGGCTGATCAACCCGTATACGATGCTGGTCTGCAGCATGACCGTGCCGATCCAGCCAATCAGGAGCACCGCGCTTACGACCTGTACCAGGCCGAAACTGAATATCTGCTGAATGGTATCCATGTCGTTGGTCACACGGCTCATCACTTGGCCCGCTTCATGCTCGGCGTAGTAGTTGAGCGAGAGCAGTTGCAGATGCGCGAACAGCTTTTCACGCAGGTTGCGCAGCACTTTCTGGCCAGCCAGCGTCATTGAATAGAAGCCGAGGCCGCTGAACAACGCCCCGATGAGGTAGAGGCCAATCAGCATCAGTACCAGCGTGCCCAACCCGGCGATCTTCTGATCGGTGGTCATGGTCACGGTGTCGGTAGCGATCCAGCACGACGCAGGATCGGTCGGGAACAGGTAGCAGTCCACGGCCTGGCCGGTCAGCTCGGGCGACAGCACCTGAACATAGGTACTGCCGATGATGAAGAGCAGCGATCCCAGCGCAAGGAACCAGTAGGGCCGGAACAAGACGATGAAGCGCTTGAGCGTAGACCACGTGCTGGTCGGCTTGCTTGTTTCTTGTTCGAGAAGGCTTCGGTTCATTCCCATCATATTGGTTTCAGGCCTCCGTTGTGGCTTCAGTGTCGGGCGAGACCTGAGTGGTGGCGTCTTCCACGAGCTGTGAGTAGTAGATTTCGGCGTACAGCGGTTCGTTCTCCAGCAGATACGCGTGCTTGCCAGAAGCGACCAGCTTGCCCTTGTCCAGCACAAGGATCAGGTCGGCATTGAGCACAGTGGTGATGCGCTGAGCGATGACGAAGCTGGTGCGGCCGTGCATGAGCTTGTCGAGCGCCGCTTGAATGGTGGCCTCGGTGAGCATGTCGACGCTGCTGGTCGAGTCGTCGAGAATCAGCACGCGCGGATCGAGCAGCAGGGCGCGGGCGATGGCGATGCGCTGTTTCTGGCCGCCCGAAAGCGTTGTGCCGCGTTCACCAACTGGCGTGTTGTAACCCTCGGGGAAGCTGGTGATGAAGTCATCAGCGGCGGCCATTTTGGCGGCGGCAATCACCTCGTCATCGGTGGCATCGGGACGGCCAAAGGCGATGTTGTCGCGGACGCTGCCGCTGAACAGGTTGGTTTCCTGCAGCACGATGCCGATCTGCGAGCGCAGGCTTTCGAGCGTCACGTCACGCACGTCGAAGCCGTCAATTTTGATTGTGCCTTCCGTCGCGTCGTAGAAGCGCGGGATCATATTGATGATGCTGGTTTTGCCGCTGCCGGTGCTGCCCAGCAGAGCGACTGTCATGCCCGGCTCGATGGTAAAGCTCACATCGTCCAGCGCTGGCGACCCGCTGTTGAAGTAGCGGAAGGTGACATGGTCGAAGGCGACGCGGCCGTCAATTTTGGGCAGCGTGGCGGCATTGGGCTTGTCCTGGATTTCGTTCTTCGCGTCGAGGATTTGGTAGATACGCGTGGCCGAAGCAGACGCCTGCGCCATCAGGGTGATGATCATTCCCAACATCCCGAGCGGGAAGAAGATGTAGATTACGTACAGGCTGAAGGACTGATACTCGCCCAGCGTCAACGTGCCGTTCAGGATTTCACGGCCGCCGAAGTAGAGCAGGGCAGCCTGTCCGAGTTGCATGACAAGGAAGATGACCGGGAACAGGAATGAGAAGACGCGCGCGACCTTGATCTGCTGTTCGAGCAGATTGTCGGCAGACTTATCGAAGCGCTTCTGCTCGTAGTCCTCGCGGTGGTAGGCCTTAACCACCTTGATGCCCGCCAGATTCTCCTGAAGGATGGTGTTAAGAGATGACAAACGCTGCTGGACGACAGCGAACAGCGGCTGCGCAATCGAGCCGAAACCCATGAACAGCAGCAGCGCAATCGGCAGAATGGGAAGGATGACGAGCGTCAATTGCCAGTTGGTGGCCAAGAGGATGATCAGCGTGACCACGAGCAGTAGGAGCGCCTGTATGGCCATGACGAGGCCCTGGGCGATGAACATACGCACCTTCTCGACATCGTCGGTGGCGCGAATCATCAACTGGCCGGTCTGATTGGTGTCGTAGTAGCTGAACGACATGCGCTGCAGCTTGGAGAACAGCAAGTTGCGGTAGTGAAAGGCCGACGTGTGCGATAGCTTTTCTGAGTTGAACGTCTGGATGAACGAGAACACGCCGCGGAAGGCGGCGAAGGCAACGATGATCAGCGCCGATGTGATCAGGAAGGTCGCCGCATTGGCCGAATTGGCGTCGATCTGCTCCATCGTGAAACCTGCCTGCTGGGCGGCGAAGCCCTGGGCGAATTGGGGCAGACCGAGCACGGTATTGGCAACGAAACCATTGGTGATGGTGTTGATCATGTTCTGGATGAGCTGCGGCACCATCAACTGGGCCAGCGTGGCGACGACCAGCGCGCCGTAGGTGATGAGTACCAGCTTGCGTTCTCCACCCAGTGTGCGAATGGCGCGCACCAGGTCTTTCATACTGCCGCGGTCTTTCTTTCCGGCAGAGCGAGATGGTTGAGCAGCTGCTGCTTGCAAGGCGATTTCTCTCTTCCAGTTTCTATTTCGGGCTGTAATGTTTACGCGGATGCGTCCGCTGAAGTTGCGGCGCGATCCGTCTGGACGGACTCGAGTCGTGTGAGGCGATCCTGCATACTGCACATCGCATCGGCGCCTTCCGGCAATTCGCGCAAGAGTTCGCGCAGCAGGTCGCGCAGTTGCACGGCCTTGTCTGTGCCGAGTGCTTTGAGCGCGGTCACCATCGCATCATCATCGGCCATAGCTTCAACCTCATTGATGACGTCTTCACCAGCCAACGTGAGCACCAGCGGCACACGCCGCCGGTCGTTGGGGTCTCGTCCGCGCTCGATCAGGCCGCGCGTTTCCAGCCCGTCGATGATGGGCACGAGCGTGGACGGATCAAGGACGAACATCTTGCTCAACTCACTGCTGGTGTGCGGATGCGCAGACAGAATGCGTATAATCCCCACCTGAATGGGGGTTACGCCCATGCCGCTTTGCGCCAGGCGTTCATGCATTACCCGCGCGGCCATCTTGGCCACGATTGCGGTCAGCGCCCGTGTTTCAGTCGCCAACGCGCGCAGTTCGGATAGTTCATCATCCAATGGTTGGTCTCCAAATGATTTGTGCGCCAACAGCTTACGCCCGCTGTGGTATACTGTCAAGAGCATGTTTATGAGTAAATGAGGCAAGGAATCACCTGCGAATGTCTTACCTATCGGCCAACGACTTGATCATGGTGTTGCGCGGCGCTGATCGCGCGCGAGCCATAAACGCCGCCGAGGCACTCGGCAGGTTCGGTGGTCCTGAAGCGTGCGCTGCCCTGCGCGATTCTCTGCTCGATCATGCCGAGCCGACTGTGCGCGTGGCCTGCGCCACGGCCCTGGGCCTGATGGGCGGCCGTGACGCGGCGACGGCGCTGGTGAGCGCGCTGAATGAGCCGGATCGGGTCATCTGGCACGCAGCAGCCGAAGCGCTGGCTGGGCTGGATGACGAGGCTATGCCAGCGGTGATTGAGATGTTGCTCCAGCCGGAAACACCATTGCGGCGCGCGGCATTGAGCGGGCTGTTGTGGCTGACCGTTGAATATGACGAAGCTGAGGCTTCGATGAGTGACGACCTGATTCTGGGCGCGTGGGGTTGGTGGAATTAGAGCGTTTGGCTATGCTGTAAGGGTAAGTCCAATTCCGATCTCACAGTGAAGGAGAGAATAATGCCCACTCGCAATGCACAGGCTTCGTGGCAGGGAACGCTTAAGGAAGGCGCTGGCTCGATCAAGCTCGGCAGTGGCGTATTTGAAGGACCGTTCACGTTTGTGTCGCGCTTTGAAACCGGCACAGCCACCAACCCCGAAGAACTGCTGGGCGCGGCTGAAGCCGCCTGCTTCACGATGGCGCTGAACAACCGCCTGTTTCAACACGGCGCAGCACCTACCAAGGTAAGCACGACCGCGCAGGTCACGCTGGACAAGACCGACGCCGGGATGACGATCACCAACATCCATCTGGTGTGCGAAGGCAGTGTACCGGATATGAGCGATGCTGATTTCGCGGCGCACGCCGACGAATCGGCCAAAACGTGCATCATGTCGCGCGCCATCGCGGTGCCGATCACGTTTGAAGCGAAACTGGTCTAGGCACTCAACCTCAACCCCCTCTCCGAACATAGGAGAGGGGGAGTGCTTACCCCTTCGCCCTGAGGGAGAAAGGCCGGGGATGAGGGTCGATAATTTGACACTCTAGTCTCGCAGTGTTATGCTGGCCGTTAGCTTACCAATACGAAACCTGTGCGGCGCGCTTGCACCCGGATGTGCAGCGCAGCAAACGGGGGAAGTCCGGTCAAAGTCCGGCGCTGTCGCGCAACGGTAGGGCTGCGGGGAAACCTTCAGCCAAGCCCGAATACCCACCGCATGGATTCTCGTCTACCACCTTCGCGTCTAAAAGGGGTACGGGATGAATGCTTGGAACATGCATTTCATCATCCGCCGCCCGGCGGATTTTTCATGCCGGCACACTGCTCAACGGAGCCGGTTCCCCCATGGCGCGAAGCCGTCTGTGCTGGTTTTCAGTGCCTATCCTAATTAGGGGGATGTCATGATCAAACGCGCTGTGTTTTCGCTTGTGGTTGTGTTGCTGCTGGTTGCCGTGCCAGTGTTCGCGGGAGGAGGCAACCCATCCGGCTGCCTCGACAGCTACGACCCCGCTACCGATTATTTCCCGGATCAGGTCACGGTGAATGAAGCTGCGGGCTTCACGGTGGAATATGGGAACGCCTACAAGCTGGTGACTGTGACGCAGCCGTGGGTGGGCGCCGAGCCGGTGTCGTATCTGCTGGTGCAGTGCGGCGCGCCCGTGCCTGAAGATGTGGATGCTGACGCGATTATTGAAGTGCCCGTCTCGACCGCCGTTTCGATGTCCACCACCTATCTGCCGCATTTCGTCGAGCTGGGCCTACTCGACTCGCTGATTGGCACGGACGAATTCGATTTCGTGTACAGCCCGGAAGTGCGCGAACGCATCGACGCGGGCGACATTCAGGAAGTAGGCGGCGGCTCGTTTGTGGATGTCGAACAGGTGCTGTCGCTGGAGCCGGACGTGGTGTTCACCTATGGCATCGGCAGCGCGGACTACGACGCGCACCCGGCGCTGATCGCGGCGGGCATCCCGACGGTGCTCAACGGTGACTATATGGAAACGTCGCCACTGGGCCGCGCCGAGTGGGTGAAGTTCACCAGCCTGTTCTTCAACGCCGAATACGAGGCCAACATGCTGTTCGATGACATCGAGACGGCCTATACCAATCTGGCGGCGCAAGCTGCCGCAGAAACCGAACGGCCGAGTGTGCTCGTCAACGCCATGTACGGAGACACGTGGTACGTAGCGGGTGGGGCCAGTTATATCGCGCGCCTGATTGCCGATGCCGGCGGTGACTATCTGTGGGCAGGCGACGATTCGACCGGCGGCCTGCCGCTGTCATTCGAGGCAGTGTTGGATCGCGGCGAGTCGGCGGAGGTGTGGCTGAATCCGAATTTCTGGTTCAGCCTGGCGGACGGCCTGAACGAGGATGAGCGCTATGCATCGTTTGAGGCATTCGACAGCGGAAGCGTGTTCAACCACATCGCCCGCGTCACGCCGCTGGGCGGGAACGACGCGCTCGAGACCGGCGTTCTGCACCCGGAACGGATGCTGGCTGACCTGATCGCCATTTTCCATCCGGCGCTGCTGCCCGATCAATCGCTTACCTTCTATCAGCAGTTGCAATAAGGGGACATCTCCGTGGATACCACGCCGCGCGCGCGTGCAACAGCCAGCGGGGCCGCCCTCAGCGGCGGCATTCCACGCTGGGTCGCGCCCATGGCTGGTTTGGGACTGCTGGCGTTGGCGGCGTTTCTGCTGAGTCTGTTCGTGGGTTCAGTCGACATACCCGTGCCGCAGGTGCTCACCGTGCTGCTGGGTGATGAACCGGCGCGCGCGGCGTGGTCCACGATTGTGCTGGATTTCCGGCTGCCCAAGGCGGTCACTGCGCTGCTAGCTGGCGCGGCGCTGTCGGTGAGCGGCCTGTCGATGCAAACGCTGTTCCGCAACCCGCTGGCTGACCCGTATGTATTTGGTCTCAGCGCCGGGGCCAGCCTGGGTGCGGCGCTGGTGCTGCTGGCGGCGGGTGGCGTGGGTGTGGCCATGATGGCCGGCTTTGGGCTGGTGGGGGATGCCGCCGTGACTTTTGCGGCTGCGGCCGGTGCGGCGGTGGTGATGGGGCTGGTGCTGCTGGCCTCGCGCTGGGTGCGCGGTACGGTCACGCTGCTCATTATCGGCATCATGATCGGCTACGTGGCCAGCGCGCTGGTGAGCATACTTGCCCATGCGGCCGTGCCCGAGCGTCTGCAGGCGTTCATCAACTGGACGGCGGGTTCGTTCACGTCGGTGACATGGACTCAGATGCCGGTCTTTGTGGGCGTGCTGGCGGGCGGCTTTGTGCTGTCGGCCATGATGACCAAGCCGCTCAATGCGCTGCTGCTGGGCGATACGTATGCGGCCAGCATGGGCGTGCCACTGCGCCGCGCCCGCATCGGTATTATTGCGGCGACGGCGCTGCTGGCGGGTGGGGTGACGGCCTTCTGCGGGCCAATCGGCTTCTTGGGGCTGGCCGCGCCGCATCTGGCGCGGGCGTTGCTGAAGACGTCCGATCACCGGCTGCTGCTGCCCGCGACGGCGCTGCTGGGCGGGGCGCTGGCGCTGTTCGCGGATGTCATCGCCCAGTCGCCGGGAGCGACGATGGTGCTGCCCCTCAATGCAGTCATGGCGCTGATTGGCGCGCCCGTCGCTATCTGGGTGATCGTGCGCCGGGGCGCGCTGCGTGAGCACGGCCTGTGAGTGCGCTGCTGCAGGCGGATAGCCTGTCGATTGGCTATAAAGCGGGCGGGCGCCAGCGTGTGATCGCGGCCGATCTGCAAGTGGCGCTGCGCGGCGGTGAGCTGATCTGTCTGGTGGGGCCGAACGGCGCGGGCAAGTCAACGCTGCTGCGCACACTGGCGGGCATGCAATTGCCGTTGGCTGGTGACGTACTGCTGGAGGGGCAGCCGCTGCGCAGCCTGAGCAGTGAAGCCCGTGCGCGCCGGATTGCGGTGGTGCTAACCGCGCCGGTCGATGTGGATTACATGACGGCTGGCGAGGTGATCGCGCTCGGCCGCTATCCGTACACGGGCATCAGCGGCCGCCTGAATGAAAGCGACTGGCAGATGGTGGACTGGGCGTTGCGGGCTGTTGGTGCCGAGTCACTGGCGGCCCGGCCATTGCGAGCGCTAAGCGATGGTGAGCGTCAAAAAGTCATGATCGCACGTGGGCTGGCCCAAGAGCCGGCGATCTTGCTGCTCGACGAGCCAACCGCCTATCTCGACCTGACACACCGCGCCGAAATGATGAGTTTGCTGCGGCTGCTGGCGCGTGAAGGCGTGCATGGCCGGCCGTTAGCAGTGCTGCTTTCAACGCATGAACTGGATTTGAGTTTGCGCAGCGCCGACCAGATGTGGCTGATGCAGGCTGGCCGCCCGCTGACGACTGGCACGCCTGACGAACTGCTTGAAGCCGGGGCGTTCCAAGCGGCGTTTGGCGCGGCCTTTGATGAGCTGGTCGGGCCGCCGAACCGGGCACGGTTATAAGACTTCACCCTCCAACCCCCTCTCTAGACATTGGAAAGGGGGTTGGAGAGTGGGGTTCAGCGCAGCTCGGCGCGCAGCACGTCAGCGAAGAAGCGTTCGTAGATCAGGCCTGCGAAATCGGTGATCCACAGATCGGGGCTGGCGGAAGATGTGGCCGGCACCGTCACACGCACTTCAGCCACCATACGGCCGCGCTGCCACTGGGTGGCAGCTTCGGTCATGGGCTGGTCGCAGACCGTCACCTGCTTGCTGTACAGGGGCTGAGCGAGATTATCCAGCGTGGATGGCGTAAAACCGTCTGCTTCCAGAGCCTGTCCATATACGCCGCTGGCGAGGGCCGCGCCGGCATTTTCGGGCGTGGCAAACACGTCCAGTGAGAAGCCAATCATGCCCCAACCGACCTGATCAAAAGCGCAGCCGGTGTTCTCTATCGTGCTGCGTGCGCGCACGACGAAACTGTTGTCGTCCAGCGCGGCACGGAAGGCATCCTGCACTGATTCAGGGGTCTGCGCGACGGTAGCGTCCAACTCGAACAGGCCAGTCGTTTCGGTATTGATGGTCAGCGGGTCGGCCACTTCGGCCCCAGCCAAGTCAAGCGCGGCCTGCAGGTCGTCGGTCGTGCTATCTTCCAGCGGCTGTACGTCCACTGCGACGGAGGCCGGATCAGTAATGATCAGCACTGTATCCAACGTCGTGCCAGGCGTGGTGGCGGTCGCGGGGTCGCGCAGTTCAATCGCGCTCACGTTATCCATACCATCCAGCACTTCGCCGAAGATGGTGTGCTTGTAGTCGAGGTGCGGCGTTTCGGCGGTCGTGATAAAGAACTGGCTGCCGTTGGTATTGGCGCCAGAGTTCGCCATCGCGAGCAGGCCGGGTTGGTCAAAGTTCAGATAGCCCACAAACTCATCCTGAAACGCATAGCCCGGGCCGCCCGTACCAGTTGCAGTGGGGTCACCGGCCTGCGCCATAAAGTCCTCAATGACGCGGTGGAAGGTGGTGTTGTTGTAGTAGCCATTCTGCGCCAGAAAGACGAAGTTGTTGACGGTGGCGGGCGCGGCGTCCTGGAACAGATCGACGTAGATCGGGCCGGCGCTGGTGCACAGAATGGCGCGGTAATCGACGCCCGGCTCGATGACTTGCTCGGGCGCGTCGAACGTGCGGGTGGCCGGTTCGGCGGCGGGCACGGCGGCCGCGCACAATTCGGCGGGCGTTTGGGCGGATTGGGCGAAGCTGGCGGCGGGCAGCAGCGCCATCAGCAGGCCAGCGGTAGCAGCAGCGATACCAATACGATTGGACATTTTCTTTCCTTCCAATTTCCGAAAATCGAGGCCATTGTACATGATCCATCTGGCCGGCAGACAGCGGAAACCCAGCGCCAATTGTGCGAGTCCTGCATGATCCATCCGCGCCGCGCTCGTCTATAATGAATGGGGTTCACGAACACGGGCTTGTAAACGCGATTATGGACAGCGCTTCACTCTTCGATGCGGTGACACAGCAAGCCGGCAGCCAGTTGACAATGGTGCCGCTGGCGCGCGAAACGCTGATCCATCTCACGCACACGCTTGAAGAACTGGTGCTCGACCGCCGGCTGGCGTCGCTGGTGTGCGCCGGGCTGGGGTCTGCCGATGGCTGGTCGTCCACCACGCATCGCTTGAGGGCGCTGGCTGGGCCGTCGGCCTATGTGCTGACCTTTGGCGCAGGGGCAGAATCGCTGGCAGATTTGCCGGGCGTTGTTCCCATCGTGCTCTCTACGGCTGAACCGCTGCACAACGAACGCTTCTTTCTCGTTCTGTCTTACACCTTTTCGGCGCTGCTGTGCGCCCGCCCACGCGCTGGCGTGAGCCGCGACCCCGGAACCGCTTCGTATGACGCAGTCTGGAGTTTTGACCCCCAGATCGTCGAGGCCGGGCTGGATTGGCTGACGAGCTATCTCGAAACGCATGGTCACGACGCGGCGCTGGAGACCGTTCTTGCAGTCCGCAGCGTGCTGGCTCCGCGTTCAAGTGACTTGCAGGCGCTGTCCCACTTTGCCACCGAGATGATCCGCTTCGAGGAACAGCTTCATCAGGAACTGGCGCGGGTCGAGCGCGAGCGCACGCGCGTGTATGAGCGCGAGGCCTTGCTTTCTACAATTGCGCGCGCGTTCATCGACCTGCCAGCCGATCAGATTGATGTGGCGGTCGATGCCGCGTTGATGGCGATTGGCCAGTTTGCGCAGGCTGATCGCTGTTTGCTGTTCGAACGCAGTCTCGCGCAGGATTCATTTCACCTCAGTTATCAGTGGCACGCGCACAACCTAGAGCCGCTTGCATTTGAGCAATCTACCGCGCACGCGGATTTTCTGTCGCATGACCCCGGCTTATTCGAGCCGGTGCTGATTGAGGACTTTGACACTTATGCTGGCGGGGAATCGCTGGCGATTCAGCTTCGGGCGCAGGGCGTGCGCAGTATCGCCGCGATTCCGATGGTGTACCGTGAAACACTGCAGGGCTTCGTGTCACTGGCTGCGCGAACCCCCCGGCGCTGGACGGATGAAGATCGCTATCTGCTGGAAACGTTGATGGAGATCGTGGTCGCCGCGCTGGAACACCGCCGTGTCGAGCGCGCGCTGGGCGAGACGGAATCGCTCTTGCAGCGCGTGATTTACTCGACCAATCATCTCGTATATGTGTTCGCGGTGATGAAGACCGGCACGATTGTGCAGATGTTTTCCTCGCCCAACATCGAGCAAATGCTCGGCTATCCGGCGGCGTTGAAGCTGTCTGATTGGGATTTCTGGCCGTCCTTGGTCTATGAGGCAGACCAACTGTCAGCGCGGCTGCAGCTTGAACGCCTGCGCAACGGCGAAGATTCCGAGACGGAATACCGTGTAACTCATGCGGATGGCCGCCTGCTGTGGATGCGCGACAGCGCCCGCTGCGAACCGGGCACGGGCGATGTGCGCTGGATTTGCTATGGCCTGATCAGCGACATTACCGAGCGTCAGGCGGTGGAACAGGCGCTGCGCGACCGCGAACGCCTGCAAATGGCGCTTGAGGCCGAGCGCAAGGTGGGCGAGGTGCGCAACCGCTTCATGCTGGTGGTATCGCATGAATTCCGCACGCCGCTGTCGATCATCCTCACCAGCAGCGAAATGCTGGACCGTTATCACGACCGCATGGACGCCGACCGCCGCAAAGAGCGGCTCGGGATTATTCGAACGCAGGTGCAGCATCTGCGCGCCATGCTCGACGAGATTTCCATCGTCATTCGCGCTGAACTGGGCCGCCTCGAATATCAGCCATCACCAGCGGATGTTATGGAATTCACGCGGCAGGTGGCCGAGGAAATGTCCGCAACTGTGGGCATGATGCATCAAATCTCTGTGGCAACCGACCCCGATGTGCTGTTGGCGGACGTAGACACGACGCTCCTGCGCCATGTGCTCACGAACCTATTGTCGAATGCGATCAAATTCAGTGAGGCGCAGGCCAGAATTGCCGTGGTCGTGCGCCTCGACACGCAGCATCAGCCTTCGGCCATCCTGTTCGAGGTAACAGATGAGGGCATTGGCATCGAGCAGGCCGACATGGAGCACCTGTTCGAGCCGTTTTTCCGCGGCCGCAACGTGGGCGCGGTGAGTGGAACCGGACTGGGCTTGAAAGTCGTCAAGGACTGTCTGATCCGGCACGGCGGCAGTATCGTGGCTGAAAGCCGCCCCGGGCGTGGAAGCACCTTTCTTGCCAGCATTCCGTTTCATCCGGTGGCGCAGCCAGCCGCAGCGCCAGAGGTGAACAGTGCCGTCTCTGGCCGGCCGCAGGACTTCACGACAGCCGGATAACCAGCGTTTCATGCGGCCCGAGCGACGAGACCGGGCTGTAGTCCTCGAAACTGCCGTCCGTGGCCACTGGTGGGGCGGATGCAACTCCCTGCCCGAACAGCACGTCCGCGTTCGTGACTAGCGGTAGCGACCCGGCGCGGCCCTGAAGCACGAGATCAGTGATCGGCTCATCAGTGTAATTGATTAGCACCAGCAGCGTATCGTCCTGAGCGCGGCGCAGGAACGCATACACATCGCGGTTGGAAGCGCGAAGGTTCAGCCAGTCGCCATTGCGCAGGGTTGGCTCGCTGGCACGCAAGTGGATGAGTGCGCGGTAGAAATTGAGCAAGGACTGCGGGTCTTGATCTTGCGCCGCGACCGAAATACCGTCTTCATTACCCGGAGCCAGTTCCTCCCACGGGCGGCGCGCCGTCGTGAATCCCGCTGTAACCGGCGTTTCATCCCACTGCATGGGTGTGCGCAGGCGCTCGTCCGGCTTCAGGCCGAGCATGCCGATTTCCTCGCCGTAGTAGATGAAGGGCACACCGGGCGCGGTTAGCAGCGTGGCGGCGGCCACACGCGCCTTGCCCTGATCGCTGCGCAGCACGCTCATCACCCGGTTCTGGTCGTGGTTGGCCAGGAATGAGGCGTACTGCCCGAACGGATACTGCTCCAGCACGCGCTGCTGAAGTGTAATCACGCCGGCGGGGTCACCGCGCCCGGCTGCATCGAGGATGGATTGGGCGAAATCGAACTCGAACACAAGGTCGAGATCACCATTGCTCACATAGTCGGAAGCGTCGTAAGTGTTGCTCCAAACTTCGCCCACGAGCAGCGCGTTGGCGTCAACATCGCTGACAAAGGCATTGAGCGCGCCAGTCCAGGCATGGGTCGATGCCGTGTTCTCCTGATCGCTGCCTTCCTCGACGTAGTGCTTGACTGCATCCAGCCTGAAGCCATCGACGCCCACGTCTTCGAGCCAGAAGCGCGCAATGTCGTACAACTCGGCGGTGACGGCCGGATTCTCCAGATTGAGGTCGGGCATGTTGCTGCCAAACAGGCCGTAGTAGTTGCGGCCGGCGTAGGAATGCCAAACCTGCTGCCCATCAGGGCCACGGAAGCCCGGATTGGACTCGGCCCAGATGTAGTAATCGGCAAATTCGGGGTCGCCCTGCACCGATCGGCTGAACCACGGATTGGCGCGCGATGTATGGTTGAAGACCATATCGACGATGACGGCGATGCCGCGCTCGTGCGCCGCGTCGATTAGCTCGCGCAGGTCGTCCATCGTGCCGTAATCCGGGTTGATGCCGGTGTAATTGAGCACGTCGTAGCCGTGATAAGACGGCGAACGCATGATCGGCATCAGCCAGAGACCAGTAACGCCCAGATCGGTGGTCGTGGTCGGATCGCCGTCATTGAGATAGTCGAGCCGGTCGATGACGCCGCGCAGGTCGCCTTTGCCATCGCCATTGCTGTCATTGAAGCTGCGCACGAAGATTTCGTAGAACACGCGGTCATTCCACCACGGCAGCGGCATGTCTGGCTCCTGTGTGGCTTCCTGCGCGGCTGCGCCCAACACCAGCCCCGCGCATATCCACGCGAGCGCTCCCAGCAGCAGTATCCGCTTCATCATCGCCACTCCATCCTGCCTCATCTCACAACCATTGTTGCTGGAAACGGCCCCGTTGCAACCGCCAAACTAAGGATAGCGTGAAGGCCCGGGCACTGGCCGCGACTTTTCGATGATAATGAGCTGAGTTCGACCAGAATTCAGGAACGATGGGACATGAATCAATCTGGCACATCATCAGACCCACATGCCGGTCAGCCGGTACGAGCGTGGGGTGCACCACTGGAGGAAGCGCGGGCGCTGCTGATCCTGCTGCACGGGCGTGGCGCGAGCGCGAGTGATATGCAAACCCTGATGCAGGCGGCCGCTGGCCCGGGTATCGCTGGCCTCGCGCCAGAGGCCCGCACCAACACATGGTATCCGCAGCGATTCATCGCGCCGCTGGAAGCCAACGAACTGTGGCTGTCGTCGGCGCTGGCCGTGGTCGATCGACTGGTGGAGCAGGCTGAATCCGCCGGTATCAGCCGGGGGCGAGTGATTGTGGCTGGCTTCTCTCAGGGCGCGTGCCTGGCGCTCGAATATGCCGCGCGCAATCCGGCGCGCTATGGCGGCGTGATCGGTTTCAGCGGCGGACTGATCGGTCCGGAAGGCAGCGCCTTTGACTATCCGGGCCATTTCGCAGGCACTCCAGTATTCCTCGGCGTGTCCGACAACGACCCGCACATCCCGCTGGGACGGGTGCAGGAGTCGATGCAGGTGTTTGAGCGCATGGGCGCCGACGTGATGGCGCGCCTGTATCCGGGTACCGGCCATCAGGTGGTGCAGGACGAGCTCGACTACCTGCGCGATCTGACTGAACAAGTTGCAAGCAACTCCCGCTAAGAATTGGAATTGTGCATAGTCAGCAAACAACAACGCCCCAATCGCGAAAGAAAGGATCATGTGCGATGACCATTCTCGGCCTTCATCACATCACGTTGGTCACATCTGATGCCCAGCGAACCGTAGATTTCTACACCCAACTGCTGGGCTTGCGTTTTATCAAGAAGACCGTCAACTTTGACGATCCGGGCAGTTATCACCTGTATTTCGGCGACGAAACGGGCAGCCCGGGCAGTGCCATCACCTACTTCGAGTGGAAGGGCGCGCCGCGCGGCGAACCCGGAATTGGCGGCACGCATCACTTTGCGCTGCGCGTGCGCACGCGCAACGGGCTGCTGATGTGGAAGCGCCGATTGATGGATCATGGCCTGACCGTAGCTGGCCCACTGGACCGCCATTACTTCACGTCGATCTATTTCCGTGACCCGGACGGGCAGGTGGTTGAGATTGCCACCGATGGCCCGGGCTGGACGGTCGATGAGGCGGCGGAAAGCCTCGGTACGGCCGTGCAAACGCCGCCTGCTGCCAAGCGTGTTGGCGCGCGCGACGAGGCTGAAATCGAGCATGACCAGTGGCCAGAGCCGGTGGGCAATATCACGCCGGAGATGGCGCTCGATCTGGGTATGCACCACATTTCCGCGATCAGCAGCAACATCGAGCGCACGGCCGCGTTCTACGAGCAGGCGCTGGATATGCGCCGCCTGAAGATGACGGCTAATTTCGACGATCCGAATTCGGCGCACTGGTACTGGGGCGTGGGGCAGGGCAAACCCGGCACGGTCGTCACCTACTTCGAGCACGACCCGCTCAAGGCCCGGCGCGCGCGTATGGGCGCAGGCCAAACGCATCACTTCGCGCTGGCAGTGGCTGATGAGGAGGCGCAACTGATGTGGCGTGCTCGGCTGCTTGAAGCCGGCTACCGCGTGTCGCCGGTGATGGACCGTACCTACTTCAAGAGCATCTATACCAACGACCCCGATGGTCATATCGTCGAGTTGGCAACGCTCGGGCCAGGATTCACTATTGATGAGGATGTGGCGACGCTGGGACAGGCGTTGAAACTGCCGCCGCAGTACGAAAGCTTGCGCGGCGCATTGGAGAGCGAACTGGCGCCGATTGCGACGCCGGAATGGGACAGGCGCAATTGAGCTGTTCAGCAGGCTGATAAAAAGCAACCAATTGACCATCACCACACGCGGGGCTTTCATGAAGAAAGCCCCGCGTGCCTGGACTTGCCCCGGTTTGGCGCAACCATGCAGTGAGACAGTGAGACAGATTCAAGACAGTGAGACACCTCTGAGAGAAAAACAAGTGAGACAGTGAGACAGAATCAAAACAGTGGGACACCTCTGAGGGGAAAACGAACCGGACAGACAGAAATCGAAACTGCCAGACAACCTCTGAGGGGAAAACTAACAGACAACCGGACAGAATACAGGACACTGGATGCACAGCGGCGGGGCAGAGTGGTTCCCGACCGTATTGCGCGGTGATGCGGCACGGTTTCATTGTAGAACAGGTGCGCGCGCTGGAGGCGACGTTGTGGTGGATCGGGTGGTCACGGATGAGCGGGGTGCGGGGCGTGACGTAGGTGGGTCTGGGGATCGAGGATTGTACGCGACGCCCAATCTTGATGCGATAGCTCTAACAATTAGAACTTTCGTTCTTGACAAATAAGAACTTTTGTTCTAAACTTGGCAGTGAAAGTGAGCAGCAGAGTGGAACAGGCAGGGTTGATGAACCCGAAAGAGATCAAGAAGCTGCAAGCGCGAAGCCGAGGGTTGCGAGCAAAGCTGGTATCCGACAACGTGGTTGCCGTCACCAGCCGGTCGCAGCCGCCGATCCAGCACTTTGTCACGGTCGAATTGAACGACAGAGAAGCGGTCGTTGCGCGCTGCACCTGCCCGTGGGGCATGCACGGCGGCGCGTGCTGCTCGCATGTGATGGCGGCGCTCAATTTGCTGGCCTCGCGGCAAGAGCGCACGATTAGCTTCTGGCGCAGCGAAGACGAGGCCGTGCGCCAGAAACACCGCGTCACGCGCATCGTGGGCGGCACGCCCGGCAGCGCGATTTTTGTCACATCGCGGCTGGTGAAAGCGCGCCGGCACCCATCAATAACAAAGCGCCACGAGGATGCTCGTGGCGCTGGTGGTTTTATTCTCCCGCCATCAGTTTTTCGCGGGCTTTCTGATCCTTCATCCGGCGCTCGTTATTCAGCACGCGCTTCCGCGCCCGCAAGCTGAGCGGCGTCACTTCCAGAAGTTCATCCTCGGCGATGAACTCCAAATAGTCATCGAGCGACAGATTGCGCGACGACTTCAGGCGTTCCTCATCTGCATAGTTCTTGGTGCGCACCGCCGACAGGTTCTTGGCCTTGCACAGATTCACGGCCAGGTCCTCGGGGCGAATATGCTCGCCGACTACCATTCCCTCGTAAATATCCGTGCCCGGCTCGATGAAGAACGTGCCGCGTGCCTGCGCGTGGACCATGGCGTAGGGCGTAGCGACGCCCGGCTCCCATGCGACCAGGCTGCCGAACTGCCGGCCCGGAATCGCGCCCGTGAACACGTCGTAGCCGTAGAAGATCGAGTGAATCTGGCCCATGCCGCTGGTGGAGGTCATGAACTGTGACCGGAAGCCAAGCAAGCCGCGCGTAGGCACGAGGTAGCGCATGTAGGTCGTGCTGGCATCGGTGCGCATATCGACCATGCGTCCCTTGCGGCCGCCGAGCAGTTCGACGACGGTGCCAACCATGTTGTCGGCCACTTCGATATGCACTTCCTCAATCGGCTCGAGCAGTTCGTCGGCTTCCTCGTCACGGCGCAGAATGACTTCAGGCTTGCTGACCTCGAACTCATAGCCTTCGCGGCGCATGGTTTCGATCAGGATGCCGAGATGCAGTTCCCCGCGCCCGCTGACCACAAAGCGGTCGGGAGAATCGCCATCCTCGACACGCAGCGCCAGATTGCTGCGCGTTTCGTTGTAGAGGCGTTCGCGCAGGCGGCGAGACGTTCCCCAGCCGGTTTTGCCTTCGCGCCCTGCCACCGGCGACGTATTGACGCCGAAGGTCATGCGCACGGTTGGCTCTTCGACGAGGATGGGCGGAAGCATGACCGGATTGGCGGGGTCGGTGATCGTATCGCTGATGCCGAGATCGTCGAAGCCGCCGAACGCGAGAATATCGCCCGCGCGCACTTCATCCACTTCTACCTTGTGCAGGTTGAAGAAGGTGAACAAATACTCGATCCGGCCGGTGCTGCGCGTGCCATCGGCGCGAATTCGCAGCACGGTCTGGCCCCGTTTCAGCGCGCCGGATTGCAGGCGGCCGATGCCGATCTGACCCTTGTAGTTGTCATATTCGAGCGTCGTCACCAGCAGGGCTGGCGCGTTGTCATCGTCCACCTTGGGCGGCGGCACTTCGCGCACAATCGTTTCGAACAGGGCAATCAGATTGCTGTCGAGCGTATCGGCTTCCATGCCGGATCGGCCTTCGAGGCCGACGGTATAAACGACCGGAAACTCGGCCTGTTCGTCGCTGGCGCCCAGCTCGATGAACAGGTCAAACGTCTCATTCAGTGCGTCGTCGGGGCGCGCATTGGGGCGGTCCACCTTGTTGATGACGACAATGACGCGCAGCCCCAGCGACAGAGCTTTACGCAGCACAAAGCGCGTTTGCGGCATGGGACCTTCGACGGCGTCAACCAGCAACAACGCAGCATCGACCATGTTGAGCACGCGTTCGACTTCACCGCCAAAGTCAGCGTGGCCGGGCGTATCGACGATGTTGATCTTGACGCCTTCATATTCGACGGCGGTGTTCTTGGAGAGAATGGTGATCCCGCGTTCGCGCTCAAGCGCATTGGAGTCGAGAATGCGTTCGCCGGCAGCTTCGGCGTTGCGGAAGACCTTGGACTGCTTGAGCATGCCGTCGACCAGCGTCGTTTTGCCGTGGTCAACATGCGCGATGATCGCAATGTTGCGAATATCGGGGCGCGTTTGTGTCACTTGGGGATATTCCTGCTGATGAGCAATGGGGGATACCGATTCATTCTAGCAGGAGCGCCGCGCGGCAAGTAGGGGAAATGTGGACCTTGAAGCAAGCCCGGCGCATTTTTGTTCTTGTTGCGGGGGGTGTTTCGAGAAGTATAATTACGAAATGTGGGGGCAAGGCAATTCCAAATACTCGCCCCATCGCAGGTTCAGGAGGGAGGCTCCAGCGGGCGTGTCTTGCGGGGCCGGTGGCAGTTTGAGTTTCGCGCAGACGATGAATGCATAAGGAGTAAGAACAAGTGAGCAAGTTACAACGTTTGACCCTTGTCGGTTTGCTGCTGATGGTTGTGCTCGTTGTCAGCGTTGGTGTGGTAGGCGCGCAGGATGAAATGCGCCCGTATCGCATCGTGGTGGTCACGCACGGGCAGTCTTCCGATCCGTTCTGGTCGGTGGTCGCGAATGGCGTGAATGACGCAGCGAATGATATGCGGGTGACGGTGGAGTATCAGGCGCCGGGCACGTTCGATATGGTCGCCATGTCGCAGTTGATTGACGCCGCAGTCGCCAGCAACCCCGATGGCCTCGTCGTGTCGATCCCCGATGCCGATGCGCTCGGCTCGTCGATCTCGGCTGCCATCGAGGCCGGTATTCCGGTTATCTCCATCAACTCGGGCAGTGACGTCGCCTCCGATTTGGGCGTGCTGGCGCACATTGGCCAGACCGAGTATGAAGCGGGCGTCGGCGCGGGCCAGCGCATGGCCGCCGCTGGCGCAACCAACGCGCTGTGCGTCAACCAGGAAGTCGGTAACGCGGCGCTTGACCTTCGCTGCCAGGGCTTCACCGATGCCATGGCCGAAGCTGGTGGCGCGGTGACCGTACTTGCGGTTGAACTGAGCGACCCGACTGGTTCGCAGGGCCGTATTGCTGCGGCGCTGACGGCCGACCCGACCATCGACGCTGTGTTCACGTTGGGCCCGACGGGCGCAGCACCGGCGCTGGCGGCACTCGAAGCCGAAGGCATGCTGGGCGAAATCAAGGTCGCCACGTTCGACCTGTCGCCGGAAGTACTGCAGGCCATCCTCGACGGCAACATGCTGTTCGCGATTGACCAGCAGCAGTATCTGCAGGGCTACCTGCCGATCGTGTACCTGACCCTGTTCCTGGAAAACCTCAACACCCCAGGCAACATTCTGGTCCCGACAGGCCCCGGCTTCGTGACGCAGGAAAACGCAGCCCAGGTCATTGAATACTCGGCTCGCGGCACGCGCTAGGCGAAACTGATAGTCATTGAGAGGGGTGAGGCGTATCGTTTGCCTCACCCCTTTTTGTATCATGCGGCGGTGCGCGTTACAAAGTAGCCCGAAGATAATTCTTACTCATTGAACACTGCGCGGCTTTCCCCTGGAAGGCAGTGATGGCAATTCAGGACGCACGTCCACCCGCATCAGATGAACGGTTATTGCGCGAAGGATGGGTGCGCCGGCTGATACGCCGCCCCGAACTGGGCGCGATCAGCGGCGCTGTACTGGTCTGGCTGTTCTTTGCCGTGGTTGCGGGCGACCGGGGGTTCCTGTCCCTGCGCGGCACCGCGAATTATCTGTCGGTGTCGGCAGAACTGGGCATTCTGGCGATTGCGGTCTCGCTGCTCATGATCGCCGGCGAATTTGACCTGTCGATTGGCTCGGTGATTGGCGCGTGCGGCATGATTACCGCGCTGTTCTCGGTCGAGTTTGGCTGGAACATCTGGGCGGCGATTGCCGTTTCGCTGCTGTTTGCGATTTTGGTGGGCGTGGTCAACGGCATCCTGGTCATCCGCACCGGATTACCCTCGTTCATCATCACATTAGCCTCGCTGTTTGTAGTGCGCGGCCTGACGATTGGCGTCACACGCCTGATCACCGGGCGCACGCAGATCGGCGGCATTCCGGGCGTGGAGGGCTATGATTCGGCCTTTGCGGTCTTTGCCAGTACGCTGCAAATCGTCGATCCATCTTCGGCGCGCAGCGTAACGGCCAATTTCCCGATTTCGATTCTGTGGTGCGCGGTGCTGGCGGTGCTGGGCACGTATCTGCTGCTGCGCACGAGTGCAGGCAACTGGATTTTCGGCATCGGCGGTGACAAGAACGCGGCGCGCAACGTGGGCGTTCCGGTCAACCGCATGAAAATCCTGCTGTTCATCGGCACGGCTGCATCGGCCTGGCTGGTCGCCAAGATTCAGGTGCTGTCGGTGGGCAGCGCCGACACTTTGCGTGGCACGCAGCGCGAGTTCTACGCCATCATCGCCACGGTCATTGGCGGAACGCTGCTCACCGGCGGATATGGCTCGGTGATCGGGCCGGTGTTCGGCGCGTTGATCGTGGGCATGGTGCAGCAGGGCATTGTCTACACGGGCATCGATTCCGACTGGTTCCAGGTCTTTTTGGGCACGATGCTGGTGGCGTCGGTACTGGTCAATAACTTTATCCGCCGGCTTGCTTCAGAGACGAAGAGGGAATAATGGCCGCAGTCACCCCGATTCTGGAACTGGACGACGTATACAAGTATTTCGGGAACGTGATTGCGCTGGCGGGCGTGAGTTTTTCGCTCAATCACGGTGAGGTGCACTGTCTGCTCGGTGACAACGGCGCGGGCAAGAGCACGCTGATCAAGACGCTGTCTGGCGTACACAAGCCTGACAAGGGTGACTACCGTTTTGAGGGCAAAAGCGTCGCTTTCAACACGCCGCGTGATGCGCTGGAACTGGGCATCGCCACGGTCTATCAGGACCTGGCCATGATCCCGCTGATGAGCATCACCCGTAATTTCTTCCTGGGCAACGAGCCGACCAAGGGCCGAGGCATTTTCAAACGGTTTGATGTCCGCAAGGCCAGCGCGGTCGTGCGCGACGAGATGCAGCGCATGGGTATCGACATCCGCGACCCCGAGCAGGCGGCTGGCACGCTGTCGGGCGGCGAACGCCAGTCGGTCGCTATCGCGCGGGCGGTGCATTTCGGCGCCAAGGTGCTAATTCTAGATGAGCCTACGTCGGCCCTGGGCGTGAAGCAGGCGGGCGTGGTGCTGCGCTATATCGCTCGGGCGCGCGCGCACGGTGTGGCCGTCATCTTCATCACGCACAATCCGCATCACGCTTATCCCGTCGGTGATCGCTTCACGATTCTCAAGCGCGGGAAGACGCTGGGCACGTTCACCAAGGCCGAACTGCCGCGCGACGAGATGATTCGCATGATGTCGGGCATGGAAGACCTCGAACGGCTGGAGCACGAGCTGGACGAGGAATCTGAAGCGGGCGCTTAACCTCACTCCCGGGCCGCCATCCTAATGCGAAACGCGGTTGGTCATTCACGCCACGACCAGCCGCTGGCTGCTGCGACGTTGTGCCCAGTTCGCAAACACCGCCAGCGCAACCAGTACGACCAGCATCCCGCCGATCACAGCGTAGGCGGGCGCGATGCCCAGTTGGTCGGCGATAGAGCCGAGCACCTGCGGGGCAATCAGGATGGCAAGGCCGTTTGCCAGCGCGATGCGCGCCGAAGCGGCATTGGTATTGAACGCGGCGGCATTGATGGCCGAGGCGAGCGACATCGGGAAGAAGTTGGCGACGCCGAGGCCGGTCACGAACAGAGCGCCTGTGGCGATGGCGGGTTCGCGCGCCAGCAGCATGATCGGGAAGGCCGCGGCAGCCAGACTGGCTGCGCCGATGAGCAGGATGGTGGGGCGATAGCGGCGGCTGAGGAAACTGCCGGCCACGCGCCCGATGATAATCGCCATCCAGAAGAACGTGAGTACGCCCGCGGCACTGACCCGATCCAGGCCGATCCCACGCTCGAAATACTCGGCAGTCCAGAAGCCGACCGACCATTCCACCGCGACGCCCAGGAACATCGTGCCCCAGAACAGCCAGAACAGGCGCGGCAGGCGCTTGCTGCCGGTGTGAACCACCGGTGTTCGCGGCGCGGAAGGAATGGCGATCTTTCTGCCAAAGACCGCCATAACAGCCCACGCCCCGATGCCAAGCAGCAACGCCAGCCGCCAGCCCAGAGACAATCCTTCCGCCTGGCTGATGAGCAGCGGTGCGAGCATCCCGGCCACCGCAGCGCCGACGTTGCTTTCGGAGATGGCGATACTGCGGCGATCACCGTGATAGTCGGCGAGACTCGCCTGAACGGTGACGAACATCAGCGTTCCGAGCAGCCCCATCACAAACGCAGCGCTGATAGTGAGTACGGGTGTGCGCAACAGGATCAGCAGCAGCGCGCCTGCGGCCAGCCCGCCTCCGCTGAACCAGAACAGCCGTGGCCTGCCGAAGCGGCGTGCGATTCTATCGGCAGTCACGCCTGCGATGATCCCGCCGATGGCAAAGGCGCTGGTGTGCAGCCCTCGTTCGGTATAGCTCAGACTCAGGTCGGCGGCCAGAAACGGCATCAGCGGGCCCATGGTCGATACCATGTAGGTGCCGTAGGCCAGCATCAGGTACAGCAGCCAGGTGAGGCGGTCACGCACGAAGGGGATAGCCGCTGCGGTCATCAGGTCGACGTTCCTATCTTCATCATTAGCCTGCTTCCAGGGAAACGGCCCGCTTGCGCCGGCGCTGCGCCCATGCCGCAAACGCCGACAGGGTCAACACGCCAACACCCATCAAACCCGCCAACAGGAAGGCGGACTGGATGCCGATTTGGTCCGCCAGCGAGCCAAGCACCTGCGGCACGATCAGGATCGCCAGCCCGGCAGCCAGCGAAACACGCGCGCTGGCGGTGTTGGCCATATTCGCGCCGATGGTCGTGGCAGCGGACAGCGACAGCGGGAACAGGTTGGCGATTCCCAGACCGAGTACGAACAGGGAGGCCAGCGCCAGCCACGGCGCGCGTGCCAGCCAGAAGACCGGAAACGCCGCAACGACCACAGCGCCTGCACCGACCAGCAAAACGTCCGGGCGGAGGTGGCGCGTGAGGCGGCTGCCGACCAGCCGACCGAAGATCGCGGCCATGTAGAAGAACGTGAGCGCGCCTGCTGCCGTCACCCGATCGACGTCGACGACCGTTTCCAGAAACACGGGTGCCCAGAACGCAATCGACCATTCGACGGCGACGCTCAGAAATACGATGCCCCACACGACCCAGAACAGGCGCGGCAGCCGCTGTTTCGCGTTGGTAGTCTCTGCTGGCCGCGCTGGTTCGGGCGTAATCGGCACGCTGCGGCCCGTGAGCAGCAGCAGCACCCATGCGCCAGCGCCTATCACCAGCGCGACGCGCCAGCCCAGCGCAATATTCTCGGCCTGGCTGATGAGCAGCGGCGCCATCATTGACGAGATACTGGCGCAGACATTGGCCTCAGTCAGCGCAATGCCGCGATTCTGCCCGTGATGATCCGACAGCGCGGCTTAAATCATGATGAGCAGGTACGAGCCGATCACGCCCATGCCAAACGATGCGGCAATTGTAAGCGCGGGCGTGCGCACGCCGATCAACACCAGACCGGCCAGGGCCATGCCCCCGCCGCCGATCCAGAACACGCGCGTTCGCCCAAAGTGCGCCGCGACACGGTCGGCGCTGGAGCCAGCGATGATCATGCCCAGCGCGAAGGCGCTCACATGCAGGCCGCGCACGGTGTAGCTCATGTTCAGTTCGCCGGCCAGGAATGGCATCAGCGGGCCCAGCGCCGACTGCATGTAGGCGTAATAGGCCAGCATGAGGTAGGCGAGCCACGTGAAGCGGTCGCGGATGAAGATGGCAGCCATCGCCGTCAAGCGTTCAGGTCACTTTCTGCCAGGCGCAGAATCAAGCGCGTGCGGCGGGAGACAATGCGATGTGACTATTCGCTATCGTACATGCGTCGCTGTCGGGCAAGGCGTGTCTTGCTCAAACCAGCTAACCGCTGACTTCCGACAGCCTCACCGGCCGGTTCAGGTCAATCGACAGGCGCGCGGCGATTGCCATGACGACCGGCGCGCGCCCGTCCTGCCCGGTCACCGGGACTGGCCCGCCGCTTTGGACGGCATCGACAAAGGCGCGCATTTCCGTGATGTAGCTCTGTTTGTAGCGCTCAAGGAAGAAATTGAGCGGCAGGTCACGGTAGACCGACGACGCTGTGCTGACGAAGGCGCTGTTGGGATAGTTGTTGTCGGCCTCGATTTTGCCGCCGCTGCCAAACACCTCGACGCGCTGGTCGTAGCCATACACGGCCTTGCGGCTGTTATCGATCGTGCCGATGACGCCGTTGGCGAACTTGAGCACGCCGAGTGCCGTGTCCACGTCGCCTGCCTCGCCGATGGCGGGGTCGATCATCACCTTGGCGGTGGCGTAGATTTCCTCGACCTCGCTGCCGATGAGAAAGCGCGCCATGTCGAAGTCGTGGATGGTCATGTCGAGCATCATGCCGCCCGATACCCGCACGTAGCTGATAGGCGGCGGGCCAGGGTCGCGGCTGACGATGTGGATGCGGTGCGGCGTGCCGATTTCGCCGAGTTTAATCGCTTTGCGAATGCGCGCGAAATTGGCGTCGAAGCGCCGGTTGAAGCCGATCTGCAGCTTGACGCCTGCGGCCTCGACGGCTTCCAGCGCCTCATCGATGCGCGCCAGATTCATGTCAATCGGCTTCTCACAGAAGATGTGCTTGCCGGCGCGGGCCGCCTCGATGATGTACTGCACATGCGTGTCGGTCGATGAGCAGATGACGACCGCTTCGACATCATCGCGCTGAATGACGGCGCTGGAATCGGCGCTGGCGACGGGGATGCCCAGGCGCGCAGCCGTTTCCTCAGCGGCAGCTTCAATGGGGTCGGCAATCGCAGACACTTCGGTATCGGGCAAATGGAGCGCCAGCGTTTCGGCGTGAATCCTGCCGATGCGGCCAGCGCCAATCACTCCAAACTTCATGGTCTTCACCTCACTGGGTTACAGGGCATGGGCGAGAACTAGAACGCGTGTGGAACCGGGCATGGTCTCTCGTGTAAGCGTCACCTGGGTGTCGCAGGCATAATCGACCTGCGCGTCGTCGAACATCGCCAGAAAATCGGCGATCCAGAAGCCATTGCGCGGTTTGTAGCGCAGGGTGCGGAAATGCATGGGCACGACCAGCGGCGGCTGCACGCGGTCAATTACGGTTTTGAGGTCGGGCAGGGCGATGGTAGGGTGATCGCCGGCCAGGGCCAGCAGCACATCGATGCCGTCGAAGAAGGCCATCTGAACAGCGGACAGTGGATTGCCGACATCGCCCATGTGCCCGATATGCAGCCCGTCCACTTCGAGGCGGTACATCCCGTTCTGGTCGGGGTCATGGTAGCGGTGATCGAGGGCTTCCATCGCCTCGATGGCGCGCACATGGATGCCAGCGACGGTTCGTCTCGCCGCCGCCACTATGGGCCAGCGCCAACGCATTGATCACGGCGGGATGGCCGGGGATGAGGTTCGCCCGGCAGTGAAAGCTGTCGTTATCCGATGACGTGATGACGAGATCAGCCGGCTCGGTGATGGGCGCATAGCCTGACGTTTCGGGCGTGTACGGGTCTGTGACGATGCGCGTACCATCGCTGGCCGTAAGCTGGAAACAGGCGTGGCCGTACCACTTCAAGTCCATTGTCGCCTCCTTTACAGATGCGGCATGATTTCTTCAGTGAACATGCCGATCACATCGGGATCGGGCAGGCCCAGCACCTCGACCATGAAGTAATCACAGTCGAGCGCGACGAAGGCGCTCATCTGCTCGACGATTTGGGATGGCGTGCCGGCGAAAGCATTGGCGCGCGTCCAGCGGCCGCCGCCGCGCGCTTCGGCCTCGGCTTCGGTGCGCCCGACAACGATGCGGCCGAACCAGGACTTGCGCAGGCTGGCCCAGTCGCGGCCAATGTCGTCGCAGTGTTGGCGCAGCGTCTTCAGCCGCTCGCTGTAGACGATCAGCGGCGTGTCGGAGACATTCCACATGTCGGCAAAGCGAGCGGCCAGGCGCATGGTCTTGATGCCGCCGCCGCCCACTACAATCGGAATTGGCGGTGCCGGCTTGGGTTCGCACATAGCCTCATCTACGCGATAGTGCGCGCCGTGATACGTCACCTTGCCGGGCTGACGCCACAGCCGTGTCATGATTTCGAGCGTGTCTTCGAGCTGCTCCAGGCGAATGCCAGCGCGCGGGTAGTCGTAGCCATAGGCGGCGTACTCGTCCTCTTTCCAGCCCGCGCCAATGCCCATGATGAAGCGCCCGCCGCTGAGCCATTGCAGGGTGGCCGCCATCTTGGCCAGCAGCGCGGGATTGCGGTAGCTCTGGCCCAGCACCATCGGCCCGATTTCGTGGTTGGGGTAGCGCGCCACCATGTAGGCCAGCGTCGTCCACGCTTCGTGCGTCGGCTCGTCGCCCCACATGAAGTGATCGGTCATCCACACGCTGCGGAAACGAGGGCCAAGCAGCGGCAGGCTGGCGTCAGACGGCCCGAAAAAGTCCGCCTCGTTGCCTTTGGCCGGGCCGGCGGGCAAAGCAAGACCAAAATCCACAGGCATGAAGAAGCTCCTTAAGTTGAAAGTGAGATCTCGCGACTTTCACGACACTTTTGAGTAGACCAGCAACGATCAAACACGCGCTGACTATAACAGTCGCCGCTCTGGTTAACCATGAGGCCAAAGGAGAAAAGAAGAGACAACGCGATGAGTCTTTGCTTCATTTATCGTTTCATGCTTCGCGGGCGGCCTACGCGGTCGCCGAGTAGAGCCAGCAGTACGCCCGCGCCGATCATTGCTCCGCCCAGCCACAGGCTGCCGGTCATCACCTGACCCAACAGCAGCACGGCTAACAGCGCCCCTACCAACGGCTGCGCGAAGAAGAACAGCGAGGCTGTGCTGGCTTCCACCAACGCAAAAGCCCGATTCCACATCCACATCGCCAGCGCGGTCGAGACGGCGCCCAAATAGATCACGCCGCCGATGACCGCCGGCGTGATGTCGCCAACCGGCCGTGACTGAAGTTCAATTACCGCTGCCGGCAGCGTGAGCAGCAAACCGCCCACGGGCGCGAGAAACGAGAAGTACAGTGTATCCACGCGCCCGCTGAGCTGGCGCACCAGCACCGAATACAAGCCCCAGGTGAGCGCGGCGAGCGCCAACGCCACATTGCCGAAGAAGGCGGCCGAACCCAGATCGGCTTCCGTCGGGTTGATGATGACGACCACTCCCAGCGTTGCCAGCGCCACAGCGGCCACGCGCAGCCCGGTCAGCCGTTCGTGAAGCAGCAGCACTGCGAAGATGAGGATGAAGGCGGGCGAGGCGCTGGTGATGAGCGTGCCATTGACGGCGTTGGACAGATCGGTGCCGACGAATTGCGCGCCGAGACTCAAGCCGAAGCCCACCAGCCCGACGGCCAAAATACGCCAGGTATCGGCTCGGGCGGCAGGGCGAGGCGGACGGATACGCCAAACGAACAGGCCGAGGATGAGCGTTGACAGCAGGAGGCGCAGTGACAGCAGCGTGAACGGCGGGATGACTTGAAGCACCACGTCTGACACGACATACATGCCGCCCCAGATGGCGGCTGCGCTCAATCCATAGATCGCGCCTTGGAGCTTTGGGCTATTCACAAATCCACCTTAGTGACGACAATGACGGCCGGACTGTCTCATGAATCACTCATTTTTTGACAGATAGGTTTAGGCCTAATGCGGCTATATTCCCGCATTACAGTGGTACTTGACATGAATTCAGCCGATTTCTTGCCTCATCTGCGTCTTAAGTTATACTCGCCCGTGTGCAAGAGGGATGCAGCGCTGCTGGATCGCAAAACTTGTGCGTTCGGCAGCGTGACCGATGGCATGGTTCCGCTGTGGTCTTTTTCGTTCGGTTCCGTAAAGCCAGGGAGTGGAGTTCTATGAAGGCAACAAGACTGGTCGCGTTGGTAAGTTCCGCCGCGCTGGCGCTTGCGCTGAGCGCCTCATTGGTCACTGCACAGGATACACAGGTCATCAAGATTGCATCGCAAAGCCCGTTGTCTGGTTCGCAGTCGGTGCTGGGTATCGGCATTCGCAATGGTGTGGAATTGGCTATCGAGCAAAACAGCGACGCGCTGGCCGAAATGGGTTATACCGTTCAGTTCGTGCCCTACGACGACCAGGCGACGCCGGAAGTGGGCGTGTCGAACGCCCAGAACATCGTCGCCGACTCGGGCATTCTCGGCGTAATCGGCCACTACAACAGCGGTGTCGCTATTCCCTCGTCGGAAGTGTACAACAACAGCAACCTGGTGATGGTATCGCCCGCCAACACGAATCCGCTGGTGACCGATCGCGGCCTGCCGACGGTTAACCGTGTTTGCGGCCGTGACGACCTGCAAGGCCCAACGGGCGCCCGTTTTGCCTTAGAGGACCTGGGCGTGTCGAGCGTGTACATCCTCCACGATACGACTGCCTACGGACAGGGCGTGGCGAATTACTTCCTGAGCGAAGCCGAAGCGCTGGGTCTGACTGTGCTGGGTTTTGAAGGCACAGAAGAAGCCTCGAACTTTGAAGGCATCATTCAGCCGATTCTCGCGCTCAACCCCGATCTGGTTTACTTCGGCGGCATTTTCTCGCAGACCGGCCTGTTCATTTCGCAGGCGCGCGCCGCGGGCTATGCCGGGGAATTTATGGGCCCGGATGGTTTCAACTCGAGCGAATTCGCAGAGCTGTCTGGTGAAGCAGGCGTGGGCACGTACTATACGACGGTGGCGGGCCCCGCAGCGATTTATCCGAACGCCGCACAGTTCATCGCCGATTACACCGAGCGCTATGGTGAGCCGCCGCAGCCCTTTGGTGCACAAGCCTACAACTCGACGGTCATTCTGCTCAACGCGATTGCTGCGGCAGTGGCTGAAGCAGGTGGCATGCCCACCCGTGAAGCGGTTGCCTCGGCTGTGCGCGCCACGTCTGATTACGAAGGCCTGACCGGCACGATTACCTTCGACGGTAACGGTGACCCTGAAATCGGCCTGTACTATGTGCTGCAGACGGTGTCGGCGGATCCATCTGATTGGAGCGGCAACGAGCTGCTGAGTACGCTGGAAATCCCCTCCCCACTGTTTGCTGAAGTAGAAGCCGAGGCGACCCCCAGCTCGTAGTTGACGATTTGTCCCAAGTAAGGCGGTGGCGCTGTCGTTCGACAGCCCACCGCCTCTCAATTTAGAATGGGAGTTCCACCTCGGGCGGACTTCCAGCGTCCGCCGTCAACCTGGAGCTTGTATGACCACCGACACGCTTACCACTCAGCGCGGCAGTCTGCTTGACACGTTTCTCAATTCCGCGTTTTACAGGTGGTTGTCTCGCAACTGGTTCTACCGCTACATCATCTATCCGGTCGGCCAGATGCTGCTGTTCGTCATTACCGCCGTAGTCGTCCTCACACTGGTAGCATATGGTATTGCGCTGATCTTCCCCGAGCCGCGCCCCGGCATCAACCTCGCCGATCAAATCAGCAAGCAGCTTCCCGGCATGATCATCAGCGGCGTCAGCATTGGCTTTGTCTACGCCATGATCGCGCTCGGCTACACGCTGGTGTATGGCGTGCTCAAGTTCATCAACTTCGCGCACAGTGAATTGTTCATGCTTGGCGCGGTGTCTTCTTTCTTTTTCTTATCGGTACTCAACACGGCAGGGGTGCTGCAAGACATTCCGCCGCTGCTGCTGATCATTATCATGGTGCTGTTGTCTGGCGCGTTCAGCGGCCTGATCGCCGTTCTGGTCGAGCGAATCGCGTATCGGCCGTTGCGCGGCGCGCCGCGATTGGTGCCGCTGATCACCGCGATTGGCGTGTCCTTCATCCTGATTGACCTCACCCGCGCTTTCGCAGCAATTACCATCAATGACTTCAATCTGACGTTTCCCTCGCGGAACATCCCTGAACTTCAGACGCCGGTTCAGATGACGTTTGGCACGACGACGGTGAATGTGCGCGTGACCTCGATCATCATCGTGGTCGCAGCGGTCATCATGCTTTTGTTCCTCAATTACTTCGTCAACGGCACCAAGCAGGGGCGGGCCATCCGCGCGATTTCGCAGGACGCGACGACGGCGGGCCTGATGGGTATTCCTGTCAACCTGATGATTTCGCTCACGTTCCTCATCGGTGGCGCATTTGGCGGGTTTGCCGGTTCATTGTATGGGCTGAATGTGGGCACGGTCACGCCCTATATCGGCTTTATTCCCGGTCTTAAGGCCTTCACGGCAGCGGTGCTGGGTGGCATCGGCAATGTGACAGGCGCGCTGCTGGGCGGTATCTTCATCGGCATGATTGAGGCTTACCTGAACGGTATTCTGGTATATTTCCCGGCCCTCGGGCAGCGGTACACCGACATCTTCACGTTTGGTGTGCTGATTGCGGTGCTCATTTTCCGGCCGCAAGGGCTGCTCGGTGAACATGTGGACGAGAAGGTATAGGCCATGACGACGACCACGCTCGCTCCTCAGTCGTCCGGCAACTCGTGGCGCGAATATATTCGTCGCCCGGGTATCGCGTTGCTTCTGCTTATTCTGTACATCGGCGGCTCGACGCTGGTGCTATTCGGCCTTGATCGCACGGCGCTGTGGTATCCGCTGGCGCAGATCATCTTCGTGCCCCTGTTCATGTTCTCGCCGATTGTCGTCATCTCCGCGCCGATCAAGATGGCCTACAAAATCATTCTTGGCGGCGTCATCCTGCTGGTACTCATGCCACTGCTGGGCATGTACAACACGTCGTGGCTTGAGCTGGCCATTCAGATTTGTGTGTTCACGGGCCTGGCGCTGGGTCTAAACGTGGTGGTGGGCTTTGCGGGCCTGCTGGACCTGGGCTATGTGGCGTTTTTCGCGGTGGGCGCTTATATCTGGGGGTCGCTCACCAGCCCAGCCGACACGATATTCACCGTTAACGGCTGGACGGTGAACCCCGGTTTGTTTTACCTGTTCATCATCATTGGCGCGCTCGTGGCGGCAGGGGTGGGCGTTTTGCTCGGCCTGCCGGTGCTGCGTCTGCGCGGTGATTATCTGGCGATTGTGACACTGGGATTTGGTGAGGTCATTCGTGTGCTGGCGCGCAATGCCGATGCGCCGTTCAACCTCACCAATGGTGCGCAGGGGCTGCATGGCATTGCTGCCCCGCCTGTACCCGGATTTGCGATTGGATTCACCACGTCTATCGCCAGCGCGCTCGGCTTCCGCGTCGAGAACCCATTTGTGGTCGCGCAGCAGTTGGGGTTCTATGCGATCGGCATCATCATCATCGCGGTGGTGGTGCTGGTGTCGCGCCGACTGCTGGACTCGCCTATCGGCCGCGCATGGACTGCGATCCGCGAGGACGAAGTGGCTGCATTGGCCATGGGCGTGCCGCTGGTGAAGTCGAAGCTGATGGCCTTCGCTATGGGCGCGGCCTTCGGCGGCGCGATTGGCGTGCTGTATGCATCCAAGCAGACGTTTATTGACCCGAGCAGTTTCGTGCTGCTGCAATCGATCACGATTCTGGCAATGGTGATTGTGGGTGGTATTGGCAGCATCAAGGGTGTGATCGTGGGCGCGATTCTGATCACGCTGCTTGACCTCAGCCTGCTCACAAACTTATCACTCCAGCTAAATAACCTCCGCAATGCCGATGCGGTCGTTCCCATCATCAACTTCCATATCCGTGATTGGCCGAACCAACTGGAGCCGGCCAAGTATCAACCGCTGGTGTTTGGCCTGATTCTGGTACTGATGATGATCTTCAGGCCGGCTGGTTTGGTGCCCGAGAAGCGGCGGCAGATGGAACTGCGCGAGCGCCGTGACGACGGTGACGAAGAGCCTATGCTGCGCCAGGAACCGTCGGGCGTACCCCAGGAAAGGAGCTAGCGCGATGGCTCCCATTCTGCAGGTCAACCATCTCAGTAAATCGTTTGGCGGTATTCATGCCGTGCGTGATGTCAGCATCAGCATCGAGCAGGGCAGTATGAGCTCGATCATCGGGCCGAACGGCGCGGGCAAGACCACGCTCTTCAACCTGTTGACGGGCATCTATCGTCCGAGCGCAGGCGAGATACTGTTTGAGGGGCGCAATCTGGTGGGGCTGCGGCCCGATCAGGTCAACGCGGCTGGTATCGCGCGCACATTCCAGAATATTCGTCTGTTCCACAATATGTCGGTGCTGGAAAATGTGATGGTGGGCGCACATTCGCGCTTGAACGTAAGCCTGTGGCGTACGCTGCTGCATACGCCCGGTTTTCGCAAGCAGGAAGTGGACGTGCGCGAAAAGGCGCTCAAGCTGTTGCAGTTCGTGGGGCTGGCGGGCAAAGGCGACGAAATCAGCCGCAACCTGCCTTATGGCGACCAGCGTCGCACCGAAATTGCGCGTGCGCTCGCCAGTGATCCCCGGCTGATTCTGTTCGACGAGCCAACGGCTGGCATGAACCCCAACGAAACCGAAGATGCAATCGCCCTGTTCCGGCGCGTACGCGACGATCTGGGCGTGACGGTGGTGCTCATCGAACATGATATGCGTGTGGTGATGAATATTAGCGAACATATCGATGTGCTCGATTACGGCGCGAAGATCGCCGAGGGTACGCCGGCGGAAATACGCGCCAATCCGCGGGTCGTTGAAGCGTATCTGGGCAAGCGTGACTCAGCGCCATCCGGCAGCGCAGCGCCAGAGGTGGTGGCCTGATGACCCCAATCCTTGAACTCAAAGAGGTCAACACCTATTACGGCCACATTCACGCGCTGAAGGGCATCAACGTGACTGTAAACGCCGGTGAAGTGGTGACGCTGGTGGGCGCGAACGGCGCCGGCAAGAGCACCACACTGCGCACAATCAGTGGGATTGTGCGGGCCAAGCGCGGCTCGGTGCTGTTCGAGGGGCGCGATATTACAGGCTTGCCCTCGCATGTGATCGCCGGTATGGGTATCGGCCATGTGCCCGAAGGCCGGCGCATCTTCCCGTTGATGACGGTGCGCGAAAACCTCGAACTGGGCGCGTGGAATGTGCGTTCGCGCGCGGAAATTGCGCGGCGTTTGGAAGAGAACACGACGCTGTTCCCACGCTTGCGCGAACGAATTGGTCAGAAGGGCGGCACACTGTCTGGCGGCGAACAGCAGATGCTGGCAATGGCGCGCGCGCTGATGTCGCAGCCCAAAGTGCTGTTGATGGACGAGCCGAGCATGGGTCTCGCGCCGGTGCTGGTCGACCAGATTTTTGACATCATCAGGATGCTGAACGCGGCGGGCAACACGATTCTGCTCGTCGAGCAGAACGCGCTGCTGGCGCTCGAAATCGCCACTCGCGGTTACGTGCTGCAAACTGGCGAAATCGTGCTGTCGGATACCGGCAAGAACCTGCTCGCCAATGAACAGGTGCAGAAAGCCTACTTGGGCGAGTCGGTGTAGCGGCTGGCGTCAAAGCAGTTAATCAACGGGCGTCCGCCGAACACGGGGACGCCCGTCGTCATTATCTGGAGGAAGGCACAATGACTATGGAGCGGCGCAACTTTTCGTCGGGCACGCCGTGGGAAGCGGCGGTGGGCTATTCGCGGGCGGTGCGCGTGGGGCCGTTCGTAGTGGTTTCGGGCACGACGGCCAGCGACGAGCAGGGCAATGTGCAGGGCGCTGACCCGTACACGCAGGCGCTGTATATCTTCGGCAAGATCGAGCGAGCGCTGATTGAAGCGGGCGCGACGCTGGCCGACGTGGTTCGCGTGCGAATGTTCGTCACCGATATCAGCCGTTGGGAAGACGTGGGCCGGGCGCATGCCGAGTTCTTCCGCGATATCCGGCCAGTTTCAACGATGGTGGAAGTTTCAAGGTTGGTTGATGCAGGCCACTTGGTTGAGATTGAGGTAGACGCAATCGTTAGCACTGAGGCACAATAACCGTCCGTTCGCTTACCTGATCAAGGAGCAACCACGGTGACTCAAGTGCGCGTACTGGTGTGGAATGAATATCGCCACGAGCAGGTTGATGCCGACGTAATGCGGGTGTACCCCAACGGCATACACAATGCGATTGCGGAGGGACTGCGCGAGGCGGGATTTGCGGTAAAGACGGCCACGCTCGACGAGCCGGAACATGGCCTGACTGAAGCGGCGCTGGCTGAGACTGATGTGCTGATCTGGTGGGGCCACCGGGCGCATGGCGAGGTGCTTGATGAGATTGCGGCGCGGGTGCACCAGCGTGTGCTGGCAGGCATGGGCCTGATCGCGCTGCACTCGGCTCACTACTCAAAAATCTTCAAGCTGCTGATGGGCACGAGTTGCAATCTGAAGTGGCGTGATATCGGCGAGAAGGAACGGCTGTGGGTGGTCAATCCGGCGCATCCGATTGCGGACGGCCTGCCCGATCAGTTCGTGATTCCGCATGAGGAAATGTACGGCGAACCGTTTGGCATCCCGCAGCCCGACGCGCTGGTGTTCGTGAGCTGGTTCGCCGGCGGAGATGTGTTCCGCAGCGGCTGCTGTTACTATCGTGATCGCGGAAAGGTCTTCTATTTCCGGCCCGGCCACGAGACGTTCCCTACCTACTATCAGGCGGAAGTGCGCCAGGTGCTGGCCAATGCCGTGCGCTGGGCCGCACCGACCAACGGGCCGCAGGTGCCGGTCGTGAACGTGCCGCAGCCGCTGGAAGCATTCACCGGCCAGCAGGGCTAGGCAATGAGCAAGGTTATTCTGGTACTGAGTGACGCGCTGCGCGACGATACGGCCGCGCAGTATATGGGTTACTTGCAGCATCTGGTCGAAGTCCGGCAGGCGACACGCTTCACCTGCGTGGGCGAACTGCCGTCGATGTCGCGGCCCATGTATGAGACGATTCACACCGGCGTCTACGCCAGCGAGCACGGCGTCACGCACAACGAGGTCGTGCGCCAGTCGCTCATGCCGAACGTGTTCGCGCTGGCGCGGGATGCCGGCAAAGTGACCGCTGCCTCGGCCTATTCGTGGTTCTCGGAACTGTACAACCGCGCGCCGTATGACATCGTGGCTGACCGCGAAGTGGATGACCCCGCGCTGGCGATTCAGCATGGGCGCTTCTACCGCGAATACCCGTATCCCGACATCGAAGTGGTAGCGGCGGGCGGATCACTGGTTGCGAAGTACCAGCCGGATTATCTGCTGATCCATCCAATGATGGGCGACTACTATGGTGAGCAGTACGGCGGCTTGTCGGCAGAGTACCGGCGCAACGTCATCCTGCAGGATCAGATACTGGCGGCGCTGATTCCGTTGGTTCGTCCGCTCGGCTACGACGTGATCGTCACGGGCGACCACGGCATGGACGATCAGCCGGAGACGACGCACGGCGGCGCGCTGCCGCAGCACCGGCTGGTGCCGTTCTATCATATGCCAGCCAACGGGGCAGGCCGGGGTGACACGAGCGAACGCATCAGCCAACTGCAGGTCGCGCCGACTGTATGCGCGCTGTTGGGCATTGACGCTGCACCAACCATGTGCGCTGTGCCGATCCGTTTGGAGGAGCAGCCATGAGCAGCCGCCATGAGCAGATTGAATTGCAAATGGCGCTCGATTTCGCCCTTGAAGCCACATGGCAGGCGGGGCGCAGCACGCTGGGACTGTTTCAGGCGGGCACAGCAGTCGAGCGCAAGGCGGACAATACGCCCGTGACCGAGGCCGACCGTGGCGCTGAACGGCTCCTGCGTGGCCTGATCGAGCGCGCCTACCCTGAAGACGGTGTCATTGGCGAAGAGTACGGAAGTAGCGGCGGGAGCAGCGGCCGCACCTGGATCATTGACCCGATCGACGGCACAAAGTCGTTCATTCACGGCGTGCCGATCTATGGCTGTCTGCTGGCTCTGGCCGAAGGCGACCGCGCGCTGGTGGGGGTGGCCCATTTCCCGGCCCTGAACGAGACGGTCTATGCCGCGCGAGGACTAGGTTGTTTCTGGAACGGACGGCGCGCTCATGTATCCGCTGAAGCCAGCCTGAGCGAAGCGACGCTCCTGATGAGCGAGGTGGCGGGCTATGGCGACAATCAGGCCGCGCTGGAGGCGCTGATACAGTCCACGCGCCTTCAGCGCACATGGGGCGATTCGTATGGCTATGCGCTGGTGGCCACTGGACGGGCCGAAATCATGGTCGATCCGGCCATGCACATCTGGGACAACGGGCCGTTTGATGTCATTCTGCCGGAAGCTGGCGGAACGTTCACCGACTGGTCTGGTCGAGCTGGCGTGTTTGCCCCGGACGCCGTGGGCACCAACGGCGCGCTGTTTGATGCGGTGATGACGCTGATTGACGCGCAGGAGCGGGGCGAATGAGCAGAATTCCGCTGTTGTTCGCCCCACCGGCGCAGTCAGATACATCGGCTGCGCCGCCCGAGCAAATCGAGCAGCTTTATTATTTTGCAGCGTTTCTGGTAGCGAACGGCGGCTGGATGACGACGGCGCTGATCGCTGCACTGGCGGCAGGCGCAGTGTTCTGCACGCTGACGATCATCGACTGGGGCAGGCAGCGCTGGGGGCTCGTATTCCCGATCCTGATGCTGATCGATGCGCTGATACTAACGGCACTGGGGATCACGCTGTTCAACGCCTTCTCTGGCTTGCAGGAAGTCAACCTGTTCTGGCGTGGCCTGGCCGTTGACCCTGCGCAGCGGGCGCTGCTGGATATGTCGATGGCCGCCATTTCGTCGGTGGGAGCCTGGATTCTGGCCGGTATGAGCGGCGCGCTGCTGTTCGGCACGCTGGGCGCGACCGCGCTGGTACGCCGCTGGCGGGCCGGCCGCCGCCCACCTGAGCACCCGGAATGGCAGGACTAGCGCGAATTTGCGCTAGGGCGCGGCGGTGGCCTCAGCGGTCACTTCGACCGTGGCTTCGATTGTGATTTCGACTGTGGCTTCTGCTGTCACGTCCAGCGTGGCTTCTGGTGAAGGGGTGATAGTCGGGCGGCGAGTCGGTTCTGGCGTTGGTGAGTTCGGCGCGCAGGCGCCTGCGGCCAGCGCGACCAGCAGGGCAGCCGCCGCGATTAGGGATTTTGAGCGCATAGGGAGAGTCTCCTGAACCACGTCACAACAACAGTTGAGCGAACGAGGGCGATAATACAGCGAAGGCGAATGGGCTGCCAGTCGTGCGGGTGCCGCCAATGATGGCTGCGCCGGATACCGTGCAGATGCCGCGCTGGCGGGCGTGGTACCGCGCCGCGCGGCCGCGTACGCTCACGGCAACCTATGTGCCGCTGGGCGCGGCCGGGGTGATTGCGCTTCAGGATGGCGTGTTCAACCTGTGGCTGTTCGCGCTGTCGCTGGTGGGCGCGCTGCTGCTGCAGATCGCGGCCAACCTGATCAATGAATACTACGATTTCCGGCGCGGCGCGGAAGACCTGAAACAGACCGGGCAGGGGATGATCCTCAAGAGCGGCCTGCTGCGCCCGCGCGAAGTGCTGGCGGGCGCGGTGGTCACGGTGCTTGGCGGCGTGTTCATTGGTCTGTACCTGCTGCTTCAGAGCGGGCCGCTGCTACTGTGGATTGGACTAGGCGGCGTGCTGGTGGTTGTGCTGTATACGGCAGGGCCGTTCCCGCTGGCCTATAACGGCCTGGGCGAAGTGGCGGTGGGCCTGTTCATGGGGCCGCTGATGGTGCTGGGCGCGTATTATGTCATGGCGGCGCAGGCCAGTTGGACGCCTGTGCTGGTCGGTATTCCAATTGGGCTGATGGCGGCGGCGATTTTGGACGCCAACAACGTGCGCGATGTGGATGCCGACCGGGCGGTACACAAGCGCACGCTGGCGGTACTGCTCGGCCAGCGGGCCGCGCGCTGGGAGTATGCGCTGCTGGTGGGTGGGGCTTACGTATTGGTCGTAGTGCTGATTGTGGCGGGTGTCATGCCGTGGCCGACGCTGCTGGTGGCGCTGTCACTACCGGAAGCAGTTCGCCTGATTCGCGTGCTTATGACCAGTAACGATAACGCCCTGCTGCATCGCGCGCAGGGCGGTACGGCAAAACTACACGGCCGCTTCGGGCTGTGGCTGGTAGCCGGCTGGGCGCTGGCGCTCGTCTTGCAGCAACTTACTCTTTGAGCGAGGCCACCATCGCGCGCAGTTCCGTAGTTTCCGGCGTGGGTTTCACGCCCATGCGCCGGTAGACCTTGTCTTCGAGACTGGTTAGATGGCGGCGGGCGTCATCCAGCCGGCCCAACTCGATATAGCAGCGGATCAGGGATCGCTGCACATCCTCGCGCAGCGGCAGGGTTTCGAGGGCCTTCTCGTAGGCGGCGGCGGCGTCTTGAATCTGATTGTGTTCCGTGAACACGCGCCCCATCACAATCTGCGCCTCGGCAAAGCGCCGGTTAAGGTGCTCACGGCGCTCGACAACCCACGGTACACTCACATCTTCCAGATACGGGCCGCGATACATCTCCAGCGCGAGCCGGATGTGCAGCTCGCGTTCCTGCAGACTGCTGGCGTTTTCGGCGCGTTCGACCGCCGCCTCAAACTCGGCCACGTCATAATGGCGTACGTAGGTCGTGCTGGGAATGTAGAAGCCCTGGGTATACTGAGTCAGTTCCAGTGGGCGGCCGCCAATCGGACGGCTGAGGACTTCGGTCACTTTGTGCTTGGTGACATGGAAGATGTCGGTCGCGTCCTTGGTGCCCACTTTGGGCCAGAAGTCCGCGAAAATCTCGTCGCGGGTGACCAGCGGGTGGTCGATCAGGTAGTAGAACAGCATACGTGGAAGCATGCCTTCCCACTGCTTGATCTCCGCACCATTCACCAGCGTTTGCCCTTTACCGAAAGCGTAGACTTCGATCTGGGGCCGGGGGCGAGCTTCAAGCACGAAACGCAGCGTGCCGCGCTCCCATTCGATGCCGAGGACGACGGCTACGCCGCTGGTGATCACGGCATCGATCGGGCTGTACGACTGCATGCGCGAACTGAGGATGATCGTCACCTTGTCGCCCAGCGCGTCAATCAGGGCGCTGAGGAAGGATTCGGTCTGCTCGCCCCAGAAACGCGGGTCGAAGTCATCAATGAACAACAGCAGCGGTTCACTGGCGAGCTGGTTCAAATCAGTGCCGAGCGCCGCCCCGAGCTTGGCGGCGTCGTCCACATCCGAACTGACCAGCGGGGACAGCGCCTGCCCGAAGCCGGGCATAATCTCCTTGATGTCTGCCGTCAGGTTCGCCAGCCAGGCCGCGATGGTCGCTTCGCCTTCGGGCATGCGCGAGTACAGCAGCCCTTCGTCGGCGTTCGCCAGAAAGCGCGAGATGAACAGTGAGCGGTATTGAGGCCACGGTGGAATCAATACAACCTTGTGATCGCGGGTACACTCCCGCAGTGAGGCAATTGAAATCCGTCGAGGTTCGTGTAGAAGCATCAGTCACCGCCTTAAAGCGTTATCGGCGCAAGGGCACCGCGAGTCGTCGGGGAAATCAAACTAACAGGTGAAGACAATGTTCATCGCACCGTGTTGTCTTAATTATATCGTTTAATGAGGGCTTGCGAGAACCAATCTTAGCGTTTGCACAGAAATCAAGGAGAGATGATGGAACTCGATCCCAACGGTCAACCTACGCCTGTCGTGAAGAAGCTGCTCAGCGGCGCCATTATCCCGCGCCCAATCGGCTGGATTTCGACTCTCAGCCCGGAGGGCAGCCGCAATCTCGCGCCGTTTTCGTACTTCACCGTGGTGTGTGCGAATCCGCCACATATCCTGTACTGCCCGGAGCGGCGTGGGCCGGAAGCCACCGAGAAGGACTCGCTCAGGAATGTGCGCGCCAACGGTGAGTTTGTAGTCAACATCGTCACCGAGGCGCTGGCGCAGGCGATGAACCTCACCTCATCTGAAGTGGGGCCAGAGGTGGATGAGTTTATGCTGGCTGGTTTGACCGCAGCGCCCAGCGTGGTGGTGGCTCCGCCGCGCGTGGCCGAAAGCCCGATTCACTTCGAGTGCAAAGTGTCACAGATCGTCGATGTGAGCGACGCGCCGGGCGGCGGCTCGATTGTAGTGGGGCGCGTGGTGCATATTCACGTAGACGATTCGATGCTGCTCGAGGGCGGCAGGGTCAACATTCCGGCGCTGCATGCCATCGGCCGCCTGGTGGGCGCGGGTTACACGCGCGTGACCGACCTGTTCGATATGCCGCGCCCGGGCGGCGAGGGGTGAGGATAAATCCACCACCAAGGCTCGAAGAGCAAAAGCAAAGCACGAAGAACGCAAAGGGAACTCCACGGCTTCACCCTGGCGGTCGTGGTTTTCCGCATTTCAAACCAGCTACTAGCGAAGGAGCTAGACCCATGCGCGCTGCACGATTGTATGGCCCGCGAACGATAAAGGTAGAGGATGTGCCCGCCCCGCCGCCACCGAAAGCGGATGAAGTGACCATCGCGGTGACGGCGGTGGGCGTGTGCGGCTCGGATTTGCATACCTACGACGACGGCCGCATCGGCGATACGGTGCTGGCCGCGCCGCTGATCCTCGGCCACGAGTTCGCTGGTGTGGTGCTGAAGGCAGGGCCGGAGGCGCTGGATGGCGAGGGCGAATTGCTGCGCGTGGGTCAACGCGTGGCGGTCGATCCCGCTACGCCGTGCTGGCGCTGCGAAATGTGCGCGGCTGGCCACCCGAACTTGTGCCGGCGGCTGCACTTTTGCGGCCTGTTCCCCGACGACGGCGCATTGTGCCAGCAGATGACGGTGCGGGCGCGCGAGTGTTTTCCGGTGCCAGACGCGCTTTCAGATACCAGCGCGGCGCTGCTCGAACCGCTGGGGGTGGCCTTGCATACCGTCGATCTGGCCAAAGATCAAGCTGGGTGACACGGTGGCCGTGATCGGCTGCGGCCCGATTGGCCTGCTCATCCAGCGGCTAGCGCGGCACAGCGGCGCGGGGGCAGTCTATGGTTTCGACTGTTTCCCGTGGCGCGCCGAAAAAGCGAAGCAGTGGGGTGCGACTGACGCCTGGACCGTCGATGAAGATCCGGTGGCGCGGCTAGCCGATCTGACCGCCGGGCGCGGTATTGATGTCGTCATCGAGGCAGCGTGGGCCGATCACAGCATCATGCAGGCCGTCGAAATGGCGCGGCTGGGCGGGCGGGTGATTCTGGCTGGTATCCCTTCGAAGGACGAAGTGCGTTTCAAGCACTCGACCGCCCGGCGCAAGGGGCTGACGATCAAGATGGTGCGGCGCATGAAACACGTTTATCCGCGCGCGATTGAACTGGTGATGAGCGGGGTGGTCGATCTCGACGATCTGACCTCGCACCACTTTCCGCTGGAGCGCGCGCCCGAGGCCTTCGCGGCTAATATCACGTACCCTGAGGGTATGCACAAGGTCGTGATCGACGTAGGCCATTCGTAGCTAAGGAAAGAACCTGAACCACAGAGGCACGGAGGTCACACGAGAGTTCAAAACAGAACTCTCTGTGACCTCCGTGCCTCTGTGGTTAAAGCGTTTCGCTTTTGGCAATTGGATACTCGAATGGCACTAGACGGTTCAGTTCAGTGGCTTACAATGGGCTGATTGTTAAGACCCGAAACAGAACCCTGCAAGCTGCCTTATGACTGCCCCTAGCACCGTTGAAATGCCCCTGCCGCTGCCAGACGCGCGCGCCGAAACGGCGAATGTGCGTTGGCTGCTGCGCCTGATTGGTGGGCATCCGGGCGCGGTCGTGGGCGCACTGGTGGCGGGCGTGGTGGCGGGGTTCAGCGCCGCACTCGAACCGTTCTTCATCGGCATGATCATCGATGATGTCGATGCAGGCGGCGGGATGGACGTGATCGTTCGTGACGTGGCGCTGCTTGTGCTGTTCGGCGCGATCACCGTCGTCAGTTTCTTCGCCCAGCGCTACTACAGCGGCGAAATCGCCTACAGCGTGAACTATGACCTGCGCGGCGCGTTGTTCGCGCGTCTGTTGCGCCTCGACCAGTCCTTCTATGACCACTTCGCCACCGGTGACCTGATTTCGCGCGTCAACAGTGACACTGAGATGGTGTGGCGGTTGATGGTGCTGTTCTTTCTGCGCTTCGCCAGCTCGGTCACGCTGCTGTTCTTCGTCTTTGCGCTGCTGGCGACCGTCGATCTGCGCCTGACTGCGCTGGTGTTCGTGGTGTTGGCGATTTCAACCACGTTCCAGATCGGGGCGGGCCGGGCGATCTTCCCTCTGTTCGAACAGGTGCAGGCCCAGGCTGGCAAGCTGGCCGCGTTCGTGCAGGACAGCATCAGCGGCGTGCTGACGATCAAGACGTTCGGGCGCGAGGCGGGCGCTTCGGCCCGATTTGGCCGCGAGAACTCCACCTACCGCCGCATCTGGCTGCGCTTCAAGCGGCGCAACGAGCCAGTGGGCATGCTGCCGAACATGATCAGTCAGTTGACGACCGGCATTGTCGTGCTGTTTGGCGGCATTCTGACGATTGAGGGCACGCTTACGCTGGGCAATTTCACCCAGTTCCTGTTGTATCTGGGGCTGATCAGCACGGCGCTACTCAACCTCGGCGTTATCTACCAGCGTTTTCAGCAGGCGCGCGGGGCGCTGACACGTTTGACGCCGATGTTGGCGACGCCTGCCATTCGCTCTCCCGAGAACGCAGCGAAGAAGGTGCCGGCCCACGCCGCGATTGACTTTGATCACGTGTCGCTGGAGCTAGGCGGCGCGCGCGTGCTCGATGACGTGACCCTGCACATTCCCGCTGGCAAGACCGTCGCCTTTGTTGGCGCGACCGGCAGCGGCAAAACAGTGCTGCTCAACCTGCTGGCGCGCGTCTACGACGTGACCGAAGGCTCGGTGCGCATCGGCGGGCGCGATGTGCGCGAGTATGACATAGAAAGCCTGCGCGCCGCGATTGCCTATGTGCCGCAGGTGACGTTCCTGTTCAGTGAAACGCTGGCCGCCAATATCCGCATGGGCGTCGAAGACTTGAGCGAAGAATCGCTGGATTGGGCGGTCGATATGTCGCGGCTCGTCAACGACCTGCCGCAGCTTCCTGAGGGGCTGGATACGATGGTGGGCGAGAAGGGCGTGATGGTCAGCGGAGGGCAGCGCCAGCGCATCGCCATCGCTCGAGCGTTGGTGCGCGACTCGCAGGTTCTGGTGTTGGACGATGCCCTGTCGAGCGTCGATATGCATACGTCAGCCGACATTCTGCACAATCTGCGCCGTGTGCTGCGTGAACGCACCAGCTTGATCGTGGCGCACCGCATCGCCACCGTGAAGGACGCCGACTTCACAGTGGTGATGGATCAGGGCCGCATCATCGAGCAGGGCACACACCACGAACTGATTGCGCGCGGCGGGGCCTACGCCGCCACCGTGAGCCGGGAACTGCGGGGGGACAATGCGCCTGTCACCTCGTCCTGACGCAAGCACCCGCGCCGAGATGGAAGGCGGGCCGGTAGGTGACCGCGCCCTGGTGTGGATGCTGGCGTCGATCCTTGCGCCACACAAGTGGGCGATCGCAGCTATTTTCGCCATGCTGCTGGCCGTTACGGCGCTGTCGATTATGCTGCCGTGGCTGGTGGCGCAAGCGGTGGATGGCCCGATTGCCAACAGTGACCTGAGCGGTCTGATCCCGATTGGTATCACCTACTTCACAGCCATCGTAATCATCTTCGTGCTGCGCTTCGCCTACACCTACTGGCTGCAAACGGTGGGGCAGAACGCGCTCGTGACCTTGCGCCAGCGCCTGTACGACCACTTACTGCGCCAGGATATGCGCTACTTCAACCGCACGCCGGTGGGCCAGATCGTGTCGCGTATGTCCAACGACATCGAGGCGCTCACCGAGCTGCTGTCCACCAGCATCGTCATGGTCGTCAGCAATCTGATCACGCTGGTGGGCATTATCGGAGTCATGCTGCTGATCAACTGGCGGCTGGCGCTGCTGAGTTTGGCTGTGCTGCCGGTGATGATGAGCGCGACAATCTTCTGGCGCAAGCGCATCCGCGCCGCAAGCAACCGCCTGCACAAGCTGGTGGCGACGTTCCTGGCGTTTCTGAACGAGAACCTCGGCGGCATGCTGGTGGTGCAGTTATTCGGCCGCCAGCGGGTGAGCTGGCGCGCGTTTGATGAAATTAATCAGCAGTACCGGCAGGTACACGGCCATCTCCGCGACTCGTACACATGGTACGCCTCGACGCTGCAAGTGTTGACGATCATCGGCCTGTCAATTGTGCTGCTCGGCGGCGCGTATGGTGTGAGCGTGGGCTGGGCGACCGTCGGCGTGCTGATCGCGTTCATCGAGTACACGCGGCGCACGTTCGACCCCGTGTTGCAACTGGCCGAGCAGTTCGCTCAGATTCAAACGGCGCTGGCGGCGGGCGAACGCATCGCACGCATGCTGCGCGTCGAGCCGAACATCGCTCCACCGGCGCATCCGGTGAGCGTGGCGGCGTTTCACGGCGCGTTTGAGTTCGATCAGGTCACATTCAGCTATGAGGCCGGCCGGCCGGTGCTGAACGATTTGACCCTGCGCGTGCCGGCGGGCCAGCGCGTGGCGATTGTGGGCGCGACCGGCGCAGGGAAAACGTCGCTGGCGGGGCTGCTGGCGCGCTTCTACGATGTGCAGCAGGGGCAGGTGGCGATTGACGGCGTGGATGTGCGCCAACTCGCATTCGATGACCTGCGCCAGTTCGTAACCGTGGTGCCGCAAAGCCCGTACTGCTTCGATGGCACGATTGCCGACAATCTGCGCCTGTTCGACCCCGACGTGAGCGATGAAGCCATGCACCGTGCCGCTGAGCTGTCGTGCGCCTCTCGCTTCATCGACCGGCTGCCGGGCGGCTACGATTATGCGCTGCTGCCGGGGGCGGCCAACCTATCGCAGGGGCAGCGTCAGTTGATCGCGCTGGCGCGGGCGCTGCTTCATCACCCGCAAAGCATCCTTGTGCTGGATGAAGCGACCAGCAATATCGATACCGAAACCGAGGAGATGATTCAGGAGGGCCTGCAAGCGGTGCTGCGGGAACGCACCAGCCTGATCATCGCGCACCGGTTGAGCACCGTGCGCGACGCTGACCGCATTCTGGTGCTTCAGCGCGGCCAGATTGTGGAGGACGGCCGTCACAGTGATTTGCTCAAGCTGGGAGGGCTGTATGCGCGGCTGTACGAGCGCCAGTTTGAGGAGGTGGGCGAGCACACACTGGCCGCGGCGGACTAATATTTACGAGACGCTCATCTGCGCGAAATACTTCGGCAACACAAAATGCCGTATACTCTGGGGTAACTAGAAGAGTACTTGTTGAGAAGGTGAGGCTGCGATGTTATTCGATAACGAGCTGTTTGAAATGCGCACCCGGTTGCCATCACCGCATTGGTCGGAAGATTCACAGCAGTACGCTACGGGTGAAGTGCTGCACGCTCTGCTGGATGAAGGTATGCACATCAGCGGCGTGGTGTTTCTGCAGCAGAAGCCGTTGAGCGGCGGCCGCCGCGCGCACATCTATCTGGTGACGCTGCAGCGCCACGATGCCCCGGCCATGCGGCTGGCGCTGGTCGAGAACCCGTACGTTACCCGGCTTCTTCGGGACTGCGGCGCGCAGATCATCCGCCTGAACTGGCGCAAGGACGCGACAGCGCGCGTGCGTTAAACGGGCAGCACGAAGTCCAGACCGATGCCCCGCGCAAGCGGGGCGTTTTGCATGTCTCGCGCCGTTTGCGCGAAATCGTTACACTTTGGTTTCGTTGATGACACTGGAATGATCACGGTATGAGCCTCTGGGATGCGTTTCACGGCGCGAACGCCGGTTATGTACAGGAATTGTATGAACGTTATGCGCGCGACCCCAACTCGGTCGATGCCGAGACGCGCGCTATTTTCAGGCAATGGGCGCCATCGCTCGACGGGCCATCCCCACTGCCGGTCGCGGGTACGCCTGAGCCGGCAGGCGGCGCGGATGTGCGCCGGATTGTCGGCGGCGTCAACTACGCCGACGCTATTCGCCAATTCGGGATGTTCGGCGCGCAGCTCGATCCGTTGGGCGCGCCGCCGATTGGCGACCCGGAACTCAATCCTGAAGCGCACGGTATTCGTGAGGATGACCTGCGCGGTCTGCCTGCGTCACTGATCGGCGGGCCGATTGTGTCCAGGTCAGCCGATGCCTATGAGGCAGTGCAGGCACTCAAAGGCATTTATCTGAGCCACATCGGTTTCGACTACGAGCATGTGCGCGAACCCGCTGAACGCGAATGGCTGCGCTTCACGGCGGAGAGCCGCCAGTTTGACCCGCAGGTGGACTCGATAGACCCCGTGAAAGTGCTGCAACGCCTGACGGAAGTCGAGGCGTTTGAGCATTTCCTTCATCGCATCTTCCCGGGCAAGCACCGCTTCTCGATTGAAGGCCTCGACACGATGGTGCCGATCCTCGACGAGATTATTGGCGGCGCGGCCGAAACAGGCACACAGCACGTGTTGTTCGGGATGGCTCATCGTGGCCGACTGAACATGCTGGCGCACTTGCTGGGCAAGCCCTACGCCTCAATTTTGGCCGAGTTCAAAGACCCGCTGCAGCCGCAAAAGTATCGCAGCGACCTCGGCTGGATGGGCGACGTGAAATACCATATGGGCGCGCGCCGGGCACTACAAAATGGCCGCGAGGTGGCGATCGTGTTGTCGATGCCGCCCAATCCCAGTCACCTTGAATTCATTAATCCGGTCGTGGAGGGCATGGCACGTGCTGCCGGCACCAGGGCCAACTTCCCGGGCGAGCCCAGCTTCAATCCGGACGAAACGCTTCAGGTGGTGATTCATGGCGATGCAGCTTTCCCCGGGCAGGGAGTCGTAGCCGAAACGCTAAATCTGTCGCGCCTGCCGGGCTATTGGTCGGGCGGCACCATTCACATTATCGCCAACAATCAGCTCGGCTATACCACCAATCCGGTCGATTCGCGCAGTACCTTGTTCGCCAGCGATCTCGCCAAGGGCTTCAAGTTCCCGATTGTGCATGTGAATGCCGACGACCCCGAGGCCTGTATTCTGGCGGCGCGCACCGCATTCGCATTTCAGGAAGAGTTCGAGCGCGATTTCGTCATCGACCTGATCGGCTACCGCCGCTATGGCCACAACGAAGGCGACGAGCCCGGCTTCACTCAGCCCATGCTGTACAAGACGGTGGAACAGCACCCGACGGTGCGCGCGCTATACGGGCAGATGCTGGTGCAGCGCGGTGTGCTGGCCGAAGGCGAACCGGAAGCCATGCTGCAGCGGCAAATGGAGAAGCTGCAAGGGATTTTTGAGAACCTCGACCCCGAACGCGACCTGATCGACCAGCGGCCTACGCCGCCCGCACCCGGCACCGCCCGCCGCGTGAAAACCAGCGTGCCTGTTGAACACTTGCGCGAAATCAACGAGTTGCTGCTGACGCTGCCCGAAGACTTCCACCTGCACCCCAAACTGGCGCGCGTGATGAAGCGGCGCCACGAGGTGGGCGAACGTCCATCGACGGACAATATCGACTGGTCGCACGCCGAGGACCTGGCGATGGCGAGCATTCTGGCGGACGGCATTCCGGTGCGGATGACCGGACAGGACGTACAGCGCGGCACCTTCAGCCAGCGCCACGCCGTGTTCCACGACGCCGAAACCGGCAAGCCGTTCATCCCGCTGCAGAAGCTGCCGCAGGCGAAGGCCGCCTATGAAATCCACAACAGCCCGCTGTCCGAGCAGGCGGTGATGGGCTTTGAGTTCGGCTACAACGTGCAGGAGCCATCGCGGCTGGTGCTGTGGGAAGCGCAGTACGGCGATTTTGACAACGGCGCGCAGGTGATTATTGACGAGTTCGTGGTGTCGGCGCGTGCCAAATGGGGGCAAACACCATCGCTGGTGCTGCTGCTGCCGCACGGCTACGAGGGCGCAGGCCCGGATCACTCCAGCGCGCGTCTCGAACGCTTCTTGCAGATGGCGGCAGATACCAATATGCGCGTGGCCTATCCCACCACGGCGGCGCAGTACTTCCACCTGCTGCGGCGGCAGGCACTCACGCTCAAGAATGACCCGCTGCCGCTGGTGGTGATGACGCCCAAGAGCCTACTGCGCAATCCGCTGGTCAGTTCGTCACTGCGCGATCTGGCGGAAGGTCGCTGGCAGCCGGTGATTGACGATGCTGCTGCGCGTGCCAAACCCGAGGCGGTGCGACGCCTGTTGCTGGTGAGCGGCAAGGTCTATGTCGATCTCGTCTCGTCTGAGCAGCGAACGGACCGCGACGATGTGGCGATTGTGCGCGTCGAGCAGTTGTACCCGTTCCCGGCCGATGAGCTGCGTAAGGTGCTAGATGGCTATCCGGCGCTGAGTGAGGTCGTGTGGCTGCAGGAAGAGCCTGAGAATATGGGCGCGCTTGATTTTGTGCGGCCGCTGCTGGTGCGCCTAATCGTCAATCGCGCGCCGCTGCGCTTTGTGGCGCGGCCGCGCAGCTCCAGCCCGTCGGAAGGCACGATGGCTTATCACGCGCTTGGTCAAGCGCAGTTGATTGAGAAAGCTTTCAGCCCACTAGCGCAGGAAACTACACCGGTCGAACGAGAAGGACAGGCATAAGCGATGACGACGGAAATCATAGTTCCCAACTTAGGCGAGTTGGTGGTGGAAGCCACGGTTGCGCGCTGGCTGAAGCAGGAAGGCGACCGCGTAGGCGTGGGTGAAGCGGTCGTGGTGCTGGAAACCGAGAAAGTCGATCTGGAGGTGGGCGCAGAGCGCGACGGCACGCTGGCGAAAATCACTCGCGCGGCTGGCGAGGATGTAAAGATCGGCGATGTGCTGGGCGTGATTGAGCCGGGTGTCACAGGTGATGCGCCGCCGGCGAAACCCGCCGCCGAGCCGAAAGCCGCGCCAGCTCCTGCGCAAACCAAGCAGGCCGCGGTCGAAGCGCAGTTCGCCACGCCGGTTGCGCGCCGCATGGCTGAAGATGCCCGCGTCGATCTGACCGCAGTAGCCGCCAGCGGCGGGCGCGTGACCAAGGCGGATGTGCAGCGCCACCTGGATGGACAGCAGGCCGCACCGATGGATGCAGCCCTGCGCGCGCCAACGCCAAGCGCGCCCTATCCTGCGCCTGTGCCGGATATTCGCGGCGAAGAGCGCGTGAAGATGTCGCGCCGCCGCCGCACGATTGCCGCGCGGCTGGTGGAAGCACAGCAGACCGCCGCTATGCTCACCACGTTCAACGAGATCGACATGAGCGCCGTGATGAAGATCCGCGAAAAGCGCCGCGACTCGTTCAAAGAGGCGCACGGCGTGGGGCTGGGCTTCTCGTCGTTCTTCGTGAAGGCGGCAGTGGGGGCGCTCAAGGTCTTCCCGCGCCTGAACGCCGAAATTCAGGGCGACGAGATGGTGCTCAAACGCTACTACGATATCGGTGTGGCGATTGGCGCGGAGGAGGGGCTGGTTGTGCCGGTGCTGCGCGACGCCGACCGCATGTCGTTCGCGCAAATCGAGAAGGCCATCAAGCGCTTCGCCCAGCAGTCGGGCGACGGCACGCTGTCGCTGGAGGCGCTGCGCGGCGGCACGTTCACGATCACCAACGGCGGCGTGTTTGGCTCGCTGCTGAGTACGCCAATCCTCAACCCGCCGCAGGTGGCAATTCTCGGCCTGCATAAGATTGAGCCGCGCCCGATTGCGCTGGATGGCGAGGTCGTCATTCGGCCGATGATGTACGTGGCCATGAGCTACGACCACCGCATCGTCGATGGCCGCGAGGCGGTAGGCTTCCTCGTGCGCGTGAAGGAATTGGTCGAAGACCCGGAAACGCTGCTGATTGAGGGGTAAACCTCAACTCAACCTCATCCCTGACCCCTTTCCGCACGCGGAGAGGGGCTTTTCTTATGTGGCGATTTGTTGGACTCGAGTTCTCGGTGGTCGCGGTGAAGAGGATGTTACGGGTGACTCAGGGGGCGGTGGGTTCCGCCCGCAACCTTGAACGTTCAACTTTCAACTTGTTTTTCCGGCGTCAGTCCGCCGGAGTCGTGCTCCACATAATGCGCGTTCCAGCCGAAATCGGCAAAGGCTGGGTCGGGCAGCGGCAGGCCGAGGATACGCGCCGCTACGATTTCGCCGGCGGCGGGGGCGGACATGATGCCATGGCCCACATGCGCAATAGAGAGAAACAGGCCGTCCACATCCGGATGAGCGTCGAGCATGGCGCGCTGGCTTTCGTAGGGTGTGCGCTGGCCGTCTGCTGCAAGCCTGTAGGCCGCGCTTTCGCCGCGATAGACGTAGTAGCCGGCGCGGTGGTCGATGCCGCGTAAATAGCGCGGGCTGGCAAACCCCGTACCGTCCGCATGGCCGAACTGCTTCGCCAACAGCATGAGCGCCATCGACGGCATGCGCGGGTCTTTCCAGCGATCGACCGGATAAATCGGCGCATCCAATGTTTGGGCGGCGCGGCCATCGTCCGCGACGCCTTTGGCGTTCCAGGCGTACTCCCAGCCGAAGATCGCACCGTCCTGCGCCTCGGGCCGCACATGCGGAAACGGCGCAGCGCCGATAATGGCCGGACTGTCGGACGGAAACTCAGGATGACGCCAGCCAGTGGTGAAGCTTTGGCGCGGGCGTATGACCAGCGGCAAGCCAAGATTCGCCGTCGCTGCAATCGCCCGCGAGTCCGCGCCGGCAGCGATCAGGACTTTCGGTGCATGGATGCTGCCGGATGGTGTTTCGACGCCGGTGATGCGGTCGCCTTGGCGCAGCAGGCGCACATCGGGCACATCAAGCAGCACCGTCGTATCCACGCTGGCGCGCAGGAAGGCTGAAATCAGGGCCGATGAATTGAGCCAGCCCGCGTGTGGGTCGAACTTGCCGGCCAGCGGCTTTGGCCCAAGCCAGCCGAAGCGCACCTGCACGTCATCGTGATCGAGATACTGCACATGCGAAAGGCCAATCGCGTGCAGATGATCGACTTCGGCGCGCAGCTTGTTCGCCTGTGTTTCGGTGAAGGCGCACCACAGGTAGCCGCGCTGTTTCGCGCCCAGATCGATGCCTTCGCCGAAATACTCGGCCGGATGCATAAAGACGGCGATGCTGCGCGTCATCAGTTTCGCCAGGCAGGGCGCTGCCCAGGCCGTGCGGAAGTTCTCCAGCGAGGCGTTCGACGCGCCGCTGCCCACCTGCGCGCCGCGCTCAATCAAGACGATGCGCAGGCCGGGCTGCGCGCGTTCGAGCGCCCATGCGGCAGCCGTGCCGGCGGGGCCGCCACCGAGGATGACGACGTCAGCAGTTTTGGGTTGCTCGGCAGGAGAGGGCGCGATCAGGCTGCGGGCCATGGGCACACATCGCACGGGGTTGGGCGGCAGAATGGCCGATAGTGTAGCGCACTGAATGAAAACGCCAATACAAAGGACGCGAAGGATTTTCCCCTTCGCGTCCTTCGCGGTTCTTCGCGTTGCTCTTTTCTACGCTTTGAGGCGTTCGAGCAGGCCGGAGTAGCGTTTGGCGACCTTGTTGTTCTGCACAGCCATGTGGACGGCCTTGCGGCTGCCCACCAGCACCACTTTCTGCTTGGCGCGGGTGATGGCCGTGTAAAGCAGATTGCGCTGGAGCATCATGTAGTGCTGCGTGAGTACGGGCATGACCACGATCGGATACTCCGACCCCTGGCTGCGGTGCGTGCTGATGCAAAAGGCATGGATCAGTTCGTCGGCTTCGTTGAAGTCGTAGAAGATGTAGTCGCCATCGATGACGACTTCGAGCGCCCGTTCCTCGAAGTCGATGCCGGCAACCGAGCCAATATCGCCGTTGAAGACTTCTTTCTCGTAGTTATTACGCGTTTGCATCACTTTGTCGCCCACGCGCAGCTTGCGCCCGCCCAGTTCTTGCTGCGCCTTGCTTGAGTCGCCGTTGAGCGCCTTCTGCAGCGCCTCGTTGAGGGCATGCACACCGGCCGGGCCGCGATACATGGGCGCGATCACCTGCACATCGCGCAGCGGGTCGATGCCGAAGCGGGTGGGCAGGCGGTTGCAGACGATATCGACCACGAGCGCGGCAGCGGCCTGTGGGTCTTCCTCGCCGAAGAAGTAAAAGTCCTCGCTGCGATTGTCCATGAACGGCGCGTCGCCGTGGTTGATGCGGTGCGCGTTGACGACGATGTGGCTGTGCTCGTCCTGGCGAAAGATGGCGTCGAGGCGCGTGACAAAGGCGATACCGCTGTCGATGATGTCGCGCAGGACGTTGCCCGCGCCTACGCTGGGAAGCTGATCGACGTCGCCCACCAGCAGCAGGTGCGTTTTCGGGCGCAGCGCCTTGAGCACGGTGTCGAGCAGTATCAGGTCGACCATCGAGGTTTCGTCAATGATCAAGAAATCGATTTCGAGCGGATTGTCCTCGTCGTGCTCGAAGCCATCCGCGCCGTAGCCGAGCAGTCGGTGGAGTGTGCTGGCGGGCCGCTCGGTGGTTTCGGTCAGGCGTTTGGCGGCGCGGCCGGTGGGCGAGGCCAGCGCGAACTTGGCGTCCAGCGACTCCAGCGCGCGGATGACCATGTTAACTGTGGTCGTCTTGCCCGTGCCCGGCCCGCCAGTAAGCACCGACAACTTGTTTTCGAGCGCGGCGCGCACGGCGCTTTGCTGTTGCGCGCTTAAATCGACTGCCTGGCCATGTGCAAGGCGGCCCAGCAGTTTCTTCCAGTTGATATCCTTGACCGCCTTTTTGATGTCCGATTCGGCGGCGGCCAGTTCACGCAGATGTTCAGCGGCATCACGCTCGGCATAGTAGAACGCGGGCAGATAGACGGCGTCGTTGCTGATGGGCGCGCCCGGCGACTCGTCGTTGAGCAGTTCGCCAACGAATAGTTGTTGGCTGAGGACGGCCTCGATGCGCGCGCTGTGGTCGATACGCAGCAGTTCGTTGGTGCGCGTCACCAGTTCACCGCGTGGGTAGTAGGTATGGCCCTCTTTGGCCATCTGGTTGAGCGCGTAATGGATGCCAGCACGAATGCGGCGCGGGTCGTCGGCATCGAGGCCCATCGCCTGCGCGATTTCGTCGGCCCGGATGAAGCCGATGCCGAACACTTCGTCGGCCAGCTTGTACGGGTCTTGCTTCACCTGATTGACCGCCGCCGCGCCGTAATGGTCAATGATGCGCGTCGCCATTTTGCTGGTCACGCCGAAGCCCTGCAGGAAGATCATAGTGCGCCGCACGTTGCCGTTTTCTGTCCAGCCCTTGATCAGGCTGGTGGCCTGTTCGCGGCGCACGCCCGGGATTTCGTAGACGCGCTCGGGCTCCTGATCGAGAATGCGCGCCGTGTCCGCCCCCAGATAGCCAACGATGCGCTCGGCGGTCTTCTTGCCCACGCCGGGCGCGATGCCGCTGCCGAGAAAGGCGACCAGGCCTTCTTCACTGGAGGGCATGATTGGGGTAAGCGTTTCGACGCGAAGCTGCGTGCCGTACTTCGATTCTTCCCACTGGCCGACGAATTCGAAACGCTGACCCGGGCCGACTTCGGGCAGCGTGCCGACGACTGCCAGCGTGCCATCGCGCGCGACCTGCTTCGGGTACTTGCCTTCCGGCTTGATCTTGACGACGCTGTAGCCATTTTCGGCGTTGTAAAAGGTGACACGTTCGACCGTGCCGATGATCGTCTCGCGGCTGAACATCATTGGAACATCCGTTCACTTCTTGACAGATGTTACACTGGAACAGCGATTGTGTCTTGTGTTACTGTTCGCAAATTCACTGAATTTCATCCATCAAATCACGGCCCCGTTGGCGGGCCACAAGGAGAACTGGTTATGTTGGGGCGTGCAAGCGGTATTCTGCTTCATCCCACTTCGCTTCCGGGCCGTTACGGGCTGGGGGATTTAGGCTCGTGGGCTCACCGGTTTGTTGACTATCTCGAGGAGCATGATCAGCGGCTGTGGCAAGTGCTGCCACTAGGCCCAACCAGTTATGGTGATTCACCGTATCAGGCGCTGGGCGCGTTTGCGGGCAACCCGCTGCTGGTCAGCCTCGATCGGCTAATCGCACAGGGCTGGTTGACGGACGATGATGTGGCCGACGCGGATTTTCCCGATGACAGCGTGGAATATGGCAATGTCATTCCCTATCACTTCGACCGGCTGTTCCGGGCCTACAAGGCGTTCGAGGCCAAGGCGGGCCAGGCGGCGCGCGCCGAGTTCGACCAGTGGTGCGCGGACAGTAAGGCCTGGCTGGAGGACTTCGCGCTGTTCATGGCGCTCAAAAACGCGCACGGCGGCCGTCCATGGGTGGAGTGGGAGCCGGAACTGGCGCACCGCGAACCTGCCGCGCTGGCTGCGGCTCTCACGCAGCACGCGGAGGCCATTGGCAGTGTTAAATTCTTCCAGTGGCAGTTCTTCAGCCAATGGAGCGCACTCAAGGCCTACGCAAACGAGCGCGACATCCAAATCGTCGGCGACGCGCCGATTTTCGTGGCCCACGACAGCAGCGACGTGTGGGCCAACCCTGAGCTGTTCTTTCTGGACGAGAAGGGCTATCCAACCGTGATCGCGGGCGTGCCGCCGGATTATTTCAGCGCCACCGGCCAGCGCTGGGGTAATCCGCTCTATCGCTGGGACGTGATGGCGAAAGACGATTACACCTGGTGGATCAACCGCCTGCGCCAGACGTTGGCGACGGTTGATATGGTGCGCATCGACCATTTCCGGGGCTTCGAGGCCTACTGGGAAATTCCGGCCAGCGAAGCTACCGCCGTCGTTGGTCAGTGGGTGAAGGCCCCGGGCATGGATTTCTTTACGTCGGTCAAGCGCCAGTTGGGCGACCTGCCGATCATCGCCGAAGACCTGGGCGTGATCACGCCAGAGGTCGAGGCGCTGCGCGACGGCTTTGGGCTACCCGGCATGAAGGTGCTCCAGTTTGCTTGGGGCGATATGATGGGCGCTGAGCCGTTCCTGCCCCACAATTATGTGCCCAACTGCGTCGTCTACAGCGGCACCCACGACAACAATACGACGGTGGGCTGGTACAACGAGGAAGCCACGCCCGCCATGAAGCATCATCTGAATGTGTATCTAGACCGCGAGGCTGATGACATTCAGTGGGAGCTGATCCGGCTGGGCGAAGCATCGACCGCACGACTGTTTGTGACGCCGCTCCAGGACGTGCTTGGGCTGGATTCGTATGCGCGCATGAACCTGCCTGGCCGCGAAGGTGGCAACTGGTCGTGGCGGGCGGTGCCGGCCGACTTCGAGCATGACGGAATCAACCGTTTGCAGCACTACACCAAGCTCTACGGTCGCGCGATTGAACCGGAAACGGCCGAGGCCAGCGAGTAGAGACCTGAGGGATTCACCGCCAAGTCGCCGAGAAATAATAGAGAGGCGCAGAGGAAACAAGGGAGATGCACCCTGAAATCCTCTACGTCTCTCTTTGGATTCTGGCGACTTGGCAGTGAATCTTGCTAACGCCTTGTTTTCGCGTCTCCTACGTAGCTTTTATGGTGCGCCGATATTGCTCTGACATGCCGGTTCTAGACTGGGATTATCGGATTGGATGAATAGTATCGATTTAAGCGAGGAAAACACCATGAGCACAATTGTCCGTTGGTCCCCTGCACGTGACATCGCCCTGATGCAGCGCATGTTTGACGAAGCATGGCGCAGCGCGGAAGCCCGCTCGGCCTTCACCTTGCCGGTTGATGTCTATGAGACCGATACGGCTTACACGGTCGTGGCATCGCTGCCCGGTGTGCAGGCCGATGCGTTGAATATCGCCATGCACGACGGCGTGCTAACGATTGCCGGCGAGTTCGTGCAGAACCCGCTGCCTGAGAATACGCATGCGCTGGTGGTAGAGCGCGGCGCGGGCAAGTTCAGCCGCAGCCTGCGCCTGCCTGATGCGGTGGATGTCGCGCAGATCGAGGCGGTACTGAACGAGGGTGTGCTGACGCTGTCGCTGCCCAAGACCCCTGATGCCCAGCCCCGGATGATTCCGGTGCGCCAGGCCGAAACGCACCGCACACCGTCGGCGAACTAAGCTCGTACTCCCTGGCGTAAAGACGGGGGTGTAAGCGCAGTGCACCTACCGCCAAGGGAAAAATCCCCTAGTTGGAAAAACCAAGTCCGCTGAAGAGACTGAATACGGTCCGTTCAGCGGACTGGTCGTTTCCTGCGGCCGTACTTCAGTCCGCCGCAGTGCGTACCCTCACAGTGTCTTGTACTTTCTGCACTATTTGTCATGAGAGCTTAGCCAGCGGCGTGTGTGCCCGCGCTATACTGCGGCCAGTAACGATCGCTCGGCTAGACTTGTGACTGAGGTGAGAAATCATGCGCCCGATGCTTTTCCGCGTGTTGTTGATCGTGGTCCTTCTGTTGAGTGCCAGCATAAGTGTGGCGCAGGAAACACTGGTTCCATCGTCGGCGGTGGTGGTCGGTTCGCTGGCGGTGGCCCTGGGCTGCGAGAGTGACGCCGATCCTACCTGCATCCCGGCAACCCTGAACTTCTATTCTGAAGACCTGTTGTGGTCGGCCACTTTTGCACTGCCTGCGGGAACCTACAGCTATCAGGTGGCGCTCGACGGCAGCATGGATGCGGTGGTGGGCGCTGGGAGCGCGGTGGGCGGTGACCCAATTTCGTTCACGTTGGAAGAAGATAGGCCGGTGCGCATCATCTTCGATACCCAGCCACTCTGGCTGACCGATTCGGTCAATGGATTCATCGCCAACGTGCCCGGCAGCTTCCAGAGTGAACTGGGCTGCCCGGGCGATTGGGCGCCGGACTGCCTGCAAACGCTGCTGCAGGACGGCGATGGCGATGGTATGTTCACCTTCACCACCAGCGCGCTTCCGGCGGGTTCGTATGAGGCCAAGGTGGCCTACAACGAAAGCTGGGACCTGAACTTCGGCGATGGCGGCGCGCAGGGTGGGGCGAATATCCCGTTCAGCGTAGGCGAGGATGGCATGGAGGTCGTGTTCCAGTACGACCCCGCTACGCACATTATGATCGTCATTGTCGGCGGCGAACTGCCGCCGGCCGTCGGCAACCTCAATGACGCGGCGGCGATGTGGCTGACCGCCGACACCATCGCATGGAATATCAGCCGCATTCCGGGCGCGGACTACGTGCTGCATTACAGCCCGGACGCCAGCCTCGAACTGACCGATACAGGCGTGCTGGGCGGTGAGGAAATCACGCTCACGTACGACCGCAATGGCCTGACCGACGAAATCAAGTCAGCCAATCCGCAGTTGGCCGATGACTACTTTGCGCTGAGGCTGCCGCCTGAGGCGCTCGACCGCGTGCCCGCACTGCTGACCGGCCAACTGGCCATGACGATGAGCTACAACAACAGCGCGGTCTTTGGCGATGCCACCAGCGTGCAAGTTTGGGGCGCTCTTGATGATGTGTATGCGGCCGCGGCCGTGGATGAAACGCTCGGCGTGGTATGGGACGGCGACATCCCGACTTTGCGCGTGTGGGCCCCGACGGCGCAGAATGTGCGCCTGCACCTGTTCGCGGATGCCGACCCCACCAGCGAACCGGCCTACGTTGACATGGTGCGCGGAGATGCGACCGGCATCTGGAGCGCGACTGGCGATGCTTCGTGGAAGGACCAGTATTACCTGTACGAAGTGACCGTCTACGCGCCCAGCGAACACGCGGTCGTCACCAACCTCGTCACCGACCCGTACTCGTTCAGCTTGTCGATGAACTCGGCGCGCAGCCAGATCGTCGATTTGAACGATCCCGTATTGTTCCCGGAAGGCTGGGCCGAGACGGAAAAGCCTGAGCTGGCCGCGCCAGAAGACATCATGATCTACGAGCTGCATGTGCGCGACTTCAGCGCGATGGATGAAGGCGTTGCACCCGAAAATCAGGGCCGCTTCACCGCCTTTGCTGACCCCGGCTCGGTCGGCATGCAGCATCTGCGTGAATTGGCTGACGCGGGCCTGACGCACGTTCACCTGTTGCCGTCGTTCGACATCGCCACCATCAATGAGAATGAGGCCGAACGCGTAGAGCCAGTCCGTGCTGAACTGGCCGCGCTGCCGCCAGACAGCCCCGACCAGCAGGCAATTGTGAACGGCATACGTGACCGGGATGCCTTCAATTGGGGCTACGATCCACTGCACTTCACCGCGCCGGAAGGCAGCTATTCAACCGATCCTAACAGCCCTGCGCGTATCCGTGAGTTCCGCTCGGCCGTGCAGGGGCTCAATGAGGCGGGCCTGCGCGTAGTCATGGATGTAGTGTATAACCACACCAACGCGGCGGGTCAGAATGCCAACTCGGTGCTGGACCGCATTGTGCCCGGCTACTATCACCGCCTGAGCCCCAGCGGCCGCGTCGAAAGCAGCACCTGCTGCTCGAATACGGCCACTGAGCACGCGATGATGGAAAAGCTGATGCTCGATTCGTTGCGCACCTGGGCCACGCAGTACCGCATCGACGGCTTCCGCTTCGACCTGATGGGCCACCACATGCTCGACAACATGATCGAGGTGCGTGCCATGCTTAACTCGTTGACGCCTGAGGCTGATGGCGTGGACGGGCAGTCAATCTACGTCTATGGGGAGGGCTGGGACTTCGGCGAAGTGGCGAACAACGCCCGCGGAGTAAATGCGACGCAGCTCAACATCGCGGGCACGGGCATCGGCGTGTTTAATGACCGCCTGCGCGATGCGGTGCGCGGCGGCAGCCCGTTCAGCGATGTGCGCGAGCAGGGCTTTGCGACCGGCGTCTATACTGCGCCGAATTCGTGGGAAGAGCGCACGGAGGATGAGCAGCGCGCGCGCCTGCTGGAATACGGCGACTGGATACGTGTTGGGCTTGCGGGCAGCTTGGCCGACTATACGTTTGAGAACGCCGCGGGTGACAGGGTGACGGGGGCGGACATCGGCTACAACGGCAATCCGGCTGGCTACACGGCCGATCCGCAGGAGAACATCAACTACGTGTCGGCCCACGACAACGAAACCCTGTGGGACGTGGTGCAGTTGAAAGCGGCTGAAGAAGTCGACCTGGCGCAGCGCCTGCGCATGGACAATCTGGCGCTGAGCGTGGCCGCGCTGGGGCAGGGCGTGCCGTTCTTCCACGCAGGCGACGACATCCTGCGCTCGAAGTCGATGGACCGCGACAGTTACAACAGCGGCGACTGGTTCAACAGTATCGACTGGACGCTGGCCGATAATAACTGGGGCCACGGCCTGCCGATTGAGGACAAGAACGGCGGCAACTGGGACATTATGGGGCCGCTGCTGGCCAATCCGGCGCTGGATGCGGTGCCGGCGGACATGGAACTGCAGAACGCGCTGTTCCGCGAGTGGCTGCAAATCCGCACCAGCTCGCCGCTGTTCCGGCTGCAGACGGCTGATGAGATCATCAATCGCCTCAGCTTCTTCAACACCGGCGTCGAACAGATTCCTGGCGTGATAGGCATGCGCTTATCCGATACCGCAGGCGTGGACATCGACCCGGCGTATCAGGACATCATCGTGGTCTTTAACGCGACGCCGGATACGCAGACGTTGATGGTCGATGGGGCGGCTGAGGGCTATGCGCTGCACCCCGTGCTGGCCGAGTCCGCGGATGCAGTCGTGCGCGAGGCTGCCTATGACGGTGCGGGCGCATTTACTGTGCCGGGCTGGACGACGGCGGTATTCGTGCTGCCGCGACCGTCATAACACCAACTTACGTCAACGGGCGGCAGAAAGGCCGCCCGTTCACTTTCCCTAGCGCCCGAATGGCCTGAGCATTCTTCCTGGCTTGCGGCCGAAGCCACCGGGCAGCGATCGGTCGCTTGACCACGACGCGTACGGGGCCATAGTTAGCGCGGCCAGCGCCAGTAGCACTCGGTCGTAATTGACTCGCCAGCCGGCGAAGTCGCGCCAAGCCTGGTCACGGTCTTCTTTCAGAGGCACCCCCGCTTCGGCCATTTGTTCCAGCGCATCATCAAACTCCGCGCGGGAAATGCTGATCGGGTCATCGGGCGCGGGATCCTGGTCATACGTGATGTCGAAGAAGTCAGAAATACGCCGCAGCGCAAGATAGCCCGCCCGGATCATCAGATCAGCTTGCGGATCGTGCGGAATTTCCACGGCCGACACGGTCAGCGCGGCTGCATCCAGCACAGTTCCGGCCGCCGTCACCCAAGAGGCGTCGGGGCGCGGCGAACGGAAGAAGACGAGCGGGGTGAGCGAGGTGTGGGTCTCTTCCACCTCGGCAAACCAGGTTTCCCACGATACCCAAACATCATGGATTGTGCCGAAGCCATGCACGCGCTGGACGCGATCAAGGAGTTCCACGGCGGACGGGGGTGAGCCAGCACGTACTTCCAGCCGTGTGACCAACGCTTCCCGCCGCGTGAAGCTGTTATACATGGTTGGCAGGTATGAGATGAGCATGGCGATCAGGATCATGCCGATGGCTGCTTCGGTGAATTCGATCAATAGATAGCCAGCTTCGTTATAGTTGGCGAAACCGAGAGTGAGCAGCGATGAGCCGCTGACCTGAAATGACCGGAATAAGTCCATTGGTCCCAGCGCCCAGAAAATCAGGGTGAACCCAAACATGATGCAGCCAAGCAGTACCAGTGGCAGCGAGAGCAGCGTCACTGGCGAGTACAGGGCCATGATGCGATCAACGCGTTCAAATGACCGGGCGCGCCGGGCCATGGCCCTGAAGACCACATAAGACAGCGAAAACACGGTTTGTGTGAGCATTGTGCGCGCGCTGCGCGGCAATACAAACGTGCGCAGCGCCGCCAGCAGTGTGGCCCAGACCACATATACGCCAACCATCAGCACGCCGATCCGCGCCGGCGTTTCCAGCAGAGCCGCGACTTCAGGCGACATAGGTCAGCGTTTCCTGTAAGGCGGCCAGCATTCGCTCCAGGTCATCGGCCGTGTTGTAGGCCTGAAATGAGGCGCGGATGTACACACGGCCGCCCTGGAAAGTGACTGGAATTCTCGACACGGTGGACGTCGTACAGGCGCGCCTTGACTGCGTTGGCTTGCTCAGGGGGAAACGGCAGTTCGGCGGCGATCATCTGGGCGAACCAGCCGTCGTTCAGCGCCAGCGGCGGTATGCCGGTCACCCCGGCCAAACCGAGCCGGGCGGCTTCGGCCAGTTGGTGGCAGCGCGCGCGCACTGAATCCCAGTCGTTGGCCTGTTGAAACGCCAGGGCCGCCGGGGTGGCCAGATACGCCGATGGGTCGCGGGTGGCCTGGCGCTCGTGGCGCAGCGCGAAACTCGACTCCGGCCAGCCCCAGCTCACGACTGATGGAATTAGCCCAGCCTGGTGCTCCGTGCGCGCATACAGGAAGGCCGAGCTTTTGGGCGCGCACAGCCACTTGTGGAAGTTGCCAGTGTAGAAATCGGGGTCGAGCTGGCGCAGGTCAATCGGAATCTGGCCGGGGGCGTGCGCGCCATCGACGACGGTGAGGATGCCCTCAGCGCGTGCGCGCTCCAGGATCGGGCCGAGGGGGAACTTCAGCGCCGTCGGCGAAGTGATGTGTGACAGAAACAGCACGCGCGTGCGTGGAGTGACGCCTGCCCACAGCGCCGCGATGAAGGCTTCGGCCGTATCCAGCGGGCGCGGGATGACCTGCCGCAGGTAGCGCGCGTCAGACCGGGCGCACACGTACTCCCACGCATAGTCGCAAGCGCCGTACTCGTGATCGGTCGTTAGAACTTCGTCGCCCGCGTTCAATTTCAGTGAGCGCGCAACGATGTTGACGGCGGTAGTGGCGTTGCTGACGAAGACGCAGTCCTCGGCGCTGGCGTTGAGCATGGCGGCCAGCGGAATCATGGCCTCGCGCAGCAGCCCGTCCACTTCGCGGCCCAGCAGCTTGACCGGCTGGTGTTCGAGGACGCGCTGCCAGCGCTGATACTCCTCAAACACCGGAATTGGGCAGGCCCCAAACGAGCCGTGATTGAGGAATGTGATATCGGGGTCGAGCAGGAATTGGTCGCGCAGGTCAGTCATGGGCAGTCCTATGCAGCGAAGCGGTTGGCGCGGAACAGGTCGATAGCGTATTCGGTGTGACCATCCAGCGCCAGATCGACCAGAATGCGCCCGATCAGCGTGCTGAACTTGAACGCGTGGCCAGAGCAGGCGGCGCTGACGACGATGTTGGCATGAACTGGGTGGCAGTCGATGACGAAATGCTCGTCGGGCGTCATGGTGTACAGGCAGACGCGGCTGGAGATATGCTGGTCTGCTGCGCCGGGCAGATAGCGGTCAGCAAAGCGGCGCGCGGCCTCGATGACGCTGGGTTCGACAGGGCGTTCGGACTGGTGCGGGTCGAAGTCCGGCCCGCCGTGCAGCGCCAGCTTGAAGCCGCTGCCATCGACGGAGGGCAGTCCGTAGGGCTTGTAGCCGAAATCGTCCATATGGGCGATGAAGACAGGCATCTGGCCGATTTCAAAGCGCTCGGGCGCATTGGGCGCGAAGTAGTTCTCCTGGCAGCGCACCGGGCGCAGCGGCAGGCGGAAATCGAGCGGCTCCAGTAGATCATTGGCCCAACTACCCGCCGCGATGATGACTGCACCCGCGTGGTACTCATCTCGAACAGTGCGGACAGTCACGCCTGCGCCCGTGGCCGTAACGCTCAATACAGGCTCCTCAGCATGGATGACCGCGCCGTGGCGCTCGGCCAGCCGCAGGTGGGCGCGCACACAGTGCGAGGCTGGCAGGATGCCCGCGTCTGCCTGATACAGCAGGGCCATGTCGTCATCGAGGCGGAACTGAGGAAAGCGCCGGCTTGCCTCATCGGGGCCGAGTAGTTCGAAGGGGATGCCTTCGCTCTCCAGAGCACGGATGCTGGCTTCGAATGTGGGTTCGCCGCGACGGGCCATATCGACGCCACCAGTGGGGTAGAACAGTGTTTCGCCCGCTTCTTGCTCCAACTCCGCCCATGCGGGGTAGGCGGCCCGCGCCAACGCAATGTAGACCGGATGATCATAGGCATAGCGGATGATGCGCGATGCGCCGTACGAACTGCCGCGCTGATGATCGAGCGCGAACTGCTCCAGCAGCAGCACGCGCTGCCCGCGCCGCGCTGCGTGATAAGCCGCCGCGCTGCCGACCGCGCCCGCCCCCAGTACGAGGACATCGACTACATGAGCCATTGGACAGGATTCCTTCTGGTCTTGGGCCTGCACGGTATAATCCCACTGTCGCAATAGTGTGACAGCGGGCGCGTGCGAACGCAACGGAGAGACGAGGATTGTCGTGGCCGACACCATTCGCGGAAAGCAGGTACTGAGTCAGGCGCAGGCGCTGTCTGACCAGATCACGGCGTGGCGGCGCGACTTTCACGCTCATCCGGAGTTGGGATTTCAGGAATTCCGCACCTCGGCGCGGGTGGCTGAAGAACTGAAGTCGATGGGGCTGAGTCCCAGGACGCAGGTGGGCAAAACCGGCGTCGTGGCCGACATCGGCGCGGGCAAGCCGCTCGTCGCTATTCGCGCCGATATGGACGCGCTGCCGCTGCAGGAGCGGAACGACGTGCCGTATGCCTCGACGGTGCCGAACGTGATGCATGCCTGCGGCCACGACTCGCACACGGCCATGCTGTTGGGCGCGGCCCGTATTCTTACGGCCATGCCCGATCGCCCGGCGGGCACAATCCGCCTGCTGTTCCAGCCGTGCGAAGAGACTGACGACGGCGAGAAGAGCGGCGCGCAGCGCATGATGGATGACGGCGCGATGGACGGCGTTGATCGCGTCATCGCACTGCACGTGGGCAGCGACCATCCCGCAGGCGAACTGGTGATCGAGCCAGGCTTCATCACAGCGAACGTGGATAACTTCTTCGCCACGGTGATTGGGCGCGGCGCACACGGCGCTCACCCTGACCTGGGTGTCGACCCGATTGTGCTGCTGGCGCAGGTCATCAATGCCATTCAGACGATACGGTCACGACGTATCGACCCGTTGCGGCCGGCAGTCGTGACGATTGGCCAGGTACATTCCGGGCTGGGCGAGAATATCATCCCCGCCGAAGCGACCCTCAGCGGCACGCTGCGCAGCTATGATGATGACACGCGCGAAAAGCTGATCGTTGAGTTAGAGCAGGCGCTGAGCGTGGCGCAGGCACTGGGCGGCAACTACACGCTGCAAATCGTGCGCGGCTGCCCGTCCACGCGCAATGACGAGGCGGTCGCTGAACTCATCCGCCAGACGATGGCCGACGTGATTGGCGAAGAGGCGATTAAGCGCCAGCCGCCGAGCATGGGGGGCGAGGATTTCAGTTGGATGACGCGGCAAGCGCCCGGCGCGATGTTCTTCCTCGGCGCGAAAAAGGACGATGTTTCGCGCCCGCACCACAATCCGCTGTTCGACCTGGACGAGTTGGTTTTCCCAACCGGCAGCGCTGTACTGGTGGAATTGGCGCTGCGCCTGCTTGAGCAAGGCTGAAACGATCTGTAGTTTCCACAAACACAAGGAGCGTGATCGCCCTACGCAGGGCGATCGGTGCTTGCCTGCTGACTGCCATCCGTTTAGACTGGGAGGTTTGGTGATTCTATCCGCACGTCAACAAAGACATCCGAAGCGCGCATGAAGCAGTTTGTCGTCCATCACCTCACCCATCAGGCGGAACGGCTGGGCCAGACGGTCGTCCAAGACCCCGCTGGCAGCGCAGCCGATTTGCTGATCACGCTGCCAGGCAGCCAGCAGGTGGCAATCTATATCGTCAACTACGGCATCCGCTCGGCCGACCTGGATGAGCAGCTCACGGTCAATACGCGCCATTCCGTGTTCAGCCTGTACGTGCTGGATGGGCGCATGGTGCCGGAGGAGGGCGCAATCGTCGAGCCGCCGCACTGGATGGGCGCGCTGCACGACCTGCTCGAAGGCCGGGTGTATGCGTACTGGTGCAGCGGCCGCGCCGTCACTATTCGGCCGGTGCATTTTGAATGGCGCTGGGGCGACGAGCGCCGGCGCATTGTGTATGGCCCGCCGGTGTCGTGGGGGCAGGTACGCCCGGCGTTTGTGCACACCGGTTCCAATTACCTGTCGGGCTTGTTTGCGACGGCGGATTTCGGCGAGGGCGCGTTCTGGAAACAGCGCGACCCCAACGCGGGCCGCCAACGCAAATACTCGTGGCGCGAGTGGTCGTTCGGCCAGAAGCCCGCGGGCGAAGCTGGGCCGGACGACGCGAGTGAGGAATTCAAGCGGCACTATGGTGACGTGGGCGGTGATGAAGCGCGCTTCCGGCGCAAGCAGGCCCGCGAGCGCGGCCAGCGTCGCCAGCGGCCTGCGGCCCCGCGCCCCGCGCCACAGCGCCACTATCAGGTGCTGGGCGTGCACCATACGGCCAGCACGGACGAGGTCAAGCGGGCCTACCGGCGCATGGCGCGCGAGAATCATCCCGACCTGCACCCGGCGGAACGCGAGAAGTACAACCTGCGTATGGCCGAAATCAACGCCGCCTTCGAGGCCATCAACCGCGAGCGGGATACGCGCGAAGAGTAGACCGGCCTATCAGCGCGGCAGGCGCTCGGGCGGAATGTCGCTCAGGCGCGGGTTTTTCAGGTCGCGCGCAGACAGCATCGGCGCTTCAGCACCCCAGTCCAGCCCGAACGCGGGCTCATCCCACGCCACCCCCAGTTCATCAGTGCCGTCGTAGTAATTGTTGACGAGGTACGTCAGCGTGATGTCGGTAAGCGCGTAGAAGCCGTGTGCCACGCCGGGCGGCACGAACAGGCCAATGCGATTGTTGTCGCCCATCTCGACCGTACACCCTTGCAGGCAGGCCGGGCTGGACGGGCGTAGATCAACCAGTGCCACCCGAATTGTGCCGCGTGTGACGAACCAGTAGTCGATCTGGCGGTGGTGGAAGTGCAGCCCACGCAGCACACCGGCCATGCTGATCGAGCAGTTGGCCTGCATCTTGTCCCAGTTCACCCAAGGGAACCACTCGCGGCGGAAGGTTTCCATGAACGCGCCGCGCGCATCGCCAAAGGCAGTGATCGGCGCGAGATAGACATCAGGGATAAGCGCGTGCGGCTGAAGGTGCGGCGCGGCGTTGTTCATCAGGCAGCCTAACGGTTGGGTGGCTCAGGGGCGGTAATAGTCCGCGTAGTCGCCTACCAGCAGATGATAAGGCGGTACGTCCTCTACAATCGTGGGGAAGCGCCCGACTGGCTCGAGGAAGCGATTGTCGCCGTGATCATCGTTGACAGTGGCAACTTCGATCACCAGTGTGGGCCCGTCTTCGGCATGGAAGCCATGATACAACCCGGCGTGCAGTGACATCGACTCGCCGGGGGCAAGTGGCACGGGTTCTCCGGGGGCGAAGTAGCGCTCGATACCATCGACCGAAACGCGCACCTCACTGTCGGCCAAGCCGCCATCGGGCGTGGAGTTGTAGAGCATCATCACGAGTTGGCCGCCGCCGCGATTGGCAAAGTCTTCGACTTTCGACCAATGGAAGTGCAGCGGTGTATGCTGGCCGGGCTGCACGAGTAATACTTTTTCGGAGTAGACCTTGCCTTTACCGGCGCGCAGATTGTCCATCGTGCCATTGCGCAGCGTGAACAGCACCAGCCCGTGATGGGCGAAGTCGCTTGTGCCCCAGTCAGTGATATCCCAGCCCAAACCGCGCTCGACAATTTCGCTGCACTCGCGGCCTTTGCTGCGCCATTCGTCGGGCGTCCAGCTTGCAAACGGCGGCAGTGGGAAGCGGTATTCCGCGAAGAAGGCTTCGGCGTCCTGAATGACCCGGTTGATTTCAGAGCGTTTCATCGGTTGTGAGTCCTCCAGCTTGCGGCTTCGAAGCGCCGACTGCCGGATTATGCCACAACGCGGACTAATGTTCCCACCGAGGCAAAGTCGAAAAACCACGCGGCTTCATCGACGGGCAGATTGACGCAGCCGTGGCTCATCGGGCGGCCGAAGTTGCTGTGCCAGTAGGTGCCGTGGATGGCGTAGCCCTGATAGAAGTACATGGTGTAAGGCACGCCGGGCAGGTAGTAGCCTGGGCCGCTCATATCGGTGGCGGTGTGCTTGACGTAAACGCGGTAGTCACCGAGCACGGTGGGCGTGGCTGGCAGTCCGGTCGAAGTCAAATGCGAATGCACCAGCGCGCCGTTCTCGTAGGCGTAAATGCGCTGGTTGCTGATCGACACGAGGATAGAACGGCCGGATGTGGCAGGCGCGGGTGGCGCTTCGGCGGCTGTTGGCGCGTACTCTCCGGGCGCCGGGATCATCAGAGACTGGCCCGGATAGATCAGGTTGGGGTCGTCGATGCCGTTGAGGGCAGCCACATCGCTGATGCTCACGTTGTAGCGCTTGGCGATCAGGCCGAGTTCCTCGCCCGATTCGACGACGTGGGTACTGGTGGGCCCGTTGTACGACGCCATGACCGACTCGGCCGGTGTCAGGCGTTCGGTTTCGAACATCGGCAGTTCAAGGCGCAGATCGGCTAATTCGCCTGCGGCGTCCGCCTGCAAGCGGGACAGCAGCACGGGCACATCGAGCGCGCGGCCGGTGCTTTCGAGAGTGGCCGGCACATTCACGACATCACTCAACGACACCAGCTCGGCCTGCGCGGCATTGAAGTCGATATTCAAGGCTGGCGCATAACCGTCATTCTTCAGCGTTTGCTCTGCATCCACGCTGACGCCCAGCGCCGACAGCGCCTGCGGCCAACTGCGCGTGCCGTCTTCGAAGCGCGATTACCGGATCAGCAGCAGTCAGCGCATCGGCCGCATCAATGCGCGTCATGCCGCCCACATCTACGCCGAGGATGGTGGCGCTTTCGGGCAGCCGATTGTCCGTGAGCGCCAGCACGACCAGCAGCAGTATGCCGGCTGCAAAGGCCGCGGCAACGCACACCACCCCGCCAATCATCACCCACAACAGCGCGGATGGCTGACTTGACTTGCGCGGGCGTGCTGGCGGCGCTGCTTTGGGGCGCCGCTGGGGAACCGGTCGTGACGACATCAATTATCCTTCGTAGTCCAGAACACTGTACCACGAGGCAGCCACGAACGTACTGACGTCTTCCCTACGCGCTCTGCCCGCTCGCGACCATCCCGGCTACTATTGCTGCGCCTGTGAACAGCGCGCGTGGTCTATGCTGAACATGCGTCCCGTGTATTGGGTCATGATCCGCCCAAACGCGATTCCACGCCTGCGCATCCGTTGTCCGCTAATCTGTCCTGATGTCCGGTACATTTTCCCCTCAGTGTCTGTCCCTTAACATTGATTCTGTCCTGTCTGTCTGTTCGTCTCAATCACTTTTCCCCGGTGGGGTTACGACCACTTATGAATGGGTTGCATCCCGCGATAAGGCGCGCTACGTTCTGAATTCTTGTAGTAAACGGGCAAAAGAAAGGCGGCGATCATGCGCTGGTGGGGGAAAGACTTGTCACGGCGTGAACTGGAAGGCTATGCGGCCGACCTGCGCCAACTGGCCGACATCCGGCTGGTGACGCTCGAGGACGGGCCGGAGCGCGGCGTTCGAGCGGCGTTGTGTCGCACCGGCGGTGGACTGGCGTTCACCGTGCTGCTCGACCGCGGCCTCGATATCGGCGCGGCGGACTACAACGGCATCCCGCTGGCGTGGCAGAGCGGAACTGGCGCGGCACATCCTTCCCGGCACGAATCGGCAGGGCTGGGCTGGCTGCGGACGTTTCATGGCGGCCTGCTGGCGCTGTGCGGCCTGACCACGGCGGGTTATTCGGCCGACAGGCCGGTTGACCCCGAAAATGGCGAGACACTGGGTCTGCATGGACGCATCGGCACGATTCCGGCTTATGACGTGCAGATTGAGCGCGACGTACGCGACGACGGCATCACGCTGCGCCTGCGCGGCACAGTCGATGAAGTGTCATTGTTCGGGCCCAAGCTGCGCCTCACGCGCACGCTGGAGTTCGACGGGGGCGGCGCGGACATCCGCATCACCGATACGGTGCGCAATTTCGGCGGTTTACCTGCGCCGCTGATGCTGCTTTACCACCTTAACTTCGGCTTCCCGCTGCTTTCGCCCGAATCAGTGATGACTAGTACGGCAGCGAACGTCACGCCGCGTGACGCGGTCGCTGAGAAGGGCATCGACTCGTGGAGCACGTTTGATCCGCCGCAGCCGGGTTACGCCGAGCAGGTATTCTGGCACGAGCTCGATCCGGCGCAGGACAAGGCCGAAGCGACGCTCATCAATCCGGCGCTGGGCTTGGGAATTGCGGTGCGTTTCGATGCGCGCACGCTGACTAATCTTACCGAGTGGAAGCAGGTGGGCTTTGGCGACTATGTGGTCGGCATCGAACCAGGCAACTGCCTGCCAGTGGGCCGCGCTAAAGCGCGCGAACAAGGCGGGCTGAAAGAGCTTGCGCCCGGTGAATCGGTCACGTTTTCACTGTCGTTGAGCGTGATCGCGCCGTGAGTTATTTCATGCGCTTCTTCCTCGTGGATGGCCCGCCGCCGGCGCTGGAGGAGGTAGCCGAGGCGCTGACAACGCGTGACGCCAGCAGCCTGCTGACCCGTGATGCGGCCGAGCCTGGACGCGGGGACCTGTATTTTGGCGATGTGCTGTATGCCGAGATTGAAGTGAACTCGGTCGGAGACGACGTCTTCGACGAGGACTGCGAAGACCTGCTGGACGAACTGGGCAAGCAGGATGACCCGGGCGGGGACGAGGCGAGGAATGCCTTACTTTCGGCTACCAGTGCCGTCGTGCTGCGCGTATTCGAGCCGGGCCACGACGATTTTGCGCGCCTGAACTTGCTCGTCGAATGGCTGTTTGAAACGCGAACCGGCGTCCTGCAAGTCGATGAAGAAGGCTTCTTCGACCATACCGGACACCGGATTGTGGCGCTGCTGTAAGAGTTGTGACGGTTACTACAGGTTCGCCTTGAGCACGTCATCCAGATCGAGTTGGATCAGGGCGGCCACACGCGGGCTGGGCGCATCGTCTACTGCCTGATACAGATAGGCCGCCTGTTCGTGCCACTCGGCTTTCAGGTGCAGGCACGAATACACGTCATAAATACGCGTCTTCTTCTGCATCGCCATCATCCAGTTGCCCGCTGCTTCCACATTTTGCCGGAGTTCGCACTCTGTGCCGCAGACCATGCAGTTGACGGTTTCATTCGAGCCTGGTGGACGATGATAAATCGCCGTGTGAGGAATACGCATTGCTCCACCTCCCGCTGAAGGATTCGCGCGGACCATTCCTTTGTGTGCGGCCCGCATGAATCTATGCGAAAAGGTGGAGCGAATGTGAACGGCCGTTACAGCGCCGAGATGAGAATCTCGGTCAGCTCGTCAGTGGTGAGTGGGATCGGGTTGCCCTGCATCGAACTGGCCACGGCGGCTTTCTCGACGATGGCCGGCACATCCGCGTCGGTGATGCCATACGCCGAAAGCGGCTGTACGCCCAGATCGACCAGCAATTGTCGCGCCCAGGCTGCGCCGTCTTCCGGTTCCGCGCTTGCGTCCCCCGTCAGCAGGCGCGCCACCTCGGCGTAGCGGGCGAGGGCTTCACTTTCCGGCGCGCGTTCACGCAGGGCGCGCAGGTTGGCTTCCATGACGGGCGGCAGCAGAATGGCGCAAACCGCACCGTGCGGCGCATCGAACATGCCGCCAATTGGCGCAGCGAAACCATGTACTGCGCCCAGCTTGGCGTTGGCAAGCGCCATGCCACCAAACAGCGCTGTCAGCGCCATATCGCGGCGCGCAGCGGCGGCGTCGGGTTGAGCAAAGGCCTGGCGCAGCGAACGCCCACCGCGCATCATGCCTTCGCGAGCGACCGCATCGGTAATGGGATTGGCGCGATTGCTCACGAACGGCTCGATGCACTGCGTGAGCGCGTCCATGCCGGTGCTGGCCGTGATGGACGGCGGCTGTGAGAACGTGAGTTCGGGGTCGATCAGGGCCACGCGCGGTAGCATCAGCGGCGAACGCAGGCTGACCTTGACCGCGTGTTCTTTCGAGGCGAGGACGGCGTTGGCAGTCACTTCCGAGCCGGTACCGGCGGTCGTGGGGATAGCGATGACGGCCAGCGGCACGCGGCGCAGTGGCTTGCCCTTGCCGATGACTTCGAGATAGTCGAGCGGGTCGCCATCGTTGGCAGTTAATGCGGCGATGGCCTTTGCGCCGTCGATGGCGCTGCCGCCGCCGAAACCAATGACCACCTGCGCAGCATGATCACGCGCCAGCGTCACACCGGCCGCCGCATCTTCGACGGTTGGTTCGCCGTCGAGGTTGAACGTCTCGACCACAATGCCCGCGTCCGTGAGCGTGGCCAGCAGATCATCGGCTCGCGCGCCATTGGTGCGCGTTACTACCAGTGCCCGTGTACCGAAACCGGCGGCGACTTTGCCCACTTCCTTAATCGCGCCGTCGCCAAAGCTGATCCGTCCTGATGTGAGAAAATCAAAGCGCATGGAACTACTCCTCTGCGTGGAAAAGGACATCGGCCTTGGTCGCGCCGCGCGGTTCGGTCATCCAGTCCGCAATCGCATCACGCCAGCGCAGGTAGTGCATGGACTGGCGGTGCGCGAGCTGTGCTTCGGGCGACCGGTACATCTCGTAGAGTAGAAAGCGCGCGGGATCATCCTGCGCGCGCAGCAAGTCGAACTCGGCCACGCCGGCCTCTTTCACGCTGTTGCGGCAGTTATCAAGCGTGGCTTCGATGAACGAGTCGACGAACTCGGGTTTGACGTGGATGTGCACAAGCGCAACGTACATCAGCGGCCTCCTCACTCAGTTGAATGTTCATAGTTGAAGATTGAAAACGCGAGCGCAAATGCAATCGCCTTTCAGCTTTGAACGTTCAACCTTCGACTTCTCATTGAGCATAGCACTCTTTAGCCGCGTTCAAGTGCCCATCGATACTGCGGCGGCATGAGCGCCCCGGCTTCCCCGTCGAGGTCGGCGGCGGCGCGCAGCGGCCAATAGGGTTCACGCAGGAGTTGGCGGCCGAGGAAAATGAGATCCGCTTTGCCGTCCGCCAGCGCGGCTTCGGCCTGCTGCGAAGTGGTAAGGTAACCGACAGCGGCTGTGGGTAGTCCTCCATCGCGGCGGATGGCCTCGGAAAACGGCAGTTGATAGCCCGGGCCGGTGGGGACGGACACATGCGGCCGGATGCCACCTGAACTACAGTCGATCAAGTCGACTCCAAGCGCTTTGAGGCGTTGCGACAGGGCGATGCTGTCCTCGATGCGCCAGCCGTCCTCCAGCCAATCGCTGCACGACAGGCGCACGGTCAGCGGCTTGTGTTCGGGCCACACCGCGCGCACGGCCGCCGCTGTTTCGGCCACAAAGCGGATGCGATTTTCAAACGAGCCGCCGTATTCATCGCTGCGCTGGTTGGTGATCTGCGACAAAAAGCTGTGCAGCAGATAGCCGTGCGCCGCGTGCAGTTCCAGCCAGTCAAAACCGGCCGCATTGGCGCGTTGGGTAGCAGCCACAAACGCCGTGACGATGCCCTTTATCTGCACGATGGTGAGCGCTTCGGGGGTGCGGTGCGCCTCACTGTAAGGCAGGGCGCCGGGGGCGACAATCTCCCAGCCGCTGTCTGCATCGCTCAACGGGCCGCCGCCCTGCCACGGGCGAAAAGTGGCGGCTTTGCGGCCTGCGTGCGCAATCTGAATGCCGGGCACGGCGCCGTTCTCGCGGATGGCGCGCGCCACTAGCGCCAGCGGCCCGATCTGGTCGTCGGCCCACAAGCCGAGGTCCTGCGGTGAAATGCGCCCGCGTGGCTCGACTGCCGTGGCCTCGACGACGATCAGGCCGCAGCCGCCGACGGCCCGAGTTGCGTTGTGGATGATATGCCAGTCGGTAGCGCGGCCGTCGCGGGCTTCGCATGAGTACTGACACATAGGCGACATGCCGATGCGGTTGCGCAGCGTGACTGAGCGCACTGTGAATGAGGAAAAGAGCGCAGACATGGAGTGATTCCTTAGGTTCGCCAGCGGGCGAGGGCGGGTAAGACAGCTTCGCCGAGCAGTTGGATGGCGGGCGCGGGATCGCGGCCTGCACCGTGTGGCGTGCCGAACTCCACCCGCTGTGCGCCGGCCGCGAACAGGGCTTCGGCGTGTTCGATCAAATCGCTCGGGTTGCCTGCAAGGGCAAAGCGGTCGAGCAGGTCATCGGAAATGAGCGCGGCTGCGTCATCGAGGTTTCCAGAGCGCGCCGCGTCCTGAAGCCTGCGAACCAGTTCCGGCTCTACAGTGAGCGTGGGATCAAGCGGCGCGACGACGGGAAGATACATCGCTACGGCGCGTCGGGCGGTGTTCCGGGCCAAATCACGGTCTTCGTCGACGACCGTCACCGCGCCCATGACAACGCCCACGCTGCCGGGCATACGTCCGGCGCTGCGCTCGCCTTCTGAGATCCACGAGGCCATCACCGGCACGAGATCGGGGTTGGCCGAGCCGCCGACCTTGACCCCGTCGGCGATTTCGCCGGCCAGTGCCGCCAGCTTGCGCCCCCATGTGCCGATCAGCAGCGGGATGGGTTGATCGGGTGCGGGAACAGGATACGGGGCCTGAATATGCGGCGCTAGCCGGTAGATTTCGTCTTCGACGCCGCCCGCTTCGCCGGACAGTAACTTGCGAATGACGGCCGCCGCCTCACGGATAGCCTGAATTGGGCGGGGTGGCTCGGTGATGCCGACCTCATCGAGCCAGGCGCCGCGCGCCAGACCGATATAGACGCCGCCCTGTGCCATTTGGGCCAGCAGAGCGGTATTAGCCGCGATGTCGATGGGCGGCACGCGTGCGGGAGGCACGGCGGCCGGGCCAATGCGAGCATGATGCAAATGCGGAGCCATGAGCAGCAGGGCGCTGTAGGCGGGGTGATAGGGCGCGTCGCAGTAGACGGACACGGCGTCAAAATCGTACTGATCGGCCTGCCGTGCCAGCGCGATGTACTGCGCCGGTGTCTTGTCGGTTTGGAACGCGATGCTGACTTCGCGCTTCATGTCAGCGCGTCGCTGTCGAGCGTGCGCCTAGCGATGCGCTCAATCTGCATGATCAGGCGTTCGTCGGGGTCGGGGCACGCGACCAACGTATCGCGGGCCATCCAATCGGCGGGGTCGAGCGCGCGCTGTTTGGCGGCCAGCAGCGGTAGCACGGCCGCCAGCGCATAGATGCAGAAGTGCTGATCGGGCGGCAAGCGCAGGCGGTTGCTCTCAGCCACTTCGAAATAGTCGCCCACTTTCAGGCCGCACACGGAACGGCCTTCGATGGCAGTCACGGTCACGCGCAGGTCATACAGATCGAAGTCCATCAGCGTCCCCGGAACTGTGGCAGAATGTCGCGACCGATGATGCCGATGGCGGTGAATGGGTCAGGGCCGAGCGGCGGGCCGAAACTGAGATGCTGCGCGCCCATGTCGGCCAGCCGTTGCAGGCGCGGCAGGATATCGGCGGCCGTTCCTGCCAATCCTATTGATAGCATGACGGGCGTAACCAGGCGCCTGGCTTTCGCGGGGTCGCGCTCGACCATGATCGCCCGCTCGATGGGGTCGAAATCCGCGCGCGTGACGCCCATCCGCTCCCAGATCAGCGGGCTCATCGCGTGGCCGTAATAAGCGATCTTGTCACGAAGCGCGTCTTCGGCGGCGGCGCGGTCGTCACTGATCGACACCCAGACGCAGGCGGCGAGGTCAAGCGCATCCATCGAGCGGCCTGCGCCATCTGCCCCCGCACGTACCAGCGGCAGCACGGTTTCATAATGTTCAGGCGGTAGCAGCAGTGGCAGCCCGCCGTCGGCATGCGCGCCAATCGCACCCAGCATGGCGGGGGACAGCGCGCCCAGATAGATCGGGATGGGGCGCTGCGGCGTGAAGCGCAAGTAGGCTTCATCCGTCCAGTTCAGGAACGCCCCATCTGTGGGCGCGGCTTCGCCCTTGAACAGGCGGCGCAGCGCATGGATCGTCTCGATCACAGCAGTGCGCGGTTTGTCGGGCGTGATTCCCACCCACTTGAGGAATTCAGCCGCGCCCGAGGACAGGCCGAGTAGGAAGCGCCCGCTGGAAACCTCATCCAGCGTAGCAGCCATCATTGCCATTTCAGCCGGGTGCAATGTGTAGGGGTTAACGATGCAGGTGCCGATCTGGATGCGCTCGGTCGCTAGCGCGGCCGCAGTCAATAGCACTGGCGCACTGCGCAGAAACAGATCGTCGCTCACCCAGAACTGGTCGAAACCGGCCGCTTCGGCGGCGCGGGCCAGCGCAGGGTACTGATGGGCGGGCAGATCGTTGTTGAAACGCAGGCTGAAGCGCATGGAAGTTAGTTGAAAGTTGAAAGCTCAAGGTTGAAAGGATGCAGTAGCGAATTAAGGTGTAGAGGCAAGGCATGCCTTGCCCCTACCGCCGAAGGGACTGACTACTCAATGATGATAAGCGACTGGAAGCCGGTGGTGAGCGGGATGCCCCCGTTCGGGCCGGCCAGCACGACATCTTCGACGCGGGCCGAGAAGCTGTCGTGCTGCATGATGCTGGGCTCGATGGTGAACATCATGCCCTCACGCAGTACGGTCTTGTCGCCTTTGGTGAGGAATGGCGGCTCGTGTACGTCCTTGCCGATGCCGTGGCCAAGACGATGGCGGAACGTATCGCCATAGCCGGCGTCTTCAATCACCGCGCGCGCGGCGGCGTCGGCATCTTCACAGGTGGCGGCCCCGGCCTTGAGCGCAGCGATGCCCGCTTTCTGCGAGGCCATGACCAGGTCATACACGCGCTGGAACTCGTCTGACGGTGCGCCAAACGCGACGGTGCGCCCAAAGTCGTAGCACATGCCTTCGAACTCCGCGCCGAAGTCGAACAGCACCGAGACGGGCGGCCACAACTCACGCTTCCACGAATCCAGCCGCTTGCCGTGCAGCAGCGGCAGCTTCGGCCCGCTGTTGTACAGCGATGTCGTAAACGTAGGCCCGAGCGAGCCGTGCCGCTTCATCTGGAAATCGACTTCGCTTATGATGTCAAGTTCGGTCATGCCCAGCTTGAGCTGTTTGATCACGTCGGTGAAGGCAGATTCGGTCACGGCCCCGGCGCGGCGCATCGATTCGATCTCGCCGGCATCCTTAATTGTGCGCAGTTCGCGCAGAATGTCAGTGGCCGAAATGAACACAGCGTCTGGCATAAGGCGCTGAATCTGGATGACCGACTCGGCGTGGGCGTGGTCGCTGATGGCGACGCGCGGCCGGGCGGGCAGGTCGAAGCCGTTAAGAATGTCCGCCACCAGCACGGCCGGGTCGTCCCAGTCGCCGAGTACGCGCACATCACCGGCCGAGTCGCCCAGGCCACCAAACTCGGCAGTCATACGCGGCAGTGCGATAACCGGGCCGCGCGTGCTGGTGAGCCACGCGCCTTCCAGCCACGCGCCAGGGTGCAGCGTGACGCCGAAATTGGGGATATCGCGCGGGATGCCCGTCAGATATTCGAGATCCGTCGTGATTGGGATGAAGGCGACGTCTGCCTTCGACTGAAGAAGTTGCTGAAACCGCGTCATGCGTTCGTTGTACGTGGCCATTCACCCACCCCGGATGTGCGAATTAAGGTTGCGCTGTGAGAAGCGTAACATAGCATAGTCTGGCGGCGCGGCCAAACGCAATTGGACTCAGGGGTATTGCGCGCCCGTGTGGCCTGCGTTATGTTCTTACTCACGCAAGGTTCTTTACAACTTTCGGGATTGTGTGGTGAGGAGACAGAGCATGAAGGTTTCGCGCATTTTGTTGCTTGTGATGGTGTTCGCGCTGCTGGTCGTGGGCGTGGCTCAGGCTCAGGACGAGAAGGTGCTGGTCGTCGGCCATGCCGAAGCGACCGACTCGCTCGATCCGGCGCGTGGCTACAACCAGACCACAAGCATCATCCATCAATCGATCTATGAGGGTCTGGTCACTTTCCCGCAGGATTCGGCGTCGGAGATTCTCCCCGCGCTGGCGAGCGACTGGACGATTTCGGATGATAACCTGACCTACACGTTCAACCTGAACCCGGCGGCCGTGTTCTCGAACGGTGACCCGGTGACGGCCGATGATGTGGCGTTTTCGTTCAACCGCATGATCAACGTGCAAGGGCAACCCTCGTCGCTTGCCGGCACGATTGCCAGCGTGGCCGCGGTGGATGGCCAGGTGGTGATTACGGTTACGCAGCCCGATCCTGCGCTGCTGGCGAAGCTGGCCGGCCCCGGTTTCCAGGTGACCAACGCTAACGAAGTGCGCGCCAATGGCGGCACGGACGCAGCCGACGCGGCGACGACCGATTCCGGTGAAGCGTGGCTCAACAGCCATTCCGCCGGTACCGCCCGCTACATGCTCGACAGTTGGGAACCGCAGGTGCAAACCGTGCTCGTGCGCAACCCGAACTACTACGGCGCTGACCCCGGCTACTACGACCGCATCATAGTCGTGAACATGCCTGAGGCGGCCACGCAGAAGGCGGCCTTGTCGAGCGGAGATATCGACATGGCGCTCGACGTCACGTCCGACCAGGTGCCGGATCTGCAGGCGACCGACGGCGTCACGGTCTTCCTGGGCAGCGGCAACATCATCCACTTTCTGCTCATGAATGCCAACCCCGATGTGGGTGGCCCGATGAGTGATCCGAATGTTCAGCAGGCTGTTCGCCTTGCGCTGGATTACCCCGGCTACGTGACGTTGTTCGGTGGCGTGACCCCGCCGTCGGTCATCCCGGTTGGCTTCCTCGGCGCATACGGGCCGGATCAGGCCATCACCCGTGATCTGGATGCGGCGCGCGCGCTTCTGGCAGAGGCCGGCTATCCCGATGGCTTCGAGACGACGCTCAGCTATCCCGTGTTCACGTTCCAGGGCGTGAATATGGAAACCAACGCCCAGAAGGTCGCGTCCGACCTGGCGGAAATCGGAATCACGGTCAGCCTGAATCCGGCTGAACTTCAGGTTTCGCTCGAAGAATACCGCAACGGCCTGCAAGGGTTCGGCTACTGGTTCTGGGGCCCGGACTTCATCGACCCCGTCAACTACGTCGAATTCCTTCCCGGCATGAAGGTGGGCGGTGACCGTGCCCAGTGGACACCTGAGCGCGCTGATCAGGAAATTCTCGATCTGCGCGATCAGGCGCTGGTCGAATCCGATCCCGATGCGCGTGTTGCCATCTTCCACGCCATTCAGGACTATCTGCAGCAGAACGGGTCGTTTGCGCCGTTCCTGCAGCCTGGCGTGCAGACCGCGTATAAGACTGGTATCGAGAACTACTACTGGCATCCGCAGTGGCTCGTGGACCTGTCCATACTGAGCGAAGGTATGTAGTCTCTCTGTAAGACCGTTCAAGCGCGGGGGCCGATTGCCGTGCCCCCGCGCTTGTTTTATCGCTCGCGCTCAACTGGAAACCAGCTATGCCGTTACACCTGTACATCGCGCGCCGCGTCATCTTCGTCATTCCGGTATTGCTCGGGATCACGCTGATGTCGTTCCTGATCGCTAACGCCGTGCCGGCCGACCCGATCAACGCCAATCTCAGCCAGCGAGCGATCTCCGACCCAGCAATCGTGGCGGCCTTTCGCGCAGAGTGGGGCCTCGATAAATCGTTGCCCGAGCAATACCTGACGTATGTGGGCAATCTGCTGCAGGGTAATCTGGGCCGGTCAATCAAGAGCCGGCAGTTGGTGTCTGAAGACATTGCGCGCTACATGCCGGCAACCGTTGAATTGGCGACGTATGGCGCAATCATCGGCATCGCAATCGGTATCACCACCGGGCTTGTATCGGCGGTGAGGCGTAATACGTGGATGGACACTGCGGCGCGCACACTCAGCCTGATCGGCATCAGTGTGCCGGTGTTCGTCATGGCCTTGATAGGGCTGTACGTGCTGCATGTGCAGCTTGGCATCACGGCCGGGCCTGGACGGCTGGATTTCACGCTCATACCGCCGCCCACGGTCACGGGTCTATACACGGTTGACGCGCTGCTGGCCGGGGACTGGGCGCTGTTCGTCAACGCGCTTTCCCATCTGGTGCTGCCGGCTCTGGTGTTGGGGCTGTTCATCGCTGGCATCATCAGCCGGGTGACGCGCTCGTCCATGCTCGAAGTGCTGGGCATGGACTATTTGCGCACGGCGCGCGCCAAGGGGCTGAGCGAGCCGCGCATCGTTATGCGCCATGCCTTTCGCAATGCCACGATACCGATTGTGACCGTGATTGGCTTGTCGTATGGGTCGCTGCTGTCGGGCGCGGTGCTGACCGAGTTGATTTTCGCGTGGCCGGGCATCGGCCGCTACATGTATCGTGCGTCCACATCGCAGGACTTCCCGGCGATTATGGGCGTCAGTCTGCTGTTCGCATTCATCTTTGTGATGGTGAACCTTGTCGTCGACATCCTCTACTACTTCCTCGATCCGCGCATTCGACAAACCTGACGACCGGGGGCGGCGGCTGCGTGCGGTCATTTACGCGCTGCGCCGCAACCCGTTGATGACGGTGGGTTTGGTGCTCATCATCCTGTGGATGGTGCTGGCGCTGCTTGCGCCAGTGATTGCCCCGTACAGCCCGCTGGCGCAGAATGTGAACGACCGGCTTCAGCCGCCCAGCCAGGCGCACATTTTTGGCACGGACGAGTTGGGGCGCGATATTTACTCGCGTGTTTTGTATGGCGGCCGCATCACGATGCCGGCCGGCCTGCTGGTAGTCGTCATCGGAGGCATGTTGGGCCTGCTGTTCGGGTCAGTGGCGGGCTTCTTCGGCGGCATAATCGATGAGAGCATGATGCGCCTGTCCGAGTTGTTCATGGCGTTCCCGACCATCATTCTGGCGATGGCGGTGACGGCGGCACTGGGGCCAGACATCCGCAACGCGATCATCGCGCTCGTGATCGTGTGGTGGCCGGCGTATGCCCGACTGGTTCGCGGGCAGGTGCTGAAGGTAAAGAATCAGGAATTTGTGGAGGCGGCGCACTGCATTGGCGCGACCCGAACGCGAATACTGATCCGCACGGTCCTGCCGAATACGCTGTCGCCGATTCTGGTGATGCTCACAGTCGATATTGGCGCGGCCGTCTTAACCTTCGCCGGGCTGTCGTTCCTCGGCCTTGGCCCCGAGCCCACGTCGCCTGAGTGGGGGCGCATGGTCTCAGTGGGCGTGGATTACTTCGACCAGTGGTGGACGTGGCTGTTTGCCGGCCTCGCCATTGCCGGGCTCGTCATCGGCTTCAACTTCATCGGCGACGGCATTCGCGATCTCAACGATCCACGCCTGCGTTAGCACGCCCCGCTGCACGGCCAGCGACGAAACCGCTGGCCCACGCCCACTGAAAGTTGTAGCCGCCGATACGGCCATCCACATCGCAGATCTCACCGCACAAATACAGGCCCGCGCAGGTGCGCGATTTGAGCGTGTCGGGCTGAAGCTCGCTCAGCGGCACGCCGCCCGCCGTGACCTCGGCATAGGTGTAGCCTCGGTCGCCCGTGACTGGCAGACATAACGCGGTGACGGCGTTGACCAGAGCGCGGCGCGAGTCGCGCGGTAGCTGGCTGGCGGGCATGGCCGGATCGAGCCTGGCTTCGGCCACCAGCGCCCGCGCCAGGCGGTCGGGCAGGCGGCGGCTGAGATAGTTGAGGGGCGTCGATCGGCCCAGCGCCCGCAGATCGGCGTCAAGCGTCTCGGGCGCGATGCCGGGCAGCGCGTTCATTACCAGCGATGCGCCAGCATCATTCGCACGCGCATCAAGCCAGTAGCGGCTGATGTCGAGCACGCCCGGCCCGGATAGGCCAAAATGCGTGAACAGCACCGCGCCAGCCAGTGCGTACAACCGCTTGCCGGTGGCAGAATGTACACTCAGGATTGCATCAATGCTGACCCCGCTGAGGTCGCGCAGAAAATGCTCCCTGGGCAGCAGCAGCGGCACCAGGGCGGGGAAAACGCGCGGGGTGAGTGTGTGGCCCAACGCTTGCGCCAGCGCGTAGCCGCCGCCGTCCGAGCCGGTCTTGGGCAGGCTCTTGCCGCCGGTGGCGAGAACCACGCGCTGTGCGTGTAGGCTTCCCCAACCGCCAGCCATCATAAAGCTGCTGCCCGTGCGTGCGATTGATTCGACGCGCCGGGGGTGGCGCAGCCCGACCCCGCAATCCCGTGCCGCGCCCACCAGCGCATCGAGCACTGTGCGTGCGCGGTTGCTGACGGGGAACAGCTTGCCGGTGTCTTCACTCTTGAGCGGCACGCCGAGGTCTTCGAAGAAGGCAATGGTGGCCGGCACGTCGAACTGGCGCAGAATTTTGCCGATGGCGTTGCGGGAACTGCCGGCGTAGGCGCTGGAATCGACGACATCATGGGTGACGTTGCAGCGCCCGCCGCCGGAAACTAGAATCTTCGCGCCGAGGGTTCGCGCGCCGTCGAGCGCGATCACGCGGGCAGCAGGCGCAGCCCGTGCCGCCTGAATGGCCGCCATCAAACCGGCCGCACCAGCGCCAACGACTGCGATATCGACTTGTTCCAGAGAATTGGTGTGGCTCATTCCATCGGCAGCACCGGCGGCGGCAGGCGGCGTTTGCGCCGGTTGCGGCGCTTGCGTTTGGCCGTGGCGGTTTTCATCAGCGCCGTGAACTCGGCGAGGCGCGGCAGCGGCTTGTAGATCAGCATCTCCGCGCCGGAAGCTTTCGAAAATCGCTTTCTCATCTTTGGGGCTGAGGCGGTAGGCGGTCATGAGCACGACGGTAATTTCGCCGAGGACAGGGCTCTCGCGCAGGCGCGCGCCTACATCCTCGCCGTTGATTTCACCGGGCAGGCGCATATCCAACAGCGCCAGATCGGGAAGGTCGGCGCTGAGGCGCTTCTCCTCGACATCTTCAATCCACGCGACGGCGTCCTCGCCGTTGGCAAAGGCTACGCCATCCACGCCCATCAGATCGGTCATCGTCAGGAGCATGTCATACAGGTCGGGTTCATCCTCGACGATCATCCAGCGGCCCATAGCGCCTCGCTCACTGCACTGCGTTACGCTTAATTATAGTGACTGCGGCGCTTCTCGTGTACACCATTCATGGAAAATTCGGCTTTTGAACAGGTAAAAGCGCTTTGTCGTATTCTTGGATAGACCCGCGCACGGGGTGGATGTATGGATGGTATCGCCGAACGGACGGCGCATGAAACTCAACTGCTGCATCGGGCGCAGCATGGCGACTACGAAGCCTTTGAGGCGCTGTATCACGCCCTTGAGCCGGCGGTGCGCCGCTTTATCCGGCGGCTGATCGGCGCGCATGAGCTGGAAGATGACTTGATTCAGGTCATTTTTCTGGCGCTGTTCCAGCATATCAAGCGCATCGACCCGCCCGAGCATCTGCGGCCGTACGTTTACCGCATGGCGCGCAATCGCTGCTACGACGAACTGCGGCGGCAGGGGCGCTACCAGGTGCTGTCGATGGATGATGATGCGGTCGAAGTGGTGGTTTCATTCGCTGGCGCCAGCGAAGCGCCGTCGCAGGAGGATGCGGCCTATTGGCTGCTGCTGCAACTGGATGTGCGCGAGGCGATGGAACGGCTGCCCGAGCTGCAGCGCCAGGCGCTGATACTGTATGCCGAGGAGGAATTGAGTTATGCCGAAATCGCCACGGCGATGGACACCAGCGTTGGCACGATCAAATCACGCATTCACCACGCGAAAAAGTCGCTGCGGCGCTTGCTGCGCCCGGAGACTTTACAGGCTCTAGACGAGGCGTTTCATGACGAAGTGCCGACTGATGAAGGAGATGAAGATGATGGATGAGTCAACAAACAAAGATCTGGCGCAACTGCAAATGGCGTTCAAATCGCTGTCGCGCTCGGTGGAGAAGGGGCTGCTGACCGATATGTATGCCGGCGCGGGCGACGTGGCCGTACGAAGCTACAATGCGCTGCATACCCACGCGGTCGATCTGCTGCCGGACGACTACTATGTGCGCGAGGTGCTCGATCTGGAACTGCCTGGCGACGCCGCCGACCGCCAGAAGCTGGCCGCTGTCAGCCTGCAGTCCAGCCAGATGGTGGATTATCTCGACAGCCTGGTGCGGGTGGAGTCGCGCACGGTGTTCACGGGGCCAGACATGGAAGAACTGCGGACGATGGGCCGCGACCTGCAGGATCAGATCCTGTCGGTTACGCGCAACACGCTGAAGCGAGCGATGGCGAATATCGACATCAACATCCAGCATGGCGCGCCACCTGAGCCACCTGAACCGCCTGCGCCTCCACAGCCGCCCGAGCCGCCGAAGGAGAAGCGCAAGATCGAGATCATCGATGATGACGAAGTTGTGCCCGGTGATGATGAGATTGTGTAGGCTGAATCGTCCCTAAACCTCACTCTCGACCTGACTGGGAAATTCCCCGGCGATGGCCACATGCCCCTCACCCCGGACTTCGTCCCGCCCCTCTCCCACGCAAGCGGGGAGAGGGGCTTTGTTGAGCAGCAGGTGTGCTGGTCACTCGTCTTAGAACACAGATGAGGGGAGCTATTCACCCTATTGACCACCCCCGCGCGAGCAGGTAAGCTACGGGGCTGTGACAACTGACCGCAGCGGGCTTAATGTTCGCTGGCTGACTAGGGGGCCTTCAGGTGAAGCCACTCATTGGCATTCCCACCTTCCATGATACGTCCGCGGCCGACCGGCTGCCGGAGCGTTTCGGCATGAGCCGCCCCTACATCATTGCGCTCGAAGCCGCTGGCGCTGCGCCAGTGCTGCTACCGCTGGCGCTGGGCGAAGATACGCTCTTTTCGATCTTCGAACGCCTCGACGGCCTGTTTCTGGCGGGCGGCGGCGATGTCAACCCGAACCGCTATGGCGTGACGCCGCACGAAAAGACTCACGACATCGATGACCTGCGTGATTACACTGAACTGCGGATGGCGCAGTGGGCACTTGATCGCGATCTGCCGCTGCTGGGCGTGTGCCGGGGCATTCAAACCTTGAACGTCGCTTCGGGTGGCACGCTGCTGCAGGACGTGGCCGATCAAGTGCCGAAGGCGATTCGCCACCAGTACGCGCCGGAAAAGCCGCGTAGCTACGTGGCGCATGACCTGACGACCGTCGCCGACTCGCGCCTGGCGTCGATCCTCGGGCCGCAAGCGCGCGTCAACAGTTTCCATCATCAGGCTGTGGACCGCCCCGGCAGCGGCTTCGTCGTTAGCGCAATGGCACCGGATGGCATCATCGAGGCGCTCGAAGGGAGAGGCCAGCGCTTCACCGTGGGCGTGCAATGGCACCCGGAAGGCCTGATTGATAGCGATCCGTCCATGTTGAGGCTGTTCGAAACCTTCGTTCGCGCGGCCTGACCCCCGTGTTTCAGCGCACCTATCCCGTTCACGGCGCAGATGAGGGCGTGCTGCCTACAGCGGCGCGTATCGATGCGCCGGCGGAATGGACAGGGCGTGGCGTGTGCATTGCGTTCATCGACTCTGGTTTCTTCCCCCATCCTGATTTCTCACGCCGCGTGCAGGTGCATGTGGACGCCGGATATTCGACCGCCGTCGAGAGCAAGCCCTATCGTGTTGAATTGCCGCAAAGCTGGCACGGCATGATGTCGGCGGCAATCGCAGCGGGCAATGGCGGGCGCTCGGGCGGGCACTATGCTGGCCTTGCGCCTAACGCGCATCTCGCGCTCATTGCGATTACCAATGCGCGTGGGCGCATCAAAGAGCCGGACATTCTGCGCGGCCTGCGCTGGGTGCTGGAGCATGGGCCACGCTTTGGGGTTCGTATCGTCAATCTCTCAGTTGGTGGCGATGTGCCGTCGGCCGATCCGAATCATCTCATCCATGCGGCTATTCATGAACTGACTTTGCGCGGCGTGGTGGTCGTGGCAGCGGCGGGCAACCACAGCATGGCGCGTCTCGTGCCACCCGCGAGCGCGTTGGAAGCCATCACCGTCGGCGGCGTGAACGATGACAACAGCGCCGATCCAAGCCACTGGACGCCGTATCACCACAATTACGGGCAGGCATGGGATGAATCTCCCAAGCCGGACGTACTGGCTCCGGCGGAATGGGTGGCGTCCCCGCTGCTGCCGCGCTCGGACACTGCGCGCGAGGCCGCGCGGCTGGAACAACTGCTGGCGGTCGAGGACTGGGATGACGAACATGCGCTGCACCTCGTGCGGCTGGCGCGCCGTGACCTGAGGCTGACGCACAAAGACGTTCACGCGCTCACGCCCGAATTGCGCGAGACGATTCAGGCGCGCATTGCCGCGCGCAAGCTGATTGACGCCGAATATCAGTACGTTGATGGGACTTCGGTGGCGGCTGCGATTGTGACCGGTGTCGTGGCGCAAATGCTGGAGGCCAATCCGCTGCTGGCGCCGCGCGCTGTCAAGGATATCCTCATGGCGACCGCGCAGCCGCTGCCTGATGTGCCTGCCGAGCGACAGGGCGCTGGCGTCATCCGGCCACAACTTGCCATTGCCGCGGCGCTGGAGCGCGCGCAGGAAGGCACGCCATGAATCGCGAATACCATCATTGGCACAGCGCGGCCCTTGAGCGCGATATGGAACTGCTCGTAATCGGCCATGCCGGCGCGTGCGCGTTGGTGTTCCCCACCTCGCAGGGGCGTTTCTTCGAGTGGGAAGATCGGCGCATGTTCGAGGCTGTGCGCGACCCGATTGAGCGCGGCTTGCTGCAGTTTGTGTGTGTAGACAGCGTCGACGCTGAAAGCTGGTACTGTAGTTGGGCGCACCCCGCTGGCCGCGCCAATCGCCACGCGCAGTATGACCGCTATCTGCACGAAGAGGTGCTGCCCTTTCTGGCGCAGCGCAACGCCAACCCGTTTCTGATGACGTTGGGGGCTAGCTTTGGTGGCTATCATGCCATGAACTTCGGCCTGCGACACCCCGAGCATGTCCAGCGCATTCTCGCCTTCAGCGGGCTGTATGACATCCGCCGCTTCGTGGGCGACTACTACGACGACAACGTGTATTTCAACAATCCGGTCGATTACATTCCCAACGAAAGCGACCCAGTGCGCTTGTCACTGCTGCGCCGGCAGGACATCATTATCGCGGCCGGGCGCGACGATCGGCTGATGGCGAGCGCACAGCGGCTGACCGGCGCGTTGTGGGCCAAGGGCATCGGCAACGCTCTGCGCGAGTGGGACGGCTGGGCACATGACTGGCCGTACTGGGAAAAGATGCTCCAGATGTATATTTCGGGGCATGATTAGGCAAGACAGTGATGAGTGCTGAGTACTGAGTCGAAAGTTCGGCGCTGACGTTTGAATTCTGGGTTAGGTGAATCACTATTTCATTTGATAGCTCAGATTTGGCTAACGCCGCAGATATTCCGGTTCAGAGTAATTGAGCTTTTTTACTCAGCACTCAGTACTCAGCACTTCTAACTATCTTTTGGAGACTTCTATGAACGAGCATAAGGCCGAACCCCTGAAGATTGGCGTCATCGTGGGCCGCGAGTGGTCATGGCCGCCGGCGTTCATCGCCGAGGTCAACCGGCGCGAGCAGGGCGTGATCGCCGAGTACGTCAAGCTCGGCGGCAACATCATGAACGAGCCGGTGCCCTATCGTGTGATTGTCGACCGCATCTCGCACGAGGTGTCTTACTACCGCACCTATTTGAAGAATGCCGTGCTGCAAGGCGTGAAAGTCATCAACGATCCATTCATGTGGACGGCCGACGACAAGTTCTTCGGCGCGGGTCTGGTCACTCAACTCGGCATCGTGTCGCCCAAAACGCTGGTGCTGCCCAACAAGGACTACGTGCCGGGCATCATCCACAGTGAAAGCCTGCGCAATCTGCATTTTCCGCTGGATTGGGATTGGGTAATCGACTATGTGGGGCTGCCGTGCGTGCTCAAGGACGCGCATGGCGGCGGCTGGCGTGATGTCTATATCGTGCGCTCGAAGGAAGAGCTGGTGTGGCGCTACGACCAGACGGGCCTGCTGACTATGATCGTGCAGGAGTTCATCGAATGGGACAACTACGCCCGCTGCATGTGTTTGGGCCAGGACGATGTGCATGTGATGAAATACGACCCTAGTCAGCGGCGCTACTATCCCGAGCACGACTTTGGGCCGGCGCTGGCCGAACGGCTGGAGCACGACACGAAGCTGCTGTGCAAGGCGTTTGGCTACGACATGAACACGGCCGAGTTCGCTATCCGTGACGGCGTGCCCTATGCCATCGATTTCATGAACCCCGCGCCGGATATGGACGTCAATTCGCTGGGTACCACGCATTTTGACTGGATGGTGACGCACATGGCCGATCTGTGCATTCGTCTTTCCAAATCGGATGCCGCGACCGGTGACCGCTATGAATGGTACCGTATGGCTCGGGAAGCCGGGGCGGAATAGGACGCGGCTATGGCCCGCGAAGTTGTTGAACGCTATCACGAACTGCTGACCGATTCGCTGGCCGCTGAAGCGAGCGAGCAGATGCAGGCTATGCTGCTGGAGCGGCGCTGCTACTTCGGCACGCGGCCGCTGTGTACCGTCCTGCGCCCGAACTTTCTGGAGCCGGCGCAGTGGGCGTATCTGCGCCGCGAAACCGAAACGCTGATGGGCGCGTTTCGCAAGGCGCACCGCGCCGCACTTCGCCTTCCCGATGTGCGTGCCCAGCTTGATCTGGAACCGTATGAAGAACAGCTTTTTCCACTCGACGAGGGCGTTGATACGCCGTGGGCGACCTCGCGTCTCGACTCGTTTAATGATCTCGAAAAGGGAATTCTGCAGTACGTCGAATACAACGCTGAAACGCCGGCGGGGATGGCCTACGACGACCAAATCGGCGAGGCGTTCCTGCAGCTTGAGCCGATGAAGCGCTTTGAAAAGCAGTATCAGGTGCGCGCGTTTCCGACGGTGCGCAGCCTGTACGCCTCGCTATTGGAGACGTACCACACGTGGGGTGGGCGTGGCACGCCGCAAATTGCGATTGTGGACTGGGGTGATGTGCCTACGCTCAATGAGCATGAGTTGTGCCGCGAATTGTTCGAGGCGGAAGGCTCGCCGACCCTGCTGGCCGACCCACGTGCGCTCGAATATCACCACGGCCACTTGTGGGCCGGGGATTTCCGCATCGACCTGATCTACAAGCGCGTCCTTATCAGTGAGCTGGTGCTGCGCATGGGCATTGACCACAATCCGGTCGTGCAGGCTGTGCGCGACCGTGCGGTGTGCATCTCTAATAGCTTCAGTGCCAAGCTAATGGCGAAGAAAGCCAGCTTCGCGCTGCTCAGTGACGAAACCAATCACAGTCTGTTTGATGAAACCGAGATCGCAGCGATTAGCGCACATATTCCGTGGACGCGACGCGTGCAGGAGCGCAAAACGATCTTTCACGGAACAGAAATCGACCTGATCCCGTTCATTGCCGAGCAGCGCGACAATCTGGTGCTGAAGCCGAATGATGAGTACGGCGGCAAAGGCGTCGTGATTGGATGGGAAGCGACCGACGACCTGTGGTACGAAACGCTGCGCTCGGCGCTGACGACGCCTTATGTCGTGCAGGAGCGCGCCAACATCTACTACGAGGATTTCCCGGCCTGGACCGATGGTGGGCTAAATGTCAGCCCGCGGCTGGTTGACTCCGACCCGTTCATTTTCTTCGGGCGCACCACCAGCGGCTGCATGACGCGGCTATCGGCCACCACGCTGCTCAATGTGACGGCGGGTGGCGGATCGATTGTGCCGACGTTCATCGTCTACAAGCGGAATTAGGCTGGCATAGTCGCAAGAGGATTGTTGTGCCAGCCGCCGCAGACCAGACGTGCAGGATGTGACGATTAGATCGCATCGAACAGCACCACACGAGAGGCCACGTCATTTACGTGGCCTCTCGTGTTTCATGGTAGGGCGCAGCATTTTCGCTGCGCCCCCTTGCTTTCTGCTATTTGCCGAAGCCTATGGCTGCCAGATTTGGATGCTGCCGTCGTCGCTGGCTGCCGCCAATTGGCCGTTGTTCGCGTTCCAGGCGACGCCAGTCACTTCACCCGGTGCGGGCAGCGTGATGACGGGTGCGCCGGACGCATCGGTGAGGATGGTCTCGCCGTCAGACGAGCCAACTGCGATCTGGCTGCCGTTGGGCGACCACGCGCCGGTCAGTCCGTCATTGGCGTTCTGGATCGGGAACAGCGGGATGCCGCTGTTGCTGTCGAAGACGCTGGCGCCGTTGGTGGTACCAACCAGCAGTTGGTTGCCCGCCGGGTTCCATGCCACCGTCGTGCCAACGTTGCCGAGCGGGATGTTGAGCAGCGGCGTTCCGCTGGCCACGTCGATGATGACCGCCGCCTGTTCGCGGCCGGTGTAGGCGAGCTGGCTGCCATCGGGCCGCCACGCCAGCCAGTAGACCTCGTCGGCCGCCGTTACTGTATTGATCGGCGCGCCGGTGCTGTCCCAGAACTGAACACTGCCATCCAGCGCGGCGGTAGCAATCGTCGCGCCATTCGGGCTGTAGGCAACTGTGGTCGCGTCTGCACTCAATGGCAGGGTGAACAGCGGCGTCCAGCCGGCGGTCTCGACTACGACCACAGTGCCGTCCATGCTGGCGCTGGCCAACCGACTACCATCCGGGCTCCACGACACGGACGAAATCGCGTCGGTCTGGTTGGTGAGCGTTTGGAACGAAGTTTGGCTGTTGATGTCCCAGACTGTTACTGTGCCGTCGCCATTACCTGCCGCCAGCAGATTGAAGCCGGGGTTGAAGGCGATGCTGTAGACGCCGCTGGCGGGGCCGGGCAGCGTGAACAATGGCGCTGGCGCGGGTGGTTCGGGCGTTGCTGCGGCCGCGACGGTTACCTGCTGCGTATCTGTGTTGCTGGTGACGCCATCGCCGGCTGTGACAATCAGCGTCACGTCGTAGCTGCCACCCGTTCCGTAGATGTAGGACGGACTGACATCGGACGAGAAGCCGCTGCCGTCGCCGAAGTTCCACTGGTAGCTGGAAACCGGGCCGGTCGAACTCGTTGGTGAAGGTGACGCCGAGCGGATTATCCGGCATTACCACGGCGCTGAACGCTGCGGTGACCGGCTCGGGCGCAGCAGTGGCTGGCGCAGTGACCGTCACTGTCTGCTGCGTCGTGCTGGTGCTGCCATCGATGCTGCTGGTGACCGTAAGCGACACGATGTAGTCGCCGCTGGCCGGATAGGTGAAGATCGGATTCTGCTCGGGCGAAACCGAGAAGCCATCGCCCAGATTCCAGAAGTAGCTGCCGATGGGGCCGGTAGAGATGCTGGTGAACTGCACCATCAGCGGGTTGTCCGGCGCGGTGACAAAGGTGAAGTCCGCATTGACCGGCTCGGGCACGGGCGTCGGCTGCACAACAGATACGGTCTGCTGGGCCGAACTGGTCGTGCCGTCGATGCTGGTGACGGTCAGCGACACGTTGTATCTGCCGCCCGCGCCGTAGATCATCTGCGGGTTCTGCTCGGCCGACGTGGAGAAGCCGTCGCCGAAGTTCCAGAAGTAGCTGGCGACCGGGCCGGTCGAGGTGCTGGTGAACTGCACCGCCAGCGGGTTATCGGGCGCGGTGGCGAAGATGAACGCCGCCTGCACCGGCTCGGTGGTGGGCGTTGGGGCAGAAACCGTCACGGTCTGCTGGGCCGTGCTGCTCGTGCCGTCGGTGCTGGTGACAGTCAGCGACACGTTGTAGCTGCCGCCCGCGCCGTAGATCATCTGCGGATTCTGTTCGGCCGACGTGGAGAAGCCGTCGCCGAAGTTCCAGAAGTAGCTGGCAACGGGGCCGGTCGAGGTGCTGGTGAACTGCACCGCCAGCGGGTTATCGGGCGCGCTGGCGAAGATGAACGCCGCCTGCACCGGCTCGGCGGTGGGCGTTGGGGCAGAAACCGTCACGGTCTGCTGGGCCGTGCTGCTCGTGCCGTCGGTGCTGGTGACGGTGAGCGACACGTTGTAGCTGCCGCCCGCGGCATAGATGAACTGCGGATTCTGGTCTGTAGAGACCGAGGACACACTTTCACCAAAATTCCACTGGTAGCCAACGACAGGCCCGGTCGAGGTGCTGGTGAACTGCACCGCCAGCGGGTTATCGGGCGCGGTGGCGAAGATGAACGCCGCCTGCACCGGCTCGGTGGTGGGCGTTGGGGCAGAAACCGTCACGGTCTGCTGGGCCGTGCTGCTCGTGCCGTCGGTGCTGGTGACGGTGAGCATAGCCGTGTAGATACCGCCAGCCCCGTAGGTGTGCGCCGGATTCGGTTCGGTCGAGGTTGTGAAGTCGCCGAAGTCCCAGGCAAAGCTGACGACCGGCCCGGTGGAGCTGTTCGTAAACTGCACCATCAGCGGATTGACCGGATCGACGGCGAAGTTGAAGGCCGCCTGCACTGGCTGGGTCGTGGGCGTCGGCGCGGCGACAGAAACCGTCTGCGGTGCCGAGTTGGTCGTGCCGTCGATGCCGGTGACGGTCAGCGTAACCGTGTAGTCACCGCCCGATGCGTAGACATGCACCGGGTTCTGCTCGCTGGAAGTAGGCGTGAAGTCGCCAAAGTCCCAGGCGAAGCCGGCAATCGGCCCGGTCGAACTGCTGGTGAACTGTACCGCCAGCGAGTTGCCCGGGTCGGCGGCGAAGCTGAAGGCCGCCTGTACCGGCTGGGTGGTGGCAGTGGGCGAGGCCACAGTCACGGATTGGATGAAGCTGTTCGAGCCGCCCGCGCCAACTGCGGTCAATGTGACGTTGTAGGTTCCGCCGGTCGCGTAGGTGTGGACAGGATTGGTATCGAACGCAGCCTGGCCATCGCCGAAGTCCCAGGTGAAGCTGCTCAGGCCCTCACCGGTAGACAGGTTGGTGAACTGTACCGACAGTGAGTTGTCGGGCAGGATAACGGCGCTGAAGAGGGCGACTGGCGGTGGAATCAGGGTCGCAGTCGGGGTTTCTGTTGGCGGCACGGCTGTCGTCGTTGCGGTCTCGGTGAGTGTCGCCGTCGGTACTGGCGTTTCCGTCAGCGTGGCCGTCGCCGTTGGCGTCTCCGTGAAGGTTGGTGTCACCGTCGGCGTAACCGGCGTTGTGGTGAAGGTCGGCGTCAACGTGATCGTCGGGATCAGCGTCGCGGTTGCCGTTGGCGTCTCCGTGAAGGTTGGTGTCACTGTCGGCGTAACCGGCGTTGTGGTGAAGGTCGGCGTCAACGTGATCGTCGGGATCAGCGTCGCGGTTGCCGTCGGCGTTTCCGTGAACGTTGGCGTTGCTGTGGGCGTCACGGGCGTCGTCGTGTTGGTTGGCGTGAGCGTGGCGCTCGACGTTTGCGTCGGCGTCAACGTGGCGCTGGGCGTGAATGTCGCGGTCGGGGGCGGCGCGGATACCGTCACAATGCCCGTAGCTGCACCCTGGCCGCCCGGCCCGAAGGCCAGCAGCGTCACGGTGTATGTGCCCGGGAATTGGTAGATCTTAACCGGGCTGGTGGCGTTGCTCACGGTACCGTCACCGAAGTTCCAACTGTAGCTGGTGATATTGCCCGACGAGCTGTTATTGAACTGCACGGTCAGCGGGGCCTGCCCGGAAGACGGGCTGAAGGTGAACGCAGCGGCCGGCGGCTGAACCTGCGGACTACGCACCACAATCGGCAGCAGAGCGACGGACGTGCCGCCCGGTCCGGTGACTGTAAGGAACACGTTGAACGTGCCTACGCCGTTGAAGGTGTGGCTCGGATTGCGTTCAGTGCTGGTTTGACCGTCGCCAAAGTTCCAGAAGTAGCTGTTAATGACGCCGGTGCTTGTATCGGTGAACTGCACCGGCAGGGGCGCGTCGCCGCTGACGGGGTTCGCCGTGAACGATGCGCGTGGGGCCTGTGGGCCGCGCGCGTTGACCTGTGCTGTCACGTTGGATGAGCCGCCCGGGCCAGTAGCTGTCAGCGTGACGTTGTACAGGCCGGGCGTGAAGTACGTCTTGACCGGATTGACTTCGGTGCTGGTGGTGCCATCGCCGAAGTTCCAAACGTAGCCGGTGATTGGACCGGACGACTGGTTGAAGAAGCGCACCATCAGCGGCACATCACCAACTGAGGGCGAGTGTGAGAAGGCCGCAACCGGGCGCGGGATGGCGGAGGTGGCCGTAGGCTGCGGTGTGGGGCGCGCGTTGCGTACCTGCAAGCCGTTGACCGAAGTGGTCAGCACAGTTCCATCGCGCAGGAAAACCCGCAGGCGCAGCGTGTAGACGCCGTCGTTCAGCGGGCTGGTGTTCCACTGGCCGAGCAAGCCATTCTGCACCGGCGCAAAGCGCACCGCATCGGCCGGGTACCACAGATTGCCCGTGTTCGGTTCTGGCCCATATTCCAACTGGTACTGCAGGAAGTCGGGCGCGACCGCCGAACCAAAGACCGAAATCGTGCCGGCTACGATGCTGCCGGGTGTGGGCGACACAATCACAATCCGGATCGGGAGTGGCTGGGCCGTGGGAGGCAGGATGGCCGTTGGCCGGATGATAGACGTCGGGAAGATCGCAGTCGGCACCTGCCCGGACAGCGTGGGAATGAACAGGGTGGACGTTGGCGTGACTGTGCCCGGCGTCGTGGTGACCGTAGTGGTGGCGTTTACCGTCGGGGTCAGCGCAGACTCGGCCACCAGATTACAGGCGCTTGCGGCCAGCGCGACGAGCAGGATCAGCAGCAAATGAATAGTGCGGCGTTTCGTCAACATGCGAATAACTTTCCCCCGATGACAGACGGGTCAAGGCGCGCTTGGGCAACCGGCCGGAGGCGCAGACTTGAAACGCGCCGCCGATCACGTTTACACTCACCTTAGAAGATACACCGAATCAGGTACAAGCATGGTGCTTCGGTAGTGTAATCGTAGGGTATCGGACGACAAATCGGGCGCAAGGGCGCGCCAGTCAAGGTTTTGAGGGCCTGATTCCGAATCTCATGCGGCAGGAGGTGGTGTGGTGAACGAGCAGTCTATAGCCGGGCTGTCGCAGGAAGCTGAAGCGCGCATGCACCAGCGCGCGCTGGCGGCGGCAAGCTGCGGCATCACGATTGCCGATGCGCGCCTGCCGGATATGCCGCTTATCTATGTCAACGATGCATTCTCCGCCATCAGCGGCTATCCAGCCGAAGACGTGCTGGGCCGCAACTGCCGCTTCCTGCAGGGGGATGACCGCGATCAGGACGCTGTGAAGCAAATTCGCGCCGCGATTCGCAACGGTGAGTCGTGCACCGTCGTGCTGCGCAACTATCGCAAGGACGGCACGTTATTCTGGAACGAACTTCATATGGCGGCGGTGCACGATGCGGCAGGGCAGTTGACCCATTTTGTGGGCGTTCAAACAGACATTACGGCGAGGGTGCAAGCTGAAGAAGCGCTGGTGCGCGAGCAAATGCAGTTGGAGGGGGCGCTGCACGATCTTCGTGAAGCCCAGATGATGCTGGTTCATGCAGAAAAGATGAACGCGCTCGGCCAGATGGTGGCGGGTTTGGCGCACGAGATCAACAACCCGATTGCGTTCGTTTACAGCAACCTGTACAGCCTGCGCGATGAACTGCGCGAGGTGTTGTACGACCATCCAGCGCTGGCGCAGCGCCCACCAGCAACTGGCGACGCGGCCAGCAGCGCGCCGATGCAGGACAGCCTTGATGAGCTGCGGGCGGATGTGGATGAACTGATTGCGTCCAGCCTGGACGGGGTGACGCGCGTCAAGCGGCTGGTACAGGCGCTGCGGGCATTTGCGCGGCTGGACGAAGCGGAGGACAAGCTGGCCTCGATCCAGGAGTGCGTCGACAGCGCATTGACCATCGCCAGCGGCTTGCTGGGCGACCGCGTGACCGTAACGCTCGATCTCGATCATCTGCCTGCAATCCGCTGCTACCCCGCTGAACTCAATCAGGTATTTCTCAACCTGATCATGAATGCCGGGCAAGCAATACCGGATGACCGCACAGGCTCGATTCGCATCACGGGCCGCGATGAGGGCGACGCGCTGCGCGTGACCGTAGCCGACAATGGCGCAGGAATAGCACCGGACGTGCTGCCGCGCCTGTTCACCCCGTTTTTCACGACCAAGCCCGCCGGTGAAGGTGTAGGTTTGGGATTGGCTATATCGCAGCGGATTATCACTGAACGACATCACGGTACAATAACGGTCGATTCGGCACCCGGTGAGGGAACAGTATTCACGATCACACTTCCGAAGGATGGACTGGAATGACGCTTGAGCCGGCTTCATCGAATTCTCGCGGCCATCTGCTCATCGTGGATGATGAAGTACAGATTCTGAATGCACTGCGCCGGCAGTTCAAACGCGACTATGTGGTCTATACCGCGCTCGGCGCGGAAGACGCCTGCCGGATCATGAAAGAGACGCCGATAGAGGTGGTGATCTCAGATCAGCGCATGCCGGGCATTTCAGGCAGTGAGTTCCTGTGCCGCGTGAAGGACGAACACCCGGACGTGGTGCGCCTGCTACTCACCGGCTATGCCGATATTCAGGCCGTAATCGACTCGGTCAATCAGGGCAGCATTTACCGCTACATCACCAAGCCTTGGGACCCAGACGAACTGGCGGCGACGGTGCGCGCGGCCTTCATCCGTTACGAACTGGTGGCCCACAACCGCCAACTGCTCGACGATTTGGTCTTGGCAAATCGTACGCTTGAAGCGCGCGTGGCCGAGCGCACCGCCGAGCTGGAGCTGGCCAACGAGCAACTGCTTGACATCATCGAGGAGAAGAATCGGCTACTGGGCATGGCCGCGCATGACCTGCGCACCCCAATCACCATCATCACGGGTTTTATCGATCTGCTGGCAGACTCGCGCACCACGCGAGAGGATTTCGCCGAATTTGTGAGCATCATTCGCGGCACCCTGCACGATATGCTGGTGCTGCTCAACAGCTTACTTGACCTAAGCGCGATTGAATCGGGCAAGGTCCAGTTGGCGCTGGCGCGCACGGACGTGAACGAATTCGTCGACCGCGTGGCGCGCATTCAGCGGGTGCTGGGCGCGCAGAAGCAGATTCGCGTCGATACGTTCATCGAGCCGGGGCTGCCCGTGTTTCCGTTCGACCGCGCGCGCATTGAACAGGTACTCACGAACCTTTTCAGTAATGCCTTCAAGTTCTCGCACGGCGGTACCACCGTCACGCTGGCCGTGCGGCAGGCGGGTAAGAGCATCGAATTCAGCGTGGCCGATCAGGGCATCGGCATTTCGCCCGAAGAAGTGAACCGTGTGTTCTACGAGTTTCAGAAATTGCAGGGCAGGCCCACCGCCAACGAGTCGAGCACCGGGCTGGGGTTGTCGATTTGCCGGCGCATCGTTGAAATGCACGGCGGCACGATTGGCGTAGAAAGCACAGTAGGGCAGGGCAGCCGGTTCTATTTCCGGCTGCCGATAACGCAGGTTGCGGAAGGTGTTGCTGGCTAAAGAACCTGTTGCAGCGCGCCAAGCACAGTGGGCAGGAGCTGTTTCTTGCGCGAGACCAATCCGGGCGCGTCCATCATTTCGTCGGCCATGCGCGGGTAGGGCAGGGCGGACAATATGCGCTGCTGGCCCACCGCCAGCAGCCGGCTGTTGCCGCGGACGACATCGGTGATCATCACCAGCGCCATCGCCAGCTTCTCGCGCTCCAGCAGGGCGTTCAGTCCGCCGCGAAGCTCTTCCATCCGCCCGGCGATCTCCCGGAAATTGGTTACTTCAACCTGTGCGATGCCCACGCGCTCACCGCCGACTTCGTAGAATTTGATATCGGTGGTGAGGATTTCCTCGACCGGCCGCGTGCCTAACCCCGCGCCGGCGGCCAGTAATTCGGTGCCATAGGCCTCAATTGCGGCCAGCACGTCGGCGTCCTGCTCGGATGTGGACAGGCCCGCTGCGCGCGCCAACTGCATCGCCGCCTTGCGATCGCGCTCGGTGACGGTAGGTGAGCGAAAGATCAGCGTGTCGGACAGAATGCCGCTCAGTAGCAGGCCGGCGATGCCTGGCGGGAACGTGAGGACCTCCTCATTGGCGCGTTCGTTGACGAGAGTGGATGTGCTGCCAACTGGCTCGATCTGAAAGCGGATGGGTACGGCGGTTGGCACGGTGCTGAGGCGATGATGATCGAGTACTTCCACCACGTCAGCCCCATCGAGGCCGGTCACCGCCTGGCCCGGCTCGTTGTGATCGACCATGACCACGCGGCGGCGCGGCGGAGCCAGCAGCGCGGATTTGCGCGTAAGCCCGACATAGCGCTTGTTGGCGTCCACCACCACGTACTCATCGGCGGCGTCGCGCAGCACCGGCGTGAGCACGTCTTGAATGTAATCCTCTTGCTTGAGAATAATGCGGCTGGAGTCCAGTGCCGATGGCGCGGGGCGCTCGAACTCCTTGGCCAGCGCCAGAATCGAAGTTGAACTAAGCGCATCGGCGAAGCTGGCAAACAGCTCTTCGCCCGAAATCAGGCCGAGCGGGTGGCGGTCACTATCGAGGATGGCGGCCGGGCGTTTGGTACGCGCCACCAACTGGCAGGCTTCGAGCAACGACTGCGAGTCGTTGAGCGTGGCGACCGATTCTGTCACATCGCCCACACGCGGGCGCACGTCAGCGATGAAAGGTGGCGCATCGACGTCGAAGCGGCTGAGGGCGAACGCGGTTTGCACGTTCACCTGGCCACAGCGCCCGGCAGCGTACTTTTCCGGCTGCGACTGGCCCAGAACCCAGGCATAAGCGACGGCCGACGCAATCGCATCGGTATCCGGGTTGCGATGGCCAATCACCAGAATGGGATCGTTGGATGGCATGGCAGGAACGCTCCTCGCTATTTCAGTTTGCGCTATGCTCGTAATCATGACACAGCGCGCCGCAAAGTGGTAGCGGTGACCTTAGCCACTGTAGGGAGGCAAAATGACCGAACCTGTCCGCTGTCAATGGGCCGGCATGACCGACCCGCTGTATATCCAGTATCACGACGAGGAGTGGGGCACGCCGGTGCATGATGACCAGCGGCTGTTTGAATTTCTGCTACTGGAAGGGGTGCAGGCGGGGCTGGCGTGGATTACAATTCTTCGCAAGCGTGAGGGCTACCGCACGGCTTTCGACAGTTTCGATGCGGAGAAGATCGCGCGCTACGACGAGGCGAAAATTGCGGCGCTGCTGCAAGACCCCGCCATAGTGCGCAACCGCCTGAAGGTGAATGCCTTCGTCAAGAACGCGAAAGCCTATCTGAGCGTATGCGATGAGTTCGGCGCGTTCGACCCTTTCATCTGGGGCTTTGTGGGTGGCGCGCCGGTTCAGAACCACTGGGTGGCCATGCATGACGTGCCCGCCAAAACGGCCGAGGCCGAGGTGATGAGCAAAGACCTTGTGCGGCGCGGCTTCACGTTCGTAGGCCCCACCATTTGCTACGCCTTCATGCAGGCATGTGGCATGGTCAATGATCACACGGTGGATTGCTTCCGCCATGAGGAAGTGCAGCGTTTGGCACAGGCAGATTGATCAGCCGCGCCCGCCCCTCCCGCGTTCAAACTGGACGCAGGAGGTGGCGGTTGGCCTGACTTACTTGATCATGCCGCCGTATACGCCGGGCGTAGAATCGGGGATGAGCACCGCGCCGCTGACTTTGGTGTAGAACTCGGCCGGGCCAACCCCACCAATGGCCGCATAGCCATAGCCCACGTTCTTCATATCGTGCAGGCAGGCCAGCAGCAGTGACTTGCCCACGCCCGCGCCGCGTTTATTTTCATCCACGCCGGTAGGGCCGAAAAAACCGCGCGCTGTGGCGTCGTAGACGCCGAAGCCGAGCAGTACGCCTTTTTCGACGGCCAGAAAGCACGAAATGGGCAGGCGGGCGAAGCTGACATCGACCTCGCTCACCCAGCGACGCGAGAAATGCTCGCCCACCCAGCTCAAGACATCCTGCTTTTCCGGCGCAAGCGCCCGCCGGATGTCGACGCCTGCCTCGCGCGAAACCATCAGCGCAGGCTCCAGCGGCGGCAGGGCGTACAGTTTCACGAGCATATCCGTCATGGTTGAGTGTTACTCCTCGTCCTCGTCAATGTCCCAGCGAGAGAGATCCGCTGCGATCCAATCGGCGCGTGGCTCGGCCCAGCGCTTCCACAGAGCCGCGTGCAGGGCGGCGTAATCGCGCTCGACGCCCTGGCTGGCGAAATACTCACACACCCGCTGCAGGTCGCGCCGCAGAATCAGGCTGGCGCTGCTGTTGCCGCTGGTGCGAATCATCTGCGGAAAGTCAATCAGCACCGCATGGCTTTCCCAGTACAGCAAATTGTACGCCGATAAGTCGCCATGGACGATGCCATGCGACAACATAGTTTCGACATCGCGGATGACCTGGTTGAACATGGTTTCGGCCTCATCGCGCTGCAACTGCACGCTTTCGAGCGGAGGCGCGGCGAAGTCCTCGCTGCCCACGTAGCCCATGAGCACGGCATTGGATGAGACGGCGATGGGCTGCGGTACGGTCACGCCAGCCGCGTACAGGGCTTTGAGCGCCGTGAACTCATGCAGCAGCCATGAATTATGAGCAACTGACTGCCCAAAGGCGGTCTTTTTGTTCAGGGCGCGCATGATGCGCTGATCGGTCGCCTTAACCGGTCGGCCATCGCCAGTGAGGGTGGTGCGACCTTCGCGGTACATAGCGTCGTTGCGCAGATTGCGGAACATGCGCGGGCGATAGACTTTGACCGCAAGCAAGTCGTGGCCGGTCGCCGGGTGCGCTCGGCACAGATAGACGTTGGCCTCTTTGCCGCCCTTCACAGACGACAGCACGTCGGTGATGAGCGTTTGGGCGAAGAAGTCCTGCAGCGCCTCGAACAGCCAGCCAGTTTCAAAGCGGCCCGGCTGATAGGTGGTCGCTACGCCAAGCTCAAGCTTGTCGGATTGGGCAATGTGCTCGATGGTTTGCTGGTAGCCGCGCTGCTTGCGGCTGGCGGTAGGTTTGCGCTTGCGCCGTGCTTTGCGGTCAGTCGAGATAGGGTCGAAGTGCGCTTCGAAGTCCGCGTATTGATCGTCAGGTGAATCTGTGAGATGCAAGAGGTTGATCCTCAGGAACGGCAGGCGTGAAAGGCCCGCGAAGTCGTCGGTAGTGGATGGCGCGGCGGCGAACCTGCGGCACATGACCGCACGCACGCCCCAATGGTCGATGCGCAGCGCCTGACGACTGATTTGTCCCTGAAAGTGATTGACTCAGTGAGGGATTAGCGCAGTGCTCCAGCCAGGCGCGCTTGGGTGAGGGCAACATATTCGGCTTGCATCCTTGCGCCTCCTTCTCAGGCTGAAGTGAACACTCAACGCAGTGTAACACGAACCGTTGTGCTGTCAAGCGGTTCGCGCGGGCGTTCTGAGGGTCAGAATGTGCCTCTGCTGGCGGCTGCCGCCCGATCTAGGTCAGGCCAGCATGCGCGTCAACTTCTGATCGCCGTATTGGGCCAGCAGCTCAAGCGTGTGCAGTTGGTCGCGCACCGAGTCCTCATCGGCATAGCTGGTGTTTTCGAGTTCGTCGATGGTGACTGCCAGATCGGCCAGAACGGCGCGCAGTTGCTGAGGCTGATTTGCTTCGTCAATCTCCGCGAGCCAGTCTTTTTGGGCATTCATGGCTGCCTCCTTTGATTGAAGACGTTAAGTCCATTATACCGCCTATACCGCCGCGGGTATTTGCCGGTGTATGATTCGTGCGTTCATCAAATCGTTATCAGGATTACCATGACCACCACATCGCTGCAGTCGTCGCGGACGGCCGTTTGGGTAAGTTACGCCGCCTTCATTGGGCTTGGCCTGCAAGCCGGGCTGATCGGGGTGGCGTGGCCATCGATTCAGGCTGAGTTCAATCAACCCATTGAAGCGGTAGGCGTGCTGCTTTTTGCCACAACTCTTGGCTACCTCACCGCCAGTTTCGTAAGCGGCGCTTTGGCGCACCGGGTAGGGTACCGGCGGCTGTACATTGGCGGCGCAGTGTTGTTCGCGATTGGCGCGTTTGGCTTCGCGCTTGCGCCAGTCTGGCCGCTGCTGGCGGTTATGGGTGTGGTAACGGGTTTAGGCTCGGGGTCGATCGACGGCGGGTTGAACGCCTATTCAGCCGTCCACTTTAGCGCGCGTGTCGTCAACTGGATGCATGCCTCGTTCGGCATCGGCATCACGATCGCGCCGTTGATGATGACCGCGATTCTCGCTTCGTACAGTTGGCGAGTGGGATACGCGGTGACCGGCGTATTTCTGTTGGTGGTTCTGGGGCTGTTTCTGTACTCACGCGGGGTGTGGGGCTGGCCGCCCGAGCAAGAGCAGGAGGTGGGCGACAAGCATAAGCACGGCGCGCTCAATACGCTCAAATCGCCGCTGGTGTGGATGTCGATCCTGTTGTTCATGGTTTACGCGGGCGTGGAATCGACTCCCGGGCAATGGACGTACCCGCTGTTCACGGAAACGCGCGGCATGAGCGATGCGGCAGCCGGCTTCTGGGTCAGCTTTTACTGGTTTAGCTTCACGATTGGCCGAATTGCATTCGGCTTTGTGGGCAACCGTTGGTCGCCGGCAACGGTGCTGCGCTGGGGCATGGTGGGCCTGATTTTCGGCGCGGCGCTCTACTGGCTCGACCCGTTCGATGGGGTGGGCGGCGTCATCGGCCTGGGCATCATGGGCTTCGCGCAGGCGCCGATGTTCCCGTTCCTGGTGCTGAATACGCCGGTGCTAATGGGCAAGGGACGCGCGTCACACTCGATCGGCTTCCAGGTGGCCGGGGCGGGGCTGGGTTTCGCCGTATTCCCCTCGATGGCGGGCATTCTGGCGGCGCAGTTTGGGCTGGCCATTGTGGCGCCATTCGTGTTCGTCTTTGCCGTGATCCTGCTGGTGCTGTATGAAGTGCTGAATGCGCTGGCTGCGCCGCAAGTACGGCTGCGCGCTGCGTCGAGCGCGGATTGAAGCCCCTCAACCCGGACTTCGCCTCGCCCCTCTCCTACGCAAGCGGGGAGAGGGGCGTTTCGTTTTCAGTGTTCCTTAGATTTTCGCTAGATACTCTTCGAGGCGATCCCAGGTTTCGGTGATGCCCTCGGCCATGCCCATGTTCACCAGTGTCTCAACGTCGGCCTCTGAGGCCATGGTTGTTACTGAGATGACGCGGGTTTGGTCGCCCATATCCTCAAAGTCAATCGCGACGGACGAAGCGGGCAGTTCGGGGTTGACGGTACCTTCGGCGTCGGAGAACAAATCCGTGTATACCAGCCGTTCGGGCCGCTTGATTTCCTCGTAAATACCCAGTCCCCAGGCTTCCTCGCCTGCGGATGACTTCATGGCATAGTGCCACTTGCCACCTACGCGCAGGTCGATTTCGCACACCGCGAGCGGCCACTCACGGGGGCCCCACCAGTGCATAAGGTGTTCGCACTCGGTGAAGGCCTTGAAGACGAGTTCACGCGGGGCGTTAAATACGCGCGTGATGGTGATGACACAGCCGTCAATTTGCATACCCGGTGGAAGCGTGCGGTCCATGGTCTGTCTCCTTGTTCTGACACTATCTGTTCGAAGAGGGGGCTCAGGGTTGCGGGTCGCCGGTTGCGCGCCCGGCGGCCGACTGTACATCGCGCAGATAGTCCTCCAGGCGCTCGAAGCGGCCTTCCCAGATCTGGCGGTACTGCTCGATGTAATCGGCGGCGTCTTCCAGCGGCTTCGCCTCCAGCTTGCAAGGCCGCCGCTGCGCATCGCGGCTGCGCGAGATCAGGCCGGCGCGTTCCAGCACCTTCAGATGCTTGGTGATGGCCGGCCCGCTGATAGCAAACGGCTCGGCCAGCTCCTTGACGGTAGCCTCGCCCAAGGCCAACCGTGCCAGAATGGCCCGCCGGGTGGGATCGGCCAAAGCAGCGAAGGTGGCGTCGAGCGAACTGGAAGGCATTACTTATGTCACTCAGTAGTTATTTAACTGAAAGGTGAATAATAATCCGAAACAATTACGATGTCAAGAGACTAGCTTAATTTTTTTCGTCTGCTTCATTTGCCGCTTTCCCATCCCTGAAGATCGGATTACGGCAGCCGGCGCGTTCATGCTCTGGTGGTTGGAGGGTCAGTCCTGCACGCCGTCGAAATAGCTGGCGATGAGTTCGGCGGCTTGTTTGGCGGATTCCGGTGTTACGGATTCGTCCACGGGCAGGTTGAGCACGCTGGCGCACCATCCCTCGGCGTTGGGCGTGGGCGTGGTGACGCAGGCCGGATCGAGCGCTGATGCCATCGGTTCGAGCCACGGATACCAGCGCGTGACGTTGTGGAAGCCGTTTTCCCACAGGTGACGCAGCAGGCCGTCACGCGTGAGGCGGCGGGCGCGCACGGAATAGCGCCACACCACCGAGCCATCGGGTAGCAGCGGGCGCTGTAACGGGATGCCGGCCAGCGAATCGGCGTAGATACGGGCAATTTCGGTGCGGTGGCTGATGTTGTCGGGCAGGCCGCGCAGGGCCGCGGGCAAGTCGTCCCAATACGTAGCGGGCAGTTGATAGCGCACGAGACCGGCATAAATGCGGTAGAGCGAGGGGTATAAGTCTACCAGCGCGAGGTTATCCTGTTCGTATTGATGCAGCGCCCAGTACAGGTCGTGCCACTGCTGGGTCAATTCGCTCAGGCGGGCATCCCACATTGGCGCATCGGTGAGCAGGCGGGCGATTTCGCTGTGCAGGCGCGGATCGTCGGTGAGGACTGCGCCGCCCAGTTCGACATCGACCACTTTTCCAAGCCCGAAGCTGAGGACGGACACATCGCCCCATGCGCCGGCAGGGCGATCGTCCGCCACCGCGCCCAGCGCGAGCGCGGCGTCTTCAATCACGGCAATGCCGCGCGCCCGCGCCCAGCGCGTGATGGCGCTGACCGGAGCCGGATTGCCGTACATGTGGCAGGGAATAATCGCGGCGGGCAGTTCGCGCTCGAAGCGATGCAGCGTTTCCAGTGAGACGCAACCGGTCGCCGCATCGACATCCACTAGGTGCGGCTGGCAGCCTGCCTCCAGCGCCGCCCACAGTACGATGTAGCAGGTATTAGCGGGCAGCAGCACCGGCCGGCCTTCTGCGCCCAGCGCCTTGAGCGCGGCCCAGATACCAGAAGCGGCGCGGCCAGCCAATTGCACATGGCCACGCCCGGTCAATCGTTCCAGTAGAGCAATCGAGTTCGAGTTCGGCGCGCCGCATCGTTGTCCCCCTGATTCACAATCAAGGATACGGCAGAAGCTGCACCTGTGGCAAAAAAGCCTCGACATCAGCGCGGCGGCAGTCGGCGGTACCCGGCTGAAGTAGCACCGCTGTGGCCGCTGCCACGCCCAGCCGCAAGCCGTCTTCCAGAGCCTGACCGCGCTCGATCGAGGCCGCGATACCCGCCAGTACAGCATCGCCAGCACCGGCCGGGCTGACAACATCTACGCTTATAGGCGGAATACGCCAGGCTCGGTCGGGCAGCACAGCCAGCGCGCCTTCGCTGCCGAGCGTGATGATGGGCATCACACCATACTGCTCATGCAGCTCGCGCCCGGCTTCGTAGGCATCCTCGACGGAACGCACGGGCCGGCCCAGCAGCGCCGCCAGTTCGTCTCGATTGGGCTTGATGAGCGTGGGCCGTGCTTTCAGTCCGGCGCTGAGATTAGGCTCAGCAGCGTCGAAGATCACGGGTATGCCGGCGTCGCGGCCGATTTGAATGACATCAGCGTAAAACGACGGCGGCACGCCGAAGGGCAGGCTGCCACCCGTGACCAGCACAGACGCGCCTTGCATGGCCGCGCGCACGCGGTTGAGCAGGGCTTCGATATGGTTGGGCGAGACCGTCATCGTGGTCGTCGTGACGGTGGTGTGCGTACCCGCGCCCTCGTCGATGACGACGACATTGATGCGGGTGTCGCCATCGACCCACACGAACTCGCTCTCGACGCCGCGCGCCGCCAGCATCTGCACGACTTTCTGGCCAGTAGGGCCGGCCGCGAAGCCAAGCGCCAGGCTGGGGATGCCGAGTTCGCCCAGGATAAATGAGGCATCGGTCGGTTTGCCGCCCATGCTCTCGGCGCTACGCGTGGCCCGGATGGTGCTGTCTGGTTTCCAGGCAGGCACAAACACCGTCAAGTCGATGGTGGTATTGGCGGTGACGGTGACAATCGTCACGATTTCTTCTCGTAGCGCTCCACCGCCTGTTCCATCGCGGCGCGTGCGTCCGCCATGTCATCGCCGCGCTCCAGCAGAGCGCTCATCATGATGATGTAGGCGTTGGTGTCGATGCGCTCGATGGCGTCGAATGCCGCGTCAATGTCTTTTCCCATTACGAACAGGCCGTGATAGGGCGCGACAACGCCAGCGGCCTGTTTGGTGATGCGCTCCTTCTGAGCGCCAATGGCATCGGCGACCGCGTTCGCCAGCTCGACCGAATGCGCCGGGCCGTACTCGACCACGGGCAGCGTGCCGAACTTGCGCGTGGCTTCCAGCACGGGCGGAATCGGGCGGCCCAAGGCGGCGAACACCAGCGCGTTGCGGGCGTGGGCATGGATGACGCCGGTGCCATAGTCCCCGTACTCACGATAAAGCTTGAAATGCACCTTGGACTCGCGGCTAATCTGGCCGTGTCCCGCGAGAATGTTTCCTTCAAGGTCGCACACGAGCGTGTCATCGGCCGTAAGCTGCCACTGCAGTTTCGAGCCGGCGAAGCGCGGTGACATGCAGACGACGTCGCCGACGCGCGATGACAGGTTGCCGCCGGCGGCGTCGGTCAAATGGCGCTCGTACAAGGCGCGTCCAAAGCGGGCGATCTTCTCGCGCATAGCGCGAACGGCCGGGTCGTTGACGAGCGCCGTGAAGTCTTGTGGGAAAGTCATCATATCCTGTCCTGATGTGAAATTCGGCAGCAATGCTGCGCAGAGAAGCTTCTATTCTAACAGGAACTCAATGATAACCTCATCGAACTGGACTGGCTGTTCCACATGAATCGTATGGCTGGCCCCCTCAATGACCTTGTGCTGCGCGTTGGGGAGTGCAACCAGCATTTCTTCGGCGAAACCGGTGAACTTGGGGTCTTCGCTGCCGGTGATAAGCAGCACCGGCATGTCCAGTTCGCCCAGTAGGTTCCATAGCGAAGGCTGCTCGCCCACGCCCATGCCGCGCAGGCTGTTGGCCAGCCCAACCGGATCGTTGGCCAAGCGGATCGACCGCTGCAGGGCCTTTTGCTCGTCGGGCATGGCGCGCTGTGTGTCGAACATCGGCAGTTCTTCCCAGGCATCAACGAAGGCCTGCACGCCGTGTTCGAGGATTCCGTCCGCCAGCGCCGCGTCTTTGCGGACGCGCTCGGCGCGATCCTGCGATTCCAGCATGCCCGGTGACGCGCTTTCGAGGATGAGCGCGTTGAAACAGGTGGGGTGGGAGAGGGCAGTGTACAAAGCCAGCCGTCCGCCCATCGAATAGCCCATCAAGGCCGCAGGCAAGGCATTGGCATGCTGCAGCACGGCGATCAAGTCGGCGGAGGCCTCTTCCATACAGTAACGCGCCGGATCGGCCGGAACGCTGGTGTGGCCGTGGCCGAGCAAATCGAAGGCAATCACGCGAAAATGCCGGGTCAGCGGCCCGAAATGTTGATGCCATGTGGCAGCGCGCCCGGTCAGCCCGTGCAGCAGCACGAGCGGGCGGCCCGCTCCGCGGTCATCTATGTGGTAGCTCACGCCCCGTACGCCGATATTGGCCATGGTTTTCGTTGCCTCCACGACTCGTAAGCTTGTGAACAATTTAGCAAACTCTTCATTTCCCGGCTATCGCCATTGAAGTACAATTTAATAGACTGACCAGTCGGTTTTGCGAAGTGTAGGGAAGAACATGCGGGAACCTGCTAATTCACTGGATGCGCCCGAAGCGCGAACGACCAAAGACCCCGAAGGCACGCGCGGCCGGATTGTGGAGGCGGCGCTGTCGGTGTTTTCGCGCAAGGGCTACCACGACACCAGCGTCGATGAAATCGTCTGGGAATCGCACACGTCTAAAGGCGCGGTCTACTTTCATTTCCCCAACAAACAGGCGCTGTTTCTTTCGTTGGTGGACAAGTTCGCGGATTTGCTGGAAAGGCGCGTGAACGAGGCGATCAGCGGTGAGACGACTGGTATCCGCCGTGTGAGCGCCGCGCTACAAGCGTGTTTGGAGACGTTCGGCCGCTACCGCCCGCTGGCGAAGATCATGCTGGTGCAGGCGGTGGGCCTGGGCGCGATTTTCGAAGAGAAGCGCCTGGAGGTGCATCAGCGCTTCGTGGAACTGATTCGCGTCAATCTCGATCAGGCGATTGCTGAGGGTGATGTCGCCCCGATTGATACGGAAGTGGTCGCTACGGCGTGGATGGGCGCGATCAATGAGGTCGTCATCCAGTGGGTCTACACCGGCCAACCCAACCCTGAGCGTATTACCGACACGATGCGGCCGATGCTGCTGCGCAGCGTAGGCTTTGAAGAGGCCTTGGAATGAGCGGGGCAGGGATGCGCGTGGAGCGCGAGGGCGCGACTTTGTCATGGGGAGAACGGCGGCGGCTGCTGGCGCTGACTGTGCCAATGGGCGCGGCCAATCCGTTCGCGCTGCTACGGCTGGCGACGGGTGCGCCGCGTTTATACTGGCGCGAGCCGGAAACGGGCATCACAACGGTTGGGTTGGGCGCGGCGCAAGTGCTGCGCGCCGATGGGCCGATGCGCGTGGCCCGGCTGCAACTGCAAATCGACCACCTGTTTGAGGACGCGCTGATGCAAGCGGACGGCCCACCGGCGGCCGCACCACGCCTATTCGGGGGCTTGTCGTTCACGGCCGCGCCGAAGGCTGATGCTGCCTGGGCAGATTTCGGGCCGGCCTGTTTCGTTTTGCCGCATCTGACGATCACGTTTACGGCCGAGGGTAACTGGCTGACCGTGTGCCGCAACGCCGATTCGGACGCAGCCCAATCTGACCCGCTGAGTGTGCTGCGGGATGAGGCAGAGGCGTTTCTGGCAGGCGCGGCCGAAGCGCCGGAATTGATGGAAGTAGGGTCATTGAGTGCGCTGACGCTGCGATCGGCGCTGACGCAAGACCTGTGGCGGGATATGGTGAACGAGGTGGTCGGCCGCATTCGCGCGGGCGAGATACGGAAAGTGGTGCTGTCGCGCGCGCTCGACGCCGAAAGTGAGCGCCTGCTGGACGTAGTGGCCGCATTGCGTCGGCTCGATGCGCGTTTTCCGGATACATACCGCTTCCTTTTCGAGCCGGTGGGCGGATCGGCTTTCTTTGGCGCAACACCGGAACTGCTGGCCGAAGTACGCGAGTCGGTGCTGTTCACGGCGGCGCTGGCGGGTTCGCGTCGCCGTGGCGAGACACAAGCCGAAGACGATGCGCTAGCGGCTGACCTGATGGCCAGTCCGAAGGAGCGTGAGGAGCATCAGATCGTCGTCGAGTCGGTGCTGGCACGCGTGAAACCGTATGCGCGCAGCGTCGAAGCGCCCGAAACTCCCGGCATCCTGCGCCTGCGCAATATCCAGCATTTGCACACGCCCGTGCGCGCCGACCTGGAGACGCATTTCGACGCGCTCGATCTGGTGGCCGAGCTGCATCCCACGCCGGCGCTGGGCGGCTTCCCGCAGCGGGAGGCGCTGGCGGCCATCAGTGAACTGGAGACGGTCGAGCGCGGTTGGTTTGCGTCGCCGGTGGGCTGGATCAACGCACATGGCGACGGCGTGTTCGCCGTGGCGATTCGGTCAGGCGTGGCGCACGGCGCGCGGGCGCGGTTATACGCGGGCGCGGGCATCGTGGCTGAATCTATTGCGGATCAGGAATGGGACGAAACCGAGCTCAAATTCCGCCCGCTGCTGCACGCGCTGGGAATCGAGGAAACTCCGTGACGGACGGCGTAATCAGCGCCCCCAACCGCAATCTGCTGTGGGCGCGCGTGTTTGTGGATGAACTGGTGCGCGGCGGCCTGCGCGACGTGGTGATTGCACCGGGCAGCCGAAGCACGCCACTGGTGTTCGCGTTTGCTGAGCGCAGTGAGATGCGCGTGTATTCGCTGTTGGACGAGCGCGGTGCGGCGTTTTTCGCGCTCGGGTTGGCGCAGGCTGCAGATAGACCCGTAGCCATTCTATGTACCTCGGGCACGGCGGCGGCGAACTTCTTCCCGGCTGTGGTCGAGGCGCATTACGGGCGCATCCCGCTGCTGGTGCTGACGGCCGACCGGTCGCACGAACTGCGCGAGAGCGGTGCCAACCAGACGGTCGATCAGGTGCGGCTGTTCGGGGGCCACGCGCTGTGGTCGGTTGATGTGGCGCTTCCCGAAGCGCATCCGCCAGCCGTGCTGCTGCGTAGTTTGCGGACCTTGGCCGCGCGCGCGCTGAGTCAGGCGGACGGTGCGCGAAAAGGCGCAGTGCATCTGAACTTTCCGTTCCGCAAGCCGCTGGAGCCGACCGCAGAGGCTGATGTGCTGGACCATGCTTCGGGTGGCCCCGCCGATGGCGGACCGACGACGCGTGTACTGAATGCGGCTCTGGCTCCAACCGAGGCGCAAATTCAGCGGCTGGTGGATGTGCTAAATGCCGCGCAGCGAGCGGCGATTGTCTGCGGGCCGCGCAGTTCAGGCGGCGATTTTCCGGCGGCGGTACGGGCTTTAGCTGCCAAGGCAGGCGCGGCGTTGTTCGCGGATGCGCTGTCCGGCGTGCGCTTCGGCGCGAACGGGTTGGCGGGGTACGACACGTATCTGTCGGCGCAAGGAAGACCCGAGGCACCCGATGCGGTCATTGCGTTCGGAGCGCCGCCCACGTCGCAGGCGCTTGCTGATTATCTGACCGCCGCGACTGGCCCGCGCGTGATGGTGACAAGCGACGATGTGTGGCAGGACCCAGACCACCTCACCACCGACTGGCTGCGGGCGGAGCCTGCGCTGTTGTGCCGCGCGGCAGACGCGGCCATTGTCAAACAGCCCGCATCAGCGTGGCTGACGTCACACAAACGTGCAGCCGAAGACGCGCGCGCCGCATTGGCGGAAGTCCGGCGGGAGACCTGGTTCGATGGCGGCGCTGTGGCGGCGGTGATCGAGGCATTACCCTCAGACGCGCAGGTGTTCGCGGCCAGCAGCCTGAGCGTGCGCAACCTTGACCAGTTCGGTACGTCGGGTAAATCGCTGCGCGTCCTCGGCAATCGCGGCGCCAGCGGCATTGATGGCACGGTGTCGTCGGCCTTTGGCCTGGCCGCCAGCAATCCAGACGCGCCGACCGTCCTCATCACCGGTGACCTGGCGTTGTATCACGACCTGAACGGGCTGCTTGCGGCGCGGCGGCTGGGGCTGAAGTTGATCGTCGTATGCATCAATAACAACGGGGGCGGCATTTTTCACCGGCTGCCGGTGGCGCAGTTCGACCCCCCGTTTGAGGACTTGTTCGTGACGCCGCACGGGCTGACGTTTGAGGCAGCCGCGCAGCAGTTTGGTCTGCGCTATGGCCGCGTGACGGACGAGGCGGGCTTGCAATCGCAGCTTGAGGCGGCGCTGGCGGCGGACGAAGGCTGGCTGATTGAAGTGTCGACTGACGCACAGGCCGATCTGGCGGCGCGACAAAGAGTGATCAAGCGGACAGGCGAACGGATGATGGGCTGAGCCGCCAACACCGCCAGGTAGTAATGGCAAGGAGGTTTGAGAGAAACTCCTGGCGGTTCGATCAGTTTTCACCATTTCTCCACGTTGTGATGCCAAGAGACAGTGAGACAGAATCAAGATAGCGAGACACCTGTTGAGGGGAAAAGTGGTTGAGACAGCGAGACAGTGAGACAGAATCAAGACAGCGAGACACCTGTTGAGGGAAAAAGTGATTGAGACAGTGAGACAGAATCGAAACTCAGAGACAGACACTGAGGGAAGAACGTACCGGACAACCGGACAGAATACCGGACAATGGGTACGCCGCGTGGGATCGCGTGCGGACTAATGGCGGAAACACGACATGGATCCATTGTGGCTGACCCCTTCGCACGTGACACTGCGGACGCAAGCACAGCATAGAGCACGCGCGCTGTTCACAGGCGAAGGAATGGTGGACGGGATGGTCTCGGGGCGGTGTAGAACGCGGTGGGCGTGCGTTTCGCCTGTACGGCTGAGGCTGAAGCCGGCTTAAGCAGCAGGTGTATTTCAGCATTTTCTTTCAACTTTGAACTTTCAACGCTCAACTTTTTGTCGATCACATGGAGGGGCAAGCTATGACCAACTGGCGGCAAGTGAAGGAATACAGCGATATCACGTTTGACAAGGCCGATGGCATGGCCCGCATCGCCTTCAACCGGCCGGAGGTGCGCAACGCCTTCCGCCCGGAAACGATTGACCAGATGATCGAGGCGTTTGAGGATGTGTGGGATGACTCGTCCATCGGCGTCGTGCTCCTCACCGGCAACGGCCCAGCCAACGATGGCAAGTACGCCTTCTGCAGCGGCGGCGATATCAAGGTGCGCGGCGATGCGGGCTACGCGGGGGCGGATGGCGTCGAACGGCTGAACGTGCTGCGCCTGCAGCGGCTGATTCGCACGATCCCGAAGGTGGTGATCGCGCTGGTTCCGGGCTATGCCATTGGCGGCGGCCATGTGCTGCACGTCATTTGCGACCTGACGATTGCGGCCGACAACGCCATATTCGGGCAAACCGGGCCGAAAGTGGGCAGCTTCGACGGCGGCTTCGGTTCGAGTTATCTGGCGCGCATCGTGGGACAGAAGAAGGCGCGCGAAATCTGGTATTTGTGCCGTCAGTACAGCGCGCACGAGGCACTCGATATGGGTCTCGTCAATACCGTCGTGCCTATCGCTCAGTTGGAGGACGAAGGCGTGGTTTGGGCCCAGCGCATCCTGGAGCACAGCCCGTTGGCGATTCGGCTGCTCAAGGCGGGCATGAACGCTGATGTCGATGGCCAGACCGGCCTCCAGCAGTTGGCGGGCGATGCTACGCTGCTGTTTTACATGACGGAGGAGGGGCAGGAGGGGCGTGACGCCTATATGGAGAAGCGCAAGCCGGACTATCGCCAGTACCCGTGGCGACCGTGAGCGCGGCCTGACCCAAGATGGATGATTGGTTGGCAAATGCAGCGCTGGCCGAACCGGGCCGGTTGGCGCTGAAGCGGGCCAACGGCGCGGAGCTTACTTATGGCGTGCTAACTGGCCGGGTGGCCAAAGTGGCGGCGCGGCTGGAACAAGCGGGCCTGTTGGAAGGGCAGCGCGTAGCGTGGCTGGGGCGGGACGCGGCACAGGGCGTAACGATAATGTTCGCGCTGGCGCGGTTGGGCGCGGTCTTCGTGCCGCTGAATACGCGCCTGACGACCAATGAGCTGCTCGCGCAAGTCGGCTTGGCCGATGCGCGTGTGTTGGTGTGCGGACGTGGGACTGAAACGCAGGCCGCGCCGCTGGCTGGATTGGTGCCAGTGCGCTCGTTTGATGCGCCGCACAAGCCGGGCGTGCTCAAACTGCCTGATGTGCCTATGTCCAACGCGCGGCACTTCCTCGACGGGGAAGCTGCGCCGGATGCAGTTCAGTCGGTTGTGTTCACGTCGGGCACGACTGGTACGCCTAAAGGCGCGCAAATCACATTCCGCAATCACTACGCGAGCGCGCAGGCCTCGGCGCAGCGGCTGGGCACGGGCGCCGATGATCGATGGCTGCTGACGCTGCCGCTCTACCACGTCGGCGGCATGACCATTCCGATACGCGCGGCACTGGCGGGCGCGGCGGTGGTCGAGTTCGACCTGAGCAAGGGCTTTGACCCTGCGCGGCTGATTCGTGTGCTGACTGAAGAACGTATCACGATGGTGTCGCTGGTACCGACCATGCTGCACCGGCTGCTTGATGCGGGCTTCGCTGGCACACCGCATCTACGGGCTATTCTGCTGGGCGGAGCGGCTGCGCCCGTTGACTTACTCGAACGCGCCTTTGAGCGTGGGCTGCCGATTGCGCCGACCTACGGGCTAACTGAAGCGTGTTCGCAGGTATCGACCATGCCGCCTGAGCAAGCGCGCCATAAGCCCGGCAGCGTGGGCAAGCCGCTGCCGGGAACGACCGTGACGATTATGTGCGACGATGGAACAGAATCCGCAACTGACGAAATTGGCGAGATAGTCGCGCGCGGGCCGACGGTGTTTACGGGCTATGTGAACGCGCCGGATGACCATACGCTGCGCGACGGCGCGCTGCATACGGGCGATCTGGGCTATGTCGATGCGGACGGCGATCTGTTCGTGCTGCAGCGACGCACCGATCTTGATCGTCAGCGGCGGCGAGAACGTGTATCCGGCGGAAGTCGAGGCCGTGCTGCGCGCGCACCCCGCCGTGGTCGAGGCTTGTGTGGTGGGTTTGTCACACGCCGAATGGGGTCAGCAAGTAGCCGCCGCCGTCGTGCCAGAATCTGAGACGGCGGTAAACAGCGCCGCGCTGCAAGCATGGTGCCGCGAACGGCTGGCGGGGTACAAGTGCCCGCGCCTCATTCGTTTTGTCGATGCGCTGCCGATGACGGCGTCAGGCAAAGTCATGCGGCGCGACGTCGGGGCGATGATTGCCATAACAGGAAGCTAGGGTTTGTGGCCAGCTTCCACCCGCGCCCACGCATTCGGGAACCAGGCATCAATCAGATAGGCCGGATAGCCGATGGTGCGCAGATTGGCGATGCAGTCCTCGGCGGCCAGGCCGTTGGCGGCCCAGAAGGGCACTCGCTTGATCATCGTCTCGACGCGCTCACGCGGCGTAATGATCCAGGTGTCGGCCGGCACCCAGCCAAAAGCGATCACGTCCATATCAAAATGCGCTGACGCCGACTTGCGATAGGGTGCAATCAGCACGGTTTCCTTGGCGCCGTAGTCGGGCGAACACAGCACGCTCTGGACGTATTTGACCGTGCGGCCCAAATCGGCCAAGTCCTCCACGATGCCGACGATGTGGCCGCGCACGTCGATGCTCAATGGCTGCACGATGTAAGGTTCGGCGAGCGGCTGGCCCGGCCCGGCGTAGAACTTGACGCCGAAGGTGCCAAACTCAACTTCGGGCATATCGGCGTCTGCGCCATAGGTCATGGCGTCGTGCAGCAGCACGCCGGGCAGCAGCGCGCCCATCGTAATCATGACCATCTTGGTGATCTGGCGGCCGCGCGGGGCATGCGCGCGCTGGTAGGCGAATACTTCTTTGGCCAGCCACGACACCATCATGTGCTCGGCCCAGTCGGTGACATAGAGGAAACGCAGCGAATCGCCATTGACGGCTACGCCTTCTGGGTTCTTCCAGTAGTCGAGCGAACGAATATCATCCGGGTCGGCGTGAACGGGATTGGCAGGCATCATGGCAGGTGTTCCTTCCCGGCAGGCGGGAGCAGCAGCATTGATGTCAGAAGCGTACTGTCTGGCCCCGTGCGCGTCAATCCGAGCCTGCGCTGCGCAGGCGTGTACAATAGGCGGCGAACTCAACCGAAGGAAGATGATTCGATGCATCGAACTTTCAGACCGATATGGCTGTGGCTGATCCTGGCGCTGATTCTGCTGGTCGCGCCAATGCAAATTACCATGGCGCAGGAGGCGACCCCCGCTCCCATTACGGAAGCAGACGCGCCGCTGGTGGTGGGCGTGCGCGCTATCCCGCCGTTCATTATGCAGGGCGCAGTTGGTTACCGGGGCTTCAGCATTGACCTGTGGGAGGAAATCGCCGGGCGGCTGGGCCTGGACTACAGCTACGTCGAGCGGGAAAACGTGCGCTTACTGCTTGACGCGGTGCGCGACGGTGAAGTGGATGTGGGCATTGCGGCCATCAGCATCACTGAGGAGCGCGAGGAAGTGCTCGACTTTTCGATCCCGATGTTCCGGTCGGGGCTGCAAATTCTCGCGCCCGCATCGGCGGGCTTGTCGGTGGTGGATACGATTGCCAGCCTGTTAAGCCCAAGCATCCTGCAGTTCGTGCTGTTTGCGGGGGCTTTCGTGGTAAGCATTGCCTTATTGATCTGGGTCATTGAGCGCATCGTGGCGCGGCGCAATCATCGGCCGCCGCCCGGCCTGGGCGCGACGCTTTACGATACGGCGACCTCATTCCTGCAGGAAGATTCGGTTGGTGAGCGCGGGCGGTCGCGGCTGGGCAAGGCGCTGACGTTGCTTTGGCTGTGCGTTGCCGTGATGTTCGGCATCATGCTCGAAGGCATCGTTACGGCGCATTTGACGGTCGAGCAGCTCAGTTCGCAGGTGAATAGCCTGTCCGATCTATATGACAAGCGCGTGTATTCAGTTGAGGGCAGCACGTCGGAGGACTTCCTGCTGAATGCGGGCTTGCAGCCGGTCACGGTTAGCTCGGTGGACGAGGCATTTGACGCGGTCATGCGCGGCGAGGCGGACGCCATTGTGTATGACGCGCCGGTGCTGGAATATCTGACTTCGACGCGCGGAAACGGGCGCGTACAGATCGTGGGCGACCCGTTCCGGCTCGAATACTACGGCATCGCCCTGCCGCAGGGCAGCCCGCTGAAGGAACCAGTGGATCGCGCGCTGCTGGCGATAATGGAGGATGGCACTTACGAGCGCCTGCTGGCGCAGTGGTTCCCCGGGTAATCGCCGCCCGTCACAAAGTGGACAGGTCTGTCACGTCCGGCGTATCTTCGCCTGGAAATGGGTCGTGCCCGTTCAGCTTCTTGACGACGTAGAAGAGCACTATCCGTAGCGTGCCCAGAATCGGCACGATCAGGAATGCGCCGAGAATGCCGCCAACCGCCAGCCCGACGCTGATGCCGATGATAATCACCGGCAGCGGAATAGCGACCGCGTCGCCCAGAATCTTTGGCGCGACATAGGTCCAGACCACCTGCGACCAGACGAGATAGATGGCCGTGACCAGCAGCGCCAGCGTGAGATTGGACATATCGGCGAACAGCGGCACGGTAGAGCCTGTAATCAGCGGCACCAGGAACATGGGTAACAACGCGATGATGCCGCCGATGGTGGGTATGAGCGAGATAAGCGCGATGACCACGGCGATACCTATGGCGTTGCCCACGCCCATCAGCGCAAGCTGCAGCCACGTGAGGATGCCAATGATGATGACGATCACCAACTGTCCGCGAAAAAAGCCCATCCACGCTGTATTGACCTGGCCCATCAGCAGATAGACCTCGCGCCGGTAGATGGGAGCGATGCTGCGCGCGAGGCCGATTTGGTAGCGCGGCAAGTCGAGCAGGATCAGGAATGACAAGCAGGATTCCAAGGACGCCGGTGGTAACGATGCTGGCGATGCTGCTCACGAGCCCGCCAGTAATACTGGTGAGCGTACTCACAATCGCGCCCACATCAACCGGCGATGGCCCAGCGGTGGCAGTCTGGGCAGTCTCGCCTGTGATCGCCGCTTGCAGTGGTGCGATGATCGGCCAGGCATCAATGCGCACGTTCAGGGCTGGAATCATCAGGATGGAAGACGGAGAATTCGGCTCGGCGGCTGTGATAGCCTCGCTGACGCGGTTGAGAAGCTGGCTGCTTGCCTGGCCAATCGTGTGGATGACATTGACAATGCTCGGGAGCAACGCCAGCACCATCAGAAAAAGCGCCACTACGAGAATCGCGTAGACGACCATGACCGAGCATGAGAAATTCAGGTGCGTGTTATGGGCCAGCAGGCGCGATGGCAGGTAGAACAAGAAGGCGAGCAGGCCGGTCATCATCAGTGTTTGCATCACTGGCGTAAGCGTATACAGCGCAAGGATGCTCGCGATGATTAGCAGGATGATGACGACGCGGCGGTAGTATTGTGACCATTGCGGCGTATAGGTAGTGAACGGTAGTCCGCGTTCGCGTACTGCCGATGAAGCCGCTTCGTTGAGTTCGGAGTGATCGACTTCTTCTTCCACGGTCGTTGTATCCCTGCCACAAGGACGAGCGATAATCAGACACTCAGTATATCCTGAGTGGGAAAGTTGGCCTAAAGCTGTTGGGTCTGTTATGAATAGGCCAGTCAGCCGTATTCCCCCCGGCCCATCATACCGTGTCTTAATCATCGCCTGAGGAAGGCCAGTAATGACCACTTCTGAAATGACGATTGTGTTGATGGTGGATCGTCAGCGAGAGCGCGGCGCGCGTGCGCTCAAGAGCATTCTTGATCAGACTGCCATCGAGCGCCTATGCGTGCTGCTGTACGATTTCGCCGCCGATGTGCTTGCGCCAATCACCGGCAGCGAGCATCCGGCAGTCACCGTAATTCCCGTACGTTACCCAAGTTCCATCGGCACCCTGCGGCTGGCTGCGTTTCAGCGCGCGCAGACGCCGATTGTTGCCTTTCTCGAAGAGCACACCCGGGCGCACCCGGACTGGGCCGAAGCCGTGCTGCGCCGGTTCGCTGACAATGAATGGGCCGGTGTGGGCAATGAGGTGCATATGCTCAACCCGGGCGGCGTAGTTGGCGATTCGCTGTTCGTGATGAATTACATGGGTTTCGCAGCGCCGGCCGATGGCGGCCCGGCGCTGCTGCTGCAAGGCAACAATTCGGCCTACCGGCGCGACGCGGTGCTGGGTCTCGGCGACGACCTGCTTGACTTGCTGGAGATCGAGTCGCTGCTCGATTGGCGGCTGACCGAACGCGGCTATCGGCTGTATCTGGAGCCACAAGCACGATTCGAGCATGCCAACGAGCATATCGTGCTGGCCTTCTGGGAAGGCAATTACACCTTCTCGCGCCTGTTTGGGGCGCTGCGGGCCGAGGCACAGGGCTGGACAGCGTTTGACCGTTGGGCGCGCATTCTGGCCGCGCCGGTCATCCCGTTCATTCGCGTTGCGCGGTTGCTGCGCTACGTAGTCAGCAAGAAGCCGCAGCATCTGCCGCTGATCCTGCGCGGGCTTCCGTATATCTTCTCGGCCCACGCCGCGTCGGTCGCGGGCCAGACGATGGGGCTAATGTTTGGTGAAGGAAACAGTCGCCAGCAATTTCTATTCTATGAGATGAATATGTTCCGCGATCAGGTCTCTGAGTGACCCGCATCTCGGTCATTGTGCCAGCGTACAAATCGCAGGCGACGATTGCAGCGGCGCTGGAGTCTCTGCTGGCGCAAACGCGGCCGGCCGATGAAATCCTGCTGATCGACAGCAGCCCGGATGAGGCGACCGCCGAGGCGGTGCGGCCGTATGTGTCGCACATCACATTCGTGCGGCCCGGCCAGCGCTTGTATCCGCACGAGGCGCGCAATCTGGCTGCCGAGCAGGCGGAGGGCGATCTGCTCGTATTTACCGACCCTGACATCGTCGCAAAGACCGATTGGCTCGGCCGTATGGAACAAGCGCATCAGGTGACCGGCCATGTCATTGTGGGTGCGGTGGATTGCCACGGGCGGCGATGGGCGGACGTGGGCGTGCATCTGTGCAAGTTTGACAGTTGGCTGCCGGGTGGGCGCGGCCGCGCGCTCGAGATTGGGCCGTCGATCAACCTGTGCGTGCCGCGCGCTGCGTTCGAGCGCGTGGGCGGCTTCCCGAACGACCCGATGCTGGGCGATACCACGTTGAGCTGGGCGCTGGCAGAGCAGGGTTACACGCTGTGGTTCGAGCCGTGCGCCGTGGTGGCGCATCATCATGCGCAGAGCGTAGCAGCTCTGTACCGTGAGCGCTTCACGCGCGGGCGCGAATTCGGCTTCATTCGCGTGCAACATGCCCATTGGAGTATGGGGCATATCCTCGTATGGCTGATGGTGAGCGTGCTGCCGCTACGCCTGGCGAATCTGCTGCTGAGGCGCGTGCGCCACGCCCGCGCTGCCGGCTGGCTGGGCTGGCTGGCATGGACGTGGCCGGTCGTGCTGGTGGGCGAGGCGGGCTGGGTGTGGGGTGAAAGCGCCGCCTACGCCGCAGAACTGCGCGCGCGTTCGCGCAGGCGCAGCGCGAAGAAGCCGGTGTAGCTGGCCACGTTGCGGGCGATGAAGATGAGGCCACTGCCAGCGGCCGCTCCCTCAATTCCGTACAGGCTGATCAGTGCCAAGCCGAGCGCGAGGCCTGCTCCGGCGATGAGCAACTGCGTGCCGCTGAAAACCGCCAACAGGCGGCGGCCCGACCGCCCGATGAGGTAGCTGCGCGGCAGCGTGTCCAGAATATCGAGGCCGCTGGTGAGGCTGATCCAGCCGATCAGCGCCAGCGTGGGCGAATATCTGCTCCCATAGACGACGCCGACAAAAGCGGGCGCAAGCAAGATGCCGCCCACGATAATTAGCGCGCTGACCGCGACGAACAGCAGTACGACGCGGCCCATGCGAGGCCGCGCGCTGCGCGCCAGTTCGGTTGTGAGCACCTGCGCCAGCACATTCTGCAGCAGTTGGGTGGGCCGGAACAGCAGCGCAACGGCGGCAAACATGGCCAGGTCTTCGGCGGGAACGACGTAACCGGCCGCCGCCAGCAGCAGATAGTCCGGCACCAGCGTGGCTGACTGTGTCGCAAGGAAGACCAGGCCGAATGTGCGCCGGCGCAGACCGATAGTGAGTGTGCCGTGTGTGCGCAAGCGGCCCATGACGGCCCAGCCGATGCCCAGCGCGGCGGCTGTGGCCAGCACTTGCCCGAGAAGCAGCGCCGGCAGTGTGGCCAGCGCTGGTAGTGCCGCAACCAGAAGGGCTGGCAGCAGCATGAGTGCGTTGGGCATGCGTGGCAGCGCCAGGCCCATTATGTAGCGGCGCTGCGAGGCGAGCATGGAGCCCAGGCTGCTCACCGCGCCCCATAGCATCGCCGCCGCCAGCAGGAATGCTGCTTCGCCCGCTGGCAGTTGATAGATCGCTGCGATGAGCAGCGTGAGCAGCGCGCTTGGCCCGATAGTAAACAGGGATTGCAGGCCAAGGTCGGTTTGCCAGCGATATGCACCCGGCGCGGCGCGGCTATAGGTGCGCAGGGTGAGCGTGTACTGGCCCATGCCGCCCAGGATTAGCACGGTCTGGATGAAGGCGGTGAGCAGGGCGAACGCACCCGCCACTGGGCCGGGCAGCACGCGATAGAGGAGGGCCGAGCCCACCAGCGCGGCCGCACTGGTGATGGCCGATGCACCCAGCGGGCTGGCCAGCAGCCGAACCCAGTGCAGCGCCGTGCGCGGTATGGAAGCCTCTGGCGGAACAGTGAGCATGGAGACGGCCTGGGTGCAAACGCAAGCCGCCAACTATACAGTCGGCGGCCTGATGATGCACGGATGTGGGTGTGTTATTCGGCGAGCGGTGACGCCCAGTGCCATGTACTTGACGGACGCAGCGCCTGATTGACGATGTCAGCGCTCACGATATAGCTGGTGGGTTCGCAATCGGACGAAGGGCAGGCGGCCACCACCACATCTTGCACGACGGTCTGGTTGACGACCGCGACGTAGCGGCCCCAGACCCCAATCTCGGGATTGGAAGAGTCCGTAGTCGAGAACAGGCCATAATCCTCAATGGCGGGGTAGCTGCCGGGCGACAACACGTACGAGATATCGCCGAACTCGCCGACCGCACCCGACCATGCCAGATCGCGCAGACCATTGGGCCACTGCCAGAAGATGTCGAGCGGCGCGCCGAACAGGGCGGGATTGGTGACCACGAACGGCATGATTTCGCTGGCCTGTGCGCGATAAGTTGGCGTTGCTGGCTCGGGCGTGACGGGCGGAAGTGGAATGACCTCGAAGCGCGTCCAGTCGAAGTCGTCGTCCCGTTCCGCGCCGAAGGTCGTGCGCACTTCTACGAACTGATTGGCGTTGAGAACGAGGTCCTGACTGGAGTTATTCGCGCAGATTGCAGGATAACGATCGGACACGGCTGTGTTTGGGTTTGGCCGTGGATCCGCCTGTGATGTGTCGCCATCGGTGCGGTACTCGATGCACGCCCACCACGCCCTGGGGTTGATCAAACGCAGCGTGGTCGTGCCCGGGCCCATCGACACCTGCTCGACAAAATGGCGGCCGCGGGCCTGATTGGCAGCATTTGTGCTGGGGAATACGTAGGCCGCCAGAATCGCGCTTGCAGGCAGAGCCAGCAGCACGGCGGCGAACAACAGCAGAAACTTCTTCATTGCTTGCTCCTTCTTGACCTTCAATCTCACTTTCACTGCACAAGCTGGTGTGCTCAGGCAGCAGTCCCTGCTGAGTGGACTTTCAAACTGCGATTTGTGTGCCAGCAGGACACTAATTGTGTAACTCAATTATGCCCGTGGTGTGGGCTCCGGGAACGAAAAAAGCCGTGAATTTTGGCAATGCATGCCAGTATTGAGCCGGAACGCGCTGCACTATGGTGGACACAACCAGCTTAAGCGGCGCATGGTAAAATTGGTTCCCACACTGGCCGCGCAGAGCATAAGGACACATGAACATGGCAACTCAGCATCCGCGAGTAAGCGATGAGGCAGCCTTTGCGGCCTTCCTGGAAGCGTGGCCCGCCTATGCCGACACGGGTGCGATTGATGCGCTGCGCGAGCGCGAATATGCGCGGCTGGATGAGCAGGATCAGGTCTATCTGGATTACACCGGCGGTGGCCTGTATGCCGACTCGCAGCTTCGTGAGCACATGACCCTGCTTCAGCGCGGCGTGTTTGGCAATCCGCATTCGAGCAACCCCACGTCACGCGCAGCTACCGAACTGGATGAGCGCGCCCGCGAGTATGTGCTGCATTACTTCAACGCATCGCCGGATGAATACGTAGTGATCTTCACCATGAACGCCAGCGGCGCGCTGAAGCTGGTGGGCGAGTCGTATCCATTTGCACCGGGCAGCGAGTATCTGCTCACGTTCGACAACCACAATTCGGTCAACGGCATCCGTGAATTCGCGCGGGCGCGTGGCGCAAACGTGACGTATGTGCCGGTTGTCCCGCCCGATCTGCGCGCCAACGAGGAGTTCTTGCGCAAGTCACTGCGCGCCGCCAAACCGGGCGCGAATCACTTATTCGCGTATCCGGCTCAGTCCAATTTCTCGGGCGTGCAGCACCCACTGGAATGGATCGCCGAGGCGCAGGCGTTGGGCTGGGATGTGCTGCTGGATGCGGCCGCGTTTGCACCGACCAACACGCTCGACCTAAGCGTATACAAGCCGGACTTTGTCGATTTGTCTTTCTACAAGATGTTTGGCTATCCGACAGGTGTAGGCTGCCTGATTGCGCGCCGCGAAGCGTTGGCGAAGCTTCAGCGGCCATGGTTTGCCGGCGGCACCATTGAGATTGCATCGGTGCAAGGGCAGGGCTATTTTCTGCACGAAGGCGCGGCAGGGTTTGAGGACGGGACGATCAATTACCTGATTCTACCGGCAGTCGAAATTGGGCTGCGGCATTTGGACGCCGTTGGAGTGCCCCTCATCCACGAGCGCGGTTCGTGCCTGGCTGGATGGCTGATCGAGCAATTGATGGCGATGCAGCACGCCAACGGCCGGCCGCTGATTCGCCTGTATGGGCCTACCAGCACCGCCATGCGCGGCAGCACGGTGACGGTGAACTTCTACGACCCTGACGGCCGCCTAATGGACTGGCGTTGGGTCGAACGGCAGGCGAACAAGGTGAATATTTCGCTGAGGACGGGCTGTTTCTGCAATCCGGGCGCGGGCGAGGTTATCAACGGACTGACAGTGGAGGATATGGCGCCGTATTTCCAGAATCATGACCGCATGACGTTCGAAGAGTTCATCACGGTGATGGACGGCAAAGCGGCAGGCGCGGTGCGAATCTCGCTTGGCATTGTTTCAAACTTCAGCGATGTGGCCTGCCTCGTGGATTTCGCGCACACACTGCTCAACCGGCCAGCGGAACTCTGGGAAGGCTGACAGACTTACCGACAAACGTAAGCGTGGGGTTGCCGGTGGGTTTGCGTCTTTACTAATTTGGGTAACCTACGGTACTCTGAGTATGAACGTCTGCTTCTGAACGGAAATGTCGAAAGGGATTACCCATGAAACGAATTGCATTGGCTTGCCTGCTGCTGACTCTCGTAATGGGGGTCGCAGTGGTAGCGCAGGATACGGTCGAGCTGGTTTCGGCCAGTGGTATCGAAATTACCTCGCCGGAGCCAGTGTCGGAAGTTTGGGGAAACGTGCCGGTCATTGGCACGGTCAACGTCCCTGATCTGGCACTGTACTTCGTAGAAGCCATTCCGCTCAATAACGACTTGTCGATTCCGGAGAACGCGCCGTGGATTCCGGTGTCGCCGGCGTCATCGCAGACGGTGACGAATGGCGTGCTTGCGGAGATCAACTCCGAGAATGCGCCCGATGGCCTGTATGCGATTCGGCTCAATGTGAGCACGACCAGCGGGGAGACGTACACTTACGAAGTGAGCCCGGTACGCCTGAGCAACAGGCGCTTCCATTTCGAGCGCGAACGTATTATCGACCGGATTCGTCAGGATGGCTTGCCGACCGATACGCCAGCCCCTGAGCCAACCGATGCCCCTGTGGTGAATAATTCACCGCGTGTGACGCCGGACGTTGGCCTGAACAGCGTCAATGTGCGCCGCTGCGACAGCACAGACAATAACGCCTGCCCGGTGCTTGGCTTCCTGCTTGGTGGCGAAGAAGCACCGGCTCTGGCGTTGAGCGCGAATGGTACGGGTTGGTACCAGATTCGTCTGGTATCGGGCCTGGTCGGTTGGGTCTCACCGACAGTCGTCATCGCATTGGGCAATACCTCGACTCTGCCGTTCGTCGCGCCGCCTGCCCAGCTGCCGCCGCCGCCAACTGCGGTGCCCGCGTCGCCGACGGTACTCGATGGCCTGTCGATTGATGGCGGGGCATTGACCTGTAACGTGACGGGCACGGTGCGCGTCAACGTGAACAATCCCGGCACGACGAACTCGAATTCTGGCACAGTGACGGTGCAGGACGTGGCATTGCGCACTGGTGCGGTGACGGCCACCAGCACGGGCTCGTTCCCGTCCATCCCGCCGCGTGGAAACTACGTCGTGGTAGTTGCGCTGACGGTATCGACCTACTTCAACGAGGAGCACCAGATCCGCGCCATTTCGAACGGCCAGCAGTTGACGGTGAACTATGTCCTAGCGGCAGGCAACTGCGCGGGCGCGACACCGGCCCCGACTGCAGCTCCGCAACCGACTACTCCGCCGAGCACGCGAACATTTGCGCCCGGCGAATGCACGGTCAATGCCCAGGCGAATGCCCCGCTCTTTGCCTTCCCGAACGGGCCAGTGACGGGCGCGATTGGCCCTGAGGGCGCGACGTTGAGTGTTCGCACGGCTTCCCGCGTGTCTGGCGCACTCTGGTTTGAGCTGTTTCCGGAGATGGACAACCCGGCGCAGTGGATTCCAGCGACGACAGCCCCATACAATCAGGACATTTGCGCGGTCTACTAGCCGCGCCAGCAGAAAAGCGTTTTGCGGGGACGCCCGGCCAATTGGCCGGGCGTCCCTTGTTTTCTGGCATCCGACGTAGGCGAACGTCGCATCCGGATAGCACATGCTGCCGAAGGCCGCGAACGTCAGGTTGAGCTCAAGTAGACGCTCGACACGCGGATCGCTGTAGCGGATGTCGGACAGCACAATTCCATCCACGCGGTTGGTAGAAATCAACTCGTCATAAACCCGATGAGCATCTTCCTGCGGCTGAATGAGGGTCAGCAGGTGATAGTGTTCAGCATAAATGGCCGTGGCCATTGGCCGGACCTCGGTGAGCACGAGGACTTCAGCGCGGCGGCGTGGCACCATGGTTTCCCTAAACTCGGCGGGCACACATCGACGGCGGAGAGAATCAGAACCCACCACATCGGTGGGTTCGTCTTTTGAGGCCACCTCACTCCCAGTTACCTTTGGAGCAGTGCCGGTGCCAACAGGCTTGACATGCCGGCAAATTGGGACTAATCTAATGGCATTAGTCAAATCTAAGTACAGTAGTTTTCCTTGTGCGAAGATCTGTTGAGAGGGCCGGACATTAAGAGATGAGCCAAAGATCCCGCGTTTTGACACCACAGCAGCGCCGACAGCGTAATCATGACGAAGTGAGCGCCAATATCCTGCAGGCCGCGCGTGAAGTTATGCGAGAGCAGGGTGTGGCCGATCTAAATTTGCAGCAAATAGCCCGTCGGGTGGGGATGCGAGCGCCCTCGCTGTACAACTATTTCGCCAGCAGAAACGCCATATACGAAGCGCTGTTCGTAATGGGCATGCAGATGTACCGTGAGCGTTTGGGAGTCCTATTGGACACGTATGGGGTCACTTGGGAAGGGCTTGAACGAGCGATGGAAGGCTATTTGTCCTTCGCTCTGGAAAATCCTGAGCTTTACCAGCTTCTGTTCGAACGGCCCGTTCCCGGCTTTGTTCCATCTGCCGACGGGATGGCAGAAGTCACGGAAGCTGCTTGAACTGGCGCAGCGAATGGCTGAAGAAGCCATCGTAACTGGCACGTTCAAGACCTCGCTCTCCGCTGACGTGACAGCGAACCTATTCATTTCACTAATGCATGGCTTCACGGCGCTGCATTTGGCCAACGAACCGCAAATACCGGCTGAGTCAGGGCGGTTCGGGAGCCTCATTCCGGTCATCATGGACCTTCTTAAGAACGCTTGGGCAAACGACAAGCCCTAACGCCACACAAAGTCTTCTAGACGAGAGGAGGAAGAATATGGAGCAGGTTCAGCTTGTCGCGCCGATATCGGCTGCGCTTCTTCAGGACGCGTCTCGGATTCCTGCACTTACGCATGAAGAGGCCCTGCGGATGAGCACCGAAGAACTGGGCCGTTTTCTCGCGCTGATCGAGTCGCTGTCTGACGAGGACTGGAACCAGCCCACCGCCTGCAGCCTCTGGTCTGTCAAGGATATCGTGGCGCACCAGGCAGCCCATGTGACCAGTCTCATCAGCTTGCGCCGCTTCCTGTCACAGCTCAATCCGCTTCTCATGCGCCCCTACAGATCGAAGGGGATGGACTTTCTCGACGCATGGAATCAGTCGCAGGTTGACCTGCGCCGTACGTCCAGCCCGGCAGAACTTGTCGATGAAATTCGTAGAAATGGCCCTCGTTCGTTGAGCGGGCGCGACAGAGTGCCAGCCTTTGTGCGTGCGCCAAAGCTTCCGCTGCCGGGCCTCGATCAGCCACGTTCACCGGGCTACCTGTTTGATCTGATCTATACTCGAGATATGTGGATGCATCGGCATGACATCTGCAGCGCCACGATGCGCCCAATGGATCTCGATGCGAATCACGATGGGCGCGTGGTGGCGCTAGTCGTTCGTGATCTGGCGGAAAAAAGCGCAAAGGACATGCGCAATCTTGCAGCAATTCTGGAACTTGCTGGCCCGTCTGGAGGGAGCTATCGGTTGGGAGCCGACGAGGCACCGTTGGTATCCATCGAAATGGATGCGCTGGATTTCTGCGTCCTTACCTCGGGTCGAGATCGGGCGGATAATGTGCTCGCGGGCTCTCAGGTGGTCATTCATGGTGCAGTTGACGAAGGAGAGAACGTGGTGAGATATTTCGAGAACCGCGTTCTGTACTAACCCGCCGACTGCAGGCCGTCACTATGTGGTCGGGCGGGCAATAGTGCCTACATTTCATCAACCGAGGCTCACCCCGAATATAGGATGAGCCTCGGTTCACCTATGCGCTCCGGACGATGATTTTCGCCGGAGACCAGAATTTAAAGCTCTACTCCTCGTCGTCGCAGCCCAACTGCGCGCAGTACAGGGCTTTGTCGCTGGCGAGGATGACGCTGAAGGCGCGGTTGTGCTCGTTGTAGACGTCGCCGCCGCTCCAGCCATCCGTCTGGCGATTCCAGGCGCTCACGCGCAGGTTATAGGCGCAGCTTCCGCCCAGCGCCGTCATGAAGCTAGCAGGCACGTTGATCGTCGTCGTGCCGCCAGTCCAACTCGGCTTGGCCGGGTCTGGCGCGAGGCTGTAGTCATTGAGTACGGGGCTGGGCACAGTCGTGACACCAGCACCTCCAACTACGGATGACGGCGCTGCGGCTCCGCGCTGAAGCGTTACGCCCCACGAGTCCAGATTACCGGTCGCGTCGCTCACCTCGAATTCCATGCTGATGAAGTCGGTCGTATCCAGCACGATCACGTCGCACTCCGAGATGGGCGTGAGGCCGTTCTTGCTGAAATCGAGGATGCGCACCCACGGCTGATGTGGCACGCTGCTGAGCGTGACCGGATCAATATAGCCGGTATTGGCCATGCGCAGCGTGAGGAGAGCAGGCTTGACCAGATTGGAACATTGGCGCAGCACCCCGTCGGGCAAGCCCTGATTGACCAGTGCCAGCGTGGGGTTGCCGCCGCCATCGACGCCGGTTTGGGTGTAGCCCACCAGCCGGAAGGTATACAGTCCGTCCTGGAACAGGCGCGAGTTAACTTTGAACACCTCGTCTTCAGTGCGGAACCACCAATCCCAGCCACCGAAGGGCGGAGCAGGCGGGCCGCCGTGGGCTGCTTCGTACTCGGTGATGAAGCGGCGCGTGCTCTTGTAGAGGCCGGGGACACCACCCACCGTCGCCGGACTGAACACTTCCGGCCGCCACGGGTAAGTCGTGATGCCACCGCTGGAAGATTCTTCTCGGTAGTATCGTGTGAAGCCTTCCAGGTGCGATGCGCTCACTGCCGTGAAGCCGGCCGGCACGTGCGTTGGATCAATCTCCCATGCGTTGAGGTCGGCGTTGTTCCACTTGACGACCTGCACCTGGTAGTAGTCAACTGGCGCGGCGATACCGAAGCGCCCCATCACTTCCAGTGTATCGATGAAGGCACGATCGCGGCTAACGGTATAGCCCAGCCGCTGCTTGCGATCAGGCGCAGTGCCGTATGAGGTGCCTGCGACCAGATCGGGCTGGTAGATGACGCTTTCCTGCACTGCGCCCACACCATCGAACAGCATACAGTTGCCCAGGAGTGGGTCTTTGTGGCAGGCGTCGCTGTGCAGGGCTGCTTCGCTGGCTTCGAGCGTCAGATCGAGCAGGTTGCTGGTCAGATTCCAGTGAATGTTCCAGAACGACTCCCGGAAGATTTCGACGGTTCCGGCGCCGGGTTGATCCTGTGTCACGCGGATGCGCACATCCGGGTAGTAGTCGCACGGATCGTCACAGGGGTGCCAATAGATCAGATGGCCCCAAAGTTCGCTCCAGGTGCGCACTGGCTTAAGCGCCAGATCAGCGCGGCTGAGCGATTGGGTAGCCGCCTGACTAACGAGTGGTTGCGCATTCACAGCCGGGCGCATGGCGCGACTGAGCATCATTGGCTGTGAGGCCTTTAAGTCCGGCGTGGGCACAGGGCCGACGCCCGGAATCTCGATGCGCTCCGATTCAAGGAACCGTTGCCAGTCCCACGGGTCGTCAGGCGGAAGTGGCAGTTTGGGCCAGACGGGATAGAGGAGCAGATCGCGCAGGTCGGGGTCGATGAAGATTGGCGGGCGTGGGCGCAGGAAGCACCATAGCGGCACGCACCACGTGAACGTGATATCGAAGTAACCGTCCGAGTCGGTGTACTGGCTGGTGATCAGGTCCTCGTTGTACCACCACCAGCAGTAATCCACGTCAAATAGTTCGACCCTCGCCCCGCCGATTGGATGTGTGCATTCGCCCTCGTGACGTACCACACGCCCGGTCACGCGATAGGTGCGCCGCCGCCAACAGAAGATCCACCACTTGTAGAGGCCGGGACTGACCGTAATCGTTCCCGCATTGACCAGGTCACCGGCGCTGGCGACGAAGCGTTTGGCGGCCAGCGGGCTTTGCAGGTTGCGCTCGTCATCGGCGGGAGCAACCACGATCTGTGCCCCGGCTACGCCATCCACCGGTTCGCCTAGTTTCAGCGTGACTTGGAACGTGCGCGGGTCTTTCTGCTCGGCAGGAACGACAATCTCCTGATCGATGATCTTGCCATCCCGCACCGCCGCGACGCGTAGTGGCAGCTTGGGCTCGAACTCATCGACGGCAATCCGGCTCAGGTCGATAGCGACCCGAGCGCCATTTTTTCCGCCGCGCTCTTTAGACACTCGTTCGGTCATGATACTTCTCCTCCGCTAGACAACTCTTTCAAACAGACGCAATACGAGCCTGCCCACTGCTTGATAACCATTCAGGCTGCTGCGTTGGATTAGTTGCTGCGAAGGAATGGTCCCGATGGGGTTCGTGAAACGACACCCTTATTCAACCTACTACCGGTTGGGATATTACGCAAATACGCTTTATACTTCTGGTGAAGATGCCATTTCTGACGCGCGGTTTCTCAGGGAACGATTCGGTTCGCAAGAAACACATTTTCCACCGCCTCATTCTGGCCGTCATTCGGTTATAATCGCCTCGCAAAGTACGAATCCCTTGTGTAAATCATCTGGCGCATGCGCTCCCGGCATCTGGTATCCTCCTGAAGCCGTTGGGGTGTACGGCGCCAGACACAATTCAGGCGCGCCCCAGCAAGAGGAGTGGACCCCATGGAAGTCTTTGCAGGCCTGACGTTGGCTGCCGTGCTGGTGGCCGTCCTGCTCATTGCGCTGTTCGAACTGCGCGTCCGGCGGCCCGATGTCATCGTGCTCAAGGAGTCGAGGGGCCAAATTGGCCTTCGCCGCGCACCCCTTTACCCGCGCCATTTCAGCCTGCCACTCAAGCGCACCACGACGCCGGTGCAGCTCACGGTCGAGGCGGTGACGATGGGCAACCTGGTCGTGCGTGTAAAGCTGGTTGGCTCGGCGGTACCGTCAGCAGAGCACATTCAGGCGCTGATCCGCGTGGGTGGCTGGGACGGTGAAACCGTCGCGCGCGCCGCCGATCAGGTGCGGATACTGCTGCAGGCGCTCGTTAAGGAATACACTGAGCACTCGGATATCCGCGAGATCTCGTCGCCGGCGCTTCAAAAGCATCTCGATGCGCATCTGCCTGAAATCGAAGAGCGCTATGGAATTGAACTGATCTCGCTGGCCGTCCAGTCGCTTGATCCGATGGACCCCAAAATCGTCGATGCGCTGCGCCAGCAGGAAGCGGCGCGTTTGATGGAACAGACCGAACAGTTGAACCATCAGGCGCGCGTGACGGCGGCGAAGGCCCGCTATCAGGCCGATCATGAAATCGCGGAGATGGAACATTCGCTCGAACTGAAGCGCGCCGAACTGAAGAAGATCCAGTTTCAGAGCGATTCGGAATTGGCGCAGCAGCGAATCGAAGACGAACTGGCCCGCAGCCGCCTGCGGCTTGCCTTTGAACGGGAAGAACTCGATGTGCTGCGTACCAACCCCGAACTGCTGATGCTGACGCCGCAGGCGGCCCGTCTGGCGGAAGCCAGCCAGGGCCTGAAGAACGCCCGTACGGTCATCTCGCTGACGCCGCAAGATCTTGCCAGCGGCACATCGCTGTTTACCATGTTCCGCAATCTGTTGCTGAAGGACGCGGACGCGAAAGACGAGCCGTGATTCGAAGCGGCCGCCATCCGTTCCACTACGCTATGCAGACGCAGGACAGACGAGCGCATTCCTGATGATCCATCTGTCGAACTCGGTCGATTATTTCCGCCTGAAGCCGATTCGGGCTGCGCGCGTGTCGGAAGTCAGCGAAACGACGGCGGCGTCTCCGGTTCCAGTCGAAGAGCGGATCAACTTTCACATCGGCAACCCGCTGCAAGACCCCCGCCTCTCGTCGGCGTTTTTGCGCACGGCGCTCGGGCTGGACATCCACGACGAGTCGCTGCGCGACAGCCAGCCCGAGGCAATCCTCGATCATCTGGGCTGGGAGGCGGCGGACAGGCCGCGCCTTGATCTGCTCATTCACCTGATTCAGAAGAGCGCCCCATATATGCCGCGCGGCGGGTACTCCGTCAAAGCGCCGCACCGCGTGATCAAGGTATTTTGTGCCTGGCTGGAGCAGCAGCAGGAAGCGCTGCGCTACGACACCGGAGAACAGTCGGGACGGCGCGAGATCATCCTCGCTTCGGGCGGGGTTGAGGAAACGCTGCGCGTATTCCTGTTCACGCTGTCGGCGTACCTGGATAATCTGCCGGCGCGCATTCTGTGCCTGGACTGCGAACTGCTGCCGCCGCTGCAGGCCATCCCCGGGCTTGAGTTTGAGCATCTATCCGCTGATGGACACCTGGCCTGTGACCGGATTGAGCAGCTTCTGGCCGAACAGCCGCAGACCCCGGCGTTTCTGGTGCTGGGGAGTGTGCCAAACGAAGCGACACGACGCAGGCTGCGCGTACTCAGCACCGAGTATCCACTGTTCTTCATCGAGGCCAACGACGCCCCCAATCACCTGTCGCTGGCGCGCGAGGCGAAGCTGGTGCAGCGGGTCATCCGGCTGCTGACGCCGGCCATTTTCTCGCCCCGCCTGCGCGGCCTTTCGACGGTGTTTGTAGTCGGGAATGCGGGCTATCTGAGCGCGATCGAGAACGTGCACTTCAACCTGAAGGGAACGCCCTGCGCCTCTGATATCACGCTGCTGGATTATCTGCTCGAACACGGGCCCGCGGACGAGTCGAAAGTCACGCCTTCGACGCTGCCGCAGGCAAACCCCCGGTTTGAGGGACTGGGCATGGTTCGAGGAGCGGAGGCCGCGCTACCGCAGCTTGCTGGCGATGCCGGGCAGCGGCTGGAAGCGCTGCTGGCCACGCGGACCCAGCGGCTGGAGCGCTCATTGGCGGTGCTGGAGGGCAGGGCTGGCCAGTTCGCACAGCGTGTTCACAACGCGCGAAAAGACCGCCTGCTCGATGAATTGGCGGGCCTGGAGGTGGGCGAACTGCTTGACTTACTGGTCGAGCAGATTGACCAGCCCGAGACCATCCGTGTCTTTCAGCGCAGCTTTCTGAGCGCGTTTGCGAAGCACCAGCCGCAGTACACGCCTGAAGCCTGCGTCGTGACGAGTGGTTCATCGCGCACGGCGCTGGGCATTCTCGGCTTTCATTGCGGCATTACCGAAGTGGTCGTCCCCGACTTGAGCTGGTCGTACGAGCAGTGCTTTCCGCAGGTGCACGCGGTTCCGCTGACCGAGTCCCTCGAACTCGATGCCGAGGGCATGATTGAGCAGGTGGACGAACTGTGCCGGGCCGATTCCGCGTGGCCGAAACGGGGCGCTGTCGTCATCAACAACCCGCACAACGCGACCGGGAGGGTATTTGATGAGGAGGCGCTGCGCAAGCTGATCGCCTACTGCCTCGAACGCGACATTTATGTCATCGACGACCTGGCCTATCAGAACGTCGCGCCGGTGAATGATCTGCCGGAAATCAAGACGGTGCGCCAGATAGCATCTGAATTGGTGTGGTTTGGGGCGACGCAGGAGCATCACGCCGACTGCGTGATTTCGGTGCATTCGATGTCGAAGACCGACTGCCTGGCAGGCGCGCGAATCGCCGTTGTGGAAATCCGCGATCACGCACTTCGCGAACGCTTTGAGGAAGTCAACGCGATCATCTGCCCGAATATCGGCGCGGTCTTCATCGGCTATTTGTTCTATCGTGGGCCGGCCGAGGCGCTGCGCGCGTACTGGCGGCTGCGTAACGCCATCTTTTTCGAGCGCACTCAGGCGCTGCTGACCGCGGTCGAGAACCTGCCAACCGACCGCAACCCGTTCCAACTGTCCATCATTCCGCCGACGGGCAGCATGTACCCCCTGCTGAACGTGGCCCGCCTGCCCTCTGGATTGTCACTGGACTGGCTGGCTTCATCGTTGGCCCGGCGCGGGATTGGGCTGCTGCCGCTCGCAACCTTTGCGCGCACGGAGAAGGGCTACGAGACGGGACGTGCGACGTTCCGGCTCACGTTGGGCGGGGTGGACGGCGCGGACATTCTGCTGGGCAAGACGCGCCGATTGTTGATCGACCTCAACCACCTGATCGCGCAGGAAGACGCCCGCTATAACCGGCGGCGGCCGCCGTTCCGCACCTCGGAGCCGGTCGTCAGCCGCCAGGCGGAACTTGATGACGCAATGGCCGCGGTCGAGAAGCGCATTCTCGACGAATGTACCGGCAGCCGGGCTAACCGCCGCCTGATGGCTCTGCCGCCGCTGGACAGTGATCAGTTGCGGCGCGATTTCACTGGCCGCTATGCGCCAGAGCGATTCGCGGTCTTCCACCAGCGCCTGCTAGACAGGTCGCTCATCAGCGATGAACTGATGCGCGAGGTGTTGGGAAACGGCGGCAAACGGCTGGCCAGTCAGCTTGAGCAGGAGTTCATGAAGGACTCGCTGCAGCGGCGCCAGGACATGTTCAGACTGCGCTCGTACGACCGGACAGTGCATCCGACGCAGATGTATTCGCTGGGGGCCGAGTTTGCGCTCGACGCGATTCTCAACGCGCTGAACACGGGCCAGCCGATCACATCTTCGCATGTTGAAAAAGCCGCAGGCGAACTGATTAAGGAGTACCTCGGGCTGAATGTCGCGATCTCGTCCACCAACGAGGCCGATGAAATTCTGCTCGACCTGGCCACTCTGACAGCGGGTGAGCAGTACGCCTCGCTGTTCACCGATACGTCGTGGACGTCGTTCCTGTCGTTCTGGAGTGACTGGGATGGAAGCAACCGGCCGTCGGGGCAGGGGCATCGGCTGGTCGCTGCGGTGGTCATGGAGAACGTGCGCCGGATGGCGGGCATCCTGAATCTGCTGCGCCAGATCGATCCCGGCGTGAACGTAAGCCCAGAACTGGTATCTGAACTGGAGCGGCTGCCCCAGCGCAACCAGCGCTTCACGCAGCTTCTGAACAAAATTACCTCGCTCACGCACCAGTTAGAGCAGCGCTATCGCGGCGTGCTGCCGTACGCGGTGGACACTGGCCCCGTGCGCCGGTTTGCCACGCGCCTGCATATCCGCCGCGACCCCGCGCGCGTGCTGTGGCAGCACAATGACCGCTATGAGAAGAAGATGCTGGAACTGCGCAAGGAGCGCAGGGAGACGCTTGAGCAATACTTCTCGCTGAACAAGCAATTGCGCAAGCAGCTTCATGCGCTGATACCGGCCATACAGATGCACCGCACCGCCGAGCCGCTGCTGCGCGCGGTGGTGGGCTATCAGGACATCCTGCAGCGCGTGGTCATTACGCCGCGCATCCAGCAGTCGATGATCACGGCGCGCGATTCGTTCGCCATTGATACGACGGTCTACAACATGCACGAAATCAACGCGATTGCCGGTGAGTATGGCAATCCGGGGATTACGCTGGGGCTTCAGATCAGCCTGTCTACCGCATCCGAGGCGCTGATTTCGCTCGACCGGAAGATGCGTACGCAGTTGGAACAGGTGCGGCGCGATCATCCCGCGCTCGATCTGCCGTCGATCTGGCTGATTCCGCTGTTCGAAGAGGCCTCGTCGGTGAAGAACGTGCGCGCCTACCTCGACGATGTGTGGCGCTACGCCTCGCAAAGCCGGCACACCGCCCAGCCACCGCAGGAACGCTTCACGGAAATCATGGCTGAGGTCTTCTTCGCCGGATCTGACCTGAGCCAGCAGGTGAGCCAGGCCGCCGGGGCGCTGCTATACCAGAAGGCGAAATTTGATGTGCGATCTTGGCTGGCCGAACACGGTGTCGCCGAAGATGTGCGCATCAAGATGGGCAGCGGCGAACCAATGCAGCGCCAGGGGGCCTACTACTCACGGGTAGCGGGACTGCGCGCTTTCGCAGACTCAGCCGACAGCACGCGCCGCTTCTCAGAGCATCTTTTGGCGGCGGCGCGCAAGAGCACGGCCTACGCGGTGACGCCGCTGCAGGGCGTCTTTCTCGGCGCAGAACTGCGGACGTTTCAGAGCAACCTGTCGGAGCAACTGCGCTTCCTGCCAGTGCGCGATTTCGTCAGTTTGCTGTATCACGTTCGGGAGTCGCAGCGGATCCACCGCCGCGATCTTATTCGCGCAGCCGAAATGGCGGTGGACAGCCGCCTGCTGGCGCGCAGCCGCAGCGTGCGCGAACTCGAACGGCTGACGGTGGGCAACAACGAGGCGCTGTACGAGCAGTTCATCGGCGATCTGACTGACAGCTTCCGGCAGATTCTGTACGGCCGGGAAGAGGATGTGGTTGGCATTCACATCATCTCCTACTTCATCGGCCGGTCCATTCCGCAGCTCAGGGATCGGCCCACGAGCCGGGGATCGCTGGGCACAGGGGCCGAGCGCGGGCAGCGGCTGCTGGCGAATATCGCCGAGATCATCCCGCTTGCCAAGCATGGCAGCCTGCTGCGCGCGATTTCGCATAACCAGGCCCAGACGGCTGTGCTGGGCATCAACCAGTTGACGACCGGGCTGTTTCTGGCTCTCGATCGCTTCCTGCAGAAGGCATCGGTCGAGGCCGAGTATCAGCGCATCATTGCTGAACGTTTGCTGCCGCATCTGCCAGTGTACGAAATCCTCAGCACCTTGCGCCAGTATCAGGATCGGACAGGCGAATTCCTGAGCGCCATCGAGCCTGCCTTCCCGGCCAGTAACTCAGCATTTATGGCCCTGCGCGAGGACAACGAGGCGATGCAGCGCTACCTGCCGATGTTCCAGCAGGAACTATTGCGCCGGCATGGGGTGAGCGTCGGCGATTTCTTCGACGACGGCGTGTTCGTCCCGAATCTGCTGCCCACACTGCGGCCCGATCTGGCCGTGCTGCTGCAGCACGATTTGTTCAACACCGATCTCGCGGCCCTGCTGGAACCGATTACGGGTGAAGTGGCGGATGACTGGCGGGCTGAGGTGCAGCGGCTGCTGAACATACCGGTACAGATTCACACCTGGCGCTCGGTGATCTGGGGCGTGCTGATGGATTCTACCTATCAGCGGGTGCAGAGCTTCGCCGAGCTGGCGACGGCGCTGAGTTCGCGGGCGTTTGCAGGTTCGCTTGGCGAGACTCCTTCGGCAGGGCGTGGCGCAAAACTGCCGCCCGCGCTGGCTGACTTCTTCCGCACGGCTCCGCCAGACGATGAGATGCGTGGTTTTCTCAGCAGCGCCATTGAGTATCTGACGTCTGTGAACGATGGCAGTCTCGAAATGCCGGTGAGTATCATTCGCGCCATGCACGACGCCGAGCGCATCGCCTTGATCGAAGAAACCACGCTGCCGCCGGAAAAGCAAAATCTGGTGCGGCACTGCATCCTGCAGATCGCGCGCCTGACGGGAGAGAACGGGTAAATGCCCGCAAGGACATACATGACAGCCCGCCAATTCAGGCGGGCTGCTTTTGTGTGCGCATTTTGTGCTGACGGTACCTGGGTTTACCCCTTCACGCCAGACAACGAGATGCCCTGAATGAAGTAGCGCTGCGTGAAGAAGTAGATGAGAAGCACGGGCAGCATCACCAGAACGGATGCCGCCATGACCAGCGGCCAGTTGGTCTGCCGGTAGGCCGTGGCGGATGCGTTGAAATAGGCCAGCCCGAGTTCCAGCGTGCGCATGTCCGCCGTACGCGAGATCAACAGCGGCCACAGCAGATCGGTCCATGACCCCATGAACGCGAATACCGCTACGGTGGCCAGCGCCGGGCCACTTAGCGGCATGAAGATGCGCAGATAGATCGTCCATTCACTCGCGCCGTCAATACGCGCCGCATCCTGATAATCTTGTGGAATTCCCCGAAACGCCTGACGCAGCAGGAATATAGCGAAGACGCTTGAAAGCCCGGGCACAATCAGCCCTTGAAAGGTGTTGATCCAGCCCAGGCCGGTGACAATCAGGAACAGCGGAATCAGCGTTACCTGGAACGGAATCATCATGGTCGCCAGGTAAAGAACGAATAAGGCATCGCGGCCCATGAAGCGCAGGCGCGCAAATCCATAAGCTGCCAACGACGTAATGCCAACCTGACCCGCCACCGTCAGCACCGTCACGATAAGCGTCGTCACAAAGTAACGACCGAACGGAACCCGGGTGAACAGCAGTTCGTAGCTCTCAAACGTGATTTCACTAGGAAAGAGCTGTGGTGGGTAGCTAAACGCCGAGCCCGACGGGCGCAGCGATGTCGAGACCATCCAGATGAATGGGATGAGCATCGTGAACGTCACTAGGATCAACACGGCGTAGCCAAGGATTTTGTACGGAATATCAAATCGACTGCTGCTGCGAACCATCCAACAGCTCCTCTAGGAGAACTCTTCGCTATCCTGACGGCGGCGATACCACAGTTGAATTGCTGTGACCACGAAAATGACCGCAAACAGGACCCAGGCTTGCGAAGCTGCGTAGCCCATATCAAAAACTTCAAATGCCCGCTGGTAAATGTGAAACACCGCTACTTGCGTTGCGCCGCGTGGGCCGCCTTCGGTGATGACATAGATCGGTGAAAAGACCTGGAACGCGCCGATGATCCCGGTGACGGCGAGAAAAAACGTCGTGGGCGCGAGCAGGGGCAGGGTAATGCGGAAAAAGGATTGCACGCGCGATGCGCCGTCAATGGCCGCAGCCTCGATCAATTCCTGCGGAATGGCCTGCAAGGCTGCCAGCCAGATCACCATCTGAAAACCCAGCCCCTTCCAGATGGAGATGAGTACAATGCTGGGCATGGCGGTATTCGGATCGCCAAGCCAGTTGACAGGCGGAATACCAAGCTGCTGCAGGACATAATTCAGAATGCCGGCATTGGGATCAAGCAGCGTAATCCATACAACTGAAACGGCCACCCACGAGGAGATGACGGGCAGGAAGAAGAGGGTGCGGAAGAAGTAGATGCCGCGCAGCTTCTGATTCATCGCCAGTGCGACCAACAGGCTGATGATCATACCACCCGGTACCGACAGGAGAGCGTAATAGAAGGTGTTGCGCATGGCGTTCCAGAAGGCCCGGTCGCCAAGCAGGAATTCGTAATTGCTCAGGCCGATGTAGGGGGCGTTCTGCCAGTTGGTTCCACGCCAGTCGGTCAGTGACAGATACAGGCTGAACCCCAGCGGAACCAGCAGAAAAATAAGAAGGTGCAGAAATGAGGGCAAGATGAACAGATATCCGACGCGCTCGTTGCTGCGGCTCCAGAATCGCGTCCACAAGTTTGGCTTCCGCGATCTGTAGTTTTTGCCTGTAACTTGAATGTTGTTTGCAGCGGCCATAATTTCAGCTTTCAAATGGCGCTGCTGAAAAGTTCAGCAGCGCCATTGAGAGATTAATTTGACAGATACTGTGTAGCGAGATTAGCCGCCGCTTGCGCGACCCAGCTCACGATTGATTTCTTCGACCGCAAGCGCCACTTCATCCTCGATGCTTTCGCCGGCAAGGATATTCTCCATCATCAGGTCGATGCGTGTTTCAACGACTGGCCAGATGGCGAAGCGTGCGCCATAGGGCGCGCGGCCATTGGCGACTTCATCCACAAAGACCTGCTCGATCTCCGGGTAGTCGGTCGTATCGATTGCTGCCTGTGCCGCTTCCATGTTGGCGGGAATGGCGACGCCGGTGATGTTCTTGGTCAACTGGTAATCGAGGCTGGTCGCTGCGTTCACCATGTTGCACGCTGCCAGAAGCCGCGCCGGATCCTCGGCGACTGCCGAATTGATCACCCAGCCCGACGCATAGAGCACGGTTGCATCTTCGACGTTGCTCGGATTGCCTACAACTGCAACGCGGCCGGGTTCGTAGTTATCCTGCGAACGCAGACCTACCAGTTCCCAGTGTCCGCGCGGGAACATGGCGACGGAGCCATCAAGGAACACGGGCAGGAAGCCGGCCTGCTGCGTCATGTCGGCGAGCGAAGCGGGTTCCGGCGACACGTGATACTCAGAAACCATGTCGCGCAGGAGGGTGATGGCCTCGATGGCTTCAGGCGAATTGAGATAACCGTCCACCGTGGTGCCGTCGGGTGAGATGACGTCGCTGCCATTCTGCCAAACCCAATACAGCCACTCGAACACATAGTGCCGTACCCGGAAGCCATACTGAACCACATCGGCCGGGTCAAAGTCCGCGTCCTGCGCGTTGCGGCCCTGGCTATCGAGTGTCAGGCGCTGCGCGGTATCGAGGAACTGTTCCCACGTCCAATCCGAAGTGGGGAGGTCGACACCCGCGTTCTCGAACGAAACGGGATTGTAGTACATCACCATGGGCGTGAAGTCGTTGGGCAGGCCGTAAATCGGGCCATCCTCGCCTTCGGGCATGTGGATGGCTACCGTGGACGGGAAGAAGCGCTCAAGGTCGAGTTCGGGCACCACAGCCATGCACTCGCGCATGTCCAGTACACTGCCAGAGTCAATCAAACGCGCCAGTGTCGAAGCATCCTGCGACCAGACATCAGGCGCCGTGCCCGCTGCGAGGTCGGTCAGAAGCTGGGTGTCGAACTCAGGCGGCGTTTCGAGCGCTTCAACGGTCACATTGGGGTGATCCGTCTGGAACTGAGCGAGAAAATCCTGGTAAGCAAGATCAAGCGGCGTGCCAATTTCTTCTGGATTGACCACGAAGCCAACTACGCGTAGCGTCGCCGGTTCATCCTGGGCAAACGTCAACATCGGAATCGACAGGCACACAATGACGGCCACTAACAGATATTTCTTCCACGCATGCATCATACAACCTCCTGTAATGTCACAACTTCGAACGCAAGTTGGTGAAGCTACTCCGCTGCGAACCTAACATATGGCTATGCACGTGTCAATAACCACGCCCCGCGTTGTCAGCGTTGCGGTTGCCGCAGATGGGCATAAGTTCAAAGGTCTCACAACTCCCTGGGTTCTGTGTCGAGAATCTTGTGGTGGTGAAGCCACGCGATCAGGCTAAACATGGCCAGCATTGTGAGCAGCACAGGAGTCAGCAGCAGAATGGGCGCGATCAGGATCAGGGATGGAATCAGCAGCAGCAGGCTGAGCGCCATGTACAGCGTGAGATACATCAGGCCGCCCGCTGCTGTAAACGCGCTGTTGCGTAGCGCGCGCAAAAGTGCCGGCTGGCCCTGTATTACGACAAATGGCCAGAAATAGAACTGCGCCATGATGCAGAGCGCGCCGATGATTCCAATGATCGTGACTGCGATTTCATTTGCTTGCGCTGCGCGCCCCATTGCGAACAGGCCCGCAAACAGTAGCAGATTAGCGGCCGCCCATACCCAGCTTTGCCAGAACCGGCGCCGGATGTGGGCGAAGTAGGCGCTGGTGGTGGGCGCGATACCCCCGTAGGCCCCATACGCCATGTCGAACAGCGCGGCGGTCGCAGGCGGAAGCAGGACAATCGTCAGGCAAAGCAGCACCCACAGCAGATTGAGCCGTGCCAGTGGAAACAGCCAGTCATTGATATCGAGGACGAGCCATTGAACGGGTTTGAGCCACCACAGGTGCGCGGGCATCGTGGGGCGTGGCGGTCGGTTAGTTGGTCGCATAGAGCAGAGTCTAACATCACGCAATGGGTTGGCGCACCAGCGCTGCGCCACTGGAAAGGCGTAGCGCCATCACACTACGCCTCTGGATGCGCCTTCCGGTACGCCTCGATCGCTTCATCAATTGTGCGGAAGAACAGATTATCACCAAGCTTGCTGAACAGGCCGTAGCGCTTGAGGCTGTCTTTGGCCGGCCCCTTCATCTCGGCAAAGCTCAGTTCTATTCCGGCATGCTGCAGATCATCATCCAGCTTCGAAAGCGCATCGGCCGCTGTGATATCTACATCCGTGACTGGCTCGGCGGAGATAACGACCCAGCGGACAGGCGTGGGCGCCGTAGCGACGGCTTCCAGCACATTCTCATAGAAGATATCTGCATTGGCAAAAAACAGCGGCGCCGTCCAGCGATAAAGCAGCAACCCTGGAATCTGTGTGGCTTCCGGATGCCGGCTGACATCCAGGAACCCCGCCTGTCCTTCCACCTTGCCGAGCACTGCATCGTAAGGCCGCCACGCGCGCCAGATGAACTCCAGCAGCGCCAGCACGACCGCGATCACGATGCCCTGAATCACGCCGATTAAGGCCACGCCCAAAAAACAGACGATTGAGAACCAGAATTCCGAGCGGCGCAGGCGATACAGGCGAACGGTTCCCGGAATGTCCACCAGCGACAGGCAGGCCGCAATGACCACCGCGCCGAGTGCGGCATTCGGCAGGTTCTGCAGCAGTGTGGGCGCAAACACGAGCAGCGCGGCCACACACAGCGCGCCGACCACGCCCGTCAGTTGGGTCTTCGCGCCCGCCGATTCGGCCACTGGTGTGCGCGACGAACTGCTGCTGATCGAGAAGCCCTGAAACAGCCCGGATGCCACGTTGGCCGCACCGAGCGCGATGATTTCCTGATTCTGATCGACCTTATAGCCACCGCGCAGGGCGAACGTGCGCGACAAAACGCTGGTATCCGCAAACGACACCAGCACGATGACCAGTGCGCCGGTCAGGAGCGCACCCATGTCAGCCAGAGTCACCGACGGCACTTCGAACGAAGGCAGCCCCTGCGGCAGCGGGCCGACGACGGAGACGCCCGCGACGGCCGCCAGATTCAGGAGGCCCACCATAATGGTCGCGCCGATCACAGCGATCAGGGTGCCAGGAATGCGCGGCGCCAATCGTTTGAGTACCAGAATGATTGCCAGGCACGCGACGCCAATCGCCAGCGTCGTCGGATTGGTCAGGCCCTGCCTGACTCCCTGCACAAGGCTGGCCGCTTCCTGAATCAGGCCATCACCACTCGACGAAAAGCCAAGCAGTTTCGGAATTTGGCCAACCAGCACGGTCAGCGCGATACCGTTCAGATAGCCCAAACGGATCGGCATCGACAGGAGATCTGTGACGAACCCCAATCGCGCCAGACCGGCCAGAATCGCCAGGCCGCCCGTGAGTAGGGCCAGCATGCCCGCCAGCGCCACCAGCCGCTCGGAGTCACCGGCGGCGAGCGGAATAATCGTCGCGGCGATGATGGCAGCCAGTGACGAGTTCTGGGCCGAGCACCAGAATGCGGCTCGGCCCGAAGATGGCATAGGCCAGCAGCGGAAAGATCGTGGCGTACAGGCCGTAGATCGCAGGCAGGCCAGCGGCCTCCGCATAGCCCATCCCAACCGGGACGAGGATGGCCGCCAGTACCAACCCCGCCGCCATGTCTTTGCCGAGCCAGCCCCGCTGATACGTTCTCAGCGCGGGAATAGCCGGGATCCAGCGGCTGAGCCCGCTCGGGCGCTCAGTCCTTGCGAAAGGATTTTCAGCAGGAACTGGCTGGGGCGTCGCTGACATCTCGCTCAATTCCTCGTTACGCCGCTGCAGGCTCTGGTGATTGCAGCCCCTCTTGTGTTTCAAGTTCCTTTTTCGTCGGCAGCGTCTGAACGTACCAAAGTGCCGCCAGCGAGAATAGCGCAATCACTGCGAATGAGACTTTCAGCGCCATGATCTGGGCTTCGGCGTATTCCACCGTCACCGCAGCCACTTCGTCCGGGCTGAGGCCAAATTCCTCTGCGGCGGCGGCCACCTGTTCGACGCTGACAAAGTTGGCGCCCTGTTCCGATTGGGCGATGAGCTGTGGCGCGACGCTGGTCAGCGCCGGGTCTGTCAGCACGGCCTGCTGGAAGCCGGTCGACAGCGACACGATCAGCACCGAGCCAATGAGCGCCGTGCCCAGCGAAGCGCCGAGGTTCATCGCAGTTCCCTGCAGTCCGCCTGCCTCACCGCCCCGTTCTGAAGAAACGGACGACATGATGACGTTGCCCAACTGCGAAACCAGCAACCCATTGCCCGCACCGACCAGTGCCAGGGCGATCGCAAATCCAGCCGAGCGCAAGTCCGGGCCGGTGAACGCGATGAGCAGGATTTCGCCGCCGAGCATCAGCCCCAGACCCACGGCGCCGATTTTCTTGGGCGAATAGCGCCCGGCCAGGCGCGCTCCGCCGAGCGCGAAGATGAACAGGGAGATGGACAGCGGAAGCAGCACAATGCCGGTTTGCAGGGCATCATAGCCGAGCACAGTCTGCAAATAGAGCGGGAGCACAAAGAAGGTGCTCATGATGATGAACTGCTGGCACAGAAACGTGATGAGTCCGGCGCGCATGGGCGGAATCGAGAGCAGGCGTATATCGAGCAGCGGTTCCTTGCCCGCCGCGAGCATCCAGCGTTCCTGGCGCACGAACAGGCCGAGCAGGACCACACCACCTGCGATGAGCCAGATGACCGGTGACAGCCCGAGTGGCGTTAAAGGTGCGCCGTTGATCGTGGGCACCGAGGCGCTGGGGGCAATCCAGCCCCACTGGCTCGACCGAAGAATGCCAAACACCGCCATGCCCAGGCCGGCCGCTGACAGAAACGCGCCGACCAGGTCCATCTTGGCTTTGCGTGCTGCAACAGCCGGGATTCGGCTGAGGAAGAGCATGACGATCAGGACGACGACTGTTTCGCCGGCAAACACGTAGCGCCAGGAGAAGTTCGCGGTCATCCAGCCACCGATGAGCGGGCCGAGCGCTGCTGACGCACCGCTGACGCCGCCCAGAATGCCGTAGGCAAGGGCGCGCTGGTGGCCGGTGTACGTTTTGGCGGTGAGCGCCGCGATCGCCGGGATAACTAAAATCGCGCCCAGTCCCTCAATGAGTGACCATCCGACGAGCAGCACGTTGAGCGAGGGGGAAAGGGCCGTGATCATCGACCCCGTGCCGTAGACCAAAAGGCCGATAGCGAAGGCGCGCTTCGCCCCCCAGCGGTCACCCAGCTTGCCGCCAATGAGCATGAAGGCGGCCATGACCAGCGTGTACATGGTAATGGCCGTTTGCAGGCCGACGACTGTGGTATTCAGGTCCTCGGTAATCTGCGTAATCGACACGTTCATCACGGTCGTGTCGAGCACCATAATGAACTGCGCCGCCGCCAACATGCCGATGACGCCCCAACCTACCTTCTGCGCCTCCGCGGTCGCGGTCACGGACGATCTCCCTCACCCACCATGAGATTCACCATCAAGGCAATAACAACCCTGGCTGCGCGCTCGCAAGCGCGCAGCCAGGAATATGAAACGTGGCGTCAAATCACAGCGTCAGGCCTGCGCCATCGCCGTTGAAGCGACCGGCTCCTGGTGCGATTTCCTTCGCATGCGGAGGAAGAACTTGACGATTTCGTCAATCAGCAGCAGAACGACGGCGAAAGCGATACAGATCAACCACTGATTGCCGCTCAGCGAAGTCGTGCCCAGCAGACGCTGCATGAAACCCAGTTCGGTGGGCAGGAAGGCAAGCAGCAGGGCCAGTCCGAACAGCATCAGCTGGCGGCGATCGCTCAGGCTATCCGTGTTGAACACGGTGCCGAACTCACTGCGCGCGCTCAAGCCAACCACGACGTTGAACAGTGAGAAGACGACGAACCCCAGGGTGGCAGCTTCGGCGGCAGTAGCAGATGGGCCGTACGACGACTCCAGGATCAGCGTGCCAACGGCCATCAACAGCCCCAGGAACGTGATCCGCAGCCACTGCGAGGTCGAAAGCACGGGCTGGCTCAGCGGCCGCGGTTTGCGCTCCATCAGGCCGCTGGCCGGCTTGTCGAAGCCAAGCGAAATCGCGATCGGCACCTGCACGAGGAAGTTGATCCAGAGCACGGCGAGCGGCGTAAATGGAACGCCACCGGCGATGATGAAGATAGCCGCGCCGAGATACGAGGCGATGAAGGCCACCAGCGCGATCATCTGGAAGCGGATGAAGTGGCTGAGGTTATCGTAAATCGCGCGCCCGAACTCCACGGCCTTGACGATGGTCGCGAAGTTGTCGTCGGTGAGGATCATCACGGCGGCACCCTTCGAAACCTCGGTGCCGGTGATACCCATCGCCACGCCGATGTCCGCCTTCTTCAGCGCCGGCGCATCGTTCACGCCGTCGCCGGTCATGGCGACGATGTTCTGGCTGCGCTGGAGCAGATCGACCAGGCGAATCTTGTCTTCAGGGGCTACGCGCGCGACCACACCGATTTCCGGCAGTTGCTTGAGGAGAACATCGTCGCTCATCGCAGAGAACTGCGCGCCGGTCAGGGCCAGGCCCTCGATGCCCAGCTCATGGCCGATAGCGGCAGCAGTGACGGCATGGTCGCCCGTGATCATGCGCACCTGAATGCCGGCGCTGTGGCACTTGGCGATAGCATCCTTGGCCTCGGCACGCGGCGGATCCACGATGCCGACCATCGCCAGCAGGGTGAGATCATTGATCAGGTCAAGCAGCTTGGCCTTGGGGTCGAACGTCTGCGGGTCGAAGTCCTTGCGCGCCACCACCATCACGCGCTCACCCGCCTGCGCGATACGCTCATTCTCTTTGAGCGCCAGCGAGCGGTTCTCGTCGGTGATCGGCCGCGTCTCGCCGCCCGGCATCCAGTAGGAACCAGACCGCGCGATCAGCACATCCGGTGCGCCTTTTACGAAGCAGCGGATTACAGGCTGGCCCTGAGCGTTGGTGAAGTTATGGAACGTGCCCATGAACTTGTAGTCAGAGTCGAACGGCACTTCAGCGACGCGTGGGTACATCGCGCGCGCGCCATCCAGATCAATGCCGCCCTTGGCCGCCAGCACGATGAGCGCGCCTTCGGTGGGGTCACCGATCAAGGCTTCGCCGTCGAGGCGGGCATCGGCGCACAGCGCCATCGGCAGCATGATTTCGTCGAGGTCGATTTTGGCGCCGCCGGCATGAAGCAGTTCACCTACGATGCTGTAGCCTTCGCCGGTCACCTTGTAGCGGTTCTGGCCGGGAACGATGAACTCGCGCGCAGTCATCTTATTGAGCGTCAGCGTGCCGGTCTTGTCAGAGCAGATGGCCGACACCGAGCCCAGCGTTTCCACAGATGGGAGCCGCTTAACGATGGCGCCGAGATTGGCCAGCGCGCGCGTCCCCATCGAGTACATCGTGGTGACCACGGCGGGCAGGCCGGTCGGAATAGCGGAGATGGCCAGCGCGATACCGGCGATGAAGACGGTCTCGAGCGGGTCGCCACGGCTGATACCCAACAGGACCATGAGAATGAACGCCAGGCCTGCCAGACCAGCGATGATGATGGTCAGCCGGTCAAGCTGCTTTTGAAGCGGCGTCTTCTCTGATTCGGTCTTGTTGAGCAGGTCCGCGATGTGGCCCATTTCGGTGGCCATGCCGATGGTGGTGACAATCATCTCGCCGCGCCCACGGGTGACCGCGGTGTTCATGAACGCCATGTTGATGCGGTCGCCCAGAGCAACCTCAGGCTTGGTGATCGCCTCGGTGTCCTTGGGCGTAGCGACGCTCTCGCCGGTCAGTGCAGCTTCCTCGATTTCGAGGGTGGCCGTGACGAACAAGCGGCCGTCAGCCGGCACCCGGTTGCCCGCTTCCATCAGCACGATGTCGCCGGGCACCAGCTCTTCGGCTTCGATCTCAATCGCCTGCCCATCCCGGCGCACTCGGGCGATGTTCTTCATCATCTTCGTCAGCGCAGCCAGACTGGCTTCTGCCTTCGATTCGCCACGCAGGCCAAGCACGGCGTTGAAGACCGTGAGGCCAACGAGCACCAGGGTGGTGCCCCACTCGCGCGTCACGATCAGGCTGATTACGGCCGCGCCCAACAGGATGATTTGCATGAAATCGCGGTACTGGCGCAGGAACGCCTGCAACCCGGATTCCTTCTTCCCGCCCGCCAGTTCATTGCGGCCGTACTTCTGCTGGCGCTGCTGCGCTTCGGCGGTGGTCAGGCCCTTGGCCGGGTCGACCTGCAGCTCCTTCGCCACGGCTTCCGTCGTAAGCGCATACCACTTGCTTTGTTTGGGTTCTGGTTGAGACATGATGATGCAATCCTCCGCGGCGCGGGCTAGTACTTACTCGGTACGTAATTGTAGGGATAGTCCGGTTCGACATAGCCGTCCGGCTTCTGGCGTTTCGGCAATTTCACTTCATCGTGAGGAACTTCCTCATACGGGATCAGGCTGAGGAAGTGCGAGATGCAGTTCAGCCGCCCACGCTTCTGATCGTTCGAGTTGACGACGTACCATGGGGCTTCCAGTGTGTCGGTGGCCTCAAACATCTCATCTCGTGCCCGCGAGTAGTCGTACCAGCGGCGGTGCGACTCCAGATCCATCGGGCTGAGTTTCCAGATTTTCTTGTAATCGTGGATACGTTCCTCAAAGCGGATGGTCTGGTTTTCCATACTCACTTCCAGCCAGTACTTGATCAGAATGATCCCCGACTCGACGATGGTACGCTCAACGGCCGGAACGTAGCGCAGGAAACGCTGAACCTGGTCTTCCGGTGTGAAGCCCATCACCCGCTCGACACCGGCGCGGTTGTACCAGCTACGGTCAAACAGCGCGACTTCGCCGGCGGCCGGGAAGTGAGCCATGTAGCGCTGAATGTACATCTGCGACTTTTCGCGCTCGGTCGGCGACGGCAGCGCCACCACACGGAACACGCGCGGGCTTGTACGCTCCGCAATGGCCTTGATGATGCCACCCTTGCCGGCCGCGTCACGCCCTTCAAAGACGACCATAATCTTGGCGCCGGTGTACTTCGCCCACTCCTGAAGCTTGACCAACTCGACCTGCAGCGGTTCGAGCGCAGCGTCGTACTCCTTGCGCTTCATCTTCGCCTTGGGCTCGCTTTCGGTCGCCGCGGCCCTTTCGATCTCGGCAGCCTTATTTGCCTTCTTCTTGTTTCCCATTACGAATTCTCCCTTTCCTTGGGCGAGACGGGAACAACGTCTGCACCACTTACCCCATAACGATCAACCGTGGGCGGCTGCGCCGGCGCAGATTCAACCTCCACTGAATCATTCAGCATTTGAATCTTGAAAGCCCACGGCGTCAAACACAAATGAAAGAATCGGGTTGATTAAGTTAAAAAACGCGTAGGGGAGATAGGCCGCAGTCGCCACACCCAGCGTTGCCGCCATGTAGGCCCCGCAGGTGTTCCACGGAACAAGCGGAGATGTGATGGTCGCGGTGTCCTCAATCTGGCGCGACAGCATTTGCGGCGCGACTTTCTTGTCGCGGAAGTGCTCCTTGAACAGGGTGGTGGGCAGCACAATTGCCATGTACTGATCGCCAGCGAACACGTTCAGGAAGATGGCCGTCACGCCTGCCGAGATCATCAGTCGGCCCGCCGTGGTGGCCACACGCACCAGCGGTTCGAGCAGGACGCGCAACGAACCGGTGTAATCCATGATTGCCCCGAATGCCATCGCGCCCAGGATGAGCCACACCGTGTACAACATACTTGCCATGCCGCCACGCGAAACCAGATCATCTATGACCGGGTAACCCGTCTCGGCCGTGAAGCCCGTCGCCATGGACTGCCAGACGCCCTTAAGGCCGGCAAGCACGGGGCTGAGTGAAGGATCGTTGACGAAGGCCAAAACCTGCTGCGGCTGAAGCAGAATGGCTATTACGCCCCCAAACAGCGCTCCCGCCATGATGGCGACGAAGGCTGGCACGCGGCGAAAAGCCAGGAACAGCACCAGGAACAGTGGGAGCAGCGTAAGCAACGAGATGGTGAAGCTGGACTCGAGCGCCAAAAGGGCTGGTGCGGGGTCGAATGTGGAGGCGTCCACTTCCTGTCTGATCCCCAGAAGCGCGAATAAAATGAGCGCGATTACTGCAGAGGGGATGGTCGTCCACAGCATCGTTCGAATGTGGGTATACAGGTCAGTGCCGGCAATCGCAGGTGCAAGATTGGTCGTATCCGACAGCGGAGATAACTTGTCTCCGAAGTAGGCTCCCGAAATGATCGCGCCGGCCGTGATTTCCGGTGACAACTCCAGTACCTTGGCCACCGCAATCAGCGCGACGCCGATTGTTCCGACCGCCGTCCATGAGCTGCCGATGCTGATCGAGATCAGCGCACAAATGATGGCGCAGGCCAGATAGAACCACTCTGGCTTGAGCAGCTTGACCCCGTAATAAGTGAGCGTCGCGGTCGTGCCTGCCATGCTCCATGTGCCAATTAACGCGCCGACCGCCAGCAGGATGAATATCGCACCCATCGCCGAGGAAATGCCCTCCACGGCATGCTTGCCCACTTCTTGCAACTCGTGCCCGTTCAGGTAGCCGATGAAGCCGGCAAACAGCGCCGAGACAATGAGCGCGACCTGAAACGGCCCACTGGTCGAATCGCCGCCAAACAGCACCTGGGCGAGTACCACGAGGGATATGAGCAGCAGAATCGGCAGCGCCGCCTGCCAGTAAGAGGGGACCTTGATGGGCCGCTTGCGACTTGTGGTGGACGTCACCCTGCCTGCTCCTGAGTGCACTTCGGGATTTCACCCGGTGCGATAGGCAACAAAACGTACAGGTCGCCGCGCCTTGCGAAAAGGTGAGCGACCTGAACCGTCGAGCGAGAAGAGTTAGGCTGGGTCACGTGTGATCGGGCAGGTCATACAGTGCCCGCCACCGCGTCCACGCCCAAGCTCCGAACCGCGAATCGTAATGACTTCGATACCCTCCTTGCGCAGCTTGGTATTGGTATGGACGTTGCGCTCGTAGGCGACAATCACGCCTGGTTCGATGGCCACGACGTTGTTGCCATCGTCCCACTGCTCGCGCTCTTGCGCGAACCAGTCACCACCGGTGCTGACGACGCGCAGCTTCTTCAGGCCGAGGGTCTCCTTGACGACTTCCAGGAATGGCTTGTCGTCCGGGACGACTTCCACATCACCGGGCTTGCTGCCGGGATAGATGCTGAACGGCTCGATCTCGTCCACGCCCTTTTGATAGACGTTGACCAGGTCGCGGTCGCACATGGTGAAGACGGTATCGAGGTGCATGGCGGCGCGGCTCTTCGGGAAGCGGCAGGCCACGACACGCTGGGCAGCCTCGTCCTTGAACAGCGCCTGCGCCACCTGCATCACGGCCTGGGCCGTCGTGCGCTCGCCCATGCCGATCAGGACGGTGCCGTTACCAATTGGCATGACATCGCCACCTTCCATGGTCGCCTTGCCATGTTCCACGTCGGGGTCACCCCACCAGATTTTGACTTGGCCCTTGAAGTCGGGATGGAACTTGTAGATGGCGGTCGTGAGCAGGGTTTCCTGCCGGCGCGCTTCCCAGAACATCGGGTTGACGGTGGCGCCGCTGTAAATCCAGCACGAGTTGTCTCGAGTGAACTGGGTGTTAGGCAGTGGTGCAGTCAGGAAACCGATTGGATCGAGGTACTTGCGCAGCGCGCTGAAGTTTTCGAGCGGCACATCACTGATAGCGATACCGCCAATGAGGTACTCTGCGAGCTGCGCAGAGGGCATCTCGTCCAGCCAGGCGCGAATTTCGTCGAGCGCGATCAGGGCAACGCGATTCGGGTTGAACTTTCGGTCGAGCACCCAGGCGCGGCCCTCGGGGTCGTCCATGACGGAAGCCAGCAGTTCGTGCATGTCCACGACATCTACGCCGCGGTCCTTCATCACCTGAACGAACTTGTAGTGCTCGTTTTTGGCTTCTTCCACCCAGATGACATCGTCAAACAGCAGGTCTTTGCAGTTCTCTGGCGTCAGGCGCAGGTGCGCCAGCCCAGGCCGGCAGACCATTACTTTATGCAGCTTGCCAACCTCAGAGTGAACTCCCAATGGAGGCATAGTCGTTGCTCCTTCAGGCCGGGTTGTCCGGCTCCACATTCGTCCCCGCATGACCGGCGACAATCTGCTCAATTTCAGCGAGCGAACCAATGGCGGCGCGCTTGCCTGTGTTTTCTACGAACGAGACGGCGGCTTGCACCTTGGGGCCCATCGAGCCTGCCGGGAACTGGGCAAGATAGTCCCTCATCTTGGAAACGGTAACGCGGCCCAGTTCCTTCTGATCGGGCTGCTTGTAGTTCACGAACACATGCGAGACATCAGTGGCGATTACCAGCAGATCGGCGCCAAGCTGCTCGGCCAGCAGCGCGCTGGCGAGGTCCTTGTCAATGACGGCCTCTACGCCAGTCAACCAGCGCTCTTTCGTCTTGTCGTACATGGTGGGGATGCCACCGCCGCCCGCACAGATGACAATGGTGCCCTTTTCGAGCAGCCACTTAATCGGGCGATGTTCAAAGATGCGTTTGGGAGTGGGCGACGGAACAACGCGGCGCCACATGTCGCCGTCCTGCTTGAAGACCCAGCCCTTGGCTGCTTCCATTTGCTTCGCTTCGGTTTGTTCGTACACCGGGCCAATGAACTTGGTGGGATTCTGGAAAGCCGGGTCGTTCGCATCTACCTCGATCATGGTGACGAGGGTGGCGAAGGGCACATCGAAGGGCACCAGATTGCCCAGCTCTTGCTCCAGCATGTAGCCGATCATACCTTCGGTCTGCGCGCCAAGCACATCAAACGGATACGGCTCGACCTGCTGGTACGCGGCCTGCTGAAGCGCCAGCAAACCCACCTGCGGGCCGTTTCCATGCGACAGCACCAGTTGATGTTCCTGGGCCACCGGCGCCAGTTGCTGCGCTGCGACGCGAATGTTGCTACGCTGCATCTCGGCGGTCATAGGCTGGCCGCGCTGGAGCAGGGCGTTGCCACCGAGCGCTACGACGATGAGCATTTGTTTCCTCCTATTTGAACGGGAATGCGGAGGGCGAACTGACCGCAATCGGTGGCTCGCCGTCGCCCGCGCGCGCTGGGACTGTTTCCCGGAACGCGGCTGATATGGCACTGACAAATTCTGCTGGCCCAAGATCACTGGCCGGATGCCCACTGTACAGCCTCGTTCAACTCCTCGAGCGGGAAAGATCTCTCTTCGGCGCGGGTAAATGGGCTGGTTAGTTTCACGAACCAATCAGCCCACTTCTTGTCACCGACGAATGCCGCCCGCCGCAATTGACTCAGATCCTTACGCCCGAAATGAGCGTCGGCCTTGATGGCATCCCACTCAGGGAACGTTAGGTCATGCATCAACATCACCATGCTCACGGAGACTTGCTCCTGAACGGCGCTTTCCACTTTGGCGATCAGATCGCGATATTCATCGCCATGCAGCTTGCCGCTGAACTTCACGACAAAGCATGAGGGTGTGCTGGCGGGCAGGTATTCGATCATTGCAGACTCCTGGTAGTTCAGTCCCCAATCGTGGCGACCATGATCGCCTTGATGGTGTGCATACGGTTTTCGGCTTCATCGAAGACGATCGACGCCGGCGACTCGAACACTTCCTCAGTCACTTCGAGCGCGGGTTCGCCGAACTTCTGGAACACGTCTTCTCCTACTTCCGTGTTGCGGTTATGGAAGGCAGGCAGGCAATGCATGAACTTGACGTTCGGATTTCCCGTGAGCTTCATGGCCTGCGCGTTCACCTGGTACGGTTTGAGCAGCTTGATGCGCTCGCCCCATACTTCAGGGGCCTCACCCATCGAAACCCACACGTCCGTGAGCAGGAAGTCCGCGCCCTTAACACCAGCGGCCACATCCTCGGTGAGCGTAACGCGCGCGCCAGTTGTTTCGGCCAGCGCCTTCGCTTCCGCGATCAACTCGGCATCCGGCCACAGGTCTTTCGGCGCGACAATACGCACGTCCATGCCCAGCAGCGCGCCAGTGACCAGATAGGAACGGCCCATGTTGAAACGGCCGTCACCCATGAAGGCGAAGGTGATGTCGGACAGGCCCTTGTGCGGCACGTGCTCCATCATGGTCAGCACATCGGCCAGCATTTGCGTCGGATGGAACTCGTCGGTGAGGCCGTTGTAAACGGGCACGCCCGCGAACTGGCCCATTTCCTCGATGATGGCCTGCTTCTTGCCGCGGTACTCGATGGCGTCGAACATCCGGCCCAGTACGCGCGCCGTATCCTTCATCGACTCCTTCTTGCCGATCTGGGAGCCGTCCGGGCCCAGGTACGTAACGTGAGCTCCCTGATCGTAGGCAGCCACTTCGAAGGCGCAGCGGGTGCGCGTAGACGTCTTCTCAAAAATCAGGGCAATGTTCTTGCCCTTCATCCGCTGCTGTTCGTATCCGGCGTACTTAGCAGCCTTCAATTCCTTGGCCAGCCAGAGCAGGAACTTGAACTCCTCGGGCGTGAAATCGAGTTCCTTCAGGAAGTTGCGGCCTTTGAGGTTGACGGGCATGACAATTTCTCCTTGTACCTTGCGATCGATCCGAAACGAGCGGTTAGCTCGAAGTCAGGATGATAGTAGCGATGGACAGCAGCACCATCGTCATGATGCCGAGAATCAAGACCAGCGGCAAGACGAAGCGCCACCATGTAGAAAACGGCACCCGGCCAATCAGTAGTGCCCCGGTCACGACTGCGAAGGTGGGCGTGAACAGATTCAGCAGGCCTGAGGCGGACTGATACGCGGTCACCACGACGCTTTCCGGCACGCCCTGGAACTGGGCCAGCGGCGCCATGATCGGCATGGTGACAGTGGCCAGGCCAGAGGACGACGGGATCAGGAAAGAGAGCGGCAGGTAAAGCAGGTAAATCAGGTTGACGAACGGCACAGGGCCCAGGCCTTCGAGCGCCTGTTCGCACCAGTAGAGCACCGTGTCAATGATCAGGCCGTTGGTCATGATGACCGAGATGCCACGGGCCAGGCCGATGACGAGTGCGACGCCCACCATGTCGCGGGCACCATCCACGAAACCGTTGACCATGTCCTTCTCGCCCATGCCATAGGCGATACCGATGACGAAGGCCATCACCATGAACAGGGCCGACATTTCGGCGAACCACCAACCGAACGTCGGCAGGTTGATACCGATATCAGACCACGGGATGACGCTGAAGATCATGATCCCAAACGCGAGGGCGAACAGACCAATGACGACCTTGCGTCGCGTGGTGAACTCCGGAGTCTCCGAATGCGCGTCCGAGCCCAGGAAACGCTTGCGGTTCGACTCGGCCAGATCGGCCACGCGCGACTTGGCTGGATCGGCCTTGACCCGAGCAGCGTAACGCATGACATACCAGATGCCGAACATCGTGCCGATGACAAGGATAATGATACGGAGGACGATGCCATCGGAAATGGGAATACCGGCAAAGCCCGAAGCAATACCCGTTGCAAACGGATTGACGGTCGAACCGATGACTCCGATGCCCGCGCCCAGCAGAATGACGGCCACGCCCGTGAGCGCGTCGTAGCCGAGCGCGATCAGCGCGGCGATGACCAGCGGGTAGAAGGCCAGCGACTCTTCCGCCATGCCATACGAAGTGCCGCCGGCCGCAAACACGATCATCAGGATGGGAATAAGCAGTCTGCCCCGATTGCCCAGCCGCTTAACCACACTGCCGATGCCGGCGTCAATCGCGCCGGTCTTCATCGTGATTCCGAGGAAGCCGCCGATCATGAGGACGAACAGAGCCACGTCAATGGCCCCGTACAGGTCACCGCTGTTATAGGCGCTGATGCTGCCGTCAGAGTCCTGAATGCCGTACATGCCGTTGATCGGGGCCAGAAGCACGTCCCCAAGGCCCTGCGGGTTGGACTCGACCTGCTCGTACGTGCCAGGGATAGGCGAACCTTCGTCGTCGAGCTGATAGCGCCCTGCCGGAATAACCCACGTGAGCAGCGCCACGATGGCGATGAGCAGCGCCAGAATCGTATACGCACTTGGAAATGAGAACTTGCGTTTCGCTGGTTCAGCCGTTGCTGCAGCCATACGACTTCCTCCCCGGAATTATCAACCGACGAATAAATGTAACCATTCTTATAGGAACTCCCTACAACCCCACGGTGCCACCCGTTGCATGCAGGCCTCAGCCGTCCGTGCTTACACCTACATAGCAATCGATTTGTGAAACGGCCCGCCACCCATCATCCAGAAGTTGTAGAAAAGGTGTATGTGAATTAATGAAAACGGTGCCCGCCAGCCCGAGACGCGCCGGGTTCATGGCTATGTCCAGATCGCGGCGTGCTTGGCTAATTGCTAACTCCTGGATAGAGGTATCTCAATTCTTGTCACCGACAAGACCGACAGATGAAGCGAATGGAGCACATTCAGCACGCTTGCCAAGGCAACCTGGTCGGGCAGCTCGCCGACGAGCGTACAGATAGGCTCGGACGCGCGTACCTTGACGCAAGTCACCATCAGACCTTCGAGGCGATCCACCCAGTTCGGCGGGACTTGTCCCTGTACCGAGATCTGGTAGATGGCCGCGCGATCAAACGGATAAACGCTAGTGTCCATTCTTACGTCCATACCTCAAGCTTACGCCAGTGCGACTTGAGGTGCGTCATCCCAAGGGTGTAGAAAAGTTGTAGAAGGTGAACAGGAAAGGGTTCAGTCTGAGGGAATCAACCCGAGGGCTTCAGCCTTCGCCACCGCATCCCATCGGCGTTTTACACCTAGCTTGCCGAATATATTGTTGGCGTGGCGCTTGGTGGTCGCGACGGAAATGACCAGTTCCTCGGCAATTTCCTTGTTGCTTTTGCGCTGGCGCATCCGCACCAGCACGTCAATTTCGCGCGGCGTAAAGTGTTCAATCGTGGGCACATGGGCGATCAAACGGCGATCTTCATCAAGGCGTTCCTGATTTGGACCCTTAAAAGCAGCGAGCACCTGAACCGCAAAATCGCAGTTGAATTCTGACGCAACGAGCTCGCTGAGGAGGGACCTCATCGGTTGACCCATGTCAATGAAGTTTCGGAGTTGGCTGCCCGAATGTGCCTGCTCAAGTGACTGCCGCAGACACTTCAGTGCTTCTAACGGATCGCGATCCGGCAGCGCTCCCAGGGCGAGCGCACGCAATGCGCGTATATCGATCTGAAGGAGCATACTGAAATTACACTCGGCGCGCTCAAGGAGCTTATCAAGCATGCTCAATGCAAGCTCGGCGTCACCCTCCCGATTTCTCGCAACCAGAATTCGAGCCTGCGTCAGTGATGGCTCCTCAAGCCACGGGAATGGCTGAACTGAAGGGGGCGTGACATAGGTATCGGCCCAATTGCTGGCATTCGCCAATTGTCCACTGAGAAGTTCCACTCTTGCCCGCAATGATTGAGTGCGATTGTCTTCAGCGCCATGATGGACGATGTCATTTTTGCTGAGCAGCGCAACTGTTTGCTGCGCCTCGTCAATATCTCCGGCCGCAGCGTGTGCCAGTGCAAGCCCGTGTGAGGAAACTCGTGCGCACAGTGCTTGAATGGCGTACTGAATCTCGATTACAGCTTCAAAATGGCTGCGGGCTTGTGACACCAGGTTCCGCGCATAGTCTGCGACTCCCAGGAAATAGTGCGCCCAGCCTATGATGGTGAAGTTCTGCACCTCCATGCCTCGCGTCAACATCACGAGCGCAATTTGCCTCACCAGGCCGTATTGCACATTCAGGTGATGGACCAAACACAGCGAGAAAAGCAGGCGGAGCGAATAGCTGTTGGCGGCTCTGCCGGAATGCGCTTCGTATTCTCTGGTCAGGAAATACACAGCGTTGTCTCCTTGGCCGATCGCCTGCAACGAAAGGGTCAAGAATATTACGGTGCCACCGCGAACGTACATCCATTCGTAAGGCAAGAGGTCAAGTGCCCGTTGCGCGTTTGCGATCGACTCTTCGTAGTCACCATCGAAGTAGGCATTCTGACAATAGATTGCAGCGAGCTGTCCACGAATAAGATGCTCGGCTTCCGGGTTGTCCTGCTGGTACCCTCCTTCGGCCAGCAGCAATTCGATTTGCTTCAGCACATCAGCCTGGGCGGTCAATTGCCATGACAACTCAAGAAACCATGTTTTTAGTAGCAGGAGGCCTATGTGACTGCCGACATGTTCTTCGGGTATCAATTGAATCCAGCGCTCAAGCGTGAGGCGATCTCCGCGGTTAAGGGCTTCACACAGCCTAGACTGCATCAGTGTGGCAGCAAAGCCCACATCGTGCGCAGACAGGGCGCTACGCAGCGCTTCGTCCGGGCACTCATTGTGCGCAAACCAGCTCGCTGCCGCACGATACAGGGCGTGAACGTCCGCGTCAGGATAGTCTGACCACAGCCGCTTCAGCAGCACTTCCCGAAATAAGGGGTGAAACCGATACCACTGATGCACCTGGTCCATTGGCGCGATGAACAGATTCGTGCGCTCGAGCAACTGGATTGTTTCCTGCGTGCTGCCTGCTTGCCCGCCGCTTAACAACAACGCCTCGGCGAGTTCCGCACAGAAGCGGTCAAATAAGGACATTACAAGCAGGAATTGCTGCACATCCGGGGTTTGCTGCGAGAACACCTCATCTACCAGATAGTCCGCGATGAAGTCATTCATGCCGGCCAGCTCAAACACTGCCGTATCGGTGTCGGTTACTGCCGCAAGCGACAGCGCAACCAGACGCAGTCCCGCAATCCATCCTTCGGTGCGCTTGTGGATGGCGTCCAGCGCCAGAGGGCTTAGTGGATTGGGAAGCGCGTTCAGGAGAAAGGCGACGCACTCGTCACGGGTGAAGCGCAAGTCCCGGGTGCGCAGCTCCGTGATTTGGTCATTCGCGCGCAGCCTGGATAACGGTATGGGTGGGTCTGCCCGCGACGTCAGGACGAGGCGAAACCTGGGAGGCAAGTGGCGGCATATAGCCTCAAAAGTTTCGAGCACGGTTTCATCCGAGAGCGTGTGGCAGTCCTCCAAAACAAGAATGCAACGCGACGGGAGCTGTGCAAGATCGTTCAACCACGCGCTGGTGAAAGCGTCCGTGGTGGGCTCGACCGGAGCACGAAGCAGCCTGTAGGCGGATTCGCATGATCCTGGATAGGCGCTCCGTACCGCAGCGACGAGGTAACGGCAAAACACAAACAATTGATTGTCGTCCGTATCCAGTGTGAGCCACCCAACCCGCGTGTCGTCTTCCCCATTTTGCTCTCGGACCAGATCGTCGAGCCATGACGAGACGAGGGTAGACTTGCCGAAACCGGCGGGGGCACTGATTACGGTGATGGGTCGGTATAAGCCCTGGTTCAGCCGCTCAACCAAACGGGGACGAATGACCACATCGCTGCCCTGGGGAGGACGGATTACCTTCGTAGAAATAATCTCTGGAGAGGTTTCCGCGAGTTCTTTCATGGTGACGTGGATTATTACGGATTTTCGGCCAGGTATCAATGAGATGCGCGGGAGGGAGTGGGGCACTGGCTAGATTGACAGCACCCAACAAACTCACTATACTCTCCATATAGTGAGATTATGTTTCATAATATGAGATAACGGTCCGCCATTGATGGGGTGACCAGTGATCGCTTCAGTTGCCAAAGCCCTTGATATTTTGCGCCTCTTCAGTCCAAGTGAGCCGCGCCTTATGCTGACTCAGATCAGCCAGCGGTTGGACATGCCTAAGAGTACGGCGCATCACCTGATAAAAACCCTCATCCAGTACGGCTTCCTCGAAAAACTTGACGATGACTCGTATGGGATTGGCAATGCGGTCATCGCATTGACGCAGAGCGCCGTGGTGAATGTTGAATTGCGCGACCGTGCAGCCCCGCTGCTGCGTGAACTGGCCAACTCGTGCAGTGAATCGACCTATCTCACCGTTCGAGAAAACGACCGTGTGTTGTATATCTACGCGATCGAATCACCACAGCGTTTGCTGGCGCGAACAGCCGTAGGCGACTATGCCCTGCTGCACTGTACGTCCGTTGGCAAAGCGATACTTGCTCACTTGCCAGAACGTGAGGTTCAGGCGCTGTACGCGAACGGGCAGGGCGATCTGACCCCGTTCACCCCCTACACCATCACCAGCCCGGCGAGTTTGCAGCAAGATCTGGCCGCTACCCGCGCGAGGGGCTACGCCGTCGACAATCAGGAGCACGAGGAGCAGACGTTCTGCATCGGCGCGCCGATTTTTGACGCGCGGCGAACGGTGATCGGTGCCTGTAGTATATCGGGCCGTGATCCAACGATCGTGGGTGCAAGGCTCGCTGCGCTGTCGACCAATGTGGTCCAGACGGCGCAGGAGATTTCGCGCCGAATGGGTTACGTGCCAGATCGGATGGCCAACGTGCATCATATATTCATAGGACGAGCCTGATGCTCAGCAAAGCGCCGCTCTTCGATCGGCTGGATGAGCGCCCGTTTGCACATTGCTCAACCCTGACCAATCTGGGTGAGGCCGGGTTGTTGGTAATTTGGATGGGCGGAAGCTACGAAACCGCGCCTGACGTTAGCTTGCTGGCCTCGCGTTTGCCCCGCGGCGAAGAGCGCTGGACGCCACCGGAAGTGTTGATCGAGGTTGCCGGTCATTCGATGGGCCAGCCGGTTCTGCTGTCACATCCGAACGGTGAACTCTGGTTGTTCTACAACGTCATCCAGACAGATAGCTGGGAGTCGGCAATCCCTTATCTCACCAAATCGCTTGACGGGGGCGCAACATGGCTGGCCCCAACCCTCCTGTTTGATACTCCCGGCCTGATGCTGCGCAGCCGCGCACACGTCATCAGCGGCCGCATCATCCTTCCTGCGTACGACGAGAATACGTGGCGCTCATGCATGATCCTGAGCGACGACGGCGGCAACACGTGGCGGCTGACAGCGCCTATGGAGTCACCGCAGGGCAACATTCACCCTAATGTGGTGCCGCTTTCAGATGGACGTTTGCTGTGTTATCTCCGCACGGGCGGCAAGAGTGGGGTTATCTGGCGGGCGGAGTCGGCGGACAATGGCGAGACCTGGTCCGAACTGACCCCGACCCGCTTCCCGAATGCGAACACCGGGCTTGATTTACTCCGGCTGGCGAGCGGGCAGTATGCGCTGGCATTCAACAACAGTCCGACGAATCGCACGCCGTTGTGCGTCGCTGTCACGGCTGACGCCGCTGAGAATTGGAGGTGGCTGCAGGTGATTGACGACGAATACGTCGAGTTGTCCTATCCCTCAATGGCGCAGACGGATGACGGTTTGATCCACCTGGTGTATACGCATCAGCGGCAGAACATCCACTACGCGACACTTGATCTCAACTGGCTGATGCAAGGATTCGCGCTATGAAGCGACTGAAGATCGAGGGCGTCATTGTCCCGCTGCTAACTCCTTTACGTGGCGATGCGCCAGACAGGGACGGACTCGCCGGCCTGATTGACTTTGTAGTCGGTCGCGGCGTGGCTGGTCTGTTCCCGTTGGGTACGACCGGCGAAGGCCCGCTGTTCACGGCCCCGGAGCGCCGGTCGGTGGCTGAATGGGCGGTGGAGTACGCAGCGAACCGGGTCCCCGTCATTATCCACACCGGTGCGATCAGCACGGCTGAAACGATTGATCTGACCCGCCACGCCCGCGATGCCGGTGCCGATGCCGCTGCAATTGTGCCACCGTACTTCTATGGGGTGAGTGCTGCTGCATTGTTTGAGCATTATGCCGCCGTTGCATCTGCCACACCGGATTTTCCAATCTATCTCTACAACAATCCCGGTGTCACGCCCAACGCGCTATCGGCCGAACTGGTCGCAACGCTCGCAGACGCGTTCCCGAATATCGTTGGGCTTAAAGATAGCGGCGGGGGCCTGGCGACGCTGTTTGCAAGCCGGAGTCTTCATAACGGCGCTTTCAATACTGCCAGCGGGCCGGACGGGCTTATTCTCGCCGCACAGGCTGTGGGTGTTGACGCCTGTGTGTCGGGGAATGCCAATTTTGCTCCCGAACTGGTGGTCGGCCTGGTGCAGGCAGCAAAATCCGGTGACCTGGAGAGAGCCAGAACGCTTCAGGATCGCCTGGATCAGGTGCGACGGATCGGGGGTGATGGCGCCGATCTGTCATTCTTCAAAGCCGCATGCGCCAAGCGCGGCGTACCCATTGGGGATGTGCGTGCCCCGCTGCAGAGAGCGTCTGTAGACCGGGTTAGCGCGTGTTGGGAGCAACTGAGCGAAGTTCTGGCGCTCCCGATCCAGTAAGTGACCTGAGGGAACTGGCAAGGAGGTGAACTGTACGAAGAAAGATAACAAACGCAGACTCATTGTACGCAGAAAACTAGGATATGGAGGACAAACTCATGCGTAAACTCACACTACTGCTCTTGGTCATCGGCTTGTTGGCCCTCACTGGAATCGCGGCTGCACAGGACGACGTGGTCAACCTCGATTTCTGGGGCGGCTGGACCGGCCCTGATGGCGGCATCATGCAGCAGCTCGTCGACCAATATAACGCCGAGAACCCGGGCGTAAACGTCACCCTGACGATTCAGGGGTGGTCGCCGCTATTCGATGCGTTCATTGCCGCCGCGAGCGCGGGCACGGCACCGGACATCATGGCCATGCACCCTCAGGAAACGGCCATGTTTGTCGAGCTTGGTCTGATCGGGCCGGTTGCAGACATTGTGGCCGCCTCTGACGTCTTCCAGCAGGATGCCTACGTGCAAAAGGCGTGGGACCTCCAGTACTACGACGGGGCGATGGTCGGCCTGCCGTTCGACCTTGGCGTGCACGGCCTGTACTACAACGCCGACATGTTAGAGGAGGCCGGGCTGGCCGGGCCGCCCACCAATGCTGAGGAATTCCTGGAGGCTGCTCGCCTGCTCACGATTGATGCCAACGGCCTGCACCCCGGCGATGAAGGTTTCGACCCGGCCAATGTCGTTCAGTATGCTGTGAATATGCATACGAATCACCATGCGTTTTATCAATGGTATGCGCTGTATAACCAGCTTGGTGGGCAACTGCTGAGCGACGACGGTATGTCGTGTGCCATGGACCTTGATAAGGCGACTCAGGCATGGCAGTGGCTGCAGGACCTGGTGTATGTCCACAACGCCGCGCCTCAGGGCCAGACCGACTATGCCCGCGACTTCATCACCGGACGCACGGCGATGCTGATTGATGGCCCGTGGCAGATACCGGCGATGATCGCCGCCGAAGCAGACGGTCTGAATTGGGGAACAGCCGCTTATCCCACAATTTTCGATCAGCCCGCCACCTGGGGCAGTGGCCATACGTTTACACTCCCGGTGCTGGCCGATCCCGAGAAGCGCGACGAAGCTATCGCTTTCGTCGAGTGGCTGGGCGCCAACTCGTTCGATTGGCTGGCTTCGGGCCAGCTGCCGATCCGCAATGACATCATTGAGTTGGCGGAATTTGCAGAGCTGGAGGGACGGCAGTCGTTTGTGGACATGCTGCCGAATCAGATGCTCCTGCCGAACATTGCCAAATTCAATGAGATCTTCGCCTCGAATGCGCCGACCCCGATGATGGTTATGGCGCAGCGCATCATCCTCGAAAACGCGGATGTGCGCACTGAAGTTGAGAATGCCTGCAATACCATCACGAGTATCCTGTCGATTCCGTGATGCGCTAAGTCCTGTCTCATCCGGCGTGGCCATTATCGGCTGCGCCGGATGGTCTTTTGTTCACAGTAGTTCATAATTTGATTGCTTGTTTAAGGGGAAACGGCATGCGAATTCTGCCCAACGCAGCGCACCGGGGTGATGCCAACCTCGCGATGGGCCAACGAAATAAGAGACGTGGCTCGATTACCCCGTACCTCTTCGTTCTGCCGTATCTGGCCTTCTTTCTAGTGTTTCGGCTTGGCCCGTCGTTGGCCGGCCTGGGGATTTCTTTCACGAACTGGCAGGCGGTTCGACCACCGGAGTTCGTCGGTTTCGCCAACTTCGCTGCCATGCTTCGCGATCCACTGTTCGGGGCATCGTTTCGCAACACGATCTTCTTCGTAGCCATCACTGTGCCGGCGTTGATCGTTATTAGCCTGGCGCTGGCACTGTTCCTCAACCGAGCACTACGCGGTCGAACGGTTGGCCGGGTCGCCGTCTTTATGCCCTACGTCGTCATGTCAACGGTCGTCGGCGTCCTCTGGACGTGGATTCTTGACAAGGACTTCGGGCTGATGAACGCGTACCTGAACGTCTTTGGTATTCAGGATATCCCGTGGCTTGTCAGCGAAGGCACGGCCATGTTTGGGATTATCATCACGACAGTGTGGTGGACAGTTGGCTACGACATGGTGTTGTTCCTGGCCGGCCTGCAGGACATTCCGAATGAGTTGTACGAAGCGGCTCGTATTGATGGGGCGCGAACGTGGGGTACCTTCCGTTATGTGACGTGGCCAATGCTGGCTCCGACGACATTCCTCGTCGTGATGCTGACCGTAATCAATACGTTCCAGGTGTTCGATCAGACGTACGTGATGACCGGCGGTGGCCCCGGTACCTCCACCTTGACGGTCGTGCAGTACATCTACACAACGTCCTTCCAGTTCCAGAAATTCGGTTATGGATCAGCGATTGCAATGGTCTTGTTCGTGCTGCTGATCATCTTTGCGATCTTCCAGATTCGAGCGCAGCGGCGCGGTATCGAGGGAGTGGAATAGCCCATGCCCAGGAATTCTTCACGCGTCGCGTGGTACATCATGCTGGCAATGGTTGTGGTGATCACCCTCGCACCACTCGCGTGGATGCTAACGACTTCGCTTAAGCCTGAGTCCGAAATCATCACGACCGAAATCCGCTGGCTGCCTGAAAACCCGACACTGGAGCACTTCACTGCGATCTTCGAGATGTACCCGATGGCGCGGTGGATGTTCAACAGCCTGTTCACGGCGACTATGGCGACGATCCTGGTTCTGATCCTCAACTCGCTGGCGGGATATGCCTTTGCACGGCTGCGATTCCGCGGGCGCAACATTCTGTTCCTGATTGTTCTATCGATGTTGTTCGTGCCGATACAGATCACGATCATTCCGCTGTTCATCCTTTTCTCGCGCGTGGGACTGACCGACACATATTGGGCGCTCATCTTGCCGATTGGCGCCAACGTGGTTGGCGTATTCCTGATGCGGCAGTTCTTTCTTAGTATTCCGGGTGAACTGGAGGAGGCGGCGCGTGTGGATGGGGCATCTACACTGCGGATTCTCTGGTCTATCGTGCTGCCACTGGCCCGTCCGGCGCTGACGGCCGTCGCAATTATTACGTTTCTGACGGCGTGGAACAGCTTTCTATGGCCATTGATCGTAACCCGCAGCGACAGCGTGCGCACCCTGCCGGTGGGCATTGCCCAATTCCTGAGCCTGAGGCCGGGACTGGTGATGGCACAGATGAGCATTGGTCAGTCCATGGCTGGCGCGGTTGTGGCGGCGCTGCCGCCGATTATCGTGTTCGTGGTTCTTCAGCGCTACTTCATTGAGGGTATCTCTCGAACAGGCATCAAGGGCTGAGATGCTTATGCGTGCAGGAGTTGCCTCACTGCGGGGAATTGTCACGGTGCTCAACACACCGTTCACGCCCGATGAGACAATTGATACTGAGGCACTGGCGGCCAACGTTCAGATGGCACTCGACGCCGGTGTGGCTGGTTTTCTGGTGCCCGCTATGGCTGCTGAGGTGGGCAAGCTGACTGAGCCGGAACGCGCATTGATGGTGAAGACGACTGTGGACTGTGCCGGCGGTCGTGTGCCAGTAATTGGCGGTGCATCTGCGCCGGATGCGCTCACGCGAGAGCGCGTCGCCCGTACCTGCATTAGCCTCGGATGCGACGGTGTGTTGGCCAGCATTCCCTACGTGAATGATGCAGACTACGAGCGTCAGGTACGGGAGCTAGCGGCGCTGCGTCCGGGCTTTCTGATGCTTCAGGATTGGGACTTTCAGGGTTTTGGCCTTCCGGTGTCACTCATTGTACGGCTGTTCGAGGCAATTGAAGTGTTTCAAGCGATCAAGATTGAGGTCGTGCCCGCCGGAGTGAAGTACTCGGAGGTGCTGACGGCCACCGGTGGCGAACTACATGTGTCCGGCGGTTGGGCTGTGATGCAGATGATTGAGGCGCTCGACCGCGGCGTTCATGCTGTGATGCCAACCGGAATGCATAAGCTGTATACACGGATCTTCAGCCTATATGAGGCCGGTGACCGGATCGGGGCACAGGAGTTGTTCTATCGCCTGCTTCCAGTGCTCGCGTTTTCAAACCAGCATTTGGATATCTCGATCCAGTTTTTCAAACGGCTGCTCTGGCGACAGGGAGTCTTCGCTACGCCGATCGTGCGTCCGCCGACCCTGCCGTTTGATGAGCATCTCAGCCGCAGCGCTGATGAACTGATCGATCTGGTGAGCGAGTTGCAAGCATGAGCGATTCTACGGGTCTGACGGGAAAGTCCGTCCTGATCACAGGCGCGTCTCGGGGGATTGGGCGAGCCTGCGCGATTCTGTTCGCGGAACATGGTTCGAAAGTCGCGGTCCACTATGGATCCAATCGGGATGCCGCCGAGCAGACGCTGGCACTTTTGCCTGGCGAAGGACACATGGTTGTTCAGGCCGATATCACCAACGCGGGCGCGGTCGAGCAGTCTGTGTCAGGTGTAACAAGCGAATTTGGCCGGTTGGATGTACTGGTCAACAACGCCGGAATATTTGAGGAGCACCCCATCACTGACGTGAACTATGACCAGTGGCAGGCGTCGTGGGCGCGCATTATCTCAACTAATCTGGTTGGCGCTGCCAACGTGACATACAGCGCAGCGCAGCACATGATTCGGCAGGGGAGTGGCAAGATTATCACCATTTCCTCGCGCACAGCATTTCGGGGTAAGCCAGAGGCGCCAGCCTATGCTGCGAGCAAGGCCGCACTGAACGCCATGAGCCAATCGCTGGCGGTTGCCCTGGCACCGTCGGGAATTCAAGTCTATGTGGTCGCGCCGAGCGTGGTGGACACCGATATGGCAGCAAAAGACAAAGGCTCACCCGTTTGGGCTGCAATCGAGAATCAAAGCCCGCTCGGTCGTGTGTGTCACCCCGAGGAGGTCGCGCGAACAGTCGTTTTTCTCGCGTCACCCGGATCTGAGTATCTCACCGGCGGCATCATTGACCTGTTCGGCGCTTCGTACCTTCGCAGTTGAGTGCTGGGCACCGCGGGTTGTCCGTCTTCAGCACTTTAGCAGCGTAGTGCATGCCAGTTTACTCGACATCAAGGTCAGAGAGCATGCAAGTGCATGTATCCACTGCATTGTTGCCTTCAGGGCGTTGAAGACCAGTCCATGAGGCTGCCAGGACTCAACCAGCGTTCCTTCGCTTGCACCGTGGCGGGCGACAGCCAGTGCGGCGTGGTCGCCAATCACCTCACCTAAACCGCATGGCACAATCCAACACTCATTGAGCGGCCTGATAGTCCGCACTTTCGAAGAATCGCCTGCCTCGGCGCTTCAAGCTATACGAATCGCCGACCATAGATGCTCCAATCACAACCCGCTCGGGATTGAGCAAGTCGATTTGGATGGCTATCTCTTGCCCAAGTCGCCGTCTGACCAGTTCGGTAACCTCCAGCGCAAGTGGGTTACCGCTCTTGACTGTCTTCTCAGTGGTGATCAGCGGTAAGTTCGCTTCACTCAGGCAGAAGCTCGGCGGATTACCTGCTTTGATGGCCACTTCCGCTTTGACGGCCGCCTATCGTTGAATCCCGCCGCCGCTGCTGCGAAGTGAAGTCCAGTAGAGCATGGAAGGGGACGGCCGCGGCCAAAGTTCGGCCTTGCGAACCACCCGCTTAATCCGGGCAACAGATATCTACCACTTTCTTGACAGCCCCCTCGGTTGATTCTATATTCGCTCAAAGTGGTACGTATCACGTTCATGGCATGCTCTTGTTTAAAGGATTTCTCAAATGCCATTCATTCGCACAGTCCGCGGGGATATTGCGCCTGAGAAGCTCGGCGCAACAGTGCTGCATGAGCATTTGATCGGCCAGCCGATGATGGCGGGCGAGGACCCCGACTTCGTCCTCGACAGCGAAGCGGCGGCGATCAAGGAACTGCGATTCTTTACAGCTTCCGGCGGCCGCGCGGTCGTCGAGATGTCGCCTGCCGACTATGGACGTGACCCGCTGGCTTTGCGGCGCGTGAGTGAGGCCAGCGACGTGCATATCATCACGGTCGCGGGCTACATCAAGGGTAAGTCGGCCGATGCGTTCGTGCGCGACTTGACCGTGACGCAAATCGCTGATGCGCTCATCCGTGACGTGTGTGACGGCATCGGCGACACGGGCATCCGCTCTGGCATCCTCAAGGCGGGCACGAGCCTCAATAAGATCACCGCTAACGAAGACAGGATCATCGAAGCCGCCGCTATCGCGCAGCGCGAGTCGGGCGCGGCTATTTCGACACACACCGAAGCCGGCACGATGGCGCTGGAGCAAGTCGAACGCTTCCGCGCGCTGGGCGTGCCGGTTGAGCGGCTGCTGATCGGCCACCTCGACCGCAACCTGGACTGGGATTACCACCTGGCGCTGGCCAACACCGGCGTGACCTTTGGCTACGACCAGTTCGGCAAGGAGAAATACGCGCCTGATTTTCAGCGTATCGAGTTTGTCGTGCGCATGGTGCAGGCCGGCTTCCGCGACCAGTTGGCACTGTCGATGGATATCGCCCGGCGCAGCTACTTCACCAGCTACGGCGGCGGGCCCGGTTACACGTATATGTTCTGGCGCATCATCCCGTGGCTGAAGGAAAGCGGCCTGACAGACGACGACATCGACGCGATTTTTGTGCGCACGCCGACGCGCCTGCTGGCAATTGACCGGTGAGCGCCGAACAGCGGTTGGCCGAGTTGGGCTACAGGCTTCCTGCCCTTGAGCCGGTCAAGCACAGCTATGTGCGTGCCCGTCAAAGCGGCGTTCTGGTGTTTCTCGCGGGGCAAACGCCCAAACGGGACGGAAGCTATCCGTATCTCGGCAAGCTCGGCGCGGAAGTGACGGTAGAGCAGGGCCGTGAGTGCGCGCAGATTTGTGCCCTCAACCTGCTGGCCGCCGCTCGTGAGCATGTCGGCTCGCTCGACCGCATCGCCCAGATCGTGCAGATCACTGGCTACGTGGCCAGCGCCCCGGATTTTGCGCAGCAGCCGCTGGTGATGAACGCCGCCTCCGATCTGCTGGTGGCGGTGCTGGGCGAAGCTGGACTCCATGCCCGTACGGCCATTGGCGTCGCGGCGCTGCCCGGCAATGTGCCCGTTGAAATCGACCTTGTGTTCGAAGTGCTGGCGGGCGGTCACTCATGACGACGGCCTCGCCTGCGCTGCCCACGCCCAACCCTGTTCGTACCGCCCTGCGCCTGGTGCCGCGCGTGTTCTTTGCGCTGGCGCTCATGCTGCTGCTCCTGGCTGTACTGTCCCCGCGCTCGGTGGAGCCTGCCAATCTGCTCAGTCTGATTCGGCAGGGCGCGACGATCGGGCTAGTTGCGATTGGCCAGACGGTCGTGCTCATGAGCGGCGGGCTGGACCTGTCCGTCGGTTCGGTTGTGATTCTGGCGGATGTGATGGGCGCGCAGCTCATCAACGGCCGCGACGACATGGTGCTGCCCATAGTCGCGCTGGTACTGGCGGTGGGCCTGCTGATAGGCCTCATCAACGGCCTGCTGATCACGCGCTTTCGCGTCACCCCGTTCATCGCCACGCTGGGGACGAACTTCGCCGTCTACGGGATAGCGTTGATCTTCTCGGGCGGCGCGCCGCGCGGCTCGATTCCGGATAGCTTCCGCTTTTGGGGCAATGGCTTTGCGCTCGGCGTCGTTCCCACTGCGGCGCTGGTGTGGATTGTAGTGACGATCATCGCAGCCGTGCTGTTGGCTCGCACAATCTATGGTCGCCGCCTTACCGCCGTGGGCGCGAACCGCCGCTTCGCCTATTTCTCGGGCGTCAATGACGCCCGCGTGACGATGACCGCCTACATGATCAGCGGCTTCATGGCGGCGGCGGGTGGTTTGCTGCTGGTGGCATTCATCGGCGTGGGCACGCTCGAAGTTGGCACCGACTTCCTGCTCGGTTCGATTGCGGCGGCCGTCATCGGCGGCACGTCGTTCGACGGTGGGCGCGGCACGATCTGGGGCACCTTCGGCGGCGTACTATTCCTGATGGTGCTGTACAGCATTCTCACCGTTCTGACACTGCCCACCAGTGGGCGGCGCATCGCCGAGGGGGTTATCATCCTCGCCGCGCTCGCCCTGTATTCACGTCAGCACGACTGATCAACGGAGGAGGGATGCCCTGACACAATGCACTGCTGCAAGACTAGGCTTGACCACGCAGATGATGTTTAGAGGAGGAGATTTACCATGAATGTGTTCAAACGCCCCTTGTTCGCCGCTGCCGTCGCCCTGTTGGCGCTGTCGGCCGGATCGGTTGCATTCGCTCAGGAAGCGACCTCTGAGCCTGATATCGTTACCCGGAATTCCACTGATTACCTGAACGACACTTCAATCGCCATGCCTATCGGTGAACTACTGGATACGCTCCGTTTCCGGAGAGAACCGCCCTACACCATCGGCTTCATCAATTGGTCTACCGCCAATTCGTGGACGGTGCAGATCGTCGAGGAAGTGCGCGACGAAGCCTCACTGTATCCTGAAATCGGCGAGTTCATCATTGTCAGTTCGGAAGGTGACGCCGACACGCAGATTTCGCAGATTGAAGACATGATCGTGCGCGGCGTCGATGCGCTGCTGCTTATCCCCGTCACACCAGACGCGATTGTGCCGGCGGTCGAAGAAGCGGCTGACGCCGGTATCCCCGTCATCGTGTTCGCGTCGGACGTCAATACCGACGTCTATGTCACCAAGCTGCTGACCGACTCGGTGCTGTTTGGCCGCGTGCAGGGCGACTGGCTGATGGAGCAGCTCGACTGCGAGGGCAACATCATCGTCCTCAACGGCATCACGGGTATTTCGACCAGCGATTGGCGTCGTCAGGGCCTGCAGGAAGCCATTGAAGCCTGCCCGGATGGCGGCGCTGGCATCACCATTCTGGCAGAAGAAGACGCGGCCTGGGCCTATGACCAGGGCCGCTTGGCCACCGAGCGTATGCTGGCCGCCTACCCGGAAATTGACGGCGTGTGGAGCCAGGGCGGTGCCATGACCCAGGGCGCGATTGACGCCTTTGAGGCCGCCGGTCGTGACCTCGTGCCGATGACCGGCGAGGACAACAACGGCTTCCTGCTGGCGTGGCAGGAGCGCATTCCGGATGGTTTCCAGGCGATGAGCGCTTCTGAGCCGACGTGGCAGAGCCGTGTGGCGCTGCAAGCCGCGCTGCGCATTCTGCAGGGCGAACCGGTCGCACCGTTCTACTCGCTGCAAGTGCCGACGATCTTCGAAGATACCGTCGCGGATTACGTGCGGCCCGAGTATTCGGACGCCTACTGGGCGAATTCGCGCCTGTCACAAGAAGCCGCCGACGCGCTGTATCTGGTCGAAGGTTCGTAGCAATCACACAAGGTGAGGCAGATCTTCGCCTCACCTGCTCAAGTAGGGGCAAGGCATGCCTTGCCCCTACCGGTGGTCCTTTTGCCACGCCAGCCAGATTTTGACAAATTCGGCTACCTAGCTTTGTGTAGTGCACGTTTTCGCTTTCTACTGAGTTTGGCGGCGCGGGTATGAACAGTACGCCTCTCTTTCGGGTTCAGGATATCAGCAAGCGCTTCCCCGGCGTCAACGCGCTGACGCAGGTGTCGTTCGACGTGATTGCCGGCGAAGTGCACGCGCTGGTGGGCGAGAACGGCGCGGGCAAAAGTACCCTCATGAAAATCATCGCGGGGGTCTATCAACCGGACGAAGGCCAGTTGTTCCGCGATGAGGCTCCCGTCCATTTCCGTACGCCTCACGACGCCCAGAAGGCCGGAATAAGCATCATCTATCAGGAATTCACGCTGCTACCGCATCTGACGGTAGCTGAAAACATATTGCTCAACAGCGAGCCGCGCAACCGTTTCGGGCTGATTGATTGGAAGGCGATGAACCGTCAGGCGCGCGAACTGCTGGGCCTGCTGGAAACGGACATTGACCCGGAACGTCCGGTGTATGAACTGACGGTCGCACAGCAGCAGTTGACCGAAATCGTCAAGTCACTGGCCGTCGATGCTCGCCTCCTCATCATGGATGAGCCTACGGCGGCGCTCAACCCTATCGAGGTCGGCCACCTGTTCTCGGTCATCGAGCATATTCGAGCGCGCGGCACGGGCGTCATCTTCATTTCGCACCGCCTCGAAGAAGTGATCAAGGTCAGCAAGCGCATAACGGTCATGAAAGATGGCCAGGTCGTGACCACGCAGCCGACGACGCATCTTAATAAGGACAGCATTGTTCGCTATATGGTTGGGCGCGACCTCAAGGACATATTCCCGCCTCGTCGTCCGCCGATTTCAGACGCCGGGCTGTTGTCCGTGCGCGACCTCACGACGCCGGCTTTGCAGCATGTGTCGCTCGATCTGCGCCCTGGTGAGATTATCGGGTTGGCTGGGCTGGAGGGGCAGGGTCAGCGCGAACTGGCGCGGGCGCTGTTCGGCGTCGAGCCGATCAAAAGCGGCGAAATTCTTATTGACGGCAAGCCGGTGCGCTTGTCATCGCCGCAGCAGGCCATCTCACATGGCATCGCGATGGTCACAGATGACCGCAAAGGGGACGGACTGGCGCTGAAGCTTGGCGTGCGCGAGAACGTGGCGCTGCCCAATCTGCCTGGCTTTGCGCGCCGGGGTTTTGTGCAGTCTCCGGCAGAGCGCGGCGCGGTGAAAACTATTATCGAACAGCTCGCGATCAAGACGCCGGCGATGGATCAACCGATTCGCCTGCTCAGTGGCGGCAACCAGCAGAAAGCAGTGCTGGGCAAGTGGCTGGTGACGCCGCCCAAACTCATGATCATCATTGAGCCGACGCGCGGCATCGACATCGGCGCGAAGGTTGAGGTGTACCACCTTATTCACCAACTGGCGCAGGAAGGCATGGGCATCGTCATGGTTTCTGGCGATTTACTGGAGCTGCTGGGCTTGAGCCACCGCATTCTGGTCATGCATCGGGGCGCTGTGGCGGCGGAGATTCCCGGTGAGCTGGCGACCGAGGAGTCGATCATGCGCGCCGCGACCGGCCTCGACCTGAGCGACATCGCCTGATGGCTGCTTACTTCAAACGCAACCGCAATACGGTCATCATCTGGCTGGTACTTCTGGCAATGATTATCGGTTCGGCGTTGTTGAGCGAGTCGTTCACCAACCCGCGCAACTTCCCGAACATCATGCGCCAGTCGGCGGCGCTGATGCTGGTGAGCATCGGCCAGACCATCATCATGCTCAGCGGCGGCATTGACTTGTCAGTAGGCTCGGTGGTCAGCTTGACGGTCGTGGTGATGGCCGCGCTGATGGAGCCAACGCCCGAGTCGATGATTTTCAGCGTCGTAGTGGGCCTCAGCATTGGCGCAATCGTGGGTTTTTTCAACGGCTTCGCGGTCAACCGGCTCAAACTCGCGCCATTTATGGTCACGCTGGCGACGCTGTCGATTGTGCAAGGGCTGGCGCTGCAACTGCGAAGCAATCCGCAGGCGACGATTCCGCGCGAGTTCTCGCCGATGTTTATCGACAATATCGGCGATGTGCTGCCGATCCCGTTCCTGATCATCATCGGTTCGACGTTTCTGGCGTGGATCATGCTGCGCTATACGCGCTTTGGTCGGCACATCTATGCGGTAGGCAGCAACGAGGCCGCGACCCGGCTTTCGGGACTGGCGACCGACCGCATCAAGCTGTATGCCTATATGCTGGCGGGCGTGATGGCCAGCGCGGGCGGCGTGTTTCTGGCGGCGCGTTCGCGCGCGGGTGACCCGTTCATCGGCGAGAGCTTTGCTTTTGACTCGATCACAGCGACGATTATCGGCGGGGCCGCTCTTACCGGCGGAGTAGGCTCGGTGTGGGGCACGCTGGCGGGTGTGTGGATCCTCACCATTCTTAGCAACGTGCTCAATCTCACCGGCGTGCCCGCCAACTCGCAGTTTCTGTTCAAAGGCGCGCTGCTGGTGATTGCGGTGATGGTGTACGGGAGAACGCGGCGCTCGTGAGCTATCTGCTGGGTATCGACTCGGGCACTTCGGTCGTCAAGAGCGTGGTATTCGACCTCGCTGGTCGTGAAATTGCGGCGGCCCGGCGCAGCATGCCGGTCGTGAATGACGGCGTGCGCTCGGAAGTCGATATGCTGCAAGCGTGGGCGCTGACGGCTGAAACGCTGCGCGAAGTGCTGGCGCAGGTGGACGCGGCTGCGATCGACGCCGTGGGCATCAGCGGCACGGCCTGCGGCTTCTGGGGCGTGACCGCAGAGGGCCAGTCCGTGCGCCGCGCTATCCTCTGGAACGATGGCCGTGCGGGATCGGCACTCACCGGCTGGCAAGAGTCGGGGTTCTACAGCAGCGTCTTTGATATCAGCGGCAACGCACCATTTCCGGGCTATCCATTGGCGCTGCTTGGCTGGCTGAAAGATCATGAGCCTGAGACGCTGGCGCGCACGCGCTGGCTGCTGTTTCACAAGGACTGGCTGCGCTGGAACCTGACTGGCGAGTTCGGCACAGACGAGGCGGACGCCGCCTATTTCCCGGGGGATTTGCGAGCGCGTGGCTACAGCCAGGCACTCTTGGCGGACGCGGGTGTAGGCGAAGCCGAACGAGCGCTGCCGCCGATTTATGCATCTAGCCAGATTGCAGGCAGAGTCACCGCTGCTGCTGCCGCTGAAACTGGCCTGCGCGAAGGCACGCCGGTTGTCGCTGGTGCAGTCGATGTGGTGTCATCGCTTCTGGGCGGCGGGGCACACCGGCCCGGCCAGGCGTGCAGCGTGCTGGGGACCAGTCTGCTCAATACGCTTGTCCTCGATGCACCGTCGTTCGACCCGCCAGACACTGGCGTGCAGGCGTGCATGCCGGATGGCCTGTGGGCGCGTTCACTCGTCAATACCAGCGGCACGATGAGTATCGACTGGATGATCGAAGTTTTCGCCGCTGAGGAACGCCGCGCCGCCGTCGAAACTGGTGTGGATGTCTACGCCTTGATCGAGCGCACGATACAGGGTTCGCCGCCGGGTGCGCATGGGCTGGTGTTCCTGCCGTACCTGAACACCTCCGGTATCGTGTCCCCGTTTGCCAATGCCAATGCGCGAGGTCAGTTTTTCGGCCTGTCTATCGAACACAAACGGCCCGATCTGATGCGCGCGGTTTATGAGGGCGTGGCGCTGGCCATGCGCGACTGTTACAGCGCCATGCACCAGCCGGTGGATGAAGTGATCCTCGTGGGCGGCGGGGCGCGCTCAGCCTTTTGGGCGCAGATGTTTTCCGACGCGGTGGGCAAGCGCATCATCGTGCCTAACGGCACCGAGTTTGGGGCGCGCGGAGCGGCGATGCTTGCCGGTGTGGGCGCTGGCTTGTTTGCGAACGTGGACGAGGCATCCGCCGCGATGGTGCAGCCCGAAGCCGTCTACACACCCGGCCCGGCGGCTTCGGTTTACGCGTTCTTGTACGATCTCTATCACGAGCTGTACACCAGTGCGCCGCCGCTGTGGGCGCAGTGGCGTAGTGTCTACGATCAGCTTTAGTCCCTGTCTGAATCTTGTTATTGGAGGACTTTCCGATGACGATTGGCGTGGCATTTCTGGGCTGCACCCACCCGCATATTTTCCCCCGTATCGAACTGCTGCGCGAACAGCCGGACGTGGAGCTAATTGGTTGCTACGACCCCGACCCGGCGCTGGTGGTGGCGCTCGAACGCGACTGGGGACTGAAAGCATATGAGTTGCCCGAGGTGCTGCTCGACGCGCCCGGCCTCAAATTCGTCATTATCGAGGGCTGGGATACGGCCAACCCTGGCTATGTGGCGCAGGCGGCGCAGCGCGGCAAAGCCATTCTGCTGGAGAAGCCGGGCGCACCGAATCTGGCCGGGATGCAGCAGGTGGTCGACACCATTCGCGCCCACCCTGTGCCGTTCCAGATCGGCTATATGCTCGGCTACAACAGCAGCATCGCCCACGCCAAACGCTTCCTCAGCGAAGGCGTGCTTGGCCCGCTGACGTTGGCGCGCTTCCATGCAGCGACACCAGTGGGTGGCTCGGCGGAAATCTGGCAGAGCGTGCCCGGCGATTTGGGCGGCCTGTGTTATACCGACTGCTGCCACATCATCCATTTGATGGTGCATTTGCTGGGCACGCCGTCGGCAGTGACGGGCAAGATGCTGCGCTTGCCCGCCGGTGAACCTGTGACGGCGCACGGCTTCAAGGCGGATACGCTATCGGGACTGGGCGCGACCGTGCAAATGCCGCTGGGTGGGCTGAAGTATGAGGACGTCGGTGCCGCGGTCTTCACTTATGACCAGCTTCTGGCGACGCTCGACATCACGGGTTGGGAAGCGCACCCGTGGGTTGAAGCATGGCGCATCGAATTCTACGGCACCGACGGCACCCTGCAAATTGGCATTCAGCCACCGTGGTATAAGCTGTACGTGCGCAACCCTAATCACGGCTACGAGGCAGGCTGGCACAACTGGGATGGCTTCGGCGTGGGCGGCGTTGGTACTTCGCTGCTGGTGGACGACAACTACACCAGCGAGATGGTCGACATGATCGACCGCGTGCGCCGCTGGGACACCGATAATTCGACGTCGCTGACCGAGGCCGAAACGGTTATCACTGTGCTCGACGCCTTCTACCGTTCGGACTGCAGCGGGCAGGCCGCCGATATCGTGGTGCGCCCCACGCCATGACCCTCATTGACGAGCGCGACTATTACCGCGCCGTCGATCTACCGATCTACGAACGCGAGTTTGCGGCCTGGCTGCCGCCGCGCATCTTCGACGTGCATACGCATCTGTGGCTGCCCGAACACTGCCTGCGCCCGATTCACGAGGAGCGCGTGGGGCTGGTGTTCGAGGCGGCCAGCGTCGATCAGTCCGAACTGGAAGAAGCCTACGACCTGTTGTTCCCCGGAAGAGGGGTGGAATACCTGGCGTTTGGCATGCCGCTGACAGTCATCGACCGCGAAGCCAACAATCGCTACGTCGCCTCGGTGGTGGATGGAGAATCGTGCTTCGGCCTGTATGTGCCGCCTCTGGATGCCGATGCCGAAACGCTGTGGGCGGCAGTGCGTGATGGCGCTTTTTCCGGCTTCAAACCATATCTCGCTTACGTCACATGGAAGGACATCGAGGACATCTGCATCCTCGATTTCGTCACTGAGGCGCAGTTGGAAGTCGCGCATACGCACGGACTGATCATCATGCTGCATGTGCCGCGCAATACGCGCCTGCCCGACCCCGACAACCTGCGTGATCTGGAATACATCGCGGCGCGCTACCCCAATGCCCGCGTTATTTTGGCTCATGGCGGCAGGTCCTATGCGCGCGACCTGATCGTGCCAGCCTTGGATATCGTGGCCGCGCTGCCGAATATGTACTTCGATCTCTCCGTTGTGCAGTCAGCGGGGGTGGTGCAGGCGATTCTCGAACGCATGCCGGCGGGCCGCGTGATGTACGGCTCGGATATTCCGGTGGCGACGGTGCGCGGGCTGTTGTTCATGCTCAATGGTCAGCGGGTGACGATCACGCGCAAACCGTTCCCGTGGAGCATCACCAGCGCGCAATCAGGCCAACTTCGCTGCACGTTCATGGGTTACGAGCAGCTTCGCGCCATCAAGGCTGCCTGTGACGCGCTGGGCTATGACACGAATGCGGTGCGCGCACTTTTCTACGATACCGCCCGCGCTTTGGTCACGAGTGCCTATGCCCGGGTCAAAGCCTCGTGAACGGCGATCTGCTGCTAGGCCTCGACGCCGGAACGTCGGTCGTCAAGGCGGCTCTGTTCGACTGCGCGGGTCGTGAATTGGCCACGGCCAGCCGCCCGACGGCGGTCTACAACCTGCGCGCTGGCTGGTACGAAGCCGATATGGACGAGATCTGGTCGGCTGCCTGCGCGGTCATCCGCGAACTGGTCGATGGAGCAGGCGCTGATCGCATTGCCGCTATTGGGCTGACCGGCAACATGGTGGGTGCGTGGCTGATCGATGCCGAAGGCCGGCCTGTTCGCCGCGCTATTCTGTGGAATGACGGGCGGGCGCAGTCGGTCATTGACCGCCTTAGCGCCGAAAAGCCCAATTTCATGGGCACGATCTTCCGTTCGAGCGGCTCGGCCATGCAGCAGGGCTGTACGCTGCCGCTAGTGCGCTGGCTGCTTGACCACGAACCTGAGACACTGGAACGAACCGCTGCCGTGCTATGCTGCAAGGACTGGCTGCGCTTCCGGCTGACGGGCGATTTGGCCATGGATACAACTGAGGCGTCGGTGCTGCCCGGTGATACGCGCGCGCGCGATTACAGCCCGGCGATGTTTGACTGGCTTGAGGTAACCGCCGTGCGCGACCGCTTTCCGGCGGTCCGCCCGAGTGAGGCATGGGCAGGGGAAGTGACCAGCCGCGCCGTCACTGAAACTGGCCTGCGCAAAGGGACACCCGTCGTGACCGGCGCAGGCGATGTCCCGGCCAGTATTCTCGGCGCGGGCGCGGTACGCGCTGGTGAGGCTTGCATTGTGCTGGGCACGACCTGCCTCACTAGCCTTGTATTCAATGAGCCCGTGTTCGAGCCGCCAAACGTTGGCCTCTTGTTTCCGCTTCCGGCGGCAGGCTGGGCACGAGTGATGGCAACCGTGGCTGGCACGACCAACCTCGACTGGTTCGCCAGCCAGTTCTATACGTCCGAACGCGCGGCGCTGGCGAGTGCGGACTTGTACGCGCGTTTGGAGGTCGAGGCATCATCCGCCGAAGCACCAGGATTGGTATATCATCCCTATCTCAGCGAAGCGGGCATCATCGCGCCGGAGGTCGAGCCGCGTGCGCGAGCGCAGTTCAGTGGCCTGTCGCCCGCGCATACACGCGCCGACCTGCTGCGCGCGGTTTATGAAGGCGTCGCGTTGTCGATTCGGGACTGCCTCGCCGCGATGGGGCCGGCCGAACCAGCCGAGTCGGTCGTTCTGAGTGGCGGCGGAGCGCGAAGTGCATTCTGGAGCCAGATGATCGCCGACTGCCTGGGTGCGGAGGTGCGTGTGCCGGAAGGCCGTGAATTCGGCGCGAAGGGTGCAGCGCTGCTGGCCGGGGTGGCATTAGGTTGGTATGCTTCTCCGGCGCAGGCCGCGGTATCCGCACAGCGCACCGCCCATGTCTATACGCCTGACCGCCCGACGCACGATCGTTGGGCAGACCATTTCAGACTGTACGCCGCCCTGCGCGATGCCCAGCTTCGCGCGCTCAGGTTGATTTGAAACCTCAATGACTCGCCGTTCGCTCCCTCGCGACTGGAGTTTGCAACCACCCGATCCGGCATTGGATGTGTCGCTGCGCGTGCAAATCGAGCGCATGATGCGCGAGCGCATTGTAGGCGGTTCATGGCGCAGTGGTGAACGCATCCCGTCCGAGCGCACCCTGATGGAACTGCTCGGTATCAGCCGCACGACGATTCGCCAGGCAATTGATGCGCTCATTCACGAAGGGCTGCTCGAACGGCGGCATGGCAGTGGCACGTTTGTCACTACGCCCCGCTTTGACCAGCCGTTGGATACGGTCTACAGCTTCTACGATCAATTCCAGAAAGCCGGCACGCTGCTGGACGACACGGTTGTCGCAGCTATCGAAATTGAAGCAGGCCCTACGGTCGCGCGGGCTCTGGAGATCGCCCCTGGAGAGCTGGTTTACTTCGTGCAGCGGGTTCGAAGTGTGCGCGGCACTCCACTGATGGTGAACCAATCGTATCTACCCGCGCGGCTTTGCCCTGGACTGCTGATGGAACGCGGGTACTCCTCGCTCTATGCCTTAATGCGAGAGCGCTATGGAATAGACATCGAGCGCGCCGACGATTCTCTGGAAGCAGCCGATGCCGACCCGGCGATGGCGATGCTGCTTCAGGTGAAGCCACGCGCGACACTCATGCTGGTCGAGCGCCGCGCCTATACACGCGGCATGGACGGACGCTTTGTCGCTGTGCACTATGGCCGCAACTTCATCCGGGGAGATATGGTGCGATTTCACACGCACCTCACTTCACTGGAACTGGTTGTTGGAGAACCAAGGCTCCCTTGAGAATCCGCAAGGTTGCCGCTTCTTGCTGCCACGCCACCTATTCAGAGACCTGCGGTTCATCAAGAGTGTTGTTGTGCCGCTGGCCGGCGGTCAGAGAAAAACGCAGCAGGTTGCCCAGACATTTTGCAACAGCAACCCTAAACCCGATTCAACGGAGTGAAGAGCGTTTGGACGTCATAGCTAGCTCAAAACCGACATGGTTGAGAGAGCCGAGCGCCGTTCAGAAGCGGCTGATCGAGGGTGATATTGCACTCTATGCGATCCAGATGAAGTCACGCGACTTAGGATGATTCGTGTCTTTGGGTAAAACGCATGAGCGACGAACCTCCTCGTTAAAATCTTGTTGACGTAAAAATCACGATCGGCTACACTGTACATGTCCGGACAGGATTGTACATGGCTGAATTTCGGGTTTCCAAGGATAGTTCACTGCCGCTACATGTTCAGCTCCTGGACGATCTGCGTCACAAGATCGTCACGGGGGAGTTGAAGCCTAATGACATGCTTGCAGGCGAACTGGAGTTGGCGGAAACGCTGAAGGTAAGCCGGGCCACTTTGCAGCGGGCTTGGCAGTCGGCGCAGGAAGAGGGGTTGATCTACCGGGTGGCAGGCAAGGGTACTTTCGTTGCCGAGCCACGCAGACAGGCAGGTAGCCGCAACGCCGTTGCCTTCATCATCCCTGAGTATCGTGGTGCGTTCGCCATGAACTTGTTGGCCGGGGCCGAACAGGTTCTCCGCAAAGCGGGGTGCAACGTGCTGTTTGCAAGTACCGATCGGGCACAGGCTGAAGAGAATCGGCTCCTGACGGCGTTCAGCGCGGAAGAAGTCAAGGGCATCATCCTCGTTCCTGTGCGCGGTACGCTGAAAGACCGAGTGCTCACCTCGGGTGACGTCACTATCCCCATCGTCCTCATGGACCGCCCGGTGAACGGTGTGGTCTTTCCATGTATCAGCAGCAACAACTACGCCGGTGGTCTGCAGGTCATGAACCACCTACTCCAGCTGGGGCATCGACAAATCCTGTTTGTTGCTCGGCCTCATATGGACTTATGGCCGGTCTCAGAGCGCTACCGCGCCTACCATGATGCGCTCCATCTTCAAGGAATTGAGGCGCTCCCACCGTTCCTGATCGGGGGAGATGCGGAACTGAGTTCCTATGAAGCCTACACGAATGCGGACAGCGGAGAAGTCGCGCCGCTGATCGACCTCCTGAAACAATCCACGCGCCCAACCGCGATCTTCGCCGTGAACGACTGGATGGCCGTTCGTGTGCAGCGTGCCATTGCATCCGCCGGACTGAACAACCCTGGCGACGTGTCGGTGGTGGGCTTCGACGATCTGGACATTGCGCAATACCAAACCCCGCCGCTGACGACCGTGGCACAAAACGCACACCTGATGGGCGCCGAAGCGGCACGACGCCTGATTACACTAATGGAAGGAGATACCAATCGAGAAATACTCACACTATTGCCCACGACGTTGATTGAAAGGGGCTCGACGGCCTCGCCCGGGAAATCGCAATTCGGTCATTCATAGGATTTTGTAGCTGAAAACCGGAGGATATGATGATGTCTAGAAATCTCAAGTGGTTGCTCGTGCTGATACTTGCACTGGGCGTCTTTGGTTCAGTTTTGGCCCAGGACGCGGTCGAAATCAACATCGGTGGTGTAAGCGGCGCTGAACTCCAGTGGCTGAACGACTACGTCAAGCCAGGCTTTGAAGCAGCAATGGCCGAGGCCGGCACACCGGTCACTGTGAATGTTCTTGAGTTCACCGGCAGCGGTGAGGATCTCCGCCAGCAGTACGTACTCGACCTTGGTTCTGGCGGTGGCGCTGATGTTCTGGCATTTGACGGCTTCTGGCTCCCCGAGTTCGTTGAGGGTGGGTTGCTGCAGCCGTTGTCCGACCTGGTGGGCGATGCAGCTCTGGACTGGGAAGGCTGGAGTGTAACGCCTGAAGGAATCCAGGCCATCATGAGCTTCGATGGCCAGTTGTATGGCATTCCGCGCGGCACCGATGCCCGCGTTATCTGGTATAACACCGACCTGTTCCAGCAGGCGGGCCTCTCAGCCGATTGGCAGCCCGCGAGCTGGGCAGAACTACTCGACGCGGCTCGTGCGCTTAAGGCAGCTCTCCCGGATGTAGTTCCATTCCAGTTGAACGCTGGTACTGCGATGGGTGAAGCGACGACCCTTCAAGGCTACATCATGGCACTGTTGGGCGCTGGTGAGCACGTCTACGATTTTGACGCCGCCAAGTGGATCGTGAGCAGCCCCGCCATTCTCGACACGCTGGAACTGTATCAGACCATCTACGGTGACGAGGAACTCGGCAACGCGCGCTGGCAGTTGGTGCAGAATGGCCGCGATCTTTCCTTCGAAGCGTTTTCGCAGGGCGAAGTGGCCATGCTGGTTGAAGGTGACTACCTGTGGCGCAGTGTAATTGTCCCGGAGACTGGCAGCTTTGCCATGCCTAACCGTGACGAGGCCGTAAGTTTCGCCATGATGCCCGCGGAAGAGCCTGGCATGGGTAACCGTGGCCAGGACTTCGTCTCCGCTTCGGGTGGCACGGGCTACGTGCTGAATTCAAACAGCGCGCACCTGGACACGGCCTGGGCGTTCCTGGAGTATATGTTCAGTAAGGACTCGGTGGACGCGCTGCAGGCAATTCAGCCTCGCATTCGTGCTCGCACCGACGTGGCCGTTCCGAACGATGAGGTCATGACCCGTATCGCGGCTGAGGTTCTGCCTCTATCAGTCATTCGTCCGCAACTGCCAGAGTACAACCAGGTTTCGGCCCAGATTCAGCTGATGACCGAGCGCATTGTCTCCGGGGAAATGACTCCTGCCGAGGCGATGGCTGCGTACGATGCTGCGGTGACTGAAATCGTAGGTGAGGACAACGTCATTCGTATCCCCGTTGAGGGATAAGGCAAACTCCAGGAATGGGGCATCCTCCATGGATGTCCCATTCTTGTATGTCCGACCGGACAAAATTGTCTGGCACTTTTCTTTTCGGAGCCATTCTCCACCCTGGAATGGGATTTGACTGATGCAAAAGGCGATCCTGTCGCGCAAAGTAAGCCTGTTGTTCTTGTCTCCGGCTCTGCTGTTCGTCGTTGTTTTTCTGATCTATCCCTTCATCTCGATCGTTCTGATGAGCTTCACCAACCAAACGTTGGTGGGCGCGAACGCGCAGAATCCGCAGAACGTTGGTCTACAGAATTACGTTAACCTGTTTAATACAGACGATTGGATGCGCCGGGGGGAACTGGGACATAGCCTGTGGCTGACGGCTCAGTTCGTGATCGGGTCGGCGTTGATCGGTCAGGCGTTACTTGGGCTAGGCATTGCTGTGGCCTTCCACAGTCGCAAGGGATTCCGACGCGAGTTCGTATATGCGGCTGCAATTGCTGCGTGGATCATTCCGGATGTCGTGGTGGCATTCGCATGGTTCGCCTATCTCGACCCAGATGGCACCTTGAACCAAATGCTAGGGGCTTTGGGGATCAGGGGGCTCGACTGGTTATTCAACTACCCGATGTTGAGCATCATGCTGTTCAATACCTGGCGTGGAACGGCGTTCTCAGTACTACTCTTCTCTTCGGCTCTGGCTTCAATTCCGCCATCTTATATGGAGACGGCGGACGTAATTGGCGCGAGCGGTTGGCAGAAGTTCCGCGACATCCTGTATCCACTCCTGAATCGATACATAGCGACCGACCTGATCCTGATTACATTGTGGACGTTCAACACCTTCACGCCATTCCTGCTAACCGGCGGCGGCCCAACTTATCGTACGAACGTGATCGCAATCCATACGTACACGATCGGCCTTCGCTTCTTTGAGTTTGGACAAGCGAGCGCCATCGCAGTGGTCGTTCTGTTGATCAATCTCGTGTTGGCCAGCGTATACCTGTTCTTTCTGCGCAGCCGAAAGGAGCAGACCGCGTGAAAACGCCGCTGACGCGCATGCTGCTCAATGTCTTCGTCGTGGTGGTCGCCATTTTCTTCGTCGCGCCACTCCTTTGGTTTATCTTTGCCCCATTCAACCCTCAGGCGTCGCTCTCGGTGACGATACCGGAAGCGCCTTCGTTCGCAAATTTCGAGGAAGTGTTCAACAACACGGTGGCGATGCGTGGTCTGGCGAACAGCGTCATTATTGGCCTGGGAGTGATGATCGGCACCAGCCTGATCGCTGCAATGGCTGCCTATGGGTTGTCTCGCGGAAACATTCCGGGGCGAAATATACTCACCTATGTCCTCATCCTGTTCTCGTCGGTGGTCACCGGCACGGCCAGCATGGTGCCGATTTTCAAGTTGATTTTTGACCTCGGCTTGATCGACACGCACATCGGCGTCATCCTGGTCATGATTGGCGGACTTGTGCCCTCGGCCATCTTCATCATGCAGGACTTCGTGGACAGTGTGCCGCGTTCCTACGAGGAAGCAGCTATGGTCGCCGGGGCCTCCCCGCTGCGCATCTTCCGGGACGTGACCTTTCCGATTATGCGCCCAGGCGTACTTGTGGTTGGCATCTGGGTACTGGTGAATGCATGGGGCGCGTTCCTGATTCCGTTCATTCTCCTGCGCAGTTCTGCTCTCCTCCCGGCCTCGGTAGCGTTCTATCAGTTCTACGACATGGAAAGCGGAATGCCGCAGATCAGGCTGGTTGCTGCCTATGCGGTGCTCTATACCTTGCCGGTGCTTCTGTTGTACTTCCTGATTAACTGGCGCTATGGCTTCCGCTTCTTCGGCGGAATCAAGCAGTGAAAGAGTGATCTGATGGCAGCGATCTCGCTGGAAAAACTCCGCAAGACCTTTGGTAAAGTGGTCGCAGTCAACGAGGTCAGCCTTTCAATCGCCGACGGCGAATTCGTCGCGCTGCTTGGCCCGTCAGGCTGTGGCAAGACGACGACGCTCCGCATGATCAGCGGCTTGGAAAGCCCTGACAGCGGCACGATCACGATTGATGGAGTGGATGTCACCCAGTTTCCACCACGTTCGCGTGATATTGCCATGGTATTTCAGGATTACGCGCTTTATCCGCACATGACCATCCTCGACAACATTGGCTATCCTCTCAAAGTGCGTGGTGTTGCGAAGGACGAGTTGACCGCACAGGTCACGTCCGTCGCCAACAACCTTCAGATCGGCAATCTGCTGGCGCGCCGGCCCGGTCAGCTATCGGGCGGGCAGCAGCAGCGCGTCGCGGTTGCGCGAGCGGTTGTTCATCACGCCAGGGTGTTCCTCTTCGACGAGCCGTTGAGCAACCTTGACGCCAAGCTGCGTCTCGAAGCCCGCGCTTTCCTGAAGCACCTACAGCGTGAAGTCGGGATTACCGCTGTATACGTGACCCACGATCAGGCCGAAGCCATGGCGCTGGCAGACAAGATTGTCGTCATGAAAGATGGTTCTATTATGCAGTCAGGCGCACCGCTTGAAATCTACAATCGGCCTGCAAATGCCTTCGTTGCGTCGTTCATTGGCAACCCACCGATGAACCTGCTTCCTTGTGTGCTTGACGATGGTCGTATCAAGATCCTGTTGGGTGATAATCCTCAAACGATTGCGCTGGATGGCGCGCACATTCCAGCGTCATTGACGACTGGAACCCAGTTCACGTTGGGTGTTCGCCCGGAGCGTGTCCGTATTGGAACGACGGAGACACCCAATTCACTGCATGGACAGTTGTACGTGACACAGACGCTGGGCGGCGAGGCGCTGGTAATCGTACGGCTCGGTGAGGAACTGGTTACGATTCGGCTGTTCGAGGACGAGGCTCCTGTTCTGCCAACGGACGTCTACCTGACAATTTTGCCCGAGCACCTGTTTTTCTATGCGGCAGATGGAAGCGTGGTCAAATGACGCAGACGCACACCCATGTCCTGGAAGGCACGCTGACACCTGCTCAATCGCTGACGTACCCGCTGCTTCCCTTCGAAGTGCCGGCACATACGGAACGCATCGAAGTCAGCTATCACTATTCCGGGGCGATTGGGAGCGATCCGCATCTGACCGGCGGAAGCACCATCGATATCGGCATCTTCGACCCGCGTGGCTCTGCGTTCATGGGTACGGGATTCCGTGGATGGAGTGGAAGCGCGCGCACTATGTTCTTCCTCGCAGCTACAGAGGCGACTCCGGGTTACATGCCGGGCCCTCTGCCGGAAGGGATGTGGAACATCTGCCTGGGTGCATACAAGGTCGCCCAGGAAGGATGTGATTATCAGGTCAACATTGAGATTACGACAGGCGATGTGGATACTCATGCCACCTTTCCGCCGCGTCTCCAGTTGAGCGCCGAGCCTCGGCCAGATATGCAGAAGGCGTCTGGCTGGTACAAAGGCGAGCTGCATTGCCATACCTACCACAGTGACGGAGATAGCGATCCGGCTGACGTTGTGCGCCGGGCCGAGGCACTTGGGCTGGATTTTCTGGCCATTACCGACCACAACAATCTTTCGCATCAGGTGGCGCTGGCATCGGTGAATACGTTGTTAATGCTCATCCCCGGAATAGAAGTGACCACCTATAAGGGACACTGGAATATCTGGGGTGCGGGCCCGTGGATCGATTTTCGCGTGCTGTCAGAGCAGAACATGCAAACCGCCGTCAACGCAGCCGTCGCGGCGGGCTATCTGGTCTCCTGCAATCACCCGCGTCCGTTTGGGCCTGAGTGGGTGTATCCCGAGGTGACCGGTTTCAACTGCATCGAAGTATGGAACGGCCCCTGGCCGGCGGCAAATGACGTGGCGCTCGCTTACTGGGACCGGAAGCTGCAAGGCGGCGGACGATTCACGGCAGTAGGCGGCAGCGACTGCCACTACCACAAGATTGACCATCCGGCGAAGCTCGCTCAACCGACGACGTTCATTTTCTGCGGCGACGCGGCACCGTCACCGGTGGCACTGCTGGCCGGCATTCGGGCAGGGCATGCCTTCGTAACCGAAGGGCCTGACGGGCCTGAGCTCTACCTGAGTGCGGAGGGTGCCATGATGGGCGACACTATCCGGCCCCGTGCTGACCGCGTAGAATTCACCATGCGGGCGCGCAATGCACAGGGTAAGACCCTGCAGATTGTCACGATGCAAGGGGTTGCAGAGCAACTCCTCGTCGCTGATGTAGAATGGCAGCGAACGATTGAGGTGAAAGTGGATCGCACCCCTTATGTACGTGCCGTTCTGACTTCCGGCGACATGGCAGATCCTCAGGTTCATTCCGTTACCAATCCGATCTACATCGAACCAGCATCTCGCTAGAAGTGGGCCGTAAATGCGCACAGACATTGACCTTGTGCACGTCATCTTCAAAACGCACTTTGACCTCGGCTTCACCGACTATGCACGAGTAATCATTGACCGCTATCTGAACAAGTTCATACCGGATGCCATCGCGCTCGCTGAAGACATGCAGGCGCATCACCCCGATGAACCGTTCCGTTGGACCGCCGGGGCCTGGCTGTTCCACGAGTATCTTGAGCGCGCGACCCCGGAGCGGAGAACCCAATTCGAGCACGCTGTCGCTAACAATCTGGTCGCGTGGCACGCGCTCCCTTTCACAACGCACACTGAACTCATGGATGAACGGCTGTTCCGCTATGGCCTCAGCTTGTCGAAAGGGCTGGACCAGCGTTTCGGGAAGCAGACGATTGCTGCAAAGATGACCGATGTGCCAGGGCATACACGGGCCATGATCCCGCTGCTGGCGGAAGCGAACATCCGCTTTTTTCACGTCGGCGTGAATCCGGCATCCACCGTGCCGGATGTGCCGCCAGTCTTTGTCTGGCGCGATGAAGCGACCTCTACCGAGCTGGTCGTGATGTACCAGAAGGTCTACGGGGATGTCATGGTGCTCCCGGGGACAACGCAGGCGGTTGCGCTTGTCTTCACCGGAGACAATCTGGGCCCGCCATCCAGACTAAGCGTCCATGAGACATATACAAAGTTACGCCAGGAGTTTCCGAACGCAACGTTCATCGGTTCCACGCTTGATGCAGTGGCGGAAGCGTTGCATAGCGCACAGGCCGAACTCCCCATAATTACCGATGAGATCGGTGATACGTGGATTCGCGGCATTGGTACCGATCCGAGCAAAGTCAGCCGCTATCGGGAGCTTCTGCGCCTGCGCAACCGCTGGATCGATGAGGGGCGCAACATGCATGGGCGGCTCAACGCCTTCCATCATGCCCTGCTCATGGTTCCCGAGCATACCTGGGGAATGGACCTGAAGACGTTCCTGCCGGACTATGAGCACTACGAGACACAGGCGCTTGCTTCCAGGCGATCAGACCCAATGTATCAGCATTTTGAGGCATCTTGGGAGGAACAGCGTGCCTATATCACGGACGCGCTCGATACACTGCAGGGCACGCCGCTGCGTTTCGATGCCGATGCATGTCTGGGTGCGATTGCGCCCCGGCACCCGGACCTTGCACAATTTCGTCCGATGCCCAAGGCGCGGCTTGAAACCACGTATTGGTCGATTGATTTCGACCCTGAAACCGGCGCATTGAACCACCTTGTCCGGAAGGTGGATGCGACGCCAGTCGCCGATCCTTCTCACCCTATTGGCAAGGTGCTGTACGAAACATTCTCCGCGCAAGACTACGACCGATTCTGGCACCAATACATCCGCGACCGTGAATTCGGTGAGGTTCGCGTTTGGGCACACCCGGACAACACGAAGCCCGGCCTGAACGTCAATACTCACGGGTGGTGGTATCCGCGGGTCAGATCCATATCCATGCGTGATGACGGCGGTGCCCTGCGCATTCTCGTGGTCGCAGGATTTGCGGACGAGGCGCGCGAGATCGGAGCACCGGAAACGATGACGATGGAGTACCGATTTGCGCCCGATGGGACTATCGACATGGACGTACAGTGGTTCGGCAAGCCGGCTTGCCGCCTTCCCGAAGCATTCTGGCTGACCATTCAACCTGTCGAGGCGGGCGCGGGCCCTTGGGCAATCCACAAATTGGATGGCAAAATCGACCCCGTTCATGTGGTCAGCAATGGGGCGCGTACGCTTCATGGCGTTCATGACACAGTGGAATTCCACGGGCCGCACTATTCGCTCGAGATCGATTCGCTGGACGCCGTCCTGGTCGCGCCCGGACGTCCTTCGCTCCTGGACTTTCACAACCAGCTTCCTGATATGGCGGATGGCGTGCACTTCAACCTGTTCAACAATGCCTGGGGCACGAACTTCCCGATGTGGTTCGACGACGATGCCCGGTTTCGGTTTGCCTTGAGGATTAGGTGACGCACGGTTTATCAGATTGACAGAGCGCCAGAGCAAGGCGCAGGGTTGTTGCTGGCCCGATTTCTGTCACCAATAAAGCACTTGCGGAGCGTATATTGAACTACGACATCCTCGTATACGGCCCGCTGTTCTGTGACCTGATTTTCACTGCACTTCCTCACATGCCTGAACTAGGCAAGGAGGTGTTCGCGGAAGAGTTCACAGTTTCAGTGGGTGGTAGTGCAATTGTGGCTTCTGCTCTGCATCGTCTGGAGGCAAAAGTCGGTTTGATCGCAGATCTCGGTATCGACTCGATGAGCCGAGTTGTTGGTGATGTTCTGGATGATCTGGGTATTGATCGGCGGCTTGTCCGCATTCATGACTATCCGCTACCACAGGTGACGGTTGCGCTCTCCTTCCCACAGGATCGCGCATTCGTGACCCGCCTCGTGCGCCCCGATCATCCAAGGGATATGCGGGAGCTGCTTGCTGCGAACCCGGCACGCCATATTCACGTCTGTGGGTTTCTCGCACTGGAAGAGACCCCCGATATCGTGGATCTGGCGCATGAAGCCGGGCTTACGGTCTCGCTGGATTTGGGATGGGATGATAAGGCCCTTCGCGAACCGTCCCTTCTCGAAACAATCTCCAAGGTCGATATCTTTATGCCCAGCCAGAATGAACTCTGTATGGTCACTCAATCGGACGATTCGGAGGATGCCTTGGCGCGTGCGCTCGCAGCGATACCGGACGGGATTGTGGTGATGAAGGATGGCTGTCACGGTGCAACCGCCTGCCAGCATGGCAAATGCGAACATGTGGACGCTTTACCCGTGAGATCGGTCGATCCGACCGGCGCGGGCGACTGCTTTGACGCTGGATTCCTGTTTGCGTTCCTGAATGGATATTCGCTCTACGATTGCCTGCGTTACGGAAACGCGTGTGGTGGGTTAGCGACCACGGCATCCGGTGGGGCGGTCGCGGCGCCCACGTTACAGGAGATTCAGCAATGGCTGTGAAAGTCGCCATCATTGGCGGGGGCAGCGCCTATGCCCCTGGGTTGATTCAAGCGTTCCTGCATCATGCGGATACATTCAGAGGCGCCGAACTGGCGCTCATGGATATTGCCGCTGAGGAATTGAGCATTGTCCACCGCCTCGGAACGCGGATGGCCGAAGCTGCTGGTGCCGATTTGCGGATTACGGCGACGACAGATCAGCAGCAGGCGGTGGCAGATGCAAACTACGTCCTGACGACCTTTCGCCAAGGCGGCTTCCCTGCGCGGTATCAGGACGAGAGCGTGCCGCTGGAGTTCGGGGTGATTGGCCAAGAGACGATTGGGCCAGGCGGTTTCTTCTTTGCGATGCGCACGCTACCGGTTATTCAGCAGCTAGTTGACGACATCAAGTCGTAATGCACCCGATGCTGTCATTGTGAACTATACCAACCCCACCCAAATCGTGGCCGAGGCGATTACCCACTTCGGTGGGGTTCCCTGCATCAGTATTTGCGATCAGAGTCTTGATGATCAACGCAGAATTGTGGCTGCGCTAGACCTACATCCGGCTGTGGTCGAGTTCGAGTCGGTTGGCCTGAATCACGCGACATGGAGTACTCGATTCCTGATAGATGGCGAAGACGGGGTCACCGTGATGAATCGCCATACCGATCGCGTGTTGGCGAGGCCCGATCTGCCCAGTCGGTTGAAGAGGCAATTCCGTTTGACTCGTGAGTATGGGCGGGTGCCGAACAGCTATCTTCAGTACTACTACTTCCGTGAGGAACTGTTGGCCGAGGCACTGGCAGAGCCGAAGACGCGCGCCCAAGAAATCATGGAGAGCCTTCCGGGCTACTTTCGGCACTATCAAGAGCAGAGTGAAGCCGAATTGCCGCGCCTGACACATATGCGTGGAGGTTCGGTTTTCGGTGATGTGGCCGTGGAGGTGCTGGAAAGCCTCGTTCGCGGAGATCACCAGATCCACACGCTGAATGTGCCCAATCGTTCGGCAATACCAGGATTCGCGCAGGACCGTGTGGTCGAACTACCGGCGCGACTGGAGCAGAAAGGTGCGACACCCCTGGTGCAGGAGTCTCTTCCGCACGAGGTGATGGGTCTGCTCGGGATGCTTGCCGAGTACCAGTGGCTGGCTGCAGATGCGATCTGGAACGGTGACCGAACGGCCCTTGAGCGCGCTCTGGCTTCCAATCCACTGGTGGTGTCGTTGACGCTGTCTCGGCAACTTCTAGAGGCCATTATTCCGCTCCAGCGTGAGTATCTTCCTGAGCGGCTATTCTAACCTCACCACTACAATAACTGAGGATGGAACCCATTGAAACTTATTCTGCGAGAAGTGAGCGAAGATTGATGAGGGTGTAGATTACGAAATGCTTGCCGAGGAAGTGAGCAGCTTTGCGATCAAAGCGGATGAGGACGCTGCGAAAGCTGTCGATCCAGGCGAAAGTGCGCTCGCATGCGAAGCGTAAACGGTAGATGGCCGGGTGGAACTGACGCTTGCGTCCGCGTTTAGGTGAACGCCGGTTACGGTCGTTGGCAGGGAAATTGGGGTGCAAACCATAGCGGAAACAGACACGCCGGGCAGCCCGTGTGTCGAAGGCAGCGTCGCCATTGAGATAGGTGTCGCGCAGGGAAAATCCCAGGCGGCGCAGGTCGAGGATGGCCGCTTTCAGGTGCTGAGGGAGTTGATACGCGTCGTGATGATTGCCCGCGACAATGCCCGTCGAGGCGACGATGTAGCCATGCGCATCGCTGATGGGCAGGAAGTTGGAGGTTTTGGCGCGTTTGCGTCTTTGGTAAGCGACTGCTTCGCCGCCTTTCTTGGCCAGCGCATGACTCCCGTCCAGATTCAGGTGTGTCGTGTCCACCTGCTGGCGCATTGTTACGATGCTCCCCTTCCACAACCGCTCAAAGCTGCCATCCTGGCTCCACTTGCGGAAGTGGTGGTAGACCGCGCTCCAGCTGATTTCTTTTTGGGGGCGCTGGAGGCGCTGGTTGCTATCGGCAGCTGCGCCCACTGGCAGCCGGTATACAACTGATACAGGATGTAGTTGAAGATTTTCACCAGCGGGATTTTGCTCACATAGCCCCGCTTGGCCTGACTTAGATACGGACGAATATGCAATTCGAACTCGGCTTCGGTTACACTGCGCGGGATAGTGCCCATGGTTGAATGTCCTGTAGAGGGGAGATTCGCCCATGGTGCACTATTCTTTCTACCTTCTCCAAAAGTTTCAATGAGTTCGATGTAAGCGACCGAGTTTGGTGCGCGCCTGCTGGACATTGACCGCCAATCGTCAGGCCGATGCGATACGGCAATGGGACGCCCGCGTTGGCGATACAGAACCCGGCCAGATGTGACTGCTCAAGCCCCCCATGCCATTTTACGACCGGGCCTCAATAATCCAACCCATTGGCGAGTGCCGGGGTGCTATGTGGCACTCAGCCATAACAAGGTTTCCGCTTAAGATGGCGCACCCCGCGTGATTTGTCGAACCAGCTCCTCGGTTTGCGAAGTGGGCGCCACGCCTAACTCATCGCGCAGAATAGCCTTGAGCTGCCGATACTGCCTCACGACACCGGCTTGATCACCAAGCTCGGCCAGGTGCTGCATGACCGCTCGGTGAGCTGCTTCCTGCAGCGGGTCTGCGTCCAACCGCCGCCGGGCATAGCGCAGCGCGCGCTCCGCATCTTGCCGCGAGATGCTGCACGCTTCCAGCGCGGTCAGGGCGCGGCAGTAGGCCTCGCGCAGGCGCTCTTGCTCGGCGAAAACCCATGGATACAACAGCGCGTCGAGATACGGGCCGTTGTAGAGCGCAATCGCCTGCTCATAGGTCAGCGTGGCCGCGTCACCGGATGCGCTTTCGGCTTCCGCAATCAACGCATCGAAACGGTCGACGTCGATTGCGAAACGGCTCTCGTCGAGCACGTAGTGGCCCGCTTCGACCAGCACGAATTTCGGGCGGTCGCCGCCGATCTTCAGTGCGCCGCGCAGGCGGTAGAGGGCAGTATGGAATGCGGTCGCGCCCCGGTCGCCGTCTGCACTCCAGATGGCCTCCAGTGCCTGATCCAGGCTGGCTGGCTGCCCGCGCCGCGTAACAAAGTAGGCCAGCAAGTCGCGGGCTTTGGTGGAAACCCAGGCTTTCGCCGGGATTTCCTGCCCATCGCGGAGTACGCGAAAGGCACCGAGCGTTTGAATCTCCAGTTTCTGAATTCCGGTGGATACGTGCGCGGTGCTGGACTGGGTTTCCGCTGATTCGAGGGTTCCCAGCACCTGCTGGACGAACGAATTGTCGGGATGCAGAGCTGCCAGCGTCCCACACACGACCCGCGCCCGTTCTCCCTGATCGACGTACAACTCCCACGCTCGTGATGGCTGCAGCAGGTCGAGCGACCGTTCAGCCAGCGACTGACCCTGTGTGGTGCTACCGCTTTTCAGGTGGATGTAGGCGAGCCCGAAGTACGCCATGCCCAATGGGATGCGGTACTGACGTTTTTCTCCCAGATCAATCAGGGAATCAAAGATGTGCTCGGCCCTAACCATCTGCCCATCGCTCAGGTAGCTATCGGCCAAAACGCTACGGCACACGTAAATTTCGTACACCATCGGCAGACCCTCGTACGACCACAGCGCCGTTTCGGCGATCTGAATCGCTTCCTGCACGCGTCCGCGTAAGAAGAACGTGTAGGCGAGATAGCCCGCCGCCATCACCTGGGCATAGCGGGCCACCCCCAGATCAGTAGCGAGTTCAATCGCCCGCTGCAGGCAGGATTCCGCTTCGTCCAGCCGGCCAAGCCGCGTGAGAATATTGCCGAGTGTAGTCAGTGCAGTCGGCAGAAGCTCCTTCACGGCGAGTTGCTCACAAATGGTGAGCGCCTGCTCTGCATAATCCAAAGCCCGGGAGTACTCATGCCGGTAGAGATAGGGCGTGGCAAGTGTGAGCAGGATTTCGGCGGCCAGTGGCGATTGCCGGTTGGGGACGCGGTGTAGGGCATCTTCTCCGTGGGCGATAAGATTCCCTCACGTCACCGTGCCACCAGCAGATTTGCGCCAGTGAACGCAGAAGCTGGGCTTGCTCGAAGCGCGAAATAAGGCTTCCGGCCAACTCCATTTCGGAGACGGCGCGGCCGGCAAGTGCGCTTCCCAAGTCCATCCCTTCCAGAAATCCCTGACTCTTGGCAATCTCCATCAACGCAAACGCCCGCGCTTTGTGATCCGTCTCTCCGAGCAAGTCAACTGCCTGCTGTGCCTGCGCCTGCGCGCCTACGTAGTCCCCTTGTGATCGCGCCAGGCTGGCAAGTTCGATCAGTGCGCTGCTTGTGGTATCGGCATCGTCCGCCTGCCGGGCTAGCGTGTTGGCACGCTCCAGCCGCAGGCGGGCTTCATTGAAGTGGCCTAGCTGGCGCATGGCTTTTCCATGAGTCAGCAGCAGCGATGGAAACTGGTCCAGGATTGATTCGAGAGGGCTCAGGGTGCGGTTCAGCGCGTCAACTCGACCCTGCTGCAGCCAATCGCCAGCGACGTCAAGTAGGATTCGCGCCGCCTGATGCAGTTCGCCGGCCAAGATGAAATACTGGATCGCGGGTTCCGGCTCGCCACGTGCTTCGTATGTGCGAGCAGCCTGCATTCGCAGGTCACGCAGGCGGCCTGGCGCATCCTGGGCAAGTCGTTCCAGCAGGAACTCGCGAAAGAGCTGGTGATAGCGAAAGTATCTGCGCTGCTGGTCCAGGCTGATCAGAAACAGATTGCTGCGCTCAACCTGTTCCAGCAGGGCAGCCGCATCGTCGATGCTCAGCCCGATCTGGCAGGCGTCCACGTCAATATTGATCAGCACAGACGAGGCAAGCAGGAATGCCTGGATCTCGGGTGGCTGGCGTGAAAAGACCTCATCCATCAGGTAGTTGAAGATGTGCTGATGCCGACCTTCGAGCCATGCAGGCAGCGTCACCTCGTTCGATGGATCGTCGTGAAGCAGGCTGATCGCCAGTTGCAGGGCCGCCCCCCAGCCTTCGGTGCGGGTGACCAACTGCTCGACCACGCCTTCAGGTAGACTGCGATTGTCCTGGGCCAGCCACTGCGTGGTTTCACGGGTGGAAAAGCGCAGATGTTCGGCGCGAACTTCGAACAGGCGCCCGTGCGCGCGCCAGCGAGACAGTGGTAGTGGCGGCTGGCTTCGTGATGAGAGCATCACACCCATCGTGGGCGGCGCATTCTCTAGCAAGGCTGCGGTCAGCCCATGTACGGCGGCGCTGGTGACAAGATGATAGTCATCAAGCACCAGCACCCAATCCTGTGACGGCGACGACACCAGGTAGTTGAGCACAATCATTAGCGCTCGTTCTGATGGAATGACGCCGGAATTGCTGAGTAGCTCGTGAATCTGCGCGCCTTGCTCAGGTAGCACCTGCCGGATTCCGTCGAGCAGATAGGCCATAAACGTAGCTGGATCGCTGTCGCCTTCGTCGAGTTGGTACCACAGCACCGGCCGGTCGAGCGCGGCCACTGCGTCCGCCATTAGCACCGTCTTCCCATATCCAGGCGGCGCGACTAAGGTCACAATCCGCTGGCTGAGATGTTCACCCACGGCTTGCGTCAGATGCGGCCGCGTGACGCGCTCGGCCGGCAGACGGGGTACGAGAAACTTGGTTTGCAGCAGAATCATTGACTGAGATCCGGTGTTTTTCATCCAGCCGATGGCGGTTTGCGAGAATTTTGCCAACGTGAGCGCGTAAGATTATAGGCTGAAGCAGATGCTGCTGCTCGAACTGGTGATTTCAGGGAGGACGTTCTGTCATGATGCGTAAACTTGTGCTCTTGTTGGTTGCAGTCACGTTGTTGGCTTCGCTGGGCGCAGTGGCTGCCCAGGATACGACCGCGCTGCGAGTGGCCTCTACGGCTGCCATCACCACATGGGATCCTAGCCTGTCGTTCTCGACTGAGGCGCTGTATCTCGCCAATCTGTATGAACCGCTGCTGTGGGCGAACCCGCCCGGTTCCGAGGAGCCGTTCACTCCGGCCCTGGCAACGAGCTGGGAAGTGTCGGATGACGGCATGATCTGGACATTTCATCTGCGTGAGGCCGTCAAGTTCCACGATGGGGCCGATTTGACGGCCACGGCGGTCAAGGACTCCATCGACCGTCACCGTGAGATCGGCGGCGCATCGTTCATCTGGGCGCCTGTCGATTCGATTGAAGCGGTGGATGACCAGACCGTGCAGTTCAACATGGCCTATCCCGCGCCGCTCGACTTGATCGCCTCGTCGCTGTACGCCGCGTGGATCGTCAGCCCGAATGCGCTGGAGGCTGCGGCGGCCGATGAGACTTACTTCGAGCAAGGCGTGGCTGCTGGCACGGGGCCTTACACACTGGCGGACTATACGCCGGATACCGAAGTCGTCCTGAGCGCCTTCCCGGAGTACTGGGGCGGGTGGGATGACACCAGTCATTTCGAGAATGTCGTGGTTGCCATCGTGGCCGACGATGTGGTGCAGGAACAGCTTCTGCTTGGCGGAGAGGTCGATCTGGCCCTGCGTCTGCCGCCGTCGAGCTACAGCGAATTTGCGTCTAACCCCGATTTCATCGTTTACACGGAAAACACCCTGTTCAATTATCTGGGCTTCCTGAATACGCTGCGTCCGCCGCTCGATAATCCGCAGGTACGCCAGGCAATCTCGTACGCGCTTCCCTATGACGACATGATTCAGGTGGGCGCAGAAGGACTGGGGACACAGTCACGAGGCCCGGTACCGCAGGGCGTATTCCCGTATTCCCCGGACGTGCCGCAGTACACGCAAGACCTGGACATGGCGCGTGAATTGATGACCGAGGCGGGCTACGCGGATGGCGGGGTCGAACTCACGCTGACGTATGCTGCCGAGAACTCGATCGAAGAGGCAATCGCGCCCCTGATCGCCGACGCGCTTGCCGATATTGGCATCACAGTATCCATCGAACCGATGTTGTTCAACCAGCAGTGGGAGCTGGCGAAGTCCGACCCTGCCAACGCACAGGACATCTTCCTGCTCCTGTACTGGCCAACCTACAGCGACGCCGGGTCGGACAATCTGTGGTCGCTTTTCCGCAGCAGCGAAGCGCCGTTCTTCAATCTGAGCTACTGGGCGAACGACGAATATGATGCGCTGGTTGACGAAGCGATTGTCACCGCAGGCGTAGACCGAGCCCGGGCGCAGGAACTGTACACTCAGGCAATGACCCTGGCTGTTGAACAGGCACCCGGTGTCTATCTGATGGACGTGTCGACGTGGTATGCAGTGCCATCCAGCATTGCCGGGTTTGAGTACAACCTGAATTACCCGTTCGCCACTTTCTTCTACCCCATTCATCCGGCGATGTAGCTGCCGAATGGCACAAGCGCATTTTCAGGGGTTGCCTCGTGCTGCATGGCGCGAGGCAACCCACTAGTCACGGAACAACATGATTCGAAAACTGGAATACGTCGCTCGCCGTCTGGTGCTATCAGTGGCTGTGCTGTTCGGGCTTACGCTCGTCACGTTCACGCTCACACGCCTGGTGCCGTCCAATCCGGCCGCGCTGTACCTCGGCCCGCGCGCGCGCCCGGCCGATATCGAGCGTATCAATGAGCGCTTCGGTTTTGACCGACCGCTTACCGAGCAGTACATGCTGTTCATCCAGGGGCTGCTGCGCGGCGACCTAGGGGACTCGATTGCGACCAAGCGGCCCGTGGTGAAGGAGCTGACCGACCGCCTGCCGTCTACGCTGGAACTGGTGATGGTTGCGACATTGATTTCAATCGTCGTTGGGATTCCGCTGGGCGTAATCTCTGCGGTATCACAGGGAAAGCCGCTGGACGTGGGCGTGCGCACGGCTTCGATTATTGGCGTGTCTCTGCCGGCGTTTTGGCTGGGATTGCTGCTGCAGTTAGTGTTTGCGAATGCGCTGGGGCTGTTTCCTGTGGCTGGCCGGGTGGATGCGTCTCTGCGTTTCAACAGCCCCATCAGCGAGATCACTGGCTTCTACCTGATCGACTCGCTGGTTACGGGTAATTGGCTGGCGCTGCGCGATGTGATGCTGCATCTGGTGCTGCCAGCAATTACGCTGGCGGCGTTTCCAATTGGGCTGATAGCGCGGATGACGCGCGCGAGCATGCTTGAGGTGTTGGGCCAAAACTACATTCGCACCGCCCGCGCCTATGGTATCAGCCGGGGACGCATCATCTATCGCTATGCCTTGAAGAACGCGGTTGGGCCGGTGCTGACCGTCATCGGGTTGAGCTTTGCATTCGCGCTGACTGGCGCGTTTTACGTGGAGATTATCTTCAACTGGCCGGGCCTGGGCCTGTTCACGGCGCGCTCGTTCCTGAACCTGGACTATCCCGCCATTATGGGCATGGCGCTGTTTGGCGCGGCGGGTTACATCCTGATCAATTTGCTGGTTGACCTGGTGCAAGCCTGGATTGACCCGCGAATCAGCGTGAATTAGGCGGGTGAGGATGTCCATTCGCCAGATGTTTCTGGGCAACCGCGCGCAGCAGATTCCTGAGGATCTGCCACCCGACGACGATGAGTCGTATGCTGGCGAGCAGCGCACCTGGCAGCATGCGGTTTACGTGGTGCGCCGCGACCCACTGGCTCTCTTTGGCGTGGCCTGGCTGAGCATGCTGGTGATTATGGCGCTGTTCGGGCCGGTGCTCGCACCCTATCCCGATCAAGGCGCCGGCCGCAGCAATGTGGAGGATCGCCTGCTGGCCCCGTCTGCCGACTACCTGTTGGGGACTGACGAATTGGGCCGCGACATATTCAGCCGGGTGATTTACGGTGTGCAGCCCGCTCTGTTCGCCCCGCTAATTGTCGTCGTGATTGCCGTCATGGTCGGCGCGCCGCTGGGGGCGTTGGCCGGTTACTTCGGGGGCTGGATAGACGAGACGACGATGCGGCTCACCGATCTGTTTCTGGCTTTCCCGTCCCTGCTTCTGGCGATGTTTATTGTGGCACTGCTCGGGCCAAGCCTGCTCAACGCGGTCATCGCGCTGACTGTGTCGTGGTGGCCGTGGTACACCCGCCTGGTTCGCAGTACGACAGTGGCTTTGCGCAACCAGTACTTCGTGGAAGCGGCGCGCTCGATGGGCGTGCCCGACCACTTGATCATCTGGCGGCATATTCTGCCCAACAGCCTCAGCCCGGTACTGGTACAGGCCACGCTTGATGTGGGCACAGTCATTCTGGCGACCACGTCGCTGGCTTTCCTTGGGCTGGGCACACAGCCGCCGTATGCGGACTGGGGCCTGATGATCGAGCAGGGGCGGGGGCATTTGCGCGATGCGTGGTGGTACAGCTTTTACGCTGGCCTGGCGATTTTCCTAACGGTGCTCGCGTTCAACCTGATCGGGGACGTGCTGCGCGACATCTTCGACCCGAGGCAGTACCGATGACCGATTCCGGGCGCAAGGTGCTGGAAGTGCAAGACCTACGCGTGACTTTTGCCACACCGCGCGAGCAGCTTCAGGCGGTTTGTGGCGTGTCGTTTGCCGTGCGCGAGGGCGAGATTTTTGGCGTCGTGGGCGAATCTGGCTGCGGTAAATCGGTCACGGGGCTGTCTGCGCTGCGGCTGGTACCGGCGCCGGGGCGCATCACGGGCGGAGATATCCGCTTCCACGGTGAAAGTGTGTTGACCAAAACCGATCAGGAGATGCAGCACATACGTGGCGCGGCGATTGCGATGATCTTTCAGGATCCAACTTCTTCACTCAATCCGGTCTTTCAGATCGGATCGCAGTTAGGCGATGTGCTGCGCCAGCACCAGCCAGTCAGCCGGGCTGAATCCCGGGTGCGCGTTCTGGAGGCCTTCCATTCGGTTGGCCTGCCCGACGGAGAGCGGGTATATCGCTCGTATCCGCATGAGTTGTCGGGAGGTATGCAACAGCGCGTCATGATCGCGATGGCCCTGCTGTGCAGCCCGGCTCTGTTGATTGCAGATGAACCGACCACGGCGCTGGATGTGACCATTCAGGCCCAAATCCTGTGGCTGCTGCACGATCTGCGTGATCGCACCGGCATTGCCATCCTGTTGATTACGCACGATCTAGGCGTGGTGCGCGAAGTCTGTGACCGCGTGGCCGTGATGTACGCGGGCCAGATCGTCGAATCGTGCCCGACAGAATCGCTGTTCGAGTCTCCACGCCACCCCTACACACAGGGGCTGATTGCTGCGACTCCGTCGTCGGCTGCACCCGGCGAACGCCTGCAAGCTATACCTGGCGTCGTTCCGGCCAACCCGGGCCGGATCACGGGCTGCCCGTTCGCTTCACGTTGTTCATACGTGATGGATCGCTGCCGGGCGCAGATGCCCCCGGCCTATCAGGTGGACGAGGGGCATTCGGCCGCGTGCTTTTTGCTTGAGGATGCGCATCATCCATGACCAGCACACCGCTCGTCGAAGTTGATCATCTTGTCAAGCACTTCCGGCTGCGCGGAAGCTGGATCACGCGGGAGCGCCCGGTCGTGCATGCGCTCGATGATGTGAGTCTGGCGCTGTATCCGGGTGAAGTGCTGGGGCTGGTGGGCGAATCGGGCTGCGGCAAGACCACGCTCGGGCGCTGCGTCCTCCGTTTGATTAAGCCCACCAACGGCGCCATTCGCTTTGAGGGGCGTGACTTGGCCGACATGAAGAAGGAAGAGCTACGCCGGCTGCGTACACGCATGCAGATCGTCTTCCAGAACCCGCTGGCGTCGCTCAGTCCGCGCATGAAGATCCGCGCCAGCCTCGAAGAGCCGCTGCGCACGCATCACATCCCGCGCGACGAATGGGACGAACTAATCGCCCATCAACTGGAACAGGTGGGGCTGGGCCCACGACACCTGAACCGGTTTCCACACGAGTTGTCGGGCGGCCAGTGCCAGCGCGTCGCAGTTGCGCGGGCGCTCAGCCTGAATCCTCGCTTGCTGGTGCTGGACGAGCCTACGTCTGCGCTGGATGTTTCGGTGCAGGCGCAAATCCTGAACTTGCTCACCGACCTGCGGAGTACGCTTGGCCTCGCCTATCTGTTTATCTCGCATGACTTGGGCGTGGTTGAGCACATCAGCGATCGCACCGGCGTGATGTATCTGGGCAAGCTGGTGGAAATCGGGCCTACCGCAGACATTCTGCAGCGCTCGCGCCATCCATATACGCAGGCGCTTCTCGCGTCGATTCCAGGGAACAGGCTGGTAGGCTCGCGTGCACCTCTGGAAGGCGCGCTGCCCAGCCCGCTTGCCCCACCATCTGGCTGTCGCTTTCGCACGCGCTGCCCGTTGGCGCAGCCCCGCTGTGCCAGTGAAGAACCACCGCTTCGTGAACTTGGTCCGGGCCATTCGGCCGCTTGTCACTTTTCTGATTAAGGACGAATGATGACCCGACTATTTGGGATTGCCGGTGTGCAGATGTCTGTCGTTCCGTGGGATGCCAATGCCACGGTCGACAAAATGGCGCAGATCGCCAACCGCATTGGACAGAGCTTTCCATGGGTGCAGATGATCCTGTTTCACGAGCTGTGTGTGCCGGGCCTGGTGCAGTTTGACACCCGGCCCAGCCTGGCCGAATGGGAGAGCGTGCGTCAGTCAATTCCCGGACCGCTGACGGATCGTCTGTGTGAGATCGCCCGGCGCGAAGGCAAATGGCTGTGCCCCGGCTCGATGTACGAGCGCGACAACGGCTTGACTTACAACACGTCGATTGTGATTTCACCGCAGGGCGAAATCGTGGCCAAATACCGCAAGATCTTCCCGTGGTATCCATTCGAGGCGGAAAGCACACCTGGCGAAGAGTTTTGCGTGTTCGATGTGCCGGATGTGGGGCGCTTTGGAATTTCTATCTGCTACGACATGTGGTTCCCGGAGATGATCCGTACGCTGGCATGGATGGGGGCCGAAGTCATCCTTCATCCCACGATGACGCCGACTCTAGACCGGGAACTGGAACTTGTGCTAAGCCAGGCTAGTGCGATTGCGAACCAGTGCTACTTCATCGACATCAACGGGGTAGGACCGTGGGGAGGGGGCCGGTCGCTCATCGTCGATCCTGATGGCCGCATTCTTCACCAGGCGGGCCCGGGCGAGACGGTACTCACGGAAATGCTGGATCTGGATCGCGTTAGCCGGGTTCGGGAGTTTGGGAACCTGGGGCTGACGCAAACCCTCAAGCACCTGCGCGACAGCAACGTTCAGTTTCCGCAGTACCAGCAGCCGTTCGGAAACGGAGCGGTGTTTCGCGGGTTGGGCAAACTGCAGTACCACTCTGATTGGACGGCCGGAACGCAGGACTCGAACGGTCAATGATGGCCACGAGCCGGATTAAGGGTGTTGGGTCAGCGGTCTCATCTTTCATGCACACTTCAATCTAGAGTCTCGGGGAATCATGAGAGCGGGGCGCGCACTGTTTCGAACTGAGAACGGACAAGAGCGATACCAGTCGAGAATGGGGCGGTATTGCGTGTCACAAAGAATCGGGTGGAGTATTGCGGAGTCGTTATCGGCGTGCGCGCCAAAGACCGCCCGGCTTACTGCTTCGATCTGTCCGTCGTTGACCTTAAGCCTGAGCGCGCCGTTTTTCCGGTGGGGCTTATAAAACAAGGGCTAGAAAACGAGCAGCGGAATCCCAGACTACGCCGCCGATTGATCGGGAAGCGGAGGGGAATCAACCGCCCCAGCTCTTATCGTCAACGCCCCTGCTTGGAGTGCTGCTGTACTCATAAGCATGCACACGCGCCCATTCTCGAAGGCGATGTTCTTTGGTTGTGTCAACTTCTCACACTGGATGTGACGGCGCTAGATGCTGAAACAAGCTGGGCTTGTGATCGGCTCATCCAACCCGCCGGAGACGCAAACGTGCAATAGATGACAGACGCGAGCAAAACGCAAGCAAGCGCCCCCTTCATGTCCGGGAGTGATGACCTGAGCCGAGGTGATTATGTGCGGCGCATACAGGCGCTAGTGGGTGAAATCAGCCGCTTACGGAGCATGACGGCTGAGTTGTAGAAGCTGTATGTTCAGCTTGTGGTATGTGTCAAATCCCTTGGAGTGAACTTCAAGCTGAAACCGTGGGCGCCAGTTCCTCTTTCAGAAATTCCAGAACAGTGACGCTACGCTGCTCCAATCTCGGGAATCGTCGCGCCCAGGTCAGGATGGCGTCGTTCGAGGTCGGGGGACTTATCACAATGTCGTCAGAAGAAATGAGACACAGGAGAGGTTTTGCGAAGAGACACTTGTCCCAGAGTATGGCCCATCATTTCAGGCTGACGACTGCGCCAGCAGGGGGCTAGATCAACCCCCGGCCCCTGCTGATCGTAAACCTTGTGATGTTTCGGCTTATCCGCGCCGGTAGGCAGCTTGAAGCATCCCGTATATTTCGTCTCGGCTGGCGATGCGTGGATTGTTCTTGTAGTCCGGGAGTACGTGGCTGTGATCGGCAATCGCCGCTACGTCCGCCTCTGATACGCCCAGCCCTTCGAGCGAAAGCCACATGTCAATCTGCTGGAGGAAGCGATCCATCGCATCGCACGAGCCTTCAGCGGCTGCGGCATCAGACACACTCCTGAGTGACGGGTCTAGAATGCGTCCCATTACAGCGAACTTTTCGGTGTCCGAGCCGTAAGTGAAGCGCGTGAACTCGGGATAGATGACGGCAAGCGCCTCTCCGTGCGCGACCTGCGGACATTGACCGCCAATGGTCATGCCGATACCATGCGGCAGGGTCACGCCCGCGTTGGCAATGCAAAGCCCGGCGAGCGTATCCGCCCAGGCCATGTGCGACCTGGCCTCAATATCGTATCCATCGGCGAGTGCCTGGGGCAGCCAACGGGCCACCAGTGTCATCGCTTGCACAGCCAGCACATCAGTATACGGCTGGCCGCCGACGTGAATGAAGGACTCGAAGGCATGCGTGAATGCATCGAAGCCAGTCGTGGCGGTTACATGCGCTGGCATGGTCACCATGAGTTTGGGGTCGAGGATGCCAACTCTGGGATAGACGTTGGCGTTATAGATCGCCGACTTGGTTTTGCTCTCGCTGTGTGTGATGACCGCGACCTGCGTCACTTGTGAGCCGGTTCCGGAAGTGGTCGAAACAGCTACAATTGGCAGAGTTTTCTCGGTGGGGGGCGTATCGCGGAAGAACAGATAGTCCCAAGATGTGCCGGGGTGTGTCGCTTCGACGGCAATTGCTTTCGCGGTGTCCATGCTGGAACCACCGCCTACACCCACCACCACCTGTGCGCCGAATTCCTTCGCCATGTTCGCGCCCGCGGTCACGCAGTCCGTCGTTGGATTCGGGATCACACCGTCAAAGTGTGCGACGGCGATTCCTTCTTCTTCAAGCAGAGTGCGGACGCGCTCAAACAGCGCGGCAAGGGGAGGTGTATTGGCGGTGGTCACAAGCAGCGCCCGCTTTCCAAAGCGGCCAACGACCTGCGCAATTTCATCCACGCGCCCTGCGCCGAAGCGAAGCTCGGTGGGCTGGAAATAAACGAATGGCTTCATGACTTTGCGGCCTTTTCTGTAGGTAAGCGCCTACGCCAGTTCGATCATAACTTTGAGATACTCGCCGTGTGCTTCCTCGATAGCGTGGTAAGCATCGAGGTATTGGTCGAAGGCGAAGCGATGCGTGATGAATTTGTCCAGCGACATCTTGCCAGCCGCAACGAGTTCAACCGCCCGTTCGTAATCGTTTCGCTGATACATGAGCGTACCCACGAGGCTGAGTTCACGATCCTGCACCAGCCCGAGATCGACCTGCGGCTTCTTGCCGAACACGCCCACAACGACGATGGTGGTTCCCTTGCGCGCATTGGCGACTGCGTCGGTGATAGTCGGTTCGACGCCCACACATTCAAGGATGAGATCTGCCTTCTCCGGGCCAAAATGCTCAAGAATGGCTTGCCCCAAATCCTGTGTCGATGAGTTGACTGCGAACTCAATCCCGCACTCTTGGGCCTGTTCCAGTTTATAATCGCTCACATCTGTGATCATCACGGCGGAGGCTCCGGACGCCCTGGCGACCTGCGCCATGAGGTTGCCAATGGCACCAGCCCCTAGCACGAGCACGCGCTTTCCTTGTGCTCCACCACCCCGGACAATGGCGTGTACACATACGGCTATGGGCTCGATGACTGCGGCTTCGTCAAGTGAGAAAGTGTCTGGTAGCTTAATGACGTTTTCGGCAGGGAGTACGAAATACTCCTGGGCCGCGCCGCCCGTTTGGAACCCCATCACCTTTAGTGACTCGCAGATATGGTACATGCCGTGCGTGCATGGATAGCACTCTCCACACGTGACCTGGGGCAGGAAGGTGATCTTGTCGCCCGGCTGCAGGCCCTGAACATTCCGACCCACGGCAGCTACAATGCCACCCACCTCGTGTCCCTGCACGACAGGGAAAGGGGTATACGGATGCAGACCGTGGTATACGTGGATGTCCGAACCGCACACGCCAATACGCATGGTTTGCATCAGCACTTCGTTGTCACCCGTAGAGGGCTTTTCCACATTCCGAAACTCAATCACCCCCGGCTCAGTCATCACAGCTTGCTTCATAAAACACCTCACTCTCCACTCAACAACATCTTCAGAAATCCGGTTGCGCAACCGGTTTTCTTAAATCTACTCCCTTAAAATACTTCTGTCAACCAACTTGTTTCCACGAAGTCTCACCCGCTTGACAACACAAGTGTTTCGACCTTACAGTGCAGGGTATATGCTTGCGCAACCGGTTGCGCAGGAAGGGGAACTCCGTGGCCCGTGCTATAGAAAAGCGCCCAAGTATCAACGATGTCGCTCAGAAAGCTGGTGTGTCGAAATCGACGGTCTCGCACGTCATTAACAACACCCGCTTCGTTGAGGAAGCAACTCGTGAAAAGGTCTTGAGCGCGATCGAGGAGCTAGGCTATCGGCCAAATATGCTCGCACGCAGCCTGACGACCAATCGCACGCAGATGATTGGAGTGGTCGTTTCGGACACGTCGAACAGCTTCTTCGGGGAAGTCATACAAGGTATCGAGACCGTCTTCGGCAGCCAAAATTATGGCCTCGTCGTTTGCAATACGGGTGAAGTCCTCGAACGCGAAGAGCACTACATCAACCTCTTGCTCTCGCAGCAGGTGGACGGCATCATTGCGGCGGCTACCAGCCAGCGCTGGGGTGCGCTTAGCCAGGCAGAGCAGAAGCATACGCCCGTCGTGTTCGTGGATCGTGAATACGAGGGAATGAACAGCCGTCCTTACATTGGCGCGGACAATTTCCGAGGCGCTTATGTTGGCACCTGGCACCTGATTGACTGCGGCTACCACGAAGTGGGGGTCCTTGCTGGCTTCCAGCGTCTGTCATCGATGCGCGAACGGTTGGCGGGTTCTCGTCAGGCGCTGGCAGATGCACACGTGCCGCTTCGTGAAGAGTGGGTGGCCTATTCCATTCTAAGCGTTGAAGCAGGTAAGCAAGCGGCGCTATCGCTGCTGAGCCGGGATGACCGCCCGCGAGCGCTTTTTGTGAACAACAATTATCTGAGCCTGGGCGCCTTACTGGCCATAAAGGAGCTTGGCCTGAAATGCCCTGATGACATCGCGCTGGTTGGGTTTGACGATCACCCCTGGGCAGCCGTTTCCAACCCCCCGCTGACGGTTATTCGACAGCCTGTGGCGGCCATCGGCGAAAGTGCAGCCAGGACTCTGATTGCGCTGCTCAATGGCGAAGGAGTGCCCCAAACTCGAACTCTGCTGGAGTGTGAATTGGTCGTTCGCGAATCGTGTGGCCGGGAGATGGGTGGGGCCTAGCGCATCGCTACCGGGCTTTTCGCAGAATCGAGATTCGCGGCAAGACATCACTATGTGAGCATGGCAGACATAGGCACTCACCCAGCCGGTTCCGATCCGAAAGAGAAAAAGTAACAACTGCTTGACACCCACGCAAATCGGTGCTAAGTTACAGAAAACCGGTTGCGCAACCGGTTTTGAATGCCATTATCGAAGTTGCCTGTTTGTTGAGCGCCGGGTTTGCATCAGCGATCGGCTGACGAAGCGGCGCTGGGCGGAGTGATATACGGAAAGGAGGCTTCATTCAGCGATATTGAGTGTGCGTTTATCTTTCCTGAAGCCGTTTCCAGATTGAAGGAGATCCGAATGAAATCCGTACGCATTCTTCTCATTGTCCTGGTTCTGCTGGTTGGAGCCATTGCCCCGGTTGCTGCTCAGGATGAGCCGGCCGAAACCTACGGTATGGTCGTCTTTCTCAAGGGATCCGAATTCTTCAACTGGGCCTACGCGGGCATGGTAGATGCCGCCGCATTGGTTGGCCCAAACGTGGAAACTCAGTTGCTTGGCCCCGCTGAGTGGGATGCCTCGCTTGAGGCACGTGAAATCGAGCAGCTCTTGGCGCGTGGCGTCAACGGCATTGTCGCCACGGCGGGCGATGCGCAAACCATGAACTCGTCCATTGACCGCGCGATTGAAGCGGGAATTCCGGTCGTCCTGTTTGACTCAGACGCTCCTGAGAGCGACCGCCTGTCCTTCGTCGGCACAAACAACTACAACGCTGGTTGCGAAGCTGGCAAGGCAGTGGCCGAATGGCGTGGTGATGAGGCGGTCGTTGGCGTCTCTACATTCCCTGGCCCCGATCACCTTGCTCGCCGCGTGCAGGGCTTCGAAGACTGCCTCCTCGCTGCCGCTCCTGGTGCAACAATTGCCCAGGTCGTAAATGACGAAGGTAAAGTTGACCGTGCAGAGACCGCCATTACCGCCATGCTTCAGGCGAACCCGGAAGTCAACGTGATTTTCGCCGCGCACGGCAATCCTGGCCCTGGCGCAGCAGCTGCCGTTCGCAACCTTGGTCTGCAAGGTCAGGTGGACATCATGGGCTTTGACTTTGGCCTTCCTGTGCTGGAGCTGATCCAGAGCGGTGAAATCCGTGCCACAGTGGGTCAGAATCCCTATCTCATGGGCTATATGAGCATGCTGATGGCATACTCGGCGGCGCACCCGACTGAAGTCGTGTCATACCGCGAAGGTTTCGGGCCTCATGCGCTCGGTATTGACACTGGCGTCGCAATTCTCGGCGTGGACGATATCGCTCCATTCCTGAATCCGCCGACGTTCAACTAGGTTAAGCCGTACCTGGGCCGCGTGGATCTCACTTGATCCACGCGGCCCATTGATTGCACCATTATCGACTGCAAGTGCTATTGGCGCAGGGTTTTTGCGCCGCACAGGCATGTTTCAAAGCTTGAAATCCACTTGATTGAAGAATGAGGGGCCATGAGCACCAGATCCAGTGTCACGATGCCTGATGAACCCAAATCTGGCGCAGGAGAACAGGGAGCGTCACGCTGGCTCAAGCCGCTGAAGCAAAGAAGCGTGGTGCTCGCGCTGCTCATACTATCCCTTTCCCTATTTCTGAGCTTTGCATCTCCCTATTTTTTGACGGCCACCAACCTCACGACCGTCGCAACTGGCATGATCTTCGATTTGTTGGTCGCCAGTGGCATGACCCTTGTACTGATTCTCGGCGGCATTGACCTTTCAGTCGGCTCCATTCTCGGGCTAAGCGCGGTGATCACAACCCTATCGCTTCAGTCGGGAGCGAGTATCCCTGTCTCGATCTTTGTCGGCTTGTTCGTTGCCGGGCTCTGTGGCGCGATTAACGGTTTTGGCGTCGCCTATCTGAGGATTGCGCCGTTCATCGTCACCCTGGGCATGATGTCGATTGCGCGCGGCATTGCCACAGTCCTGACCTCGGGGTATTTCGTCTCGAATCTACCGCCAGAATACCTGACGATCGGCCAGGGAACTTTCCTGCGCATTCCCTATCCTGTTTACCTTGTCGTCTTTGTGCTTATTGTTCTGCATCTTCTACTCAAAAACTGGAAGCCTTTCCAGCAGATGTACTACGTTGGGAACAACCCGGTTGCCGCCCGCCTGTCTGGAATTCGCGTGCGCCGGTTGCTATTCGTGGGCTTCCTGCTCAGCGGGTTATTGGCCGGCGTGGCTGCCGTTTTCATGACGTCACGGCTGGCGATGGGATTCTTCCAGTTCGGGCTTGGCATTGAGCTGACCGCCATTGCGGCAGCCGTCATCGGTGGTGCCAGCCTCAACGGTGGGACGGGAAGTATTTTTGGCACGTTTCTCGGTGTACTCCTGTTGGCGATCATCAACAACGGTTTCATTCTGTTAAACGGTTCTCCAAACTGGCAGAGCGTTGTTTCGGGCCTGATCTTGGTCGCTGCATTGATAGTGGACGCGTATCGCCGGAGAAAAGAAGAGCGCGACTAGACTACTACGCCGATTTGAGCGCACTGAGCGTCAAATAGGAAAGAAAAATGGAACCACTGCTTGAGGTTAAAGGCATCAACAAGAGCTTCGCGGGAAACCGCGTTCTTACTGATGTCTCATTTAAGGTATACCCCGGCCAAGTCCATGCGCTGGTTGGTGAGAATGGCGCTGGCAAATCTACTCTGATGAATGTTGTCGGGGGTATCTACCGGCCAGATTCCGGTGAAATTCTCCTCGGTGATCGCCTGATGCAGTTCAGTAACCCGTGGCAAGGGATCCAGGCTGGCATTAGTCTGGTCCATCAGGAGCTGAGCCTCGCGCCCAACATGAGTGTGGCGCAGAACATTTTCATTCGGCGCGAACCACGCAACGCGCTGGGATTCATCAAGTGGAAACAGATGTACGCCGATTCCGATGCGCTTCTGCGGCGTGTGGGTATCAACGTCTCGTCGAAGGCGCTGGTAGGTGAGTACAGCATTGCCATGCAGCAGTTGATCGAGATCGCCAAAGCCGTCTCTTTCGACGCAAAAGTGCTGATCATGGACGAACCTACGTCGGCGCTCTCCGATACCGAGGTGGAGAGGCTGTACGCAATTGTGCGCGATCTGCAGGCGCAAGGGCTCGCGATTGTGTTTATCTCTCACAAACTGGGCGAAGTGTTTCGTATGGCTGACGAGATTTCGGTGCTGCGAGATGGCCAAATGGTTGGCAGCGTGCGCACAGCGGAGTCCAACGTCAACGAGATTATCGAGATGATGGTTGGTAGACCAATCACTGACTTGTATCCGCCGAAAGGCAAGGGCTTTGGAGAGCCCATACTCGAAGTCGAGCATCTCGATAATGGCCTCACTTTCCGCGATGTCAGTTTTTCGCTGCGGAAAGGGGAAATCCTCGGCTTCGCGGGGCTGGTGGGAGCAGGGCGAACAGAAGTCGCGCGCAGTATTTTTGGCGCCGACCCGTACCGATCTGGTGAATTGAAACTGCATAATAAGACGGTAACTATTCACTCCCCTGACGACGCCATTGAGCGTGGCATTGCCTACTTGACGGAAGACCGCAAGACACAGGGCTTGTTCCTGAAGATGTCCGTGCGCGACAACATCGTAGCCGCGTCAATGGACAAGTTTGTGACTGGGCTCGGAATGCTGAAGCACAAAATGATCCGCAAGGCCGCGCGCCAGTTTGTGGATGAAATGCAAATTCGCCCGTTCAACGACGAAGCGCTTGTCATCAGCCTGAGTGGCGGCAATCAGCAGAAGGCGCTTCTGGCCAAGTGGCTTAGCGCGACGCCGGAAGTGCTGATCGCCGATGAGCCGACGCGCGGTGTAGATGTTGGCGCCAAGGTCCGAATTCACCAGGGGCTGAGAGATCTCGCGAACCAGGGCATTGGGGTAATCGTCATCTCCTCGGAACTGCCTGAGGTGCTTGGGCTAAGCGATCGTGTGGCTGTTTTCCACGAAGGCCAGATCACCGCGATCCTCGATGGCACCACGACGTCGCAGGAAGAAGTGATGAAATATGCCGCCCACTGACCAACCCAATTCCTCAGCAGGCACGGAAGCTGACAAAGTGCGTAACACGGAGCAAATGATGAGCGACAAGCCTACAGATCAATCCGCCGGACGGATGAGCCGGTTCACGTCGGGACTCAATCTTCAAGTTGTAGGGCTGGTAATCATCATTGTCGTCATTTCGCTTCTGATGCAAACGAACTTTCCGCGTTTCCTGCATCCGCTCAACATTGAGATCATGCTGGTGAACTTCCTTCCGGAAGCAATTATCGCGATTGGCATGACCATCGTCATTATTACTGGGGGCATTGACCTGTCAGTCGCGGCGGTTTTCCCGTTTGCGGCCATCATGGTAGGCAAGCTGCTGGTGACAGAAATGCCCATCCCACTGGCGGTGATCCTAGCATTGGCTGCTGCGGCCGGAATTGGCTGGATCAATGCGTTCATGATCAACAGCTTCAAAGTCCATCCTTTTATCGCCACGCTGGCCACTCTGCTTACGTTGCGCGGAATAAACCTTGTGATCACGGATGGAGCACCGGTCAGCGGGTTTCCCCAGTTGTTCAAGGATTTTGGACGCGCCCGCCTCGAAATTGGCAATGCGGTCGATATTCCCATTGCTCTGATAATCTGGTTTGTGTTGGCTGTTGCCTTTGGCTACGCGCTCAAGAACCACCGTTACCTGCAGCAGGCCTATTTCGTTGGTGGCAACAAGCGGTCTGCGCGCATGTCTGGCGTTCGGGTGGAACGCTATATGTATTTTGTCTATATGCTGAGTGCCTTGATGGCAGGTATTGCGGGCGTCCTGATTGCAGGGCAATTCGGCGCAGCCAGCAACAGCTATGGTCAGAACATGGAACTTCGCGTGATCACGGCTGTGGTGATTGGTGGCGCAAGCTTGAGTGGCGGTGTGGGCTCGATCCTTGGAACTACGCTGGGCGTGTTGTTCTTGGCTATTGTTTACAACGCTTTTGCTATGACGGGAATTTCGACCTATTACCAGGACGTGGTCGTTGGCGCGATGCTCTTGATCGCGGTGTTCATGAGCGAAGCTCTAAAACGGCGGCGGATGAGCCAGATGGCCGAACAGGCTATCAAGACCCGGGCTTCAAAAAGCCTGAAGGTTGTCGCACCCGTTCCTGTCGCTGAGTGATTGCTACGTATCGACTTCACTGAACCGAGCTAAGGAAATTCCATGCTGAAATATCGCCTCACTCATCCCGGATTGATCGGTGCTCTTGCTGGCATGGGGCATAGCAGCCGGATCTTGCTGGCCGACGGTAACTATCCAATCGATACGCTAGTGTCACCCACAGCGACCAGGATTTATCTCAATCTTCGGCCAGGGTTGATTGGCACGCTCGACGTCCTTGAGGCGGTGTTGGATGCCGTACCCGTTGAGATGGCCCAGTTCATGTTCATGGATGATGGAAACGCACCGCCCATTGCTGCGGACTACCGGAGGCTTATACCCGCTCTGGTGTCCTTTGACGGCCTAGACCGTTCGGACTTGTATTCCGCCGCAACAGACGCGAAAACGTCAGTCGTGGTTGCCACCGGTGAACAAGCGTTATTCGCCAACCTCATCCTTACGGTCGGCTACGTTCAGCCGGATGGCACAGCGCATTACTAGCCGAAAAAGGACCACTCTGTGTAGTCCTTCGACCTCGTGAGTTGGCGGACCGTGCGCCCATTCATCTCAGTCGCGTGACTATCACTCGGCGCATCATCGTACTAGTGATCGGAGCTTTGCCTCAAGAACGTCACCTCGAACGCCTTGCAGCTGCGGAACTGTTGCAAGCGGTTCGCAAAGGTGAACGCATCACCCATGTCGAAGTGCTGGAAGATGTCGAGGCCGCGGTCCAGGCTGATCTTCCAACCCGTGTCGGTGATGATGTGGGGCGCATGAATGGTGTTCGTGACGTCAAACTCCCACGTGAACTCAATGCCCGCAGTCACGCAGGCGTCTTCGATTTTCGTCAATAGATCGCGCTGCTTGTCGCTGGTGTTTGGGTCCTCAACTGTCACGAGGTGGACAGCGACGTCTTCCTCCTCAGGCTTGATGCGGGCTACTGCCTCCACAAATTCCATGAGATTGCGTACCTGATAGACCAGGCGGATGTACGGATCGGTGACCGTGATCTGTCGAGCACCTACGAGGTAAGGACCAAACAGCAAATCGTATGAGACGCCTCGCACGTTCTCGGGAAACGTCAGGTGCTTTTCCTGCGGGCCGACTGGTGTATTTGGTAAGGCCGCCGGCTCCGGAATACAAGGCAAGAGGCTTGCTCATCTGGTTGCTGTCGTGGCCCGAAGACTGGACAGTACACCAAGAAATGCTCCAGACTCACCACGATGGTCGAGACGCCGTACGCAGTGCGTTCAACGAGCTCATCGAGGCCGGATTCATTCACAGATGCAAACGACGCGATGAGCAGGGACGTTACGACGGTGAACGCTACTTTGTCTTTGACAGCCCACAAACCAACTTCTCTTTAGAACGAGTGCCGCAAACGGATTTCCCGGCGCTGGAGAACCCGACACTACAAACACATACCTATACAAAGACCATCGCCCCCCATCGCGATGAATCGTCCTGCGAAGTGGGGACTGGTGCGAGGGAGACGGTACCACCTGAGGCTCGGATGCAAACGCGCTCGAAGAACAAGAAGACGCCAACCGCGAAGCCATGGGTCGATGCCAGACGTGAAGATGTACTGGACGTCATTCCCGCGACGGACGAACGAACAGCCTTGAGTCACGACGCGTCGACGCCTTCACTGGATCAACCTGAGGCGAACGATGGGTTCTGGTCTTGGGTGGGAATGATTGATGAGAAGGATTTGAGGCGAGTCGTCAAACTATTCAAGGATAGCGCCTGATCGTGCTCCTACGGCTAGTCTCCCCCCGCACTCGACGTGAGAATACATTCTCTGAGAGCACGTGTGAGCTGTTCGGGCATCTCCTCGTTGCTTCGGTTCTCAATCTCTGGTTCACATGAAGCACGGAAATTCCCTTGCAGGAACGTCAGTACCGATTATCGCTTGCCCAGCTTGTGTTATGTCAGGCGCGTCGTGCCGTGAACTCGGCAGTATGAGCCGCAGGTCAGTAGGACTGCCTCAGGAATGAGGGAACCATGTTTCTGTGTCAGAAATTCAGCCACGGATACTCGCCAGCACGCGGATGCCCAGCAACTCTCTGACAGTGCAAAGGCAAGCCAATGATGGAACTCAAGGGATCAAACAGACACGGATAGCCATAAAACCTCCAGCACTCTGGAATTGGCGCTGCCCGCACAAGCGACCCATCGTATATCTCTCATGAAAGTAGTTGGACACGGCAGGCACCCCTTCAACCGCTGTAAGAGCGAATTACCCAAGCCGTTGATAGCCTAACGACCGGGATAGATTCCGCACCAAACAGCCCGCTCATGACCTGTCCCTCTCCTGGTCAATGCGGATACGGAAAATACATTCTCCTGCCCGTCGCGTGACCGACCACAACCGCGAGTTCTCACCACTTTCTTGTACCACATTGAACCTAAGTATTGCTGTCGACCTGCTCGGCCTGCCTGTCGCCTCCCTGTCTATGCAGGAGTGGAAAGACGGCTGGGTCGGTCGTGCGCAGCGAAAAAGCTTCCACACAGCGGATCGTTCCGGTGACTACGAAGGCTTCGCGATTGGGTCGTCTGAGGGAAAAGTTCGCTTCAAGGTCTATGACAAGGTGCGCGAAAGTGCAAAGCGCGGGAAGTCAGCCTTCTGGCGCTCGGTGTGGGGCGTGGGCGAAGACAAAGCGGTTGATGTCGCTCGTTTCGAATGGTCCACACGTCCGCACGCTGCCCGGTTCACGACCATGCAGTATCTCGACGAAATCCCTGCGACGGCGGTCTTCAACTTGATGGCGTACTTGCAGCTCTGGGGCGCGCTCTGCGTCCCTAATGGTGACAGCAACTCGTCTCGCTGGCCGCTGCATCCCATTTGGGAAAGTCTCCTCCACGAGATCGCCGACGCGTTGCAGCAGTCTACTGAGCGTGTGCAGCGCGACTACGACACGACGCCCAATCTAAACCCGGCCTATCTCAGGTCGGTGGCTGGCTGGTTGGCAGGTTTCATGGCACGGGTCGGCGTTCATGAGGGGCTGGATAGTGCCTCGTCGCTGTCGAACGCACTCGACGTGCTAGCCGACCAGGATATCTCCGTCCTGCAGAAGGCGGCCGCGAAATGGGAAGTGTTCATGCGGCTTGCAGGCGGGCGGTGCTAGGTGGGTAAGTACGTCTTCAAAGATGGCAAGGTTCAGAAGAAAACCGATCCCTTCAACTCGGTTCGGCGCGAAGTCAACAAGGCGTCGGCTGCTGGGGTCGTCATTCTGGTCAATCTGGTTACTTCACCCTTCACCCCAAAGAGGAGGATGCGATGAGCGTTCAAAATCAATCAAACGGTCACCGGGCACGCTTCGCTATCTATGCGCGCTACTCCACCGAAATGCAGACCGACCTAAGCATCGAAGCGCAGGTCGACCGCTGTCGAAAAGCGGTCGCCTCGCGGGGCGGCGTGGTAGTTGATGTGTTCAAGGATGAAGCGATATCGGGCTGGAGCCTAGACCGCAACGGCTTTCAGAGCCTTCAGGCGTCGGCGGCGCGGGGCCGCTTCGATGCGGTCATGTTCTGGAAGTTCGACCGCCTCGCGCGCAATCACGATCACGCCGTCATGATCAAGATGCTCCTGCGCAAGCAATACGATCTCAAACTCCACTGCGTCGAGGGCTACAGCGAGGATGATGATAGTTCGGCCTATGGCGCGATGATGGAGCAAATGCTGGCGGTATTCTCGGCGTTTTACTCCAAGAATCTGAGCAGCGAAACGAAGCGCGGCAAGCAGCAGCGGGCGATGCGTGGGGACTTCAACGGGAGCATTGCTCCACTTGGATATGACCTCGTGACGGCCAAAGAAGCGACTGAGGACAAGCCATCGGGCCTGTACGTCAATGCACGCCAGGCGGCGCTGGTGCGTCGTGCCTTTAAGCTCTACGCTACGGGTCGCTATAGTGATCGGGACGTCGCCGATTGGCTTAATCAGCGTCCGCTGATTCAGCAAGCTCGACAAGGCAAGCAACCGGCTAACAAGGATGGTACGCGATATGCTGCAGAACCGCGTCTATACGGGCCGCATCGGGCACGCGGATACGATCTACAAGGGGTCGCTCGGTGAACGCAGGACGACCAAACGCAATCGTTCGGAGTGGTTCGAGGGCAAGCACGCGCCTATCGTTTCGGACGAATTGTTCGAGCTATGTCAGCAGGCGAGGGCGGAAGCGGTGAAGGTGCGGCACGCGGTCGGCAAGGTGAATACCTACGTGCTTGGGGACCGCGTATTCTGCGCGCGTTGCGCCGTGCGTAAGCCTGCAGACACTGCGGACGAGGGTTACGGGCGTATGCGGCCTGGGCACCAGGTACGCGGCGATTACTTCTTCTATCGGTGCATGGCTCACGAGCGGGGCTATCACACTTGCGGCCAACCATTCGCGCACGCCGACGCGCTGGATGCCCAACTGCTCGAGGAACTTGCAAGCCTCACGCTGCCTGACGACGTGCGCGAACGTATCGAGCAGGCGGTCGCCGGGCGTATCGAGAACGAGGCGAACCTGAAGCGCATGGCGGAACTTACTGAGATTGTCGAGCGCATTGACTTCAAGTGGGAAAATGGCTTCATTGACAAAGATGCTTACCTGACCAAGCGCGGCGAACTGCAGCGCGAAATTGAGGCGTTGCGCCCGATAGATTACGATGTCCTGACCGAAGCGGCCGATGTGCTGCAGCACTTCCGGTCCTATTGGGATGCCTGCGCTGAAACGGAGAATCCGGCAGAGGCGCGCAAAGAACTCGTTGCGCGGGTAGTGGACCGCGTCTACGTCAATAATGGGGCGCTGGTGGCTATTGTGCTGCACGGCGATTACGCGGTGGTACTTGGGGAAAACGAAACGGCGCATGCCAACATCGCAAGCGCCGTTCAGAAGAGGCTGGTTGAGCGCGGAATTAGCGGAAATTCGGCGTGCAACCGGAACGGGGACGACGGGGGTAACTCAATCTTTGTCTGTAGGGTGTTGTGCTCGAAAATTGACGCGCCGCCACGCCGCATGAAAATGCTGCTGCCAATGCTGTATTAGGCACATTGCCTAACTGGGTTTTGTCGCTTCAGGCGTGAGGAGCAATGGCGCGGCGTCGGTCGCACGCATGCTCAAGGGTTGGCTCGTTGCGAATTCGGGCGAGTCAAAGGGCGTCAGCGTGAGTGAGTTGGGGCTTGGCTCGACTGGCACCGAGGTCGCTGCGGGCGCAGCGCCGGAAGTCGCCCCCAGCACCAGCACCAGCCACAGGATCGCACCGACCACGCCGACTATCAGGGCAATCCTGGCATAGCGGCGCATGCGCGATTTGGGCGCTACAGGCAGCAACTCCAGGCGCAGCGGGCGGGGCAGGGTGATGCGCTCGTCCGGCCTGTCGATGGCCGTCGCCACCCGATCTAGCAGCTCGTCGTAGGCCATGTCTTTGCCGAACGTGAAGATTGGCTTTCCGGTCGACTGCGCCCGGTTTGTTTCCCACTGAACGATGTAGGCAAAGCGGTCAGTGCCAAAATCAACGACGACTACCGCGGCGGCAAAGTCGATGGCGGACTTGAGCACGCTGAGTTTCGGGGTGCCGAGCTCGCGTGTGTCATCCATCCACGTGTGGTAGCCGGCATCATCGAGGTGTTTGCGCAGTGCATGCGCTGGGGCGCTGTCGGTGGCGCTGTAGCTGATGTAGAGGTAGGCCATGAGTGCGGGCTAAAGGTGTCGCAGGCACGTCTGCGCCGAGACCTGAAGCACCAAGTCGGCTATGGTCGGGCGCCAGTGGCGGTGACCCCCAACATGATCGATCCTCGGAATAGAGCGAAGGGGCGCAGTCGGCTGCACCCCTTTGAATACATGAGAAAATGTTCGCATCGGCAGCCACGTTCGCAATTGAGGCACCATCCTTCCCGCTAGATGATACACCCAATCAGGCCCCGCCTGCCAAACAGCGAGGCTCATCCCTTGACGGCCGATTGGTGTTGCCGGCGCTCTGTAGGTGAAGATTCGCTTCGAATACCGGACTACGTTTCGCTGTTTCTGGCGCGGCTCTATGCTGACTTTCAACCGCCCCGTACTGCGCTTCAGGAACGCAATGTGGCCATCATAGAACGCTTCGAACAGGGCGTTTCGATATCCGCCATCGGCCGCGAGTTCGGCATCTCTCCACGAAGGGTGGGGCAGGTGATCGAAGGAGAGTAGGTGGCAGCAGCGCTCGACTACTTCGGTACAGCCGTAGTCGTCAGCCAAGGGGCGGGCAGGGCGGTGGCCTGGCCGGGGAGCAGGGTGGCAGTCGCGGTTGGCGTAGGGGAGGGGGTCTGCGTCGCCGTTGCGGTTGCAGTAGCTGACGCAGTGGGCGTGGGGCTTGCGGTAACCGTTGGTGTTGCGGTCGACGTATGGGTGGCTGTAGTTGTGGGTGACGAGGTGACGGTTGGCGTAGCTGTCGCCGTCGCAGTGACTGACGCTGTCGCGGAGGGGGTCGTCGACGCAGTCCACGTCGGTGTCACGGTTGCGGTCACGGTCATCGTCAGAGTTGCCGATGGGGTCTGTGTGGGAGATTCGGTGGTTACCAGCGTCGGTGTGGCTTCGGGGCTGGTTTCTGGCAGGACAATGGCGGCTACGGTAGGCGTAACAGCCTCCGGCTCAGACGGGCCAAACCGGGACAAGGTTAACAACTGCATTATCCACAAGCCGGCCCCAATCAGGGCGACAGCCAGTATCACCCAGCCCAGCCGACCGAAGCGAGCCCGGTAGGAGGGCACTGGCGGCTCCCAACGCAGTGGAGACGGGAGCGCGATCCGCTCGGTCTGCCGGATATCCAGAGCTTCCAGCTGCTCGGCCAGCCAGTCGAAGTCCTCGATTTTGCTAATCGCGAAGATCGATGCGACGCGCTGCTGGGCGTACGCCACTTCCCACTGCACCAGATCGGAGAAGGCTTCCCCACGGCTAACCGCCACGAGCGCAGCAGCCGAGGTGAGGGCATTACGTATGACCGCAAGGTTGTCGTCCGTCGTCTCCCGCGAGTCGTCCATCCATGTGTTGTAGCCCGCCGCCTCAAGACGGCCGCGCACCTTGCTCGCAAGGCCGGCGTCTGTCGGGTCGTAGCTGATGTAGATGAAGGACATAGTCGGCGCTCAGTTCGTGCGCGTGAGCAAGACATCAATTCAGCGAAAGGACGCAGTACGCTGCGTCCTTCCAGCTTCTCCGATTATACCGATGTCGCACCAAACTGCGTGGGCCAACCTCATCGCTTACACTCAGTTAGCCCTCAACCTGGCAGACCTAAAACGCGTACGACTCGCAGAGATCCGTCGGAATGCCGCCATTGGGCTGACACGCGGGCGGAATGATGGTATTCGATACCGGATCGCGAAGCAGGATCTGGGACCGGGGGTTGCCCACGCCAGACGGCCTGATGATCTCAGGCAGGATGATCGGGTCGTTGAGCAGGTTGTCCGGGAAGTCCTCGAGCAGGGCCAACTGATTAAGGTCGCCCTGGGTCATTTGCCGCGGCGCTGACCAGGGACCCGTAATCGGACGGCCACCACCCGGCCCACAGATGCTGGTGTCAACCTGGTTGCCGAGCGGTGCATCGACCTTGAACCCGGCCGGCACGATGATTTCTTCGGGGGTATCCGGATTGAGGATAGCGACGCCATTGACGACGCTCATCTCGATGCGATTGCCCTGAATCTGAAATACGGTCGTGCCCTGGAAGCGCAGGTCGGTTTCCTGCAAGCGCATCTCGGCCGGGAAATCGGACGGACTTTGCAGGAACAGGAGCGATGGCGCGTTGGCGCCACATTGGCCGCTGCCCGGGTCGTCGCCAAGACAAACCGACTGCATGGTGGTGAAGCTCTCCGGGCCAAAGGCGGGCAGGGAGTCCAGCGAAGTGGCTGGATCGAGCGAAGATACTGGAATCCAGACCGGGCGGTCGTCATAAACCACACGCACCCACAGCCCATCCTGGCTCACGGCATCCGCAAGGACGCTTGTGCCAGCAGGGATGGTGCCCAGCACTTCAAACTCGGCCGGCAGCGCCATCGTCGCGACCCGAGACTCAGCCGCGCTGGTTGTGGTGACCAGGATGCCGTCGATGATCGGAATAAAGGCATCTTCTGGAAGGATGACATTGGCGATCTGGACGCCGCCAAACCCGACCATGACCACATGCTGGTCAATGGAGCGCGGGACGCTCGATAGCGCGTTGAAGACCGTCACGCCCCAGGTTTCATCCTGCAGGTCGGCGCCCTGTGTACTCACCTGCGATACGTCGAGAAGAGGCGTCCGAGCACCGGCTTCTTCGGTGAAGTCTTCAGGGGTATCCCCAAAGAATTCGAACCCGACGGTGTTATTGCCCAGACAAGCCATGCTCTGGTCCAGATTGGCGCACGTTGCGCCCACTTCAGTGAAGGCGTTGTCAACCAGCGTATCGCAGCGTCCCGCTGACTGCCCCGTCTGCTGCGCCGTGATCAGCATTGGGAAGCTCAGGAGCAGCAAGACGGCTATCACCATCAATGTTCTTCGAATGACTGTGCTCATGGTTCATGCCTCCAATTCCGCGGGCCAGCGATTGATCAAAGTTTATCTCGAATTAGGCGTTTGGCTGGTGGCGATCAATCGCTTCAGCCCCTATTTGACGTCGGATTACGATGCTCCAGCGGCCAGCGCCTGAGCAGACGGACTTGCGTAGATAACTTCCACCCACTGGTCGGTATCCAGCACGAGTGAAAATTCAAGAATCGGCTGGTCGAGCGTGTAGCTCGCCGCTGGTTCCGGCGATACGCCGATGATCGATGCATCTGCCGGAAGCCGCACCTGAACGCTCAGCGCCTCGGCCATTGCGCCGGGCTGCTGCTGAATGAGCAGCCGATAGCGGCGGGACGCGCCCAAGTCTTCGACCAGTGCGGGCGACTGGTACGTGAACTGGAAGTTCTCGGACGAATCATAAGGGACTTCCACACGAGACACAAATATCGTGTGCGCGTCGCCAGCGATCACACGCGGCTCAATTGCAAACCCCGAAGTCGCTTCAAGCAAACTACCGGGTGGCACGAATACCTGCAGCAAATTCCGGTAGTCGATCGGCCCGTGATACTCCTCGTTCACCGCCGGATCTGGCTGGCCCACCGCGCCGAATAGTCGTAGCCGACCGTAAGCGCGCTGGCGACCGCGCCGTCAGCCTGCAATCTGGTGCGTCATAGGTCAACTGGCGGATCACGGACCGGTTCGACTTGTTGCCCAGGTTCGCATCGGCCACAAGCAAGTAGTCGTGTCCGTCGGCGGCCATCTGACGTCCCGACCAGCCGAGCAAGTCGACTGCCTGCGCGAGGCGGTCATCCGCGAAGTAGAGCATGACGTGCTTTTCCTGAACAGCGCCAGCAATGCGCCGAGCAGTCGGGCGTTATCCTCCGGATCGGCGCTGGCCTGCCAGTCCGACAGGATCTGCCGATACAGCGCCGCGACGAAACGTTTGTGGGGTAGTTCGCCCTCACCAAAGGCGCGAATGTCGTACACGACCTCGCGGAAGTTCTCGGGAGTCACCACCACATCGTAGGCGGGAAGGCTGACGCTGCCAAGCGCTTCGAGGATCGTCTCGAAACCAGCCACATCAATCGAAATCACCGCGCCGACAGGCGACTTCGGATTGTCACCCTCGTTGTAGTACCACATCGACATATCGGCCGTGGACGGGAAGTCCGCGAACCAGCTTCCGTCCCAGGCCGCATAGACAGGCTCGTCGTAGCGGATCCACCACGACGGTACATCGACTGGCCCAGCTGCCTCGCTGCGGCGGATTCGGGCTGGTGGTGGTTGTCGGGCTGAAACTGTAATCGGTGATGCGGCCGTTGCGCAGCGTGAGCCAGCCGTAGGTGCTCAGGTAGCCGCCGGACGGCCTCAGCTCGTCGTTGTTCTGCGCCAGCACCAGATAACTCGTTTCGGTACCCAGCCCAAGCGCCTGCGTCAGCAGATCGGGCGAGTCCATAAGAATCTGATTGATCTGTTCCAGTTCCGTCAGGTAGGTGAGGGCGGTCTCGGTCGTCAGAAGTAAACTGGAAGACAGGGTGCTGCGATCCAGTCCCTCGAGTTCGCTTCTGGCGCTGGTGAGCAAATCACCTGCGCTGGTGCGAACTGACCCCGTCCAAGGCGCAGCAGCTCGACGACGCGCTCGCCCGAGGAGATATTGCTGACAATCGCAGCGTCATCGCTGCCCGAGACGAGCGGGAACAGTGTCGGGCTAAGACCGGTCATCATCTGCTGGCCGGCCCGCACCATAGACTGGCCGGCTTCGAGGAACTAATAGCCCGGTGGTGACATCGGAGCTGACGGCGCTAAATGGACGGGCGACTGCGGCTACACGCTGGGCGCCGCTTAACAAATCGGCCACTTCGTTCAGGCTGGCGTTGACGCGGTCAAAGTCGGTTAGCGTCAGTTGGTTGGCGGGGCGAGACTGCCAGGCTGGTCAGGGTGCGGTTCAGATTACCGAGCGCCGTATTGACGCGATTGGTCGTTGTGAGCGTAAAGGCGGTAGCAGCGACCAAGACGACTGCGACGACGCTGGCGATGACTAAGAGGACGCTGCGCAGCTTGATCTTGCCGAAGAATTTACGAACACGACGAAAGCGTTTGGGGCGGTGTTTGCTGCGGCGAACCGATTCTTCTCCGGCTGGAAGGCCCGGTCAGATTCAACCACATCGTTTGGCGGCGCAGGGATAATTCCAGTCATTGAATGAGCATATCCGTAGCCTGCTGCCTGTGGGGCAATCAACGGTACCGTTGCTGGACGAGCCGTCGCTCGTGTTGATCACGTGCAGGAAGTCCTGCAGACACAGGTTGCTCGCGTGACCCGGATTCGTTAGCGACGGACTGCCGCCAGAATATATTCCGGTCAAAGGCGCTGACGCAGCGTTTCAGTTGGACGATGCCAGGATGCACGGTCTCGACCGTATTTCAGGCGCTGGTCTGGAGCTCTTCGTGCAGGCTTTCGCCTGGTCGGATGCCCATCGAGACGATTTTGATGTCGACGTGGGGACGCAGACCGCGCATGCGGATCATGCGCTGGGCCAGTTCGGCAATGTGCACCACTTCTCCCATGTGCAGCAGATAGATGTCGTCGCCTTTGGTCATGCAGGCGGCGTGAATGATCAGATTAGCCGCCTCGGGGATGGTCATGAAGTAGCGCGTCATCTCGGCATCCGTAATGGTGATGGGTCCGCCCGTCTGGATCTGCCCGGGCGAACGTCGGCACCACGCTGCCGCGGCTCCCGAGCACGTTGCCAAAGCGTACGGCGGTGAACAGCGTATGTGAGCCCTGTTGAGCGTTGGCGTGCCAGCATAAGTTCGCCAATGCGTCTTGCTCGCGCCCATGATGCTTGAGGGATTGACGGCCTTGTCCGTGGAGATGAAGACGAAGCGCTCAACCTCGAATTCGCGGGCAAACTGCATCAGATAGGGCGGTACCGCTCACGTTCACGCGCAGGGCTTCCTGCGGCCACAGTTCAAGCATGGGGACGTGCTTGTAGGCGGCGGCGTGGAAGACGACCTGCGGCTTGAATTCGGCGAACACGCGGCGCAGGGCTTCCATCTCCGAAATGTCGACCAGGACCGGTTGCAGCTCGATCTTCGGATAACGCTCCTGAAGATCTATCGTCAGATCGTGCAGCGCGCTCTCGTTGTTGTCGAGCAAAATCGCCTTAACCGGATCGTACTGCATGATCTGGCGACTCAGTTCAGAGCCGATTGAGCCTGCCGCGCCGGTCAACAGTACGACACGACGTTCGACCGAACTGAGGTCGACGTTCTCGTGACGCGACACAAGCGAGCGCCCGAGCAAGTCTTCTGCCTGCACTTCGCGCAGGAGGGCGCTGCCCGAGCGGGCGTTGAAGAGGGCGAACACGTCAGGGACGACCTTGATGAGCGCCTTCGTGTGCTCACAAGCGGTCAGGATCTCGCGGAAGTCGGTGCCCTGAATATTATGGACGGCCAGCACAATCAGCTCGACGCTGTGCTTTTCGCAGACGGTCTGGATATCTCGACGCGTCCCCAACACCCGACAACCTTCGACGAGCATGCCTTGCTTGTGTGGGTCATCGTCGATGAAACCGACAATCTTGTAGCTGGCATCCGGGAAATGATGCTTCAGGCGCAGTGCCAGTTCCTGCCCGGATACGCCTGCCCCGACAATCAGGGTGCGCGTGGAGGTCTGGGAATTCCTGGTGCCAGATGGCCCGCCAGCGCCAGACGGTGCCGCTGATGAGCCGCGACCGGTAGCGAATGGCGACGTACCCGCCGAGCGACAGCACGTTGCCCATGAGCAGGACGCTCAGCGGAAGCGGCCGCG
>CAWJBF010000004.1:0-49842 GCA_963841085.1 uncultured Chloroflexia bacterium | reverse complement strand
TGGATCAGAAGGTGCTCAGGGTTCAAGTCCGTCTAGCCACCCCAAGTGAACCCGCCCCAGCCTATTGCAATGAGGTCTGGGCAGGTTTGTCTCTGGAGTTACACAGGCCGTCGCAGCGCCACCAGATTTTGTTGTTCGCTCACGCGCAACCCTTTGCGCGGGCGATAGGCAGCGGGCGCTGCGACGGCGGCCGCCTGCGGTTCCTGTTCAACTGCGTCAGCTTTAGCGACAGCGGCTTCGATCAGACTAACTTCGCCTGCTCCCATCAGCGCGGCAAGAATTCCTGCTTTCGCCAGCGGCTGTTCCGGCTCAACTCCGACGGCCGGCGTTTCTGCCACTTCGGCTACTTCAGCGGGCACTTCTTCGTGCGCTGACACAGCTTCAGTCGCAGCTTCGTCAATGGCGCCGTCAGGCGGCGTCAGTGCTTCGGTTGAGGCCGGCTCGGTTTGCGGTGGGGCTTCGTCGGCCTGTACGCTCTCTTCCGCCGGAACCTCTGGCCGCTGTACGCCAAAGACTTCCCAAATGCTCTTGCCTTCACTGTCGGACGGGGGCAGCACGGCTGCAATCGCTGCCGCACGGGCCGCCGCTTCGGTACGGTCAACCATCGGTGCTGCGGCCAGCGCATCCGCAATCGGCGCGCGCTTGCTCTTCGGCGGTAGCGGTTTCGGGCTCGACGGCGGCCGCTGTGTCAGGTTCTGCGGTCGGGGCCGGTTCCGCCTCAGGCGCTTGAACTTCTGCCGGTTCAGATTTCGGCGCGAAACGCTCATCACCTCAGCGACCGCCAGGGCTGGCTCGCGCGGCTTGGTATTCGTCCACAACCACCGGCGGCTCGGTTGCGAGGTCAATTGCCGGCACCAGCGTGGCGTCGCCGGCGTCGACTGCCGGCTCGGCTGCGACCGGCATCAGCACCGCATCTTCGACGACTTCGGCTGCGCCTCCTCTGTCAGCGCCGACGGATGACGCGGCTTGTAGGCGGCGCGCGCTTCGACGTCTGGCGCTTCACGCATCAGCGACTGGCAACCAATTCTTCGTTCTGGTCTTCGTTGAACGCCTTGATCTGCCTGTAGAGCGCCTTGAGGCTGGCCGCCATGGTGGAGTCCGCCTGGCGAGATGCGCGCCCTCCGCCAACAACTCGCCGCTCTCGAAGCTGAATGTCCATTGGACGACCGTTCCTTCAGGGATTTCCTGAAGGCGTACTCGCCCCTGGTTCTCTTTGAACGGGCCGCCGTCGACATAGTTATATTCGTAGCCGAGGCCGTTGTACCAGGATGTGATTTCGAGCACGGCATCACGGCCCTGCTGCGTGGTCGAGCGCCAGCGCGTGCCAGCACCTGTGTGTTGGTCGACGAAACGACACCGCGCGGCAGTCGGCCTGCCATTCGCGTTATTCTGGAGGTCGCTTAGGTATGCCCACACGACTTCTTGCCGTGCGGGAATGAGAATTCGCCGATCGATAATCGCCATAGTGGCCAGATCATACAGCCCTCCCGGCTGGTGTTCAAACGTAGCGTGCGTTTGCTACAATCTAGCTATCGTACCCGCACGCCAGAGCGCCGAACGTTGCCTTGCCCCCCATTACGCTGGGCTTGATCTTGGCCACGCTTTACGGCACAATCTTTCACCTGATTGTGGGTGGGGATGCGCAGCATTTAGCCGTTTACTTGATTTCATCGTGGGCAGGTTTCGCCGTAGGCCAACTGTTGGGTAGGGTGCTCGGCTTTGAACTGCCAATATTGGTACGCTTCACTGCTTGCAGCCACTGCTACTGCCTGGCTGGCCCTGTTCGGCGCAATGTGGTTTATGCGCCGCCGCCGGCTGTTTGTCTAGCGAAGGGAAGGGAACGGCATGACGAGTTCGAACATTGCCTTGGAACTGGCCCAGGTCATAGAGAGAACTCAAACGCGCTTCCGCAGGATCGTGATTATTGTTATCGCGGTTCCGCTCGTGTCTATGGGCGTGATCGTCCTGCTCGCTGTGATCGCGGCACTGGCCGATGTGCAGGGAACCGGTGAAGCTATTCCGCATGTTGCGAGACTTGTTGCTGGTGTTCATCGCGCTGGAGCTGGGGCTGATTTTTCTGGCCTTCGCGGTCCTGCTGGTTCAGGTCCGCGCGGCCGGTTAGCCTGCTGACCGAGGAAGTGAAGCGACTGCCGGAATCGACGCAGGATACGGTGCAAACCGCGCAGAACACAGTGAAGTTTCGTGGCAAGAACGTGCTCGAACCGGCGATTGATGTGGCCAGTTTGCTGCGGCTATCCCCGTCCTGTTGGCGGTGTGTTCGGGCTTCGCCGCGCTTATGGCCGCGCCACCAAACCCAAGCGAGAAGAAAATGGAAAATAACCCGAAGGGGCTTCAGCGCCGACGGGCGCTGGTTGGCGTGGGGACTCGTGCTTGGGGTGGGCCTGGGGGTTGTCGTTGCCCTGCTGGGTGCGCCAAAGAGCGGCCCGGATTTTCGTGAGTGCGTGATCGAGCGGGCCCAGTCCGTTACGACGAATGCGAAGGCCAGGCTGAAGTCGGCAGCGCCCACCGACACCGTCGCTCAGAGCATGGCGGAAGGCAAGGAAGCTGCTCGCCGCCGGCGAGAGGGCGCAGCGCCCTGAGTGCGCTAGCGATTCAGGCTCGCCAGCGCCGCCGAAATCGAACTCGACGACGTCCCCGGCGCAGACTGAACGTTCAGTACCAAGGCGGCGGGCCGCCATCAGCCAGCCAGCCCGTGCAAGTAAGCCCCCGCCGCTGCCGCGTTAGCCGCCGGTATGCGCAATGCGTACAGCGCACCAATACATCCCTGCCAGCACATCGCCGGTTCCTGCTGTTGCAAGAGCCGATGTCCTGAACGGCAGCACGCGCACCGTCGCGTCGGGCGCTGCAATCAGCGTATGCGCGCCCTTAAGCACCAGAGTGACACCCCATTCAACCGCCTTTGATTCGACGATTCCGAGCGCTGATTGATAACGTCCGTCGTCTTCATCTCACACGGCGCGCCATTTCGCCGGGATGAGGCGTGAGAATGGTATCTGGGGGAAGTAGCGCGGGCCAATCGCGAATCTCGGCCAGCATCGACAGCGCATCGGCGTCGATGACGAGCGGCGGCAAATCTGGCACGGAACCTGATGGTGCAGGCGCGGCCCCGGTAAAGCCAATCGGGGCGTGGCTGGTCGCGTGATCGCCCGCCAGCAGTTCGGTTAGAAAATGGCGCGTTTCCGCCTCGCGGCCGACGCCCATGCCAATGACCAATACATCGCAGGTTGCCGCTTCACGCCGAACCAGTTTCGCTCCGTCTGACACAAGCGCGCCGAGTTCGTGCGGGAGATGCAGCCAGGTTGCTTCATAGAATGCGCTGGCGAGTATATTAACCAGCGGGTTAGGTGCGCCAATGGTGACGAGGCCCGCACCCATGCGATAGGCCGCCCGTGCCGCCAAGGCTGGTGCGCCGGTGTAGTTGGCCGAGCCGCCCACGACCAGCACGCGGCCGTGGGTGCCTTTGTGCCCGTCTGATGCACGCTCAGGAAGCCACGCGGCGGCGTCCGCCGAAGTGACCAGTTGATAAGGCGCGCTTTTCAACGGGCCGGTAGTGGGCGGCACGTCGAGGCTGGCAACGCTCAGGCGGCCGACTGCTGCAGCGCCGGGAAAAACGAACAGGCCGGGCTTGGCCGCGATCATGGTCATGGTCTCGTCGGCATGCAGCGCGTGTTCATCGATCTCGCCGCTGTCGCAGTTGAGGCCGCTGGGACAGTCCACAGCGAGTACACGGGCGCCAATTGAACGCGAGGGCGCTGTTTCGTCGGCAAAGAGCGCGGGCTGCGGCTCGGGCTTATACGTGTTCATGGCAGTCTGCACTGCCTTAAGCAGCTTGCGTGTTTCGTCGTCGAGGGGCAGCCGCGCGCCAATCCCGAACAGGGCATCGACGACGATCAGTGAAGTCGAGACCATCTGCTGAAGTACGCGAAAGCGCTGGTCATCCTGCGCCCGGGCCACAGTCAAACCGGCGTCCTGAACTGCCCGAAGATGGGGATCGGCTTCTGCCCGCTCCTTGAACAGATAGAAGCGCACTGCCGTGCTAGTTTCCGCTGCCAATATGCGCCCGGCCACAAGGCCATCGCCGCCGTTGTTGCCCGGGCCGATGAGAAATGTCACGCGCCACTGGTCATGTGGAGCGCCGCTTTCGGCCAGAAGCTGCGCCAGCCGGTGCGCCAACGCAGTTCCGGCGCGATCCATCATTTCCGCGTAGGTCAGGCCGGTCTGATTGGCCTGTGCCTCGACTTCGCGCATCGCTGCTACGGAGATGACGGGAATAGTCATGTGATGGCCCTCACTTGTCTGTTTGAGGCTGATTATACTCGCCTGAAGCAATCAAAAAGGCGCCCTCAGTGGACGCCTTTTCTGATTCAATCCATGCGACGATGCCGAGTTAGGTTGTCCGCTCGACCACCGAATAGGCCAGTTCCACCATTTGCCGTTTGGCCGAGGACTCGGGCAGCACCGACAGACCAGCCACCGCTATTTCAACAAAGCGGCGCGCCTGATCGTAACCTTCCCGAACGGCATCCCCCTTCAGCACACGCTCGCGCAGGGCCGTAATCGGGTCGCCGTTGGTGGGCATGCCGTCAGCACTCTCGAAGGCCACGGCAAAACCGCGCCCCTGTTCGATGTCGATGCCCGAGGTCTTGCCCAACTGCTCGCTGGGCGCGGTGATATCGAGCACATCGTCCACAATCTGGAAGGCAAGGCCGATATTGAAGCCGTAATCGGCCAGCGCCTGCTCGACTGCCCGCGAGGCGTTGGCGGCGCGCGCGCCAAGCGTGGCAGCGGCTTTGAACAGCGCGGCAGTCTTGAGCGCGATGATGCGCGCATAGACTTCGCGAGTGAACTGATTGTCCTTCACAGCGGCGGCCTGCAGTGTCTCGCCTTCGACGAGCGCGGTGGTCGCTTCGGAGAGCACGACATTCAGGTCACCATGCTCGGACATCAGGTCATAGACCTTGGTGAAGAGAAAATCGCCAGTGAGTAGAGCGAATGTTCGCCCCCAGATCGAGTTGACTGACGGCCGGCCCCGGCGTACGACTCCGTGATCGTTGATGTCGTCGTGGACGACGCTGGCAGTGTGCACCAGCTCGACTGCGGCGGCCAGCGGCGCGACCGTTTCGATGGAATGGCCACCGGCAGCGGCAAAACTGAGCAATGTCAAACGAGGGCGAATACGCTTACCGCCCGCGGCCAGAATATGCCAGCTTGCGTCGCGGAGCACCTCAACCTCGCTGTTGACGGTGTCGTGCATCAATTGGTCGACTACATCAAGCGCCGCTTGCAGGTCGAATTCGACATCCCTGGCAGAGGAAGGGTCGTCTCGCACAAGTACCGACGATTGGTTGATGGTCATCTGACAACTTTTCCTGTTTAAGACCGTCGTTTGTTACATTCAGAACAAACTGAATATAGTGAACTTCATTCTACACACAACACTATGGGGCGTCAACGCGATTCGTGTGAGTGCTGCCTGAGGGGTTAGACGCAGGTTGATGACTGGTTCTTACGACGGGCATTGCGGCAAACTGAAGAAGAATTCACTGCCCGCATTGGGCGCGCTGTGGACGATAATGCGCCCGCCGTGGTTTTCGACGATCTGCCGCGCGATGGCGAGGCCAACCCCCATGCCGGCATGTTTGCGCGTGGATGAACTGTCCACCTGATAGAACGGCTCGAAAATCTGCTCGTGCTGGTCGTCGGCAATTCCGATTCCCCGGTCACGCACAGTCACCTGCACATGGGCCACGCCGGCTGTGAACTCAACGTCCACCTGATCGTCGCTGAACTTGAGCGCGTTGTCGATCAGGAGTTGCAGCACGACGGAGATGGCGCGGCGATTGCAGCGAACCAGCGGAAGCTGCTCATATGCAGGCACGAATACGCGATCGATAGTATCCCGATGTGCCCAACTGCGGCGCAGGGCGCGCATCGCCTGGTCGAGCGCATCGGGCATATGCACATCTTCGAACTCAAGTGATCCAAACGCGCCTGCCAGCAGCGTGATATTGCTGATGACGCCCTCAAGCCGCGATGTGGCTTGCACCGCATACATGTACATCTCTTCGTAGCGGTCGGCGTAGGCTTCGTCGCCGATGAAGGTGAGCGCACCCTTCAGATGGAGCAGCGGGGTGCGCAGTTCGTGGGCGACGTTGTTGACGACCGTATTTTTGAGCAGGTGCAGTTCGGTGGCCGTCTTGCGCTGAAGTTCAAGCAGGATTTCGAGCTCGCTGGCCGAAACACCTTCGGCGCGCTGCTCGTGCAGCGTGCGCCACTGCGCGCGCATGGCGAGAGCAGATTCCAGATTGTGGAGCAGGGTGTCGGGCTGAGGCGACCAGACGTAGTCCGCCACGCTGATGGGCGCGGGATAGTCGGACAGCAAGACGAGCAGGGGGCGGTGCGGCAGTTCCATCGCCTCGCGCAGGGACTGGAACATGCCCAGCACACGCATCGTGGGCGCACCCAGCACACAGGCGGGAAGCTCCTCGCGAGATGCCCGTTTCAGAATCGCCTTCACACCCGTCGCGGGCATGAAACCGCAGGTATTGGTGAGGTCACGCAGCCAGCCCGGAGCGCCCCGAGGGACGATGGCGACGATTTGCTGGTGGGTGGGTGCTGACGCAACCATGAGCGGCGGCGATCTCCTGAGGAGGGCGATTAATCCGTAGCTGCTTCGTCAGTGCCTTCTAGCGCATTCAGGAACAAATCCAGCCCCGGGCGCTCACGATTGCATTCGGGGCAGCCCACGAACGGATCGTCGATGGAGACGAGATGCCGTTTGCAGCGCGTGGTTACGCTCAACTTCCGCCCCATTCCAAGCATTCGTGCACCAATCGTGAGCGTCAGTTCGAGATCAGGGCTGGCATTGGCCTGCAAAATCGCGGGCACGGGGCAGGCGGCGCAGTCCGTCGGCTTCCAGCGCTTCGAAGCCGGATTGTCTTTCTCCAGCCGGCATTCCTGCGCATGGTTGCCGCGATGGAAGTCCTGGAAGTAATGGCGGCATTCTGTGCCCGCGGGCGTACGCATCGATGCAATTCCTGTGGTAACCCGGCAGGATCATAGCCCTACACGGGGCGGCGTGCCATGATAATCGGGGTTGAGGCCGGTTATGGTCGGGTTAGCCAGGCGCTCGCAATGCGACCCAGATCGGCGAGGGGAAGCAGTTCGACCGTAGGATCGGGCAGGGCATTGATGAACGACTCGCCGTAGCGCTTGCTGATAATGCGCCCGTCGAGCACCACGACAACGCCACGGTCGGTGGCCGTTCGTATGAGCCGGCCAAACCCCTGGCGAAAGCGCAGGACGGCTTCGGGCAGCGAATACTGGCCGAAGCCGTCGCTGTAGGTTTCCGAGCGCGCGGCGACAATCGGTTCGTTAGGCACCGCAAACGGCAGGCGGACGATCACCAGCGCGCTCAGAGCCTCGCCTGGAATATCCACCCCTTCCCAGAAACTGCGCGTGCCCAGCAGTACTGCGCGCTCGCTGGTCTTGAACATTTCCAGCATGGCGTGGCGGCTGGTGCCGTCACTCTGGTCGAGTACGGCGATATTGCCGAGCGCCAGCCGGGGCGCGACCGCACTGGCCGTTTGTTTTAACTGCTGATAGCTGGTGAACAAGGCCATGGTGCGCCCGCCCAGCGCCGCGCCCAGCTCGATTATGGCCTGTTCAACGGCTCGCTGATAGCGGAACTTGTCACTCGGTTCAGGCAGATCGTTGGGCAAGTAGAGCAGGGTGGCGCGATGATAGTCGAACGGCGAGCCGATTTCATAGGTTTCCATGTGGTCTGCGCCAAGGCGGCCGGCCACGTAGCCGAAGCCGTCGCTGGTTTGCAGCGTAGCGCTGGTGAGCACGACGGACTCGCGTTCGTTCCAGATGCCTTCGCGAGCCAGTTCGCTGACGGAAATCGGGGCGCTGAACAGCGACACCGGCTGCTGGTCATTGCCAATTGAAACCCAGTAAACGGAATTGTCATCCGGTTCGGCCACCAGCGCCTGAAGCTGGCGCTGCACGCCGCCGAAAGTGCGGGCTGCCGAGAGCACTGAAAGAGCGAGGTCCTCGGCATCATCGCGGCTGTCCAGGCGAATACGCCCGACGACGTGCCCGAGTTCCGTCAGCTTTTCTGCCAGCACGGTCAAATACGGGGACAGTGCTTCCCACGTCGACTCAACGGCCTCGAAGTCGCGTTGGCGGCGCACGGCCCCGGTGATGCGAAACTGGCGGTCACCGGGATGGCTGGATTGCGACTTCGACAGCGAACGGCAGGCGGCGAAGAAGCGGCGCAGTGGCGTGTCAAGCTCGGCCAGCGCGGCGATGATCAGGCTGGCGAAATCGGCGATCCGCGCCGCTTCGATGTCGGAAGCATGGGCGCGCGCAAAGGCGGTGACGGTGGTGAGCAAGCCACGGCGGCTATCGCCCAGTTCGGACATATTGCGGCGCAGTAGCAGTTCATCGGCGCGGAATGTGAGGCCGGATGTGAGCGCGTCCTCAAATTGGTGCGCCTCATCAATGATCAGGCGTTTGAACGGCGGCAGTAGATTGCTCTCGGCCGTCATGTCGGAAATCAGCAGCGCGTGATTGACGATGAGCAGATGGGCGCGTTCGGCATCGCGGCGGGCGCGATAGTATGGGCACGAGCCGCCCATGACCGTGCGGCAGCGCTCCAGCGAACAGCCTTCGTCTTCCGCGCTCAGCCGCGACCAGGCGATATGCTCATCGAGGCCGCGCAGCGTCAGATTGGTACGGTCGGCACTGCCGTTGAGCGAGAGCGACACCAGCAGCTTGGCCGTCACGCGTAGTTCGGCCAGCGAGTCCGGGGCGCGGCGGCGCACAATTTCCAGCCTGCGCGGGCACAGATAGTTGCTGCGCCCCTTGAGCATGGCGGCGCGTAGGGGAGTATCGAGCGCTTCACCCAGCAGCGGAATGTCCTTGTGGATGAGCTGTTCCTGCAGGTTGATGGTGTTGGTTGAAATGACCACGCGCTCGCCATTCTGCAGGGCGTAGAGCGCCGACGGGGCCAGATAGGCCAGCGATTTTCCGGTTCCGGTACCCGCTTCGATGATGGCGTGCCGCCCGTCGTTCAGCACCTCGGTGACCTGTTCGGCCATGCGCACCTGCTGGGGACGGTGTTCATAAGCGGGCAGCACAGTTTCGAGCGTGCCGCCCTCATCGAGCAGGGCCAGCACCTTATCCACCTTCAGTGGCGCGGGTGCAGGCACTGCCTTGAGCGGCGGAATGGACGCATCATCGGGCGGGAATTCAGCGACCTTTAGCGGAACTGCAGCTGCGAATGGGCCGTGCAGCGCCAACGCCTCGTCGAAGATTGGCAGCGCCTGCCAACGGTTGGCCGCCTGCGGGGTGCGCCGCGCCAGTGACACGATTTCGTTGAGTAGCGGCGGGGGCAAGGCGATGGCTTTGTCCCACAGGAAAAACAGAAGTTCCATCGTGGCGCTGGCATCGTCGAGGGCGCGGTGCGCCTGATCGCCGGTGACGCCCACGACGGTGCGCAGATTCGTGAGGCTGTAACGCGCCTCTGATGGCAGCAGGACGGCCGCCAGCTCGAGCGTATCGATTCCGATGTTGCGCGCGAACAGCCCGGCGTGGCGCAGGAAGCCGAGGTCAAAGTCGACATTGTGGCCGACAACAGGCCGGTCACCTACGAACTGATCGAGCGCGGCAGCTATTTCGGCGAAGCGGGGCTGGCCGCGCACCATGTCATCATCGATATGCGTGATGCGGGTGATTTCGGGCGAGATGGGGCGGCCCGGATCAATCAGCGATTGAAACGTGCTGACGATTTCACCGTCGCGCGCCAGCACAGCCCCCACCTCGATGATCGCGTCGGATTCGGGGAAGAAGCCAGTCGTTTCGAGATCGAGGGCAATGTATTCACCGGGCAGCGGCGGGAATGGGGGCATCAAGGGCGGAAGTCCTTAAGGGCCGGAAGTGCGAGGCGGGGCGCAGCAGTGCGCCCCGCCTCGCTTACGTGACTGAACTAACTTGCCGGTGTCGCCTCGGCAGTTGCTTCTGGCGTGACTTCGGCTGCGGCAGCGGCTGTATCGGCCGCAGCTTGCTCGGCAGCAGCGAATGCGTCTTGCAGGTTGTAGCGCAGCGGGGCGAGGTCCTGGAAGGGTAGCCCATACAAGCCGGATGCCGAGAAGATGTTGAAATTGCGGTCGCTGAACAGATACCACAGCGCCGACTGTACGGATGGCTTGTTCAGACTGATCGGATTGACAAGCAGCGTGACCGGCTCCCACAGCGGATAGCTGCTGGCCTGGAACGCGGCTTCGTTGGGCGCAATACAGTCGCTGCCATCGTTGACGCTCACCAACTGGATACCCTGCTGGCCGCTATCGGCCACGCGCTGGAAATCGTACCAGTCCATGAACGTAACCGCGCCTTCCACATTGGCCACTGCCGCCGCGCGGAACAGCGGGTCATCCGACTCAACCTTGTCGGCGCGCAGGAACGCGTTGGAGCTGGCGGTCAACCGCACGAGCAGATCGCTCAGGCTGCTACCCACCGTCGGGGACACTACGGTGACAGGCGTGGAACTGAACTCTGCGTTGACCTGATCCCAAGTAGTAGCATCGGTGGTCAGGGCTACCGCAATTTCAGCCGGCGTGAGGCAGGCCAGAAATTCGGAGGCTTCGTTGGCAACCAGCACGACCGGGCGGCCGCCAAGCGGAATGACCGTAGGCTCGACGCCGTTGTCCGTGCAAGCTGCCCACAGATCGGGGCCGGCTTCACCAGAGATGAAGGCGATATCGGCCGCGCCAGTGCACAGGCTGGTGATACCGCCTGGCTGACCCTGAAGCGTCGATGTAAGGATGAGGCCCGGGAATTCAGATGTGATGGCGCGCGACCACAGGTCGGCGAGATCGATGGCGGCCGATGAACCAGCCACCAGCACCGAGCCGTTCGCGCCTTCGGGAATGACGAAATCGGTGACGTAGCGCGTGAACTCACGGCCAGTGTTCGAGTCTGCAAGGATGCTGGCGTTCTGCGCAGCGGCCGCCTCGGACGGGGCCGCGAAACCAGCTGTAGCAGTTGCATCTGCCGCCCTGATCAGTGCTTCGGCCAGCGGTATGGCTGCTTCGCTGGCTGAGTTGACATAAGCGAACAGCGGGGCAGCGGCCGCGTAGGTGCGGCTCTCGAAACCATCGGTGGACGGCGCGATGCAGCCTGCCGCCGAAGTATTCAATTCCAGCACTTTGATGCCTTCGGGCAGCGTGCCCACCGAAGCGTAGTCAATGACGCCGACCGCGCCCGCTTCAGCCGCCACACTGGCAATCACATCGGCGTCGCTGGCCAGCGATGAGGCATCGGCGCGCAGGCCGTCACCTTCTACAACGCTATCAAGCAGCGCCACGGCCAGGCTGTCTTCGGCGGGCAGATAAATGCTGAGCGCGTCCGGTGCGGCATTTGGCGCAACCTGATCCCATGTGCTGACCTGACCTGCCGCGCTCGGCGCGAACAACAACCCGAGCTGCGCGCTGGTAAGGCACTGCGGAGCCGGGGATGCGCTGTTGGTGATGACGGCAGCGGCGGTGTGCCCCAGCAACAGCTCATAAAACGAGACGCCTGTGCTCGTGCATACGGCCTCTTCGTTCGCTGTCAGCGGACGGTTAGCCAGCGCCACATCGGCTTCACCAGCGCACAATGCATTTACTCCGGCGGTTGTGCCGGCGATATTCAACGTGACAGGCACGCCAGCTTCAGCAGCGACTGCTTCCACCAGTGGCGAGACAATCGCCGAGCCTGCCACGTTCACGTTTCCTGCTTCTTGCGCCCCGACGGCCACTGCCAAGCCAAGCAGTGCCACCAGCACGGCGGCCGCGGCGATCGCGGCGCGACGCCTGATTAGAATCATCTTCTTGCTCCTTCGAGTGAGGCGCGGGTTCGGTATAATCGTAAGCTGAGATTGTACCTTTGTGGGACTCATTGTCCAGACAGAAGATCGCCTGTGCAACCGTCACAATACACTATCTTCGAGCTGGTAGGCGGAGAAGACACGATTCGCAGCATGGTGGATGCCTTCTATGCTCGCATCGAAACCGAGTCGCTGCTGCTTCCGATGTATCCAGAGGACTTAGCTGGAAGCAGGCATCGGTTGTTCATCTTTCTGGTGCAGTTCTTCGGCGGGCCGCCGATCTATACCGAGGAGCGTGGCCACCCGCGGATGAAAATGCGTCATGCCCCGTTTCCGATTGGCCCGGCCGAACGCGATGCTTGGTTGACGCACATGCTGGCCGCGATGGACGAAACCGGTATCGATGAGCCAATGCGCACGCTCATGCGCGATTACTTCATTCGCACGGCTGAACACATGATGAATCGTTAGCCCTCACCCACGACCTCGCTCCCACAGGGAGAGGGGAGAAATCGTCGCTACGGTATGTCAATGCCTCCCGGCGAAAGCACATACTGCTCGAACGCTTCGGCTGTCCAAGGCAGCACCGGCTTGAAGAAGGCGCGGTAGATGGCCTCGGCATAGACGCGGATTTCGTACTGCGCATCACTGGCCAGCCGCAGGCGCAGCCAACCCATCAGGTTGTGGGCGTCCACTTTGATCACCCAGGTGTAGTAAACGCTGAAACCGGGCAGGAACAAGCGCGCCATTTCACGGGACACGCCAGCCTGCACAGCCTCTTCGTATAGTCCGAAACTGTGTGCGTAAAACGTATTCAGCTTATCTAGGAAATCAGTCGACGCCTCGGGCAACAGTTCGCCCTCACTGGCCTGCTTGTTGCTGCGCGCCTGCTGCCGCCAGACGTCCGGCACGTAGAAGTCATTCTCGTCGAACTCGGTGTAGCGGCCCGATTGCGCGTTGACCGACTGAAAGTGGAAGGTGCGATGGCGCACCCACTGCCACCAGACCAGCAGCGGGGCGCGCACCCGAAACTTGAACTCGACCATCTCAAATGGGCTGGTGTGCGCGTGGCGCAGCAGATAGAACAGCAGCTTCTTGTCGGCCTCATCGCCTTTGCTGTCGCCCATGAAGCTGACGCGCGCGGCGCTGACAATCGCCATATCGCCGCTTGTGCCAGTGGCGGGGTGGGGCATGATATCGACCAATTCGACCCAGCCCTTGTCGAGCACATCCACACGGGTTCCCAGCGGCAAAGTCGTCATCGTTTCAGCCTCGCATGAAATACTGAAGTGCCAGCCGCAGACGATCCTCAAAGGATTTGTCCGCGCCAGCCGGAATACTGTTGAGCGCGCTCTGCGCTTCGGCGGGGGTATAACCCAATCCCGCCAATGCGTCGAGCAGATCGCGGTTGACATAGCTCAATGGCCCAGCCGGGATTAGCCCGTCACCGCCTTTCAACTTGTCGCGAAGTTCGAGGATGATCTTCTCGCTGGTCTTGCGCCCCAGGCCGGGCACGCGTGAAAGCACATCGACCTGGCCGGTGCCCACAGCAGTGCGCAGCCGGTCGATGCCGAGCGTGCCAATGACTGCGATGCCGATGCGCGGCCCCACGCCACTGACCGTGATCAGGCGCTCGAATACCTCGCGCTCTTCTGGCGTTTCAAAGCCATACAACGCGATAGAATCCTCGCGCACGATCATCACCGTGTTTAGCGTGATCGTGTCGCCCACCGCCGCGGAGACATTGACTGGCACCGCCACCTTAAAACCCACACCATTCACCAGCACGACGACGTGGTCGGGTTTCTGGCTGGCGACTGTGCCCTGCAGCAGCGAGATCATTGGTATATCTCCGGTTTACAGCTTTGGCTGCCGGGTCTTCGGATTAGATTCTGTAGAAGCACGGCATGCCTCGCACTCAAAATCGATCTACTAAACGAGTGCGTTGTACTGCGCGTGGTACAGGTCGGTAATCGCGATTGCGAGGCCATCGGCGGCGTCGTCTGGCCGGGGAATGACCTCGAGATTGAGCAGCATCCGCACCATTTCCTGAATCTGAGGCTTGCCGGCGTTGCCATAGCCCGAAATCGACTGCTTGATGTAATTTGGCTTGTATTCGTGGATTGGCAGGCTGGCTTCGCTCAGGGTGAGCAGGATAGCGCCGCGACCCTGGGCGACGGTAATGGCGGTAGTGACGTTTTTACCGAAGAACAGTTCTTCAACTGCGGCTCGGTCTGGCTTATACAAGTCAATTAGCGTCGCCAGCGCGTCATGAATGGTGCGCAGCCGTTCCGCCATGGGTACGCCCGCCGGCGTGGTGATCACGCCATAGTCAATGGCCTCGAGGGAGCCGTCTTGCCGCTCGCCCACGAGGCCATAGCCAACCGTCGCTGTGCCCGGATCTATCCCCAGTGAGATCATCACTGCGCGGTGCTAGGCCGTTTCAAAGGCTGCAATTAGCTCGTCTGTGATTTGCAGGTTTGATGCGACCGCCTGCACGTCGTCCAGTTCTTCCAGTTCGCTCATCAGGCGTAGATTGGTGAGCGCCTTCTCGGTATCGACTTCTGTTTCGTTCTTGGCTTCCCAGTGCAGCAGGGCATCCTCGATTTCGTAGCCAGCCGCGCGCAGTGCCTCCTCAACCGCAAACAGGAGCTCGCGGGGCGTGAACACCGTGATGATGTCCTCATCTTCGACTACGTCTTCAGCGCCGGCTTCGGCGGCCACCATAAACACCTCATCGAAATCCACGTCTTCATTCGCCAGCGTAATCTGGCCGCGCTGCTCGAACTGCCACTGAACGGACCCCGCTGAGGCCAGCGCTCCGCCAGCACGGTTGAACACACGCTTGATATCGGCCAGCGAACGATTCTTGTTATCCGTGAGTGTATCTACCAGAAAGGCGACGCCTTCGGGGCCGTAGCCTTCATACACAATCTCATCGAGGGTTTCGCCGTCGCCCAACTTACCGGTGCCGCGCGCAATCGCGCGGTCGATGTTGTCCTTGGGCATATTCTCGGCTTTCGCCTTTTGAATGGCGATCTTGAGTTTGGCATTGGTGTTTTCGTCGCCGCCGCCTTCACGGGCGCATTGCATAATGTCGCGCGCAAGGCGGGTGAAGATTTTGCCCCGCTTCGCGTCTTCTGCGCCCTTCTTGCGCTTGATGGTAGACCATTTGCTGTGACCAGACATCGCTGTGCTCCGCGTTCATCATTTCATCGCCGTCATACGCCGATTATAACCCAACCGGCCCGCCGCCGTCGAGACGGACAGGCACATGCTATAATGCCCGGGATAACTTCGCAGGGAGAAACTCGCGTGGCTAACCCCGCTGGGACGCTGCAATCGCCTCCCGTAAGCAGTCGCAGTCTGCATCAGCAGCGTGTGGCGTGGATTATCCTGATCATTGCGTTTGCCATGTCGTGCGTGCTGTGTATCAGCACCGGGCTTGGTATGCGCTACTTTCTGCTCGACTCGACCGTGTCTTTGCAAGGCATTCTCACTGTTGGGCGCGGAACCGCCGGACTGACGAGTACCGACCTGATCGAGCAGGCGGTGCGCTTCTCGCGCGAGATTTCGAACAGCTCGGTCATTTCAACTGACCGGCAGTCGCAGGCGACGATCTCTTTTTACGATCCGCAGCAACTTGGAAAACTGGTCGCTACCGTGATTGTGCGCAGCGATACGGCGCTCGATCTGGTCGCAATGACGCGACCGCGTTTCGAGGTCAGCGGCCTCGGTTACGAGATTGCGCTTAGTGACGTGAGTGGCCGCCTGAAAGTCATCATCCCAAACGATCTTGACCGGTCAATGCGGGTGACGGTGGAATCGGAGGCCGGTAACTGGATGACGCTGACGGACAGCGGCGAATACTTCATCGATGTATCGCCGGGCCTTGAATCGCTGACCAACTACGGTGGCAGCGCGGCGCTGGTTTCGTCGGATGGCGCGACGACGCAGTATGTCGCCGATAGGCAGCGCGGCCTGTTTATCCCACGGTCGGGCGAAGTCTACGTGGTACCGGCTCCGGTAAGCCTGATTGAGCATCCAGAGTTCACGGAGGAGACGGTAATCGAGTTCTGACGGTACGCCGGCACAACTGCTTCAGCCGGTTTGGCGCTGCTACAGCGTGGCCAATGGCGACCCGATCGGGGAATTCAACTTGGTCGATGAAGACGGCCGCACAGCCCTGAACATGCTGCGGGCAGGCGGAGCGCGCACGCACGGCGAAACGTTGTGTTCGCGCACGCTGAACGCGGGGCAGGGCGTCGATGTCACCGAGTTCGATACGCTCTTGCTCGATGTGCTGTTCAAGATTAGCAGCCATTCCCTGAGCGCCTGTGGCGTGGCAGGCAGCGAATGTCCGGTGATGGTGCGGGTAGATTACATCCCGGTGGGCGGTGGTCCGGCTGCGTCATGGTTCCACGGCTTCTTCGTGTCATTTGACCCGAATATCACCAACCCGCTGGTGTGCGCGAGCTGCACCCAGGAACACGAGGCCGTCAACGCCAACGCCTGGTACAGTTATCAAAGCGACAACCTGTTCTCGCTGCTTCCGGCCAACGCGCGGCCCGCCTCAATCGTCAATGTGGTCGTCTATGCTTCGGGCCACGAGTATGATTCGTTTGTGGCCAGCGCCGAGTTGTTTGGCGGTATGTTGGATCCGCTGCCCCGAGCCGTTGATGAGCCAGATGAAATTGCGACGGAGACCCCCTGACGCTATACTGCGGACGTCAGAAATCACTCGCTGCTGGTTGTAATTGAGTTCCAGAGAGGCACATCAGACATGTTTCAGGATGCAGCGGGCATCGGCGCCGCACTGGCCGCCTACTTTGGCTTGGTGTTGATTGCGTGTTGGGTAGCGATGGTCGTGTGGACGTTTCGCGACATGCGCGCGCGCTCCCGCGACACGCTTGCTCAGGTGCTGATGGCGCTGATGGTGGCGCTGCTGACGATTCCGGGTGTGCTGATCTACTTGTTCCTGCGCCCGCGCGAAACGCTGGCCGAAGCCTATGAGCGTTCGCTTGAGGAAGAAGCGCTGTTGCAGGAGATTGAGGAAAAGCCGACCTGCCCGGGTTGCAAGCAGCGCGTGAAAGAGGAATGGCAGGCATGTCCGCACTGCCACACCCGCCTGGGCAAGCCATGCACACGCTGCGGGCGCATGCTGGAACTGTCGTGGGATATTTGCCCCTACTGCATCACCGCAACTGCCCCCTACGCGGAAGGGGACACCGCAACTTCACCCGCAGCGCGCCCGACCACGGATGCGTGGTCAGCGCCAGCCAGCGCCGAACACCCGCGCACACGCTCGGCTCGCCGAGCCGCGGCCGCTGCGCAAGCGGTGGAATTCGTAGATGGGGAAGACATCTAGGCCCCCACTGTCGGCCTCTCTCCATCAGACGACGGGTGAAATGCATATGGTAGGTTTGCCGCGCTGAACCGAATCAGTGCCGCACGAAACAAAAAGGCGCGCTAACGAGCGAGCCTTTTTGCGGTGTGGTGATGTGGCACATTTCATTCTGCCCTCGCCGTGAGGGAGAGGCATTGAGGGTGAGGGCACTTCTTACGGCTGTTCGAGCTGGCCGTCCTCGCCGACAACCTCCACTTTCAGCAGGTTCGATTGACCGCTGGCTCCAAACGGGATACCTGCAACGAGCACGATCTGATCGTTGCGCTCGGCAAAATTCTGGTCGTACAACGTACGCACGACCAGGCGACGGAGCTCATCACTGTTGTTAAACGCAGGAATCATGACTGGGGTCACGCCCCATAGGAGCGTCATCCGTTTGAACGTTTCCTGGCTCGGCGTTACGCAGATAATTGGCGTACGCGGCCGTTCGCGGGCTACGCGCCGGGTGGTATAGCCCGACATCGTGGCGGTTACGATGGCGCGCACGCGCAGCGACTCGGCCACCTGCACCGTCGCCTGGCTGATGGCGTCGCTGATCGCTTCGCGACCGGCTGAGTTCGGGCGGCGGAACTGGCGTTCCGTCGTCTGATTCAGCAGATTGCGCTCGGCAATATTGGCGATGTTGACCATCATCTCGACGGCGCGCACAGGATACAGCCCGCTGGCGGTTTCGTTGCTGAGCATGACCGCGTCGGTGCCATCGAGGATGGCGTTGTATACGTCACTGGCCTCAGCGCGCGTGGGGCGCGGCGAAAACTCCATCGAGTTCAGCATCTGCGTAGCGGTGATGACTGGCTTGGCCGCCTCGTTGGCGAGACGGATGATTCGCTTCTGATGGAACGGCACTTCTTCGGCCGGAATTTCGATACCGAGATCGCCGCGCGCTACCATGATGCCGTCGGCCAGTTCGATGATCGCCTCGATGTTCTCGAGCGCCTCATGTTTTTCAATTTTGGCGACGACAGCGGTTTCGCCACCGAGATGCCGGATTAGCCAGTGGATCTCGCGTAGGTCGTCAACCGAACGGACGAACGACATCGCCAGGTAGTCCACCTGCTTTGACAACGCAAACTCAATATCCTCCTTGTCTTTCGGCGTGATGGCCGAGAGCGTGAGGCGGGCGTTGGGGGCCATAATGCCCTTGCGGCTGGACAGCGGGCCACCCACGACCACTTCGGCGACGACGCTGTTGGCGCTGGTCGAGCGCGCCACAAACTCCAGCTTGCCGTCGTCGAGCAGCAGCACCGTGCCGGCGCGAATGTCGCGCACGAACTCGGGGTGGGGCAGGTTGACGATGTTGTTCTCGCCGTTGGCGGGGTCGAGCGTGAGTGTGATCTTGTCGCCCGGCTTCAGCTCAATCGGCTCTTTGTCGATCAGGCCGATGCGGATTTTCGGGCCTTGAATATCGCCCAACACCGCGATAACGACGCCTTCTTCAGCCGCGACGCGCCGCACCACATCAATCGTCGCGCCATGAGCTTTATGATCGCCGTGCGAAAAGTTGATGCGCGCCACATCCATGCCAGCGCGAATCATCTGCCGTACGGTGGCTTCGTCACGTGAACGCGGGCCAAGCGTGGCGACAATCTTGGTGCGTTTTCCACTGAGTCGGTTGCTGTTCAAGGGTTTCCTCTTCGCGGCGGTCCAGTCGGGGAGGCGCTCAACCAAGCTCACTCATTATAACAGCCGAACACAGGTGCGCGAGTGATGGTGATTGAATCAACAGGGGACACGAAATGCCGTGTCCCCCGAGAAGCCCTGCCAGTGAAGCAGATTACTTCACGTCCATGCCAAGGTTGAAGAAGGCGCTGCGGCCGGCGTACTTCGCCGCGCTGCCCAGTTCCTCTTCGATGCGCAGCAGTTGATTGTACTTGGCGATGCGGTCAGTGCGCGCCGGCGCGCCAGTCTTGATCTGGCCGGCGTTCAGCGCCACGGCCACATCGGCGATGGTTGTGTCTTCGCTTTCGCCGCTGCGGTGGCTGATGATGACCGACATGTTGTGACGCTGGCTGAGGCTGGCGGCTGCCAGCGCTTCGGTGAGCGTGCCGATCTGGTTGAGCTTGAACAGCAATGCGTTGGCCGATTGGTTGACAATCGCGCGGCGCACCTTTTCGACGTTGGTCACCAGCAGGTCGTCGCCGACGATCTGCACGCGGTCGCCAATCGTCGCCACCAGCAGTTCCCAGTTTTCCCAGTCGTTCTCCGACAGGCCATCTTCAATCGAGATGATCGGGTACTGATCGACCCATTTCTTCCAGAATTCGACCAACTCCGCGCCAGACAGCACCTTGCCTTCGATGTCGAGGTGATACGCGCCATCGTGGTACAGTTCTGAGGTGGCGGGGTCGAGTGCGATCATGATGTCTTCACCGGCCTTGAAGCCGGCCTTGCCGATGGCTTCCATGATCACGTCGAGTGCGCCGTGGTTCGAGCCGAGGCTGGGCGCAAAGCCGCCTTCGTCACCCACATTGGTGGAGTGGCCGCCCTTGTGCAGCACGCTCTTGAGCGCCTGGTAGATTTCGACGCCCCAGCGCAGGCCCTCGCTGAATGAAGGCGCGCCCACCGGCATGACCATGAATTCCTGAAAGTCAGTGCTGCCGACAGCGTGCTTTCCGCCGTTCATGATGTTCATCATCGGTACGGGCAGCACATGGGCGTGCACACCGCCAATGTACGAATACAGCGGCAGGCCGACGGATTCGGCGGCGGCGCGGGCCACGGCCAGCGATACACCGAGTTCAGCATTTGCTCCCAGATTGCTCTTGGTGGCGGTGCCGTCCAGCTCCAGCATGATGCTGTCGATGTTGACCTGGTTGTAGGCGTACTCGCCTTCGAGCGCCTCGGCAATCGGCCCATTGACGGAATCGACCGCCTTGAGCACGCCCTTGCCACCGTAACGGTTCTTGTCGCCGTCGCGCAGTTCGAGGGCTTCGTATTCGCCGGTCGATGCGCCGCTGGGCACAATCGCGCGCCCGAACGCACCGTCGGCTAACAGCACTTCGACTTCGACAGTCGGGTTGCCGCGCGAGTCAAGGACTTCACGTCCGTGGATGTTTTCGATTAACGTCATGGTTCGCTCCTCTGTTGAGCCGCTGGATCACTCTGGCCGGTAAGATTCTGGCCGGCCGCGTACGGATAACCCGACCAGTATAACCCCGGCAGGGCGGCTTGAGCAGGGTGTATTGTTAAAGAGGGGATTAAGCGCAGGCGGGGAAGGGTGCTTTTTCCTGTACAATGCACGCCATTGTATTGCAGCAGATGAAAGACCGCGTCATGAACAAGCTCACACACTCCATTTATCTCGATCATTCGGCCAGTACGCCGCTCGATCCGGCAGCGGCGGCAGCGATGAGCCCGTACCTCGACGGCTGGTTTGGCAATTCTTCGTCGGCGCACGCGCAGGGGCGGGCCGCTGAATCGGCGATAGAGGATGCGCGCGAACGGATCGCCCGGCTGCTCAACTGCCGCCCCGCTGAAATTGTGTTCACCAGCGGCGGCACCGAAAGCGACAATCTGGCGTTGCGTGGGGCAGCTCTGGCCCAACGCAAACGGACAGGCGCGAACCGTATTGTAACTACAAAGGTGGAACACAGCGCCGTGAGCAAGACGGCCGAACAACTGGCCGCGTGGCAGGGCTTCGAGGCGGTCTTTGTGGGCGTCGATCACGATGGCCGCGTTTTGCTGGAAACAGTTGAAGTGGCCGCAGAGGGTGCGGCGCTCGTGAGCCTGATGCTGGCCAATAATGAGGTTGGCACGCTGCACGATATCGCTCCGCTGGTCACGCTGGCGCATACGCAGGGAGCGCTGTTCCATACGGATGCTGTGCAGGCTGGAGGACAGATCGCGCTTGATGTGCAGGCGCTGGGTGTGGATATGCTGAGTCTGTCCGCGCACAAGTTCTACGGTCCGAAAGGCATAGGGCTTCTGTACCTACGTGAAGGGACGCCGATTGCTTCGGTGCAGACTGGTGGCAGCCATGAGTACGGCCTGCGGGCTGGCACGTCGAATACGCCCGGCATCATTGGCATGGTGGTTGCGCTGGAGCGAGCGATGGTCGAGCTTCCTGAGCGAACAGCGCACTACACATCCCGGCGTGACCAGTTAATCAACAGTATCTCGACCGCCGTGCCTGGCGCATATTTGACCGGTCATCCCACCGACCGGCTGCCGGGTCACGCCAGTTTCGTCTTTGACGGTGTCGATGGCAACTTGTTGCTGATGCACCTCGATGCGCGCGGCGTGATGGCCAGCAGCGGCTCGGCATGCAAGACCGGCAATCCCGAGCCGTCGGAAGTGCTGCTGGCGATGGGCTACCCCCGTGCGTTGGCGCTGGCGGGGCTGCGCCTGACAGTCGGCCTGTCGACAACCGAGGCTGATATCGATTGTGCGGTCACGGCAGTGGCCGAATCGGTGGCGGCCGTGCGCCAGCTTCAGTCGGCTTACGCCTGAGGGCAGCGCATGAGCAACGCAGATACGCATGTTGTTGTCGCGATGAGCGGTGGCGTAGATAGCTCGGTGGCGGCGGCGCTGCTGGTGGAGCAGGGCTATCGCGTGACGGGCATCATGATGCGCTTGTGGTCAGAGGAGACGACTGCAGGGGGTGCGCACAACCGCTGCTGCACGCCGGACCAGATGGCAGACGCAAGACGGATCGCCGCTAAACTGGGCATCCCGTTCTTCGTGCTGGATACGAAGGATGTGTTTCGGGGACGCATCGTGCAGTTCTTCATCGACCAGCATGCGGCAGGTGTGACGCCCAATCCCTGCCTTGAATGCAACCGGCAGATTCGCTTTGACTTCTTGCAGCAGCACGCGCTGAGTTTGGGTGCGGATTTCCTGGCGACGGGGCATTATGCGCGGATCGGACACGATTCTGCAGGCAAGCACTCGTTGATGAGCGGCCTCGACCCCGCCAAAGACCAGTCATACGTGTTGAGCGTGATGGGGCAGGAGCAGCTTGCTCATGCTCTGTTTCCGATTGGCGAGTTTGAGAAGCCGGAAGTGCGGCGCATGGCAGAACGATTCGGCCTGCCGACGGCCAGCAAGCAGGATAGCCAGGACTTGTGCTTCCTGGGCGACGGCGACTATCGGCGCTTCCTGCGCGAGAACGCGCCTGAGACGATGACTGCCGGTCCGATTGTTAGCCGGGACGGGTCTGTGTTAGGCGAACACGAAGGGTTGGCGAATTACACCATCGGCCAACGCAAGGGATTAGGTATCTATGCAGCCGAGCCGATGTACGTCGTCGGCATGAATCCGCTGGCGAACGCGCTGGTGGTAGGTGCGGCCGATGAATTGGGTGGGTGCGCGTTAATCGCGCGGCGCGTCAACTGGGTGGCTGGCCCGCCGCCTGCCGCCTCGTTTCGCGCCGAGGTGAAGATCCGCTACAAGGCACGGCCCGCGCTAGCTACGGTCGAACCGCTGGAAGGCGGCCGGATGCGGGTGTTGTTTGATGGGCCGCTGCGCGACATCACGCCCGGACAGGGTGCAGTCGTGTATCAGGGTGAGGTCTGCCTCGGCGGCGGCATCATCGAACGTGCCAGCGGCTAGAGTAGGGGCAAGGCGACTTGCCCCTACAGAATTAGGGCTGCGCGCGGTTACAGAAGCGCCGAGCGCATTTGTTGCGAGAACAGCAGCATAATTGCCGTGGCGATGATGATGTACTGGCCGTAAGGAAGCGGCGTGAGCAGGCTGGTATGCTTGCCGCGGAGCCGGCGCACGGCCAGATAGATGATTGCGCCAGCGGCCCCCAGAAATACCGTGATGAACATCGTAAGCAGCAGCGGTCCGAGGCCGAGGATCAGCCCCGACAGTGCAATCAGCATCACATCCCCGTAGCCGAACGCCACCTCGGTGATCTTCTCACCGCGCATGCGCCCCATGATTGCGATGTAGGCATAACCGCCCAGATACGCCAGAAAGAAGATGCCAAAGCCGAAGGCGGCCCCAAGCAAAGCCTGGCCGAGATCGGGCCGAAAGGTCGTGGTGATCGCATCGAGCAGCGCCACCACGTACGATGGAATGATGACGACAAATAGAATCAGGCGGTGTTCGAGGTCAATGACCGTGATGAGCATGAACAGGGCCATGTAGATAAGATAGAAAATGAGTTGGAGGGTATCGATTTCAGGCCGATCAGCGGTGGTGATGGCTGTGAGGACGAACAGGGCCGACGTGCCAAGCTCGACGGCAGGGTAGCGCCAGCCGAGTTTCGCGCCTGAAGGCGAAGTGCGTTTGCCGAACACATATGCACTCAGGCCCAGCCATGCCAGGACGGGCTTGGGCGTGCCGTCGGCGTAATGCGGCAGGCGCGGGTTCTGGCGCAGCGGCAGGTCGTCGGCCAGTGCGTTGATGACAGCGCCAACCAGCAGTCCCATTATGAACAGCAGGAAGAGCAGGACGGCCATGCAATCTCCAATCAGCGCGGCATGGGAGTAGGCGGAATCTGCGGCGCAGGCGGCAGTAGCGAAAAGGCGATCAGGAGAAACAGCGCGACGGCTGCCATGATGGCGACCAGCACTGCGATCTGTGCGGCCCGCGTCCAATCCGGCGCTTCGCTTGGCGGCCCAGCCTGGATGACCAGATCAACAGGCGTGACTTCGCCGTAGCGAACGGACCACGCGGTGAACGCAGGGGAAGGGTGCAGGCCGATAATGACCATCGCTGTATCAGGATACGCCCATTCTGATATGTCAAGCGTTGAGGGGCGTGGGTCGCTGTGCGGGTGAGAGTGGTAGAACGCCAGCAGTTCTAGGCCGGAAGCGGGCAGAGTCGTCAATGTCCGCGCCAGCGCATGATCGTCCATGCGAAAAGCGCGTTCTGGCGCGGATGCTGTGTTGAGTATCTCCACCGCTTCAGTTACTTGTCCGCTGACGTGCCCGAGCAGCAAGCCGCAGATTTCGCGGGGCGCGGCGGCGCGTGCCAGCCCAACCAGCGCCTCAGCCTGCGTTGGGGTGAGCCAGAGCGGCATGCGCTTCAGGGGGCCGCTGGGGCTTCGGGGACGTCGAAGGTGGTTTCAGCGCGGGCCTGCGGCGGGTTGCGCGATTCGTAGTACAACTCTACCGATAACGTATACGTGCCGGCCGTGTCACCCTTGCGGCGCAGGTGCATCGTGAATTCCATGTCGTGGTGCATGGTTTCGATCACGCTCAGTTCGGCGGCGATTGCGCCGTCCGCATCGCGCGCAGTCACCAGCAGATTGGGCCGCTGCAGGAAGGGCGTCACCACCAGATGCAGAAAGATGCGCCGACGGTCGGGGTAGACCACCAGTTCGAGCGTTTCGATCTCGACCTCATCAGGCGGGCGAGGAATCGTGCCTTCGGGGTACAGCGGCAAGTCCATCATGTGGGCAGTGTCCAGTGAACGGCAGGTGTTAAGCGGCAGACAGCGCGCGCAGCACGCGTAACGCTTCCTCGGCGCGGGCTTCGGGAACGAGAAAGTGGTCACGCGAGAAGGATGACAGCGCCAGGATCGGGATGCCTGCGTCGGCCAGTGCCGGTGAAATAGTGGCAATAATTCCGATTACGTCGAGCGTAAATTCCACTTCGAGCGTGATCAGGCGGTAGATGATTTCGCCCACCTTCAATCCACTGAAGCGGCGAGAGACCATATCGAACGAGTCGTGGGGCGCAACCAGCGTCACCTCGTCCTTGTCCACAATCAGGGCGTGAAATGGTTGACCTTGCTCAGCGATAATGGCCGCTGCGGCAGTTACGGCTTCAGGACTGAGGCGCGCCACAATGTATCGCCGGTCGTCCATGGTCCATTCGGCCCCACGCAGCGCGTCTTTGGCAGACGGTGTCATCGAATTTGCCTCACTCATCAAACTGAAAGGTCGATTCGGCGTAGAAGCGCACACGCCTCGCCGCGATCATCTCCTGCGTCCAGCGGCGCAGGGCTTCGTTCTTGCGCTCGATAGGCGTGTACGGGTCGCGCAGTTCAATCATCGGATAATTCACGCGCACAGCGCGCCCCCGAACGATGTGGCGGCTGATCCCTGGCGGCAGATAATCACCGTCCTGCGCAGCCCGCATGATGTCATCGGGCTGGCAGGCGCGAAAAGTGACCAGCGCGACGGCGTTGGGATGATACTGCCAGACCTGATCAAGATCGTCCAGCGTCGTGCGCTGCAGCGTCGCGCGGGACTGATAAGCGCTCACCAGCGCGCGCAGGGGCGCGTTGTTACTGGGATGTGCACCTGCAGGCATGACCGCCCAGCATTCGCCGGTGACGGCAGCGATAGACGCGACCGGCATCAAATCTGGCTCGGCAGCGTTGCGTGGCTGCGGTACGATCTCAAGCGTATCAAGCTGTTTCAGTTGAGCGAACAGGCTCTGCAGTGTCCAGTCGCAGACGGCGTGCCGCCACATGCCCAGCTCAACGCTCCCGTCATGGTAGGATGCAACCTGTACCAGCATGTGCGGGATGCCGAGGGCTCGCAGGGCGAAGGTGCGGTTGGCGCCATCGAGGATTACGAAATTGCCGCCCGGTAGTGGCGCGACAATCGGCGGATTGATAATCGTCGACTCGTGGCTCAAACGCTCGATCAATGGTTCGGAACGCTGCGAGTCGTGATCTTCGTGCGCGAGCAGACGCTCGGTTTCCACGATACGCAGGTCGGGCATTGGCGCGGTGGTGTGGCTCATTGTCAGCGGCATTCCCGGAATAGAGCGCAAAGTTCGTGCAGCGCGCCGTTAAGCCTAGCACCACAGGCGCAGGACTGCAAAACTCGTCGATGAGAAAAGGGGAAGCGTATTAATGGGCGCACACGGGCAGGGTGCAAACGCGTCGGGGGGCCGCTGGCTGACCATACCGAGGACGTTGAGTTTCGTGCGCAGCGGCGACGGTGTGCTGCTGATGAAGCGTGGGGCGCATAAGCGCGTATTCCCGAACCTGTACAACGGGCTGGGCGGGCATATCGAACGCGACGAAGACCCGCTAACCAGTGCGCGGCGCGAAATTGAAGAGGAGTGCGGCCTGCAAGTGCGCGATTTGCGCTTGCGCGCGATTCACAATATCGATGCTGGCGAAGCGACCGGGATCATCCTGTTCGTGTTCACGGCATGGAGCGAGTCGCGCGTTGTGCATGATTCGGATGAGGGCACGCTGCACTGGGTTGAGATGTCCGAGGTGGCGGGGCTGGAATTAGTCGAGGATGTGCTCGAAATCCTTACGCGTGTGCTGGCGCTGGCGGATGGCGTGCCGCCACTGTACGCGCATGTGAGCTATGACGCCGCTGATCAGATTGTCATGCGCTATGCGCCGGACGAGGACGCTTGACCACGCTCATGCGCTTGGTGCGACCGCGCTGGCCCATTCGTGTTCAGCGGGCGTGGGCGCGTGTGCCCGCTGATGCGATTCTGAACGAAGCCGGGGACTCTGGCGCGCTGGCGGACTCAACGATTCCTGCACGCATGCGCGGCGCATTGGCCGCGATGACGGGCGCTTTCATGGCCGATGATGGCACCGTCGATTACTCAGGCTTGGGCGCAAGCAGCGCCTATTCCGACTATGTGCGCCTGACCAGCGGCCTGCGCCGGTTCGACCTCGACGCGCTGGCGGATAATGCGGTGCGCAAGGCCTTCTGGATCAACCTGTACAACAGTCTGGTTGTGCATGCTGTCATTGATCGACAGCTTCGGGGTGGGCCGGCGAAAGGCATGTTCGAGCGCGCGGCCTATGCCGTTGGTGGTTTCCGCTTCAGCGCCAACGATATTGAGCACGGGATTCTGCGCGCGAACCGGTCGCATGTGCTGGCGCTCGGCCCGCAATTCGGGCGCGGTGACCCAAGGCTGGCCTACCGCGTCACCAACTTCGATGCGCGCATCCATTTTGCGCTCAACTGCGCGGCGCGGTCGTGCCCGCCAATTCGCGCCTACGAGCCAGAGCGCCTCGACCAGCAGCTCGAACTGGCGGCGAAGTCGTTCCTGAGCGGCGGGCAGATGGTGCTCGACCGCGTTGCAATGCGCCTCAGCCTATCGCGCCTCTTCGCCTACTATGGCCCTGATTTTGGCGGCGGCTGGCTGGGGCTGTGGGGCAAGTCCGAGCTGGTGTGCTGGGCAGCGCAATATGCCGCAGATACCGATGATCGCGCATTTCTTATGGCACATGCTCATGAACTGAGAGTCCGCTTCCTGCCGTACGATTGGTCACTCAACGTCCATTACCCCGACTCACCGACCCACACTGACTGAAACTCTTCCGCCGCACGCGCCACCCCTTAAGTGCGCCGTGGCGATCATTCTGTGGGCCGTGCGGTTGCTTATCCCCTTGCGACTGCTTCCCGGTGGCGAGCCGACAGGAAATCCCACTGCCTCGGGCAGTGTGTTTGGGAAGCGGATTAATTTCCGATATAATTAAGTGGGGCTGGCAGTACCCCCTGATTTCAATAGAGCTTGACGCCGCGCATCGCTCTCTCTACGCAGGGGCCGGTGCGTGTTGTTCTATTTAGGGGTGTGAGTGGGCTTCATGCGATAGGAGATTTGATATGAAGTACGTGCTATGTGCGGTGACTATCCTTATTCTGATAGCTTTCCCAATCTCGTCACGGGCGCAAAACGATGTGGACTGTGATCCAAATGCGGTTCTTGACTGGCTGATCCGGCGTCAGGCATGGCGGAATGCATCCGGTGATGCGTGGAACGTCGCGATCGCACCGGGTGATGTCGCGTTCATCCTGCATGATCATGTGCAGCAAATCGCTGCGCTTGAGCGCCCGGTATGTGCGGACGAAACGATGTTGTGGACCTACTACTACTATGATGCGATGGGCCAGTTTCAGCTTTGCCTCCAACAAGGTCAACCGGCCTGTCTGGAGCGCTATGAGGTTCAGTCTGGCATCTATGTGGAGCAGGTTAGGGCCGCCCTTGTCCCACTTGTTGAGCTGACCGGTTTTGACCTTGAGGACTACGCTGACCTGCGCCCGGAAGATCTGACTGATGGGCTCATGGGGCGGGTATCCACGGCTGCGGCTGCAATGACCCTCGCACCAACCCCGGCGCCCGAAGTGGAAGAGGCTGATCTGACCAGCCTGGAGAGCGTGGACTATGCGGCAATAGCGGCGAATATTCCACCCGCCATCGATCCCGCACGTATCGAGCAGGTCGGCGATAACGGCACCGGGCTTCCCGCTTTCGTGTCATATGCCTTTGAGCCTGAAGAAATTGCGCCGGGCGTATTTGTTGACCTGCTGGCGGGGTGGAAGGTCACTGAAACGGAGATCTGGCCCGCGCTGCAATGGGAGTTCCGCGATGAAGGGGGCAGTACTGGCCTGGTGGATTTCGTTGCAGACATCCCCAAGGAATTCGCCACTTCAGTGGACGAGATCCATTTCAGCGCACCACCGACCGAGATCATCGAGGATGATCCTGTGGTTCGATGGTTGCTGAACGTGGATCAGGCACTGCAGCGCCGGATTGAGGCCAACTCACTGGCGCTGATGGCGATCTCCGAGCCGGAGAATACGCTCACTTTGCTCGAGGGATTCCAGGTCCAGTTGCGGGCGATCAACCTGCGCCGCCAGTTCGAGGCTTGCCGGCGCACGACCGGCCGGGTGCTGGATGAGAACATCTGCGCATTGAGCGTCATCCTGCAAAACCGGCAGTATTTTGACATCGGCATCTGTGGCACATTCGGCAGGGTTGTGGAAGAGGAGAATGCGGCTGTGAACGTAGTTTTCGCTAACGCCTGCCGCAACCTGCTGCAGCCGGTCGACGACAACCTGCACTGTGACTTCGATGAAGCGTCTCTGCGCGATGCCTGCCTGGCGCTCACGCGCGGTGTGCTGGCGACCTCGTGTGAAGGGCTGACCGGTGTGGAACGGGATCTGTGCCTGTACGACGTCTCCGCGCATGTGGACGATGTGACGGGTTGCAGCCTGATTGAGGATGCGGATATGGCCAATGACTGCCGGGCGCAGGTTACAGGCGACCCCGCTTATTGCGGAGACATCTCTGATCCTGCGCGGCGTGAAGCGTGCTGCGCAATCTTCGGATCCGATGCTGCGCAGTACGCCGCGTGCATGGGTGAGCAGCAGGCGCCCGCCGCGAACGAGCCGATTGTAGAAGGTGAAACGCTGACGCTAGACGAAGTGCTGGGGTCGGCGGGCGAAAGCGCGGGAGGTGAGGACAGCGCATTTGGGCCGCTGCCCGCCGCGCCCGACCTGGACTACCTGATGAACGAGGCGTTCTACGTCGAATACATCTGCGAGGGGTACGATGACTCTGCAAGATACATCGCTGCAGACGGGCAGTTCTATTTCGCCGGTGACGACGAACGCAGTTACCCGTTGCCTGCAAGTATCGTCAGTATTTTGGCTGAACAAGATCATGACGCCATTTCGACGGTCAGTGCCCTTACGCTGGGTGCGCCGGGCTTATGGATGCCGCTGGATGGTAGCGTCTACAGCATTCCGGCTTCAACCGAAACTTGGGCGACGGATGCTGAGAGCTTCGATCGCTTCTCGGCGCTGGACCTTCGTCCCACACCGGAAACACTCACGATTGCAGGCAGGACGGTGAACACTATTCGTTACGAGGGAAGCTACACCGACGAGGTGGTGATCGACCGTCGGAACAGCACCTTCGTGGATGGTTACTTCAGCAGTGCCATTTCAATCACGCATCGTGCCTGGTACGAGCAGCGCACAGGTTTGCTGGTCAGGAGTGACTTCCAAAGAGAGGTTCTGGACTGTGTGCGTGAGGGGGATTACGCAGATGATGAGTGCCCAACACCCTTCTCGATGGGTTGTACGCTGTCCGACACGAGCCTGCCGCTTGGGCGCTGACCGCATTTGTGGGGCATTAATCGCGGACTTCAAATCTGAGTGGTGTCGGTTGATCTGAGCGCACTTTAGGAATCAGCCGTGGGCGCTGGAGCGCCAAATTCACATAATGCCCCAGCGAGATCTGTCAATCACGATTTCCCCGGTGGTTTCCGGGCGCGCTACAATGCGCGAGAATCATGAGAAACCATGAGGTATATGATGAGTTGTCGGACGCCGAATGACGCCAACTGACACCGCTCCAGCGAAAGCCTTGTCCAGCCGCACGCGGCGTATTGGCTGCACCACGGCGGTGGTTCTGTGGTTTCTGCTGCTGCTCACGCCGTGCATGTGCTTCTACTTTGCGGCGATGCAGGAGATGACGATTCCGCTGGGCGGCGCACCGGGCCAGTCACTGCGCGTCTGGCTGGTGATGGATTCACGCACACGCGGGCTTGGTACGTCTGTGGGCCGGGTGGCGCAAGAAACGCCGACCGAGGTATGCGTGGAAACGGCCACTCACTACCTGCTGTGGCAAGGGGAGCCAGAGAACACCGTGTACTGTGAGTGCTACGCGCGCGAGGATGCTGCGCAGCCGTGGATGTACCTGGGAAGTGAGCCGGGCACGTGCTCAACCGAGCCATGAGCGCGCGTGTGGGAGGGTGTCGTGCAGCTTGATCAGTTGTTTCAGGGGAGCAGTCTGCCGGTGCTGTTGGGTGTTGGCTGCTGTCTGCTATGCGGGGTTGGGCTGGTGCTCACGGTGTTGGCGCCAGTATTTGACCTGCTGGGTGGCATTGTCGAGATGGTAGTCGGCCTGTTTGGCGTCGGCCCGGTGCCGGGGTGCGGCTGCGTGGTGGTAGTCGCGTTAGTCGCGTCCGTACTGGTTGTTGCGGCGTTGACGATGAGCATCCTGAGCACATGCGGCACCCCGAACGCGACCAATTTCTGTACGCTGTTTGGGCGTTAGCTGTCTCCCGGTTCTTCAACCCGTATCTTTGTTTCAGCTTCATGCATCCCGGTACTCCGTGCTCCAGATGGAGTACCAGTCCGTAGGGTTTCACCCCTCTCCGCACGCGGAGAGGGGCCGGGTGTGAGGTTCAGGACGGAGTTTTCTACGCGTTTTCGAGTAGAAGGTCGGGGATTTCCTCGGGATTCTCGGCGATGCGCGCACCTGCCTCACGCAAGGCCTCGATCTTCTCCTGCGCCGTGCCTTCTCCGCCTTCGATGATGGCGCCGGCGTGACCCATGCGGGTGCCTGGCGGCGCGCTGCGGCCCGCGATGAACGCTACAACCGGCTTGGTCATCCGGGCCTTGATGAACTCAGCGGCGTCAATTTCGGCGCGGCCGCCAATCTCGCCCATGAGCACGACCTGCTCGGTATCTGCATCATCCTCAAACATCTGCAGCACATCCACAAACGTTGTCCCGATGATCGGATCGCCGCCAATACCGACGCAGGTGGTCTGCCCCAACCCGCGCGCGCTCATGGCCGCGACGGTCTCGTAGGTGAGTGTGCCGCTCTTCGAGACGACGCCCACCGGGCCCGGTTTCCCGACGTAGTTAGGCATGAACCCAACTTTGGCACCGTGATTGGGTGAAAGTAAGCCCGGGCAGTTGGGGCCAATGAGTCTGCTGCCGCTGTGCTCAAGATACTCGTGCACGCGCATCATATCACGTACGGGAATACCCTCGGTGAGGCAAACGATTAGCGGGATTTCGCTATCAATTGCTTCGAAAATCGCATCGGCGGCGAATGGCGCGGGCACGAGTATCATGCTCACATTGGCCTCCGTGGCGTCGGCGCAGGCGCGCACGGTATCAAAAATTGGCTTGCCGTGTACCCATTCGCCACCCTTGCCGGGCGTGACCCCACCGACGACGGTGGTTCCATATTCGATCATCTGGCCGCTGTGGAATTTGCCCTCACGGCCGGTCATGCCCTGTACAAGGACGCGCGAATTCTGGTCAAGTAGAATCGACATCTAGAGTTCTCCTCGTGCGGCGGCGATGGCCTTTTTCGCGCCATCGGTGAGTGTGGCGGCGCTGTGGATGTTTGCGAGGTTGGCGCCCTGAATGATCGCCAGCCCCTCTTCGCTGTTGGTGCCTGCCAACCGGATGACCAGCGGAAGGTCGGTCTGAACCTCTGCCAGCGCCTGCAGGATACCGCGCGCCACCTCGTCGCCACGGGTGATGCCGCCGAAGATGTTGAAAAGCACCGCCTTGACGTTGGGGTCGGACAGGATGATGCGCAGAGCGGCTGCCACGCGATCGGCTTGTGCGCCACCGCCGATATCGAGGAAGTTGGCTGGGCCAACATCGTCGCCGCCATAGAGCTTGATCATGTCCATCGTCGTCATGGCCAGGCCCGCGCCGTTGACCATACAGCCGATTTGCCCAGGCAGCTTGACATAGGTGAGGCCTGCCTGCCGGGCGATGCGTTCGGCTTCTGGCTCGGCGGCCGTGTCGCGCATTTCCGCCAAATCCTTCTGCCGGAAAAGCGCGTTGTCGTCGATGATCATCTTGCCGTCGAGGGCGAGAAGCTGGCCTTCTTCAGTTATGACTAGCGGATTGATCTCGGCCAACGTGGCATCGGACTCGATGTAGCAGCGATAGAGCGCCTGACCGATGGATGTAAACGCCGTCCAGTGTTCGCGGGGCAGGTTGATCGCATTGGCAATGTTTCGCGCCTGATAATCGCGCATGCCAAACGAAGGGCTGATTCGTTCGCGGACGATAGCCGTCGGGTTTTCGTGCGCGACCTGCTCGATCTCAACGCCGCCTTCCGACGAGGCCATCATCACAGCGCAGCCCGCAGCGCGATCGTTGGTGATGCCGAGGTAAATCTCGCTGGCGATATTGGAGGCTGGGTCAACCAGCACGCGGTGGACCGTGTGCCCCTTAATCGACATGCCCAGAATCTGGCGCGCCAACTCTTCCGCTTCATCGGGATTATGCGCCAGTTTGACGCCGCCGGCCTTGCCGCGCCCGCCTACCAGCACCTGTGATTTCACTACCACTGTTCCGCCTAGATCGCGGGCAATTTGCCTCGCTTCCTCGGGCGTGGTGGCTACGTCGCCGGGCAGCACGGGGATGCCATATTTGGCGAAGCGCCGTTTGGATTGGTACTCATGGAGATTCACCGATTTATGCCTCCATACAGCCGGCATTTCGCCAGCACAATCTGTCAATCAAGCCCAGCGAGTATAACGCAGAACGCGGCGCAGGCGGCTAGAGGATCTCGATCTGCTCGTCGATGATTTCGACCTGCGGATAGGTGCGTTCGATCCAGCGCAGCGCCGCGGAGAGCATCTGGTCGAGGTGGCGCGATGAGTTCGACACCGCCGTGAAGGCGATGACTGACGCTTGCTGATCGTCCAGCAGGTCAATTTCAGCCGCCGCCACATGATGCTCGTGGCGCAGGCGCGCCAATAGCGACTTGAGTGTGCTTCGTTTGTCCTTGAGTGAGAACGATTCGGCAATCTGAATCTCGACCGTGCAAAGGCCCACAATGGCGCGTGTCATGGGAGATATCCCCCTGAGTTATGTAGATGAAATGGTAAGGCAAAGTGACCGATCTTGCATGAAATCGCTCCGTTGGCATTGAGTTGTGGTTACAATAGGGTTAGGCATGGTAAACTTTTTATGGCTTTGCTGCGCATACCCTGCGCCGGGCGGCAAGATAGCCGAGGCGCATGTTGAGGATGGAGACATCGATGAAGTGGAACGCTGCTCCACGATTCGCCCTGATTCTGGTCGGGTTGATGCTGATCCTGAGCGCCGCTGCCGTACAAGGGCAGGCGGGCAACCTCCTCGTCAATCCCGGGTTCGAGCCGCCGTATATCGACAACGGCGGTGTTCCGCCACGACTGGTGGCGCAGGGATGGACACCATGGCACATCCCGCCGAGTGAAGGCATGTCATACTCAGAGATGCTTCAGCCAGAGTATTACCCTGCGAGCAACACCGTGGCTGGCCTTGGCCGGTCGAGAGTATTTGGTGGCAGTGAGTCGCAGCGAATGCAGGTATTTTTCGGCACGTTCACGGCAGGTGTCTATCAGCCGGTCGGCAATCTCGCGGCCGGCCAGGAATATACGTTCGGTTCACAAGTGTACGTGTGGTCAAGCAGTTTTGATGACCCGAACGTAAGCCAGCAAGATGGCGGGGTGACGGTGCAGGTCGGTTTTGACCCGACGGGCGGCGCAGACCCCGAGAGCGCCAGCGTTGTCTGGTCCAACTTCGCCGCTCCCAAGTACGACCAATGGGTGTACTACAGCGTGCAGGGTACGGCGCAGGGCAGCAGCGCAAGCGTGTGGATTCGGGCCACGGTAACGACGCCTGTCAAGAACACAGTCGTGTTCATGGATGACGCGGTCCTCGTGCAGGGAACAGGCGTGCCGCCTGCAACTGTACCTGCTACAGTGCCCGCCAGTGCGACGGCTGTTCCGCCCACAGCAGTACCGGCCACCGCGGTGCCGACTGTGCCTCCAACCGAGACACCTGTGCCTACTGTCACCTTGACGCCCACAATTACGTTGACGCCGTCTCCGTACCCCACGGTTGATAACGCGGTCTTCCCGGGGCGTATGTTCTACACGGTGAAGCAGGGAGATACTGTGGCGGTGATTGCGCGGGACTACGGCAGCACGGTTGACGGGATCATTTCGGCTAACAATCTGTCGCCGGAAGGCCTGATCTTCGTCGGACAAGTGCTGGTAGTGCCGGTGAGCCTGAACGGCCCCGCGCCCACGCGAACTTCTCCTGCCCCGCCGACAAGCGTGCCACAGACGGTCGCCCCGCCAACCAGTGCCCCGCCGACTGAAGTTCCGCCGCCGCCGGTGGTGACGGTTGTCGTGCGGCCGGGTGACACCCTGTTCGGGATCGCGCTGCGCTACAACACGACGGTGAGCGCCCTGCAGCGGACGAACAATATCTCGAACCCGAACCTCATTTTTGTAGGCCAGCGGCTCATCATTCCGGTGTCGGTGGCACCCGCACCGGTTGGACCCGTGCCGACGGCCATCACCATTGACGCAAACAATGTGCCGCTACCGGAAAGCACGCCAACCAATATCCCTATGACGTACACTGTGCAGCCCGGCGACAATCTCTACAGCCTCGCCATACGCTTCAACACGACGGTGAGCGCGCTGGTGGAGGCCAATAACATCCCTAATCCGAATCTGATCTATGTGGGGCAGGTGCTGGTCATCCCATGAGGGAATGGCGTCTCGTTCGTAACACGCGCACGGACCGTGTCGTATTGGCCCGTGCGCGTGTTTGCGCTGATTTCTGGTCGATCTTTCGTGGCCTTCAGTTCACTCCGAGGCTGGAACCAGACACCGGTCTCTTGTTTGTGAACAGCCGTGAAAGTCGGTCACAGTCCGCGATCCACATGTTTAACGTGACTTATTCAATTGGTGTGTTGTGGCTGAGTGAAAAGGGTGAAGTCGTGCATTCGGCGCTGGCGAAACCGTGGCGGCCCTACTACGGCACACCTGCAGCCGCGCGCTACTTCATCGAGGCCCTGCCCGATGTACTGGAGCGTGCGGCCGTGGGCGATGTCCTGCAATTTGACGAGGTCGTTTCATGACGCGGAGATGGTTCACTCTGCTGGCTGTGCTCATGATCATGGGCGTTCCATTTGTTGCGCGCGCGCAGCAGCAGTCATCCGGCCTGACGATTTACGTCGTTCAGCGCGGAGACACGCTGTATCGTATCGCACAGCAGTTTGGATTGACGACGGACGACATCGCCCGCGTCAACAGTCTTCCAAACCCGAACAGCATTGACGTCGGCGACCGGCTGCTGATTCCGCTGGCCGGTGAGCCGCTGCCACGCATCCACCTGGTGCAACCGGGCGAAACACTGGACGCAATCGCCGCGCTCTATGGCGTTACGCCCGCCGATCTCACGACTGTGAACGAACTCGACTCGGCCGGCATCTACGTAGGCATGGCGTTGGCAATCGGTGCTGCGCCAGCCGCGCAAGAACCCGCGGTGGTCGCCGCCGTGCCCGCCGATGAGCCTGCATCAACGGTCATCCACAGCGTCGCGCGCGGAGAAACGCTGTTTCGGATAGCGCAGGCATATGGCGTAGGTATAAATAGCCTTGTGCAGGCAAACGGCCTCGCCAATCCCGAGCTCATCTATCCCGGGCAGATGCTCGTGATCCCGGGCGTGGAAGCCCCGCAGTTGGCCGCGTCACTGCCCGCGCCTGTGAGCGCATTTACGGTGACACCACTGAGCCTCCTTGATGGGCGTACGGGCCGCTATGAGGTGCGCACGACTAGCCCCGCCTCTGCGACCGGTGCGTTCCTGAATCAGCCGCTGCAGTTCGCCTCAAATGCGGATAACTCCGTGCTGACTGCGCTGGTGGGTGTGCCCTTCGATACAGCCCCGGGCATCTATCCGGTGACCGTGATTGTGTCGGATGCGGCAGGCGTACAAGCGCCGGTAAGTGCCAACGTGCAGGTGAATGAAGGCAGCTACGGCCAGGACGCCGTGATTCGAGTGACAGGTGACGCGGCGCTGCTGTTGAATGAAGCCGTGGATCAGCAGGAACTCGAGTTGATTCGGGGTCTGATGTCACGCTTCACGCTGGAACGCTATTTTGACGGCGCTTTTGGCCTGCCTGCCGCCGCTACGATTACGTCGGCCTATGGAAGCGTACGTTCTTACAATAACGGTGAGCTTCGGCGCGTGCATACTGGAACCGACTTTGGGGGGCCGCCCGGCGCGCCGATTACTGCGCCTGCTGCTGGCCGGGTGGTGATGGTGGACAATCTCAACATTCGCGGGCTGGCCACAATCATAGACCACGGTTGGGGCGTGTACACCGGCTACTGGCACCAAAGCGAGGCGTACGTCAGGCCCGGTGACATTGTCCACGAAGGTCAGACGATTGGCGCGATTGGTTCGAGCGGGCGCGTTTCTGGGCCGCATCTGCACTGGGAATTGTGGGTGAACGGTATAGCCGTCGACCCGATGCAGTGGGTGGTGCAGGACTTCACGCAGTAGGCGTGCAATTGGAGCAGAAATCAAACGGGGCGGCTCGATGATGAGCCGCCCCGTCGTTTGCTGCTTGAAGGCAGAACCTCTAGTCGCCGACGGCCTTGCTCGGGCTGGCCGCTGGCCCCATGTAGAAGGAATCCAGCGCTTCAAAGTTGAAGAACAGGAAGTGGTCGTGGTAGTAGTGGATCCACAGGAAAGCCAGGATCGCAGTGTAATAGGCCACGTCGAACTGCTTGTTCGCGCCGATGCCAGGCTCAATCACGGGCGCAACCAGATACACGCCAATGAAGACCAGGATGGAACCAACCAGCATCATCGAACTGAGGATGAACAGCCCGCGTGAGCCGCGCTTGCTGAACTGATTGACCAGTGGTGCGGATTTCTCCAGCTTGCCGTTGCGGCGTCGCAGCTCGATGATGAAGAAGGTGAGGGCAAGGTACTGGAACGAGTGCCACACGTTCAGGCCCTGGAACGCAGTGTCAAGATTTGGCAACGACGGAATGATGAAGGCGATGACGACCGTGAGGACGATGAAAATCGTACGCGGCCAGTTCGGCGTGCGGTTCCGAATCTGCATGCCCGTCTTGACGATCCACAGGATAGCGGCAACGGCGAACACCGCCGTCATCAGAAAGAAGAACCATTCCGCCTGGAATGCTTCGGGAATGGCCTGCGTGAGGTCGTTGGTGCCCACCGCAAACGCGCCCTGGCTAATCTTGAGGGCGGCAAACGGGAACAGGCAGGTGAAAATTACGGCCAGGTCGATCAGGTCTCCATAGCGCGAGAAGTGCATCTTCGGCCGCACAAAGTGGCGTTCCTTATGGTTGTACAGTTCCACCACGTAGGTGATCTGGTGCAGCACATGCAGTGACGCCCAGAAGAAGAAGATCGTCAGCAGCAGGTTCAGGTTGAGGAACGCCAGCGCGACGACGACAATTGGGATGATGATCGACGAGCGGATCAACATGGGGTAGCGGCTGCGGAATTCGGTATCCAGTGACGTGCGCATGAAGGTGGACATCATGTGCGGGCCACCCACGGCAATCGCCACAAAGCCGTTAATGGCGTTGCGGCTGACATCAGGATCGGTACCGAAGACGTTGATCGCAAACAGGTACAGAATGTACGGCAGCGGAACAAGAATGACACTTAGCGATAGAAACGACAGGTCCCACGTGCGATTGCGCAACCAGAGCGTTTGCTTCGCTGGTGCTTGCGGTTGAGCGACGACCTGCTGCCCGTAACTGGCGCTGGCGACTCCCATCTCCAACTCCTCCCTGACTCTGACTAACAGAAGCATTGTACTCAATTTTACTTAGCGGCGCAAAGCAATTTGCACGCCTTCGTGGTTCAGGATTTGGGAACCAAGTGGTGTGTGCGGCAGCGCGCCTCATATTTCTCAGATGCGCCCACCAGGATAATCGGGTCGCTGTAGCGCGCGGGCTGCCCGTTCACCAGGCGCTGGGTGCGGCAGGCTTCTTCACCACAGACGACGCAGATGGCGTGGAGTTTGGTCACTTCTTCGGCGCGGGACATGAGTTCAGGCATCGGGCCGAAAGGCTCGCCGCGAAAATCCATGTCGAGGCCTGCGACGATTACGCGAATGCCGCGCGCTGCGAGGGATTCCACCGTGTCGATGATGCTGACCGGGAAGAACTGCGCTTCGTCCACAGCCACAACCGTGGTATCGGCTTCGAGCGTGTCCATGATTTCGGATGGGTCGCGAATGGGCAGCGCTTCCAGCGTTTGGCCCGTATGACTGGTGACGCGCTCGACGCCAAAGCGATCATCGATGCTGGGCTTGTAGACCTGTATTTTCTGGCGGGCAATCATGGCCCGTCGAATGCGCCGGATCAGTTCTTCTGTTTTTCCGCAAAACATGCTGCCGCAAATGACTTCGATACGGCCTGAATGATGAATCATGAGCATCGTCCTGTGCAGAGGTGGCAAAAAGTAAATGGCGATCAGGCAGCAAAAAGGGCAGGCCGAATGTTCTGGCCTGCCCTGATTTTACCAAGGCGTGATGCTTATTCCTCGTCGATGTCTTCGACGTCACCTGCAATGACGTAGCCGCGCGCGCGCAGACCGCGCTTCAGGTCGATGAGCGCCTTGCGGCCGATGCCGTCAATCGCCAGAATGCCGTCGTCGCCCTGCTCCTCGAACAGCGCCAGCGCGTCACCAGCTGTGTTCAGGCCAGCACCCGACAGCAGTTCCAACTGCCGCTTGGCGAGTTCAAGCTCGGCAAGGAGCAGGCCCATCGGCGTGCGCGATGCTTCGCGTTCGTCCGCTTCTGCGCGCTTGGTGTCGCGGATCTGCAGACGCTTCATGAAGCGATCAACCTGGCCTTCAGTGTCGATAATGCGCTGCTCACCGGTGTAGAACGGATGGCAGTTCGAGCAAATGTCCGTACGGATGTTTTCCACGGTTGCGCCTGTAACCCAGGTATTGCCGCAGGAACACAGAACGGTTGCTTCAGGAAACCACTTGGGATGGATGTCGGTCTTCATGAACTCTCCTCAAGTCTCCATGCGGCTCCGACGGCCGCATAGTACTCGAACACGGAACAAGTGCGGTGTCTACGCCTCTTTGGCGCGCACGGGCACTTCAGGATAGACGCTGATCTGCTTCTGTCCATTACGTCCGGGCGCGTATTCAAACACCACGAAGCCTTCAGTCTTGGCGAAGATGGTGTGATCCTTGCCGATGCCGACGTTAAGGCCGGGGTGGAACTTGGTACCGCGCTGCCGAACGATGATGTTGCCGGGAATCACGAATTCGCCGCCGAATCGCTTCACGCCCAGGCGCTGCGAATTGCTGTCACGACCGTTGCGGCTCGACCCGCCGCCTTTTTTGTGAGCCATGTGCTTTCTCCGTTGTCATGCCCTCACGCGGGCCGAACACTGACTAGACGTTAATGGAATCGATGCGCAGGCGCGTGTAGTACTGCCGGTGACCGCGCTTCACGCGGTACTTGGTGCGCTGGCGATACTTGAAGACGATGATCTTCTTGGCGCGGTACTGCTCGATCACAGTGGCCTGCACCACTGCGCCATCCACCAGCGGCTGACCGACGATAGTGTTATCGCCATCACCCACAAGCAGGACTTCACTGAAACTAACTGATTCGTTGACGGGGTTGGTAAGCCGGTCGACGTCAAGCGTCTTGCCGACTTCAGCGCGGTGCTGACGCCCGCCGGTGCGGATGATCGCGTACATTGCTGGATTTTGCTCCAATCTTCACTTGCCGCCGCCGTCAGCGCTGTCAGATCAGAGCCTGATGACGGGGAAAATTGGCGAAAGACAAACAACCGCACAAGGCAGCCACGCCTTATGCAGATAGCGCATTGTAGGCTGGCACGGGGCGCGCGTCAATGCACAAACCCGAAGAACTCAGCCGAACGCAAGAGCAGCGAAAAGGACGAAAATCTAACGATTCGTTGCAGAGACCCTGAGAGAAAACAAGGCGCAGAGGGAATCGCTGAGTGGGATTTGTCTCCGTGCGTCTCTGTTGGGTCAGTGTCGCTGCGATGAATCGTTCTTCAGTGTGATGCTACAGAATCAGCATTGCGTCACCAAACGAGTAGAAGCGATAGTCGGCGTCGCGGGCTTCGGTGTAGGCGGTAAGCACGCGTTCACGGCCGGCGAAACTGGCGATCATCATGAGCAGCGTCGTGCGCGGCAGGTGAAAATTGGTGATCAAGCAATCGACCACACGCCAGCGATAGCCCGGATATATGAACAGGCGCGTATCCTGCGCGAAAGCGGTGACGGGCCGCCACGGGCACGCGTCTGGTGAACGGTCGGGATGGTCGGGGTCGCCGCCTTCGCTGAGGATGCCCGCTGTCTCGAGCGTGCGCGCCGCTGTGGTGCCAACCGCGATTACCCGTCCACCTGCCAGCTTGGCCTCGTTGATGATGCGGGCGTCTTCCGCTTTAAGTTCGGCGTGTTCATAGTGCATGGGGTGGGTCGTGATGTCATCGACCTTCACCGATTGAAACGTGCCCAGGCCGATGTGCAGCGTGACCCACGCGAACTGCACGCCGTGAGCGCGCAGCGCCATGAGCAGCTCAGGCGTGAAGTGCAGCCCGGCCGTAGGCGCGGCCGACGAACCTTCGGCACGCGAATAAACGGTCTGATAGCGTTCGGCGTCGTCCAGCGGTTCGGTGATATACGGCGGCAGCGGCACTTCGCCCAGTTCGTCCAACAGGCTGTTGATCGGCTGTGAGAAGCGGATCAGGCGTTCGGCCTCGTCCAATTCCTCGATGATTTCCGCGTCAACGTTCAACGGAAAGCCCAATTTCTGCCCGGCGCGCAGGCCGCGCCCACCCACCAGCGCCCGCCATATCACTTCGTCCATCTGGCGCAGCAGCAGCACTTCGACTGCGCCGCCCGTTGGTACTTTGACGCCGTGCAGACGTGCCGGAATCACGCGGGTGTTGTTCAGTACCAGCACATCGCCCGATTTCACATAGTCAATCAGATCGCGAAAGATTCGGTGTTCGACTTCGCCCGAAGCGCGGTTGAGCACGAGCAGGCGCGACGAGTCACGTGGGTCGGCGGGGTGCTGGGCAATCGACTCGGGCGGCAGATGATAGTCGAAGTCATTGAGATGCATGCGGCCTACTTGTTCAGAAAGCGGATGACGATGTTGAGGATGACGGTGAGGATGACGCTGAGCAGAATGGATGCGACGATGGGCACCAGGCAGGTAAAATTATCACCGCCAAAGCGCAGGGTGCCGGATTGCAGCAGATCGCCGAAGAGAGCTGCTGCGCCCGGCGATCACGAAAATCAGGCCGAGTACCAGCACCGCCGCGCCCGTGATTACCAGCAGTTTGCCCATGCCGTCGAAGTCCATGTTGCCTCAGAACAGCGGCGCTTGATCGATGCGGGTGTAGGGCAGGCCCATGTGTTCATAGGCTAGTTGCGTTGCTTCGCGGCCGCGCGGCGTGCGCTTGAGGAACCCCAACTGCATCAGATAAGGCTCGTAGACATCCTCAATCGTGGATGAGTCTTCGCTGATCGATGCGGCAATGGTGGGCAGGCCAACCGGGCCGCCGTTGTACTTCTCGATGATGGTCGAAAGGATGCGCCGGTCGATGTCATCGAGGCCGAGCAGATCGACGTCGAGCAGTTCGAGCGCCTCACCAGCAACGCGGCCAGTAATAACGCCATCGGCGCGTGTTTGCGCATAGTCACGCACGCGCCGCAGCAGACGTAGGCTCACTCGCGGCGTGCCACGCGCGCGGCGGGCGATCTCGGTCGTGCCCTCAGGCGTAATCTCGGCTTCCATCATGGCGGCAGCCCGCTCGATGATGTGCTCCATTGCGGGCAAGTCGTAAAAATCGAGCCGAAAACGCGCGCCGAACCGGTCACGCAATGGGCCTGCCAGTAGGGCGAGCTGTGTCGTAGCGCCGATTACCGTGAAGCGTGGCAAGTTAATGCGCACATTCTTGGCAGCCGGGCCTTTGCCGATGACGATATCCAGCGCGTAGTCTTCCATGGCGGGGTAGAGAATTTCCTCTACGGCCCGGCCCAGACGGTGAATTTCGTCAATGAAGAGAATGTCATTCTGCTTGATATGCGTGAGAATAGCGGCGAGGTCACCGGCGCGTTCAATCGACGGGCCGGCGGTGATGCGAATGTTGACGCCCATTTCGTTGGCGATGACGTAGGCCAGCGAGGTCTTTCCGAGGCCGGGCGGCCCGTAGAAGAGCGTATGGTCAATCGGTTCGCTGCGTTGGCGGGCCGCTTCGATGATGATGCGCAGGTTCTCGCGCACGCGGTCCTGGCCCACGATGTCGTTGAGAAAACGCGGCCGCAGCGCAACATTGTCGCGTTCATCCTGCTGGGGCTTGCCGCTGATCAGGCGGCCATCAGTGGACATTGGCTGCGCGCTCCCGCTCAAAACTTGGAAAGGTGTTCTATTTGCCTAGTATAGCTCAGTGGTCGATGGACGCGAAGCCTGCTTTTGACAAGGGGCATATCGCGCGACTAGAATCAACTATGGTGTCCACCCAACAAGCGGAGCGTTCAGCCTCATGTCCAACCTCTACGTGTCGCAGCACCCATTGGTCAAGCACAAGTTAACCATTCTTCGTGACAAGAACACCGATTTCCGGCATTTCCGCGGGTTGATGCGCGAACTGGCGATGCTGCTCTGCTACGAATTCACCCATGATCTTAAGCTTTCGCCCAAGTCGGTGGAGACGCCAATGGGGTTAGCTCCGGGCGCGAAGGCGGACGAGCGCATTGGCATTGTGCCAGTGCTGCGCGCCGGGCTGGGCATGCTCGAAGGCGTGCTGGAGATGCTGCCGAGCGTGCAGGTGTGGCACATCGGCCTGTACCGCGACGAAGAGACGCTGCGGCCAGTACAGTATTACAATCGCCTCCCGGAAAAGGCGGATATCGATATCGCCATTATCCTCGATCCGATGCTGGCCACCGGCGGATCAGCAGTCGCCACGATTGACCTGATCAAGCACGCGGGCGTGAGTCGAGTGAAATACGTGGGCGTGATCGCCGCGCCCGAGGGCGTTGCGCGGCTGCACGAAAGCCACCCCGACGTGCCGATATATGTGGGCAATGTCGACGAACGCCTGAACGAAGTCGGTTTCATCGTGCCGGGCCTGGGCGACGCCGGTGACCGCCAGTTCGGGACGTAGAAACGTTTGAACCGCCAGGACACCAAGTCCGCCAGGAGGGCTGATCTGAACTCCTGGCAATGTCCGCACATTGGCGGTTTAGAGTCTCTCCTCTCAATGTAAGCCTACCAAGGCCTGTCTGCGTGCAAACTGAGCTTCAGTACGTTCTAATTTTCGCTTTGGCGGCCAGCGTGACGCTTGTGTTAGTGCCTGTGTCGATGTGGCTTGGCCACCGCTTGGGTATTACCAGCCGACCAGGCGGACGCCGCTTGCTCGAAGGCGACCGCAAGCGCGTATCCAAGCTTGGTGGGCTGGCGTTGTTTGGCGGCTTCACGATTGCAGTGCTGGCCGCGCAGGTGCTGCCGGTCGCGCGGATGGACCCCAACGAAGCCCTGCGCCTGTTTGGCCTCCTGCTGGGCGGCACCATCATCTTCGGCTTCGGCGTGCTGGACGACCGCTTTGAGTTCGGTCCGATGCCGCAGTTCATGGGGCAGGCGCTGGCCGCTTCGGTGGCGATTGCGTGTCTGATCTTTATCGAGTATGTCAACAACCCCTTTACTGGCCAACAGACCAGCACGTTTCCATTTGTAGTCACGGTGGCCATAACGTTCTTCTGGCTCATCTTCATGATGAACACGATGAACTTTCTCGACGGGCTGGACGGGTTGGCGGGTGGTGTAACCCTGATCGCGGGCGCGATGCTATTCTTCAACAGCGCCTACCGCGTGACTCCGCCGCAAACGAGCGTGAGCTTTCTGCCACTGGCACTCATGGGCACTTGTGCGGCTTACGTGCTGTACAACTTCTACCCGGCACGCATTTTCATGGGCGGCGGCGCGCAGTACCTGGGTTTCACGCTCGGGGCGCTCAGCATCATTGGCGGAGCGAAGATGGGTACGATCCTGCTCGTGCTCGGGCTGCCGCTGATTGATGTGGTCTGGCAGGCCGTCGATCGCATGCGCCACGGCCGCAGCCCGTTTCGGGGTGACCGGGGCCATCTGCACTTCCGGTTGCTCGACCGCGGCTTCACGCAGCGACAGATCGTGCTGGGCTACTATGCGTTCTGCCTGTTCTTTGGGGCGCTGACGCTCACCACAAGCAGCCAGTTCTTTAAGTTCCTCGCACTTGGGGCGCTGGGCGTGATTGTGGTGCTGACGTTTGGTGTCGTCACGCGGATGCGTCAGCCTTTGGCTGTGGGCGTGCCTGAAGACGGGCGAGGGGCGACCGAGGTCAATCCGGCGGTGGACGTAGAGGGCGGCGCAGCCGCTGGTGGGCCGCCTCCCAGTGTCGGCTGAGCGGGCTTCTCGACGGTAACCGCTTCAAGCTTGCCGGGGGCGGGCGGCAGGGGCAGGGGCAGGTCATACACGCTTTTATAGTGGACTGCAGTTTTTTGGCTTCTGGCTTTCTTTTCGGCCTGCACCTGTTCCTGAGCGCGCTGCTGCTTCACCTGTGCGCGGGTGAGCGCGACCAGTTTGCCGTTTTGGTAGGTGGCGCTGCTGCCGGTTACGGTTTCGATGATCGTTTCGATCACGCGCAGCACCAGCGTCACCACGAGATCGACCGCGATCACGAACCCCAGCAGGCCGGCCAGCGCCAGCGCACCATCACGCACCGGGCCTTGGACGACGCGGCCGATGAAGATTTCTCCGAGGCCGAACAAGAACAACAAACCCATGAATGCGCCCAAGGCGAGGGCAATAATCCGCCAGCCTCGCAGCGCCTTGATATCGGTAGGAAACATGGTGTTGGCAATGGTGAAGGCGACGTAGAACCACAGCCAGAAATCGGGCGCGAGCGTCACCTGCTGGATTAGCGCAGGCAGAGTATTCAGGTCGCCATTGAACACGACCGCTGCCGTGTCCACGCGCAGCAGCGCAAACATGATCAGCCAGAGCGCGGTCAATCCAGCGACCAGCGGTGCAAGGTTGATTATTGTCAGCGACGTTTGGCCGGCCGACTTTGAGAGCTTCACGAAATTGAGCTTGAGGCGCGCATCGGACTGGGTGGCGGGCCACTCCAGTGCGCGCTCGGCGCGTACGTTGAAGATGCCCGCAATCAGCCAGATGGTGGCCTCATGCAAGGCGATTCCGGGCAGGAAGAACAGGTAAAAGAAGACAGTCGTAGCCTGAAGATTGTGGCTGAACAGCCAGCCCACCTTAAACAGGTGCCGGTACAGCCAGCGCTCCATCCAGCGCGTTGCCAGGAGGAGCAGGCCAACCAGCACCCATGGGGCAATGACGTCGAGGACGTCCAGCGCTACGCCCCTTTGACCTCGGCCGCGATGCGTACGAGCGCGCTGAAATCGGCCACGTTGAGCGAAGCGCCGCCCACCAGCGCGCCGTCGATGTCCGGCTGGCTCATGTAGTCGGCCATGTTGCCCGGCTTCACGCTGCCGCCGTACTGAATACGCACCTGCTGCCCGCCGTCAGCGCCGTAGAGCTCGGTGAGCGTGCTGCGAATCGTGCCGCCGATTACGTCCTGCGCGAACTCGGGGGTAGCGTTCAGGCCGGTGCCAATCGCCCAGATCGGCTCGTAGGCCACGACAATTCTCGGAAGCTTGTCGAGATAGATGCCGTCAAACGCGGCCCTGATCTGCGCTTCCACATGGGCAGCAGTACCGTTCGCCTGATTGACCTCGTAGCTTTCGCCGACCGCGATGATCGGCTTGAAGCCGTACTCGATCAGGAGCTTCGCCTTGAGGTTGATGTCTTCATCGGTTTCGCACAGGTACTGGCGTACCTCGGAATGACCGATGAGGACGTAATCGGCCAGTCCTTCGAGCATGCCGATGGCGATTTGTGAGGTGTATGCTCCAGCGACGGCAGCGCTCACGTTCTGCGCGCCGACCTGAATACCGGTGCCGCGCAGCGCTTCGGCCACGCCTACGAGTGCCACGAACGTGGGGCACACGACGCGCTCGACGGTTGTGTAGGGCGCAAGGGCAGGGGCGAGTTCGCGCACAAACGCGACCGACTCGTCGGCCGTCTTATGCATCTTCCAGTTGCCAGCGATAATAGGAGTACGCATGTGGTTTCCTTGGTCGGTTGATAGGTGATGCATCGAGTATAGCGCAGGCTGCCCTAGCCTGAGGTGAGCGGGGCGGACAGATTCAGAGTACCTGTCCGCCCTGTTGGGGTCTACAGCAGCGTCGGTTGCTCTACTTGTCCCTGAGCGCGGCCACACCGGGCAGTGTCTTGCCTTCGAGCATTTCGAGGCTCGCGCCGCCGCCCGTGGACAGATGCGTGATCTTGTCCGCCAGGCCAGCCTGTTCAATTGCCGCCGCCGAATCGCCACCGCCGACGATCGTTATTGCGCCGTTTTTGGTGATGTCAGCCAGCGCTTCGGCCACGGCGAACGTCCCGACCGCGAACGGCTCCAGCTCGAACACGCCCATCGGACCGTTCCAGACCACGGTCTTGGCCGTTGACAGCACCTGCCTGAACGCCGCAACGGTTTCAGGGCCGATATCGTACATGGCCCAGCCATCGGGCACACCGGCCGCCAGCGCAACGGTTTGCTGGTTCGCATCGGCGGCGAACTTGTCGCCCAGCACGCCATCGGTCGGCAGTACGATCTTGCCAGCCGCCTTGCCCAGCAGCTCGCGGGCCAGATCGAGCGAGCTTTCCTCAACCAGCGAATTGCCAAGTTCCTTGCCCTGTGCTTTGAGGAAGGTGTTGGCCATGCCGCCGCCAATGAGCAGCTTGTCGACCTTGCCCAGCAGCGATTCGATGACGGCGATCTTGTCGGACACTTTCGCGCCGCCCAGGATGGCCACAAACGGCTGTTCGGGGTTTTCGAGTGCGCTGGCGAGATAGTTGATTTCCTTCTCCATCAGTAGGCCAGCGACCGACGGAAGGTATTCGGCGACGCCGACTGTCGAAGAATGGGCGCGGTGCGCCGAGCCGAAGGCGTCGTTCACGAACACGTCGCCCAGTTTTGCCATTTGCTGCGCCAGATCGAGGTCGTTCTTTTCCTCGCTGGGGAAAAAGCGCGTGTTCTCGACCAGCAGTACGCCGCCCTCGGGCAGCGCGTTGGCGACGGTCTCAACTTCCGGCCCGACAGTCTTCTCTGAGAACGCGACGCTGTGGCCCAGCAGTTCGGCCAGAACTGGCGCAACGGGCGCAAGCGAGTATTTGGGATCGGGGCCACCCTTGGGGCGGCCGAGGTGGCTCATCAGGACGACGTAACGTGGCTGCTGCGCCAGAATGGCCTTGATGGTGGGCACGGCGGCGCGCACGCGGGTATCGTCGGAGACCTGGCCGTTTTCGAGCGGCACATTGAAGTCCACGCGTACCAGCACACGCATGCCCTTGAGATCGATGTCGCGGATCGTTTGCTTGTTCATTACAGTCCTCAGGGTTCAGGTTAGGCATTGAAAGGGGCGAGGCGCTCCGCGCACTCGCCCCCTGTTCTCATTCGGCTGGCGAGAGGTTACATCCGGTCGCCAATGTAGATCGTGAGGTCGGCGGTGCGGCACGAATAGCCCCATTCGTTGTCGTACCAGGTGACGACCTTGGCCAGCGTGCCATCCATGACCTGGGTCGAGCCGGCGTCAATGATGCTCGAACGGCTGTCGCCCTTGAAGTCAATCGAGACCAGTGGTTCGTGCGAAACGCCGAGGATGCCTTTCAGCGGGCCTGCGGCGGCTTCGTCGAACTTGGCGATCAGTTCTTCGGTCGTAGTGGGCTTCTCAAGCTCGGCCACAAAATCGACCATCGAGACGGTGGGCGTAGGCACGCGCACGGCGAAACCATCGAACTTGCCCTTGAGACCGGGCACCACGAGGCCGACCGCCTTGGCCGCGCCGGTGGTCGTGGGGATCATGCTCTGGGCGGCAGCGCGAGCGCGGCGCAGGTCCTTGTGCGGCAGGTCTTGCAGGTTCTGGTCGTTGGTGTAGGCATGGATCGTCGTCATCAGAGCGTGCTTGATGCCGAAGTTGTCGAAGACGATCTTGGCCGCTGGCGCGAGGCAGTTGGTGGTGCAGCTCGCGTTAGAGATGATGTCGTGGGTGGCCGGGTCGTACTTGTCTTCATTCACGCCCATCACAATCGTGAGGTCTTCGCCCTTGGCCGGCGCAGAAATGATGACCTTCTTCGCGCCGCCTGCGAGATGCTTGGCCGCGCCTTCGCGGTCGGTGAAGCGGCCGGTGCTCTCGATGACGATGTCGACGCCCAGTTCGCCCCACGGAAGCTGCGCCGGGTCCCTGCTCGACAGGAACTTGACTTCATCTCCATTGATGATCAGGTTGCCGTCGCGCTTCTCGACGGTGCCATTGAACTTGCCGTAGTTGGAGTCGTACTTGAACAGATGCGCCATCGTGTCGATGTCGCCCAGGTCGTTCACGGCCACGAGATCGATTTGATCGCGATACTCTTCAAGCAGAACCCGTGCTACAAGCCGACCGATACGTCCGAAACCGTTGATGCCAACGCGATATGCCATGGTGCATGTGCTCCTTGTGAATAGCGGTAGTGTGGGAAACCCCTACGATCAATTACCTTCCAAGAATATAGCCTGTTCGATGACGGGCGTCACACGGCCGGTGTGTTCATCGTGGATGCCCAGCAAGACAGAGGCCAGTCTTTGCAAGTCGTGCCGCGAAGGCCGTTCAAATTCTACCAGATCAGCGTTGACTAGGCGGCAGTGCTGCTGGATGGCGTGGTTGGGTGGCGTGCCCTGCACATAAAACGTGTTGTTGCCCGCGTCTGTCTCGAAGTTGGTGGGTGTTGCTCACCACGAACTGGACGTACGCCGATGCCGGGTACCCGCCCAACTCGCGGCCACACGGTCGGCGCACTGTAAGCCTATGAGCTCCGCGGCTGCGTGGCGATGTTAGAGCCGCCGAGACCTTCAACTGCTTCTGGTCGCTGGCAGCGGCTCGGGTCATTGCAGGGTTAACACATTTGGGAGCACGGTGGTGCACAGGCTGCTCAAGGTCCGAACACGACGCATCCGCGCGTCTCGAATCGCTTCCACACTGCTCGGCAAGCCCCTGCGCCCCGGCGGGATCGGCAGCCATTCTCGCTCAATCTTTCCGTGCGCCTGTGTACACGCGTACTTCCGCCTTGAATGGTCATCAGGCCCTCATCGACCCGTGCATCAGCCACCAACTCGACATCATCGAGCG
>CAWJBF010000003.1:0-354461 GCA_963841085.1 uncultured Chloroflexia bacterium | reverse complement strand
CTTCGGTCTGACGAACCTCCTGTTTGCCGATCCCAGCAAAAAGGATGAGGATGCGTCTGCTGACCTCGAAGAAAGCATCGCGCAGAATGGCATGAAGCTCGGCATTCAGGACACGTCCATTCCGCGTCTGCGGGTGATCACGAGCGGCTTTATCCCGTCGAATCCGACCGAAATTCTCGGCTCGGCCCTGATGCAACGCTGGACGCGAGTCTTCCTCAATTCCCCGAGCATCGACGTGGTCATTTTCGACACGCCGCCCGCGCTGGTGGCAGCCGATACCGCCGTACTGGCGACCAACATTGATGCCAGCGTGATCCTCGTCATCGAAGCCAATCGCACGCGTATTCCAGCGGCTCGTAAACTGAAAGAACAGTTTGATCAGCTCGACGTGCGTATTCGCGGCGTCGTCCTCAATCGCGTCAACCCGCGTGAAGAATCCTACGGCTATGGCTATGGGTATGGCTATTACTATGCGCCGCGTCCGGAATCGAATGGGAAAGCACCTGCCGAAGTGCAGGTCGTAAAGAAATAGGTTGTTTGTGGGTCAGTCGATCTGGCCCAAAGTTGTCGAAGTTGCACTGTCACTAATAATTACAACAGTGTAATAGCGGCAAGGGAAGAGGTTCGGGGGAAGTTCTACCATGCAGCACATGCGAAAATCAGCAGCCATTGCCGAAGAACTGCCGCGCCGCGCCCGCCGCGCTGCTCGCTGGGCGCTCCTGGATGCCGTGATCACATGGGCGGCTTTCACGGCGGTGTTCTTTACGCGGGCAGTGACCGCAGAGGTCGATCTGCGCGACGGACTCACTGCCATTCTCGCTGTGAGTCTGGTCAATCTGGTCGCATTATTCGCCTTTGGTGTCTATGATCGCATCTGGTCGCACACCAGCGGCCACGGCATTGTCGTCATCGTCTACGCCATCGTCACCTCAACCGCCTTCCTGACGATCATCGATACGCTCCTCAACCCGCGGCCGCTTCCGCTGAGCGTCCTGCTAATGGGCAACCTACTCTCGCTCGGCGGGTACGTTGCCATTCGCTATCGGTCACGGCTCATCAGCGGCACCGTCTGGCGCTGGCGGGCCATCTGGCACCAGGAATTCCCAAAGACCTCTACGCGCACCCTGATTGTTGGTGCAGGCGTGTCCGGGCAGGAGCTGGCACTGCGCCTGAAGCATCACTTCCCGGACGCCAGCTACAAGATTGTCGGTTTCATCGACGATGACCCACACAAGCAAGGCATGCTCGTCGAAGGCTGCCGGGTGTTGGGGACGCGGCAAGATATCCAGACCGTCTGCGAAAAGCACAGCGTCGAGCTGATTGTGCTGGCCGTCCATAATATTCAGGGCACCGACTTCCGCGAGATCCTGACCGCCTGTGAGCACACGAAGGCGCTCATCAAGGTCGTCCCTGACGTGTTCGCCCTCTTCAACGCCCGCTCGGGCAGCGCCCTCCTGCGCGAGGTGCAGGCAGAAGACTTGCTCGGACGCTCGCTTGTGTCGCGTCACGAGAACGTCGACCTCAGCTCGGTCGAACATCGTGTCGTACTGGTCACCGGCGCGGCAGGCTCAATCGGCTCTGAACTGAGTCGCCAGATCATGCAGTACGATCCGGTTAAGGCGATTCTGCTCGACAACAACGAGAGCGCGCTGCACGATCTGACGATTGATCTTCAGGAGCGCTATCCGAAGATCGAGCTGCAACCGGTCCTGGTCGACATTTCGGAGATGGAAGCCCTGCGCCGCGTGTTCGCCGAATTCAAGCCGCAGGTCGTCTTCCACGCCGCCGCCTACAAGCACGTCCCCATGCTTGAACTATGGCCGCAGGAAGCCCTGCGCGTGAACGTGAGCGGTACCGCCCATCTGATGCAGTTTGCCCGCGAATTCGAGGTCGAGCGCTTCGTCTTCATCTCCACGGACAAGGCCGTCAATCCCTCAAGCATCATGGGCGCGAGCAAACGCATCGGCGAACTGATGCTGCACGCCAACGCCCAACAGGGCTCACATACGCTGTTCACCGCAGTACGCTTTGGCAATGTGCTCGGGAGCCGCGGCAGCGTGGTGCCGACGTTTCGCCCGGCAGATTCACGCTGGCGGACCCGTCACCATTACGGATGCCGAGATGACGCGCTACTTCATGACCATCCCCGAGGCGGCTAATCTGATCATTCACGCCGCCTGCATGACCAAAGGCGACGACATCTATCTGCTGCACATGGGCGAAGTGGTGCACATTGCCGAACTGGCCGAGCGCATGATCCGCATGCGCGGTCTGCGTCCCCACGTCGACATCAAAATCGTCTCGATGGGCATCCGACCAGGCGAAAAGCTGCACGAGGAGCTCCATACGAGCGCCGAAACACCGGTCGAGACCGTGCATCCTGGCATCGTCCAACTGAAACGCTGCGTCAGCGCCTTTGACCGGAATATATTCTGGCAGCAGCTCGAGTCGCTGACAAATCCGGGTCACGCAAGCAACCTGTGTCTGCAGGACTTCCTGCACGTGATCAACACGAGCGACGGCTCGTCCAGCAACGGTACCGTTGACTTGCCCCACAAGCAGGCTACGGATATGCTCATTCAATGACTGAAATTATCCCTGCGCCGCCAAACGATGTGGTTGAATCCGACCTGCTTCTCCAGCCGGAGAAGAGTCGCGTTCGCCGCAGCAAACATCGCCCAAAACGCTTTCGCCGTGTTCGTAAATTCTTCGGCAAGATCAAGCTGCGCAGCGTCCTCTTAGTCATCGCCAGTGTCGTCGCAGTCGTCTTGGTCGCTGCTACCGCTTTTACGCTCACAACGACCAATCGGGTCAATACGGCGCTCGGTAATCTGAACCGCACCCTGACCGGCCTGCAGTCTCGCCCCGCCAACCAACTGACACTAACCGACTTTGACCGCGTCAGCGCCAGCCTGAACGAGGTGGCCGATTCGTTAAGCGGCGCCCAGCGTGTAGCCGCAGTCGCCCGTCCATTTAGCGCCGTCAGCTCCGATGTCACCACCTGGTTATCGGTTCTCGAAGCCGGCCAGTCTATGGTGCGGGCCGGCCAGCAGATGATGACCGGTCTGCAGCCGACCCTGTTCCTGCTCGTCTCGGGCAGCGATGAAGCTGCGATTGTCAGCAATATCTCCTCGGGCCAGCGCGTCGTCGAGCTGCTGCGCCTTGGACGGGGTCAGTTCGCCAGCGCAGGTAATTTGCTCACCAGCGCCAGAAGCGAACTTGAGGGACTGGATCGCAGCACCCTGTCTTCCAGCTTACTGCTGACGACCGAGACCGCCCTCACCTACCTGACGGAACTGGAGCAGATCAATCAAATTCTGATGGACTCGCCCGATCTGCTGACACAGGCGCTTGGGTTGGGCACAGAGACGAGTTATCTGGTGCTGGCGCAGAACAACGACGAGCTGAGGCCGTCCGGCGGCTACCTGAGCACCTACGGCTGGCTGACGCTGCGCAACGGCCGCATCACCGACTACAGCTTCAGCCCAACAACCGCCACCAGCCCCAATCCGCCGAACGAGGCAGCTGGGCCAGTCGATGTACCGTCCTGGTGGATCCGCTACGACGAGCCTGTCTATGCGGCCTGGGATGGAAGCTGGTTCGCAGACTTTCCGTCCACGGCCGATATGGCGATGTGGTACTACAACGAAGGGGATAACCCGCAGTCGCCCGTGAACGCCGCCATTTCTATCGATGTGGCGGGGTTCGAGACCATTCTCAAGGGGCTTGGGAGCGTCAGCCTTCCCGCCTACGATGTGGTGGTGACTCCGGAGAACTTCCGCCAGGTCGTGTACGACATTCGTGCCTTTGGTGAGGGTGAACTACCCCATAAACGTTTCGTTGCGGCGCTGTACCGGCAGATCCTGTCGGACTGGCAGGCGACCGCCGATCCGGACGCCAGCGGTTTGCTGCTCGGGGCGTTGCTGGGAGCGCTGCAGGAAAAGCACATCATGCTCTATTTCAGCGACCCGCGGCTAAACGACGCCGTCGATCTGCTCGGCTGGTCGGGTCGGCAGGATGCGACATCCGGGCACGACTACCTGCTCGTCGCAGATGCTAATCTGGGCAACAAGTCGAACCGCTCGGTGATTCGCCAGTTCACCTATGATGCAGCCGTGGCACCAGATAACACTGTGGACGGGCATCTGACCATCAACTACGACTATTCAGCGCGAGTGGCCGAGGCCGATCCGGCGGTCGATGAGGAGCATCACGGCCCGCTCGACTACCGCAATCTGCTGCAGGTCTTCGTTCCGCTGGGGACGGTGCTGACCGATCATTCCGGTTTTGCCAGCGCGCCTCAAGTCATCGAAGGCAGCGGACACACTATTTTCGTCTCACGCGTGGAAGTGCCTTACGACTCATCAGAAAGCTTCCGGTACAATTATACAGTGCCATCGGCGGTGGAAGACCTGGGGACGACGCGCCGCTATCGGCTGCTCATTCAGCGCCAGCCGGGCTCGATGACGGAGGCTGTGAATGTGCAGGTGCGCCTTCCGTCGGGTGTTTCCGTCATTGGCGTGTCGCCCGAACCGGCGGCGCGTTATACGCTCGATCAGCCGATTCTTGAGTTTCAGCTTATGCTCAACACGGATCAGTGGATCGAAGTCATTTACAGCAGTTAGCTTGCTCAGAACAGTCGGACGGTAGCATCCGCACCGTAATCCGCTCGACGATCCGGGGCTGCGGCGGGCGATCCGAAGCAGCCACCTGCGACAACCATCTAGAACCCTGAAATCGAGCCGGAGTTGAACGTAATGGAGGCGCACATGAAGACGGCGATGCAACGAACAGTTCGTGGCGGTTGGCTGATACTGGGGAGCCTCCTGTTGCTCGTCAGCATCCCAACCATGGTCATGGCGCAGACAGGAGGCACCTGTGGCGCCTTGGTGGAGAACGCCTTCGAGCAAGTTGGAGCGAACTGCGCCAATCAGGAACTGAACACAGCCTGCTATGGAAATGACATCGTCGGGATTGGGTACTTTGATCCCGACGCCGATAACGTCACCTGGGAGCCAAGTGCTCAGACCGATCTGACCAATGTGAGCGAGCTGGAGACAGATGGAGCCAATTTACGCGAGCAGGTTTGGGGTCTGACCGTGATTAGTGCGATGTCGGACATTCCGCGAACAATCGAGGACACGTCGCTCGTGATGGCAGCCCTCGGCGGCGTGGAGATTCACAACCTTGTGCTCCCTGAAAACGCCTTTGAACCATTGTCAGTGGGGTTATCCGTCACCACGGCCAGCGCGACCGAGTACCGCGAAGCCACGATGACACCACCCGCTGGTTCCGATGTGCTCGGGATGATCCCGGCCGGGCAGAACCTGGTCGCAGATGCGGTGAGCCTGGATGGGCTCTGGGTACGGGTGGTCTTTGATGGTCGCCCCGTCTGGGTCGCCCAAACCGCACTTGAGCCGATTGCGTCGATTGGAGATCTGCCGTCATTTGGCCCCGACAGCTTCACCACGATGCAGTCGATCTGCATGGGCAATCCGCGCGGAAATGGCTCGTGCGGCGCAAACGCACCCTCGCTCATGATCGTGCAAAGCCCATCAGATTTCCCTGTCGATATGCGCGTGCAAGGAACTGATCTTCGTATTCAGGGCACGATTACTCTGCGAATGATCGGCAACCGGCTCGAGATGAATGTGCTCAACGGCATCACCCTGATCAGTCCGGATACCCCTGACGAGGAGGTCGTGCCTGCCGGCTTCAGCGTACAGGCCTCAGTAGGTCGCCCGGATGAGATTGGCTGCGCGCCGCTGACGGGTCGCATGGTCCGCTCCAAGACAGCTGACCCCGGGAGATCTCCAGCAGCTGGCACTCCTTGAAGATTTTCCTGAGAACGTGCTGAACGAAGCCATCATTCTCCCCGAGATCGTCCGGCCGTCTGGCGTAGGCAACCCGCGATCACAGATTTTGCTGCGCGACCCGGTGTCACTCGAAATTGTTCCGCCGGCTTGCGAAACCACCGTAATCCCGGTCGCGCTCTGCGAGGAGTACGCCTCCTAGAGAGCGCCGGCAACACCAATCGGCCGTCAAGGGATGAGCCTCGCTGTTTGGCAGGCGGGGCCTGATTGGGTGTATCATCTAGCGGGAAGGATGGTGCCTCAATTGCGAACGTGGCTGCCGATGCGAACATTTTCTCATGTATTCAAAGGGGTGCAGCCGACTGCGCCCCTTCGCTCTATTCCGAGGATCGATCATGTTGGGGGTCACCGCCACTGGCGCCCGACCATAGCCGACTTGGTGCTTCAGGTCTCGGCGCAGACGTGCCTGCGACACCTTTAGCCCGCACTCATGGCCTACCTCTACATCAGCTACAGCGCCACCGACAGCGCCCCAGCGCATGCACTGCGCAAACACCTCGATGATGCCGGCTACCACACGTGGATGGATGACACACGCGAGCTCGGCACCCCGAAACTCAGCGTGCTCAAGTCCGCCATCGACTTTGCCGCCGCGGTAGTCGTCGTTGATTTTGGCACTGACCGCTTTGCCTACATCGTTCAGTGGGAAACAAACCGGGCGCAGTCGACCGGAAAGCCAATCTTCACGTTCGGCAAAGACATGGCCTACGACGAGCTGCTAGATCGGGTGGCGACGGCCATCGACAGGCCGGACGAGCGCATCACCCTGCCCCGCCCGCTGCGCCTGGAGTCGCTGCCTGTAGCGCCCAAATCGCGCATGCGCCGCTATGCCAGGATTGCCCTGATAGTCGGCGTGGTCGGTGCGATCCTGTGGCTGGTGCTGGTGCTGGGGGCGACTTCCGGCGCTGCGCCCGCAGCGACCTCGGTGCCAGTCGAGCCAAGCCCCAACCCACTCACGCTGACGCCCTTTGACTCGCCCGAATTCGCAACGAGCCAACCCTTGAGCATGCGTGCGACCGACGCCGCGCCATTGCTCCTCACGCCTGAAGCGACAAAACCCAGTTAGGCAATGTGCCTAATACAGCATTGGCAGCAGCATTTTCATGCGGCGTGGCGGCGCGTCGATTTTCGAGCACAACACCCTACAGACAAAGATTGAGTTACCCCCGCCGTCCCCGTTCTGGTTGCACGCCGAATTCTCGTTAATTACGCGCTCAACAACGCACCTGAATCTGGATGGCAGTCATGCACTGGCCAAGAAAGGCGGCGAAGCAGTCGCTTACCAAAGACGCAAACGCGCCAAAACCTCCAACTTCCTGCCCATCAGCGATGCGCATGGCTACATCGTCGCCTCGACGGGCATTGTCGCGGGCAATCATCACGACGCGTATCAACTCCCTCAGCACCTGAAAGCGGCCATCCTCGACCTGCGCCGCCTGGGATTTTCCCTGCGCGACACCTATCTCAATGGCGACGCTGCCTTCGACACACGGGCTGCCCGGCGTGTCTGTTTCCGCTATGGTTTGCACCCCAATTTCCCTGCCAACGACCGTAACCGGCGTTCACCTAAACGCGGACGCAAGCGTCAGTTCCACCCGGCCATCTACCGTTTACGCTTCGCATGCGAGCGCACTTTCGCCTGGATCGACAGCTTTCGCAGCGTCCTCATCCGCTTTGATCGCAAAGCTGCTCACTTCCTCGGCAAGCATTTCGTAATCTACACCCTCATCAATCTTCGCAATCTCGTTGCTCGGAAAGCTTGAATCAGTTCCATTAAAGATACCGAGAGTTTGTCTCAAATCCTCTGGGCGCTCCGAGTGACCTGGCGGCTCAACGAATCATCTACGCAAGTTCCCAGCTTGCCGCAGGATTGAAGCCGCGCCACGATTGGTGCAATTCGCCAGATTATGCCGCGGATGCCTGCGTCCAGCTCTTAGCGACCGGCTGCTGACCGTATAAGGACCATGGCTATGAACGGCCCCGTTATGGGCCTGAGCAATCCACCACCGCGGTCTCGCCCACCGGCACCAGCACGTCGCGATGGCACACGATCGCGCTGAGAAGTGCCTGGCTCCGGTTCGTGATGCTCACTTGTGCTGGCCGAATGTCGACCCAGGCGCTCTGCCCGCGCCACGTGACCGAAAACGCCAGCCGTGTCCAAGTCGGCGGCAAGTGCGGCGCAAGGGTTAGCGTATCCGTGTTCATGGCTGTTTGCACCCCGCCAAATCCCAGCACGGCGATCTGCCAGTTGATTCCCGCCGCCGCGATGTGAATCCCCTCTTCCGCGCCACCGCTGAGATCAAGGTTGCAGCTTTGCCGCCACAAGCCGACAGCCCAATCGATCAGGCCGAGCCGCAGCGCAATTAGTGCATGAACTCCCGGCGAGAGCGACGAGTCATGGGTCGTGTAGGGAAGATAGTATTCCCAGGCCTGCATCACCTCGTCGTCCGTGAATTCGTGCGGGAACAGCATCATCAGCAAAAGCACATCGGCCTGTTTCAAGCACTTGCTTCGGTAGAGGCGCTCCTGGGACACCTGAGCGGCCAGCGGTTGGCTGCGATCCGGCCACAAGGAGTCGAAGTCCATGTCGGCCAAACGTTCGAATTCCTCGCATTGAAGCACGAGGCCATCGGCACGGCGTAGGATCGGCAGGGAACGCGCAATCTCGGCGTAGCGCTGGTGCAGTTGCTCGTCCGCCTCAACTTCCGCCGCAAAAGTCAGTGCCAGCGACACCATGCGGTTCGTGTAGGCGTTGTTGCCGCTTATGGGCATATATTCGTCCGGCCCCATCACACCGAGCAGGCTCGGGTACCCGTCGCCATGACGCCAATCCACCCGCTCCAGCCAATAGCGGGCCGTCTCCCGCAGCACATCGCGCGCTTCCGATAGAAGATACTCGGTGTCTGCGGCCGCCCGCGCATAATGAGCCAAACCATACACGACATCGGCCGAAACGTGCACCTCGTGGTCGCGGTACTGCCAGTTTGGGCACTGGTCCATGCCCAGCGCGTCGCCTTCCCACGGATACCGCGCGCCGGAATACCCATACTCTGCGGCGTTCTTGCGCGCACCCGCCAGCGTGCGAATGCGAAAGTCGGTGAGCATCCGGGCGCGCGCCGGATCGGTGTAAAGGAAAAACGGCAGCAGATACATCTCCGTATCCCAGAAATACAGCCCGCGATAGGCATCGCCCGCATAGGCCTTGGGGTCTACTGCCAGCCGGGAGTCGTTGGGATGGGCGCGCAGCAGATGATAGAGAGAGAGTCGCAACGCCATCTGCGACTGATCATCTCCCTCAACGATTACATCGCACCGATTCCATCGATCGCGCCAGAGCGCAGTGTGCTCCCGGCAGAGCGTGTCGTAGTCTGCGTCCGGCGCGAGCAGGTCGGACAAATCCAGTTCCTGCTCATCAAAGCTGGTGATCACGGCCGTCCGCTTTTCAATTGTGAGGGATTGCCCTGCTGAAAGATTGAACGATGCAGCCAACGATGCACTGCGCCCATCGACCCTATACGACCAATCGGCCTCGGGCAGCAGAACACACATGCGTTCACTCACTTCATCACCGCTGTCGAGCGTCACATCGCACTGCACGCTGTCTGACGCTTCGTGGCGGAACGCGACCCGGGCAAAGTGGTCGTAGCCACTGGTGCGCACGTCCGAGTCGATCCCGGCACGCAGGTCCAAGCGCGCCTCACGATCACTGACGAGTGTGAGACGCTGAACGCACAGGTGCGGGCGCGCCGCGCTGACAAAGCGCTCGAAGTGCACCGAGACGACTGCCCCGCTAAGTGTCACCCAGCGGAAAGTGCGCGTGAGCATGGCGTCATAGAATGATAGCGTGCGCCGGTACTCCTCGATCTGGCTGCGCTCTATGTCGAGCTGTTCGCCGTCGATGCTTGGGGTCAGATCAAGAAAGTACGGCAGGTTCGCCAGTTCCTTGCCCATCAGCGGGTGGTTACCGTAGATGCCGGGGACAAACGTGCCCCACTTCACCCTCATCTGAGGGAACTGCTCGGCCGTTACATTCGCTGGACGGCGAAGATAGGTTTGGTTTTGCGGCGCGTCGGCCAGGCCCTCCTCGAATGAGCCCCGGATGTGCAGATAGCCGCTGCCCTGTGTGAACAAGCCCTCATAGTTTTTCGCGCGCGCCACCTCAAACGGCCCGTACTCTATCAATGACGTGATTTCGTTCGCCACAATTGTCTCCCCAACATTCGGTTGTCAGCGTACGGCACGACGCCTATCAGCCGCCGTGAAGACTAGACACAGGCAGATGCATGGTCACCAATTGCGAACCAGTTCGACTGGCTAAAGACCGATTTCAGCCAGCAGTGGCCCTATCTTAACGGACGCTCCGGTTTGAACCGAACGGCTCACGGCTTCCATCACGCAAAACGTCTCCAGCCCTTCTTCCAGCCCCGGCGAGTAGTCTCGGCCAGCGAGAAGTGACTGCGCGAAGTATTCAGCGTAGTTGGCGAACTCGCCGTAATGCATCCCGTGAACTTCGTTGTTGAAGTAATACCCGCGCCGGCTGTAAAGCATGTCTTCAGTCACCTCGGTCCCATCCGGGCGCGTATAGGCGTAGCGCATGTCGTGGTACTGCGCCCGGCTGGTACCGCCTGAGCCAAACAAGACTAGTTCGATGGAATTGCGTGCGGACGGCAGTTCGTGCAGTCCGTAGTGTCCCAAAACGCGGCCAATACGGCCATCCGCCGCTTTCACGTTGACGGCGTAGATGTCGAAGGAACGCGCACCGTACTCACGAGCCAACGCGGACTGCGTTCCATACGCGAAGACCTCGTCAATCTGGCCCAGGTACCAGCGCGCAAGGTCGAGCGGGTGACTCAGGCCGAGATAGACCCAATCTGTGTTGTTGGCCACCCAGGGGCTTTTCTCGTAATACCAGTCCATTCGGTGGATGTAATGCGCGTCGAGAAACTCGATATCGCCAAACTCAGCGGCTTCGAAGGCCCGGCGCTGGCGTTGGAAGGATTCGAAGAAGCGCGTGCCTTGCCCGACGAGCAGCTTACGACCAGTACGCCGCCCGGCTTCCAAAACGCGGCGCGCGTCGGTCACTGAGTTCACGAGCGGTTTGGTGCAGATCACGTGCTTGCCCGCCTCAAATGCATGGACGATGTGATCGCCGTGGAACTGATCGGGCGTGTAAATAGCGACGATGTCTACGTCGGGCCGCGCCAACAGCTCGGCATAGTCCTGTGTATAGAACAAATCCGGGCAATCCTGCCTCGCCTCTGCGATTTTGCCGGGGCTCAAATCGCAACCGGCCACTGCGCGGGCGTGCGGAGCGCGAGTCGCATCCCCTTTGGTCAAGCCCACAGCCGGCGGAATCACATGGTTTAGTCCAACGAGCAGCGTGCGGCCCTCATGGAGTCCGACGACGCCGACCCCAAGCGATTGGTCTGCTTTCATGGCTTTTCATCCACGCGATGCACGGTGGCCCACACAAAGCGGAAAGCATCCAGATTGCGCGGCATCTTGCGGCCCATCTCGATGTCAGCATAGAGCGTGACGATTTCGCGCGGGCCAAGCGAGATAGTCGCCTTGCTATAGCCCGCATCGACCCCAGTGACTTGCATCTGATCGATCCGTTCGCCCATCAGGTTCGTTTTGCAAAGTGCGGCAATAGGCCCCGGCAAGTGCAGTGTGACCTCCGCTGGCTCGCCATCCAGTTCAACCAGCCGGATGACATAAGGGAAGCCGATACCCACGCCGGCGTAGTCGTCCAGTCCGCGGCTATTTTCCTCGGTCTCGCGGTAGAAGGCAGTCATCGCAACACCCTTCCCGCTGATTGACAGCGGGCTGAAACGCCCGGGCAGGTCGCCGCCTGCTGCATCGCTTGAAGCGATGTGCACACCGCGACGAAATTCCTGCGCCAGCTTCCAGCGCGTGCTGTGCGTCAGCGGCCCGTGTGGCACAAGCCGGAAACGGGCATCCAGCGAGTCGACAAAGTAATCTTCGTCCCATGCGTCGTACATCGAGAGGGTGTTAGTGACTGAGAGCACATCACCATCCACCCGCTGCATCGCCTGGCTCCCATCATGTAGATAGAGCAGGCCGCGCTCTTCGTCGTCGAGATCAAGCAGGCTATAAGCGGTGAACGGATTGTGCACTTCCTCAAACACCTGCGGCGAAGTCATCCATTCACCGGTGGGGTACTTCCTCATGTACGTCCCTTCGGCACGAACTTCGCTTACCGCGTAGGGCTGGTCGTGGATTAGCCGGGCATTGGGCAGCGCAACCCCAACGGACGTTTGCAGCCCGGCACGCAGCCAGGCATCCGGGCGCGGCAAACCCTCAGCAAAGTAGCGAAGGTCTACCGCGTCCAACTCCGGCGCAAGCGTGATCGTGATGCGCACGAGCGCCTTGTCATGGCCCGCGCGCATCATGATGATCTGTGCACCGTCACAAGACACCACGACTTGATCAAAGTGGTCAACCACGTCACCACGGGTCATTTGCAGATCACACAGCGGCACACCCGGTGAAAGCATGCCATCCGGGAACTCGGCGCTGGTGATCTGCGTCACGACGCCGAGACTTCTGTCCACCGTGACCGACAATTCGCGGCGCCGCAGCGTGACGGCGCTCGCGCTTTCTTCCACTACTGAAGACGGGGCGATCTTCGCATTATCCCCAGCCACCGTATACCCGAATGCGGGAACATCGACCAGCCGTATTTCGCCCGAAGGGGCCGGTACTGCCGCCGTCCGTTCCCACCCGAGCGGGTTGTAGACTACGGTACGCCCTGCGTCCCCTCCAGTGCGGTCCGCCAGCAATTGCATTGCCCGCCTCTGCACTTCGCGCGACAGCGACAGACTGCGCTCATATGAGAATTTCCCGACGTGTCCGCACAGGCCTTCGCATTCGTCATTGTCATGGTGCTGGGCGCTCAACAGTTCCCGCCATGCTTCCTCAAGCTCCCATGTCGGGTACACATCCCAATGGGGATAAGGTCTCCCGAACAGGCCCATCATCGCCGAGAGCGACTCGGCGGCCAGGACATTCTCTTCGGCTGACCGGCTCAAACGGCGGAAATAGTCACCGTTCTTGCCCAAACTCATCCCGTGAAACACGTCGTCCATCGTGTAGCGGCGCGGTTCGGCATATTCACGCGCCAGCTCCAGATACTCGGGCAAGGTAGCGAAGCGCAGGTCGAATCGCGGATCGTCTTTGAGGGCCTGCAACTGGGGCAGCAGCAGCTCGGAACGGCACATCCAGTCCGGTGAGGGCATCAGTTCGAGCCACTGCGTAATGCCCGGTACCGGCATTTCACGCAGGAGCGGACTATCCAGCAATCCAGCGAAGTCCTCGGGCCATTGATGGAGATTCAGGGGGCTGCGCGGCGCGGTCAACAGACGGCTGCCGTCCACGCCCTCCCACCAGATGGCGGGCAGGTTCTCGCGCGGAACCTCCGGCGTGTGCCACGTCCACTGGAAGAAGAGCGACGCATAGCGAATGCCGACACCGCTCAACATCTGGGGAAGCTGCGGAAAGAAATCGAATTCCTCTTCCCAGAAGGTGCGCGGCCGCACGCCGAGGAGCCGAATGACCGTTCGCACGCCATAGACGCGCTGGCGGATATTCGATTCCCCGCCGTGGAACAGGCCGTATGGCTGTCCGTACGAGGCCCCTGCGACCTCGATCTGCCCCCGCGCAATGGCAGCACGAAGCTCGGCCAGGGCTTCGGGCGCTTCGACCGCCATCTTCTCGTAGCCGATGCCGTCGAAATTGACGTGCCCTTTCGCGCCGGACTCGTCGCAGAAGTGAAGCATGTCCCGGGTGGAATTGGGCAGGACGTGGTATCCCCACAGCCATTCCATGTCCACCCAGTGCATATGATTGCCAAAGGTGTAGTACAGCGGAATTCGATTTTGGGTAGTCATCAGCGCACCGGAGCTAAGTCAGGACACAGGCATAATGCGCGGCCACGAAAAGCGAACGATCACTGCGACTGCCGCATAGAGCGCCGCGCCGAGCAACAATGCGGAAGAAAAACCGAAGCTCATAGCCAGCGCCATGGCCAGCGCCGAGCCCAGCACCGAGGTGACCGCGTTGGCACCCCAGAACGCCGCTATCGCGCGCGAGTCGGCTTCATGGGCCACTCGCAAACCGCTCGGAAACGGCACGCCCATCACGAAACCGAGCGGCGCAATCGCCAGCACAGTGACGACAATGCGCAGTTCGAGGCTGAGTGGCAGCACAGCATTGATGAGTGCCGGATAGGCCAGAAGGGACAGCGCGATAATGATTGCCGCCGCCACAGCGAACATCGTGACGCGATGCGGAAGCTGATACAGCGCGAACCGACTGCTCGTGTAACTGCCCAACCCGCTGCTGAGCAGAAGCGCCCCGATCACAACCAGCAGCGCCAACGAGGGCTGCCCAAGCAACAGGCCGAAGCGCTGGATGAGCGGGATTTCCACCAGTAGATAGGCCGCGCCAAGCAACGCGAAGTACGGGGTAAGCACCGCGCGCTTCCACTGATAACCGTCCCGGCGAACGAAGAAGAAGATCACCCACGACAGATAGACTGCCACAGCGAACAGACTCACAATCAGCAGATCGCTTAGGCCCTCGGGCAGACCGGGCGTGAGCTGGTAGAAAAACGGGTTGTCATCAGTAGTCGGAGTGTAGTTGAACAGATCGGCATTCGCGTCGATGAAGTCCTGAAGGCTCATCGCTCCCGTCGCCAGCCCTTCCATCCCGGTTTCCTGATAGCCAGGCAAGTACAGCACGCCCATGTCGCGATCGTGCGCCGCCTCGGTGAACGCACTAGCCTCTTCGCGGGCCCAAGGCTGACGTCGAATAATCACGGCCGATGTGCGCGTTTGAGCATCCCCTGATCGACGCGAGGCGAACGCGACGTGCTGCAGCGCCTCCTGCATAGTCATCCCCTGGGACTGCAACATGTCCAATGCGGCGACCAGCAGGCGCAGGCCCTCGATACCCTGATGAGTTACAAAAGCGACGGAGCCGTTTTCCGACAGGTGCCGCCAGTAGGACTGTAGAGCTTCCCGAGTGAATATGTAGCTCTCTGACAGTGCAGAATGACCGGGAGATGCCGCCTGGCTGTAGACCAGATTGCCATAGATGAGATCGTAGGTTCGGTCGCTCCGTTCGATGAAATTACGGCCGTCGGCCACGACGGTTTGTACGTTCGGCAAATCGAACACGCCACCGTTATATGCCGCCTGGTCGCGGGTGAGTTGGACCAAAGTCGGATTGACTTCGACTGCAGTGATGTCAGTCATGCCCGCCAGAGTCGCCATCAACACATCGCGCCCTGCGCCAGCACCGATAATGAGCGCCGATTGCTCGCCCGGTGGCACGACCGCAAACGGCAGATATTCGACCTCGTCCTGCATCCAATCTATGTCGGAGTTGCTCCCATCGTAGCGCACCATAATGCTGCCCGCGCCGGCGTCGGTGAAAATGTAGCGGATGGAATCATCATCCGTGGTCACCATGTCCAGCCGGGAAAATGGATCCCAGCGTGTCTCAAGGAGGGTGGCGTCCCCTCCCTGAAGCATCCGGATCAGCGTTTTGTCAGGCGGCGCATTCTCCATCTCGCCGGGCGAAAAGGCAATCCAGTCCGTTTGCGTATTGACGAGAATGCCGCCGATGAGCACGATCGTCATAATCAACGCCCGATTTCGCAACGCCTTCTTTTCGCCTTGGAAAGCGAGCATGCAGCCGACACCGGCCACGATTGCGGCAAGGACAAGGATGACCTCAAATGCACCCAACGCGCTGATAGCCACAAATGCGATCACCAGGCCACTCGTGGCGCCCACCAGATCGGCCGCGTACAGCACGCCGCCTGCGTAGGCAAAGAGAGTGAACAAGCGCGAAGTCAGGTAACCAATGCCAGCAAACGGGAGAATAGAGGCAACGAATACCAGTGGAATGGCGTCCGCAGACCGCATCCAGGCGATGGAAGCAGCCGCCCCAACCAGCACCAGCGCCGTCAGAAACGCGCAGTAGACCAAGCCGCGCCAAGGTTCTTCTTCCTGCTTGTTACCCCGGCTCCCCAGAGTAGCCAGGGCTGCGCCCACGCTTAAGCCCATGATTGAGACCGAGACGATGAGGAACACGGCCTGGTACTGCAGCAAGACGGAGAACACCCGGGTAAGTGTGATCTGATATGCCAGGCCCACCGCAGCCAACACGAAGATGACCGGAATGGCTGAGCGCACTTTCCCCTCAATGGGCAGGGATTTGGCGTTAGTCTTCAAGTTAACCCTTCAGGCCAGTCATCTGGATGCCTTCGATGAAGTACCGTTGGGCGAAGAAGAACACGGCGATGATGGGCAGGATAACGACCATTGATGCCGCCATCAGCAAATGGAAGGACGTATTGTATTGCCCTTTGAAGAATGCCAAGCCCAGCGACACGGTGTAGTTCTGCGGGCTGCTGAGATAGACATACGGTTCAAAGAATGAGTTCCACGTCCACCAGAAGGTGAAAATTCCGACGGTCGCCAGCGCGGGCAGACTAAGAGGCAGAATAACCTTGATCAACACCTGAATTGTGTTTGCGCCATCAATTCGGGCTGCCTCCTCCAGTTCAATTGGTATCGCCATGAAGAACTGGCGCAGCAGGAATATCAAGAACGCATTGCCGAAGAACGAACGGATGAATAACGGCCACAGCGTATTGATCATTCCCATCGCCTGGAAGATTTCGAACTGAGGAATGAGCATCACTGTGAACGGGAGCATCATCGTCGACAACAACACTAGGAACAGGAGGTTTTTACCGGGCGCTCGAAGGCGGGCGAACGCATAGGCCACAACCGTGACCGATATGAAGTGACCGATCAGGTTCAGAATAACGAGCAAGCCAGAGTTGCGAAAGAAGGTGAAGAAGTTGGCGCCGCCAAGGTCCTTCGAAAGCGCATCCACATAGTTCTGAATACTGAAATTAGGTACCAACACAGACGACAGGGACTGGCTTGGTACGTCGTAGGCCTCCGCTATCACGGTCTGCGGCACCAGTAAGGACATGTCGCGGCGCTCACCGACAATCGCCACCGGCTGTCGCTCGTCGTGTTCGACATAGTCGTCGCGATAACTCACCGACATCCCATCCATATTCGCTACAAATGGTTGTGCGAGCTTACCCAACGGGGTCAGGCGGAGCGTGGTCGCCATTTCCACTGGCATCACGTACGAACGGTCATTGTTCTCCACGAGGATGACCACTTCGCGCGTGGTGCCATCGTTCATCGTAGCGGTGGCAACCTGCATATCTGGCGTGCCATTGATCGTTCGAATTTCGGGTTCACCCAAGGCGGTGTTCACCACGGTAAAGCCGGCCGTCCGCGCCTGTTCGAGGTCCATGATCGGCTGCCATGATTCGGCGCTCAACAGCACATACAGCTCATCCGAAGGATGATCCGTCAATGTGTAGACCGGGAGTTCGGTGCTGCCGAACGGAGCTAGCCCTTCATCTTGGAGTGTCGAGGAGAGGGCCAGGATGGACGCCGCTGCAATCGCTCTGGGGGCAACCACCGTCAGTTCGGACTCTGGCCCCAGCGGCAGTAGTGTTATGCCTTCCCTTTCAAGCTCGCGCCCTTGCAGCCGGAAGCCATTGACCTCGAGGTTAGCGCGGCTTCCGGCGTTCACCTCATCCAATGGGCGGATAGATGCAATCGGCAGGAGCGCGTCTACCGGAGCGACCACCAGATTATCGCCGTCCCGTGCCAGCGCCACCACCTGCTGCGTCGTCCCGTCTTCCGCCATCCACGTACGAACGTTGAACACGACGTTATCGATTGTCTGAGGCTGGGCGGCGCTCAACTGATCCGAAGGCAAGGAGAGCAGTTCAGGCAGTTGGCCGGCATCAATTACCGTCGTGAACCGGCGTACCCCCGCCTTGATGACTTCCTCTTCTTCGCCGGCGGGATTGACCGCCCGCCACAGGGGGAATTCCTGAGCGGTATCGCCGGCCTGAGCATGAATCCACTTAGACGGAATCCAGATGGGCGGCTGGGCAAGTATTTGCCACTCCGGCTTGAAGCTGGACGTGAACATCCAGAACAGCGGGAAAATCATGACCATTCCGCCAACAAAAAGGATTAGATATGTGAACGCACGCCCCATACTGCGGCTGATTGGTGCGCGCTCACGTCTTTTGGGTGCATACGTCACTTCAGACGCCTGGATGCGATCCGTCATGTCCGCTCTCGCTCGGTTTCGTAGAAGACCCACATGCTGGAAGAACGGAGCACCAGAACGGTCAACACCATGATGATCATGAACAATATCCAGGCCAGCGCGGAGGCATAGCCAAGGCTGCCCATCTGGAACGCTTCTCGATACAGGTTCAGCATATAAGTCAGCGTCGCCTTGTTCGGGCCTCCATTCGTCAGCACCAGAGGTCCTTCAAAGACCTGGAAGGCGCCAATCAGCCCTAGGACGACATTGAAGAGGATCACGGGGCTGAGCAGCGGCACGGTAATGCGCCGGAAGCGTGCCCACGACCCCGCCCCATCTATTTGGGCGACTTCATAGTATTCCTTTGGAATGTTTTTTAGGCCAGCGAGGTAGATGATCACCTGGCCGCCCACCGTCCACCAGCTCATGAAGATGAGCGAGACGAGCGCCCAGTCTTCGCTGGTAATCCAGCCGGGGCCTTGGATACCAAAGTAGCCAAGAATTGTATTGACCAAGCCATACTGCGGGTTGAATACATAAAACCACAGCACCGCCACGGCTATTGGCGCAACCACGGAAGGCACGAAGTAGATCGTGCGCCAAACGCGGACACCGCGTATAGGCTGCGCAAGCAACATCGCCACGCCGAGCGCAATCACGGTGCTACCCGCCACGCTGCCGATCACATAGATAGTCGTCACCTTCAGCGATAGCCAGAAGTCGGGATCCTGAAGCAGTCGCTCAAAGTTGCCAAAGCCAATGAAGACAGGTTCTCGCCCGATATGGTACTGGGTCAGCGAGAGATAGAGCGACCGTCCCATCGGGTAAACGATAAAGAGCAATAAACCGATGAACCACGGCGAAATCAAAATGTAGAACGTAATAGCTTCCCGGCGCGCAGCCCGAACTCATCCCCGAAAACGGGTTTAGTCGCCTCTTCATTACCCCTCCGTGTTTCCTTTACACGCTCTGCCATCCCGATCGAGCGTCCAGCCGGTACTTTCAGTCGAACGACTCCGGGAATGTTTGCCCTATCTTCCTTACCGTTGTGTGTTTACCTGCGGGCTGGGCGCTCGATCTGGGCACTTTGCTGTCACGAAGATCTCACCGTAGTGTGATCACCGCAACAGGATCTCCAACGCTTCATCAAGGGCTGGGGGCATGGCGTGACACCATGCCCCCAGACGTCGTTCTACTCACACAGCGGAGGCTACATTGCATTCTCATCCAGGCAAGCCTGGAATTCAGCCATGCGCTCGTTGACCAGTTCCGCTACGTCAACGTCCGCGCCCGACTCGCCGAACAGCACAGCAGTTATTTCGCTGCCTGCCGGTGTACCGACGCACTGCAGATAGTACGGGCTCTTCAGGTCATCGAGCGCGTCCAGGTACTCCACCTCGTGGAGGAACGTGCCCCAGAAGGGATGATCGACTTTGTCTTCCATAATCGTTGGCATGGAGGACAGCGCATGCTCACCGTACTGACGCTGCCCGATTTCCGTGCCGAGGGCCATCAGAACCTGCCAGGTCTCTTCCGGGTGTTCGGTCGTCGGAGACATCCCGAAACCTGCCCAGCAGACCTGACCATGATGCCCACCGGGGCCTGTCGGCATCGGCAGAATGGCGTATTCGAAGCCAGGCTGCTCTTCCAGGCTTCCCAAGTACCACGGTCCCATACCGAAAACCATGGCAATGTTACCGCCCAGGAACTCGGGCATTACACCACCAGGAAGCGCGCTGATGTAGTTGGCGGTCGGAGCGACATGGTACTCATGGACAGCATCCCGCATCCACTCGAGTGCGGCTATAGAACTCGGGGCTGTTGAAGTAGCCATCGAGCGTCGTGCCATCGTCGCTGATTGATGTCCCGCCGAACGAATGGACCACTGACTGGAAGCTGCGGAACCAGTCACCGCGGTGGTCCATACCCCACTGCACCACGTTGGTCGGGTCGAAATCTGGGCTGGCGGCGTTATTGCCGTTGGCGTCGATTGTGAGTTGCATGGCAACATCCAGCAGGTCGTCGTACGTCCAGCCCTCTTCGGGAAGTTCGATGCCAGCAGCATCAAACAGCGCCTTGTTAGCGTAGACGGCGACCGTGCTGTAGTCCTTCGCCAGCACGTAGGGGTCTCCCTGATAGAAACCGTTCTCATAAACTGACTGATAGAACAGTTCCGACGGGTCGAAGCCATTTTCACCCTCGATGAATGGGCGTAGGTTTGCAAGGCCGCCGGATTCTTCGTAAAGGGCAATGTAGCTTGAGTCGACCATGTAGACATCTGGCAACTCACCCGACGCAATCTGCGTCAGGATCCGCGAATGCCAGTCACCACCCGGGTTGGGCTGAATCTCCACGTCGATGTTGGGGAACTGAGCCTCGATATCGGCAATCGCGGCCAGATGCCGCTGGTTGCCATTCTCGTCGTCCCAGGAACCGAGTGTCACTACGACCCTGTCCTGGGCCTCGACGTGGGAAAAGGCAAATCCCACCATCGAGACAATCAGGCTGGTCACTGCGAGTATCGCCAAAAACGAACCGGACCACTTTCTAGACTGCATGATAATCACCCCTTCTATTCTTTTCCTGTCTTTCCAGTCAACTAGAGGATCTTGCCTACCTTGGACTCTCAAATGAGGAATGTGCGGGCCTCCAGGCATTCGTCGTTCGAGTCCTCTGAAACGCTCGTCATTCAGGCTCCTTTCTCCAAGTCAAGGTGGATGTACATGGATAATCCAGCACAGACCTACTGGCGCATGGCAGGTTCACGAACAGTCAAATCATCGCAGGCAACCTCTCACACGACCGGATGGAAGGGAACTGGATCGGCTTTTGGCAGACCATCGACTGACTACAAAACAGCAGTTGCATCCCCCTTCCATTTATACGAATATATAAACATGCAGTCTCCTTGTCAAATGAAGCCCCACATGGCAGACTGCCCTCTTCGCAGGACGAGACATTCTCAGAGATTGGCGGGCTGAAGGGATGCAGTTTTACGGTTTTGACCAAGCCGATCCCATTCTTGAGCTTGATGGCTGGGCGCTGAGTTTTCAGGTCATCACGCTGGAGAATATCTACGGACTGAGCAGCGACCATGTCGCGTGGATCGCATCAGGTCATCACTCTGGAGAACATCTACGGACTGAGCAGCGACCATGTTCGCGTGGAATCGGTGCAGGAAGGCTGGACGATTGCCTGCGATCGCCTGTCCTGGGCCGGACAGCAGGAGCAGGTGGACGGGCGCTTCGAAGTACATGTAAAGCGTGAGGGCGACCGCGAACTGCGCGTATCTGTCTCCGCCAGCGCGCCTTTCCCAATCCGCACCGTGAAACTGATTGCGCGGCAACTCCCGCGCCTGACGGTACTGGACATGCTCGACAATCCACGTGAAGTAGGTCATGTGGGCATCCTTGAGGAGTACCCAAACCATCTCCGGCTGCCTCTGTGGTTTGCGCAGCCCGCAGATAGCCCGCTGTTGGGTTTCCGAAGTGAGGATGCGGGCGTTCGACCCAAGCGATTTACGGCTTTTGAGGAGCGCATAGGGCCGCTGGCGGGCAGTTTCGCCGTTGAGTGCATTCACGAAGAGGACGCCCGGCACTTCGCGCGCCAGATCACGGTGCCCGACTGGATTCTGGGCGCTGGCGTGGAGCCTGAGACGTTCCGCAATGACCAGTTGGCCTTTGCCGAAGCGACGCTGGGGCTGGAACGGTGGGAGCACCGCAGCGATGTGCCCGACTGGGCGCGCGATGTGCGCCTGTGCCTCACCCTGCACGGCATGCACTGGTCGGGTTACGTATTCAATACTTACAATTCCATGCTGGATATCATCCACTATGCGGCAGGGCGCATGGGTGGGGGAACGGTTCTGGCGCACTTGGCTGGTTGGGAAGGACGCTACTACTGGCAGTATGGGGATTATCGGCCTGACCCTAGGCTTGGGGGCGCGGACAGATTTCGGCGCCTGTGCGACGGCGCGCGCGCAGCCGACGTTCACCTGATGCCGATGTTCGGGGCGACGTGCGCCAACTCCTGGGCGAGTAACTTCCACGAATTCGGGCCGTCCTCCTATATGCAGTCACCCACGCACAACCGGTTTCATGGCAACCAGCCGGACTGGGACCTGAGCCGGGCGCATGATACCGGCTGGCAAGCGTGGCTGAACCCAGGCGCGCCCGCATGGCGGCGTGAATTGACCCGGCAAATCCATGTTCTGCTCGATCGCTACCAGTTGGATGCCGTTTTCCTCGACTGCGCCGAGGTGTGCAAGAACGACCCCGACCACAACATGCTGGACGGCTATCGCGCACTCAATGCCGGCCTACGAGAAGGACGCCCTGATCTGCTGGTGGCGGGCGAGGATTGGTTCGATGCGCTGCTGGGGATTTTCCCGTTCTATCAGTCATCCGCCTACGCGCGCCAGGTTCCCGATTGGGTCGCGCGGTATGCGCGGATCTATGGTCACATCGCCGATTCAGAGCCGGGCCGGGGGAGTACAGGCGTCTTCGAGTGGGGCTACCGGCCCTATGCGCCAATGCCCGAGCGAGCGCCGTATATTCCGACGCTGGCGTTCACCGATGGCACGCTCGCTGCGGCGCACGCTACCATCGACGAGGTTATCGCCCGCGCTTCCATGCAGAAGTAAATGCAAGAAAGTAACACCCAGGCCAAACGACTCTAAAGGATTGCGAGATGCGCGAAAATGTCATTCCAACAGACGGTATGGTCATCACAGAAAGCACGCGGTTTGCGCCGGGCGTTTACCACGTTCCCTCGGGCCTCGTCATCGGCGCCGATGGGGTAACGGTAGAAGGCGAGAATACCCTGCTCGTCAGTGCGGGCCACGAGGGCGCGTGTATCACCGTGCGCGGTCATTCCGGCATCACCATTCGCAAGCTCTCCATCTCCGGCTTCTATCACGGCATCCGCGCGGACGACTGCCGCAAACTGACGGTGGAAGACGTCAAGGTGCGCGACACTTGGGAGATTCCCGGCATCGACACCTTCCTCTACTTGTGGCTGCCCATCGAGCAGGTTTATGGCGGAGGGTTGCTGCTGCACCACGTAATTGGCGCGAACGTACGAAGCTGCGATTTTCAGCACCAGTTGAACGGCGTGCTGCTGTATGGCTGCCAGAACGTGACAGTTGATCGCGTCAACGCGTCGTTCAACAGCGGCTGGGGCGTATACATGTCGGCCAGCAACGACTGTGTACTGACCGATAATCAGCTCGATTTTTGCAACCGGCTCTTCCGGCGCGACGACGGCTCGATTCGAGTTGAAGCGGATGCCGCCGGCATCGTCATGGTGAAAGGCTCGTCGCGCAATCAGATCCTGCGCAATAGCTGCCTGTGCGGCGGCGACGGTATCTTTGTGGCGGGCTATGAGCACCCGGGCGTGCACGAACCGTGCAGCGACAATCTGTTCGAAGGAAACGACTGCCGCCTCAGCCCGAACAACGCCATCGAGTCGACCTTCTCACAGGGCAACATCTTCCGGCGTAACGACTGCAGCCGCTCGAACTACGGCTTCTGGATGGGCTACTCGTGGGACAATGTGCTGGAAGACAACGAAATTGAGTTCAACCGCTGGACGGGAATTGCCGCCGAGCACGCGCGCGGATTCGTCGTTCGTGGCAATCGAATTCGCCAGAACGGCGAGGGCGTGCGCCTTTGGACGCGCGGCGGCGAGGTGCTGGCGCATTTTCCGGGCTGGGAGACGACGCACGACATTGTGCTTGAAGACAACACAATCGAAAGCAACCGCGTCGGCGTGCATGCCTACACCGACCCGAGAGTCACGAGCCAGCAGCAACACGACATCACCATTCGCGGCAATATGTTGAAGGACAACCGCATAGGGGTACAAATGGAGCGCGTTCAGCACTGTGTCATCGAAGACAACTCGTTTGAAGACCACGTCGTTGCCGCCGTTCGTTTGGTTGGCGATCCAGGCGTTTCTGTTGGCGAGAACTCGTTTGACAGCAATTCCGCGAATACGGTGCGTGTTTCCGAGGACGCAAAATCATGATGGGCATGGGCACACTGGCTGGCCTGCCCCTGCTCCGGCCCGGCATTCGGCGTGGGCGCGCCTCCAGCTACGACCCCACCGGCGGTAACAGCGACTGGTGGGAACTCGCGCCCGGCGAACGGCGTGATATCGCGGCTCTAACCGGCCCCGGCTGTATCAAGCATATATGGGTCACGATGTGGTCTGAGGAAGAGTGTCCGTTTCGCAAGGTCGTGCTGCGCGCTTACTGGGATGACGAGACGACGCCGAGCGTGGAAGCGCCCATTGGCGACTTCTTTGGCCTCGGGCATGGTCTATCGCGCAATTTTGTGTCGCTGCCTTTGCAGATGAGCCCGCAGGATGGACGCGGCTTCAACTGCTGGTTTCCGATGCCGTTCCAGAGCGCGGCCCGGATCGAGGTGGAGAATGGGACCGAGGCGCGCCTCAATCTCTACTTCTACGTGGACTATGAAACGTACCCAAGCGAGACGCGGCTGGATGACCATGGCCGCTTCCATGCGCAGTGGCGGCGGGTGAACCCGACTTCGGGCTGGGCCGACCCGGCTGTGCGCTGGCAGGACGACGCTGAAGCCATGCGCAAGGCGTGGGCTACGCCCAACACAACCGGCGCGGACAACTATGTAATTTTTGAAGCTGCGGGCGCGGGGCATTATGTAGGCTGCCACATCGACGTCGACATCTTCAGCCGCCAGGCCAACGACTGGTATGGCGAGGGCGACGACATGATCTTCGTCGACGGTCAGCCGTGGCCCGGCATACACGGCACGGGAACTGAGGACTACTTCAACACAGCCTTCTGTCCGAAGCAAGAGTACAACGCGCCCTATCACGGGCTGATCCTGTACGAAGGTACGGACGAGTGGCCCTGGCGCGGCAAGCAAACGCTCTATCGCTACCACATCGAAGACCCGATCTTCTTTGAAAAGTCGATCAAGGTCACCATCGAGCACGGGCATGCCAACAAGCTCACGCTCGACTATTCGTCGACCGCGTACTGGTATCAGGCGGAGCCTCATGCCGTATTCCCGCCTTTACCACCGGTCAGTGCGCGCTTGCCCAGGTGAACTGATGCGCGAGAATGAACGAGTCGAATCACTGTCGCTTGATGGCCAGTGGCGTGCCGTAGTCGGCACTCAAGCGGGCGAAGTGCGCGTGCCGGGCGTGTGGGAACGCCAGGGCTTCGACCACCGGCCAGACTGCGCCGTCTATCAGCGCGAATTCGATATTCCTGCATCGTGGGATGGGGCGCAGCTTTGGCTCCAGTTCGGCGCGGTCAGCTACTATGTTGAAGTGCTGGTCAACGGGGTGGTGGCCGGTACACACGAAGGGCTGTGGACGGCCTTCGAACTGGATGTGACTAGCATGGTTCGCTGCGGCGAAACCAACCAGATCGAGCTTCGTATCACCAAGCCCGGTCTTGAAGGGGACAACTACCCATACCGCGAGGTACTGGGCGGCTTCCTGCCCTATACCGCCATGCCCTTTGGCGGGCCGTGGCAATCCATTAGTCTGATCGCACTGCGTGAACCGGCAATCCTCGTGGATTCAGTGAAGGCCGATTGGCAGACTGGCCGGATCGCCATCGCTGCGCATGCCGACGGGCCGAGGGCAGAAGACGTGGCGCTGCGGGCCGAAGTGCTGAACGGCGCGGGTGTCTTAGTCGCATCCGCACGGCCGGAAATGGCCGCTGCATCTTTTGATCTGGTGGTGGAGAATGCCGAAAGCTGGTCGCCCGATCACCCCGCGCTGTATACCGTCAGGCTCGTCCTGGAGCGCAGCGGCGCAGTGGTCGCCGAGACAATGCGGCGCGTCGGCTTCCGGTCGCTTGCGGCGCAAGGCGAGCAGCTTTTGCTGAACGGTGAAGAGTTTAGCCTGCGCGGCTTATTGAGTTGGGGTTGGGATCCTGATTCGCTTGCGCCGACACCCTCCGACGAGGCGATTCGCGATCAGTTCCGGCGCGTGCGGGCCATGGGCTTCAATCTAGTCAAGCTGTGCCTGTTCGTGCCGCCGCAGCGCGTGTTTGAGATTGCCGATGAAGTGGGCATGCTGCTGTGGTTGGAGCTACCGCTGTGGTGGCAGCGGACGACCGAACACCTGCGCCATCAAGTGCGCGTGGAGTATGCCGATATTCTGCGGGCGGTCCATTCCCATCCATCGGTCGTCATTTACAGTCTCGGCTGCGAACTGGACGCCGAAATGGCCGACGAGGAAATGCTCTCGTATCTGGCGAAGCTGGCGCGCAATGCTTCGTGCGGCGCCCTGCTCTGCGATAACAGCGGCTCGGGCGAAGCCTATGGCGGCCTTAGCATGGACTACGCTGATTTTGCCGACTACCACTTCTACTGTGATCTGCACTACTTTACGCCGCTGCTCGATCACTTCCGGCGTGACTGGAGGCGGCCCCGGCCCTGGATCTTTGGCGAATTTGCCGATAGTGATACCTACCGCGATCCGGACGTGCTCGACGCCGATGGTCGTCCGTGGTGGCGCGATCTGTACGGCATTGAGGGCAACCCGTCGCGCTGGGCCTTCCCGGAACAGACCGAGCGCATGGCCGCCAACGCCTTGCCGTTCACCGGCGCAGACCTGACCGCGATTTCGTATCGCCAGTCGTTCGCCATACGAAAATACATCCTGGAGCGCACTCGGGCGCGACGTGAAGTTGGCGGCTACGTGCTCACCATGCTACGCGACACGCCGATAGCTACGTCTGGCGTGTTCGATGACTTCGGGGTGGCGAAGTTCGACGCGGATGAGTTCCTGCGTTTCAATTCGGACTCAGTGCTGCTGCTCGACCGAGGCCGGGCGCGGCGATGGACGAACGGAGGCGACCGCCCCGCCCCGCTTGATCTGCACAATCATGTCGGCGGAACGACCGCGGCGTTTCGAATCATACTCGCGCGTCCGGGGGTTCTGCAAAGTGCCACCTTATCGTGGCAACTGATGAAGCCCGACGGCCATGAGGAACTGCATCGATCAGTGCCAATTCAGTCCTCGATAGCCGGGCCGAGTGAGATCGCCAGCCTCGAACTAAGCCTGCCCCAGGTAGCCGATCCGGAGCAGTGGACGCTTGAAGCTACTATCGAAGGAGTTGCGACCAACCATTGGCCGCTGTGGATATACCCGGTCGTGAGCCTCGATCTTGCCGGTGTCGCAACTTACGATCCGGCGGGCCAGTTCGGCGGGCGTTGGCCAGAGTGGTCAGCCGGCAGTGAGCACCCCGCCCTGCTGTTGGCTGGCGTTTATGACGGGACGGTAGAGGCGTACGTGCGTGCTGGGGGCCGCGCTATCTTGCTTCAGCCACATGGCGGGCTAATGCCCTCGCAGCCCGTTCCCTTCTGGCGCGAGGCGATCAACCTGCTGTACGACCATCCGGTACTGCGGAGATTCCCGCACTGCTGCCATACTGATCTCCAGTTCTATCATTTGGCGGCCGACCACGCCTTCGACACCAGGGCACTGGCAGGATTGTCGCCTGTACCTGTGATCAGGCGGCTGGATGCGCGTCTGTTCACAGTCCGCGACTATCTGGTGGAACTGCGGCCGGGCGCGGGCCAGCTGTTGGCCTCGACCCTGCGTTTCTTCGGCGGAGCAGGCGATCAGGTGCAGCGCATCGAGGACAGCCCGGCGGCGCTGTGGCTGCTGCACGAGATGATGTTGTATATGCTGAAAGCGTAAGCCACACCTGTATTGCATTTGCTCAACTGGCGATGAGTTTGTATCATTTGTACGTATAAACGCGTGGCGCAACATGAGGCCGCTGAAGGAATCGCATAGTGGTAAATGGCAAAAAGCGACCTACACAGGCAGACGTTGGCCGGCTCGCCGGTGTCTCTCAGGCTATGGTCTCTTACGTCATAAACCATAATGACGTCGCCATCACCGAGGAAACCCGCCAGCGCATTCTCAACGCGATGGACGAACTGGGCTATGTGCCGAACATCATCGCCCGGCGATTGCGTTCAAGCAGGACCTACACGATCGCCAGCATCATTCCCGATATCACCAATCCTTTCTATCCGGCGTTCGAGCGCGGCATTCAGGACACCGTCACTCAGTACGGGTACGACCTCGTCATGTACAACACGGATGGGCGCCTCGAACGTGAGCGAAAGTGCGTCGAATCCCTCCTCCAGGGGCGCGTCGATGGCATTGTCGGCGTGTTCTTCCACCTGCGATCCAAAGACCTCATCCCGTTGATCGAGCAGCAAATCCCAATTGTTCGCCTCGAAGCACGTGGGAAAGCCCCGAGCGATCTGGCTCTGGACAACATCTTCATTGACAACATCGCGGCCAGCGAAAGCGCCGTGGCATTTCTTATCGGCAATGGCCACCGGCGCATTGCCATGCTTACCAGCTACGAGGGCCCGGCGCGCTACAGGGAGAGGGGCTATCGTCAGGCGTTGGAAACCCATCATATCGCGTTCGATGAGGCACTTCTCAGCCCAGGCGATTTCAGCGAAGATGGCGGATATCAGGCAATGACCAACCTGTTGCGCAAGGGGCTTCGCCCGACAGCTGTGTTCGCCGCAGACGACCTCATGGCGATGGGGGCGATTATTGCAATCCGTGAATCGGGTCTGTCTATCCCGAACGAAATTGCAATCGTGGGATTCGATGACATTCCCACCGCCAAACTGGTCTATCCTCCGCTTACTACCGTGACCCAGTTCCAGCGAAATGTAGGTCGGCGCGCGGCCGAAATGGTAATGGAGCGGCTGACCCAGGACGTGCCGGCCAGTGGCCGAAGCGTCGAAATGCCCTTCCAGCTCATTGAGCGTCAATCCACCGGGCAGCGGCGGCGATCCAACCCCTGAAACCGAAGGAAGATACAGGGTGAGGCAATATGTCACTTCCGGCCGATTTTCCGGAACGCGTTTACGCAGGTGTACTGGGCAAGATCATTGGGGTCTACCTTGGGCGGCCGTTTGAAGGCTGGTCTCATGAAGCCATTGTTGCCCGCTTTGGCGAAGTCAACTACTACGTTCACGAGCAGCTCAATGTGCCACTGATCGTCACCGATGATGATATTTCAGGCACCTTCACTTTCATCCGTGCCCTGACCGACTACGGAATCACCAAAGGCATTACCTCGGCGCAGATCGGTCATACATGGCTGAATTACCTCATCGAAGAACAGACGGTCTTGTGGTGGGGCGGGATGGGAAACTCCACCGAGCACACCGCCTATCTTCGCCTGAAATCGGGAATCGAGGCCCCTCTCAGCGGTTCGATGGCATTGAACGGAAAGGTCGTGGCCGAGCAGATCGGGTCGCAGATCTTCATCGACAGTTGGGCCATGATTGCGCCCGGCGACCCTGAACTCGCGGCTGAATTTGCGCGCCGGGCGAGCGCCGTCAGCCACGATGGCGAGGCGATTTACGGCGCACAGGTTATCGCCGCCATGGAGGCATTGGCGTTCGTGGAACCCAACCTCGATAAGTTGCTCGATACGGCGACCTCCCTCATTCCCGACGACTCAGTGATTGCGCGCATGATCGGCGACCTGCGCGAATGGCATGCCAGAGAACCAGACTGGTACCAAGCGCGAAAGATGCTCGACGAGCGCTATGGATACGCCAGGTACACTGGCAACTGCCACATCGTGCCCAATCACGGGATGATTATCCTCGCCCTGCTCTATGGCGGTGACGACTTTCAGAAGTCGCTGACGATCGTCAATACCGGTGGATGGGACACCGACTGTAATTCGGGAAACGTCGGCTGTCTGCTGGGAATCAAGAATGGGCTGCCAGCCATCGGCCACGGCCCCGACTGGCGCGGCCCTGTCGCAGACCGGCTGTTTCTGCCAACGGCAGATGGCGGGCGTTCGATCACCGATGCAGTGAGCGAAACCTACCATCTGGTCAATATCGCGCGCACATTGCACGGTCACACGCGGCTGACGCCAAAAAGCGGCGCGCGCTTTCACTTTGAGCTTCCTGGCTCCGTGCAGGGGTTCACATGCGAAGACTCGATTGCGGCCCGCGGAGTGGTGACCCTCCAGAATGTGCAGGGGCACAGCCTGAACGGTACGCGCTCACTGGCCATGCACTACAAGAGCTTGGCCAATGGACGATTAGGGCGGGTGGAAACGCCTACATTCATTCCTTCACGCGATGTGGCCACCTACTTTGAACGGCGCGGCTACCGCCTGTATGTCTCTCCAACGCTCTATCCCGGACAAACGCTCTATGCGCACATCGAGGCGGCCTCCTGGAATGACAGCCCCGTGCAAGTGAATCTGTATCTCAAGCACTACAACGCCGTTGACGAACTCACGATAGTTGACGGGGATGCGCTTTCGCTTGCCCCAGGCGAGACGGGCGCTCTGGAGTGGCGCGTGCCTGACACGCACGGCTACCCCATCGCTATGGCGGGGGTGCAGATCCGCGGCAGTGACGGACAAAGCGGAGCGATTTTCCTCGACTATCTGCATTGGGATGGAACGCCGGATGTGGCACTGAATCGACCAGCCGAGCGCGAGCAAAACCGGCTTGCCTCGGCCCCGGGCCCCACCATGTGGCGGCTGGCCTGGGTAGACGGGCTGGACAGCCGCGAACGCCTTGCCAATCTCGACTACTGGCCCGAGCCGTACCGTCTGATCCAGAACAAAGGGCGCGGTCTGCTCATGCAGGGAACGCGCGAATGGACCGACTACCAGGTCACGGCCCGCCTGACTCCTCACATGTGTGATGCAGGGGGCGTTGCGGTGCGCGTTCAAGGCATGGCTCGCTACTATGCCCTGCTCCTCGATCAGGACAAGGCGCGGATCGTTCGCGCGTTTGAGGGCCGCGACACCGTGCTTGCACAGGTCGCTCATGGCTGGTCGTGGGGAGAGACGTACACCCTTAGTCTGAGAATCGTGGGCAACTCGCTGACCGCCTCTATCAACGGCAAAGTCGTCATGACAGCCGAAGACCCGGACGAACTATATACCGGCGGCTGCATCGCACTTCTCGCCGAAACCGGCCGGATCGGTTGCGAACATGTTGAAGTTCGGCCGGTGTGAGTAATCGAAACCAGCTCTGCAGAATCGACAAACAACCCGAGCAATGCAGGGCGATCGAGATAAACAGCGGCCGAGCCGCGCACGCGCCGGCTGTATGGCGTTCCCCATTTGCCCCAGGTAGGGGCTTCCCATCCGTCACGCGGCATATGAGGCGCCCCCGTAGAGCGTGAACGCTCCGCCTGCACAGCATGTCCTACCCAGCTGAAATTGTGTGACGACTTGCAATTGCTTGACAAGCTCCACAACCTGACGTACATTTTGGTTATCTTATTTCACTGAATGAAAAAAGATGGCCGCCGAACTCGATGTGCGCGGTAATCGCGACCTGATGAAAGCTATGAACCGCAGCCTCCTTCTCAACATCATCCGGAGAGAAGGAGATCTGTCGCGCACACAGTTGGCCGAACTGTCCGGCTTGAGCGTCGGCGCGGTATCCCAGATCGTCGGCGCGTTGATTCACGAGCACTGGATTCTGGAGAGCGGCGAAGGTGAGTTCACCGGCGGCCGCCGCCAGGTGCTACTGCGCCTCAACTCCACCGCGGCCTATGCGGTCGGCATCAAACTGATGGAACGCCGAATCGTCTGCGCCGTCACCGACTTCGAGGCACAGGTCGTCTACTACCACGATCAGAGCATCCGCTTCGAATCCAACCCTCGCGCCGAAAGCCAACTCATCTCGGGCATCATCGACACGATCATCACGGACAGCGGCATCCCGCGCGACCGCCTGCTAGGCGTCGGCGTCGGCGTCGCCGGTGTCATCTATCCGAACACGGGCGTGGTCCACTATTCGCCCTACTTCGGCTGGCGTGATGTGCCGCTGGCCGGCCTGCTGGCGGAACAGCTTCAACTGCCCGTCTACGTGGAGAACGACGTGAACACGCTCACTTCCACTGAAATGCTGTTCGGAGACGGACGACGTCACCGCAGCGTGGTTGTAGTGACAGTCGGGCGTGGTATCGGCATGGGCATCGTCATCAACGGGCAGATCTATCAAGGCTCACAGGGCGGCGCAGGTGAGCTAGGGCACACTATCCTCGATGCTTCGGTGGCGCGGCAAAGCGGGGCCGAACAAGCCAGCCTGGAAACGCTGGCGGCCGACCCCGCTGTACTGAAGCACATGGCACAGTTTCATGGGGAGTCAGTCACGCTCGAAGCAGTCGTCTCATTAGCCGATGCCGGCGACCAGGAAGCGCGCGACGTCCTTGCCCAAAGTGGCGAATTCCTCGGCATTGGGCTGGCCAACGTCATCAACATCCTGTGCCCGAACCTGCTGATCGTCAGCGGCGAAGGGCTGATTGCGGGCGCTTACCGCCTCAATCCGATGTTCGAGGCCATCCGGCGTTTCACCTTCAACGGGCTGCTCGATGATGTAGAAATCCAGGTGAAGCCCACCGATGACCGCGCATGGGCGCGCGGCGCGGCCAGCCTGGTCATTGGCAAGACGTTCGAGTCGCCGTTGGTTGCAGCCAGAACCATGTCACCGGCCGCGGTGGCCGACCAGGGGGCCATATGACATGGGATCGCGGCTTCCACAAGTGGAAATGGGTCATCCTGTTTCTGGCCCCCAGCCTCACGGGGATGTTGATCTTCATCGTGTTTCCGATTGTCGCCTCGCTCGGTATCTCCTTCACCGAGTGGAATCTGCTGCGCCCGCCCGAATTCATCGGGCTTGGCAACTTTCAGGAGCTGGTGCAGGACCCGCGCTTCTGGAGCGCGCTGCGCTACACACTCACCTTCATCCTGCTTTACGTCCCGCTGGTGTTCGTGCTTGGGCTAGGGCTTGCGCTGTTCCTCAACCAGAAACTGCGCGGCATTCTGGTTGTGCGCGCAGCGACATTCCTGCCAGTCGTCGCCTCGTGGGTGGTCGTCTCACTGGTATGGAAGTGGATTTTCAACCCATCGTACGGGCTGGTGAACTATGGTCTGGAAACAATAGGCATCACCGGCCCGGACTGGCTGTTTCAGCCGGGATCGGCCGTGCTGGCAATCGTCTTCACTAGCGTATGGAAAGACGTGGGCTACGTGGCTCTTCTGTTTCTGGGCGGCCTGCAGGGTATTTCCGAAACCTACTACGAGGCAGCGCGCATCGACGGCGCGGGCCGCTGGCGGCTGCTGCGCAATATCACACTGCCCATGCTCACGCCCACGATGTTTTTTATCGTCATCACCCTGCTCATCAACTATTTCCAGATGTTTGAGCAGGTATGGCTGATGCCGATGCCAGACAGCGCCGCCGCTCGCCAGCTCGATGTCATTGTCACCGAAGTCGTCACCAACGCCTTCAGCTACAACCGCATGGGCTACGCCTCGGCGATGTCATGGGTGCTGTTTGCCATCATTTTCGCCATCACGTTCGTGCAACTGCGCTTGCAGAAGCGGTGGGTCTACTATGACTCTCAGTAACGCGCAGCCAGCGGTGGCCGTCCCGGCTGAGAGCGGCTCGCGTTCAACCAACCGCCTCGCCAACGCGTCCAAACGCCTGTTGATGGTAATGATCGTCATCATCATGGTGCTGCCATTCGCGTGGATGCTGAGCACGTCGCTCAAGTCGCAGGAATACATCCTGCGCACGCCGCCGCAGCTCATCCCCGACCCCGTCTCGTTTGACAGCTACACCGAGCTGGCGCAGCGGATCGATCTTCCGCGCATCTTCTTCAACAGTCTGGTGGTGGCGGGCCTGGGCACAATCGGCCAGATCACGATTGCAGCGATGGCTGCCTTCGCCTTTGCGAGAATTGAATGGCGTGGTCGCAATACCGTGTTTGTGCTGTATCTTGCGACAATGATGATCCCGGGCGTAGTGCTGGTGCTGCCGCAGTTCATCCTGGTGCGCTCGCTGGGCTGGATGAACACCTACGCCGCGCTGATCGTGCCCGGACTATTCAGCGCATTTGGCACCTTCCTGCTGCGCCAGGCGTTCCTCACGCTGCCCAAAGACTTCGAGGAAGCCGCCTTTGTCGACGGAGCCAGCTACTGGACGATCTTCTGGCGCATCGTCATGCCACTGTCGAAACCAGCACTGGCGACGTTGGCCATCTTCAGCTTCATGGGCTGGTGGAACGCCTACCTGTGGCCCCTGTTCGTCGCGCGGCAGGAAGCAGTGATGACGCTGCCTGTGGCGCTGGCCGCGCTGCAAGGCGGCCCGCGTGCCTTGACCGAGTGGAACATCGTCATGGCCGGTTCGGTCGTCGCGGTGCTCCCTATCCTGTTGGTTTACCTGGTTGCCCAGCGTTGGTTCGTGCGCGGCGTCGTGTCGAGCGGGATCAAGGGCTAGGCAGCGCATCGTTGAGTGAGCGTCATTGTGACGGGAGGGCCTGACAGCAAGAGGATGGAACGAAAGGGTCATTCGTACACTGTGTTTGGATTGCCAAACTGGCAAAAGGAGAAACTCATGCTTCGGAAACTCAGTTTTGTGCTCGTCGTTGTGCTGCTGGTGGCCGTTATTGCGCCAACGGCTGCACAGGAACCCACAGTCGTCCGTTACTTCACCTTCTCGGCAGCCCCTGATTATCTCGACGTGCTGGATGGCATGGTTGCGGCTTTTGAAGAAGCCAATCCGGGCATCGACGTGCAGGTCGAAACCGCGCCGTTCGCTGACTACTTCACCCTGCTGCAGGCGGACATTGTCAGCGGTGACGCGCCGGACTCGTTCGAGTTAAACTACGAGAACTTCGTTTCGTATGCCGCCAACGGCGTGCTGGCTCCCCTCACCGTGAGCGCAGATGCGCCCTACTATCCCAAGGCGCTGGAAGCCTTCCAGTATGACGGCGAACAGATGGCCCTGCCCGCGTCGTTCTCGACCGTGCTGTTGTTCTACAATGCCGACCTGTTCGATCAGGCTGGCCTCGACTACCCCACCGACACCTGGACGTGGGATGACGCGACGGCCGCCGCCGAAGCCATCACTGCGCTTGGCGAAGACACCTGGGGCCTGTATTCCCCCACGCAGTTCTGGGAGTTCTACAAGAAGGCTGCCCAGCAGGGTGAATGCGAATTCTTCAATGCTGACATGACCGAGTCGACGATCAACTCGGCCGGCTGCGTCGAAGCGCTCGAAATGATGGTCAACTTCGTCAACAGCGGCATCATGCCGTCGGCAGCGCAGCTTTCCGGCGTGTCGGACTCCGAACTGTTCCTCAGCGGCAATCTGGGCATGCTCGTCACTGGCATCTGGATGTTTGGCGCGTTCGCCGATGCCCCGTTCAACTGGGACATCCAGATTGAGCCGGCCATGAACCAGCACGCGCACCACTTCTTCGCCAACGGCGCGGCAGTGTCGGCCGCTTCGGCCAATCAGGACGCAGCCGCGGCATGGGTCGAGTTCTTCACCTCCAGTGAGGCCGCCGCGACCGCGCGTGTAGCCGCTGGCTGGGAACTGCCCGCGCTCAATGCGCCCGAATTTGTCGAAGGCTATCTGAGCCAGACTCCCCCGGCCAACCGCGCTGCCGTGTTCCAAGCGCTGGAAAGCCCGGTCACGCCGCCGGTGATTGAGCGCCAGGCCGAGATGCAGGATGCCGTCAACGCGCTGCTCACGCAGGTCGTCGATGGCGAACTGACGGCGCAGGAAGCGCTCGATCAGGCCAAGGCTGAACTGGATTCGCTAGTTCAGTAAGTTGCACCATCATTACGATTTGGGGAGGGCCTCGCGCCCTCCCCACTACCCTCTATTGTCTTCATGTTGACTGACGCGGATTATTTCTTTCTTGCTGCCTACGTGGAGAGCACCCCATATGTTCACCGTCATTCATACACCAACTGGCCAGGATCACCCGTATGAGCAGCTTCCTGAAGAACGCTTCCCGCGCCATCCACTGAGCGGAGAACCGTTTGTGGTGGGCGTAGTCACGCGCCCTCCGGGCGTGGTCTCGTCCGTTACGGTCAGGGCGGCCATCAACGGAACACCGCTGTCACCCGTGCCGGCAGAACGCCAGACAAACTGGCGGCCCGATTTGGAAGAGGGCGTCGGCGCAGAATTTCTTGAACGCATCATCAAAATCGATCAGGACGTGTGGCATGCCCGGCTCAATGCCCCGGCCCACGGTGAAATGCTGACCTATATCGTCGAGGGCACGAGGGCGGATGGAACCGTCGTTTCGACGGATACCTTTAGCGTGCGCGGTGAAGCATGGGTTGAAGACGGCGGCTGGGCGCTTGACGACGGCACGATGCATGTGTCACGCACCACCGCACCAGGCCTTGTACCCGCTGGTGCGCCTAAGTTCGCCCGGCTGGAGTGGCTGACCGACGGTCAGCATGCCCGCCGTGTACGCCTGACCTTCACCTGCGCGCCGGATGAACGATTTTTCGCGCTCGGTGAACGCTTCAATGCGCTCGACCAGCGCGGCAATACCCTGGATGTGCGCGTCTACGAGCAGTACAAGAATCAGGGCAAACGCACTTACATGCCTATCCCCTTCCTGCTGTCCTCGGCGGGCTGGGGAGCATGGGCGCAAAGTTCGCGCTGGATGCAGTTCGACCTTGGGGCTTCGTCGCCCGGAGAATGGACGCTGGAAGCTGATCTTGGTGACGACGAATCGCTAAATCTGCGCTGGTATGCTGGCGACAATCCGTTCGCTATCTCCAGCCAGTTCGCCCGCGAGAGCGGGCCGCCTGCGCTGCCCCCGTTGTGGTCATTTGGCCTGTGGATGAGCGCCAATGAATGGGACTCGCAGGCGCGTGTCGAGAAAGAGGTGAAGGCCTCGTTCGAGCACGGTATCACCCCATCGGTGGTAGTAATTGAAGCATGGAGCGACGAAGCGACGTTCTATATCTGGAACGATGCGGTTTATACACCGAAGGACGGCGCGGATATCTTCCATCTGCGCGATTTCACCTACCCAGCCGATGGGCGTTGGCCCAACCCGAAAGGAATGACGGATTGGCTGCATGGTCACGATGTGCGCCTTGTGCTGTGGCAGATCCCGGTGCTCAAGCGGCTGGACGATACCGAACGTTCACCTGCCCACGCGCAGGCCCAGCACGCCGCTGACCACGCCTACTTTGTCGCCAGTGGCTTTGGCGTAATGGAGTTCGAACGGGCAGCCGCACAAAGTCCGTCCGTTCTGGTTTCGCGGCGGCTACCTGTGGGATGTCACGCACCCTCAGGGCCGCGCCTGGTGGCTGAGCAAGCGCGCCTGGCTCTTGGATGAATTGGGTGTTGATGGGTTCAAGACGGATGGTGGTGAGCATCTGTGGGGACTGGATGTCCAATTTGCTGATGGGCGTACCGGCGCAGAGGTATGGAACGAATATCCACAGTTGTACACCGAGGCCTACTATCAATTCGCCACGGCCCGGCGTGAAAGTGTACTGTTCAGCCGCGCTGGCTTCACCGGATCGCAGCGGTCTCCCATACACTGGGCTGGCGATGAACACTCGACGTGGGATGCTTTTCGTCACTCCATTCTGGCGGGGCTTTCGGCGGGGCTTTCCGGGATCCTGTTTTGGGGCTGGGATATCGGCGGCTTCAGTGGGGAAATCCCCAGCGCTGAACTGTATCTGCGCGGCACGGCCATGGCGGCCTTCTGCCCGATCATGCAGTACCACTCTGAATACAATCCAAAGGGCGATCCGCTGATGGATCGCACACCGTGGAATATTCAAGCGCGCACGGGTGACGAGCGCATCATCCCAATATTCCGCTTCTTCAATAATGTGCGCCGCAACCTGATGCCTTACATCTGGCAGGAAGCGCAGTACAGCGCGCAAACTGGCGAACCGATGATGCGTTCAGCGCGGATTGAATACACCGATGCGTCGGACTATCAGTATTTCTTCGGGCGCGATCTACTCGTGTGTCCCGTGGTCGAGCCAGATGCTACACAAGCGGACGTTTACCTGCCGCCAGGCAAATGGGCCGATTTCTGGGATCAGACGCCCCATGATGGGGAACAAGTCATAACCGTCGACGCGCCACTCGACCGCATTCCCGTGTTCGTGCGCGCCGGCACGTCGATTCCCATGCGTCTCCCTCCAAATGGCACACTAGGCGATTCCGTCGATCTGAGTGATACTCCCACGGTAAATTTACTGTTCTGACCGGCTTGCAATGGTGCCTGCTTTAAGCCTCGGCGCTTCCGGTCAGAAGGTTGCCCTGATGCCTCATGCCAATCAAGGAGACTCTGTCGTGCAGCATCGCAACCGCTGGACGCCCCAGAAAATCGCCCAACGCCTCGACCTCATCGCGCCGTTGGTCTACAAGTTGCGGCTTCCCCTGACCCCGTTCCGCTATCGCGCGCTGTCCAGCCCGCTCGATGCGCCGCCGGTTGGGGCCACTGTCGATGACAGTAGATGGGATGTGATTCAGCCACATACGTACTGGGGAAGCTGGGAAACGGACTTCATCCTGCGCTCGCGTTTTGAAGTTCCCGCAGGTTGGGCCGCTCCGGCCGCGATTCATCTGCCTTTTGCCGATGCCCGCTTCTTCCGTCACCCAGAAACACTTGTCTACATTGACGGCCAGCCCTACGCGGGTGCAGACCGCTTCCACTCGGAAGTCCTGCTGCCAGAGTGGGCTTGTGATGGGCAACCGCACCATCTGTCGCTGCACGGATGGACTGGTCACCCCGACAATCCCGGGGACATGCTGACGCAGCTCTATATGCGCGAGTGCTCGCTGGCGCAAATCGACCCAACCACGCGCGAATTCATCGCCGCCGCGCGCGTGATGCTCGACGTAGCCAACCAACTTGACGATGACGATCCCGTCAAGGGGCGGCTGTACAACAAACTCGATGAGGCCTTCAGGACGCTGGACACGCGCGATCCCCTCGGCACGCCTGCCTTCTACAATAGTGTGCCGACTGCCCTCAATGTGCTGCGGACGGGCGAGGCCGGTGGCGCTCCGCTGGATGTGGACATTGTCGCGGTCGGCCACGCCCATATTGACGTCGCGTGGCTGTGGACGCTCGATCAGGTCGTGCGTAAGACCGGGCGCACCTTCAGCACCGTCCTGCGGCTGATGGAACAGTTCCCTGAATACAAGTTCTCGCAAAGCCAGCCTCAGCTCTACCAGTACGCCGAACACGCCTACCCCGAACTATTTGCCCAGATCAAGCAGCGCGTAGGCGAGGGCCGCTGGGAACCGATGGGAGGCACCTGGGTCGAGCCAGACATCAACGCTATCGGCGCCGAGTTGTTGGCGCGTCAGTTCCTTCTCGGCCGAGGCTACTTCCGCCGCCATTTCGGCGAGATCGATACCCCCGTGCTTTGGCTGCCGGATACGTTCGGCTACAGTTGGGCGCTGCCGCAGCTCATCAAGCTGGCGGGGATGAAGTATTTCGTCACCCACAAGATGAGCTGGAATCAGTTCAACCAGATGCCCAACCAGCTACTCTGGTGGCAAGGGCTGGACGGCACGCGGGTGCTAACTCACTTCCTCACCACGCCCGTCCGCGAGGAATCTCGGCCCAATGCCACCACCTACAACGGCATGGTCAATGCGAAGGAAGTCCTTGGCACATGGGACAACTTCCGCCAGAAGGAAGCTCACAACGAACTGATGACCGCGTTTGGCTATGGCGACGGCGGCGGCGGGCCTACGCGCGAGATGCTCGAAAACATCCGCGAGATGGGGCACTTTCCGGGCGCGCCGCGTGTGCGCCACGGCACCGTACGCGAATATCTGGAGAACGTCGAACGCGAGGTTTCCAGCGATCTCCCCGTATGGAACGGTGAGTTCTACCTCGAATACCATCGCGGAACCTATACCAGCCAGGCACGCACCAAGCGCAGCAACCGCAAGAGCGAATTTCTGCTGCACGACGCGGAATTTCTGGCGGCCATGGCAGCCATCACGACCGATCACGACTATCCGCATGACGCCTTGCGCCAGGCGTGGGAGTTGGTCTGCCTAAATCAGTTCCACGACATTCTGCCCGGGTCATCAATCACTGAAGTCTACGTGGATAGCGCCCGCGACTACGAAATGATCCGCGAACTCGGGGAGCAGGTGCGCGACGACGCCCTCGCCGCGTTGGCTGAAACCCTGCCCGCGGGCGCATCGGTGTTAGTTGCAAACCCAACGTCGTTCGGCGGCCCGCGTATTGGCCTGCTTGACGGTGAACTCATCGGCGGACTGGCTGATGCCGATGGAAACCTTCTGGCGACACAAGCAGTATCAGGCGGAACTTTAATCGAACTGCCCGATGTGCGGCCGTACAGCATCACCAGCCTGCGCGATACTGAAGCTCAATCGAACTTTCACAGCGATCTTTCGATTACGCAGGCGAACGGCGTGACCGTGCTCGAAAACGCGCTGCTGCGCGTTGAGCTGGAAAACGGCGACGTCACGCGGGTGTTCGACAAGACCGCTGACCGTGAAGTACTCACCAGATCAAGTGCGCTGGTCGCATTCGAAGATCGGCCAATGAACTTCGACGCCTGGGACATTGACATCTTCTTCGAGGATCGAAGCGAGCAAATCGAAGGCGTAGAGCGCGTCGCAGTCACCGAGCAGGGGCCACTGCGCGCGGCCGTCACCGTCACGCGCCGCTACCGCAGCAGCACCATCCGCCAGACGATCTCACTGTGCAAGGGCAGTAAGAGGCTCGATTTCGATACATGGATAGACTGGCACGAGCAGCACAGCCTGCTCAAAGCTGCCTTCCCGGTGAACATCCTCAGCCCGGCCGCGACCTTCGATGTGCAGTGGGGCAACGTCCAGCGCCCTACGCACCGCAATACGTCATGGGACTGGGCGCGCTTCGAAACCTGCGCCCACAAGTGGGCCGATTTGAGCGAAGGCAACTACGGCGCGGCCGTGCTCAACGACTGCAAGTATGGCTACGATATTCACGACCACGTAATTCGTCTGAGCCTGCTCAAGAGCGCCACGTCGCCCGACCCGACTGCTGATCAGGGTGAGCATCGGATGACATACAGCCTGCTGCCGCACGAAGGCGACTGGCGAAGCGGTGTAATCCCCGAGGCTTATGCTCTCAACGACCCGCTGATTCTGCGCCGCGTGACTGGCGGATCGGCCATTGCGAGCGCGCCGGCCAGCTTCGTCTCCGTATCAGCGCCGAACGTGGTCATCGAAACCGTCAAGCAGGCAGAAGATGACAATGGCATCATCGTGCGCCTGTACGAAGACCAGCGCAATCGGGGCGCATTCACGCTGACGACGAGTTTTCCGATTGCACAAGCGGCGATCTGTAACCTGCTCGAAGAAGACAGCGAAGAGATCAAGGCGGACGGCCACACGCTCAACCTGACCATCGCGCCGTATCAGATCATCTCACTGCGGATCATCCCATTGGCTTAGGAACGCAGTCTCCCTAGACGTACTCCGCCCACCGGTGCTGGGCCGCATATCCCAGCACTCGCCCTGCTTTGGCCGAACTGAGCAGTGAATCCGTGCCGGCCAATTCGGGGCGAATCTCGGTCACTGGATAATGCTGGTGCAGCAGTTCGGCCGTTGGCGTGGGCATAAAAGTATCTGGCGCAGCGATGAACACAGCTTCGTGTCCAGTCACATCCGCTTCCAGCGCCAGTTCGCAGGCGTGCGCCACGTCGCGCGTGTCAATGTACGCCCACAAATTCGAGGCGCCCGCCGCCGCATCGTCCTGCATCGGCGTCAACTGCTGACGGAACGTCTCCGGCGTGTGAATCCAGGGCATGCGCAGGCTGATGACCGTCACATCGCTTCGGCGCACGGCAGCGCTCGCGATCTCTTCACCCAGATGTTTCGACAGGCCATACGCATCCTGCGGCAGACAGGGATGCGCTTCATCAATCGGCGCATAGGCTGGAGCAAGCGGACGCACGAAGAACGGAAAGCCCAGCACCGATACGCTCGACCCGTATACCACGCGCCGGATACCCAACGTAACGGCCGCCTCAAAAACGTTGAACGCCGTCATCACATTGGTGCGAAACACCACATCGGCTGTGTGATAGATCGGGCGCGGGATGGCCGCCAGATGCACGACCGCATCCGCGCCGGCAAGACAGCCTATCACCTGCCCTAAATCCTCCAAATCAACCAGCCGATATGGCGCACGATCCGAAGGCGGCGGCTCACGATCGGCAACCAGCACATCCCAGCCGCTCTCCAGCAGATGCACAACAACCGGCCAGCCCGCATGGCCGCTGCCGCCTGTGACCACCACCCGCCTCTGTGTTTGCGCTGCGTTAATCATCACACTCCTGACAGGTGAACTGAAAACTGAATTGAACCGCAAAGACTAGCGTGCGCTCTTGATTCCCGCCGCAGATGTGGTCTACTTGCGGCCACTGCCGAGGGAAAACACCGATGACGCGCTTGTACTACAACGACTCTTATTGCCGGGCCTTTCGCGCCCGCGTGCTCGAACGCACCGAGGTGGACGGCCAACCAGCGCTTGTGCTTGAGGGCACTTATTTTTACCCCACCGGCGGCGGCCAACCCAATGACCTCGGCCAGATCAACGGCGTCTCCGTAATCGATGTCGTCACGCGCCAAGGCGACAAAGCAGTTCTTCATGTGCTGACCGCGGCCGTTGAACAGGATGAGGTTGACTGCACAATCGACTGGGCGCGCCGCTTCGATTATATGCAGCAACATACCGGCCAGCATGTGCTGACGCAGGCGATTGTTCAAACAGCGGTCGCGCCAACCGTCGGCTTTCACCTGAGCGATGAGACCGTCACCATTGACCTCGACGCCTCACTTACCCTCGAAGCGCTGGCCGAGGCCGAAGACCTCGCGAATCGCATCGTCTGGGAAGACCGGCCCGTTGCAGCGCGGCTAGTTGCGCTCGACGATACAGACGGCATCCGCATGCGCCGCACGCCCGACCAGCTCACGACCGATGGCCTGCGCGTCATCGACGTCGATGGATTCGATCAAACAGCCTGCGGCGGCACGCATGTGGCCCGTACGGGTGAGATCGGCCTGATCAAGCTCATTCGGACCGACAAACGCGGCGACAAGACCCGGCTCGAATTTCGCTGCGGCGGCCGCGCCCTACTCGACTACCGTCTCAAGAACGCAGTCATCAACGGGCTGACGGCCGATATGACTGTCGGCATTGACGAACTGCGCCCAGCGGTCGCCCGCTTGCAGGACAGCATCCGGGAAGCCCAGCGCAGCCTGAAGGCCGCCAGCGCCCGCTTGCTCGAAGCCGACGCCGCCGACCTGCTCGCATCTTCCAATCACAGCGGCGAGATTTCCGTGGTGGCGCGCGTGCTAACCGGCCGTGACGCTAGCGAATTGCGCCAGTTGGCCGGGCTGCTTACCAGAAGCGACAGCGTGATCGCGCTGCTGGCCGCGCCCGGCGCCGAACGTGCCGCACTCGTGTTTGCCCGCAGCACCAACCTGCCGCAAGATATGAATGCCCTGCTCAAGCAAACGCTGGCTCTGCTGCCAAACGGCAAAGGCGGCGGTCAGCCAGCACTAGCGCAAGGCGGCGCATCGGCCGCTGAAGCCGCGCTGCAAGAGGCCATCGACCAGGCGGCCAGTAGTTTGCCTGCCTAAAACGCGGCCAGAGCCTTCTGCCACGCCGGAGGCGTCGCCTCCAAACCGGTGACGCTGATTTCGCGCGCGCCCAGAAATTCGCCCAGTTGGCGGATAGCGCCCGCAACTCGTTTGGCGCTGGCTGCATCGTCCGGCGCGCCCGGCTCGGCATAGACGTGCTGCACGTCCAGCCGCCGTTCCTTGCGATTGTAGGCGGGGTCGATGCGCCCAATCAGCTGGTCGCCGTCCAGGATCGGCAGCACATAGTAGCCATACTTCCGCTTGGCTTTAGGCACATAAATCTCGATGCGGAACTCGAAATCCCACAGTTCTTCTGTGCGCGCCCGGTCGCAGATTAGATTGTCAAACGGTGACAGCAGCGTTGTGCGTGGCTGCCATTCACCCGCAGCCAGCGTTTCGGCCAGTGCCACATCGTCAGCGTGCACCAGCCATGTCCCGCGCAGGCCGCTGCCGTGGCCGTGGACATGCGCGCGCACCAGTCTCCCTTCGGCTTCAAGTCGCTGGATTACGTGGTCAAAGTGCGCGTAGCGGCCGCGGATGAAGTGCCGTTTGATGTGCATCGGTTTGGCGACGCCCAAAGCGCGAACCGCGTGCTGTACTGCGCGATACGTCACTTCCTCGGTGTCAATTTCAGCACCGTCAATGGTGTCGGGCATGAATCGCTCGGTGAGATCCCACACTTTCTGCCCGCCGCTGCGCCCTACCACCATAACGTCGCCGCGCGTCCACAGAAAGTCCAGCATCCGGCTCACATTGCGCCCACTTGTCCAGCCGGTCGAGACCCAGCCTTCGGGGTGCAGACCATCCACCTCGAACTGGCGGGACAGCCTCGGTCCGTTCGCCCGCAAATCGCCCAAAATCGCATCGTGCAGCGCCTGATTTTCGTGCATCCATGCGCGCACGCGCTTCTCCCATGGCGTGTCTCCGCGCACATAGCGCCGCATCATCACGCTGTGGATGGGATAGTCCTCGGTGAGCACAATCGAGGCGGCGTGTGCCCAGTATTCGAACCACTGCTTGTCGGCAAACAGCAGTTGATCGAACAGCGCCGGATCGTAAGGCCCCACGCGGCTGAACGCCACCAGCGTATGCGAACGCGCCACCGCGCTGATTGGGTCGAGTTGCAAACAGCGCAGGCTGCTCCCCATGTCCAGCAATCCGTCAGCAGTCGGCGGCAGTCGCGTGCCGGCTAATCGCTGCTTCACTACCGCCAGCCGGCGGGCCGTTTCCAGAGATAAAGAGAGTGGCGTAGCTGTCACGCTGCACCTCACTTGCGTAGCGCAGAATACCGTGCAGAGAATAGCACAGGCGTTCTGAATGCGCCACTGCCCCAAACGTTGAATTCAGCCGCCCAGCCAGATTTCTGCGCCATGTGTCAACGTATGGTCCAGTACGCGCAATTCACCAGCCGCGTGCAGTTGCAGCGATATTTCAGGGTGTTTGAGCCAATCAGCACCTTGCTCAATCTGCAAATCCACCGAGCCAAGCTCCCAGCTATTTCTTGCATTTGCTTCACCGAGAAACCCGGCAAAGCGACTGGATAATACCGAGAATTCACCGGACGAAATCGTCACGCTGGCAATGCCCAGCGCCCCATTGGCGTGTATGGTGGCCGTCTCATCGGCTGGTACACGCAAGCTACGCGGCGTGACGTCTTCAATGAAAAACGGCAGAATGCTCCGGCTTGGCATGGCCGTTTTCCACTCCAGCCGCACGCCATCCGGCCGCGTTCGGCCGCCTGAACGCGGATCATCGATCACTGCACCGCGTTCGCGCATCCCCGTCACCGCGCCCGCCAGATCATCTGCTGCCAGCGCCAGCCCGGCTGTCCCCTCGCCATCCGCCAGCGCGAACAGGAAGTTGGGCGCGGCCAATGCGTCGGCATCGTCGAGAAAGCGCACATCCACCGGCGCCAACAGTTCGAGATACGTTCCATCTGCCAGCACGATGAGCGCATTGTGCGTCCAGCCGCCCGGGTGTGTGCCTCCAGGCAGCACGGTGAAGCCCAGCCGCTGATAATCCGCGCTGGCCGCTTTCAAATCACGCACCGAAATCACCACATGATCCAGCCGCCATTCCGTCATGCTGCCCCTCCGTTTCACCTTCGGCCCGCAGATGCAGAATAACGCCGGGTTAATCCACACGCTATCATACGGCTATGAATCGTCTCCGCCCACTGCTGCGCTCCGGCGCTGAAGTCCTCGCTGTCGTTCTGGTCGCCGCCTGCCTGAGCGCGCTGCGCCCCGCCCCGGCCCGCGCCCCACTTGGGCCGCCGCAGCATGTCGAAACCGCGCAGCCGCAGACTTGTGTCCATACGCGCCTGATCGACGAAGTCGAAGAGTGGAAGGTGCAGCGCTCGTTACAGGAAGTACGCGAAATGGGCGCGACAACTATCGTCGAATTCTTCCCGTGGGCCTACATCGAATCTGAGGAGGATCGTTACGATTGGGCCGCAGCCGACCGCATTGTGCGTCAAGCCGAAAATCAGGGCCTGCGCATCATCGCGCGCATGGGGCTGGTGCCGGACTGGGCGCGCCCCAAAGAGACGCTCGATTACACGACCCTCAATACACTTCCGGAAGACTCGTACCCCGATTTCGCCGAGTTCGTGGCCGACTTCGCAGCGCGCTACGCGGGTGTCATCGACCAGATCATCATCTGGAATGAGCCAAATCTTGCGTTCGAATGGGGCTTCGAGCAGGTCGACCCCGCCGGTTATGCCCGGCTGCTGGAGACGGTCTACGCACCGGTGCATGCCGCCAACCCGCACGTGCAAATTCTGGCTGCCCCGCTCGCACCTACGCTCGAACTACCCGGCAGCCCTGCCGGCCTCAACGACCTGCTCTATCTGCAAGGATTGTACGATGCCGGGGCCGCGCCCTATTTTGATGCGCTGGCCATGCACACCTATGGCTTCACCACATCGCCAGACGAAGACCCCGCCCCTGACCAGCTCAATTTCCGCCGCGCCGAACTGCTGCGCCAGATCATGGTCGATCATGGCGACGCAGCCAAACCCGTGTTTATCACCGAAACCGGCTGGAACGATAATGCGCGCTGGGCCTACGGCGTGCCGCCTTCGCAGCGCGTGCAGTACACCATCGACGCGCTGACACTGACCGCAAACGACTGGCCGTGGGCCGAAACTGTGTGCCTGTGGGTCTTGCGCTACCCCGTCGCCAGCTTCAGCTATCCGGATGATTTCGCGCTGCTCACGACCGACTTTCAACGTAAGCCTGTCTACGAGGCTGTGCGCGCCTTTGCGCGTGGAGAGCCTCTACCGGAGCAACTGTGGCTGCCCCCACCCGCCGCACCATCACCATAATCGCGCTCGGCGCGTTGGTCGTGTGGGTGTACACGCTTGTGCTCGTGCTGGGCATGTGGCGCTGGAACAGCGTGCTGCGTCTCGGCCCACCTGCCCGCGCTTTGTTTCCGTATGGTGAACTGCGCGTGGCGATTGACCCGAGCAATGCGCCGTTCGCTTTCCCCGATGGCGCGGGCTACAGCGGCATCGAGCCGGAATTAGCGCGGGCGATTGGCGCGCGGCTCGGTGTACCTGTCCGGCTGGTTCCACACGGCTTCGATGGCCTCTACGACGCGCTGCAAACCGATCAGGCCGATGCGGTGCTGGCAGCGCTCGTCCCCAACCCGGCCCGCACTGGCGATGTGACTTATTCAGCAGCCTATTTCAATGCTGGCCAAGTGTTGGTCATCAATGGCGCAGACCCGCCCGCCAATCTGGAAGTTGGCTTCGCAGGCCGTGTCGCGCTGGCATATGGTACGCCTGAACAAACCGAGGCCGAACGCTGGCTGCGCCGGGTGTCCCCGTTCACTATGCTTCCCTACGAAACGCGCGAAATTGCGCTCGATGCACTGCGCCTCGGCCAAGCCGATGCGGCGCTGGTCGATGCCGTGTCAGCGGGCCGCTATCGCGCTGCGCACCCCGATTGGAACGTGGCGGTGCTGCCGGTCACGACCACGCCCTACGCGGCCGCGCTGCGAATTGACCGCCCGGCGCTTGCAGACGTCTTCAACCGTGCGCTGCAATCGCTGATGGCCGATGGCACGCTGAACACTATCCTCAGCCGCTATCTGGGCTGAGTTTCCGCCTATAGACAGCGATCAAAACGAGCGCGTATACTGACGGCCTATGCGCATTGGAATCGATGCACGGCTCATTGCTTACCGCGCCGCCGGTACCAGCACATACGTGGAAAGCCTGATTCAGGCGTTAGCTGGCCTGAACAGCGAGCACACGTTTGTAGTGCTTGAAAGCCGCAAGGCGCAACGTTCGATAGTGCCGCCCACCATGCGCTGCGCTGTGCTATGGACGCCACCGCACCACCGGCTGGAACGCAATGCACTTTCGGCGGAACTAGCGCGCCTGCGCCTCGACGTGCTGCACAGCACTGATTTCATCCCGCCACGGGGTGGAGCGCGCCGGCATGTCATCAGCGTGCACGACCTTACATTTCTCCACTATCCACAGTATCTGACCGCCGAGAGCCTGCGCTACTACGCCGGCCAGATCGAGACCGCAGTCACGCAGGCTGACCATATACTCACCATCAGCCAGTCGAGCAAGCGCGACATAATGGAGCTGCTGGACGTGCCTGAAGACAAGGTAACCGTCCACCTGCTTGGCGTTGATCCACGCTTCCGGCCGCTGCCGGCCGAGGCGCTGGCAGAGTGGTGCGTACGCTTGTCGCTGCCTGAGGACTATTTTCTGTTCGTAGGCACCTTCGAGCCGCGCAAGAATATCATCGGCCTGCTCGATGCCTACGCGCTGCTGCGCACTTTCGTAAAGGACGCGCCGCCTCTCATACTCGCAGGCTCACGCGGCTGGATGTACGACGAAACGCTGGCGCATATCAGCAAGCTTGGGCTGAATGAAACGGTGCAACTGCGGGAAAACCTGCCTAATGAGGCTTTTCCGGCCCTTTATGGCGGGGCAATCGCCCTGTTGATGCCATCATTCTACGAGGGCTTCGGCCTACCTCCCCTCGAAGCGATGGCCTGCGGTACACTCCCAATAGTCAGCAACCGCTCGTCGCTGCCTGAAGTCGTGGGCGATGTCGGCGCGCTGGTTGAGCCGGAAGACCCCACGTCGATCGCCGCCGCCATGCAGCGCGCACTGGACGATAATGACTGGCGTGCAGCGCAGCGCGCCGCAGGAATAACGCGCGCGGCTGGTTTTCGCTGGGAAGACACGGCTCGCATCGCACTCGCCACCTACAATTGGTTGGTCTAGCACAATTGCGAATACTGCTGCTCACTCCCTCATTCCCCTACCCTGCCCATCAAGGCGGGGCATTGCGGAACCTCGGCGTGACTCGCGGGCTGATGCGCGCAGGCCACACCGTCGATCTGGCCAGCTTCCACGACGACCCGGCCGCCGCGGGCGTTTCGCCGCTGGCACAAGAGCTTGGCGCGCTTGAGTTAGTGCCCACGCCTGCACGCTCGAAACAGGATCGACTGCTGTCGTTGACACTGAGCTTGCAGCCAGATATGGCTTTCCGGCTGGAAAGCGAGGCGATGCGCGCCGCCATCGGCCGGCTGCTGACGGCGCACTCGTACGACATCATCCAGTACGAAGGGCTGGAGATGGCGATTTATTTGCCTCAGGCGCGCAAACTCGCCCCACAAGCGCACCACGTTTACGATGCGCATAATGCCGAGCATATCCTGCAGCGCCGCATCGCTGAGGTCGAGCGCGGCGCGCTTGCACGAGCGCCGATGGCAGTCTATTCCAGCGTCCAGTCAGGCCGCCTCACGCGCTTCGAGCGCGCCGTTTGCGGCCAGGCCGATGCCATTTTGGCCGTGTCCGACGAAGATGCAGCCGCCCTGCGTGTACTTGTGCCACAAAAATCAGTCTTCGTTATCCCCAACGGCATCACGACCGCCGACTATGCCGAAGCCCCGGCAACGCTTGACCTCGGGCCACATGCGCTCGTGTTTACCGGAAAGATGGACTACCGGCCCAATATCGACGCCGTGCTGTGGTTTGCCGAACAGGTGCTGCCACAGATCGAGGAACAGGTTCCCGATGTCGCGCTTTACGTCGTCGGGCAGCGCCCACACAGCAGCCTGCAATCGCTCACGCAACAGCCCAATATTCATATCACCGGCTTCGTCACGTCCGTGCAGCCGTTTCTACATGCCGCCGCCACTTACGTCGCCCCGCTGCGGATGGGCAGCGGCACGCGCCTGAAACTGCTCGAAGCCATGGCTGCGGGCTGCGCCGTCGTCGCTACACCAGCCGCGGCCAGCGGTTTGAGCGGCAAGCTGGTCGAAGCACTGATACTCGCAGACGACGCCGAGGAATTCGCGCCGGCCGTCCTACGTCTCCTCGCTGATCCAGAACTGCGCGCCCGGTTGGGCCGCTGCGCCAAGGACAACGTCTGCGAATACGACTGGGCCGCAATCCTGCCCCGCTTGCTGGCGGTATACGCCGGGCTGATCGATGGATAGAGACGCGCTCGTCCGGCGCAATCGGGCGATGGCCGAAGCCATGCATGGCATGTCCCTGCGCCACGCCATGCGCCGCTGGGGGCTGCGCGCCGTTCGCCAACTGCCAGTTGACACGACGGCCACACCCAGTCGCGCGCGCATCCTCCTTATCCGCCCCGACCACTTAGGTGACGTGCTTCTGGCGACACCGTCCATGCGCGCACTGCGAGCTGCCCGGCCATCAGCCGAAATTCACGCGCTGGCCGGGCCGTGGTCGGCCGATGTGCTTGAGCCGTGCGAAGCGCTCGACCGCGTGCTAACGCTACCATTCCCCGGGTTCAGCCGCAGCCCCAACGCCAGCCTGAGATCACCGTATCAGCTTGCATGGGCCACTGCGCGCCAACTGCGCGGCATCCGCTACAGCGCGGCCGTCATCCTGCGCCCGGATCACTGGTGGGGGGCATTAGTGGCTTGGATGGCCGGCATCCCGATTCGCGTGGGCTACGATCTGCCCGATGTCGCGCCATTTCTCACGCAGGCGCTGCCGAGGCACGCCGAGCACGCCGTGTTGCAAAACGCACGCCTCATCGAGCGACTCACCAACACCGCGCTGGACGAGTCATCGCTCCGGCTTGCGTTCACGGTCGCTTCCGAGGATCGCGCATGGGTAGAGGCAACCCTGCAGAACGCCGGGCTACGTGAAGGTAAGCGGCTAATTATCATCCATGCCGGCGCGGGCTCGCTGGTGAAGCACTGGGAACCAGAGCGCTGGGCGATTGTGGCTGACCGGCTGGCGCATCAGGCAGATGCGCGGATTGTGCTCACCGGCGGCGAAGCTGAGATGCAGCTTACGCAAGCGATTGCGGGGCACATGCAAGAAACGCCGATCATGCTGGCCGGCGAGACGCGCATCGGCACGCTGGCGGCAGTGCTCGAACGCGCTGCGCTGGCCATCGGCCCGGACAGCGGCCCGCTGCATCTGGCGGCGGCAGTCGGCACGCCCACGGTCGCGCTGTTCGGTCCTGCCGACCCGGTCGAGTTCCGACCATGGGGAGCGACACAGCAGCACATCGTACTCACCAGCGACATCGGCTGCCGCCCGTGTCGCATCCTCGACTGGAACGGCGACAGCCTGGAAAATCACCCGTGCGTGCGCGACATCACGGCCGAGCGTGTGGTCGAAGCCGCGCATCGGGCACTGTCCGCAAAACGCTAACTCGCGCCATCACTCGGAACGACTGTTCGCGTTGTTTCGTTGCAATACGTCACCATACCCGGCCCTGCGCCGGCAATCCGCCGGACGTGTTTACGTAACGTCACATCCACCGTTGCGCGCGCTTCGCCACGAGCAGCGCTGTAATACGCTGCCAACGCGGCCGCCTGCTCGAAGACCGCCTCGGGTATATTCCGGCCGTCCGCCTTGATGATCACATGCGCACCCGGTATTCCGCGCGCGTGCAACCACCAATCACCAGGCGCAGCCTTATCAAAGGTCACGTTTTCGTTCTGACGGCTGTTGCGGCCCACCCACACGACAAAGCCGTCTTCGGTGACGACGCGTAGCGGCCCGCTTCTTCCACCGCCCGCGCGCGCTGGGGGCGTTCCTCGCCAGTGGCCGAGCTTGTCGAGCGCCTGCTGCACGTCGTCAATATCCGGCCAGTTGGCCGCCAAATCGCAGTCCGTGCTCAGTTGCGCCAGTGTCGCCAGTTCAGCTTCAGCGACGGACACCAGCGCCGGCACATCTTCCAGCGCGCGCTTGGCGCGGTTGTAGCGGTCGAAATAGCGCTGCGCGTTCTCCAGCGGGGTCATGTTGGGGTCAATGACTATGCGTAGTTCTGGCCCGTCCACCTCGTAGGCAGCGCGCAGTTCGGCCTGACCAGACGCAAGCGTGTACTGATAGGCCAGAATCAGTTCTCCGCTCTGACGCAGGGCATCCAATTCGGCGGTGTCTTTGAGCGAACGCCTGAGGGAACTAAGCTTGCTTTCGGCCTTGCCAATCGCTTCGGCCAATGCAGCGCGCACCGGCGCTTTGGCGGCCTCATACGCCTCGATTCCAGTCGGCGCGCTGTAGTAGGCGCTCAAGGCCATACTCACATCGTTCACAGGCCGCCAGCCCGGCAGCGCCATCACCGGATACACGCTGAAAGCCGTCACACGCCCATCCTGCTCACATACGCCCGGCTGCCACTGGCGCGCAGTTAGCGGCGCGATCACGTCGCGCAGCACAGCCGCCGCGCGCTCCGGGTTCAGCTTGCCCGCCGCCAGTTCGCTCTCGCCCGCCGCGCGAAAAACGATCTCGCGCCCCAGCATCGGGCTGATGCCGAACACGCGACTGCTCAACACCTGATGCGCCTTCTTCGACGCCCAAGCAGGGTCAACCAGCAGCGCAGCCAGCACCCCTGCATCGACCGCATCAGGCGGCACTTTGCCGGTTTGCGGCGGCGGCGGCACATACGGATGATTGGGCAGGCTCACACGCACGCGGTTCTCATGCGGGCCAACGCGGCGCAGGCAGTCGAGGATGCGGCCATCCGAAACCAGCAGCAGATTGCTGCGCCTGTCCATCAACTCACCAGTGATCGACAGCGGCCCTTCCGGCCCCTCGATGTCGATGACGAGCACCCGTTCCCACGGCGGCTGATAGACGTGGGCAATGCGCCCACCTTCAACATAGCGGCGCAGCAAAAGCCCCAGGGTGGTGGGGTGTGGGAGGCCCCGGCGCAGTTTGTCGGGCACAAGATGTATGCGGGGAGCCTGAGAGCTGCCGTTCAGCAGCAGATAGCGACGGGCGTGGCCGGCGTAAATCTCCAGGCCGAGGGTGGTTTCATCGACATCGAGCACGTCCTGCACGCGGCCGCCCACCACTTGATCGAGCATTTCATCGACCAGCGCGGAGATCGTGAACGCATCGAGGTTCAAGGGCCAAACACTCGCCTAGGAGTCCCCGTTCATCGTCAGCAAATAGGCGATGATGTCGCCAGTTTCTTCGGGCGTCAGCGCTTCCTTGAAATTCTGGGGCATCGCAGGCGCGTAGCCCTCTACCACATAGGCCGCCGGTTCGGCAATCGAACTCGTACAGATAGGCTGCGGCGGACAGTGGCGGCTGGCGTTCGGCGGCGCGCTCGGCCAGCTTGTACCAGCCCGGCGCGGCCTGACCCGCCGCATAGACGTGGCAGTTCACGCACTGATGCTCGACCACCAACTGCGCCCCGCGTTCGGCATCGGCCCCTTCGAGCACTAGCGCCGCCTGCGCCTCAATGTCCAGCGCATCCACCGCCGGCCCGGCCGCCTGTGGTTCGCTGGCGATGATGAATACGACCACAAACAAAGAAGCGAACGTAATCAGCAGCACCAGCGCAATCACCACGCCCGGATTTAGCCTGCGTGAGCCTTTCATGGGGCACCCCCCTGCGCCACACTAACCCAACAGCAGCACATCCACCATCATCGCCATGAATAGAAAGGCGAGATAGGCCGTCGAGTATTTGTAGGTCTTGCGCGCGGCCGCGCCATCACGCGTATGAACAGATTGACCGCCGCGCGGATCAAGCCCAGGCCCAGCAGCACCGCCGCCACGAGATAGATGCCGTCCAAAAAGCCGAACAGCACCGGCGTGAGCGACACCAGGAACAACTGAATACTGTATAGCAAAATCTGCCGCCGCGTCACATCTTCACCGCGCGCGACCGGCATCATGGGCACATTCGCGCGCGCATAGTCGTTGTTCACCAGTAGCGCCAGCGCCCAACTGTGCGGCGGCGTCCAGTAAAAGACGATGGCAAACAGGATAAACGCCTCGTAAGAGAGCGTTCCAGTGACAGCCGCCCACCCCACCAGCACCGGCATCGCGCCAGCGCCGCCGCCAATGACGATATTGACGACTGTGTTGCGCTTGAGCAGTACGGTATAGATGATGACGTAATAGATCGCCCCGCCCAGCGCCAGCAGCGACGTGAGCGGATTGACGAACAGCCACAGGATAAGCGTGGACCAGACGATCAGCGACAGGCCGAAGATGAGCGCGTTGATAGGCGCGACGCGGCCGCTTGGAATTGGCCGACGCGCGGTGCGATTCATCTTCGCATCCATGTCGCGGTCCAGATACTGGTTGATCGCGCTGGCGCCCATCGCGGACATCGCTCCGCCCAACAGCGTCGGCAGCAGGATTGCCAGCGGCGGAATGCCTTGCGCCGCCACAATCATCGCCGTGACGGTCGTGAACAGCAGCAGCGTAACGATGCGCAGCTTCGCCAGTTCGAGATAGGTGCGCAGCGTGCGGCTTACGGACGGTTTATCTATGCCTGAAGAGGGTCGGACTGTGGTTGCCATTCTGCCTTTGCAGTCTGCTCACGGGTATCGAGTGTTTCAGTGGTACTGAGGGCCACCAGCGCGCCCCACGTGCTGGCGGCCAGGCCCACATGCAGCGCGGCCCACAGCGGCGAGGCCGCCGAGACCACAACCAGCGCGCCCACGCCGGCCTGCGCGAGGTAGAGCACGGCGGCGCTGACTGCAAGGATACGCGTAATTCGCTCACTGCGCTGGCGCAGCACATACCACACCAGCAGCACCAGCGTCACGCCCAGCGCCAACACGGCGAAGCGGTGGAACATATGGATCAGCGCCAACTGCCCCTGGTTGGTGGGCAGGATCGCGCCGTTGCACAGCGGCCAATCGACACAGGCGAGCGTTGCGCCACTACCGCGCACCAGCGTGCCTGTGAGGATGATGACGAACGACAGCGCCGTGGTGATATAGACCAGCCAGGTTACCGCATCGCGCTTGTGAGCCACCCCGGGTTTGTACGTCGAGATGACCGCCGCCACCAGCAGCGCCCCAAGCAGCAGCATGGACGTGCCCAAATGTAGCGTGACGAACGTGGGCGGCAAGTCCATCACTACCACCAGTGCGCCAAGCATGCTCTGGAAGAAAAACAGGCCGGCGGCAACCGCCGTAAACCAGAGCACCGTGCGATTGTGACGCCGGTAGGCTGCAATGGCCACGCCAAGCGTGATCAGCCCCATCACCCCAATCAACAGGGCAAACAGGCGGTGCATCCACTCGATCCACGCGGTGAGGTTGTCCAGCGGCGGGAAGATCGTGCCATTGCACAGCGGCCATGAGTTGCCACAGCCCAGCCCAGAGTCGGTGACGCGAACGACCGCGCCAAACACGATCAAACCCAGCGTCAGCAGCGCCGTGGTGAGCGCCAGCGGAGCGAAATAACGGGAACGGCTCATACAGATGACCTTGGAGACGTGGCCGAATTAAGCGCCCAGGCGCGCCAACCGGGCCTTTCCTGCGAACAATGTGAAAGGACAAGCGTGGGGTAGTTTATTGTCGGCGTCTTGCGCCTGCTAAGATGTGCTGCCCGAGGCCGCCTTGGCTTCCGCTGCCTCACGCGCCTCGGCTGCCCTGGTACGGCGAATGCCCCGATCGGCGAACCACATCAGGAACGCAATCGTCACGGCAATACCAACCAGGTTGATCATCAGAAAACCAACCAGAATTATTAGTTGCTCAGCTTTCCAGCCCAGCATCGTCGTCGTGGATGCGTCGGGCTCCATGGTCGTCGTCAGCACCGGCACGGGAATCGTGGCGTTGTTCGCCAGCATATAGGAAGTCAGCGCACCGCCTGCCAACACCAGTACAAGGAAGATGCCGAGAATCACCAGTTTCTTCACAACGCTCTCCCCGCCTGTCTATCACCGCGCTTTGACGCCGTAATTGTACTCGGCGTCACAACCGGTCGCAACCATCCAATACGCTCAGTCATCACCCGCGCCGAGAAGTTCGAGCAGCGAAGGCAGTTCATCCAGCGCGCGCGCCACTCGCGTACCGGCCCACGTCAGCAGCGTTCCTTCGACCAGCAACACACGTCCCTGGCGGCCCGCCGGTGTATCGAGCGCGGCGAGTGTCTCGGCATCGGCAGGCCTAAACTCCTTGTCCCCGCTCTCAGCCAGCAGAATAATGTCTGGCTGCGCCTGCACCAGATCGGATGTACTGATCGCCAGCACGTCCACATCATTTGCACCAAAGACGCTGTCACCGCCGCACACGCGCAGCAAATCGTGAGTGTAGGATGCCGCGCCCACCGTCAGCAATGGATCACGGCTTATCAGGGCCGCCACACGCGCTTGTGCGCAGCGCGTTTCCGCCAGCCGCTCCAACCAGTCGCACGTCCACTCGATGGCGCGCACCCGCGCTACCATCTGCGGCGCTTCCAATGCATTCATCAAGTCCCACAACAGGTTGAACACGTCGCGCACGGTGCGCGGATTAGTCAGCCACACAGGCACATCGGCGGCGCGCAGGCTATCCAGCAGTGGCGCGTGCTGCGGGCCGATCAGCGCCAGATCAGCGCCAAGCGCCAGGATCCGGTCTATGTCCGGCAACGCTGAAGGCCCCACCCGTTCGGCCCACGGAAAGCCGCCCTCAGGGTGAATCGCATCATCCGCCACGCCCACCAATCGATCAGCCAATTCCAGCTCGACCAGTGATTCGCTCACGGACGGCACGAGGCACACCACCCGCTGCGCCGCGAACGGCATCGGGCGGTCTGTCCCCGACAGGTACGGCAGGTCGCTCACTGTGCGGCCTGAAATACCACTAACTGGTCACGCTCGGGGCCTACACTGACCGCAGTGACAGGAACGCCCAGCAGCGCGCCAATGCCCTCCACGTAGGCCCGTGCCGCCTTTGGCAGGTCCTCGGGCGTGCGTGCGCCCTGCACATCTTCGCTCCAGCCCGCAAACGTTTCATAGACCGGTCGCGCGCGATCGAGTTCGCGCACGGTGCTGGGCGGGTTACTCTGCCGCTTCCCGTCAATGTCATAGGCCACAGCGACGTTAATCGACTCCATCCCGGTCAGCACATCAAGCTTGGTGAGCACGAGTTCCGAGAAGCCATTGACGCGGGCGGCGTAGCGCAGTTGCACCGCATCGATCCAGCCGCAGCGGCGCGGCCGGCCGGTGGTCGTGCCATACTCATCCCAGAAGTGTTCGCCGCTGCCGCGCAGCCGCGCAGCTAGGTCACCGAATAGCTCGGTCGGCATCGGGCCGCCGCCCACGCGAGTGCTGTAGGTCTTGGCCACGCCCACCACACGATCGACCACACGCGGGCCGATACCCAGGCCAGTCAGCGCGCCGCCCACCGTCGGCGACGAACTGGTGACATACGGGTAATCGCCGTGATCTAAGTCGAGAAGCGTACCCTGCGCGCCTTCGCACAGCACACGCGCACCTGCCGCCAGGCGTTCATTGAGTAGCAGCGATACATCGACCAGATACGGTTGCAGCCGCAGCGCAGCGGTCACGTATTCATGCACGGCCGCCATCACCGGCACCGGCTCGAAATTCATCTGCCGAAGCCGAATATTTGCGGCTTCGATGTGGCGCGCCAGCGCGTCGGCAAAGGTGTCGATATTCAGCATTTCGCCTGCGCGCAAACCTACGCGGCCCGTCTTGTCCATGTATGCCGGCCCAATGCCGCGCAGGGTCGTGCCAATCGCGCCAGCTCCACGCGCCGCTTCGGCCGCCTTATCGAGCGCGATGTGCGCCGGCGTGATGATGTGAGCGCGAATACTAAGCGCCAGCCGCTCCGGTGTGATAGGCACCCCACCCGCGATTAGGCCATCGATTTCCCGCACGAAATTGACCGGCTGCACCACCAGGCCATTGCCCAGCACGCACATGGCGCGCTCGTGCAGAATCCCGGACGGGATCAGATGCAGCTTGAACACCTTGTCTTCCACGGCGACCGTATGGCCAGCATTGTCGCCACCGGCGTAGCGCGCCACCACGTCCGACTGTGCCGCAATCCAGTCCGCTACCCGCCCCTTGCCTTCATCGCCCCACTGCGCCCCAACCAAAACTGTCGCGGGCATCTACTCATCTCCCCCGTATGCCGCGCCGAGCGTCACTGCTACCCGGCGCGATCCCCACAATTCAACCTGCCCATCAGGCCCAAACGCCACCGCTGCATCATCGGCCAGCGCCAGCGCCACACCCTCGGGGTGCATTTCCAGCACGGCTAGGACTTCACCGCCAACCGGTGGCGGCCCAATTTCGATGATGCAGTTTTCCAGCCAGTCGAACCCGTCGGGCACGGCGCCGTCGCTCAATAGCCACCCGCCAAACGCCTGAGCCGCCGCACCTTCCGCCAGCACAATGCCGCCGTTCTGAAAAGCCTGATCAATGCCTTCAATCGCCGCGCCGGCCAAGGCCGAGCGCACCGCATCGGGGTCGCCGTCAGCGCTGATCACGACAACACCGGCTTCACCGATCCGATACCGGATGTCATCGTCTGCTTCCCAGGCCACATCGACCACATAGCCTGCTGGTGCGCCCATGTCTTCGAGGTCATACAGTATCGAATCGGCCACACCCGCTGTAAGCGCCACCACTGCCACCGCACCATCGGCTGCCGAGCGTGACAGGATATGGGCGCGCGTCTCTTCCTGCGGGCTGCCGGCCAGCACCAGCCAGCCGCGCCCTTCGCGCCAGCGAAACACCGAAAACGATGGCATCACTCACTCCGGCAGCACATATTCAGCAACAGCCGTCGCCAGCAAGCCAGCGGCCAGCGGCAGCGCCCGTTCGTCGATGCTGAAGCGCGGGTGATGATGCGCGTAATAAGCGTCGCGGGTCATGTCCTGCGCGCCCACAAAGAAGTACATACCGGGGATGTCGGTCATGAACAGGCCCACGTCTTCTGCACCCATCGTGCGCACCGTCGTATCTAGCCCGGTCTCGCCCACCAGTTCAGCAAAGCTCGCGCGCAGGCGCTGGCCGACCTCGGGATTGTTCACGACCGGCACGGTGCGCGGCATGATCTCCAGATCTGCCGTGCAGCCCAGCGCACTGGCGACGCCTTCGACTACCTCGCCCATACGCCGGATGACCTGTTCGCAGACCGGGTCACGAAAATAACGGATCGTGCCACTCAGTTCGGCGTGCCCTGGAATGACGTTGAAGGCATCGCCCGCGCGCAGCATGGTTGCAGAGATTACCGCCGTATCGAACGGGTCAATATTGCGGCTGACAATCGACTGCAGCGCCGTCAGAATATGCGCGGCGCACAGCACGGGATCGGCGCTGTGCTGCGGCGAAGCGGCATGCGAACCTTTGCCATAGACGGTAATTGTGAAATTGACGCAACCGGCCATCATTGGCCCGTCGGCTACGCCGAGTGTACCAACAGGCATACTGTTCCACAGGTGCAGGCCCACGCTCACATCTGGCCGCGGATCGGCTAATGCGCCATCGGCGATCATCGCCACTGCGCCGCCCGCGATTTCTTCGGCGGGCTGGAACACGAATTTGACGCGGCCGTGAATGTGTTCGCGCTCGTCCGCCAGCATAGCCGCAACGCCCAGCGCAATCGCCGTATGCCCATCATGGCCGCAGGCGTGCATCTTGCCGCTCTCGGTCGAGATGTACTCAACGGCGTTGTCTTCCACAATCGGCAGCGCGTCCATATCAGCGCGCACCAGCACCGTCGGCCCGTCGTGGTCGCCTTCGAGCACGGCCACCACACCGGTCTTGCCCACGCCAGTCTGCACTTCCATGCCTAAACTGGTCAGGCGCTGCGCGACGATGCCGGCGGTGCGCACTTCCTCAAACGCAAGCTCGGGGTGGGCGTGAAAATCGCGGCGCAGCGCAATTAGTTCGTCCTGCATCGCCTGTGCGCGGGTCATGAATCGATTGTCGGGCATAGTTTTTTACCGATCGAAGGTGAGAACGCGATACCACTCAATGATGCGCGGGTGCTCTGCGGGCGATTCGGGGTCGATCCGGCTGCGCTGGCGCTCGGCCATCGCCTCCATATCCGCGATCTGGCTATTATGCTCACGCAGCGCCGTGATTTTGGTCTCGATGGTGTCGCTGATATCGACTTTGACGTTGGGCTGATTGGCGCCGGCCAGGTACAACTGCTTCACTTTGTGCGGCAGCAGGCCCTCGTCGCGCTCCATTTCAGGGTGATTGAGGCGGTCGCGGGCAATCGGGAACACCGCCGCTAACGTCGCCTCGCCAATCGCCCGATGATCAGGATGATTGAGCGCGCGGTCGCCATACCAGAATGTCGTCGGGTCATTAGTGACCACAATATCCGGCTGCTTGAGCCGAATCAGGCGCACCAGATCGCGGCGCAAGTCCAGCGATGGCGTCAGTTCCCCGTCACGGCGGCGCAGGAAGATCACGTCGGTGCAGCCAATGACTGCGGCTGCCGCACGCTGTTCCTCCTCGCGGATTTCCACGAGGCGCTCCGAGGTCATATCGACATCAGCGCTGCCCTTATCGCCGCTGGTCGCCAGTACATAGACCACGATTGCGCCAGCCGCCGCCCACTGTGCCAGCGCGCCGCCGGCGAAAAACTCCGGATCGTCAGGGTGCGCGAAGATCGCCATCACCCGCAGAGCAGGCGCGGCCTCGCTGGGTTCCGCCGTCATTCGCTATCTGCCTCAGCATCGTCCGTGCTGGGCTCAGCCTGCTTGCCGGGCTTCGCGCCACAGTCGCACGGGCCGTCACCATGCTTGGTGCACGGTTCCTTGGCCTTTTTCGCCAGCGCTTCCAGTTCTTCCAGCGGCACCAGGTCAGTACGCAGCACGGTGTAGCGCTGATCGGCCACCAGAACGAGCACCGCATCCTGCAACGGCAGCACGTCCAGCACCTTGCCCTCACCGTGCGGCGTGCCCACGCGCTTGTTGCGTTTAGGCAGTTTTGCGCGCGCCTGCACGTACTGTTCATACTCATACACGAGGCAGCAGCGCAGCCGCCCGCACATGCCAGTGATTTCGGTCGGATTCAGCGAAATACCCTGCATCTTCGCCATCTTGATCGATACCGGGCTGAAATCGGTAAGGAAAGTGCTGCAACACCGCAGTTCGCCGCAAGCACCAAATCCGCCCAACAATTTTGCCACATCGCGCGGGCCGATCAGGCGCAGCTCGATTTGCGCGGCGTACTGTTTATTCAGTTCCTGCCACAGGCGGTTGACGTTAGGCTTATCTTCCGTCGTATACAGAATCGTCAATGCCGAGCCGTCGTAGTTGTACACAGCCGCCACGAAGCGCACATTGTGGTAGCCACCCAGTTCCTTGGCGCGTGCGCGCACCGCGTCGATCACATCATCCTGCTGCGCCTCCCAGTACTGTTTCAGCACCAGATCGCGCGGGGTGGCGCGGCGCAAAATTGCTTTGTGTTCGCGGTTCTCCTCATCCTCAACCGGCCTGAAGCCTAACACCTGCCCCATCTGACGGCCGCGCGTCGTTTCCACGACCACGTAGTCATTGAGTTCGATGTCGGGGAAGTCATGGTAGTCAAAGTGATAGAGCTTGCCTACTTTGTGAAACCGAACGCCAGCGACCATGCGCTGCTGTTCGAGGAGTACTTCGGTCATTGCGAGTTGCTTCCAGATAGAGCGAACGTGGATGGCGCTTCTACGCCACTGCGCCAACTATAGGCGATCTCACAAAGTATTGACAAGGAGTGGGCAAAATGCTAGCTTGACTTGCGCGCAAGCCGTAATATTCACACTGTGCGTATTCGCTCCTGCCACCGTTCGCCGGGAGACCGTCGCCTACCATGCACACGCTGGTCATGAAATTCGGCGGATCATCTATCGGCATGACCACTGGCCTGGCGCAAATGGTCAGCGTGGTGCTGCACGAACGCGCGCACTGTGACCAGATGGTGCTGGTGGTATCGGCGCTCGAAGGTGTGACGGACGCGCTGCTTGATGCCGCTGAATTGGCCCGGCACAGCAACCGCCGTGGCTATCGGCGCATTATCGGCAATCTGCGCACGCGCCATCTGGCCCTCATCAGCCACCTTGAACTCAACCCAGGCGATCAGGCAGGCTTGCAAGCCGATATTGACCGCTTGCTGTTCGAAGTCCTCGACTTGTGTCAATCGCTGTCTGAAGGCGCGCCCGACCTTGTCCACGAGGAGGCACTGGCCGATGCCATCGTTGGGGCGGGCGAACGCCTGGCAGCGCGCATCGTGGCCGCTCTGCTGCGCCATCACGACATCCTCAGCGTCGCCGTCGATGCCACCGATTTAATCATCAGTGATACTGTACACAGCCACGCCGCGCCCGATTTTGAACGATCACGCGACAAGTGCCGGGAACTGCTGCTGCCGCTTCTGCAACAGCAAATCGTTCCTGTGGTAACCGGCTTCATCGCGACTGGCGCGCATGGGCTGCCCACCACGCTGGGCCGGGGCGGGAGTGACCTGACCGCAGCCGTGCTGGCCGTCTCGCTGGACGCCAACGAGGTGTGGTTGTGGACAAATGTGGACGGTCTGATGACGGCCGACCCGCACGACCTGCCCGAAGCGCGACTGATCGCAGCCATCAGCTATCCCGAATTAGCCGATCTCGCCTTCTTCGGCGCGCGCATTCTGCATGCGCGCATGGTGCAGCCGCTGGAACACAAGTACATTGCGATTCGCATTCGCAATATCTATCGACCGGCAGTGGGCGGCACGCATATCTACTCCGAGGAACCGGGCGGCGCTGCAATCAAATCGGTGACGGGCACGCACGGGCTTGCGCTGTCGGCGGCGGTAAGCGGGCCGTTGCACGACGCGGCGCGCCGTGTGGATGATGCGCTATACGAACTCACGGGGTCGCGCATTGAGGCAACATTGACAGCCCAGTCGGCGGGGCAATCGACCGCCTGCTTCGTCATCCCGATCAGCGCCGGGCCGGAAGCCCTGTACGGCCTGATGCGTCTCGCTCAGGCACGTTTGGCAGAGAATCCCGGCAATCCATGGCAAACACGGCCCGCCGGCGTGGTCACCGTCGCGGGCGCGATGCACACCAGCCAGTCGGGCGTGCTGGCGGCGGCGCTTGGCGAACTGGACGGGCTGCGTATAATCGCCGTGTCGCCCAATCCTTCCGGCACAAGCATCTCAATCGCGCTCGAACTGCCCGATCTGCCCATCGCCATTGCGCGCCTGCACGACCTGATCCTCGCAAGCAGCGACAGCTAGCAGGTCGCCTGAGACTACGCCCCATAAACCGGACTTGAGGGCAAGCGTGAGGCAATCCATCCTCACTTTCTACCTTCAACTTTGAAATTTCAACTTTGTCTGTCTTTAGTACCGCTTGAAATAGCGTTCGATTTCCCACGGCGTGACCTGCCCGTGATACGACTCCAGTTCCTGCCGCTTGGCCGCCAGCGTGCGGTCGCTGATGTATGGCCCCAGCGCCTCCAGAATCACGTCATCTTGCTCCAGCGCTTCGAGCGCCTCATCGAGCGAGGACGGCAGCGTATCGACCGGGCGGTGACGGGCGCGTTCCTTGCCAATCAGCGTCTCTTCGAGCGCATCCGGCAGCGGCGTGCGGCTGCGAATCCCGTCGAGACCAGCCGCCAGCATGACCGTCGTCGCCAGATACGGATTGCTGCTGGGATCGGGGCAGCGGATTTCCAGCCGCGTATGTTCCTCGTGGCCGCCCACATGCGGCACACGAATCATGGCTGCGCCTGCGCGATTGACGTGCGCCCATGAAATATACTTGGGCGCTTCAAAACTTATCGCCAGCCGCTTGTACGAGTTGACCAGCGGCGCAAGCACGGCCGTCATCGCCCGCGCGTGCGCCAGTTGGCCGGCCAGAAAATAACGCGCTGTTTCCGATAGGCCGTATTCGTGCGCGGCGTCGGCAAAGACATTGGCGTCACTTTCGCCATCATGCAGGCTCTGGTGCGTATGCATGCCGCTGCCGGGCAAGCTGGCACTGGGCCGAGGCATGAAGGTGCAGTGTAAGCCGTGCCGCTGCGCCACCGTCTTCAGGGCCGCTCGCGCGGTAAGCAGTTGATCGGCGCTGATCAGGGCTTCGCGGTATTCGAGGTCGATTTCGTGCTGGCCTGAGCCGATCTCGTGGTGCGATGAGTCGACGCGGATGCCCAGCGCTTCGAGCGTGGTCATCAGCTTGCGCCGTACACCCTGCCCCAGGTCGTTGCCAAGGTCAAAATAGCTGGCATCGTCCAGCGTCTGCGGGGGCAGAAGCACGCCTTCGGCTTCCATCCGGAACAGGTAAAACTCCAGTTCCATTCCGGTTTTGAAGGAGTAGCCAAGTGCGCTGGCTTCGCGCAGTTGGCGCTGAAGCACCGTGCGCGGGTCGCCAATGAACGGCGCGCCTTCGGGTGTGGACACATTGCAGATTAATCGCGCGGTGCGCTCATCAGGCAAATCCCACGGAAAGATCACCAGCGTGGACGGGTCGGGAACGAGCAGCATATCGCTTTCGGCCACGCGGGCGAAGCCTTCAATCGACGAGCCGTCGAAGTGCAGGCCATGATCGAGCACATGCGCCAGCCTGTGCGCCGGTACCGTTACGCTCTTGACGATTCCGGTGATGTCGGTGAACCACAGCGCCACAAACACGACCTGCTGCGCTTCCAATTCCGCCAGCATCGAATCACAAGTCCACATGGTACGTTCTCCGTTTGCCGCCGGGTTCAACTGCCCGTAACCCCCAGAACGCCCAGCAGCGCGTCCACGCCCAGCACATAACTGCGTGGGCCAAAACCGCAAATCTGGCCAGCACAAACCGGCGTAAGCAGCGACGTGTGGCGGAATGCTTCGCGGGCGTAAATGTTCGAAAGATGGATCTCAACAACCGGAAGGTCTATGGCGCTGATGGCATCGCGCAGAGCCAGCGATGTATGCGTGTAAGCGCCGGCGTTGATGAGCACCCCATCGGCCCAGGCGCGCGACTGATGCAGCGAGTCGATCAACGCGCCCTCATGATTCGACTGTTCGGCGCGCAGCTTGAAGCCGTACTCCGCCGCACGGTCAGCAGCCAGCTTGACAATCTCGTCGAGCTTCATTGTCCCGTACAATCCGGGTTCACGCGTTCCGAGCAGATTTAGGTTCGGGCCGTTCAGCAGCAGAATGGCCTGATACATGGGCAGTTACTCCCTGTCATTTGAGCGAAGCAGATTCAGCACAGCGAACACATCTTCAAGGGGCACGCCCACCACCACACGCGGTTTACCCACGTCTTCCAGCAGCACGAAATGCGATTGGCCGTTGCGCCACTTCTTGTCGGCCGCCATCGCGCTGTAGAGCGCCTTGACATCGAAGTCACCGATGGCCTGTGGCAGCCCAACGGTGCGATTGATGGCCCGCACCTGCTCGACCACTCCGCCGCTGCACAGGCCCAGCCGCTCCGACAGCAATGCCGCCGCCACCAGCCCCGCACCGACGGCCTCACCGTGCGGCCACGCATAGCGCGACACCTGCTCAATCGCGTGGGCGAACGTGTGGCCGAGGTTCAAATGCATGCGTTCGCCCTGTTCATATGGGTCGCGCTGCACCACCCCAATCTTGACCCGCACCGCGCGGGCAAGCAAACGGGCAATGCCATCGACCAGCGCTACGCTCGGCAGATCGTCTGTCCCACCCTGCTCTGTCCACGGCAGTTCCAGCACCAGATCGAGCAGGCCCAGATCGGCAATCAATCCATGCTTGATGACCTCAGCCATACCGCAGCGGATTTCGCGTAACGGCAGCGTCCGCAGTGTATCAGGGTCGATCAGCACCCACGCTGGCTGCTTGAACGCACCGACCAGATTCTTGCCTTCGGGCAGATCGACGCCGACTTTTCCGCCTACGCTCGAATCGACCATCGCAAGCAGCGTCGTTGGAGCTTGCACCAACCGTACGCCGCGCATATAGGTGGCCGCCGCAAAACCAGCCGTGTCGCCGACCACACCGCCGCCAAGCGCCAGCACGGTCGTACTGCGATCCGCGCCCGCCGTCACCATTTGACTATACAGTTCCGAGACAGCCCCAAGCGTCTTGTAGGCTTCCCCGTCCGGCATGTTCAACAAAGTGGCATTCGGCAGTTTAGCGGCCAGCGCGTCGCCATACAGCCGCGCGACTGTCGGGTTGGAGATGACGTCGACGCGACCGTCCAGGCCAAAATTCGCAGCGTGCTCACCGAGATTACTCAGCAGCCCCCTCTGGATGACGATGTCATAACGCCCGTCCGGCGCTTCGACCGGCAAAATGCCTTCGAGCAGCGCCAGCACGCTGTCGAGCGTTTGCTCGGGCGTCGCGCCGTCGGTGGTGATGTGGTACGGCAGCGCAGCATAGTCAGGCTGGCGCGACTTGTAAAGCTCCCGCCACCGTCCCGCCAGCGGCCGCCCGTCCGAAGCCGCTAACCGAGCTTCAATCGTCTTTGGCGCAGCATCCAAGCAGATGACTACGGCTGAGTTTAGCATGCGCGCGCGGTTTTCAGTTGGAACCAGCATCCCGCCCCCGGTGGCGATTACCAAACCGCTCTGCGCCGCCAGTTCCGCGCAGACAGCCGCTTCGAGCGCGCGAAAGTCCGCCTCGCCCTGCCGCGCAAATATGTCTGGTATCGTCATGCCAGCGCGTTCGACAATCAACGCGTCGGTGTCCACGAATGGACGCCCAAGGGCTTCTGCGATTAGGCACGCGACCGTCGATTTGCCTGTGCCCATGAATCCGGTCAGGATGATGCTGCGCGGCTCACTCGGGATAGCCAAAGCGCCACTCCACATTGTCCATCGGCAGATCGCTTAAGCGCGACCGGCGCAGCGTGTCAAAACGCGGCCGCTGTTCGTCGATGCTGTCCCCGCCCAGCTTCTCTATTAGCGCATCGGCCAGCACCAGCGCCACCATCGCCTCACAGATGGGCACGGCGCGTGGCACGGCGCAGAAATCGCTGCGCTCATAAACCGTCTGCGCCGGTTCACCCGTCGCCAGATCAACCGAGCCCAACGACTGCATCACGGTGGAAATCGGCTTCATCGCCACGCGCGCGACAATCGGCTCGCCGGTGGTAATACCGCCTTCCAGTCCGCCCGCGCGGTTGGTCAACCGCATCAGTGCGCCGCCTTCTCCCAGCCCGATCTCGTCGTGTACCTGCGAACCGCGCTTGCCCGCGTTGTCGAACGCCAGCCCGATCTCCGCGCCTTTCATAGCGTGAATACTCACCAGCGCCGCCACAATGCGGGCATCCAGCCGCCGGTCGTGCTGCACATGTGAGCCAAGCCCGGTCGGCACGCCCAGCGCCACCACCTCGATCACCCCGCCCAGCGTGTCCTTGCCGACTTTCGCCTGGCGGATTTCGGCGTGCATGGCTTCGGCAGCTTCGGCGTCCGGGCAGCGCACATTATTCGCTTCTGCCGCGGCGAAACGCTGCTCGAAGGGCATGCCCGCGTCCACCGACGCCAACGCGCCGCCGATCTGCACGACGTAGCCACCAATAATGATGCCAAACTCGGCCAGATACGCTTTGCACAGCGCGCCAGCAGCCACGCGCATGGTCGTTTCGCGCGCGCTTGCCCGTTCCAGCGCCACGCGCAGATCACGATAGCCATATTTCACCGCGCCGGTCAGGTCAGCGTGGCCGGGCCTCGGCACAGTCATTGGTGCGATGTCTTTCTCGCGCCAGTTCTTGAAATCACGGTTATCGACCGACAGCGCAATCGGCGCGCCGGTCGTTCTGCCAGCCGCCACGCCCGCCGTCACATGCACGGTATCCTGCTCGATGTTCATGCGCCCGCCGCTGCCATAGCCTTCCTGACGGCGGCGCAGCTCAAGATTGATCGCCTCGACATCCACCGACAAGCCCGCAGGCAGCCCGTCTAGGATGGCCGTCAGCACCGGCCCGTGCGACTCGCCTGCGCTTAGATACCGCAGCATAGCGTTCTCCTAAGTCGAATCAAGTCAGGGAACTATAGATCAGCGATTGAACCTGCTTTGAATACTAAGCGCCCAATGCCTTTTGCGCCGCGTCCATCATCACCTCAACTGGTGGCTCGACTCCCGTCCAATACTTGAACGCCGCCGCGCCCTGCCGCACCAGCATGCCCAACCCGCCGATAACGAGGCAACCCGAAGCTTCGGCTTGCTGCATGAACTTCGTTCGCGCCGGCCGGTAGATCATGTCATAGACCGTGACGCTTCGCGGTATTGGCACATCATTGGGCCACGGCGACTCGTCCATATGTGGGAACATACCCACCGGAGTGCAGTTGATAATCAGCGTCGGATCATAGACATCGGCTGCACCAACCGACATGATCATCGGCTCGAAATTCAGGTCTTTTGCCATCTTGAACACGCGCTCGGGCGTGCGGTTGGAGAAGCCGATGTCGCCCACGCCCGCTTGCAACAGCCCATAGACCGCCGCACGCGCCGCGCCGCCCGCACCTAGAATTATGACGCGCTCACCCTTCACCTTCACACCGTGCGCTTCCAGATCGCCCATGAAGCCCGCCACATCCGTGTTGGTGCCCGCCTTGCGCCGAAAGTCGATGGTATTGACTGCGCCGACTTCCCGCGCCAGTTGGTTGGCCTTCACCAGCGCCAGCGCAGGTTCCTTGTGCGGCACGGTCAAATTGACGCCCACGTAACCGTGATTCGAAAGTTCGCGCAAACTGAGACTGAGAATTTCAGGCGGGATGGCGATCTTGTCGTAGAACCAATCTGTCATCCTCAACGCCTCAAACGCCGCATTGAACATGGCCGGGCCAATCGAATGCTCAACCGGCCAACCCACCACACCCAGTTTATGAATCGGAGCGTTCATGAATGGTTACCTCCGCGCCCAACTGCTGAAGTGCTGCTGCAAATCCCGGGAATGAATCGGCGGCGCAGCGGGCGTCATTGACGTGGGTTTCGCCTTGTGCCAACAAACCTGCCATCACCAGGCTCATCGAGATGCGATGATCGTCGTGGCCGTCCACCTCGGCTCCGCGCAGCGCCTGCGGGCCGAACAGATAGAAGCCATCATCAGTTTCAGTAATCTTCGCCCCCAACTGCGCCAGTTCGCCGGTCATCACCGCCAGCCGGTCGGTTTCCTTGACGCGCAGTTCGCCTGCGCCTTTGACGAAGGTTTCACCCTCGGCCGCCAGCGCCGCCACCATGAAGATCGGGAACTCATCGATCATACGCACGACCACATCTCCGCCAATGCGCACGCCGCGCAGTTGGCTGGCGCGTGCTCGAACCGTGCCCACCGGGTCACCCGCCTGCAGGCCGGTTTCTTCCACCGTGATATCGCCGCCCATCTCCTGCAGCACGTCGAGGATGCCCGTGCGCGTTGGATTGAGGCTGACGTTGGTGAGCGTGATTTCGCTGCCTGGCAGAATCAGCGCCGCCACAATCAAAAACGCGGCCGACGATAGATCGCCGGGCACGTCGAAATTAATCGCGTGCAGAACGCACCCCGGCCGGATCGTCGCACTTTCGGCCGTCGCTTCTATATCCGCGCCCATCGCCGCCAGCATGCGTTCGGTGTGGTCGCGCGCCGGGCCGGGCTGCGTAACCGTCGTCACGCCTTCAGCATACAGCCCCGCCAGCAGCACAGCGCTCTTCACCTGTGCGCTCGCCATCGGCATGTGATACTCGATGCCGCGCAGCCTGGCCGGACTGATGGTCAGTGGAGCGTGCCCGTCCTTGCTGGAAATATCCGCACCCATCATTTGCAGCGGCGCGATGATGCGGTTCATGGGCCGACGACGCAGTTGCTCACTGCCATCGAGCACACTAGCGAACGGCTGCCCGGCCATGATCCCAGCCAGCAGGCGGATACCTGTGCCGGCATTGACCAGATCGAGCGGCCCAGCGGGCGCGTTCAATTTGCCGCCATGTACGACCAGCTCGGTCGGGGACAGCCTGTCCACCCGCACGCCCAGCGACTGTACTGCGCCAAGCGAAGCTTCGGTATCGCCCGCGGGCAGCCAGTCGCGCACATGCGTAGTGCCTTCAGCCAGCGCGCCAAACATGACGGCGCGATGCGAAATCGACTTGTCGCCGGGCACGCGCATCGATCCGCTCAGCGCCGCGCCCGGTCGAACGCGAAAATAGTCCTGTGCCTTTTTCACCATCCGCCGCCTCCTGGCAGCGCGCCGTTCAACGCGAACCGTATGTTTGCGCCCACGACAGGCGCGCTTCACGAATAACCTGGAGCAAATCGACCAGCGCGCCCTCTTCTTCCGACAGCAGCCGCGCCTCGATCATCGCCAACTGCATGCGAAAATGCGCCAACAGCGTCGCAACAGCCTGTGTATTGGTGCTGAGGATATCGCCCATCATATTCAGGTCTTGCGCCGCCAGCCGCGACATATCACGGAAGCCGCCCGCAGCCAGCCGCCACACGGCGTCGTCGCGCTCACCTTCGTGCGCTACAGTAGCCACCAGCGCTGCACTTAACAGATAGGGTAAATGGCTGATGGCGGCGACGACCCGATCATGATGATGCGCGTCCATCTCAATCGGCGACGCGCCCAGCGCCTCTACCAGCGCCAGCGCCCGCAGCCGCGCCGCTGGTGTCGTACGGCGCGTGGCGCAAAGCACAAACGGACGTTCGCGGTACAGCAGGCTGTCGCTGGCGGCAATCCCACTCATTTCCTTGCCCGTCATCGGGTGGCCGCCCACCGCTTGCACACCAATTGGTAGCGTGCCCATCGCCACACAAATATCCTCTTTCGTACTGCCGATGTCAATCAGCAGGGTGTTCGAGCGCAGGTACGTGCCAATACGTCCGCGCACCATTTCGATGATGGCGCGCACGGGCGCCGCCAGCAGCACCACGTCGGCGTCTTTTAGGCCTTCTTTTAGGTCTTCCGTCGCCTGATTGACCACGCCGTGCGTCAGCGCATAGGCGCGCGTCTCGGGATTGTCGTCGATGCCCGTAATCGTGCCGGCAAACGGGCGCAGCGCCCGCGCAAGCGAGCCGCCCATCAAACCAAGCCCGACTACTGCCAGATGCTCACAGCGAAAACCGCCGGGGTTCATGTGTTCGCTCCTGCGTCATCCTCAGCACGTTGGTTGTCCATCACAATTTTGTTGTCCGGGTACAAGTCCGGGCGCAGGATGAGCGCGCCGCGCATATACACATGCACGATTTCATCCAATCCTTTCGACGTATTCCAGTGGATGAGCACGCGAAGGCAGCGCGGAATGCTGTCGGGCACGTCCATTTCCTGCGCGCCGAGCAGCGCAACGCGCCGCCAGCCGAGGTCACGTGCCGCTTTGGCTGGATAGGCCGCGTTCAGATCGACAGTCGTCGTGAAGATGACGCTGGCCACATCTTCCTCATCGATCTCGTTCGCCTCGATGATAGCCCGCAGCAAATGGCTGGTCGCGCTCAGAATCGCCTCTGGCGTGTTGGCATCGGCCGTGATTGCGCCGCGCACTCCCCGGAATTTCATGCCTGTCTGCTCCATTCAAACAAAAGGGCGCAAAGCTTGCGCTCTGCGCCCTGTCATCACCGCTGGATAAGCGAGGTGGTCAGCGCCCTGCGCGCAAGCTTCGGCTGCCGTTCGAGCGGCGGTAGTAGACCGAAAACCAGTAAGCGCGCGTTTGTGTGGTCACACTGCTGCGTCTCAAGATTGCACCAGATTACGAGCCGTAAGATAGCACCGAAAGGCGGACGCTGTCAACCAGCCGTTGGCGCGCGAATGGCCCGCGCGATGGTGCCTGCCAGCGCCGCCACCGATGCAGCACCGGCCCCACCAGCACGCACCAGCGAGCTGCCCACGATAAAGCCATCGGTCAGGCCGTTGACCTGTACGGCCTGCTCCGGTGAGCCAATGCCGAAGCCAAGCACCAACGGCAGGCCACTCGCCTGCGCCTTGACGCCGGCCAGAAACTCCGCCAGATCGGCGGGAAGCGACGAACGCGCGCCGGTGACGCCTGTAAGCGATACGACGTAGATGAAGCCGCTGGCCTGCCCCGCCACCAGCGCGATGCGTTCGTTGTTGCTGGTTGGCGCGAGGAAGAACACCAGCGCCAAGCCCGCCGCACGGCACAGCGCCACCCACTCACCACCTTCTTCGGGCGGCAAATCGGGGATGATCAGGCCATCCGCGCCCGCGGCCTTGGCGTCTGCCACGAACTGTTCCGGCCCATACGACAGCAGCGGATTCAGGTAGCCCATCAGCAGCATTGGCTGATTGAGGCCGCGGTCCCTCAGCGTTCGCACCGCCTGCAGGCAGACGCGCACGGTCACGCCGTTTTCGAGCGCCTTCTGCGTGGCCGCTTGAATCACCGGGCCGTCCGCCAGCGGATCGCTGAAAGGCATCCCGATTTCGAAGCCATCTGCGCCCGCCGCCGCCATCTGCTCAACCGCATCCAGCGACTCATCCAGCGTGGGCCAGCCGACCGGGAAATAGGGCATGAAGGCCGACCGGCCCTCGGCCCGCGCCCGCGCAAACATGGCCGCAATCGCATCAAGACCACGAAGAGCGCTTGAATCCGTCATCATCCTGTCTCCCCCCTCAGCTTCGGGCAGCACGCGCCGTGCGAACCAGCGTTCCAGCACTGGCGTTTGCGCGAACGCCAGATCAAGCCCAACAGCTTCGGCGGGCGTGAACAGCGCCATCGCCTGCCCTTCCAGCAGCCGCAAGTCCTCGAATGGCCGCGCCAGCCGCCCCGCGTAGACGTGGTTAACCGTCACAACTTGGCCCGGGATCGTGCGCGCCGGGCAGCTATAAACTTCTACCAGCACAAGCAGTTGATCATCCAATTCCAGTTCTTCGATCAACTCGCGCCGGATGGCCGCGTCCGCATCCTCACCATCTTCCACTTGCCCGCCGAACAGCGTCCAGCAGCCTGCGTAGCGCAAATCAGGCCGGTCGTCGCGCTGCTGCAACAGCACGTGGCCGTCATCCGTCCACAGAATGGCGCTGACGACGTGGCGCTCGATCTCAGGCATCGCCAAGCGCCTTGATGACCGTATCGAGGTCTTTGTCGCCGCGACCAGACAGATTCACCAGCAGGATACTATCCTTCGGCATCGTCGGGGCGCGGCGCACGGCTTCGGCCACGGCGTGCGCGCTTTCGAGTGCCGGGATGATGCCTTCGGTCATGCTCAACAGCTTCAGTGCTTCGAGTGCCTCATCATCGGTCACTGACAGATAGTAAGCGCGTTCAGACTGGCGCAGGAAAGCGTGTTCAGGCCCGACGGACGGATAATCGAGTCCCGCCGAAATGCTGTGCGTGCCCATGATCTGCCCATCGGCGTCCTGCATCACGAACGAGCGCGTGCCATGAAGCACGCCGGGCCGCCCTACGCTGGAATCGGAGAAGCGAGCCGCGTGCTCGTGGCTGTCGATGCCATGCCCACCCGCCTCGACGCCGATCATCTCGACATTCGCATCATCGCGGAAGGCATGAAACAGGCCAATTGCGTTACTTCCGCCGCCCACACACGCAACCAGCGCATCGGGAAGCCGCCCCGCCAGCTCGACAATCTGCTGGCGCGCCTCGGTGCCGATCACACTCTGGAAGTCACGCACCATCATCGGGTACGGGTGCGGCCCTAGCGCCGAGCCCAGCAGGTAGAACGTGTCACGCACATTCGTCACCCAATCGCGGATCGCCTCGTTGATGGCGTCCTTCAGCGTCTGCGTGCCACTGTCCACCGGCAGCACTTCAGCCCCCAGCAGGCGCATACGAAACACGTTCGGCTGCTGGCGCGCGATATCGACCGTGCCCATATACACATGGCATTCAAGGCCGAGCAACGCGCAGGCAGTTGCGCTGGCCACGCCGTGCTGCCCCGCGCCCGTTTCCGCCACAATCCGTTTCTTGCCCATGCGCTGCGCCAATAAGGCCTGCCCAAGCGCGTTATTGATCTTGTGCGCGCCGGTGTGGGCCAAATCTTCGCGCTTGAGATAGATGCGCGCCCCGCCCAGTTGTTCGCTCAGCCGTGCCGCATACGAAACCGGCGTCGGGCGGCCCGTATACGTGCGCTGCAGAAATTCCAGCCGTGCCTGAAATTCAGGGTCAGCCATCGCCTCAGCATAGGCCGCCGTCAGTTCGTCGAGCGCCGGCATCAGCGTTTCCGGCACGAAGCGCCCGCCGAATTCGCCAAAATAGCCCCGCTCGTTAGGTACACCCGCTGTGCCTGTCTGAATATACATCGCGTTGTCCTGTCCGCTCACGATTACGCCCTCATTCCGCGCCAACCACGGTACTGCGGCGTTCCATGAGTACCACGTCGCGCCACACGCCATTTCGCTGGCCGATGCGTTCGCGCACGCCCACTTCGCGGAAACCGCACGCCCGATGCATGAATATGCTTGATTCGTTCTCGCGCAGGATCCCTGCCCGAAGCGTCCACAAGCCAAGCCGTTCGGACTCGGCGATCAGCGCGTTCAGCAGCGCACGGCCAACGCCGTGCCCACGCGCTGTATCCGCCACATAGATGCTGTCCTCGGCCACGCCGCCATACACGCAGCGGCCGCTGACAGGACTCATTGCCGCCCACCCCGCCAGTTGATCGCCGATGCACGCGATCAACCGCCCTTCCTGTAAATGGCCCGCATCCCAGGCTCCCCAATCGGGCGCAGTCGTTTCCAGCGTCGCGTTGCCGGTCGCCATGCCCTGCTCGTAGATAGCGCGAACTGCCAGCCAATCGTCCGGCGTCATGGGCCGAATAACAATCGCATTCATCGGTCAGCGTCCCTTAGCCGCATCGACGAAGGCATGCATTTTCGCGGCATCCTTGCGCCCGATCAGACCCTCGACCTCAACGCCGCTGGCGACATCGACGCCCCACGGATTAAGCAGCGCAACGCGCTCGGCCACATTCTCTGGCGTCAGACCACCTGCCAGCATCATGCGCGGCGCTATTGCGGCGGCGAATACGTCGGCGGAAGTACTTTCGCCTGTACCGCCGTACAGCGCCGGATGATAGGCATCCACCAATAGCGATGGCAGCCTTTCGTCCTGCGGGCCAAATTTACCGAACAGCGCAGCATCCTCAGCGGCTTCGGCGGGCGTGCGCGGATGAATGCCCTTGTAAGCCGTGCCATGCAGTTCGCGCATTAATTCGGGCGACTCATCCCCGCTCAACTGTACCCACTTGAAGCCGACCTGCTCCATCCTCCGCGAAATCACGCCAACAGCCTCGTTGACGAACAAGCCCACCAGTACCGGACAGTTCGCGCCGAGCTTTGCGCGCATGCCGCTGGCAATCGCCGCCGCCGTGTCTGCTTTGACAAAACGCGGGCTTTTACGGTAGAAGTTCAGCCCGATCAAATCCGCGCCCGCTTCGGCCGCCGCCAGCCCATCGTCGAGCGTGATGATCCCGCAGATTTTGACGGCCGTCATGCGCTAGCACTCCGGCGCGGCTGGCTGCTGAACAACCGAACCTGTGCACCAATATCCGCCGCTTTCACCAGCCCCTCACCCACCAGCACTGCGCTCGCCCCTGCCGCGCCCATACGGGCCACATCGGCGGGCTGGCGCAGGGCGCTTTCAGCTACCCACAACTGACTCATCGGCATCTGCGCGGCCAGCCGTTCGCTCAGGCCCAAATCCTCGGCAAATGTGCGCAAATCGCGATTGTTGACCCCTATCAGCGCAGCCTTCAGCTTCAGCGCCCGCTCCAGTTCGGCTGCATCGTGCACTTCCACCAGCGCCGTCATACCCAACCCGGTTATGTGCGCGTGCAAATCAGCCAACTGCGCATCGTCAAGCGCGGCGGCGATCAGCAACATGGCATCCGCGCCCGCCGCCCGCCCCTCGTCGACCTGCAGTGCGTCAATCGTGAAGTCTTTGCGCAACGCCGGCAAGTCACACGCCGCGCGCGCCTGCTCCAAGTAGCGGAGCGCGCCCTGAAAGAAGTCCACATCCGTCAGAACCGACAGCGCCGCCGCGCCATTTTGGGCATAAGTGGCTGCCAGCGCCGCCGGGTCGAAATCCTCAATCAGCACGCCTTTGCTGGGCGACGCCTTCTTGATCTCGGCGATCAGTGCCACATGCTCGCCATGGCTCAGCGCCGCAAGAAAACCACGCGGCGGCGCTTGCTGCTCGGCGCTTCGGCGCAGTTTCGCGGCGCACGGGCGCAGTGCAGCCACTTCCTCAACCTTGCGCGCGAGGATGCGGTCAAGAATTGTGCCAGTGTGGACGAAAGAAGCAGCCCCGTTCATCACACTCACGCCGCCGGCGGGGCGAAGCGCTGGCTAAAGGCGATCAGGCCGTCCAGCTTGTCGAGCGCCGCGCCGCTGTCGATGACCTGCGCGGACAGCACGATTCCATCCCGAATCAACTCGGCTGCGCCGCCAGCCACCAGCGCCGCCGCGCCGTTGAGCAGCACCACATCGCGCCGCGCATCATCAATCGTGCCCGCCAGAATGCCGCGAAGAATCGCTGCGTTTTCAGGCGGATCGCCGCCCAGCAGCTCGGAGATATTCGCGCCCGGAAAGCCGAACTCGGCCGGCTCAAGCTCGTACGAGCGCACGCGGCCATTCTGATAGTGGCTCACCTTGTTCGGTCCGGTGGTCGTCAGTTCGTCCAGCCCGCCGTAGCCGCTCACCACCAGCGCCGAAACCGAATCCAGTTCACCCAGCACATGCGCCAGCATGTCAGTCAGGTCGGGCGCGAACACGCCCATTAACTGGCGGCGTGCGCCCGCCGGGTTGGTCAGCGGGCCCAGAATGTTGAATATCGTACGCACACCCAGTTCGCGGCGCACACCGATGGCATGTTTCATGGCTGGGTGCAGTTTGGGCGCAAACAGAAAGCCCACGCCGACTTCCTCTATGGACTGGCCCACCTGCTCCGGTGTGAGGTCGAGATGCACGCCCAGCGCCTGCAGTACATCAGCGCTGCCACAGCGGCTGCTTGCGGCGCGGTTGCCATGCTTGGCCACGCGAATGCCCGCCCCGGCCGCGACGAACGCCACCGTCGTGCTGATGTTGAAGGTGCCGCTGCGGTCGCCACCCGTGCCGCAGGTATCGAGCAGGTCAGCGCCATCAAAACCAGTCGGCACCTTGTGGGCATTGGCGCGCATGGCGCGGGCGCTGCCGGCGATCTCGTCATGCGTTTCGCCCTTCATTCGCAGCGCCATCAGATAGGCGGCGATCTGCGCGTCAGTCGCGCCGCCGGTCATGATCTGCTGCATGACCGCTTCCGCCTCCTCCGGCTGCAGGTGGCCGTAACGGCTCAACACATCTATCGCCCGCTGAATATCCATCGTGCTCTCAGGCTGCATCACGCCACCTCCTGAATGCGTATATTGAGAAAATTCTGCAGCATCGTCTTGCCGTGTTCGGTGAGGATGCTTTCCGGGTGGAACTGCACGCCGTAAACCGGATACGCGCGGTGGCGCAGGCCCATGATTTCTCCGTCAATCGTGCGCCCCGTCACTTCGAGCGAGGCTGGCAGGCTGCTCTCCTCGACGATCAGGCTGTGATAGCGCGTGGCTTCGAACGGCGTCGGCAGGCCGGCGAACACATCCGTGCCGTGATGATAGATCAGGCTTGTCTTGCCGTGCATGAGATAAGGTGCGCGTTTGACCACGCCGCCGAACACCTGGCCGATCGCCTGATGGCCGAGGCACACGCCCAGCATCGGCAGCGTTGGGCCGAGTTCGCGCAGCACCTCCAGCGACACTCCGCTGTCATCGGGCGTGCCTGGGCCGGGCGAGATGACGATGTGAGACGGCCCCAGCGCGCGGACTTCATCGAGCGCGATCTGGTCGTTACGCACCACGCACAATTCTGCGCCCAGTTCGCCGAAATACTGCACCAGGTTGTAGGTGAAGCTGTCGTAATTATCGATGACGAGGATCATGCGCTTTCCTCCACTTCGGGCACGGCCTGTGATTCCATGCCTTCGAGATGCGAAACGTCCTGCGCGACCACCACTTCCCAGCCCGCGCCGTTTTTCAGCAAGGTTGTAACGCTGGTATTGCCGAAATCGACATCGAGTACGTCTGAATGGGGCAGAAACTGGTCAAGCAGCAGCTTGATGGCAGACGTGTGCGACAAAATCGCGACCGTTTCACCGCGCTCTTTGCGCACAATGTCGTCAAACGCGGCGCGCATGCGGGTACGCACATCCAGCCGCGACTCCCCACCCTCGATACGGTAATGCTCGGGATCATCGAGCAAGGCCTGGTGGTCAGCCGGATACCAGGCGCGCATTTCTTCGACCGTCATGCCCTGCCATGTGCCCACGCTGCGCTCACGCAGTCGCGCGTCAAAGACCGGAGCAAACTCCAGCGCCTCGGCGAGAATTTCCGCCGTCTGCGCCGCGCGCACGAGATCACTGCTGTAGAGCGCGCCCAGGCCCAGATGGCGCACGAAGCGCGCCAGCTTGCCCGCCTGACGCCGGCCATGCTCATTGAGGGGTGAGGCCACCCAGCCCTGCCAGCGCCCGATGCGGTTCCAGTCAGTTTCCGCCGCCCGGATGAAGACCAAACGCTTGACCATAGTCCGCCATGTTCCTCTCGCGCCGTCAGCGCAGGCCCAGTTCGGCGCGCTGCACTGCCAGCAGCAGCGCGCGCGCCTTGTTGATCGATTCCTGATACTCACTGGCCGGCACGCTGTCCGCCACCAGTCCCGCACCCGCCTGCACCGTCAACATGTGGCCGCGCACCAGCGCCGCCCGAATCGTGATGCAGGTGTCCATCGAGCCGTCGAAGCTGAAATAACCAACTGCCCCACCATACGGCCCACGCCGGTTGCCTTCCAGTTCCTCAATAATCTCCATCGCCCGAACCTTGGGCGCGCCGCTGAGTGTGCCCGCCGGAAACGTCGCCCGCAGCAGGTCGAAGGCGTTCATGTCGGCGCGCAGCTTGCCCTCTACGTTGCTAACGATGTGCATGATCTGCGAGTAGCGCTCGATGTACATCAGGCGGTCGACATGCACGGTGCCGTAGTCACACACGCGGCCCAGGTCATTGCGCCCGAGGTCCACCAGCATGATGTGTTCGGCGCGCTCCTTTGGGTCCGCCAGCAGCTCCGCCGCCAGCGCGTCGTCCTCCTGCTGCGTACGCCCGCGCGGACGACTGCCGGCAATTGGGCGCGACGTGGCAATGCCATCTTCAAGGCGTACCATCATCTCTGGCGATGCCCCAACGAGCGTGAAATCATCGCCGAACTTCAAATAGAACATGTAGGGCGACGGGTTCGATCCGCGCAGCGCGCGATAGATCGTGAACGGTGCGGCCTGCGTGCGCCGGCTCAGGCGCTGCGACAGCACAATCTGGAAGGCGTCACCCGCTGCGATGTACTCCTTAGCCGCAAGCACATTCGCCTCGAAGCCCTCCTGCGTCGCGTTCGAGCCGACCTGCGCGTCCTCGCTCGACGGCGGCAGCGGCCCATCCTCCAGCGGCGGCAGCGGCCCCGACAGAATTTCGACCAGCGCATCAATCCGCGCCACCGCGTCATCATAGGCCGCTTCGGGGTCGCCGGTGTTGTGCGCGTTGGCGAGTACGATGAGCTGGTGCTTGGCGTGGTCGAAAATTACCAGCGTGTCGATCAGCATGAAAGCGACATCGGGAAATTCGAGGTCGTCGCGCGCGGTATCGGGCAGGCGCTCGAAATAGCGTACCACGTCATAGGCGAGGCAGCCCACTGCCCCGCCGACGAAGCGCGGCAGTCCATCCAGCTTGATTGGAGTCACGCGGCCAAACTCAGCTTCAACGGCGTGCAGCGGGTCTTCACCAGCGCTAAGGGACCTCATCGTCGACACGCCGTGCAGCGTGCGCATCACTTCGCCCTCACGCACGGTCACCACGCCTTTGGGATTGACGCCCAGGAATGAGTAGCGGCCCACCTGCTCGCCACCTTCCACGCTTTCGAGCATGAAGGCGTGCGTGCCTGTTTGCAGCATCTTCCAGAACACGGAAACAGGGGTTTCGAGGTCAGCCAGCATAGTGCGATAAACCGGCAGCAGGTCGCCCTGCGCGAACAGGTCGAGCGCCTTGTCGCGTGCTGGCTGAATGTGGGTTCCAACCGTATTGACCGCCATGCGCTTGCCTCCTCGGGGCAACAAAAAAAGACCCATCGCCTCAAGGACGAGATGGATCTCCCGTGGTGCCACCTTGATGATCGCAAACCGCGCGACCACTCAGTTGCGGTACGGGCGCATAGAGCCGCCGATACCGTGCGCCTTGATAACGGGTGCGCGTTTCCCGGCGCAGGATACTAGGCGATGATTGGCACCACCGTTCACTGCGCGACTCGCGGGTCCATTCACCACGCGCCTCTGGGCCACCTTCACAGCTTCCGGCGGCTCTCTGAACCAAGGCGTTCCGTGACTACTAGTCCCGGTCAACGTCATTAAGCATGTGCGATTGCCAAAGAGCGTAGCCAGATTCTTTCGGCGTGTCAAGCGGTCTGTAGGACTTTGTTTCTGGCCCGCAGAGTAAAACTGGATTAGAACAGACTCTATCTGCCCCGCAAATGATTACGGAGCGAGTGATGGACAAGATGTATCACCAATTGGCCGAATGGTGGCCGCTGCTGTCGCCGCCAGAGGATTACGCCGACGAAGCCGCCTTCTTTCTGCTGCTATTCGCTGAAGTCACAGGTTCTCGCCCTGCAACCCTGCTCGAACTGGGCAGCGGCGGAGGCAACAATGCGCTGCACATGAAGTCGGCGTTCGCATCGGCCACGCTGGTGGACCTCTCGTCCGAAATGCTGGAGGTCAGCCGCCGCCTCAACCCGGGCTGCGAACACATCCCCGGAGACATGCGCTCCGTTCGCCTTGAGCGCGCGTTTGATGCCGTCTTCATCCACGACGCCATCGACTACATGGCCACCGAAGCCAACCTGCGCGCTGCGATGGATACGGCCTTCGTGCACTGCAAGCCCGGCGGCATAGCCCTGTTCGTGCCCGATCACGTCCGCGAAACGTTCGTGGACTATACCGAACACGGCGGCGCAGACGGAGAAGGCCGCGCCATCCGCTACCTGGAATGGGGCTACGACCCCGACCCGACCGACAATACGTGCGTCGTCGAATATGTGCTGCTGCTGCGCAAAGACGGCCACGACGTGGTAATCGAAAGTGACCAAAGCGTATATGGCCTGTTCGACACGGATGAATGGCTGCTTTGGCTTGAGGAGGCCGGTTTCAGCGCCAGCTTCGTCATCGACGAGTACGAACGCCAAGTGTTTGTGGGGCGCAAGCCTTCAGCCTGAGATGCTACCCGCATTCGCAGGGGTCAGCGCTACATTCCCGCTTTGCGTTCTTTGTGTGCTTTGCGTTGCCTCGTTCGTTTCGTTTCCGGCGCGCAGCCCAAACGCCGTTTTCCCGCAGGCGCGCGGCATTGTATACTCTGGTGTATGGATACTGGCGCACCGAGGACACCCGTGATCAACAACCGGCAAATCGCCGATCTGTTCGCCACGATTGCAGACATGCTGGAAGTCAAAGGCGAGAACGTGCACCGCGTGCTCGCTTACCGCCGCGCCACCGAGACGATCCGCGAATATCCGCGCGACCTGCACGTTGTCGCGGCCGAAGGCGGCCTGGTCGACCTGCCCAATATCGGCAAAGTCATCGCCGAGAAGATCGAAGAACTGCTCAACACCGGCAAGCTTGAGTTCTACGAACGCCTCAGCGCCGAAGTGCCGCCCGGCGTCGTCGAAATCCTGCATGTCGTCGGCGTTGGCCCAAAGAAGGCGAAAATGCTATGGCAGGACGCCGGCATCACCACGCTCGACGCGCTCGAAGCGGCGGCCAAAGCGGGTGAACTGCGCTCGCTACCCGGCATGGGCGCAAAATCCGAGGCAGCGATACTGGCCGGCATCGAATCACTACGCGCACGCGCCGCCAACACGCGCCAGCGCCTCGGCACGGCCCTGCCCGCCGCCGAAGCCATGCTCGCCAATTTGCTGGAAGTACCGGGCGTCGAGCGCGGCATAATCGCTGGCAGCATCCGGCGTGGACGCCCCACTATCGGCGATATCGACTTGCTGGTGATGGCCGCCAACTCCAGCGCGGTGATGGACGCGTTCGTGCATCTGGAGTCCGTCAGCCGAGTTCTCGGTAATGGGCCGAGCAAAAGCTCAATCGAGCTGCACAACGGCATGCAGGTTGATTTGCGCGTGCTGCCCGCCGAACGCTGGGGCACCGCACTCAACTACTTCACCGGCAGCCAGGCGCATAACATCCGCCTGCGCCAGCGCGCGCTTGATATGGGCTTCTCGCTCAACGAACACGCCCTCACCCGCCAGAGTGACAACGCTGAAATCCTATGCGCGACCGAGGACGAGGTCTACGAGCGTCTGGGCTTGCCCTACATCCTGCCAGAAATGCGCGAGGATACGGGCGAAATTGAGGCCGCCCAAGCAGGCCGCCTGCTGCAACTCATCACGATAGCCGACATTCGCGCCGACCTGCACCTGCACACGACCTGGAGCGACGGCACGGCCAGCATCCGCGAGATGGCGCTGGCCGCGAAAGCGCGTGGCCGTCAGTACATCGTCATTACCGACCACTCGCAGGGCGCGACCATCGCCAACGGCCTGAGCATCGAGCGACTTCTTGCCCAGCACGACGAAGTTCGCCAGGTCGATGCCGAGATGAACGGCGAAATCCGAGTGCTGCATGGTACGGAAATGGAAATTCGCGCCGATGGAACGCTGGACTTCCCCGATGAAGTGCTGGAAAAGCTCGATTTCGTGGTCGCTTCGCTGCATGTCAGCCTGCGCCAGCCCCGCGAACAGATTACGCAGCGCGCCCTCAATGCCATTCGCAACCCGCATGTCGATCTGATTGGCCATCCGCGCGGCCAGCTCATTCTGGAGCGCGACCCTGCCGATCTGGATATGGACGCGGTCATCGCCGCCGCCGCCGAGCACCAAACCGCGCTGGAAATCAACGCCAATCCGGCCCGCCTCGATCTCGAAGCGTCACTGGCGCGCCGCGCAGCGGAACAGGGCGTGATGATCGCCATCGACACTGACGCCCATTCGCCCGATGAATTCGATCATCTGCGCTATGGCATCATGACGGCCCGCCGCGCATGGCTGTCGCCAGACCATGTGCTCAACACCATGCCCTTTGACACTTTTGAACGCTGGTTGGGCCGCCGCGACTAATCGCGCCGCTGAGGAGGTTTCATGTCGACACCACCAGGCACCGAGCCGCCGGTTCGGCCCGAAGACACCAACCCGAGCGGGGCCACGCGTGTGGTCGGCCCGCCGCCCGCTCCGCCACCAGCACCACCTCCGCCACAGAAGCGCAAGCGGCGTGCTGCGCCGCCACGCCAGGGCAAGTCGAGCAACCCGCTGTATCTGCCGCTGTGGTCGGTCGCGGTCATGTTGCTGTTTGCCTTTTGCGGCACATTCACCATCATCAGCGCCGTCCTGATGCTGGGCGGTAACCGCGCGCCGGGGGGCGATCCACGTGTGGTCATCATCACCGCCGCGCCTTCACCCACATTTGACGCGCAGGGCCCACCCCCAGCCACCCCCACCAGCGGCCTGTTGCCCTCCGACGGCAATACCGGCCCCGTGCCCACGTTCGCGCTCGAAGGCCCCACTCTACCACCGGTCATTCTGTCACCCACACCGGTCAGCATCGCGGTAGGTCAAATGGTGACCGTCACCGAGGACCAGTTGCGGTTGCGAAGTTCACCCGGCCTCGATGGCGAGTTGATCAGCTATTTGGCGCTGGGCACGCGTTTCACGGTCATTGGCGGCCCGCAGCAGGCCAGCAGCCTGACGTGGTGGCAAGTGGAAGACCCCACCCAGCCACTGGTACGTGGCTGGGTGGCCGGTGACTATCTCGATCCGGAAGCTGAGCCAGGCTCCTGAGTACAGGAATCCCACGATGAACGACCTTCCCTCACCGGCGCAGTTCGCGCGGGCCGCTGAACTGCGCACGCTGCTGCATGAACACGGCCACCGCTACTACGTCCTTAACGCGCCAACCATCACTGACGCGGACTTCGACCTGCTTTATCACGAACTGCGCGCCCTCGAAGAGGCTTACCCCACACTCGTCACGTACGATTCGCCCACCCAGCGCGCAGGCAGCGACTTGTCCGACGAGTTCACCAAGACGCGCCACCCCGCCCCGATCCTCAGTCTCGCCAACGCCTTCGATGTCGAAGACCTTCAGGCGTGGGAAGAACGCAATCTGAAGCTGCTGCCCGCAGACACACAATTAGCATACGTACTCGAGCCAAAGCTGGACGGCCTCACGGTCGTGTTAACCTACGAAAACGGCGTGCTGGTGCAGGCTGCCACGCGCGGCAATGGCGAAGTCGGCGATGTCGTCACGCCCAACCTGCGCACCATTCGCTCGGTTCCGCTGCGGATTCCGGCACGCGGCCACTGGCCCGCGCCTGAACGGCTGGTTGTGCGCGGCGAAGTGCTGTATCTCAAGACCGATTTTGAACGCCTGAATCAGCGCCAGCTTGAACTCGGTCAGGCACTTTACATCAATGCCCGCAACACCGCCTCCGGCTCACTCAAGCAGAAAGACTCGCGCATCACAGCTACACGACCGCTCACTGCCTTCTTCTACGCCATTGTGGATAGTCGCGGGATTAAGCTGGATACGCAGTGGGAAACTGTGGAATACCTGCGGGATATGGGATTTCTTATCGCACCTAATGCCACACGCTATCCCACCCTTTCCGACGTAATCCAGCAAATTCCAGCATGGGAATCCCGCCGTAACCAACTTGACTACGAAATCGACGGTGTGGTGGTTAAAGTCGATGACCTTGCGGCTGCCGCCGAGCTTGGGATTGTGGGAAAAGACCCGCGCGGCGCGATTGCCTACAAGTTCGCCGCCCACGAAGCCACCACGCGCTTGCTGGATGTCGCAATCAACGTGGGGCGCACTGGCAAAGTCGTACCCAACGCCAAGCTCGAACCGGTCTTCATCGGAGGCGTAACAGTCAGTAACGCCACGCTGCACAATTTCGCGCAAACAAAGGCGCTGGATATTCGAGTCGGCGATGTGGTCGTCGTCAAGCGCGCTGGCGATGTCATACCCAACGTGGTGGGACCAGTTGCCAGCGCGCGCACGGGCGAAGAACGCGAAATCATCCCACCCGAACGCTGCCCGTTCTGCGACACGCCACTGATCCAGCCCGACGGCGCGGTTGATGTCTTCTGCCCGAACAAACACTGCCCCGAGCGCGTTTACCGGCAGGTGGAATTCTTCGTTTCGCGCGGCGCGATGGACATTGACGGCCTTGGCGGACGTACCGTCAAACAGTTGATCGCGGCTGGGCTGATTGAAGATGAAGCCGATATCTTCTTTCTCCAGCCCGAAGTCTTGCTAGAACTGGAAGGCTTTGCCGGCAAGAAGGTCGAAGGCGTGCTAGCCAGCATCGAAACCGCGAAATCACGGCCGCTGGCAACCCTGCTCACGTCGCTCGGCATCGACGGCGTGGGCAGTACGGTCGCGGCGGCGCTGGCTTCGGCCTTTGGCAGCATGGACGCCTTGGAAGCCGCTTCGGCTGAACAGTTGGTTCAGGTCGAGGGCGTTGGCGGTGTGCTGGCCGAAAACGTCGCTGCATGGTTCCAGAATCCGCACCATCAGCAGCTTCTGGACAAGTTGCGCCACGCGGGTGTGAATATGGCTGACGAGCGCAGTGCGCCCCTCAGCGAATCACTGGCAGGCATGACATTCGTCCTCACCGGCACGCTGCCCACGCTCACCCGCGATGCCGCCGCCGCGCTCATTGCATCCCACGGCGGCAAAGTGACTAGCAGCGTCAGCAAGAAAACGAGCTACGTCGTCGTGGGCGATTCGCCGGGCAGCAAGGCCGACAAGGCGCGCGAATTCAACGTACCTATCCTAGCTGAACCAGAACTGATCGTGCTGGCGGAAAGCGCCGCGCCGCCGGAAGCGCCCGCCTCATGAGCGCGCCGCAGCTTATCCTGCGCCCGGGCCGCGAAAAGCCGGTTATCCAACAGCACCCTTGGGTATTCTCCGGCGCGATTGCCAGCATGTGCGGTGACCCCGAGCCGGGCGACATCGTGGATGTGCTCGACAGCGACGGCTACTTTCTGGCGCAGGGCTACTGGAATCCGCGTTCGGCCATTCAGGCACGCCTGCTCAGTTGGCGGGACGAGCGTATTGACGATGACTGGTGGCGCGCCGCTTTCGCCCGCGCGATTAATGCGCGCAGGCCCTGGCTGGATGCAGGTCATCCCTGCCGCCTGATCAACGCCGAGAGCGACTGGCTGCCCGGCCTGGTGGTGGACTGCTACCCTGATGATCGTCAGGCAGGGCGCTGGCTGGTGCTGCAGGCGCTCACGCTGGGCATTGACACGCGCAAGATGCGTTTGGTCGAACTGCTGGCCGAGTCACTCGACATCACCGGCATCTACGACCGCAGCGACGCCGACATCCGCAAGAAAGAAGGCTTGCCTGCATCCAAGGGGCTGCTCTTGGGTCACGCCGCCGATGACGACCGCGTGCTCGTCCGCGAAGGCGCGGGCTTCCGCCTGTGGGTTGACGTGCTGCGCGGCCACAAAACCGGCCATTACCTCGACCAGCAGGCCAATCATACGAGCCTGAGGGAACTGATCGCCCAGCGCGGCCCCGGTCAGCGCGTGCTCAACCTGTTCAGCTACACCGGTAGTTTCGGCCTCGCGGCGCTGATGGGCGACGCAGCGCACGTCACCCACGTCGACTCATCCGTGCCAGCACTCGATCTGGCGGACGCCAATCGCGCGGCTAACGACTTTGCGCCGGAGATGACTGCCAACATCACCGGAGATGCGTTCGAGTTCCTGCGCAGCGCCGAAGACGCGGGCGACCGTTTCGACGTCATCATCTGTGACCCGCCTAAATTCGCACAAAGCGCGCATCAGGTCGACCGCGCCACACGCGGCTACAAAGACCTCAACCTGCGTTGTTTCCGGCTGCTCACTACGGGCGGCTTGCTAATGACGTACTCGTGCTCTGGCGCGATCAGCCGCGACCTGTTCCACAAGATCGTCTTCGGCGCGCTGGTGGACAGTGGCCGGCAGGCGCAGATCGTGCGCGAACTGAGCGCCGGCAAAGATCACCCAGTCGCGCTCACCTTCCCCGAAGGTGAATACCTCAAGGGCCTGCTCCTGCGCGTTTACTGAAACGAACCTCGGAGACACTGAGGACGCAGAGGTTTAGCAAAAGACTCTCTGTGTCTTCAGCGTCTCAGTGATTCAATCGTTCTAATCTTTGTTCGCCGCTTCCACCTCATCGACAGTTTCGCCCGAAAGCTGCCGGATTTTACGGAATGTCTCGACCCAACTAATGCGGCTGAGGCCTAGTTTTTCGCGGATGGCGTTGGGGTCGCGCCCCGCCTGATAGTCGCGGACGGCGCTCGTCCAGCGCATCATCTCGAACGAGATTTTGTGCTCGACGCCCGCCAGTTCGCCCACATTTTCCAGCACGTACTCCAGGTTGCGCGCCGTGCAGGTGAATAGCGATGTCTTCGGCTCGTACTGCTCAAGATACTGGTCCAGCACGGGTAACAGGCCGGCGTCCAGCGGCAGACGACGTTCGTGATACACATCACCCGCGCCGCTCTTACGCACATACAGCAGCGGTTCAGGGCCGTCCTGGTGGAAATCCTCAGGCGTCAGGCGCATGGCCTCGCTCTTCTTGATACCAGTATCCAGCAGCAGGCCAAACAACAGCGCCGGCCGCGCATCCGGCTTCTTGCCGCCGCGCAGTCCGCGTGCCGCGCTTTGCACGGCGAACACATCTTCCTCACTGAGAATCGTCGCCAGGGGCGCGGGGCCAGAGCGCTGCAGCACGGCCAGCGCCGGATCAATCGGAATCGCGCCCAGCCCATGCAGCCACTTGAAGAACACCTTAAGCGTGGTCACGCGCCGCGCATACGACTTGCGGCTGCATGGCACGCCGCGTTCGTACTCCAGCCAGTGCAGGAAGGCGTTGAGGTCGTTGGTCGTCACCACCCCCAGCCGCTGTCCCGCCCCCACAAACTCAGAGAAAAGCTGCAAGTCGGACGTAAAAGACTCGACGGTGTGCGACGACTTGCCATCCTTCATCAACCGCTGCTGAAACAAGGCTGTTGAGTCGCGCAAGTGAGTATCCGCATTCAAGTCATCTTCGACGACAGGCTGTGTGGGAAACAGGGGTAGTTGGCGCGAGTCCATCAGCATGTACTCAACAAACGAACTGCTAACCACTGAGGATACGAATGCATCGAAATCGTGTCAAGCTCTCAGCGGCGCTGTGTCCACGCGGCGCTGCCATATACATCCCGATCAAGCGCATTGGCCTCCACCCGTTCAGCGTCACTCAGTGAACCGCGCTCCAGGCCGATCTCGAAGATGCGTTCAGCGGCGTCAACCAGCGCCAGCGCCGCCTCATCCCAGCCGATCACGCGCCCTGCTGCCTCGGACAGCGTGACCGCACGCGCTTGCACGCCTGCTCTGGCGGAGGCACGCGCGGTCTCACCCTCAAACGTCAGCACATCCGCAATCCGGCCCATGTCACCATAAAGAGGCAGTGATCCATGCTGCAATAGTCCTCCATGCCGGCGCGCCTGTGCGCTGCCCGCCAGTTTGCGCCCGTTCACGGTCAATTCGTAGTGCGATGGCGTTTCAAAGCATACGGCCGACCCAGTGCCACGCTCCTCTGACGGCCGCGCCTCGGGCGAAGCGCCTAACAGGCGGGCCGTTTCTGCAAGCGCCGCGCTAATTCGCCTGTAGCTGTCGATCACGCTACCCTGCGCCAGCGAATGCGTCTCCGGCAGCGTGATACTGTACGTCAGCTCGTCCGCATGCAGAATGGCGCGCCCGCCCGTCAACCGTCGCACAACACCCCAACCGCGATCATGCAACCGTTCCCCGTCGACATCGCTGAAGCGTTGACCGTAGCCGAGCGATAGTGTCGCTGGCTGCCATGCATATAACCGAAGCGTTGGCAGGGCCATACCGCCGCCCACCGCAGCGAGTAACGCCCCGTCACGGGCCATATTGCGCGCGCCATCCATTGGCTCATCGTAGAGCAAGCGCCATTTCCCGCAGGATTGACCATTCATTCAGCGAAACCTATACTTGCCCACAGTAGAATTGCACGATACTGGTGGATATGGATTATCCCACGCGTTCGGACGGAAAGCAGCAGCCACGGCCCGCCGATCGCGGCGCGCATGTCGTGCCGCGCTCGCCCCGCGTGCCGCCGCCTGCACCCCCGCGCCAGCCACCGCCGCCCAAGCCGGGCGCACACCCGCCGCAGTCAGGTGGATCGGCCCCGAAGTACGCCTATCCCAGCCCGCCCCCTGCCGAAGATCGCTCCTCAGCGGCGCGCGAACGTTCGCGCAAGCGCCGGCGCAACCGGCCGCGCGGCGGCGAATGGGCGCTGTTCGTCATTGCGATCACGCTGCTGTCGGTCGTCATCCTCACCAGTTTGAGTGTGGCGATGCTGGTGCGCACCAACGAGTTCGGCGTCGAGTTCGATGTCGACGGCCATCGCCGTATTGCCCACGCCTGTCGCCGCCCAGCGCGTGCTTTCCGGCGAAGTGAGCGATCTGAACGTGGGCGATCAGGTCACGCTCGACGACGGTCGCAACATCGTGCTTCAGCCCTGGAACGGCGGCTCACGCATGAACGTGCTGGTGATGGGCCTCGACCGGCGGCCCGACGAAACGGGCCTTTCCTATCGCACCGACACGATGATGCTCATCAGCCTGGATCGCGATACGAATTCGCTCGGCATCCTCAGTATCCCGCGCGACCTCTACGTCGAAGTGCCCGGCTACGGCTCGCTTCAGCGTATTAACAGCGCCATGGTGCTGGGCGAACTGCAGCAGCCAAATTACGGTCCTACGCTGGCTATGCAAACCGTGCAGTACAACTTCGGGATTCGCGTCCATAATTTCGTGGCGATGGACTTTCAGGCCGTCACTGATATTGTTGACGTGCTGGGCGGCGTCGATCTGGAAGTGCCCTACGACATCGTCGACTATGAATACCCGGATATGAATTTCGGCTACGACCCGCTGATTCTGCGCGCAGGCTTGCAGCACCTGGACGGCAACACCGCGCTCAAATTTGCGCGCACGCGCCACGGTGATAACGACTTCGAACGCGCGCGCCGCCAGCAGATGGTGCTTTATGCCCTGCGCGACCGTGTGCTCAACCTGAACATGCTGCCGCAGTTGGTGGTGCAGTCGCCCAGCCTGCTGTCGGCGCTGTCGGACAACGTGTATACGGGCCTGACGCTCGACCAGATTATTCAGATCGCCTTCTCACTGAAAGATGTGCCAAGCGACCAGATTCGCACTGGCGTGGTGGATAGCACCTATACTGTGCCCTACACCACCGCGGAGGGCGCGCAGGTGCTGGTTCCGCGCCGCGAACAACTTGCTCAACTACTGTCAGATACGTTTGGGCCAACCTACAGCCAGTAATCTCCGTCGAACGCACGCAAAAAAGCGCGCCCCAAATCGGCGCGCGCTGCGATTCAGAAAAAACTCCTGCCATGCCGTGTGTGCGAAGTCTTGAACCTGCGTTCGCAGGTGGGTACTCGCGCGACTATGGGGTCTTGGCCGAAGCCTACCACCTTGCTGTCACATCTGAGTTCCCGGGTACAGACTGTTGGCCCAAGACGGGTGTACGCAGCATCACGTACATGGCAGGTTGCCTAATTAATACCAGTGCGCGCATGAAGTGTAAAGGGTCGCTTGATGATGCCTCAATTAAGACCAAGTCAATAATGGCACCGTAACGCCAAAAGGGGAAATGCGTTATAACACCATGCATATGCGGGATAAGTAAGGAGCAAGTCCATTGGATCGCAAACTCGTCCAAGTTCTGTTAGCTGAGTTCATCGGCACTTTCGCGCTCGTCTTCATCGGCGCGGCGGTGGTCACCACCCTGTCAGTCACCGACAACAACGGCTCGGGTTCGGTCGTAGTACCGGCGCTCGGCCACGGCCTAATTCTGATGACGATGATCTTTGCCTTCGGCGCAGTTTCGGGCGGCCACTTCAACCCCGCTGTGACCATAGCCATGCTGGTCGCTGGCAAGATCGATATCATGAAGACGATCTTCTACTGGATCACGCAGTTTGCGGCGGCGATTGTGGCAGCATTCCTGCTTTCGAGCCTGATTAGCAGTGCACCTGGTTTGCACTTCGGCCAAACCATTGGTGTGATGACAGCCTCCGACCTGGCAGGCTCGGCCATCCTGGAAGGCATCGCTACTTTCCTGTTCGTCACGGTCATCTATCAGGTTGCGGTGAACGGGCGCGCCGGCAATCTTGCACCGATCGCCATCGGCTTTACGCTGACCGCTGCCATTCTGGCCATCGGCGTCTACACTGGCGCCTCGCTCAACCCGGCACGCACGCTTGGTCCGGCGCTGGTAGCCGGCGATCTCAGCTACGTTCCGGCCTATTTCATCGGCATCTTCGGCGGCGGCATTCTGGCCGGTCTGTTCAACGGCTACCTATACAGTCCCAAAGGCGAGGCTGCGGCCTGATTTAAGCAAACAAACGGGGGCAGTCTCGGATATGAGACTGCCCCCGTTTTCGCTTGATACAGCAAAGCCCGCCCCTGTTATGCTTTGGGCGCGTCCTCGGCTGGAACATCCACCTTGATGAACAACTCCTTGAGTTGCTTCTGCTCGGCGGGCGAAGGCGCGTGGGCCATGATGTCCGCGCCGGCTTATGAGTTAGCGTAACAAGCCAGATCCGCCTCAGCCGCAGCATCTCGCCGGCAATTCATAGACAAAGTCCTATTTAAGGATTGACATTTCACCGTGCACGCGTAAGATAGATAGTAGCGTAGACAAATGGATAGACATTCATGACTTTTCCTGTTCTCACCCATGATGAACCCGTCACTTGTGACCCTTCCCTCACGCCTCATTTGGGCGACGTCGAAACGGATCACTTCGCGGCGGTATTCAAGGCGATCTCTCACCCGGTGCGCCTGCGGATGCTCGACCTGATCAGCCAGGGCGGAGGCCGTGTGTGTGGGTGCGACATCGAACGTCATTTCGAGCTCACCCAGCCGACCATCTCCCATCATCTAAAAGTGCTGCGTGACGCCGGGTTGATCCACTCCGAGCCGCGTGGCGTGTGGGTCATGTATCAGATCAATCGGCCGCTGCTGGCGTCATTGCAGGGCGTCCTGATGGTCCTCAACAACAGCGGTCGCTAGGCCTGCGCTCTTTTTTTCGTCCGTTACATAGACATTTATCAATGTTAATGAAAGGCAACGCATGATAACCCAGCCTATCTCCCTGTTCGAGCAGTCCAGCGCCCCTGTTGAACACCGCGCGGTCGAGATCTTTGACCCACCGATGTGCTGCCCAACGGGCTTGTGCGGTCCGGCGCTTGATCAAACCCTGCTCGACGTCAGCGAGATGATCCTCTCGCTCAGATCATCGGGCGTGACCGTCGAACGCTACCAGATGACCAGCCATCCGCAGGCCTTCCTCAGCGCCGCGCCCGTGATGCAGCTCGTGCACGAAAAGCAGATGGACGCGCTGCCGATCACACTCGTCCACGGCCGCATATTGAAGTACGGCGCATATCCCACACTGACTGAGGTGCAGGACGCACTGACAGAAGGAGCAACGTCATGACGCAGTTTCTGTTCTTCTCTGGCAAGGGCGGCGTGGGCAAGACATCCATGGCCTGCGCGACGGCCGTCCGTTATGCGGACGAGGGCAAACGCACGCTAATTGTGACGACCGACCCTGCCTCCAACTTGTCCGATGTGTTCGAGCAGGCCATCGGTCACCAGATTACTCCGATTGCGGGCGTCCCGAACCTGTTCGCCATGGAGATTGATCCGGACCGCGCAACGTTCGAGTACAAGGAGCGTGCCCTCGCCCCGCTGCGAGCTCTATTCCCCGAGCAGATGGTCAAGGTGGTTGAGGAGCAGATGAGCGGCCCATGCACGGCAGAAGTGGCGGCGTTCGACCGTTTCACCGATTTCCTCGAGGACCCGGTTGATGGGCAGCCGAACTACGACGTGATCATCTTCGACACAGCCCCGACCGGTCACACGCTGCGCCTGATCGAGCTTCCGGCCGAGTGGGCCCGTTCAATTGAGGAGTCCGAACAGGGGAGCGGCCAAACCTGCATCGGACCAGCCGCCGCGATACAGGAATCGAAGCATAAGTACGAGCGTGCGGTGACCCGTATGCGCGACCCCAAACAGACGCGCTTCGTGTTCGTCCTGCAGCCGGAAGCGACCTCTATCAAAGAGACACAGCGCGCAACCCAGGAACTGGGCAAGCTGGATATTCACACCCACGAACTAATCGTCAACGGGGTAATTCCGCCTTCACAGGTGGCCAATCCGCTGATGGCGCAGCGCATCACCATGCAGGCGGAGTATTTGGCGCAAATCGGGCGTAACCTTCCCCTGCCGACCAGTCAGATGCCACTGCTTGATGGGGAAATCAAGGGTGCATCCCGCCTGCGTGCCGTCGCCGCCTGCCTGTTTGACGGGCACGAAGTACCTGTCGCAGCCCAGCAGAACCACGGCGAAACGCTGCGCAAGTCCGTGACCACTCGTTTGAGTGACGCGGCGCTCCAACGCCTGCTGCCGACAGTAGGCAAACGCACCGTCTTCTTTGCCGGTAAGGGCGGCGTGGGCAAGACGGCTGCATCCTGCTTCACTGCGGTATGGGCCGCCCAGCAGGGATTCAAGACTCTCCTGCTGACGACAGACCCGGCGGCGCACCTGGGTGATGTACTGGGTGTGCATGTAGGTGACATCGTCGAGCCGATACCAGGCGTATCGAACCTGTGGGCGACCAAGATTGATCCGAAAGCCGCCGCTGACGTCTACCGAACGCGCATCCTCGATGACGCCCGCGCTCGCGGACGTTCGCCCGAAGCTGTCTCCGTAATGGAGGAAGAACTCAATTCCCCGTGCACCGAGGAAATGGCGGCCTTTGACCAGTTCATCTATTTTGCCTCTCAGGAAGACTGGGAATTGATCGTGTTCGATACGGCCCCAACCGGACACACGCTGCGCCTGCTTGAACTGCCGATGGACTGGAGCCAGCAGATCGACGTCAAGGTCTTCGCCTCCGTCGACAGCACGGCGGCCGATGACATTGCCAAGCAGCGTTTCTCGTCAGTCATCGACATGTTACGCGACCCTGACCAAAGCACGTTCGCTTTCGTCATGTATCCCGAAGCCACACCGATCATCGAGGCATATCGGGCAAGCGACGAACTGAAGTCCCTTGGCATCGAAACCGGGCTGGTGTTCGCCAACTTCGTGCTGCCGCCCGAGCAGTGCACGACTGACTTCATTCGGGCGCGCCGCGCCATGCAAGACAAGTATCTGGCCGACATCGTTGAGCGCTTCGCGGTGCCAGTCATTCCGATCCCACTGCTTCCGGGCGAGGTGAAAGGCATTGAGATATTGAGTGCACTCGGCGAGGCTATCTACGGGGCGCAGGTGCCCGTGCTCAATGGGGCACTGGCGTGACACCCAAGGACCGAGGCCTGACGTCTGAGCGGCGGATGCTGGTCGTGCTGGCGCAGCCCGATGACGGGAGTTTCCCCATCTCGGTGGAACTCTGGCGAAATACGTTGCTCAGGGCGTCCAGGTCTTCTTGGCCCGCGCGACCAAGGGTGGGCTTTGCGTGACGTACTGCGGGCGTCAAGTCTATCAGTTCGAGCACAACCGCAACGCGGCAGTGGTGGCCAATCCTCTGAACTGCATGGCGGGCTGCTCGACTTGCGCGACGGTCTGCCCACGCGAAGCCATCAAGTTCGTGTCGCGCGGGTGTATCCAGCAGTTTGTTCGCGGGCGCTAGCTGACAAGACACAGTAAGTACCAGATACGTGCAGCACCTGATTCAGTATCGCGTGAAGTCGCCTAACCCTTATCGCATAGGAGAAATATCCGTGACATCTCAATCAGCAGGTGTTCCTCAGAGCAGTGTCTATGGGCGACTTTCACTGCTCGACCGATTCCTTCCCCTATGGATCTTCCTTGCTATGGCAGCGGGCATCGCATTGGGCAAACTTGAGCCCAACCTTGCCCCAGCTCTTGACTCAGTGAAGCTCGACACCGTCTCTCTGCCCATTGCCATAGGTCTGTTGTGGATGATGTATCCCGTTCTGGCAAAAGTGAAGTACAGCAAGCTGCCTGCGATGGTCAACAACAAGAAGATGACCACGACCTCATTGGTGTTGAACTGGCTTGTCGGGCCAGCGCTAATGTTCGCGCTCGCCTGGATTTTGCTACCAGACTACCCGGAGTACAGGACAGGCCTGATCATCGTCGGATTGGCACGGTGCATCGCGATGGTGCTGATTTGGAACATGTTAGCCTGTGGCAACAATGAGTACGCAACGGTACTGGTCGCTATCAATTCGGTCTTTCAGATCGTCATGTACAGCGTTCTGGGATACTTCTACCTCACTGTGTTGCCGGTTTGGCTTGGAGCAGAAGGAGTTGTACTCGGTATTTCGATGGCGGAAATCGCCAAGAGCGTGGCGATCTTCTTGGGCATTCCCCTGGTAGCCGGGTTCTTGACTCGTGTAATTCTCGTGCGGCTCAAGGGTGAAGAGTGGTATGAAACGAAGTTCGTACCCCGTCTCAGCCCAACAGCAATTTTTGGTCTGCTGTTCACGATCGTCATGATGTTCTCGCTCAAGGGTGAGGTAATCGTGGCCCAGCCCCTTGATGTGGTGCGGATCGCGCTGCCCCTTCTCCTGTATTTTCTACTGATGTTCGTAATCTCGTTCGCAGCTTCCTATTGGCTCAAGTTCCGGTACGCCGACACCGTGGCTATTTCGTTCACGGCATCCAGCAACAACTTTGAACTGGCTATCGCCGTGGCCATTTCGGTGTTTGGGCTCACATCGGGTGAGGCGCTGGCCACCGTGGTGGGCCCGCTGGTCGAAGTACCCGTGCTGGTATCCTTGGTCTACGTGTCGCTGTGGTTGGGCCGGAAACTGTATCCCACAGATCCATTGTGGCGAGCGCCAAGCACCGAAGTACCCAAACACGCCTGAATTTGAGCCCCGAATCAAGAAAGGCAGGGAATGGGCATCCGTTCCCTGCCTTTCTTGTTACCAACCTTCTTTGACTCAGCACTCAAATACTATTCTTTCTCGTCATTCCCTTCGTACACGACCGCTATACCAAGTTCGTCGAGTTGCTTCTGCTCGGCGGGCGAAGGCGCGTGGGCCATGATGTCCGCGCCAGCCTGCGTCTTCGGGAACGCGATCACCTCGCGGATATTCGGCTCCTGGGCGTAGATCATCACCAAGCGATCCACACCGACCGCAATGCCACCGTGCGGCGGCACGCCATACTCAAACGCTTCCAGCATGTGGCCGAATTGCTCGTAAGCATGCTCCGGCGTCTGGCCAATCAGCGGGAAAATCTTCTCCTGAATGGCGCGGTCATGGATGCGGATGCTGCCACCCGCCGCTTCGAGACCGTTCAGGGCGAGGTCGTACTGCGAACCGCGCGCCGCACCGGGATCAGTGTCCAACAGCGGCAGGTCCTCAGGCATCGGCATGGTGAACATGTGCTGTGACGGGTCCCAGCGCTGTTCTTCCTCGCTCCAGTAGAACATCGGGAAGTCGATGATCCAGCCGAAAGCGAGCTTCTCAGGGTCATCCAGCCCCAGTTCATGGGCAATCGTGCGGCGCAGCACGTCAACGATGCGATAGACCGTGTCGCGCTCGTCCGAAATGAACAGCAGCAGGTCGCCCGGCTGCGCACCCGTGCGCGCAAGCAGTTCGACGAGTTGCTCGGCCCCGAAGAACTTTCCCACCGGCCCCTTGAGTTCTCCGCCATCGGTTTCGGGCATGCCCAGCCACGCCAGGCCCCGGGCGCCGTTGGCGCGCGCGAGACCTTCAAGATCTTCCATTAGCTTGCGCAACGCCGTGCCGCTGCGCTGGGCCATGCCGGGCGCACGCAGCGCCTTCACTGGCTTGCCCGCCGCCGCATTACTCTTGAACACCTGGAAGCCGCTGGCAGCAGCCAGATCGGTGATATCGACGGCGGCCAGCTCATAGCGCAGGTCGGGCTTGTCCGAGCCGTATTTTTCCATCGCCTCAGTGTAGGTGATACGCGGGAACGGCTTAACCATCGGCGACTTGCCGACGACTTGCTCGGTCAGGTAGATCATCATGCCCTCGATCAGGCTGATGACATCGTCACGCTGCACGAAACTCATCTCCAGGTCAAGCTGCGTGAACTCCGGCTGGCGGTCGCCGCGCAGGTCTTCGTCGCGGAAGCAGCGCGCGATCTGGAAGTAGCGCTCGTAGCCGGCCACCATCAGCAACTGTTTCAACTGCTGCGGGCTTTGCGGCAGTGCGTAGAAATTGCCCGGCATCAAGCGGCTGGGCACGAGAAAATCGCGCGCACCTTCAGGCGTCGTCTTGAACAGGATCGGTGTTTCGATCTCAACAAACTCAAGTTTATCGAGATAGTCGCGCATGCCCTTGACGACGCGGTGACGCAGCACCAGATTGTCCTGCATGTGCGGCCGGCGCAGGTCGAGGTAGCGGTATTTCATGCGCGTCACCTCGTCGATCTTGCCCTCCTGATTGATGTAGAACGGCGGCGTTTTCGACGCGTTGAGCAGCGTAATTTCGCTGGCGACTACTTCCACATCACCCGTGACAAGTTCGGGGTTGGCCGTGCCGTCAGGGCGCTGGCGCACGAGGCCGCGCACCTGCACCACATACTCGTTGCGCAGCGAGTCCGCAACGCGGTGCGGCTCGGGCGCGCTCTCCTGATCGACGACGATCTGGGTGATGCCCCAGCGGTCGCGCAGGTCGATGAAGATGAGGCCGCCCTGGTCGCGCCGGCGAAATACCCAGCCCGCCAGCAGGACTTCTTGCCCCACATGAGACAGGCGTAGCTCACCGCAGTTCTGCGTCTTTAACATCGCAATTTGCCTCTGATTCAGGGTCGCTGGCTTGTCACTATCAGGGGGAACAGTCTAGCACGCGCGGCCGGGGAATGAAATGGGGCGAATTGCAGCGATGCTGCATGAGAACCTACCGTAACAGCAGACAATAACGCGCTTGAACTGCCAAGAGCGCCAAGAGGACTTCCCCCTGGCGCTATTTCAATTCTATCACCGCGTCTTGGCGGTGAATCTCTGTATGCTTGCCTAGACCGTTTGATATACGGTGTGCGCCAGCCGCCGGTCCAGCCAGCGGCCAATGACGGGGTACTGAAAGTCGCGGCCGGAATAGGTGCGTACCGCGCCCACCGTCCCCAGCGCCACGGCCACGAACGGGGCCACAGCCAGCAAGATGGCAACTGCAATGCCCACAATCGCCCACACCGGCACCAGGATAAACCCGACCAGCACGATCATCAGCAGCAGCGCGATCAGCAGCCCGACCACCCAGACGATGCCGCCGACGAACGCGACCAGCGCCACGCCGACCGTCACCAGCACCTGCACGGCGAAGGCTTGCAGCGCCTGAAAAGCTACATAATCCGAGCGATTGCGCCAGTACAGGAAGATCGCCAGCGGGATGAAGATGCTGAATGGAACCACCACGCCACCCGTGAACATCCCGCCCAACACCGTGATCCAGACGCTGGCGTTGGCGATAGACGACCACAGCCGCTCGTCTTCATTCAGATAGGCGCTGCTATAGGCCCGGGGCGCGGGCTTCGCTGCCCACATCGGGGCGCGGCGGCGCTTGCCGGCCGCAATGTCCTCATTCTTGCGCTTGGGCGGCGCATCAAACGTGAAGTCATTAGCTTCAGGCTCGGGGCCGCCATAGTAGCGGCGTTCATATTTGGCAATCACGGCGTCGGCGTCGCGCTCATCATCCTGCGCTTCAAGGCGGCTGGCGCGGTCGCTCACGGTTGGGCTGTCTGCCCCACCATCGATCAAGTCATCATTGTGCATGTTGTCACTGCTCATGGGTTCAACCCTCGAAAAGCCGGGTAAAGCCGGTACACTTGGAAACCTGTGTTCACCAAACTATACGCAAGCCAATGCGGGAAGTTGCAGTCATGAAGCATCTGCGCCAGTTTCTGTCCAATGATGTAACCGTCAGCAAGCGCATGCTTGGCCTGTTGATGATCGCCGTGGGCGCGGCTGGCTTTGCTGGCATCATCGCCATCGACCTGCTCGATATCGGCCGCGAAGGCGGCATCGGCCCTGCGCAGCGCATCGCCCTCGCTGGCTGCGTCGCGCTTGTACTCGTAGGGCTTACGCTGCTTCCGCTCGGCCGCCAGCCCGCGTGAGCCAATGACCGCAACCGCCCCCGCCGTCGCTCCCAACCGCTGGCTCATGCGCGCCTTCCGTGTCCTGATGGTGCTGGCTATCGGCCTTTTGGCGCTACATCTGGTCGTTTACACCCTCTACGCCGTTAATCTGATCCAGTTCCCGTTTGACTATGACCAGGGCGAAGGCTTTGAACTGGTCGATACCGTGCTGTTCAGTCAGGGCCAGTGGCCCTACCGCGACACGAACGTTTACCCGTTCTACTCCAGCAACTATCCGCCGGTCTACCACCTGATGGCGGCCCCGTTCGTGTGGCTGTTCGGTCCGGCCTACTGGTATGGGCGGCTGATCGGCTTCCTCGGAACACTGGTAGCGGCGGCAGCTATTGGACTGGCCGTTTATCGTGAGGAGCGCGTGCGCTGGATTGCCATCGCGGCCGGGCTGGCGTTCCTGGCCTCGAACACGATCTATCATATCGGCCCGCTCTACCGGCAGCACATGACGATGGTGATGTTTGAGACGCTGGCCATCGTCGTGCTGGCGAATGTGAGCGAAATCGGCGACAAGAGCAAACGCCGTCGCACGCTGCTGCTGGGCATGATCCTGCTGCTGCTGGCGGGCTACACCAAGCAGTTGGCCATCGCCACCGCCGCCGCCGTGTTCATCTTCCTGTTCATCCGTAATCCCCGGCGCGCGCTGGTGTGGGGTTTCGGCTTCGCGGTCGCCGGCCTCGGCATCTTCGTCTGGATGAACTGGGCTACGCAAGGCCAATGGTGGCTGCAAACCATCGCCGCCAACGTCAACCCGTATATCGCCGATCAAACGGCCGGATTGTTCCGCCTGTGGTTCTCGCTGCACGGCTTCCTGATCGTGCCGGCGGCGCTGTTAGCCCTGTTCGAGCTGTATTTCACGCGCCTGTCACTGTACAGCGTTTGGCTGATCGCAGCGGTGGCCAACAGCGTGCTTTCTGGCAAGTGGGGCGCCGGCGATAGCTATTTCGCGACCGCCATTGCCGCCGTCTGCATCCTCAGCGGCATCTTCTTCAGCCGCTGGCTGCGCGGGGACTGGCGCGCCGCCGATAATGTCTACGCGCGCCGGTTTGCTCCGCCGCTGGGCGCCGCGCGCCCTGCCCTGATGGGCGCGGCCTGCCTGCTAGTGCCACTGGCATACATCGGCTATGGCGCAGCGACCGTCAAGATGCCCACCGACGGTCCGGTGTTTGGCCCCGTGGCGGCAGCGCTTGGTCTGCATGCCAATGCCGACAACGGCTTTTATGACTCGGCCGGTCGCATCGCAGGTGGCTATGCTGATATCGGCCATTTCACCACGCCCGAGGATATTGCCGCTGGCGAGGCCATTGTCGCACGCGCGCGCGCTTCGGACGGCCCAATATTGAGCGAGGAAGCGGCATTTGCGCTGTGGTCGGGCAATGAAGTCATCACCAACCCCACGCAACTGCTCAACCTGTCGCTGAATGACAAATTCGACTCCACCGAACTGGTGCGCATGATCGAGGAACAGGCTTTCGGGCTGATCATCCTGCGCGCGATGTTCTATCCTGAGGATGTGATCGACGCGATCTTCGCCAATTACTCCCAAACCGAGACGATCCGCATGAACGGTTTTGACTATATGCTGCTGGAGCGGAAGGCGCGCCCATGACCACCGCCTATGTCACGCACCCGCGCTACATCGAGCATCATCTGCCCGAACACCCAGAACACGCGGGCCGCATTCGCGCCGTCTGGAAGCGCATCGACGAAGACGGCCTGATCGACCGGCTATTACTCATCGAAGCGCCCTCCGCCTCACGCCAACAAATTCTGGCAGTGCACGACGCTGGCTACTATTCACTACTTGAAGGTACGGCAAAACTGCGCAGCACCGCCCGCCTCGATGCCGATACCTACGTCAATCCCACCTCGTTCGAAATCGCGCTGCTGGCCGCTGGCGGCACAGTCGCGGCCGTTGATGCCGTCATGACCGGCACAGCAGACAATGCGCTGGCGATCGTGCGCCCGCCGGGCCACCATGCAATCGCCGGGCGCGGCATGGGTTTCTGCCTGTTCAACAACGTCGCCATTGCCGCACGGCACATTCAGCTCGCATTCGGCGTGCAGCGTGTCGCCATCGTCGATTACGACGTGCATCACGGCAACGGCACGAATGACATCTTCTACGACGACCCATCGGTGATGTTCATATCGCTGCACCAGTATCCGCTCTATCCCATGTCAGGCATGGTGAACGAAACCGGCAGCGGCGTAGGTGAAGGCCTAACAGTCGACCTGCCACTGCCCGCCGGCTGCGGCGACGACAGTTATGCGCGCGCGTTTGCGGAGTTGGTGTGGCCGGTCATTGACCGCTTTCAGCCGGAATTGCTGCTGGTTTCATCGGGGCACGACGCCCACTGGATGGATCCGCTGGCGGGCATGCGCCTGAGTTTGGCGGGGTTCGCGCACCTCAACGCGGAACTGAACCGTATGGCGCAAGCGCACTGCGGCGGCAAAATCGTTTACGTGATGGAAGGTGGCTACAACCTGGACGCGCTGGGCTACGGCTGGCGCAACATCGCGCGCCAACTGCTGGGCGAAGACGCCGAAGACCCGCTCGGCCCCGCACCGGCTCTCGCCGAACCGGACATCAGCGCCGTGCTCAATCAGGCGAAGGCAGTTCACCATCTGGACTGACGGTTGGCAGCGCGCGCTTGAATTTCTGCAGCACCACCAGCACAAACCAGATGGCGACGGTGATCGAAATGCCGACAAACCAGTTGCCCGTGCCCACGGCCATGCCCACAGCGGCCGTCACCCACATCGTGGCAGCCGTGGTCAATCCCTGGACGCTGCGGCCTTCCTTAATGATCGCGCCGGCACCAATGAAACCCATGCCAGGGATGATCTGGGCGGCCACACGCGCCGAATCCGCGCCCGGAAAGGCCTGTAGCGACAGAGTCGTAAACAGGCACGATCCCATCGCCACCAGCGTCATCGTGCGCATACCCGCGTCGCGGTGTTTGCGCTCACGGTCGAAACCAATCACCAGGCCGAGGATGGCCGCCAAAACAACCTGAGCGGCCATCATCGCCTGGGTTTCAAGCGGTAGTTCGTTCATGGTGACGATTTTATCGTATTTCGCAAGGCTTTTAGCTGTCCAATGACCAGTTCAAGCTGTGCGCGCTGGGTCGCGTAGCGGTTCGTCAGCACCTCAAGGCGGCTGAAAATGGGATTCAGCACCTGCTGGCCGTACTGCTGCAAGCGCCCGCGTTCCTTGCGCATCAGCTCGTCCAGCGCCTCGTTATACGTGTCGCGTATGCGGTTGATAGAGGCATCGAAATCCGAGCTCACGCGCGTTTGGGCGCGCCGCCAGTACGTGACCGCGGCCACTCCGCCCAGTACCACGACCGGAGCAGCCAGCACAAACGCGACTGTCGCCAGCGGCACGGTCGTCAGCGCGCCCGGAGTAGCCAGGGCCACTGCGGCAGCAACGATGCCCACCACCATCGTGATGAAACTGACCGCAAAGTTATTGACCTCATTCATCGAGCGTTCGTCCAGTTCCTGTACCACATCGCCCGACGAGTAATCGCGAAGCTGCGCTTCCGCCAGCCTCACTGCCTCCTGCAGCGCCTCGCGCTGTTCAGCGTAGGCGTTGGCATCTAGTCCTTCCACGTCTTGGCCCAGCAGGTCGTGCAGCTTGTTCAGCCGCTCAATCACGCTGCGCCAGTAAGCGCGGCTGCCATCGACCACCGCGTTGACGTAGTCAAGCGAGGCCGCGTGGATATCCTTGATGGTGCGGCCAATGACGACCTCATCGAACTCCTGGCGCAGCTTTTCGCGGTTCAGGCTGCGCCCGATGCGCCGCACCGACAGATGTTCGCGGATGAAGGTGTGCCCGCGTGCGCGCATGGCCTCTAAGGACCGGTTGATTTCGGTGCGCGCGGCGGCTAATGGTTGATCCATGCTGCTGGTCTGTTCGCCCAGTTCGCGCTCGACATCGTGTACCTGAAGGCTGTTGGCGTCGACCAGGCTGGCCCGATCGGCAGCCTGCCGGGCGTTGTTCTGCGCCACGCGTTCGATGAACTCAAGTTGGGCGATGAGTTTCTGGCGCGCAGGCGGCGACTCGTTGAGCACAGCGCGCAGATGCGCCTTCAGCGCCGGCATACCGCTGCCCTCTTCATCACCCGCCAGCGCATCGCGAGCCGAGACCATGAAGATCAGCGGGTGCAGTTGCAGCAGGTCTTCCACCTGCTTCTGAACAAAGCGCTTCACTTCATCTTGCTCGCCCGGCTTGAGCAGGTCCACCTGGTTGATCACCAGAATGATCTTTTTGCCGTAGTTGCGCGCCAGATCGAGATACAGGCGTTCCGTCTCGGCCAGCGCGCGCTTGGCCGACAGCACAAAGATGACCAGATCGGCGCGGTGCAGAAACGACTTGGCTGTGTCCTCATGGCGCTTGAAGACCGAGCCGGTGCCGGGGGTGTCTACCAGCGCAACCCCGGGTGCGAGTGTGTTCGGGTGTGCCCACACGCGTACGGTGTCGTCCTGCCGAACCGGCACGCGCTGCGCCGTTTCGCTGTAGCGCACCACCTCGATCAATTCCGTCGTCGGCGTAATACCAGTCGGCAGCAGTGGTTCATCCAATAGTGCGTTGACAAACGAGGATTTGCCCGCATTGAACTCGCCAATCACCACGGCCAGGTAGAACATCTCGCGCAAGTCGCGCACGGTCTCTTCAAGCCGGCGGCGATCGTTGTCGTCGCCCTCGGGCATGCCCGCCAGCACCGCCAGCAGGTCGCCCACCAGCCGGATTTCCTGCTCGCGGAATGCGGCCAGTGCGCCTTCGAGTACCGTTCCCGCAGTGTCTGGTTGCATGCTTGCAGTCTCCACCCTTCCGTCTCAGGCAGCGCCCGAGGCCCCGGATTCTACTTCAGCGCAGCGACATCGGCCGCCAGCTTCACCGTCGCTTCGCTGGCCTGCTTGAGCGCGCGCCCCTGCTCTTCCAGCGCCGCCGACTGGGCCGTGACCAGCCGCAGTAGCGGCCCGGCGGCTGCCCGGCGCAGTTCCATGCCGTAGGCCACCTGCTGTTCGCCCGCCTTGGCCAGTGCCGCACTGTATTGATTACCCGCGCGATCCTGTGCGGCCGCGAAACCACCCGCAGCCTGCCGGCCGCGCAGCACATACGCCACCAGTCCACCCAGTATCGCCACGAGCGCGATCAGCGCCAGCCCCACCCACAGCGCAGGCATGTCCTGCGCCTGCGGCCGCACGAGCAGGAAGGCCGCGAAGAAAGTGAGCGAGATGATCTCCCAGCCCGCCAGATACACGCGCGCGGTGCTCAAGTTTTTCTCGGCCGCCAGTACCGGCGTGTTACGGGCGTCCTGCTCAATCGGTTCCAACTGCTGATTGACAGTCAGCAGCGCGCCGCGCTCATACTTGCCCGGCGCGCGCAGTTCGCCGATCAGGTGGCCGCGTATGCCGGGCGGCAGCGCCTCAACTTCTTTGCGCGCATACGCCACCAGCGACTCGACATCCTGAATATCCTTGCCTTCCAGCCGGGGGCCAAGCGGTTCGACCGTTTCGGGCAGTTGATCGAGCGGCTCGAACACCTTGTGCGTTTTCAGTGCATTGGCGACGACGCGCGGAGGGCGGCGCATGAGGCCGGCCAGCCCAACGATTTCCGTCAGTCCGCGCCCGACTGCGCCCGGCGTGTGCCGGAAAGCAGTCGCCTCGGCGATGGCCGCGCGCCCGCGCTGGCCGGTGTCCCTGAATCGGGCCGCCGCCGCGCTGGTGATGTCGCGCACGACCTTATCTTCATCCGCTTTCATCACGGCCAACTGGCGGTCGATGTTCTCTGCAATCTGCTGATACTGATCGAGGGACTTCTGATGGCCATCCACCGCGGTACTTGCCGAGTGAAGTACGTGCTGCACGATCTTCATCGGCGTCGTCAACTTCTGGCGCAGCCGGTCGGCATCGCTCACCTGGTTGTCGACGTAGCGCGAAAACTCATCCAGCCCGCTGCGCGCCCACAAAGCCTGATCGCGTTCCTCGCCCGCGTCCGCTTCCAGCGCCCAGCGTGCCGACGTCAGCCAGACTTCCGGAGTATACCCGAGCACATCGCGGCTCTGTTCGCGCACGTAATCCAACAGGCCCGCAACGTCCTCGTCTTTCAGCAAGTCGCGTTGGTTCAACACGATGATGACGGTTTTGCCGTAGGCTTTGAGCGTGCTCAGGTATTCGGCCATGCGCGCGGTCATCGCCTGCGTCGCTAGCATCACCAACAGCACCGCGTCGCTGCGATGCAGAAATTTCCGCGACTGCTCATCATGAGTCTTGAAGACGGATTCGAGACCGGGCGTATCCACCAGGCTGACGGTCTTCAACAGCGGGGCAGGAGCAAGCAGATTGGTCGTATCGCCGGCGTCAATCCGCTGCACTTCGTCACCGTAGCGCAGGATGGAAATACGGTCAGTGGTGGGCGTCACGCCCGTTTTGAGCAGATCGGGCTGATTCAACAGCGCGTTGATCAGGCTGGATTTGCCGGCGCTGAACGGCCCGAGCAACACCACCAGAAACGGTGTATCGGCGTGGAACAGCGCGTCGCGGGTCTGCGAGATAAGCTCGGGATCAAGCCCGTCGATGCGCGGAAGCACCTCCAGCAAGTGCGTGATCAGATCGTGTTCGCGCGTGCGCAACGCCTCGAAGCGGCTGGCGAGCGAGTTCTTCGATGGAGCGGCGTCCAAAGCAGTAGCCATCCTTCACCTGCTCCCGGTATACTCTGGAGTTGAAAGTTGAGAGTTGCAAGTCAAAAGTGAGGTTGCGGGCTGACTCGTACTTCAACAATAACAGCCGCCCAATGGCACTTCTCTTTCAACTTTTAACCTTTCACTTTTCACTGTTCATTTCTGTCTATCAGGATAATCGCGCAGGCATGGGCCTGACAATAGTCATCGGGCCTATCTTCTCCTAATCGACACGGACATGCTATGCCCAACGGCACACCATTTCATTCTACGCTCGGCTACCGGGCCGGGCAGCTTCACCTTGATCGCGTTGCGCTGGCGGAAGTCGCGCGAACGGTGGGCACGCCCGCCTACGTGTACAGTCTGCCGCGCATTCGCTGCAATCTGGACCGGGTACGCGCAGCCTTCCCCGATGCAGAAGTCCATTTTAGCGCCAAATCGAACCACAACCTGGCCGTCCTGCGCGCACTGGTCGAGGCTGGCGCTGGCATTGACGCCGTAAGCGCCGGTGAGATCCGCCTGGCGCTGGCGGCCGGCGCACAGCCAGAGGAAATCGTGTTTGCGGGCGTTGCGAAGTCACCAGATGAACTACGCTATGCCGCAGCGCAGGGTATCGGCTGGGTGAATATCGAGAACGTGGCCGAAGCAGACATCCTCAACGCCATCGCCGCTGAACAATGCGTCACTGTTCGCGCTGCACTGCGCTACAACCCCGAAGTAGCTGCCAACACGCACCCGCATATCGCCACCGGCCACAGCGCCGCCAAATTCGGCCTCAATGCCGACGACCTGCGCGGCCTGCTGGCGCGACGCGCGGCCTTGCCCAACCTGCGCATCGAAGGACTGCACATCCATATCGGAAGCCAATTGCACGACACCGCCGCCACGGTCGAGGCGGTGCGCCATGCGCTGGCGCTGATTGAGCACGAGCCTGAAATCACGACTCTCAATCTGGGCGGGGGCTTTCCGGTCGATTACGCGGGCGGTGAGTTGTTGCCCTCCCCTGCCGATTTCGCAGCAGTCGTGCTGCCGCTGGTGCAGAAACGCGGCCTGAAGCTGCTGCTGGAACCCGGGCGCTCGCTGGTGGCGGACGCAGGTGTGCTGCTGTCACAGGTGCTTTACGTCAAGGATCAGGGCGATCAGCGCTTTGTGCTGGTGGATGCGGGCATGACCGAGATCATCCGGCCGATGCTGTATGAGGCCCATCACGCGATTGTGCCGCTGCGCGAGGGCGAACCGGTGCAGACCGTGATCGTCGCCGGGCCGGTGTGCGAAAGCACCGATGTGCTCGGCCGCGCAGTGCCGCTGCCCGCCGTGCAGCCGGGCGACCTGCTGGCCTTGCTGACCGCTGGCGCGTATGGCATGGTCATGGCCAGCAACTACAACGCCCGCCCGCGCCCGCCCGAAGTCGTGGTCGAGCCGAACGGAAACGCATGGCACGTCGCGCGCCGCCGCGAAAGCGCCGAAGACCTGCTGCGCCTGATGAGCTAGGCAAACAAAAAGGCCGCGCGGTTGCACGGCCTTGCGTGTGTGGCGACGGTTGGATTCGAACCAACTACCTAGCGGTTATGAGTCGCTCGCTCTAACCAACTGAGCTACGTCGCCAAACCGCGTGTAGGTTAGCAAACTGTCCCTCACATGTCAATTCCCGCTCACGGCCGGAAAGCGCAGCAATAAGCGGAGAATCCAGCACCTGTCGAGGCATTCCGATTACTCGTGCCGCCTACGATTCCGGCTCAGTCGCAGCCGGCCCCGACCAGTCGGAGGTATCCGTCCACAACCGGAAGCCACCGGCAAAGGCGTTGGAGTTGGCGCCCAAGCGGCAGTATGGCGGCATGCTATCAAGGAGCTTGGCATTTCCGCCACCCAGGACGATGTAGTCTGGTTCAAGCGCCCAATACAACTCATCGACCAGCCGAAGCACAGCCTTGCGCCAGCGCGGTTTTCCGAGCCATTCGAGTCCGCGGCGACCCACATAGTCCTCGGTCGAGCGCCCTTTCCGCCACAGCATGTGCCCGAGTTCAAGCGTTTCCACGACGCCGTCCACGATCATGGCAGTGCCCAGGCCGGTGCCCAGGCCGAGAAACAGCATCCGTCCACCCTCATAGCTGCCCACCGCCTGCATGGCGGCATCGTTGATTAGGCGAACGGGCTTGCCAAATTCCGCCTCGTAGTCCAGTTTCGTCCAGCCATTGCCCATATTGACGGGTTCGCGGGCAATGCGTCCAAACAGCACCGCACCGGGGAAACCCATAGAGATGACATCATAAGGCCAATCGTGGGTCATCTGCTTGACTGTTTCGACCATCTGCGGGGCCGACATCTCCGGCCCGCTGGGTGACTTGCGAGTTTCTTTGCCCGAGCTGCACTGGACCTTGATGTTGTTCCCGCCAATGTCGATAGCGAGAACGACGGGCGCGTCGCTCACTTTCTTCTTGCTCATCGGTTCCATCCTCAGCATTCTGCTGGAGACCAGCGCAATTGGCATGAAGCGAGAGTTTTAGATCGAAATGGCGCAGTTCGCCAGTTCGGGCATCGGATCATCCATGGCGGTCGTTTGGATCATTCTGGCCGAAGCTGTCATAATCGCTCATAAGATATCTCTGGCGGCGGGCTTTCAATTGCCCCACGCTCCAGAAAAGGAGGCCGATTATGGCAAACAAACGCCTGGAAGAACTGCTGAAGGTGCTTCGCGTACCGCCGGGCAAGAAAATCGATCTCAAGTGCGACTATGACCCTGGCTTCAAAGGCGACTGGGTAGACAAACAGGAAGCCGAGGAGATGCTGGCGGAGAGCATTGGCAGCCTGGCTGACATGCAGGACAAGTTGTACGCACAGGACAACTATGCCTTGCTTATGGTGCTGCAGGCCCTCGATGCGGCGGGTAAAGACGGCACCATCAAGCATGTGATGTCGGGCGTTAACCCGCAGGGCGTTGAGGTACACAGCTTCAAGGGGCCATCGGGCGAAGAACTTGATCACGATTACCTGTGGCGCAACTTCAAAGCTCTGCCACGCCGGGGCCATATCGGCATCTTCAACCGATCATACTACGAGGAAGTCCTCGTTGTACGTGTCCATCCCTCGTTCCTGGATGGCCAGAAGCTACCAGGCCATCTGCGTGGTGACGACATCTGGCATCGCCGCTTCGAGGAAATCAACAATTTCGAGAAGTATCTGGTCAACAACGGCATCCCGGTGCTCAAGTTCTTCCTGAACGTATCGAAGGAAGAACAAGGCCGGCGCTTCCTGGAACGTACCATGCGCCCAGACAAGAACTGGAAGTTCTCGACCGGAGATATGAAGGAGCGCGACCACTGGGATACTTACATGACGGTTTACGAAGATATGTTCAACCACACCAGCACTGAATGGGCACCCTGGTACATCATACCGGCCGATCACAAGTGGTTCTCGCGGCTGGCAGTTGCTTCAGTGCTTCACCACACGCTGGACCAACTCGACCTTACCTATCCCACCGTCAGCGAAGAGCAGAAGGCGGCGCTGCTGGTCGCCAAGGCTGAATTGGAGGCGCAGGGGATTACGCCAGACGTGGACGATAGCGACGAACCCGAGGTGGAAAATCACAAGAAGGACAAGAAGAATAAGAAGAAGGGAAAGTAGACAAACAGAAGCGGCGTCCCAGTTGAGACGCCGCTTTCATTAGTAGCGGGGGTAGGATTCGAACCTACGGCCTCCGGGTTATGAGCCCGACGAGCTACCACTGCTCTACCCCGCATCAATACAACCATGGTATCAGTGGCAGTGCGGGGTGTCAACGGTCACTTCATGGTTTGGCAGGTCATTCACGCGGGGCTCACCGGGCGATCAACTCGACTAGCGGCTCTTTTTCGGCCAGCGCGCGCTTCAGTTCCAGCACCTGGTCGCGCAGGAGCGCCGCCTTCTCGAATTCAAGCGCCTTGGCTGCCGCCTTCATCTCGGATTCAAGTTCCTTGATCATGCGGTGCAGCTCGTCCTTGGGCAGTTGATCAACGGTAAACTCACCGCCTTCGACAATCTGCCCGTCTTCCGATGCCATCGAGCGCACCCGGTCGGTCAGGTCACGCACTTGCTTGACAATGGTGGTCGGCACGATGCCGTTGGCCACGTTGTGCTCGTTCTGAACGCTGCGGCGCAGTTCGGTCTCACGGATGGCGATTTCCATCGACGGCGTCATCTTGTCGGCATACAGAATGACCTTGCCCTCGACGTGGCGAGCGGCGCGGCCAATCGTCTGGATCAGCGCCTGTGACGAACGCAGGAAGCCTTCTTTGTCAGCGTCTAGGATACACACCAGCGACACTTCCGGCAGGTCGATGCCTTCGCGAAGCAGGTTGATGCCGACGAGCACATCATAGACGCCCTGGCGCAGATCGCGCAGGATTTCAACCCGTTCCAGCGTCTCAATCTCTGCGTGCAAATGGTGCGCGCGAATGCCGATCTCGTTAATGTAGCCCGCCAGTTCCTCGGCCATGCGCTGCGTGAGCGTCGTCACCAACACGCGCTGGCCCACCTGCACGCGCGCGGCCACTTCCTGCAGCAAGTCGTCAATCTGGCCCTTGGTCGGGCGCACGATGACTTCGGGGTCAAGCACACCCGTCGGGCGGATGATCTGGCGTACGATCTTCGTACTGTGCTCCATTTCATACGGGCCGGGCGTCGCGGTCGTATAGACAACCTGATTGGTGCGCGCCTCAAACTCGTCGAAGCGCAGCGGACGATTATCCATCGCGCTGGGCAGGCGAAAGCCGTACTCGACCAGTGTTTCCTTGCGCGAACGGTCGCCGTTGTACATACCGCGAATCTGCGGCAGCGTCATGTGGCTCTCGTCGATGATGATCAGGAAATCCTTGGGGAAGTAATCGACCATCGTCCACGGCGGGCTGCCGGGCGGGCGGTGTTCAAGATGGCGCGAGTAGTTCTCGATACCGCTGGTGAAGCCGGTTTCGCGCAGCATTTCGATGTCATAGCGCGCGCGCTGCTCAATACGCTGGGCTTCCAGTAGTTTGCCCTGCTCCTTGAAGAACGCGATCTGCTCGTCTAGTTCGACTTCGATATTGTGGATGGCTGACTGGAGCTTGTCCTGATCGGCAATGAACTGCGATGCCGGAAACACGACAATCGTCTCGTGGGCGGCCAGCAGTTCGCCGGACAGCGGGTCGAACTCGACGATGCGCTCAACTTCGTCACCAAACAGTGTCACGCGGAAAGCGGCATGTTCGTAAGGTGGGAAGATTTCCAGCACATCACCGCGCGCCCGAAACGTCCCGTGCGCCAGGTCCATATCGCCGCGTGTGTACTGAATCTGCACCAGCTTGCGCAAAATCGACTCGCGCCGGATTTCCTCGCCCACACTCAACTTGAGGGTGGATGCGCCCCACGTTACCGGGTCGCCCGTGCCATAAATGCACGACACCGACGCAACGATGATCGTGTCCTGGCGCGACAGCAGCGCCGCCTTTGCCGCAATCCGAAGGCGCTCGATCTGCTGGTTGATGTCGACTTCTTTTTCAATGAACAGATCGAAGCGCGGCACATACGACTCCGGCTGATAAAAGTCGTAGTAGCTGACGTAGTATTCGACGGCGTTGCGCGGGAAGAATTCCTTGAACTCGCTGTACAACTGCGCCGCCAGCGTTTTATTGTGCGCCAGAATCAGCGTGGGCCGCTGCACCTGCTGGATGACGTTGGCCATCGTGAACGTCTTGCCGGTTCCAGTCGCGCCCAGCAGCGTTTGATGCTTCGCGCCATCGCTCAGGCCGGCGACCAGTTCATCAATCGCCACCGGCTGATCGCCTGTCGGCCGAAAGTCAGAAACCAGCTCAAACTTCGCCATTCCATCCCTCAAAAAAACAACTCACTGAACCTGCAAATTATAGCACAAAACGGGCAAATACTCGAACACTTGTTCAGCCGATTCACTCAAAAGCAACGCACTCCGTCCCCGCCTCGCGACTATCCCGGCCACCATTGCTTCGCCTGCGAATGGCGCTCATGTACTATGCTGAGTATGCGTCCATAGTGAACCTGCGCTTCGCATCGGTTGTCCGGCATTCTGTCCGGTTGTCCTGTTCGTTTTTCCCTCAGTGTCTGTCTCTTAGCTTCAATTCTGTCTGTCTGTCTCGATGTCTCGCAGGTGGGCAATATGGAACTTTCGAGGAACACCGCTCGAATCGTCAAGGCGCCAGAATCGCCAGAGGTTGTATCTATCCCCTTGGCGTACTATCTCCGCGATCTTGGCGCCTTGGCGATTTAAAACAACACTGCCCGCGCGTGTCAGGCGCGGGCAGTGTGTCCGAGTTTGTTTGCGCTTCTAGACGCTGAACTGGCCGTTCTCGTAGAACAGGTCGCCATCGACGTGAATGGTGCTGTCGGTGCGCATGTCGCAGATCATGTCCCAGTGGACGCTGCTCTTGTTCTTGCTGCCGCTGTCCGGATAGCCTGCGCCAATCGCCATATGCACCGTGCCGCCAATCTTCTCGTCGTACAGAATCTGGCCGGTGAACTGCTGAATGCCGAAGTTGGTACCGACCGCAAATTCGCCCAGATAGCGCGAACCGGCGTCGGTGTCCAACTGCGAATGCAGCAAATCCTCGTTCTTCTTCGCCGTGGCCTCGACCACCTTGCCCTGCTCGAACTTGAGTTCGATGCCCTCGACAGCGCGGCCCTGCACAATCGACGGATAGCTGAAGCGCACCCATCCGTTGACCGACTCTTCCACCGGGCCGGTGAAGATTTCACCGTCGGGCATATTGCGCTCGCCCTGGCAGTTGATGAAGGTACGGCCGTCAATCGACAGCGACAGATCGATGTTTGGGCCTTTCAGCACCACCTGTTTCTTGCCCACCAGCCAGTCGATTTTCTCCTGCTGCATCACGCCCAGTTCGCGCCAGGCAGCCACCGGGTCTTCGCGGTCAGCAAACGTCGCACCATAAACGAAGGCCTCGTACTCCTCGATGCTCATGCCGGCATCCTGCGCCAGCGCCTCGGTGGGATACAGTGTGCCTACCCACTTCATCTTGCCCTCGGCGGCGCGGCGCATCCGCGTTTCCAGCCACGGGCTGCGCGCGCGCGCCAGTGCCTGTGTGCACTTGGCATTGATGGTCGTCATGGCGCGCGTATTGGTGGGCGCGTTGCAGCGAATGAAGACATCCGCGTTGTCGAAATAGAGCGTGTGGCTGGGGTCGAGCCATGACATCTGCTCATCACCGGCGTGGCGCAAAAATTCGCGCGTCATCATTTCGTCGCTCAACATCAGTGTGGGATTGCCGCCGGCCTTTACGACCGCCGAATACACCGCGCGCAGCAGCGGCAGTGCGGCCACATCGCCCAGAATACCCACCCACTCGCCCGGCTGGACTGCCGTCGAGTAGTTCACCAGCACATCAGCCAGCTTGTCCGTCCGCGGATCCGTCATGGTCACTCCCATTCGTTCAACTATGGCTCAACACTTGCACGACAATACAACAACCTGCCTGATGTCTCCATTCCACCACAGACCACCCGCCGCCGCGCCGTACGCAGCTAGGCCTTCAGCAAGCCGCGAAAGCCCCGCGCGGCATAGTAGGACTGCGCGCCGTTGTGATACACAAAGACCCTGCCGTAACGGCGGTCGGCAAAGATCGCGCCACCGAGTTTTCTCACGTCAGGCGGCGTGATCAGCCAACTCGACGTCCTCAAATCGAACTCGCCAAGCTTCTGCAGTTCTCGATATTGGTCTTCGGTCAGCAGCTCGATGCCCATGGCCGCCGCCATATCCATCGCGGTATCGTCTGGCCGATTGTCCTTCCTCGACTCCCACCCTTCGCGGTCGTAGCAGATACTCCTGCGGCCGTCAGGGCTTTCGGGTGAGCAATCCACAAACGTGTATTCACCCGTCTTTTTGTCGTGGCCAATCACATCCGGCTCACCACCGGTACGTTCCATTTCACTGAGGGACCACAATTTTCCAGAGCTCGCTTCCAACCTTGCCTGTACATCGGCCCACTTAACGCCCTCATGGCGCTTCATGTGCTTTTCAAAACGGGCCTTCAACATCTTGAGTAAGGCTTCACGCTGTTCGGCTGCCAACTCCATTTTCAGAATTCCTTTCCATTGCTCATCAATGTGCCTGAGCCTGCGTGCGACTAGAGGAACTCCCCATAGCGCCACGAGCCATCGACCATTGTGCCGCGCACACGCGCCATTAGCAGTTCGTCACCGCGCAGTGACAGGTAATCACCGCCGATGACCACCAAATCGGCGCGATAGCCGGCGCGCAGGCGGCCAAGCTCGTTTTCCAGCCCGGCGGCATAGGCGGGCGCAATCGTGTAGGCGCAAATCGCTTCTTCAAACGTTACCCGCGCGGCCGAAGTCCAGCCGTCCGGCCCGGGTGAGCCATCGGCGCGCTGGCGTGTGACCGCCGCGTGAATGCCTACCAGTGGGCCGGGCATGTCGAACGGCGCGTCTGACCCAAACACGACGGTAACGCCGCGATCGAGCTGCAAGCGCGGGTTGTACGAGAATGGCGTGCGAGCCGCGCCCCACAGCTTGTCCGCGACCGGATAATCCGAAGTGGCGTGAATCGGCTGCATCGAGGCGATCACGTCAAGTTCGGCCAACCGGCCCATATCGTCCGGGTGGATAATCTGCACATGCTCGATGCGATGGCGGCGCGCGCTGCGTGGGATGCCAAGTTCGGCTTCGCGCTGGCGGGCGAACGCGTACACATCGAGGACATCATGCACAGCGCGATCGCCTATTGCGTGAATAGTTGACGGCAAGCCCGATTCGGTCGCGCGCAGCACCGCCTCTGCCATCGCCTCTTTGGGCACCACGACGATGCCGAAGTTGTCCGGTTCACCCTCATAGGCTTCGGTCATCAGCGCTGTGTGCGCGCCAAGAGCGCCGTCAGCGAACAGCTTGAGGCCGCCCACGCGCAGCCACGAATCGCCAAGACCCCAGCGCAGGCCCAGATCGAGCAGACTGTCGAGGTACTTGAGATTGACGTTCTTCAGCACCCGCAGGCCCAGTTGACCGCGCTCGCGCAGGCGTTGGAAGGCTGCGAAGGCCTCCTGATCGTCGAAGTCATGCAGGCCAGTCATGCCCATCGCGTAAGCGGCCTGCTGCGCCATCAACATTCCGTCAGCGATTTCCTCAACCGACGGCGCTGGTATCACACGCTCGACCAGCGCCATAGCACCCCACTCCAGCAGGATGCCGGTTAGTTCTCCCTCGCTGTCCTTCAGAATGTCGCTCCCGTCCGGGGCTTGCGTGTGACGGTCAACCCCCGCCAAGCGCAGCGCCAGCGTATTGACCCACGCCACATGGCCGCTGCGCCCGCGCAAGAGCACGGGGTGCTGCGGCGCAACCGCATCCAGATCGCGCGCGCTGGGAAAGCACGAGTCCTGCCACACGTCCTGTGCCCAGCCAAAACCACTGATCCAGCGGCCGGCAGGCAGCATGGCCGCGCGTTCACTTACGCGCTGCAGCGCTTCTTGCTTTGAGGGGACTTGAAACAGATTGACGGCCGCCAGCGACTCACTGTACCTCTGCCAGTGAATATGCGCGTCAACGAGGCCGGGCAGCACGGTTGCACCCTGCAAATCGACGACTTGCGTTTGGGGGCCTTTGAGGGTGTTGACATCATCGGCCGAACCGGCCGCAACGATCCAGCCGCCGCGTATCGCCAGTGCCGAGGCAGGAAGATTGGTGTCATCAAGCGTGACGATGCGGCCGTTCACCAACAGGTGATCGGCAAACAGCGTCATGCTCGCTTCACCTCGGCCAGCGCGGCAGCGGCCTCCTCCGGTGTGGGAGCGCTCACCAGCCCCACCCGTGTGACCGCATGTGCGGCCAGCGTGCAGGCCACCTGCGTGGCTTTTTCAAAATCATCATCAAGGTCGATCAGGCTGGCGAGCAGCGACGACGCAAAGATGTCGCCCGCGCCGGTCGCATTGACGACGGGGACAGGGTTGGTTTCAAACTGGCGCGGCTCACCCCAACGGTAGTGCGTGCCGCCCTGCTCTGCCCGCGTCACAAACAGGTGCTCGACTGCGCCCTGGTATTCCTGCTCCATTTGCGGCGACTCGACAATGTCCTCTTCGCTGAAGACGACAATATCGATGTGCTTGAGCGCCTCGACATCGAACCAGTGCCTGAAATGCACGCGCCCATCTGCATCCCAGCGGCGCAGCCAGCCTTGCAGTGTGAGTAAAATGTTCTTTTCAGGCGGAAAAATCGCCGCGATAGCCGGATTGATCTCGCCCGCAATCGGTGCGAGATGCACCAGCCGCGACTGACGAAAATGATCGGGCACATCCTCCGGCTCAATCGGCGCAGCCACGCCGCGCACAAACTGAACGCGGCCCTCGGGTGTGTAGATGTTCTCGTAAGTCGTGGTTTCAGCGGCGGGCAACACGATCATTTCGTGCGTGTAGGGGCGAATCTCGTCCAGCACGGGATCACCCGGCATGGTGCTGGTGAGCACCGCCACGCGCAGCCCAAAGGCGTGGGCTGTACGCACCGCATACGACACGGTGCCGCCAGCCACGCGGCCGCGCGGCGTCAAATCTGCCGTCACATGGCCGATCAGCAGATAATCAGGGACGATGTCCATCAGTCCAGGCTCTTGGGCACAATCGTGACTTTACGGCCCGAACCTTCCCCAACGCTCTTGGTGGTCACATCGGCATTATCGCGCAGGGCCAGATGGACAATCCGGCGTTCGTGCGGGGGCATCGGTTCGAGCGCAACGATCTTGCCGCGCTCAACCGCCTCGGCCGCCATACGCAGCGCCAGGCTGTGCAGGGCGTGCGCGCGACGCGCCTTATAACCACCCACGTCTACAATCACCTCGGCGCGGCGTTGCAGCTCGCGGCTGGTGATCAGGCGCGTGACGTACTGCAGCGCGGCCAGCGTTTCACCACGACGCCCGATCAGGCGGTTGGCGTTGGTGCCGCCCACATCGAGAATCCAGGGCACACCGTCGCCGTCGTCACCGGCGCGGGCGCGGCGCACCGGAAATGCGCGCGCGGATGAACATGCGCTCCAGCAGCTCACCCAGCACGACCTTGGCGATAGCGGCTTCTTCGTCGAATTCACTCTCGGGCACTTCGTCGCTGTCGGCCAGGAACGGAACACCCGCATCCTCGCCATCTTCCATCTCGATATCCAGGTAGTCCGGTTCCGGTTCACGCGGGGGACGCTGTTCGCGCGGCGGACGCGGTTCACGTGGTGGGCGGGCCTCGTACTCCTCGCGCGGCGGCGCACCCGGCAGCACCAGCTCGGATTCCTCTTCGTATGGGCGCGACACCTCCGTCGGCGGCGCGTCAGGGGCAGGCGCCTGGCGGATAAGCACTTCGAGCCGCACGCGGGCAGGCCGTGATTCCAGCCCCATGATGCCCATAATCGGCTCTTCAAGCACTTCCACGATCACATCAGAGGGGCGCACGCCCAGCTCTTGCAGTCCCGCCTCGATCGCTTCTTCCACGGTGTCGCCCGTAGTCTCGATGTAATCTGCGCTCATGCGCTTTTCTCCTGGGATGCGTTAGGAGCGCCCGTCCCGGTGCGGGGTCGCCTACTTGGATTTATTGGACTTGCTCGCATTCTTGCTGCTGGACTTGCTCTTGCCATTGCTGCTGGGCGTGACCACATCACCGGCCCGCGTTTCCACAATGGCCGGGGTCGAGCTGCGTGAACCCAACCAGGAAGGTATCACGTTCGAGAAGTTGGCGCGGCCCATCAGGACGGCCTGCAGGATACCAACCAGGTTCGAAACAATGAAGTAGATCGAGATGCCAATTGAGAACGACAGCGCGAAGAAGCCGTACATCAATGGCATGATCGTGCCCATCGACTGCGTCATCGAAGCGGCCTGATTCGGTTTGCCGTCCGCTTCCTTCACCACCGGTGGCGTGGTGATCTTGAACTGCAGCCAGGTCGTAATCACGGTCGACGCAATCAGCGTAACGCCTACCACCGCAGCCAGCCCGCCGGAACTGATGTTGGGGGGCAGCGCCAGGTTGAGGCCGAGGAAGGTGTTATCGAGGGGGATGTAAGACTCAAGGCCCGGGATGAGCAGCCGGCCGCCCAGATCGAGCAATTGGATCGGGTTGACCGCCAGCGTATGCAGAATGGCCTGATACAACGCGATGAAGATCGGGAACTGAATCAGGAGCGGCAGGCATCCGCCGAACGGACTGACTCCGTACTCCTTGTACAACTTCATCTGCTCGGCCGAAACCTTCTCGCGGTCGCCCTTATATTTCTCCTGAAGCTTCTTGATTTCCGGCTGCAGCTTCTGCATCGCCTGCGACGACTTCATCTGCTGCGCCGTCAGCGGATAGGTCAACAGTCGCACCAGAATGGTAAACACCACAATCGCCAACGCCATACTGCCCAGAAGCGCATACAGTAGGGTCAGGAGCGTAACGAACGGGTTGAGGATTATGTCCAGCATGGGTCAAGAGCCTCTCAGCGCTGATACGCCCACAGGCGCTCACCATTTTCCAACGAAAACGCGACGACCAGTTCCTCATTCGCCATGGTGCTCACCACCACGATGGGCTGGCTGATGGGCAACGCGTCGCTGGGCTCCAGAAGCAGCATGTTGCCCAGCACTTCGCCTTTGGTCTCGCGGGTTTGCAGCACTTCGCCCGTGGAACGATCAACCCAGTACACATTGTGATCGCGTGAGCCAACCACCAGCACGTCGCCCGCCACGATTGGCGTAGCCACGATGTCGTCCTTGGCAATTTGCAGCGGGCCCCATACCAGCTCAAACGAGTTGCCGGTGTCACGGGCCGCATACAGATTGCCCACCACATCACCGAAATAGAGCATGTCCCCATCAATGGCCGGCGTTCCCCAAACCCAGTTCACCGCATCGACGGAGCCAAGGATTTCGCCATCCAGGCTGAGCTTGAACAGCTTGCTGGCGAAACTGCCTATGTACAGCGCGTTGTTTCCGTACGCAGGGGCCGATGTGATTGCGCCGCTGAGGTCGGTGTTCCAGATGACTTCACCGGTCGCCGGATCGAGCGAATACACGTTATGATCGAGCGAGGCTACGTAAAGCGCATCATCCACGAACAGCGGCTTGCCGTAGATGCCGTGCTGCGTGGTGAGCGTCCATTCAGGCGCGAAGCCATTCATCGCCAGCGCCTGCATATTTGCCTGCGAGTACGGCAGATACAGGAGGTCGTTCTCAATCACGGGGTTAGCGACGACCTGCCCCGCAACGGGAACGCCAGCCTGATTGTCCACCCGCGCTGTACGGTTCTCAACTTCAAACAGCGCGCCGCTATAACTGGCAATCAGAAGGGTATCCTCGTCCAGCGCCAGCGGGGCCGTATAGAACTGCGTTTGCGCGGGAACTTCCGGCGCGCCTACAACCCAGGTGCGCGGGTTGCCCTGGTCATCGAGCCGCACATCACCGTCGTTGTCCAGCAGTTGAACCGGACGGCCCGAGATGGGGTCGATCTTCACGACGCGGTCGTAATACGCAAACAGGAGTTGCGTACCGTCGTTTGTAAGGCTTAGATCGCCCCACGATGCCTCGATGCGCCCGGCGCCACAGGCGACCAACACAAGCGTAAGCAGCAGCAGCGCGCCAAGCAGCGCAGCGCGCCGAAGTAAGCGGACATTCACAGTCAACCGAAGCTCCTCAGGATCACGGTACCGGGTCGTAGCCACCCGGATTGAATGGATGGCACCGGCTGATGCGCTTGATGCCCATCCAGCCGCCTTTGAACACACCGTATTTTTCGATGGCCTGATAGGTGTACACCGAACAGGTCGGTTCGAAACGGCAGGCAGAAGGCAACCCAGGCGAAATGAACCGCTTGTAGAATCGAATGGCTTTCAAGGCCAGGTACTTCATGGGGCCAGCTTTCCCGAACCCGGTACTAGGCCCGCCCGAGTTCCCAGCTCGCGCACCGCCAATAGCACGGCGGTGAATGGTTCGCCTTTTAGGGCGGGTCGTGCGATCAGAACGATATCGAAACCCGAAGCGAATTCTTCATCCAGCGCCCGTACCGCTTCTCTCATTAGCCGCCGCGCCCGGTTTCGCGCCACCGCCGTCCCCACCCGTTTATTGACAATAAAGCCATAACGGTTGACAGGCCGGCTGTTGCGAACGCAGTTCAGGGTCATCAGGCGCCCATGCACAGAGCGCCCGTTCCGGCGGAGAAATGCATATTCCTCGGCACGGTGCACCCGTCGCTCTCGCCGCAGCATTCAGCACCCGCTGATCAGTGCGACTTCCAGTTGACCTTCTTGACATGACGCGGCGTGACGGCCAGCGACCAGCGGCCCTTGGCGCGGCGCGCCTTGAGTACCTTGCGGCCATTGGCAGTCGACATGCGTGCGCGGAAGCCGTGGACGCGCGCACGACGGCGGATTTTCGGCTGATATGTACGTTTGGTTGACATTGTTGTAATCCTGTATCCTGTGTCGGATTCACAAGGCGGTCAGTATAGTCGAGCGTCCAACAACGGTCAACCCACGCTTGCCGCTGCCGGGCGTCTCCGCTATAATGCCGTCCGTTACACAGCACTCCCCTTTCCATTCGACCGTTTCTCGGAGACAGCAAAACCTTGACGCTTGGCCAATCCTGGGCCCGAAATTTCATCGTCACTCACGACGATCTCGACTTCCTCACCAGTCTCCTGCTGGACCGTGAAACGCCCCTGACGACTCAGGCGCTGTCAGCCGCCCTTGTCGCACACCGCCTCGAACTCGAAGAAGCACAGATTAGCGAGCAATATCGCGGTGTGCGCGTGTTCAATCCTGCCGATAGGTACGAGCAGGGCCAGCGGGTGCTGTTTCCCGCCTTCGAAGAAGCGATCGGCGTGGTTGAAGCCGTGCGCCCAGGGAACAATTCATCGTACGGTGAGTATGAGGTCATACAGGTCAAACTCACTGGTGCGGCGCGCGAATTTGCGTCGGCTTATCCCGAACACCCGCTGTGCGCCACCAGCCCGGAGATGTTCACTCTTCCCGGGGCAAACAGTTTCACCGCCGAGGAATTGCTGGCCGAAAGCGGGCCGGAAATTCAGGCGAAGCTTGAAGCAGCCCTGCGCGAGGAAGAAGAACTCGTGAGCGTGGCCGGCCTCTGGTTTCCGCGCAGTTTGGTGCTCGACCTCAATGAAGGCCACCTCAATTTGGCTGAAGCCGTGCTTGATATCACCGGCGGCGGTCCGCTTGATACCACGCAGGTGCTGGATGAGATCGGCGGCTTGGGCAGTTCACCGCGCGAACTACAAATCTTCTCAATGAACAATGCGCTCAATCAGGACGAACGATTTGACGAGGTGGGCCCCGCTGGCAAGGTTAGCTGGTTCCTGCGCCGGGCCGAACCGCCGGAAGTGCTGTCCACGCCCGTGCAGCTACGACATACCCCCGCAGCCTACGAACCCGACCTACTGTCGGCGGAGATGCGCGCGCTGGAGCTTGAAATACGCGACGAGTGGTCAGAGCTGAAGCCGCGGGCAGCGCATGGCGACGACGTGAGCATCACGCTCATCTACCCGCACCGCCGTGCCGGCACGCTGCCGCTCAACGCCGATATGCAGCAGGTGTTTCCCACGGCGCGCAGCACGCCGCGCATCGCCCTCACGCTCATCGACGGACAGGATGGCGAGGAATACGCGGGCTGGGTCGTGCGCCAGGATCGCTATGTCTATGGCCTGAGCGCCCTGTATCGCAAGCACAAACTGCCGGTTGGGGCCACCGTCCTTGTGCGGCCGGGCAACTCGCCGGATGTCGTGGTGGTCGATTTCCACGCGCACCGGCCGCGCACCGAATATGTGCCGATTATCACGCCCAAGGATGGGCGGCTCGGCTTCGATTACCAGAAGCGCCCCATAGGCGCAGAATACGACGACCAGATGATCCTGGGCGCCGATGATGTGACCGCTGTAGATGCGTTGTTTGAAGCCGCGCAGCAGCACCGCCGGCCGTTGCCGGCGATCGTCGGCCAGCTTATGAACGAACTCAGCCGCAGCACGCCGCAGGGTACCGTTCACGCAAAAACACTGTACAGCGCCGTGAATGTTCTGCGCCGCACGCCACCAGGCCCTGTGTTGGCCGCACTGGCCGACAGCGCCGACTATGAACATGTGGGGAACAATCACTGGCGGATCAGCGCGCACACCTGAGCGCCCGATTCGGAGACCACCATGCAGCCAGCACCCGGCAAGTTTTCCACCCTCATCAAGCCTACGCTCGATACGCAGTTTCACATTGACTACGAGTGGTGGGAGCGCAGCGATAAAGACCTGCGCCAATTCAAGATCGCGCAGTTGCCCGCCGCACTGCGTGACCGGGTGACGTCTCAGCCCGACGAAAACACGGTAGATTTTATCGACCCGGTGACTGCTGAAGTGACGCAGATGGATGAACTCAGCCTGGCGCTGCGCATGGCAGCCGCCGAGCCGGACTACATCACCCTGCAAGCCTCGGCAATTGATTCGATCTTTCGCGTGTTTCTGGCGAACGGCAATCAACCCCTCACTGCCAATGAATTGGGCGAACGTCTGGATCGGCCGGCGCAAACGATCCTGAAGATGCTCAGCGGACGAGAAATCTACTACGGCATTCGCCCGGTTCGCTAATCAGGAGTCTGCCGTCATGGGACGAGTCATCAATACCGAGGGCGCGGGCCAACAGCGCAGTTATCACATGCGGACCGCCGCTGAACTTCTGCGCCGCCTGAGCCAGAAAGAAGCCCTCGACAGCGACGCCAAGGACATGCTGGCGACGCTCGTCTTCAGCTTCCGCGACATCGAAAGCGGCATCGACCAGTCAGCGACGGCCTGGGAAAAGCGCGATTACTACCTCAAGGCGGATGAGCTGCGCCGCCGTTGGGACTGGACTAGTCTGGCGGCCAGCGAACTGGAAGCGCTGCTGGTGGAAGAACGCTGGGACGATGTGCCCGAGATGATGGCAAAGCTCTTCCCGCACTTCAGTGATGTGACCGTGACCAAATTCATGCGTAAGGAAAAAGACTGGGCTGGGGCCTATCCGCGCCTGATTGCCGAGTACAGCATCCGGCGCTAGCGGCTGTTCCTGTTTCAGTCAAAGTGCGCGGCCACCCACGGACGCAGCGCCTCCCAATCTACCACCACGCTGCCATCGTCCCGCGTTTGCAGGAGCGTGCGATCAATCGTGCGCTGCTCGAAGCGGCCCGCGTTGAGAACCACCACCGGCGCAGCGCCGAGTAAATCCACTAACGTCAAATCCGTGTCAATCGCGCTCAGGGCCGCAAGTACTCCGGGCCATGTGAGCGGGTTCAGAAGCTGGCGTGCAAACGCCTGCGCCACCTGCTGCTGACGCCCGGCGCGCGCGTAGTCGTCGTCGGCGTGGCGCGTGCGGGCGTACTGCAGCGCGCGTTCGCCGTCCATCCACTGCAGTCCAGGGTCAAACTGAACGACCGCCGTTTCTGTGTCAGACAGCGGAAAGGCATCGTCCCGAATTGTGCGCTCGACGTCAATGGTCACGCCGCCGGCCGCGTCAATCAGGGCTTCCAGATCATCGAAGCGCAGGCGCAAATAACGATCCACGGTTAGGCCCAGCGGCCCCTCAAGCGCCGACGCGGTCAGCGCAGGGCCGGTTCCGCGTTCGGACTGTTCGCCCAGCGCATTAGCGGTGTTAATAGGCTGCACGCCGTAGCCCGGCACCTCCAGGCGCAGGTCGCGCGGCACCGACAGTAAGCTCACTTGCAGGGCAGCAGGATTGATGCCTGCCAGCATCAGGCTGTCGGCCCGCGCCACATCGCCCTCACCGGCGCGCGCATCGATGCCCAACACCAGCACATCCAGCGGCGCAGGCGGAAACATCAGGTACATCAGGCCGCACGCGCCACCCGCAAGCAGGGCAACCAGCGCCAGCGCCAGGCAGCCGCCGCGTCCGCGCCACAGCCGCGCACGGCTCGCTACTGCGTTCTGCTCAGGAACGGTCATCCAAAAACAATTCCCAGTTCGCGTGCCATTCGAACCATCTCGCTGTCTGCCAGTACGCGCTTGGGGCTGCGAATGGCCTCGGCCATCGGCACATGGGCCACCTGGTTGCCGTGCAACGCCACCATATAACCCCATTTCCCTTCGGCCACCAGATGAACGGCCGCGTTGCCAAAGCGCGTCGCCAGCCAACGGTCGCGCGGGGTTGGCTGGCCGCCGCGCTGCAGGTGGCCCAACACCGTCACCCGCACTTCGGATTCGAGGCGGTCGGCCAGTAGATTGCCGACGACATAGCCCATACCGCCCAGCCGCCCCTGCATGAAGCCGCCGCCTTTGATGTAATACTCCTGCTCTCCGCCCTGCGGGTGCGCACCCTCAGCCACCACGATCAGGCTGTAGCGGCGGCCCGCCTGGCGCACGGTCTCGATTTTGCGCGCCACCACATCAGCGCTGAACGGGATCTCGGGAATCAGAATGGCGTCCGCCCCACCAGCGACGCCGGTCACAAGCGCGATCCAGCCGGCGTTGCGCCCCATCACTTCCATCACCATGACGCGATGATGGCTCTCAGCCGTCGTGGCCAGCTTGTCGAGCGCCTCTGTGGCGGTGAGTATGGCCGTGTCGAAACCGAACGTAACGTCGGTATGCGACAGATCATTGTCGATTGTCTTGGGTACGCCGACGATCCGCACGCCCAGTTCAACCAAATGATGGGCAATCGCCATCGTGCCATCGCCGCCCGCCACCACCAGCGCATCGAGGCCCATTTCGTCCATGCGGATTAGCACTTCCGCCGATACATCCTCCACGTCGACGGTTCCGTCGGCGCGCTGAACCTGGCGTTTGAACGGATTGCCGCGATTGACTGCGCCCAGCACCGTGCCGCCGCGTGCCAGCAGGTCACGGACGCGCTCCTCGGTCATGGCGATGGTTGGCCCGCCGCTGAGCAGCCCGTCGTAACCTTCACGGATGCCAACGACCTCCCAGCCATAATGACGATGCGCGGTCAGCGCGACTGCGCGGATGACGGCATTGAGGCCGGGCGCATCGCCGCCGCCTGTGAGCACACCAATCCGGCGAATCGCCGCAGTGTCGAACATAATTAGCTCCTGCCCTCGTCGTTCCAGCCGCACGATTATCCCACACTTGGCGGCAATCGTCACAGCGCAGGCACAATCTGGCGCTTGCCACACGATTTGTGCATAATACGCAACTGCACGACAAAACTTGTGCAGACTGTCTGAAAGCGGACTTATGGCTGAATCCAACCATCGCGTCAGCGTTGAGGATGTGCGCAAGCTGGCGCTTCCACTGGGTACACGCGTGGTGGCCGGTGACGGGCTGCTCGTCCGCACAGTCTCGTGGACGACCGTCGTTTTCCCCGAAGACGGCCTCGCCAACAAGAGCCTTCAGGCCGACGAAATGGTGCTTGTGGCTGGCGCCGAGACCGCCGCTGCTGCATCGGCCATCGTCGATGTCGAAGTGGTGCGCTGGGCCAGAGACCAGCAGGCAGCCGCGCTCGTACTGAGTGACACGCCCTCCCCCGCCGCAATCGCCGAAGCCAACGCCTACAGCCTGCCGGTGCTGATGCTGCCGCCCGGTTCGCGCATTCGCATGGTCGAGAAGCAGGTCGTCTCGCTCCTGGTCGACCGCAAGGGCCAGATCGAGCGGCGCGGTACGCAGATTTACCGCCAGCTCACCCAGATTTCAGGCCGTAACGAAGGCATGCAGGAACTCGTAGGCGCGATGGCTCGTCTGACCAACAAGGCGGTGATCGTGCAGGACAAGCGCCTGCAAATCGTCGTCAGTCAGGTGCAGCCGCAGTTCGTCTCGTATGTGGAAGATATCGAAACGTTCCTGCGCAAACTCGACAATCTGCCGGTTGATTTGCAGGATCGCCACGCGCTGAGCGAGGTCGAGTACCCCGTGTTAATGCAGTCACTGCCTACGCCGGGGCTGGCGCGGCTGGTGTCGCCAATTGTCACCAAGGATGTGGGGCGCGGCTATCTCAGCATCATTGGCCACGATACCGAACTGGATGACATCGATCTGCTGGTAGCCGAGCACGGGGCCGCCGCATGCGCGCTTGAAATGGCCAAAGCCAAGGCCGTTAGCGACACCGAGAAACGCCTGCGCGGCACTTTTCTCGACCGCATCCTGATTGGTGACGTCAGCCAGCAGGAAGCGGTGCGCCAGGGTGAGCGCTTCGACCACGACATGACGCGCACGCATGTAGCTGTTGTCTGCGCGTGGCAGGGCGAAAAAAGCCCATCACTTCGCCGCCTGGAGACGATTGTCAATGGGGTCGTCGCCTCGCAGCATTCGTCAGCGCTGGTTTGGCAGCGCGAGCGCGAGAACGAGGTGCTCGTTTTCACCGCCGCGGATGACAAGGAGCCGATTACGGCCGCCTCACGTCTGGCGCGCACGATTGCGCTGGAGATTCAGCGCCAGTACCCGAGCACGCATGTGGCGATTGGAGTCGGTCAGGCCGCGCGTGATGTCAGCCAATGGCGCTCCAGCCACCGCGACGCGTCGCAGGCGGTCGATCTGGCCAAACGCTTGCAAACCGACACGCCGCTGTTCATCGGTGATCTTGGCGTGTACCAGCTTATCCTCAGTCTGGGCGACCGAGACAAGCTGATTTCTTTCTATGAGCGCACGCTCGGCCCGCTGCTCGACTATGATCAGCGCCAGCACGCCGACCTGATCAAGACGCTGGAGGCATTTTTCGCGTGTCATGGCAACCTCAGCCAGACCGCCGAAACGCTGATTGTGCACCGGAATACCCTGCTCTACCGCATGAATCGCATTAACGAAATTGCACAAATCGATTTGGTTCGGCCCGAGATTCGGCTGGCGCTGCATCTGGCGCTGACCATCCGCCGCCTGCTGGCGTTGAACTGAAACCCATATCACGGCCGGCTTGTGCAACTTACCACAACGCACAAACAGAAATATCGTTTTGTCTGTATCTTGAGATCAACCCCCTTCCATCGTTACAGTAGGACAATGAAGCCATAAGATTCTTTGTGGCTATGTCACAAGACGATGCCTGGAGGGCGCGATGACCAATGACCAGCAGCCCGACCATACACTGCCCGCATTGCACCGCGAGGACGTGCGCGAGCGCGATGCCTGCGCGCTGATCTGCTCAGTACGCAAGGGCGGCCAGGCCACGCACGGCAACGTCAAACGCACTATCGAGGCGCTGGCGCGTATGGGCCACCGCACCGGCATTATGGACGGCGAAGGTGACGGCGTCGGGATTATGACCGACATTCCGCGCGACCTGTGGGCCAAAATCCTGGCGCAAAAGGGGCTGCGCTCGTCGCTCGCCAGCGACCCCAGCTTCTGGGTGGCACATCTGATGATTCCCGCCGTGCGCCGCGACGAGGCCGAGTCGATTGTCGAAGCCGTCTGTCAACGCATCACCGAAGCGGGCCTGCAAATCTACATCGACCAGCCCGGCAAGGTTGATCACACGGTGCTGGGCCGCAGCGCCGAACTCAACGAGCCATTGTTCTGGCAAATCGCCGGTACCAACGGCCAAGTGGCGCTTGACCGGCTCGAACCGGTCATCTTCCGTGTGCAAAGCGACATCGAGCGCGAAATGGGGCTGCATTTCCCGTCGTTCTCATCGCGCAGCGTCGTTTACAAGGTGCAGGGCACCGTCGAAATTCTGCGCCGTTATTACCCCGAACTGCGCGACCCCGACTACGCATCTACGGTCACGCTCGGCCATGCCCGCTACAGCACCAATACCAACCCGATTTTTGAGCGCGTGCAGCCGTTCAACATCATTGGCCATAATGGCGAGTTCAACACCATCTCACGCTTCCGCCTCGAAGCGCAGATGCTCGGCATTCCGCTCGACCCGGGCAACTCCGACTCGCAGGATATTGACCGCGCAATCGATGCCCTATGCATGCAGTACGGCTTTGACCTGATCGAGGCGATGGAATACATCTTTCCACCGTTCGATCATGATCTGGCGGATGCTGCCGATGACGTGAAGGCGGTTTATCACGACATCCGCCGCGCATTCGGCCCGTTCGCGCAAGGCCCAGCGGCAGTTGCTGCCCGCGTGGGCGCTCAGTGCGTGTTCAGCGTGGATGCGCTTGGCCTGCGCCCGCTGTGGTTCGGCGAAACAGAGAAGGAATTCTTCGCCTCGTCCGAGCGTGGTGTGTATCCGCTCGATACCATGACGTCCGACCCCAAGCCGCTGGCCCCAGGCGAGAAGATCGCGCTCGTCATCACGCCCGGCCGGGCCATCGAGGTGCTCGACCACAGCGCTATTCAACGGCACGTGGCCGCGCGCGCCCGTGATCGAGGCGCATTCAGCCTGCCGGAAAGCCGCAACGACGTATGGCAGCCACTGGTACCCCCCGGTGGACTGCCCGGCCGTCTGCCTTCCCCACATTCTGGCCCCGCCCTCGTCCAGGCAGTCGAAACGGCTCCGGCGGTGGTCCAGACCCGCCTGCAGACGGCCACGATCACCGCACCGTGGCAAGTTGCAGCGCCCGCGGTCAACACGACCCTTATGGCGGCGCTTGGCTGGGAACGCTATCACACCACCATCATCGAGGCGATGGCCGAGAACAACAAGGAGCTGGTGGGCTCGCTCGGCTGGGATGGCCCGCTCGGCGCGATGAGCCAGACGCGCGTGAATCTGGCGGACTACTTCAAGGAAACAGTCGCTGTGGTCACCAATCCAGCGATTGACCGCGAACGCGAACGTGCGCAGTTCTCGACGACCTCGCTCCTCGGTGTACGCCCGGAGCCTGGCGAAACCTCCAGTGACTCGTTCCTGGAATTGGGCATCCCGCTGCTGGCCGGCGGTCATCCCGCGCTAGGCTCGACCGATGTGCACGCCAAAGTCGCCGCGAAGCACGGTACGCGCACACTGGAAGATATATTGGCCTTCTTTGGCGAGCGCGCTGTCATTCTGTCGATGAGCGCCCTGCCCGGCGAAACACTGACTGATGCCGTCAGGCGTCTTGGGCACGAAGCGGTCGAAGCCGTGCTGCACGGCGCGGCTTGCCTGGTGCTTGACGACAGCGAGGCGCTCGGTGGCGAAACGCTGTGGCTCGATCCACTAGCGGCCACTGCAGCCGTCGACCAAGCCCTGCGCAACGCGGCCTACTCGCCCAATCTGCGCCGTCAGGCCGGGATCGTCGTGCGCTCGGGCGCGCTGCGTGACCTGCACGATGTGGCGCTGTGCATCGGCCTTGGCGCGAACGCGATTGCGCCCTACGCGCTGTACGCGGTCGGCCTCGGCATCGCCCCCCGCCCCCCGCGCGAAGAACTCAACGAAGAGGAATTGGCGACGCGGCTCAACAACACTATCAACGCGCTCACCATCGGTGTGCAGAAAGTTACCTCGACCATCGGCTGCCACGAACTGCGTGGCTACGGCCTGTCATTCAGTTCGGTCGGGCTGGCTACGGATGTCGCCGATCTTTTTGGCACGCCCAACTATTTCGGCTCGGCCGAGCGCGGCCTGACGTGGGAGCGCCTGCAAACCGATGCTGAAACGCGCGCCGCCGAACTGCGCGGCGAAAGCCCGGCCAAGCTGGGCAACCCGGACCGCCTCTATCCCAAGATGTGGAAGAAGATCGAGAACATCGCTCTCGGCGAACTGTCGCTTGAGCAGTACGAAGCCGAGATGCTCGAACTCGAACGCGACATGCCTGTGTCGCCGCGCCACCTGATTGGCTTCAAGGGCGCGCCGGCAGCGGCAGACGGCAGCGGCGTCGATACGGCGATTGGCAATCACGATCTGCCCATCCTCATCGGCGCGATGTCGTTCGGATCGCAGGGCGAACTGGCCTACACTGCCTACGCCGAAGCCGCCGCGCGCCTGAACATCCTCTGCATCAACGGCGAAGGCGGCGAACTGCCCTCGGTGATGGGCAAGTACGCGCGCAATCGCGGCAACCAGATCGCCTCGGCCCGCTTCGGCGTCAATATTGACTTCCTCAATTCGTGCGACTACCTCGAAATCAAGATCGGCCAGGGCGCGAAGCCCGGTGAAGGCGGCCATTTGCCCGGCCACAAAGTCACCGAGCAGGTGGCGCTGGCGCGCAAGACTGAGCCGTGGGTCGATTTGATTTCGCCCAGCAACAACCATGACCTGTACTCCATCGAGGACCTGGCGCAGCTCATCGACGAGCTGAAAACGGCCAACCCGCGTGCGCGCGTCTCGGTGAAGATTCCGGTCGTGCCGGGCGTCGGCATCATCGCGGTGGGCGTGGCCAAAGCCGGCGCCGACATCATCAATATCACCGGCTACGAAGGCGGCACCGGCGCGGCGCGCGCCCATTCGCTGCGCCATGTGGGTCTGTCGGCTGAAGTCGGCCTGTGGCTGGCGCACCGCGCGCTAACCGAAAGCGGCCTGCGCGATGATGTAGAACTGTGGGTGGATGGCGGCATGAAGAGCGGCCGCGATGTCGTCAAGATGGTCTGCCTGGGCGCGAACCGCGTCGGTTTCGGCACGCTGGCGATGGTCGCTGTGGGCTGTACTATCTGCCGCAAGTGCCATGAAGGCACTTGCCACGTCGGCATCACCACGCACATTCAAACGAAGGAGGAGGCGCTTGACCGGGGCATCAAGCACTTCGAGCCACGCCACTACGACAGCGCCGTCGAAGGCATCTGCAACGTCTTCAACATGCTCGGCGAGGATATCCGCCGCTGGACGGCCGCGCTCGGCGCAGACCGCGTGCAGGATTTGGTCGGGCGGGCTGACCTGCTCGAACAGATCGCCCTGCACGACCAGATCGACCTCACCCCGCTCACGATTCCCGTGCCTAAACTGGCCAAGCGTCCACCCGTGCCCGGCGTCGGCACGCGGGTGGTGCGCCCGCGCAACACACTGAGCAAGATGATTACGTCGCTGATCGCCGACCGCGTGGCGCACGGCGACCCAGAGATCACTTACGATGACGGCCAGGTGATGGCGATGGACCGCGCGCTGGGCACGCACCTCAGCGGCGCGCTCACGCGCGGTGACATTCCCCACGCCGAGCGGCTTACGGCGGTGCATCTCAGCTTCAACAACTCGGCTGTGCCCGGCAACGGACTGGCCGCGTTCCTCGACGCGCCCATTGACGTGCTAGTGGAAGGCGGCGCGCAGGACGGCGTGGGCAAGTGCGCGAAGGGCGGCGACATCGCCATCCTCAAGGGCCTCAACCACAATGGCGAACGGCTGGACGGATCGGTGGGCAAGAGTTTCGCTTACGGCGCGCAAGGCGGACGCTTCATCGTGCAGGGCAATGCCGATACACGCGCTTGCATTCGCCTGAGCGGGGCTGATGTGATTTTCGGCGGCGAGGTGACCACCCCGTTGCGCGATGAACTGGGGGCGCTGGCATCACGCGCCAATCTCAAGGGCTATGCCTGCGAGTATATGACCAGCGGCCGCGTGCTGGTGCTGGGCGACCCGGGCCCGTGGATGTGCGCCGGCATGAGCGGCGGCGCAATTTATCAACGCATTCAGCCGACGATGGGTCTGACGGTGGACGCCATTCGGCGGCGCATCGCCATCGGCGCGACCGTCGAGATCACTGCGCTCGACGAAAACGATGTCGATGACGTGCGTGAACTACTGGGCCACTATCTGCGCACGCTCGAAAGCAACAATCAGTCCGACACAGCAGCACCGATGGTCACGCTGCTGGCGCGCCCGGCCGAGCACTTTGTGAAAATCGCGCCGGCAAGAAAGCACTAGAACCGGCCCTGGGCCTCACTCTCAAGCCCTCTCACCCGTTTTTCTCTCCGCGCACGGAGTGGGGTCGGGGGTAGAGTTCAGAAGTTGAGCAAACTCCACTGCAAACAAACCGCCCGCGCTGATATGCACGGGCGGTTTGTTTTGACTATGCAGTTGTCTTTAGGACTGCGGATACTTCATGGTATCCCAGTCACTCTTGCTGACGAACTTCGTGAGCATACGGCCGTCGCTGGTCTTGCCGCGTACGCCGTAACGCACCTGCCCATTCTTGGTCGTGAATGTGGTCTTGGTGACCTGGGGGTCTTCGATCTTGACCTTCTGGCGGGTCTTCACGTCATAGAACTCAACGGCCATGGTGTTCTCCTTATGACTGCTCTGCGAATGATTAACGCGCCTTTAGGCAATTCCTCACTCAGTGTAGCATGATTTAACTATCGTGCTTCGCCCTTTTGACCCATTTCTCCCCGTGCGTTTGTGCAACTTGTATCAAATTATCGTCAGAATCGCCCCTTAACCCCGCTAGAGACCGTGAATTGTCGCCAGAACGCGCTGCACCTTGAGCGCCAGATGCAACACCAGGCGGTTATCCGAATCATCCAGATTGAGGCCAGTCAGCTCGCTGATCCGGTCGAGGCGGTACACCAGCGTGTTACGGTGCACATCGAGCGCCGCCGCCGCCTTGGCGAGATTGCCATTGGCCTCAAAGAAGGCGTTAAGCGTTCGGCTTAGCTCTCCGCCCTTACGCTCGTCATGCTCCACCAGCATCCCCATGGTCTCACGGTAAAACCGGCGTAGTTGCTCAAGGTTGCGATCTTTCACCGCCAGCAGCAGTTGATACAGCTTGAGGTCGCCGTAGAAGGTTGTCTCCTCACGAGCGCCCAGTTCAGCGGCGATACTCACTGCGTCGCGCGCCTCGCGGTAGGCGTCGCGCAGGGCCGCAAGTCCTTCTGCCGGGTGGCTGATGCCAGCCGCCACCAGCCCACTTGGCGTGCGCAGCGCCAATGCCGAGCGCATTTCCTCAATCGTCCGGCGCAGACGCGCCAATGGCGCCGCCACATCGAATGGATACAACGCGACAATGACATCGACATGTGAACCGGCCGCGCCTGCAATCACACGCCGCGCCAGATCATCACGCACCAGCGCCAGCAGCGGCTCAAGGGGAATACTGCCGCCCTGCGGCGTGGCGGCACGAAAGACTGCCACGAGATACGCCCCGGCCGCATCAAAACCCGCCTGCTGTGCGCGCGCCGCGATCAGTTCATCCTCACCGGGCGCGCCGCTCAACCACATCTGCACCCAGTCACCGCGCGTCTGCTCCACGGCGTAGGCAATCGCCTTGAGCTTTGCCAGTTCAATCGCGCACACATCTGCACCGTAGGCCAGCACCATGCGGTCGAACTCGTCCAGCTCGGGCTGCGAATCCACCAGCGACAAATAGCCTGCGACGCGCTTTTCAACGCGCAGCACGGTCGTGAAACCAAGTGGGCTGCTGATGATCGCGCCTTCCTGCGCCGGCGCTTCGCGGCTCAGCCAGTTCTGAAACGCGCCAAACGGCAAGCCCTGGGCCGGAGAACGGCTACCTGCGCCAGTACGCCGGGCCATGCCGGGCTGCACCTGCGCCATCAGCATGCCCGCCTCGTCATGCACAATGGCCGGCTTGGCCGTCGCCCGTGCAAGGATTTGCAGCAGGCTGTTCAGGTCACGATTCTCGGCCGCCTGACGGGACAATTGGCGCTGGATTTCCATCGCTCGCTCGGCAAGCTGCGCCTTCTGATTGATGATGAGCGTGTTGACAGCGCGCTCGACACGAGTGAGGCTCACATCGCCGGGCAGCGACAGCAGCGCCGTGCGGCACTCGGTGGCCGCTTCGATGGCCGCGCCGGTCACGGTACCCTGCGCTGCCACTGCCGCCACGCCGGCCTGCGCCAGCGCAGTGATCACGTCGGCCAGCGTAATGCGGCTATCGAACGTGTGCAGCAAGTCCATCGACACGAGCGCCAGCTCACCGCCGTACAGATCGGGGAAGGCTGGCGGCTGGGCGCGTACTGTCACCGCATAGGTGATAGTGGCATCCGCCCCGCCCGTCACGAGCGAAGTGCCCAGTGGAAGCGCAAATTGCAGCAGCGCCTGAAGACTGACCGCCGCTGAATTGACCATGAGACCACCTGTATGTCAGGCCCGAAAACCAGAGGAGTATAGCAGGCTGATCAAACGCACGCAGTGAGAAATGGCCCGCATTACATGGCGGTTGCATCAAAATCTCCTTCTGCCTGCCAAAAGCCCTCACCCTTAGTTCCTCTCTCTCAGGGCGAGGGAAACCTGACCTTACCCCGATTTAACGGAGGGTGAAGTCGTCAATGAGCCATAGCCAGCTCTCGCCGAATGCGGTTCACCCCTTCGCCCGAGCCTTACATGGAACCAGCAAGTGCGACAGTGAGACAGATTCAAAAGAGTGAGACAGCTTCTGAGGGAAAAGTGATTGAGACAGTGAGACAGCATGTCGGACACCGGGCGCGCGGCGGGCGAGGTCGCTGCCGACCGTCCCGCGATCGCGATTCGGCATGGGTCCATTGTAGGACGAGTGCGTGTGCCGCAGGCGACGCTCTGGTGGATCGGGCGGTCACGGATAAGTGAGACGATGGGTGTCGATGAACCCTTCCGTCTATTGATAGACGATGTCTCTTCCCAACATAAGCAGCAGGGCACGCCGAGTATTTCCAGCGCGCCCTGTCCTTCTTTTGTCACAATATGACGCTGCGTGCTTACAGCCGCTTGACAGCAATCGTCAGCGTTTCGCCTTCGATAGACGTGTCTTTCTTTGGATCGCCCGACTCGTCAGGCCCGAAGCTGGCGCTGGCAAAACCATCCTCTGGTGCGCCCGCATCGACCTGCTCCGCCAGCGTTTCTGCGCCGATGTAGGCGGCATGGGCTGCAATTGCCGAGGCTAGCTTGTCGCTGGCCTGATAGCGCAGCGCAATGCGGTCGGCGATATCGAAGTCACTGTCCTTACGCAGCGCCTGCACGCGGCGAATGACCTCGCGGGCCAAACCCTCGGCGATCAGCGCGTCATCAAGCCGTGTATCGAGCGCCGCCAGATAGCCGCCTTCTTCCGCTATGGCGAAATCGGCCGCGCCCTGGCGCTTGACTTCGACTTCTTCCGGCGTGACTTCGAATGGCTGACCATCGATTTCGACTGTCACGTTTTCGCCACGCAGCAGGGTTTCGGCCCAACCGCGCACCTGCGCCGAGTTGCCTTCACGCAGCAGCTTCTGCACACGCGGGAAGTCTTTGCCAAATTTCTTACCCAGCACCTGCGGCAGCGGATTGAGCTTGTACTCTACCACCGTGCCGGCGTCTTCGAGCACGCTCACGCGCTTGACATTGAGTTCGCTCTCGATCAGGCTGGTCAGCCGCGCCACAGCGGCAGCTTCACCGGTGGCGCGCAGGGCAAAGCGGGCTTCAGCCAGCGGCTGGCGCACGCCGATATTGACGGACTCGCGCGCCGCGCGGCCCAGACTGACCAGCCGCTGAACCAGCCGCATTTCGGCGATACGCGCTTCGTCCAGCAACGCCGCGTTCGGTTCCGGCCACAACGCCAGATGGACACTGGTTGGCGCTTTCGCATCGGCGTTCGTCACCAGATTGCGATAGAGCGCATCGGCCACAAACGGCATCGCCGGTGCGATCAGCTTGCTCACCGTCACCAGCACCTCATACAGCGTGGCATAGGCGGCCTGCTTGTCGGCGTCGCTCTCGTTCTTCCAGAAGCGGCGGCGGCTGAGGCGCACATACCAGTTGCTCAACACTTCGACAAACTGCTGAATCGGGCGGGTTGCGCCGGGCACATCGTAACTATCGTACGCTTCGGTCACATCACGAACGAGCGCATGCAATTCCGCCAGAATCCAGCGGTCGAGCGGGTCGCGCTCTTCCACCGGTGGGGCGTCTGCAGCCGGCATCCAGCCATCCAGATTGGCATAGGTGACGAAGAAGCTGTAGGTGTTCCACAGGGTCAGCCAGTAGTTGGCGACGACCTTGCCCACGAGGTCCTTCGAGAAACGGCGCGGCTCACCAGGCGGCCCCGAGGTGAACAGGTACCAACGGAAAGCATCGGCCCCGTGCGTGTTCATCACGTCCCACGGATCGACGATGTTGCCCTTGCTCTTCGACATCTTCTCGCCCTTTTCGTCGAGAATGAGGCCGAGACAGAGGACATTCCTGTAAGACACCTGCTCGAACACCATCGAGCTGATGGCGTGCAGCGTATAAAACCAGCCGCGCGTTTGATCGACCGCCTCGCAGATGTAGTCCGCCGGATACTGCTCGTCGAACATCTCCTGGTTGTGGGCGGGGTAGCCCCACTGCGCGACCGGCATTGAGCCGCTGTCGAACCAGACGTCGATGACTTCGGGCACACGCCGCATCGTCCCGCCCGTCCCTTTGGGATTGGGGAACGTGATTTCGTCCACGTAGGGGCGATGCAAATCAAGGTCTGTGAGGTCGAGGCCCGAAAGCTCGCTCAGTTCGGCCACACTGCCCACACAGAGCATGTCACCCGTCTCGTCATCGACCCAGATCGGCAGCGTCGTGCCCCAGTAGCGTTCACGGCCCAGCGCCCAGTCTTTCAGCTCATTGAGCCAGTTGCCGAAGCGCCCGTCGCGGACGTGGCCCGGCACCCAGTTGATGCTCTGGTTGAGGGCGATCATGGTGTCGCGGTACTCGGTCGAGCGGATGAACCACGTATCACGCGCCATATACAGCAGCGGCGTGTCGCAGCGCCAGCAGAAGGGATAGGTGTGCTCATAGCTGGTGCTGCGATAGAGCAGGCCGCGCTTCTTCAGATCGCGCGTGATTTCCGGATCGGCGTCCTTCACCCACATGCCGTGAAACTCGGTCACGGCGTCGATGAACGTTCCTTCGGAGGACACCGTCCGTAAAATTGGCAAATTATGCTTCTTGCCCACTTCAAGGTCATCCACGCCGAAGGCGGGCGCGATATGCACGATACCGGTGCCATCCTCGGTGCTGACGAAATCACCAGCGACAATGTAAGCGTAGTCTTTGTCGACTGGCAGGAACGTGTACAGCGGGTTGTAGCGCAGGCCGAGCAGGTCTTTGCCCTTTACGCGCTTGACGATTTTGTACTGCTCGGGGTGGTCGAGCGCCTGCTCCATGGTGGACTGCGCCAGAATGAGCTGTTCGCCCTTTTCGCCCTCCACCGCCGGGCCTTCGACATAGACGTAGTCGATGTTCGCGCCGATGGCGAGCGCGGTATTGGCCGGCAGCGTCCACGGTGTAGTCGTCCACACGAGGAAATACACGCCCGGCTTGTCGCGCATTGGGAAGCGCACAAACACGCTCGGGTCTTTCACATCCTTATAGCCCAGCGCGACCTCATGACTGCTCAATGGGGTGCCGCAGCGCGCGCAGTAGGGCACCACCTTCTGGCCCTTGTAGAGCAGGTCCTTGTCCCACATCTGGCGCAGCACCCACCACACGCTCTCCATGTAGTCGTTGGTAAACGTGACGTAGGCGTTATCGAGGTCGGTCCAGTAGGCCATGCGCTCGGTGAAGCGCTCCCACGCGCCGATGTTGCGCAGCACGCTTTGGCGGCACTTCTCGTTAAATTCCGCAATGCCGTACTCTTCGATCTCGTGCTTGTGCGCGAAGCCAAGCTCCTTCTCGATGGCGAGTTCAACTGGCAAGCCGTGCGTGTCCCAGCCGCCTTTACGCAGCGCATAGTAACCACGCATGGTCTTGTAGCGCGGGAAAATGTCCTTGAAAGCGCGCGCCAGCACATGATGCACGCCGGGCGTACCGTTTACCGTCGGCGGGCCTTCATAAGTCACGTAACGCGGCCCATCAACACGTTCTTCCATCGACCGCTGGAAAACGCGCGCCGTGCGCCAGAAATCAAGCTGATCTTTCTCCAGCTTCTGGATATCGACTTTCGGATTGACTGCCTTGAACATGGGTCACTCCAGAGCGTTCACACGGGAGAAGAGGAAGGTGGGTGGGCGTGATTGTGTCCACCGTTGCCAGACTGAGTATCAGCCCGAGGCGCACGGCGAACGCGCCGTGGACTAATTCCTCGGGGCTGCCTGCTTCCAGCGAGTGCACCTGGCGGAAACTCGAAGGGGCAATTATGGCGTAATACGAGGCAAACGGGTAGTCCAGATCCAGAAGCGCTCGGCCCTCACTCTAAATCCGGGGCCTCTCAGATTGAATACAGTTTAGATTTGAAGTTGAGCAAAATATCATGCGGTCGACGCCGGTGTAGGCTGCGCTCGTGAACACAGCCTACGAAAACGTCTTGAGATCTGTTTTCAGCGCCGCGCCATAGGGGGTGGATGCGCAGCGTGTTTCAATGGCCTGCCAACCCGGCAGCCCCGCCGCCACAAGCTTCCGCTGACGGAGCATCGGCCTCGACCCCCATGCCAACGCAGCACGGCGGCCAGCAGCGCGCGCTGTGGTTCGTCGCTCAACGGCGTATCACCGAGCGCGGATAGCGCAGCGCGAGCGCGATCAGCGTCACCGGCCCGCCACCGCGCGTCCGCCAGATCGAGGTTCGCTTCCAAAGGCGCGCCTTCCGCGATAGCCTTTTCGAAAGCCGATGCCGCTGCCGGATAGTCTCCACGCTCCAGCAGCGTGCGCCCCAGCGCATATTGTGGATAGTTGTAGTCGGGCGCAAACACCAGCGCCGCCTCAATGGCGCTCAGGCTGTCGTCCAGCCTGCCCTGATGACGATAAGCCATGCCCAACAGTGTCAGTTCGCGCCAGCGCGCGCGGCCGCTGGCGCGCGATGCCTCCAGCAAGCGTATCGTCTCATCGTAATCTCCGTCGAGGTAGGCGCGTTGGGCCAGCGCCAGGTCATTGACCATGTGCCGGTAACTGTAGAGGATGGCCGCCTGCATCACCACCAGCGACCCGAATGCCCCGATCACCGCAGCCAGCCGCAGTTCACCCGGACCCGCCACGATCACCAGCACGCAGCCCACCAGCGCAGCAAGTGCGAGCACCAATGACCACTGCGGGGCGCGTTCCCAGGCCGGAAACTCCCGCAGCGCCTTGATCAAAATCTGAATCATCCCAGCCTTCCTGCGTCGGCGTCGGCAAGTGCCTGCTCGATGCCCGCTACCTCGTAGCGCAGTGACTGGCCGTAGGCGGTGCCCTCCAGCGCCCGAAGCGCCGCTTTCCATGTGGCCACGCCGTCACGCGCGCTCACCATTTTGGCCGTGGCGCGAACCGCCTGTTGAGTGTCACCACGTGCGGTATAGGTTTCTGCCAGATGGTAGTTAACGCGCACCACATAGGCCGCAGGCATCGCCTGGCTGGCCGCGCTTTCCAGCGATTGGTGGGCCTCGGCTTTCTGACCAGCCAACAGTTGCGTGAAGCCTAGTTCGGCGCGGATGACGGGTTGATTTGGCGCCAATTCAGCGGCGCGCTGCAGCGAATTCACGGCCTCGTCATACAGCGCCTGCATGCGGTAGCCATTCGCCAGCGTCATATAGGCGTCCGCCTCGTTGGGGTACAGATCCACAGTGCGGTCGGCAGTGGCCTGCGCCCGCGCATACTGCCCTGAGTAGGCGTAGGCACTGGTAAGCATCATCAGTACTTCGGGGTTTTCTTTGCCTTCCGCAATCGAGCGTTCGAGCAGTGGGATCGCGTCTTTAAAGCGGAACTGTTCAATCAGCCGGTAGGCGTCGCCATAGCCGCTGCCCATGGCGCGGGTCTGGCGCGCCAGCATATAGCCCACCAGCACAAACCACAGCAGGAATACGAGCGCCATCGCGCACAACCCGCTCAGGGCAATCGTGATCGGCTCGCTGAGGCCGCCCACCGCTGGCTCACTTTGCATACCCGTGAACTCGATGACAATGCCAGCGATGAAGATGATGAAGCCAGCCACCGCCACAATCAGCGACAGGTAAAACAGGATGAGGATTACGCGCCGCTGTGGCAGCATCAGCCCGTCTCTCCCAAATCGACCAGCGCCAGCGTACCGCCCAGCAGCGCAGCCACCGTAACCACATCCGCGCCAAGCACCGCCCGCAGCGTGGCCGCTTGATCGTGTTCCAATATCTTCTGCCACTCCTCCAGCCCGCTGCGCTGGCGGCGCAGCTCGTCGAGCGAGGCGTTGGCGGCTGGCAAATCGTCCAGTCGCACCGAGGCGCGCGTCATGTACAGATAGATCAGCAGGCGATGGCGCACTTCCGGCACCTTGAGCCCCAGCGCCTTGGTGAGATGTTCGCGCACTGCTGCGCTGTCGTGCAGCCGATCTTCAATCATGCCCAGATTATAGAGCGCGACCCAGTCGCCGGGCGCAAGTTCGACTGCCTTCAATGCCGCTTCGTGGGCATGCGGGTAGTCGCCTGCCTGTAAATCGACCTCGGCCAGACCGTTGTAGGCTTCAGCCGAGTCCGGTTTCAATTCGGCCATCTTCAGATAGTCGCGGCGCGCGCGATCGAGCTGGCCATTCAAACGCAGCAACTCGGCGCGAAAGCGGTAATGCGCGGGATCGTTTGGCTCGTCCTTGACGACCTCGTCCATTGCGGTCACGGCGCTGTCCATGTTGCCCTTGCGCAGCGCCTTGATCGCCGTGCGGTAGCCCGGCGGCGTGCGCACGCGAAAGATGAACATGCCGGCAACCACCCAGCCGACCGCGCCGCCCACCAGGGCCAGGCTATATTGCGGAAGTGCCACAACCCCGATAATGACCAGGCCCAGGGCAGGCGCAAGAATCGCCAGCCAGCGGTTGCGCTCCTCCGAATGCATGCGGCCCAGTACAATGACCATCGAGCCAATGACTGCCGTCAGCGCCAAGCCCAACTGGATCGCGTTCACAGCCGGGTTCTGCGGAGCGAGCGCATTCAGGATCAGGCTGGCAAATCCCGTTCCCGCAATCAGCAGAAACAGCGCGCGCAGCCGCGCCGGGCCCAGAAACAGCCGCAGCCGGTCAATCATCAGGCTTCAGCCTTCCAGTTCCAAATAGATGCGCTTGTTGATGCCGCCCTTGCTCTTGTAATCTGCTATTTTCAGCCGCCCAACTTCACGCGTGTTGGCGACGTGCGTGCCGCCATCGGCCTGCAAATCCAGTCCCACAATCTCGACCGTGCGCACCTCGGTGATACCTTCCGGCAGCAGGTTGATCTTGGTGCGAATCAGATCGGGGATCGCAAACGCTTCGTCGCGCGGCAAAATGCGCACCCGCACGTCGCGGGCGGCATCCACTTCGTCGTTGATGCGCGCTTCAATCTCGGTCACCAGTTCCTTTTGCATCCGCTCGAACTCAAAGTCCATACGGCCGGCCAGTGGCTCCATATTGCCGCCCGTCACCTGCGCGCTGTAATCACGCCATACCACGCCGCACAGGATGTGCATGGCCGTGTGCGTGCGCATCAGCGCGTAGCGCCTGTCCCAGTCGAGTTCTCCATGCACAGTAGCGCCTATTTCAGGCAACTCGCCTTCTTCGAGGATATGGGCGTTGCCTCGCTCGACGCGCACGACGGGCAGTCGGCCGCCATCGATTACGAGCCAGCCGGCATCGTTGAGTTGGCCGCCGCCGCCCGGATAAAAGGCGGTGCGATCCAGAAATACGGCGCGGCGTTCAAAGTCTACTCCGGAAACAACGGCGTCAAATTCGCGCAGGTATGCGTCGGTTTGGTAAAGCAGATCAGTCACGTTATCTCTCCCCTCATGCGCATCATTAGCGGCTCACCGCCCATCGCGCGCCAGAATGCCAGCGCCTCCTGATTGCGCACGGCCACATGCCACTCATAGTGTTCCACGCCCTGCGCGGCGAACCAAGTCGCCATTTCAGAGACCAGCCGCCGCCCAACACCCCGGCGCTGAAAGTTCGGGCATACATACAAGTCTGCGATGAATCCAGTTGCCTCATGGGCGAACAATGACGAGATCATATCCGCCACCACGCCGAGCGCATAACCGACCACTTCGCCGTCACAGTCGGCCACCAGCACCAGCGTACTCGCGCCGCGTAAGTGATCCTGAATCGCCCGCGCATAGCGAACAGGCCCGTCCGTGGCGGCCGCTGGCAGCGCCGCGTCCAGCGCATGATGATGCTGCACCAGTTCCGCCCAAAGCCCGCCGATCGCCTCGGCGTCCGCGTCGCGCGCCGGCCGGATTACAACGTTAGCCACAGTGTATCGTTCCACGGTTCTCCATGCAGTGCGCGCCAGAATGCCTGCTCGACCGGGCTGGCGTGCGGAACGGACACGAAAGCCCGAGCCGCACCACGCTCACGAAACCAAGTCCACAGTTCATTGACGAGCGCGCGCCCTGCCCCGCCATGATAGGCATGGCCGTCCAGCGCCAAACTTAACACTTCGCCCACATGCTCAGGCGCAAACCCCACCGGCCCCGCCACGATCCGCCCGGCGGCGAAACCGACTGCGTGCCCATCTGCCTCTGCAACTACCACGCAGTGATCGGGCAGTTCCAGCCATCGCCCCGCCTCGGCCTGCCAGCGCACTCGCGCATCGGGCAGCAGCGTAATACCCGCCGGTTTTGGCGCAAGCACAGTCCGCTCGTACCAAAAGCGCGCAAGCATGTGGAGATCGGTTTCTATCGCAGGGCGCAGAGTGATCATACTGTTCGCTTGTTCAGGGTGCGCCTTAGGATAGCTGCATGACTGCCGGCAATCAAGCGGGCGTGCGTGCGGCGCTTGTCTTTTGGCGGCCCAAGGTTACAATACGTAACACTTTGTCACGAAGGAGTCTCGACTCATGGCGGCCACCAACGAAAAACAGGAACTTGCCAATCAACTGGGCGCAGCCTGGGCGCTGATGCGCCAGAACAAAACCCAGGATGCGCTGACCTCCTTTGAGGCCATTCTCGCCAAGCACCCCACGCTGATCGATGGCCTCTACGGCATTGGGCTGGCACTCGCCATCTCCAAAGACTACGACAAGGCCACCAAGTCGTTTGAGGTGTGCCGGACAATGGTCGAAAAAGAGCTGGAGAAGCACCCCGGGGCCGACCGCTACGAGATGCTCGACCGCATGTGCAGCCAGCGCGTGGCGGACATCAAGCTGGCCGCCGCGGGCCAATAACGGCCAATGAATAAGCGCGAACGGCTCGAAAATACGATTGCGGGCGAACCAACCGACCGCGTTCCGGTTGCGCTATGGCGTCATTTCCCCAGCGACGATCAACGCGCCGCCGATCTTGCCCGGTCGGTCGTGGATTTCCAGAAGGCCTACGACTGGGATTTTGTGAAAGTTACGCCGGCCAGCAGCTACGCCATCAGCGACTACGGCGTTCAGGATGTGTGGGAAGGCAATATCGAAGGCACGCGCCGCTATACGCGCCGCCCGATTCAGCGTTCGCTGGACTGGACGAGCATGCGCCCGCTTGACCCCAACAAAGGTGCGCTGGCCCGCACCATCGAAGCCACTCGTCTGATCACGGATGAGCTTGGAGAATCGGTGCCGGTGCTGCAAACGATCTTCAGCCCGCTGGCGCAGGCCAAGAATCTCGCGGGCGAAGAGGCGCTCATCCGCCACATGCGCACCGAGCCTGAACGTTTTCGCAGCGGCCTCAACACGCTCACCGAGAACATCCTGCGTTTCATCGATGTACTCAAAAAGACGCCCATTGCCGGCATCTTCTACGCCATTCAGCATGCCTCGTATGCCAAAATGTCCGAGGAAGAATACGCCTCGTTTGGGCTGCCGTTCGACCGCAAGATTCTTGAAGCGCTGCCCGAACGCTGGTGGTTCAACATGATCCATCTGCACGGGGACGCGCCCATGTTCCGCCTGCTGGCCGACCTGCCGGTGCAGTCGGTCAACTGGCACGACCGCGAAACTGAGCCGGATATCGGCGTGGGCAAATCGCTGCTGCGCGGGGCGGCCTGCGGCGGCCTGTCGCGCTGGGAAGACGTGCATCAGGGCACGCCGACCACCATCCGCGATGCGGCGCGCGCCGCCATGGAGAAAACCAACCGACGCCGATTCATCCTGTCGACCGGCTGCGTGGTTATGACCACCACCCCGCTGTCCAGTCTGCGCGCGGTGCGCGAGGCTGTGGAGACGAGCTAGCGATGGGGATTCGCGTCATCGCAGGCACAGCGCGCGGGCGAAAGTTAAAACTCGTCCCCGGAGATAGCACCCGCCCGATCATGGATCGCGTCAAGGAAGCCCTGTTCAGCATCATCGGCTATCGCATTATCGACGCTTGCTTCCTGGACTTGTTCGCAGGCACAGGCAGCGTCGGCATCGAAGCGCTCAGCCGGGGCGCAGCGCAGGCCGTCATGCTTGATCTGGATCGGCGCGCCATCGACACCATTCGCGACAACGTGCGCGCAGCTAACGTCGAAGATCGCGCCGTTGTGCGCCGTGGTGACGCCTTTGCTTTCCTCGCACAACCCCCGCGCGAACTGTTTGACTACATCTACATTGCCCCGCCGCAGTACGGCGGGCTGTGGAAGCGCGCCCTGATGATGCTAGATGAGCGCCCGGCATGGCTGGACGACGACACGACCGTCATCGTCCAGATCGACCCGTCCGAGCGCGAGCAGCTGGAGCTGACCCATCTCATGCTCGATGACGAGCGTAAATATGGCAAGACCCTACTGCTGTTCTTCAGTCTGGCAGCCATCGCTGAAGCAGACGAGCCAAACGTGCCGTGAAGTCCGTGGCCGTGAACATCGAATCCATAGTAAGCGAATTGATGGACCACTACGGCATCGACGCGCCGCCCGTGCCCATCGAGGCGATCCTGCAGAATCCCGCGCGCGGCATGTGGCAGGAAGTCGCTTTCTCCGCGCTGCCCCCCGAATATGTCAGCCTGAAAGAACCGTTTGCGCTGCGGCTGGCGCTGGCGCGGCTATTGGTAGACATGCTGCTGGGGTGTCCGTGGGGCGAAGAGCGCGGTCTGGCTGGCCTCAGCCGGCAGGAAAAGACCGTCCCAGCCATGACGCGGGCGCTCCTGATGCCGCGCAGTTTATTGATGGGGCTACCCGCGACGGCGCTCAACCCGCCGATGGTGCGGCTGATGTTCGAAGTGCCACTTGAAGAAGCCCGCCGGCGCTTAATCGAAGTCGATGTGCTGATCCCCTGAACCTACCTGTCTGAATTAAGCGTCTGCGCGAGTGCCAGCGCCTGTTCGATGTTGGCCACAGTACCGCTCACCTGCGCTTCACGCAGTGCGTCCAACAGGCGGCCCACCTGCGGCCCGGATTTAAGCTGAAGCGCATTCATGAGGTCTGTACCAGACAGCAGCGGCGGCGGCTCAACGATCTCGGCCCGGCGGTCAAACCACGCTTCCAGCAGCATACGCGCCGCTTCCAACTGCCGCACCCAGCTATCCTGGTCAAGCGCGGTTCCCTGGCTGGCGAGTGTATCCGCCAACGCCAGCAGCAGTCCATCAATGCCCGCCGCGCCCGCCGCTCGCCAGTAGCGATGCAACTCCAACGGGACCGGATCGCGCAGCGTCTGTGCCACAGGCCACGCCGTCAAAGCCTGCCTCAGCCAATCAAGTTCGCTCCCGCTCAAGCGCAGGCCCGCGGCCGTTTCCAACGCCACGTCCTGCCCAAGCGCCCCAACCATTCCAGAGAACATTAACAGCGCACGATGCGCCCGGCCTGTGCTGTTTGTCCCGCCAAGATGTGTTTGCAGACCGAGGCGGTAACGATCGAGCGCCATGACCACCATGCCGAGCGCGAACTGCGCGGCTGTCTCGTCCGTGCGCTTCGGGCTGATCGTCTGCCACAGCCCATGCAGCCGCTCAACACGCAGCAGGGCCTCGTTCCACGCCGAGGCATCCATATCATTTACGGCCGGTGCAGGCACTGCCAGCAAACCGAGCTCGCGCGCCAGCCGCAGGGCGACAGCCGGGCGCGGCAAGCCCAGCATCACAAACAACTCGTCGCGCACGCGCTCGGGCGAAGTACGTGCCAGCAGCGGCCCGCCCGCGCGCACGGCGGCAGCCGTATCTGGCTCGATGCGAAGCGCCAACTGCACGCTCAGTCGTACGGCGCGCAGCGCGCGAATAGGATCATTGGCGATGGCGTCCGGCGCGCAGTGGCGCAGCCGTTTCGCCCCCAAATCACTCCAGCCATCCAGCGGATCGATGATCCCGTTCAGGTCACCGCCGAGATCGACGGCCATCGCGTTGAGTGTGAAGTCGCGGTCACGCAGGTCGGCTTCGAGATCGCCGCGCATGCGCGCCACATCAACGATCATGCGCCCATCTGCCGTGTCGATCAGCGCCCGTCCCACATCACGGGCCTCATCCAGCGGGTAATAATCGCCCTGCCACTGGTCAGCAATACGCCGCGCCAGCCGCCGCCCGCCAGTCGCGCTGATCAGGTCGAGATCGCGCACCGGCCGCCGCAGCCAGGCATCGCGCACTGCGCCGCCCACGATGTAGACCGCGCCAGATTCGCCGCCCAGCGCCCCGGCCAGATCGAGCACGCTGTCCGGCCAGGCCAGCTCGGCGCGCCGCACTGTCCGATCACTCATGCTGGATGGCATCTTCTCTCACCACGCCAATAAACGGCAGATTGCGGAATATTTCGTCCAGATCCAGGCCATAGCCGAACACGAATTTGTCCTCGATCTGAAAGCCCGTGTAATCGACGGGGATCGAAATCTGCCGCCGCGAAGGCTTGTCGAGGAGCGTCACCAGCTTGATGCTGGCGGGATGGCGCGCTTTCATCACATCCATCACGAAGCGCAGCGTGTAGCCGCTGTCGATAATGTCTTCGACGATCAGCAGGTGTTTGTCCGTCACCTCGCCGGTGAGGTCCATGTCGATGCGCACCTTGCCCGTCGCCTGCCGGCTGCCGCGCCCGTAGCTCGATACCGCCAGAAAGTCAATCTCGTGCGGTACGTCAATGTGTCGCATAAGATCAGTCAGAAACATCACGCCGCCCTTGAGCAGGCAGATGAGCATCAGCGACTCCGTGCCAGCATAGTCGGCCGTGATTTGCGCGCCCAGCTCTGCAATCCGTCGCTGAAGGGTATCGCCGTCAATCAAAATTTCCTTGAGATACGGGTCATAGGCGTGAGTCATGGTCGCTCGCTTTCATCCCCCAGGAAGACCGCAATTATACCAGCGGCCGGTCAATGCTAGAATCAGTGAGCTAGTCGATTCTTGTGTTTGCTGGAGTCAGCCCTCATGCCACAGTCACCCACATCACCGGCGGGCGACATCGTCCGTTCTGCCCCACGCGACCGCGTTCGTGTCACCTTTCCCGATAGCACGGTACTGGAAGGGCCGCTGTTGGCTCCGCTGGGGGACTTCCTGCATGCGCACCGCGCGCTTGCGGCGGATAGCTATTCCGGCCCGCTGCTCGGGGGCATCATCGACGGAAGACTGCGCGAATTGTCTTATCCTGTGCGCCGGGACAGCAGCCTCGAACCCGTGCTGATGACTTCCAGCGATGGCCGCCGCATATACCGGCGCACGCTGACATTGCTGCTGCTCACGGCAGCCCACGAACTATTCCCCGAAGCCACGATCAATGTGAGCTACGCCCTGCCAGACGGTGGTTTCTTCTGTTTCGTCACCGGCCGCCAGCCGCTCAACGACGACGAGATCGCCGCGCTCGAAGCGCACATGCTCGAGATCGTGACCGCAGACGAGCCGATTGGCAAACGCACCGTGCCGCTGGATGATGCCATAGCCATGTTTCGCGAGCGCAGGGCCGATGACAAGGTGCGCCTGCTCGAACAGCGCAAACGCGACAGCCTGACGCTGTATACGCTGCGCGGCTGGGCCGACTATTTCTACGGCTACATGCTCGATTCCACTGGCCCGTGCACGCTGTTCGGCTTGCAGCGCATGCGCGACGGCTTCGTGCTGCAATATCCTGTGCGCGGCACAACGGAAACGCTGCCTGAATTGTCCGACAGCGCATCGAAAGTCGTGGCGGTGTTTGAGGACACCGAGGAACTGCTGCACCGGCTTGAAGTGCAGGATATCGGCCGCCTGAACCAACTCGTGCGCGAAGGGCGGTCTCAGGAGCTGGTGCTGGTTGCCGAAGCTAACCATGAGGCGAATATCTCGGCCATCGCCCGCGCCATCTTCGAGGCGCATCAGGAGCGAGGTCTGCGCCTGGTGCTGGTCGCTGGCCCATCGTCGGCAGGCAAGACCACCTTTTCCAAGCGGCTGGCCATTTATCTGCTTTCGCTCGGTCTGCGTCCGTTTGCGCTTGAACTGGACAACTACTTTGTTGACCGCGAACTCACGCCGCTTGACGCGGACGGCAACTACAACTTCGAGGCGCTGGAGGCCATCAACCGCATTTTGTTCAATCAGCACCTGCGCCAGATGATTCAAGGCGAGCCTGCGCAGATTCCGCGCTTCGATTTCGTACTCGGGAAAAGCAGCCCGGGCCGCACGATCCGGCTGGCCCAGAATCAAATTCTGATCATCGAAGGCATTCACGGGCTGAACCCGAACCTCGTCACAGATGTGCCGCGCGACCAGGTGTTTCGCGTCTATGTGTCACCACTCACGCAGCTTAATCTGGACACCTCGAACCGCGTGCCGACAACCGATGTGCGGATTCTGCGGCGCATCGCCCGCGACGCCATGCAGCGCGGCAACGACGCTCAAACGACGATTGATCGCTGGCCCAGCGTGCGCAGGGGCGAACATGCCAACATTTTCCCGTATCAGGAAAACGCGGATGTCATCTTCAACTCGATGCTGATTTACGAGCTGGCAGCGCTGCGCCCACTGGTGGAGCCGCTGCTGCTGCAGATTGACTACGGCACACAGGCCCATGTCGAGGCAAAGCGCCTGCTGTCGTTCCTGTACTGGGTGCAGCCGATGAACGACGCCCAGCGACTGCTGATTCCTGATACGTCCGTCCTGCGCGAATTCATCGGCGGGTCGATTCTGGCAAATTACCTGCCGGGTGACTATATGGCCAACGGTTTCCACGTCACCGAAGAAGCTGCAACCTGATCGGGCACTACTGCGTACTGCTGCATATCGGGAACGCGCCGGAGGACTGATCATGGGCCGACTGATTGTGCTGCTGTTTGCCACCGCCACTGTCTGGGGATCGGTCGCCTGGATGCTGACCTCCACACCGACACCGGACAATTTTGTCTACCTGATTCTTGGGTTCGCCGCATTTCTTTCTACCGGCATCATCTGGGGCATTGGCGGAAGCATAGATATGGGGCGCCGTCACGAGCCACCACGCCAGCAGGAAACGAACTGGGACAGCGCCAAGCCAAAGAACAGCGCAGGGTCGCTCGCCTCGGTGGTGGACACGCTCACCCCGGAACAGGTGACTGCGCTTGAAGTCGCACTCCAGCGCCGGCACGACACATTCGACGAGGACGAGCAAATCCTCGTCAACCGACTGGCCGCCGAGATGCAGCGTTCAGCCAGCCAGCAGCGCTGACCCAAAACTCGACTAAACTTTATCCGTGGAGACGCTGAAGACGCAGAGAACAGCAGAGAGCCGGGCAACCGCACCGGCTCTCTTTACTTTCAACTTCCTACTCTCAACTTTGAACTTCAGTTAATCTTCTTACTGCCCCTGCCCCAGCGAGAAGCCGTACTGTCCGTCGAACGCGAACAGGTATTCGCTGGAGACGATTTCAAGCCCGGCATCGACAGCGCGGCCCATTAGACGCAGCACCTTCTGCTGATCGATAGTTGCGTTTTCAGCAGCGATGAAGCGGCAGCGCCAGTGATCGCTCAGTAGTGTCTCCGATGTGCCGCCCGGATAAACCTTCAGGCCGCGATTGCTGATCATGTCCAGCGCCAGACCATAGCCCGCCACCTGCGATTCCAGGAGCTGGCCCAACACGTTTGGCTGCTTGTCGGTGAAACGCAGGAAAACATCAATGCCAACGAGCTGCATCTTCGAGGGCGTGATCTCGGTCGTGTGCGTCTCGATTGGTTCGGGTGTGCCGAAGCTGACCGACTTCAGGTGACGCGGCACGCGTCCCAGCCGTTCAATCACTGCATCGGCGAACTCGGCTGTCCCAACCAATTCATGACTATGCGCAGGGTCATAGATGTCGGCGGTGTGGACGCCCTCTTCCAGCGTCACCAGCCAGGCGTTGTGAATACGCTCAGCGATTTCCGGCTGCCCAATATGCACCAGCATCATCACGCCGGCGTTGAGCAGACCGCTGGGGTTGGCAACGTTCTTGCCGGCGATCATCGGTGCGCTGCCGTGAATGGCCTCGAACATGGCCGAGTTCACGCCGATATTGGCCGAGCCGGCCATACCGACCGAGCCGGCCAACTGTGCGGCGATATCGGACAGAATGTCGCCGTACAGGTTCTGCACCACAATCACATCGAACATCTCCGGCGTATCGGCCAACCGTGCCGCGCCAATGTCCACGATCATGTGCTCGGATTCGAGCTCGGGGTATTCCTGCGCCACTTCCTCGAACACCTTGTGAAAAACGCCATCGGACAGCTTCATGATGTTGTCTTTGGTGAAGCAGGTCACTTTGCGGCGGTTGTTCTGGCGCGCGTACTCAAACGCGTAGCGGATGATCCGCTCGCTGCCGGGTCGGGTGATGATCTTGATCGTCTTGTAGACCTCATCGCTGTGGCGGTACTCGATGCCCGCGTACAGGTCTTCCTCATTCTCGCGCACGATGACCACATCCATCGCCGGATGGCGGGTACGCACATAGGGCGAATACGACACGCAAGGGCGCACATTGCTGTACAGGCCCAGCGTTTTGCGCGTGGTCACGTTCAGGCTCTTGTAGCCACCGCCCAGGGGGGTGGTGATCGGCGCTTTGAAAAACACGCGCGTGCGCCGCAGCGAGTCCCAGGCTTCCGGGCGAATGCCGGAGGTGATTCCGCTGCGATAGACCTGCTCTCCGACCTCGATCACATCCAGGTCAAGCTGCGCGCCGACTGCTTCCATGATGCGCAGCGAGGCCGTCATGATTTCGGGGCCGATGCCGTCCCCATAAGCCACAGTGATGGGCGTCTTGTTGGTCATAGCATTCCCTGTTTGCGAGACGTGTGTGAATTGCATTCTAGGGCTTCCCGCGCCGAAGTCTCCAGATTCAATAACATTGTGCCAAAAGAGGTGATTTGAATCGCCAAGTTGCCAAGTACACAGAGGAAAACGCCAAGGGGTAATTGTCTGTGCCATGGGCGCTCCTGGCAACATGGCGGTTCAAACGATCTGTTCTTCAGCGTTTCTGTGCGGCGTAGTGCGACTGCAAGCTGCGGGCACGAAGCGGTTTCTTCACCAACGCGCGAATGCCCTGCACCGCCGCCGTGGCCGCGCTCATGGTCGTCACAATCGGCACGTCGTAAGCCGCCGCCGCGCCACGTAGGCGCAAGCCATCGCGGTGCGCCTGCCCGCCGCGTGGCGTGTTGATGATCAGCGCGATTTCGCCGGCGCGAATCTGGTCAAGTATGTTGGGAGCCGCATCGCTGGGACGCGCCACGCGCTCGACCGGCAGACCGATGCTGCTTAAATACTGCGCCGTACCTTCGGTGCCGATCAACCGGAAACCGATCTGCGCCAGATCGCGGGCGATCTTCGTCACCGCGCCGCGGTCGAACGGGTTGACGCTGATGAAGACGGTCCCTTCACGCGGCAGTGTCGTGCCGGCCGCCATTTCCGCCTTGGCAAAAGCATGCCCGAAGGACGAGGCATGACCCATCACCTCACCGGTTGAGCGCATCTCCGGGCCGAGGCGCGCATCGACGCCCGGGAATTTATAGAACGGCAGCACTGCTTCTTTTACGAAGAAGCCATCTACCTGCGGCTCGTCGGGCATGCCCAGCGTGGACAGCTTGCGCCCGGCGGCGATCATGGCGGCATAGCGGGCCAACGGCTGCCCAGTCGCCTTGCTCACGAACGGCACGGTACGGCTGGCGCGCGGGTTGACTTCCAGCACGTACGCGACCTCATCCTTGATAGCGAACTGGATGTTGAACAGGCCGCGCACGCCCAGCGCCAACCCGATACGCTCGGTGTACTCGCGGATGATTTCCATATGAAACTGGCTGATCTTGTAAGGCGGCAGCACGCTGGCCGAATCGCCACTATGAATGCCCGCCTCCTCGATGTGCTGCATGATGCCGCCAATGATGACGGTTACGCCGTCGCACAGCGCATCGACATCGACCTCGAAGGCGTCGTCGAGGAAGTGGTCAATCAACACGGGGTGCGGGCCCCAGGTAATGTGCCGGTCAAGCCAATCGCGCAGCATCGCGTCGTCGAACACCAGCGCCATGCCGCGCCCGCCCAGCACGTAACTTGGGCGCACCAGCACGGGGTAGCCCACTTCTTTCGCAGCGATCACGGCTTCATCGGCGCTGTAGACCATCGCGCCTGACGGCTGCGGAATGTCTAGTTCCTGCATCAGCGCGTGGAAGCGTTTGCGATCTTCGGCCAGATCAATCGTCTCGACCGGCGTGCCCCAAATAGGCGCGCCCGCCGATTCCAGATCATGCGCGATATTCAGCGGTGTTTGCCCGCCAAACTGCACCAGCACGCCATCGGGCTTTTCGTTGTCGATGATGTTGAGCACATCTTCGGCCGTCAGCGGCTCGAAGTACAGGCGGTCGGCGGTGTCATAGTCGGTGCTCACAGTCTCCGGGTTGCAGTTGACCATGATCGTTTCGTAGCCGAGGCCCTTGAGCGCGAAGCAGGCATGGACGCAACAATAGTCAAACTCGATGCCCTGGCCAATACGGTTGGGGCCTCCACCGAGGATGATGACCTTCTTCGCGTCGCTGCGCTCGGTTTCATCGCCATCCTCATACGTCGAGTACAGATAGGGCGTGAAGGCCTCGAACTCCGCCGCGCAGGTATCAACGCGGTAGTAGGAGGGCACGACGCCCAGCGCAATCCGGCGCGCGCGGACTTGCATCTCGGTCGAGCCCAGCAGTTCGGCTAACTGAATATCGCTGAAGCCAGACTGCTTCATCCGGCACATTTCCGCAGCATCCACGTCTTCCAGTTTGCGTCCACGGACGCTGGCCGCCATCTCAACCAAATCGGCCATCTGCTGCACGAACCAGCGGTCGAAGCCGCTCGACTGCGCCACTTCATCGACCGTCGATCCGTCGCGCAGCGCGCCCGCCGTCTGGAACAGGCGCTGGGCCGTGGGCACGCGCAGTGCTTCGGGCGGGCCAGCCGGGGCGCGACTTCCAAAACCGGCGATGCCAATATCGAGCGAACGAATGCCCTTCTGCAGCGCCTCGGCGAAGGTACGGCCAATCGCCATCACCTCGCCAATCGCCTTCATCTGCGGCCCGAGCGTGGGGTCTGCGCCCGGAAACTTGGCGAAATCCCAGCGCGGAATTTTGACCACGACGTAATCAAGCGACGGCTCGAAGCTGGCCGGCGTCACGCGGGTGATATCGTTGGGAATCTCATCCAGCCGGTAGCCAACCGCCAGCAGCGCCGCGAATTTCGCAATCGGGAAGCCGGTCGCCTTGCTCGCCAGCGCCGACGAACGCGACACGCGCGGGTTCATCTCGATGACGTACACTTCGCCATCGGCGGGATTGATGGCGAACTGCACATTCGCGCCGCCGGTTGCCAGCCCCACACGATCCAGCACGATACGCGCCATATTGCGCAGGCGCTGTAATTCCTTGTCAGTCAGCGTTTGCGCCGGGGCCACGGTGATGCTGTCGCCGGTATGCACGCCCATCGGGTCGATATTCTCAATCGAGCACACGACCACGAAGTTGCCGCTGACGTCGCGCATGACTTCGAGCTCATACTCTTTCCAACCGAGCACGCTCATCTCGATCAGCACTTCTCCGACCGGGCTGGCCTTGATGCCGCGCTCGGCCACCGCGCGCAGTTCGTCCGGCGTGTAAGCGATGCCGCCGCCCGAACCGCCGAGCGTGAACGACGGCCGTGCCAGCACCGGGTAGCCGATGACTTCAGCGGCGTGCATGGCGTCTGCGACCGAACCCACAACTTCACTGCGTGGGCAGGACAGCCCCACTTCCTGCATGGCCTGCTTGAATAACAGGCGATCTTCGGCCAGATCGATGCTTTCCAGCGCCGCTCCGATCAGCTCGACGTTGTATTTCTCAAGCACACCGCTTTCCGCCAGCGCCTTGGCCAGATTGAGCGCGGTCTGGCCGCCAACCGTCGGTAGCAGCGCGTCGGGCCGTTCCTGCGCGATGATCTGCTCCAGCATCTCGGGTGTAAGCGGCTCGACATAAGTGACGTCAGCGAAATCGGGGTCGGTCATGATCGTCGCCGGGTTCGAGTTGACGAGCACGACGCGATAGCCATGTGCGCGCAGCACTTTGCAGGCCTGCACGCCGCTGTAGTCAAATTCGCTGCCCTGGCCAATCACAATCGGGCCAGAGCCAATGATCAGGATCGTGTGGAGATCGGTGCGTTTAGGCATTCATCATCACTTCGGTGCGCGGGTCAAAGGAGGTTGAGCGCAGACAAGGGGAATTTACTGAGAAAGTGAGCGAACCGCCAAAACGCTTGATTCGCCCCAGGGGCACGGAGGTCATACAGAGCTTGGGTTGTACCTGTTTCTCTCTGTGTCCTCCGTGCCTCTGGGGTTCAATTTGACTTTAGATCGCCAGTCAACTTTCAAGCTACGGGGAGGCATCAAACTCGGGCACGGGCCGGGCATCCGCTTCGGCCTGCGTGGTCACAAGTCCGTTTGCTTCAATGTCCGAGATCAGCCAGTCCATTTCCTTGATCTCACGGCGCTGCGCTTCGATGATATCGTCTGCAAGCGCGCGCACGCGCACATCATCGATATTGGCACGCTCACTGGTCAAAATCGCAATCGAGTGGTGCGGAATCATGGCCTTCATCCAGGACAGGTCATTCACAGTCGTCTGGCTGCGCACGAGGAACAGCGCCGCCACAAACACGATCACTGCGCCCGCCACAATTGCGATGTTGACGCGCACATTCCTGTACATGCCCCACATGAAGCCGAGCATAATGACGGCCATCACCGCACCCATCAACAGGGCCATATAGACGCGCGTCTCGCTCCAGCGCACATGCTCCAGCGCGTAGGTGTTCAGGTACATCAGCCCGAACATGACGACGGTGGACGTAGCAATCATGGCCGCGAACCGGCCGTAGTGCGGCTTCTTCTCCTGCCCACTGCCGTGCTGCATCTCCTGATTCATCACCTACCTCCTTCGGTATGGCCGAATTGTAGCGTTCTCTCGGCCTAACCAGATCGGGCAAGCGGCCTACGGGCGGGTAGCCCAATAGTAGGAGTTGGGTGCAATTATCGTCCGTCGGATGCTTTAGCTTAATTTCTGGCTTGGGTCGACAACCATACAGAAAGAAACGATTATCAGGATGACTGTGGGATTGGTGCTTTTAGGCAAGATTATCGCTATCCTAAATTCGGCGCTGTCTGACGCGCCACGGAGAATTGCATATGACTGATATAACTGAAAAGAATAGAAACCTCGAAATGTTTCGTGGCGACTACGGTGAGACTATTGTCGCCTATGAATTGATGAAACGCGGGTGGGACGTCTATAAGTCGATGGGAGGTCACGGATTCGACCTTATCGCTAACAAATATGTCCCAAGCCATATCATCCGAAATATCGAGGTGAAAACTACAGATCCGAACCTAAAACAGGATGGGCCAAACAAACGCCAGCTTACTGTCCTCATGACTTGCGCAGAAAGAGAGCGAGCAACTCATTTGGTCTTCTACATCCTTCCTCTTGAGATTGAGAGCAGTAATGTGTTACGACCCCCGGTCTTCTTCGTCATTCCGCGCAAAGCATTTCCTTCGTCCGGGTCAGTCACGGTCACTTTGAACAAGGAAGGTTTCGTAAACGAAGGCACTACTTACGAAGACTTCCGCAACAACTGGGGCATTCTTGATTAAGCCTAACTCTATCCTTCGACAGCAAGAATTCTAAAGGTCCTTTCGTACAGACGCACTTCTCACCACGCATAGATAGAGCGACGGGCTTATCCCACTTTCCAGAAGGAAGTTTTCACCCTTTGGCCCTCTGGGTGTCGGCCTTCACCCGCGCCACAAACTCGTCAAACAGATACAGCGAGTCATGCGGACCGGGCGAGGCTTCCGGGTGATACTGCACGCTGAACGCGCCCAGTTCCTCATGGCGCAGGCCCTCAATCGTCTGGTCGTTCAGGTTAACGTGCGTCACTTCCGCGCCGTTCAGGTCACTGTCCGCCGTCACTGCAAAGCCGTGGTTGTGCGCGCTGATCTCGACCACGCCGGTGAGCAGATTCTTGACCGGCTGGTTGCCGCCGCGATGGCCAAAGCGCATCTTCTCGGTCTTGCCACCCAACGCCAGCGCCAGAATTTGATGGCCGAGGCAGATGCCAAACACCGGTGTTTTCCCAAGCAGGTCGCGCGTATGGTCGATCATGCCGGTGACGGCGGCGGGGTCACCCGGGCCGTTGCTCAGGAACACGCCTGCCGGGTGCATCGCCAGCACGTCATCGGCGCTGGTGGATGCTGGCACGACCACCACGCGCAGGCCGCGATCCGTCAGCATACGCAGGATATTACGCTTGATGCCGGTGTCATAGGCCACGATCAGCGGGCCATCGGTATCAAATGGTTGCGCCTTGTACCACGCTTTGCTGCTCGATTCTGTCCATGAGTAGGCTTCGACGCAGGTCACGTCATCGACCAGATTCGCCCCGCTCATGTCGGGCGAATTTCGAGCCAATTCCACCAACGCCGCCGTATCGCGCGCGGCTTCACCATGCGCAACTGCCGCACGCATCACACCGCGTGTGCGTAGATGGCGCACGAGCTGGCGAGTAGCGATTTCGCTCACGCCTATCACGCCCTGTTCGCGTAAATAGCCATCGAGGTCACGCTGGCTGCGCCAGTTGCTGACCACCGGAGACAGTGAGCGCACGACGAAGCCGGCCACCCAAACGCGGTCGCTCTCGACATCCTCGGGCGTGATGCCGGTGTTACCGACGTGCGGCACGGTCATCGCCACGATCTGTTTGTAGTAGCTGGGGTCGGTCAGGATTTCCTGATACCCGGTCATCGAGGTGTTAAAGACCGCCTCGCCGGTCTGCACACCGGTCGCGCCAAAGCCAACGCCGGTGTAGACCGTACCATCTTCCAGCGCCAGCGCCGCAGGGGAATGATCGGGCATGCTAGCTCCGGTAGTGGCCGTTGATGGAGACGTAATCGTGGCTGAGGTCGCAGGTATACACAGTCGAATGTCCGCTGCCCGCGGCGCAGTCCAGCGAAATATCGATTTCCGCACCTTGCATGATCGCCGCCGCCTCGTCCTCGCGGTAGTTGGCGGGCATACCCGCGCTGTACAGGCACAGCGGGGCGGCTGTACCCGCGCCATGCACCCACAGCGTCATGCGGTCGGGGTCGAGCGGCACACCTGCCCGGCCCGCCGCCGCGATAATGCGACCCCAGTTGGCGTCACCGCCGTAGATGGCCGTTTTCACCAGTGGGGACATGGCAATCGTATTGGCGATTTGATGCGCGTCCTCGTCGCTGGGCGCACCAATCACTTCCACCTGCACGAAGCGGGTCGCGCCTTCGCCGTCGCGGGCGATCTGACGCGCCAGCGAGTCGCATACGGCGTGAAGCGCCTGGCTGAATACGCCCAAATCGGGCGTGATTTCGCTGGCGCCATTTGCCAGCAGCAGCACGGTATCGTTGGTGCTCATGTCGCCATCGACCACCACCCGGTTGAAGGTCGTTTCGACCGCTCCGCGCAGCGCTTTCTGCAGCAGCATGGCCGGAAGTGCGGCATCGGTGACGATGAATCCGAGCATGGTCGCCATATTCGGCGCAATCATGCCCGCGCCCTTGGCGATGCCGGCAATCGTGAATGAACCGCCGTTCGCGGATACTGTAACGCTGGCTGATTTTGTGCGCGTGTCGGTCGTCATGATCGCCTGCGCCGTGGCATCCCAATCGTCCCCAAGCGCATCCACCGCCAGTGTGATGCCGCGCGCAATCTTATCCATCGGTAGCTGCGTGCCGATAACGCCGGTGGACATCACCAGCACGGAGTCCGGGGCGATACCGAGCGCCTCACCCGTCAGGCGCGCCATTTCACGGCCGTTGGTCATACCGAGATCGCCGGTGCAGGCGTTAGCGTGTTTGGTGTTCACCGCAATCGCGCGAATCTCGCTGGCATGCTCGGCCAGCGCCTGCATATTCAGCAGCACCGGCGCAGCCTTGACCAGATTAGTCGTGAACACGCCCGCTGTCTCGCAGGGGCGGTCACTCACGATCAGCGCGAAATCGAGCATGCCATCGCTCTTCAGCCCGGCATGGACGCCTGCCACCGAAAAGCCAGCCACGCCACCGATGTGCTGCTCCAAATCAGGCATGCTCTGCTCCCATCTCCTGCAAAATCCTGGTCAATTGGTCGATTAGGTGGTCGACATCTCGCTTGTCGACGACGAGCGGCGGCACGAAGCGGATGACGCGCGGCCCGGCGTTCACCAGCAGCAGGCCATGTTCGTAGCCCTTCTGCACAACCGGGGGTACATCGACCGTTAGTTCGAGGCCCATCATCAGCCCGCGCCCACGCACTTCGGAAATCAAAGGACTGTTGATCTCTAGCAGGCGCTCTTTCAGATACGCGCCAGTCTCCTGCACCTGCGCCAGAAACTCAGGCTGACTGATTCGTTCGAGTACGTATCTAGCCACACTGGTCACGAACGCGCCGCCGCCGAAGGTCGTGCCGTGGTCTCCGGGTTGAATATGCGAGGCCACCGCCTCAGTGGTCAGAATCGCGCCGATGGGCAGCCCACCCGCCAGCGGCTTGGCCAGCGTCATGACGTCTGGGGTGACGCCCGTTGCCTCATGTGCCCACAGGGTGCCCGTGCGACCCATACCACACTGGATTTCGTCGAACACCAGCAGCGCGCCGCGCTCGTCGCACAACTGGCGCAGACCACGCAGGAATTCGTCCGAGGCCGGGTAGATGCCACCTTCGCCCTGAATTGGCTCGACAAACACCGCTGCCGTCTTGTCGCTTATCACGGATTTCGCACTGTCGAGATCATTGAACTCAGCCAACTTTGCGCCCTGCATCAGTGGGCGGAATGGCGCCTGATACGCCTCTTTCGGCGTCAGCGCCAGCGCGCCCATCGTGCGCCCGTGGAAGGCATGGCTGAAGCTGACGATTTCCGTGCGCTCGTGATCGCCGTTATCAAACGCCGCTTTGCGCGCGAACTTGATTGCGCCCTCATTCGCCTCTGCGCCGCTGTTGGTGAAGAACACGCGATCCGCGAACGACTTTTGGCAAAGCATCGCCGCCAGTTCGGCCTGCGGCGCGGTGTAGTACAGGTTGCTGGTGTGGATCAGTCCGGTAGCCGCCTGCTGAATGGCGGCGATCAGGCCCGGATCGCCGTAACCAAGCGCGTTTACTGCAATGCCGGCCACCCAATCGGCGTAAGCCTTGCCGTCTGCATCCCACACTGTCCCACCTTCGCCACGCACCAGCACGAACGACGGGCGCTTGTACGACTGCACGATGTGCTCATTTTCCATGCCGATGATCGCATTGGTGGTCACCGCCGCTTGTGATTGTGCTGTCATTCCGCCTCCCTCAATTGCCACTCAGATCAGGCTGAAAAGCTCGTGCCTGTGCCCGCCGCAAGACCCTTCAGATTAGTAATGACTACTTCACGCACACCGGCATCGAGCGCGCCGAGCGCCGTCTTCACCTTCGGAATCATGCCGCCCGTGATCACGCCGCGCGCGATCAAGTCGTCCACATCTTCCGGCGTAAGCCGCGACGCCAGCTCACCGTCCACCAGCACGCCCGGCACGTTCGACAGAAACACCAGCCGCGACGCGCCCAGCGCCGCCGCCAGCGCCCCCGCCACATGGTCGGCATTGACGTTGAAATTAGCACCCTCGCCCACGCATACTGGCGCGATCACCGGCGTCACACCGGCTTCGAGCAGCGGACGCAGCGCGGCGGCATTAATCGAACTCGATTTCGCCGGTGTACTGCATATCGACCGCAGCATGTGCCATTTTGTGCGCCCGAACCAACCCGCGATCCACGCCGCTCATACCCTGCGCATCGACTCCCGTCTCCAGCAGCACGCGCACGATACGTTTGTTGATGGTTCCACACAGCGTCATCTCCACAATTGCCAGCGACGCCTCATCGGTCACGCGCAGACCATCGACGTAGCGCGGCTCGATACCCAGCGCCTGCTGGAGTACCGTGATTTCCTTGCCGCCGCCATGCACAATGACCGCCTGCTGCTCCAGACCGCGCACGACCTGCGCCAGCCCTTCGAGCGTGGCCGGATCATCCAGTTCATGCCCACTGATTTTGATGACGACGATCTCGCGCATCCGTCTCTCCTAAGGCCCTAAAGCAGCCCCATCACTTCAGGCAATCCGAACATCAGGTTGAAGCACTGGATCGCCTGCGATGACGCGCCTTTACGCAAGTTGTCGGTCACGCTGCTGATATGGAGCAAATCAGGCGCGACGGGCGTCAGGCTGATGGCGGCGCCGTTTCGGCGCACCACATGCTTAAGGGTCGCCTGCTGGCCGGCCGGCAGCACATCGACCAGCGGCTCGTCCTCATACGTGGATTCATAGAGCGCCTGCGCCTCGTTCGCGTTAAAGCCGCTGTTGAGCGTGACGTAGATGCTCGCCATCAGCCCACGATCGACCGGCAGCAAATGCGGCGTGAACACCAGCATACCGGCGTTCGGCTCCAGCTTTAGGATTTCCTGTTCAATTTCGCCCACGTGCCGGTGACTTCGACCCGGGCTGTAGGGTGAGAAGTTGCCGAATACCTCGACAAACATCAGGTGGGGTTTCGGGTCGCGCCCCGCGCCAGAAACGCCCGACTTGGCATCGACGATAATTGGCCGCCCCGCTTCCAGCGCGTGGGCTTTCAGCAGCGGATACAGGCCGAGCAGCGTGGTTGTTGGGTAGCAGCCGGGCGCAGCGACCATGCGCGCGCCGATGATTTTCTCGCGGTGCATTTCGGGCAGCCCGTAGGGAGACGTGAGCAGTTCAGGGTGCGGGTGTTCCTGCCCATACCACTGCGAATATGATTCGGGCGTGTCGAGGCGCAAATCGGCGGACAAGTCGATGACACAAGCGCCCGCAGCCGCCGAACGCGCAGCCATGCGCGCCGAAACGCCATGCGGCAGCGCCAGAAACACCGCATCGGCCAGCGCAGGATCGGCTTCTTCCGACGGGATATAACGCAGTTCTGTACCCACCACCTGTTGGCCGGCAAACGTGTTGGACGTCGCAAACACGAGATTGACAGCCGGGTGCAGGCGCAGCAGTTCAACCAGATCCTGCCCGGCGTAGCCCGACGCGCCGTATACACCCACGTTCAATAGTTGTACATCCATAGCTATCCTTTCAATGAAAAATCCCCTGCCTCAGTGCCAACGAGGTCAGGGGATTTGCGTTCGTTCAACCGCGCAGCGCTGCCGCCGTCAAAGCACAAAACCCACCGAGACCTCACGGGCCTGGGTACGGCGGCTGCGGCGGCGCATCGTCTTGGTTAGCATAGGGTTCAGCATACTCACGAATGCAGGCTTCAAAAAGCTACGGGCATTGTACTGTTCCCCTACGCCAGAGTCAACCATGCTCGAATTTCTTGACACAACCGGCCGAAATCCGTATTATTATCGATTGCCAGCAGGACGAAACGACGAACCCGCGCAGACGGCGAATATGCCGTCTGTCTTTTTCGGAAGTCTCGACCACTGTTAAGCAATTTCCCAGCGCAAGCTCAACCGCTTGCCTCACAATTCAATCAAACGACGAACATCCTGTGTATATAACTAGCAGGATGAACCAGGGTGGTGTTATGCTCACAATGATGGTGACAAAAGACGAACTCCGCAAGCAGCTCCTCGAGCGCGCACAGGCGCAGGGAAGCATCACCTACGACGACATCCTGTCGGTCGTGCCCGATGCCGAACGCGATCTGTCGCTGGTTGAGGATATCATGGACGACCTCCTCGATGCCGGGGTAGAGGTCTCCATGTTTCAGCATGCCGGCCTGAAGGCGAACGACGAGCGTGAAAGCAGCCCGGATACCGCCGAAGCGGAATGGTTAGCCGACGAAGAAGCTGAGTACGCCGCGTTCATCGAGAACGACCTGATGAACGATGCTGGCTATCAGCAGGCGCTCGACAGCGACGACGTGGTGGGCCTGTATCTGAAGGAGGCCGGCCGCGTACCGCTGCTGGTCGCCGCCGAGGAAGTCTCGCTTGCCAAGCGCATGGAGCGCGCCGAAATCGCGCGTCAGCAGTTGGAAGAACTCGAAGATCAGCTTCCGCTGGATGACGTGTACACGTTGCGTGAGTGGGTGGACGACGGTGAATTGGCGCAGGAGCATCTGGTTCGCGCCAACGCCCGCCTTGTCATCAGCGTCGCCAAGAAATACATCGGGCGCGGCGTGCCCTTCCTCGATCTGATTCAGGAAGGGAACATCGGCCTGATTCGCGCCACCAACAAGTTCGACTACCGGCGCGGGCACAAGTTCAGCACGTATGCGACGTGGTGGATTCGCCAGGCTGTTTCGCGCGCCGTCGCCGACCAGGGCCGCACTATCCGCGTGCCGGTACACATGGGCGACCAGCTTAACCGCATGCGCCGCATTCAGCTTCAGCTTACGCAGGAACTGGGCCGCGACCCGCTCATCAGCGAGCTGGCGGTAGGCATGGAAACTACGCCCGAGAAGATTGAGAACCTGCTCGAAATTGCGCGCCGGCCGGTGAGCCTGGAAACGCCGATTGATGAGGATGGCGACTCGACCTTTGGCGATTTCGTCGAAGATGTCAACAGCCCCGCGCCGGCTGAAGAAGTAGCCACCAATCTGCTCCACGAGCAGTTGAAGACCGCCCTCGACCGCCTGCCTAACCGCGAAGCGCAGATTTTGCGCCTGCGCTACGGGCTGGAAGACGGCCGTGTGTATACGCTTGAGGAAGTGGGCCAGGCTATTGGCGTCACCCGCGAGCGCGTGCGCCAACTCGAAGCCCAGGCGCTCAACCGTCTGCGCCAGTCGTCGGCACACGTGATCCTGCGCGACTACTTGTACGACTAGGGAGCGGCAGGGAAGCCCATGCGAACAACGAGTTCACGCGGCTGGCTGCTGTTTGCACTCGCGCTGATTGCGCTGGGCATCGTTCTACTGCTGCAAAACTTCCTGCTGGTGGGCGGGCTGGGCCTGCTCACCTTCTGGCCGCTACTGCTGGTCGTGGTTGGCATGGCCCTGCTGGTGCGCGGTGATTTGTTCTCTGGCACAGGCAAACCCTTTGGCATCACCCGTGGCAGCGTTACCACCGCCACGCTCGAAGTGAGCGCGGGTGTGGTTGATGTCCGCGGTCACGCTCTGCCAAAAGAGGGCCGCCTGATCGCCGGCCAATATGCGCCGGGCGCGCGGCCTGCCCTCGCCGTGCAGGACAACCACGCCTTTCTGCGTTTTGATCGCGCTTCCACCCCATTGTTCTCAGTTGCTGACTGGGATTTGGCGCTGGCGCGCGATTTACCCTGGGAAGTGCGTGTGTCTACATGGCTTGGCACGGTCGATCTCGATCTGGCTGGGCTCATCGTTCAAAGCGCGCTGGTCGCCACCGGCCCTGGTGACATCCGTGTCACTTGCCCGCAGGAAGCCTTTGAACCGCTGGTTGTGCGTTCCACGCTGGGCACGATCCGGCTGGAGGCGCCAGTTGGCGTTAACGCCCGCATATACGTGCGCGGCTCGCGCGTATTTCGCACGCATTTCGACGCTGAACGCTATGAGCAGATCGGTGAGGGTCTGTACGTCACCCGCGATCCGGCCAGCGGCCAGCCCGCCTCTGAGTTTCACCTGAGCGGCGTGTTCGGCGACTGTTATCTCGGCTGATGAGTTCGGCAGCCACAGCCCCATTCCTCGTTCGCGACGGAACCGAAGAAGATATTCCCGCCTGTCTGGCGCTCGATTCGCGCCACGAAACCAATCATGTCCTGCAAGTCTATCTGCATGGGCAGGAGACGACTGGCTGGGAAGTCAGCCTCCAGCGCGAACGGCTACCGCGCCAGGTCGAACTGTCGAACGGACTGCAGCGTACCCAACTGCGCGCGGCGCTCGATCACGAGTACTGCCTGCTGGTTGCCGAAACGTCTGCCGACAAAGCGATTGTGGGCGGGCTGGTAATGACGCCCAATGACTTGCATGGATTCGCGCTGATCCAGAATATTGTTGTTACGGCCGATGCGCGCCGGCAAAAAGCGGGCACGCGCCTGATCGCGGCGTCAGGGATCTGGGCCAAAGAGCATGGCCTCACCCGGCTTATGGCTGAGCTGCAAACCAAAAATACGCCGGCCATTGCCTTCCTTGAAGCGCTCGGGTTCAGCTTCTGCGGCTTTAACGACCGTTATTTCTCAGACGAGAACATCGCGCTATTCTTCAGTCTGCCGCTTAAATAGGCATACGGGCAGATGGCTCCGGTTCTTTCTGAATGATGGAAACACAACTACTTCAACTGCTGCAGCTGACCAACGAGATTCTGGCCTCGGCCATTGTCATCGTAGCTGCATCGATGCTGCTCTACAACCTCACGCGCAATCTGCGTGATCGTGTGGCGCGTACGTCGGCGGTACTGCTGGGCGCGGTTACGATGGCCTACGTGGCCGACGTGCTTGTGTCGCTCGACCCCAGTCCGGCTATGCACACCGCGATCCTGCGCTTCCAGTGGATCGGCATCGCGTTCATGCCGGTCGCCATGCTGCACTTGTCCGATGCGCTTCTGGCGACCACCGGCCTGCCATCGCGCGGCCGGCGGCGGCGCATCATCCGCCTGCTGTACCTGATCAGCGCCGGATTCCTGCTGCTGGCTGCGTTCAGCGAGCAGTTGATTATTCCCGTGACGGCCTTCTCGCCGCTGGAAGCCGACTTCACCACCGTCAGCCTGCGGCCTGGCCCGGTGTTTCTGCTCTACGTGCTCTACTTCGTAATCGTCACGCTCGTGGCCTTCATCAACGTCGGCCGCGCGCGCCGCCGCTGCCTCACGCGCGACACGCGTCGGCGCATGGGCTATCTTCAGTTCGCTATGCTCACGCCGGCGCTCGGCATCTTCCCCTTCTCGCTGGTGCTCGCCAGCGGCGATGAATACACCCTGACCGGACTGTTGCTGGTCAATATCGCCAACATCTTCGTCATTCTCATGCTGGCGTTTCTCGCCTATCCGCTGGCGTTTTTTGGTTCGCGCGTACCCGACCGCGTGGTCAAGAGCGAACTGCTGCGCTTCTTCCTGCGCGGCCCCGCGACCGCCGTATTCGCGCTGGCGACCATCCTCGCCACCAGCACCGGCGCGCGCATTCTCGGCATCGAAAGCTCACAGTTCATGCCCTTTGCCGTCGTCACCGTCATTCTCGTCTGGCAGTGGGGAATCGCTATCGCGCTCCCTCACCTCGAGAAGTGGCTGATCTACAGTGGAGAAGACTCGGAAGCTATTCTGAATGTGCAGAATTTGTCCAACCGGCTGCTGTCGCGCGCCGACCTGGTGCAGTTGCTTGAAGCAACGCTCTCGTCCACTTGTGACTACCTGCGCGTTTCGAGCGCCTTTGCGGCGCTGACCATGGAAGCTGAACCGGAGCTCATTTCCGCTGTGGGCGCTACCCGGCCAGCCATGACCGCGCTTAATGAGGAGGTCGCGCAGATTCGCGAGACCTTCGCCGCCAACGGCGCGACTGGCCTGCACATTGAGCAGTGGAACAACTGGTGGCTGATTGCCCTCCAGAGCCGGCGGCCGGGGGCGCCCAATATGCGCTGGGTGGGGCTAATGGGTATTCAGGCACGCTCCAGCACCGTGAATCTGAACGAGGACGAGCGCGAAAAACTGGCGATGTTTGTGCATCGCGCCGCAGACACGCTCGACGATCTGCTGCTGTTTGACGATATTGTCGCCGCGCTCGAAGGCTTGCTGCCCCAGACGCACATTACCTCGGCCAACCGCGCCGCGATCGACTACGGCCCGCCGCGCACCCCTCTCAGCGCACCAATCGAGGATGATCCCGCCCAGTTCAACGAACAGGTGCGCGCGGCGCTGCGCCATTACTGGGGCGGCCCGGGCCTGACCAACAGCCGGCTGCTTGATTTGCAAATTGTGCAGGCGGCGCTGCCCGAAAATGACAGCAATCCGTCGAAGGCACTGCGCGCCGTACTGGTGCAAGCCATCGACGCACAGAAACCGGATGGCGAACGTAAGCTCCACAGCCCTGAATGGACGCTGTACAACATCCTTGAAATGCGCTTTCTCAAGGGCGCGAAGGTCAAGGATGTGGGGATGAAGCTTGCGATGAGCGACGCCGACCTGTATCGCAAGCAGCGATTGGCGATTGATGCGGTAGCGGAATCGCTGCTCGAAATGGAAGGGGCGGCCCGCGCCGCACAGCCGAACGGGCAACAGCCGCCCTGATGTCTTTCGGCTGAATCGCCGCACCCCTGTGCTATACTGGCGGCGTAAATGCTCCGGTTTTTTGTTTACCCGGGGCCGAATGCAAGCCGGTTTTTAGCAGGAGCGATTGATGAGCACGCGCTCACCCCATTTCGCATCCCCTCCTCCACCAGAACCCGATGAGGGCTACTGGGCTGCGCTTTTGAGTGAGGGCGAATACGCCCAGGTTTCTGCACCCGAACCGGCCATCGACATCGAAGATTCGGCCGCGCACTGGCACTGGCAGCCGGTCGTATGGTCACCGCCGCCGCCGGCCGCCAACGAACCGCTGCACTGCGATTGGGACACGATGCGCGGCATTCTTGACCGAGACGAAACGCTCGAGCTGCGCGTTATCAACTGCAATCGCGGTGGCTTGGTCGTGGAATGGCAGTCCCTGCGCGGTTTCGTGCCCGCGAGCCAGCTCGTGGAATTATCGGCCGCGCCTGATCCCCTATCGCGTCAGAAGGCGCTCAATGCCTGCATCGGCCAGATACTGACTCTGCGCGTAATTGAGCTCGATGAGGATGGCAATCGGCTGATTTTGTCCGAGCGCGCGGCCCGCGTGCAGCCCGGTGAGCGCGCGGATATTCTCGCGCGCCTGCATCCGGGACAGATGGTGAGCGGAGTTATCACCAACCTGTGCGACTTCGGCGCCTTCGTTGATCTTGGCGGGTTGGAGGGGCTGATTCACATCAGCGAAATCAGTTGGGGCCGTGTGGGCCACCCAAGCGATTTGCTTCAGCGTGGTCAGCCTGTCGAGACATATGTGATGGAAGTTCAGCCGGATGTTGGCCGCGTGGCGCTCAGCCTCAAACGCCTGCGTCCCGACCCGTGGGCGACCGTCCATATGCGCTATCAAATCGGCGAACAGGTGACTGGCACTGTGACCAACGTGGTCGATTTCGGTGCCTTTGTTCGCGTGGAAGAGGGGCTGGAAGGGTTGATCCATGTGTCCGAATTGGCAGAAGGCCAGTTCCTGCACCCGCGCAACGTCGTCAACGAGGGCCAGCAAATAGACGCGCGTGTCATCACCATCGACGGGCAGGCGCGCCGCCTTGGCCTCACGCTTCGGTCAGCTTCCGATTAACCCCATGTTCCCGCCATCAATCACGCGCCAACATCGATTAACAGGATTTTCGGGCTAAGATGGCTGCGCCCAAAGCAAACGGCAAATCCTCTCGTTCTGCTCCCAGCAGCTCGCGCAAGGGCGCTGCACCGCTGCCGCCCCCCGCGCCGAAGCCGCCAGTCGAACGCTATACCGTCAAAACCGAGTTCTGGGATTCGGTGCTGGGCGGTATTCCGCCGTGGGTCGATGAGATCGCGGCGATTGTGCTGCTCATCTTTGGCATCGTCTCGTTTCTGAGTCTGCTCAGCGCGGCTGGCGACAACACGATCTCGGCAGCATGGGCCAATGCACTGTTCACACTGTTCGGCTACGGCAGTGCCATCGTTTGCGGCGCCGTGTTTGCGCTGGGTGTGGTCCTGCTGCTACCCAAGGTCGGCGTCGTGGTTCGCTTTCCGGCGCGGCGTGTGCTGGCGCTGGAAATTGCCTTTCTGGCATCGTTGGCGCTGCTCCACCTTATTTCGGGCGACGGTGAACTGCGCGCGCTGGCGCGAATGGGTCGCGGTGGTGGTCAAGTAGGCTGGGCCCTCAGTTCGATTACGACCCTGGTCGTCGGCGCGCCGGTTTCGTTCCTCATCTACGCGCTCATCTTCGCCGCCGCAGTGGCGGTCGTCGCAGGCGTTCGCCGCCATCACCTCATCGGCTGGCTGGGCGTGGTCAGTCACCGCCTGCACTATGAAGGCAACCGCCTGAAACCTGCCGCGCCAAAGCGCGCCGTGCGCGTCGATTCGCTGGCCGAAGCACTGCACCGCCCCGTATCAGTTTCCGATGGCGGCGCGGCGGCGACACTGGTAATGCCCACCGAAGCCCAGGCGCAGCGCATCAAGACATTCAGCATCATTCGCATCCGCGCCAACATCGCCAACCTGCCACCGTCCCTGCGGGCGGCTGCGGCTGCCTCTGCAAGCGCAAACCCGTCACCTACCACAGCGCAGAAGCCCACCACCTACGCCGATCCGCCAATCAACTTTGACGCGATTGGCACCGTCAAGGGAAAGCCCGGCCGGGGCGGCGGCTCACTGCCAGTCGAGCGCCCGGACGGCCGTATGAAGCGCTACTTCACCGTGTCGGGGTTGAGCGAACCAACCGCCGCGCCCCGACGTGCGCCAGAATTGCCCCCGCTCGACCTGCTGGGCAGTATTGCGCTCACGGTGCCCGACGAGCGCGAGATCAATTACAACGTCGTACTAATCGAGAATACGCTGCTCGAATTTGACATTGACGTGGATGTGGTCGATGTGCGCGTAGGCCCCACCGTCACGCAGTACGCGCTTCAGCCGTACCGCGAAACGACCAACACCGAGGGCGAAGTCAGCTTCAGCCGCACGCGCATCAACAAGATCGCCTCGCTGTCGAGCGATCTGGCGCTGGCGCTGTCGGCCCGGCGGCTGCGCCTCGAAACGCCCGTGCCCGGCCAGAACTACATCGGCATCGAGGTGCCCAACCGCCATCCAAGCACCGTCGCGCTGCGCTCAGTCTACGAAAGCCGCGCGTATGTTGAGGAAAGCGCCAAACATGGCCCGCTGTTCGTGCCGCTGGGCCGCGATGTGGCTGGCGCACCGGTGGGCATCGACCTCTCCACCATGCCGCACCTGCTAATAGCGGGCACAACCGGATCTGGTAAGTCGGTATGCATCGCCGCCATGGCCATTGCCCTGATCATAAACAGCACGCCGGATATGGTGCAGATGGTGCTGCTCGACCCGAAGATGGTGGAGCTCAGCCGCTTCAACGGCGTCCCTCATCTGCTCGGCCCGGTCGAGACCGACCCGGAGCGCATCATCGGCGTGCTACGCTGGTGCACCCGCGAAATGGAGCGGCGCTATGTGCTGCTCGAGCAGGCGGGCGTGCGCAATATCGATGGCTACAACAGCAAGCTGGGCAAGAAGCGCAAGGATGAGCAGTTGCCCTTCATCGTCATCCTGATCGACGAGATCGGCGACCTGATGATGCAGCAGCCAGACGAGACCGAGAAGCAGATCACGCGCCTGGCCCAGATGGCCCGCGCCGTGGGCATGCATCTCGTCGTCGCCACCCAGCGCCCGTCCACCGATGTCATCACCGGCTTGATCAAGGCCAACTTCCCGGCGCGCATCTCTTTCGCCGTGGCCTCGGGCATCGACTCTCGCGTCATTCTCGACTCAGTCGGCGCGGAAACGCTGATGGGCCGTGGTGACATGCTCTATCAGGCACCCGACGCTATGCAAACGCGCCGCGTGCAGGGCTGCTTCGTTTCCGATGACGAGGTGCGCGCCGTCACCCAGTTCTGGAAAGACTGGACGGCGGCGCTGGTCGAGATGGGTGAATTCGAGCCTGTCATCCACGGCCCGTGGGAGCGCGGACTCACGCGCCGCGAAGTGCTGGCGGATACCGATCCGATGCTGGAAGACGCCATCGCACTCGTGGTCGCTGACGGTGACGCGTCCACTTCGCTTCTGCAGCGACGACTGGGCATAGGCCACCCGCGCGCTGCCCGCATCATGGATTTGCTGCTGGAGATGGGCATCGTCGGCGAACTGAAGGCCGACCGCCGCAGCCGCGAAGTGCATATCAAGCCCGGCCACGACCCATTCAAGGACGTAGTCGACCAGCGTATGCAGGATCGACGCTCTGAATCCTCGATCGACGACGACGCCATCGGCGACCCCGACGGCCCGGACGATGAAGACGAGACATGGTACGACGACGACGAGGATGACGAAGATCTGTCGTAACGGCGATCGTTTCTCCCCTCAACCCCAATCACAACCTCCTTAACATCTGGTTCCAAGCCGCCTGTTTCACCCACTTCTCAATCCCAGTTGCGCGCATTTCGTAATAGGTGTAACGTGTAAATATTCGTTTACGAAATTCGGACTTTTCTCTTGCAGAAGAATGGCGTATCGGTGGCCGCCGCCTTCGGCGCGAAGATCACAGTTGCCGCGCCGGACGTAGGCCTGTATCTGGTCATGGGCCGTTCGGAGCTTGCCGGGGCGGATGTGCGCGCTGCAGGCGGGCAAGTCATCATGGCCATTCCCGGCAGTTTTAACCTGCTGGCTGTCATGCCCGCCACCACGTTCCTCCGCCTCAAGCAGCATCCCAATATTGCCCACATCGGGCCGATCACGATTGATTCGGCGCGTTTCAACCATTTTCTGGAACTCATCGGCCTGAAGCAGCAATCGCCATAGGGGGTGACGCGAACAAACGAGCGGTGAGTGGGTCGATCGTCAGCGAACGATAAGTTGTGGAAAGAGGGAGTGCTATGGCAAGCGTTGGGCAAGAACTTCTGAACGTGCCGCTTCCCGATATGGTCGTGAAGTTGGCGTTGGGCATCGCCGAAGCGCAGCGCGCGCTCGACGAGAACTCGGTGGAAACGGCCAAAGCACTGGCCGAAACCACCCTCCCCCTGGTAATGGCCGTCACACAAACCATCGCCGCCGACGGATCGGTGAGCTTCACCAATGCCGACCCCGTCAACGTCTCGCTGCTTCAGATCGGTCTGCTACCCACCTTCTACCAATTCGCTGAAGCCACGATTGAAGTCACGATGGACATCAAGACCACCACCTCCATCGAGACCAACATCAAGGTGAGCGCCAAGGCCAAAGTCGGGTTCGGCTGCTGGAGCGCCTCGGTGCAAACCGATGTGTCGCACAACCGCAAGTTCGGCAAGGAAGTGCACGGAACGAGCCGGCTAGTTACGCGATTGGTGCCAGTGCCTCCGCCGCCGCGCATTGCGCCAGAGCTTAAGCTGGTAGATAACCGCCCGGCCGCGCCCGTTCCGCCACCTCCGTGATGAAAGCAGGTCGCAATGGTTACGCCGATTAACGTTCAGCCGCTGAATAAGTTCGCGGTGTTTCGTCAGCCACTCGTAACGCCGGAAACGCCGGTTCGCGAGACGTCGTCGGCATCGTTTGGCGATCTGGTGCGTATGCTGGCCGAGGGCATCGCCGATGCCCAGGCCAGCCTTGATCGCTCGTCCGCCGCGATGGTGGTCGAACTGGCGAACACGGAAGTCGAGATCATCCCCAACGTCACCGAAGTCATCGGCGAAGACGGGCTGGTCACGTTCACCAACGGCGCGCCGCAGACGGTCTCGCTGCTACAGTTGGGCGTTCGGCCCACCTTCTACCAGTTCTCGCAGGCTGTCGTCGAAGTCGTCATGGACGTGAAGATCGTCGAGAACGAGACCGAGACCGGGCAGCGCCGCTACAGCCTGTTTGCCGATACATCCAACGTGCGTTTCGAGCGCAAGCTGAACCGCGACGTGAAGGTTTCGTCCAAACTCACGGCGACGCTGGTGCCGGTTCCGATGCCGCTGCGCCTTGAGCCAGTCATTACGACGGTCTCACCAGCGGAAGGGTAGAGGTGGCTATGGCAGCCGCGAGTTCAACAGGCTCTGAAGCCGATCTGCAGGCATTTCTGGAAATGGCCGGACGCTCCCTCGCCGACGCGCAGGGAACGCTTGGCAGTGGCACCAATCTGCAAACCGAGCTGGTGTTGGCCAATGCCGAGCTAGAGGCCAAGGTGGCGCTGCGCACCGACAGCAGCGGCAAGCTGTCGGTGCAGCCGGTTTCGGCGGCCGATCTCAAACTGGCGCAGTTCAACGCGGCCGGCATCTCGACGCTCCGTGTGAGCTTTGTGGCAACTGCAGGCGAAGCACCGCCAGGCACCCCGCTGACCAAGCCTGAGCGCAAGCCCGCCGACGTGATCGAGGATGTGCGCGTGCGGCCCGATGTCGCTGCACTGGAGAAGATTCTCGGCCCGCTGGTCATCGAGAGTACATTTGTGCCGCAAACGCAGCGCTGGCTCGTGACCGCGAAAGACCCGAAGGGGCGGGTGGTGCGCGAAACAATTCTGCCCGACACTGCCACATAATTGCGGGTGCGGCGAAAATATGCCGGCGGGTTAGCGACGACTTGCAGGGCACAATCGATTGTAGGGGGCGCAGCGCGCTGCGCCCCTGCGAAGCAGCCCGATCTGGCCGGCCGAATAAATCAATGAGGCATCCTTGCCCTCATTTAGGTGAGGATACTGAAGAAACCGATGAGAAAGCGTACTGGGTGGGAGGTCAGGTGTGGCCACAAAACAGCCCAATCCGCGTGACGTGAAGCGGCTTCAGTCTCTCGAAGCCGACCTCAAGGCGCAGCGTGATGCAACTGAAAAGCTTGCTTCCGAGCACAGCGAACTCGAAGGCCGATTGCGCGAGGCGGAAGCTAAACTCAAGGTGGCTAACGACGAGCGCGATCAATTGCTGAAAGCCGATGAGGCTGGCCTGAAGCAGTTCGAGAAAGTGCTCAAGTCGCAGAAAGTGACTGCGACAGCCGAGCGCACGCTAGCGGCGTTCATCGAAGCTATCTCGCAGCACGCCGACGCTTTGAACACACGCGCCGAGGCTGCCGAGAAACAGGTGCAGGCGCACGAGGCCCAGCTTGCGGCCGGCGCAGAAGCGCTGAAAGAGGCGGCGCAGAAGTTCCGCGAACTGAAGGAACAGGCGGAGCAGCGCGAGAACGAGTACAAGGCCGAACTTGCCGAGGCGCAGAAGGCAATCAAGGAACTGACGAAGTCCAGCGATGCGCTGGAGCCACTCCTGGCCGAAAATCAGCGACTGGCCGCTCAGATCGACGCCAACGCAACCGAGGCGGCCGCGCTGACGAAGGCCGCGGCCGACGCCAAGGCAGATATTGCCACCGCGAAAACCGAGACCGAAGCCCGCGTGCGCGAAGAACTTGGAGCCGACATCAAGGGGTTGATGAAACAGCAGGCTGCGCTTCAGAAGCAGCTTGATACCGCCAATGTGCAACTCAAGGAACAGGGCAAACCGCCACTGCTCTCCGCCGAAAAGGTGGCAGGGCTGCTCAATGAGTTGGTTGGGCAAATGCAAGGTGGCATCAAGGGCCTGCAAATCCGCGACGGTGAACTGAAGCTCAAAGTAGGCTTTGGCGCAGCAGGTGAGCTGGGCGGATTCGTCATCCCCACCACCGACAGCACGCCCGAGTTGCGCGAGAACTTACAGGAGATCACGTTCCGCTTCGACCGTCCAGCCGCCCCGGGCGCGCTACTCGAAAAGTAAGTCGCCAGGGTTGCCGCGCAGTAAATCCCGAACCCGTGCCAGCTTTGGCGCGCCTCAAACGGGCTATGCCGTGAGCGGCACGATGCACTCGGGCGAGTCGATGGCTGGTTTGTTGACGAGCTTCGACACTTCCACGGCCTGCATCGCTTCCGGCTCGAATACCTGCGTCATCAGGCCCGTCAGCACCGGATCAGGCACGTCGGCCATGTCCATCCACACCGGATAATCGTTCGGATGGAGGATGACCGGCATGCGTTCATGAAACGGTTTCATGAAGTCGTTGGCCGCCGTGGTGAGAATGGTGAAGGTACGCACATCTTCACCGGCGGGGCCGCGCCACGTTTCCCACAATCCGGCCAGGCCGATTACCGGCGCATCTTTCACGGTAAGGTACAGGGGCTGTTTGCCGCCTGCGCGCGCCTGCCATTCGTAGAAGCCGCTGGCGGGCACGATGCATCGGCGGCGGCGCAGCGCAGTTCGGAACGACGGCTTCTCGGCGGCTGTCTCTGCCCGCGCATTGATTAGTTTCGAGCCAATCGACGAATCTTTCGACCATGACGGGATGAGGCCCCAGCGCATGAACTGGGCCACTGCCGGCCGATCAGCCGTAATGACCAGCGCATCTTGAGTCGGGGCCACGTTGTAGCGGGGAACAAACTCCGGCACAGTGGTCAAGCCAAACGCGAGCGCTAGTTGTTCGGGGTCAACGGTGAGGGTGAAACGGCCGCACACGGCAAATCCTCCCTTTCGAATCAGGTGGGGACGGCTACCGGTCGTCCCCCAATTCGACGATCTGGCGAATGACGTTGATCAGCGAGATCGTCAGCCCGATGATCGACATGGTGCCGATTTCAGGCCGCTTGCCGCCGTGCTCAAGGCTGGCTTCGGCGCTGCGCGTGTACAGGATTGCGGCCAGGATACCAATAGCTGCGCCGCCGAGAATGCCAGTGGCGTAGGCGGTCAGCTTCCAGTTGGCGGGCCTATTTTCGGGTGTTAGTTGTGTCATCGTGACCATCCGTTTCAGGTTTCTCCCCGGCAGAGTCGCTTGCCTTGGGGTCGTAGACCGATTTCATTACATGGCTGGCGGGGGCAAAAGACGTATTGATCTTCACCGACGCATCGTTGACTACACCTGCCGTTTGGCGCGTTACATCCCGCACCTGATCGGCCACATCATTGAGCCAGTCCAGGCCGGTCGCGCTGTAGTGGTGCCCCTTCGCCACGCCCATAGCCAATAGCACCACGGCAACGTAAATAACCATCAAGGCCATAGACATTGGGCACAACAGCAGCACGACGATAACGATATTATCGCTGGCCTTGCCAGGCAGCAGGTACAACAGCACGGCCAGCGCGGCCATCACCACGATGCCGGCTGCCATCGGCAGGTAAATCTGCCTTACAGCGACGTGACGTGTTCGCGCTTGCCGTTCGGCCCGCCGCCGCGCGCGTTCTTCAGGAGGTGGAAGCAGCTTCATGCCTCGCCCTTGGTTCGGAAAAGATGAACTCAGGATACTCGATATGGGTCACACCGGCAATAGGCCGAAGGGGCAGCTCACGCTAGAATGACAGAGTGCGCTATGGAGGATGTCTCGTGAATAGTCCCGCTATCCAGATTTCACCAGTAGTGAAAGAAGCACTCGACAGAAACCGGCCCGTGGTGGCGCTGGAATCCACGCTGATCACGCACGGACTGCCCTACCCCAAAAGCTTGGAGACGGCGCTTGCAATGGAAGCGGCTGTGCGCGCTGAAGGCGCCGTGCCGGCCACCATCGCCGTGATCAAGGGCGACGTGCGCGTGGGGTTGAGCAGAGAGGAAATCGACGCGCTGGCTCAAACGACGAATACGCGCAAGTGCAGCCGCCGCGACCTGCCGATTGCGGTTGCGCTGGGGGAAACCGGATCCACTACCGTCGCCGGCACCATGATCGTCGCGCACATGGCCGGTATCCGCGTGTTCGCTACTGGCGGCATTGGCGGCGTGCATCGCGGCCACCCTGAAGACGTATCCGCCGACCTAATTGAATTGGGCCGCACACCCGTCGCGGTCGTCAGTTCCGGCGCGAAGTCGATCCTCGATCTGCCGCGCACGATGGAAGTACTGGAAACACAGGGCGTGCCGGTGGTCGGTTTCGAGACCGATACCCTGCCCTCGTTCTTCAGCCGTTCAACCGATTTGCCGGTGGATGTGCGCATCGAGTTGGCGCAGGAAGCGGCGGCCATTATCGCTGCAGCGGGGCGGCTGGGCATTCAACATGGCACGCTTGTTGTCGTGCCTGTACCAGCTGCCGATGAAATCCCATCGGCAGACGCGGAAGCTGCGATCAACCAGGCGGCGCGCGAAGCCGATGAGCAGGGTATTTCCGGCCGTGAATTGACGCCATTTCTGCTCAGCCGCGTGAGCGAACTCACTGGTGAGCGGTCACAGCGCGCCAATCTGTCACTGCTCATCAACAATGCCCGGGTAGCGGCTCAAATTGCCGTCGCGCTCACGCCGCACTACGACTTTTGACCGGCCTGCTCCCACAGATAGTACATCAGGTCCTGCTCTACAGTCGGCGCACCCAACTGATAGAGCAGGCCGAGGGTCTGCGCGCGGTGGTCCGTGCCGTGATTGACCACATGCGCGAGGATTTGCCAGCGCGCGCTGTGCTTCGCGCCACCCCGGTGCGCCATGTCGTAGTTGATAGTTTGATCCAAGTCACTATCACTCAGGCCGCCAACGATGTCCTGATTGCGCGCAGCGATGACCTGCCACTGCGCTCTGGCGCTGCCCACGGTTCCATAATCCGCTGCGTCAAGACGCTCTGGCAGCGGATCACCCGCTACACGCGCCAACCAGCGGGCATCGACGCTCATCACATGCACGATCTGGTCGCGTACCGAACCGATTGAGTAGTCGAACGGCTGCGTGAACTGCGCGTCATCGAGCGTGAGGATGCAGCCCCAAACGCGCTCATGTGCCCATTGGTTGTAGCGGAACAGTGTACGAACCACGTCTCCCTGCATCATCATTCCTTTCGGCTGCCCATGCCGTCCAGTGTAGGTGCGTTCGGCCGCGTCTGCTATACTACGCGCCGTTCAGTCCGCTGCATGGAGCATGCCGTTGCGCATTCGTGTTGAGGGGAAAACGCCGCTGTCAGGCACGTATCGGCCAGCCGGGAGCGCAAATGCCGCGCAGGCGTTGATCGCCGCAGCGCTGCTTTCGGAAGCGCCGATCACGCTGCGCAACATGCCGCGCACGCTCAGCACGCTGGGCATGCTCGATCAAGCTGCCCGGCTCGGCGCAGCCGTCGAATGGCAGGGCGAAAGCCAGCTCACGATTGACGCGGCCACCATCAGCCGGCGCGCACTGGCGCAGGGCGAATCGGACGCCTCGCTGGGCGTCATTCTGTTCCTGCCTGCGCTGCTCTCGCGCCGCCAATACGCCCGCCTCGAAGTCGACTTTCCACTCAACCGGATTCGCACGCATCTGGAGGCGCTGCGCGATCTCGGCCAGGATGTGGTCATTCAGGGCAGCGCCGTCGATGTGCGGGCTGCGCCATGGGACAGCAAAGATATTCTGCTCAGCCAAACCAGCGTAACGGCTACAGCGCTGGTGATGATGCTGGCAGCCTGTATGGGCCGCGAAACCGTCATCCATAACGCCGCCACCGAGCCACATCTTCAGCAATTGGGGCGCGTTCTTGAACAGATGGGCGCGCGTATCGAGCAGCTTGGTTCGAACGTGGTGCGCGTGTTCGGAATAGCCGTGCTCGGCCCGGCTGAGGCCACTGTCGGCAGCGACCTGATCGAAGCAGCCAGCGTGGCCGCGATTGCCGCGCTCACTGGCGGCCGCCTGCAAATTGAGGGCATCGACGCCAGCGAAATGCGATTAATCGCTCGCATCTACTGGCGGCTCGGCATCCAAATGGAGCTATCCGAGGAAGGTATCTACATCCCCAGGCACGAGCTGTTGTCCGTCTCCAACCGCGAAGAAGATGTCGACTCGTCGATCGAGAGCGCCCCGTGGCCCGGATTCCCGTCCGACCTCGTCGCGGTAGCAACCGTCATCGCCACGCAATCGCGCGGGACCTCATTGATTCACGAGAAGCTTTACGCCAATCGCCTGCTGTTCGTCGACAAGCTCAAGGCGATGGGCGCACAGATCGTGCTGTGCGACCCGCACCGCGCCATTGTCGTCGGACCCACCCCGCTGCACGGTGTCTACCTCGATTCGCCCGATGTGCGCACCGGCCTAGGTATGCTGGGCGCGGCGCTGGTGGCCGACCGCGAGACGATTATTGACAACGCGCAGGCGCTCGAACACACTTTTGGCGGTATCCTCGGCAGGCTGCAAGCTATCAACGCGGGGATCACGCTGGTCGAATCATGACACCTGCGGAAATAGTCGAGGTACAGGGTATTCCGCTGGCTTACTCCGTGGCTTCGCCGCGCAGTGGGGCGAGCATAACGCCGGTGCTGGCGCTGCACGGCTGGGGCGCGTCGCGCCAGTTGATGCTGCCCGTCGCTGAACGTCTTGCGCCGCTCGGTTACCCGGTCTACGCGCTGGACTTGCCCGGCTTTGGCGAAACGCCGCCCCCGCCCACGCCCTGGAGTGTGAATGACTACGCACAGTTCGTCCTTGCCGCGCTTGATGCGTTGGACATTCAGCAAGCCCACCTGATCGGCCACTCGTTCGGCGGCCGCATCAGCCTGGTGCTGGGATCAACCGCGCCCGAACGCATCAGCAAGCTGGTGCTGGCCGACAGCGCCGGCGTGCCGCCGAAACGGTCACTGGCGGCCCACGCCCGGCTGAAAACGTACAAGGCGGCGCGCAGCGGGCTGGAAGCGGTGGGCGCAAAGGACGTTTCGGGGCGCCTGCGCGGCTGGTACAGCGGGCGCTACGGCTCGGCCGACTATCAGCAAACAGCGGGCGTTATGCGCGAAACCTTTGTGCGCGTCGTCAATCAGGACTTGCGGCCCAACGCGGCGCGCATCCAGTGCCCGACGCTGCTGTTCTGGGGCGACAAAGACGAGGACACCCCGCTGTGGCAAGGGGAAGCGCTGGAAAAACTTATCCCCGATGCCGGACTAGTCGTGTTGGCAGGCGCGGGCCACTACAGCTATCTCGACAAGATTGACGAGTTCATCCGCGTGACCGATTTCTTCTTCAGGCAGCCTCCGGCGGGCAACGCATGAGCGGGTTCGCCGTCATCATACTCATCGTCTGGCTGGCTGGCGCGCTGATCCGGATTTACCGGCAGGCGCGCTTCTTCCAAATCGAAGAGTACATGAACGTGCGCTATCTGCGCTGGTCGCTGGCGGCGCGCCAGCGCTGGCTGCCCACGCGGCCGCTGCTGGCGTGGTTCCTCGGTAGCGCCCTGCCGGTGCTGTTTTCGGAGGGCGGGCTTGCGCTGCCCTTCATCATCGGCCTCAGCGCGGCTGTAGCATCCGCCATCCCGCCAGACGAGGGCGAGATCAAGAAGCGTTTTCGCGCCACAGGCCGCGCCAAACGGCTTCTGGCCGCGGCTATGCTAATCGCCGTCACCGCCGCACTGCTGCTTGCGACCGCAGCCTGGCTGATTCCCACGTCTGAAACCAGCGCCGCTTTTGGCCTGGTCGCGGCCGCCACCTTCGGCGTGCTGCTGCTGCTGGCCGCCCCGCTGTGGCTGGTGCTGGGCAACTTGCTCATGCTGCCGGTCGAGGCATCTATCCGCCGCCGCTATCTACGCCGCGCGGCCCGCGTGCTCGACGAAGTGCGGCCAACCGTCATCGGCATCACCGGCAGCTACGGCAAGACCACCACTAAGACCATCCTCGCGCATATCCTTAACGGCCGTTTCAAGGCCTACGCCACGCCCAAAAGCTACAACACGCTCATGGGCATCTGCATGGCCATCAACACCGATCTGGCCGAGGATTACGGTGCGGACTACTTCATCTGCGAGATGGGCGCGTACATTCCCGGCGAAATCGAGCGTATCGCCGCCCTCACTCATCCCACCATCGGCATCGAGATCGAAGTCGGGCCGCAGCATCTGGAACGCTTTGGCACGCTGGAGAATGTCGCCACGGCCAAATATGAACTGGTCACCGCCCTGCCGCCCGACGGGGTCGCCTGCTTCAACATGGACAACCCCTACGTACGAGCAATGGCCGAACGCGGCTATCCGGCAACGCGCATTGGCGTGAGCAAAACAGCCGATCCCGCCGCGCCGCCGCCCGGCATTGATCTGATCGCCTCGGACATCCGTGAATCGCTCGACGGACTGCGGTTCGTACTTAATGACACACGAACGGACGCCCATACGCCCATCGAAACCCCACTGCTGGGCGAACACAACGTCACCAACTTGCTGCTGGCGGCGGCGGTGGCGCTGCACGAAGGTATGCCGCTCGCCGAAATCGCGCGCCGATGCCGGACGCTACAGCCGCCTGAGAGCCGCCTCGTGCGCCAAACCACGGCGGAGGGCATCACGATCATCAACGACGCCTACAGCGCCAACCCCGTTGGCATCGTCGGTGCGCTCAAGGTGCTGGCACTGCATGATCAGGGCCGCCGCCTGCTGATCACGCCCGGCATGGTCGAACTGGCCGAACGCCACGCCGAAGAGAACCAGCGGCTGGGCGAATTGGCCGCCGCCAGCGCCACCGATGTCATCCTTGTCGGTGCGGAACGCACCGCGCCTATCCGTGACGGCTTGCTCGGCGCAGGCTTTCCGAGCGGCCGCCTGCACACCGTCGAAACGCTGCGCGAGGCCGTGACCTGGTACGAGGGCAACCTCCAAGCGGGCGACACGGTCATGTTCCTGAACGACCTGCCGGATACCTACAGCAGCTAGCAAGCCGCTTCGCTGCCTGATGTACAATGCAGGCGCGCAGTTGCAGCCCGGAGACAGAAATCCATGAGCGCAGCCAGAAAAACCGTGGTCGGCGTCGTTTTTGGCGGGCGCAGCGTCGAGCACGACGTGTCGGTCGTCACCGGCCAGCAGATCATGCGCGCCTTCCCACCCGAACGCTACGAGGTAGTGCCGATCTACATCGACCGCGACGGGCGCTGGTTCACCGGCGAAGCGCTCAAGGACCTCAAAACGTTTCAGGAAGATGTGCGCAATGTGTCCGGCGTCCTCCCAATCACACTGTCGCCCGATGTGCGCCAGCACGGCCTGATCGTCAATCCGCTGCCATCGGGCCTGTTGGCCAAACCGCAGCCGCTGCGCCTCGATGTGATATTTCCAGCCATTCACGGCTCGCACGGTGAAGATGGCACGCTGCAAGGGCTGCTCGAACTGGCCGATATCCCCTACGCCGGCTGCGGTGTGCTGGCATCCGCCGTCGCCAATGACAAGTGGCTGACCAAAATCGTCCTCAAGCAGCATGATATTCCGGTCGTGGATGGCCTGTGCTTTTCACGCCATGAGTGGGAAGAAGAACCTGACGCGCTCATCGAGCAGATCAAGGGTCGTTTCCCGTATCCTGTCTTCATCAAGCCCGCGACGCTGGGCAGCAGCATCGGCATCGGCCGCGCTGACAATGATGCCCTGCTGCGCGCGTCAATTGATGTGGCCGCCAGCCTCGACCGGCGCATCATCATTGAGCCAGCCATCCTCGACTGCGTCGAGATCAACGGCGCAGTGCTGGGCGATGATCACCAACTGAGAGCCTCGGTGCTGGAACAGCCGGTATCTTGGGAGGAATTCCTCACCTACGAGGAGAAGTATCTGCGCGGCGGCGAGGGTATGAAGAGCGCGGACCGCATCATTCCCGCGCCGTTGGAACCCGCTCTGACTGAACAGATTCAGGACACGGCTATGCGTGCGTTTCGGGCGATTGACGGCCGAGGCATCGCCCGCATCGACTTTCTGGTGCGCCCCGATACCGGCGAAATCTTCCTCAACGAGATTAACACGCTGCCCGGCTCACTGTCGTTCTATCTGTGGCAGGATACGGGCCTGAGCGGAGCTGAGCTGGTGGAGGCGCTGGTGAAGATCGGGCGCGACGCCCATGCGGAAAAGCGGCGCAACACCTACAATTATCGCACCAACCTGATCGCCCTGTCCGCCTCGCGCGGCCTCAAAGGCACAAAAGGAAGCAAGGGCGCACGCTGATGCGGTTCGACAGTATCTCTACTCCGTGACTACAATAGCGGCTCATTGAAACAATATTGCAATGGGTGCGCTCAAAAGGGGGCCCGAGTGCGACTGACACAACGCATCGCCTGGCACCGGTTTGCGGCTGGTGTGGCCATCGCCACAGCCCTGCTGTTCGCCGGCTGCGCGCCCGCCGCCGAAGTCATTGTCCTCGCCCCCACCGAAACGCTGGCCGGCGCAGTAGTGCCCACTCGCGCCCCAACAACTGCACCTACATTCACCACGATTCCCCCGACGGATGCTGCAACCGGCGAGCCAACCGTGGCCCCCAGCAGCACGCCGACTGTAAAGGCGACCGATGCGCCAGGCGCCACCGCCAGCAGCACGGCCACGGCCAGCGCGACGGCTACACTCACTGTGCCACCCAGCGCAACCGCACCATTGCCGCCTACGCAGCCTGCACCAACCGATACGCCGGTCGTTCCCACCAACACATGGACTCCGCCTCCATTGCCGCCAAGCGCAACCCCAAGTGCCAGCGGCGTGACGCTTGCGGGCCAAACCACTGCCTTGTCCGACGGAATGACGGTGGGCAGCGCGGTCAGCGGCATCATCGACGACGACACACCCTGGCTCGTGTTTCCGCTTACCGCGCAGGCGGGCGACGTGCTTGACCTGAAACTGGATACGCCGCCGGGTGGATTGCTGCCAGTTCTACGCCTGCTTGGCCCAACCGGCCGGGAGATTGCGCGCAGCCTCGCGGTCGCCGGAGATGGCCTGGCGCTCATTCGCGGCGCTCAAATCGAGGATGCCGAGGATTATTACGTGGTCGTGGGCCGTGACGGCAGCGCCGATGGCAGCAGCGGCGGGCCGGTCGAGCTATCGGTGAGCCTCGGGCGCACAGGCGCACAATCCGGTGCATTCAGCACACCCATCGCTTTCGGCTCGCTTCAAAGCGGCGAGCTCGACGCAGACACGCCGCTGCAGGTCTTCACGTTCGAAGGCAGCGCCGGTGACATCATCACCGTCCAGACTACGACCTTCAGCGGCGATCTGGACACACGGCTTGAACTGAGCGACAGCCTCGGCAACCCACTCGTCCGTAACGACGACGATCCACTGGCGGATACGCTTGATTCAGGGATCTATGAGTTTGTGCTGCCAGCTGATGGCGCCTATACGATTGTCGTCTCACGTTTCGACGGTTCGGATTCGACGGGCGAATACCGTCTCAAGCTCACGTTGAACGGCCAGTCGGCCCCGAACGCGCCGCTTCAGGCTCTGCTCAACTTCTCAAATTCAGTCACGCTGGGTGACGACGGAACGTTCATCACGGACTATCGGGCCGGCGACCAGGTCACCAGTGACGGGCAGGAACTGCGTACGCAAACCCTGCTCACCTTCCATCTGCCTGCGCTGCCTGATGACCGGCCACCAGCGCAGGCCACGCTCGAACTGAACGCCTGCGGCGAAGTCGGCGCGGGCTTCGAGGGGCTAGGTACGCTCATCGTCTACGCGGACTCGTTTGGGGATTTGGGCGTGCCGCGTGACTACACCCGGCCTTTTGCCGGCGCGCGCATCATCGGCGAAGCGGACTCGTGCGCGCCGATTGACCTCACGGAAGCCATCGCCACCGCCTATGCCGAGGGCCAGCGTGACATTCAACTGCGCCTGACCTTCCGCGCGGCCAACAACAACCAGCAGATGGACGAGATACGTTTCGAACCACGCCTGCTGATTACGCCTGCGGGGTGAAGCGGTAGCCGATGCCGTACTCGCTCTGGATATAGGTCGGATTCTTGGCGTCCGGCTCGATTTTGCGCCGCAGGTGCGACACGTAAATGCGCGGGTAGTGGTGTTCGCGCTGATACTCGAAGCCCCACACCTGTTCCAGTAGATTCTGGAACGTCAACACCTGATCGGGGTGCTGCACCAGCAGCGCCAGCAGCTTGAACTCGGTCGGGGTCAGGCGAATTTCTGTGGATTGCACGACGACACGGCGCAGCGGAACATCGACGGACAAATGCTCGTCCTCGTAGCGCGTCGGCAGGCCAGCATCCGGGTCCTGCGTACGCGCGCGGCGCAGCAAGGCGCGAATGCGCGCCAGAAACTCCATATTGCGCAGCGGCTTGACGAGAAACTCATCCGCCCCCAAATTCAGGCCCTGCACGATGTCCTGCTCGGTTACGGCATGAGCTGTCATCAACAGTATAGGAATGTCAGATACTTCACGGATGCGCTGGCACACGGCCCGCCCATCCATCAGCGGCAGCGCGATATCAAGTACGACCAGATCGGGATGAGCGGCGTGAAACACGCGCAGCCCGTCAAGACCGTCGCCAGCCGTATCGACCGCGTAGCCTTCACCGCGCAGCTCGGTCTCCAGCAGCCGCACCAAATCTCGATCGTCCTCGACCAGTAACACCCGCGCAGGCATTCGCTCGTGCACCTCAAACTCAGCCGTAAGTTCGCTTGAGCAGATTGTAACACACGGTTCATGCCGCCTTGCGCGGGATTTCCGGTTGAGTATGAGCGCGGCGATATGCTATCCTCATGCAACCATTGTCCGGCTTTCCCCAACGAGCCAGCGTGCCATATCAATCCAGCGGCGGACGGCGCAACAATGTTCAGTTCGGTGTAGGCCAAACCATCTGGACAGGTACACCACCGCCAGCCATTCCCGAGCGCGTGCTTGACGGGCTGCCCGGCTTTGCCGCGTGGTTAGCCCTGCTGTTGTGCGTCGTGTTCGCGATTGTATCCCCTCGCCTCCTGCTCACTATTGCGGTCCTAATCGCCTTTTACGCCGCAATCCGCTTCGCCATCGCGGGCGTTGCCAATGCCATTGGGCTGCGCCACATCCGCGAATGGGAGTTGATCGACTGGTGCAAATACTACGACGAGCGCCGTGGCCCGGATTCGCTGGGCTGGAACATGGTGCGCCACGTAGTCATCATTCCCAACTACAAAGAGCCTATCCCTGTACTGGCGAAGACGCTGGACAGGCTCGCCGCGCAGCGCCACGCCCGTGATCAGCTCATCATCGTCATGGCGATGGAAGCCGCCGAAGACGAGTCGATCAGCAAGGCCGAGCAGTTGCAGCAGATGTACGCGGGCAAGTTCCACCAGTTGTTCTACACCGTCCACCCGCGCGGCCTGCCAGGCGAAATGCAGTGCAAGTCTGCCAATCAGGCCTGGGCAGCGCGCTGGGTGAAGCGCCGGTTGATCGACGAGTTGGACTATGACTTGGATCACATCGTCGTGACGACGATGGATGCGGATACGATGTGGCACGAGAGTTACTTCTTCGCGCTCACGGCGCTGTTTGCCCTCAACCCGCAGCGCTACCTGCGCTTCTGGCAGGCACCCATCCGCTATCACAGCAATATCTGGGAGATCAACCCGTTGATGCGCATCGTGAACGCCTACTCGACAGCGTTCGAACTGGCGTATCTGTCGGCGACATGGTGGACGCCGCTGCCAATGTCGTCCTACTCAATGAGCCTGCGCCTGCTGGATGGCGCGGGCTTCTGGGATGGCGACGTGATTGCCGACGAGTGGCACATGTACATCAAGGCCTTCTTCTCGCGCGGCGCCGAAGTCAAGGTAGAGCGAGTTTTTCTGCCCTTCCTGGCACAGGCAACGACGGGCGATGGCCTGTGGGATGCCATCAAGAACCGCTACCTGCAAACCCTGCGCCACGCCTGGGGCAGCAAGGAAGTTGGCTTCACCGTCGCCAAGATGCTGGAGCATCCGGAGCTTCCGATCAGGCGCACGGGGCGGCTGCTCATGCGCGTATCACACGACATCTTTCTGGCCGGCGCTGGCTGGGTCATCCTCACCATCGGTGTGCAACTTCCACTGCTTTTCCATCCGGAGGTAGGCGAGGAGCTTTTCGCCGCCGGAATCTATAACCCGATTGCGCTTATGCTTACGGTCTCGTTCCCGATTGTGTTCGTGCTGGGTGTGATATTCTGGTATCAGGATGTGGTGTCGCGCCCGCCACGCACGCGCCCGCAAACGTGGTACGAGCGCGTGCTGGTATTGTTGAGCTTTCCACTGCTGCCCATCCTCACACTGATCTTCGTGGCAATACCAACGCTTCAAGCACAAACCCGCTTGATGATTGGCGCGCCGCTGCAGTTCCGCGTCACCAAGAAAGTCTGAACCAGCGCATTCAAGGAGCATTCGTCATGGCGACTATCGGTTACATCGGCCTCGGCATTATGGGCGGAGCGATTGCCCGCAACCTGATCAAGGCAGGGCATCAGCTTGTGGTACACAACCGAAGCCAAACCGTGGTGGATGAACTGGTGGCGCTGGGCGCGGTGCGCGCCGAAACTCCGAGCGAAGTCGCGGCGCAGGTAGAGTTCGTGTTCACCAACCTGCCCGATTCGCCCGATGTCGAGCAAGTCGCGCTAGGCCCCAACGGCATCATCGAGGGCGCGCATGATGGGCTCGTCTTCATAGACAACAGCACCATCAAGCCCGAGACGGCGCGCATGATTTACGAACGACTGAAAGCAGCCGGCGTGGCGGCGCTCGATGCGCCGGTCAGCGGCGGCGATGTGGGCGCGCGCAACGGCACGCTCACCATCATGGTCGGCGGTGATGTGGAGGCATTTGAGCGTACGGCCCCGCTGTTCGAGGCAATGGGCAAGGCGTGGGTGCTGGTGGGCGAAGCGGGCGCAGGCCAAATCGCCAAGGCCTGCAACCAGATCATCGTCGGCGCGCAAATGGTCGGGCTGGCCGAAGCGCTGATTACTGCCCAGAAGTCCGGAGTCGATCCGCTCAAAGTCGTCGAGGCGATCAAAGGCGGCGCGGCGCAGATGTGGACGCTCGATGTCAAGCCACCGCGCCTGTTTGCAGGCAATCGTGGGCCCGGCTTCAAAGCGCACATGCAGCACAAAGACCTCGGCATCGTTCTCGATACCGCGCGCGCCTACGGCATCCCCTTGCCGATGACCGCCATCATCATGCAGCTATACACCGCCATGCTAGAACAGGGCAACGGCCAGCTTGATAACAGCGCGGTGATTTCAGTCTACGAGTCGCTGACGGGAGTTCGGCTGGACGAGCCGCTCAATCCAGACGCTGAGTGATTTCGCGCGTGCCGGTGACTGAGGCTAACACTGCTGGTTGTCTGCCTTTATAATGATGGCGTGATTCAAGCCTTGGAGAACCTAAAACCGCAGTGGAAATTCGCGTTCAGAAATTGATGGCGCAGGCGAATGTCGCTTCGCGCCGGGGCGCAGAGGCCTTAATCGAACAGGGCCGCGTGCGCATAAATGGCCAAACCGCCAAGCTTGGCGATAAAGCCGATCCTGAAACAGATGTGGTCGAGGTCGACGGCGAGCGCCTGCGCTTCGAAACCCGGCGCCTGGTCTATCTGGCGCTCTACAAACCCAGGAATGTCCTCAGCACCAGCGAGCCGCATCCGGGCGATGACCGCCGGACGGTTCTCGACCTCGTGCCGAATAACCTCGGCCGCCTGTTCACCGTGGGCCGCCTGGATGCGGACAGCGAGGGCCTTGCCGTTCTCACCAACGACGGCTCGCTGACGCAAAAGCTAACCCACCCCAGCCAGCGCCACTCCAAGGAGTACCGCGTCACCGTTGAGGGCTGGCCGTCGCCCAATGTGCTGGATGAATGGCAGCGCGGCGTCTATTTGGGCGAAGATGGCCGCAGCGCGCCCTGTTTTGTGGAAGTGCTTGACGGCGCGCACAACCAAAGTGTGCTGCGTGTCATAATGGTCGAAGGCAAGAAGCGCCAGATCCGGCGCATTGCCGCGGCGCTGGGCCATCGGGTCGTCAAGCTGGTGCGTACGCACATGGGCGCGTTCAGCGTCGAAGGATTGAAGCCCGGCGAATTCCGCGAAATGACCGCGGCAGAAGTCAAGATGCTTGGCGTGCGCGCGCCCGAAACCGTTGGCATGCGCCTGCGCCGTCTGCCGAAAGCCGACGACGAGTATACGCCCCGCCCCGAACGCCCGCGCGATCCCGAGGCCGAGGCGCGCCCGCGCCCCGAGCGCAAGCCTGATGATCTGCTGCGCACTCGGCGTGGTACCAATGACATCGATAACAAGATCGACGCTCAAATAGCTCGCAACGAGCGCGAAGCCGCTGAAGAAGGTCGTCCAGTACGTAAGTTTGACGACCGTTCGAAACGCAGCTACGGTGATCGTCCGCCCCGTCGGGATGGCGACAGCCGTCCGCCGCGCCGTGAAGGGGATCGTCCACCACGCAGCTATGGTGATCGCCCACAGGGTGATCGACCTCCGCGCAGCTACGGTGACCGTCCGCCCCGCCGGGATGGCGACAGCCGTCCACCACGCCGTGAGGGGGATCGCCCACCACCACGCAGCTATGGTGATCGGCCTCCGCGCAGCTACGGCGACCGTCCGCCCCGTCGGGATGGCGACAGCCGTACGCCGCGCCGTGAAGGGGATCGTCCACCACGCAGCTATGGTGATCGCCCGCAGGGTGATCGGCCTCCGCGCAGCTACGGTGACCGTCCGCCCCGCCGGGATGGCGACAGCCGTCCACCGCGTCGTGAAGGGGATCGCCCACCACCACGCAGCTATGGTGATCGACCACAGGGTGATCGACCTCCACGCAGCTACGGTGACCGCCCACCCCGTCGGGATGGCGACAGCCGTCCGCCGCGTCGTGAAGGGGATCGCCCACCACCACGCAGCTATGGTGATCGACCACAGGGTGATCGACCTCCACGCAGCTACGGTGACCGTCCGCCCCGTCGGGATGGCGACAGCCGTCCACCGCGCCGTGAAGGGGATCGCCCACCACCACGCAGCTATGGTGACCGCCCACCCCGTCGGGATGGCGACAGCCGTCCGCCGCGTCGTGAAGGGGATCGCCCACCACCACGAGCTATGGTGATCGCCCGCAGGGTGATCGGCCTCCGCGCAGCTACGGCGACCGTCCGCCCCGTCGGGATGGTGACAGCCGTCCGCCGCGTCGTGAGGGAGACCGTCCGCAGGGTGATCGGCCTCCGCGCAGCTACGGCGACCGTCCACCCCGTCGGGATGGCGACAGCCGTCCGCCGCGCCGTGAGGGAGACCGTCCGCAGGGTGATCGGCCTCCGCGCAGCTACGGCGACCGTCCGCCCCGTCGGGATGGTGACAGCCGCCCGCCGCGCCGCGAAGTGGGATCGCCCGCAGGGTGACCGGCCTCCGCGCAGTTACGGCGACCGTCCGCCCCGTCGGGATGGTGACAGCCGCCCGCCGCGCCGTGAGGGAGATCGTCCGCAGGGTGACCGTCCACCGCGTCGTGAGGGAGATCGCCCGCCGCGCCGGGATGGCGGAAGTCGGCCACCTTACCGGTCGAGCCGGCCGTCCAGCGGCGCCAACCGTTCATATCAGCCGCGTGGAGATCAGCCACCTGCTGCGCAGGCTCCGCGCAAGAAAAAGGATGAGGACAGCGACGCGTGAGCGATACGCTTGATGCATCGGTACAGGCATTCGTCGCCCGTCAACCCCGGTTGGCGTGGCGGCGGCATCTGCTCCGTTACTTAATCCGGCTCGGCATGTTCGTGTTTGGGCGTGTCACCATCAGCGGCCAGGAATGGGTTCCCGATTCCGGGCCAACGATGCTCATCATGAATCACGCCACGTATTTCGACCCTGTAATGGTCATGGGCGCGACGAGGAACCGTTTTGTGGTGCCGATGTCCAAAGCCGAGAATGCGCACAACCCGATTGTGGGCGCGTTCATGTGGTGGCATGGCGCATACACCATTAATCGGGGCGTCGTGGATCGGCAGGCGCTGCTGACCTCGATCGAGTTGATCAAGGCCGGCCAGATGATCGCGATTTCGCCGGAAGGTACGCGCCACCCCGAGGGCCTCACACAGCCCAAGGACGGCGTCGTTTACGTGGCCAGCAAAGCTAACGCGGTCATCGTCCCGGTGGCAGTCACCGGCCTGAACAATTGGCAAAGAACGATTCCCCTCATCCGTCGCACGAAAATTCGCATCAACTACGGACCGCCCTTCCGCCTCAAAACCGAGGGGCGCACGCGTATCCCCCGCGATGAGCTGGGCGCGATGAGCCAGGAACTGATGTACCAGTTGGCCCGGGCAGTCGTCGATCCGGCGCTGCGCGGAGACTACGCCAACCTGAGCGAAGCGACAACCGATCACATCGAGTTTGTTGACCCGCGCACGGGCGAACCCTATCCCGTGCCCTCCGCTGCCCAGCCAACGCCGGAAGGAGGCCCTGCGCGCAGCTAACGCACCATCACTCGCAGGTGAGCGCATGGCCCGGCTTCAGTGGCCGGGTGACGAGGTGGCGGTTCCTCGCCGCAGGGCGAGGCTAACCCCGGAACATTGGGGGAACATCGAAAGATCAGCGGATGCCGCCAGGGCGAACTCCACCGCCCTACACCTGCCCCAACCCATGCCAATCAACCCCGAAACCAGGGCGGCAACGCGCTGACAACGGGTTGATGGGTGGAGACGCGCGGCCGCTTCGCCAACTGGCAGGCTGGCCGTGCAGCGGATTGACCGCCGGCCAACGCGCAGCCCGGGCGGCAAACGTTTCCCTGTATCCAAAATCGAACAGCGACCATGGAGGCACAGCGAAACGCTATGTGCGGTATTGTGGGCTATGTGGGCGCGCGCGACGCGACCCCGATCATCCTTGAAGGGCTTCAGCGCCTCGAATACCGGGGCTACGATTCGGCGGGCATCGCGGTGGTCGACCGCGGTGAACTCGCGCTGCGGCGCGACGTGGGCAAGCTCACCAATTTGCGCCAGCGGGTAGAGGAATCGCCCGTGTGCGGCCCTATCGGGGTCGGCCACACCCGTTGGGCTACGCACGGCCCGCCCGTTGAGCGCAACGCCCATCCCCACCTCAGCATGGACGGTGAATTCGTCGTCGTGCACAACGGCATTGTTGAGAACTACCTCGAACTGCGCGAACAACTGGCCGCCGACGGCGTGCGCTTCAACTCGGACACGGACACCGAAGTCATCGTGCATCTCATCGCCAGCTTTGCCCACAACGGCGCACAGGGCGATGTGACCGAGGCCACACGCCGGGCTGTGGCGCTGCTGCGCGGGGCACACGCCATCGTCGTGCTCAGCCGCAGCCAGCCCGATCGTCTGGTTGCGGTGCGCGTGGGCAATGCCGGCGGCGTCGCCATCGGTCACGGCGACGGCGAGATGTTCATCGCGTCCGACATTCCGGCCATCATCGAACAAACGCGGCGCATGACGTTTCTGGACAGCCGCCAGATCGCCACGGTGACAGCCAATGGCTGCGCCGTGCAGTCGCTGGAAGGCGCACCAGTAACGCCTGAGATTCACACAATTGGTTGGGACCCCGTCAGCGCCGCGCGCGGCGAATACAGCCATTTCATGGAGAAAGAGATCTTCGAGCAGGCGCGCAGCATCACCGATACGATTCGCGGCCGCGTCGATTTCGAGGGCGCACTGGTTTCGCTGCCCGAATTGAACCTGACGGCTGAGGACGCCCGCGCCCTGCGCCGCATCGTAATTGTCGCCTGTGGCACGAGCTGCTACAGCGCGCTGGTGGGCAAGTTCACCATCGAGCACATCGCCCGGCTCAACGTCGAGGTCGATTACGCCAGCGAGTTCCGCTACCGCGACCCCATCATCCATGCCAGCGACGCGGTGCTGGCGATCACCCAGAGCGGCGAGACGGTCGATACGCTGGCGGCGATGGAAGAAGCACGCGGCAAAGGCGCGCGCCTGTGGAGCATCGTCAACGCCATCGGCAGCCAGGCCATGCGCACTGCAGACGGCTACATCACCATGAACGCAGGCCCGGAAATCGGCGTGGCCTCGACCAAAGCGTTCACCGCCAGCATCGTCGATCAGTATCTGCTGGCGCTGTACCTGGCGCAGTTGCGCGGCACGCTGGGGGAAAAACGACGGCGCGAACTCGTGCAAGACCTCGCGCGGCTGCCTGAGTTAGTAAGCCAAACGCTGGAACGGCTGGATGATGTGCGGGCGCTGGCCGGCGAGTTCTACGGCGCGGCAAACTTCCTGTATCTGGGGCGCGGCATCAATTACCCGATTGCGCTCGAAGGCGCGCTCAAGCTCAAGGAGATCAGCTACATCCACGCCGAGGGCTATCCGGCCGGTGAGATGAAGCATGGGCCGATTGCGCTGCTCGACGAGCATATGCCGGTGCTGGCGATAGCCCTCAGGGACGCAGTCTACGACAAGATGCTCAGCCAGATCGAGCAGGCCAAGGCGCGCGGCGCAGTGGTTGTGGCGCTGGCGACCGAAGGCGACGAGACCATCCGGAGCAAGGCCGACCACGTCATCACCGTTCCGGCCGCGCCACCGCTGCTTGCGCCGGTGCTGGCGGTGCTGCCGCTGCAAATGCTGGCTTATGCCATCGCCGTGCGGCGCGGCGCAGACGTCGACCAGCCGCGCAACCTCGCCAAGAGCGTGACTGTGGAATAAGGCAACTATATTTGAGGCGGTTCGCCTGCGTGACGAGCCGCATCACGTTCGCTATACTGGTTGCGGATCAATTTCTGGTGGAGAGGCTTCTTTCGTGCGCATTCTGATCACTGGTATTGGCGGTTTCGTAGGCAGTCATCTCGCCGCGTATCTCACGTCGACCATGCCCGACGCCGAACTGCACGGCACCATCATGCCGAATCTGCCCGTTCAGCAGCGCGGCGGTTTGGCCGCCATGCATCCGGTCGATCTGCGCGATGACCGGGCGGTGCGTGAGCTGATCACGTCCGTGCGCCCCGATCACATTTATCATCTGGCAGCATGGGCCATCGTCCACCTGTCATTTGACCGCGCCTGGGAAACGCTCGAAAATAACATCCGCATCCAGCTTAACGTCATTCAGGGTTGCCTGGCCGTCGACACGCCCCCGCGCCTGCTTGCCGTCACAAGCGGTGAGGTCTATGGCGCAGATCAGCCCGAAAGCCACCCAACCACCGAAGACGCGGCTTTTCGCCCGTCCAATCCTTACGCGGTGAGCAAGGTCGCACAGGATTTGCTGTGCCTGCAGTACTACCTCAGCCACGGCCTCGAAATTGTGCGGGCGCGCCCTTTCAACCACCTTGGCCCGGGCCAGAGTACCGGCTTTGTCGCGCCTGACCTGGCCAGCCAGATCGCACGCATCGAATACGGGCTGCAGGAGCCGGTCATACGGTGCGGTGACCTCACCGGAGAACGCGATTTCACCGATGTGCGCGATATTGTGCGCGCCTATCGCCTGCTGCTGGAGCATGGGCAGGCTGGCGAAGCCTACAACGTGTCGAGTGGACATACGCACACCATTCGTGAATTGCTCGACACGATGCTGGCGGATGCAAAAGTGCCAATCAGTGTGGAGTCCGACCCCGGTCGCCTGCGCTCCAGCGGCGTCCGGAAGTCGTGGGGCGACCCGGCCAAGCTGAAGGCAGCGACCGGCTGGGAGCCTGAATACACCTTTGACCGCACCATCCGCTCGGTGCTGGAAGACTGCCGCGTGCGGGTGCAAAACCTCAATCGAATGAGCGAAGGCTAGGAAGCAGTGCGCGCCATCCGCTTCGACGCGCCCGGCGGCCCTGAGGTACTTCATCCAGGCGAAGCACCCGACCCGCAGCCCGCGCCCGACGAACTGTTGGTGCGCGTGCGCGCCGCCGGAGTCAACCGAGCTGACTTGTTGCAGCGGATGGGCAAGTACCCACCGCCGCCCGGCGCATCGCCTATCCTCGGCCTCGAAATCGCAGGTGAAGTGGTCGAAGCGGCTGGCAACTGGCGGCGCGGCGACCGTGTGATGGCCGTCGTCACCGGTGGCGCATACGCCGAAATGGCGACCGTGCCCGCGAATCAGGCGCTTCCCATCCCGAGCATGTTCAGCTTCGCACAGGCGGCGGCCATCCCCGAAGCATGGCAGACGGCCTACCTCAACCTGTTCACGCTCGGCGGCCTGCAAGCGGGCGAACATGTCCTCATTCACGCGGCCGCCAGCGGAGTCGGTTCGGCTGCTGTGCAGTTGGCGCGTTCTGCTGGCGCAGCCGTCCATGCCACCGCCGGCACGCCCGAAAAGTGCGCCTTCGTGAGCGAACTCGGCGCAGCGCAGGTCATCAACTACCGCGAAACGCCATTCACCGACGCCGTGCTGGAAGCAACTGACGGGCGCGGCGTGGATGTGGTGCTTGATTTCGTCGGCGCGCCCTACTGGAATGAGCACATGCGCCTGTTGGCCACCGGCGGACGGCTGATGCTGATCGGTAGCCTGGGCGGCATGACCGGCCAGCTTGAACTGGGCGCGATCATGTCGAAAAGCCTGACCATTCGCGGCACAACGCTGCGCCGGATGCCCGCGCCGCAGAAAGCCGCTCTCGCGGCCGCGTTCGCCGCCTACGCCCTTCCCCGCTTCGAAGATGACACGCTGCGCCCGGTCATTGATTCGGTTTATCCTCTCGCCGAAGCCGCTGACGCACACCGGCGCATGGCTGCCAACGCCAACATCGGCAAGATCATCCTTATGATCGAATAAAACCGAGCACCCCAGGGCGATTGCATCAAAATTGGCTCACGTACAAACCTCCCAACCCGTCTACCGCGCGCGGAAGAGGGGGCTTGTTGTGAGCCTTTTGCGGAGCCAGACAGCGAGACAGTGAGACAGAATCTGTACAGGGAGACAACCTCCGAGGGGAAAACGAACCGGACAGGCAGACAGAATACAGGACAGTGGATGGACAGCAGCGGGCATGGTGTGGTTTGCAATCGTCCTGCGCGGCAATGGGGGCATGGTTTCATCGTAGAACAGGTGCGCGCATTGCTGGCGTCGCTGTGGTAGACCGGGTGGTCACCGATAAGCGGGGCGCGGGGCGTGAGGCGGGTCTGGGGGTGAGGTTCGTACGCGATGCCCCAATTTGATGCGTTAGCCCTGGATCTAACGGCCTAGCTTTTTGACAGCATTCTATTCATGAGTCACACTCGTTCATCATTCAAGGAGTGATGCGACATGCTGTACCTGACTCGCCCGACCACTGGCACTAATCGCCATACTCCACACAGGTAGGCCGGGCCGCGTTCATTGCATTTCGTTCATCGCGCAAACGCATTCCCCGCCCAGGCGGGGTTTTTATTTCATTCGCACGCTGGAGGTTTGAGCATGTCACCATCACCCATCGCCACACAGCCGGATGTGCCGGCGTTCGTGGTGCCGCCCGCCAATCTTGTTCCCGTCAGCGACTACCCTGCCCACATGGCCGAAATCCCGCCGTCGCGCATGTTCCTCATCCGCGAGGCGCTGGGCGCGTACAGGGCGCGCTTTGGCAAAGACGCAGTCACCTATGACGCGTCGCAGGGCGATGGCGGGGCCAGCCTGCCCGGCGTACCGCCCGAAATCCTGCAGCGCGCGCTGGCGCTTCAGTTGGAGCATGGCAGCGCGTACGATCAACCTTTCGGCACGGCGCAATTCCGCAAGGCATCGGCCGAGCTGTACTGGAAGCTGGACCCTGCCACTGGCTGGACGGAGAACAATATCGTCTTCACGCAAGGAGGGCGCGACGGCCTGCAAAAAGCCTACGCGGCCATGATGCATCTTGGATCGAAGGAAAGCGGCTCCGTCATCGTCGTATCACGCGTGCCCTGGATCAGCTACAACTGGGGGCCGTACGCGATTGGCCTGAACGTCATGCTCGCGCCCGGCCGCCCCGAGCAGTCGTGGGCCTACACGCCCGAGTCAATTCGCGCCTGCGTGGACACCGCCAAAGAAAGCGGGCGCAAGATTGCGGGCATCGTCATCACATCGCCCGACAACCCCACCGGGCGCATCGCCACGCTCGAAGAGCAGGCTGAACTGGCCCATGCCGCGCTTGACGCGGGCATCCCGTTCGTGCTGTTCGACTGGATGTATCACTGGATTACTGAGAGCGGGCCGTACGACCTGAACGCCTTCCTGATGATGTTCACGCCCGAGGAGCGCGAACGCCTGATCGTCATTGACGGCCTGACAAAGAGCCTCGGCGCGTCGAACATTCGCGCCGCGCAAATGCTGGCGGGCAAGCAGGTGACCCGCTTCGTCGTCGGCCAGTCGTCTCACAGCGTCATCCCCAGTTTCTTCGCTCAGGCGGTCGCTATCGCTGCCTACGAAATGGGCTTCGAAAACGCGGCGCGCACCATCATCGAGCCGACCAACCGCAGCCGAGCTGTGCTGCAACAGGCGCTGACAGAAGCGGGCCTCGAATTCATCAGCGGCGGCGGCTACTACGCCTTCATCAACTGCGGTGAATACATTCGCGCTGGCGGGCTGCCTGATTCGGAGGGCCTGCTCAAGTATCTGGGCGCGGAATACGGCCTCGCGATTGTGCCGGGCGTGTATTTCTCGGAAGCGGCCGCCGACTGGATTCGCTTCTCGTACGCGCTCGACCCCGAACTGACAGCCGGCGCGTGCAAACGGCTGATTGATGGCCTGCACGCGCTGAAGACTTAGCTCATTCTCACACGGTTGGTGTACAATGTTTCACAGGGAAATCTGAGTTGGTCCAACCAAGAGGTGCCGGATGTTTCAACCCTTAACAGAAGAACAGCGCTCGACGCTTCAGACGGTCTCCGCCGAGCAGAGCCGTACCTTCTTCAAGTGGGTCTATGGCTGGATGGCGGCAGGGCTGGTCGTGACCACCTTCGTGGCCTATCTGACCGTCAACACCGCGGTCATGCGCGCATTGCTCCAGAACCCGATCGTCGTCATCGGCGCGCTCATCGGCCAGATCGTGCTGGTCGTGGCGCTGGCGGGACTAATCCGCAAGATGTCGCCTGCCGCTGCGGCGGCTACGTTCCTCGCCTATTCGGCGCTGACCGGCTTCACGCTGTCGCTGGTCGTGTTCACCTATACGGCAGGCACGATCACGGCCGCATTCGCTACTACGGCTATTTTGTTCGGCGTGATGACCGTCGTGGGTTTTACGACCCAAGCTGACCTCACGAAGTTCCGCACGCTGGCAATGTTCGCGCTCATCGGGATACTCGTAGCGATGGTCGTTAACATCTTCTTGCGCAGCACGATGCTGGATATGGTGATCAGCTTCATCGGCGTCATCCTGTTCATCGGCCTGCTCGCCATTGATACGCAGCGCCTCAAGCTGATGGCCACATCGCCCGAGCTTCAGGCGGATCGCAGCGTGGCAGCCCGCATCGCCATCATGGGCGCGCTCACCCTGTACCTCGATGTGATCAACCTGTTCCTGTTCCTGATGCGCTTGCTCGGCGGCCGGCGTTAACCGGAAGCAATCAGCCAACAAACAAGCGGGCGGCCCAATGTGGCCGCCCGTTTTGTTATGCTCACGATAGGTTTTTCGCGCTATGCGCCGAGATAGGCTTCCACGACCGCTGGATCGTGGCGCAGCGATTCTGAACTGCCGCTGTGCGCGATCACGCCGGATTCGAGCACGTAGCCGCGATGCGCGACCGCCAGAGCCATCAGCGCGTTCTGCTCGACCAGCAGAATAGTCGCACCCAAATCGCGGTTCAGGTGCTCAATCGTGCTGAAGATTTCACGCACCAGCAGCGGGGCCAGGCCCATCGACGGCTCATCGAGCAGCAGCAGGCGCGGCCGTGACATCAAGGCGCGGCCAATTGCCAGCATTTGCTGTTCACCGCCCGACAGCGTGCCACCGGGCTGATTACGCCGTTCTTTCAGCCTGGGAAAGCGCGTATACACCGACTCCAGATCGAGCTTGATAGCCGCCTTGTCGTTGCGGGCAAACGCCCCCATCTCGAGGTTCTCGCGCACGGTCAGGCGTGTGAAAATCTTACGACCCTCGGGTGACTGGCTGATGCCCAGATGCGCGATTTCGTACGGCGGCAGGTTGGTGATATCTTCACCCTCGAACACGACACGGCCCTCAGCCGCGCGCAGGATACCGGAGATCGTATTGAGTGTCGTCGTCTTGCCAGCGCCGTTGCCGCCAATCAAGGTTACGATCTCGCCCTGATTGACCGTGAGCGACACACCGTGCAGGGCCTGAATGGTGCCGTAAAACGTGGAAATTCCCTGCACCTCAAGCATCGTCGGCAGTCCCTGTCTCGATGAAGTCTTCCACCAGCGCCGTGCCCAGATAGGCCTCGATCACCTTCGGGTCGCGCTGGACTTCCCCAGGCGTGCCCTCGGCGATTTTCTGCCCGTAATCCATCACACTCACCTGATCAGAAATCCGCATCACCAGCTTCATGTCGTGCTCGATGAGCAGCACAGTCACGCCCAACTCGTCGCGCACGCGGCGGATGAGCGCCATCATCTCGTCCGTTTCCTGCGGGTTCATGCCTGCCGTAGGCTCGTCGAGCAGAATCAGGCGGGGATCAGCCGCCAGCGCACGCACGATCTCCAACCGGCGCTGCTGGCCATAGGCCAGGCTCGTCGCCAGCTCATCCGCGCGGCGCTCCAAGCCAACAAATGTCAGCAATTCCATCGCTCTTTCCAAGGCCGCGCGTTCTTCCAGGCGCTGCTTCTTGGGACGCATAATCGCGCCGTACAGCCCCGCATTCAAGCGGGAGCTCATGCCAGCCAGCACGTTTTCAATCGCCGACATCCCCGAGAACAGGCGGATGTTCTGATACGTGCGCGCAATGCCGCGCGCCGTAATCTGATCCGGGCGCAGGCCAGTTAGCCACTGGCCATCGAAATACACGTCACCTTCATCGAGCGTGTAGAAGCCGGTGAGCAGGTTAAAGACCGTCGTCTTGCCCGCGCCATTCGGCCCAATCAGGCTGGCGATGGCGAGATGCGGAATCTGAAGATCAACCCAGCGCACAGCCGTCAGCCCGCCAAAACGCTTCATCAGCCGGCTTGCATCGAGCAGGGGTTCAGCGGCAGTGGACATCAAACGCCTCCTGAAGGTTCCCGAAGCTGCTCGGATAGGCGCGCCGGCTTGGGCGGAATCAACCCCTGAGGACGCAAAATCATCGCCGCCACCAGCAGCGCGCCGAACGCAAGCAGGCGGTAGTCGGCCAGCTCGCGCAAAATTTCGGGCATGCCCACCAGCAGCAGCGCGCCAAGAATGACGCCCGGCGCTGAACCGAGGCCGCCGATGATGATGATGCACAGCACGTTGATCGACACGAGTACAGTGAAACTGTCGGGGTACGAACCATAAAGACGTACGGCCGAAAGCGCCCCGCCAAGCCCTGCAAAACTGGCACCAATGCCGAATGCCAGCAGCTTGGCCCGCGTGATATTGACGCCGCTCATCTGCGCCACGTCCTCATCGGCGCGCATCGCCCGCCAAGAGCGCCCGATACGGCTGGAAACGAGCCGCCCCGCGACGATGGCCGTGACCACAATCGCGATCAGCAGCAGGTAGTAGATGCCAATCTCGCCCGTAAATGAGATCTTCCAAGCGGGATTGAGCATCGTCAGGTCGATAACTGGCCGCGGAACGTTCGGGATGCCCTGGGCTGCGCCAAAGACGGCCTTGAAATCGTCGTAGCGGATGATCAGGCGGATGATCTCGCCGAAGCCGAGCGTCACAATCGCCAGGTAGTCACCCCGCAGCCGCAGCACTGGAACACCCAGCAGGATGCCCATACCGGCCGCCATCAGCAGCCCTGCTATCCAGGCCACCCAGAAGCTGGTCATGCCCGTACATACCTCGGCCACATTACCCGGCTGAAGCGTGGCCATATCCGCCCCGCCGCAGGTGAGCACATTCGGTGTGGTGAGGATGCTCACGGTATAGGCTCCGATCGCGAAGAACGCGACGTAGCCCAAGTCGAGCATGCCAGCCGTTCCAACCACCAGGTTGAGCCCGATGCCAAGCAGAATGTACAGCCCGGCTGCGTTGAGCACGTTGGTGACGTACTGGCCGGTCAGCAGCGGCAACGCAACCAGGATGACCACGACCACCGCAATCTGCGCTCCAGACTGCCGGCCACGCACGCGCTTCGACAGACCCTGCATCATCTGTTCGGCCCGCAGGCCGCGCGGTGGCACCAACAGCAAGGCCGCGAACCACAGTGGCGCGATAAATACGGTCGCAGTGACCGTCATACCGTTCTGCCAGTGCAGAATTCCGATAGACACTACACCGGCCATCAAGTACCACATGCCGTCATGGAACAATGCGTTGCCGCGGCGGGCCAACGCGCCGGTCGCGCCCACCAGTGCCAGGCCAATTACGCTTCCGACTTCCGCGCCAATCGTGAACAGCACCGGCCGCAGGGTCGCCGTGGGAATCTCAAGCGCACTCAGCACCGCAATTGAGATCACGCCAACAATTGCGCCCGCAATGAAGCCCACCACCACCGACCGAGCACTTCCGCCCGGCGCGCTCAAGCTGCTGAACGCGTAACCAATGACGAATGCGAGAAACACCGGCAGCACGTCGGCCAGCGCAAAGATGCCCTTGATCTGATTCTCCAGCAGGCCAACGATGACCGTCAGGGCCACCGTGCCAAGCAGCGCCATTTCGAGCCGGTTCGGCAGCAGGCGGATGACAGCTGTGACTGCGCCAATCAGCGCACCGAGCGCAATCAGCAGGAGGATGTCTGTCGCAAGGTCCTGCCCGAAGGTGATGCCCACGCGAATCGGCGTGAGCACGTTTGGAAACACGAACGACATGTTGATATTCGACTCGATAAACAGCAGCAGCCCCAGCGCCGCGCTCACAATAATGCCGCCCAACGCGCCAGCCAGCACACGCCGCCCTGCCCCTCCGCCAACTCGAGTGGCGCTCAGCCAGCCTCCTGTGCCGACCAGCACGGCCAGCACCACGAAGCTGAGAGTCAGCGTGCCGTCGATGACTTCCCTCGTGCTGAATTTGGCGAAGATGCCAGTCAGCGCCAAAATGACGGCGACGATGGCCGTGTAGAACGTCATGCGGAATGCGTGTCTGAATTCCATCGTCTCACGCCTTCCGCTGCGCCTGGCTCGAACCAAAGAAACCGTTCGGCCGGAAGATCAGCACCAGCACAAGCAGCCCAAACGAGAACACGTCCTTGATCTGCGACGACAGACCCAGCATGCCGGGCAGTACCGTCTCGACCACGCCCAGGAACAGGCCGCCAAATACCGCGCCCGGAATACTGCCGATGCCGCCAATGACCGCCGCAGTAAACGCTTTGAGGCCGGGCAGGAAGCCGATGAAGGGCGACACCTGCTGGTTGTAGAACGCAAACAGCACACCGGCCACACCCGCCAGCGCCGCGCCGAGCACAAACGTGATCACGATGACGCGATCTACGTTCACGCCCATCAACATGGCGGTGTTGGGGTCTTCGGCCACCGAACGCATCGCCCGGCCAGACTTGGTGCGCTGAACAAAAAACCACAGCCCCGCCATGAGCAGCAAGGCCGCGACAAATACAACGACATGAATTGAGAGGATGCGCAAGTCGAGGCCGAAGATGCTTACATCATAGCGGCCGCTGATCAGGTCAATGCCCCTGCACACTTCCACGCCGTCGTTGATACTACAACCCAGCGTGGGGAAGAAATTGGGAAGCGCATAGAGTTCGATATCGGGGTAACGGCGTACACTCGCCCCAAACAGCAGCATGAACAACTGCTGAATCGCAATTGACGCGCCGATGGCTGTAATCAATGTGACCAGCCGGGGCGCGCCGCGCAGCGGACGATAGGCAATTCGTTCGAGCAATACAGCGACGATGATCGAGGCGGCAACACCCACGAACACCGTAAAAAGCACGGCCAGCAGCGTGTTAGACGCCAACAGGCCCATATCATCCATCAGGGTTACAGCAAAGAAACCAATGTACGCGCCCGCCATGAATACCTCGCCGTGCGCGAAGTTAATCATCAGCAGCACGCCATACACCAGCGTGTAACCGAGCGCAATTAAGGCATAAATACTGCCCTGCGCCAGCCCAAAAACAAGATTACGGGCAAACTGACCCGCCGTGTATTCACCGGCGGCAATATTACCCAGCGCGACCGCCGCGATCAGCAAAATGATAGCAGCGCCAATGATTCGCAGCGGACTGCGAAGGAAACCTGGAATGGCGCGGCCTGTGCGGGCAGGCGGCCTAACCCGGGGCACAGGGGTTGCGGTTGTGCTCATAGCGAATGGCCTATCGAGGCGGGCGCGAAACCACAGACTTTACAGCATTACATCTGCCATTGCAAAGCATTGAGGCAGGCGGTGAGACCTGCCTCAATACCTATACTTGTAACATTCCCGGCCTAGCTAGCCGCTGTCGCCTCAGGCGTCATTTCGGCGGCTGGCGCGGACGCAGCGTCGAGCACGACTTCACCGTCGACGATGCTGCCCAGGAACAAGTCCTGGAACGCCCCGTCTGCAACCTGCGACACCGAGAACTGACCACTCGTCACCAGTTCGCCGTTGCCGTCGTTGGCCAGCAGACCCACCAGCCCTTCAAAGCCGGTCAGCGAACGCACATACGCGCTCAATGCCGCACGGTCAACCACCAGGTTGCCGTCTGCATCCACTGTACCCACGGCTTCCACCGCGTCCAGCAGAATATTCGCGCCGTCATAGGCATTCGCGTGGTACGGTGCAGGCGGTTCTTCGCCATACGTCTCGACGTAGCGCGTCAGGAATGCGGCCAGCGCCTCGCCGCTGGTGGGGATAGAGGTCGTGGCATACACGCCCACGCCCGCAGCGCCCGCCAGGTCAGCGAATTCCTGACCCTTGATGCCGTCCGCGCCCATCATCGCCACATCTTCCAGGCCGGCGTCCGCCCGCTGGTCAGCAATGCGTGCCGCTTCTGCCGGGAAGCCACCGAAGTAAATCAGGTCGGGGTCTTCCGAGGCAAAGTCTTCCAGCAGGCCACGGAAGTCCGTGTCGCCGACCGAAATCGCGTCGGAAGCCACCACTTCGCCGCCCAACTGCTCAAATGTCGATGTCACCACCGACACCAGACCTTCACCATAGGCGCTGCCGTCGTGAATGGTCGCAATCCGGCGCGCACCCAGTTCGTTGTAGATGAAGTAGGCCGCCACCACGCCCTGCGCCGCGTCCGACACGACTGCGCGGTTGAAACTGCCGTAATCACTGGTCGTCAGGCGCGGGTTGGTGCAGCTCGGGCTGATGGTCGTGTAGCCGGCCGCGTCGAAAATCGGGGCTGCCGCAAGACACGCACTCGAGCACATCGGCCCAACCACGCCCAGCACGCTGCCGTCCGCTGCGAAACGGTTAGCGACCGCCTGGCCGCCTTCCGGCGAGCACAGGTCATCCTGCGCGTCCAGCACAACCGGGAATTCCACGCCACCCACCGTTACGGTCGAGCGGTCTTCCAACGCCAGTTCAGCGCCGCGGCGAATGTCGATACCCAGCGGGGCGATGCCGTCACCGCTCAGGCCAGACGCCAGTCCCAGCACCAGCGAATCACCAGGGGCAATCACGAACTGATTGTCAGAAGCCATCGCTACCGCAGTCGGAGCCACGGCTTCTGCCGTTGCCTCGACCTCAGCAGCCACTTCCGTGACCTCTGCTTCCATCGTTGCCGCAGCTTCAGCAACTTCCGTCGCTTCCGGCTCTACCACCGCCGCAGCTTCGGTCATCTCAGCCTCTGGCGTCATTTCGGCGGCTGGCGCAGGCGCAGCGTCGAGCACGACTTCACCGTCGACGATGCTGCCCAGGAACAAGTCCTGGAACGCCCCGTCTGCAACCTGCGACACCGAGAACTGACCACTCGTCACCAGTTCGCCGTTGCCGTCGTTGGCCAGCAGACCCACCAGCCCTTCAAAGCCGGTCAGCGAACGCACATACGCGCTCAATGCCGCACGGTCAACCACCAGGTTGCCGTCTGCATCCACTGTACCCACGGCTTCCACCGCGTCCAGCAGAATATTCGCGCCGTCATAGGCATTCGCGTGGTACGGTGCAGGCGGTTCTTCGCCATACGTCTCGACGTAGCGCGTCAGGAATGCGGCCAGCGCCTCGCCGCTGGTGGGGATAGAGGTCGTGGCATACACGCCCACGCCCGCAGCGCCCGCCAGGTCAGCGAATTCCTGACCCTTGATGCCGTCCGCGCCCATCATCGCCACATCTTCCAGGCCGGCGTCCGCCCGCTGGTCAGCAATGCGTGCCGCTTCTGCCGGGAAGCCACCGAAGTAAATCAGGTCGGGGTCTTCCGAGGCAAAGTCTTCCAGCAGGCCACGGAAGTCCGTGTCGCCGACCGAAATCGCGTCGGAGGCCACCACTTCGCCGCCCAACTGCTCAAATGTCGATGTCACCACCGACACCAGACCTTCACCATAGGCGCTGCCGTCGTGAATGGTCGCAATCCGGCGCGCACCCAGTTCGTTGTAGATGAAGTAGGCCGCCACCACGCCCTGCGCCGCGTCCGACACGACTGCGCGGTTGAAACTGCCGTAATCACTGGTCGTCAGGGTCGGGTTGGTGCAGCTCGGGCTGATGGTCGTGTAGCCGGCCGCGTCGAAAATCGGGGCTGCCGCAAGACACGCACTCGAGCACATTGGGCCAACCACGCCCAGCACGCTGCCGTCGGCTGCAAAGCGGTTAGCGACCGCCTGGCCACCTTCCGGCGAGCACAGGTCATCCTGCGCGTCCAGCGTAACCGGGAACTCCGTGCCACCCACCGTTACGGTCGGTCGGTCTTCCAACGCCAGTTCAGCGCCGCGGCGAATGTCGATACCCAGCGGGGCAATGCCATCACCGCTCAGGCCAGACGCCAGGCCCAGCACCAGCGAGTTGCCGGGGGCAATTACGACCGCGTTCTCAGATGCGTCAGTCGAGGCTGGAACCTCGGTCGCTGGCACTTCTGTTGGCTCATCCGTCGCCGGAACCGCAGTCGGTTCATCAGTTGGGGGAACCTCTGTCGCCGCTTGGGCAACGGCTGTTGGCTCATCCGTGGGCGATTCCGTAGGCGCTGCCGTCGGCGTTGGGGTCGCAGCCGGAGTACAGGCCGCCGCAACAACCACGACCAGGAGCAGCAAGACAAAGAACAACCGTTTTGACATTTTCGAGCCCCTCTGTTTGGGATAGGACAATTGGAGGCCACCCGGGAGGGCGACCAAGCGAACGTATACCATACCGCATACAATGAATACACGCACTAGTAGAGATTGCACAACTGGAAGCGCATGCCGCTTAGTTGGAGTTCACAAATGCCTCAAGCGCCTCGGCGCTGTTCAAAGATAGCCCGACGGTGCTTCCATCAATGCGCTTGAGCATGTTCGTCAGCACATCCTTCGAGCCAATCTCGATAAACGTGCGTGCTCCCGCCGCAATTATCGCCTGTACCGACTCCGCCCAGCGCACCGGCTGCGTGAGTTGAAGCGCCAACTCTTCACGAAGGGCCGCCGCGCCCTGCACTGGAGCAGCCGTCACATTGGCATACACCGGATAAGCGGTGTCGCTAAACGGCGTTTCTGCCAGCGCAGCCGCAAAGCCTTGCGCAGCGCTCGTCATCAGTGGCGAGTGTGACGCGATGCTGACTGCCAGCCGAATTGCGCGGCGCGCGCCCGCCTCCTTGGCGCGCACAATGCCGAGATCGACCGACGCCGTATCGCCCGAAATCACAATCTGGCCCGGGCAGTTATCATTTGCCAGCACCAGCACACCGCCCGTTTCTGCCTGAACCTCCGCACACACATCACGCACAGACCCGGCGTCCAAACCCAACAGCGCCGCCATCGCGCCCGGCGTGGTCTCGCCTGCCGACTTCATTAGCCGGCCGCGTTCGCGGACCAGCCGCACCCCATCGGCAAAGCCAAGCGCGCCAGCGGCCGCCAGCGCCGTGATTTCGCCAAGGCTGTGACCCGCGCCAAAGGCAGGCTGGCTGTTCGGTGCGAGCTGTTGCAGTGCGCGCAGAATGGCTATCGAAGTGACAAACAGCGATGGCTGCGTGTTAATCGTGTCGGCCAACATTTCTTCAGGGCCGTTGAAGCACAGGTCGGACAGCGCGAAACCGAGGATCGAATCAGCCTCATCGAAGGTTTCGCGCACCACGGGGAAGGCATCGGCGAGATCGCGGCCCATGCCTACCGCCTGCGAGCCCTGGCCCGGAAACACAAACGCGACCTGAGACCAGTCCATTGCGAAATCGTCTCCTTCAGTACTCAACTTGCAGTAAGGCGGTTAATTCAACCAGAGGCAGGAGGCATTATGCAAAAGAGCCGCACGATGGGTATCGAACGGCTCTCCCAATTTTGAAGCAATCTCTGTTCCCGAGTTACTTGTCGCTCTTTACTTCCACCACCTGCGTACCGCGATAGGTGCCGCAGTTCGGGCACACATGGTAGGCGAGGCGATAAGCGCCGCAGTTCGTGCACTGCTCCAACTGCTTGAGCGAGAGCGCGTCATGGGAACGCCGCCTGTTACGTCGGCTGATAGAATGGCGTTGCTTAGGAAGCGGACCCACAGCATAGCTCCTCTCGGCCCGGATTTACTGAACCGGTGCATTATACGGGCCGGTCAAGCGGCGCGTCAAGGCAAAACCTGCGCCGTCTAGATCGCCCCGGGCCTGCGGATACGGCGATACAAGTTCCACTGCCCGAGGCCACCTACCAACGCAATCGCCAGCATGAGCGTCAGGGAAGGCATTGACACCGGAACCTGGCCCGAGTTTACCGAGCCGCCCAGCAGTTCAGGGTAGACAATGGTCATGCCCAGTACGATGCCGTAAGCGCCGACAAACGATGTGGCCGTGAGGATGATCATGTCGCCAAAGAAGCGACCGGCAAACGCGCCAATGCCAAGGCCTACCGCGAGGCCCGCAAGGCTGAGGACACTGTCGCTCTGGATACTCAGCAGCGACAGCACCAGCATTGCAATCACGATACCCAGCAGCGCGCCGGCGATGTACTGCCCTATCCTGATCAGGGCGAAGCCCAAACCGGCGAGGACCACACCAACCCCAAGGCTGATGAACAGGCTCACAGTGGGATCAAGGCCTGATGTGAGTGACGAAGTGACGCTGAAACCAACCATGAAACCCAGCGCCGCCAGTACGAAGCGGAACAGGGTATAGCCAAATGCTGCCGAGAAAACCCCAGCCGCGATGACGGCAAGTCCGAGTGCGGTGTTCAGAATGTCCATGTGCTTTCCCCTTTTGTCAGCGACACTTGTACTCTATCACGCGAAAGTATAGCGCCCCCCTACTTTGATGCAACGGGGGGGATCATCGGTTCGTTCTTCAGCACGTCGCGCAGATCGACCTTGCGATAGCCCTCGGCATATTGAATGCCGTTGAACGCGCCCCAGATCGCGCTCGACAGGCGCTCGAAGAACGGGAAGATGATCGCATTCAAAGCGTCCTGCGTTGAATGGCAGGCCAGCGCCTCCAGCTTGATACGGCGAACGTTCGACACATCCAGGAAGCTGTTCGGGCCGAGCGTGGACGTCAGGTAATAATCCACTTCGTTGCCATCCTTCGCGTAGCGGCGAATCGCTTCGCGCACAATCAGCGCCGTGTTGATGTGGTCGTAGTGCGGATAGTAGCTGAGCGCCTTGCGGAACTCGAACGATGCGATCAGATCCGGCTTAACATAGTTGAGGACGTTAAGCATCCGCTGCACCGCCAGCTCACTGTAGTCCACGCCGTGGTCGGTGTATCCCATCCACAGAATGCGCTCAATGCCAAGGATCTGCGCCGCTTCGGCAAACTCATCGAGGCGCACCTCCATGAACTCGTCAGGCGACATCTTCTCGAATTCTTCCTGCCAGCGCCCCTTATCTCCGCCCGACATCACCACAGAGACTACCGGAGCGCGCAAGCTGTAGACCAGCCCGCCGGTGAAGCCTTCGAGATCGTCTGGATGAGGCGAGATAATCAGCGGCCGCTTGTACTTGAACACGTCGATGTACGTGCCAAACGACGGGCTGTGCGTCTTGCGCGGCGGCAGCGGCTTGTTTGCGATGACATTCTGTACGGAAGCGGTCATGAACGGCCCCGTCTCTGGGTCCGGCCCGGCCGCGAATACCCGTGTCTTGTCAATTTCATGCGACATCACCGTCTCAAGCACCTCGCCGGTTTCCTGCGAGGCTTCCTCGCGCGATCCCACGCGCACAATCTGCTCGATACCCATCAGGGTAATGTAAAGGCCCAGCAGCTTGGCAAACGACTGCAAATCGTCGGGCGACCTAGGCAGCATGATCAGGCCGATGAGGATGGAGAGAACTGCCGATGTGAGCATCCACAGGCGTTGGCGCGGCTTTTCTGCTCGCATATCGGCCATCGACGCGATGATCAACAGACCACGCACGATAACCAGCACGCTCACCAGCGTGGCGGTGAGGCGCACCGCCGAAACAGGGCGCAGCAGAATGAGCACCACGATGCCCAGTTCAAATACGGCCAACGCGATATTCATGGGCCGGAAGTGCGGCAGTGTCCACCCCATCAGCATTGAGATAACACGGTGCCCACCGTCGATCAGCAGCACAACAAACACCACGAGAAGGACGATCTCGATAATGTCGGCAGGGGCCAACAGAAGCAGCACGCCAAGCGCTGTAGTAATCAGCGCTCGCACCAGCAGTCCCATCTTCGACTGCACGTATTTGTCATTCAATGACTTGAAGTAACGGGGGCGTTTTGGCGTTTCGGTCGTGGTCGTCATTCGATTTTGCCTTTGGCGTAAGGATACGGCTTCAGGAGATGGATGGTTGGCATGTCGCTGTTCATCTTGCGCAGTCCGTGGTAAATGCGGCGCGGGCGAAGCCGTGAAACCAGGTGCAGAAATAGCGGTAATGGCATTTTGGCCAGGGGCGTTTCGCTAAAGCCATATCCCTCCAACATGTGCTTGACCGCGTCGTTCTTGGTAACCGCGTAAAGTGAGCGATCCTCAGCCTCAAGATGCGCGATCACATCATGAAACATGCGCCGCCCCAGCCCCTGCCCGCGATAGCCGTCTCGATTGAAGAACGGGCCAATCTCGCTCCAGGGGCCAGACACATGCTGCCACGCGCCAAAACCGGCGACATCGTCTCCACTGTAATAGTAGAAAATAGAGTCCGCTGCTTCGAGGTGCTTCAAATCTGCCACCGTCAGCATGGCAATGAACTCGGTCTTGTTGGCTTCCTGAATCACGGCAAGGCGATCGGCGTCACTGCGTGGCTCTGGCGCAATCTGCAGATCAAGTGCCACCGCCGCCCCCCGATTAGGCTACAGACCTGAAACGCCGTTATTCTACCTTAATTCCAGCCCGTGCAAGCTTCATTTCGATGGAATGCCGGGTTTCCGCGAACGACTGCTCCAGATACGGGAAGGCCAGCCAGGCGCTCATCAATCCAAATAGCAGGCCGGTCGTCACGCGGAAGAATGGCAGCGTTTCGCGGGGCGGCCACAAGTTGAACGGCGGATACCCCAGCAGTTGGCTGAAGCCGTCCAGCGCAATCGGCAGTACGCCCAAGAACAGAAAGAGCAGAATTGGCACCGGGCGCAGCCGCCTGCGAACGATGGGAAAGGCGTAGATGATCGCGCCGATGAGCAGCCCAATATAGATAGCCTCATCGCGCGCACACAGCGTCGTCTTGTAGCCCATCTCGGCGTTGCCTACGAAGTCCTTCGACGCGAACTGCATCCACGGCGAGAAGGTGGCCGCCAGTTCTTCAGGCGTCGGATTCGGCGCGGCCAGACCGCCGCTGGAACGCTGATAGTAGAACTGATAGCTCGACAGGAAACTCGGGTCGTCGTAAACGGCCCATTCGTAAGGGCCTAATCCTGACTGGGCAATCGCACGCGGGTATAAAGGTTGTTCACCGCCGATGAATACCGACCGGAAAGCGAACTGATGGCAGAACGGCGCGTAGATTGTGTACAGCGCACGCGCCGGCCCTTCCAGCCCCGCCATCATCAACAGCGGCGTAAGTATCGACAGCCCGACATACAGCGCAAGCACGACAATCGCTACCTTGAGCCAATTCCGGCTTAAGGACAGCACCAGCATGTTCAAGCCCACGCGACGGGCGCGAGGTGGAGGAAGTGGCTGCACGTGGGCTCCTTATGCCGTCAGGTACGCAGTAAGGCGCTGCGACAGGTCATCAAATGTCGTGGGGCCGTAGAGGATTTCCATGATCTGTCCTTCAGGATTCAGGACGAAGGTGGTCGGCTGGCCGCGCAGTTGATAGAGCGCGGCGATCTCTCCCGCCTCATCGAGCACAAGCGGAAAAGTCAGGTTGCGCTGCTGCGCCCATGCGCCGGCGGTTTGCGCCGGCTCGCCGGTATTGATGCCCACGACGGCCACCTGATCGCCAAAGGCGTCGTGCAACCGCTGGAGCTCGGGCATCTCGGCCGCGCAGGGCGCGCACCACGTCGCCCAGAAGTTGATGACGGCCGGCTTGCCGCGCAGTTCAGTCAGCGCAATCGCCTCCCCATCAAGCGTCGCGCCGCTGAACAGCGGCGCAAAGTACCCCGGTTCCGGCGCGAATGTCAGCCCGTCGGATTCAACCGCGCTTGCAACCCCCCGCTGCGGCAGTCCGGCGACCATCAATACCACGAGGGCACTAGCCAGGCACACAGCCGCCCCAATATACAGCATCCAACTTGATGGCCCTCGGTGGGATTCGGGCGTCGCTGATGTTTCCGCGCTCATGTGCTGGCGCTGGCGGCCATGTCCGCGATCTGCTCCGTGGTCAGCGGCCCATAATGCACCTGCGCGATGCGCCCATCCGGCCCGATCAGGAACGTGCTGGGAATCTGCGCGACGCCAAACAAATCGCCCACCGCCATATCATTGTCCGCCAGCAGCGGGAACGACAGGCCCATTTCGGCGCGATAGTCCGCGATGTCGTCCACCGACTGGCCGTAAGCGACCGCCAAAATTGGAAGCGCCTCACCATTCTCCTGATAGGCCTGCTCGAAAGCCGGCATCTCGACACGGCAAGGGCCGCACCACGTCGCCCAGAAATTCAGCAGCACTGGCTGCCCGCGCAAATCGGACAACTGATAGCTCGCGCCGTCATCGCCCACCAGCGTGAAATCGGGCGCCAGGCTGCCTACGGCCGAACCTGTGCCCTCGGCCGCTTCAGGCGCAGCGCCTGCCAGTTCGGTGATCAACGCCGGCCCGGCGGCGGCCAGCGCGGGTTCAACTGCTGGCGCCGCGCTGGTTTCGCGCTCCAGTTGGCCGCTCATGCACGCGCCAAACTCGCCAATCGTAAGTTCACCGCGCGTCGTGCCGACCACGCACTCTTCAAGCTGATACGAGAAGTCGGCGAACTGGTTGGCGAAATTCTGCGACAGGCTTTGCAGTTGGCCACTGGCGACCAGCACGCCGATGAACACCAGCAGAGCGCCGCTGAATATCTCGATCGTATGCAAATGCTTCTGCAGGCGGCGCAGCAGACCCTGCGCGCTGTCGAGCGCCAGCGCCGTGAGCAGGAACGGTACGCCCAGCCCCAGCGAGTAGGCGATCATCAGCCCGCCCGCCTGCCCCACACTGCCGCCCGTCGCTGCCAGCGTGAGAATGCTGCCGTAAATTGGGCCGATGCACGGAGTCCAACCGGCTGCAAACACCACGCCCATCACCCCTGAGCCGACGAAACCACCGCGTGTGGGTTTCATCTGACGGCGCGTGTCGGCGTAAAGCAAACGATTCAGCCCGCCAGCCGTCATTTCCCAGAAGCTGGCTGGGCGTGTGAAAGCGCCGCTCAATGCCATCCAAAGCGCAAACACGGCGATTACGGGGATGGCGATAAGTGGATCGATAAGCGCCCACAGCGACAACACGGCGAATATCGCCAGGAATGCCGCGCCCAGCAGCGGGCTTTTCACCCAGCCGCTGCTTTGGAGCCGGGCAAGCGCCCAGCGTATCACGCCCATGAAATGCAGGCCAAAGAAAATGATCAGCAGGCCACCGGCCCGGCCAATGATGTCGCGCACAAGGGCGACACTCTGGCCGCCAATCTGCGCCAGAAAAGCCGTAGTCAGCAAACCAAAAACGACGAACACCAGCGTGAAGCCGAGCACAAATGCCACGCCGTGCAGGAAGGTGTTTACGCGCATGCGCGTGCCCCAGGCTTCGACTGCGGCTGCGCCACCGCCGCTCACCTGCAGTGATACCGTATGCGTTACACGCCCGCCCATGTAGCCGATGTAGGCAGGAACGAGGGGCAGCACGCAGGGCGACACAAAAGAGATTAGCCCTGCGACAAATGCCAACCACAAACCGACGTCCATTACCGTCCTCGAATTCTGATACTGAAACTGTGCGCGCTGTCCGTTTTAGCCTGATGACCCGCGCGCGGCCGATCTTTCGTCAATCACTAGCGGCCGCTAAACGACCTCGGCCGCCATCAACGTCTGTGCGTACAGCGCCTGCGCGCCAAGCACCGGCACTTCCAACACGCCCGACGCGGTGTGATATCCGCTATCACCGAAGCGATTATGCCAGTAAGCCCCATGCAAACGCCATGCCCCGAAATCGAGTTCCCACGGCGCGCCGGTTGCGGCCCGCTGCGCGACTGAGCTGCGCCCTGTCAGCGCATATTGCCCGGGCCGCAGGTCGGCCGGTAGTGCCACGGGCGTCGTCCATGCCACACGATCGGCTTCAATCAACTCCGCCTGCCGTGCCTGCCGGTCGATGCGAAGTGCCGTGCTGCCCGCCGCCGAGTGTATACCGGAAGCACGCCACGTCTGCGCTGGAGACCACAGCAGCACGGGCATCTCAGGGAAGCGCAGACCCAGCCAGTCCTCACCGTCAGCCGACAGGCGATCCTCAACGAGTGCGGTTCCGCCCCAGCCAACACGTGCCTTCTGCGGCGCATCGGGCGCGCACCAGGCCCGTACCACAGCGTAAGGCGCAACGACCTGCGCGACATCCCCGATCTCCGGCGCTGGTGACTTCGTGGCGATTGCGCCGATTGGCTGAAGGCTGGCGCGCTGCACCCGTCCGCCGCTGACCCGGTACCACGCAGCACCAGCGGGCGAAATCGGCAGCACTTCGTCGGGATATAGCCGGCGCACAACCTCACCAGATGTGCCCAGCACCGGCGCAGATTCCAGCGCGCGGCCCCACAACGAGGTCCTATGCAAACTTCCCGCCACGGCTTCAAGTGCCTGAACTGCGCCAAACGGCACAGCGGCGGCGGCCAGTCCAATGCCGAGTGACTGCAGAAAGGCGCGGCGAGTGACGGGACTCACGAGACACTACCCACGCGCACCTGATGCGCCTGCGCCTTCCAGCGCCGCGCCAGTGACTTGTCTGCACCCTGCAGCGCAACCGCTTTGCCATCCACCACTGGCTGCACCGTAAACTGCAGCATACCAGTCACTATGCCCGGCCAGTCGAGCGCCCATGCGCCCGCAAGACCCGGCGCACCACCGGTTACTGAAGCGAATACAGGCGGCCCATCGTCCAGGCGCACCGCCACGCTTTCAAGGGGCTGCGGCCCGCCAAAGGCCCACCCGGCCAGCCGCACTCCGTCAAACCCCGATTCTCGCACCGCACGCGTGATGACTGCGCGCGGCTGCACTGGAGCAAGCGCGGGCACTCTGTCGGTGGACACGGCGATGCGCTGCACATATCGGGGCATGGCGCAGGCGGACTGACCCGGCAGAATGAGTCGAGCTGGATAGCCCTGTTCGGCGGTCAGCGGCTGGCCATCCGCGCTCAACGCCAGCAGCGCGCCATCCAGTTCGGCCAGCGAAAATGCGTTCAAACTGCCATCGTAGCCTGCGATCTGCAATGACTGCGCCTCAGGCATAATACCAGCTTCGTGCAGCAGCGCCGTCAGCGGCACGCCCGACCATTCGTGCGTGTGCCAGCGGCGCGGATCCAGCGGCACCGCATCGCAGACGAGTGTCACGCGGCGGGACTCGTGCGGCAGTTCGCGCAGTTCATCCAGTGTCCACACCCGAGGCGTGCGCACAGACCCAAAGCACGCAAATGAAGCGTGCTTGGGCGCAGGGCGGTTCAGCCGGGTGTATTGGATGCACATAGGAAGATTCCGCCGTCAACAACCACAATCGGCGGTGAAGGAGTCAGTCCACGGGGAACGGCGGATCAACGAACGGCAGCCTCAACGCACTTGGCGCCACTGCCGCCCACGATTGCGCCGTGGCGCACGCCCGCCGGAATCTCCAGCCGGTCGCCAGCGCGCAGCTTGACGCGCTCGTTCGAATCAGGCAGCGTGACCTCGATCAGGCCTTCGATCACGTAGAGGACTTTGGTGTAGCCGTGGGTGCGGACTGCATAGCGGTAGTTCGGGCTGTTCTCCCACACGTAGGGACGCAGACCCTCTTTTTGCATTTCACGCGAGATCGAGGACAGCGTGGGGTGATGCCCACCGCTCCAACGGACCACACGCACAGATATTTGATTGATCGCCATCCGAGACGAAACTCCTCAGATTGATTGGCCGCGCGGCGCTCAAGGGCCAACGCGCACCGGAGTAACATGGCATTCTAGCGCAGTTGCAGCGGCTTCTCCAAGACCCAACACGGCTCGTGGACATAGCGCGTGCGACCAAGCTGATCGACATAACTCCAGTCGCCGTCCTCCTGATCACAGACGCGGTAGCCGCGTTTTTCGTACATGCGCCGCGCCGCCGGATTGTCCTTGCCCGCCGCAATCGTAGCCCAACCGTAGGTTCGACGCAGCGCGAACTGCTCGGCCGCGTTCAGCAGCGCCGTACCGAGGCCCATACGCTGAAACGGATCGAGCACGCGCAGCGCGTAGAAATAGATGCGGGTGGAGTTATCGGGCGTGGGACGGTTGCTCTGCAACTGCAAGAACACCTGCCCCACAGGAAACCCGTTGAAGTCAGCCACCAGCATCAGCCGCTGGCCCCGCTGCTGCTCGTGGTACGTATCGCGGAACAGGCGGCGATAATGGGCATACTGGCCGAACCATTCGAGGCCAGCCAGATCGGCCAGTTCAGCCGGCCGCACGACGACATCGACGGTCAAGCGAACTGAGGGCGACTGATTAGGGTTCATCGCAGTAGCCCTCATCCACGAGCTGTTGTATCAGGGCGCGTTCGGCTTCGCGGCCCGCTACGTCACCATCGAGGCAGGCAGCGCGCAAGCGGCCGAGCAGCTTGCCGATACACGGCCCGCGCTCGATGCCCAGCGCCTGCAGGTCGTGGCCATTGTGGCTGGGCCGCACCTGCGACCAGTGGCCGATATACCGGCGCAGGCGACGCAGCACAGCCGGATCGTGGGCGAAGACCCAGGCAGCTAACAGGGCCATTCGCGGTTCGCCGTCAAGCAGTGCGGCGACCTGGCTGGGTGCTGCGTCCGGGGCGGAGAGGCGCGGAAAATCCTCGACAATCTGGGCAGCGGCCAGCATTGAATCGCCCACCGTCTTGCCGATCATGATACGCTCGATGACATCGGGCAGCGCATCCGCGCCCACATAGATGCCGATCAGGTGCCAGTACAGAGCCTTTGCGTCCACATCGTCCAGCAGGCGCGCCAGAACGCGCGCCCGGCGAAAGTGGCGGCCAATACGGTTGCTCAGGCGCAGATCGGGGTGGATGGCGCGCAGGATGCCGCGCTTCTCCATTTCGAACAACGCCACTTCAGGCCGCTGTTCGCGCAGCAGCAAGTCCATCTCGCTGCGCAATCGCTCGCCGGTGATGCGCGCCAGCATCGGCAGCGAAGTGCGTACCAACGCCGCCGTGCGCGCCTCGATGGTGAATCCGAGACGGTGTTCAAAGCGAATGGCGCGCAGTACTCGCGTGGGGTCATCCACAAAGCTCAGGCTGTGCAGCACGCGAATTACGCCGGTGTGCAAGTCGTTCAGCCCACCGAAGTAGTCGAGAATTCGGCCGGTTCGCGCCGCTGGGCTGATTTGAATTGCCAGCGTGTTGATCGTGAAATCGCGCCGGCGCAGATCGAGCCGGATCGACCCCCGATAGACGGTGGGCAAAGCAGTCGGCGCTTCGTAGAACTCATTACGCGCCGAAGCGAAGTCCACTGTTGGCGGCAGCAGGCCCGGCTGCACGCCGAAGCTGCGCGGCGCATCTCCCTCCAGCACCCATTTGGCGGTCGCAAACGGCCGGTGTTCCTGCACAATGCCGCCATAACGCGAGGCAAGTAGTTGGGCCAGCTTGATGGCGTCCCCCTCAATCACGACATCAAGGTCGAGATTGGGCCGTTCGAGCAGCAAGTCGCGCACCACCCCGCCCACCACAAAGGCCGTCAGACCCGCATCTTGCGCCGCGGCAGCCACAGCCTCGACCAGCATCTGCATCGGCTTGCCCAGCACCTGCGCAAACACCGTGAGCGGGACGGATGGCTCGGTGCGCGGCTCGCGCGGGTGGCGGTCGGCCCAGTGTTTGATCAGGTCGGTGCGAGTGACCACGCCAATCGGCGCGTCCTGCTCACCGACAATGGGGATTTGCCCCCAGCCGCTTTCGACGATTTTCTGCTCGAACTCAAGCACGGTGTCTTCCGGGCGCAGGAACACCTGCCCCATCTGCATGATGTCGCGCACCTTCAGGTCGCCCAGTTCGTGTTCCACGGCGCGGTTGAGGTCGCGGGTCGTGAGCAACCCGACAACTTTGCCCAACTCGACGACCGGATAGCCTTCATGGCCGATGCGCCGCAGTTCGCTCACGACTTCAGCTACGAGGCTGTCTGCATCGACGGTATGCACGCCGTAGGACATCAAGTCGCTCATGCGCGTGACGGAGGGCGACGTGTTGACCATCACGCGCACCATGTCCCAGATAGCGGCTTCGGCGTCTTCAGCCGGGCCGTCATGCAGCGTCGCAGCCGCCGCGCGCGGGTGGCCACCGCCACCAAAATGGCGCGCGATCGCCTCGCAATCCACCGCCTCGCCGCGTGACCGGCATACCAGTTGGGTCGCGCCGGGCATCTCCACCAGCACGAACAGCGCCGCGGCGTCCAGAAGCTCATTCAGGCGCGCGGCCACAGCGCTGATTTCGGAAATGTACTCGTCACTGCGCAGGCGGGCGATGACCGTCAAAAAGCCGTCTATGTCGCGGCTCTCGGCCTCGGCCAGCAGGCGTTCCAACAGAAGCTGCTGCTGGTTATCGAGCGGCAGCTCCATATAGAAGCGCACCAGCGCCAGATCAGCGCCCTGCTCCAGCAACCAGGCCGCCGCTTGTACGTCACGCACGGTCGTGCCGGGGTATATCAGCGAACCCGTGTCCTCGTAGATGCCGAGCGCAAACAGCGTGGCCTCTTCACGAGTCACCGCAATGCCGCGATCCTTGATCTGCTCGACCAGAATCGTCGTCGCCGCGCCAATTTCCTCACCATGAACCTGCACGCGCGGGTCTGGCTCTTCGACTGGATGATGATCGATGGCGTAAATGGGCGTATTGGGTCGAATGCCCTTGTATGATGGCACGCGGTGGGTATCGACCAGCGTGATAGCGGAGATTTGGCGTGTGGGGGCTTCATCGCGGCGCACAAACGGGAACGACGCGCCTACGAGCGACAGAAAGCGGGCGACGTTAGTGTTCTGACGCGCGGCCAATACGGGGATCGCGTCCGGATTCAGCTTGCACGCGGCAATCTGTGAGGCAATCGAGTCGAAATCACTGTTCTCGTGGCTGAAGATCAGATGGACCACGGGCAGTACCTGTGTGAACGGCAGACTGGCGAAGCTTAACGCGAAGTGCCCGCTGGCTCAATCGCTCGTTTCTCGTTCAAGCACCGGCAATCCGGCGTCATCCACGTATAGCCGCCAGCCGGCAGTCAAATGGAGTGGGAGCGCACCTAATTGCACACCGCCCGATTCCAGGAGCGCGGCCGCACCGGCACCGGCGCCGACTTCTACGTTTGCGTTTGAGGAATCGTCGGCCAGCAACCATCGAATCGGGCGATCACCGCTCATCACAACTGACCGTGCTGCAATGGCCGGGCTGCCGGTGTAGGTCAGTACCAGGCCATCTGGATAACCCGCATTGGCCAGCGCCAGCCGCAGCACGTCACGGCCGGTTTCGCCCATCAGGAATCCGGTCACAGCCTGTGCTACGGCCGGATTGTCGAGCGGCGCGCTCACATTCAGTCGAGCGGCGACTGGCAAATTGTACGTACTCTCTTGAGCGCCAGCGAAGGAAGCTACTGAAAGCGCAGGGGCGGCGGTATCTGCTGTGATGGCTTCCACGACGCGCACCTCGGCGGCGCGTTCCAATGCAGCGCGTTCCTCATCGGTCAGCATCGCATAGGTCAGCGCATCGATGGAAAGCACATCGGCCGCAGGTGAGGCGGTCTGTTCAGCGGCGGGCGCTGTCTCGACGGGCACAACCGGCAGCGGGGTGGGATCGGGGCCGCATGCCGCCAGCAGCAGCGCCCCAAGCACCACCAGTGCGGCGGCGCAGCTACGCCGGCGGAAGCGTCCAGGGGCCAATGACATCGCGCTGAATCATGCTCAGAGAGGTAAAAGCGCAGAAGAAGCACAACAGGCCGAACGCAATCCCCGCGTTCCGGTCGTCACGCCCGCGTAGCATCGTGAACAGGCCGGGCATGATGATGACGAGGAACAACATGTACAGGAAGTAGATCAGTGGGCGCGGCGGGCGCAGTCCCATCAAGTACATGATCACGCCGATGACCAGAATCGACGCGGCCAGAATTGTGATCGTGGCCACCGCGCCCCAGAAGTTGCCTGAAATCGGTTGGCTGCGCCCCGCCATTAACAGCGACCACACGCCCAAAATCACTGAAAACAGGATGTAAGCATTGAACAGGATGTTGGACAGATCGTTCAGGGTCATGCTTATGCCTCGGCCGCTAGGCGCTACCTGAGAACTGTTGTACCAGGTCCACCAGCAGCCACGCGAACACCACGGCATTGAAGACCATCAGCGCCTGCGACTGCACCGCGCCACTGGCGTCCACAAACTCGGTGCCGCGAAAATCCTTGCGCGGGCGGAACAGGAAACTGACGATGACTGCGACCACGACCACCAGCCCCAGCCACAGCGGGAACGCGCCGCCAATGATCGCCAACAGCAGGCTGCCTGCGGCCAGCGCCACCATGATGTACATGAGAATGCGCGCGCCGCGCTTCCCCAGCATGATGGCGGTATTATGCAGACCAGCTTCCTTATCCACATCGAAATCGCGAAGCTGGTTGTAAAGCTGGCCGTAGCTGGAAAATAGCGTCACGCCCAACGCCACAAACCACACGATGCCCGGTGCGATATCGTAGATGAAGTAGCCCGCCAGGAACAGCAGGCCGCTGAGCATGAGCGAATGCGACACGATGTCCGTGACCGGCCACGCCTTGAGGCGCACGCGCCGCCACGAATACAGGTGCGAAATCACCAGCGTGATCGCGCCAATCAGCAGCACATACGGCCCGCCGAGCGCAAACAGCAGCAGCGTGAGCACGGCCACGACCACGAGCGAGGCATAGCCCGCCTGTACACTGATGCGGCCTGCGCTCACCGGATTGCGGTTGCGCCGCGATTCTTCCAGCGCATCGTCGGGCGCATCTTCAATATCGTTTATGATGAACGCATAGGCCACGACCAGAATGTTGGCGACGGTGACGGGAATCAGCCGCCAGTCGAGCGCGCCACCGCCCTGCTGAACCGCCATAAGCGCGCCCAGCACCGTAAGTGGGATGACAAAACCAATGTATTCTTTCCAGCGCGTGAGCTGCACAAAACCCTGAAATGATGAGCTTGCAGTGGTCGTAGCGGCCAAACTGCGGTCTCCTTGCATCTGCCACGAATCGGCGTAAGGATAGCACAAGTGGGCAAACGCCGGATACGGCGGGGTCGCAGGCGGCGCAGTGTTCCGTATAATGGGGCGCGTGCAGCGTAACTTCCGGAGTCTTTGCCCTGCTCTCGCTATCCGCACTCCTCCTTCGCGCCTCGGCGCTCATGCTGCTCGCGCTCACCGGCTGCAATTCAGGCACGGCTGGCGCACTGCCGCCCACAGCCACAGGCGTGCGCGTGGTGCAGGTGACGCAACCACCCGAAACGCCGCGCGCCCTGCAATCGGTGGCAACGGCCTCGGCTTCGGCAGACGCGACTGGCGATACGCAGCAGTCTGACCCGTGCCCCCCTGCCGCTGGCAGCGTGCCGGTGCTGCACACCGTCGATGCCGCGCTCAACTACAGCACACACCGCGCTGAAGTCGCGCACCGGATTGCCTATCGCAACGAGTCCAATCAAGCGCTGGCCGATCTGGGCCTCAACGTAGAGGCCAACCGCTTTCCCAACGCCTTCAGCCTGGAGCGCGTACTGGTGAACGGCCAGCCAGCGCCGTCGTTTGAGCTTACGGGGCGCCAACTTACGGTTGTGCTTGGTCAGCCTCTGGCGCCGGGCTGCGCGCTGGTGCTGGAACTGGATTATGGTATTCAGCCTCCGCCGCTTGGTGAAGGGGCGGCCGCCCTTACCGGCTATTTCAGCGCTGCACCACGTCAGCTCAATCTGGGCGACGGGCTGCCGACAATGTCGGTACGCCGCGACGGCCGCTGGGTGTCCAACGACAGCACCGCTGTGGGTGAGCAAACGCTGGCCGCGCCCGCCGACTGGGATGTGTCACTGGTGGTGTCAAACGCCCGCGATTCGCTGCGCCTGGCCGCGCCCGGTGAAGTCGTATCGACCGGCGACCATGCCTGGCGAATCCGGCTGGCCAACGCGCGCGATTTCAGTATGAGCCTGAGCGAGTCGTTTCACACACTCACGCGCCGCGTCAACGGCGTCAGCGTCGAGCTATACGCGCTGGCAGACCGCCCCGCGGCCAATCATGCGCTGACCACTGCCGCCGATGCACTGGCGCTGTTCGAAGACCTGTACGGCGATTATCCCTATGACCGCTATGTGATCGTCGAAGGCGATTTCCCGGACGGCATGGAGCACAGCGGACTGGTATTCGTGGGCACTAACTGGTTCAACAGCTACGCCAACGACCCCGCCGGCTATCTCACGCTCATCACTGCTCACGAAACCGCACATCAGTGGTGGTACGGGCTGATTGGCAACAACTCGGCCGCCGACCCCTGGCTGGATGAAGCGCTGTCCACCTACAGCGAGTATGTATTCCTCGAAGAGTACTACCCTGAACTGCGCGACTGGTGGTGGGATTTCCGCGTCAACAGCTTCGTAGGCGGTGGCGGGCCGTACCTGGGCACAGATCAGCCGGTGTATGCATTCCGTTCGGTGCGCGAATACATTAATAGCGTTTATCTGCGCGGCGCAGACCTGCTGCAAGGCGTGCGCGAAGTCATCGGTACAGACGCATTCTTCGCGTGGCTGCGCGCCTACGCCGACGCCAACCGGGGGCGCATTGCACGCCCGGCCTCGCTCTGGTCGCTGCTCACGCCTTATCAGCTCGCGGCCACCGCCGGCGTGCGCGGCGAATACATGAACGACGTCTACGCGCTGCCCACGCCCACGCCGGATTCACGCGGAGGCTGAAGAATGGCTTGTAGCCATTGAGGCCGCGTACAAACCACAAATCGCTATAATCGAGAGTGATCCGCTGCGCCCCCATGTCGGAATCGAGCGCTCGTGCTTGCACCCATGCTTCAGGCTGACTCCACTCCATTCATAGGCCGCACGAACGAACTGGCTGAAATCGCGCGCCTGCTGTCCGACCCCGCCTGCCGGTTGCTGACGCTGGCAGGCCCGGGCGGCATGGGGAAAACGCAACTCGCCCAGGCGGCAGCCCGTCAGCAAATACTGCTTCATGCGGATGGCGCTTTTTTCGTGCCGCTCGAAGCGGCGACAACACCTGAGCAAATGCCGGCGGCGATTGCGACAGCGCTGGGACTGCGCCTGAGCGCAGCAGACGGGATGGCCGCTGAAATCACGCGCTGCCTCGTCGGAATGGATGTTCTGCTCGTGCTCGACAATTTCGAGCACCTTCTCGAAGGCGCTGAGTTTGTGTCACACCTGCTGGCCGCAGCATCTGGCTTGAAAATCATCGTGACGTCGCGCGAACAACTCAATCTTGTCGAAGAATGGGTGTTCGACCTGGCTGGCCTCGAAGTGCCAGACGATGACGCCTGCGAATCGCCCGCCGCTTTCAGCGCAGTTGAACTATTCACGACTTCGGCCCGGCGGGTGCAGCCTCGTTTTTCGCTGGAAGACGAGTGCGCCAGCGTCGTGCGCATTTGCCGCCTGCTTGAAGGCATGCCACTGGCGATTGAACTGGCCGCGTCGTGGATGAGGCTGATGTGCGCCGATGAGATTGCCGCCGAGATCGAACGCGGGCTGGATATTCTGGAGACGCCGGCGCGCAATATGCCGGCCCAGCACCGCCAGATGCGCGCTGTGTTTGATCAGTCTTGGTCAATGTTGAACGCGCATGAACAGGCCGTCTTTGCGCGCTTGTCTGTGTTCGCAGGCGGTTTTCGGGCGGACGCCGCCGAAGCAGTGGCAGATGCGACCAGGCGCGATCTGGCGCAGCTACTCGATAAATCATGGCTGCGCCGCGCAGGAGACGATGGACGGTTCACTATCCACGAGTTGGCGCGCCAGTACGGGCGTGAACACTTGGTTCAGGTGGAACTGGGCGCAGCGCGTGAACGCCATGCGCGCTTCTACGCGACCTTTCTCGATCGCCAGTGGCCAGAACTAATGAGCAGCCGCTATAAGCAAGCCTACCGCGCTATCGAGGACGAACTGGACAACATCCGCGCCGCCTGGCGCTGGTCGGTTGAGCACGCCGATGCGGACACGCTCCACCAGGGGCTGCGCGCGCTGTGGTTCTTCTTCGACAGCGGCAGCCGCTTCCGTGAGGGTGAACTATTGTTTGCCGCTGCGGCCGATTCGACCCGTGAAGCTGGCCCGCAATACGAGCCGCTTCTTGGCCGCCTGCTGGCACGGCAGGGCGCGCTCTATTTCAGTCTCGACCACTTTTTAACGGCACAGACTTTGCTCGAAGAAAGCCTCGCCGTATTGGCGAAGTATCACCTTGAGGAAGACAGCGCCTTCGCTGAACTTGAACTCGGTATGACCGTCGCGTTTGCACAGCACGAAGCCGCGCCAGCCTTACACCGGTTTCGCCGTGCGCTTGACCTTTACCGCGCACTCAATAACTCTTGGGGCATCGCCTATACGCTTTACTGGATGAGCCTCGTCCAGAGCGCTGAATTTGCCGCCACAGGAGAAACCACGATGCTGGCGCTGGCGGAAGCGCACCTTCATGAAGCCACTCAACGCTTCCGCGCACTCGGTCATCCCTGGGGAATTGCCAGTGTGGGGGTTGTTCTAAGCGCACAGGCTGATTTGCGCGGAGACCACCTTACAGCCTACGAAGCTGCCAAGGCGTACACAGCGGGCTTTGAAGATATTGGGGTCATCTGGGGGGTAAGCCAGGGGCTGTATTCCATGAGTGGCTCGGCGTTCCAGTTGGGACGGCGCGATGAGGCCCGCCAACTGCTGCTCCAGGCGCTTCGAATAGCGCTGAAATACGGCCTGTGGAATCACGCCCTCAGCCAGGTGCACAGCGTTGCTCAGTGGCGGCTCGTTGAAGGGAACCATGAGTACGCTTTTGAGCTTTTGGGCGCGGTCGATGCAGAACGGGTACGCCTGGGCCGTGGCCATGACGGCTGGGCGCTTCCACTATTGGAACAGCTTGAGGCACCGCAAGCGATCGACTTGGCGGCGGCCATCGAACGCGGTCGCTCGCGCGCCTTTGAGGATGTGATCCGCGAGTTGATCGCCGAATTGAATACGGCCAGCAATGATTCGCCAATGCCCGCAGCCCCGAGCGCCAACGACGTGCTCGATGAACCGCTGACCGAGCGTGAACTGGAAATCCTGCAACTGGTGGCAGCAGGCAGCAGCAACCGCGAAATCGCCGGCGAACTCTTTCTGTCCGTCGGTACCGTTAAGACACATATCCACAATCTCACCGGCAAGCTGGGCGCATCCAACCGCACCGAAGCAGCAGCCGTCGCGCGCCGTCTCGGCCTCGTGGACAGTAAGTCAGAATAAACCCCCTCTAAACCCCCGAATATATCCTTGGTCGGAAGACCGGCAGGCTGAAATCCTCTATTCTGAGAGTCGTAGTGTGATGGCGATCAGAGAGAGGAAGTGAAATCATGTTCGCCCCAATGACACCTCAGAATGAATACAGCCGCTTTACAGCGGAAACCCGCGAGCGCGAACGCCGCGCCGCCTTTGCGCTGCATGCTCAGCCAGTTCAGCGCCGCAACCCCTTCGCTCGCCTGTTTCGTCTGTTCAGCGCGCCCGCGAAACCTGCGCCCCGGAAGACGGAAACGCGCACAACGACTGCGGAACACCCCGCCATTGTCTGCTAGGCTTCACGGAGAAGCAGCAGCAAGCATCCGGCCCTCGAACATCGAGGGCCGGATGCTTTTTCCGTCTATTCCAGTTGCGGTGCCGCTTAACTGGGCTTCGTGGCGGTTATGCGTGCACTGAAGGTGCGCGGCATACGCTCCTGCCGCTTCGTGAGGCCATCTGCATTCACTTTGTCGACCACCTGCACGTCCACAAAGCCAGCGCGAGTCATCAGGTCGGCATAGGCATGGGCCTCAATCGCGCCCGAGACACACTCCGACCACAGCTCTGCGTCGGCGCGCTGGTCGGCGGTGAATTCGCCTTCCGTCACAATGTCGCTGAGGGAGACGCGCCCGCCCGGCTTCAACACCCGGAACAGTTCACTGAACACGGCCGCCTTGTCGGGCGAGAGATTAATCACGCAATTCGACAGCGCCACGTCAATGCTGGCGTCGGTGACCGGAAGCTGCTCGATCTGGCCCCGGCGGAACTCGACGTTGGCGACACCCATCTTCACCTTGTGCTCGTTCGCCTTCATGAGCATGGCGGGGGTCATATCCACCCCAATCACGTAGCCGGTTTCGCCCACCTGCCGCGCGGCGAGGAAGCAGTCAATGCCGCCGCCGCTGCCCAAGTCGAGCACCGTTTCGCCGGGCTGGAGCGAGGCAATGCTGACGGGGTCGCCGCAGCCCAGAGAAAGGCCGGTGACCTCCAGCGGTAATCCATCGACAAGGGCGAGATCGTAGAGAGGGACCTGGGCCTGGTCCTGTCCGTCGCCGCAACAATCGGGGCCACAGCAGCTTTTGTTCTCACCGCTGGCAATTGCCCCGTAATGCGCCTTCACTGCCTCATGGACTTGATGTTCGGTGGTCATGTGTGGTCACTCCTGGAATACATTAGGTTCATCCAGAAAGACGAACCAGCACTGAAAAGGATGCAAAGCTGCTAGCAAGCACACTCGGTACTGCACCCGCAGCGGTGGGGATAGTAATCAATCACCCGGCCGCGCCGGTCCAGCTCGAAATGGCAGCAGGCCAGCAGAGCCGCCCGCAGCATCTTGCGCGCCCGCTGCACGCGCGATTTAGCCCCCGAAACGGAGATGCCGAGCTGCTGTGCCAATTGCTGCTGGCTGAGGCCCTCGAAATCCGTTAGTTGCAGGGCACGGGCATAATCAGGCGGCAGATTTGTGACCATATAGCGCACGACTTGTTGCAGCCGCAGCTGCAATTCCTCATCTGCCTCGGCGCTTTCAGCAGCTGGCAGATTGTCGTTGAGTTCGACTTGCGGATGCGATGTGCGATAGTAGTCGTACACCGTGTTACGCGCTACCCGATACAGCCAGCCCTCGAGCCGTTCCACATCGCGCACCGTATCCAGCCGCTGGTAGATTTTCACGAACACGTCCTGCAGCAGATCGGCGGTCACTTGTTCATCACGAACATGCCGTAGAATATAGCGGTGCAGCGGCGCCTGAAACTGGGCCAGAACCGCTTCAATGTTGATTTCTGCACTACGATCCATGTGAATCTGCTCATACCCCCAGACTATCGCTTCTATTGTAGACGAACGAGACCAAAAAACGACGCAAACTCGTATCGGCTTTGCAGATCCCGAGAGCCAGAGCTCGCTTTCATAGGCGAGAAAGTGCCATAACAGCGAATGCTGCGCCGGAGGTTTTTAGCAAGCCGATCACCTTCACCAGCGTCGGGCTGAAAGATGAAGGCAGCAACAGCACTTGCCCGGTCGTGCCGGAAAAAGTGGTCAGGCGCTCGACTCAAGTATCCGGCCCTCGAATTGCGAGGGCCGGATACTTTTCCCTGCTGGCTCGACCCTCAAAATTACACTGAAACGCATCGTGTGTTAGACTGACTCAAATGTATGTGGGGAAACACTTATGGAGATTGCTCGCTTTCTGCGCAAGTTTGCGTTTGTTTCGATGCTGCCGATTGTGCTCAATACCGGCCTAACCTCAGCGGCTGCACTCACCACTGCCACCATCACTGTTGACGAAAACTGCTCACTAGCGCAAGCAATAGAGGCGGCGAATATTGCCTCCATCGTCGCAGAGTGCAGCGCAGGAAGCCCCGATGCGAATACGATTGTGCTCACTGATGATGTGACGCTTGACCGCGCCTATTCCAGCACCCCTGAAGGCGCGAACGGCCTCCCCTTAATCACCTCTAGCGTCACAATCTTGGGCGAAGGCTTCACAATCGCACGAGCCGATGGCGGCAGCGTGCCAAATTTCCGCCTGTTTCAAGTAGCCGAGGGGGCTTCGCTCCGGCTGGAGAACGTTACCCTGCGCAATGGTCGTGTCGTGGGCACCAACGGTGGCCGGGGCCGCAGCAGCGCAACCCCGGGTGCAGAAGGTGCGGACGGCGAAATGGGCAGCGTTGGCTTTATCATGAGCGGCCCGGGCGGCACCGGTGGTGCCGGCGGCAATGGCTCAACGGGCCGGGCTGGCGGCGCTGGCGGGGCTGCATACGGCGGGGCAATCTACAACAGCGGAACGCTCGAACTGGTCGAAACGACGCTAGAGGCTAATCAGGTGCGCGGCGGCAATGGCGGGGCCGGTGGCAATGCTAGCCGCGGCGGCGTGGGCGGCTACGGTGGCTCGCCGGGCGTCCCCATTCCATTGATTCTATTCGCTATTCTGGGTGCACCAGGCGCAGGGGGTACTGGTGGCATTGGTGGCACAGGCGGAACGGGCGGCAGAGGTGGAGTGGCTGCGGGTGGAGCTGTCTACAACGACAGCGGCCTGGTTGCCATTGAGGCCAGCACGTTTTCGGGAAACGAGGCGCTCGGCGGAACGGCTGGTGCGGGTGGTGCAGGTGGCGCGGGCGGCGGTGGTGGCCCAGGCGCGCTGGGCCAACAGGGAACCATTGGCCCAGGCGGACGTGGCGGACGCGGCGGCGAAGGCGGGCGCGGCGGACGTGGTGGGGCCAGCGAGGGCGGCGCGCTGTACAACGACGGCGGCATTGTCACGCTGATGGATGCCCGCCTGGTCGACAACCGCGCCCTTGCGGGAACCAGCGGCGCGGGCGGCCCGGCCGGCGCAGGGGCGGATGGCGGTTTGAGTGCCGGCAGTGGCGGTTTCGGTGGCCCGGGCGGCCGCGGCGGCGTGAGTTTGACTGCGCGAGGTGGCGCAATCTTCCACGCCGGAGGTGAACTGGTTGTCGAGCGCAGCACCTTCCTCGGCAATGGCGCAGCGGGCGGCGCGGGCGGCGCGGGCAACGATGCCGGCGCGGGCGGTGGCGGTGGCGCGGCCTATTCCTCACCTGCTGGCGGGATCGAGGCGGCCACGCATGATCTCATCCTCAGTATGGCGGGAATCACCGTTTCAGGCGGCGCAGGAGGCACGGGCGGCGACGGCGGGGCTGGCGGCACAGCCGACGGAGGCGCGATCTTCTCTGAAGAAGGCACGCTCACAATTTCCCGCAGCAGCCTGAGCAACAATATGGCAACTGGAGGAACGGGAGGCGCAGGCGGGCGTGGAGCGCTCGAGGGCCTCAGCAGCGCCATGATCGACGCGCTCGAACTTGAAGACATCATTATTCGCGATGCATCGGGTAACGGCGGCCCCGGTGAATCTGGCCCGGCATCTGGCGGCGCGCTTTGGATGCAGTCCGGTGAGCAAGCAGCGCAGATTCTCAACAGCACGATTGCCAACAACATTGCCACTACGTCTGGCGGCGGATTGGTCAGCGTCGATTCCGTGGAAATCCGCAGCAGCATCGTCGCGCAGAATACGGCGGCAGACGCCGCTGACATTTCCGGAACAGTGGATTCGCTTGACAACAATCTGATCGGAAGTACAGAGGGCGTGGTACTTGAAGGCCTAACCGGTCGCTCCGTACCGAACGCCGATCCACAGTTGCTGCCTGTGCAGAACAACGGCGGGCGCACCGAGACGATGGCGCTACGTTCAACCAGCCCTGCCTTAAACCGGGGCTTGTGCACCGATGCTCAGGACCAGCGCGGCTACTATCAGGCGGACGGGTTCTGTGACATTGGCGCATACGAACTTGGTGCAACGCTGCAGCGGCCAGTGCTCCCGACACCAGTCGATGAACTGAATCCCGTTCGCGGAACGGATGCGGTTCGCGCGGCGCTTCCGCAGGGAGTGTACACGCGGCTGATTGCGCTGAACGGCGCGTTCATACGCAGCGCCGCTGAGATCGGCAATCTGGCCGTCCTCGATCTCGGCGTCATTGCAGCCGTGGATGTGTTCACGCTCGATGGCACAAGCGCAACCGGGGCGACGATCTGCTTTGCAGGAAGCGGGAATGTGATCTTTTTGGATGCAGGGACAGCGCCCCGCGTTGCACGCCATTTTGATGCAGTCCCGGCAGGCGAATACACCTGCGCCGTGCTACCGCGTGCGGGCACACTGGTGCTGGTCGAACGGTGACAGCAGACAATCGGCACAAGCACACGCATGTGGGCGTTGGGGTCTTGCGCAAGTCGAACATTTGAGCTACATTACGTGTATCATCAAGCTCTGTTATTGACACTTGGAAATAGGTAACATAGTTGGAGATGCAACTATGACAGACATGCCCACCACCCCATCTGCGCCTAACCCCGGGCTCAAAGCGCTTAATCGTCTGATCGGCGAATGGGAGATTACCAACGATGTATCCGCCGCCGAACCCGGCCCCACAGGCCGCGTAACCTACGAGTGGATGGACGGCGGCTTCTTTCTGCTTCAGCACGTCGATATGAAGCACGGCGGGCGAACCATCAAGGGCGTCGAGTACATTCGCTGGGACGATGAGAACAAAGTGCTGAAATCGCACTATTTCGGCACGTCCGGCGACTACCTCGAATACGTCTACGAACTCGATGGCGACACGCTGATTATCTGGGGCGGCTACGTGGGTTCACCCGCCGTCTTCCGCGGCACCTTCAGCGCCGATGGCCGCAGCAACACCGGCGCATGGGAGTGGCCTGGCGGCGGCTACGAATCGACCATGAACCGCGTTTAGCCCGACTGCTACGAAAGGCCGCCCAATGCCTACCTACACAACCATCGTCCTCAAAGATAGCGGCTCAAACGCCACTGGTCTGCGCGTGCCGGAAGACATCGTCACTGCATTCGGGTCGGGCAAGCGCCCGAAAGTGACCGTGACGTTGAATGGCTACACCTATCGCACCACCGTTGCCCCTATGGGTGACGTGTTCATGCTGCCGCTGTCCGCCGAACACCGGAGCGCCGCAGGCGTCAACGCGGGCGACAAGGTGGAAGTGACCCTCGAACTGGACACCGAGGTGCGCACAGTCGATGTGCCGGACGATCTGGCGGCGGCGCTGGCGGCTTTCCCCGGCGCGCGCGACGCTTTCGACAAGCTGGCGTACTCACATCGCAAAGAGCATGTGCGCTCCATCAACGACGCCAAGACGCCCGCAACCCGAGAACGGCGCATCGCTGCTACTGTCGCCAAAGTGACTGCTCAATAGAACTCTGAACCAGAACGCAGCACAAAGCACACAAAGGACGCAAATAGCCGATGTGCCGAAACATCAAGACGCTCTACAACTTCGAGCCACCCGCCAGCGAAGACGAGGTGCGCGCCGCCGCGCTGCAATACGTGCGCAAGCTGAGCGGCTTCAATACACCGTCTAAGGCGAACGAAGCCGCCTTCAATGCCGCCGTGGACGCCGTCGCACTGGTTTCGCGCACGCTGCTCAATTCGCTGGAAACGAACGCTCCGGCCAAAGACCGCGCTACTGAAGCGGCCAAAGCGAAAGCGCGGTCGGCGCAGCGGTTCGGCAAATCAACTGCATAGTCACCTGCCGCGGGCGCACACTCACCGCCAGGCTGCGCTCCGCTTGGGCCGCACGCATCGCTACCTGACTGGCTCCCCTATTATCCGCCTTCGCCATAGGCGCGCAGTCCGCCTTCGATGATGTCCCAGAACTTCGCCACATCGATATCGATGGCGACGCTGCTGTTTGGCGTCTTGCCCAGGATGCCGAAATAGTCGGAGTTCGTGCGGCCGTAGCTCTGCTCACCGCGAATGTCGATCTGCGTGAACATCTCCTTGAGCGTGACCACGGTGGGGTCAATCAGGAAGGCAATCGTGACCGGGTCATGCAGCGGCCCGCCGTCCCAGCCGAACACCTGCTTCTGCGTCATGTTGAAGAAGGTCATCAAATCAATGAACAGCCGCGCCGCCTTCGTCGGAACGTTGGTCATGCGCTCCATGACCGACGGCACGCACAGCACCTTGCGGGTTACATCGAGGCCCATCATGGTGATCTTGCGCCCGCAGGTGAAAATGACATGCGCGGCGTCGGCGTCGGCCCAGATGTTGAACTCCGCCGCTGGCGTCATATTACCGAGCTGGTAGCAGCCGCCCATCAGCACAATCTCATGGATTTTCGGCACGATATCGGGATTCATGCGCATCGCCATCGCCAGATTGGTCGTTGGGCCGGTCGTGACCACGGTGATATCGCCCTCCGACGCCATCAGGGTATCCACCAGCCAGGTGACGGCATGTTGCGACTCCGCCTGTTTCGTCAGCGGGGCGAAGTTCGGCCCATCCAGCCCGGACTCGCCATGGATTTCGGGCGCGATCACCTGCTTGTCGCGGATCATCGGCAGGCCGCAGCCCTTGTACACCGGCACATCGAGGCCCAGATACTGGCACACGTTCAGGGCATTGACGAGTGTTTTGTCGAGCGTCTGGTTGCCCGCCACGACCGTGATGCCGAGCAGGTCGATGACGGGCGATTTGGCCGCCAGCAGAATCGCGATCGCGTCATCGTGGCCGGGATCGCAGTCCAGGATGATTTTGCGCTTGTTCATAATCGCCGTCCTCCCTGAAAATTCGTTCGGAGAGTATAGCAAGTTTGATACGGGAATGGACTTACTGCCCACCCCACCCCCATCTCCTCCGGCCTCAAATCCCTTTCCGCCCCCCCGTCCGCGTCCATCCAGTCCACCATCCCGTCGCCCGAACCGCGCGCATCGCCGCTACGATAACACCATGGCGCATTGTCGCGGTCGCAGTCGGCAAGCATCCTCGGCCCGCCATGATGAACCCGTTGTACTGCACACTGTCTCACTGTCTCACTTGTTCTTCTCTCAGGATCTGTCTCACTCTTCAGAATTTGTCTCACTGTCTCACTGTCTCACTCCATCAAGGGGGTTCGCATGTCCCGCCGCCCCACGCCGCATGTCCCGATTGGAAACAGAATGTCGCACGTTGCGCTGCGAGAAACGGCTGCCCTCACCCTACCCCACGAACATTTGCTGCGGCCTCAAACTCACCGCTTCGGCCACATGCACCGCCTCAACGCGTTCGCTGGCGGCCAGAGGGGACTTAGCCTTGGTGTGCTGATCAGTTCATATCTTTTTTGACAGTATACTTTTAGCAGAGTTCTCTTCTAACGAACGAGCCCAGTGAATAACGCATCGTTAGGCAGCCCAATCACTGCCGGAGGCGATGCCAGAGAGAGGACAGCATGATTGGCTATGAGCAGTACTCGGCCACCACCATCCGGGACATTGTTCGGTTGCGGAGACGCCTCGACCAAGCCAACGTCCCGCCGCGCCGCACCGACCACAACCTTGTCATCGGCACCTGGAATATCCGCGCATTGTCCAACCTCTTCCCTGCATGGGATGAAAACCCGGGCAGCCCGAAGCGAAACCTGCATTCCATGGCGATCATTGCCGAGATCGTCCGGCGTTTCGACGTGGTGGCGATTCAGGAGGTGAAGCGCAATACGCGAGCCTTACGCGTGCTGCTGGATGATTTCCTGGGCCCGAATTGGGGTGTCGTCCTGAGTGACGTCAGCGCCGGTTCCGAAGGAAATGCAGAGCGGCTGGCTTACGTCTACGACAAACGGCGCGTCATTCCCTCCGGGCTGACCGGTGAGATCGTGCTTCCGCAGGTTGAAGTCACCGATGCGCAGGGGACGAAAACGATGCAGCCGGCGACGCAGTTTGACCGAACCCCGTACATCGTGGGGTTCCAGGCCGCAAACGAGCGTTTCGCCCTCCTGACGGTTCACATTCGTTATGGCAAGGTCGAAACGGACCGGGTGGAGGAAATCAGCAATCTCGCGCGTTACGTCGCAACCGAGCTTCGTGAACGCGCCAGCGAGGAGGGCGCGGAGGAGGCGAACCTCATCCTGCTCGGGGATTTCAACATCAACCAGCGGACGGAGGACAACATTCTCTTTCAGGAACTGCTTAATGTAGGGCTTTGGGTCCCGGAGGCCATCCGGGGCGTGAAGTCGACGTATGGGACCGTGCCGAAGCACTATGATCAGATCGCCTGGTTCCGCGATGATCTGGAACTGCTGGGCGGAAGCTCGGCTGGCGTGATTGACTTTTCAGGCGCGGTGTACAAAGAGCAGACGCTCGAAAACATGTCGTACCGCATCTCGGATCACTTTCCGCTGTGGGTGGAGTTCTTCACTGATCGCAGCGCCGAGGCGATGGCCAAAATACTCGGCGTTGACCCGGGCATGCCCGATCCGTTCGCGGGCGTTGCGGACTGATCGCAACTGCTAAAGCAGCCCTACCCCACAAACATCTGCTGCGGCCGCAAGCTCACCGCCTCGGCCACATGCACGGCTTCGATGCGTACGCTGGCGGCGAGGTCGGCAATCGTACGGCTGAGTTTGAGCGTGCGGTGATAGCCGCGCCCGCTCAGATGCAGCTTGCGGACGGACACTTCCAGCAGTTGGCGCGCCTCGGGCGACAACACACACTGGTCCTGAATATCACTCACCGTCATATCGGAATTGGTGTACAGCCCAGCCTGCCCGTTGAAGCGCTGGCGCTGCTGCTCGCGGGCCGCCTCAACGCGGGCGCGAATGGCCGACGACGACTCGGCGCGGCGGTCGCTCATCAGTTTGTCGTGATCCACGCGCGGCACACTCACGAAGATGTCGATGCGGTCCAGCAGCGGGCCAGACAGCCGCCCCTGATAGCGGCTGACCATCGACGGCGAACAGGTACACGGGTGCGTGGGGTCGCCAAAGAAGCCGCACGGGCACGGATTCATCGCCAGCACCAGCAGGAAACTGGCCGGAAACGTCAGTGTGCCTTTGGCACGGCTGATCGTCACCTGCTTGTCCTCAATCGGCTGGCGCATGACTTCCAGCACCTTCACCGGCAGCTCGACCGCTTCATCCAGGAACAGCACGCCCCGGTGCGACAGCGTCACTTCGCCCGGTCGCGGCAGTGAGCCGCCGCCGATTAGCCCGGCCTGGCTGATGGTATGGTGCGGCGCGCGAAACGGACGGCTCGTCATCAGCGGTTGATCGCCGCGCAGCAAATCTGCCACCGAGTAGATGCGCGTCACTTCGAGCGCCTCATCCCAGCCCAGCTTGGGCAGGATGCCGGGAAGCGAACGCGCCAGCAGCGTCTTGCCCGCGCCGGGCGGGCCGCTGAGCAGCACGTTGTGGCCGCCCGCCGCCGCGATTTCAAGCGCGCGCTTGGCGTATTCCTGCCCCTTGATGTCAGCGAAGTCCGCCGCGCCCTGCGACGCGGTATCCGGCTCAAACTCAGCGGCAGGTGGTCTCTGATACGGCGGGATGGGATTGAGGCCGTACAGATGCTCGACCAGTTGGCCGAGAGACTGCACCGGATAGACGGTCACGCCATCTACCAGCGCCGCCTGCGGGGCATCGGCTTCGGGCACATAGATGGCCTCGAAACCGGCCTGCAGCGCCGCGTAGGCCATCGACAACGCGCCATTGACGTGGCGCACCGTGCCATCCAGCGACAACTCGCCCACGAACAGCGCCTTTTCCAGCGGCGGCAGCGGCGCCTGGTCGGTGGCGGCCAGCACGCTCACGGCAATCGCCAGGTCGTAGCTGGTGCTGTGTTTGGGCAGGTCGGCGGGCGACAAATTCACTGTGTACTGCTTATTGGGGAACTGCATGCCGCTGTTGCGAATGGCCGAGCGCACGCGCTCGCGGCTCTCTTTGACGGCCGCATCGGGCAACCCGACCACAATGAACTGTGGAATACCTGCGCGTGGGTTGAAGTCGTTCTGCACTTCGATGAGGAAGCCATCCAGCCCCATGATGGCGCAGGCGTGCACAATTGCCAGCATTGGTCGCTCGTTTCGGTCAGCCGGGATCGCGGCTGAATGATAGCGCGCTCTGCGCCCTAAGCGCACGCCTGCTGAACCATCTAGCCGGTTAATCCACAACACCGACTGCTTTGCACGAATATCTTATAATCTATTCCGCAATTGGACGTTGTATTCTTTCGCATTTTCAACGACTCTCCCCGATTCCTTTAGACTGCGAGCATGATGATGAAAGACACGCGCACTGGATTGGACGATCTGGATCTCGAACTGCTCAAGCGCCTGCAAAACGACGCCAGCGTGAGCAAGGCTGACCTCGGCCGCCAGCTCAATCTGTCGCAGCCAGCCGTGCATCACCGCATCAAGCGACTGGAGGAACGCGGCTTCATTCGCTGCTACGTGGCCCTGCTCGACCGTGCCCTGCTCGATCTCGACCTGACGTGCTTCGTGCAGATTTCAGTCCAGCGCCACCACCGCGATCATATCGTCGCCTTCGAACAGGCAGTGCGGGCCATGCCCGAAGTGCTCGATTGCCATCACATGACCGGCGAATTCGACTTCCTGCTCAAGGTCGTCGTGTCCAACCGCAAGGCGCTGGAAACGCTACTAGTGGATCGCCTGTCGACGTTGCCAGGCGTCGCACATCTGCACACCAGCGTCGTACTCAGCGAAGTAAAGCACGTCACAGCGCTGCCAATTGAGTAATCTTTCTTGACTATGGGAAGTTGCAGAAAGGAAATCTGATGACGAACATGATGACCACTGGCCAGCAGTTGGGCCGCCGCTCGTGGGCCGAGCCGTGGAAGATCAAGATGGTCGAGCCGCTGTTCATGACCACGCCCGAGCAGCGCAGCGCGGCCATGGCCGAGGCCGGTTACAACACCTTCCTGCTCAAATCTGAAGACGTGTACATTGACTTGCTCACCGACAGCGGCACCAGCGCCATGAGCGACCGCCAGTGGGCTGGAATGATGCTCGGCGACGAATCCTATGCTGGCAGCCGCAACTTCTACCATCTCGAATCTGCCGTGCAGAAGTTCTACGGCTATCGCTACGTCGTGCCCACGCATCAGGGTCGCGGCGCGGAAAACCTGATCAGTCAGGCGGCCATCCGGCGCGGCCAGTACGTGCCCGGAAATATGTACTTCACGACCACGCGCCTGCATCAGGAGCTGGCCGGCGGAATCTTCGTGGATGTCATCATTGACGAGGCGCACGACCCGGCCAGCCTGCACCCGTTCAAGGGCAACGTCGATCTGGACAAGGTGCAGGCGTTGATTGACCGTGAAGGCGCGGACAATGTCGCCTACATCAGCCTGGCCGGTACGGTCAACATGGCCGGCGGCCAGCCCGTGAGCATGGCGAACGCCCGCGAACTGCGCGCCCTATGCGACCGTTACGGCATCCGCATTTACCTCGACGCCACGCGCATGGTCGAAAACGCCTTCTTCATTCAGGAGCGCGAACAAGGTTATGCCGACCAATCGATAGCGGACATCCTCAAGGAGTTTTGCAGCTACACCGACGGCGCGTGGATGAGCGCCAAGAAGGACAATCTGGTCAATATCGGCGGCTGGCTGGCGCTCAACCACGAGGACGTATTTGAAGCGGCGCGCAACATGGTCGTTGTCTACGAAGGCCTGCACACTTACGGCGGCATGGCAGGGCGCGACATGGAAGCGTTGGCCATCGGCATCGAGGAGAGCGTGCAGGATCAACATGTGCGTTCCCGCATCGGCCAGGTGCGCTATCTGGGCACGCTGATCGAGCAGTGGGGCGTTCCCATCGTCCGGCCCAATCGGCGGACACGCCATCTTCCTCGATGCGCGCACCTTCTATCCGCACCTGCCCCAGAGCGTCTTCCCGGCGCAAACGCTGGCGGCCGAGCTGTATCTGGATGGCGGCGTACGCGCCATGGAACGGGGCGTCGTCAGCGCGGGCCGCGACCCCGAAACCGGCGATCATCGCTACCCGAAGCTGGAACTGACGCGCCTGACGATTCCGCGCCGTGTTTACACCCAGTCGCATATGGACGTGGTGGCCGAGTTCGTCAAAGCCGTGTTTGATCGCCGTTCGGAAACGCGCGGGCTGCAAATGGTCTACGAGCCGAAATACCTGCGCTTCTTCCAGTGCGCGGTTCGAGCCTATCGGGTAGGACAGCGATCCGGCCAGAAGAAGGCCAGCCCGCAGCGGTATAATGGCGCAGTCACGCTTGTGCGCGTTATCCGCGCCGAAAGAGGCTCGCTCATGGCCGATTCCAACACGCAGCGCCCGCTTGCCGACGCCATCCGGCCCGAGTCGCTGGACGATTTCGTGGGCCAGGCGCATCTCGTTGGCCCGGGCCAACCGCTGGCGCAGGCGATTGCCGCCAACCACGTATTCTCGATGATCTTCTGGGGGCCGCCCGGCGTGGGCAAAACCACGCTGGCGCGGATTCTCGCCCGGCAAACCGGACGGCGCTTCCACGAACTGTCGGCCGTGTCGGCTGGAAAAGGCGAGATCCGCGACATTGTCGAAGGCGTCAGGAAAGAGCGCGCCGCGGAACCCGCCCAGCGCGATCTGTTCAGCACCGTTGCGCCCGAAGCGCCGCAGGCCCCACCGCCCACGCCGGTGCTGTTCCTCGATGAAATTCACCGCTTCAACAAGGCGCAGCAGGACTTTCTTCTGCCCTACGTAGAGGACGGCACGCTCATCCTGATCGGCGCGACGACCGAGAACCCTAGTTTCGAAGTCATCCCTGCCCTGCTCTCCCGCTGCCGCGTGTTCGTACTCAACCCACTCACGGATGAGGAAGTGAGCACGGTGCTTGCACGCGGCGCTGCGGAATCTCGGCGTGGCGCTGAACGACGGCGCGCTCGAATTTCTGGTTAGCTTCGCGGCGGGAGATGCGCGCCAGGGACTGAACCTGCTGCAGACGGCCACCGAACTCTACGCGCAGGACGACCCCAGCCCGGCGCTCACCGCCGAAGACCTGAAGAACACGGCCCAGTCGCGCCACCTGCGCTATGACAAAGCCTCGGAAGAGCATTACAACACGGTCAGCGCCTTCATCAAGAGCATGCGCGCCAGCAACGCTGATGCCGCGCTCTACTATCTGGCGCGCATGGTGGCCGCCGGTGAAGACCCGCTGTTCATCGCCCGGCGCATGGTCATTTTCGCCAGCGAAGATATCGGACTGGCGCAACCGACGGCGCTGGTCGTGGCCAACGCCGTCTTTCGGGCCTGCGAGACCATTGGCTATCCCGAAGCGCAGATCAACCTGGCGCACGGAGCCGCTTATCTGGCGCGCGCGCCCAAGAGTCGCGCCTCGTGTGATGCCTTTTTCCGCGCCCTCGAAGATGCGAACATACACGGGCCGCTGCCGATTCCGCTGCCGCTGCGCAACGCGCCCACCAAACTGATGAAGAGCCTCGGCTATGGCGAAGGCTATGATATGTACACCGACGCCGATCTGCTGCCCGATGCCCTCAAAGGCCGGCATTATCTGGAATAGGCAACAAAAAAGCGGGGCATCTCGATGATGAGACGCCCCGCCTAAATTTGCAGCATTCTGATTGCTACTGGATCGATTCAGCCGTGTAGCGCCGTGAAAATGCGCTGAGCGACTCCCCTTCGACCAGCGCCTGTGCCTTGACCATATAGCCCCGGCCGTGGCGCGACTGCAAAATCATCGGCCGTTCCGGGTCTACTTCGATCTTGTGGCGCAGATTGTGGATGTGGTTACGCACCAGCGCCGAGTTGCCCACCCCGTCGGGGTACTGCCATACGTTCGCCAGCAGTTCTTCGGTTGAGTGCAGTTCGTGCGGTCGCCTGCACAGATAGCGCAGCAGGTCAAATTCCACCCGCGTCAGGTTCACTTCGCGGTCGCCCACATACACACGAAACTGCCCGGGCAGAATGCGAATGACGGCCTGATCGGGGTCGATGCCCTTGTTGGCGCGGCGCAAGTGGGCGCGCACACGGGCCGCCAATTCACGCGGCTGGAACGGTTTGCGGATAAAATCATCCGCCCCGCTCGTCAGTGCTTCCACCAGGCTGCCGGGCGCTTGCTGGGCCGTGAGGAACAGTATCGGCAGCTCGGCCGTTTCAGGTGTGCTGCGCAAGGCCTTGCAGAGCGTGAACCCGTCCAGGTCGGGCAGCATCACATCGACGATGACGAGATCCGTTGTTTCGTTCTTGACCGTCTCCAGTGCCTGAAGCGCGGTGAATGCGCGACGCACTTGATGGCCCTCGCGGCTTAACACCAACTCGACCATGTCCAGCATTTGCGCGTCATCGTCCACGATGAGAATTTTCGTCATGTTCTCTTGCTCACACTCTGGGTTCAGAACCTGACATTAAGTGTACTTGCAGGCGGAGTGAGCGATGTGAAGGATGCTGTGAAACTTTCGTGAAATTCGTCAAGCACTGATCATGTAGCCGACGCCGTGAATGGTGCGAATGTAACGATGATCGTCGCGCTCGATTTTTGCGCGCAGATTGCGCACATGGGCGCGCACGAGGTCCGGGTCGCCGGTGTTGGGCGGATATTCCCACACGGCTTGCAGCAGATGGCCGGGCGACAGCGCCTGGTCGGGGTGCTCCATCAGGTAGCGCAGCAGCCGGTGTTCGGTGCTGGTCAACTGAATTTCCTCATTATCGATGATCGCGCGATAGGTGCCCGAATCGAGGGCAAGGTCGCCAAACTGCAGCAGATTGCTGCCCTTATCGCGTGAGCCACGCCGCACCAGCGCAGCGATGCGCGCGCGCAGTTCCGCCAGTTCAAACGGTTTGACGACGTAATCGTCGCCGCCCGCGTCGAGACCGTTCACCACATCATCCGTGCTGCCTTTGGCGGTCAGAAACAAAATCGGCAGCGCAACGAAGCGCGGATTCTGGCGCAGCCGCCGGCATACGGTTACACCATCCATTTCCGGCATCATGATGTCTAGAATCAGCAAATCGGGTGTTTGCCGCTCAAGCTCGTCCAATGCCTCCAACGGAGAGCTGATCAGCGAAACATCATACTGCTCATGCCGAAGCACTCGCCCCAGCGTGTCCAGCACTTCAAGATCATCATCGACAGCGAAGATGGTGGTCATAGGGCCTGGTCCTTCACAACTGCCGGTAATCGCACGGTAAAGAGTGTACCCGCACCGAGCCTGCTTTCCACACCAATCGTACCGCCTACACGGTCAACGACCTGCCGGCAGAAGTGCAGGCCGAGGCCTGTACCCTCTCCCACTGGCTTGGTCGTAAAGAACGGCTTGAAGATGTCTTCCAGCAATTCAGGCGCAACGCCGGTGCCATTATCGCGCACATACACGGTAATAACAGGGTCGCCGGGCATATATGAGACTTCAAGAATGATACGCGCATCTTCGCGGCCGACAAGCGCATCGTGCGCGTTCAGCAGCAGGTTCAGCCAAACGTCGTCCAGCTCACCTGGCGCGGCAAGTACGACCGGCAGGGGATGTTCGGGGAATCCCGTCGAAATCTGGATGCGTTCGCGGGCGAAATGCGGCCGAACCAACGCCAGCGTGTCCTCAATCGTATTGATCAGCCGGACTGGCTCCAGCGCCTCGTTGGCGGTGGACGTGCGCGCCGTAGTCAGCAGCCGTCGCACAACCCCCTTGGCGCGTTTGCCTGCACGCAAAATCGACTCAAGCGAATCGTGGACTGGCTCGGCGATGCTATTGCCTTCCAGCAGCAGTTCCGTATCGACGATAATGGTCGTCAGCGGATTATTGATCTGATGCGCCACCGTCGCCGCCAGTTCCCCCATTGCCGAGAGTCTCTCGGCCTGAATCAGCCGGGCCTGCGTGCCTTTTAGCTCGCGCAGGCTGTTCTCCAGGTCGTGCAGCAGCCGCGCGTTCTCTATCGCGGTGCTGGCTTGACCCGCCAGCGCGCGGCCCAGATCGACTTCACGATCCGTGAACAAGCGCTCACTTTCCACATCGCCCAGCAGGATGTAACCGTTGGCCTGACCGCGCATCGACAGCGGCAGGCCCAGCAGCGCCTGGATGCTGCCGGCCTCCAGCAGCGGCCGCGCCCATCGATTTGACTCGGCATCACGCGCCAGCGTCATCGGCGCAGCGCGTTCCAGCGTGGACACTGTCTCAGGAGAACTGCTCAGATCAAGGACGGGCGGCTCGCCCTGAAGCCAGACAGCCGACCCCGCCTCAAGCAGCACCCGGGCGACTTCCCCCTCAAGCAGCACAAACTGAACCCAGTTGCACTCAAGCTGCTGGTTGATCTCGTCGGCAAAGGCAAATACCTGGCGCTGGGCGCGCTCGCCTTCCTGGGCGAACGACATGAGCATCTCCAGCCCCAACTGCCGAACACGCGCCACCGACTCCTCGGTCACATGATCCGGCGGCTGCACCGCATAACACAGCAGCGCCCCAATTACCTGCGCACTGCTGGCCAGCGGCACGATGATCAGGCAAGATGCCCCTGCGCGGTTCAGGAAGCCGGCAGTCTCGGGCTCGGCATTTTCACAGTCGAGGCGCACCACCGCGCGCGATTTGCACGCCTTCACGAAGCCGGGCACGGCGCGCTGCAGAAAGCGCGGCTCACGATCGCGCGGGAACAGCGCGCGACGCTGGCGCGCCAGCGTGAACATCTGTCTGCTAGCCGGATCATATTCAGCGATCTCGGCGTGCTTTGCGCCGAGCAGTCGCATCATCTGGCCGCACACTGTCAGCAGCGTGCGGTCAAGCATGAGCGTGGCGTTTATTTCCTCGCTGGCATCCACCAGCGCCTTGAGTTCACGCGCGCGCTTGATGCTCTGGCCATGCACACGCGCATTCTCAATCGCAATGGCCGCATACGACGCCAGGTGCAGCAGCAGCTCCTGATCGCGCTGCTCGAACGTGTCGTTGGTGGTGCGGTTAGATACGCCCAGCACGCCAATAGGCTTGCCCTTGAGCAAAATCGGCACATACAGCAGCGCGTTGACGAAGTATTCGGTCTTCACCTTTTGTGGCCCGCGCGCACCAATCATCACCGGTTCACCGCGCTCAAAGGCCATCCCCGCCAGCGTGTCCTGCGTCTTGACGCGGAAATTACGCGCCGTTTCCACGTCGATGCCCACCTTGGCGCGCAGATACAACTGGCCGGACTCGCCATCGGGCAGCAGAATCATGCCCTGCTCGGCATTGGTCAACGAGCGAGCCGCTTCAACCACGCGATTGAGCACTTCGCTGAGATCGAGCACTTCGGTGAGCGACTGGCTGAGGGTGAAGAAGGTTTCGACTTCTTCCGAGCGCCATATAGCCGCCGACGGCTCGGGCGATACCGGCGCGGCCAATTCGCTGGTTTCGGTATCAACCAGCCCCAGCGCCCTGCGCAGCGCGTGCCGCAGGGCCCGATTGTCGCCATGCGCGATGGTGATGTACCGGTCACCAGCAACCGGCGCGCCGTCCTCTTGGGTCAGGCGGACCACAAGTGGCGGGCAGTTCGCCTGCCGTTCCAGCACATGATAGGTACGCTCACCCGAAACGCGGTCATGCAGCGCCGCATCCACCACCAGCGCGTCGAAGTGTCCCCTACGCAGCGCGTTCAGCGCATCCACATGCGAGAAGGCGGAATGCACGCCAGCGGGATTGGACAGCGCCGCGCTGGCGGTTTCCAGCAGCGAAAAATCAGCCGTCACGACGAGCACGCGGGGATCGGGCATATTCACGCTCACGAGTCTATTTACTCAGCCGCTGGATACGCTGGTCAAGTTCGTCATCTCCCCCGCTTGTGGTGCGCGAAGGCGGATTAGGTCTGGATTCACGGGGATTTCCCGAGCCGGACTGCGTAGGCCCAGTCTGTTCTTGCGCACCCCGCAGCACATCCGCCACCGACGGGCGGTCGTCTGGTTCGGATTCGGCCTGAGCCTGGCGCGCGCGCGCCACCGCATCTTCAAGCTCGGCCACGCGCTGCACCAGTTCGGCCGTCACGCGCTGATGTTCACGCAAGTCGGCCCGGGTCATTTCCAGCCGCGCCTGCGCCCGCTTCATCTGCTCGATGTGGTAGCGCGCCTGTTCCTCGCGACCGTCGGCCACGGCTGCGTCGGCCGCTTCGTCGAGCGAATAGATCTCATCCTGCAACTTGCTCACCCGCGCCTTGAGCTGCGATTCGTAGGCATAGGCGTCGCGCACGCGCTCATTGAGCGCCGCAATCTCGCGGTCCACATTCTTGCCGAGGCGCATCGGCGCAGGGCTTTGATCACCGGTCGCAGGCGACAGATCGGGCAAGCTGGTGCGCAGCAGCAGGTTCAACTTCTTGAACAAGTCAGTCATGTTTCCATTGTAGCGTGAGTTGCGTCATTACGAATTTAGGTTTTCCGGCGGGCAGACCCCATCATAGGCAAGCCGGTAGACCGCCATCTTGATCGCGCCCGCCTCCAGCGACGTCTGTCCGTCCGACTGAAACACAGGGCACAACCGTGAATCCTCGGTCGTGCGGCCGGGCGTTTGATCCGGAAACGCCATCAAAAACGCAACGTCGCGCTCCTGTAAGTAAGCCCACATCGCCGCTTCGTCGTGAAAATACGGGATCGCCTCGGGCGACACAAGGCCCGCGGTATCCAGCAGCGGGCGCGGGGCAAAGTAGCCTACCGCGCCGATATCGTGTGCGGCCAGCAGCGCGTCAGCCGGAACGTTCGCGGCAATCCACAGGGCCGGGCGCACCATCTCTTCGTTGATGATCGCCACGTCACGCTGGTAGGCTGATGGCCCGAGCAACAGCACGAAAATGACCGCGACAACGGCCGTGGTCATGGCGAGGGCGCGTGTCAGCGGCCGCCCGATTGTATGTGTCCGGGCAGCTTGCAGCAGCAGCGCGGTGCCCACCACACCGGCAACCAGAAGCGCCGGCAAGATCGGGATCACATAACGCCCATGTTGATAATTGACGGGCAGCCAGGCCGCGTACAACAGTGGAAGCGCGGCGGCCCAGGCTGGAAGCAGGAGCATCAGCCAGGCGCGGCGGTCAGCCCGCAGCGCCTGCAGTTCGCGTACGCTATACCACACGACGCCCGGCACGAGCAGGACAAGCGCGCTCGGCAGCAGCGGCGTAATTACGTTCGCCAGCCGCTGCAGATACGGCAGTTCGAATAATATCGCGTACTCGGCCTGCTTGGCCGCGTTGGTGCTGGGCAGCAGGCTGCCCGCAAGCTGCAAATTGGAGGCGAAATAAGGCAGCATCACCAACAGCCACACCCCGCCCGCGATCACCAGCCAACCCGCTATCGCGCGCAGCGAACGGCCCGGATGTGCCAGCAGTAATGCGCCAGCACACAACCCCGCCAGCACCAGCCCTTCAGGGCGCGTCAGCATCGCCAGCGCCGCCGCCGCGCCAAACAAGGCTGCGCGCAGCCACGGCAGTTGGCTGTTTAGCGTCGATTTCGCGCCACGCCAACACAATCAGGGCCAGCGTCCACATGGCGAACAAGGCCGTTTCCATGCCCGAGGCCGCTGCCCATACCAGGTGCCACGACAAGACACAGGCAAAACCCGCCGCGAGGCCGACTCCCGCCATGTCGGGCGCAGCGCGGTGAGCCAGCCGTCGCGCCAGCAGACCGGTGCTCGCCAGCGCCGCCGCGCCCAATCCGTGGGTCCATACCTGAAACGGCACGCCCAGCGCATAACCCGCCGCCAAGAGAATCGTGTACAGCGGCGAAGTTGAAGCGGCGCTGGGCACGCCAGGAATGAACGCCCACACACCGGTCAGCCCGAGATTACGGCCGTAGGTTTGATGAATCCAGGCGTCATCGAGCGCGAAGCCGCCGCCGCCAGCCGCGACAAAGAGCGCCGTGATCAATAGCGCGCAAATGACGATTGCGGCGTCAGCGGCCAGCGGACTCTGGATTAGCGATCTCATACAGTCTTGCTCCGGCAGAATTGAGTGGTATCTCGCGCAGAAACGCAGGCGGCGCATCCCACGCGCTGTTCATCAGATCGGTGATCGTGTGCTCTTGCAGCAGCAGATAGCCGATGTCGAAGCGCGCCGCGATTTCAGGCAGCACCTCGGGCGCGGCCTGCGGAATGACTGCTCCACCGCGACCGGACAAATAATAAACCTCGGGCGGATCGACTGAAAACAGCCGCGCACCCTCGGGTAGCAGCGCATCGACCTCTACAACCAGCGTTGATCGGCTCCGCTGGGCCGCGTGGGCCGCGCGCCGCCAAAGTCATCAGCAGCAACACCGCGAAGCCCAGCAGCGCCACGCCAAACACGCGCATGGCCGACGCGGGACGCCAGTTTCTCCGCCGTCTTGCCACCCACTCCAGCACATCACGCAGGCCAACCACGCCCAGTGCCGCCCAAAAGGGCACCAGTGCCCCCGCCGAATGCAACAAACCGCCGCGATAGCCCGCGAAGGAAAACACCAACGTCATCACGACATGGATGCCAATTGCAGCAACAATGAAGGGCCACAAAAACGGATTGCGCCAGCGCTTCACCAATCCAATCAACATCAGCGGGGCGAGGAAGATCATGCCTTCCACCGCCAGGAACGTCCCCAGATTGCCGGAAATGCCGCCTTCACCCACCAGCGCCAGCCAGCGCGTATCCAGGAAACCTCGCCAGCCAGCCGTTTCCAGGAAACGTCCGAGCGATGCGCCAGCCGGATAGGCAAACAAGTCATCGTAGTCGGTGAAGAACATACCTGCCGCGCCGCCGGTCGGCAGCGCCGTCCCCAGCGCCTGCATATTGCGCAGCCACCACGGTAGCAGCACCAACGCATAGGCCAGCATCACCGGCAGCAGCATCCACAACCCGGCCCATCGGCGCGAACGCCATGCCAGCACCAGCACGAACAGGCCTGCGATGCCGAGAAACAGCAGTCCGTCCGGCCGCGACAGGTGGGCCAGCCCGGCCAATGCGCCCGCTGCGGCCCACCACCATGCTGATCGCTTGGTCACGCGATTGGCGCAGACGGCCATGCCCAGCACGAGGATGCAGGCTGCGCCTGCCAGCGCAAACGGCGTCGTCGAATCGATCACGCCCCAGTAGAAAGCGTAGAACGGGCTAAGAATCGTCAGCAGCCCCGCCAGCCACGCCGTGAAGACCGTGCGGCCCAGTCGCGCGCCAACGGCGAAGCCAATGAGCGCCAGCCCCCACGCCGCCAGCACAAACAGCAATTGGCCTGCCGCATAGCTGTCCGGCGCACCAGCCAGCACCATGCCTGCTGCGGCCATGAGCGACGCCATCGGCATCCAGTACTGGTGGGAGGGGATAGTCCATGCACCCGTCAGCGTTCTCGGGCACTTCCATATACGTCCACAAATACGGGTCAGTCATGCCCTGCCCGGTGGACATGCGCACCGCCACGTTGGTGTAGTAGTAGGCATCGGTGTAGCTAGGCTTCGAATTCAGGCCGTAGACGAGCGCCGCCGCCAGCACGACGCTGACCAGAGCAAACGCCAGCGTGCTGCGCCGGCTGACCGCAGCAGGCCAGTCCCACACTCCGCTCACGGCGCGCCCGGCCCGGAATCCGCCACAAACAGGATCGCCAGATCATCCTCATAGGCCACACGCCAACCCGGCGTGTCGCGCAAACTGTAGGCCAGTCCAGTCTGCGGCTCCACCAGCACGACGCCGATGTCGTAGCGCGTGAGCGTATCCTTCCAGCCCGGCGCGCCTACCGCCGTCCGATAGTAGTCCTCGGTCAGGAAGCGATCTCCATACACATCGGTTCGGCCATCGGCAAATACCGGATACTCGGGCGCGAACAGGCTGAGATAGCCGCCCCAGTTGTAGCTATTGAACAGATTGCCCTGTACCTGTACTTCGTTCAGGGCCTTGGCAGCTGCGATAGGCAGCACTTCTGACTGCGTTTCGCGCACTTTTTCCGGATCGATAAACAGACCAGCGGCATAGCCGAGCACGCCCAGCCCCACCAGCGCGATCAGCAGCGCATTGATCGCGCCGATGCGCGGCGAGACTGACTTCAGCGGGTGCAGCACCCAGCCACGCGCCGCCAATAACGAGTCCAGATGCACGCACAGCACTGGCGTGGCGGCGACGGCGAACAACGCGATGTTGCGCCCTGCCGTCAGCGCCATGAAGCCTGTGCCCGCCACCAGCAGGAATTCGGTCCAGTTGATACGTCTGGGGCTGGCTCCGGCCGCACCGAGCACGCCGAATAGCAGCGCGATGAACGCCCACGACTGGCGCTCGTGGAAGTTGGGCGACGCCCATTCCTGGATGAAGTTCTGCAGCGCCCCGATGCCGAATGTCTGAAAGGGCACGGCCAGCAGTTCTGCGCCGCGCGGGTTGACCAGTATGGCCGCGACTGACAGCAGCCCGATTACGACCAACCGGCCCACTCCGCGCCAATCCAGGCCGTCGCGCGGACCGCGCGCGAACACGTTGCCCAACGCCTCGCCTGCAACAACCGCGCCGAGCAGAATAAAGCCGATCGAGAAGCCAGCGTGCAAATTGGCCCACACCAGCATCATCAGCGGATACAGCCAAATGCGCCGTCCACTGTGCCGCACTTCGCCCAGCAGCAGCCACAACGCCATCGCGCTGAACAAGAACGAGAACATCTGCGGGCGGGCTGACCAGAACACGGAAGCTGTCGCGGCGCCCAGCACAATCGAGAACAGGCGCACATACACATTGCTCGCCCTGCAGGTGAGAAACACGAACGCCATACCGCCCGTAGCCAGGAGGGCCGTGTAAACGGCCAGCCCGATATCGCCAGCGCGCCAGAACAGCGCCATCACGATCTGCGCGCCCCAACTGTGATTGACCCACGGCTGCCCAGCCATCGTGTGCGACAACGTGTCGCTGGTCACCAGGCCGGATTGCATCATGGTTTCGCCCACGCGCAGATGCCACCACGTGTCGGTATCCATCGGTATGCGCAGCGCCACCGCGAACAGCATGAGGAACACGATAGTGACGGCTGTGCGTTCAATGGTCAGGCGACGCATCACACACCGCTCAGGCTGAGAACTTTGCCGACGGTGCGCAGCATGATATTGAAGTCCAGCAACAGCGAGCTGTGGCGGATGTAGTACAGGTCGTATTGGAGTTTCACCAGCGCGTCGTCATCGGTGGAGCCGTAGTTGTAGCGTACTTGTGCCCAGCCCGTGAGACCGGGCCGCATCGCCAATCGGGTGCGGTAGAACGGGATTTTGCGCTGCAGCCGAGCCACATGCTCGGGCCGTTCAGGGCGTGGGCCGACGATGCTCATGTCTCCCCGGAGCACATTGACCAACTGGGGCAGCTCATCGAGGCGTGTGCTGCGCAGGAAACGACCGACACGGGTCACACGCGGATCATGTTTCTGCGCGAACACCGCCCCGGTGTCCCGTTCAGCGTTCGCCACCATCGTCCGCAGCTTGACGATCCGAAACGGCTCTCCGGAGCGCCCAAGCCGCTCCTGCCGGTAGAAGATGCTGCCGCGCGAATCGACGCGGATCACCAGCGCCAGCATGGGCAGCAGCAGCGCGAACAGCGCCAGCCCAAGCAGGGCTAGCACGATATCAATCAAGCGCTTGAGCGGCAGATACACGTTGAGCACGCCATCGTTCTTGCTAACTGGCAGAAACACGACTGCCCAGTCGTTGTTGACGTGCTCGACCGGCACGCGACCGGTGATCTGCTCGTACAGAATCGCCATCGGCACCACGCGCACGCCATGCTCGTAGGCATCCATCAAGCCTTGAAAGGTCGCGCCATCCACGCCAGATGTCTCGGTCGTCACCAACTCGCTGATCTGGTCGCGCTGCACAATCCGTATTAAGTCCTCACCGGCCGCAATGACATGCGCGCCCTGAACGGTGCTGCCCACCTGCTCGGGCGCGCCAACCACTCCCCGCACTTCGTACTCATGCGCTGCGAGGTCTTCAATCGCTCGAATAAGCGTTTCTGCCGCCCAGCCCGGCCCGATGATGAGCATGCGGCGCGGCGCGCTTGCCCAGCCCAAAACGGCAAAGCCGGCGAAACGCCACACGGCGATGAAAATGAACGAGGTGATCGCGTAGTAGAAGATGAACAGGCGCGGCAGCGCATCACGCGGGGAGAGAAAGAAGACCAGCAGGTAGACGAGAATGAGCTGCGCCTCAATCGCCAGCAGGTGACTGAGCGTTTTGCCCCGATCCGCTGCCACACGAAGATCAAAGAAGTCGGCCGCGCTGGCGAGCGGGAACCAGGCAAGCGGCAGCACAAGAAACCACAGCATCTGCGAGGCCAGGAACTCGGTCGTGAACGGCTCGTCGGCAACCAGGGACCAGATATACAGCGACAGCAGCACTGCCGCCGACACGGCGACCAGATCGCCCAGCGCCAGCAGCAACTTGCGTTCTGACAGCCGAAGCTGCGGCTTGCGCGGCCGAAGTGCAGCACCAGCCCCCATCAACAGTCCCCTTGTGGTCATTCGTTTGTTCCACTATCCGCATTGTAGCGGCGTTCACGCCGTGCAAGCGCAAAGACCACCAGCAGCCCGGTGACGCCACCAAGGCTGACCAGCGCCGCAGGCACCAGCCACGCTGGGCGATAGGAGAAGGTGACGGTATGTTCGCCAGCCTTTAGCCACACGGCGCGGAACGCGAGGTTTGCGCGTTCAATGGGCACGGATGCGCCGTCAACTTCAGCCACCCAGCCGGGGTAATCCGTTGCAGCAACCACCAGCCAGCTATCTGATGCGGCCTCAATCTCAAACCTGGTCAAATCAGGAGAAGCCGATAGGACTCGCCCGCCGTCGACCTGTGCCGCTGCTTCACATTCACCCTCGCCGACCAAAAAGACCAGCCGACCGGAGTTCCAGGTCAGGTCGCTCATGGCGGCGGCGGCCTGCTCATCCGACGTTGTACAGGCGGCGGTCACCAGCCATGCCAGCGGCGCGGGCGCATCGGGCAGCGTTTGCAGCACGCCTGTCACATCGTAGACCTGCGACACGCCCGCCGCTCGCAGCAGCGGGCCCGCATCGCCGGCCGTATTCAGCAAATCTGCGTACTGAGAGTGACCACCCACCAGCAGCGGATCGAAATTATTGAACAAGCTGGCGCGGTCGAGCAGGTTGATATTCGGCAGGTTGCTGGCGCGATACGCCTCGATTTGCGCTGCGCTCATGCGATAGTCGTCTAGATGCAAGTGTGTCTCGTACATCACCGCGTCGAGCGTATCTCTCGGCCAGAAGGCACGGCCAATTGTGCTGTCCTGCCTCGGATCGTAGAAACTGGCTTGCGTCGTCGGGTTCAGGCCCCAGCCTGCCCACACCAGATCAACCGCGACGATCAGCAGCACGGCGGTCTTCCAAATACGAACGCGCCTCGCGTCATCGGCGGGCTTGAGCAGGGTCAGCACCACTGCCGCGAAGGCCAGCGCGCTGGTCGTGACCACAGCGCGCAGCAGCGCCTGCATCACCGGTTCGGCATCCGGCAGGGTCAGCGTGCCGATCACGCCCACTGCCAGCGCCGCGCCGGTCAAGGCCGCCGCGCGGCGGCTCCAACTGCCGCCCCGGTTCCACCACGTCACGCCAATCGCACTTAGCGCCGCCAGCCCGAAGGCCGTCCACAGGTGCCAGCGCACCGGCGCTTGAAACAGGTTGAATGTCGGCACATGTTCATACAAAAACGGAAACACCGGCGTGTACTTGCCGAACGCAAGCACGACTGCTGCGATGATGATGACGGCGAAGAACGGCACGTAAGCAGCCAGTGGATCATGGCTGCGCCGCCGCCACGGCCATTTGAACACCGCCACCAGCGCCGCGATCAGTGGCAAAAAACCTACGTAAATGGCGTCCTCGAAAAACGCGCCGTTAGTGTAATAACTACCATCCCCCGGGCCGCCAAACGCCAGCGGCGCGGCCAAGTTCAGCGCGCGTACTGGGGCATAGCTGAAGTTGTAGGCGAAGTCTACGTCCACCCCGCCGCCGCGCTGCGACAAGCGTAGGAGTTCGGCGGTGGGCACAAGCTGAAGCGCTGCCACCGCCGCGCCCAAAACCACAGAGAGGGCCGCCCACAACAATGGCCGGCCCTCGCGCTGTTTTGCAGCCAGGAACAAAGCATATAAGCCCGTGAGCAGCAGGCTGTACCAGGCTATCTGGGCGTGGCCGGCTAGCATAAGCAGCGCCGTAAATACGCCCAGCCACAGGGTAGCCTGTGACCGGCGCAGCCCAAACAGGCCGTGCGCAGCCCACATCAGCCACGGCAGCCACGCCGCCGCCGAAACCATCGGATACGTGCCAGCACGCGCCACCAGATAACCGGTCAGGCCAAACGCCAACGCGCTTACGGCCCGGCCCAATCCGTTCGCGCCAATCGCGCCGGTGAAGGCCCACATGCCCCAACCTGCGATGAAAAGGTGCAGGGCGGCCGTCACGCTCATGGTCCAGGCCGTGGGCAGCACGAAGCTGGGCCAGCTCAACGGATACAGCAGCGCCGATTGGTAGTTCGCCAACAGCGGCGCGCCTGCTCCGCTGAGCGTGTTCCACAGCGGCAGTTGGTCGTCGCGCAGCAGCGCAATCGCCAGTTCTCGCCACGGAGTGAACTGCAGCGACGGCAGGCCCCAGAAGAAGACCTCACCAAGCAGTAAGCGATAGAACAGGACCAGCAAAGCGCCGAGGAGCGGCGCAAGCGGAAGAATACGACGTAGGAGGGTCATGCGTGGTGCCCCGGCCGGCGACCCAACACCACGCCTGCGACAAGGAAGCCGAGGCTGATCACGAACAGCGCTATCGAGCCAATCCAGGCGTTGAGCGTGAGCGTGTTCAGCCGCGCCACTTCGGCCTGATCGGGCAGCGCGGGCCAGCCGGACGGATAGTTCGGCTCAATGCTTGCTTGACTGGCAGGCTGATACGCCAGATTGCGGTAAGTATAGGTTCCGTCTATCTCTGTCAGCAGCGCCAGATCGGGGTGCTCAATCGGATAGGCAGCGACCACATGGCTGACATCCCACTCGGCCAGCAGCGCTGGGTCGAGCGGCGCATCACGGTTTGAGTCGCGCCAGTCGCCGGTCTCGTTGGACAGCGGCGGCATAACGATGCTGTAGCCTTCATGCTCGATGCCGCCCGCGCGCATAATGGCCGCCGACACTCCCGCGATCTGGAACGGATCGACACCGCCGAACAGTCGCAGCCCAGCATTGGCGACCGCTTCCTGCGGCAGGCTATAGGACGGCGAATAAACGCGCGCGGCGTCATCGGCTTTCAGCGCCTCGGTCACAGCCTGATACGGGCCGAGCCAATGGCTGGAGGGCTGCCAGGTGATCCAAGTACGCGCGCTGAATACTGCATCAGCGATCATCAGCACAATCAACAGCGCCAACAACCTGTCGCCTCGCAAACGCCCACTCAGCGCCAACAGCAGGGCCAGGCCGAGCGCCCCACCTACCAGCAGCATTTGCACGCCGTTCAACCGGGCCGCAGGTACCGCGGCGATGAGTAGCAGGCCGACTGTAGCGGCGCCGACCATAAGGCCAAATGCGGCCAGCCGAAGCCAGCGCAGGCGCGCCGGGTGCTGCGCGAGGCGCGGAACTGCCGCAAGCAGCGTATCAACGCCCAGCCCTGCCAGCGGTGCGGCCAGCAGCACCACGACGAACCAGATACGCGCAGGGATGCGAAACCACGACAGAAGACCGTGCTGACTGGTCAGCAGCGGCCAGATCGGGCCATTGCTGCCTAAGGCCATGAGTACGATGACCAGCACGGCAATGCCGAGCGCATAGCGCCAGCGGCGCGGCAGTGCAAACGCACCTACCACCGCCAACACCAGCGTTGCGATGCCGAGGTACGTCAGCGTTTCCTGCCCGCCGCTTGCCGGGGACGGCACGAATACCCCCAGAAGTGTGGACGCATTCATCAAATCCGCGCCCGAATCGGCCGCGGTCAAGGCCGCGCGGTTCATCCACGGCGACCAGCCTACGACCGGAACGATCACCGCCAGTGCCAGCCCGACCGCCAGCGCAGCACTTGCAACTGCGTAAATCAGCGCGTCCGCTTTTCGCCCGGCCCGCCCCCAACTGATGAAGTACGCGACCACCGCACACGGCAGTGCGTAGGCCGCCATGCGCACATCGGCCAATACGACCAAACCAGCGAAAAGGCCCGTCAGCACCGCGATACGCCAACTGCCGCGCGAACCCAGCCGCCCGGCCGACCACATCAGCCACGGCCACCAGGCGGCCGCGTAAAACAAATCAAGATGTCCCGCCCCAAGCTGGGCCAGCACACGCGGAGCCAGCATATACGCCAGCGCACTAACCAGCGCTCCATACGGACTGATGCCCAGCGAGCGCACCCAACGCCACATGCCTGCGCCGGCGATAAGGAAATGCGCCACGATCAGCCCGTTCAGCAGGGTCAATGGTTCGAGCAGCAGCCCAATCCATTGCAGCGGGTATGCTGTCTTGTTCAGTGGGTTGGCGGCGAACGGCGCGCCCGCCATGAACGTCTCGCGCCACAGCGGAAATTCACCCTGCTCGAGCACGGACTCGCGCAGGAACAGCGCCTGCGGGATAGTGCGATGTGCTGGCATCGGAAAACAGCGCGCCGGGCGTAAACGGCAGCCCGTCGGCCCGGAAACTCGCAGCCAGCAGCACCGCCAGCAGCGCAACGATCGTAACGCCAATGGCCCGCAAGATGCTACGAGATGGCATAAACGGTCACATCTTGCGAAGTGGCAACGGGCGTGAAGCCCTCAAGACAGGCTCCAGGACCCAGCTTCGCTTCAAGCGGCCCAAATACCACGTAACGCACCCGGTAGGTATCGAGCAGCGCCCGGCAGTCACTATCTGCTGGCAGCGCGTACCACGCCGTGATCTCTGCCAGCTTCGTCTCAGCGTCCAGCGTTTCAAACGCATGGCCGTACACGACGCGCAGGCCGCTCATGCCCGGAATCCAACCACCCGCGTCCGGCCCGGCCAGCACCACCGTCCCGGGCGGCGCATTCGTATTCAGCCAATCCATCGCCGCCATATAGCCAGCGGGCAGCACAATCCCCGTGCGTTGCTCCGATGCGCCCGTCAGCAGCGGTAGCACCGGTACCAGGGCGGCCAGCACCGGGCTGAGCACCATCACGAACAGCGCCGCCGCCACCAGTAGCCGGCCCGCACGCTGCCCCACCTTCGGCAGCCAGAAATCGCGCAGCGCCCGCGCCGCAAAAAAGGCGACCGGAATCATCAAGCCAACCCCGAAACGCCGCTGGATGTTCGTAGGCAGGAACATCGCCACAAAGATCGCCAGCAGCCACCACAGCATCAGCCGGTCACCATCCCGATCCAGCCGCCGCGCCGCGCGATACATGGCCGGAATGCCCAGCAGAAGCGGCAGGCCCAGCCCCACCAGCATCACCCAGATCGGCGGTGATAGAGTGATGTTCTGGCGGTTCCATTCCGCGAATGCGGGGTTCAGGCGGATGACCAGCCCCAGATACAACGCCATGGGCACCGCCGGCGCAATTAGGGCCACAGTGTGCAGCAGTGCGCCGCTCAGCAATGAGCCAGTTCGCAGGCGGAGATTCACCAGGTAGATGACGACGGCTCCCGCCAATGGAACCAACGCCTGCGGATAGAGCACCACCAGCCCAAGCGACAGCGCCGCCGTGGCCAACGCGGGCCAGCGCGGCGCGGCCGCGTCTCCGGGCCGGATGACAAGTATGAACTGCGCCGCCAGCAGCGCCAGCAGCGCGATTGCCAGTGGAAAGTGAGGGGCCACCAGCGAGCTGTAGAATGGGAAGATTTCTGGGATTGCGAGGTCGGGGAATGTAAACACACCCGAAAGCGGTGCGGCCAGCCAGCCGAAGCCTGCGCCAAGCGCCGCGATAAGAAAAAACAGCCGCCGTGTGCTTGCCTGTGTCCATAGAGTCGCGCCCAGCACGTACAGGCTGATGTACATTGCGAACGAGCCAATGACGCGCGCCAGATGATATACAACGATCAGGTCGAGGCCGGTCACGCGCGCCAAATGGCCAAGGAATGGATAGAACGTGACGGTCAGTGCGCCATCATGAATTTCAGGCGTATGCATGAACTCCAGCAGCCACTTGCCCTCAAAGCCAAGCTGCATTTTCGCCAGATAGGTCGCGCCATCCTGATAATTGTGGGCGATCCCCATGAACGCCCAGTCGCCGCCCACAGCCGCCGCCGACAGAAACAGCGGCAGCAGCGCAATCGCGACCAGTACGCAGCTGGCAATCACCAGCCAGCGCCACTCATAGCCCGCAATCACAAGTGGCTCGTGTACACAGGCGGTCGCACTATTGCGTTGCGTGCTATCGGGATTCATTAAGGTCGATGAAGCCATCTGATGAGTCCCTTGTCGTCCCTCACTTTCTGCATTGTAGCCTGCCTTAACGAATTGACGGCTTGACGTTTTTCGTAACTGTCATCAAGCTTATGTTAACGAACCAGACCGGGCAACCTCACCGCCGAGGCTTTGCGGGGCAAGGAGTGGAAGATGGGACTTGACGTACAGAACTTCAGCATCGGTATGCTGGCGGGCTGGGGAAGCGCCTACCTCGTTTATCGGTCGCGCCACGGCATTGGGCGCGTGATCGGCGCAGCGCGCGGTGGCGCGGCCAGCGCGGGAACATCGGCGACCCAAAGCGCCGACAAACGCTACGTCAATGACCTGCTGGCGCGCATCGACGCCAGCGGCATGCTTGGCGCGCAAACGCCTCTGCGCAGTCTACTCATCGAACCGCGCTTCGTGCCCATGCGGCCGCTCGATACCGAATTCTTCGAAGACACGCAGCACGATTTGTACGCCAACATTCCGCTCAGTCACGAATTTCCCTACCTGTACGCTCCCTACAACATCGACACGCTGACCATCGACGAACTGACGGGGGCTGGCGCGGCGCTGGCCCTGTTAGGCCTGCCCGGTAGCGGGCGCACAACTGCCCTGCTGGCGGCCGCGCTTCGGGCACTGGGCCAGTTGACCTTCGAGCGAGCGCCAGACAAGGTGCAGGCACGGCTGGATCGGGAAGAGGCCGAACTAACGGAAAAAGAGCGCGCCGTACGCATCAATGAGCGCGTGCTCACCGAGCAGCGCGCCAAGGAACGCCTGGCCAGTGAACGCGCTGAAATCGCGCCACAAGACGATGCGCCCGCCAGCGCGCAGCCCGCCGCTCGAAGTCTCACCCAGTTCGTGCCTGTCTACGTGCATCTGGCGGAACTATTGGCCGAGGAATCGGATTTCAGGGGCGGCATCGACCCGGCAGAGCCGCTGGTGCGCGCGGTTCAGGCTTCGGTCGGGCGCGTGACCGCCAGCACACTGCCGCGCGAGTTATACAACTGGCTCAATCGCAGCCTGGTGCTCGCGCTGGTGGATGGGTACGACGAGCTGACCAATGCCGATAAGACCCGCGCCCGCTACTGGCTGGCCGCCTTTCGCGCGCAGTACGGCGGCTGCTTCCTGATTGTGGCGGGCGGCGTGACGGGAAACGGGCCGCTGCTCGACCTCGGGCTGTCGCCGGTATACATGCGCCCATGGACCGATCTGGACATCACTGCAGCAGTCGACAAGGCGGCAGAGGCGGCACGGCCCACCGACAAGAAGGGCAAGGCTTGCCCACCGCCGGACGCCGCGACGCGCGAACGCGCATTGGCCAATGCGCGCGCGCTGCCTGTGGCGGAGGTGGCCCTGAAGATTGCGGCCAATCTGGGCGGGCCGGTTGAATACCCGGGCGTTGAGGGCTGGCTGCGCTCTGCGATTGCGCGCCTGCTGCCGCCCGATCAGAAGGCGGACGATATCTACCCAAAGCTGGCGCGCATGGCCGCCCTGCAGCTAGACGAAGGCTACATCACGGCCGAGCGCATGCTCGCCCTCGCCATCGAGGGCCAGTCCGATACGCGCCATGACTCGCCCGCTGCCGATGCCTCTGACAGCACGGCTGACGTAGCGTCCAAATCCGCCAGCAACCAGGCGGCTCTGCTGCGCACACTGGAACGCAGCGGCCTGCTGCTCAACCGGCACAGTGACCGCTACCAGTTCCGCCATCCGCTGTATGCGGCTTATCTTGCCAGCCTGTTTCTCAAGACGGCCGGAACGGACACTCAATTGGCGCGGCTCGATCAGCCAACATGGGCACAGACTTACGCCTATCTCGCTATGCATTCGCCAGTGGACGATCTGGTGCGGCGGCGCCTGAGTGCAACGAGTGACGTGCTGCATAACCACGCGCTCGAACTGGCCCGCTGGATGGCCTATGCGCCCGCCGATGCCAGTTGGCGCGGCCCGGTGCTGCGCGCCCTCAGCGGCTGGTTCAGCGCCGCGGTGCAGTACCCGCTGCTGCGCGAACGCGCCGCCTCGGCCCTGGCCGGCACGCGCGAACCCAGCACACTCGTCATCTTCCGGCAGGGTGCGCGCAGCACCAATCCCGCAGTGCGCCGCCTGGCCTGCCTTGGCATGGGCGCGCTCGGCAGCACCGATGCAGTGCGCGATTTGCGCTCGCTGCTGGAAGACCGGGATGGTTCGGTCGCGCTCGCGGCGGCCATGGCCCTGGGCGCAGCCGGTGGCGAAGATGCGCTGGATGCCATGCTGGTCGGCCTCACACAGGGCGAAGAAATCGTCCGCCAGGCGATTGCTGAGGCACTGGCTACCCTGCCCGACGACGGCTATCCGGTGCTGTACGAGGCAATAGAGGACGAGGACATGCTGCTGCGCCGCGCCGCCGTGTTTGGCCTGCGCCGCATCGACACCACCTGGGCGGTGATTTCTATCTACCGCACGTTCCTTGAGGACGACCAGTGGTACGTGCGCTCGGCGGCGCAGCAGGCGTTCGAGGAAATCCAGTACGGGCGCGCCAGCAGCAGCAACAGGCCGCGGCCCGCTCCGGCTGACCTCGACTGGCTGGCGTTGTGGGCCGCCCATCGTGGCGAGACCGTCCCGTCAGGCCCGGCTGGGCAGCAGCTTCTGGTCCGCGTGCTCAAAGAGGGCGATGCAGACGAACGCGCGCTGGCAGCGCTTACCCTGGGCGCAATGGGCGGAACCGACAGCCTGAAGCCGCTCTATGGCGCACTGCGCGACCGGCAGGATGAGGTGCGCGCCGCCGCGTTCAGGGCGCTGGGCGCGCTGCAGGAGCAAACCGCCGCACCCCTTCCTGCGCCGGCCTAGTTATCCGCTTCCGGCGTCAATTCAGCCGTGGCTTCCGCAAGCGGAACAAATCCGTCTGGAAGCTGTTCGTCTTCTGCCGGGCAGATGAATGCGCGGTCAAAGTCGGTATGGAAAATGGTGCGTTCGCCCGCGGCTTCAAGGACGATGCGGTAGCCATTGACGAGCGCCTGCGTGTAGACCCGATCCGGCTGCGGACAGCCGAGGCTGCCATCGGGCCAAACGATGGCCTGAACGTCGATCACGCGCACGCGGCTCACCGGCAAGTCAAGCTGCGCGCCCAGCAGCCGCTGCGCCAGCGCGGCCAACTCGGCCGCCACCGGATCAATTTCCAGTAGCGTTCCGCCCGGCGCATCCGTAGTCGATGGCTCAGTGGTAGTTAAGTCCTGGGGTGAAGTGAGGGATTGGGGCGTCGCAGTGGGCGCGGCAATTGTGGCCGTTGCCGTGGCGGTAGAGGGAATGAGAGTCAGTGTCGGAGCCACCGTCGCGGCTGCGCCCGTGCAGCCCGCGCCCAGCAGCGTGATCAACACGCCTCCCAGCAGCAACCGATAGCGTACTCGAACCTGCATTCAGCCGCCCTGCCCGCCTACAGGCCAGCGCGTTGCAGCGCCGCCTCAACCTGCCCGCTGCTTACGTCTTCGATGCTGATAATCTTGTCGCGTTCGCCCGCGCCCGCCACGACTTCCATTTGCGCCACGTCCACACCGATTTGATCGGACAGGAACGCCAGGAGTTCGTCGTTTGCGGCCGGTTCGCCTGCGCCACGGGCCGTAATCCGCACCTTGATCACACCATCTTCCAGCACGCCGCCAAATTCAGCGCGGGCGGCGTTGGTGACGACACGAACAGTCAGCGCCGTACCCCGGCGCGCATCGGTGATTTCGAACTTTCGGTCAAGGGGCATCGCCGCCTCCATTTTATGGCCGGCTCAGCGCGAAGTGGGTTCGTCACTGAGAACTTAACACATCCCGTAAGTGCAGGCAATAATACGCCCGTCCTAAAACAGAACTTGCAGGATGACGAAGATGACGAGAAACACGATCAGCGGGCTGAAGTCCATGCCGCTCTTGTTGGGAATCATCCGTCGAATCGGTTCCAGAACGGGTTCGGTCACGGCCAGTAGAAAACGCACAATCGGGTTGTTGTAGTCAAGATTGGGGATCCAGGTCATCAGCACCCGCGCCAGCAGGATGAACTGAAACACCGTCAGCACATAGTAGATGGCGGTGAGCAGCATATTCATTGGTCAAGTCCTCTCTTAAAGCGGCGGGAACCTACAAGGAACGCTCGCCGAAAATAGCGCGGCCAACGCGCACCAGGGTCGCGCCCTCGGCTACCGCAACCGAATAATCGTCCGTCATGCCCATACTCAGCTCGGGCAGTGCCAGGCCGGTGCGATACTGCAGGGCGTTGCGCAGCAGCCGCAGTGACCGGAACACGGGCCGGGTTTGCTCCATGTCATCCGCGATCGGTGCCATCGTCATCAGGCCAACCACCTCAATCGCAGTCATGCTATCGATCTGCTCAAGCTGGCTGGCAAGCACATTCAGCGTAGATGGATCAGTCTGCCAATCGACCGCAGCAAAGCCGCCCTTGCTGGCTTCACCGCTCACGTTGCATTCGAGCAATACGCGCAGTGTGCGTCCGTTGGGAACCGTCAGCGCCAGCTTGCCCGCCAGATTGACACTGTCCACCGAGTGAACAATCGGAAACAGCGGCGCGACCGCCTTGGCTTTCCGACTCTGAATGTGCCCTATCATATGCCATGTGATGGCACTGTCACCGGTCAGAGCCGCGACATCGGGAATCTTGCCGGCTGCTTCGTCGACACGGTTCTCACCAAAATCGCGCACACCCGCTTCGATGGCCGCAACGACCGCGCTGGCTGGCTGAGTCTTGCTCACCGCAATCAGCGTAACCGCATTCGGGTCGCGACCCGCCCGTTCGCAAGCCTCGGCCAGAGTGGCGCGCACCAGCGTGATATTGTCTGCAATCATGGTCATAGGCTGATAACCGCCCCGAAGCGCCCGGTTCGCCCCGCTTCGGCCCGGTGCGAGAAGAACTCGTCGGTACGCTCGGCGGTGCAAAGGCCCACGATTTCGATGTCATTCACGCCCGCCCGCTCCAGATCAAGCCGGTTGGCCGCCCACAAGTCCAGGTAGCTGCTGCCATCCAGCGAATCGCGCTGAATCAGGCCGTCACTGGCTCCAAAATGCGCGTTCACCGCCTGCACCACTTCCTCGCCAACCTGATACTGCGCCGGCCCGATAGATGGCCCAATACCCGCAACCATGTCACCCGGGCGGCTGCCAAACGCAACAGTCATGGCACGCACCAACGCTCCGCTGATGCCTTGTACGGTGCCGCGCCAACCCGCATGGGCGATTCCGATTGCGCCAATGCGCGTGTCAACCACAAGGATCGGGGTACAATCCGCGAAGCGCATTGACAGCGGTGTATCGGGCCGATCAGTAATTAAGGCGTCGGCTGCCGCCAGCCAGCGCCGCCCGACAGCCGGCCCGGGCGCATAGACCACATCGGCGCTGTGCACCTGCCAAACCGAACAGGCGCGGTCGCGGTTCAGGCCAAGCGCTGCATACATGCGCCGGTGGTTTTCCAGCACGGCGGCGGGCGGGTCACCTACATTTCCGCCCAGATTCAGGGATGACCACGGCGCGTGACTCACGCCGCCATGACGGGTAAAAATACCGTGTGCGACCGGGAAATTCTCGAACTGGTACCAGGCCAGTCCTTGATGTTCAACTCGCCGCACGCAGCACTCCTCACCCCGGAAACCAGCGACGTCATTATACGCGCCGCGAGGCCACCTTTCGAGATAAACAAAAACACAAGCCTAATTTGCGCCGGATGATCAGATAATGCAAAGTGGTGGGATGCAGCGCCCGATCGCGCTGAACCGGAACATAGCGTAGGAACGTGCCGCAACCGACCGGACAACGAGGGGACTTATGGACGCAAGCCGCGACAATTCGGATGGACGCCAGGAGTTAGTCGACCTGCTGATGGTCGAAACCAAGCGCATTCGTGACAAGATGAGCGAGTTGAAACCGCAGATCGACCAGACGATGCTCTATGTCGAGCGTGAGCAGAAGCGCAACACGGACGTAGCGATGGAGCTGCGGACGATACAGGACAATCTCGATACGGTGCCGCGTGGTGACATTCGCCAGAAGTATGACGAGGCCATTGACGTACGCATGCGCTACACCACCATGCGCGCCCAACTCGAAAAACTGCAGGGCATGTATGCGCTGCTTCAGCAGGAACAGTCCATGTTCGCCCAGGTACTTAGCCGTCTGCAAGGCGTAGCCGAACTGCCAGCCGATACCTCGCAGGAGCAGGCCCACGGCGTCGGCAGAGCCACACTCAATATTGCGCGCGTGATTCAGGCCCAGGAAGAAGAACGCCAGCGCCTGGCGCGGCAGATGCACGATGGGCCCGCGCAATCGCTGACGAACTTCATCCTGCAGGCCGAAATCTGCCAGCGCCTGCTCGACCGCAACCCCGAACGTGCCGCCGAAGAACTCAACAACCTGCGCTCGGCGGCCAGCTCCACCTTCGAGAAAGTGCGCGACTTCATCTTCGACCTGCGCCCGATGATGCTGGACGACCTGGGCGTGCTGCCCACAATTCGCCGCTACGTCGAGTCATTCCGCGAGAAGAATGACATCGAGGTGAAGCTTGATATCGTTGGCGATGAGCGGCGCTTGCCCACCTACAACGAGGTCATGCTGTTCCGCAGTATTCAGGAATTGATGGTGCAAGCGCGCGACTACAGCAACGCCAGCGAAATCCTCGTTCGTGTTGATGTGGGCGCTAATCCGGTCAAAGCCTCATTCGAGGACAATGGCCGTGGCTTTGACGCCGAAGCAGCCCTGACCTCGGGCGAGGAACACTTTCAGGATCCACGCGTGCAGGCGTTGTTTACCCTGCGCGAGAAATACGAGCTTATCGGCGGAAATCTGAGCATGACCAGCACAGAAGCCGATGGCACTTCGGTGAAGATGGACATGCCGATCCTGGAGGAATAATACCGGCTTCTAACAGCTTGCTACCGTTTGACATACGTGACACGTGTACTACACTATGAAATCAGGGGGAGACAACGTGATCTCCTGGTTTCACACTCTATTCTGGGGCGGCTCTTAGCGCATCCTACGCTGTGATGGAGGGAGATCTTCATGAACCGAACGCGAATGCTGCTGCTGCTACTTATTCTGGTTGTCATTGTGGTACTGGTGGTCGTAGTTGTGCTTCCACAGATACAGGAAAACAACGCGCCGCCACCGCCTGCAACGGACACGGCGCAAACGACAGGAAACACCACTACCACCCAAACTGATGTCGAGCCTACTTTCATTCCGCCTACGGCCGAACCACGCGTGGAGTTGGTCATCGCCGTGCAGCAACTCGCGCGCGGCCAGGTGATTCCTCCCAATGCGGTTTCGCTCGCCGACTGGCCTGCGTCAGCGGCACCAGCCGGCGCAATTACGAACCTCGAGGATGTGGTCGGGCAAATCGCCCGCACCGACATTTTCCGCGAGCAGCCCATCCTCAGCAATATGGTCGTCGCAAGCCTCACCGACCTGGCGCGCGTTGGCTCGGACGCAGCCGCCGTGCTGCCCAACGGGCTGGTCGCGGTGGCAGTCCCGATTGACCGCCTCACCAGCGTCGGCTATGCCGTGCAGGATGGGGATCGCGTCGACCTGATCATCTCGCTGCTGTATGTGGACGTGGACGAAGAATTCCAGTCGCGCATCCCCAGCGAAATCACGCTGTTCACCATCGAGCCGGAATCGAACGCGCTGTCGCTGGAAGAACCAATTCAGGGCCGGCCAGACTCGAGCGCGGCCTTCAGCCCAGCCCGTGTGATTGTCGGCCCGTCGGAACAGCAGCGGCCGCGCCTGGTGACGCAAATGACCATTCAGGACGCGCTGGTTGTGCACGTAGGTACGTTCCCGCTCGATGGACGGTACATCGGCGTGCCACCAACTCCCACGCCGGTTCCGGCAGAGACCACGGGCCAGGAAGAAGGCACACCCGTGCCTACACCCACCCCGGCGCGCCCGGACATCATCACGCTGGCGGTCACGCCACAGGAAGCCGTCGTCATCACATGGTATGTCGAGGCGAGAGTGCCGGTCACGCTGGCGCTGCGTTCAGCCACCGATACGTCGCGCCTGCCCACCGACGACGTGACGCTGGAGTACATCATGGGCACCTATGGCATCGCGCTTCCGCCGAAGCTGCCCTACAGCATCGAGCCGGCCGTGCGCAGCATTCGCCAGTTGATCGCCGGTGAGCAGATTTCGCTTGTGGATGCGACTCCGGCCCCGATCGTCGTTCAGCCGGCGCAGTAAGCAAACACCGGCCCGTTTTTCCCCGATGCAGGCGAGTAGCCCTCGCCTGCACGGTCTGTTCCCCGAGCATCAATCAAAGGCGCGAAGCGTATGTTGAACAGATTGGGCGGCCCCACCGGCGGAAGCGATCACAGCGTCATCAATGTCATGCTGGTGGATGACAACGCCGACACGCGCGAGTACATCAAGAAATTCCTCGCTTTTGAGGAACGCGAGTTTCGTGTCGTCGGCTCGGCCGGAAATGGCCATGAAGCGCTCAAAATGGCTATGGAGGTGAAGCCCGACATCATCATCATGGACATCAATATGCCCGATATGAGCGGGATTGATGTGACGAGCCAGCTCACCAAGCAGCTTCCGAGCGCGGCCGTCATCATGATGTCGGTTCAAAGCGACCCCAATTACCTGCGCAAGGCGATGCAGGCGGGCGCGCGCAACTTCCTGAACAAGCCTGTCCAGGCTGATGAACTGTTCAGCACCATCCGCGAAGTCTATAAACATCACGAGCCATTCCGGCAAAGCCAGTTCCTGCCTTATCTCGTACCCGACGAAGGCTCGGCCCGGGCGCGTTCTGCTTCAGCCGGCGGTGGGCAGACACGCACCGGCCATGTCATCGTGGTTTACAGCCCGCAAGGCGGCGCTGGCACCACGACCATCGCGACCAATCTGGCAGCGGGGCTGATGCGCAAGGGGATCAAAGTCCTTATCATCGACGCCGACCTGCAGTTCGGCGATATGGGCGTGTTCCTGAAGATTCAGTCTCAGTCCACACTTGCAGAACTCGCCCCTAAGGTCAACGACCTCGACATTGAGTTCTTCGATAGCGTGATCTCAAGCCACGAAAGCGGCCTGAAGGTGCTGCTCGGCCCACAGCGCCCTGAACTGGCCGACGAGATCGAGGCGGTTCCCGATTCGGTCGCCCGCATCATCGAGCGCGTCGCCTCGGACTACGACTTCATCGTCGTCGACACGCGCTGCCATCTCGATAACCTGCTGCTGGCGATGACCGATATCGCCTCCAGAATTGTGCTCGTTGCCACACCGACGCTGGCTGGAATCAAGAACTCGAAATTTGTCCTCGACCTGTTCGATCGCATGGATTATCCGGCCGAGAAGATTCTGTTCGTACTCAACAAGGTGGACGAAGACCGCAACAAGAATCGCGGCACGATCGCCACCGATTCAATCGAGAAATATCTGAAACGCAGCGCCGACGCCAAAATCCCCAACAATGAACCAGCAATCCTCGGCGCAGTCAACAAGGGCGTTCCGGTCGTCATCGTCCAGCGCGACCGCAAGCAGTCGCCCGGGCGTGAACTGCTGGACTTTGCCGATGCCGTCTTCGCTTCGCTCAATGAGACGGACGAACTGGACCTGGAAGCCGAGCTTGGCAAGCCGAAACGATCCAAGTCCTAGTCTGCGCGCTGGCAAGAATTGAGGCATAGAAGCACAGAAGCCGCTGTATAGTAATTTCAGACCATCCTAGTCGCGGGGAGTTGCAGCATGTCATTGCTCAATCGCATTCAGAAGGGTGGCGGCGCGGGAAGCACTCCCCCCAGTGGGGACGGCAACGGCGGCGACAGTTCAGCCTACGATCCATCCGCACCTCCCAGTTCCGACGAGTCGCGCCTAGCTTCAATTCGCACATCGCGCGCAGTACCCGGCCGCGCTACTGGCCGTGGTGACAACGCCTATGTCGATCTGAAGACCCGCGTACAAACCCGCCTGCTCCAGGAGCTGGATCAGGCGATGGATCTGTCGCGCAAGGCCGAGGTACGGGCCCACATTCAGGAACTGTTCAATGCCATTCTTGCCGAAGAGAGCATGGTGCTGGCCCGTACTGAAAAGGAGCGCCTGTTCGAACAGATTGTGGCCGAAATCCTTGGCTTTGGCCCGCTCGAACCGCTACTTGCCGATGACAGCATCACTGAAATCATGGTGAACGGCCCCAAGAACGTCTTCATAGAGCGCAAGGGCCTGATCACCCGCGCCAATGTGTCGTTCGAGGATGACGAGCACGTATTGCGCATTCTGGATCGCATCGTGGCGCCGCTGGGCCGCCGCATCGACGAAGCCTCGCCGATGGTGGACGCCCGCCTCCCCGATGGTTCGCGCGTGAACGCAGTCATCCGCCCGATTTCGCTGGTGGGCCCCACAATCACCATCCGTAAATTCTTCAAACGGCCGCTGACGGTGGAAGACCTCGTGCGTAACGGCTCGATCTCCAAAGAGATGATCGAGTTTTTGCGCGCCTGCATCATTGCGCGCCTCAACGTCATCATTTCGGGCGGCACTGGCTCGGGCAAAACGACGCTGCTCAACGTGCTTTCCGGCTACATCCCCAACGATGAGCGCATTGTCACGGTTGAAAACGCCGCCGAACTGCAGATGCGCCAGGAGCATGTGGTCACCCTGGAAAGCCGCCCACCCAACATCGAAGGCCGTGGCGAAATCACGATTCAGGACCTGGTCGTCAACTGCCTGCGTATGCGCCCCGACCGCATCGTGGTCGGCGAGTGCCGCTCGGGTGAAGCGCTCGACATGCTTCAGGCCATGAACACGGGCCACGACGGATCGCTCACCACGCTCCACTCGAACAGCCCGCGTGACACGATTGCCCGCCTTGAAACCATGTGCCAGATGGCCAAAGCCAACTTGCCCACCCGCGCTATCCGTGAACAGATCGCCAGCGCGATTGACCTAGTCGTGCATCAGGAACGTCTGCGCGACGGCTCGCGCAAGGTCGTGAAGATCACCGAAGTCCAAGGCATGGAAGGCGACATGATCACGCTTTCCGACATTTTCGAATTCGAGCAAACAGGTGTGGAAGGCGGCAAGATCGTCGGCCGCATTCGTCCAACCGGCATTCGCCCGAAGTTTACGGACCGCTTCGAAGCTTCGGGCATTTACCTGCCGCCTTCGGTTTTCGGCGTCGGCCGGCTGTAAGCAGAGTCGTATCGGAGAGAATTGAATGTCCGGAGCCCAAATTCTCATCATCGCGATTGCGGCAATTGTCGCAGTGGTCGTCATCGTCTGGGGCATTCGCAGCGTTCGCAGCGAAAAGGACCTGCTCGAAGAACGCCTGGTCAGTATCGACTCGACCGGCCAGCAGTTCACGCTCGACCTCAGCGACGACGAAGTCGAGCAATCCCACCCCAAGGGCGGAAGCGCTCTGCGCGAACGCCTTGACAATGTGATTAGCGACCGTCCATTCGCGCAAGGCTGGAAACAGCAACTCGCCCGCGCCGACCTGCGTCTGAAGGTGTCGGAGTACGCCGCACTTCATGTGGTGTCGGCAGTTGCGGGCTTCGGGATCGGCTATCTCCTACTGTTTAACGGAAATATCGTCCTCGCCATAATCGCCGGATTCGTGGGGTTCTTTGGGCCGCGCATTTATGTGGGCCGGCGTGTTCAGTCGCGTCTGATCAGGTTCGAGAATCAGCTTCCCGACACCCTCAGCCTATGGGTGAACGCGCTGCGCTCGGGCTATAGCGTGCCGCAGGCCATGGAAGCGATTTCGCGCGATGCGCCCGAACCCACGTCAACCGAGTTCCGGCGCGTGGTGCAGGAGAATCAGCTCGGCATCGACATGAATGACGCGCTCGGCCACCTGCTCAATCGCGTTGAGAGCGAGGACCTCGACCTCGTGATCACGGCAGTCAATATTCAGCGCGAAGTCGGCGGCAACCTGGCCGAAATTCTGGAAGTCATTGGCCATACCATCCGTGAGCGCATCAAGATTAAGGGTGAGATTCGCGTGCTCACCTCGCAAGGGCGCATCACTGGCTACCTGATCAGCGGCCTGCCGATAGTGCTGTTCCTGTTTCTATATGTCATCAATCCCAGCTATATGGGCGGCATGCTCGAGAACCGCACCTGTGGCTGGCCGATGCTGGGCATTGGACTGGCTCTGATTGGCATCGGTATGGCGCTCGTCCAGAAAATCGTCGATATCGACATCTAGGGAGAGACTATGAGCTCTGTGGTGGTTCTGACGATGCTGATAGCTGGCGGCGCAATTATGGCGGCGCTGGTGTACATTGGCATGCGCGACGACCGTGGACAAGATCCACTTCAAGCACGCCTCGCGCAGTACGAAGACAAGGAATTGCCTTCGTCGCTTGAAGAAATCGAGTTGTCACTCTCCTTCAAAGACCGCGTGATCGTGCCGCTGGGCCGCCAGATTGCCGATATTACCACCCGGTTCACGCCGCAAAAGCAAATTGAAGACACTCGCCACAAGCTCGAACTTGCCGGCATGACCGTGGAGCCGGGCGTCTTTTTCGCCATGCGCATCTTCATGACGATTGTCCTTGGCCTCGCCGCGTTCTTCGTCTTTTTCATAGCCTCCACGTCCACGGCACAGTCCACCGCCATCATCTTTACGCTGGGTGCTCTCGCACTAGGTTACTTCCTCCCAAGCATGTGGTTGAGCAGCCGCATCAAGCGCCGCCAGCAGGGCATTGTCCGCGCACTCCCCGACGCGCTCGACCTGCTCGTTATCTGCGTGGAAGCCGGCCTCAGTTTCGACATGGCGATGGGCAAAGTTTACGAGAAATGGGATAACGAGCTGTCGATTGCGTTTGGTCGCGTGCTGCGCGAAATCCAGCTCGGAAAGCCGCGCCGCGAAGGCCTACGTGATATGGCGCGCCGCATGGATGTGCCGGACGTAACCGCTTTCGTCGCTGCCATCATTCAGGCCGACCAACTTGGCGTAAGTATGTCCAAGATTCTACGCGTGCAGTCAGACCAGATGCGTGTCAAGCGCCGCCAGCGCGCCCAGGAGAAGGCACATCAGGCACCGGTCAAGATGATGATCCCGATGGTGTTTCTCATCTTCCCGGCGATCTGGATCGTGCTGCTTGGCCCATCGGTCATCATCCTGATGAACACGCCCGCGCTGTCAGGTTTGGGCGGCTAAGCCCGCTGCCCCGTTTTAGCCAACACCGCAAACGCTCATGACCCCTTCCCCGAAAGCCCGCTCTCAAGCCGGGCTTTCCGCGTCTCGATGGCGCTCCGCCGCCGTCAGCATCTGGTCCGCCGGGCTTAATCTGCTCTATCCTCCGCGCTGCGCGGGCTGCGGCCGGATCGACACGTACTGGTGCGCCAACTGTCAGCACATCCTGGATGAAACGAGCCTTCTACTGCCGCTGCAAACGCTGCCGCCTCTCAGCGCCGCGGCGGCGACCACGTGGCATGAAGGGGTGGCCCGAGGCGCAGTGCATGCACTCAAATATGAGGCGTGCCGGCCGATGGCGCACATACTTGGCCGCCGTATGGCCGCCGCGCTCGACAGGCTGAAATGGCCGGTCGATGGACTGGTTCCTGTACCACTCCACCCCACCCGATTGAAAGAACGCGGGTATAATCAAGCACAATGGTTGGCCGAAGCGGTTGCACCGCTGACAGGCATCGAATGTCTTCCCCAGGGTCTCGCACGAGTCCGCAGTACGCCCCATCAGGTTGGGGCCAGCGCGGCCGAGCGCAGAGCGAATATGGAGAATGCGTTCGAGCCTGCAGGAAGCGCACTGCAAGGCCGCCGTGTTGTTTTATTGGATGACGTGTTTACGACGGGCGCGACGCTGCAAGCCTGCGCGCAAGCCGCATTCGCCGGAGGAGCGTTAGCGGTGTTCAGCTTAACCGCAACCGCAGCTCGACCCGCCGGAACCGCCTAACGGAAAAGGGAGTCCTTCCATGGAGATGACGATCCACAGCCAGAACCTCCACATCAACGAGGCGCTCGAGGATTACGCCAGGAAGAAACTCGAAAAGCTGGACCGATATCTGCCAAACATCGCAGATGTGCGGCTGGACCTGGAACGCGAACGCACCCGGCGCGGGGAAGACCTCACCATCGCCCAGATCACTGTGCGCCACAAGCGCGGGGCGATCCTTCGTGCGGAAGAGCGCGTGAGCGGCGTCGATCAGGATGACCTGATCGTGGCTATCAACGAGGCGCTCGACAAGATGTATCGCCAGATTCAGCGCTTCAAGGGCAAACGCAACCGCAAGGGCCGCGAACGCTTCAGCGCCACTCTGGAAGAGATGACGGTGGCCGAAGCGGTGCCGCTGCCTGACGAACTCGACGACGAGACGGATGAGGCGCTGGCCACCGAGCCGCAGGTCAACCGCCGCAAGGAAGTGATGATCACGGCCATGACCGAACGCGAGGCTGTCGAACAGATGGAACTGCTTGGCCACACCTTCTTCCTGTATTTCAGCGACGAGACCGGCAGCGTCAACGTGGTCTATAAGCGCCGCACCGGCGATTACGGCGTGTTGGTTCCGCGCGTCGGCTAACAATTCAATCTGAACCGCCAAAACGTCAAAAGCGCCCCGAGGAATTCCTCGGGGCGCCTTGCGTTCTTCGTGCACTTCGTGTTCTTCGCGTGCACTTTGAGCGTGGACGGATTCAATCCGCCTTCCACAGCGCCGTCAACAATTGCATCTTGCGATACTCGTACCATGCCATCAGCGCGCTCAAGCGCAGACCATGCAGCCCGTCGCGCCAGCCGCCCAGTGTGATATAGCGCCAAATGAAGTGACGAATGGGCTGCGTGAACGGCGTGTAGGGTTTCGGCCGCACGCCCTGCTCGAACAGGATTTGCGCGTCATAAGCGACATAGCGGCGCTGCTTGTCTCTGAACTGGCGCGCGTTGTCATAGTTGTAGTGAATGAACGGCTCCTTCAGCGTGCCTTTCGGCCCATCCAGCAGCACCACTTCATGCACCTTGATGGCGGGGTCGTAACGCGCATGGCCCACATGCAGCAGCCGAAGCTGATAGTCTGGATACCAGCCCGCGCCCTTCGTCAGCTTGCCGAAGATGTAGTTGTGGCGCGGAATGTCGAAGCCTGCATAGTCATGCCGGGCAATGGCGGCGCGAACTTCCTGCGCCAGCGCCGCCGTCACCCGTTCATCCGCATCCACGAACAGCACCCAGCCCTCGTTCACGGCTTCGAGCGCCGCATTGCGCTGGCCAGCATAATCGTCGAACGCCCGCTGCAAAACAGCGCGCGCCATGCTGGCGGGCGAGTTCGGGCGTCTCATCGGTCGAGTACGAATCGAACACGATGATGTCATCGGCGAAGCGCACCGAGGCGATGCAGTCAGCAATGTGCCGCGCCTCGTTATGCGTGAGGATGATGGCCGTCAGTCGTTCGGTCACGCCAGTGTCCGGATGTGTTCATAGGCCGCGATGACTTCGGACGGCTCGCCTCGTGCCGCTGACTGACGTGCCAATCGCCACATGCCCAGCCGCACCATATTGTGCGCCAGCCAGCGTTTCGGCGCAGGATAATACAGGTCAAACAGGCGCAGACGGCTCGTCCATAGATGAATCAGGCTTTGCGGGCGAATTTGGACGGAGCTTTGGCCGCCCAGATGTACAACGTGCGCGGCAGGCACGCAGCGTGCCTCCCAGCCAATACGCCGCAGCCGCCACGCCCAGTCGATTTCCTCGCAGTACATGGTGAAACCTTCGTCCAGCAACCCGGCGTCGCGCACCGCCTCCGCGCGCAGCATCATGGCTGCCCCGAGCACAAAATCGGCTTTGAACTGACGCCCTCCGTCGTAGAGCGCACGCGGGTAGCGCCCGTTGAAGCGCCCCTCGCGCCAGCGGCCCGGCGTCGGAAATAATTCCGCCCACAACTGGCGCAGACCCGGAAAGGCGAATGCGCTGTCTTGAAACGCGCCATCGTCATAGGTCAGCCGCGCCCCCACCAGCCCCACATGCGGCTCGGCGAATAGCGCATCAAACAACGCACGGGTCGCGCCCGGCTGCGTAATCGTGTCAGGATTGAGCAAGTAGACGGCGCGCGGAGCAGCTTTCGAGGCGGTCGGTTGATCGAGGCCGAGCTCGCGCAGCGCCAGATTGTTGCCGCGCGTAAAGCCAATATTCTCAGTTTGAGCGAACACGCGGACTTCTGGAAATACCGCGCGCACCGCCTCGATTGTGCCATCGGTCGACGCGCTGTCCACCAGCAGCACCTGCGCGCGCAGGCCGCTGGAATCAAGGTCGGCAAACAGGCTGCGCAGCGCCTCGATCACCAGATCGCGCACGTTCCAGCTTACGATGATGACGGCCAGATCGAGCGCGGCGCTAGTTGTTGAAGCCGGCAAAGTCGAGTCCTGTGCTGTTGATGAAGGCATCCCATTCGGCCAGCGAGTCGCTTGCTGGCAGCGCCAACGCACCTGCGCCCAGCAGCGACGAAAGCACGTTTGCGCCATCGGCGGTACGGGCGTAATCACGCAGCGCCTCTTTCAGCGCCTCACGCGCGCTCAGCGGCACTTCCTGCGCCGCAATCACCACACCAAACGGCAAACTTACAGACTGAGGAAGCTGCGTGATATTTGCCCGCAGCTCCTCGTCTGCAATGCGCTCGAAGTCGTCCGAATAGAGCGCGGCAATGTCACAGTCGCCAGCCGCGACCTGCTCGATCAGTGTGTCGAGGTCAGGCACATCGACGACCTCTCGCAGCGCCGACGTGGGCGCGATGTTGTTGGCGAGCATGAGCAGCGACGGCGCCTGCCACGTCGCCAGATCGGTCGCACTGAGGCGGCAGAACACCGCGTCGGTCACATCGCCAAGCAGGTTGATATCGCTGTCTTCCGAAGCAATCAGGATGACTACACGTGCCAGCGCATCATTGTCGCTGTCTTGCGCCAGCAACAGCGGAAAGCCGCAGCCGAGCGCTACTGCCGCTGAATAGCCGGGCGCGCTCACGTACGCGACGGCAGGCGGGCCATCAAAGGCTGCACAAAGTGCTGCGACCGCAGTGCGGTCGCTGTCCACAGGCGATACCTGGACACTGAGGCCGGTTGCGTCGCGCAGCGCGGCTTCAAGGTCGTCAGCCGCACTCTGGATGCCGCGCCCGTCGGCTTCATTGACAATGACAAACTGGATCGGATTGTCTTCAGCGCCTGCAGCAACCGTCGGCACAAGCGTAGGCAGCGGGGTCGATACCGGTGTGGGCGTACTGCTGGGCTGCGGTGTAGGCCCAACGGCCCCGCCCCCGCATGCCGCCAAACCAGCGCCAGCCACTATCAGCGCCGCCGCCAGCCAAAGTTTGTTCATGCTCATACCGCCTCCCCGCACTGCGCCGCCCCCAATGAAATCGTAACGGCGTTTCGGGCGCACGACCATCGAGATTACGCTAGTTGGGCGTGAACTGGCCGGTGGGATCGAGCAGTTCGATGCTGCGCGGGCCTACATGCGCATTGAGTTCGCTGACGCCCACATCCTCATGGATCAGGCCCGCCCAGCAGTTTTGCGGGTTGCGCACCTCGATTTGTGACATGCGCACCGCGCCCCAAACTGTGGCGCGTGCGCCTGCGGGCAGATAGGTGTACTCGTTGCCGCTGAGTGGATCGGTTTGGGTGACAAGCGCCTCGTCCGCGCCCAAACGCCAGCGCCAGGGATAGTCGCTGGCCGCCGTATCACAGTCGACGCCCACACGCCACGCGCCGGATTCGTCGTACTCGCCGAATGTTGCGGCACGCTGAGTCCAGTCATAGACCGTTCCGGGGGGCGAACCAGCGGTGCGGATAGGCACATTGCTGTAATTCTCAACCGTGAGTTGGAACACCAGCATATCGCCCACCGGCATCGAAATCGCCGTGAGTGCCAGGGACTGCGGATCGGCAGGCGGATCGATCAAATCGCCGCGCTGCTCCGCCGTCGTGTATAAGCTCTCTTCCCACGGCCGCGCCTCGAAGATCACCGTCGGGCCGGTGGGCTGTGGCATGATCTGCGCCTGCGGCTTGCCACCGCTGGAAATCGTCAGTGGGCCAGTACGGCGCACGCGCTGGCCCACGGCGTCCTGTGCCTGGGCCACGACGGTGTATGCGCCATCTGCCGGCGGGTTCGCGCCCAAATCGACGCCGCCCTCATAATCGTACAAGTGGCGCAGCACCGGCGCATCGTCGCCCGGCTGGTCTTCAAGACGTTCGGGCACATAAATCGGCTCGATGCCCTCGCGCTCAAGGTAAAGCTGCACATCCGCAGGCCGGGCCAGGCCTACGTTGATGGCCGTCCGGTCACTGACACCGTCCTGATTGGGCGTGAATTCTTCGGGAAAGACGCTGAACTCCACAATATCAGGCAGCGCAGAGTCACCCCCGGCAATCACAAACGCGCCGGTCTGCGTGGCCATTTCACCCGCCTCATCGGTCGCCGTCAGTGTCCAGGTGTATTCGCCATCGGGCATGAGCCGGCGCATAATCTCGCCCTGAACCACATCCTCCGGTAGCGTGAAACCATCGACTACGCCGCTGAACAGGACGCTGTAATCGCCCGCCGTGCGCGTTTCGCCGCTGCGGAAATCGAACGTCATGCCATCGGGCGCGGTAAACCGCACTGACACTGTCGCGCCACGCGACAAGCCGTATTCGAAAACGGTCACATCATCCACGCCATCGGCATTCGGCGTAATGGTTTCGGGGCTGAACTCAGCCGAAGTGATCAGCGGGCGCGGCGGCTGAAGCAATAGCGCACCCAGCGCCACAACCACGACCAGTCCCACCACGGCGGCAATAGCGGCCAACCAGATCGGAATTCGCATCCGTTTCTTCTCGCAAGTCGTCCAATACATAAGTCAGTCTAATAGAGCGGTCAAACGATTGCCAGACGCAAGCAAACAGGCGGCGGGGAAACGCAGAAGAGATTCACCGCAGAGGCGCGGACGGCGGTTGTAGACACGGGCCAACCTGTTAGAATCATGGCTTCAACACTGCGACCCCTTCTGGAGACTCTATTGGCCGATCAGAACGGCATCCACGAATTCCACACCATTGATAACGCGCCGCCTGGGCCGGATGGGCTGATCGAACTGCCCGTTATTCCGGTCGCGGATATGGTCATCTACCCGCAAATCGTCAGCCCGGTGCATCTGACTAACCCACGCGCCGCCGCTGCCGCCGAAGCCTCGGTGCATGCACGCAGCACCGCCCTGCTCATCATGGCGCGGCCAGAAACCGACTTACAGGCGGGTGCCGCGCTCACGCCCGACGACCTGATGGCGGCCGGCAGTGAAATTGCTATTGGCCGCATTATCCGCCTGCCCGACGATCAGCAGAGCGCCATCGCGCAGGGCCGCCGCCGCGTCGAGCTGGTCGATCTTCAGCTTCAGGGCGGCGTCTATGTCGGCCGCGTGCGCCCACTGCAGGAAACTGGCCACAAGTCGCGCAAGCTGAAGGCCACGATTCAGGTCGTGCTCACGCTGTTCAAGCGCGCCATCGAGCTGAACGACACAATTCCCGACGAAGTGCTGGTCTATGCCATGAACGCCGACAACGCCGGCTGGCTGGCCGATCTCGTGGCATCCACACTCACACTGTCCACCGAAGACCGGCAGACGGTGCTGGAAACGCTCAACATCGCCACGCGCCTCGAATTTGTCGGCAAGCTGCTGGGCGAAGAACTCAACGTGCTCGAACTACGCGACGAGATTTCCGGCCAGCTTCAGCAGGAAATGGATCGCGGCCAGCGTGAGATGTATCTGCGTGAGCAGATGCGCATCCTGCAGGGCGAATTGGGCGAAGACGACCCGTTCCAGGCCGAAGCCAACGAAGTACGTGAGCAGATCGAGAAGGCTAATCTGCCACCCGAGGTTCAGGCGAAGGCCATGAAGGAGATGAGCCGCCTGCAGATGATGGCGCCGATGGCTCCAGAAGTGGGCATGCTGCGCACATACATCGACTGGCTGACGGAAGTGCCGTGGTCGCAGCAGACCGAAGATAAACTGGACGTGAAAGCGGCGCAGAAAATCCTCGACCGCGACCACTACGGCCTGCCCAAGGTCAAGGATCGCATCCTCGAATACATCGCCGTGCGCACGCTGGCCCAGTCAATGCCCAGCCCGATTTTGTGCTTTGTCGGGCCGCCGGGCGTGGGCAAAACGTCACTCGGCAAGAGTATCGCCGCCGCCCTTGGCCGTGAGTTCGTGCGCGTGTCGCTCGGCGGAGTACGTGACGAAGCCGAAATACGCGGCCACCGCCGCACCTATATCGGCGCGCTGCCCGGCCGCATCATCCAAACCATGCGCCGCGCCGGCACCATCAATCCGGTGTTCATGCTCGACGAGATCGACAAACTCGGCAGCGATTTCCGGGGCGACCCCTCAGCGGCTCTGCTCGAAATCCTCGACCCCGAGCAGAATCACGCTTTTTCGGATCATTATCTCGACGTGCCCTACGATCTGTCGAAGGCGCTGTTCATCTGCACCGCCAACGACCTCGACCCGCTGCCACCTGCCCTGCTCGACCGCCTCGAAATCATCGAGTTTGGCAGCTACACCGAGGAAGAAAAACTCGCCATCGCCCGTCAGTTCCTCATCCTCAAGCAAGTCGCGGCGCACGGGCTGATGGACGAGCGCATCGAGTTTGAAACCACTGCGCTGCGCAAGCTAGTGCATGAGTACACCTACGAGGCCGGCGTGCGCAATCTCGACCGCGAAATCGCCAACGTGCTGCGCAAGATCGCGCGCCTGAAAGCCGAGGGCAAACGCTACCCACGCCGCATCACATCGAAACAGATAGGACGTTTCCTAGGCCCCGCCCCCTTCGACGAAATGCGCGCCAACGAAACCGATGAAGTGGGCGTGGCGACCGGGCTGGCATGGACGCCGTTCGGCGGCGACGTACTCACGATTGAGGTCATCGTGGTGCCGGGCAAAGGCATTCTTACGCTCACCGGCTCGCTGGGCGAAGTAATGCAGGAGTCCGCCCAGACGGCGCTCAGCTATTTGCGCGGCCACGCCGACGATTTCAGCGTGCCCAACGACGACTTTGAGACGTTCGACATTCATGTGCATCTGCCCGAGGGTGCGGTGCCAAAAGATGGCCCGTCCGCCGGAATCACCTTGGCGACGGCCGTGATTTCCGCCTTCACCGAGCGCAAGGTTCGCCACGATTATGCAATGACGGGTGAAGTGACGCTGCGTGGCAAGATTCTGCCCGTCGGCGGCGTGAAGGAGAAAGTGCTGGCAGCCCGCCGCGCCGGCGTAAAACATGTGCTGATGCCACGCCAGAACGAGCGCGATCTGGTGGAAATTCCGGCTGAAGCACGTTCAGCGATGGATATCGTGCTGGTCGACACCATGCAGGATGTACTTGGCCACGTGCTCGGCGAAGTCAGCACCGATGAGCAAAGCCGCATGGCGCGCCTGCGCCGCGAGCGTGACGAGCGCGACAAGGAAGAGGAAGAGGCCTAAGCGGCGATGGCGCTGGCAACGGACGATCTCCCGAAGCTGGTGAAGCAGGGCCGCAGCGCCCGCCTGGACTGGCTGCCGGACAACGCCGCCCCCGAAGCGCTGGCCGCCATCATCACGGCGATGGCCAACGATCAGGGCGGCTTGCTAATTGTCGGCGTGGTTGGCCCATCAGGCGCGCTGGTGGGCGTGCGCGACTCACTTGCCGCCGAGGATCGCCTGCTGCAAGCCATGTTGATGGTCGAGCCACGCCTCGTCATTCCCGTGCCGCGCACGCTGCGCCTTAACGAGAGAGCCTTTGTTGTACTCGATGTGCCGCCTGGCCTGCCCCACGTCTATGCACTGGACGGCCGCTTTCTCACGCGCACCGGCGCGGACAATATGCCGCTCGGCCCGCGCGAAATCCGTCGGCTGCTCGTCGAGCGCGGCGAACTCAGCTTCGAGACGGAGACCGTGTCCGGCGCAACCGCAGATGACCTCGACTGGGAAGCCGCACAGGCCTATGCCGCCAAGTTGGGCGCAATGGGCCGCTCCGGCGCCGAAGAAACGTTGATTAAGCGCGGCTGCCTGACCGCAACGCCGTCTGGCCCGCGTCCAACCCACGCCGGGCTGCTGCTGTTCGGCCATGACCCGCAGCGCTTCCTGCGCGGAGCCTTTATTACGGCAGCGCGCTTCTCCGGCGACGAGATGAGCGACAATTTCCAGAAGCGCGAGTTGACCGGCTGCCTGCCCGATATGCTGCGAAAGGCCGAGGCGTTTCTCGAAGATCACCTGCGCCGCGATGTGTCGCTCGGCCGGGGCATGCAGCGCATCGAACAGCATGAACTACCGATGGAGGCCGCACGAGAGATCGTCGTCAATGCCGTCGCTCACCGTGACTACCATGTCGCGGGCGACGGTATTCGGCTGTTCCTGTTCCGCGACCGCATGGAGGTCTACAGCCCGGGCGGGTTGGCCGGTCCAGTGACGATTGCCAACATCAAGGACGCCCGCTTCTCACGCAATCCGGTCATCGTGCAAGTGCTGTCTGATCTCGGCTATATCGAGCGGCTCGGCTACGGCGTGGATCGCGTGATCGACGTGATGCGCGAGCGCAACCTGCGCGAACCTCAGTTCACCGAAACTGGCGGTGGTTTCCGCGCAGCGCTGTACAAGAACGAGCAAGCCGATTCGACTGAGGGCGGGGTACCCACGATCACCGGCGTCTTCCGTGACCAGCCGGTTAATCCGCGCCAGGAAGCCGCTCTGCAGTATCTGCTGTCCGGCCACAGTCGCATCACCAACAGTGACCTCGCGGCTGTGTTTCCCGAAGTCCACGCCGAAACTATCCGCCGTGATCTGGCCGATCTGGTGAGCAAGGGCATCCTGCGCAAGCTGGGCGAAAAACGTGGCTCGTACTACATCCTGCGCGCCGACTGAGCGTAGATGAAGCGTGCTGGAGCAGCCCGAAGGTTCTGTGCTATGCTAACGCCCGCGTTTGCAACCAGCAGGAACCGAGGCGGATGACCCATTCCTATCGCGTGCTGATTTTAGTGACACTGGCGGCCCTGTGCGCCGCAGGCTGCGCAGGCTTAAGCGCGCCAACGCCCACGCCTATGCCTACGCTTGAACCAACCGCCACGGTGCTGCCTACGGATACGCCTCCGCCTACCGAAACGCCCCTGCCAACCGAGACAGCCACGCCCACGCAAACGCCGACGATCACGCCCACCCCGACGCTGACACCGCAGCCAACCAGCACGCCACTGCCTGAAACGACGTTCGTCTACGACAACTGGTCGTTCATCGACGCGCCGGCCGGCCTCGTGGCCCAGCTACGCAGCCCGCAGGTCGCCTTCCTCAATACCAACAACCGCGACACCGTCGGCGACCCGCGCACGCCGCAGCCTGGAACCAATCAGCAAATTCTGTACTATCTATCGCCCAACGGCGGCAGCCCGACCACCGTGTTGACCATGACCGCGCAAACGGGCGATCAGGTGTGGATTGCGCCGTCCGGCAACGCGATTGCCTACATGCGCCTCGAAAACAATCTCGGCACTGACGGGCTGTATCTGATCGACCTCACGCTCGACACGCCCATCAACGGGCGCGTGCTGCCGCAAACATCGCTGGTCGTGCGCGGCATCCTCAGCGAGCCGTCATGGGCCCCGGATGGCAGCCGCGTCGCCCTCGCCCTCGAAACCGGCTACAACATCGATATCTTCACGATTGGCCGCGACGGCTCAACCCCTACCAACGTCACCCAGCACGGCAGCAATGATTTCTGGCCGGCGTGGTCACCCGATGGTACGCAATTGGCGTTTGTCTCCGATCGCGCGGTGTGCCCCACCTGGGCGCCGGGGCAGCCCGATACCTGCGATGGCGCGCTCAATCCGCCCCCGCCCGGCGGCTATGTGTACGTGCTCAACCTGGCGACGGGCGAGGTGCGCCAGATTTCCGAGCAGTGGGTGCAAGAGCCGCCGGTGTGGGTCAATCCGCGCCAGATCGCCTACGCCAGCGGCGACCCCGCCTTTGGTGACCCGGAACGTTCGCTGTGGATGGCCGACGTGATTACCGGCGACACGCGCGAAGTGCGCCTGAGCCAGAACGACGATCCGATTAAACTGGCCGAAAGCTGGTCGCCCAACGGCCGGCAAGTCGTGTATCAGGCCCCGGGCGCGGCGGGCAACGAGCTGGTGCTGGCCAGCGTGGACGGTACGATTGGCGGGCGTATCGCCGATCTCAACTTCACGCGCTATGGCGTGGCGACGACATGGTCACCGGATGGAGCGTCGCTGGCGGTTGGCGGCATCGGCGGCCAGTGCCCCTACGGCGTGATCGTGCTCAACAGCACCTTCCAGTCGGTGGCGCGTGGCAACCCCCCACCAAGCATGTGCGAGCCAAGCTTTTCGCCAAACGGAACGCTGCTGGCATTCACCGGCGTCAACCCGCTCATCGATGGTCGCGTGGACGTGTACACCGCCAACGCAAATGGCTACGGCGCGCAGAATCTCACCGCCAACCTACGCGGGCAGATCAAACTGCTCGGCTGGGTGGGCGGGCAGTAAAATCACCTATGTGACCAAAGACCGTTGTTCCCGATTGCAGGGTGGAACGGACGTGGATGAGGGCATGCTCTACCTTTAGACCTTTCTACATTCATTGAGGGGGAACCAAATGGCTGAATTCACCGGCAAGATTGCGCTCATCACGGGGGCCAGCCGCGGCATTGGCCGCGCAACCGCGCTGGAACTGGCGAGCCACGGCGCAACAGTCGCAATTAACTATCTGGCCAACGCAGACGAGGCTCAGGAAGTTATCGATGCGATCACGGCAGCGGGCGGTCAGGCAATGGCCGTTCAAGCCGACGTAGGGGTGGAAGAGGACGCCAACGCGCTCATCAAAACGGTGGTTGATACCTATGGCAAGCTCGATATTCTGGTCAACAACGCCGGCATCACCCGCGACGGCCTGATCATGATGATGGCCGCCGATGATTTCGACCTCGTCATCCAGAACAATCTGCGCAGCGCCTGGCTCATGTCGAAGGCGGCCGCCAAGACGATGATGCGCAAGCGAACCGGTACGATCATCAACATCAGCAGCATCAGCGGCATCATGGGCAACGGCGGGCAGTCGAACTACAGCGCCAGCAAGGCCGGCCTGATCGGCCTGACCAAGTCGCTGGCCCGCGAGCTTTCGGGGCGCAGCATCCGCGTCAACGCGGTCGCGCCCGGCTTCATCCAGACCGCACTCACCACGAATATGCCCGCCGATCTGACCGCCAAGCTGATCGAGAATATCCCGCTGCAGCGTTGGGGAAACGTTGAAGATGTGGCCCACGCGGTCGCCTTCCTCGCCTCAGACAAGGCTTCGTACATCACCGGCCATGTGCTGGTGGTGGACGGCGGGCTGGCGATGTAGCCGCAATGACTTCGGTCTTCACACGAATCATTCGCGGCGAACTGCCTGCCAACATCGTCTATCAGGATGAGCGCGTCATCGCCTTCTGGGATATTCACCCGGTTGCGCCAGTGCATATCCTGATCGTGCCTGTCAAGGAAATCCCGACTGCGGATGACATCACGCCGGAAGACGAGGCGCTTGTGGGGCATATGCTGGTGGTCGCGCAGCAAGTGGCGCGCCAGCTCGGCATCGGCGACAGCGGCTACCGGCTGATCATCAATTGCAAGGCCGATGGCGGGCAGGAGGTTTATCACCTGCACATGCATCTGGTTGGCGGCCAGCCGCTTGGCCCGATGCTGGCGCGGAAGAAATAACCTGCGTCCCAACCAGAATCGCACAGGGCGGCTTCCGTACGGAAGCCGCCCTGTGCTTTTTACTCACAATGCAGAATTTAGCCGCCGTCCGCGGTGGCTTCCGCCGTCGCCTCGACGGGCGCAGTACGCGTTGGCCGGGCAGCAGTTGCCTCAGCGGTCACTTCGGTTGTCGCTTCCGCGGTTGCGGTTACCTCGGCCTCCGGCGTTTCCTCAGGCGCTGCGGTCGGGCGGACAACGCGGTTCTCAATCGTTTCAATCGCGTGGTCAACGGCCGCCAAAAGCGCCGGCGCGCCGCTCACAGGCTGGCCGTTCTCGTCAGCCGGTACGATGCCATTGATGGTCATCGTTGGCGTTCCGATGAAGTTGAGCGTGCCCGCTGCGTCAATGCGCGCTTCCGACAACACCGAGTCTGGCGCGCCAGAACGCGAGCATATTTCAAACGCCGCCCGATCCAGGGCGAGCGCATCGACACCGCTCACAAGCCGTGACTGCGTGAAGGCCTGGTTGCCAAACGCGCCCTGCCATGCAAACAGCGCATCGTGATACGGCCAGAAGCCGTCCTGCACCGACACGCACAGCGCCGCGCGCGCAGCGCCCTGGCCGTTGGTCACGCTACCCGTGCCATAGAGCGGCAAAAACGTAAGCGCGATTTTTCCGTCGCGTACACGCTGCAACAGATCATCCATAATTTCGTCGTGCAATGTGCGGCAGGCCGTGCAGTCAAAGCTGGAGAGCAGCGAGACCTGTACCTGTGACGATGGGTCGCCGAGTCGCGGGTAGCCTTCGGTCGTGCGCGTGTGCGGAATATCTTCATAACGAGCGATCGCACCCACCGGGATCGGCGCATCGGATGGCTGGTTAGCGAGGATCACGGCTGTCGCTGCCAACACCGCGACCACCACCACTACGGCCGTTATAGTGACCCATCGGTTGCGGCGGCGCTTTTTTTCGCGCACCTTGCGCCGTTCGGTCGTACGCGCCGCTGCATTTGCGCTTGAAGCAGGTTTCTTAGGATCAGGTTTAGCGGACATTCCACCACCCATTCAGGCAACCGCACAGAATGGGGAAGTCTACCGCGAACCGGGCGCTGTGGGGAGTTCCAGTCCTCAGCCAATGCAAATTGCCAGGGCGATTGCACCAAAACTGGCTTGCGGGCAAACCACATGCTGACCTTACCCCTCGGCCCCCTCTCCATTGCATGGCGAGGGGATGAAAAGCACACTGCACGCTGCTGGCTGACCGAAATCAGCGGGCCCTTTCATGCATCTGGCCTATTACTCACGGTATTTCAAAGTGGGACAGTGAGACAGATTCAAAAGAGTGAGACACCATCTGAGAGAAAAACTAGTGAGACAGCGAGACAGAATTAACAAAGCGAGACAGCCTTCAGGGGAAAACGAGCCGGACAGACAGACAGAATCGAAGCTAAGAGACAGTGACTGAGGGGAAAACGAGCCGGACAGGCAGACAGAATACAGGACACTGGATGCACAGCAGCGGGGCATAGTGGTTTGCAATCGTCCTGCGCGGCAATGGGGCACGGCTCCATCGTAGAACAGGTGCGCGCGCTGCAGGCGACGTTGTGGTGGATCGGGTGGTCACGGATGAGCGGGGTGTGGCGCGTGGATGACCCCCACCGCCGGCCCTCCCCAAACAAGGCGAGGCTGAGGGGAAGAAAGATAGAGGGCTGTTTCACGATTTGATGCGTTCGCCCTGTGCAAATTCCGTATCTTCGCTGTCAAATCGATGCAGATTGAGTACAATCAACTTCTCTTAAGCCCGTTCGCATACCCCTTCATATGGAAGCGCTGGCTGTGTGCAGCAGCGGGCAGAACACAGGAATTCATATCACATGAACCAGAAAGTGGATGCATTCGGCGCGCGCAGCACGTTGAAGACCCAGAGCGGCGATGTCGTTTACTATCGCCTGAACGCCCTCACCGAACAGGGCATCGGCCATCTCGACCGTCTACCCTTCTCGATCAAGATATTGCTGGAGAACGCGCTTCGCAATCTTGACCAGTTCGAGGTGACGGAAGCCGATGTCCGCAACCTGGCTGCGTGGAGCGCCAAAGCCCCGTTGGCCGCTGAAATCCCGTTCAAGCCGGTGCGTGTCGTACTGCAAGACTTCACCGGCGTGCCCATCGTCGTCGATCTGGCGGCCATGCGCAGCGCCATGCAGCGGCTTGGCGGCGACCCCGATCGCATCAACCCGATCATCCCGGTCGATCTTGTCATCGACCACTCGGTGCAGGTCGACCGCTTCGCTTCGACCAACGCCATTCTCGCTAACGCCGAGATTGAGTTCGCCCGAAATCAGGAGCGTTACGAATTCCTGCACTGGGGCAAGAATGCCTTCGACAATTTCCGCGTCGTGCCGCCCGCGACCGGCATCATTCATCAGGTGAATTTGGAGTATCTGGCGAAGGCCGTGTGGACGATTGACGAAGGCGGACAGCGCGTGGCCATGCCGGACTCGCTGGTGGGCACCGACAGCCACACCACCATGATCAACGGCCTCGGCGTGCTTGGCTGGGGCGTTGGCGGCATCGAAGCCTGCGCCGCGATGCTCGGCCAGCCGATTGACATGCTCATGCCACAGGTGATCGGCTTCAAGGTCACCGGCGCGCTGCGCGAAGGCACAACCGCCACCGACCTCGTGCTGACGGTCACACAGATGCTGCGCAAGAAAGGCGTCGTCGATAAGTTCGTCGAGTTCTTTGGCAGCGGCCTGAGCAGCCTGAGCCTGGCCGACCGCGCCACGATTGCGAATATGGCTCCTGAATACGGCGCGACGATGGGCTTCTTCCCGGTGGACCGCGAAACGCTGCGCTATCTGCGCCAGACCAACCGTGAGCCGGACCTTGTCGAACTGGTGGAAGCTTACACCAAGGCGCAGGGTCTGTTCCGCACCGACGACATGGCTGACCCCGAATACACCGATACGCTAACGCTCGATCTCGCCTCGGTCGAGCCGAGCATGGCCGGCCCCAAGCGCCCGCAGGATCGCGTGCTGCTTAAGGACATGAAGTCCACATTCGAGAAGGCACTGAGCACCCCCGTCACCGAGCGCGGCTTCGGCCTGCCGGAAACGGCCATCGAGCGCGAGGCCATCGTTTCGGACAACGGCAGCAGCGCCAAAATCGGCCACGGCGTGGTCGTCATTGCCGCCATCACGAGCTGCACCAACACCAGCAATCCGGCGGTCATGATTGGGGCTGGCCTGCTGGCGAAGAAAGCGGTCGAGCGCGGCCTCGATGTGCAGCCCTACGTTAAGACCAGCCTCGCGCCTGGCTCGCGCGTGGTGTCGGACTATCTCGACCGCGCCGAACTGACGCCCTATCTGCAGGCGCTGGGCTTCCATGTGGTCGGTTACGGCTGTACCACCTGCATCGGCAACAGCGGCCCGCTGCCCCAGCGTGTCGCGGAAGCGGTCAGCACCGGCGAACTGGTGGCTGCGGCCGTACTCAGCGGCAATCGCAACTTCGAGGGCCGCGTCAATCCGCTGGTCAAGGCCAACTATCTGGCATCACCGCCGCTGGTCGTCGCCTATGCGCTGGCGGGCACGGTTGATATCGACCTCGCCAACGACCCAGTGGGTCATGACCGCGACGGCCTGCCGGTCTATCTCAAGGACATCTGGCCGACGCAGCAGGAAGTGGCTGAAGCGATGGCAAGCGCCATCACTCCCGACCTGTTCGCGCGCCAGTATGGCAACGTGTTCACCGGTAATCCGGCGTGGAACGCCATTATCGGCAGCGAGGCCGAGGTGTTTGCCTGGGACGACTTGAGTACCTATGTGCAGGAGCCGCCTTACTTCATTGGCTTCGACACCATGCCCACCGCGCCCGGCAATATTTACGGCGCGCGCGTCTTGGCGCTGTTCGGCGACTCGATCACGACCGATCACATTTCGCCCGCCGGCGATATTGCGCTCACCAGCCCCGCCGGCCGCTATCTGGAGTCGCGCGGCATCGAGAAGCGTGATTTCAACAGCTATGGCGCGCGGCGCGGCAACCACGAAGTCATGATTCGCGGCACGTTCGCCAACATCCGCCTGCATAACCTGCTTGTGCCCGGCTCAGAGGGCGGCGTGACCAACTACCTGCCAGCAGACGAAGTAATGAGCATCTATGATGCCTCGCTGCGTTATCAGGCCGAGGGTACCCCACTGGTGATTCTGGCGGGCGCAGAATACGGAACGGGCAGCAGCCGCGACTGGGCCGCCAAGGGTACCTATCTGCTCGGCGTGCGTGCCGTCATCGCCAAGAGTTTCGAGCGCATTCACCGCAGCAACCTGGTCATGATGGGCGTGCTGCCGCTGGTCTTCAAGACGGGCGAAAGCGTCGAATCGCTCGGGCTGACAGGCGCGGAAACATTCGAGATCGTCGGCATTAGCGATGACCTGACGCCCAAGCAAGATGTGCTGGTGCAGGCCACCGCGCCAGATGGCACGGTCAAGACGTTCACGGCCACTGCCCGCATCGACACGCCGCTGGAAGTGGAGTACTACAAGCACGGCGGCATTCTGCCCTACGTGCTGCGCAAATTCCTGCAGTAAACGCACTGGTACCGCGCAGTCAGGCGGTGTAGCTGCAGTGTGGGGTGCGGGCAGCCGCGCCCCACATTTTTATGATATGGGGGATGCGTGACAGAAACTCAATGGATAGTCTATACGGATGGCGCGTGCTCGGGCAACCCGGGGCCGGGTGGCTATGCAGCCATTGTCGTGCCGCCCGCCAGCCCACTGTTTCCTGAGCCGGAGATCGTCGTCAGCGGCGGAGCGCCAGCCACCACCAACAATCGCATGGAACTGACCGCCATCATCGAAGGCCTGAAAGCCACGCCAGAGCAGGCGTCCGTCAAAGTCGTATCCGATTCGCAGTATGTGATTCATACGATGACGCGCAAGTGGAAGCGCAACGCCAATCAGGATTTGTGGCTGATGCTGGATAAGCTCAACGTCAATCGCCGTGTACGCTGGCAGTATGTGCGCGGCCACGCCGGCCACTCGTATAATGAGCGCTGCGACCGACTGGCAGTCGCCGAGATCGCTCAGTTCAAACAGCGCAGCCGCACAGCGGAGTAACCCATGCCCACTATGTCCCGGCGGGTGGCGGACTTTTCCACGACCATTTTCACAGAAATCAATGAGCTGGCGCTGGAACACCATGCACTCAACCTCGGCCAGGGCCGGCCCGATTTCGACGGCCCGCCGGAAGTCATCGAGGCGGCGGCGCGCGCGCTGCGCGACGGCAAGCACAATCAGTATGCGCCCGGCATCGGTGCATTCTCGCTGCGCCAGGCGATCTCAGCGCACTCGTCACGCTTCTACGGGCTCGACATCGATCCGGCGCGCGGCGTACTCGTTACCCCGGGCGCTACGGCAGCCATCTTCACCACGCTGGCCGGCCTGATCGACCGGGGCGATGAAGTTATCGTCATCGAGCCATTCTTCGATTCGTACGTACCCAATATCACCATGCTCGGCGGCATACCGATTTTTGTGCCGTTGCACGCGCCCGACTGGAATCTGGACCCGGCTGAATTGCGCGCGGCCTTCACCGCCAAGACCCGCGTCCTGATCCTCAACACGCCGCACAACCCCACGGGCAAGGTCTTCTCGCGCGCCGAACTGGAGATGATCGCCTCACTGTGCCTGGAGTATGGCGTGACGGTCATCAGCGATGAGGTCTATGAGCACCTCACCTATGATGGCGCGCAGCACATCCCGATAGCGACTTTGCCGGATATGGCTGACCACACGCTGACGGTGAGCAGCCTCGGCAAGACGTTCAGCGTCACAGGCTGGAAGATTGGCTGGGTGTACGGCGCGGCGGTGCTGCTGGAAGGCCCGAAGCGGGCGCATCAGTTCATCACGTTTGCGTCCAATCATCCGGCGCAGGCAGCAGCGGCAGTCGCGCTCAATCTCCCCGGCACGTATTTCGAGGATTTGCAGGCCATGTACACTGCCAAGCGCGATTTGCTGCTGGGCGGGGTTGCGGCGGCCGGCTTGATCACTCGCGCCCCGGCGGGAACCTACTTCCTGATGGCCGATTTCTCAGATGTCTTCGATGGCGACGACATGGAGTTTGCGCGCTATCTCACGGCCGAAGTTGGCGTGGCCTGCATTCCGCCGACATTCTTCTACAGCACCAGCCACGCCCACCTGGCCACCACGCAGGCGCGTTTCGCATTTTGCAAAAACGACGACACGCTGCGCGAAGCCGCGAGCCGCTTAACCGCGCTGCACCGCTAATCAACAAAGCGGGCGGGCCTGTAGCACTGCCCGCCCGCTTTGTTCTCAATGGGTACGCAGCAATTGGCTAGAACGCAGACGCCACAAGCGCAAACGGCACCGCCACAATGCCGACGATGATGCCAAGCACGATTGCGCCCACGACAATTCCAACGACGAACATCGCCACGGTGATCCAGGCTTGGTTGCTGTCCTGGAACTGGTGCACGCTCTGGAAGCCCAACCCCATGATGTAGTAGGCGTAGAGGCTGACCACAAAACCAAGCAGCCCGCCAATGCCGGGCAGCAGGCTGGAAATAATCGCTGTGAGCACGGCCGCCGGCACGTAGGGCAGCACGGCTGTCGTGGCATGCTGGCCCTGCGGCACGGGCGAACCCTGCCGCTTAGCCCAGAAATCCGATAGCCACACGCCCGCGTAGGCAATGGCGGGAGAGAGCACCAACGTGACCAGCGCGCTCATCAGCCCGAAGAACAGGCCCGATCCGAACAGAATCGCGCCGAGCAGGTTCAAGGCCGCTGAAATAGCGGCGACGCCACCTACCATCAGCCAGAAACGCCACCAACTGCCGCGCGCGATTTCCTCTTCGTAAACGCCCGGCTTACGCAAGAGCACGTTGACGCCAGCGATAAAAAGCGCCAGCCACTCCGACCACAGTTCGCCGAAGGTCACGCGCGCGGGCGCGCCAGGAATAGAAAACGGTACCGCGAAGCCAGCGCCGCTGTTCGCGGGCGCTGCTACTGGCGGCGGATTACTGCTCGCCGGCTGGGCCGGTGGTGGTGGCGGGGCGCTGCTTGTGCTCGGCTTGGCAGGTGGGGGCGCAGCCCGGCTGGCCGAGGCCTGCGCAGCGTCCATACTGGCCAGCACTTCACGCGCGCGCTGGTGCTGCGGGTTGATCTCAAGCACCCGCTCCAGCGCCGCCCGCCGCCGGGCTGGATCATCCTGCAGCGCCGCGAAGTAGTACCACGCCGTATCGTTGTTCGGGTCGGCAGTGATCACTTCCTGAAACAGCATCTTCGCTTGTGGCCGGTCACCGGCCTGGAACGCCGCAATCGCTTCATTCATTTTGTCCGCAGCCATAACTTCCCTCCCATGTCAACTGATTTACATCCTCTACCCTATCATACGCGAAATGCCGATTGCAGGCGCAAGCGCGAGTGTTCACATCCCCACAAACGGCCTAAATCGGCCAGTCCCCCACTCTCATGAACCTCTAGCATTCTACTTCTATCCCTTTATAGACCAGCGTTTACGATGTTAAGTATTGCGGATGGCTGTTTCATCCGCATTGGCACTGTTTATCCGTTCAGTTGATGGAGACGTAACCCAATGCGCAAGACCCTTGTATTGCTCGCTCTATTCTCAGTACTCGTCATGGCCGTAGTTCCGGCATTTGCCCAGTCAAGCACGATTGTGGATGTCGCCGTGGCCGATGGCCGCTTTGAAACCCTGGTTGCAGCCCTGACTGCGGCCGACCTCGTGGATGCGCTGTCGGGCGAAGGCCCCTTCACCGTATTCGCGCCCACCGACGCAGCATTCGCCGCTCTGCCTGAAGGCACCGTCGATGCGCTGCTTGCGGACATTCCCGCACTCACCAGCATCCTCACCTACCATGTGGCCCCTGGCAAGTTCATGGCCGCGGATGTCGTGGCGCTGACCGAGATTGGCACGCTTGAAGGCTCGCCAATTTCGATTGAAGTGACCGACTCGGGCGTCGTGCTCAACGGCTCAGTGAATGTGGTCATCACGGACATCGAAACGTCGAACGGCGTGATCCATGTCATCGACGCCGTGCTGCTGCCTCCGTCGATGATGCCCGAATCGACCGACGACATGTCCATGACGGATAGCGGCTCAATTGCCGGTATCGCAGCAGCCAATGGCAATTTCACGACACTGGTTGCAGCACTTGAGGCAGCTGGCCTCGACGGCGTGCTCGCCAGCAGTGGGTCCTATACGGTCTTTGCGCCGACGGATGCGGCCTTCGCTGCCCTTCCCGCCGGAACCGTGGAAGCCTTGCTTGAAGACATTCCCACACTCACGAACATTCTGCTCTATCATGTCGTGCCCGGCACCGTGACCGCCGCTGACGTGGTGACGCTCCACAGCGCCGATACCCTGGCCGGCTCGCCTGTCTACATCAACGTGGTTGATGGTGGTGTGGTCCTCAACGGCAGCGTCAATGTAACCGCGACCGATATCATGGCCAACAATGGCGTGATCCACGTTATTGACTCCGTGCTGCTGCCGCCTGTTTTCGGGCTGCAGGACCTGGTGCTGGTGAACGTCGATACCCCGTTGCTGAAGACCCCCGGTGGCGCTGAAGTGGGCGGCGTGATTGAAACCTGCCAGACCGCCTTGGTCTTCGAATCACTTGGTGGCTTTGGCCTGACGAACTTCGGCGCGTGGATTGACCTGGCCGACACCACTCCGGTGGCTTCCGACTACGGTCAGGAAGGTGGCCAGCCCGTCGCCGAACAGTGCATGATGTAAGTTCGGCCTGAACAATCTGCACCATTTCAACACATGCACGCCGGCAGCACGCCGGCGTGCTTCGATTCTAAATACTGTATTGCGCCAATTCCGTTTGGCAATTCGGCACCGCCGCAGGATAATTGCCCTGCTTTCGCACGCTTTTCCACTGGTGGTTCTGCTTGTGTCTCAGGAAAAATACTTCATCGCAGTGGCGGGCAACATTGGCGCCGGCAAGAGTACCCTCACGCGTATGTTGTCCGACTCGCTAGGCTGGAAGCCGTTCTATGAGGCCGACGCCGAAAACCCGTATCTGGCCGATTTCTACGCCGATATGCGCCGCTGGAGTTTTCACTCGCAGGTATTCTATCTGGGCAAACGTCTCGAACATCACCGACTGCTGGTCGATCACCCGTTCAGCGTGGTGCAGGATCGCACAGTTTACGAAGACGCCGAGATTTTTGCAGCCAACCTGCATGAACAGGGCTTGATGACTGAACGCGATTATGACGCCTACCGCGCGCTTTACCGCGCGGTCAGCAGCTTCTTGCCAGCGCCAGATATCATTGTGTATCTGCGAGCCAGCGCGAAGACGCTCAAGAAACGCATCCAGCGGCGCGGCCACGAATATGAGCGCAACATTGCGCCTGAGTATCTGGAACAACTCAACACGCTCTACGAACGCTGGATCAGCGACTGGACGATCTGCCCCGTGCTGACGATTCAGATCGACGGCATCGACTTTCAGCACAATCTGGTCGATCTCGCTTCGGTCGTACACGAGATCAAGGACGCGGTGCATTTGTAGCCGTGCCACCCCGCACCTCCACGACCAAAACCTGAACATCTTGATTCGACAGACTGCATAAGTCGTGCTAAAGTGAATTAATCACTTTAAACTGATTAATCAGATGAATACCTATCATCTCACCTCTGCTTCGTCAATCGATCTCGACTCCGAACTGCTGGAGTACATCGTTAGCCAGGGCTTTCAGCCCGGCGACCGTCTGCCCACGCTCAGCGATCTTCAATCGGACGAGCACCTCGGCCTGAGCATCAGCAAGGTGCGCGAACAACTTGAAGTAGCGCGCGCGCTGGGCTTGGTCGAAGTCCGCTCAAAAACCGGCATGCGCATGAAGCCTTACAGCTTCACGCCAGCCGTGCGCCTCAGCCTGTTGTTTGCGCTTGCCCAAGATACGCACCAGTTTGAGATGTTTGGCGAGCTGCGCAACCATGTTGAAGCCGCGTTCATGGCCGAGGCCTGCGCGCAGTTGACCGATGAAGACCGCGCTGAACTCAAGGAAATCGTGGCTTCGGCACAGGCGCGCCTGAACGGGCATGAGCACGGCGGGCACATTCAAATCCCCAACCGCGAACACCGCGCCTTTCATCTCACCATCTTCCGCCGCCTCGAAAACCCGTTCGTGACCGGCGTCCTTGAAGCCTACTGGGATGCCTATGAAGCCATTGAACTGCATCGCTATGCCGATTACGCCTATCTTCAGCGCGTGTGGGATTACCACGCCCGCATCCTCGATGCCATCTGCGAAGGCAGCTACGAACGCGCACGCGAGTTGTTCATCGAGCACACCCAGTTAATTCGCAGCCAGCCGCGCATGCGCAATCTCGGCCGGCCACCTGTTACGGAAGAGTAATTTGAACCCGGGAGACCTATTTGCCAGCAGCCTTTTCTCGCGTCACCTTCAGCATCTCATTCGGCCCGGCGAAATCCGGGTGATCCTTATGCAGGAGTAACCCATGGCACTCAACATGGAAACCAGCGCAAGCACCCACCCCGCGCAGCAAGTCGTTAACGACTTCGCGCTGATGGTGGCGACCAAGAATGGCTCGGGCAGCCAGACATCGAACGAAGTGTTGATTCGCTCCTTGTTCAAGATGGGCATACCGGTCAGCGGCAAGAACCTGTTCCCCTCCAACATTAAGGGGCTGCCGACGTGGTACACCATTCGTGCCAGCAAGGACGGCTATCTGGGCCGCCTCGCCAGCACCGAAATCGCGGTGACGATGAACGAACTCACTGCGGCAGAAGACATCCAGAACCTGTCGGCGGGTGGCGCGTGCATTATCCCCAGCGAGTGGAATTGGGGGCGCAGCCGTGAAGACATCACCTACTACGAAATTCCAGTCAAGGATTTGGTCAAGGAAGCCAGCGTGCCCACTGACTTCCGCGACCGCATCGCCAACATGGTGTATGTGGGCGCGTGCGCGTTCCTGTTTGGCATTCCTATGGACATCATCGAACAGGCCCTGCTTGACACGTTCGGCGGCAAACAAAAGCCTGCCGCGATGAACTTCGCAGTGGTGAAGTTAGCCTACAATTGGTCGCAGGAAAATCTGGTCAAGGCCGACGCATACCAGTTCGAGCCTATGGACAAGACCGCCGGTAAGATTTTAATGACCGGCAACGAAGCCGCTGCACTGGGGTCACTTTTCGGCGGCCTGACGGTCGCGGCCTGGTATCCGATTACTCCCTCGACCAGCGTCATCGACGGTGTGCTCGATCATAAGCATCTGCGCGACGACCCCGAAACCGGCGAGTCGACAGTGGCTGTGGTACAAGCCGAAGACGAGCTGGCCGCCGTGGGCATGATCATCGGCGCTGGCTGGGCCGGCGCGCGCTCCCTGACCGCCACCAGCGGCCCGGGCATCAGTCTGATGGCCGAATTCACCGGCCTGGCCTACTTCGCGGAAATCCCTTGCGTCATCTGGGACATCACGCGCACCGGCCCCAGCACAGGCTTGCCCACACGCACCAGCCAGGGTGACCTGCTGTTCGTGTATGTGCTGTCGCATGGCGACACGCGCCAGGTGATTCTGCTGCCTGGCAGCGTGGCCGAGTGCTTCGAGTTCGGCTGGCGCTCGCTCGATCTGGCCGATCAACTGCAAACGCCGGTGTTTGTGCTCAGCGACCTAGACCTCGGCATGAACATCTGGATGAGCGACCCGTTCGCCTACCCCGACCAGCCAATTCAGCGCGGCAAGATGCTCGACCGCGACAAGCTGGAAGAATTCTTCGCTGAACACGGCGAATGGGGGCGCTACAAGGATTACGATGGCGACGGCATTGGCTATCGCACCGTGCCCGGCACCGATCACCCGCGCGCTGCCTATTTCACGCGCGGCACCGGCCACAACGAACGGGCCATCTACAGCGAACGCAAGGACGACTGGGTTGCTAACCTGGAACGTCTCAAGCGCAAATACGAGACGGCCCGCCACATCGTGCCCGCACCGGTCATTGACAATCAGGACGCGCGCATCGGCATTGTGTCCTACGGCTCAAACGACCCGGCAGTTGAAGAAGCCCGCGCGCTGCTGTCCGCCGATGGCGTGCCGACCGACTACCTGCGCGTGCGCGCCCTGCCGCTGGCGCAGGAAGTCTACGACTTCGTACTCAACCACGAGCGCGTCTACGTCGTGGAAAACAACTTCGACGGCCAGATGGCCGAAATCCTGCGCATGGAAATCATCCGCGACACCAGCCACATGACTCCGCTGCCGCTCGGCGATACGCTGCCGATGACCGGCCAGTGGGTTCACGCACAGATCATGGGCCGCGAACGCCCTGCCCAGGCATAAGGAGAATTTGACATGCCCAACGCACTAGGCCTGGAACGCGCCGACTATAAGGGCGGTCAATCGACCCTTTGCCCCGGTTGCGGCCACGACTCGATCTCCAACCAGATCATCAGCGTCGCCTATGATCAGAACCTGCCGATGCACCGCGTCATCAAGCTGTCTGGCATCGGCTGCTCGTCGAAGACGCCAGCCTATTTCATGGGACGCTCGCACGCCTTCAACGCCGTGCACGGACGCATGCCCTCGATTGCCACCGGCGCAACGACCGCCAACAGCGAGTTGATTGCGCTGGCCGTGAGCGGCGACGGCGACACCGGCTCGATTGGTTTCGGCCAGTTCAAGCACCTCATGCGCCGCAATGTGCCGATGGTCTATGTCATCGAGAACAACGGCGTCTATGGCCTCACCAAAGGCCAGTTCTCGGCCACCTCCGATGAGGGCCAGAAGCTGAAGTACTACGGCGAGAACGAACTGCCCGCGATTGACCTGTGCCTGGAAGCCATCATCGGCGGCGCGACTTTTGTGGCGCGCAGCTTCAGCGGCGATTCCAAGCAGGTGCAAACCCTGCTCAAGGCCGCCCTCAGCCATCGCGGCACCGCCGTGGTGGACATCATCAGCCCGTGCGTAACGTTCAACAACTCGCCTGACGCCAACAAGAGCTATTCGTACGGCAAAGAACACGAGACCCCGCTGCATGAATACCGCTACATCCCGGTGGGCTACGTCGAACCGCGCGAGGAAATCACCGCCGACTACGACGAAGGCCAGGAAATCGAGGTCGAAATGCACGATGGCTCGTTCATTGTGCTGAAGAAGCTTGACGCTGGCCACGACCCCCGCAGCCGCTTCGAGGCGGTTCGCGTACTGGAAGAAGCCACGCGTGACCAGAAATTCGTCACTGGTCTGATTTACTACCAGGAGCCGCGCCCCGTCCTTCTGGAAACGCTTAGGGTGACGAGCAAACCGCTGGCCCATCTCGAAGGCGATCAACTGCGCCCGCCGAAGTCCGCGCTCGACGATCTGATGAAGAAGTTCATGTAGGCGCGTGCCGAGCCACACACCAAACCGGGAGGGGGCCAAGTTGGCCTCCTCGCCGCTTATTGCGACGAGCCTTTAGTTTTCCATCCAACCAACCCACCACAAATCAGGCACAGCTTCCTCCTGTTTGCGGCGCCTCAGCCCATACACTAAAATTCGCCGCTATTCAGAACAGGAGGCTTCATGACTGAGTTCTACCGCCTCAGCGTCGAGCAGGCGCTGGCCGAGATGAAATCCAACGCGCAGTCGGGCCTCAGTGCTGCCGAAGCCGCCGAGCGCCTGGAGAAATCCGGGCGCAATACGCTGCCCAAAGGCAAGCAGGCCACGGTATTCGGCATTTTCCTCAGCCAGTTCAAGAACCTGCTCGTAATCGTCCTCGTCGTCGCCGCCGTGTTGTCATTCGTGGTGGGCGATCTTGAGGACGCGATTGTCATCCTCATTATCGTCATCCTGAATGCAGTGCTGGGCACGTATCAGGAATTTCAGGCCGAAAAGGCGCTCGAAGCCCTCAGCAACATGCAGGTGCCATCGGTTAAAGTGCGCCGCGACGGCGCGCTGCATGAAGTCAGCGCCGAAGAAGTAGTGCCCGGCGACATCCTCGTGCTGGGCGAAGGCGATGCTGTGCCCGCCGATGGCCGCGTGATCGTCAGCGCCAACCTGCGCATCGAGGAGGCGGCCCTGACGGGCGAATCCGAGCCGGCCAGCAAAGTTACGACCGCCATCGACAAGTACAAGCTCACCCCGGGCGACCAGAAGAACATGGCCTTCATGGGCACGGCGGTGAACTACGGGCGCGGTGAACTGGTCATCACCTGTACCGGCTCGCAGACGCAGCTTGGCGAGATCGCCACGCTGATTGTCAGCGCCGAGGACATCGAAACTCCGCTCCAGCGCCAGATAGCACAATTGAGCAAGGCGCTGGTGATCGGCGCACTGGGCGTCGTCGTTGCCATGTTCGTCGTTGGCGTGCTGCGCGGCATGGCGATCCAGGAAATGCTGCTCGTGTCGCTCAGTCTGGCGGTGGCCGCCGTCCCCGAAGGCCTGCCTGCTGTCATCACTATCGCACTGTCGAACGGCGCATCGCGCATGGTCAAGCGGCACGCGCTCATGCGCAAGCTGCCCGCTGTCGAAACACTGGGCAGCGTCACCACCATTTGCACCGACAAAACCGGCACGCTCACCAAGAACGAGATGACGGCAACGCTCATTGCCCTGCCCCGCCACGACGATGTCATCCTCACCGGAGTCGGCTACACGCCCGAGGGGCAAATGCTCCTCAATGGCGAAACGCCCATCAATCCCAAAGACGATCCCGAAATTGCGCGCATCATGGTGGCGATGGCGCTCAATACCGACGCCGTGCTAGAAGTCGATGACTCCGGCCGCACCAAGGTACTGGGCGACACCACCGAGGCCGCGCTGCTGGTGGCAGCCGACAAGGCGGGCTGGGGGCGCTCGACCATCGAAAAAGTGTCGCCGCGTGTGGGCGAACTGCCCTTCAGCAGCGAACGCAAGGCCATGACCACCATCCACGATTTCACGACCACCGAACTGGAGCACCTGTTCCGCGACAGTGACATCGTTGCCACGGTCAAGGGCGCGCCCGACCGGCTGCTCAGTTGGGCCAGCTACGAAGATGTGGAAGGCGGCACGCAGGAACTGACCGACGAGCGCCGCGCCGCGTGGCAGGCGCAAACCGACCGCATGGCCTCGCAGGGACTACGCGTCATCGGCCTGGCCTACAAACCAGTGACGATCGTGCCTGACCCGATCACGCCGGAGTTTGAGCGCGACCTGACCATGCTCGGGCTGGTCGGCATCGTCGACCCCGCCCGCCCAGAAGCGCGAGAAGCTATCAAGGTCGCGCGCAGCGCCGGCATTCGCTCGATCATGATCACGGGCGACCACGCGCTGACGGCCGAAGCGATTGGCCGCGATCTCGGCATCGTCGGCGACGACGAACACGCCATCACCGGCGCAGAACTCAGCGATATGAGCGATGAGCAGATCGAGGAAGCGCTCAAGCACACATCCGTGTTCGCCCGTGTCGCCCCCGAGCACAAAATGCGTCTCGTGCGCGTGCTGCAATCTGGCGGTCAGGTCGTCGCCATGACCGGCGATGGTGTCAACGATGCGCCCGCGCTCAAGCAGGCCGATATTGGCGTCGCCATGGGCATCACAGGCACCGAGGTGAGCAAGAGCGCTGCCGATATGGTGCTCACCGATGACAATTACGCCTCTATCGTAGCCGCCGTTGAAGAAGGCCGGCTGGTCTATCAGAACATCCGCAAGTTCATCCTGTTCCTGCTCAGCTCGAACGTGGGCGAAATTCTGGTCATGTTCGTCGGCATCCTTATCGGGTTGCCCGTGCCGCTGCTGGCGATCCAAATCCTGTGGGTGAACCTGCTCACGGACGGCTTGCCGGCGATTGCGCTGGGCTTCGATCCCGCCGACTCGGACCTGATGCAGCAGAAGCCGCGCGCCCGCGAAGAGAGCGTATTCTCGAACGGACTGGGCAACAAGATCATCTGGCGCTCGATTGTGCTGGCCGCCGCCACGCTGCTCGCCTTCCTGCTCGGCCACGCGATTAACGGGCTTGACCCACTCGACCCGACGCTCGGTGTTCAGAACTGGAGCGCGGCCACCATCGAACAGCAGTTGGGCATCACCATGACTGAGGGCTGGGATGACCTGACAACCGAACAGCGCACTACCTTCCTATCAAATGAATCAGAAGACGCCGGGCATGGCAACGATGAGATGACCGTACTGGGCACGGCGGAAACGCTGCCGCGCACGCTGGCATTCACGGTGCTGGCGCTGGGCCAGATTTTCCATGTGCTATCAATCCACGCCGCCAACCGCTCGTTCTTCCGCACCTGGTTTACGCACAATCGCTTCCTGCTTTGGTCGGTTGTAGCGACGATGCTGCTTCAGGTTGCTGTCATTTACCTTCCGTTCCTGCAGGGGCTGTTCGGCACGTATCCGCTGACCGCGCCAGAATTGGTACTGGCGATCGGTTTGGCGTCGGTGCTGTTCTGGATGATCGAAATACCCAAGCTGTTCCGGCGCAGCCCGCCACCTGGGCCAGCACCGGCAGTGAGCTAGCGAGGTTGGTTGGCGCCCCTCTCCCGTGTTCGGAGAGGGGGTGAGGTTTAGGTTATGTCCACAGAATTTCCTTAATCTGTGCGGCGATCTCATCCGTAATCACCACGTCCAGCGCCGCGAAATTCTGATCGACCTGCTCGGGCCGCGTTGCGCCAGTGATCGCGCTCGATACCTGCGGGTGGCGAATGACCCACGCCAACGCCAGCGCGCCGGGCGTGGTGCCCATCTCGCTGGCCAGCAGGCTAATCGCACGCGCCTTATCGAGCCGATCCTGGCTCAGGCCCTTGTTGAACCAGTCCCCATCCACCGTCGTGGCGCGGCTGCCTTCAGGAATACCGGCGTTGTACTTACCAGTCAGAACGCCCTGCGCCAGCGGGCTGAACGTGACCAGCCCCATGCCGTGGCGCTTGGCGGCGTCTTCAAGCGGGCCTTCCACCACGGCGCGGTCGAGCATGTTGTACTTTGGCTGCTCGACGATGGGTGCGTATGCGCCGGTCTTGCTCACGGCCTCGAAGGCTGCATCAATGTTCTCTACGGCCCACATACTCGTGCCCCAGTAGAGGATCTTGCCCTGCCGGATCAGGTCCTCAAGCGCGCGCACCGTCTCTTCCAGCGGTGTCTCGGGGTCGAAGCGATGGCAGAAGAACAGATCGACGTAGTCCGTGCCAAGCCGCTTCAATGACGCCTCAATCGACTCGAACAGGTGCTTGCGAGACAATCCCCGGTCATTGGCATTGTCGCTCATCGGCCAGAAGGCTTTGGTGCTGATGACCAGATCGCTGCGCTTCATGCCCTTGATGGCCTTGCCGACCATCGTTTCGGCGCGGCCCTCGGCGTAGACGTCGGCCACGTCGATGAAATTCGCACCCAGCTCAATGGCGCGGCCAATTGTCTCCATGGCTTCTGCTTCGCTGCCTTTGTGACCATAGGACAGCCACGCGCCCAACGACAACACGCTGACCTTCAGCCCTGAATTCCCGACGTTTCTATAGTCCATGTGCGCTATCTTTCGCGTATGCAGCTCAATAACGGGAGTATAACATGAGCCTAGGAGGCGTTCGATTTGGCCGGGACGCGCAGCATCGAACCCCATGTAACGGGGTTATGACTCAGTGTGTACAGTGATGCGTGGCAATAGTCGCGTTCATGGCTTATGTTCGCTAGACTAGGTGAGAAGCACACGATGTTTGACGACCAACAGGACAATGGTCATCAGTGCCAACCATAGAAATTGCACCATCCATTCTTGCTGCTGATTTTACGCGCCTCGGAGAACAGATCGCCGCTGCCGAGCATGGCGGAGCCGACCGAATCCATGTCGATGTAATGGACGGCCGATTTGTCCCCAATATCAGCATGGGGCCGTTGGTGGTTGAAGCCGCCCGCCGCAGCACCCGCCTTCCACTCGATATACACCTGATGATCGTCGAGCCGGAGCACCTGCTGGCAGCTTTCGCCAAAGCGGGTGCGTCCAGCATCAGCGTCCATTGGGAGACCTGCCCCAATCTGCATCGCACTCTGCAAACGATACGAGAATTGGGCTGCGGCGTGGGCGTCGCGGTCAATCCGCACACGCCCGTCGAACTGCTGGGAGATGTGCTGCATCTGGTCGATCTGGTGCTGGTGATGACGGTCAATCCCGGTTTCGGCGGTCAGTCTTTCCTGCCCGAATCGCTGGGCCGCATTGCGCGGCTGCACGCGCTGATAGAAGCGCGCGGCTTGCCAGTGAAGATCGTGGTGGATGGGGGCATTGATGAGGACACCGCTCCGCTCGTCGCTGAGGCAGGGGCGAGCGTGCTGATAGCCGGCAGCGCCATCTTCAACGGGTACGAATCTGTCGAAGATGCCATTCAGCGGCTGCGTTTGTCGGTCAGCCAGCACGAGCGTGCAGGCAAACGAAAAGCCGGGTTTCCCCGGCCTGTCGACGAGATGACAAAGATGAGCCTGAAGCTAGACCTTCGACATCGTCTTAATGCACTTGGCGCACACATACTTGCGCACAGTGCGACCGTTTTCAACCACGGTAATACGCTGGATGTTTACGTTGAATTTCCGCCGCGTCGCTCGCATCGAGAAACTGCGGGCATTGCCGAACTGCGGTTTCTTGCCGCAGGATTCACAGACCGCCATGTTCGTGCCTCATCCGGATAGAGCCGATCACAGAGAACCGCATGCTACCACAGCGCTCCAGCCTCGACAAGGGCGCTCAATTCAGGAATGATAACAACCGAATGCACCCGCAATCATTTGAACAGCAGGACGACGACATGATTACACGACAGGTCTTTCGCGCCAACCAGAACCTTGCAGCCGACGGGTATCTGGTCAAGCAGTTGTTCGGTGCAGGCTTGCAGTGGCTGGAGCAGAACAAGGAAGCCGTGAACCGGCTCAACGTGTTTCCGGTGCCCGATGGTGACACCGGTACGAATATGTACCTCACGCTGCGCCACGCCTACCTAGAAATCGCCCACGTGGAAGAGACGCATGTCGGCAAACTCATGCGAATTATCAGTAACGGCGCTCTGCGTGGCGCGCGTGGCAACTCGGGCGTCATACTGTCGCAGTTGTTCGCTGGCACTGCCGCCGCGCTGGAGGGCCACGAACACGTAACCGCACCCGTCTTCGCCGCAGCCACGCGCTCGGCCGTGGAATATGCCTATCGCGCCGTCGAAAAGCCGACCGAAGGCACGATCCTTACGGTATCGCGCATGATGATGGAGGCGGTACAAACTAACTACTCACACGACCCTGACCTGATCATGCTGCTCAAGCGCATGATCGTGGCCGGGCGCGTTGCGCTGCGCCATACGCCCGACATGCTGCCCGTGCTGAAGAAGGCGGGTGTCGTCGATTCCGGCGGCGCTGGCCTGCTCTACATCTTTGAAGGCATGCTGCGCGCCCTGTGCGGCAAGCCCCTCGATGGGGTCATGCTGGCCGATGCGCCCGTCACCGTCGTCCCGCACGAAGAAACGTGGGAAGACGCGCTCGTTCCTGAAGACGAACTGGGCTACGGCTACGACGTGCAGTTCCTCATGCGCGGCGACAGCATGAACATCGACCGGGTGCGCACGGACATTCAGGCGATGGGCTGGTCTACGCTCGTGGTGGGCGACAACAAGCTCATCAAGGTGCATGTGCATGTCCACAACCCGGGCGACCCGCTCGGCTACGCGATCCAGTCCGGCGCATCGCTGGATGACATCGTTGTCGAGAACATGCAGCGCCAGTACGAGGACTACTTGCAGGCACGCGCCCAGCGCGACTCCGACGCGGCGCAGGAAACCAGCGGCCCGGCAGTCATCGCTGTCGCGGCAGGGGCTGGCATGAAGCGCGTGTTCCTCGAACAGCTTGGCGCAGCGGCGGTCATCTCCGGCGGTCAAACCATGAACCCCAGCACCGGCGATTTTCTCAATACGATCAATCTCTTGCCCCACGGTGAAATCATCCTGCTGCCCAACAACAAGAACGTGCTGCTGGCTGCGCGGCTGGCTGCTGAAAGCGTGACCGACCGTACCGTACGCGTCGTGCCGACGATCTCGGTTCCGCAGGGCATCGCCGCGATGTTCGAACACCAGTTCCTGGCCGAAAGCGGGCTGGAGTTCAAACTCGATGCAGTGGTCGAGACCATGGCCCAGGCCGCCAACAGCATCAAGACGCTGGAAGTGACCAACGCCACCCGCGACGTGGAACTGGACGGCCTCAAAGTACGCGCAGGCCAGTACATTGGCTTGATCGATGACAAGCTCGTGGTCGCCAATGACGATGTGCATATGCTCATGGCTGCACTGCTGGACAAAGCGGGCGCGGCCAGCGCCGAGCGCGTGACCGTGTACTATGGCAGCGATGCCACCCACCATCAGGCCAAGGCTACGGTCGAAGCGCTGGCCGAGCGCTACAGCGGCCCGGAGTTTGAAATCGTGGAGGGCGGCCAGGCACTCTATCCCTATATCATGAGTGTCGAGTAGATGAAGCAGCGCGTCGCCATTGTTACAGACAGCTTCGCGCACTTCTCGCCGCCGCTGGCAGATACGCTGGAGCCGGTCACGGTCGTCCCGAACCGGATCACCATCGGCGGCAAAACCTACCGCGAAGGCATTGACATCAGCGCCGAAGAAGCAATCCGGATGATGATGCACCGCCAGAGCGCACCCGTTATCGCACCGCCGTCCGTTTCGGACTACGCAACCGTCTACAATCGCGTCACCCAGGACGCCGACGCGATTATCTCGATCCACGTCTCGCGCGAACTTAGCGAGAGCTGGGCCTTTGCGCGTGAGGCGGCGCATCCGTTTCAAGGCCGCTGCCCGATCCATGTCATCGACTCGCAGTCGATTTCCGCCGGGCAGGCTATCCTCGCCCGCGCCGCACTGCGCGCCCTCGAAAATGGCGACTCGGCTGATGAAGTCGTACGCATGGTGCGCGGCGCAGTCGACCGCCTGTACGCGATCTTCTACACTGACAGCGCAGAATTTCTGCTTCAGAACCAGATTATGGAGCCCGCGCACGCCGTCCTCGCCTCGATGGCCGGCCTCAAACCCATCCTCACGGTAGAGGGCGGACGGCTGACGGCCATGGAGAAAGTGCGCACACGCTCGCAGGCAATTGAACGAATCGTGGAATTTGCGGTAGAGTTCTCTTGTATCGAGGATGTCGCCATTCTCGGGCCACGCCCGGGCATGACCGACTCGGCCCGAATGCTTCAGGAACGGCTCAGCGCGGAATTTTCATCCCGCGCGTTTCCATATATGATGTATGGCGCTTCTCTGGCCGGCATCATTGGCACCGACGTGACTGGCCTGGTGCTGCTGGAAGAAGAAAGCGACGGACAGGATAATGACTTTTCGTAAAATCCATATTGTCACCGACAGCACCTGCGATATACCGCCAGAAATGATCCCGCAGATGCCGGTGACGGTCGTGCCCACTTTCGTCAACTACGGGGGCAACAGCTACCCCGATGACAATGTGCAGCTCGACCGCGAGGATTTTTATCGCCGTCTGCCCACCATCCGTCCCTTTCCCACGACGGCTGCAATGTCGCCCGGTATGGCCGAAGACGCGATTATGGCCGCCGCCGACAGCAGCGATCATGTCATCATTTGCACCGTATCAACCAAGCTCAGCGGCGTATACAACACCATGCGTCTGGCGGCCAGCAAACTGCCAGCCGACAAATATACGCTGGTCGACAGTCAGCAGGTGGCTATGGGGCTGGGCTGGCAGATCATCATCGGATCTGAAGTGGCCGCCGAAACCGGCAGCGTCGAGGAGACGCTCGATGCAATGGCCCGGGCGCGCAAAACCGTGCGCGTTTATGCCGCCCTGGGCACGTTAGAATATCTCCACCGCAGCGGGCGCGTGGGCTGGGCGCAGGCAGGTATTGGCACGCTGCTGCAGATCAAGCCCATCGTCCTGGTCGAAGACGGCGAAGTGAAGAGCTATGTACGTGTGCGCACGTTCAGCCGCGCAGTCGATGAAGTCGTGCGCGTCGCCAACGAGTACAAGCCGCTTGACCGTCTGGCGATCATCTACGGCGCAGACGTTGAAGCGGCCTATGCGCTGCGCGATCGCCTGAAAGACATCCTTCCGGCCGGCGACCGGACTTTAGTCACGCGCATCACGCCTTCCATCGGCGTCCACATCGGGCCGAGCGGACTGGGCATTGCGCCTCTCAGTGCCTCCTGGAGAACCTAGGCTAATGCCTTCAGCACTTGAAACGCTGGTTAAAGTCCTCAAGCTCGAACGGGAACAAGGCTACAAGAACAAGGCGATGGCGGGCGGATTGGCCGCCTACGTGCCCAACTGGAGCGAACAGGCTCTGGCACAGGCCCGCCGCCCCGAGTCGGTCGCATTGGTCGAAGAAATCGCCATCTGCATGCGCGCCTACGACAGCGCAGAAGACCGCGAAACGCGCACCAAGTCGATCGAGTACATGCTCGGCCGCATGACCGGCCGGATTACGCCGCCCGCGGAAGTGCAGGCGCGCATCGCCGAACTGCACGCGCAGAATGCGTCACCTGCGCCACAGGCCGCCGAGCCAACGCCGCAAGCCGAGGCGGTACGCGCTCCCCAACGTCAGGCGCAAGAGCAGCAGGCCCAGAACCGGCCGAAGAACGGCAAAAAGCCGCAGCCGCGCCAGCCTGGCCGCCGTGATCAGGAAATGAGCGACGACACCGGCAGCCGCGCCGAGTACACCAGCCTTGGCCCGGAATTCACCGGAGACGTCGAGCACGGCCCGCTGGATGTGCCTGCACCTGCTCATCTCGAGCGCCCACCGCGTGAGCCACGGCCAGACATCGACCCCATCGAGGCGGCCGACCGCCTGCACGGGCTTCGCGCTCCAGTCAGCGTTATCAAGGGCATCGGCGAGGGCCTGGCGGAGAAACTGGAACGCATTGGCATCGTCACCGTCGCCGATCTGCTCATGCACTTGCCGCGCCGCTACGACGACTACACGCAGCTCAAGTACATCCGCCAGATTACGCCCGGCGACATCGCCACGGTGATCGGCACGATTCGCAGCACCGAAGTACGCATCAGCCGTGGCAGCCGCAAAGACTTCTTCATGACGGTCGATGACGGAACGGCCACGCTGGCAATCACCTTCTTCGGCCAGCACTATCTCACCACATCGCTGCGTCGTGGCCAGCAGGTGGTATTGCACGGCAAAACTTCCATTTTCGGTAACCGCATTCAGATGGCCAATCCCGAGTGGGAAATGGTCGATATCGACGACTTGCGCGCCATCGGCATCGTCCCCGTCTACCCGCTCACTGAGGGCCTGACCAACAAGACGCTGCGCCGGCACATGCGCCACGCGGTCGAGTACTGGACAGAGCGCATCCCCGATTACGTGCCCGTCTCCGTGCTTGACCGGGCCGAGCTGGCTGATCTGGGCTGGGCGATGCGCAATCTGCATTTCCCCGAAAGCTGGGATCACCTCACCCATGCGCGCCGCCGCCTGTCGTTCGACCAATTGCTGCTGATTCAGTTGGCGGTGCTGGGCAATCGGCGCAGGTGGCAGTCGGTGCCGGCCGTGCCACTTTGGGTAGATGATGGCCAGTTGGCGGGCTTCATCGACTCCGTATTCCCCTACCCACTTACTGACGCACAGCAGCGCGTCATAGGCGAAATCCGCGCCGATCTGGCGCGCGATCTGCCCATGAACAGGCTGCTTCAGGGCGACGTGGGCAGTGGCAAAACGGCTGTTGCTGTCACTGCAATGGCGATGGCGTTCTTCAACGGTCACCAGTCCGCCATCATGGCCCCCACCAGCATTCTGGCCGAACAGCACTACCGCAATATCAGCCGTATTGCCGAGGCTTTCCCAGGGGAGCGCAAGCCGGTCGTGGCGCTGCTCACAGGCGCGCTGCCGGCCAGCGAGCGCGAAGCGGTCTATGCTGGCCTGCGCGACGGCAGTATCAACATGGCAATTGGCACGCACGCGCTGATTCAGCAGGGCGTGGAATTCAACGATCTGGCGCTGGCGATTATCGACGAGCAGCATCGTTTTGGTGTGCAGGAACGCGGTGCGCTGCGCGGTAAGGGCACCAATCCGCACCTGCTGGTTATGACCGCAACGCCAATTCCGCGCACGCTGACGCTGACGATGTACGCCGATCTCGACCTATCGCTGCTGGACGAAATGCCGCCTGGCCGCATCCCGATTACGACGACCGTGCTGCAACCGGTGGCGGTCGAACAGGCCTACAGCCGCATGCAGGCGCTACTCGATCAGGGCCAGCAGGCGTTTCTGGTCTTCCCGCTGGTAGAAGCCTCGGAGACGCTTGAAGCGGAGTCGGCAGTTGAAGCCTTTGAGCGCCTGCAGCCCGTGTTCTACAAGCACAAGCTGGGTTTGCTGCACGGCCGCATGAAACCCGCCGAAAAAGACGAGATCATGCGCGCGTTCCGCGAGCGCGAGTTTGATGTGCTGGTCACGACCTCGGTTGCGGAAGTTGGCGTCGATATTCCCAACGCCACCGTCATCATCATTCATGGCGCGAATCGCTTCGGGCTGGCGCAGTTGCACCAGTTCCGTGGTCGTGTAGGGCGCGGCGGCCTGCAGTCGTTCTGCCTGCTCGTGCCCGATTCGCAGGAGAAGGACGCCCTCGACCGGCTGAACGCGCTCAAGATCAATCACGACGGCTTTGCGCTGGCTGAGGTGGACTGGAAACTGCGTGGACCTGGCGACCTCGTTGGCACGCGCCAAAGCGGCAGCAGCGCCTTCCGGTTGATGGACGAAGTGACGCCCGCACTGGTCGAGCTGGCCCAGCGCGAGGCGCGCACATTGTTTGCCGAAGACCCGGAGTTGTTACAACCGGAACATCATTTGTTGGCCGAGCGCGTCGCCATGCTGCGCGATGAACGCAGCGATCTGAGCTGAGGGGAAATCATGGTGCGCGCCATCTATCCAGGCTCGTTCGACCCGATCCACAATGGGCATATCGACATTTCCAAACGCGCCGCCCGCATCTTCGATGAGGTGATCGTCGGCGTTTACGATATGCCCAAAAAGCGTCTGCTGTTCGATGTAGATGAGCGGGTCGCGCTCGCGCAGGAAGCATTGTCGGGAATAGTTAATGTTAAGGTTGCAAAGTTTTCGGGTTTTACTGTAGACTATGCTAGAGAAGTCGGCGCTTTGGTGTTGGTGCGTGGGCTGCGCGTTTTTTCGGATTTCGAGTTTGAATTCCGTATGGGGTTGGCCAACAAACGGCTGGCTCCCGAAATTGAGACGGTCGCTATCATGACCGACGAGCAGCACGTAGCAATCAGTTCCACCACCATCCGCGAAATCGCCGAACTCGGGGGAGATGTATCGACGATGGTGCCGTCTTTTGTGGCAAAAGCGCTGAAAGAGCGTTATGCCGAGCAGCGCCAGTCGTCGTAAGTTCTGACCGCAGCACATTGTGCACGGGGGAGACTGCCAATGGACATTCAGCATCTTGTGGATCGCCTGGAAGAGTTGATTGACGAAGGCCGCCATGTGCCAATGAGCAAACTCACGCTCATTGATGAGGAGCGTGCGCTGGAGATTATCGATCAGATGCGCATCTCTATCCCCGAAGAGGTCGAAAAGGCCAATCGGGTGCTCACGCAGCGCGACCGGATTCTGGCGCAGGCCAATGAAGAAGCGTCACGCTCGGTGCTGCTGGCCCGCGAACGCAGCGAAGAAATGCTCGAACGCGATTCCACGGTGCAGTTAGCCCAAAGCAAGGCGGCCAACATCATCGAAGCAGCGCGCCAGGAAGCCGAAGCGATTTCTGACGGGGCCGACCAGTATGTGCTGGACACGCTCGGGGCGTTGGAAGCGCAGGTCAACAAGCTGCTTAACGTCATCCGCAATGGCATTGACCAAGTGGTGACGGACGGCTCGACCAGCCCAAATGAGATGGGCACGGCCGTTTCGACCGCGCAGTTCATGCCAGTAAACCAGACAGTATCGGCCCCGGAACGCAAAGACCAGAAGTAGCCGGCGGCGCGGACGTTCATTTTTGGATTGAAGGGTATCGATTTCGGTACCCTTTTTGCTTTATCGGGTTGACTTCGCATTCATCGAGGCGATTTCGATGCGCCTGGTTCTGCTGGCGCTGGGCTGGAGTGTGGGCATTGCGCTGGCTGCCAGCCTGCCCCCTACTCCGTCACTGTGGCCAATATTGTTCGCGGCATCGCTGGTGCTGGCACTTGTGCTGTGGCGGAAGCTGCGTTGGCCGGCATTGGCGCTCGTGGCGCTCGCTCTCGGCGGCCTGCGCTTCAATGGCGCAGTCCTCAACGAAACGTTGAGCGCCTACAACGACCTGGGTGGGCTAACCATCGAAGGCGTGATTGACGAAGCGCCGCAACTGTCCGATTCATCCCTACAACTGCGAATCTCAGTTGAAACCGTCGAACGGGGCGGAGAGCGCCTTCCGGTAACTGGCCGCGCGATTGTGCGAGCGCCCGTAGACACCGACGTGCGCGCGGGTGACCGCGTCCGCGCCACAGGATTGCTCGGTGCAGCGCGGCTCATCGGCGATCTGGATTACGGCGAATACCTCGCCCGCAGCGGCATCTCCAGCCTGATGCGCGACGCCTCGGTTGAAGTCATCGGCCACGACGAGTCCGATGGGCTACGCGCGGCGCTCGACAACCTGCGTGCTGCGCTGACCGCCGCCATCTCCGATGGGCTGCCCCAGCCGCAGTCCGGGCTGCTCATTGCCATTCTGCTTGGCGACGAAAGCGGGATCACGCCAGCGACTGCCAACGCATTTGCTGTAACCGGCACGGCGCATCTGGTTGCTATCAGCGGCTTCAATATGCTCGTGGTGAGCACAGCCGTGCAGACCATCCTGCTGCGGATGCGCGCGCCGCGCAAATGGGCCGCGCTGGTATCGGTGGGCGTGATTGTGCTCTACACGCTGCTCGTCGGCGCTTCACCGGCCGTGCTGCGCGCGGCACTCATGAGCAGCCTGCTGGTGATCGGGCAGAGCCTGCGCCGGCGAACGTTCATCGCCTCGTCGCTGGCGTTTGCAGTGCTGATTATCACGGCACTCAATCCGGCTGCGTTGTGGGATGTGGGCTTCCAGTTGAGCTTCGTCGCAGCTCTCGGCATCGCCATGCTGTCTGGCCCAATCGCGCACGCCGCCGACACGGCCGCCCAGCGCTGGCTGCCCACGCCGCTGCGAACACCAGCGCAGCGCTATATATCGCCGCCGCTGGGCACGACGCTGGCGGCGCAGTTGGCCGTCATGCCGCTGATCGCGCTCGTGTTCGGGCGCATTTCGCTCATCTCACCACTGGTCAATCTGCTGGTGGGGCCGGTGCAGCCCGCGCTGCTGCTCACCGGCGCAGGGGCCGCGTTGCTGGCGCTGCTACCATTCATACCGCCGGTGGTGTTCCTGCCCGCTTTCGTATTCCTGTCGTACACGCTCACGACGGTCGAAGCGTTCGCCCGTCTGCCCTGGGCGGAAGTCGCATTCTATCCGGGCGCTGGCGCAGTCGCCCTGTTCTACGTGTTCTTCATCGCAGGAGGCATCCTCATGGCTGCTCGCCCACCCTGGCTGCTGCGCTTTGGCCACGCCGTGAAGTCGCGCTCGGTTGCGGCGGCGGCGCTTGTCGCAGCGGCCCTGCTGCTCGTCCTCATCGGCGCACGCGCCGCCGATTGGAGTGACAATCAGCTTCACATCTGGTTTCTGGACATGGATGGCGAGAATGCGGTCCTGATACGCACGCCCGACGGCGCAAATATGCTCATCGACGGCGGCGGCCATCCGGCGCGGCTGCTGGCAGATATCGGGTCGCGCTTGCCGTTCGACGACCGCACGATTGAGCTGTGGGCGCTCACGCAGCCGTCGGTTGCGCGCGTGCGCAGCGCCGGGCGCTTGCTGGACGAGTATCAAGTGAGCCAGATACTCATCAACGGACAGGCGATCGTCGATCCGGCGCTGCGCGATGTACTGGGGCGCGCCGGGGAAATCACGCCGTTGCAGGCTGGTCAGTCCGTCAGCTTCAGCGATGGCATGCGTATCGACGTGCTGCATCCGGGCGCCGCACCCGCCGATACGGCCGCGCTGGCTGACGAGGCCCTCGTGCTGCGGCTGAGCTACGGGGATGTGTCGGTGCTGCTCACCGGCGATCTGAGCGCCAGCGGCCAGCAGCAGATGATCGATAACGGATTCGGGCTGCCGGCCTCTGTGTTGCAGATACCGTCTGGCGGGGCTGAGAAATCACTCGATCCAGCACTTGTCAGCGCAGCACAACCGCAGGCCGTGGTCATTCAGTCGCGCCGCGACGACCCAAATGAGCCAGCGCCGCGCACGCTTCAGCAATTGGCGGATGCATCTGTGTTTCAAACGGGGGCAGGCGGAGCCGTGCATCTATGGACAGACGGCCAGCGCCTGTGGATCGAGCAGTCCAGCTAGCGCATTTCGATCGCCCAGAAGAAGAAGAAGTACATACCGCCAAAAATGCCGGTGACGATGCACAGCATGACGGTGCGGCCCTTCTTCCGGGCGCGCACAATGCCGGCCGTGAGCAGCGGCAGCACGAAGATCGCTACATTCAGCAGGAACATGCCGAACTCGTTCTTGCGTATCAGCGGCGGCCGCGCCGATGTGCTCAACTTGGCCACAACCGTCGCCAGTACCACGGCCACCATCAGCAGCATCGGCAGCAGATTCTTGTTCGGCATCGTCAGCACGGTCAGGAGCGAAAGGCCGAAGATGATGTACAGCAAGATGTTCCACAGCAGCGTGCCGGTCTGCGGGCCAAGCAACTGCAGGATATTCTGGATGGTGACGCCTTCCATGGAATCGCCCCTGAAGTGTGTTCACCCAATCAAACGCCTTGAGTATAACGTGTTATGCTCTGGTTATTGTATTGACGCCTATTCATGTACAGGGCGATGGCTATGCCAAAATTCATCAAGCGCCTCGTCGCGTGGCTGAACAAATCGCTGGCGGCGCTCAACCAGCTTACGGACGACCTGCCCCGGTTTCTCTGGTATGCCGTGAAAGACTTCTCGGCGCGGGGCATGCGCAACGCGGCTGCGCTCGCCTACTATGCCATCTTCTCCATTTTCCCCCTGCTGCTGCTGGTGATCGTCGTTCTCAGCCGCGTGCTCGGGCAGGTGCTGACCGAAGAACAGGTCATGTCTACGCTTACGCCTTTCCTGCCTGAAGGCGCAGGCGGGGCGCTGTCGCTGGTACAAACGTTTGTCGGCGGGGCACTAGAACAATCCGGCTCGATCACGATCATCGCGGTGATCAGTCTTGCCTGGGCAGGTTTGGGATTATTCGGCAACATTGCCAGTTCGCTGGACACGATCTTTCACGCCGAGCGGCCGGTTGGGCTGGTGCGCGGCCGTATTCGCGCCCTGCTGATGGCGTTCGCGCTGGTGGGGCTGCTTAGCCTGTCCTTCCTCAGCTCGTTCGTCATCGGCCTGTTCGACTCGGTCTTCCTCAATCCGGCTGCCGTGTGGCTGCGCATTTCGACGATTGCCCTGCCGCTGGGCCTGAACATGCTGATCTTCACGCTGCTGTTCCGCTACGTGCCGAGCCGCCGCCCCGATTGGGAGGCCGTATGGCCGGCCGCGCTACTGGGGGCGATCATCTGGGAAGCAGCGAAAGCCTTGTTCGCCACGTTCACGTCATCGTCACTGATGTATCAACCAGTTTTCGGTACGCTGGCCTCGGGCATGCTGCTGCTGTTCTGGATTTATGTCCTCGCAGGCGGCTTCCTGTTTGCCGCCGAGATTTGCGCGCACCTGAATCGCTGGGGCCACGAACGCCGCTGGCAGGCCGAAGAAGGCGGCGTCCTCGAAGGGCGTGCGCTGGAAGCCGGTGAGACAAGAACAGACTGAACCACCGAGACACTGAGAACGCAGAGGCCGGTTTCCGTTCCCAATGCATCGGCCAGGGATAGCCTCACGCTCAATATTCAGCTAGACTCAATGCTCGTTGCAAGCCGTTAAGGTAAACAAATGAGCAGTCGCCCGGACAACGATCCAGACGAGAACGACATTCAAACGGGGTTCCCTTACAGCAACTCGCACACACTGGCGCGCCGGATTGCGCTGCAGGTGCTGTACGAAATTGATACGTCCCACCACGATGCGGGGCCGGTACTGGCCCGCCACTTACAAGAGCGCCAGCCTGACGCCGAGGTCGCGGACTATACGCGCACGCTCGTCGAAGGCGTGATGAACTATCGCCTGCGCATCGACCCGATCATCCACCGCTTTGCGCCCGATTTTCCGGTCGATCAGATTGCAGCCGTAGACCGGAATATCCTGCGTTTGGCCGTGTTTGAGATGGTGATCGATGGCCGCCAGCCGGTAGGCGTGACGATTGATGAGGGTGTGAAGCTGGCCAAGATTTTCGCGGCCGACAACGCGCCCGGATTTATCAATGGCGTACTCGGCTCGGTCGCCAAGTCACCACATGCGCTGGCCGTGGATGAGGCATTTGAAGCGCCTGCTGCGCCCGAGCCCCTCGACGTGCCTGAAGCGCCTGCCGGCGGAGACGAGGCGTGAGCACCAACCCGGTCAAGGCGCCTCTCGCGCCACCCGGGCCGCCCGAACTACCGCCACCGCCACCGCCGGGTGACGAGCAGTTGCGTATGTCGATCCTGGGCCATCTGGACGAACTGCGCGGCCGTCTCGTCAAGGCGGCGCTCGCTTTTGTCATCGCCACTGCCATCGGCTTCCTGATCGCCGGGCCAGTACTTGAATTCCTCAAACAACCGTATGGCACCAGTCAATTCATCACGCTAGGCCCCACCGACTCGGTCGTCGCCTATTTCCGTGTGGCGCTGCTCGTTGGCGGCATCCTCAGCATTCCTATCATCACCTACCAACTGCTGATGTTCATCCTGCCCGGCCTCACGAACAAAGAGCGGCGCATCATCCTGCTCTCAATCCCGTTCGTCACCCTGCTGTTCGTGGTGGGCGTCATCTTCACGTGGGCGATTCTCATCCCGCCCGCGATTGGCTTCTTCAACAACTTCATGCCCGAATTGTTCGTCGCGCAGTGGACGGCCGACCGCTATCTGGGCTTCGTCACTGCCCTGCTGTTCTGGATGGGCGTCGCGTTTGAAACACCGCTGATCGCGTTTGTGCTGTCAATCCTTGGCCTGCTCACGCCGCGCACGCTGATCAAGCACTGGCGCATCGCCATCGTCGGCACGGCCGTCGCCGCGGCGGCCATCACGCCAACGGTCGATCCGGTCAACATGATGCTGGTGATGGGGCCGCTACTGGGCCTGTACCTGCTCAGTATTGGGTTGACATTCATTGGCCGCCGGTTCGCCCACCTGAACCCCGCTGAGGAGACGCCGGCGTGACCAAACTACCGATTCGTATCGTAGGTGTGCCGATGGACCTGGGCCAGAAGCGGCGCGGGGTGGATATGGGGCCAAGCGCCATTCGCTACGCTGGCCTGCAAGCACGGCTCGAACGGCTCGGCCACACGGTTTACGACAGCGGCAATGTGCATGTGCCAGGCATCGAGGAACTCAAGCACGGCGAAGCAGAGACGGGCCGCGCCTACAATGCCGCCACCATTGCCCGCGTTTGTATGGACACCTATGAGGCCGCAAAGCGTGGTTTCGAGGCGGGCGATACGCTGATTGTGCTCGGCGGCGATCACAGCATGTCACTCGGCTCGGTGGCTGCGGCGCTGGATCGACCCATTCGCACAGGCGTCATCTGGGTGGACGCGCACGCGGACTTCAACACGCCGCTGACCACGCCTTCAGGCAACGTGCATGGCATGGTGGTCGCGGCGCTGATGGGCCGCTGCCCGCCCCCGCTTGTGGTCGGCACGACCCGCCTCGAACCCGAACTGACCGCCATGATCGGCATTCGCGATCTGGATGTGGAAGAACGCGAAGCGCTGAGCGACAGCGGCATCTTCGTGCATACGATGCGCGATATTGACGAGCAAGGCATGGCCAACGTGGTGCAGGATGTGCTGCGCCAGTTTCGCGGCGTTGATGCGATCCACGTCAGCCTTGATATGGACTCGCTTGATCCATCGGCTGCGCCGGGAGTGGGCACACCTGTACCGGGCGGCCTCACCTACCGCGAGGCGCACCTGATCATGGAGCTGCTGGCCGATAATGGACGGGTGCGCTCACTCGACATCGTCGAGGTCAATCCGATCCTCGACACCGGCAACCGCACCGCCGAGGTCGCTATCGAGTTGGCCGCCAGCTTGTTCGGCCAGCGTATTCTGTGAGCGGCGCGTTTTGCGCTGCTTCACGACCTCGGACTTCAACTGACCACATCCTGCGTTGATGTCTATTCCCCGGCGCACGCGCACCGTCATCGTAATGCCATAGCTCTCCAGCACCTGACGGAAGGCATCGATGCGCCGCGACGCCGACGGATCGCCCCCGAAACCAGCCGTCGGATTCAGCGGGATCGCATTGACGTGGCACTTCAGCCCCTGCAGCAGCTTGCCCAAGGCATGCGCCTGCTCGGGCGTGTCGTTCTGACCCTCGATCAGCGTCCACTCGAACGAGATGCGCCGGTTGGTCTTGTGTACATACTCGAAACATGCGCCGATTAGTTCGCGCAGCGGGTAGCGCCGGTTCACGGGCAGCAAGGCATCGCGCTCGTCATCGGTCGCGGCGTGCAGGCTAACGGCCAGCTTGACCTGCAAACCCTCATCGGCAAAGCGGCGGATCATGGGGGCAAGGCCAACCGTGCTGATGGTGATGTGGCGCGCGCCGATGTCGAGGTCACTCATCAGGCGCTTGACCGCCGCGACCGACGCCTCGTAATTATGGAACGGTTCGCCCATGCCCATCAGCACGACGTTGCTCAGCCGTTCGCCCCGGCCCGCCAATTCGCGGGCGAAGTACGCCGCCTGCTCGAAGATCTCGGTCGCGGTCAGGTGGCGTGAGAAGCCCATCTGGCCGGTGGCACAGAATACGCAGCCAAGCGCGCAGCCCACTTGCGTCGAGATACAGGCCGTGTGCCGCTCGTCATCGTACTCCATCAGTACCGATTCGATCAGTTCGCCGTCGTCGAGCCGGTAGAGCCGCTTGACGGTGCCATCGGCGCTGTCCAGTTCAGTCTCCACCGTCAGTGCGCCGAGGCGCGTTTCGGCGGCCAGCCGGTCGCGCAGCGCCTTCGACAAGTTCGTCATGGCGTCGAAGTCAGCGACGCGCTGCACATAAAGCCAGTCCCACAACTGCCGCGCCCGGAAAGCGGGTTCACCCCACTCTCCGAGCAGCGCTTCCAGTTCAACGCTGTCGAGGCTGTACAAATCCAACCGCGTGTCCTTCGAATCCATCATGATCCTGTTCCCCCAGTCACCAGCAGTGAGCTGGCCAGCACGGCCAGCGCCAACTGCACAAAGTTAAAGACGAAATGTCCGGTGATGGCGGCTACTGTGCCGCGCCGGCGCGCCAGCACGCCGAGGATAAGACTTACGAGAAAGATAGCGAGCAAAGCGGGCGTGAAGCCGTATTGGGCGTGCAGCGCCGCGAAAAACAGGCTGGTCGGAATCAGCCCAAACACGGGTTGCAGCGCGCCGCGGAAAAAGACCTCCTCGCCGATGGCGACCGGCAGCGACAGCAGCAGTGCCCCGAGCAGGGTATTGACGCTGCCAACCAGCGCCGACGAGACGGCCGTTTGCTCGGCCAACTGCTCGGGCGACATCGTGATGGCTGAAAGCAGGCTGACGCTAATCACCACGCCGTAGAGCAGCAATCCCACGCCTGCACCCACCAGGATATCGCTCACGCGCGGCGAACGAAGACCCAGGCGCGCCAATGTTTGCGCCGGGCTGCGCCGGATGTATAGTCCCACCCCCAGCAGCGCCGCCAGCACCCACAGCAGGCTCTGAAACAGCGTTTCGCCAGCCGACACGCCACTGGTCGTGATTGAGTCCGCCAGCCCCTGCACGCCGCCGCCCGCGATCAGGCTGACCACGGTATACGACAGCAGTGCGCCGCTCAGGATCAGGGCAGTTTGGTGCAGCGGCGATTGGGGGTCGTAGGCTGGCCCCAACACGCGCCGCAGCGATTGGCGCAGGCCGGGCAGCCCAAGCACAAGCAGGTTGATTGTGCCGACGCCCAACGCCACGACGAGTCCAAACAGCGCCGAGCCCACTTCCACCGATGGTGCTTGCTGTGCGGACGCCACCAACCCTGCCATCGCCAGCAGGCCGAACAGCATCCCCGCCCCGCTCAGGCTGTACAGCAGCACGTGCAGCGCTGGCTCGTACTTGTGGTCGACGGCCGCCACATTGGCGAGGTACAACACAGCGCCAACCAGCGCCAGTATCCCTGCCATCAGCGCCAGCCCCACAAACTCCATACGCGCTCTCCTCTGCCTGAATGCGGTTCATTATACCTGTCCGCTTTTCGAACCAGGCGCGCGAACATCAACGCGTTTTGGGGGACACGTTCATCGCTTCGTCCTTAAATTGGCACAAGGTAGCGGCACGATACATCGTGCCCCTCAACCCGGAAGTGCTATTTGCGGGACAGGGCATTAATGGCAACCGTACAATGTTTGTCGTAAGCTAAAGGCGGGTTTCATCTCAGGTCAGGACTGGCGATGCTCAAGGAAATGCTCAATATCCTCGGCGGCATGTTCAACAAGAACAGCACTCCGTCTTTAGATGCGGTGCTGGCCAGCATGGACAGCCATCTCACCAATTTCGACTCGCTCATGCAGCCCGCACCCGAGTCCAAACCGCGCACGCCGTTTGATGCCCACCTGCCGCGCAGCCAGATGTCGCTGGCGAACCTCAAACCGCGCCAACGCATGCGTGTGCTGCCCCAGATGGCGCCACTTCTGCTCAATATGCAGGTTGGCGCACAGATGTATGACGGCAAACCACCACCGCAGCGCACCGAAGTCAGCCCGGAATTTATCAGCGATCTTGAGGCGCTGGCATATAAGGTGGGCGTCAAGGACATTCGCTACGTGAAAGTACCGCCGAATGCCATCTTCAAAGGCAAGGGGCTGCCAGGGGCATATGCGGTGGTTTACACCGTCGAGATGAACAAGGAACCCCTCGACACGTCGCCCGGTTTCGAGTCGCAGCTTGAGGTGATGAAGGGATACAAGAATCTGGCAATTATCGGCAACAGGCTGGCCCGTTTCATGCACAAAGCCGGCTTCGCGGCCTATCCTGGCACCGGCCTCGGCGGCATCACCGACTACGTCTATTTGGCCGAGCTTGCCGGGCTGGGCGCGATTGGCTATCACGGCCTGCTGATCACGCCCGGTGAAGGCGCGCGCCTGCGCATCAACACCATCTACACGAATATCACCAACCTGCCAGTTCGGGCGGGCAACGAGCATCGCTGGGTGCGCGATTTCTGCGCCATGTGCCGCAAATGCGTGCGCGAATGCCCTGTAAGCGCCATCAAGCACCAGCCGGAGGCGCGCGGCGATGGCGGCATGCAGTGCATCGACCACGCTACCTGCCGCGCCTACTTCACGAGCAACTATGGCTGCGCGGTGTGCCTTGCGATCTGCCCATTCAGCCAGGTGGGCTACGACACAGTAAAAGTACGCTTCAAGGGCAATCAGAACGCGCCAAAATACCGCATCGTTCCGCTCGATGAAGTGCGCGAGCACGAGACCGCAATGCCTGTCTGACTATCAGACGAAAGCACCGCGATCGCCGCCGCGCAGGATTGACCGGCCCGAGTCCCTGTGCTAGACTAGCGCCTGTGTGCAGCTTCCAACTTGGGAGGGATGGCCGAGTGGTTGATGGCAGTGGTCTTGAAAACCACCGTACAGGCTTCCTGTACCGTGGGTTCGAATCCCACTCCCTCCGCTGGGCTAGCCTGCATACACGATTTGGGGAGATGCCAGAGTGGTCGATCGGGGCCGCCTGCTAAGCGGTTATTGGGTCGTAAGGCTCAATCGCAGGTTCGAATCCTGTTCTCCCCGCACGACAGGAAGCTAATCCGAACAGTTTCCTGAGCGAGGCCGCTCGCATTCCGAGCGGTTTTTGCTTTCTTGCCCTTGTTTATCGCCTTCGCCCCGTCGCGCACCTGATCGGTGATGTCCTGCAAATACGCGAATGGCGCGCACAACTCCAAACGAATCTCTGTCCCGCCGGGTCAACGATGACCCTCTCAACCATGTAACGTAGCAGTTCTTTCTGATCGCCGCGTTCAAGGCGATTATATACGATACCCACTTGCGCGATGATTTTTAATGCCGCGTCAAGATTCTCGATGTGAACCTGCTGTTGTCCTTCCAAACCATCCAAACTAATTCGAATACGCGCACGTCGATCCTGCCATTCCTGCCACTGAACATCCCACAGGCTTTCAGTGACTTTGCCTGCCGCATACAGACGCATCATCCGAACTTCTTCTTCGTCAATCGACTTTAGTGCAACAAGCATTTGCTCGCGCTCGTCTGGTCGCAAATGTCCCATTTTTTCAGCAATATCATCTGTGTATGCAGCACGGATCAATGGGATGAGGTCGGGATCAACCTGAACGCGCTTCAAGGCATCGCCGATCTGACCATCGATGCTGCTGCATAGAAAATTGATGTTGCTGCGTGCGATGCAGTAGTATGATGTTCCACCTCCGGCACGAGACGCATTGGAAGTTGAACAGGTCAATCGGATCAAACTTGGATTGCCAGGCGCGTTGAAATAGATCAATCCTTTGAGCAGATATTCGTGACGACGCTCCCGACCGCGTTTCAGATCGCGTTGTTCAAGAATTGCCAGACCTCGCTCGAATTCCTCCGTCGTAACAATTGACTCCCAACTCCCCTTGATAGTTTTGGGTGGGACTTTGCCTGATGTGCTCGTAACCCAACCTGCATACGTCCAGTTATGGAAGATCGCTGCTAAGGTACTGGTGTTCGCAACACGTTTGCCATTCTTCTTAACTTGAACGAATGGACGCCCGCTACGGTATTTGTAGCCTCTGGAGTGAAGTGTTTCACAAATCTGCTCCAACGTCAGCTCGTCATCCAGTAGAAGGTTCCAAGCATAACGCCAAATTGAGGAACGGTCCGGGACTTGTTCAATCCAATGGCTGTGCCGTCCCTGAAGCTTTTTGGCTTCGCCCATCACTCTATCTTCTGCATTGCGGTAACCGTCAGGAGCAATACCGCAGAAACCACCGCTTGCTCGCTTCGCCTGTAGCCCGCCTTTCACGCGAATACCTAGCAAAGTTGACTCTCGACGTGCCAACGTGAACGAAAGTGCGACGATGACACGATCATCCGGATCTTGGGGATCAAGGTCCGGCTGATTAGCGAACCGAACGGTGACACCGAATTCATGGAGTTCATCAATGGCACGTAGCGCTTCCGTGTCATTGCGGCCGAAGCGGTCAGCTCGTTCAACGATCACATGCGAGAATTTGCCTAAGCGAGCATCCGCCAGTAAACGCTGATATCCCGCTCGATTCGGTGTCTTTCCAGTTAGCACGTCGATGTACTCATCGAAGACGGGCATTGACGAGCGTTCAAGCACGTTCTTTTCGATCGTGAATTTCTGTCGAGCGCGCGACATTTCCGGCTTCTGATTTTCGTCACTGCTCGTCCGTAGATAGATTGCCCACCCTGGTTGTGGAGGAATCGGCGTTCCTTTTTTTCGCTTATTCTGTGCCATCAAGTCCGACTCCGTTAGGTATTGTTGAACCGCTCGCCGGATTCACAATACCCTACTTCTCTGAATTCATGATTTTCGCTGCCATTTTCATCGCATATTTCCGTTGCATGTTCGTGCAGTGAAATGCGTGAAAGGACTTCTGCCACCTTGAACAGGCGCCTGACAATGAGTTCAGAGTCTAGCGGGTCTTTCGTCGTCATCATCAACGGTGTGCTGTCCATAGGGTCTCTCTTTCAGCGACAGCATCATCCGCCAAACGGGTATTCATCCGTTCACTCATTCCACCATCGCATACGAAACGTCCCAAACAGCGATACTCGTCTGCTGACACCATCAGCAGTGAATGCGTATCGGGTGCACAAACCGGGCAGCGCCACAAACTGGCCTGGACACTGGCGGCGAGCGGTTTACCAAGGTGCGCTTCAACGATTTCGCGCAGATCAGGCATGAAGCTTTCATCAGGCTCACGCATCAGTTCACCTCCATTTCCAAGGGCACAGGCTGCGTCTCGCGTTCACGCTCGGTGACCGCTTGCTTGACGAGCGTATAAATCAGGTTCGCAAGGGGACGGTCGTCTTCTTCAGCCCATGTTTCCAGTTTGTCGTACAGCGACTGCGGCAGACGAAAAGCGATGCGGGCCGCGAAGGGTGTGTCTCGATTCATGTTGGGTTTCCTTGTCACTCCATGTAGCACCAGCGTAATCGAAAAGGCCCGAAATGAGACGAGACTATGAGACATTTGTTCTGGACCCTGTGGACATCCACGGGTCCAGTTTTGACAGGCTGAGATTTTGTGACAACAGAAATCCAGAATCTCCAATTCTGTTCGCGTCACACGCTATGACACCTCCACGCATGGAAGTTCGAACCGAAATTGTGTACCAAAATGCTGTACGCGCGTTGGAGTTCTGTAATACAATGCCCTTTCAGAATAGCTCATACGTTCTATTTTCGTCGGCTGAATTGAGGGGATCCCGATAGAGAAGGTGAAGTGTTGGTCATGCGCCCGATACTGGTCATCGTCATCTCCACCAACGCGCTCACCCGCCATGGTATTCAGCAGGTCGTGGCAAAATCGGATATTCCCATCCAGGTCACTGCACTCGTGGACAATTTCCGCGACCTTCACGAGCTTCTGGAACAGCAGCACGCCCACGTGGTGATTATTGACGACTCTCTCCCGCGTGGGACGCACCTCGCCCAGGAAGTGAAGAAGCTGACAGATCGCCATTCCGGTCTGGCGATCCTGATGATCGCCTATCGACCGACCGCCAGTCTGGTGCGACTGCTGCTTGAACGCGGTGTCCGCGGGATGATGCATCGGGACGACAATCTGGAGCGGGGCTTGATCAATGCGATCCAGACCACCGCTGAGGGCGGGTTGTTTGTCTCCGCCAGCATCTCAAGACTGATCAATGACACGCGCCCCTTGCCTGTGCGGATTGAGCAGCGCGACCTGGATGTGCTTCAGCTGCTTGCCGAAGGTTTTCAGGCGAAAGAGATCTCCGCTCATTTAGGGTTGACCACCAAGAGCGTCTACCGCATTCTGCAAACACTGCGCCATCAGTTGGAAGCCCAGAGCAACGCCCAGATGGTCGATATCGCGCGTCAGAAAAAGTTGCTCGCGCCGATGGATGACGATCATCACGCCTAGATAATGGAAATGTTGCTCAATCGAATGTCCGTGTTTGCCGGCGGAATGTCCCAGAGTCTCACGCCATCCAGCCAGCGCTGTGCTACGCTGTGGACATTGAACTGCCGAAGGCAAAGCGACATGACCACGCACATCCTCATCGCCGACAGCAGCAGCCTGGCGGTTATCGGCGCAGAAACGATCCTCAAAGCACGCGCTGATACCGTCATCCTGACGGCACAGTGCGCCAGCGAGTTGATCGATCTGGCACGGACCCAGCCACCGGACATCCTTCTGATGGGTGACCCCTTCGACCCGCTGATCGATACGCTGGCACTCATCGAGCGGCTGCGTGAGGCCGCACCGTGTGTGCGGATCATCGTGATGGGGACGGTGACGAACGGACGACTCATTCGCGACTTGTTTGCGCTGGGGGCAAGCGGCTATCTGGCGGTGGGGGATGATCTGTCGGCCTGTTTACTGACGGCCGTGGACACCGTGCTGCGCGAGCGCCCCTATCTCTCGCCCAACGCGAATTCAGAGTATCTGATCCTGATGCAGACGGGGGATCGCGACTGGAAACTGGACTCGGAAGCGCGTGCCGTGCTGCGTCTGCTGGCCCAGGGCTGCACCGTCGGCACGATCGCGGCGCAGCTGCGTGTGAAGCCCCGGCGTGTGTATTGGGTGCGCGAAAAGTTGCGCTATCGTTTCGGCGCGACCACCAATGAACACCTCATCAGTCGTGCCGCCGCTGAAGGCTTCAGCAGTTTTCCCGACTAGACTGAAACTTCGCACCTCCGCGCTGGAATTCTGCTGTTCCCCCACTGAAATCTTCCAGAAGGCACGGTTCTCCGCTTCGTTACGCTGAACACAGCGTAACCTCAGGTGGAGTGCTTCTATGCGACGACTGGTTCTGCTCATCCTGGCGGCCTTCTGCCTGAGCGCATGGAGTGCCGCCTTTTTCTTGTCCCGCGACCGAACCAGTGCGGAGGACCCCGTGATCCCGACCCTGATGGTGCTGCCGTCGGTCACACCGACGCAAACACCGTCCCCGACCGTACCGTCCACGCTCACCCCGTCCGCTACCGCGACCGCGACGGTCGCGCCGACGGAAACCGCAGCGCCCACGACGATCCCGACGCTGAGTGAGCGCGTGTTGGAATTCACGGTCATCATGCCCGGCGTCCTCATGCCGCCTGCCCCGACGGACTTTCCGGTTGGCGCCGTCTTACTGCCTGCACCGCCGCAGCCTGTCGAGCCCCTGCCCGACGCGACCGACACCGCGCCGCCGTTCATCGGCTGGTCCGCTTTCGAGTCGGATTATCCGACGGTGCGCTATTCACCACCGTGGACTACCGCGCTTATCGCCGAATGCCAGCCGCGGGCAGTATCACCGCACCGAAAGCGCCTCCAGCAGCGCCTCCTTCACTTTTGAGGGTGAAGGGCTGCGGGTGCGCTACGTCGCGGCCCAGAACATGGGCCTGTTCGAGATCGTGGTCGATGGTCTTGTTCTGGAAACGATTGATGCTTACGCGAACGAACTGCGCTTTCCAGTCACCGCGGTGTACTTCGTCGGGAGCGGCGTGCATCAGCTTTAAATTCGTGCTCTCGGACGTAAGAACGACGCCAGCGAAGGCTATGTCGTCGGGTTAGATGCCATCGACGTCTGGCGCAGCGACGCGAATACGCGCATCGTGCCACCGCCCCTGGTGACAAATACGCCCACACCGTCGCCGCAGGCCGCCGCGCGCATTGAACTCGTCAGTGCGCCAGCCACGATTCAGCCGACCAACTCACCGATTCCGCCGCGCGTCATCAGCGCCGAAGTGGTCATCGCCTACGACGAAAATGGCAACCGTACCGTGGACCCTGCGGAAGGCGTGGCCGGCATTTCGGTGCGAGTGGTCGAGATCCACACCAATCGCGTGATCGCCAGCGCTTTCACCGACGCGCGTGGCTATGTCGCTTTCGAGATGGTGACCGGCGAACCGGCGCAGGTGGTCGTCCCCTATTTCGGTAAGACCTGGCCGCTTCAGCGCGGCGGAAACAGCGCTGCGTCTGCCTACACCCTGCTCCTCACACCGGGGAACCAGCCCGGGCTGATCCCCTAGAGGACCACATGAAAACACGCCCGTCGCACCTTGCCCTCAGCCTGTGCCTGGCAGTGCTCGCCTGCACCGGCACACCATCCGCCATGCGAATCCTCGACCAGCCGGTCTACGTCTGCCCAACGGCAGCGCCGCGGCCGACCGATACGCCCCTGCCCACGTCAGTACAGCCGCCCGTGATCGTGCCGCCCTCCGGTTGGGCGACGCTCACGCGCGTACCCGGCTGCCTGTGGAACGGGCGCGTTTGCGCGACCAACACGCCGGTCTTCGGCGGCATCTATCTCACGCCGGCCGCGACTCGTCCCGGCGCAACATCGACGCCGCGCCCAACGACCACGCCCTATCCGACGGCCACGGCGTTCGTGATGCGTCCTCCACAGGAATTCTTCGTCGGCTGATGCGATCTACACCGGCGGCTTTGTCTCCACCATCCACGTGCGTCTGCGCCTGTCGAACCCTCTCACGCTGCCTGCGTCGCCGGCGCCCGACGGCAGCGCGCGCACGATCGCCCGTTGGGAGATCGAGATCAGGAACGTGGGCGCTGCGCCGTATGAGGTCTTCCCGGCCTGGCAGATGTTCGTTGCGACGGTGGCGACGGCGACGGGTGAGCTCGAGGGTATCTGGGGCGCGAGTCGCGCTGCGGCCGCCGAAGCGGGTCTGACCACGCCGCTGGAAGCATCGACGCTGGCAGCCGGTGGAACTTCGAACCTTCCCGCTCGCGGCCTACATTCCAGCGGGTTCGCCCCGTCGTTTCGCCTACGCGCTCGATCCCACCACCCGGCCGTCGCCCGCGACACCGGGCCTACCGGGAACGCAATGTCATGGTCTGGACGAACGCGACCAACACGATTTGCGCGGGTGATTTGTCAGAACCCTTCGTCCTGCCGACGCCGTACCCCTGAAAGAAGGAACCCTCACGAATGCCCATCGTGGACGACGTGCTGCGCGGACTGCAAATCCAGATCGACTCGCTCTGGTACCACCTGCTGTTCTCACTGGCGGGGATGGGCTGGAGCTTGCAGCGCGCCTTCCTGATGATGGGCTACACCATCGAACTGATGAACCAGTGGCTGGTCGACCACGCCTTCACGCCGCTGATCGCGCAGACCAACGCCAGTTTGCAGGTGGCGGTCAGTCTGGCGTTCGTGGTCGCGCTGCTGGTGTTGGGCGTGACCTACCTGCTCGCGGCCTTCGCCCGCATGCGGATTGTCGAGCCGAAGAGCGCGATCGCCTGGTATCTGGCGGGGGCGCTCTTTTTCGCGTTGGGCCCGAACCTGTATCAGGGCATGAGCGATTTCCGCCGCACGCTGTCGAGCGCGTTCTATACCAGCAGTTTGAGCGGGCTGTCCTCCGCCACGGGCTCGGCCTTCGACTCGCTGGACAGCGTGAGCAGCAGCGATATGGGCATCCTGAGCCTGTGCGACAACTTCGGTTCGTACATGCCGGTCTGGAATTCCACCATTGACGGGCTGGATGTGGCGCTGGCGTATCTGCGTGCCGACGGCATCGACCTGATGGGCTACCCGTCCACGCCGCGCGACCCGGCCTGCCAGCCGCACCCACCCGACCCGGCGACCGGCTTGTGGACGGCGGGCAGCGTGCCGTGGGAGTGGCGGCGGCCGGGATCGTTCTTCGCCAATGACCGCGATCCGGTCTTCTTCCCCGCGATGACCGCCCTGGAACGCTCGGACTCGATTGCGCTGGCATCCGCGGCGCAGGGACGGCTGCTCACCGCGTGGCCGCTGATCCTGTTCGGGGTGGCCGAACAGCTCGTCTACCTGCTGCTGACGATTGCGCAGGGGCTGACCTTCATCTCGTTCGGCGTGGCGATCCTGTTCGCCTTCTTCAAGAAAACGGAGGTCATCGCGCGCTCCATCATCGATCTCTGGATCGAACTGATCATCCAGACGGTCGTGATCGCGCTGATTCAAGCGCTCGTCGTCACCTTCTTTCTCGCAGGAACGGCGAGCGGCAATGGCATTGTCGTACTGGGCGTGGGCTTGATCTGCCTGATCTTCATGCTGATCGTGCTCTTCAGCGGCGTGAAAGCCGTCTGGAACGCGTTCAACCGCCTGTTCAACGCCTTCGGGCAGGCCACCGGTGGCGCCGTCATCAGTCCCGGAACCGCCGCCATCACGACCGCTTCAGCGGCGACCGGGGCGGCGTTCGCTGTCGCGAGCGGCGGCGCCTCGCTCATCGGTGGCGCGGCCGGGATCGGCTCGAACGCGCTGGCGGGCGCGAGCGCCCTTCAGAGCGGGGCCACTCCGGCACAGGCGGCAGGCTTGACCCTGGGCGGCGTACAGCCGCTGGCAGAGGCCGCGCGCGGGCTGACGCGCCTGCCGAGTTTGCGCGGCACACCGCTCGGTGACGCGGCTGAACAATTCACGGAAGGCGCGGTGACCCGGCGTGTCGCCCGCGCTATTCCACTTATCGGAAGCATCGCTCGGCCCGAGACTCGGCGCGAAACTGCTGACCGACTATGACCCGGACCATGCCGGCGTATGACGAGCAGGGACGGCTGATCGGTCGTCCGATGCTCGTCCCGGCGATCGGGCGCAGGCCTGGCGGCGCTGACCTATCCACCCGGCAAGCGTCCCAACCCGCGCAGGCAAGGAGATGGAGAGTTGACAGGGCCGGAAGAGGACGATGGCGAACTCATTCCCGGTTTCACGCCCCTCAAGCGCAAACGGATGGGCATGTTTACGCCCGTTGCGCCCACGCCAACCGAGGCATCCGCCGATGAAGCCATCGCCCGTGAGCGCGAAACCTACGCCGACGACATGCGCGGCGAGGAACTTGAACAGCACCTGTCGGAAGTCTCGCAAACCGCCCGTGGGAACGGCGGCGCTGGCTCGGATCGCATCGAAGGCGCGGCGGGACGGCTGGAACGCAGCGCGGAGGCGCTCGAACGGGCGGCGGGGACGATGACGGGCAGCCTGCGCGTGAGCGGCAGCGCCGATGTGGCGGGCGTGATGGGCGATGTGATGCGGCTTCTCGGCGGGCGCGGCGCGGCAGGAGTGGACCATCTCACCGTCGCGCGGACTGATGGCGCAGTCGGTCGGGATCACGCCCTGAACGATGGCAAGCCGCCGGTGCGCGACGATCTGACGCGCTTCGGCCTGTTCATCGACAACGCGGCACGCCTGGGACTGACCCCCGAACAAACCGAACGTTCGGGACGCGAAGTGAAGGACAATCCCGATCGCCGCCTCTCGTCCGAGACCCGTTCCGAACTTGTTGAAGGCGCGATCACGGCGGGACGTTCGCGTGAGGAAGCCGAACGTGGGGTCAATCGCCTGGAGATCGCCGCACGGCTGCTGCCCAACGAGATGACGGCCTACGGAACGATGCCAGCGCCGTCCATCACGGTTACGCCCCAGGTCAAAGTCGAACCGCACGTCACGATTGAAGCGGCTGACGAGGGCACGACGGATTACGACAATTCGTGCGCTCCGGCGCATCCATGAGATGGCAGCGACAGTGCTGCTGGGAGGAAACATGCCATGAGCGACCTGCTGCGCTATCACACCGTCGAAGCATTACGGGCGCTTTCACTGGACGAGCTGCGCGCGTTGTGGGAACTGGTGCCCACCGACCGTCAGCGATGCCTATCGTGCCGCGTATGACCGTGAAGTGAGCACGGCGGGCGCCGCAGGTTCGGACGCGAAAGAGCGCAAAATCGCGCTGGCCCTGCTCAAACGCTACCACGAAATCGGCGCTCGTCCCGATTGGGCATGCGGTGGGCGCGTGCGCCCAAGCGGGTTCAGGATGCGGCGGGACGCAGCGCTGGCTTCGATCCAGCCGAAGAAACGTCACCAGCGAAAACGGGCAAACCGTCGGGCAAAGTGCTGGCGGCGCTGGGCGCACTCGTGATCGGCCTGATTCTGCTGGTCCTGCTGCGTGGAGCGGGTGCAGGCTCCGCAGACACCAGCCGTCGAAGCGGAGTTGACCGTCACGCTGCCGGGCGCCGTCACGCCCACGCCGCTGGCACTGGAGGCACAGGATGAGGTCATCGAAGGGGGAGATGCCAGCCGCGCCCCGTTTTATCCGATCAATCTGCAAATCACCGTGCCTGGCGAAGGCATCCCGCGCGTGTGGGTCGTCCAGCGCCGCGCCGTGCGCGCCTCGGAATGGAATTTTGACCCGAACCCGGATACCGCGTCGTTTCTGAATGGGATGAGCGTACGCCCGGTGATCGGGATTCCGTGGTCGGAGGAGAATGCGGCCTGGTTCGACCAGATTGCCGCCGGCGCAGAATTCCGCTTGCAGATGAACACCGGCGCGATTCTGACGTTTGCCTTTGAGGACAAGCGTCACGTCCGGCGCAGTGATACGGGCATCTTCCGTCAGGTCAATCCGGGCCTGGTCCTGCTGCTGCTGGGTGAGACGGACACAGACGGGTTTCCTACGGCGCTGCGCACCCTGGTCACGGCGGCCTATCCCGTCGAGCAGGAACTCGGTCGCATGGGTGAACTCATAGGCGCGCTGGCGCAATCTGTCGTCGAGGTCACGCCCACACTGTTCCCGACCGTCACTCCGACTGCTATTCCGTTCATCGGACTGGACGTACAAATTGTCAGCGTGACGACGGCGGAAGGACGCATCACGACGCGACTGCGGCTCTACAACGGCGGCACGACCGTCATCCCGATAGCGCCCGACGATCTGTGGCTGGCGCTCGGTTACGCTGAAAATCCGCCGGGTCCGCGCGCGCCTGCCGAAGGGCTGATGCCGTTTGATCTGCTTCCGGGTCAGGCGGCGGATATGACGCTGATCTGGCCCTGGTCGGTGGAACCCTATGGCAGTCTGGGGATTGGCGAGTACCGCTACGGTCTGCAATTTTAGTTTTGCGCGCTGCCAAAAACCCTGCATAACCCTTCATACCGTTCATGTTTCCGCGTGATGGCATGCAGGGTTTTCCATTAAGTGCTCCCTCCGGCAATTGGCACGACGTAAGGACGAGGACTACCTCGCCTCTACACGTCCCGGGTTATTTGCAGGACAGCGCATTACGCCGCCCGCTGCAATTTTTCTGCGCTTGTCTGTAGAACTGCCCACGCTCCACTGAAGTATTCCAGACCTTGGCCCTGCGCCCTTTGCTACCCTGACGATGTGTCAGGGTGAAGTCCTCACGTGCCGATTGAACCCACGTCGTGAACGCACTGCCTCTCGTGCAGTCGCCTGAACGTCAGCGCGCACCTCCTCATCCCGACACGCTTGCTTGCCTGGTTCAAGGAGTGCCGCTCGTGGATTTGAGTACTGCTATTCAACAACTGTTCGGGGATGTACGGGATGTCGCCCAGATTATGGCCCCTATCTCCGCCGTGATCGGCTTTATCGGCCTGGGAATCATGTACATCGGTTCCTCGTGGCCGATCATCTCGGACTGGAAACGGGACAATCCCAAAGCCGCCAATCAGGTGGTCGTCGGTCTGCTCTTCATCGTGTTTGCGTCGTCCGTGACCACCCTCATCACCTTCACCTAGATCCTCGTCCGCTGGCGCGGAGAGCACCTTCCTCCGCGCCTGGTTGTCTGGAGGCTGCCTGATGTCGGCAGATTTCAAATCGCACATCCTCAGCCGTGACGAAAAGGGCATGTTTGGTATCCCGTTCAAACGGCTGCTGTTTGGCGGCATTGCGGGTGGACTGACCTACACCCTGCTGCGTCTGGCGCTGCCCAACATCGCCATACCCGCCGGCGTGGTCGTCGCACTGGGGGTCATCGTCATGACCGCGCCACGGGGCGGTTTGCCCCTGTGGATGCGGCTTTGGCTCACCCTGCGTGGGTCGATCCTGCTGGCGGCGGCCTCCAAACCGGCTGGATGGGCCGCGGAACTGGCGAAGCTGCTGACCCTCTCGACCGACAACGCGGTGCTGAATGGACGGATCGTCTTCGCGCCGCCGGCTGGATTAGTGGAAGTGGACTTATCCGAGTGGGTGACATTCGCCCGCGCCCGTGATCTGGATGTGGACGATGGACTGACCTTTGTCGGGTCGCCGCTCGCTGAGGAGACACTGTGACCCCGCTGCGTTCGTTCTTGATCGAGCCGTTCGACATCATGCTGCACGCGACCGAAGACGGCGTGACCGCGCTGCAAGCGCGCTTCTCGACCTGGCTGCGCACCCTGTCGGGCGAAGCGCGCTTTCTGTGCTGGCAAATGCCCGCCACGCTCGACAGCAAGATTGCGGCCCTCGACGAAGCTGAAAGGCACACCGACGACGACCAGCGGCGTGACCTGTTGATCGAGTACCGCCGCGAGTACGAGCGCATGAACACCGGCGAGGACTATCAGCGGGCGCTGTGTGGGATGGCGCTCTGGAACGATCAAAATCCCCGCGCCATTGCTGGCGGCTTGTCCTCGGCGTTTGACACCCCCGTGACGGAAGCGGCATTCCCGGCGCTGTTCGAGGGGCGCTACGAGCTGCGCGATCGTCCGTTCTGGCATCTTGCCCCGTCCGGTCGTCCGGGTGGGCGTCCGCTGTGGGCGCTGCTGACCAGCTACGAATTTGCGCCGTCGACCTGGAACTTCTTCCGCCCGCTGCCGCCGCTGCTGCGGCTTAACTTCCCGCTTGCCCTGGCCGTGGACATTCCCAAAACGAATCGATCGCAACAGCGCCATCGATGCGATTGAAGCCATCATTCAAGCCTATCAGGTGCATCTGGCGGGTGTGCGCGGCGAGGACAGCCGTTCGGTCCAGCGGGTGAGCGACTGCCGCCGCGCCTTGCAGGAGATCAACAACGGGGATGCCCTGCATCTGGTGCAGATCGCCGTCGCGGTGGCGGCCGATGACCTCGACACGCTCAAAGAACGGATTGCGGCGGTCGTCAACGAAACGCGAGCCTGGTTCAGTCTGCGGCAGGAAGTCGGCGAACTGCTCTCGCGGTCGGTGGGCTTCTTCAGCGCGAAACGCACGAAGGACATCGGCCTGCCGGCGACCACCTGGCCGGTCACGTCGCGCGAACTGGCGCTGATGCTGTCGCCGCTGGGCTACCGCAAGCTGTCCACGACCGACGGTATCCTGCGCGGCGAAGCGGTCGGCGGCGCCTACCCGGTCTTTCACAATTCCTGGCGCGATAAACGCGCCACCCATGAAGTCTGGGTCGGGCAGAGCGGCTATGGCAAGACCTTCGCGCTCAACTGCTACCTGACGCGCGAGTATGCCGAAAATGGCATCGCCTTCGACCTGCTCGAACCGATGGGTCACGGACGCCACATCGCCGAGGCGTTCGGCTTGCCGTGGTATGTGCTGAGCGCCAAAGCGACCAAACTCAACCCGCAGGATGTGATGTTTCCGACCCTGCTCGAGCAGGTGTCGCACACGACGCGGCTCTACGAAACCGTGTTGGGCCGCCAGCTGTCCGGTGGACAGCGCGAGAACCTGGAGCGTGGACTGCTCGGTGAAGCGCTGGAGACCCTCTATCGCGGCTTCCCTGACCTGAGCCGTGTCTCGCCTGATCTCGCGCCGACCTGTGAAACAGTGTGCGATGTGCTGGCCACGCTGGGGGATAAACCCGCCCTGCAAGTCATCGCCCATGATTTAGCCGATGAAATCGCCGGCTTGTGTACCGGGTCGGGTCCGTGGTCGTCGTTCCTCAACGGCGCGACCAACATCGACCTGACGCGCGGCGCGCGCGCGTGGATCAGCCCGCGCGTCTTCTCCTTCCATGAACTGGAAGGGGATCCGATCCTGCAGGCGCTGGCCTACACGCAGGTGTTGAGCGCCATCCGCCGCGACAGCCTCATCGACGAGCAGCCGCGCATCATCGCCGTCGATGAGGTCTACCGGTTGATGCGTCACCCGTCCTTGCTCGACTTCCTGATCGAGGCGGCGAAGACCTTCCGGACCCGTCGCAAAAAAGCCCTGATGGTCGATCAGTGGAGAGCGAATTGAACGCGAGTTGTGACGTGTTGATCTCCGCGTGATATTCCGCCGTGTCTTGCCATCGGGTGTGACGGTTGTAGGGTTTCTTCCCATCATAGTGGTGAGGAAAGTGCCCGTTCCCATATTTGTAGGCATAGCGTTCTTGCAGCGACCGCCAGGCATAGTCGGGGAAAGCACGCAGGATTTCCCATTGATCGACATGGGTATCAAACATCTCGCGCAGCGACTCCAGTTCCTCCTCATCCCAGAAATAACCGCGTGCCTTGTGTGTCGTGCTGCGCTCAGAAGTGCTGCCATCGCGCCAGAAAACCGTAATGTGCTTCGTGTGCCGCGTCACTTTCGTGACTTTCAGGTAACGAGCGAACGCCTCGAACAAGCCGCGCTTTTCTTCATTCGGAACATCACTCCACCGGGCGATCACTAATTCCAATGCTGGACGCGCCTCCGCCAATGAACGTGACTGCTGCTTGCCCGACTGGATACGCTTGACTTCGGCTTGCAGTTCGACGATCTCGCGGTCGGCGGCTTCAAATCGGGCTTGAGCGCGCGCGACCATCTCGGTATTCAAGAGCAGTCCCAGGCTGGCAATGATGTTGTCCTTCGCCGTTTCCGCCTGCCGGATCGCGGCTTTCACCCGCCGCACGTCAGACTGATCCAGGTTTTCGACGCTCGCCAGCGCCGCAGCCCACGCTTTTTCGTCAATCGTCGTGGCGCGCAGCCGTTCGAGCAGCATTGCATCGACCATGCTATCGAGAATGAAAGCGCGCAGTTTCCAGACCGTCGATCGGGACGGATATTCGTTGAGCAGATACTCGTACTTGCCCGCCACCGAATTCCAGATGGTCGCCAGCCGCTTGTGCGGATAGGCGGGCAGGTCGTCCGAGTAGACTAGTCCGGCATAGGCGGGTGGTTCAGCGTCTCGCTTGGCTTTGTCGTGGCGAATCCAGGGGCGATACGGGACATAGTTCGGGTTCGGTTCGCCGTGAAAATCGGTTGGCGACAGGCGGTTGTAGGCGTACATGAACAGCTCGAGCGGGATGATCGCCTCGTGATTGTTCCACTGCACTACTGCACCCATATGCACCCAATGTCCGATGTAGGCAACGTTGACCAGCATATACGCCAGTCCGGTGTGCGATGGAGTCAGCCCATTGGTGAAAGGCGAACGCCGCTTGAGATGCAACGTTGTCTTGAACCCCTCGGGTACTGCGCCTTCAGGAATATCGGGGAAGTACGGACCGTGTTCGTTGATGTGGTGCCACGTCTGGTACAGGTTGCCGTTGTTTTCGCGGAACAATTCGAAATAGCGGAGTGCAACATCGGCATACAAATCGAACCGCTTGTACTTGCGAAAGTCGGGGTTGCGCTGCTCATCTACTTTTGCGCGGCAGTCCACCATGAAGCCGGGGAGAATCTTTCGCCCCGACCACATACCGCCGGCGCTGCGGCTGTGTCGCGCCTTCACCAAACGCCCCCGAATCTGGTATTCGAGGTAGTCGGCGGCGCGCTGCGCTTCCTCGCGGAACATCTTGATATGTGACGATCCCATGACGGGGTGGGCGAAATCGTAGACCATGCGCGGCGTCATCACCTGCACGTTGTTCCGCTTGCAGGCATCGATGAACAGGTTCGTCTCGATCATCGTCACATCGCGGAAGAAGCGATCCACGTCCTGCGCGGCGACCAGCCCAAGTTGCCCCGACTCGATCAGGTCGTAGAGCTGTGACATGCCTTTGCGCTCACGAATCTTCTTTGTTCCGCTCACGGCGGCATCGGCGTCGATCATGTGGACGCTTTCGCGCACCCACCCCTGATTGAGCAGATGCTCGATCATGTCGATGGTTTGCAGGGTCGTCATCACGTTGCCGATCTGTCCCTCAGATGATTGGCGGTAGTACACGGCTGCCGGGCGACCCAACGGTAATGGCTGCGCCTTGTACGGGTCTATGGGCTGCTCAGGGCGTTTCAATGGACGTGGCACTTGGGTTTCCTCCTTCCCCACTTAGACAATGAAAGACGCCCTGCTCCCGTGAGTGAATACGGCAAGAGCAAGGCGCTTGAGTTACAATGCGTCTTAGCCCTGCGGCGTGGTAACGTCACTCGCGGGGTCAGCCGGATCGTCGAGTTTCCGCTCGACGGTCTGGCGATCTGTAGAATCAGTATAGGATGTTGTTTCCAAACGCGCAACAATCCGCATGATTTGGCGGCATACAGCGACCAGATTGATGCGTTCTTCGGAAGGCGGGAGTGCGTCGCGCAGTTCTTCGTGCGTCAACGGCTGCTCCATCGTGCTATTCAATTGTCCAGAAAAGGCGCGCTGCCGGTTCATCGTTTGCTCCGGGTTTTACCGACGAACTCAGCATAGCAAAGTGGGACCGTCAAAACCCCCGAATCTTGCAGGTTAGGGTTGGGAATCTTCCGGGTTTCGGATGGGAAATTTCAATTACCCCTAAGCACTAACTCAACGTCACGTATGAGACCTTCAGCAAACTCAAGTCGCTTCCGCCTTTCAAGAACGCTGTTGTCACGGAGTAATTCGCTCAAGTAGTTAGGACTTATGATTTGAGCTTTTTTGAGCCAGGCAGTGTTTCGCAGAGTTCGATAACTTGAGGTTTAGGGAGATCATCAATCGACAAATAAGGAGTGCTCGACAGACTATTCCTCGCACTGACTTAGGGCATATATTGCCGGCCGGTAAAGCATGTTACGCGGCAAGGCTTTCTCCCACAAATCACGGTATTTCGCATCTAAGCTAATGATTAGGGTGAGGCCATCGGTAATGACAAAATCTGGTCGTGGTGTGGGTGGCTAACGGCGCTTCGGGTGAGTATCAGGCGGAAGGGTTCTAACCACTCACACCAAGCAGGAACGGCCTCAACCGCCGCGCCTTCGCCCCAAGGAGGTGCACTTATCCAGCGTTCGTTCACCTTCGTCCTTTTGCTCGTCTTGCTGTTCGGATATGACGCGGACGTACTGCGAACCGCCCAGCGTTTCCTGCGTTAAGGCTCGTTGGATGCTGCGAACGCCCGAACACTGACCTCAGGTAAGCCTGAATCACCTCCTGTACTCCTCGTTGGCCCTCACTAGCACAGTGCTTGGAATTCAGAGATGCTGGACGCTGAAGCCTCGCCCTGTCTCGCGCCGGAGCAGCGGACGGGCGAACCTGCGACGACGCAGACGAATTTCTACAGCCTGGGTGTCATCATTTACGAGGCGCTCACCGGCGCAGCGCCCGGGGAGTGCGGGCGCGCCGATCACACAAAGGATATGAGGGAAAATTATCATAAAACGACGAGCCTCAATAGGCTTTCAACTTTCATTACAATATTCGCGAAATGGGGGCGAGGGTGCAAAAAGGAAGTTTTCAAACCACCAGGTTTTATCCCCATTAAGTCTTCTGTTAATTGCTTGACAACAGAGAAAACATGGATAAATACTGATGTTCATGGGCTGATGCGGTGGACTGGTGGGAGGCGCTCATGCGTCGTGGACTGGTACTCGTGCTGCTGCTGATGGTTGCGCTGTCCGGTTTCGCGCTGGCGCAGGAAACCACGCCCAACCCCGCGCCGCCGACTGACACGCCCACCCTGACGCCCACGGCCAGCGAAACGCCGACCACTACATTACTACCCCCTCCACCCACTGAAACGCCCATTCCTTCGCCGACTCTACCATCCACCGAAACCGAAACGGCCACGCCGACCGCGACCGCCGATTTCCCGACCCCTGAAGCGACGGTTGAAGAAACACCGCCGGTCGAGGCCACGCTTGAAGTGACGGCGGAACTGACGGCTGAAGCGACCGAAACCGCGGCTGAAACGCCCACGCTCACGCCAACGGCCAGCGAAACACCGTTGCCGCCCGAGCCTGAGTGGGTGCTGGTGAGCAGCGCCGATTTCGAGCAGGGTGCGCCGCCGCAAGAATGGCGCTTCGACCCCGGCTGGATGTCGCAGTTCATCGACGGCAGCCACGTCTTTGGCCCGCGCTCGTTTGGCGGGAACGCGCTGCTGGTCACGCCGCCAATGCTGGATACGGCGGTGCAGATGCGCGTGTGGCTGGGCAACGGCATCGCGGCTATGAGTATGCGCCAGAGCGAGGCGGGCGGCTACACGGCCACGTTCGAGGAAAGCGGCTTCCTGCGCCTGTATCGCGGGCGTGACGAACTGGGGCAAGTGTTCCTCGGCCCTATTGCCGGGCAGTGGCGCACACTGCGATTGTCAGCGGCGGGCGATGTCGTGCGCGTATCTCTGGATGGTGCGGAACTGATCGCGGTCGTTGACCCGGCACCTCTGCCCGCCGGACGGGTGACGTTGGGCGGGCGGCGCAGCATCGGCTCGCACTTTCTGGTGGATGATGTGACGATGTGGGCCGCTGCGGGCGAATGGACCCCGCCGCCCGCACGCGCCGCCGCGTTTGCCGTGCCAATGGCGTTCGGCGACGAATCCAACTCGATCGTGGGCAGGATCAGCACCAGTCTGGCGTATACGTTTTTCCGCTTTGAGAATAACGAGTTTCAGAACACACTGACGATTGTGAATCCAGATGGTACGACGGCCGATCATGATGAGTTGGTCACGTCCGGGCCGAACGCCTGGTCACCGGATGGGAAGTGGCTGCTGACCTATAATCCAGACATGAGCAGCATCAGGGTGTTCAATCCCGGCACAGAAACCGAGATCACGCTTACCAGCTTGCCCGTCCTTTATGATGGAACGGGAGACAGTTGCCCTGTATGGTCGCCGGATAGCAGCAGTGTGGCTTTTCTGTCGACAGGCAGGGATGGGGTAGAAACGACTGGCGGGTATACCTATCCGCGTACCGCCATTTATGTCGTACAGGCGGATGGGCAGTCCGAGCCAGAACAGGTGGCGCTGGCGCCCGATGGTGTGAATTACGGCTGTCCACAATGGCAGCCGGCAGCAGCGGGTGGCCAGATTACTGTGAACGCGATCAACCGGACTACCGGTGCATCCAGTATTCTGTCCATAGCCAACCACGTAACCACCACACTCTATAGCACAGACGAGTGGTTGTCGTTGACGCTGTCACCGGACGGAACCAAAGTGGCGTATCTGTTGGCAGTGGACTGCGGCTGCACGCAGCAGATCCGCGTCGTCGATCTGCCCGGCGGGCAGGTAACGGTGGTGACGGCTGACGACCTGGATTACACCTACCAGACGTGGAATCCATTGGCCTGGAGCCCGGATGGCATGCGCTTGGCGCTGGAGCGTCATGGGGTGTACTCATGGCAAGGCGACATTGTGCTGGCTGACCTGAGCCAGCCGTGCCCGGCGTGCGCGTTGAGCGTGCTGAACGGCAGTCAGGACAGCGAGTATCCTGTATGGTCGCCGGATGGTGTATGGATTGCCGCCAGTGATATTTACGACGGCAATCAACTCCTGTTGGCCGCAGATGGCAGCGAACAGATTTCCATCAATACCGATGATTACAGTTCGATCTACGGCCCTGCCTGGCAGCCGCTGCCATTCTGCGCGCCCGCCGAAGGTGCTGCGCCAATGGCCTTCAGCAGCGGCGGGGACTACTGCGTGCCGGTACCCACGCCAACGCCGACGCCTGTGCCTAGGATTGTGGAGACACAGGCACAGCCTTTTCATGATCAGGCCGCGCAATTTGGTTTGCCAGCGCCATTCGTCTTGTGGCCGGTCGTGGGAACTGATCTCTTTCAGAATGGGTATGGACCAAACTGGTTTTCGCAATCGAGAAACGCCGAATGTGATTTGCCACGCGCGCCTGTTCCGGCTACCACACCCTCCGCTGGTACACCGACCCCTACGCCTGATCCATGCCCTTATCGCGGCACCAATAACATTCATCCGGGTACGGATTATTTCACAGATCCGGCGAATTCGATCGTTGTGGCCCTTTGTGACGGCATAATAGTTCCAGGGCGCAGGGAACCAAATCAAGACAGGTACGGACGTTATGGTGGATCCGCCGCCGGATGGGGATTAACACTCCGCTGTTTTGCCAATGATCCGAACGATCCGGACGGAGATGGGCGGCGAAACCTGTCCAACATCATTGTGGTATATAACCATCTTCGCATTGACCAAACCGTTACGAGTGATGAGTTTCCGCCCACTGACGGTGCCTACCAAATCGTGTATACCGGACAGCCTCTGGCAACTACAGATTCATCCGGTACACCAGATAGTCATCTGGACTTGCAGATCTATATTGCCGATGGCTACCGCGCAGACAATGCTATTCAACTCAATCCGCGCTTCATGAATCGCGCTCAGTCGCGCGTTGATATAAACGGTACGATCCGCCCTGAAAGCGAACAGGTGCCTTATCCAGCTCCCTATAACAATTGGTCTCTACAGGGCCGACTGGAGGGTGCAGGACTTGGAACTATCGACTTCTGGACACAATCAAGTGCCCATGTGTTCTTGTATGACGTGGCAGGGTATTTGGATACTCGCTACCCACTGGGAACACGGTATGAGGGTCCAAATTGTGACAATCTGCCCGCAGAACTCAATATCAGCGAGTCTTGGTGGAACAGCCCTAGCCGAATTGAGGAGTGTAATGTTTCTGAGGGATTGGGCGATACCTAACGCAAACCATAGGTACTATGCCTCATCATGGCCCCGCCTTGTCGATGAGATGCGGCTGTGGTGTGTAGCTGTCCTTTCAAAGGGCGCTTCTATAAGCCAGGAAGGGGCCAAGCGATGAACATCGTAATGTCGATTTCACGTCGGCACGTCCTACAACGGTTATTTCCGTTGGTTTTCGTGTTGGTGTTCGCCTCTGGAACCACCCAAGGCGAAATGCAGCCTCTCGTTCCGGGCAGTTATGTAACCTCCTTGAACTGGAGCCAAGACGGTACGATGCTTTCTTATGGGACAGGTGAGATTGTCCCGCCATGGGGAACTGTATCTGCTGGCGGAACAGCGCGAGTGATTGAACGGAGTGGCAATGTCGTCTTTACGAGAGATTTTCCTTATCCGGTAGGTAATGTCAGCGTCAGTCCCTCGGGCGGTTTGGTCTTTGTGGGACCAATTCGTGAGGTATTCGAACTAACAACAGGGGAGTCTGTTGTTAGTCCCGGAGATGGTATCGCATTTAACGACGGCGTGTGGCACCCGACATTAGACCTATTGTTGTTAACGGAAGTGCGTGGAGCGCGAATATACGATCCTGTGAACTCATGACTCGTCGAACATTCTTGGACGTCAAGAGTTACCGCCCAATGGCTCCACTAACGTTTTGTACACGGTCACCAGCGTATGGAGCCCGGATGGACTACTAGCAGCAACAAGCACAACGCTTGGCGACATCTATGTCTGGGATACAACGCGAGGAACCAATCCGATAGAAACCGTCTTCTTGGAACATACGCATTCGGTGCAACACCTCGTGTGGAATGCGACGACGAACCTCATCGCCAGCGGCGATGACAGCGGACGCATTCTGGTGTGGAATCCAGCCACCGGTGAGATCATTCGAGAATTGGCGGGTCACAATGACGCCATACTCGACTTGGATTGGCGAGCCGACGGAGCGCAGCTTGTCAGCACTAGTCTCGATCACACCGTGCGGGTCTGGGACTGGCCGTCCGGAGAAGGGCAGGTTGTACGCAACGGAGCGTTGGTGTCTGCACTCGCCTACAGCCCCGATGGAAGCGAACTAGCTTACGGCGGCGAGATTACCGACCAGAATGATGTCCGTATTGAGATCATCCCGGTTCAATCCCTCCTTGTGCCGACCCCTACCCGTACCTTCACTCCAACCCCCGTTCCCACCCTCACGCCGACGCCTGCGGCCACCCTCATCCCCGCCCCGTTCCAGAAGCTGCGGCTTACGTCGATGTGTTCGGCGCAGCCGGGCCAGTACCGCCTGTGGCGCGTGCGCAACAGCAACCCGGCCGATGTCGTTTTCACGTGGGATATCTATCACTCGTCCACCGGCCAGAACGGCTTCGGGGTCGTGCCGCCGGCGGTCAATGGCGTGCAGGGTGAGGTCATCTTCTCGTCGGTCACAGAGGCCGGGGCAAACACGCTGCGCCTGTTCGTCAACGGCGCGCAGCAGGATGTGAAGGCCAGCAGCGGCGCTACCTGCCCCACGCCCACGCCGGTGCCGTAACCAGTCCGAAGCGGGAAAATGAGCATAGAAGCCAATTCTACCCTTACTCCAGATTAGTGGAGGAAGAAAAGGTACACTAAATGAAGGTGAGGAGTGGACCGTGGGACGCCACACGAAGTACGGCGAAGAGTTCAAGCGGGAGTGTTGGCCTAGGCGGAGAACGGGACGCGAAGCATCGCGGAGCTGGAGCGGGAGTTGGAGATCGCGTAAGAACTGGTGTGCCGGTGGCTGCGGCGCTATCGGGTGAGCGAGGAGGGGGTGGAGCACGGTGCTAGCTCGCAATATAAGAGAACAGCTGAGTTAACGTCCCAGCCAAGACGAAGTAGTCACGCGGCACAGCGGTAAATCCTGTTCAGTTCACGGTGTGCCACCAGTCGCAAGTATTGGACATGGCTCTTGGGCAGCTGCAGGCGCTGCATCAACCGCTTGCAGCTCTCGTAAGCAGCCATACTCTGAAGAGTCGCCACCATCCGCAGATTGCCTTCCGCGTCGTAGCGATCAACCAGGTGTAGCAGCGGCGCTTCAACCCCGGCACGATAGCGCTCTTGCCAAGTCGCTTTGGTCGGTGCGGACAACTCCAGCTTCGCACAGAGTTCGCTTCGCAGCGGCTTGACGATGCTCGTCAGCCACCAGCCCTTTTTCGTGCCGCCCTTGCCTGCGATGGCGGCTGCGTCATCCGGTCCGACCTCGGTCGTGATGTAGTACAGCGCTGCCAGGTGAGGCAAGCTGTCCATGTACTTCTCAGCCGTTTCACCGATGGCACGTTCGATGTCGAGACGAAGATCAATCGCTTCCGCGTACTCAGCGTAGCCGCTGCTGTGACCGTGATCGAAACCGTCGATGACGAACTCATCCGGGTCACCACTGCGCGTGGCGAGGTCATCCAGGTAAATCTCGTGGCGATAAACCTTGCGGAAGATTTGTGGATTGGTGCGGTTCAAGAGCAGCTTCAGCGCGCCGCCTTTGTCCACGCCTGCCAGTAAGGCTTTGTCGGTGCTCAAGTCCATCCACAGCCGCATGAACGCATGGGCAGCCAAATCTGGAATGTGGATGTCGGCACTGCCGTAGTAGCGCAGCAGCCGATTGAGGTTGGGCGTGAGATCAGCGTAAATCTCATCGAAAGTGCGCTGCTCTGCCCATCCAGTGGCATAGTGGGCAACACGCGGATACGGCTTGATCTGAAAACTGGTCATGGTGGGACACTCCCTCACACCGCTGGGGTCTGCCAGCGCAGGTGAGCGCTACCGCTCGTGCCTGCGGCATGGCGCAGCGGGGTGCTGTCAAGCACACCTGAAAGGTGAGGCGAAGCCGTTGCTTGACAGCGGGGTTCCCCGTGCGCCGTACAATCGCCGCGCGGCGGTAGTGCGAGGAAACTCCATGTGGAGCCTGTCACAGTGTCACATCTGTCACAGGTCGCAGTCAGCCCTTTTGGTGAATGCCCTGATACCCCCGAGATTCTTTGCGTTTCAAATGAAAATGATGTTTCTGATGCTGTGACAGCTGTGACGACCTGTGACAAGTGTTTTCTCTCAGAATCTAAAAGAGAGCCTGTCACCGTGTCACAACTGTCACAGTCTCATTTATGCGGATTTTCATGCTCTAAATGTGGTCAGGCCGTCACAGCGTCACCGTCGGCAGAGGTCAGGAAATCGGCTTTCAACTACGCGTCCACTGGCGACAAGCTGTGTTAGCTTATCGAGAAACACTCGTCCAGCACGCTCCTGCTGCACCGCCTTGAGTGTCTCGACGATAGCATCCTGCAACAGGGTTAAGCGGTCGTCCGCATCGCGCTCGCTTAGGAAATCGTGCAGCAGTTGGTAGACGCTGACCAGCACCGCCCAGTTGTTGACAACTCACGGGTATCCGCAGGGGAGCATGTACATAGCGCCGGACTGCAATTACGCGGATTTTGCGCCCGGGTATCCTAGTTTCATTACAGTATGCGTGAAATGGGGGCGGGGATGCGCAAAAAGGAAGTTTCTCAAATCCGACTGGTTTATTACAATTAAGCCTTTTGTTAATTAATTGACAACAGAGGAAGCATGGATAAATACTGATGATGATGGGCTGATGCGGTGGACTGGTGGGAGGCGCTCATGCGTCGTGGACTGGTACTCGTGCTGCTGCTGATCGCGGCTTTGTCCGGCTTTGCGCTAGCGCAGGAAACCACGCCCGATCCGGTGCCGCCGACGGAAACGCCCACCCTGACGCCCACAGTCAGCGAAACGCCCACACCGGTATTACCCCCCCGCTTACTGAGACGCCTGTCCCTTCGCCTACGCTAGTTCCGCCGCCCGAAACCGAAACGGCCACGCCCACTGCCACCGCCGATTTCCCGACCTCTGAAGCGACGCTCGAAGAGACGCCGCCTGTAGAAGTGACGGTTGAAGTCACGGTCGAGGTGACCGCTGAAGTGACCGAAACCGTGACCGCAACACCCACGATCACGCCTACGGCCAGCGCAACGCCGCTGCCGCCCGAGCCGGACTGGGTGCTGGTGAGCAGCGCCGATTTCGAGCAGGACGTGCCGTCGCCGGGCTGGTTCTTTGTCGGCTGGGATGCGCAGACACTGGACGGTGCGCATGCCTTGGGATTGCGTAGTTTCGGCGGTTCCGCGTTGTTTGCGGGGCCAGCGCTGCTGGACAACGCCGTGCAAGTGCGTGTGCGCTTGAGCAACGGCATCTTCGCGCTCGGCCTGCGCCAGAGCGCAGCGGACGGCTACACCGCCACGTTCGAGCAAAGCGGCTTTCTGCGCCTGTATCGCAGTGAGCTGGAAGTGGCCCAGATGTTCCTCGGCCCGATTGCCGGCCAGTGGCGCACGCTGCGGCTGTCGGCGGCGGGTGATGTCGTGCGCGTGTCGCTGGACGGCGCGGAACTGATCACCTTTGTGGATACGGCACCGCTGCCGGCCGGACAGGTGACGCTGGGCGGGCAGCGCAGCCGAGAATCGCGCTTCGCAGTGGACGACCTGACGGTGTGGGCGGGAGAGAGCGAAGCGGGTGCACCCGCCGTGTTGGCAGGTCCAGCTGCACCGATGGGACTGGCTGCGCCGATGGCGTTAGGGGCGCCCGATTCCGTGGCTGGGCGCATTCCCAGCGCGCTTGCCCATTCCGATTTATTCGCGTATGGCTCCAACCCGCTAACGGTGTTCACACCCGATGGACAGTTGGCCAGCCATCCCGGTCTGTGGCAGGCATCCATGCAGCCGTGGTCGCCCGACGGCCAGTGGCTGCTGGTACGAGCTGAAGGGGATGACGGCCTTCGTATCCTCAATCCATTCACTGGCGAAGTGCGGACACTGACCTCACTGCCCGAACTGAATGACGGAACGCGAGACGAATGTCCGGCCTGGTCACCGGATAGCCAGCAAGTCGTGTTTCTGTCGCGCCGGCGCGATGGGCCCGTGCCAGCGCCATGGTGGGGCACTGGCGCCACGTGGTACCCACCCGCACTGTATGTCGTAGCAACGGACGGACTATCCGCGCCACACCGGATCGCGCTCAGTGAGGCGCAGGGTGGCGTCTATCTGGGCTGTCCCCAATGGTCGTCGGTGGGCAATGGACGGCAGATTCTCTCGCTGAGTTCCGGGGACATCTACTCGGTGGATGCGCTAACGGGGGACATTGTCAGTCTGTACCATGACGGATACAGCATGACTTCTTATGTCTGGGACCCGTTTGTGCTCTCTCAGGATGGCACTAAAGTGGCGTTCGGGCGTATCGTGGCGTCAATTGATGTGCCGAGCAATGTGAGCGTTCTGGATTTGCAGACCGGAGCCGTGATCACTGCCGCAGAGGAGATGTATGACGGCGAATACCCGGAATGGAACGAGATGGCCCTTTATACGTCGTGGGATTGGGACAGCACCGGAACACGGCTGGCGATCGGCCGGGATGACTGGGATCACACTACTGAAACGTATGCGCTTGTCTACCGCCACGACATCATTATTTCTGATCTGACGCAGCCCTGTCCGGCCTGTGCGGTGGAGAGTGTGCCAAATAGCCAGCGGCTGGTGTACACAGAGGCGACCGTTCCGCCTAGCGTGGGGGTGGCATGGTCTCCCGATGGGCGGTGGATCGCTGCCGCGGAGCCGCTGTCCGGCGACCCGGGAATGGGCAATGACCTATATGCGCAACTGGTGCTGCTGGACCCGGTGTGTGAAGAACGTTTAATAGTGACGGAGCCGTTCGTGTGGAACAACCTTTATTTTGGGGGCGGCGCGCTTATCAGCTGGCAGCCGCTGGGCCCCGGCCCCAACGCCCCGATGGCCTTCAGCAGCGGCGGCGACTACTGCTTGCCCGTGCCCACGCCCACGCCTACCTCTGATCCGACCACAGCCTACTATGAGCAGTTCAAGGGGATCATCTTTTGGGCGATCTACAACGAAACTAATGGAAACCAGCAAGTTCCACTGTATGAAGCTTTGCCCGGAACCGTCACAAGTATTCCCAACTCGCTCACTGATCGCGATCACCGCTATCTGATGACGCGAACTATTCTGAACAACATTCCGTTAGGTGACGTATCGGAAGGCGTTGCATACATGCGTCGCTGGGGCGGTTCCATTGCCAACACTAATTATCGACTGTGGTTGTATCAGCAAGGGCGGATATCGTGTGTATTTGAAGGGGAACCTGTGGCGCTGAGTTATGCAATCGCGGCAGGAGAGAATAACGAAGCCATCCTACGTTGGTTCAATGGCTACATGGAGTGTTTGCGACTAGGACAGCCATTGCAAAATCAAGTGACGGATTTTGACGAGGCATACGACGAAATCACAGGTTTCATTGATAATGCCATCACCGATCATGTAAATGCGAATGCCAATCCTGTTTTAGGCGCGCAGTTTGTGAAGCATACGTCTTCGTGCTTTGTATGGCAGCGCGGTGACAACGGAGGCATCACAAGTTGCCATGGTGATCAGGGCAGAATTAACATGCAGAGTTTCTGCAATCAATCGCCCTACGTGATCCCTCCTTCCGATCCAGAAGTCGTCGTGCCAACTCCTGTCCCGAACCGCAACTGCCAAGTTACGTCGATTAATCCAAGTCGTGTGAACGTAGGTACTTGGTTGGCGTCAGCACAGGGACAAAACTCAAATCAGCAACTTGGACTAGAAACGGTTGTCGGTGTGCGCAATCTGATCAACTTGGGGCTGTACACAGACGATCAACCGTACAGTTGTGGGTTCTCGCGTTGCTACTTTCTGCTTGGAAATCCAACGGGACATGGAGCGAATGAAGGACGACGAGAGAATATCAGCGAAACAAGTGCTGATGCCTGGCAGCGACATGAGGCGGCACAGATGAACCCGGAATATGGATATCGTGGGTTTGCACAGAGTTACTTGGTGCACGTGTTATGGACTGATCGTAATGGGGTCGAAACTTGGATCACAACTGTTTTTCAGCAGGGAGGGAATTAGAATGCAACGGATTCTCGCTGCTCTTGCGGCTACTTTGTTGATGTTCACGGTGTGGTTGCCTGCTCAAGCTCAGACGTTTCCCTCCGATATAGTGGCGGTGCGCTTTGATTGGAGTTCCAACCAGAACAAAATTGCTGTGAGCGATGATAGTGATCGAGTCACCATCCTTGATGCACAGACCCAAACAATTCTCAACACACTCCCGACGATACCGTTCCCGGTGCGCGCACTCCGCTGGAGTGATGACGGCACGCGTTTAGCGGTTGGCGGGGAGTACACGATCCAGATTTGGGACAGCCCTTGGGACGTAGCGCAGGCAGTGCTGTCGCTCACTTTACAAGTGCCCGCTAATCCCTTGGGTCTGGGAATGCTAGATTCGATTGATTGGAACGGCGCAACGCAGCAGATTCTCACTATTGCCTTGGGACGAGTTTACATTTGGGACAGCGGGACGGGAGAGCTTGTTGAAACGATTGAGCCTTTTACAACACCAATGGTGTCTGCTGCTTGGAGTCCGGATGGGATGCAGATCGCGCACGCAGATAGTACGGGCTTTGTTTCAATCGAATCGCTAACGACCAATGAAGCTGGGGGCGCAGACACCTACGATCGTGATGCAGTTCTCACTATGTCATGGGAACCAAGGGGAGATAATCTGGTTGTCGGTACCAATAGCGGCACTCTTCAAGCATTCGGTTTTTTTCCGCGTCGGTTAGGAAGCGATGTGGTTTCGCTTCGCGAAGACAATGTAGCCATTTTTAGTGTCGCTTGGCATCCTACTTTGCAATGGGTGGCAGTTGGCTATGCCGATGGCCTTATAGAAATCTGGAACCCCTATACCTACGAGCTTATCCAGCGTGCGCAGGAACCGACAGGATTGCCCGTTATGTCAGTCTCATGGAGTCCAGACGGAACGCAGTTAGCATACGCGGATGGTCTCAACTTTGTCATCGCTCCCGCGCCGATTTGGGAAGAGCCAACGCCAACGTCGACTAGTACCTACACTCCTGAACCTACAGCAACCCCGACGCCGACGGAAACACCTCTTCCTACACCGACACCTACTTTGACGCCGTCGCCTTACCCCACGCCAGCCGCCACGGCCACCCCCGCGCCGTTCCAGCGGTTGCGGCTCACGTCGCTGTGCTCGTCGCAGCCGGGCGAATACCGCCTGTGGCGCGTGCGCAACAGCAACCCGGTCGATGTCGTCTTCACGTGGGACATTTACGGGTCACCCACCAGCCAGAACGGCTTCGGGGTCGTGCCACCGGCGGTCAATGGCGTGCAGGGAGAGGTCATCTTCTCGTCGGTGACGGAGGCTGGGCCAAACACCCTGCGGCTGTTCGTCAACGGCGCGCAGCAGGATGTGAAGGCCAGCGGCGGCGCGACCTGCCCCACGCCCACGCCGGTGCCGTAACCAGTCCGAAGCGGGAAAATGAGCATAGAAGCCAATTCTATCCTTACTCCAGATTAGTGGAGGAAGAAAAGGTACACTAAATGAAGGTGAGGAGTGGACCGTGGGACGCCACACGAAGTACGGCGAAGAGTTCAAGCGGGAGTGTTGGCCTAGGCGGAGAACGGGACGCGAAGCATCGCGGAGCTGGAGCGGGAGTTGGAGATCGCGTAAGAACTGGTGTGCCGGTGGCTGCGGCGCTATCGGGTGAGCGCGGAGGGGGTGGAGCAAGGTGCTAGCTCGCGAAATAACAGAACAGCTGAGTTAACGTCCCAGCCGAGACGAAGTAGTCACGCGGCACACAGGTAAATCCTGTTCAGTTCACGGTGAGCCACCAGTCGCAGGTATTGGACATGGCTCTTGGGCAGCTGCAGTCGCTGCATCAACCTCTTGCAGCTCTCGTGAGCAGCCATACTCTGAAGAGTCGCCACCATGCGCAGATTGCCGTCGGCTTCGTAGCGATCCACCAGGCGCAGCAGCGGCGCTTCAACCCCGGCACGATAGCGATCTTGCCAAGTCTCTTTGGCCGGTGCGAACCACTCCAGTTTCGCACAGAGTTCACTCCGCACCGGCTTGACCACGCTCGTCAGCCACCAGCACTTCTTCGTGCCGCCCTTGCCCGCAAGCGCCGCTGCGTCATCCGGTCCGACCTCGGTCGTGATGTAATACAGCGCCGCCAGGTGAGGCAAGCTGTCGATGTACTTCTCAGCCGTGTCGGCGATGGCACGCTCAAGGTCGAGCCGGAGATCAATCGCCTCGGCATAGTCCGCGTAGCCGCTGCCGTGCCCGTGATCGAACCCGTCGATGACGAACTCGTCCGGGTCACCACTGCGCGTGGCAAGATCGTCGAGATAAACCTCGTGACGGTACACCTTGCGGAAAATCTGGGGATTGGTGCGGTTCAAGAGCAGCTTCAGCGCGCCGCCTTTGTCCACGCCTGCCAACATAGTCTTGTCGGCGCTCAAGTCCATCCACAGGCGCATGAACGCATGGGCAGCCAAATCGGGAATGTCGATGTCGGCATTGCCGTAGTAGCGCAGCAAGCGATTGAGGTTGGGCGTGAGATCAGCGTAAATCTCATCGAAAGTGCGCTGCTCTGCCCATCCAGTGGCATAGTGGGCCACATGCGGATACGGCTTGATCTGAAAACGGGTCATGATGGGACACTCCCTCACACCGCTGGGGTCTGCCAGCGCAGGTGAGCGCTACCGCTCGTGCCTGCGGCATGGCGCAGCGGGGTGCTGTCAAGCACACCTGAAAGGTGAGGCGAAGCCGCTGCTTGACAGCGGGGTTCCCCGTGCGCCGTACACTCGCCGCGCGGCGGTAGTGCGAGGAAACTCCATCTGGGGCCTGTCACAGTGTCACAGCTGTCACAGGTCGCAGTCAGCCTTTTTGGTGAATGCCCTGATACCCCCGTGTTTTTTGCGTTTCAAATGAAAATGATGTTTCTGACGCTGTGACAGCTGTGACGACCTGTGACAAACGTTTTCTCTCAGAATCAAAAAGAGAGACTGTCAGAACTGTCACAACTGTCACAGTCTCTTTTATGCGGATTTTCATGCTCTAAATGTGGTCAGGCCGTCACAGCGTCACCGTTGGCAGAGGTCAGGAAATCGGCTTTCAACTACGCGCCCACTGGCGACAAGCTGTGTTAGCTTATCGAGAAACACTCGTCCAGCACGCTCCTGCTGCACCGCCTTGAGTGTCTCGACGATAGCGTCTTGCCACAGGGGTAAGCGGTCGTCCGCATCGCGCTCGCTTAGGAAATCGTGCAGCAGTTGGTAGACGCTGACCAGCACCGCCCAGCTGTTGACAGCTCACGGGTATTCGCAGGGGAGCATGTACATAGCGCCGGACTGCAATTACGCGGATTTTTCGCCTGGGAGTCCTGGTTTCATTACAGTAAACGTGACATGGGGGCGGCGATGCGCAAAAAAGAAGTTTCTCAAATCCGACTGGTTTATTACAATTAAGCCTTCTGTTAATTGCTTGACAACAGAGGAAGCATGGATGAATACTGATGATGATGGGCTGATGCGGTGACTAGTGGGAGGCGCACATGCGTCGTGGACTGGTAATCGTGCTGCTGCTGATCGCTGCACTGTCCGGTTTCGCGCTGGCGCAGGAAACCACGCCCAACCCCGCGCCGCCGACTGACACGCCCACCCTGACGCCCACGGCCAGCGAAACGCCGACCACTACATTACTACCCCCTCCACCCACTGAAACGCCCATTCCTTCGCCGACTCTACCATCCACCGAAACCGAAACGGCCACGCCGACCGCGACCGCCGATTTCCCGACCCCTGAAGCGACGGTTGAAGAAACACCGCCGGTCGAGGCCACGCTTGAAGTGACGGCGGAACTGACGGCTGAAGCGACCGAAACCGCGGCTGAAACGCCCACGCTCACGCCAACGGCCAGCGAAACACCGTTGCCGCCCGAGCCTGAGTGGGTGCTGGTGAGCAGCGCCGATTTCGAGCAGGGTGCGCCGCCGCAAGAATGGCGCTTCGACCCCGGCTGGATGTCGCAGTTCATCGACGGCAGCCACGTCTTTGGCCCGCGCTCGTTTGGCGGGAACGCGCTGCTGGTCACGCCGCCAATGCTGGATACGGCGGTGCAGATGCGCGTGTGGCTGGGCAACGGCATCGCGGCTATGAGTATGCGCCAGAGCGAGGCGGGCGGCTACACGGCCACGTTCGAGGAAAGCGGCTTCCTGCGCCTGTATCGCGGGCGTGACGAACTGGGGCAAGTGTTCCTCGGCCCTATTGCCGGGCAGTGGCGCACACTGCGATTGTCAGCGGCGGGCGATGTCGTGCGCGTATCTCTGGATGGTGCGGAACTGATCGCGGTCGTTGACCCGGCACCTCTGCCCGCCGGACGGGTGACGTTGGGCGGGCGGCGCAGCATCGGCTCGCACTTTCTGGTGGATGATGTGACGATGTGGGCCGCTGCGGGCGAATGGACCCCGCCGCCCGCACGCGCCGCCGCGTTTGCCGTGCCAATGGCGTTCGGCGACGAATCCAACTCGATCGTGGGCAGGATCAGCACCAGTCTGGCGTATACGTTTTTCCGCTTTGAGAATAACGAGTTTCAGAACACACTGACGATTGTGAATCCAGATGGTACGACGGCCGATCATGATGAGTTGGTCACGTCCGGGCCGAACGCCTGGTCACCGGATGGGAAGTGGCTGCTGACCTATAATCCAGACATGAGCAGCATCAGGGTGTTCAATCCCGGCACAGAAACCGAGATCACGCTTACCAGCTTGCCCGTCCTTTATGATGGAACGGGAGACAGTTGCCCTGTATGGTCGCCGGATAGCAGCAGTGTGGCTTTTCTGTCGACAGGCAGGGATGGGGTAGAAACGACTGGCGGGTATACCTATCCGCGTACCGCCATTTATGTCGTACAGGCGGGTGGGCAGTCCGAGCCAGAACAGGTGGCGCTGGCGCCCGATGGTGTGAATTACGGCTGTCCACAATGGCAGCCGGCAGCTGCGGGTGGCCAGATTACTGTGAACGCGATCAACCGGACTACCGGTGACATCCAGTATTCTGTCCATAGCCAACCACGTAACCACCACACTCTATAGCACAGACGAGTGGTTGTCGTTGACGCTGTCACCGGACGGAACCAAGGTGGTGTATCTGTCGGCAGTGGACTGCGGCTGCACGCAGCAGGTCCGTGTCGTCGATCTGACCAACGACCAGGTGACGGTGGTGACGGCTGAAGAGCCAGACTACACCTACCAGACATGGAATCCGTTGGCTTGGAGCCCGGATGGCATGCGCTTGGCGCTGGAGCGTCATGAAGTGTACTCATGGCAAGGCGACATTGTGCTGGCTGACCTGAGCCAGCCGTGCCCGGCGTGTACGTTGAGCGTGCTGAACGGCAGTCAGGACAGCGAGTATCCTGTATGGTCGCCGGATGGTGTATGGATTGCCGCCAGTGATATTTACGACGGCAATCAACTCCTGTTGGCCGCAGATGGCAGCGAACAGATTTCCATCAATACCGATGATTACAGTTCGATCTACGGCCCTGCCTGGCAGCCGCTGCCCGACTGCGCGCCTGCCGACCCCAGTGCGCCAATGGCCTTCAGTGGCGGCGGGGACTACTGCGCTGTGCCGACGCCGACGCCGACGCCGACGCTAGATCCTGGACTGGCCAATCGCCCTGTCGGGTTTGACGAGGCGCGATACAGCGACGACCGTGATGATTGCTATGGATTTCGTGCTAATGAGGAGCCAAGCCCGGACGATCCGAGTACCGGACATCGTGTTAAGTGCTGGGTCCATCAAAGTATCGCAGAATGGCTGGATGAATTCCCCGATAAGTCCCCCGACAGGACCTTCACCCACCGCCAACTGATCGAGTTGATTGCCGCGAGTGAGTATGGTTCGATGATACCGTTGTGGATAAATGCCAGTTCAGTATCTCAGAGGACTTGGCCCGACGAGGCGCTCGCTCGCCGGTTCTATGATTGGCGCTACGGCTGCGGACTTGACGGGTGTCAAGCAACTCAGGAACCCGACGAGCTATACATTTTCCTCTCCACGTATCAGGCTCCTAGAAACTACACTCTTGATGACGCCCAAGATATCGTCAATCTGCTCAGTGGGCGCGATGATAATGATCTGGGCAACCCCCGGTCCATGATGCTGACTCCATTTGATCGTGCAGTAGAGCGCATTTTCAACCCAAGCGCGCCCGATGACACGGTTGAATTTGCGGGTGACGCTTCGTGGTTATACGGTCTCGAGGCACCACCCAATGAACCAGCACCGCCTCATCCCTACGGTTGGGGAACGGTCACGAATGTTCCAAATGATAGCGTGGCGAACCTAACTACCATGCTGAGCTACTGCAACGAGGAGCGTTTTGCCGTCCAACTTGCCGGCAGTTGCCCAGATGACGGACTAAAGGACATCTTCTTCGGAGTAACCATAGGCAATCAAGGGCGCCAGTCTCCGGGCGGTGAAGTGCTGTGTTCTTTCAAGCAAGATGCATATCAGGTGACCCCACCACCGTGTCCCAGCGGCGGACCAGGCTGATAAAGCTCGGGTCGTCATTTAATGGCGAAGCATCAGGGAATTGGGTGGGCAATGCGATGGATTCGCCACGCAAATCGAGAATGGGCGATGCGGGATGTGCGGTGGCGCGGTTTCGTTCTTGTTAACCGTAATGATAGAGGCTGCAACGATGGCTAGACAACTTCTGATTTTGGTATTCATGCTGGTAGCGAGTTCAGTTCCCGCCTGGGGCCAAGAGCCGGTTTACGTTGGAGCAGTGGACTGGTCACCGGATGGGGCATATATTGTCACGGGCGATACAGAAGGTGAGATCCACGTGCGCGATGCATCGTCTGGCACGTTGGTCTACAGCGTGCCCGTGCATACACAAGGGATAGCGACCCTAAACTGGAGCCCCGACGGAAGCCGTATTGCCAGCAGCAGCTTTGATGGCACGATACGAGTCGTGGATGCGAGAAATGGCGAGACCGTTCGAATCATTCAGTACGCAAATCCTCCCACCTTCTGGCCCCCTATCTGGGACTTGGACTGGAGCGCCGACAGTTCGATGATCGCCGCCGCGTTCATATCGGGGAGTGTTCTCACGTGGGATGTGCAGACAGGGGAGCTACTAAATGGGCACGTCCACGAGGTGGAGCTTGTCAATGACGGGAGTACCGTGACACGACCGGCATACACTGTCGCATGGAGCCCATCCGAAAACGTGCTGGCAAGTGGCGGGAGCGGTGGTCAACTGCTGCTTTGGGACACGGCAACACAAACGCTTCGCGACTTCCTGGCGTATTCTTCTGTAGAGATCCGAACTGTCGGATCGCTCGCCTGGAGTCCGGACGGGGAGCGCATCGCGGTGTTTGCGACGGCCACGGGTCAGGATGGTGTGTTTATCTTCAACTATCTCCAACAGACGCTGAGTGCACTTATCCCCTTGCCACCCTCGGCCATCGTCAGTTTGCACTGGCGTCCAGCGAGCTCCGAGCTGCTCATCGCCTCGCCTGATAATAGCTTGCTGGTGGATACGGAAACCGGTCGTGTCATAGAGGAATTATCGGGTATTTACCTGGACGACTCGGCTGCCTGGAGCCCGTATGGAGGGCGGTTGGCCGCTCGTACCAGTAGTCTCCCTGATGGTTCTGGGCTGCAAACAGGGGATGTGCAAATCATCGTACCCGCACCGTCGGTCGAGCGTTTGCAGGCAATTGCCGAAGCCTGCGGCGCGCCTGAGACCGTAATTCTGGCCGTTCCGTCAAGTGAGGATGTTGCCGAATTGCAGGCATTCATCGCTCTAGTCGAAGCCTTGCCCGAAGGAACTATTCCACCCGCCTGTTCTGATGATTTAGTGGCTGTTTCTGAGGCGCAGCTTCCTCCGCCCACGGCTACACCGGTTTCTACTGACACACCACTTCCAACGGAGACGCTCATCCCGGAACCGACCCCTACCCCGACGCCGACGCCCACGGAGACCCCATCACCCACTCCAACCAATACACCGACTCTTGACTCCAACACCCACAGAAACCCCTTCGCCTACCCCAACCGACACGCCCACCCTCACCCTCACCGCCACTCCCGCCCCCTTCCAGCGCCTGCGCCTCACGTCGCTGTGTTCGTCGCAGCCGGGCGAGTACCGTCTGTGGCGTGTGCGCAACAGCAACCCGGTCGATGTCGTCTTCACGTGGGATATCTATCGCTCGCCCACCAGCCAGAACGGCTTCGGGGTCGTGCCGCCGGCGGTCGGCGGCGTGCAGGGCGAGGTCATCTTCTCGTCGGTCACGGAGGCCGGGGCAAACACGCTGCGCCTGTTCGTCAACGGCGCGCAGCAGGATGTGAAGGCTAGCAGCGGCGCTAACTGCCCCACGCCCACGCCATAACGCATAACAGGCAGCACGAAGCACGCAAACGGCGCGAAGGATTCTTTCCTTTGCGCCTTTTGCGGTTCTTTGCGTTCTTTGCGTTGTCTTTCTATTTCCGCCCTTACCGCCTCTCCACGATCAGTTCGACCATATCCTTGACGGTAGGGCCTGCACCCGGGGTGAAGCCGAGACCGGGGAGGTCGAGCACGTGGTGGAAGCCGCGACCCTGATTGCGGAATCTCCCCGCGCCTTCGCCGCCGACCGGCTGGGAGCGCAGGCGCTTCTTGAACTACTGGAAGCCAGTTTGCGGCCCGAGGTCTTTATCGGTTCTGCGGAGTATGCCGCACCCTCGATTGGGAGCAGGCGTCGGCCGGCCGGTTGGCGCTGACCGTGCAGGTGCAGTTGGTTTGCTTCAAGCACCATTTCTTGACCCCAGGAGGCATTCAGACCGCATCGCGCAAGTGGCCGCTCGCCGCCTGATTCGAGCAGCAAGTAAGCTCCTTCGTCGCCTGTACATGTCCTCACCATGCGACTGAGTGACCTCTCCCCCGCAAGTATGGCGTTGGTCCACAGCTGGTGTGGCAAATTCCGAACTCGTAGTTATCAGAATCAAGTGCCTCCCGTTTCCATCTGAAAGGAACCTCTGTGACCAAGGATGACCGCCTCGAAATTCTTGAAACCAACGAAATACCGGAAAGCTGGCTACAGGTCGATGTCCAAATCCGGCGTTCTTGCCCGTGCGGCCGAACTGAAGTCCAGCCGCCGCGTATCGGCAAAGAACACTTTCCGCTCCTCATGCTTCATCTCGTTAATCCCATCCGCAAGCTGGCGCAGCTGAATGAAATCACTACCCCCCTCGCTATGCAGCAGCTTTGCCAGCAGTTCGGCTTCGTCGTGTTGTAAGCCGCTCACCAGCGGGCGAAACTGCACTTCCTCTTGACCATCATCGCGCGCTGCCGTCCGGTAGTAACCCGCTGCACTTGTGCGTTCGTCCGTCCGCCGTACCCCACACCAGAAGTTAAAGGCGATGTCGTCTTGAGCGAATGTTCCGTGTGCGGGTTGATTTGTCAGCGCCAACTGCGCCTCGCGGGCTGCTGCGAGGTCGTCAAGCCGCTGCTGCCAATCGGGTCCGACATAGAGATCCATCTGATCGATCACCTGCTGCTCAGTCAGGCTGTGCAGCAGGTCGATGTGATCGACAGTTTTGTTCCTGCTGAAGTAGAGCGGCGCCCGCTCGCCCAAACCGTCGTCGTAGTACGTGCCCGGCAGTACGACATGCGTGTGTGGGTCGTGGCGGCCAGGTGACTGCGGATCGTGGGTCTGACGATGGTGGAGGACATAACTCCATTCGACTCCGCTGTCGATGCCGCGCGCGTCGAAAAACGCCTCGGTCGTGCTGACCGTCAGTTCACGCACGAACTGCTCACGCTGCTCCAGCGCGACCATCGCCATCAGATCGGGATTGACGTTGTAGACGAGACTGAACAGGAGGACGTGCTTGCTCTGTAACGCCTCGCAGCGTTCAGCTATCTCTGCGACCGATCCGCCCATGCCATGATCTTCCCAGCGCCCGCGACCGGCAGCGTAACGGGCGGCTTCGTCCCGGCTTTCGCGGTATGTCAGGTAACGCAGCAGTCCCTGGGTGCGCTTCGTCTCATTCGCCGTCGGCTTCTTGTACTGGACATTGGCAATACACAGCTGCTTACGATCCATTTACTGCCCTTCCCGGCGGCGATTCCGCAGCATCTCGATGAAGGTATCCAACCGCTCTGTAAGACCGTTCACCTTCGTGTCGAGCAAGTCGATCTTGCCTTCGAGGTTGCGGGCGATTGCCTTGCGTGAACCGACCAGATCGGGCTGATGCTGGAGATAGAGTCCAACCGCTTCACGCACCAGGTCGGCGCGGCTGGTCGTCTCCCCTTTAAGATTGCGGGAGCGGTTGAGTTCGTCCAGCCGACTCAACTGCTCTGGCGACAAGCCGACGGTGAAGCGAATCTTGAGTTTGTCTTTGCGGGTCATGCGCCCTCCTTCAAATGCTGTTCGACTTCCTCACGTAATCCCGGCGTGGGACGAAAACGGAAGTACAGCCGCAGCAAACGGTCGGGCGCAGTACTGCCCATCTGAGTCCGAACTACGCCCGCGTTCCGCACGGGCTGTACGTCGACCGTCAGTTTGCCGAAGTCACGGATGATGACTTCGCCGCCAGGCTGCTCCAGTTCTGCCCGCCATGTTTCGACCAGCACGTCCAGCACATCGGCAATTTGGCGCTGCGTCAGGTCGGGAAAGCGGCGCGCGACGACGCTCACAAGCTGCCTGTGGTTCACTGCTTGCTCCTTTCCGGTGTAAGAGCGCACCGGTTCACACCGAACAGGAAAAGGCGGGCGGGGTGCTGTGTGTGGACGGCATGGGTGCCGTCCATCGGTTCGGCGGGTGCTGCGCACCGCCGAACCGGTGCAGCCGCCGCGAGGCGCTGCACCGAAGCCCTGCGGCGCTTGAGCAGCCAGCGATTTAGCTGGCTCTCCGAGGGTGAGGCACAGGGGGCGCGTCCAAACATGGACGGCGACAAGCATACGCGCCCCCTGCCTCGACCGAGGGAGCCGTCGTCTCCCTGCGGATCATCCCCGTACTGCGGAGGGTGAAGGCTAGTCTCCATTCCTTGCAACGCAGACTGTCTCACCATCCGGCTTTCCCCATCCTGGTTTTGCGGCGCGCCAGCGCATCATAAGACAGGTTGTCGTCACCAGGCTCTGGTACAGGCTGCGCCACGCTGATCGGTATTGGATTGATGCTCATTCGTCCGAGCAGCCCTTCCAGATAGGCGGGCATATCGTTCAACGCTCCCCGTATCCATGCGGTATCGTCCCGGACTTGCAGCACGACGCCGCCATCAACCGCCACTTTCGGGCGGCGTGCCTCATATAAAGACAATCCCTTCACATACCCGCGCAGCAAGTCGCGGATCATTTCACTGCGTTCGCCGTCCTGCATCCCTTCCCACCATTCCAGAATGTCGCGGTCAGTATCGAAGAATGCCTTGAACGCAATCAGCTTGTGCTCCCGTTTGGGTGGTCGCTTCTGGCTCATACCCCCTCGTTTTCCGGTTTTACCGTCGTCAAACCGTCCGTCTAACTGGTAAAACCCGCTCATGACGTACGCTCCGCGAATCGGGCGTAGTTCAGGTAGCCCTGTGCATTGGCAAGCTGCGCGTTGTTGACCAACTGCGTTTGCGGATAGGCGTTCATGACTTCGCGCAGCACCAGTTCCGCGCCACCGCCCGACAAGTAGATGACATCGACAACGGTGCCCGCTTTCCACTTCTCACTGAGCAAGTTGAGAGTCGCACTGCGGAGTGGGGCGAGCGCTTCTTCGACTTCAGCACGGTAGTCGATCAAGTCCCCATTGGCGCGAAAGCGACCGGTACGCAGCACGTCCTCGACGATCTTGAACGGCATCTTCTGGCGGTAGTCCCGTTCCAGTGCCTCGGCGATCCGCTCCTGTGCGGTGAATACGCCGCTCTCCACGCTCCCGCTTTCCGCGTCGATGTACTCGCCATCGTCGTCCAGCGCCACATCAACGGTGTATGTCCCGACATCGCATACGCCTGTCCGCATATAGGTGTGCGCCGAATTCAAATCGCCTGCTTCGGTCAGCGTGCGCGAATAGATCGTCCCGTAGGGTTGCGGCATGACCATCACCTCCGTCACATGCGCGACCACTTCTGCGGCGTCGGTCTTGATCAGGTGCGTACCCATCAGCGATTTCTTGAGTTCAGCGGCATCGCGCATGTGGTCACACGGCAAACCCGTCGCAATCCGTATATGAACAGCATCCCGGTTACCCATCCCATTGAGCAGCTTACCGATAGCGACTTTCGCCAACCGCAGTCGGAACAGATTACCCATTGCTGCTTCATTGGCGGTACGTCCGCGCAAGCGCAGCAGCTCACCCGGAGGAAGCTGCGCCAATGCCAGATCGCCCACAAACCACTCGCCTTCATCGTCGCTGATCTGATCACCGGGGTGACGCTGTGCGACCTCCGCCTGCTGGAACTTAATCTCACGGGCATGACCCGCGACCGATGGAAAGGTGATGACCGCTTCGCTGGTGACGGCTTTGACGACGCCATAGCCGATGTCCAGCCCGATGGTGATCACGCCGTTCAGCGCGATCATGTTGGGGATGTTTCGTCGCTTACTCACTTTGCACTCCTGAAGAATCGAAAACAGCCAACGCCACATCAACTTTCCTCCGTAGGAGAGTCGTCGGGCTTGGCTGTAGGACGAGCTAGGTTAGGTAAAGACCGGTTCTCAAACGCGCGGGCGACTTCGCTCAGGTCAAATGGGCGCAAGTCTTGTCGAGTTACTGCTCCAT
>CAWJBF010000002.1:0-51012 GCA_963841085.1 uncultured Chloroflexia bacterium | reverse complement strand
CGCATGTCTTCCCGTACCTCACGATGGGCGGCGGGCGCTGTGGCGCTCGGCCTCGCCGCTCGCTTACTCGCCCTGCTTTAACCATCCCGAATGGCTCTGACCATATCACATGATCGATGTGGGCGAAACGCAGATCGAACCGAACGTGTGGGTCACGCTGCACGCGACCGGCGATCCGCTGACGTGCTGACGGGCGCGCCGGTGGTGGCGGGTTTGCGTGCGGCGGGCGTCAAAGCGCTGTCGAAGCGCCTGCTTTTCGATCGCTGCTCACGATGTGGCGGCGCTGGCGTTCGTGTGCGCGCTGGCGCTGCGCGTGACCGGGTGACCGCGGCTCTGGAGCAGCCGTGGTGGCGTTCGGCGACGCGCACCGTCTGGATCTACGCCGAGATCGCCGAAATCTATGCGCTGACGCTGCTGACTGCTCGGCGGTGATGCTGGCGTGGATCGCTGCTTGCCCCACGTCGCCCGGAAACCGACCAGGCGCCGCGTTGTACCTGGCTGGCGCTGCTCGCGGATCGAGCCAGGCCCATCGTCAGCGCTCGGCGATGGCGATTCGGCGCTGGTCATGGCGCCATGTGGTCGGTGCTGGCTGTGAACCGCGCGTGCTGCCGAAGCGGTTGAGATATGATTGCTGCTCGGCCTGATCGGGATTCGTGACGCACATACGGCCTTGCCACTGCGCGACAGGCGGGCGCGGCGTGGGGCTTTACGGCGAGCGGGCACGGTCGATGAGTCCTCACCCAGTTCCTGGGCCGCAGAACACGCGCTCCTCATCGAGCCCGCCGTCGACCGTTGACGGCCTGTGGGCGAATCGACAGGCTGGTGGTGCGCGTACTGGTCACCGACCTCACATGGCCGGGCCTGCTGGCGGGCATGGCAGGCCTGATCGCCGGGCTCGCTGCGCCCCAACACACGCCGCGCCGCGATCACGCTGATATTGCTGGCCGCCAGCGCCTTCGCCTTTCACGCGCTGGCCTATACGGATGTACTGTCGGCGCTGATCCTGATGATCACGCTGCCGCTGGCCCTGGGCTGGGCGCTGCTGGGAAACGCGGTGCTGGATTGGGCGGGAGTTGCGCGTGCCACTCACCCCCCAATCCCCTCTCCCACGCAAGCGGGGAGAGTGGGAGTAACTGGCCAGCCCTCGCCCTCACCCCTGGCCCCTCTCCCTCAGGGCGAGGGGGATGTGGCAGGGGCGCAGCGCGCTACACCTCTACAACAACAGGCGCTGTTTCCGCCACCTGGCCGCGCGCGGAATGGGGGTTGGGGGGTGAGGTTGGCGACGGCATTCACTGTCGTGGCCCTGCTGATCGCCTTCCCGGCCGTTCTGGTGGCGCAAAACGGCCCTTCATCCAGTCGCTGGTCAGCGACCCGACCGGGCTGGACATCATCGCGATGGCGCAAGCTGCGCCGCTCGATTCGACGCTGATGATCCCGTGGGGGCCGCGCTATTTCGCCGCCGGTTTCGCGCGCGATGTGCTGAATACGCTGCCGCCCGATCTCACGCTCGTCGATCATCGGGCCGATTTCGCGGCGCTGGTGGCGGGGGAGAGTGCGTTGGTCACACCGGCCAGCACCTTCTACAATCAATCGCTCGACTGGTGGCAGGCGCAGACCGGCGACCCGGTGTGGCTGACGGCGGCCGGGCCCGGGCTGGTGCAGATTGCTGCCGCGCCTTCGGTGAGCGAAGGCGCGGCCGAAAGCGCCCGCGAGCGCGCTACCCACGACCGAAAACGCCGCGCTTGCCTGCCGTGACGGCTTCATCGACCTGACCGTCGATTGGACTGCGCTCGCTGCGCCTGTTGAAGACTGGAGCGTGTTCGTGCATGGGTTGGATGCCAATGGAGTGCTGCTGGCGCAGGGCGATCAATCCGCGCCGGTGTTCGGCTGGCGTCCGCTGACAAGCTGGGCCACCGGCGAGATCGTGCGCGATGTCTATACGCTGGAGCATATTCCCGGCATGACCGAACTGACTTATGGCTTCTACCGACAGCGCGCGGATGGGTCGTTTGAGGAAGCGGAGACCTATCGGCTGCCGATAGACTGCGAGGCCGCTGCATGAACCACCGCACCCGCTGGACGCTGCTGCTGGCGCTCGTGCTGCTGGCGCTGGCCGCGTGTACGGCCGCGCCGCAGGCCAGCGCGCCCACAGCCGACCCCGCTGCGTTCGCCCGGCGACTGGCCACGGTCGACTTGCCGCCCACGCCGGATGACGGCCAGCGCCGCGCGACGCAGATCGCCGCGCTGCCGACGGCCACATTCCGCGCGCCCACGCTGGGGATTACGCCGACTATCTACGTCGGCACGTTTGTGGGCGCAGAAGCCGACGAGCCGTCGCTGCCCGTGGTCGATCCGGCGCAGTTCCTGGGCACGCTGGGCGCGCCAACGGAAGTAGCGCCCGAGCTGGCGGCCTGCAGTGTGCCCGCCGATCCCACCTTTGGCACGGTTTGGCCTGAACAGCCGGGGCTGGCCGACCAGTTGGGCTGCGCGGCCGAGGCCGCTGTGAACAGCGAAGGGTCGTCGCAGGTCTTCGAGCGCGGGTTGATGGCCTTCGTGCCATCTGGCGAAATCTGGGCGCTTCAGCCGGGCACGGCCTACTGGCATACTACGCAAGCCCCCGCTGACCGGCCGTGGGATCAGCCCGCGCCAGATGGATTGCGCGTGCCTTCACTTGGCTTTGGCGCGTTCTGGAAAGCGAACAGCAGCTTGCGCGACGGGCTGGGCTATGCGCGCACCGATGAGTCCGGCTCGGCGATCACGACGCAGCGTTTCGAGCGCGGTTTGCTGCTGCGTGACGGGGCCTCGGGCGCGTCGTTCGTCCTGATCGGTGAGCCAGACGCCGGCGTGGTGTACGGGCCGTTTTAGGCCATTGTTGATAGTTGAAGCGCCAGACCGCCAAGAAGTTCACGAGAAGCCCTGCTGGCGCAGCCTCAGAGCCTGTTTGCAACGTCCAAAATCCTCACCCCCATCCCCTCTCCACTGTGATCTGAGGAGAGGACACCTGTTCGGCATTTGTGGCTTGTGAGGAAGAAATGTCCTCGTAGGGGGCGCGATGCATCGTGCCCCTACAAACGATTCAGCCGCGCAAATCTTCTCTCACATCCAAACATATCCTCCCCTCAGCCATTGCGATGGAGAGAAGGAGTTAAGCGATTTTGGCGGCCTGGCGGTTGAACCGTGTTCTACAGGAAGTCGACGCCGACCGCCCCGCCGTGGCGCGCGGCATGCCAGGCCAACGCCAGCGCGATCACGGTGTCGTCGTGTTGGCCGGCGGGCGCGCTGTAGCGGAACGCGCCGCCGGGCAGCCGTTCCATGGCATAGGCGGCCAGCTCGCCCAGCAGGGTTTCATCGGGCAGCAGCGCCAGTTGGCCGCGCTCAATCGCCAGCGCCAGCGCCTCGATCAGCGGCCCCTTGCTGGCCGCCGTCATCTTGAACGGGCGCACCGGCAGACCGTCCGCTTGCAGCGCTTCGATATTGACCGCGCCGATGCTGTTTTCCTCGGCCCAGATGGCGCGGGGCTGCCAGATTTCGCACAGCGCCTTGAGGCGGCCACGCTGCAAGTCCCAGCCGATGTGGTGGAAACGGTCGAGCGCAACCATGCGCCGCGCTTCCACGTCAATGAGGGCGATGGCGGTGTAATCGTGGCTGCGGCCCCAATCGACGCCCGCGACGTAGACGCGGCCCGGCACGGGTACAGCGTTCGATACGGCCGTCGCCGCGTCGCGGATGCCGCGAAACACTTCTCCCGAATCATCCAGAAATTCGGCTAAATACTCGGCGCGGAAGATGCGCTCGGGCGTCACGCGGCGGATGGCGTCGATCTCGGCCGGATTGAGCAGCGGATTGTCGTAAGTCGAGAAGTGAAACGCGCGCCAATCGGGCTGCGTCTTGTCCTGACCCAGCCGGTACAGGTCATAGAACCAGTTGCGGCCGTAGGGCGTCGACAGAAACAACGCACCGCCGCCTTTGCCGAGCAGCATCGGGCGCACGACTTCCGGCCACAGTTCGGGTGGCATGAAAGCGGCTTCATCGAGCACGGCGAAATGCAGCCCGGCCCCGCGCAGAAAATCGGGCGCGTGGGCGCTGCGAATCGTGATTGCGCCGCCGCTGGCCGTCTCCAGCCGCCGGTCGACTTCCGACACCTGCAAGTGGGGCAGATGGCGGCAGGCGCGGCGCAAATCGCGCCAGACCTGCCCGGCCATCTTGTAGGTGGGCGACAGCCACCAGCAGATCACCCCCGCGCAGAGCCATCTCCAGAATCATCAGCTTGGCCGTCTCGGTCTTGCCAAAACGGCGACCGCACGCGACCACGCGAAACCGGGCCTTCGAACGCAGGATCGTCTCTTGCCCACGGTGGGGTGTCATGGACAGCGCCATCTTGACGGAGGTGTGGCTAAACATGGCGCTGTAATAGAGATCAGGCTCTCGTTTTTCAGCGAAGATTTCGAGCAGCGGAACGGCTTCGCCGAGTCACAGTAAAGGGCGATCCAAGATGCACAGGGTACACCAAACACGTCTATCAAGTCGTGGAATGAATGCACTCCAGGGCCCGATACCAAGCATCAGATTGCGTATATATTTGGACGTATTCGTGCCCGATCAGGAGGTTTGATGAGCGACTCGGAAAGCGCCATCCAGCCGGTACCAGATGCCGACCTGGTGGAGCAGCAGGCCCTGTTCGACCGCCTGGTGGATAGCATGGCCTACATGGTGGCACTGTCCACTCTGCGGGTATACCGGTACACGTTCAGCCAATGGCGTACGTGGTGTTCTGAACACACGCTCGACCCGCTCGCACTGTGACCGGCGAACGTCGGCGCGTTCCTGGTGAGCTCGCCGACCAGCAAAGGGACGCGGCAGCACCAGCTCAGTGCCCTTCGCAAACTCGCCCAGGCGCTGTTTCTGGCAACAGGCGATCCGACTGCGGAGCGCATGACAGCCGCACTCAAGCTGGTGAAGCCGCCCACCGAGAACGCGTTGGAGAGCCATCGCCCAAAGCGAGCCCTGACACCCGCTATGGCTGACAAGGTCCTGCGGGTCTGGCAGGGCGATAAACCTATCCAACAGCGCAACGCCGCCTTGATCGGACTCCTTGCACTGACTGGGCTCCGCCGCTCCGAAGCCGCTGCACTTCGCTGGCCCGACATCGACCTCGAGAACCGTGTGGTCTCCGTTCGACATGGCAAGGGTGACCAGGCCCGTGAAGTCGCGATAGTGGGCGATTACGCGGTCGAAGCGCTACTGGCCTGGTTTGAATGCCAGGGCAGAGGCCGCGAGTTTGTGTTTTGCAGTGTGGGCAAAGGCGGCAAGTCGGGCTGACAAGCCGATTTCCGGCACGGATGTCTATCGCGTGGTGATGGCGACCGAAGCGAAGTCCGGTGTGGCATTCCGGCCCCACGATCTCCGTCGCACATTCATCACCGAAGCGCTAGCCACAGGCACGCCACTTGCCGACGTCCAGGCCCAGGCTGGGCATGCGCAAGCTTCGACAACTTTGCTGTACGCGCAGCCGGTGAATGCTAAGGAGCGACTGTCGAGGATGCGATTGAGGTACGGATGAGCTTCACTTCAGCCTCGCGTAGTCGCCGAGCGCGAATCGGCGCTCGCGCTGGTGACGAATTTCGTAGCGCATGTAACGCAAACGCCTACTTCCGCGTACTTGGGGATATAGCGATCGTCCGTAGGACCATTCCCCATGCAGGGAACCTCAAAAACTTCATCTCAATGAGGGTTGCCTCAGGCAGGGCAGGGATTTGGCCGAGGCCGCTGGCAGCAGCGTATCCTCGGACACCTGTTTCCACAGATGACCGAAGTACAGGACGGGACCTTTTTCGGGGAAGCCGACCACGAAACACGAGGGAGCGTATTCTCCTCGTGTGTTTGGAACCGTCACCATGGGCGCTGCCGGGCGTTTCCCAGTTCGTTAAGGCTGCCCGGCAAGGCGCTCCTGCGCGGGAACGATTGCAGGGGTTCCCGTGCAGGCGGTTCTCCGCCGGCGGAGATATGCAGCGAACGTTGATGCTCTACGCCAAATTGTTGCTCACCTGGACGCGCTGATCGGTCGCCTGCACAGTACTGGCGTTATCAGCCACCATCCAGAGCGGCCGTTTCAGGTCCGACTCTGGGTTCACGTACACCCCGTGGCGGTAGTTTTCGGCTTCGTTGTGCCGCACGATGGCTCGCCTCCCCAATTGACCGTTCACATGCACCCCGTCCATGACGAGATGGGCCGTCGAGGTCAGTGGTTGGCGTACGAGCGCGTTATTTTCGATGAGAAGCCCATCGCAGTTGCCCACGTAAATACCGTATGCTTCGCGGTTGATCGCGGGTGTGATGCGCGAGTATAGGGTGTTGCCCGAGATAGTGACGACCGTGGAGCGTAGACGCTCGTCGCGCGGTTGGCCGCGGCGACTTTGCCCGATATGAATGCCCTGCAGCGCGTCTACAATGGTGTTGTCTTCGATGCGTACCTCGTCTGCTTCTTCTCCCCCGATGGCAATGCCCTGATAGAGCGCTGGCAGATCTTCGGCCACCAGGCGCTTCATATAGGTGTCGAAGCGGCTGATGGTCGTGGGCTTGAGAAAGACTGCGTCTACCGAGTCCTGGAGGTAGCTCTCGGCGGTTGCCAGGTCTCGAACACCCGCTGGGGAGAAGTGCTCCAGCAACTGATCAAAGAATTTGAGCTTGTCGAGGTTAGGGTCAGCGCGGAAGTTGACGACCTGATTACCGATGACCAGCGTGCGCCGCCCTTGACCCTCCGCCTGGCCCTCTTGCACATCGGAGTACAAGGTACGCCGAACTTCCGCGCGAAGCACGGCGTTCTCGGCCAAGCCCGATTCAATCCGCTCGCTTTTCCGGCGCAGATCGACACAGTGGATGACGTTGTTCACGAAGTGCACGCGCGCCCCGTTGACGATAAGAGCACCGAGCTGACTGCTTCCGACCTGGAACAGGCAGTCCTGCACATCAACTCGCCCGCGCCCGGTTCGAACGCTGGCGAACTCGCCGGTGTTGACCACGCGCAAACAGGCCGCCGAACGAATGACGCCAGCCTCGCAGCGCAGAGTCACCCGGTGCAGCGCCACCGCGCCGCAATCGGCAAACGACAGCGCGCCCTGCAGCCCATCCGAGGTGGACTCTCCAGCCTCAGCAAACAGGTGCTCAACCGTCACCGACTGGCACTTCTGGAACGTCAATGCGGATTCGGCTGTACGAGCCAGGATGCGCGTGCCGTCGCCCGCGCCACTTAACCGCAGCGTCCCCTTGCCACTGACTGTCAATGGTTTGGTCAATTCGTAATCGCCCACCCCGAAACAGATCTGGGCGTCGCCCCCATCCGGAATCTGGGCGAACACTTCAAACCAGTTGGGGCCGGGTACGGCAGTGATCGTGCAGGTGCCACCTCCGTCGGCCTGTCCACACAGCGCTTCGATTGCATCCTGCACTGTCTCCACGTCGGGCAGTTGGCACTGGGAGTTGTCGAAGCGCACATCCTCGGCGGATAGCTCAGTGAGCGGGGGGAACAACGTACGGCAGTCGAGCAGGGGCACCAGCCGCGATTCCTTGCGATCCACACCCGCTCGGATCACGAAGCCAAGGCGGGCAAAATGCCGTTCGAACTCCGTGTGGGGATTGCGGATTGTCCGAAATATCGAGGCTGGCATCGAGCGCACGCGCTGCGAACTGCCAGTAATCACCGGGCCGGTAAGTGCCACTGCTGAACGCAAGCTGAATCCCGCCTTCGATAGCCACGGGCGCGTTGGTCGTATTCATCGCGATGCCATCATCGGCGGCGAGCGGCGCGACCTGATCCCACTTGCGGAGTTTCGGATTGAGGGCGAAATGCACCGTGACGCTGCGGTCGAGCGTGATACGGTTGAGATTAGAGTCGGCATTGGTCACACGGGCCAATGTGCCCGGAATACCGCTCAACTCGTGGCGGTCGTCCACCACCTCGACCCAATCGTCCACATGGAGGCCGAGATAGTCATCACGCTGCACCCGATCCACACTCAGGATCGTGCCAGAGGCCGTGCCGGATGTGGCGGAACCGATGGCTGTGATGGATGCGACCACTGAGCCATTATCTCGTGAGAACTTGAAGGTGGCGCCGTTGCGATGCCCGTTCGGCGGCACGGAATGGACTTCCACTCGGTAGAACTGGTTCTCGCCGCGCACATACCCGCCTGTTTCCGGCACGTTGCACGGGTCTTCATCGTCGCCGGCGGGCTGTGTCGTTACGGTCAGCATGCCGGTGGGCGCGGCGATTAGACTGGCCCATTCGGGGTATTCTGCGTCGCAGGCGAGGCCCGCTTTGGCGGCGGCGGCTTCCAGCCGGCGCAGGGCCGTCTTCCGTTCATGTTCCGCGCGGGCGATGGTGTCTGGCTGTGTGGCTTTAGCCAGCCGGGAATCAATCGCGCGCACGTCGGCCAACAGCTCGGCCAGGCGCTTGATTTCAGTCGGCTTGAGATCGACTGACAGCGGCAGGATATGTATTCGCCAGACCGTCTGCACACGGGTGGTGGTATCCACGCCATTGAGCGCCACGTCACGGATGGCCGGACGGTCGTGATAGGTGAGGTGGCGCTTGAAGACCTCCAGCACCACCAGGCCCGCTTTGCCGTCCTCAATCAACGCATCGCTGTCTGGCGCGTTGGGGAAATCAGGCTGCGCTTCGTAGGCTACCTCCGCGTCGTTCTCCACGAGCAGGCCGTCCACATAGAACCGGCCAGCACCGATGCGCAGCTTGCCGCCTGATCCGGTAGTCAGTTCAAAGCCGGCGTCAGTTTTCGGCGCACCGGCCAGCCCAATTGTGTCCAGATCGGCGGTTTCAACGCGGCTGGTGAGGATATCCTGTGCCTCGTTTTCGTCCGCATCCGTGGTCGGCCGCCCCTGCTGCCAGCGCACGCCAATGTAGTGATTCCGGCGGTTATAGGACTTGCGGCTGAAATCGCCCTTCATCGCATTTCCCTTCTGCTTCTAGCTGGCGTAAAAGACGCCGGATTCCATACCATAGCGCAAAAACTCATCAAGGCGCGTGCGGAGATCGCTTTCGCGCTGAGGTTGATACAGATCGTGGAACACACCCATTTCGCTGCCATCATCTGCCCCGGTTCTAATTTCCGGAGCACAAGCGGAACTGAGCTGTGCGTAGCCGGGAAGCCCGAAGCGCTGCGATGTGAAACGGGGCATCAAGGCTGTGCAGCGGTAGCGGCGCGGCGTGCGCGAACCCGCTGGTACGGCGCTGAAGCGCACGCAGCCAGCCTGGGTACGGTCGGAACGAATGGGAATCACGCCCGGCTCGCGCTGTGCGGCGAAGATCACATTTGAGGCGCGTGTAAGTTCACGGGTATGAACGCGCCCGATCACGGTGCTGTTCTCAATATCGAGCGCCGCGCCAGAGATCGTATTTCCTGCCGCCAGTCCGCCGCTGAAAGCGACCCGCGTTTCACTGGTCGCGTCGAGAAGGCTGTGCCGCACCATCACTTCAGCGCCGTTGGCGGCCTGAATTTGGCCGACGATGCAGCGGTCTATCAGGACGCTGGTGCTGCCGCTTTCGATGATCAGGACGGGATCATCGGGTTGCGCCGGAGCGTTCTGACGTGTGCGTGCGACGCCGGGGACGAACGTGCAGTGGCGCAGAGTCACGGTCTCGGGGGCGCCGGTTATACGCAGCGCCCCGCCCGCAATCACCAGACCATTAAGCGTCAGATGGGAGTTCGCAGCGCAATCAATGAGGAACTCCCCGCCCGACACGCGCAGCAGCGGCCGCGCTTCGTCGCGTGCCCGGATTTCAACCGCGGCATCCGCCGCAACGGCCAGATTGGGTGCGGCGCTGGTCAGCGCATAGGTGCGGCTGTCCGCGAACTCGATGATGCCGCCCGATTCGACAGCCGTCAGCGCGGCCTGAACATCGGGAGATGCGCCGCTCACCGTCTGCGCCGCCGTTCCCGCGATCTCCGCCGCGCGGTTGTATTCTCCGCCGCCGATGTCGTCGCTGAACCCGAACCGGAAGCTCACCGTAACGCTCGCGGGATCGGGCAGCGGGAACTGTACCGTATCACTCGGAAGCGCCAAGCGGCCGAGGACGGGGTCAATCGCATAGTGGCTGACGGGCGCGTGCGCCCAATCCCCGCTTCCATTCAACTTGTCGCTGAGGTTGCAGACGACGATCAAGGTTGGATCGACCGGATCGCCGCTGGCGCTAACGCTAAGCGCGATGCTGGCGTTGACTCCATAGAACGCGCCGGGATCGCGCTCCATTGCCAGCCGGGTGATCGGCATGGGCACGTGTTCCGGCGCGGTGAAACGGCCTTCCGGAACGGGCAGCGGACCATTGTAAAGCGCCGTGTCAATGCCAAGCGGATTGAAGGTGTAGCGGAAGTCATCTACCTGCCCGGCGGTCGCGCCAGTCAGCGCGTAACTCCTGATGCGGTACAGGTGGATACCGATGTTGGGGATGTTGTGGCGGCCCCGGCTGCTGGCGATCCGGCGGACATCCAGGGTGCGCGCCGAGGCGTCAAACGGGGTCTGCAACTGTTCCAGCCCAAGCTCATCGCGTAAATTGAGCGTATACAGATTCTCGGGCCGAAGGTGATTCATGTACTGTGTTACAGCCAACCGCTCGAAATACTCGACGGCGACGGTGGGATACCCTGTTACAGCGCGCGCCAGCTTCTCCAGCGCCGCCAGCGTGCCCTTGCTTCGGCGCAGGCCCAGGATATTCGCCACTTGCGCCCGACCGCCGGCCAGACCGGGCGCTTTCGCGTGCAGCGGCCGTGCACCGATCAGGTCGCCGATGTAGGGCACGACCCACGCAGCGCAGGTCTCGATGAAGAGATCGTCGTAGGCTTGTTCCAGCCCCTCCTGTACCGCCGCCGTCTGTTCGGCAATCACGGCTACGAGACTGTAGAGCGGGCGTTCCACCGGGTCTTCCGCAACCGCCGCATCGCGCAAGCGATACACGGCGGGCAGCAGATTGTAGAGCTGAAGCGCAAGCGCCTGGGCATCGGTGTTCATCGCGCAGCCCCTTTCATACGACGACCGTGTTGAGCGCCAACGGGCGCGGATCGAGCGAAAGCAGTTCAGCCCCGGCCAACCCGATCTGAGCGGGAGAGGCGTTCAGGCGCGGGCTGAGGCTCGGAGTCTGATTGGGGTTGAGCGGGTTGCTGCGGAACAGCGCGGTGAGATTGACGAACACCACGCCCGCGATGTTCTGAATCGCTGCGATCACCTCGATCTGCGTCACGGGCTGGCCGAAGCGGCGTGCTTCGTAGCTGAAGGCCGTCCGCAAAGCAGCCTCGACCTCGGCCAGCACGCTGTCAGCAAGATAGGCGGGGTCCAGGCCGAGTGTTGCTCCCACCTGAAACAGCGCCTCGCGATGCGGCTTGACCGTCACCGCCACAAACGGGTCTCCGCTGGCCCTGATCGCCGTGACAAGATTCGCAAAGGCGGCATCGGTCTCGCTGATCACGCCCGCTTCGCCCCCTACAGTCAGAAACACCGATTGTGCGCTGCCCTCGCCCGCCGGAAGCGCCTCCGCTTTCGAGAAACCGGCGAAGGCGCGCGCGAAATCCTCGTAATCCCGCAGCGATACCAGCCGGTCGAGCGTGAGCACAGTGAGCGGGCTGTTATCGCGCAGGTCCTCCAGCGATTCGCGGTCTTCCGCGCCATTGGGGGCGAGCGGGTTCGTTACGCTGCGCACACCCAGCGGCTTGACGGCCAACAGCGATAACTGGCCCGCGTTCAGCATTCCATCCTGGCCGATGCCGATGCGGTAGGTTGCGGTCACGTTCTCTGTGCCCGATGGCAGCGGCGCATTGAACTGCACTTTGGCTGTGAGGTCGTCCTCGTGGCGGATGACATATACCTGTTCATCGGGCGCACGTTGGTAGAGCGAGGGCGCTTCCGCCCACAGCACGTTGTCCACGCGCACCTCAAGGGTGGATTTCGCACCGGTGGCGGTAGCCGCGCTCACGTAGGTCAGCGGTTTCTGCTTGAGCGCGAATGTTTGCAGGGGCGTCGCGCCATCGCCGCCGCCCAGCACGTCAGCTTTGGTTTCGCCGTGTGTCGCTTCGGCTACATTTGCATTGACCGTCACACTATCCCGGTGATACGTGAAGGCGAGCGGCTGGGTGAAGATCAGGCGCGTGAACAAGCGGCCCGGTTCGAGCGTGCCGTCAATCTGGATACTGGCCAGCGCGCGCGCCTCGCTGGCCGGCGTGCCGTTCAGGTCTGCCCGGATTCCAGACAGGATGACGAACTGGCCCTCGATCAGCCCAGGATAGTACTGGTCGAGCACGACGTTATCCCCGGCAACCAGCTTCGTAATCGGCGCCTGCGCGAGTGCAAGCTGCTCGCTGGCGGCCAGTACCGTGGTCTCGCGCATCTTGAATGCCGAGGTGACGCTGCTGTAGAGCGACAGGCGCGAGACCTTGGCCGAAACCGAGAAATCCGCCCGTGACATCTCCTGGTTCTTTTCCACGCGAAAGGCGGTTGCACTCTCGGTGGGGCTTTCCAGCACGATCCAGCTATCAGCGACAATCGCTGGATACGCGGCATCCAGATCGATGACCGTGTCCACTCCTGTACCCTCGGTCACACTGGCTGTGTCCCAGTCGTCAGGATACTGCCACTTACTGGTGGGAACGCTCGAATTCTTGAGCGCCGCGCCGGTCATCAGGTTGGTTTGCCCCTCCACGAACTGGGGGAGTGACGCCCACTTCGGAGCGTTGTGGCCGAAGATTGCAGATCGCTGGCGCAGAGCAAACACGCCAGCTTCGGCAGGGGGCGGTGGGGGTGGCGTGTTGGCCGCATAGTACAGATCATTCGATGACCAGCCGTAGATCATCTGCAGCGCGATGATGTCGCTGCTGCCATAGACCGTTCCCTGAAAGACCTCGTTAAATGACTGGTCGTTGAGCATGGGGTAGGACGTGTATTCCACGCTAAGATTGGGCAGCCCGCCGCCAAAGCTGGAGGGCGCTGGCGAATCAGTGAGGTCGAGCGTGGTGGTATTGGCAGTGGGGTTTGGCGTAACCTTCAGCACGCGCTTGATCGCAGTTTCGGCTTCACCCTGAACGATCAGCAGGCTGTCGCCTTTCCTGACGGTGGCATTCACCCCTTGCAGCAGCACCTGCGTCATCTCAACCGAAATCACTTGTGGCGCCCAGGCACGGGCGTGCATCGCATTCCACGACGAACGCGCCTCAATTGCGGCGCTTGTCTCGAATATCTGCGGCAATTCGTCCTTGCCGGGAATGCTCATCACACGCACGCTGGCATTTACCGTCGTGCTTTCGGGCGAGCCGGGCGTATCCTCAATCGTGAAGGCGAGGTAAGTGGTCGCAGAAACTCCAGGGCGCGGTTCGTAACCGATCAGGCGCGCCAACTGCGTCAGCGACACGCGCTCGGTCGCGCTTCGCACGTACCATTCGTGGGCGTAGCGTTCGCTGTAGAAGGTCAATACGTCATCGGCGGCGGCGCAGGCGTCGAGCAGCGCAATGGTCAGGTCAGCCGGGTCGCGCACATTCAGCGCCCGCAGGGCCGGGTAGCGCGCGCTCGAAAGACGTGCCAGCATGGACTGCAGGAAACGCCCGTGCGTGCCCACGCGATAATCAAAGAGGGTCAGGCCGGGACGGTTGCTGACCTTCACTGGCGTAGAGGCTTCATTCCCCTCGCAGCCATCACAATCATTCAGCCCGCGAATACTCGGGTCCACAGTGTTGGGCATCGGCTATTTGCCCCCTTCCATGATCAGGCTGAACGTTCCGCGTTTGGGAAAGCTCGGATCGTTCTCCAACTGGGCGATTTCCAGCCGCCCCAGCGCGATCTGCCCGGCCGCGAGGCCGCTGCGCACCGGTTGATCCTGCACCTCAAAGCGCGTGACTTTCACCGACTGCACACCCTCCACAGTTGCTGCCGCGGCGTATACTCTGCTCAGATACAGCGGCTGGCCAAAGGTAAAGTTGTCAGGGTGGAAAAAGCCTTTCGTGCCGTTTCGCAGGATATGGCCGCTGAAGACTTCACGCAATGCTCGCTCAACATCACTGCGGAAATAACCCGGCGCAACGCAGACCTCAAGGCGCAGGTCTATCGGCACGTAATGAGGCGCATCTATTTCGACGTCATAGCCCATCATGCGATAGCGATTGATGTGGGCGCGAAAGTCACGTTCGAACTCGTCCGTGATGGCAGCGCCGCCCACACGGTCAACCGTCAGATATACGGTGTACCAGCTTCCCGTCCAGCGGAAGGTGGCGGCCGCGCGCTGTACTCCGGAAAAGCGCAGCGACACATCCTCATAGTCCGCTGCTGTCACGGCGCGTTCCTGCGTGCGAAACGCCTCAGGCGCGTTCTGGCGCACCACTTCGATGCTTTCGGGGAGTTGGCCGCCCGTCGCCGGCATCGGGTTTCGCACGCCGAGGACCGATGTGCTGTTCGTTACGACATGACCGAGCGCGTCCGCTCCGATATTGCCCGCCTGCGGATCGCCCACATAATAGCGCGCGAATAAGACATCGCCGGCTTCGGGCCGCCGCCCTTGCTGGTCATCGCCAAACCGAATTTGCACCCCGCCGTCGTTGTCCACTTCGACCACAAAGTTTCGGTCGTCCGGCTGCGCTTCGAGTAGATCGCGCAGCGGTTCCCATTGCAGCGTACCCGAGTCGAACTGATCATCCTCGCCCAGGAGAATTCCGGGCAGCGTGTCGGCGGGGTTCAGCCGCGTGGCACTGGAGGCCGATTGGGACCTGGCATCCTCATGGTGGTATGCCACGACCTGAGTCACCGGCGCATAGCGCAAACGCGGCCTGAAGCGTGGTGGCACGGCATCCGGGGCTTCGGGGTCACAGCGCGACGCCAACTCGGATGCATAGAACAACGAGTTTTCCGGAACGATACCCAGCGATTCGACCGTCATCAGGCGGCCATGCTGCGCCAGCACCATGTTCCCACGGGCGACACTGATGGCCTGTGGGCAACGCCAATCCTCGGCCTCCGGGCTGAGCGGCGCGTTCGACGACAGGCACAGTGGTGTGGGGAGCGCGTCTTCTGCATGCCAGGCAATTTCGGTCACGGGCTGGCCGTAAAGCGTATCTTCGGACAGAGCGACGCTGATAAGACGCAGAGCAAAGCGCTTGGCGGGGTCGGCATCGGCCGGGTCGCCCGTGACAGGGCCGCGTACTTCCTCGAAGATCAGCACGTCACCCGGTTGAAGATCCGGGTATGCACCGGCCAGGGTAGCGCGGGTTGCGCCGCGCGGCAGCACGCACTGGCTGTCGCCCCAGGTGTGGAAGCACATCTCATTGTGTGCGCTGAAGCCTGTCACTTCGTGCAGGGTTTCGAAGAACTCCGGATTTTGCTCCAGCGCAGCGCGGTAGGGCACAGTATCCGGCTGGAAAGTTACAGGAACGCCAGGCGCACGCGACAGCAGCGGCGTATGCGTGGGCAGGGTGACGCCAGACGAAACTTCCGGGTCGATCTGAATGTGCGCCCATACGCGTGGTGAGCAACCGTCATGCATCCGATGGTCCACCAGCCGCGCATGGCGGCGCACAGAAATGCGGTTGCGCGCGGTGAACAGATAGGCTTCGCTGTTGATCGCATCCAGTTGATAGTGCTGGTAGTCGCTGACGTAGGCTTTCAGATCGACCATTGCCTGCAGGAAGTCCGCCAGATGGTCTTCACGCCAATCGGGCGCAATGACATGTATGCGGTCGAGCATCAGCTTACGTATCGAGTTGAAGTCGCGCGCCAGCATGTTGAGCGAGGGTTCGGCAAAGACTTCGGGAGGACACGTGTCGTCGTCTTCGCAGTCGAATTCGGTCTCACAGTTTACCTTGAAGGAGAAGTCGACAGCCGAAAGCAGCGGATCATAGCCCGGTGGCGGCGTGTCGGTGGCGGTGTTCGCCACCAAACGCAGCGTGTAGGGCGTGAAATCACCCGCACGATCCACCTCCACGCGCAGCACCTGCCCACTGGCCGAAACGCCAATGATGCTGATGCCACGAATTGCTTCGCCGCCATCAATTCGAAGGTTGCCCTCATTGATCGGAGCGGCCGGCAGCTTAAGCAGCGTCGCGTCCAGAAACCGCTGCCTATCAGCCAGCGGCATTGAGTCGTCATCGAGCACTTCCACGAAGTCGATCCCGTTGAGAGTGGGGTGCGTCAGCACATCATTGCGGCGGTCTTCATCGCAGCACAGGTAGAGGGTCATAGGGGGGCCGCCTGTTCGAATACCTGCATCTGCCGCTGCTGGGTGCGCCGAACCTGATACGAGACCGCCACACGCAGAGTGGAGTCCTCAACCTCGGCGGTGACGCCTTCGACGATGATCAGGTCGCCCAGCCACTGCTGAAGCGCCCCCTGAATGAGGAACTGGAGCGCGGTCGCCATTTCTTCGCTGGCCGGGGCAAACACCATTTGCAGCAGCCCGGTGCCGAAATCCGGCCGGTTCACACGCTCGCCAGGCGACGTGAACAGCACCTGGGCGATCAGGTCGCGCAGGTGATCGTCGGTTCCGGCCAGCGCTGTGCGGCCGAACGTGTCGAAATGATAGGGAAAGTCGATCTGGCGCATCATCCAGCCCTCTTTTCCTGTTTCACTAGCTATTGAGCATCACCTGTGGGCCGACCAACTGCACGGTCGCGCCCTGCCCGTCATCAATTTGAATGCCCATCATCGTCATCGTGATCTTCATACCCGCCGTCGTCTCAATGGTCACGCCGCCCAAACCGGGCAGGTCATTCAGCGTGATGGTGGCGGCATCCGTCTTGATGACCTTCATTTCGGCGACGGCCGGTGCCGCGGGCACTTCGCCCACGCCCCAGAAGCAGCCACCGACGATTGGATAATCCGGATCGCCGCCTTCAAACTCGACCCATACGTTGGCATCCACGGGCGGCACCATGAAAAAACCAACGCCCGGGCCGGCATAGGGAGCGCACGGCATAGCCCAACTCATCTGGCCATCGCCCAGCACAGCAGGGCATGAAATTTGCACCCGTCCCTGCTGAAGCGGATCGACGTTGTTGACGACCTTGCCCCGGTACTTCCCGTAATACGCCTGCGCTGGACTCATGGCACCACCACTGGCACTGTAGACCCCGTTCCTTCGCGCGTGAGCGTGAACTTTTGCTTGTAACTGCCTGCGTGTATAACGTGCGTCACCTGCTTGACGTAATACAACCCGTCGTAGCTGAAACCTACGCCGCGCAGCCCCACCAGCCCGCGCGCGATCAGCGGCAGGCCATAAGCGGCGGTGTTCAGCTCCCCTTCCACCTTGACGGTGTCCATCGACTGGTCGGTGCGCGCCTGCGCCTCGGCCATCGCCTGCTGCGCGTTCTGGCCGCTGCGCCCGCCAAACGTTTCGGTGCGCGTGAGTGCGCGGTCGAGCAGCGGCGAATTGATCGCCAGCGGCGGGCGCGTGGTCAGGAAACTCATGACGGGTAGACGCTGGTTGGTCGTACGGTCCTGCACGCTGCCCTGCACCGTGGTGGCTTCGGCAGGGGTGCGCTCGAACTGAATCGAGTCCACATTGGTGTCGGGACCCATGTTGACGGTTAGCGCGCGCTGCGGTGGGGTGGTGCGAATGGGTGGCCCCCAGTAGGCAGTGTTCACACCAATCACCGGGCCAGGGATGATGAAGAAGATGTAGGCGTGGCGGCCGGCGATTTCGGTCAAATAAGCAAGATCGGTAGCCCGCTGCACCGGCGTGCGTTCGACCGGCAGCGGCACATCGAGCGTCAGCGGGGGAATGACCAGCGGTATCAGGCCATACTGCGCGTAGCCGAGAATCAGCTTCATGGCGATCACGTTGTCCGGCTGGGCGGGGTGCTCGGAATTTTTCTCTTCGAGATCCATCATCACTGACACATCTTCGCCGGTCAGTGTGAGAGATGCCGGCTCGCTTCCCGGCGAGCCGGGCTTAAGCTGATGGTTCGTGATGATCCCGTCCATCAGGACGAGGGGAACAGAGCCAAAGGTACAGGTGATGATGACGCGGTTGCCCGCCTTGAACTGTGGGTTGGCGAACAGCAGGTAATCAATCAGGTCAGCTTTGCTACGCACGGCCTTAAACACGATCTGGAAGCCGGAACGCCCCTCGTCGCTGTGCGTGATCTCGATGGACTCGAGCATTTGCAGCACAGGCGGCGGCACCGGCAGGGTGACTGTCGGCCCCATCAGCAGTGTGACATGCGCACCGATCAAGCTCATGCGTCCCTCATGGCTGTGGCACGGGCACGCGCAGGGCGCGGCCGGGCGTTTCCAGATCAAACGGGCTGATGACGTCGTTGGCATCGGCGATGCGCCAGAACTGCAGCGGATCGCCCAGCAATTGATGCGTAAGCAGGTCGAGCCGGTCGGAAGGCTGAAATGTCACTTCGGCCAGCAGTGGCAGGCTTGCGCCGGGTGGCAGAAAGCGGCGGCGCACGTAGGGTATTTCGCGGCCGTCTGGCGCGGTAAAGATCGCTGTCTCGAGCCGGGCATAGCGGCTGGTGAAGTCAAACATCACGCCCTCCTATATCAACTTGGGATTACTGCCCATTACCGCGTTCAGGCTGCTGGTCGTTGCTACGGCGGCCATCGCCTCCTTCGTCACCTGATGCGCCAGGAACAGGCTCCAGGCCGGGCTGCTGCTGCTCACGTCCGAATAGCTGAGCACGCGCAGTCCCAGGCCAACCTTGGCGCGGATCGGGCTAAGGTTCGGGTTGTGCGCCTCTTCGGTGACGCTGAACTCGGTCAGCCGCACCGGTAAAATGCGCCGCTTCCCCCAGATGAACAGCGTCAGTGGCGCGCTGGCGGGGAGGATTTCGATCGTGCCCAGCGCGAGAAGAATGTTGTTGGCGATGATCAGGCTGCTGGCGGGGTAGATGAGCAGCTCCAGCGCCGAAAGCTGCGGAAAGATGCCTGTGTCACCGGCGGCCGCATCCCCGCGATCCAACTGGTCGGCCGCATCAATCTCGACGTCAATCTTGATTGTTTCAACAGGCGCACCTTTCAACCGAGGAAGCCCGCCGCTTTTGCCCTCATCTTCTGCGACCTGCGCCTCCAGCGTGCGCGTGAGCGTGGCCGGGTTGTACTGGAACACGATCACGCGAGGCGTCGGGTTCGGCGGGTCGAGGCTGACGAGTGCGCCCTTGAGAAGGCGAGGCGGCGAAAAGACGGTCATGGCGTCTCCTATGGCTCTTGCGGGAACAGGCTGTCCAGCACCGCGCGGTCGAGGCCAAGATAGATGTCCGGGCCGATGGTCCATACACGCGCCGGGTTTTGGGCCGCCGTGTTGACATAAGGCAGCATCGTGTAGGTCACGGACAGCAATCGCTGGATCTGGCTGCCCCCGGCCAGAAAGCGGCGGTGAGTCTGCCGGATATCGGCTATCAGTTGGGCCCGTTCGTCGCTGCCAGCCTGCGTTTGTGACAGGATTTGCCGTGAGATCTCGTCCACAATCGCCTGAGTGACAATCGGCGGCCCCCACTCCGCGCGCACAGTCAGGTCAAACGTGATTGCGGACAGGCTGACCTGGTCCTTCACTCGAAAGCCCAGGATGTAGTTACGGATCTCGGTTTCGACCCCACTCATGATGCGCTGGTTGTAGAAGCCGCTGGCATAACGCGTGTTGAGTGAGTCGCGGTAGCCTGGGCCAAGGAATTGGTCGGCGATGAAGTGCGCGACATTCAGATCAAGACCCTGATCAGCAGCGCCGAGCGGCAAATCCTCGGTCACGCCACGGCCTTGCCTGCTGCCAATACGGGGAATCTCCGACCGCACCCACTTCAACTGCAAGCCGGTGGCCTTCACCTCGTGTACCTGCTGCGATTCATCCACAGTCACTTCAAACTGGGCAGGGCTGATGGTCGCATAACGGAACATGCGGTAGCGCACATTCGGTGCGTTTGTGTCGATAAGCATCACGGGGCGGAAGAGCTTGTGCTCTGGCACACTGTCGAGCCGGTAGGACACAACGGACTCGGCCATTTCCTGGCGGAGCATGGTCATCGAAGGCCCGGTGTTCGCGCGGTCGGTTGCCATCTGGCGCACCGCCCCGAGTGAATGGACAAACGGAAACCGCCCGGTATTGACGAACCCGAACCGGCTGGTAATGAAATCGTCCACACTGTCCGGCATCGTCACAGGCGTAATTACCGGATCGAGGCCCGCAATCCTGCGCAATCTGTAGCGGTCCTGATACTGAAGCCTGGCCTCATTGAATGACGGCTCGACTTCCGGCCGAAGTGTGCGGCGTACGGCATCGGCGAAAGCACCGGCACGCATTGGGCTCTGCATGAAAGAGCCACTTCTCGCCACGAGTACCGTCTCCACCTCCGCCCAGCGGCCCGCTGGAATCGCCACAATCGCCGCTGAGCTTAAAGCCATGTCGTTGTACAATTGCTGGGCAGCCGCCGGGTCAGCCCGGCGCAGTTGAGCACCCCACCGCTCAACAACGGCCGCTGAGGCCTCTGCCGCCGAGGCGTTGGTGTCGCCAAGGGAGATATCACTGCGAACCTCGAATATTTCGAAAAGGCGCTCCAGCACGTTGACCAGATTACGCTCGGACGACAGCACCGCTTGCTCGCCGCTGCGCTGGGCCTGGGGCTGGCTGGTCGCACTGGTGGGGGCTGTGACGGTCAGCACATCTTCGGCTACCGCCTCGGTTTCGGCGTTGCCCTGTTCCAAACGCCCGATCAACCCTCTAGCCTCGGATTGCCTGTCTTCCGGCTCAGTCGGCAGACCGGACAGCCCTCGATTCCAGTCGCTGATGAGCTGCGGGATAGTGCGTGGGTTGCTGGCCACCATCACGGACGCATCACGCCCGGCCGCTGTGATATAGAGCGTATGCTCAGGTTGCCCGGCCGGCCGAATCGTCAGGAGTTCGCCCAGCGCCGCGCCTGCACCCGCCCCTGCGGCAGCCGTCGCTGCTACAGGAGCGCCTGCTGTTCCACCACTAAATAGAGCTGCCACGCGCGCAATCAGCCGATCAATCGCCCCCCACACCACTTCCTGCACGCCGGTGATAATGGTGCGCACGCGGCCCCCCACATCGCCCAGCCCGATCAGGCGCGCCAGCAGGTCTATCGCCAGCGGCAGCAAACCGGCCAGGAATCGCTCGACGCCCTGCTGGGCTGGATCAAGGACGCCGCGAGCGATATTGCCGACCGCTTCCACTACCGTGCTGACGATCTGCATGATGCGCTGAAACTGATCGCGCATGAACGTGTAGAACCGGTAGGTGGCTATCAGGATGTTGACCAGCCAGCCAATCGGCTCCCACAAAGTCGCCAGATACGTAATCGCGTTGACGATGATGCGTTCCACGAGGTAATTGCGGATTTGCTCGAACACGATGTCTCGTATCGAACTCAGGTCCGCCTTAATCCGCTCCCACAGCCCGGCCCAGCCACCTGTGATGATGGTTTCAATGTAGCTGGCGGCGAATTCGATGACCTGCATGCCGCGCTCGCCGACCAGCCGCACGATCCGCTGGCGGATATTGGCCCATGTGAGGCCCAGTATCTGCCCGACAAGGCTGAGCACGCCCATCAGATCGAAATGTTCGGGCATTACGATGCCCGCCCCACCCAGCGTGCCCGTCAGCCAGCCGATGATTCCCGCCTGAAGATGGGTGAGAAAATTGCCAGCAAAACGCCGGAAGCCGCCCATCAGCGCTTCGAGCAGATTGGAAAAGAAGCTGCCGGGGTCATTGACGATCAATTGAATGGTCTCAATCGTATGGCCGATCAGTTCGAATACTTGCTGCGGATCAAGGCCCGCTACCAGACAGGCCGCCTCGATCAACTGCGTCCAGAACGCGCTCCAGTCGCCGGTGAGCGCCGCCCGCGCCAATGACAGCGCCGCGTTGACGGCCGACTGGTAGAGATCGAGCACTGCATTCAGGCCTGCGCGAAGTGTTTCGACGATGGCGTTGACAGCCGCGACCAGCCCGTTCGCTACGGCGTTTATCGCCCGTGTGGCCAGGTTCACCGCCGTGTCAATCGCGGCAAGCAGGGCACGCGCCAGCCCGGGGAAGATGTCCGCAAGCAGCGACTGTACCAACGCGCGGAGAAAATCCCCGTAGGCTTCGATCAGGGAGGTCAGCGCTTGCGCCGCCAGCCGGATCAGACCCACCGCGAAATCGCGCACAGCATCGAGGATGGCGTTCACGGCGCTGCGCACGGCGTCAAAGATGCTGTTGATAGCTGACACCAGCGCGTCGAAGAAACTGACGATGGCATCGAGCGCCGCTTCCCACCAGCTCTGGTTTTCGGACTCGCGTTCGGCGCGGTCGCGTTCGGCGCGGGCGTCATGCTCACCCTGCGCGATTTCGCTCGTGGCCTCGCTTTCCGCCTCCTGATAGCGCTGCTCGATCTGCGCCTGGTCGGACTGGGCGCGCTCGTCGAACTGCTGGCGATCCGCTTCTTGCCGCGTTTGCGCTTGCTGCTGCATATCCGCGACAGCAGCCTGCTGCTGCTCGCCCGCGTTCTGCCGCTCGCCTTCGATGGCCGCTTGCGCCTCGGCCACCTGCACCTGTTGATCCGCCTCCGCTTGGGTCTGCGCTTCGGCGGCCTGGGCCTGCGCCTCCTGAACCTCGGCCTGCTGCGCTGCGTCGCGTTCGCTGGCGGCCTGATCAATCTGCGTTTGCGCCTCGGCCATGCTCGCCTGCATGGATGGCCCGGCGACTTCATCGAACGCCGCTTGCACCTCGGGCGGCTGGTTCAGGCCCAAATACTGCTGAGCGCCCTCTGGCGCAGTGGTCTCGGGGGCAACCGGTGCGGTCAGTTCGCCCACTTCATGGGCTTCGTGCACATCCGCCAGCGGCACACGCTCGACGCCCGGCAGCGCGTGGGTTTCGGCCTGCTGCTGCGCCAGCGTTTCATCGGCCAGGCGCGCGCCTTCGGCCGCCTGCACCTGGAAACGCGCTGGATTGGTTGGCCCTTCCAGCGGCACCTGCGGCGGCGTACCCGGGCTGGCGACGATACTCGGGTCACTCGTTTGCACGCCAGAGAGCGCCTGTTCCACATCGTCCGCGCCAGAACTCGGCGTTGAAACTGCTCTGCAAGCCGCCGGTCACGTCATGATTGGCTTGGAACTCGCCTTCGGTTTGGATTGGCGAGCCAACCACCGCTTCTGGAGCAGGGGCGGCGGGTGCAACCGGCCCCAAAGTCATGTTGGCTACTACTGGCGCGGCGAACTCTCCGGCGGGGGCTGCCTCGGTACCGTTCATGTGCACAACGATTTCCGGTGTGCTGCTGGACAGTGCTGACGTTTCAGCAGTCATGGCTGCCGTCAGCCGCTCACCCAACTGGCCGGATGCCTGAGCCTTGACAGTCGGCGGCGCAGCGGCAAAGGCGTGGATCAGCGCCGGGGCGTCCCGTGCGTCCTCCAGCGGCGACTGTGCAGCGGCGGTTTGGACCTCACGAGCGGAGGGCTGTTCGGTGGTCCCACCCGGTTGAGGTTCAGCAGCAGGAGCCGGCAACTGCGCCGGTGCTTCCTGGCCGGGCTGTGCCGCCGCCGCTGGAGGCGTCAGATTCGTGATGCTGTACGCGGCCCGTGGCGGCGCGGCGGTCACGTTTTCACTTTCTGACGCAGTGACGCGCGCCCGCTCGCCGCGTTGGCGGTCGGCGCGGCGGCGGGCATCCGTCGTCTGCTCAGACGACGCGCGTTCTGCCGCCGGGGCACGGGCGAGAGCACTCATGCGCCGCTTCCGGTCCACTCAGCGTGGATTGCGCGGGCCACCTGTTGACCGAGCGTCGCCGAGTCCATGCTTGGCGCAGCGTGCAGCGAGATGGACTCCACACGCACCACCCCGCGCAGGCTAACACCACTGAGTAGTCCCATCAGTTCGTGGTCAAGCGCAGTGGAAAACTGCCCTGCGTCAAAGTCGCGTACGCCGCGCACCACCAGCGAGTCGATCTGCACAGTGACGTCAGCCATCGCGCCGCACCCAATCCGCCACCAGAGAATCGGGCAGCGGCTTTTCGAGCTTGGCGTACTCGCTGGTTGCAGCGCTGAGGAGGTGTTTCATGCGGATCGGCTCACCTGCGCCCGCGGCGAGAAAGGCGGCGTTCAGGGCGATATTGTGGATGTGACCGCCGGTGACGTTCAAGCGTGCCAGCTTGGCCAGATCGAGGCGTGACGTGGGTGCACCTGAGGGGAATGCCCGCTGCCAGATGGCAAAACGCTGCTCGATGGACGGGAACGGAAACTGGACTATGAAGCGCACCCGGCGCAGGAATGCACGGTCAAAGTGGTCGAGCATGTTTGTCGTCAGGACAGCCAGCCCGTGATAGGCCTCCATCTGCTGGAGCAGATAGCTGACCTCGATGTTTGCGTAGCGGTCGTGACTGTCGCGCACCTCGCTGCGTTTGCCAAACAGGGCATCGGCCTCGTCAAAGAGAAGAATCGCCCCGCCTTGCTCGGCCGCGTTGAAGATGCGGCGCAGATTTTTCTCGGTTTCGCCGATGTACTTGCTGACGATGCCGGACAGATCGATGCGGTATAAATCAAGCTGCAAGACGTTCGCGACGATCTCGGCCGCCAGCGTTTTGCCCGTACCGCTTGGCCCGGCGAAGATGACGCTTGCGCCCGTGCCGCGCACGGCTGCGCCATACCCCCAGTCCTCGTAGACGGTATGTCGCTGCTCGACGTGCATGACAATGGCGCGCAACAGATCAAGTTGTGCAGCCGGGAGCACGAGATCGTCCCATGTGCGGCGCGTCTCGATCCGCTGCGCCAGCTCGTTCATGCTGGTTTGCGCCTGGCGGCGACAGGCCTCCCATAGTCGCTCTGCCAGCGTATGCTCATCCAAGCCGACCTCGGCAGACGAAATTGCCTCGTCCACAGCCGCGCGCATGCGCGCGGGCGACATCTGGAAGTGGGCGCTTAAGCGGCTGACAGCCCCGTTGACGGACAGCCCCTGCGCCGCCAATGCGCGCGCCCAGGCAAGTCTCTGATCGCCAGCAGTGGGCCGGTCTACCGTAATTTGCAGCACGCGCCGGGCGGCGTGCAGGGTCACGGGCGCGTCGCCCGTCAGCATCACCGGGCTATCGAGTTCTCCGATGAAGGCCGCGAGAGCGCTGAGATGGCTCGCGTCGCCGTCGGCTTCCATCAGGAGCGCTCCTCCGGTCAAGTGTAATTCGCGCGCGCACAGCACAGCCAGCACGGCGCGCTCCTGCGGCAGGGCCGGCAAGTCGCGGGCGCGGGCAGCCAGCAGGGTCACTCCGGCCAGAGAAGCCGCCGCGGATGCCGCTTCTCGCAGGGCCGCGCGATCCGGCCCGTTTAGCGCCACTACGACTGGCGAGTCACTGATGATAAGGTCGGCCAGCCGCTGGTGAAGCGGCGTGATCAGAGGTTCGGCCGCCGATGGCAGCCGCGTGGCAAAACCCGCCAACTGCGGATCGGGCGCATCAACCCCGGCCAGGACGTGCAGAATCCGTTCATCCACGGTGAGCGGCGCTCGAGTGAGCAGTTCGGCAGGGGATTCAGTCACGAGTCGCCAGCGGCGCAGCGGCGCACCGGGCGACAAGGCGCTCCAATGCGCGTCGGGGAGCAGCGTCAATGCCATCCCAAAAGTGGGGGTGGCATGGCGCGGGTCGCCATTCATCTCGGCGCACAGAGCGGCGATCCCGCTGTCCATCTCGGCCCCGGCGCACAGCATGAGCAGATGACCCTCAAACGGAGTCAATCCGAACAACGCCGCCAGTTCGGGGAACGCACCTGTGCGGTCTAGGTCAGGCAGTTCACCCGGCACTGCCTCTTGCCCGAGCGCACGCAGCAGCAGTGCCCGCAGCCAGCCCAGCCGCGCTGTGAGATCGCGCAGGTTGGCGTCCTGCCACTCCCGCGAGGCGAAGGCGAAGGCGGGGCGCATCATACGGTCACCGCCGGGCTGACGTAGCCGTTGGGCTCGGCAAAATCGAGTGGCGACTCCGAGCCATCCACGCGCACGCGCACCAGATAGGTGGCGGGTTCCACGTCGGGGATCGGGAATACGAGCGACGCCGCAGGTGGCGAAGCGGGCACGCGGGCGTTCGCCTCGATCACATAGGAAAATGGAGGGCGCGACGACGGCGCATTGAGTTCGTTGAGCAGCACCAGCGCCCGCTGATTTGGCCCGACCGGCGGGTTGAGGCCGATTTCGAGCCGGCGCGGGTCGCTTGCGGCCGCGGGAAGCACAGTGATGTCATAGCCGGGCGCTGTACCCGTCAACTGAGGCTGCAGGATGAAGGCGGCGACGTTCGAGTCGATGCCCCGATGCAAAGCGGGCGGCGTGCCGATGTTCAGCAGGTGCATCACCTGAGTGCCGACAATTCCCGCCTGAAGGCCGGCGGGCAGCGTCAGAACAATTTGCTCGTTTGTGAGGTCGGGCGTACTCACGGTCAGTTCCACGCCACCCACAACGACGCGGGTCACGTCCCCGCGCAGAGCACGGCCGCGCACGAGCACCGGGCTGGCCGCGAAAATGGGCTGCCCTGCGCCGCTTGACGCGATGACGTCCTGAATATAGGGCTGCTTGAAGGGCAGGGCGTAAACGTTATAGCCGCGCACGGGCGGCGCCGAGGATGCCGGGCGCTTGCTTTCGATGAGCACGACGGACACCTTGTAATACGCAGTCGGTACGTAGCCTGTATTCATTGGTGACCAGACGTTGGACATTTCTTCAGAGGGTGGGTAATAGGGCGTGATTCGGATCTGCTCGAACTGCTCAGCCAGATCGGCGGCAGCGAAGGCGGCCAGAATGTTGAGGGGCGTCTCGGTCGTTACGAGCGATGGGGACGTGAGTGCGGTGCGGATCGCAGTGCGCGTAAGCACCGGGTTCTCATGGAACGCCTGCATCGCATAGCCGAGCAGCACTTCGCCCTGATAGTCCACCGCGCCATGCGCCGTGATGAGGTAGTACAAATCGAGCGCGAGGTACGGATTGCTGACGCGGCCGCCGCTCTCGGCGCGCGACGGAAGGCCGTTTTGCGCCCAGCCCGTATTGACCATCGCACGGTAAAAGAACACATTCAGATGCGGCTCGTCGTCGGCTACCTTATGCGGCGGCACGGCGCTGATCGCCAGATCGGGTACCACCGCCGCGATACTGTCGCCGGACAGGGGATTTTGCAGGACATATTTCATCACGGCGCTTACGGCTGCGATGGCGAGATTACTGGTCATCGCCGATCCTCGTTCCGGCCTTTGAGATAGGCGTCCAGCGAGCGAACGGGCTGTGCGCTCCGTTTGGGAGGAGCGGGCGCAGCAGCGCGCGGCGCCGGTGTTGGCGGCGGTGAATGCACTTCAATCCGCCCGATTGTCACACGCACGATTGGCGCCGGCGGCTCGGGAATGGGCGGTGGCTCGGCCGGCGAAAGCTCGGGAAGCGCAGGTGAGTTCACCAACCGCTCGACATGCTCCAGCCGCATTGTGACCTGTTCGGTGCGTACCAGCGGAAGCACCGGCGCCGGCCCGGCAGGTGCATCGAGCAACTCAGCCTGTGGCCGGGGCTTGAGGGGATCGACCGTGGGAGACGCGAGCAGTGGTTCAGCAGGGAGCCAGCCCAGATCGGATTTCTGTTCCGGGTGAGACGGTTCCGGGAGCTCGGCCACTGTTGCGGGCAGCACCGGGGCGCGTTGAAGAAGGGGCGGGGCTAGATCGTGAGGAAATGGTGCCGCCGTTTCCTCTCGAATGCCCCGCGAGCCCGGGGATTCGCTCGATGCTGGACCGTAGGATGGCGCGGTAGACGTACTTTCTGTGTCCATCCGATCGAACGGGGCAGGGTCTTCAAATCGTGAGCGCAGGCGCGGCTGAACCACCCCCTGCGGCTCGGCTCCGGTACTGGTCAACAGCAGGCGGTCAAGGAAGTCGCTCATTCGCTCACCAGCGCAAGGTAGTGTTGCCGCCTGCGCGGTGTGAGGCGTAGCACGGCGTCTTCGGTCCAGCCAAATGCGGATGCCAGGCGGGCGATCTCGCGCAGAGTTCGGCCCGCCCAGTCGTCTAACTCGCGCCAGACAAAGGCGGCGGTGTCGAACGGCGCGTCCCAGATAGCCGCGCATTCCGCGCACGTGAGATGCAGTTCGATGTCCGCTTGCGGATCGGCTTCAGCCAGCGCGTGGGCGCACGCCTCGATTGCCTGTTCAGGCAGATCCTGCTGTGCCAGGGCCGTTGAGCCATCTGTATGATTCCCCGCACTCACCCGGCAGCGGGCCACCAAGCCAGCACGGCCGGAGAATTGCGCGAGCAAGTCACGGGTCGTAATGGCACGCAGGCGTACTGGAATGCCGGAAGCCTGAATCGTGAACGGTTCTGCGGCCGCAAACGGGGCATAGACGTCGCGGGTGCTGAAACTCAACTCCGCCTGTGCGCCGCAGGCGGGGCAGGACGCCAACGCCGACATGCGCTCACCCCAAAGGCGTTCACGCAGCGCCAGAAGCGCGCGGTCGCGGCGGCCCAGAGGCCAATCAGCCAGCGTTTCGACTGCTTCGCCGGGTTCAGCCAGTGTCAGGAGCGCCAAGGCGCGGGCGGGCAGCAACTGCCCGGCGCAGCGATCCCAAACTTCGAGCAGCGCCGCTTCGGAGACTGTTTGCATCATCCGTTTCCGCTCACCGATCAGGTGATGGCCGGCTCAGCCGGCTCAGGCACTTCCTCGTCGCGTTCCCAACCTTCGTTTTGCAAAACGAGGGCTTGGATCGCCACGGCGTTGGCGCTGGCGTCCAGTTCCGGCAGAGCCGTGAATTCCGACACCCAGGCGCGGTAGACCTTATAGGCGATGGCCAATTGGCCCGCCTCGTTGTAGAGCTCGATAATCAGGTCTTTGCGAAAGTCCTTCAGGCTTAGTTCAGCACCCAGGCCGCGGCCATACGCCCAAACTTTGGCGGCCCACGCCTCAAATTCCTTATCATGCGTGACGCCACGCTCCAGGGTAATCGGCTCGAACTTGGTCTGGCCGGGCGACTTCCGCATATAGCTCAGATCACCACCCTCGCGGTGCTCGACCACTTCGGTCGTGCGTTTCAGCGCGCTCAGCTTGCTCACGCCGGCGACGTAGCGACCGTCCCACTTCACGCGAAACTTGAAGTTCTTGTATGGGTCGAAACGTGATACGTTGACTTCGAATTTGGCCACGGTGTCCCGCCTCCTGCGCTATACCTGAAGCTGGCCGGCGATCTGTTGAATCCTGATGACGACGAATTCGGCGGGCTTGAGCGGCGCAAAGCCTACGACAATGTTGACAATGCCCCGGTCAATATCGTTCTGCGTCGTCGTTTCCTTGTCGCACTTGACGAAGTAGGCCTCGCGCGCGGTCGTGCCCTGGAATGCGCCCTGCCGGAACAGCGAGTTCATGAACGCGCCCACGTTCAGGCGGATTTGCGCCCACAATGGCTCGTCGTTCGGCTCGAACACGACCCACTTCAGTCCCTGGAACAGGCTTTCTTCGATATAGAGCGCCGTACGGCGCACGGGGATGTACTTGTATTCGCTGGCTTTTTGGTCCGCCCCATCCATTGTGCGCGCACCCCAGCAGATGTCTCCGTAAATCGGGAAGCTGCGCAGCGCATTCAGCCCAAGGGGATTCAGGCCGCCGTTGTCGCCGTCGGTCAGTTTGGCTGCCACGCTGGCATTGCGCAGCAGCGCCTCGGTGCCGGCGGGTGCTTTCCAGATTCCGCGCTGAGCGTCGGTACGGGCATAAACGCCGGCAAGCGTGCCGCTGGCAGCCATGCGGCGGGGTGTGTTTCCTTGCAAGGGATCGGGTACGGACAAGCGCGGGAAGTAGACGGCGGCGTTTTTGCTGCCCAACGTGGCATTGGCGGACTGCCATGACACCATCTGGGTGGGTGTGAGAGTCGAATCAGGGATGTCGAGCAGCAGGAAAGCCCGCTTCCCCTCCACGTAACTGATCGCCGCGCTGTACACCGTCCGCATATCTGCCTCTTCAAGGTCGGCAGCGGCAGGGATGCACAGCAGGTTGAACACGAACGGAGCGATCTTGTCGAGCGCAAAGATGCCGGTCTGCGACAGGGACGCCCCGGTCAGTGCGGTGGCTCCGGTGGTGGTGCGCCATGTGGTGTCCATAGGATCATCGCCATCGCTGCCACCGGTCAGGCGATCAGCGGGGGCCGCGGGCACGGTCGTCGGCAGGTCGTTGTTGCTGCTCAGCTTGCGCACGGCCACAAGCGTTGAACTGGGGTTAACCACTGTCAGAACGTAGCGGCTGCTGGTGGCATCCATGCTCAAGTTGAAGTAGTCCTCGGACTGGAGCACGGTTACGGTCGAGCCGCTGACGTTGACTTCTTCGATCTTGAGGTTGAAGAACCCGGTGGAAGCGCCGGACGGCAGGCTTACCCGAATGTGATCGTTGGCCCATGCGCCGGGACTGCCGGCATCCACTGCCAGAATGTCGTCTGTACCATCCGTCAGCGTGATGGTCGCCGTATTTGCCGTACCTCCAGCGACGCGCACGACCCAAGCCACGCTGCCGCCATTCAGGAAGTACTGTTGAATGGCGTAACTCGCGGCGCTGCGTTGATCCAGCCCTCCGAACAAGCGCTCAAATTCACCCGGGGAGGTAACTCGCTGGGGGTCGTTCAACGGCCCTTTCGTGAAGAAGTCAATGAACGCCGTGTCGGACGTACTGACCCCTGTGATGGTGCGGACACCGCTTGGAATCTCCTCGACATAGACGCCGGGATAAGTGTACGTCTGGGGCATGATGCACTCCTGAAGGATCCTGAATAACGGAACCCACCGCAGAGTGGTGGGAGGGGAGCGATGGCGCACGCCGAACCTCGGCGTGCAGACAATGAGGGAAGAAACGCGCTCGTCATACTCCGTTATAATTCAATTCGTTTAATTGTCAATTTTGTGAAGAAATGTGCATGGAACTAAGGCAACGTGATGGCGCGTCCAGTGATGGTGCCTCATGCGGGCCTGCCGCATGAGGCTTAACAAGGGGGACGTGCGAATCTCTGGTGTGTGCCGGTTCGGTCTGGACTCGATGGGAACGTGCAGTGCGAGCGGCCAGGAAGTCCTCCATCGGACGCGCTGGACCTTCGTCTCTCACCTTCAAGGGTGAAGCAACGTAGCCGGACCTATGGGATCTCGCATGTTTGGCGGAATGAGGCGCAGCACAGGTTGGTCGTAGGGGGTGAGCCAACGAGACCAGCCCCCTTCATCGCAGAAGTCCCAGTTAGTGGGCACGTCATATAGCGCCCGAATCGCATCCGGCATCAGGGGCAGCGGATTGATAATGCACCCTTTGAAGCGCGCTTCGAAGTGCAGATGGGGTGTGAAGAACAAGTCATGCAACTTGAGCTCGTCCTTGAGTGCGATGGTGCCGAGGACTGTGTCTGGTTCGACCGAAGCACCCGGAGGGAGAAGCGGAGATTCATCATGGAGGTGACCATAGATTAGACGGTAACCTCCCTCTGTGATGACGTCGACCCGGCGAGGCGCATAGGCTCCGCCCGGTTTGCCTATCTCGCCCTGAACACCCGCGCGCACTTCCAGGTTGCCGCCACGGACGGTGACGAGGTCAACTCCCGCGTGGAGGTCCTGGCTGAAGTCATACCAGGTCTTGCCGTCCTTGAAAAACTGAAATGCGGTGCGGGTATTGCCGAAGTGCTGAAGCACCCGGGGATTGGACATTGGGTGCATGACGATCACCTGTCCACGGCGCGGAAGCGCGTTGATCCGGATTTCGGGCGGATCAGTTGGATCGGACACAAAGGTTACGGACAGAGTCTCTGGAAACGCACCCCGATCTTGGCTCAGGTACCGTTCGGCCCCATCAATGCGTCGCTCCGCCGACCAACCGCCCTGGCCGAGGGTCTCGTGGAACAGCCACACGTGCTCTCCAAATTCCTGGGAGGCTCTCGCCAGGAACATGTCTCCCTCGGCTAGCTTTCCGAGGATGCGCTGGTCGGTGCCGGGCAGCTTGCGCACTCTCAGGGGGGATCCAGCGGCAAGTACCATATACCGCATTGGAGGGCTAATCGCGGTAACCTCTCCGCCGCCTTCGCGTCCAACGGGAAGGGCGGCGATCCGCTGGCCATCCAAATTGGGTCGAGGTTCAAACCCATTTTCGGTAGTTACCAGGGGAAGGGGTTCGGCAGGGGGCGAGGCGTGGCTTCGCACAATCTGCACGATCGCGTCAAAATCATCGAAGCGCTTTGCGAACCCAAGCCGATCACTGATCCCTAGACCGTCCGGAAACTGATTTGGGGCATGAAAAGCATCAAACTGCCAGAGCAGCACACTGAAAGCCCCGTTATCTCTCCAGGTCGAGATCTTCTTGGCGAGGTAAGCGGGGCGATCTCCCGTTCCGATCTCCATGCCCATTTCGCCGACGTAAAACGGCCGGCCAGTGTGTGTCGCCACATCCAGGTCCAAGCCGGCGTTCTCCTCCTCGGAATCGTGGGCGTAGAAGTGCACGCCGACCAGGTCGAGGGTGGCAATCTCGTACAGTTTTTCGGTGAAGGCGCGCCAATTCGCTTTGTCCGCCGCGAGCTGCCGGCTGTTGATCGCTCCCAACGCCACATGATGCCCTGAGGCGTCCATCAGCAGGCGCGATGCCTTCTCAGCGAAGTCGAGAAAGGCCTGCTCATCACTCAGATTGGCCGGGTGAATCGCGAATTCGTTGCCGAGCTCCCAGAACGCAATACGAGGATCTTTCCTGAAGTGCTCAGCCATCCGGATAATTTGTGGCAGATAGTTCCGCTCATACAATCGCCCACTCCAATAATCGGGTGATAGCCGACCCTCACGATAGAATGCAGCATCCCCCGAGACGAAGAAGTTGCTTTCCGCGAGATTGTCCGTCAAACAGACAATCGCCTGGATACGCTGCTGGTCGAGCACCTTAAGGGCTTCCTCAAGCCTTCGAATAGAGTCCTCTGTGGTGAAGTCCTTGTGGCTGGCAAAAAAACGAACCAGTCTGACCCCAAGCCCCGCCGCCGCCGCTGCCTGGTCCTGTTTCAGGCTCGGCACATGAGCGGTCGCCTCAAACGACGCGAACGGACGATCCGCCGAGTAATAGGCGAATTCGCGCATGTTGACGCCTGGCCGCCACAAAATCGACTGCATCGCGATTCCCTCCAACTCTTTATTAACGGCAAATATATATTATGGAATAGTCACAGATTCGGCAAGTCAGACCATGGGCACAGCTCAGCCGTCGGCGCGGTTCCGCACGGGTCGGTGAACATAAGTCCGCCCATAATCCACAGGAAACGGGACGCAGTTCTCGCGATCCCCACAGTTGCCTGCCGGTAGAGAGCGTCAGATGGACGTGAACCCAGGCACAACCGGATGGACCCACGGGGCGTGCGCCACACCCTGGAAGCGCACCCTCGATGCCCCGATGAGACTGCGCGAGAGAGTCATCACACCCGTACTGTGAGGCTCAGGCCACCTCCCATCAAGTTCTCGAATCCAGAATTCGCCATGCGATCCTTCGATGGGAGACAGCCTGGCAATCGTTAGGGATGGTTCGCGTCCAGTTCGGTGATATACAACGTGCCACTGATGTCATCACCGCCATAGGTACCGACCCATATCTGATAGCCACCGCTTGCTGGCCCATTGAAGTCGACTGTCGGATTCAATGTGTCGAAGCTGTCATCGCCACAATACCAGCCGCCATCGGGATCGTTGACCACCATCACGGTATCGGCGTCAAAGTCGGGAACGAAATAGAATCGCAGCATCTCGAACTCGCCGGATGAGTATACGACTCGCAGAGTCGGCCATGCCTGGGTGTACCCTACGCACGCACCGCCCAGATCGCTGGCGCTTGCATTCACGCCCGAAACCGCTACAGCTACCGGGTAAGGATCTGGCCCGAAACCGGAGGTCAGCGAGATATCGCCGTAAACCGCTCCGAGCCCATTGTCGATCCCTGCACCTGCTTGCGAATTCGGGTTAAACGACGGTGCAGGCGTGGGCGCCGTGTTGGCGGTGCCGCCCACAAGTCTGAGCAAGTGCTCGCCGTCGCGGTCAATTTCGGCTGACCAGCCAACGACCCCCCCGTAATCCACCTGCCACCACACGCGATCCCCGACGCAAATCGGTCCATCGAGCACCGTTGCTGTCACACCGGGCTGCATCTCGACGAATATTTGCCCATCCACCGAGGGCTCGCTGCGCACGCGAGTGTGATTTCCCGAAGTCGTTTGTGTCAAAGCTCCGACAAACAGCGCCGACTCCGCCAGCGCCGAACAGGTCGCGGAAGGTGGAGCCGAGCCCCCCTCCACGAAAGAATTGAGGGAGTATGCACCACGCCCACGGCCCTCGAACGAGGAGGCCACCAGATAGTAGGTGCCAGAATAGGGCAATGTAACCTGAATCTCGGCATTCAGATCGCCAGGCTCGCGGTCGTCATTTCCTTCAATGACATTTCCATACTCGTCCCACAGCTCAAGCAGCGGATCGAGCGCCCCGGACTCCATCTGCGCCGTAAGCACTTGTCCCGCCTGCGCGCTGACCGAATACAGATCACCTTCTGAACTGGACAGACTGCCGCCGACCGCGCCGTACTGAAGCGCCCCTTTGTCGACGTACCCTTCGCTAATCTGGTCCGTTCCAGGCTGTGCGGCGGGCGTAAGCAACAGATTGAGTGAATAGCTGCCACCGGTTGCCCCGTTGTACCCTCGCACATTCACCGTAAACGTGTCGCTGTAGGGCAGTGCGACATTTTCCAGTCGTGGATCCACTGATCCATCGCCCCGGTCGTCGTTGAATGCCAGTTCCGTCCCGCCCGAATCGCGCAGCGCCACGGTCGTATCGAGATTACCGACCACGTCCAAAGTCACCAGGTCCCCGGCTGCGCCGTAGAACGTCCAGCGGTCGCCTTCGGTCGTGTCAACTGTGCTGTTTACGGTGCTGCCTGGCGCGATGGTCCCCTCGTCCGAATAGGGGAGTGCGGAATTGACTGCCGCGATCACCGCCGGGGACAACGTTACGCCCTCACTCAAAAGATCGCTCATGGTCAGCTCAGTGCCTGTCTGGGCGGCCAGAACAAAGGCGCTGCTGTCCATGACCGCCTCCAGGATGTTCGGCGTGAGGCCGGACAGGGCCGGATTGTCCACGTTGTAGAACTCGTAATACAGATCGGCGATCTGCTGATCGCTGAGGTGATTGTAGTAGGCAGCGCAGCTTCCAGTAAGCAACCAGCCACCGTTGGCCATTTGCCCGGCCAGCATCGTGCCGTACAGGTCACCTCCGTTGTCTGTCACCACGCTGAGACTGGCGGGTGGCACAACCACCCCGCCGCTCGCGTTGGCCACCATCCAGAACGAGACCAACTCCGGGCTGGAGTACACCTCTGCGCCCACGGGTGCCATGCCCAGCACATACGTATTGGGCGCGAAGCCGCCTGCGCGCACCCCATCCTGAAAGTTGTACACCCCGTTGCCGCAGCTGGTCAGCCCCTGCTGTGTGGAACCGATGTTTTCGCCGCCGGTAGGCGGGCGCGGTGTGGGTGTAGGCGGCAGATTGGGGTTATTGAGGTTCTGCGGGCGCGGACGCCGGCGCGGACTGGACACCCCCGTGCCCTGGGCCACCGCGGCATATTCTGAAGGCTCCGCCAGCATGACCAACGTTTCGGCCATGAGCCCTGCAAGCAGCAGCAGCGCCAGGAGCACTGCTCCGAGAGAAAACGCACGAAACCGGCGCCAGAATAGTGAGTATTGTGTCAAACTGTGCGACATCGCCTAATCCTCCACGCTCACTGCTTTTCGGTAGCTGTTGCACCTCCACTACTGGGAGCACACCCCGGTGCGTAGATCGGTCTGAGTTTCATCGATCAACGCCTGATAAAAAGCGACGCTGTTGTCGTCGCCCAGCGCTTCTGCCTGCGCCAGTGCCGCCTCGTAATCCTCGATCGAGCGCTCCAGTCGGCAAGCTGTAGTAATAGGCGTCGGCACGATAGCCGAGATAGCGCATCTGCAGATACGCATCGAGGGATCGCGAGTCCAGCGCCGCCGTATAGAGCCCGATGGCCTCGTCATAGTCGGGTTCTTCGGACGCATTTGCCCGGTAAAGTGCCAGATCGCCGCGAAAGCCCAGCGCTTCTGCGGCATACGGGGCGATCACCGTGCTAGGGTCATCAGCGGCGATTTCGGCCACCCGCGCCGTCGCCGCCTCAAAACGGCTGCAGGCTTCTTCACCCAGCGCGTCCACGTCAAACGGTGTCGCTTCAGGCACGGGATCGTCGATGGCCTCGGCCGTCGAGGTAGCCTCCGGAGTCGTGTCCGGAGGGGCTTCAGATGGTGCATTGATATTGTCGAGCGACCCGTTGAGGTAGAAGTCGCACAAGACAAGAGTAATCCGCGCCTCATTCATGGCGCGAAGGGTGTTGACGAACGCGTTGTCGTCTTCCGTCTGCGCAGCGCGGGCGCGGTCGATGTCCGCCAGTGCTTGATAGAGCGTGCCGATATCATAGAACGCTGTGGGGCAGTTGTTCGGATCGGCAGTTTCCACCGGCAGCCAGCGAGCCTGCAGGAATCGTGCTGCTGCCAGCCCGGAATACGGGCGCGAATATTCGGCATCGCCAGCCGCCGCCGCGCTGAAGGACTCAATAGCCTTTTCCACATGGCCCAGCACACCGTCGCGATCACACGCGCGGTAATCGAGTGCCGCCAATCGAAGCTGCGTATTGCCGATTAAAATGCGGACTACTTCATCGATCCCAAGGGCCGCGTAGTCGTCCAGCGCGGGCAGCAATTCAAAGGTGACAAGGGCGTCGTCGTAGTTCTGGCTCAAGAACTGCGCCAGCCCGTCGATAATCAACGCCATGGCGTTAGCGCGGGAAGTCAGCGACTGTTCCGCGTCGATGCGATTGAGGGCGTGGATGGAACTGCCGAAGCGTGAACCGCCTGTCAATTCATCGGCGCTGGCGAATTCCTCGGGAATGAGCGTGAATTCCGGGTCGATCAGCAGCGAACCATCGTCCTCTTCGCTCACCACGCCGTAGACGATCACATCCACGCCGCGCCCGCGTACCAGTGCACGCGCGCTGTCGCGCCGCTCAGTACGGGTATCGCCGTCCGCTTCCCCCGTCTGTTCGGGCGACAGATAGCCAATGCTGATCCCAAGACGCGCTTCCACCGCCTCAAGCTGCGCCTGCAGGTCGGCCGCGAAATGGTCGATCAACTCACGCGCAGCCGAGGGATTCGTCACGGACTCATCGAGCGCGAAGTAGGCGACCGCGATCCCGGTGCGTTGGCGTAGGATGACCGGCGTCGCTGTGGGCATTGGAGTGATTGTTGGTGTCACGGCTTCTAGTTCGCCGCGAATCAGCGCCTGCAACCCCAGCCCACCGATGACGATCACTGCTAGCGCCGCAGCCAGAATCAGCCCATAGCGACCCAGCCACGCCGTCCAGTTGGGTGGCGGCAGTTTGCGCTTCAGTCGAGATACGCCCGAGTCCCAGTCGCCGCGATGCAGATCGATGAATTGAATGTCCGTCAAGCGGAACGATTCCAGCAGCGTTTCGTCTTCGGTCTTGCTGCTCGGGTCACCCTTGAGATCGAGCGGGCGCAGCAGCACCGGGTAGACTTTCTTGCCCTCCGTGGCGGCCTGAAGAATTTCCGCCTTGCAGTACGGTGAGCGGAGAAAATCTGGAGAAAGGCAGGCGATGACGGCTGTGGCCGCCGTCATGTTGACACGCAGGGATTCGCGCCAGTTGTCGCCGATCTCGATACCCCGGTCGCTGGTATCCATCCACAGCAGATACTGCGCGGTTTTCAGATCGTCAAACAGCCGGCCAACCGAAGCGTTATCCTTGCGCGAGTAGCTGATGAAGATCTGGCCGTGCCGAGTGGGCGTCGCGGAGGGCACGGGTGTTTCGGGAGCGGTCTGCATGGCAGCGATCTCGCTTCCAGACTGCAGGAATAGCGACCATTATCTCCATTATTATGCCGAACGTAAATTGTGCCAAACGCGCGGAAATGGGCGGCGGCCGAGCCGCCCTGCCAAGGCGCTTGCTTTGCGTTTGAAGAGGCCTCCACGTGCCAGCTCAAGTCGGTAATCCGTGGCGACTATGTGCTCCTCTGCTCCGACCCGCTCACGGCTGATATTGAACAACTGAATGAAGTCGAGGTGCTACAGACGGTACATGCCGGTCGTGTGGGCTACGATGGGTGAGTTGAGTTTGTCAGCGAACTGACGGCGAAACGCGCTCGTTGGCCGATTTCATGGTAGGTTCATCCAACACGCCGGTCAGCGTGAATCAGTGCGATGACTGGGTGCTTCGTCCACGAGAACTCTCGCGGCGCTAGCGAGGCGAAGAAGCTGCGCGGATGAAGTTCCTTGGCCCAACAAACTCTACTCAGCTTGGATAAGTTGTTCAACGAGCGAGAAATGGGCCGAATTGGGCTCCAGTCTCGACGATCACAGGTCATCGTCCGGGACTACCCACGACGTGCCCGAAAGAGAACGCCGCACCCGACCGGGGCGGCGCTCTTGATGAAGGTGTGTCGATGGGTGCCCCAGTGCGGATTGGTCTAGAACGGTACTTCGGGGTCCTCGTCCTCGGGCACCTCCCGGATCGGCTCGCCGATGACCTGGAACATGCGCGTCTCACTGAGATCCACCTCGAGCAGGCTCGTCTCGTGCACGAACGCCCGATTCAACACCGCCTGGCTGAGGACGGCCTTGTCCAGCTTCGCCTTGCTCAAATCCGCGCCATACAGGTCGGCCCCCCACAGATTGGCGCCACTCAGATTGGCGCGGCGCAGGTTGGCGCCCATCAGCGCGGCGTCCCGCAGGTCAGCGCTCCTCAGATCGGCATCGCGCAGGTCGGCACCCCGCAGATCGACCCGCGGCATCTTCGCCTCGCGCAGCACCGCCCCGCGCAGGTTGGCCCCGCACAGGATCGTCCCGTCGAGGATGGCGCCCACGAGGATGGCCCCGCGCAGGTCGGCCCGGCTCGCATTCGCGTGGCTCAGCGTCGCCAGGCTGAGATCCGCGCCACGAAGACGGACTGACCGCAGGTCCGCACTGTCGAGATAGACCTCGCGCAGGGTCGCCTGGTCCAGCCTTGCCCCACGCAACCGCGCCTTGTGGGCTTCCGCACCACTCAGGTCCGCGCCCTGCATATCCGCCCGGCGCAGATCCGCTTCATCGAGGTAGGCAAAGGTCATTTCCGCACCCCGCAGGCGGGCACGGCGGAGGACGGCGTGGCTCAGCACCGTCCGGTACATGTCCGCCCAGCGCAGATCGGCGGAACGCAGGTTGGCCCTGACGAAGACCGCCTCGGTGAGATCGGAGCGAAACAACCGGGCGTCTTCCAGTTCGGCTTCACTGAGGACTACCTGGCGCAGGCTAACCTGCTCCAGCTCCGCCCCGCGCAGGTGCGCCCCGCGCAGATCGAGGGCCGTGAAGTCGCGTTTGCCTTCGGCGTACTGCTCGAACAGGATTTCCACCTGGTCCATGCGTGATTCCCTCCTTGGGTCATTCGGCCGCCGTTGGAATGGACCCCCTTGCATCGCCGAGACCGAGCCGAGCGCGGCCGGAGGGGCGAAGCGAGGGTTCCACTGCGGATGGCGGTGAGGACTGGAGTGTAACGCCGTGAAATCGCACACCTGTTCCAAGTCGGGAAATGTCGGGTCCGCGTCAGGCGGACGGCTCGGTAGAATCCTCGGTAGGGATGGATGAACGCAGGAAGGTGGAAGATGAATCCGTCGAGCCGTAGTGCCAACGAAATCATGGCGGTGATCCTGAGCGTGTGCGCGGGGAACGCCTGCAAGATGTCCGCACTGATGGAGCACGACGCGGTCGTCACCCTCATTCAGGAACATGGGAAGACCCGGGTGCGCTCGGTGATCTACTCACTGGCCACGGTCGGCTGGCTCTATTGCCGGGGCCGCACCAACAGCGCGTTGTACCAGACCACCGCCAGCGGGCTGGAGGCGCTCAAGGACCTGACCGAGGCCCAAGGCGCAATCATCGCGCTGGGTGGATGACAAGCGGTTTCGTCGCGCCGCCAGGATGGAGCCCTACGTCGAGTTCTATCGCAACAGGATTCACTTCGAACTCGCCCTACTCGTCCTCGAAGCCGAAATCGTCGAATTTGAGCGTGCGGCTGTTCTCGCTCACAGTGCGCACGGTTGCGTCGTCGAAGCCCTGTGCCCGCCGCGCATGCAGTTCCAGCGTGATCGACACCTCGGCGTCCGCGAACTGCGTGAGCTGGACGATCACCTCGTTGATGATCGCCTCGATGTCCTTGGCGGGCCGCGATGGGTTGACACTCGCTCGGCCGTAGTAACGCGTGGTGCGCGGCGGTGGAGCGGGCGGAATGGCGGACGGCTCTGGTGCCCCCGTTGCACCCATCGGGCGCTGGCCCCAGCGTGACCCCGCCGGCTCGGGGCCGGCCGGACTGGCTCCCGCAGGCGGCGTGAGACGCTCTTGCTGCGCCTGGGCCGCTTCGGCCTGCACCACCAGCGATCGATCGTCGAAATACACGGCGCTGGCCAGTTCGCGGAAGACAAGGCCTGTGTAGTCTCCGTTTCCGCCCTGCCCGGTGGCATAGCCGAACGGTGCATCGAAGCGGCGCACGCCTTCTTTCACCGCCTCGATCAGCACGGTTTCGTCGTTCAGGCGCGGCAGGAATGGGTAGCTGGCGAGGTATTCCCACAGCTTCTTGAGCGAAATGTGTGCCGCGCCGCCCCACAGGTTGAAGCGGTCGAGTTCCGACAACAGGCCGTCCGGGCTCCACACGGGAATGAGCGTTCCATCCTGGCGCAACCGGCGCGCCGCCCGGTCGTAGAAGCTGTCCGGGCCCTGAATGCGGTGCGCTTCGATCACGATCTCGCCGGTTGGGTCGAGCTGCGCAGGCACCAGCAGCCACTGGTAAGTCTCCCTAAGCCGGATGTCGACGGTGTCGTTCGCGCGCTCCAGGCTGAATGCCACCTGTTTGCGCTGTTGGGCATCCAGATTCAGCGGATCGGCCTCGTCGGCCACGGACTTCCAGGCGAGATAGTCGCGAAGCGCGCTCTCCCAGGTTGCGGCGTTGTCCTCGTCGGCGGCCAGGAACACCAGCATATTGCGATACAGGCGCTGGCTGTTTCCGCGCGTGAGCAGGATGTCGCTGGCGTACTCCTGAGCGCGTGAAAGCTGGTTGCTGCGCCGGTGGCCGTAATCGGGGCTGAGCACCACCAGCCGGGCGCGGGCTTCATCCATCACCTCGCCGGACGACTGCGGCGCAACATGCACCGCCGCGAAGCCGCTGCGATTGCTCTGCACCCCGCGCAGGCGGCGAATCGCCTCCATGTACACGGCGTCCGGGCTCATGTTCTGCGCCCGGTCCTGGGCCATGCGGTTGACCGTCGGCTTGGTGTCGTACCAGTACCGGTTGCCGTCGTTGTACAGGTACATCAACTGCTGGGTCATCCGCCGAAGCGCATCACCGAAGATGGCCGCCGGTTCGCCGGGCTGCAGGACCGCCAACCGGATGCGGACTTCCTCAGCGCCTCGTGCCTTGTCCTGGCCGGCGGCTGGCGCGCTGGCCAAAAAGACGGCGCGTGCCACCCGCCGTGCTGCCAGCCGTTGACCCAGTAACTGCACGCTTTGGTCGATCTGGAGCGGGCGGGACCCCTCGCCGTCGATGTCAGCGTCAATGATTGCCGGCCAGGTGTCGGGCAGATAGCGCGTCAGTTCATTGCGGACGGTGGGCGCCCACAGCGGCAGAAAGCCCGGCATGATCAGCAGGGATTGGTCGTTATCCTGCCACAGCCGGTGGATGACGGCCGACAGCAGGCGCAGCACACCGCGTGTGCGCTGGAACCGTTCGAGCGTGGACCAATCCTCGTACAGCCGGTCGAACATCTCCGGGTGGATGGGATAGGCGGCTTTCATGCGCTCGGCATAGTCGGCGTTGCTGGCGTCACGCGGGAAATCCTGCGTGTTCCCGGCATACATCTCGCGATAAGCTGCGATCACGGCATCGCGTGCCGCATAGTCGACCTCGCCCGAGAATAACCGCCGGCGTACGACTTCGAAGCTCTCGCGGGCCGTCACCGGCTTCCACACGGATTCGACGCGGCCGATGGTGTGGCTGAGCTGCTGCAGCGCCGCGCGCCCACCTTCGCCGCCGATCTCGATATTGCTCTCCGGAATCGACACCAGCAGCATCGAGTTCGCTCGAGCGCTTAACCGCCTCGGTCAGCGACTGCATGAACGTCATCACCGAGTCGAAGGTGCCCGCTGGCAACCGGTCGCTCACGCCATACAGGTTGCGGGCGAAGGCGACCAGCTCGTCGACGATGATCAGGGCCGGGCCGTAGTCCTCCAGTAGCTTCGACCAGCGGGTCGCCGCCCGGACTTGCCCCGGACAGGTCGGCCGTTTCGACGAGCTTGTAGCCCTCCAGCCCGCCGAGCTGATAAGCGATTTCGCCCCACAGGGTGTGCGTGGTCACATCGGCATACACGCGCGGCTCGGTGGCGCTGAACGCCGTGCCGACGATGACCGCGCGGTTGGCCGTAATGCGGTCGTCCACGTCCGGCACCAGCCTGGTGATGGCCTCGCCGCCAGGAATACCAGAGAACCCGATCTGGCCGCCGAACAAATGATAGAGCGCCAGCATACTGTGCGTTTTGCCGCCGCCGAAACTGGTCTGAAGCTGCACGACCGGGTCGCCGCCTTTGCCGGTGAGGCGCAGGATGCCGGTGACGAGCAGGTCACGCAGACCCTCGGTCAGGTAGGTGCGGCGGAAGAACTCGGCCGGGTCGCCGTACTCGGCTTCGGCGGTGCCGGCCACCACCTGCGCCAGGTCGGCGGCGAACTCGGCCTGCACATAGCGGCCGCTGGCCACATCGGGGTGCGGCTGAACGACCTGTCGCCACGGCTTGAGACCGGGAGGCACAGTCAGGTTGCCCGACTCGAGCGCGCCCGTCTGCTTCACAGACTTCTTCTGCTCGTCTTCGAAGCGCAGGCGCAGCAGTTCGGCAGCGACGCTCTTGACTAGGGCCGCCTGGGCCGGCGCATTGACCGACTCCAGCAGGCGCGCCGCCGTATCGGCGCAGCGATAGGCATCTTCAGCGGTGAACGGCTTCTGGTGCGCCCAGTCGTTGCGGTGGGTCATCAGCTCGCTGACGTAGTTGCGATCGGTTTGCCCCAGGCGGTCTTTAAAGACCTCGTTCCATTTCCGCCACATCAGGTTCAGCCAGCCGTGAGCATCAATTTCCTTGAGCGCGGTCGCCTCGTCGGGCAAGTAGGGCGCGCTGTAGGCGTTGCTGTTGAGCGTCAGTTCAACTTCCTGCAGGTACTTAGCTCCCTTAAAGACCTGCTTGTATTCGCGCAGGACGTAGGGGCCAAGACCCTGCCGAACTGCATCCAGCACCTCGCCTACGCGGTCACGATTGGATTTGGCCATGGAAACGGTTCCTTTCGCCGTAGGGTTACGGGTGCGTGGCGTCTGTCCGGCGGTACAGGATGGCCGGCGAAGAATCGCCAAAGATGTTCACTTCGGTGATGCCGCTGTCTTTGATCTGCTCGTAACCATGGTGCCGGGCGACCGTACTGATGCGACCGCCGATGTACTGGTGCGCGAGATTGAACAGATACTCCTCGCCGCGTTCCTGCAGGACGAGCGCAAGCAGCCGGACGTAAGCGCCCTGATGGCGTTGGGTGGCCCGGCGAAGGAAGGCATAGTTGGTGAACTGCCCTTCGGCAGCCGACAGATCCCACATCAATTGGCCGCAGTCTTCAAACAGCGCATCGAGCAGGACCGCGTAGCGCCCTTCCCCTTGAGTATTCTGAAGTCTCGTCCATTGCACTCGTATCCTCTTTGATAACGGTTGAGAGTTTGTCGAGGCGCTCGCCCAACGCTTGCATCAGGCTGTGCGCCAACTGGTTGGGCCATGGGTTTCCATCCATAATACTGCGCCGGCTTCGCTCGGTCATGAAAAGCATCAGGCGAAGGCCAAGAACATCGAGATGATCCCAATTCCCGTTCACCTCATACAAGGCATTCTGAGTCGGCCAATAGCTCCAGGGTTCGATCTGAAGCTCGGCGAGAATGGCGTAGCCATCCAGCTGGTGCGCGAATTCATATCATGGCGCACTCGGCGGGAACGCATAGACCTGCGCATTCGCCTCAGCGACCGTGCGGGCGCGTTCAGGTTCGTTCAACGAGGGCATGATGCACCTTGCTCCTACAGCAGCCGCTGCTGCTGCGTGCGCTCATCGGCGGCGTGCTGGGCGCGCAGATGGGCCGCCTGCTCGCCGATCTCCGGGAAGCTGACCACCAGCGCGTTGTAATCGCGGGCCAGTTCCGCCCAGCCCTTGCGCTCGCAGATGGCGTACAGCCGGTAGGCCAGGTCGCGGGCCTGCGCCGCCACATCGCCGGGCAGCGCCAGCATCAGGCTCGCCGCGCCGCTCTTCGCCGTGCGTGTTCAAGCCGCTCGATCAGGTGATGCACAGCCTCCCACGCCGTCAGCCGCTTGTCCGCCGCCGGGTCCCAGGCGTGCCGCTGTCGTAGGCCGTCCACGGGATGAGCGCGCACCTTGCCCCGCCCCGCCGTGACCACGCCGGCCTGCACCACGCCCTCGACGCTGGTGTTCTTGGCGCGCGCCAGCGTATCGGCGATGCCGAACTCGCCCTCGTTGAAGGCGAACTGCTCGAACCAGGCGACGGCGAAGCGCGTGTCCTTGTCGAGATAGCCGTCCTGCTCGGCCAGATAGGCGTCGAGCTCCTGATTGATGAGCGCCAGCGCCGTGCGCACGCTCAGGGGCGTGCCATCCGGTTCGAGCACCTTGCTGTGGCGGCTGTAGACGGCCATGCCCGGCCCGATGGAGGCCTGCGCCAGATCGACCGGGGCGATGGCGCCCGACTGCATCTGCTTGAGGGCGGGCGGCAGTTCGCGGCGCAGCGCATCGACGAACTGGCGGCGCGTGATGCGTGGGCGCATTCTCCGGCCGTGGCCGGCAGACGAGCACGATCGACGAAGCGAGGGCGTTTGCCCCAATACTTCGAGCCCGATCGGCTCGTTCGGTGCGCATTGGCCAAGTGCCGTCAATCGAGAAAGCCGGCACGGATAAGTGCTGACAGCATTGTCTCCCAGCCCGTAGAAGCACAGGCTCGAGCCCGTACTACCTGCCTTCCTCATCGTCAGCGATGGTCGTCGTCTTCGTCAGCCTCTTGCTGCTTGAACGCGTAGTAGACGGTCAAGGGATAGTCGGGTCGTGTGCAATGCCGCGCATATGTGTAAACGCCTGCAGCATGCCGCCTTCAAAGTGAGAGTTGGCCGCATCGCGGTTGCCACCAAAGCGGTAGGGTGTTGCAACCAGTTCCGGCGTCTTTGGAACAAGCAGCGTGCCGAAAATGCTGGGATAACATCCCGCGAGCGACATGCGCAGCCATACGTAGAAGTAGTCGGACAAGATCCGCATAACCGATGTTGTCGTAGTACGGTGGATCCGTGTACGAGAACATCGGGTGCTCGCTAGACTCATCGGCATCGCAGCTCGCCCTGGTTTGACCAGCCCGACTGACTTCCGCGCATACGTGGAGGTATTCCATCGAGACCCGCAGTTATCCAGCCGCAAGTTGCCCGTCAAATCAAGCTTTGAATCGGATTTGCCTCAGCATAGTCCCACGACCATCGGAATGGCCTGCCTGAGCGAACGATGTTCGACGTTGTCATGTACTCGCGGAGTTCCAGGTGCATATGTGCTGCGAATATCTGTCCAGCTTGATCCACCGCAAACGCCAGATACACGCTCACGGCCTCGGCGTACGCCTAGTGCCCCACGGCCGCCGTCGCGCAGGGGCACGCCATCATCGGGCAGGCCGGCGGCTGTCGGCGTCCGCCTCGGCCTGCGCTCGCGCCTCGGCCACAAGGTCGCTGAAGGTCGTCAGTGCGACGAGCTGGCGCGGGGTGAAGAGGTCGCGATGCTTGTGTCATGCCGTAGAGCTGAAACGCGAAGCTCAAGGGCCTGTTCAGGGAGATCCGTGTCTGGCACATCGTGCAGGCATCGCCACGTCCGCAGCAGCTACATGTGTCTGAATTCGGCGCATAGTAGTTGCGTGCCGCGTCTTCCCTCGGTCACAATTGCCATCAATTGCGCACCCATTCGCCCGGCCTTGCCTTCTGAGCACGGATGTAATCGAATGGGATTGGCACACCGGTAACCAGGCAGTGTGCCACCCTTGCCGGTTCACCGTGCCGCTCGTGGATGGTCGCGCGGGTTGTCGCCGTCCTGCTCGCGCCGCACCACAAAGTGGATGCGGTGGGTGGGGTGCGTCCGTCATCGGCCCTACCGGCGTACGAGCCGGCGGTGAGGGCCTCCACCACCGGCTCGACCCACGCCCGCTTGCCCTTCTTCTTGCTCAACTCGAACGAGCGCACCAGCGGCACCTGCACGTTCACCGCCGGGTTCGGGCTTTTCACCGTGCGCGCCCACAGCCAGGCGATCACCGTCTCGCCGTTGTGCTTCGGGTACAGGTGGCCGATGCGCTCCCAGGCCTTCTCGCGCATCCACTCGCCGTAATAGCGCACGTCCGCCGCCAGCCCGGTCGCGCCCTTCCATGCTGGCACCCTTTGCCCGTGCCCGGCCTTGCGCGGTCGCGCGGGTTCACCGGCGGCTGGTTGGCGAAGCGCGGCGGAATCTCGATCTGCGCCTTGTTGATCATCACCGCCACCGGGTTCAGGTCGCTGGCGTGCGCCTCCAGCCCCAGCCGCTGCGCCTCCAGCGGGATGCTGCCGCCGCCGGCGAACGGGTCGAGCAGCGGCGGCGGGTTGCCCTCGGTCGCAATCTGGATCAGCTCGCGCGCCTTCTCCATCACCTCCTCGTCGGTCGTGCTCTCCCACTGCACCAGCCGCTCGATGAAATCGAACAGGCGCATGCGCGGGGTGTCGTTGAGGGCGGTGTTCGGCCCGGCCGGCAGCGCCTTGCACGCCTCGACGAAGGCCGGCGGCGCGTCGGGGTCGTCCGGGTCATCCACCAGCGAGGTGAAGATGACCGCGCGGCGGCGGCCAGCGGGCGGCGCGCCCACCACAGGTGCAGCGTGCTCGGGTGGCCGTGCGCGGATCGACTTTCTCGCGGGCGCTGGCGACGTTGATGGCTTCGAGCGGCAGCGCCACTTCGATCAGTTTCTTGCGCGGGGTGGGGGTCATGGGGTGTCCTTCCAGGCTTCAGGATACGGCGTTGGCCAGAGGTCGAAACCGGGCCATCATGGTCACGCCGGATCGTGGCTGCGCATCAACAGATCGGCCAGATTGTAGTTCACGCTGGTTACCCCGGGGCCGGGTTCCTGGGTGAAGGGCGCGCGGACGTAGCGCGGCGGCAGCGCCTGGCCTTCGGCCACCGGCACGAGCGCCAGAAGATACTGCGCTCCGGCGTTGCAGGCGGTCAGGATTTCGTTGGCCGTCACCGTCACAGTGTCCGCGCCTGCCCGCCGGCCTTTGACCTCGACGAAGCGCATGCGCCCGGTTTGCCCGTCACGGCTGAGGATATCGTAACCGATCTTCTGCGCGCCCACGTCCTGCGGGTCGTGCCCGAGCGCAATTTCCGCCTCCATCACCGCACGCATGGCGATCTGCTCGGTGATCTGGCGGTTGATGAGGTCGGCTGCGTCCTCGTCGGATCCACCGAGGGCCAGCAGCAGTCCCATCGGGATGACCAGCGCGCCGCCAATAATCACCGGCGGTGGGGCGGACACATCGCGCTCTTGCTTCAGTGCCGCCTGGCGCAGCTTGAGCCGTTCGGCCAAGTGATCGGCCCGGCGGCGCGCCTGCTGGCTGTTGAGGCGGGCGTTGGTCTTGCCGGCCTGTTCCTGCTGCTGAAGCTCGACGGCGCGCAGGTCCCAGTAATTGATCTCGCGCGTTAGGCGAGCATGGACTGCGGCCAGCGTCTTGTCCACCCAGGCGGCGCGCTGCTCGCGGATCGTGTTCAAATGCTCCGGCACCAGATGGTCCACCGCGTAGGCCGTCGCCAGATGATCGAGCGCATCCCCACGCAGCCACTCAGCGTCGAGCAGGGGCTGGATGACTGCGTGCTCGTCCTCGGTCGCGGGCCGGTAATCGAGATAGGGCGCACCGCCGCCGGCCCGCGCCTCGCCGCTCGCGCTGATCTCGACGAAATGCACCTGGCGCGAGATGACATGCGGCTCACCGGATGGAGTGGGCAGCGCATCCTGCACCGCCTGTTCGAGGTAGAGCAGGGCGCGCGGCTCGCTGTCGGTGCCCGCAGGGTCGATGAGGATGGCGCCGCTGGTAAGGGCCCCGCGTTCGCGCTGCAGGATCAGTCCGATGACGGCTTCGAGCAGCGGGTGGCCGGGCGCGATGAAGGCCGCCGGATTGAGCGCCTGTCCATCGCGGCTGGGCCGAATCAGACTCTTGTCGAAGCAGACCCGCTCGTACACCTCCGCGATCGGGCTGAGCCCGTGATTGCGCGCCCATTCGCGGATCGGCCCCGGCACGTAGGGGAGTGCGAAGCGGCCCGGCTCGCGCTCGTGGAGCTTGCCGCCCAGGCGTTCGAAGGCCTGCACGAAGAAGTTTTTGATGTAATACGGCTGCAACCGGCGCGCCGCGTAGCGCTCCATCTCCTCGCGGATGCGCATCACCTGCGTCGTGTCGAGCGCGGCGGTCGCCAGGGAGTGCTCAGCCAGCAGGTCGGCGCAACCGCTCCCGATCGACCGCGTTGTCGACGGCCTCTTCCAGCCGGGCGCGCACGGTCGGGTCGTCGCCATAGCGGATGGCCTCGACCAGCAGGCGGCGCAGCGGCGATTCCTCAAACAGCTTGCCCAGCACATCGAATACCTGGCCGTCGAGCGCGTGGCGTTCGGCCTCGAGCTTCTTGAGCAGCCGGGCGTAAACGTGGCCTTCGCGCGTATCGGCCGCCACCAGGTTCCACAGGTGGCAGACTTCGGTCTGGCCGATGCGGTGGATGCGACCGAAACGCTGTTCGAGGCGGTTCGGGTTCCACGGCAGGTCGTAATTGACCATCAGGTGCGCACGCTGCAGGTTGATGCCTTCGCCCGCGGCGTCCGTGGCGATCAGGATCGCGCGGTTCGGCTCGTTGCGGAACTGCTCCTCGACCTCGCGGCGCTGTTGGCGGGGCAGGCTGCCATGAATGACGACCACTTCGTCGCTCCTGCCCAGCAGAGTCGTGAGGCGCCTCTGCAGGTAAGTGAGCGTGTCGCGGTGCTCGGTGAAGATGACCAGCTTGCGGCGGTGGCCGTCGGCGGCGCGCATTTCGGGTGTGTCGTGGATCAGTTTCTGCAGCTCCTGCCACTTGCGGTCTACCCCGCTCCGGCGCAGGTGTGCCGCCAGTTCCTCGAGCGTGCGCAGAGTGGCGATTTCCGCCTGTAGCTCCTCAAGTGTCTGGGCAGCGGTCGCGTTATCCACGACCTGCGCCTCGATCTGTTCCAACTCGGCGTCTGGCGTATCGTCGAGATCATCCCAATCCTCTTCGCCGCGCAGCTCCAGGCTCGGCCCTTCGGTGACGGCCGTCCCATGCGCCTGCCTGGCCTCCTGCAACCGCTTTTCCAGCCGTTCACGCCGTCGCAGCAGGGACTGGTAGATGGCTTCGGGCGAGGAGGCCAGACGGCGCTGGAGGACCGTGAGCGCGAAGCCGATGGTACCTTTGCGCCCCTCGTTCTCGAGCTGTTCCGCGCGATTGAACTGCTCGCGCACGTAGGCGGTCACCGCTTCGTAGAGGGCCATCTCCTCGTCTGACAGCGTGTAGTTGACCGTGTACGCCCTGCGCTCCGGGAACAGCGGTTTGCCGTCGAATTTGAGCAGATTTTCTTTGACCATGCGCCGCATCAGGTCGCTGACATCGACCTTCCGGGCTCCGTCGCGCGGCTTGCCCTCAAAACGGTCGGCGTCCAGCAGCGCCAGGAAGAGCTGAAAGTCCTCCTCCTTGCCGTTATGCGGCGTCGCCGTCATCAGCAGCAAGTGGCGCGTGACTTTGCCCAGCAGTTTGCCCAGCTTGTAGCGCTTGGTCTCTTCCAGTTCGAGTCCGAAGTAATGGGCGGACATCTTGTGCGCTTCATCGCAGATGATCAGGTCCCACTCCGTCTGTTCGAGGCGGGCTTGCAGCTCATCACTGCGGCTCACCTGGTCGAGCCGGACGATGAGCTGATCCTGCTCCGCAAACGGGTTGCCCGACCGCGAGTTCTCGACCGCCTCACGCGACAGGATCGTGAAATCGAGCTGGAACTTACTCCACAGCTCGTCCTGCCACTGCTCGGTGAGACTGCCGGGGGCCACGATCAGGCAGCGGCGCACGTCCCCGCGCACGATGAGCTCGCGGATGAGCAGGCCCGCCATGATCGTCTTGCCTGCGCCGGGGTCATCGGCCAGCAGGTAGCGCAGCGGTTGGCGCGGCAGCATGTCGTGGTAGACGGCCGTGATCTGGTGCGGGAGCGGCTCCACCAGCGACGTGTGAATTGCTAGCACGGGGTCGAACAGGTGCGCCAGGTTGATGCGGTAGGCTTCCGAGACCAGCCGCAGCGTCGCTCCATCGGCGGCGAATGACCAGCGGCGCTCGGCTTCGACGATTTCGAGGTTCACCGCGTCCTGACGATAGAGGAGCTGTTGCCCCAGGCTCCCGTCGTCCCGACGAAACACGACGGTGACTGCCTGGGCGCCGTGCCACTGGATATGAATTAGGGTCGCCAGCGAGTCGGGGGCCAGGCCGCGGACTTGAAGTCCGGGTTCCAGTTGTTCGAGCGTGGTCATCAGGGCCGAGTCTGCTTCCATGAGTGAACTACCATGTTAGTAGTTTACTCACTTTGCCCATAATTCCCCATTGATGTTACAGAACGGAATGACACGGGCCGCAAGACCTCCCTGAGCATCTGCGATGTCCGGCGCTACGTCATCCCCTTTCCGGATCGTAACCGCACGGCCCTCGTCCTGTCGGAGCTTATTGTCCACCCGACCGGTGAGTACGCCTCGCCCGGTATCAACGTGACCAACGCTTACGAGCATCTGGTCACCGCGTTCATGCGCGAGTACCAGGTGGTCCCTGACCGCTTTCTTGAGTTCTACCCGGCTCGCGGCCAGAACCTGACCAAGCCATTGGCGCCAG
>CAWJBF010000001.1:0-762066 GCA_963841085.1 uncultured Chloroflexia bacterium | reverse complement strand
GCATCCTGCGCGGCCAGTGGCCCGATACAAACGAAGCAAACGACCAACAACAGGGCGAAGGTGAACGACCGTTGCATGAGCACACCTCCTTGAGATTATGGGGCGGCGCGAGATGGGCTGCCCCTGAGAAACACATTTGCAAGACGGCGAGCCAGTTTTTGAGTAAGTTTCATCATGCAGGTGCGCCCGGAGCGCTGCTGGTCGCATGCTTCAGCGTCAGGATCGACTGCTGCGGCATGTGGTGCGGCTCGCCCCAGTTGAGCGAGGCCATCACCTGAAGCGCACGCAGCTCCCACACCAGCCGGACGCCACCCTCCGCTTCACGCTGCAAGCGGCGCATCCCCTAGAGGTCCATGAGTTGGGTAATTTCCAGAGCCTCAGCGTCCAGTTGCACCCAGACATAATCACCCTCGCCCAACATCTCGCTTCTCCGGCTCAGGCTTTGTGGGTCGATGAGCGTTTCACATTGGGGAGCGGTAGCGCCGGAATGGCCTGTCACTGATCCGGTCTCACAAAACTGGATCGGATAACCAAGTTCAGCGTAGAAGGCGAAGTTGGCGCTCAGGTTGATCGGCGCTGGCAGGGTACTGGTAACGAATGCGAAATGACTTGCCAGGTTGAATCCACCGAGCAGGCTGGCGAACACGAGCAGTGCGATCGGCGCGGCGCGAAGGCTCATCAGGCGGTTGACCGTGATGGGTGCGGGATGGGGTGGTTGCCGCGCGGCTGCGCTGAAGTGGCCTACCTCTCCGGTTTGGACATGCAGGGCGCTCAAGATCAACCTCCTTCGGTGGGGAGGCGCTCAGTTGGTTTACACCGGAAGCATGAATGATGTAAAATATGAATTACGAGTAGCATACATATGACGCCGACGGCCTGTTCGAAGCGGGTGCTGAAAAAGGCATCCGGATGCCAGTAGCCCGGGAGTTTTGATGGCGGTTGCGTCGCCATCCTGCTCCTACTCTGGATGGTAGGAGCAACGCCGCTTCTCAACCGCTTCAAAATCGTTCCTGAGCCTGCTTGAAAATGGTTGCGGGAGGAACGATGAATGCTGTGCTTGAGATTTGCACGCTTGGCGAACTGACCATCACCCGCCGCGGCCAATCGGACGCTATCCCCCTGTCCGTCAAAGCCCGGGCGCTTCTCGTCTATCTGGCGCTTGCTGAACGGCCGTGCCGCCGCGAGTTATTAGCTGAACTGCTGTGGCCGTGCCGCTCCCAAACCCAATCGCTCACCAATCTGCGCAAACTGCTGGTGGAACTGCGGCATCAGGCTGGTCCGTGGCTGTGCATCGCGCGCGATACGGTCGGTCTGGTCGCTCCCTTCTGGCTGGACGCCTCCGAATTGGGCTTGTGCGTGGCGCAGGCCGAACGCGCTGCCGCCGAAGACAGGTTCTCACCCGAAAGGATCGCCGCGCTGGAAGCGGCTGTAGCGCTCTGCCGGGGCGATTTCCTCGAGGGGATTGATGTTGAAAGCGACGACTTTGTCGCGTGGGCGACGCTGGAACGCGAACGACTGCGCTTCAGCATCATCGAGGCGCTGGACCAACTGATCGAAGCCCACACGCGCCAGAAGAATGTGCATTCCGGCATGGATTATGCGGCGCGGCTGATCCGGCTCGATCCCCTGCGTGAGAAGACCTACCGCCTGACGATGCGCCTGTTGGCCGGGGCCGGGCAGCGCGAAGCCGCCATGCACCAGTTCGAACTGTGCCGGGAATCGCTTCAAACTGAACTTGGAATAGCGCCAGGCCCGAGAACCGCCGCGTTGTACGAACGGATCTGTGCCGGGGAATTCTCCGATGCCGAGCCGCGCGCGGCGACTGCCCCTCCGCCCCGGCGACTGATCAATCTTCCTCCACAGGCGACCTCGTTCATTGGCCGCGAGAGCGAAATTCAGGATCTTCTCGAACAGCTCAATCAACCAGACTGCCGCCTTCAGACGATTGGCGGCCTGGGCGGCATGGGCAAGACGCGGCTGGCGCTGGAGGTGGCCCGGCGCGCGGCCTCGCGCTTCAGCGACGGCGCCTGTTTCGTGCCGCTGGCAGGGGCTGGAACGGTAGACGCGATGCTGGTAGCGATCCTCAGCGTATTGTCGATGAAGCCAGACGACAATGAGCATGATCTGCGCACGGCGTTGATCAACCACCTGGCGGACAAGTCATTGCTGCTCGTGCTCGACAACATGGAACACCTGCTGGCTGATCTCAGCCTGGTCGAAGCTATCCTGACTGGTGCGCCCCATGTTCGCCTGCTGGTCACGTCCCGCCAGCCGCTGGCACTGCGATGGGAATGGTACTTCGCGCTGGAGGGGATGGCCCTCCCTGAAACAGATGGTGATGATTCGCCCGAGACTTACAGCAGTGTGAAGTTGTTCATCGAACGCGCCCGGCATGTTCGCCGTAGGTTCTCGTTTACTGACGACCCTGCAGGCGTGGTTCGCATTTGCCAGATGGTCGCGGGGATGCCGCTGGGCATTGAGATCGCGGCTGCCTGGATGCGTGTGATGTCGTGCGAGGAGATTGCCGAACAGCTTATTGGGCTGGAAACTCCTTACCTGATCGCTGATGAGCGTCACCACAGCCTGCGCGCCTTATTCGAGAACACGTGGGAACGGCTCGACGTGGGAGAACAGCGCCTGCTGATGCAGCTTTCGGTGTTTCGCGGCGGATTTACAGCGCCTGCCGCCGCCGCCGTGGCCAGCGCCCAACTCCCCGTTCTGGCGCGGCTGGTCTACAAATCGCTGATCAGCCTGAACTACGCCACAAATCGCTACCAATTCCATCCCCTGATGAATCAGTTTGTTCGTGAACAACTTCAGGCGCTGCCTGATCTGGAAGCGCGGGCGCTCGATAGGCACTGCTTATATTTCGTGGATTTTATCCAGGCGCGTGAAGGCGAGATACGCAGCAGCCAGCCAGGACATGCTCTTGATGAGATCATGGCCGATGTCGACAACGAGCATGCGGCCTGGCAGTATGCGATCGGGCAGCACCGGTTCGATCTGATCGAGCGCTGCTGCACCGGTTTGAACGCATCCCTTATGTTGTATGGCATGCACGTTGAGGCGCTGGGAATATTTCAGCAAACGCTGGCAGCACTGCTTAACGAGCCAGAAAGCCCTGAACGGGATCGCATCGAGCTGAATCTCCAATTCTGCCTGATAGCCCCGCTGACCCAAGCCAGTGGCTGGGCGGATCACCGCCTGTGGCCGGTGGCCGAGCGTATTCGCGCCCTCGCTGAACAACTGGGTGACGACCGGCAGACGCTGATGGGCCTGGTTACGGTGGTCGGTTTGTACGACAACGAAGAATGGGAAAAAGCAGTCGAGATCGCCCGCGAAGTCATCCCCTTAAGCCAGCGCATGGGCCGCCAGGAGCAGATGATCGCTTACGCGCTCAACGAAGCTCCGCTGCTATTTACGGGGCGTCTGGCGCCGTCGGTGGAAGCGGCGCGCGCCGCACAAGCCCTGTTCGACCCCGACGACTGCATCTGGAGCACCATGAGCATTGGCATGGACGTACTGGTGGCCTCACTGAGTCACAGTGGTTGTGCGCTGACCTTCCTCGGGTACGCCGAACGGGGGGAAGCCGATCTGGCGGCGGCGCAGGCGCGCGCTGAAGCGTTGGGTCAGCCTGTCGCGTTGTGCTTTGCGCTGGCGTTTACCAACATGGCCCAGTTATGCACCCGCGAAACGGCCAAAGGCCGCGCCACCGGGCTACAACTCAAGGAGCTTGCCGAAGCACATAAGTACCAGAATTGGCAGGCCCAGTGGCCCTGCTATAGCACCGTGGGCATCGTGCAGCGGGGCGATTTTGAAGAAGGCATCGCGGCGCTGGCCCCGGCCATCGAGATTGAGCGGCAAAAGGGCCTCACGCACAATATGACCTCATGGTGTGCCCATCTTGGCTATGCCTACGGCCAGATTGGCCAACTGGAACAGGGGTTCCGGGAGATTCGCAAAGCTATCGACCTGATGGAGCGCACGGGCGAGCGCTTGTATGAAGCAGTGATTGACCGGTTTCAAGGGGAACTGCTGCTGCTCCAGGGCGACGAGGCCGGCGCGGAAGCCAGCTTTGAGCAGGCAATTGCGGTGGCACAACGCCAGCACGCCAAATTCCACGAGCTTCAAGCCACCTTAAGCCTGTTCCGGCTGCTGCACACACAGGGCCGCGCCGATGAAGGGTATGCCCGGGTGCAGGCGATTTACGCGTGGTTCACCGAGGGGTTCGACCGCCCCGATCTGGTGGAGGCGCCGCAGTTGCTGGCATCGTTCCTGCCTGAGCGCGCAGAACCGGTACTCCCGGTGATGATGGCTAAGGATGCTAAGAGCCGGCTTTCTGGTAATGGAAGTAGGGAATGATGGCTCACCAGGAAATTACGCAACGCCGCCACCGTAAGGTGGCGGCGTTGCTTTCCTCATTCAGGCGCTTACTTGGCAAGCGCTGCTATCGGCGTGCCAATTAACAACCGGGTGCCCGGCCAGGAGTTCAGGTGAACCTGTACGTATTGCCATTGCTGTCAGGAGGGGCAACAACCGTCAGGCTTCCATCGGCGTTGTGATACAGGAAGTAGCCGAAACCCTCGGCATCCACATGCACGCCCTGCGTGCCCGGCGTAGCGTTGATGGTGGATGCGGGCACCATCGCAATCTCATGGAAGTAGTGGTCGGCACTGTTGTCGGTGATGCCCCACAACTCCACGCGGTCAAGCACGCCGGCATAACGGTTGGCGGGCTTTAGGGCGGTGTTGTTGGCATCCGGATAGATGAACCTGCAGAAAACGGCGACCGGCGCGGCAATGTCGTTGCCGTTCACGCGCCCATCACGAATGGCTGGTGCGTCGGGGAGTGTTGGCGTGGGAGTTACGGGCCCAGCCGCCACACCACCCATCGACATGACCAGCAGTGCAAAAACGCAGCCGACAAGGATGATGGGAACTACTTTGCGAATCATGATCAACCTCCGTTGGCTCTGCTTCTTCGCCAGATATGGATGGCGGTCACTTTGCCACCCCTATCCTGCACTGCATGGTAGCGGCAGTGCCGCTTCGCAATCGCTTCAAAAACGTTCCGATCACCGTTCCGATTGAATGGATTTTGCGTGGTGTGTGCAAAGCAGACCGCGGGCCCGCCCCACTTTGGCGATTGCATTCGGGGGTGAGGTCAAGGACAGGGCTATCGCATCAAAGTGAGTTCTCCGCGTGTGGCCCTCATCCCCCGGCCCCTCTTCCCTCAGGGCGAACTGAGGGGGCGACAGGTGATCTTCCCGTGCCGCCGACGGTTCAAAACCGTTGGCTACAAAAAGCTGGAGGTCGATGAAGCGATTCTTTCACGCGCCGTTCTTCAACCGATTTATCGGTTTCCAATCGGTTCGTAGCTGCGGGTTTTGAACCCGCAGCGTCGCGACGCGATCAGCCTCGAATTTAGTGCCGCCCTCTCAGCCACGCAGTGGAGAGGTGCCTGGGGGTGAGGAGTTCGCGTCCTTTGTGTTGCTTTTCCTCTGCTGTGTTGCTTTTCCTCTGCGGCCTCTCTTTTCTCTCCGCGCCTTGGTGGTGAATCCTTTCCGCCCTTACAGCCCTTCCGCGACCATCTCGGCCACCATTGCTCCACCCGTTAAAGGCGCGCGTAGTCTATGCTGAATATGCGCCCGGAACACCGCGCCCAACGCGCCAACTGTCCTGCTTTTGTCTCACTGTCTCACTTTTTCTTCCCTCAGTCGCTGTCTCACTCTTTTGAATTTGTCTCACTGCCTCACTTTGACATACCATTAGTAATAGGTCCGCTGATTCCAGTCATCCAGCAGCGTACAACGTGCTTCTCATCCCCTCGCCATGCAATGGAGAGGGGACCGAGGGGTGAGGATGTTAGTGGCAAGGGCCGCGGGTGAGGATGCAGCGCAGAGGGGGCCGACAGGGGAGGTTTGTGAGGAATTTTATACCCCCTCGATTACCTGCGCAGCCAGTTCGTAGCGGCCAAAGGCGGGGATGAGGTAGGCCCCGTGCGCGAACGGGCGCAGCGCCGCCAGCAGTTCGCGGGCCACGCGCACGCCTTCCTGGGCCGCGTCATCGCCCGCCGCTTCGATACGCTTGAAGATGGTTGGCGGAATGCTGATGCCGGGAATTTCGTTGTCGAGGAACTGGGCGTGCTTCAGGCTGTAGAGCGGCATGACGCCGATCAGCAGCGGCAGGTCCAGCGCCGAGCCTTCCAACTCCTGCCAGCGGTTCAGAAATGCTTCAGCGATGTGCGGCTCGAACACCGGCTGCACCAGCGCGAAATCCGCCCCGGCGGCGATTTTCTTGCGCAGCACGTCGATCTCCTTGTCGAGGTCATCCGCGCCCATGTTGAGCGCACAGCCGACGGTGAAGCCCGTTGCGCCGCCGATGCTGTTGCCCGCCTGGTCGAGGCCGTGGTTCATCTTCTGCTTGGTGAGCCGGATCAGCCCCGACGGCACGATGTCGTACTGATCCATCGCGTCAGGGTAGTCGCCAATGCGCGTGGGGTCGCCCATGCACACGAACAGGTTGCGCAGGCCCAGCGCGTGCGCCCCCAGCAGGTCGCCCTGTACGCGCAGCAGGTTGCGCCCGCGCGTGGGGAAGTGCAGGATGGTTTCGACGCCCAGCCGCGACTCGATCATCTGGCACACGGCCCACGGGCTAACGCGCATGCGCGCAGTCGGGCTGTCGGCGATATTCAGCACGCTCGCGCCCGCATCGCGCAGCAGCCGCGCCGAAGCCAGCAGCCGGTCGAAGTTATGGCTGCGCGGCGGGTTCAGCTCGACGCTGATGACGAACTGGCCGTCCGTTAACATACGCGCCAGTTCGGACGGGCGCTCGGTGGTGGTCGCCGTCTTATCTTCGGCGGGCTGGTCGAGGAACAACAGGCGCGGCGGGGTGCGCGCCGGGTCGTCGAGCGCGGCGCGCATAGCCGCGATGTGTTCGGGCGTGGTGCCGCAGCAGCCGCCAATGACGGTCGCGCCGATGGTCTTGAACGTCAGCGCGTAGTCGGCGAAATAATCGACGGTCGCGGGGTAGAAGGTGCGCCCGCCGTGCGTTTCGGGGTAGCCGGCGTTGGGCATGGCTGACAGGCGCACATCGGGCTCGCTCTGGCGCATGCTCTGCAGCACGCGCGCGATCTGGGCCGGGCCGCCCGAGCAGTTGACGCCAATGACCTCTGCGCCTGCTTCGGCCAGTTCGTGCGCCACGCGGCCGGGCAGATAGCCGTGCAGGGTGCGGTCGTCGCTGTTGAAGGTCATCTCGGTGATGACGGGCAGATCAGGCGCGATTTCACGCGCAGCTTCGAGCGCCAGGCGTAGTTCCGCCAGATCGGTGAAGGTCTCGAACAGAAGCGCATCGGCTCCAGCTCCGGCCAGCGCGGCGATCTGTTCGCTGAAGGCGGCGCTGGCGTCTTCCGGCTTGAGTCGCCCGTACGGCTGCAGCGCCACGCCCAGCGGCCCGACCGAGCCAGCGACGAAGACCAAGTGCTGAGTGCTGAGTGCTGAGTGCTGAGTAACCGCACCAGCAGGCGCAGTTTGCTCCCCCTCGCCAACCGAAACCTCACCCTCGGCCCCTCTCCACGCGTGGAGAGGGGTGGCTTGCGGGCCAGCGTTCTGCTCCCCCTCGGCCTGAGGGAGAGGGGTGGATTGTAGGGGCAAGGCATGCCTTGCCCCTACATCGTCGGCGGGCGGGGTTTGCTCCCCTTCCCCAAACATGGGGAAGGGGTCAGGGGATGGGGTTGAGGGGGTGAGGGGCAGCACCTCTGCAATCGCCGCCCGCGCCAGTTCCACGCCCGCGCGGTTGATAGCCGCAACCTGATCGGCCAGGCCGTGCTCACCCAGTTTGAAGCGGTTCGCGCCGAAGGTGTTGGTCTCGATCAGGTCGGCCCCGGCCTCGACGTAGGCGCGGTGGATGGCCTGCACCATGTCCGGGTGTGTGAGGTTCAGTTCGTCAAACGGCGAGTCGAGGCCGACGCCATGCGCGTGCAACTGCGTGCCCATCGCACCATCGGCCAGTATCGGGCGCGGATCGCGCAGGCGTTCCCGGAAGGTAAGGGTGGGGGTCATTTCGGGCGATTCCATTCAGGCTTGTCGAGGGCGAACTCGTGATCTTCGGCCCAGCGTGCAGGATTGGTGTCGATGTAGGCACGAATAGCGTTCAGGTCGCCTTCGTCACGAATGATATGATCGTGGTAGTTGCGCTGCCAAACGGGCGTGCCCGCCATTCATTAGCGCGTTTGGTGACGGCGGATTTGTAGGAACCTACAATGGTTCCAAGAGAACCAGATTGTGGTTTTCCAAATGCAGGCTGTCCACGAGGTTCGGTGCAAGGCATGCCTTGCCCCTACTCTGCTGATTACGATGATTCCGTGGATATGGTTGGGCATTATTACAAAAGCATCCAACTCAACAAATGGCAAATGCTGCGGGATAGCATACCAACAATCTCTCGCTATCTCGCCAATCGCGCTTAACCGCACGGTGTCATACGTCACTTGCCCAAATATCGGGCCGCGATCATGGGCACAGATCGTCACGAAATACGCCCGTTCCTCGGCGTAATCGAAAGCGTCCAAACGCAGGCTGCGGCGGTGTCGGGTGTTCATCGTCTCAATTCGCGCACTGGCCGAACAGGATGATCTGGCTGCCAGTGCTGTCCTCGGCTTCGGTCACGTCAAAACGCGCCTGCGTTAGCCGCACCTGCGCCTGCACCATCGGGCTGGGGTTGGTGGCCACGTTTTGCGTGAACGACCGCAGGTTATTGGCGTACCAGCGGCGCACCGTCTCCTGGTCGTCGTCGCTTTCGTAGATGCCGACGGTCGTGCCCATGCCCCACTCAAACAGCATGTTGTGCTGCATCGAAATCGCTGTCGCGCCGGGATAAACCGGTACGCGCTGCGTAAGGCCGGCATAACACACGCGGTCAATAGCGAAATAGATGCCGCTGCCGCAGACCAACATGGCGGCGATAATCACGAAACAACCAAGGCAACCCCGGCTGTTATTGTTCATCATGAAACTCCTAAAGAGCGAGTTGAAAGTTCAAAGTTGAAGGTTGAAAGCAAGCGTTGAAGGCAAACCATTTGCGGAAGACTTTCAACTTTGAACTTTCAACCTTCAACTTCTTTATTCCCTCACGGGCACAACACCAGAATATCGCTACCGCCGCCCTCGGCGAATGTGACAGACCAGTTGATTTGGCTCACATTGCTGAAATCGCCTTCTTCAACAGCCGCGCGCATGGCCGCGCCATAAGTGCGGTTGTACCAGTTCGTCACCACCTCGGGCGCATCGGGCGAATACAGTTCACTGGCGAGTTCCCCGAACGGTTGCAGGAAATACGGCGGCTGCTCGTTCACGATTTCGGCGCCGGGATAGTAGGCGCGGCATTCCGCCACGCTGGCCACGAAGCGCGTATTCAGAAACAGCAGCAGCAGGAAGACCGCCCCCGCCACCAGCAGGATGATGAACGGGATGCCGGCGAACAGACCGCGAAACTGGCGGTCGCGGCCCCCCACAGGCGGCGGTTCCGGGTCTTTTGGCGCTTTCGGCCGCGCGAAGAACATGGCCTAGCTGCCCTCGATCTGCGCCACGCGGTCCACGCCCACGCTGAAGTATTTCGCGTCCGGGTGGTGGACGATGATGGCAGCGGTCAACTCCTCTGGAATCCACTGGAAAGCCGGGCTGAGCGTGAGTCCAAGCGTCTCGGCGGCGGCGGGCAACAGGCGCAGCACCAGCGCATGCTCAGACAGTTCCGGGCAGGCCGGATAGCCCCACGAGTAGCGTTTGCCCTGCCCGAGCGGGATGCCGAGGCCCTTGGCCACCATCTGCCGGTGGACGTAATTGGCGGTTGCTTCGGCGGCCTGCACGGCCAGCCCGTGGAAGAAGTAGGCCTCGCTATACTGGTCGGCCCCCTGCAGCGCCTCGAACTTTTCGCTGGCGGCCCGTCCAACAGTGACCACCTGCAGCGCGATCACATCGATCTGGCCGCTGCCCACCGGCGCGACGTAATCGCTGATGCACAGGTAATCGCCGAATGGCTGGCGCGGGAACGAGAAGCGGGCGATTTCGCGCAGTTCGGACCCGTTAGCCCTTACCCCCGGCCCCTCTCCCTCAGGGAAAGGGAGTTGGGGGGTGAGGGCCTGTGGATCATAAATCACCAGATCCTCGCCGTCGCTGGCCGCCGGGAAGAAACCGTAGACTGCCTGCGGGCGTAGCGACTTGTCGCGCAGGGCTTCGCGGGTCATGCGCTCTAGCCGAGCGTCGTACTCGGCCTGCAGCTTGTCCCATTCTTCGCCGTGGGTGTTGCTTGCACCCCATGACAGCCGGTACAACTCGGGTTTGTGCAGGTATTTCAGCACGATTTCGAGCGGCATGTACTCGATGGTTTTCGCGCCCCAGAACGGCGGCGTGGGGATTTGCGGCGCAGGCTTGACCGTCTTTTCGCCCTGGCTGCGCGCGCGGCGTACCGGCACGGGCTTGTTCATCTCCTCGTAGGCTTCGCGCTCGTTCTGGGCAACGAAGTCCTCGCGCGCGTCGCTGACCAGCTTATCCATCACCGCGAGGCCCTCGAATGCGTCCTTACAATAGAATACGCCGGGCGCGTACGGTTCGTTCGTTCCGTCAAGGAACAGGATACGGCGGCCAAACTTGCGATTGATGGCCGCACCGCCGATCAGCACCGGAATACTCAGGCCGCGCCGCGCCAGTTCGTTGACGATGAGCGGCATCTGCTTGCTCGTGCTCACCAGCAGAGCACTCAGGCCGATGGCGTCCGCCTTGTACTCGATGGCCTTGTCGATGATGGTATTGGCGGGTACCTGCTTGCCCAGGTCGTGTACGGTGTAGCCGTTGTTGGACAGAATCGTCTTGGCGAGGTTTTTGCCGATGTCATGCACATCACCGTAGACGGTCGCCAGCACCAGCGTGCCTTTGCTCGCCCCCTCAACCTTGTCCATGAAGGTTTCGAGATAGGCGACGGTCTTCTTCATCACCTCGGCGCTTTGCAGCACGAACGGCAGAATCAACTCACCCGAGCCGAACTTGTCGCCAACCTCTTTCATGGCCGGCAGCAGCACATTATTGAGCACGCCAACCGCATCCTGCCGCTTCAGGCAGTCGTCGATGCGCGCTTCCACGCCGTCCTTCTTGCGGTGGACGATCTGCCAGTGCAGCGCCTGTTCGCTGGTCATGCCCTCGGTGGGGTCTCGGCTTCGCGCCCGGCCATCTCGACCTTGTTGTGCTCGAAGTACTGGATGAAACGCGGCAGTGCGTCGATATCGCTGTTGAAAATCAGGTCGTTGGCGAGCTTGCGCTGATCCTCGGGAACCTCGAAGTAAGGCGTGATGTGGGCCGGATTGACGATGGCCATATCGAGGCCGGCTTCGACCGCGTGATACAGAAAGACGCTGTTGAGTACGCCGCGCGCAGCTGGGGTGATGCCAAAACTGACATTGCTGACACCCAACGCGGTCATTACGCCGGGCAGCGCCGCCTTGATCAGTCGAATGCCTTCGAGCGTCTCAACGGCGTCGTTACGCAAATCTTCCTGGCCGGTCGTCAGCGGGAAAGTGAGCGTGTCGAAGATCAGATCTTCAGGCGACAGGCCGTAGTCGTTGACGGCAATATCGCGGATGCGCGCGGCGATGGTCAGCTTCTGGTCGCGCGTATGGGCCATGCCGTCTTCGTCAATCGTCATCGACAGCACGCCCGCGCCGTATTTACGGGCGATGGGCATAATCTGGTCGATGCGTTCGCGGCCATTTTCGAGATTGTTGCCGTTGATGATGGCGCGGCCCGGATAGACCGACAGCGCTGCTTCGGCCACCGCTGGATCGGTCACATCGATGATGAGGGGCGCTTCGACCGACAGCGCCAGCTTCTTGACCAGCGCCTTCATCTGCTCGGCCTCGTCGCCACGCTCGGTGAGGGCCACGCACACATCGAGCATGTGCGCGCCCGCTTCCACCTGCTGAATGGCAATCGGCACGACGCCGTCGTAGTCCTCATCGAGGATGAGCTGCTTGACCTTGCGGCTGCCCTGCGTGTTGACGCGCTCGCCGATCATGGTCGGGCCGGGATTTTGCTGCATGGCCGTGGCGCGCATGTTGCTGGAGGCCATAGGGATAACGGCCCTCACCCCCTGCGCCTCTGCATCAATAGGCACGGCTTGCTCCCCCTCCCTGTGTTCGGGGAGGGGGGTGGGGGGTGGGGTTAGGGACCCGGGGTTGAGGGCCACCTTTTGCGCCAACTTGCGGATGTGTTCGGGGCGCGTGCCGCAGCAGCCGCCGACGATGCCCACGCCCCAGCGCGTGAATTCAGCCACCATGTCGCTGAACGGGTCTGGCTCCATCGGGTAGACTGCCTCGCCCTCGACGTTGATTGGCAGGCCCGCGTTGGGCAGCACCGAAATCGGCGTGCGACTGTGCTCGACCAGATACTTGATCGGTTCGGTCATGTACTCCGGGCCGGTCGAGCAGTTGAGGCCGATCACATCAATCGGCAGGGCTTCGAGCGTGGCCAGCGCGCTGGCAATATCGGTGCCGAAGAGCATGCGTCCGCTGACATCCAACGTCACCTGTACCTGCAGCGGAATACGCACGCCCAGGTCGGCAAAGACGCGCTGAATGCCCCAAACGGCCGCCTTGACTTCGAGAATATCCTGGCTGGTTTCGACCAGGAGCACATCCGCGCCGCCCTCAATCAGCCCCTGCGCCTGGGCGTAAAAAAGATCGGCCAGTTCGTCGAAGGTAACATTCGACAGATCGGGGTCGGTGCCGCTGGGCAGCTTGCCGCTGGGGCCAATGCTGCCAGCCACGAAGCGCGGGATGCCGGTTTCAGCAGCGAAGCGGTCACATGCGCGGCGGGCCAGCGCGGCAGCGGCGCGGTTGATCTCCAGGCAGCGATCCGCCAGGCCGAACTCGGCCAGCGTCAGCGGATTGGAGCGGAACGTATCGGTTTCGACCACTTCCGCGCCGGCTTCGAGGAACGAGGCGTGAATCTCCTCAATCACATCGGGCCGGGTGATGACGAGGAAGTCGTTCATGCCGTTGGTGCGCTCACCGCCGAAGTCCTCGGCCGTCAAAGGGTAGCTCTGAATGGACGTGCCCATCGCGCCGTCAAAGATGACGACATGATCCTGAACAGCGTCCAGATAGCGGCGGTTGGTGAAGGATGTTAGCGCGTGGATGGACATGGCGTTACCTCAAGTGCTGAGTGAAGGGCTTTGCGCCCATTGCGTGCTTGGTGTTGTTCTTGCAGGGGAATGAAACGCGCCTCTCCGGATAGAAGAGGCGCGGGCGGTTTGGTGCAGTGGAAAGGCCGCGCTCATCTCCCAGGCAGGCTGCCCTGCGGTCTGGCGGACTTGGCACCTTCCCGGCGCTCCGGGGGTTGCCGCGAGATCAACGTGCCGTACACTCCCTCGCTCTGGATGAGCCACATATTCAATTGGTGTGTGCTGCGAATATTTTAGCAGGAATGGCCGCCGGATCAAGTCGAGGAGGACTGGCCAAGCACCCACGCGTCGTACTGGGTCTGGAGGCGCTTGCGCCACCTTGTCGCGGAACATAATGCCATCATGCGGCACGATAGCGTTGACGCCGGTGGGTATCGGGACGGTGCCGAAATCACGTAAACACATGACAGTCTACTTCAGATCGCCGTATTGCCCGGCCCGGTACTCTGTCGTACAGTGAGGCTGTCGTACAGGATGGAGCATCTTCAGTGCAAGCCGATCTGCTCAACCTGCTGTCCGCCCGCGAGGGCCATTTCCGTTACGAATCTGGCTATCATGCGGGCTTGTGGCTCGATCTCGACCCGCTGTTTCTGCATCCCCGCGCCCTGCAGCCGTTCATCGCGCAGCTTGCACATCAGCTAGTGCCCTACAAACCGGATGCGATCTGTGGGCCGATCACCGGCGGCGCGTTCATCGCCCTTGGCGTCGCCGAAGTGCTTGACCTCGAATTCTATCCCACCGAACGGCGCGTCAATCCGCAGCATGATGGCCTGTTTCCGGTGGACTATCCGCTGCCAGCCAGCCTGCACCGTTTCGCGGCAGGCAAGCGCACGGCTATTCTGGACGATGTAATCAGCGCCGGTTCGGCCGTGCGTGGCAGCCGGCATTCGCTTCGCGCTGCCGGCGCCGAAGTCGTTGCAGTGGGTGCGCTGTTGGTGCTGGGCGACACAGGTGCATCCTTCTTCGCGCAGGAAGGGCTGGCGCTGGAATGCATTGTGCGCCAGCCCAATTCCGTATGGCCGCCGGACGCATGCCCGCTGTGCGCCGCCGGTGCGCATCTGGAAGATTACACGCCGGAGGGAAGCAGTTAGTCCAGCACCCCCGCCCGCGCAGAATTGCCTAACCAAACCGCGCTCGGCTTGAGCGTGCGTATCTGCGTTTCCCGATCCACCGCGATCAGGCCGAATTTCGGGCGGTAACCCAGCGCCCACTCGAAGTTGTCAAAGACCGACCAGTAGCAGTAGCCGCGCACGTCGATGCCGTCTTCGAGGCAGGCGTGCACGCTCGTCAACGCCCGGCGCACATACTCGATGCGGTCGTCGTCGTTTTCGCTGCCGAGGCCGTTCTCGGTGACGATCACCGGCAAGCCAGTCATGTCTGCGGCGTAGCGGATCGTCCCTGCGAGCGCCTCGGGATAGAACTCATAACCCATCTGCGTCACGGGCACGCCGTCTTCCGGCGGCAGCACACCGTTTGCGCCGTAACGCATACGGCTGTAGGTCTGCACGCCGATGAAGTCATCGCCACGTGCCACTTCGAGGAACACGTCGTCGATTTCGCGGCGGGTGTGGTCGCGGAATGCTTCGCCACCGGGCAGGGCCTGATGATCGACCATCGCCAGCGTGATGCCCACCGGGAAGTCACCGGGCCCGCTTTTGATAGCTTCGACCGCCATCGGGTGTGCCTTGAGGAAGGTATCGCGTGCGGGCAACTGGGCGCAGTGCGGGAACACGGCGAATGTGTCGCTGCCAGCGGCTTTGGCGGCCGCCGCGCGCCACGGCGCGTTCACGATCACGTCATCCGGCGGACTGAAGCCCATCACCTGAATCAGCATGCCGACGTTGGGTTCGTTGAGGGTGCAGGCTGCGCCGATGAGATCGCCCAGATGTTTCGTGGCGCGTTCGGCATAGCGAGCGAAATAGTCCGCGTTCGACATCACTTCCCAGCCGCCTTTGACCGCGAACCAGCGCGGAGACGTGAAGTGATGGTAGGTAACAATCGGCGTCAGGCCGTTTTCATGGCAGGCCGCCAGCATACGCCGGTAGTGTTCGAGCGCGGCGTTGGAAAATTCGCCCTCTTCCGGCTCGATACGCGCCCACTCAATCGAAAAGCGGTAGGTGTTGAAGCCCAGTTCCGCGACGAGTGTGATGTCGCTTTCGTAGCGGTGATAATGGTCGCATGCATCCCCCGACGGCTCGACGAACGGCCCGCCCGGGATGTGTTCGAGCAGCCAACTGTCGCTGTTGATGTTGCCGCCCTCGATCTGGTGCGCCGCGCCGGCTACGCCCCACAGGAAATTACCCGGAAAATGCAAAGGTTCAGCCATGTTAGTCTCCGAATTTGGGCGCCCTAATCAGTACGCGGATTGTAATGCAGCGCCACAACGCTGGCGAATGAGAAGTGCTTGGGATTTGAAAGCTGGGCCGAAATAGACGCCGCCGCTGAAGCGGACTATAATAGAACATGCGTTCGTTGATTGGAGAGATTGCGCTATGAGTCAATCGGCATTGAAACGATCAGACGCGGGCCATTACGCCGCGGTGAATGGCATCGACCTGTACTACGAGATTCATGGGGAAGGCAGGCCGCTGATCCTGATTCACGGTGGAATGGGCGGCATAAGTATGTTCGCGCAGGTGCTGCCTGCGCTGGCTGCGTCCCGGCAGGTGATCGGCATCGAACTGCAGGCGCACGCCCACACCGCCGATGTCGACCGTCCGCTGCGCTTAGAGACCATGGCGGATGATGTCGCCGCACTGATTCGTCATCTCGGGTTGGATACCGTCGATATCGCCGGCTATTCGCTTGGCGGCGGTGTGGCCCTGCAAACGGCGTTTCGTCTCTCAGACGTGGTGCGCAGACTGGTGGTGATTTCGTTTCCGTTCCGGCGCAGCGGCTGGTTCCCGGACGTGCGCACAAATATGGACACGATAACCTCGGCGCACGCTGCTGAAATGGTCGGCTCGCCACCGCACGACGCCTATATGCGGGTTGCGCCCCGGCCTGAGGACTGGCCAGTGCTGGTGGGCAAAATGGGCGATCTGATGCGGCAGGATTATGATTGGTCAGCCGAAGTTGCGGCGCTGCCCATGCCGGTGCTGATCATGGCGGCCGACGCCGATGGTATTCAACCTGAGCACACTGTCGAGATGTTCCATCTGCTGGGCGGCGGCCTCAAAGATGCGGGCTGGGATGGCAGCGGGCAGCCAGCTTCCCGGCTTGCCGTGCTGCCCGGCACAACGCACTACGACATTGTGGATCAGGCCGATCTCCTCATCCCGATGATCACGGCGTTTCTCGACGCTGAGTAATCGAGAAGGGCCTCACTCTGAGGGCTGAGGGAAGGGCGTGGCGATCCACCTGCCTACAACTGAATATCCCAAGCCCCAAGGTCAGCCAAAAAGTGATGCGCGGTCATGTCGAGGTGGATCGGCGTCAGGCTGGCGTAGCCCTGATGCACCGCCCAGATATCCGTGCCTTCCTGCTGGTGCTCACCAATCGGTTCGGGGCCGGTCATCTGATACAAATCGCCGTTCTTCACCAGCGCGTCGCGGTAGATGCGAATGCCCTGGCGCGTCAGGCGCAGGCCCTTAATCGGCCCGCTGCGCGGCACGTTGAGATTGAGGATCGTCAGCGGTGGCAGCGGCTTGACCAGCGCCAGCTTCACGACTTCAATCGCGGCGCGAGCGGCTTCGCGATACTGCTCCACATCCGCCGCCTGTTGATTGTCGAGCGACACGGCTACAGCGGGCACACCATGAATACACGCCTCCAGCGCCGCCGTCACTGTGCCGCTGTAGGTGATATCCTGGCCCATATTCGCGCCGCGATTGATGCCACTGACGACCAGATCGGGCGGCCACGAAATCAGGCCGAGCGCCGCCAGCGCGATGCAGTCGGCGGGCGCGCTGGCAACCGCCTGTGCAGGCGTGCCATCCGCCAGCGTCGTGTGCGTAACCGGAATGTCCTGATGCAGTGTCTTCTTGTGGCCGCTGGCGCTTTGATTGACCAGCGGCGCGATCACTTCGACATCGCCCAGCGTGCGCATGGCCTCGACCAGCGCCAGAATGCCGGGCGCATGCACGCCGTCATCGTTGGTGATTACAATGCGCTTGCGCGCTGCTTCGGCCATATAGCCCCATCCTTTCGATGGCTAAGTTCGAGTTTTGAAGAAGACTGATTGAACCGCCGCGACGCCAGGAACGCCAAGTCAAAATGCCATGCGGGTGACGAATAGTTCTCTCTGTGTGCTCAGTGTCTCTGTGGTTTAATCCGTTATCAAATAGGGCGAGAGTGCATAAGGGTTGGGTTACAATGGTTGTGCGAATCGCGCATGGATTCGCGGCCCCGCTTCAGTATACAGTGCGCGTGACCGACGGCAAACGCGAAAGGATGACGTGCGCCGATGCCGGATGATATGTCCAGACTTCAATATATGGAGGGCCTCAGCGCCTTCCAGTCTGCGCGCCAGCGTGCCTTCTGGAGCGACCTGTTCAGCCTGATTCGCGGCAAGCCCGCCGAGCTGCTGAGCTTCGATGAAATCAAGCAGCGCCTGCGCCTGCGCGAAGAAAGCTACCTGGGCCTGCAGGAAGTGCCGCTCAGCCAGATCGTCGGTAGTGTCGGCCGCTATCACGAATTCACCTCGGGCTTCCTGCCCAAGCGCGGCAATATGCAGGAACGCTGGAGCCGTGTGTACGCGGTCACAACCGGGCCTATGGGCCTGGAACCGGTGGAATTGTACAAGGTGGACGATGTCTACTTTGTGCGCGATGGCAACCACCGGGTATCGGTGGCGCGCCAGTTGGGCAGCAAGACGATTGAAGCGCATGTGACTGAGCTCCCCACCTCGATTGCCGTGCACCCGGGCATGACAGAGGAAGAGATGGACGCCGCCGAAGCCTATGCCGACTTTCTGGATACGACGCGGCTGGGGACGACGCGGCGGCATCATCAGTCGATTACGCTCACCGAGCCTTCGCGCTACTACGACCTGCTCGGCCACGTGTATCTGCATCAGGCCGTATTGAGCGAGAGCCGCGGCGCTGAAGTGCCGATTGAGGACGCGGCGGCGGACTGGTACGACACGGTCTATCGCCCGGCCGTGACGCTGATTCGCAAGTACGACATCCTCGACGAGAAGTCCGACCGCACCGAGGCTGACCTGTATCTGTGGATGATCGACCACCTGCGCGAGATGAAGGAAGAACTGGGCGAGGAAACGCCGATACGCTCATATCACGACGCGCTGCTGAACTATCTGGCCAGCCGCCGTATTCCAGCCCCCGAGGCGCTGGTGGACGAAAAGGGCGACACGGTTGAGATCGTGCGCGTGCCCACATCCATCCCCATCAATATGCCGAAGCCGGCCACGTTGCCCGACGACTACGACGATGAGGATGATGAGACGGATTAGGGATCGAGAAAATCAGCAGGGCGACCTATAACCGGGCCGCCCTGCGTATGCTCTCTCTCAATGGCGCGGGCTAGCTACAGCCCGAGCTTGCTTTCGTAGAGCGCGCGGTGCTTGACAGCTTCGCCAAAGATCGAAACCCCCGAATTGAGCACAATCAGCCCGACCGTGCCCAGAATAACCCACTGCCAGATCGGGCGGCGGCGCGCATTCCACGCAATCGCCTGTCCCACGATCGACACACCCGCGCCGATCAACAGCAGGCCGCGCGGCGCCATTTCGCTCCAATCCCGATAATGCTGATCCATCGCCTGTGCCTCCACCGTGAACATTATTTCACCGGCAATCATACTGCCTTTCAGCGCGCGCTTCCACCTGGGCCAGAGCTATTCCACGACTGCTTCAAGGACGGTGAACGACAGCGGCGGCACGGCCAGTGTGGTCACGCGGCCATCGGCCGGCGGCGGCGCGATGAGCTGCGGCACAATCCGGTTCGGCTGCTCGAACGAATTGGCGGCTTTGGGGTCACTGCCCGTCATCTGAACGCATTCGGTGAACTGCTTGGGTGCGCCGTGCTGCCACTCGATATCTACCGTGATCGCGTCCGTCTGGCTGCGGTTGACCACGAACACGGCGCATTGGCCGCCCGCTTCATCGTAAGAGGCCGCCACGTCCAGCACCGGCATGTCGCCGAAGCGAATGGTCGAATAGGCGGGCGCATGCACGAGCAAATCGAGCGATGCCCCGCGCGCCAGCCGGCTGTACAGCGCGAATGGATAGTAAATCGACTGTTTGAGCAGCGCGCTGGGAGTGGTGAGAATCGGCGCGATCACGTTGACGGCCTGCGCCAGACAGGCGATTTTGAGCACATCGGCGCGGCGCAGGAACACGTTCAGCCATTCCGCCACCAGCAGCGCGTCTTCCAAATTGTAGATTTCTTCCAGCAGCGGCGGCGCTTCGCGCCAGTTCCCCGGAACGTCGTTGCTATCGCGCTTCCGATACCATACGTTCCACTCGTCCCACGATAGATACACGTCGTGTTGGGAGCGCGTTTTCGCCTTGACGGTGCGCAGTACGCCCGCCAGCGTATCCACGAACAACTCGAACTCGGCCGTCAGCGCCAGAAAGCTGGCGGTATCATCATGCTCGTTGGAGGCGTAGTAGTGCATCGAGTGATAGTCGACGTGCTCCCACGCCAGTTCTAGCCCGATGCGATCCCAGTCGGGGTAAGTCGGCATGTCCTTCGAGGACGAACCGGCCAGAATCAGCGACAGCGACGGATCCTGCCAGTGCATCATCTTGGCGGCCTCGCGCGCCTTCGTGCCGTATTCGGCGGCTTCGAGATGCCCAATTTGCCACGGGCCATCCATCTCATTGCCCAGACACCAGTATTTAACGCCATGCGGCTCGGTGAAGCCGTGCTCTGCGCGCAGGTCGCTGTAGACCGTGCCGGTGGGCGCGTTGCAATATTCAACCAGGTCGGCCGCGTCCTGAATCGTGCCGGTGCCCATATTCACGCCCAGCATCGGCGCCGCGCCAATTTCCTTACAGAAGGCGATGAACTCGTTGGTGCCGAACTGGTTGGTTTCGATGGACTGCCACGCCAGATCGCGGCGGCGCGGGCGGTCTTCGCGCGGCCCAACGCCGTCCTGCCAGCGATAACCGCTGAGCATGTTGCCGCCCGGGTAGCGAATGGTGCGGAAATTCAACCCGCGCAGGGCGTCGAGCACATCGGTGCGCAGGCCCTCGGCGTTGGCGTGCGGTGAGGCCGGATCGTAGATGCCTCCGTAGATGCAGCGGCCCAGATGCTCGGTGAAGCCGCCGAACAGCAGCGGCGAAATTGGGCTGATGATGCGTTCGGTATCCAGCAGAATGCGGGCGCGTGCAGCCATGAGTTCCTCGAGTAAAACGCGGGCAAAGGGCATGCGGGCAGCAGAATGGGGAAAAGAGGGCCTTCTGTCGCTTGTCACGGCATACCAGAAGACCCTCTTTTCCTGCAAACTATAGCCGGAATCATAGCTGTCTTACAAACATGATTCAGCACCACGCCGCATACACCGGCCGCTTACCCGCGCACGGTTGCTTTCAGGAAGAACTTCAGGTTCGCGGGCCGCTCGGCCAGGCGGCGCATGAAATAGGGGTACCATGCGCTGCCAAACGGCACATACACGCGCACGGGGTGACCGGCAGCGGCCAACGCCTCCTGCCGGGCCGAGCGAATGCCGTACAGCATCTGGAACTCGTAGCGATCGGACGTGATGCCATGCTCGTGAATCAGCGCCTCGGCATGGGCGATGATCTGCTCGTCGTGGGTGGCCATCTGCAGCACGGCCGGCGGCGGTGCGTTCAGGTACGCCTCCATAATCTCCAGGTAGCTTTTGTCCACATCCGCCTTGGCCGGAAACGCCACCGACGGCGGTTCGAGATAAGCCCCCTTGCACAGGCGCACGGTCGCGCCCTCAGCCGCCAGCGCCTGCATATCGTCCGCGCTGCGATAAAGATAGCTTTGCACGACTGCGCCCACGTTCGAAAAACCTTCGTCGCGGCGCATGGCGCGGAAGATATTCAGCGTGCGCTCGGTATAGGCGCTGCTCTCCATGTCGATGGTGACGAACACGTTGTGCGTCTGCCCCGCCGATAAAATCGCGCGCAGGTTTTTGACCGCCAGCGCCTCACGGATATCGAGGCCCAGGTGCGTGAGCTTCACCGAGACGCTGGCCTCCAGCCCTTCGGCGGTAATGCGCGCGATCAAGTCGGTGTAGGCGGCGACCACCGCCCGGGTATCATCCTCATGCTCGACGCTTTCGCCGAGGCAGTCCAGCGTCACGCGCAGGCCTTTGGCGTTCAGGGCGCGGCTGGCCGCAATCGCTTCGTCGAGCGTTTCGCCAGCAATGAAACGCCGCGCCGCCCGCCGGGCGATGCCCAGCCGTGTGACGGTCGTGCGCGCCCATCCCGCGTGCGATAAGTACAGCAGCAGCCGCCTCAGCATGGCATTTCGTCTCCCCGCCCACCTTGCTCTCGCGCCGCGATTATAGTCCGGCGTGCGCAGGTGGGGCGAAATTGAAAAACCGATTGAACCACAGAGACACTGAGGTCACTGAGAGAAAAGATTGAACCGCCAAGTCGCCAAGATCGCCAAGGAAGAACGCCGAGAGGATTTCAGCTAAACCCTCTGTGTCCTCCGTGTGTCTGTGGTTCATTTTTACCCTTTCATCTGTGCGGTTGAACCAGTCGCCTGCGGTCTTGTACAATACGCGGCGTTTCGTCAATCTCAATAACAAGGTTCGTGCATTGACTGCTGCAGTTCAATCTCCCGCATCGCCGCGCGTGCGCGCCGATGTGGAACGCAAACCGATTCCATGCAATCTGTGCGGCAGCATGGATACCAAGCCGTTCTGCCCCGAAAACGGGCGCAGTCTGGTCCAGTGCCAGAAGTGCGGGCTGGTATACGTCAGCCCCCGGCCCGATGCCCACGAGTTATATGCGCTCTACGGCGAGTCGTATTTCCACAACGACAATTCGGGCACCGTCGGTTACACCAACTACATCAAGGATGAGACTAACATCCGCAAGACGTTTCAGCGGCGGCTGAAGCGCGTTGAGCGTTTCGCCAAGCCCGGTCGCCTGCTCGATGTGGGCTGCGCGGCCGGCTTCTTTCTGTCCGAAGCGCAGGCGCGAGGCTGGCAGCCGCAAGGGCTGGATGTGTCGAGCTTCGCGGCCAACTATACCCACGACCGCTTCGGCATTCCTGCGCAGCAGGGGAGCCTGCTCGATCTCGATTACCCTGACGCCAGCTTCGACCTGGTGACGATGTGGGATGTGATCGAGCATGTGCCCGATCCAGCCGCGCATATACACAAGATCGCGCGGCTGCTGCCGCCCGGCGGGCATTTTGCGCTGGCCACGCCCGATGTCGCCAGCCTGCCCGCCAAACTCACCGGCAAGCGCTGGGTGGGCTACAAGCTGCAGGAAGAGCACGTCTACTACTTCTCGGCCGCTACGCTGACGGCCATGCTCGACCGCGCTGGCTTCGATGTGCTCGATACCTATCACGTGGGCAAATACGTCACGTTCGACCTGTTCTTCGACCGGTTGAGCATGTATTCGTCTATTTTGGGCGGGATTGGCAGTTGGGCTGAACGCACGTTCAAGCTCAGTGAGCGCTCAGTCTACGTCAACCCGCTCGATATCGTCGCTGTCACGGCGCGCAAGCGGGGATGACCGGCAGCACGCGCCCCAACGCGAGGCCGCGCTGGCCTGCGGCGGTGGGGCGCGCGCTGCTCGTGTTTGCGCTGTATCTGGGCGCATCCGTCGTGGTTACATGGCCACTGGCGGCCAACCTGAATACGCAGCTCGTTGGCCACTTCTTCAGCGACACAACTGAGTACGCGCGCCACATCTGGTGGATAAACCAGTCGCTGCGCTTCGGAACGCTCAACTTTTTCAGCCCCAACCCGCTGCTGCTCTACCCCGACGGCATCACCTCCACGTGGCTGTGGACCGTTCCGCTGCAGTCGTTCCCGCAGTGGCTGCTGCTGTACGTGATGCCGCTGCAGGTGGCCTTCAACCTGACCGCGCTGGTCACGCTGGCGCTCAACGGGCTGGCGATGTGGGTACTGATGCGGGCGCTGCTGGCAAGGCCCCCCACACCTACCCCACCCCCTGCCCCCCTTCCCATACACGGAGAGGGGGAATTGAGCGTGGATAGTTCCGGTGGGGCGCAGCGCGTTGCGCCCCTACAGAACGCGATTTCGGATGATGCTACGGACGATGGCAATTCCTCCCTTCTCTCTGAGGGAGAGGGGCCGGGGGTGAGGGCCGCGAACTCAGCACTCAGCACTCAGCACTCAGCACTCATCTTTCCTTCCCGCTTTTCTCGCCGGTCTCGTGTTCGCGTTCTATCCGGCGTTTCAGGGGCAATTGGGCGCAGGGCACACCGGCCTGCTGGTGTTGTGGCCCGTGCCGCTGTACATCCTCGCGCTGTGGCGCGCCAGCCAAAGCGAACGCCCACGCTGGGGCTGGATACTGGGCACAGGGGCGCTGTTCGCGGTCAGTCAGTGGGGCAACCTGCTGCTGCTGTTGTACGCGGTGCTGCCTGTAACTGTGCTGTTTCTGCTGTGCTTGGTGTGGCGGCGGCGCTGGCGCGGGCTGCTGTGGGCGCTGCTGGCGCTGATGATTGGCGGGCTTCTGTCGCTGCCATTCGCGCTGCCCACGCTGGCAGATGTAACCGGCGGAGCAGTCGCTCGCGAGCAAGGCGTGGTCGATTTCAGCGCGTCGCTGCTCACCGCCGCTACGCCGTCTTTCTACAATCCGCTCTACAGTGGGCTGGAGTACAACCGGCGTATTCTGGGCGAGGATCCGTTCGAGGGTGCAGGCTATATCGGGCTGATCACAGTGGCGCTCGTCGTCCTTGCGGCCGTGCGCGTGAAGCGGGCGCGATTCTGGCTGCTGCTGGCGCTGCTGGCGTGGGTGGCTTCGCTGGGGCCAATTCTGAAAATCTTCGATACGCCCGTGACGGTGAGCGCGGATGGCTACACCACTACCGTAAGCCTGCCGTGGGCGCTGCTGCAAAACCTGCCGATCCTCAATATCGCGCGCACGCCCGTCCGCTTCAATTTCACCGTCGGGCTGGCTGTGGCGGTGCTGGTCGGTTATGGAGCGTCGGTTCTGGACGGATGGCTGGCGCAGCGCACGCCACCACGTGTCGCTTCGGCGCTGCTGGCCGGCGTGGGGGTGCTGATGCTGGTCGACTTCCAATGGTTCGTGCCTATGCCCACGATTCCGGCCGAGGTGCCGGCCGCCGTGCGCGATCTGGGCCAGGACGAGTCGATTCGCGCAGTGTTCGATGTGCCGTGGCAGCACTTGCTCACCGATAAAGACGCGGGCTATCTGCAAACGGCCCACGGTCTGCCGCTGATCGGCGGGCACATCACACGGCGCACACCGCTCGACCCGGCCAAAGGTATGTTGCTGCAAGAGACGCTCGACCCGTATCTGCTCGATGCGGCGGGCGTCGATGTCATCATCCAGCACCGCCAGTGGGATGACGATCCGATGGCGCGCGCGGCGCAGTTGAGCGAACACTTCGGACCGCCGTTGTATGAGGATGAGCGGATTGCCGTCTGGCGCGTGCAGCACGATGCCGCGGCCGCCCCATCGTTCCTCGAGGTCGATGAACTGACCAGCACACTGATTGACACGGGCAGCCTGTATTTCTACGCACCCGACGCAGGCGAAGCGACTCTGAATCTGACTCTTGCTAGCCACACGCCGCGCACACTCGTTCTGACGCTCGACGGACAGCCCGTTGACGCGCCCTTCACACATACGCCATTCAGTGGCGAGGACTCGTTCACTGTTCCGCTGATATTCGAGGCTGGCTTTCATGCGCTGACACTGGCGCTCGATCCGCCGTGTCAGATGGTTGTGAATCCCGCGCTGGCCTGCGCGGCGGTCGCTGTCAGCGGCGTCACGCTGGAAGTAGCCTCATGAAACGATCGTGGCTCGTTCCGTTCGTAGTCTTTGGCGTATACCTGCTGATCGCGGTCGTCATCACCTGGCCGCTGCTGGCGCACTTTTCGACGGCTTTCGCCGGCTTTGTCTATGGCGACGCCTACGAGACGGCTCATCATGTGTGGTGGTTCACCGAGGCGCTGCGTACTGGCCAATCGCCCTTCTTTCAGCCGCTGCTGGCCTATCCAAACGGGCTGGAAGGGGTGACGCTGTGGGCCGACCCGCTGCACTTCTTCCCTGCATGGCTGTTCGCGTTCGCTCTGCCACTGCCCGCTGCCATCAATCTACAAACGCTGCTCACGCTGGCGCTCAACGGGCTGGCGATGTGGGCGTTGATCAAGTGGCTGCTGGATAGGCCTATTACCCCATCCCCTGACACACCCCTCACCCTAAATCCCTCTCCCTCAGGGAGAGGGACTTCAATCTCTGACTTCTCCCCTCTCCCTGAGGGAGAAGGGCCGGGGGTGAGGGCCGACACTCAGCACTGGTTCCTTCCCGCCTTCATCGGCGGCCTCGTTTTCATGATCTTTCCGGCGATGCAGGGGCACTTGGGCGCGGGTCACACCGGGCTGCTGGTACAGTGGCCGCTGCCGCTGTTCGTGTGGGCGCTGCTGCGATTAGACCGCCACGGCTGGGCCGCAGTGCTGCTGGCCGCCGCGCTGTTCATGCTCGGCGCGCTCGGTCACACGCTGCAGGCACTGTACGCGCTGGGGCCGCTGGCGGCGCTGCTAATCCTGCGCTTTGCGTGGCGGCGCGAGTGGCGGGCTGCGGGTCGTGCCGCGCTGGCCGTGCTGCTCGGTGGGGCCGCGCTGGCCGTCTTCGGGCTGCCGGTGTTTAGCGCCACGCTCGGCACCGGCGCGTATGCCGATGAGGGCGGCGCGGTACGCTACAGCGCCGACCTGCTGGCGGTGGTGACGCCGTCATTCTTCCATCCACTATTCGAAGGCTGGGAGTACGCCCACCGCGTGCTCGGCATCAACCTCGACGAGGGCGCGGCGTTTGTAGGCTTCACAGGCCTGTTCATCGGCCTGCTGGCGCTCTGGAAAGCCCCCCGCGCGCGCTTCTGGTGGGGCGTGGCGCTGGTCGCGTGGATTCTGTCGCTGGGCCCGCTGCTCAAAATCTTCGATCAACCGGCGCTGATCCCGGTCGATGGGGGTTCCAGCGGCATAGCGCTGCCGTTCGCCGCCGTGATGAATCTGCCATTGGTGAGCTTGGCGCGCACGCCCGGCCGCTTCAACTTCCTGCTGGCGCTGGCGTGGGCGATTATCCTCGCTTACGCCGTGAACTGGTTGGTGAGCGCGCTATTCGCGCGGCTGGGCGAACAGCGCGGCCGGATCGGCGCGTGGGCGCTGACGCTTGGGTTAACCGCCGTGCTGGTATTCGAGTTCCAGACCTTCTGGCCGCTGCCGCTGACGACTGCTGAAGTCCCCGCCGCCATCACCGCCCTGCACGAACGCGACGATCTGCGCGCGGTGCTTGACGTGCCCTGGAATAATCTCGTGGCGGCGAAGGCTGGCCTGTACCTGCAAACCGAACACCGCCTGCCGCTGATCGCCGGCCACGTAACGCGGCGCACGCCGGTTTCGCCCGCGCTGCTGACGATTCTGGAGGACACGCTCGACCCGGCCCGCTTGCGCGAAGCCGGCGCCGATATGGTGATCGTCCATCGTGAACAGGACGACGGCACACTCTATCAACGCGCTGTCAACCAGTTGGGTGCACCCATCTACGAGGACGAGCGTTTCGCGGTGTTCGAAACGCCAGCCACGGACGCGCCGCCAACCGCAGCAACAGCCGGTTTTCACGGCGGCGTCATCAGCGACCGCGTCGAAATCTATGTCTACGCACCAGAGGATGGCTGGTGGTCGTGGGCCGCGCGGCTGAGTGCGGACGGCCGCGATGCCGTATTGACGCTCGACGACGAGCCGATTGGCCGCTGGACACTGGACGGATCGCAGCCGGTGAGCGTGCCGTTGGCGCTGACGGCTGGCTATCACACGCTGTCACTGTCGGTCGAGCCGCCATGTCCCGCGCACGTTCCGGCCGGGCAGGAGTGCCGCACCTTGACGGTCTCCGACGCCGCGCTCGAACCGATTCCGCAGTTCCAGCCCGCAGCCGGGGCTGATTTCCGCGCCCCGGGTGAATCGGGCGTTTCGCTCACCCTACAATCCGCCCTGCCCACGTCTGCCCGGCCGGGCGAAAACTTGCGTGTGCCATTGGTCTGGTCGTTCGAAACGGCGCGCACCGATACCGACATCCGCTTTGTGCATGTGCTCGACGAATCCGGCGTGCTTGTAGCGCAGGAGGACGGGCCGCCGGGCAGTATTCCGGCGGGCGAGTCGCGGGCGGAATGGGTCTCGCTGGCGCTGTCGCCCGATCTGCCTCCGGGCGATTACCGCGTGTATGCCGGCTGGTACGCCTACCCCGATCTCGTCAATTTCTGCGTGCTGGCGGATGATGCCTGTGCGGGTAACGAGCTGTTGTTGGGCGTGCTGCGCGTGGAATAGAGAAAAGACAACGCACAGCATGCGGTTCTTTGCGTTGCCTTCTACCCAAACAGGAAGCTGCCGCGCATTTCCATCGGCTGCTGGATCAGCCACCAGCCGGCCAGCATCATCCCCGTCAGCAGCAGCGCCCACACCACCAGGCCAAACACCGCATCGCGCTTGTACAATCGCTGGGCCGTGCGCTGGGCCAGCAGCATGCTTGCCACGTAGCCTATCAGAAGCGCGCCGATCTGGGTCAGGCCCACGACATCGGGCGGTAGACCGCCAAGCGCCCAATTGGGCTGCCCCAAAACCGTGATGCGATGATCAAGCAGGAAGTTCTGCGTCACCGGCACAATCGTCAGCAGGCCGGTGAGGAAGTGGAAGAAATAATGCGCCGCCCAGAAGCCCAGCCCAATGGGCACAAAGGCTGGCGCAAACGAAGCCAGCGCCACACGCAGCGAATCGCGTTTGCGCGTGCCGGTGAGCAGGCGAGTCAAGGCAGCCGCGCCCACGCTCAAGACAGTCGGCAGCAGCAGACCGCCCAGCACGAACAGCAGGCCCAGCACCACCGCATCAATCGCGGCGGGCGGTAGGCCCAGCGCCGGTAAGCCGAGTGCGTTGGCCCAGCCTTCGAGCAAGCCATAAACCGGCGGTGTCATGCCAAAGGCGTTGAGCAGGCCAAGGAACGCCAGGCAGATGACCAGCAGCGACACATCCCAGCGGCGCGGCCACGCGCTCGGGTTACGCAGTTCCGCGCCCGGCCTACGTGCAAACAGGCCCACGTTGTCGTGCGGGCAGGCGCGCGCGCAGTCGAGGCACAGCGTGCAGTCGAGGTTTGTCTGCATCGTGGGTGGAAACAGCAGCGTGCCGCAGCCGGGCGTGCCGTCAGGGCCGTTGATGTGATAGGGGGAGTGTTGTGTGCTGGCCCTCACCCCCTGCCCCTCGCCAACTGAAACCTCATCCCCGGTCCCTCTCCGCGCGCGGAGAGGGGAGGAAATCTCATTGCCCGCCGCATCATACGAGGCCGTGGTTTGTAGGGGCGCAGCGCGCTGCGCCCCTACAGTGGCACTGTCCGCGCCCGTCTCCCCCTCCCTTTGTTCGGGGAGGGGGTTAGGGGGTGGGGTATGTTTGGAGAGGGGGCCGGGGGGTGAGGTTGGTATCGCATCCAGCACGATCACCGACTGCGGGCGGTAGCTGCCGTTCAGGCACTCTTTGCCGGCGCACATGCGGCATATGTCCGGCTGGCGCACGCCAATTTGCAGCGGCGAGACCGTCGAATAGACGAAGTTGAACGTCCCCAGCGGGCAAACGTACTTGCAGAAGGCGCTTTCGGTGAAGATGGCTTCGAGGACGAAGGCGGCGGCGAAGTAGGCCACGATCAGCCAGGCCGTCAGCAGTGGGCTGGCCCACAGATCGAGCCACTCGTAGGCGAAAAACAGCGCCAGCAGGCAGGTGATGGCGATCCACTTGCCGCGAAGCATACGCGGCCAGCGCCGGCCCGCTACGCTCAAACGGCGCGCCAGCGTGCGCGGCAGCGCGAACGGGCAGGCCGCGCAGAACAGGTTGCCGGCCAGCAGCAGCGCCAGCACCACCAGCCCGCGATAATGCACCCACGGCGTAACGGTCGCCAGATTCTGGCTGGCGCGCTGCGACCCGGTGAATCCGTCGTAAATGAGCAGCAGCGCCAGCGCCAGCATGGGTAGTTGAAACACGAGCCGGCCGCGCCGCATGTGCGCGATACGGCGCAGGCCCGGCAGGCGCAGCGCATCGAAGCGGGCGGCGGCGGCGCTCATGGCTGCGGCGGCTGATATGGCCGGGCCAGCGCTGCCCGCCACACATCCAGCGCGGGCCGGGTGCTGCCGTCCTCATCGTAGAGGCCGGTATCACGCCAGATCGCCGCAAAATCGGTGCTGCCAACCTTCTCCCACAGCGCGTCGTAATCGTGCAGGATGAAGTTGACCACGAAGACCATCTCGCGCTCTTGGGCGTAATCGAGCAGGCGGCTGAAATAGTCGGCCTGCTTCTCGGGCGTGCCGTCGAAGGTCAGCCCGGAGATGGTGAATGGCTGCGCCGGATAGCCGGTCTCGCTGATCGCCAGCGGCTTGTCGCTGAGCGCGAAGATTTGCTCGAAGAACGAGTCTGGCAGCGGGCCGGTCATATAGGCGGTCATATACGGATACAGCGACAGCGCGAAATAGTCGCTCGAAGCCAGAATATCCGGCAGAGCGGCGCGCTGCGCGACCGGATCGTCGCCGGTGTCCGCTTCCGGCAGGTAGGCCGCGCCCACGACCGAGACGAACACCGGCAGATCGGGGTACTCGGCCTTGACCGCCTCATAGGTCGCCTGTTGCAGCGCCAGATAACCGGGCCACAGATCGGGGCGTTTGGACAGCAGTAGATTGACCTCGATGCCGATGTTGACATAGTCTGGCTGGAAGAACTCAACCATGCGCAGCACGTAATTCGGATACGCGGTCATCACGTCCGGGTCATCGAAGGCACGGCCTTCCCATTCGGCGGGCAGCGGCTGATCGCCTTCATCGCCGCGATAGAGCGCGAGCCCGTCGCGCCACCAACTAATCGGTGTCAGTGACAGCAGGATCACCTGATCGGGCGCGGTGCGATGCAGGCGGTCTTCCAGTTCGGCCTGAAAACCGAAGGGCCACGGATCATCAGCCAGCGCTTCGGGCCACGGCACGCCATTGTCGAAGTGGTGCATGATCAAATCGGCGTCGTCGGCGATGTGGTCGTAAGCGAAATCAATCGCCTCGAACGAGATATCGTGCGGAAACGGCGTGAAGCCCAGTCGATAGGGGCGTGGCTCGGCCTCTTGCGCATGAACCGGCAAAGCCAGCACACAGGCGACCAGCATCCACAGCATCCACCAGCGCACCACCTAGCCTCCCACGGTCACGGCTATCGTCTCGACTGTTTGCGTGCCATCCGGCGCGACCAACGTTACATCCACCGTCCAGTCGCCGCCCATCGTCCACTGCCAGGGGATGGTGTACACGCCCGGGTCGCCCTCGACGCCAGTGCCCAGCACCGGGGTCATACCGGCGTGAGTCATGTCGCCGCGCGCGCTGACGGTCAGCCCAGTCACTGGCGTCGCGCCATTGTCCTCTGTGACCGTGACCACGAGCTGCGCTTCTCCCATCATGCTCGGCGAAGGCTCGACGCGCACATTCACGTTGACAGCCTGATCGGCCGAGTTCGGCGGGAGCGCGGTCGGCGTGGGCTGCGCCGATTCGCGGCAGCCAGCCAGCGCCAGCAGAAGCAGCATGGCCAAAGCAAGGGTGAACAATCTGGGTGCGAGGCGCATCACAGCAAGGCTCCATTCCAGCGTGTATTACGGATTGGGCAAGTATAGCGCGTTGGAAATACGCTCACGACTCACTATAATGACCGATAGATAGGGCAAGCTTGCGAAATTGATGGAGTATCAAGCATGGATCGCTCGGCGCGCACATTACTGGCTGTCGCCTTTTTCACGATTGCCGCATTTTTGGGCGCCGACCTGCTGATCCGGCGCGCGGCGATAGGAGAGTGGTTGCTGGTTGGCATCCTCACGCTACTCGGCCTGGTGTTTCTGTGGCTGGGCGTGCGGCCTGAACGGGCCCCTGCGAGCGAACCTGCAGCCGATGAACCGCTTGTGCTTAGCCCGGCGCTGCCTGCGGGTGTCCACGTCTATGATGTCGTGCGCGTTCCCGTGCCCGCACCGGCCCCTGCGCCCAAAGCGCCGGTTGTGACGGGCGACGACCTGACGGTGGTGGACGGCATCGGCCCCAAGACGGCCGAGGCGCTGTATACAGCCGGCGTGACCACGTTCGAGCAGTTGGCCGAGATGAAGCCAGACGCCATTACATCGGCGCTTCATGCGGAGGGAGCCAGAGGAAGCGGCAGCGTCGATACCTGGCCGCACCAGGCACGGCTGGCCGCCCGTGGGGATTGGCCCGGGCTGATGCGCTACATTGCAGGCCTCAAGGAAGACACCAGCGACGATCTGCTGGTACTGGATGGCGTCGGCCCTAAGGTGGACGCCGCGCTCAAGGCCGCCGACGTCAAGACCTTCGCGCAGGTGGCGGAGATGACGCCCGAGGCGCTGCGCGCGATTCTGGATGCCGCCGGTGTGCGCGTGGTGGGCAGCAGCATTGATACGTGGCCGCATCAGGCGAAGCTGGCCGCTGACGAGGACTGGCCCGGGTCTAATGCGCTTCATCGCCGAGTCGAAGAAACAGGAGACGGCTGCCAGCGACGACCTGCTCATCCTGGATGGCGTTGGCCCCAAAATCGCCGATGCGTTGAAGGCGGCAGGCGTGGGCACGTTCGCCGCCGTGGCTGGAAAGACGCCGGGCGAACTGCGCGCGATCCTGCAGAGTGCGGATGTACCGGTCGTGGGCAGCAGCATTGATACGTGGCCGCGCCAGGCGCAGTTTGCGGCCGGCGAGGACTGGCCGGGCATGATGCGCTACATCGCCGAATCGAAGAAACAGGATAGCGGAAGCGAAGCATAGCCGCCCACATCTTTTGAATCTGAGCAGAAGGGCGCGTCCAACCGGGCGCACCTTTTGATTCGGGCGTTCACGATTGAGCAGGAGCTGTTCAGTCGTGAATGAAGTTACGCGTGCTGCGCCTGTGGCTTGAATTAGATGTCATAGAATCAAAAAGGGCCGGCAGTCAGCGCCGACCCTTCAGTTTGAACCTGTTTCTTGCTGCCGTCTACGCGTTTTCGAGCGCGGCGGGCTTTTCGCCCTCGTCCTCTTCTTCCTCGACGGTGGTCAGCACCAGTGCGTCATCTTTGACGCTCGCGCTCACCACGCTGGCCAGCTTGAACTCACCGGACAGAATGCCGTCCGACAGCCGGTCCTCGATCTCGTTCTGGATCAGGCGGCGCAGCGGCCGCGCCCCGAATTCGAGATCGTACCCCTTGTCAGCCAGCCAGCCGCGCGCTTCATCGTTGACTTCGAGCGTGATAGCGTGCTCGATCAGACGTGAGCGCACCTTGTTCAGTTCCAGATCAACGATGTGCTTGATCTCGTCGCGGCTGAGGGCGCGAAAGAAGATCGTCGCATCGACGCGGTTGAGGAACTCAGGCCGGAAGGCGCGCCGAAGCTGCTCGGTGACGCTCTTCTTCATGTCATCGTAGGCCGCTTTGGTGTCTGCCGAATCGTCCTTCGGCACGTTAAAGCCGAGCTGATTGCCGCGCTTGATGGTGTCTGCACCAACGTTGCTGGTCATGACGATGATCGAGTTGCGGAAGTCGACACGGCGGCCGCGCGCATCCGTCAGTGTGCCCTCTTCCATGATCTGGAGGAGCATGTTGAAGGTTTCGGGGTGCGCCTTTTCGATTTCGTCGAACACGACGATGCTGTACGGGCGGCGCCGGATGGCTTCGGTCAACTGACCCGCGTCCTCGTAGCCCACGTAGCCGGGAGGCGCGCCCACGAGCCGTGCCACCGAGTGGCGCTCCATGAACTCGCTCATGTCAAGCTGAATCAGCGCGTCTTCGCTGCCGAACAGAAACTCCGCCAGCGACTTGGTCAGTTCGGTCTTGCCCACACCGGTTGGCCCCAGGAACATGAACGAGCCAATCGGGCGGCGCGGGTCTTTCATGCCAGCGCGGGCGCGGCGCACAGCGCGGCTGATGGCCACAATCGCCTCGTCCTGGCCGATGATGCGCTTGTGCAGCGAGTCTTCCATCTGCATCAGGCGGCCGCTTTCCTCACCGGCGATACGCATGGTGGGAATGCCCGTCCACATCGCCACAACTTCGGCAATGTCTTCCGAACCGAGGCGCGGCTGATTGGTTTCCTCGTTCCAGTTGGACTTGAGCGAGTCGAGCGTTTCGCTCACGGTTTCGCGCTGCATCCGCAGACGATCGAGTTCGTCACCCGTCTCGTTCTCCTCTTCCAGCAGGCGCACGTCCTCATTCAACTGGCTCAGTTCCTGCTCGGCGCGGCGTACCTGAGCCGCCTCGGGCGACTTGTACATGCGCAACCGCGCGGCCGCCTCGTCGATCAGGTCGATGGCCTTGTCAGGTAGGAAACGGTCGGGCACATAGCGGGCACTCAAATTGGCCGCCGCGTCAATCGCCTCGTCCGTGATTTCGACGTTGTGATGGTCCTGATACGGCACCTTGATGCCCTGCAGGATTTCGATGGTCTCTTCGATAGTCGGCTCTTCGACCAGAATCTGCTGGAAGCGCCGTTCGAGAGCGGCGTCGCTCTCGATGTGCTTGCGGTACTCATCAAGCGTCGTCGCGCCGATGCACTGCAATTCACCGCGTGACAGCGCCGGCTTGAGGATGTTGGCCGCGTCGACGCTGCTGCCGGCCGAGCCTGCGCCCACCAGCATATGCACTTCGTCGATGAACAGAATGCTGTCGCTGGCCTTGAGTTCTTCGATGACGCGCTTGAGGCGCTCCTCGAACTGGCCGCGATACATTGTGCCAGCCACCAGCGAACCGACATCCAGTTGCAGTACGCGCTTATTCAGCAGCGGCTTGGGCGTTTCGCCGTTAACGATGCGCTGGGCCAGGCCTTCGACGATGGCCGTCTTGCCCACGCCCGGCTCACCGATCAGGGCGGGGTTGTTCTTGCGGCGGCGGCTGAGCACCTGAATCAGGCGTTCGATTTCCGTCTCGCGGCCCACCACCGGGTCGAGCTTGCCTTCCATCGCCATCGCGGTCAGGTCAGTTGCCAGTTGATCGACCAGCGGCGTCTTACCCTCGCCCTTGCTCTTGCTCTTGCCGCTGGACGATGGGCGCGGATTTTCCGGCGGTGTGGGATCCTTGCTCTGCACCGGATTTTCCTGCAGCACGCGGCGCGTTTGCCGACGTACTTCTTCGGGGCTTACGCCCAGCCGCTTGAGGATATCAATCGCGACGCCTTCAGGCAGGCGCACCAGCCCGAGCAGCAGATGCTCGGTGCCGATATAGTGGTGGCCCATGCGCCGGGCCTCATCGACCGCCAGCTCCAGCACGCGCTTGGTGCCGGGCGACAGTTCGGGGGCGATGCTGCCGCTGCGGGTCGAGGCGCGCGTCATACGCTCGACGAGTTCCTCGACGCGTTTCTGTTCCAGGCCAAGCTCGCGCAGCACACGCCCCGCGACTCCGCCCTCTTCCCGGATCAAACCGAGCAGCAAATGCTCGGTGCCGATGTAGTTGTGTTCCAGCCGCTCCGCCTCTTCCTGCGCCAGGCTGAGCACCCGCCGCGCTCGCTGAGTGAAGCGCTCCATCTTGTTGGCCACGTGGTTCACACCTCCGCCGCAGACGCCTTTTCAGGGACGCCGGCCAGCTTGCTCGTGTGTCTTACAAGGATGCTGCGTAGCTTAAAGTATAGCACAGCGGGTGCTGATCCCCGTAGTGAGAGAGTGATAAAAGTACGTCAGAGTTGGCTGAGAATCAGGAATGGCGGCCCGACAAGCCCGGACTGTGCTGCGCATACAAGTACCTCCCCACAAGGCCGCTCTCCGTTATGCGAACCTTCAGATGCGGCCTATCGACTCTCAACACCCCACCCCTAATCAGGCGGCATTTATGAGGGTTTTATGGGCAGCGGAATCTTGATCTTACAGAATTGCTCGAGTCCGATTAGAGTTAAATAAAGCTTCGACTTCTTATCCGCCCAAAGAGGAGTATGCATGCGCGAAGACGCTGTTTCGCCTGAAGAATGTACCCCGGACGCCGCCTTGATTGAACGGCTGCGCGAAAACGATTTCGAGGCGCTGGGGAATTTATTCGACCGCTACTATACGCAAACTTACCGCACCGCACTCGCCATTACCCGTGACTCGGCTGTCGCGCAGGACGTGGCGCAGGATACCTTCCTCAAGCTGCACCAGTACGCCCATCGCATCGACACCAGCCTGCCGCTCACACCGTGGCTCTACCGCGTCACCGTCAACCTGTGCTATACATGGATTACGCGCCGCCAGAAACGGCGCATCTCGCTGGAATCGCTGGTCGACCAATTGATGAGTCCGCCCGGGTTCGCGCCGGACGTTCTGGCCGAGCAGGGCGAAATCCAGCGACGGGTGCGCCAGGCCATTGGTGAGCTGCAACCCCAGCAGCGCGCCGTGGTGGTGCTGCACTATCTGAGCGGCCTGAATCTCGATGAAATCGCCGTGATTGTGGACGCGCCCGAAGGCACAGTCAAAAGCCGCCTGTACTACGCCCGCGAGAATCTACGGCGGCGGCTCGGCGATACTTATGCCGCATGGGAAGGAGCGCAGGAATATGCCGGCGCCTCTGGTTGAACGGGACGACGAACTTGATGACTGCCTGCGGCGCGCGCTGTGGGCCGAGCCATACCCTACGCCTGTGCAGCGCACCCAGGCGCGCGATGCTTTGATGACGCGGGCTGCACGCCAAGCGATGCTGCCCCCAGCCATGCCGCGCGCCTCGTTGTTCGCACAGGCGCTGTGCTGCACTGCCGCCCTGCGCGCCGAAGCGGGCCGCCTGCTGCGCGGCCTCTTGATCGACGACAATGCTTACCGCCGTGCACAGGAGGGCGATTTTGGACGAGCCGCAGGCTTCCAGCGCTCGCCCTACGTGCATTTTCAACCAATGTGGTAGATCCAATCCACCGGCAGCTCACGCCCTCCACCGCGAGGGCGTTTTTGTGTCTGTTCACCCCGGCGTATAATTCTGCGCTATGGATACGATCCCGGTCTCACCGCCGCGCCATCGCCCGGCCTGGATGCTGCTCGTCCCGCTGGTGGCGTTTGCCGCGGCCGCGGCCGTGTTGACGGTGCTGCTGCTAGTGGGCGGCGTGACCGCGCTGGTCGCCAGCGTGCACGTGCAGGTCGTCGTCGACGGCGCGGCCTCGCTGCAGGATTCGCGCGCCGCGACTGTGGCCGATTTGCTGCGCGAAGAGGGAATCGTCCTGAACGCATTCGACCGCGTACAGCCCGGCCCCGAGGCTCCGTTGGCCGAAGGCATGGTCGTGCACGTCGCCCGATCGCGGCGCGTCCATGTGAACGTTGATGGCGAAGGCACCCTGATTCACACGGCGGCCGCGTCCACCGCCGATATTCTGGACGCGATGGGCGTAGCGATTGTCCCGGGTGACCTGCTGTTGGTCGATGGCGTGCGCGTGGCCTCGGGGGCGCTGCCGGTATGGCCAGGCGCGCCGGCGCGCATCGACGTGCGTCATATTCGCGCGGTGACGGTTGATGACGGCGGCTCGATGCTCACGCTCGACAGCACCGCCGCCACCGTGGGTGAAGCACTATTTGAAGCGGGTATCCCGCTGTTCGTGTCCGATTTTGTCGAGCCGCCGCTGCATGCTCCGCTGCCGGAGTCTGAACCTATTACGATTTACCGCGCCGTGCCGGTGACGATTGTGGCGGATGGCGAGCGGCTTGTAACCCGCGCACCAGCCGGCACGGTGGCCGACGTATTGAGCTTCGCCGGCGTGACGCTGATGGGGCAGGACTACACCGTGCCGGTCGAGGACACGGTTGTGACTGCCGACACGCAGATTCACGTGGTGCGGGTGACAGAAATGCTGGTGAGCGAAACTACGCCGCTGCCCTTCGAGACGATCTATCAGGCCGATTCCTCGCGCCCGATCGACACACGCGGGCTGGCGCAGGAAGGCCGCGAAGGTGTTGAGCGCGCCGTGACTCGTGTGCGGCTGGAAGATGGGGTGGAAACAGCGCGTACAGTGGCCGAAACCAGCGTCGCCGTGCCGCCGCAGGATCGCATCATCACCTACGGCACCGACGTGGTGCTCAACACGATTGACACGCCGGACGGCCCCCAGGTCTACTGGCGCGTGCTGCGGTTGTACGCCACCAGCTATCATCCGGCCGCGCTGGGCGGCGACAACATCACCGCGACCGGCCGCCTGCTCGAACACGGGATTGTGGGCGCAGACACCGATCTGCTGCCGTTCGGCACCGAAGTCTACGTGCCTGGCTACGGCGTGGGGCTGGTGGCAGACACTGGCGCGGAACGGCACGATCCATACTGGATCGACCTGGGCTACAGCGATGCCGACTGGCGCTCGTGGTCACGGCCAGTCGAGGTCTATCTGCTGGCCCCGCCGCCGCGCCAGATCGATTATCTGGCGGGCAATGCGGGCGGGTAACACAGTGCTGAGTTGAAAGTGCTAAGTGCTGATTTTAAACCAAAGATTCATCACAAACTGGACTTTGTCCAATCTGTAGAAGGAAAAGAGAGGGAGCGGTAAGCTGGTTCTTGTTCAAGGAGGACCAGATGCTTACCGCTCCTGACAAGATTATGCGCCTGCTGGAACCGTTCCGTCCAGTCTTCAGTGACCGCGTGTGGGGATGGGCGCAGGTGTTGTTGCTGGGGGCGATACTGGCTCCGGGACGGCGGACGGTCACGCGCATTCTGCGGGTGATGGGATTGGGGCAGGAGACGCAGTTTCAGAACTACCACCGGGTGCTGAACCGGGCGGTGTGGTCGGGACTGGGGCTGAGCGGGCGGTTGCTGCGGGTGCTGGTGGACACGTTTGTGCCAGCGGAGGCGGCCATTGTGCTGGGGGCAGATGAGACGCTGGAGCGGCGGCGCGGCGCGCACATCGCCGAGTTGGGCTGCTACCGGGATGCCGCGCGGTCCACGGCCCGCAACAAGGTCAAGAGCATGGGGTTGCGCTGGCTGAGCCTGATGCTCATCGTGCCGTTGCCGTGGGCAAGCCGGCCGTGGGCGCTGCCGTTCCTGACCGTGTCCGCACCCAGCCCTGCCGTGGACGCAGCGCACAAGCGGCGGCACAAGACGAGCGTGGACTGGTTGCGGCAGATGCTGCTGCAGGTGGTGCGCTGGCTGCCCGGACGCCGTATCGTGCTGGTGGCGGACGGAGGATTGGCGTCGGTGGACGTCGGACATTGCGGTCAGACGCAGCAGACGCCCGTCACCTATGTCACCCGGCTGCGGCTGGATGCGCGCCTGTTCGACCCGCCGCCGCCCCGCCAGCCCGGCACCCGTGGCCGGAAGCGGGTGGTGGGGGCGCGTCAAATGAAGGCCAGCCAGCGCCTGGGCGACGCGCAAACCGTCTGGCAGACGGCCCGCCTGACGTGGGCGGACGGGAAGTTGCATCCGGTCGAGTGGGCGAGTGACACCGCCCTGTGGTACGTCAACTGCAAGCCGGTGCTGCCCGGGCGTTGGGTGCTGGTGCGCGGCGCTCAACTCAAGCCGTGCCTGCTCTTTTGCACCGACCCCAGCGCCAGCCCTGAGCACATCATCGCCTGGTACGCCCAACGCTGGAACGTCGAGGTCACCTTTGAGGAAGTCCGTGCCCACCTCGGCTTCGAGACCCAGCGCCAGTGGAACGCACTGGCCATTGCCCGCTCGTCACCGGCGCTGCTGGGTCTGTTCTCGCTCGTCACCTGGCTGGCTCACCAGCTACTCGCTCATCCCGGCGACTTGCCTGTCCGCTCCACGGCCTGGTATCCCAAGGCTCATGCCACCTTTTCCGACTGCCTCGCCTTCGTCCGCAGCACCCTCTGGACCCAGACGCATTTTCCTACTTCCCGCTCGGCACCCTCAAATGTGTTTATTCCAGCCTCTTTGCTCGAACCTTGGCTGGACATACTCTGTTATGCCGCCTGAATTTGGATAAAGTCCAGACAAAGACGCCGAGAAATACGAAAGGACGCAGAGGGAAAATCTCTGCGTCCCCGGCTTCTTCTGTGCCTCTGCGACAAGCCCTTTTGTTCTTTACTCAGCACTAGCTTTTCTCACTCCATCCCAAACGCCTCTGCCACGGCAGCGTAGGTGATCTTGCCGGCGCGCACGTTCAGGCCCTTCGCCAGCCCAGGGTCGGCCGCGAACGCCCTGTCGACGCCCAAGTCGGCCAGCTTAAGCGCGTAACGCAGCGTGGCGTTGGATAGCGCAAAGCTGCTGGTGCGCGGCACCGCGCCCGGCATGTTGGCCACGCCATAGTGCAGCACGCCATCGACAACGTAGGTAGGGTCGGAGTGGGTGGTCGCGTGTGTCGTTTCGATGCAGCCGCCCTGATCGACTGCCACGTCCACGATCACGCTGCTGCGTGGCATCAGGCCGAGCATTTCCCGCGTCACCAGACGGGGAGCGCGTGCCCCCGTCACCAGCACCGCACCAATCAACGCATCGGCCGTCGCCAGCGCTTCGGCTGTATTGGACTCGTTGGAATAGAGCGTGACGATTCGGCCGTGCAGCACTTCATCCATGTAGCGCAGCCGGTCATTGTTGACATCCATCAGCGTCACCTGTGCGCCCATGCCCAGCGCGATTTGGGCCGCGTTTTCGCCCACTGTGCCCGCGCCGAGAATGACGACATGCGCTGGCCGCGTACCGGGCACGCCGCCCAGCAAGATGCCGCGCCCGCCCTCTGGCCGCTGCAAATAATGCGCTGCGATCTGCGTCGCCATACGCCCGGCCACCTCGCTCATCGGCTGAAGCAGTGGCAGCCGGCCTAACGTATCCTCAACTGTCTCGTAAGCGATGCCCGTCACGCCGCTGTCGCGCACGGCCCGCGTGAGCGTTTCGCTGGCCGCCAGATGCAGGTAAGTGAACAGGATCAGGTCGGGCCGCAGGTAGGCATACTCTGATGACAACGGCTCCTTGACCTTCATGATCATTTCCGCGCCTGCCCACACTTCGGCAGCGGTTTCGACCACCTGCGCGCCCACCATCTCGTACTCGGCGTCCGCGAAACCGCTGCCCACGCCTGCATTTTGTTCGACCAGCACAGTATGGCCGTGACGCACGAATTCGCGCGCGCCGCCCGGCGGCAGCGACACGCGGTACTCGTTGTCCTTAATCTCTTTGGGAACTCCGATGATCATGATGTCCTCTTTCGAATGGGTATTCACCGGCGAACGTGCTTGCGTGTGACATCGAAAGCTGAAGCGCGAACCTGTCGAGCGCTGGTCTATCATTTCCACTCAATTGTACAACCTGTAGCAAAATTACGCCGTGAGTTCATACAGACTGCTCAAAAGCGGCGGTTCAAGCGAAGCTTTGCGTTGTCAGTGTCCCGCCGTTGACGCACTGCAAGCACGCGGCTATGCTTTCCAGCGGGGGCGAATGCGTCCCGGTGGGCGTCCCGGTCTTCAAAACCGGCGGCTGGCTGCAGAGGCAGGCTGCGGTGGGTTCGACTCCCATTCGCTCCCGATGAGATTGAAACCACGGGGTAAGATGGTGTTCGTGTCGTTTGCCGCCGCAGGTTGAAATCGTGCGGTTGGAGATGCGCCCCGTGAACGGGGCTGAAGTACGGCCATTGCGCGGACCGTTCATGAACGGCCCCTACACTGTTCGTGCGGTGGGGCTTTAGTCCGCCGTACCGGTTTCGTTGACTCAACACTTTCAACTTTCCTTGAGGTACTCACCGTGACCCGACTTCCCGTGTTTGTGATCGCTTGCTTCGCGGCGCTGCTGCTGGCGGCCTGTGACGGCGCTGGGCCGGCTGCCACGTCCATGCCGCCGCCCGAACCGCTGGCGCTCGTCACCGAAGCAGCAAACAGCATTCGCGCGGCCGATACCTTCCGCATGATCGTCGATCAAACCGGCCCCACTTATCCGATTGAAACGCAGTTCGGCCCGGTGTCGTTCCGCCGCGCCAACGCGCAGTATGCCGCGCCCGATACGCTGCAAGCCGCGATTGCGGTGCTGGCGCTGGGGGCGCGCATTGACGTGGATGTGTTTGCGCGCGGGGCGGATCAGTGGTTTCGCGCTCCGTTGTGGACGGGCGATCAATGGCTGCACGCGACTTTTGCGCCCGGCTTCAACCCTGAAATCCTGATCGCGCAGGACGCGGGCTTTCAGGCGGCGGTCGATGCCGCGCGCGAACTGGAATACGTGGGCGAAACGCAGCTCGAAAACGGCCAGAACGTGCACCATATACGCGGTGTGGCTGATGGTCCGGCGCTCAACGGCCTGCTTGTTGGCTTGATCGAGATGCAGGGCGAAGTGGCCGTCGATGTGTTCATCGACCGCGAAACCGGCCTGCCCGCGCGCTTTGTGCTCACCGAGCCGGTCGAGGGCAGTGACGAGCCGCGCGTTTGGACGCTCGACATCCTCGACGTGAACGCGCCGGCCGTGCTGGATGACCCCGAAGCGACGGCTGAGGCTGCGTCGTGACGACGACCGCGCTGGCAGCAGGGCGGCGGCCATGGCTGATTCTGGCGCTGATCTGCGTGCCGGTTTTCCTCGGTTCGCTCGACCTGACGATTGTCTCGGCGTTCCTGCCCGAAATCATCGTCAAGCTCGAACTGCCGGTGCAGTCGGTCATCGACGATGCCGCCTGGATCGTCACGGCCTACCTGCTGGCCTATACCGTCAGCATGACGTTCATGGGCCGCGTCAGCGATCTGATCGGCCGTCGCGCCGTGTTCATCGCCTGCCTGGTCGTGTTCGGCGTCGGCTCGCTTATCGTGGCCGAAGTCGCTTACGATGCGCGCAGCGGGCTGGCCGGCGTGCTCTACAATCTGTCATTCCGGCTCAATGGCGAACGGCCCGAGCCGGGCAATATCGCCCTGCTCACCATCATCATCGGCCGCGTGATTCAGGCGCTGGGCGCGGGCGCACTCGTGCCGGTGGCGCTGGCGCTGGTGGGTGACCTGTTCCCGCCCCAGAAGCGCGCGCAGCCACTGGGGTTGGTCGGCGCGATTGACACGCTCGGCTGGGTGCTGGGCCATCTGTACGGCGGCATTATGGTGGCGGCGTTTGCGGCGGGCGCGCCAGCGTTCGCCACCTTGTTCGCCCGGCTGGGCCTGAACTGGGATGTGCCCGATTGGCGTTGGCTGTTCTGGATCAACATCCCGATCACGATTGCGGCGATTGGGCTGACGTGGTGGGCGCTGCGCGATGTGAAGAGCGAACGCGCGCATGGCCGCTTCGACTGGCTGGGGGCGCTGCTGCTCACCGGAGCGCTGGTGCTGCTGGTGCTGGGGCTGGGCGCGAACATCGATATTTCGGCTTCCGCCTCAGATTTCTCCGACCTCGGTGGCCTGCCCACGTATGCGCTGCCGGCGGTGCTGGGGGCGGTGGCGTTGTTCGCCGCCTTCCTGTTCACCGAGTGGAAAGTGCGCGACCCGCTGTTCGACCTGCGTATTTTCCGGCGGCGCAATCTAAGCGGCGGGGCGTTGGTCAATCTGCTCGTGGGCTTCGCGCTGATGATCGCGCTGGTAAGCGTGCCGATACTGGTCAACATTCGCGCCGCCGATACCTCCGCGCTGGCCGAAGCGGCGCTGCAAGTCGGCATTCTACTATCCGCGTTTACGCTGCCGATGGCAATTGCGGCTATTCCCGGCGGCTGGGTCAGCGCGCGGCTAGGTTACGGCCGGGCGGCGGCGATTGGGCTCGGACTGGCGCTGGTCGGCTTTCTGCTGGTGTGGGCCACCTGGGAACTGGATACGGACAACATCGTGATCGCGCTGGAAATGGCCGTGATTGGCGTGGGCATTGGCCTGACGTTTTCGCCCATCAGCGCAGCAGTGATTAATTCGGTGGATAATGACCGGCTCGGCTCGGCGTCGGCATTAGTCATCATCATGCGCCTGCTGGGCATGACGATTGGCGTGGCGCTGCTAACCGCGATCGCTTCGAGCCGGTTGTCGGTGCTGGCCTCGGCGGAACTGGGCGCGACGGTGGTGGACCCCTACGCAGCGATTGACGTGTACTCGCGGCTGACGGTGCAGGTATTGACCGAGATCGCCTTCCTCGGCGCGGTCGTGTGCGGGATTGCGCTCGTGCCGGCGCTGCTGCTGAAGCGGCTGGACGAGAAACCTCTCACTCCTTAATCCCCTCTCCCACGCAAGCGGGGAGAGGGGATGAGACTAAATTCGCAGGCGTTCGTGCTTGCGCCGCTGCGGGTTCAATACCCGCAGCTACGAACCGATTTGAAACCGATAAATCGGTTGAGAAATAAAGAAAGAAAGAGTCGTTGAAGCGACTTCCGGCTTTTTTTAGCCGACGGTTTTGAACCGTCGGCGGCATAAGAAAATCGACAGTCCCTCAGTCCACGCAAGCGGGGAGAGGGGACACGGGGGTGAGGGGCTTCAATTGCGCGTTCTGATGATCTCGAAGGCGCTCGTTGTGGGCCTGTACCAGCGCAAGCTGGAACTGCTGGCCGAGCGCGGCATTGAACTGCTGGCGATTACGCCGCCAAGCTGGCGCGACGAGCGCGGCGAATTGGCGCTCGAACGCGCTTACACCAGCGGCTACGCGCTGGAAACGCTGCCCCTCGCCAACAACGGAGATTTTCACCTGCACTTCTATCGCGGGCTGGGCGCGCGCCTGCGCGACTTTCAGCCCGACCTCGTGCATATTGATGAAGAGCCGTACAACCTCGCGGCGTGGCAGGCGCTGTTCCATGCGCGGCGCGCGCGAGCCAAGACCATTGCGTTTAGCTGGCAGAACCTGAACCGTCGCTACCCACCGCCGTTTGCGTGGGGCGAACGCTGGACGCTCAACCGCCTCGACGGGTTGATCGCGGGCACGGACAGCGCCGCCGAGGTCTGGCGCGCCAAGGGCTACACCGGCCGCATGGCCGTGATCGCGCAGTTTGGCACTGATGGCGAGTTATTCCGGCCGGCGGAAACACGCCCGGAGCGTCCTTTCACCATCGGCTATTTTGGCCGCCTGGTAGAAGAGAAAGGCGTGCGCCTGCTGCTCGATGCCTGCGCGGCGCTGGACGGCGACTGGCGCTTGCTGCTGCTCGGCGGCGGCCCGCTGCGCGACATTCTGGAAGCTCGCGCCCGTCAGTTAGGCATCTCCGAGCGTGTGAATTTTCACGCGCAAGTGCCTTCCACCGAAATCCCGTACTGGTATCACCAGATCGATGTGTTGGCGCTGCCCTCGCTCACGCGCGCCAACTGGAAAGAGCAGTTTGGCCGTGTGCTGGTGGAAGCGATGGCTAGCGGTGTGCCCGTAGTCGGCTCGGACAGCGGCGCGATCCCGGGCGTGATCGGCGATGGCGGGCTGGTCGTGCCCGAAGGCGACCGCGCGGCGCTGACCGATGTGCTGCGCCGCCTGCGCGACGACGCGGGCCTGCGCGAATCACTGGCCGCGCAGGGCCGGGCACGTGCTCTGGCCGAGTTCTCGCACATCAGTGTTGCCGATCAGACGCTTGAGTTTTACCGAGAAGTGCTGAACCGCTGAAACAGCAACGCGAAGGGCGCAAAGAGGAGTGCCGGATCTACCCTTGGCGCCCTTTGCGTCCTTCGCGTGCTTTGCGTTGCTTTGCAATTCAATCCGCCGCGTTTCATATCTTAATGCGCTTTGCTATAATGACCCCGCTTACACGCCACACCCTACCGCGTAGTACGGATAACTGCATGAGTATTGTCACTGAACTTGAGTTGATTCCCGGCAGCCTCGAAGGGGATGCGCTGCAGGGCGCGCGCACGCTGCTGGAAGCGCTGCAAGATGCGACCGGCGCGGACATTGCGGCCATTATCGAATGCCGCGTGGATTTGCAGCCGCGTGCGCCGCTGGCATGGACGGGCCGCGAAACGCCCAGCGCCGATCGCTGGCGGCGCATCATCCGCTTCGTGCGCGACATGACCCACGAACGCGCCGAGGAGGATGAAACCATCCTCGCGCCAGAAGCCGAGGCGCTCAAAGGCACCACCTATCGCAGCGCGCTGATCGTCCCGTTTGTCAGCATGGACATGCGCCTGGGCGTACTTACGCTGCTGTCGCGTGAGCCGGACGTGCTGCCGCTTTCAGTGCTGGACGCCGCGCAGATGCCGCTGTTGGCGCTGCGGATGCTGGTGGAGAATGCGTTCCTGAAGAACCGTGTCAGCCAGAACCTGAGCGCGGCGCAGTCGGTGCTGGCGGCCGCCGAGATGATCGCCGATAACCCATCTTCGCAGCGAGTGGTCGACATCCTTCAGCAAACGCTGCTCGGTGCGCATATTTCCGCGGCGGGCATGTTCCTGTTCGGGCCGGAGGAAGCGCCCGAAGGCCAGCACGAGTACCTCGAACTACGCGGCTCGTGGAGCAGGCGTTATGGCAGCGGCGCAGGCAGCGGCCTTCGCCTGTATCTCAGCGGCTACCGTACTCTGCTGCGTGAACTGGACGAGAAGCGCGTCGTCACCATCGAAGATGTGCGTGGAGAAGGTGGCGATGGGTTCGACCCGTTCGTGCGCGGTCTGCTGCGCGCCGAACGGGTGCGTTCGCTGGCCCTGCTGTCGCTGTCTACGCCCACGCGCAGCCTCGGCGTGATAGCGATTGCGACCAACCGGCGCCATCACTTCAGCCAGCGCGAAATACGCGGGTATCGCGTCGTGGCCGAATTTCTCGCCATCAGCGCCATGGCCGACTTTCTGCGCCAGCAGCACGATATCGTTCAGCAGGGCCGCGCCGCGCTGCTCGATGCCGTCACCGATGGCGTGTTTATGGTCGTGCCGCATGGCAAACAGGCGCAGGTGCTGACGATCAACCAGGTGTTCACGCGTCAGTTTGAAGTTTCGGAGGGTGACGCGCAGGGCAAACCGCTGGCCGAGATGATCGAACTGATGGCCGTACCTGAGCCAGTGCGCCAGGACTTGCGCGAGATGTGGCTCAGCCCGCATGTGCAGGACCCTACTGTGTTCAAAGGCGAATTCCACCTGATCGATGGCATGGGTCGGCCGGTCGATATCACCTGGTACACGGCGCCGGTTTACCGCGATGGCGTTGTGCTGGGCCGCATCTACATCCTGCACGATGTGTCGCCCGAACGGGCCGCCGCCCGCCTGCGCGCGGACTTCTTCTCGCGCGTGAGCCACGAACTGCGCACGCCGCTCACCTCGATTCAGGGCTTCGCCGAGTTCATCCTCGAAGTGACTGGCGACCAACTGCCCGATCTCGCCCGCGAATACACCGAGATCATCCTGCAGAGCGCCAAGCACCTGAAGACGATTTTTACGGACATGATTGAAATATCGCGCGCCGACACCGGCCAGATTGATTTGCATAAGGCCAAGGCGCATGTGCCCGATATCATCATCGACAGCGCGGCGCGCCTCGAACTGCAGTACAAGGCGCGCAAGCAGAAGCTGATCCTCGACCTCGACGACGACCTGCCGCCGGTAAATGCCGATGTCAGCCGCGTGATGCAGGTGCTCACCAATCTACTCACCAACGCGATCAAATATTCACCCGAAGGCAGCACCATCCGCATCGGCACGCAGTATCTGGCCACAGGCGGCGATCTGCCTGTGGGCGCGCCGCCCGATTTGGTGCTGCCAGCGGTGCTGATCAGCGTAACCGATGAGGGCAAGGGTTTGCAGCGCGAAGAGGCTCAGAGCGTGTTCCTGCCCTTCTTCCGTACAGACGACGTCAAGAAGCGCAAGATTGAGGGCGTAGGCCTCGGTCTGGCCGTCACGCGCAGCCTCGTCGAAGTGCATCGGGGCAAGATTTGGGTCGTACCCGTGCCGCCGGCCACTGGCGGCTGTTTCGTGTTCACGCTGCCGACAATACGGGCGTAACTCCGCCTACTTCGCCTTGCCCGCCTTCTTGCGCTTCTTCGGCCTGAGTGTCACCTCATAGGTGCGCTCCGCCGCGCCTTTTGGCAGGCGCTTGCGGCTGCGCTTGTGCGGGTTGTAGTCGGGGTTGTCCCACAGGATGATCGCCCCCCAGCCCAACGCCGTAGCGTCGTTAACGTAGTCCGGGATACACGGCCCGGCGCGAAAGCCCTTCTTCAACTGCTTGCTTAAATTTGTATCGAACCAGTGGCCCGTGATGACGCCCTGCACGTATTCCTCGGGCGTGGCGATGGCCGCCGCCTGTTGATAATCAAGCAGAGTGCTGCCCGCGACCATGCCTTTCAGATTGAGCAAGCGAGCCGTGTCGTAGCGGGCTTTGATCAGTACGCCGCCGATACCGCGCCCCTGATAGGACGGATGCACGCAGCTTTCGACGCCGTAAAGCCAGTCTCCGTCGGGGATATGGCGCAGCCATCCCGCGCCCACGGTGTCCCACCACGGCTCGATGAACGGATGCGCCGGGTCGAAGCGGATACGCATACTGACGGTTAGCCCCACCACTTCGTCTCCGTGCAGCGCCACGAACTGGCCTTCGGGAAAGACCGCGACGTGATGGACAAACTGCGCCGGCGTGAATATCTGTGAATTGTGCGAGGCCTCTCCGCCGTAGACGCGCTCCATCAGCCGTGACTGGCGCTCGGCATAGTCGGGAGAAGCGGGAACAACGCGCAGGATCGTTGGTGTGCGCTTATGAGCAGTGGGCATGGGGCGAGAAAAGCCTTTTTGTGAGAGCCTCACCATCCCCACCCCCGGCATCTCTCCGCGCGCGGAGAGATGCCGGGGGTGGGGCGTCTATGCGTAGTGTTACACCGCACGTCCGTAAGCGGGCTGTTGAGTGCGCAGGCGCATCTTGAAACGCGCAGGTGTAGGAGCGGCCAGCGCCGGCTGCGCAGTGGCGGTGTAATCCGGGTTTTCCCAGATGATCGCCGCCGCCCAGTTGCGCGTGCGCTCATCCACCACGTAATCGGGTATCAGGTTGTGCACCTTGAAGCCTTTTTTGAGCTGCTTGCTCAGGTTGGTGTCAAAGCGCCGGCCTGCGACCACATCTGCCACATAAGCATCGGGCGATTGCGCATCGGCCACCTGTTGATAGTCAATGATCATGCTGCCGGCAATCATGCCCCGCAAATTCAGGGACTTGAGGACAGCGAAACGCGCATCCATCAGCAAGCTGCCAACGCCGCGCGAACGGTAATCCGGATGCACGCTGGTATCGACCCCGTACATCCACTCACCGTGAGGCTGATGGGTGGTCAGTCAGCCGTAGTTGGTGGTTGCGTTCCAACTGTCGAGCAGCGGCTGCGAGGAATTGAACTCCACACGCATTGACACGGTCATGCCCACCACGCGGTCGGTGGCCGTATCAATGGCGATGAACTGGCCGTCCGGAAACACGCGCAGGTGTTCGCGGAAGTGATCGGCCGTCAGCAGGCCTTCTTCGCCTAACTTGCAACTGTAGGCTTCAGCTTGCAGCGTTTCCATCTGCCCGAAATAGCGTTCGGACGGATGAATGACCGCGATCAGCGAGGAGTCCTGCTGATGTGCTGCCTGCGGTCTGGAACGTTCGATGGTACTCATAACATGCCTTTACAACTAAGCCAACGAGAGGCCGCGCCGTTCGCCCCAGCTCTTGACGGAGACGGTGCACAACGAAACGGCCGGTGAAAATGGCACACGAAACCGCAGCGTTTCCGCTTTCGGAAACGCCTGCGTGTGGATTCCCTTGCTTGAAATGCAGAGAGGGCGCAACCGCGGCGCAGTCAGTCAGGTGGGCGCGTCAGCGCCTTCGACCACCACGGAGCGGATATTGGATTGGCCCAGCCCATTACGGACAGCGCCGACAGCGAGGGGTAACATGAGACACCTTATGCAGGGATAAAGTCTGCATCCAGAGCCAAGCATACGACGGCTTCTGAAAAGAGTCAACGGGGGCAGATGGGTTTTCTAGCGCCGATCAAAGAGAAACGCAAGATTTGCTTGGTGCGACGCAGCGCCCTCCGTATGGCCCGGCGCCTCACATCGTCAAAAAGTGCGGATCTCCGCCGACCCAACCAGCGAATATCGCTATCCCGTCTCGCCATGTCGGTAGATGCAGATCGACCAGAGTACGTCCTACTGGGCGTTTCAATCGCCAGTACAGCGATCCCGAAGGTCGCGGAAAACGTGCAAACTTAGCATCGGTGCCATCAGTGACCATACGTTTTGATCGGGCAGGTCGAAGCGCCGCCGCCGCTTGAAGTCGGCGAACGTATTCAACACACCGCCGTATGCTCCCGGTGCACAAGCGCGTAGCCGATAGGCCGCTGCTGCGCGTCAGGACCGAACGGCTGATGCTACAATGCCAGATGGCAACGTAGTATTGCCTGGCGCGATAAGGTTGGCGATTGAGAACAGCACACCCGCGTTGATTCTCGGTTTACCCAGCGCGTTCGCCGAAACATTGGGAATATTTCGCCGTTCCCACAACGTCGCTCAGTGCATTCAGGATCGCCGCTTCAATCGTGCTGAAAACGCTGCCAGCACTGGCGAACGTGATCACTGCCGCGACTCCCCGCCGCGCCCGATGAAGAATACTTCGTGCTGGCACGCGCCAGCGAGGAGTAAGGCAGAATGCGAAACGTGAGCGCTGTAGGTGAAACCGACCGGTGCCACCAGCGGCGAGCGCGATGTCGTACCCGCGGCGATAAGATCATTGTGCACGTCGTCTTTCGCGTGTCACCGAGGCGGCAGTAACCGATGTGATCGCTGTTCCATTCGCCGGTCTTCCAATGGAGCTCAGGATCGGCCAGGAGCTGCTGCCAGTCTTCGGGACGCCTAGCGGGAACAAAGATGCGTTTCATGGTCTCGCTCTCCGATGCCAATAGCGTATCAGCTTCATATGCCCATCATTGCGCCCTTCGCGTTCTAGATTTTAGGCCTACACCCGGTAATGCTTCAGCCATTTGTCCAGTTCATCGTGCGGCAGCGCGTGCAGGGTGTGGCCGTCGCGGCCCGTCATCGTCTGCGCCGCCACCAGCGCATTGAGGATCGCCTCTTCGACCGACTCGACCGCCGCCAGGAAGAACTGATCGAGCGCAGTGCTGTCGTCGTTCACGCGGGCAGCCAACTCAACCAATTCAGCCGGGATATGCGCGCTGCGATTGGTCGTCGAAAAAGCGAGCACGAAATCACCGCTCTGGTCGCTGCTGATCGCGCCGGTGCGGGCCAGTCCCAGCGCCCCGCGCGCTGCCAGCCGCCGAAGCTGCGTGGCCGACAGCGGCGCATCGGTCGCCAGCACCATAATGATCGAGCCGGGGCCGGGTTCGGGCATGTAGGCTTCCAGCATCTGTGCCCCAATCGGCGCACCGAGCACGCGCAGTTCCGGCCGGCGTCCCATGTTGGTCTGCACCAGCGCGCCCACAGTGAACTGGCCGTCCAGCACGATGCGCGAGGCTGTGCCGATGCCGCCCTTGAACTGGAAGCAGGCGGTGCCCGTACCCGCGCCCACGCAACCCTCGGCCACTGATCCGCTGGTCGCGCCGTCGATGGCCGCCCACACATGTTCCTGCGCCACATGGCGGCCGCGCAGGTCGTTCAGGAAGCCATCATTGCACTCAGCCACCACCGGGTTGACCGTGCCGGTCGTCAGGCCGATTTCGGGATGATCGCGCAGCATATACGCCACCAGCCCGTCGGCGGCGCGGCCTACGTTGAGCGTATTGGTGAGGATGATCGGCGTTTCCAGGCTGCCGCGTTCACGAATCTGCTCGAAGCCGGTCGCTTTGCCGAAGCCGTTGAGCGTGAAGACGCCGGCGGCCACCTTGTCGCGGAACAGGCTGCCCTCATGCGGCACGATGGCGGTAACGCCCGTGCGGATCGGGCCAACGCCTTCCACCAGCGGGCCATCACCCTCGATCAGCGTCACATGGCCCACACGCACGCCCGGCACATCGGTGATGGCGTTGAGCGGGCCAGTGGGCAGGCGGCCGGGGATAACGCCGAAATCACGCAAACGCATAACCATCTCCTTTGTGGCGCTGTCTGCCACAACCATCGCGCTCGCAATACGTACTACGATTGTCTCATCGCCACAGCAGAGTGCCAGGAGGATTTGAGTTCAATTTTCTGTGTTTTGAGTGTCTCAGTGGATTGATCCCTTATTCACTGCCCGGGCGGCGCTTCGGGCGCGGGCGCATCTGCTGCGGCGTCCGGAGTGGCCTCGGGCACATCGTCCCGGCCTTCGCGCAGTGATTTCACCTTCTTCTGCAAATCCTGGAAATAGTCGGTCTCGGTGATTTCGCGCACCTGCGTTTCGCGCTTCTGCTCGTCAATCTGGATGACGAGCTGGCGCACTTGTTCCTTCAAACGGCGCTCACGCTCGTAGACTTCCCTGGCCATGCGCTCGAACACGCGCGCCGTGTGGCCCAGCTCGTCGCCCCGCTTCGCCACGCGCTCGACCGCCGCAACTTCGGCTTCGTCGGGCGTCCAGTCACCGGCGCTCACGTTCTGCGCCATCGCCGCAATCGCTTCGACCGGGCTGACGACCAGCCGGCGCACCAGATAGTTCAGCACCAGCACGACCACGGCGAACACACCAATGACCACGATCATCACCACGTTCAGCCACAGTTGAGCACTGCCGATCACTTCAGCAGCCGGCACGTAGATGATCTGCGCGGCGATGGGCTGGCCCACCACCCAGCCGAAGCCGTTCTCGCTGCCGTAGGTGGCAATCAGGCTGGCAGGCGCGTCGGCTGGGTCGGCGTGGCACGACATACACGACTCGGCCACCACCAGCGGCCGCGCGTTGTAGAAGAGATGCTCGCCGTCGCGGCTGGTGAATCCGCTCTGCTCCGTCAACGACGGATCGCTCTGAAAACGCGCCAATAGTTCGGACTCAAACGGGTCGGCCAGATCGCGCATATTGGTGGGGTTATCGGCGGCTTCCTTGTACAGGTAGCTGGCGTATTCTGGATTGCTGCGCAGGGTTTCAAATACTTCGCGGGCCGCAAACGCCGGCACGGACTCACTGATGAAGGTGTCGCTCGCGGCCAGTTCATCGCGCAGGAGCGGATTAATGAGGCTGGTGGTGTAGTGGCGCACCGAGTTCATCGTTTCAATCAGCACGAGGCCGCGCGCGGTCACTTCCGCTTCGGCTCGCTGCTCGATCACCCGCGACAGCACGGCCCAACTGGCCACGATGCCGAGCAGGAACACCAGTGACAGGGCGATAGTTAGTTTCGCGCCAAGTTTGTTGAAGCGCATGGGGTCTCCTTTAGTCGTTCGGCTGCGTGGGGGCTGTGCGGCTGAGCAGCTTCACCAGCATCGCTTCCACCTCTTCCATGCGGTCATGCAGCTCGCGGATTTCCTTTTCGGCCTGCAGATTGACCTGATACTCGATGTCGTTGCGGATGCGGTCGCGCGCGGCCTCGCGGTTCTGGCTGATGAGCAGGAACATGGTGAGGTAAATCGCCTCGACCGACAGAATCATCGTCAGCAGACCGAACGGAAACGGGTCGAAGGCCGGCACGCCGGGAACGAGATCGAGATTGACGGCGAACCAGAAGATGAAAAAAATCGTCGTGACGTAGACGAAGCGCACATCGCCCGCCAGCGCCGTTAGCCATTCGGCGATGCGCGCGCCAAACGAACGCTGCTCCTGCTCCTCGATTTCCGTATTGGGATTGCGGGCCGTCACGCGGCTCTGTGCCAACGTCGAGGTATCGCGCACGCGCTGGCCGAGCATGGTCATCATGTCAAGCGCCGCGCTCGGGTGGGCAGTCACGAGCTGCAGCAGGTCCTCGCGGGTGAAGGCGATGAGCGTGGTGTCTTCCAAAGCGCGGGCGCTGGCCGAACGCGGCATGTTGTCCAGCAGCGACAGTTCGCCGAAAATCTCGCCCGCGCCCATCTCGGCGACGGTCAGATGTTCGTGTGCGGCGTCGCGCAGATAGATTTCGATGCGGCCGCGCTCGATGACGTACATCACGCCGCCATCCTCGCCCGCCGAGAAGATGACCGAGTGCGCGGCATGCTCGGTAATATCAGCATGGGCCAGTAGATCGGCGCGTTCGCGGCTGTCGAGCAGCGTGAACAGCGGAATCTGGCGCAGCCAGTCGGCGTCAATCGCGGTCACATCACTTCCTTTCCAAGGCCCGAAGCCTCGCATTTCATTTTAGCCTTGATTGTCGTAATAAACTCATGAGGGATGGCCTGAAACCATATGCGTTTGACCGCTAAACGAGTTTTGATAATGTTTGACAGGCGCTCACCCTTGATCTCACCCCCGCCTGATTTCCAGTCTATTCTGCGTTTGATGCAACCTTTTTGCGCGGATCGCGTATTGATCTGTGAGTGCACAATACTAGGAGTACAGCACCGTGAGTGAGAATGAAAACAGCACCGAAAGCACTGAAGCGGCCGCCGAAGGCAAGCCCGAAGTGAAGGCCGAAGCCGTGATTAAGGAATTCGTCGATCATCAGGTCAACGCCATGCGTGAAGCAGTCAAGGCGGTGGACGCCCTGCTGCCCGATGGGTTCAAGCAGCACGGCAGCGCCTCGCTGCGCGAAGCCGGCAAGAGCTACCGCGTGCTGTTCGACGCGGGCCTCGAAGTGCTGAACCGCGCTGGTAAGAGCGTTGATGAGGCGCTCAAGCGCGCGCAGGAAGCCGGCGAAGCGGACGGCGATAACCTGTCCAGCACCGGCGCGAACAAGGTGCGCGTCGAAGTCGAGTAGGCTGCGGCGGCACATCAGCAATCGAAAGGGGCGGCCTGCGGGCCGTCTCTTTTTGCTTGAACCGTCAAGACGTCAAGTTCGCCAAGGGTTTGTCTCAGTCCCTCTTGGCGAACTTGGCATCTTGGCGGTTCAAATCTCTTTCCTTGTGGTTCAATCTATCGCCGCACGCGGCGCAGCACCAGCGCCGGCACGGTGCGCGCCTCGCCGATGCCCAACAGCAGCGCCAGTCCGAAGAAGCACAGCCCGCCCACGGCCAGCGCCGCGAACAGGATCAGCCACGGAGACTGCCCCACCAGCGCCGCCTGTACCAGCGCCATGATCACGCCCATGCCGAGCGCCGCAGCCAGCACAGCTGCCGCGCCGCGCAGCACGGTCAAGTCATGCCCCGTGCCGATGCGCCGCCGCAGCAGCAGCCACAGGATGAGCGCTTCAGCAATCGTCGTCAGTGAATTGGCCAGCGCCAGACCGGCGAATGGTCCACGCGCCAGTGAGTTGGGGTCGCCCATCACCTGCATCAGCAGCACGCTCAACACGATGTTGGCGAGGATCGACAGCACGCCGATACTGACTGGCGTCCAGGTGTCGGACAATGCGTAGAAGGCCCGCGACAGCACTTCGAGCAGGCTGTGCCCGGCGATGCCCAGCGCGAAGAACGTGAGCGCCCATGCCGCCGCCGCTGTGTTCTCGGCTGTCCAGTTGCCATGCTCAAACAGGGCGCGGATGGCTGTTTCGCCCAGCACGATCATCACCACCGTTGCAGGCAAGGCGAGAAAGAGCACGCCGCGCATCGCGCCGGCCAGCCGCTGGCGAAACACGGGGATGTCGTTTGCGGCGGCCAGCGCCGACAGCGTCGGGAAAACGGCCGTGCCCACGCTTTGCGCGATGACGCCGAGCGCGAAAAACATCAGCATCCAGGCTACGTTCAGCGCCGTCAGGCTGCCCGCCACCATCACCGATGTGAGCATGACATTGACGGTGAAATTGATTTGGACCATCGCCAAGCCAAATACTCGCGGCAGCATCAGCAGCAGCACTTCACGCGCGCCCGGTGTGCGCGCATTGAAGCGCGCGACCAGACGCGCACCCACTCTACGCAGGCCCGGAATCTGGATGACTAGGTGCAGTAGCGAGCCCAGCACGGCCCCGGCCGCCAGCGCATAAACCGCGCGGTCTGGCGGAATGTCAAGCACGTTGATGGCCACGAGCGCCACCAGCGCTCCCAGAATCTGGCCGAGGTTGTTGCCGATCAACGCCAGCGACGGCAGCAGAAACAACTGGTGCGCGTTGAGGATGCCCATGATCAGGCCGCTGGCGGTGAAGATGACGACGGTCACCAGCATGATCTGCGTCAACTGCGTGGTCAGCGCCGCCTGTTCGGGTGTCGCGCCCGGCACCAGCACGTTGGGCACGAACCACGGAGCCAGCAGCGCCAGCACCAGCGCCAGCACACCCGCCGCCGCGATTGCCAGCGTCAGTACGGCGCTGGCCAGCCGCCATGCGCCCGCCATATCGCCTTTGGTGAGAAAGCGCGCATACACGGGGATGAATGACGAGCCAAGCGCCCCGCCTGCCACCAGCGTATACAGCAGTTCGGGCAGGCGCTGGGCGGCGTAATAGGCGTCGAGTTCTGCGCCCGCGCCAAACGTAACTCCAAACAGCATCGTACGCACGAGGCCAAGTACGCCGCTGCCGAGAAAGCCGAGCAGCACGATCATCACCGCCCGCGAAATCTGGCGGCTGTTGAGGGTGTTCGGTGTCTGGTTCACGGGGGGAGAGGACATGAGCCGTCCGCGCTGAAGCGACGCGAGGCCGTCAGTATAGCATTGACCAGGTTATGTGGTGGGCGTGAGGCTATTCAATCCCGCCTCGTCCCTCGCGCCGCTCCCATTCCGCCATGCGCAGAGCCGACAGGGTGCGCCACTCAGCGCCGAGCGTGATCACGGCCAGTTCGCGCGCCAACTGCCGCGCCGCCAGCCCTAAAATCGCCGCGAAGGTGGGATAGGCGAACTCAAGCTCGGCCAACTGCTCGACACGCGCCTCGTTCATGATCGCCGCAGCCACGATATTGACGATCTCCACCGCCTGCTCGCCCACGACGTGCGCGCCGATGATGCGCCGTGTGCCCCGATCCACGATCAGCTTGCAGAAGCCCACCGGACGGCCGTCGATGACGGCGCGATCCATATCGCTGTAAGGCACGATAGCGACGACCACATCGCCCTGTTCGCGGGCCTGCGCTTCGGTGGGCCCCACGCCGCCGTATTCGGGGTCGGTGAAGCCGCCGTGCGGCACGAGCCGGTTTTCGTCGATTCTATCGGCATCCAGCAGCGCGTTTTCGACGGCCACGCGCGCCTGATGACTGGCGCTCTGCACCAGCATCATGCGGCCGGTCATGTCGCCTGCCGCATAGATGTGCGCCGCCGTCGTTTGCAGGTGGTCGTTGACCAGCACATACGGCCCGCGCAGTTCGACACCAGCGTCCGCCAGGTGCAGCGCCTCGCTATTAGAGGGCCAGCCGACCGACTGAATGATCGCGGCGGCGGGCGCGCGCTGTTGTTCACCGTCGTCAGTGTAGACCAAGTCGAAGCCGCCATCCTCACGCCGCTCGACCGCCTGAACGCCGCCGATTCCGGTTTGTACGAGGATGCCCTGGCGCGAAAACTCAGTAGCGACGCGCTCTGCTACCAGCGCATCCTCTGACAAAAGCAAACGCGGGGCGATATCGAGCAACCGTACCTGCGCGCCGAAAGTGTGAAAGATGGTGGCGAGCTGGCAACCGGTCGCGCCGCCGCCGATGATCACCACCGTTTCGGGCAGCGCTTCAAGCGTCCAGACGTCACTGTGCGTCAGCAGCCATTCGCCGCCCGGAATGTCGAGCCGCCGCGCCCGGCCGCCCGCGCACAGCACAAATTGCTTCGCGCTGAAGGTGCGGCCGTCTTCTACCTGCACGGTGTGCGCGTTTACGAACTGCGCCGGCCCAGCATCATGCACCACTTGTGCGCCCACCGACTGCAAGTGGTCGATGAGCTGCTTTTTCTCGTGCACCTGATAGACGAGCTGCTGCGTGCGCGCCAGCAGGCGGGCGAAATCAACGGTTGGGCGCGGCGCATCGAGGCCATATTCAGCGAACTGGCCGCTGTCACGCATCAGGCGGGCGGCCTTGGCCAGCACGCGAGTGGGCACGCAGCCATCATTGGTGCAGGTGCCACCCAGCGGCCCGCTTTCGATGAGCAGCGTGTCTGCACCCAGTTCGCGGGCGCGCAGCGCGGCCGTCACACCGGCCGGGCCGCCGCCGATGACGATTAGGTCGAACATAGATATGCCCTCCAGAGGAATGATTCGTTCAGCCGCGCGCGCCGGAGGTCTCGGTTGGGGTGGCCGGCGCGCCTGCTTCGATGAGGACGCCCGAAGTAGATGTGGCTGGCGCGACCGGCGTGGCGTTGGCCGCAGCCGGTGAGCCAGTGGATGCTGATGTGGGCGTCGCCTGGCGCACGGTGGGGTCGGGCTGCAAGTCGCCAATGCTGAAATTATCGGCGCAGGTGAAATCGCTGGCTTCGCCCCAGCCGCGCACACCGCCCAGCCGCACGCGCAGCCACGTTCCGTCGCTGTTACGCGCATCGACCGCGACCGGCGTGCCGGCGGGCACCGTGCTGATGACCTGCGCGCCCCGGTCTGGGGCACCATACAGGCTGGCGCTGCTATTTGGCGTACACAGCGGGTCGGACACGGTCAGGGCCAGCGATTGCTGCACGGTGTTACCGCTGGCATCCTGCGCGAACAGCGTCACCAGAATTTCCTGCTCCGGGCTGATGACATAGGCGTTCAGGGTGAGTGTGCCCTCGGGCGGAAGCGCATCGGCGACTTTGGCGGCGCTAATTGCCTCGGCCCCCAGCAGGCGCGTGGTCACTGCGCCGGGCGCGCTCCACGCGAACGCGATCGGCTGCACCACAAAGCGAATCAATTCGCCGGCGCCAGCGTTGAAGGTCTCAATCGTCAGGCCGGGCGTGATCACGGCTGTGGCTTCGGCGCTGGCTTCGCCACCGGTGCTGATCGCGTCGAGCGAAACCAGCACCGTGCCTTCCAGTCCGTCGGTGGGGATGGTGGCGCTGAGGGTGTCGCCATCGAACGTGCTTACGGGTGTGGCGTTCACGCTCAGAATCAGCGAGTCGGCATTCTGCGCGGTCCATGCGGCCTGAAGCGGTTCTCCGACCATGACTTCGGATGGGAGCACACTGAATGCGCTGATTTCCGGTGCGGCGGGTGCGCGATTGGCCAGCGCGATCATGCCAATGCCCCCCAGTACGATCAGCGCGATCACGCCGATGAGCACATACAGCGCCCATCCGGGCAGCGGCGGCCGCTGGGTGACGGTGGCGCGCTGCGCGACAGTGTAGCTCGCGGCGTCATCCGACTGGACAATCAGGTCGAACGTATAGCGTTTCGGTCCGCCGAACAACCGGTTGCTTTTGGGGGCGGCGCTGCCGTTAACGACCAACCGCTGATCCGGCTTGAGCAGCGCGTAGTCGGGCGCGAACGTCAGGCGCAGTTGGCCGCTGATGTCCCGGCCGCTGATGTTGATCGGCAAATCGGCGCTGCCCTGATTGTGCAGGTGCAGGCGGAACGGCTGGCCCGGGCTGAGGTGGCGTTTTTCCAGCGCCATGCCAAAGCCGCCGTAGGGCAGCACATTGAGCGTGATCACGCATTGCAGCGCCTGCGCGGGGTCGTTCTTGGCGCGCACCGTAACGGAAACGGGGTAGAGGCCCGGGGCGCTGGCCGGCTGGCGCAGCGGCTTGAAGCCGATTTGCACAAATACCGGTTCGTCGGTACGCAGGTCAAACTCGGGCCGGTCAATCCGCACCCAGTTCTTGGGCACGCCGCTGACTTCGACCACGTAGCGTTCGCTGGTCGTGCCGCGATTGACGACGCGCAGTTCGGCCGAGGTATGCGCGCCCGGCGGAACCGGAATCTCAGGCTCGTCCATCTCGATCTGGAAGGTCGCGCGCTCGGCGTCGACGTGTGGATGTGCTTCTTCGACGATGGGCGTATTCGGTCGCGTGGGCGAGTCGTCGAGGTTGTAGTAGAACAGGCGCAGGTCGCCGATCAGGATTTCTTCACCGCCAATAAGCACGCGCTGCTCGTCGTGGGCCAGGCGCGTGCCATCCACAAACGTGCCATTGGCCGAGTCGAGGTCTGTGATGATGACTCTGTCGTCGCTGTGGGTGATGATGAGGTGGTAGCGCGAGATGGTGTCCGTTTCCAGCGGGATGACGTTGCCCGGCTGGCGGCCCACAGACACATTATCCTCAGTGAGGATGAATGTTTTGTGCAACCCGTCCGGGAAGAAGACTTCCAGCCGCCCGTAGCCTGCCATTCCGCACGAACTCCCGCCAATCCGACCCATCACGCCAGCTCATTCTAGCCTGAACTGCCGTGCGCCGCTAAGACAGTGGGGAAACTGCCGGGGATGAGGTGGTCAGGCCGCGCAGGTGGCTCAGTCCCCTGCTGTGAAGGCCAGCGCGTCGTGGAGGAGCGGCTCGGCCTCGGTAGCGGCCGCGGCGTTGGCGAAGGTAATCAGCGCCCACTCGCGCCACAGAATGCCCTCGGCCGGTTCAAACGGGCGCGCCTGGCCGCTGGCGATTAGCGCCTGCACGCGCGCTTCTGGCAGTTTCACGGCTAATCCGCCGCCGCACCACACCGCAAACGCCTTGCTGTGGACTTTGTACGCGCTGTAACTGAACATCTTGCCCGGCTTTACGCCGGGAACGGGCAGCAGAAGCCGGTCAACCGCCTGCTTCTGTTCGGAATCCACTGCGTTGGACAGCATGGCTTCATCTCCATTGGCATGATGATGCTGGCAGTGTGGGGCTGGCGATTGCCGACCCCTCTCCGCACGCGGAGAGGGGTATGGGGGAGGTTGTAGTTACGAACGGATGACTGCTGGCGGCGTCGGCAGGCCGTAGTGCGCGCGCACCTGCGACTTGATTTCCTCACTCAGGGCCGGGTTTTCAAGCAGGAAGGCCTTCGAGGCTTCGCGGCCTTGCCCGAGCAGCCCATCGTTGTAGCGGAAGAACGCACCGCGCTTCTCGATGATGCCGAGATCAGTACCAAGGTCGAGAATTTCACCGGTTTTGCTGATGCCGCCTTCGAGGAACATGATGTCAAATTCGGCTTCGCGGAAAGGCGGCGCAACCTTGTTCTTGGTCACGCGGATGCGCGTGCGGTTGCCCACCACTTCACCGCCGCTGGCCTTGATGGATTCCTGGCGGCGTACGTCCAGGCGCATGGAGGCATAGAACTTGAGCGCGCGCCCGCCGCTGGTGGTTTCGGGCGAGCCATACATCACGCCGATTTTGTCGCGCAACTGATTGGTGAACATTACGGCGACGTTCGACTGCTTGATCGCCCCCGACAGTTTGCGCAGCGCCTGGCTCATCAGGCGGGCCTGAATACCGACATGCGCGTCGCCCATCTCGCCTTCAATCTCCACACGCGGCACCAGCGCGGCCACGCTGTCGAGAATGACGATGTCAAGCGCACCCGAACGCACCAGCGCCTCGGTGATTTCGAGCGCCTGCTCGGCCGTGTCGGGCTGCGCGATGTAGAGCGTTTCGACGTTGACGCCAATGCGCCGCGCATATTGCGGGTCGAGCGCGTGCTCCATATCGACGAAAGCCGCCCATCCGCCGCGCTTCTGCGCCTCGGCAATAACGTGCAGGCACAGCGTGGTCTTGCCGCTGCTCTCCGGTCCGTAGATTTCAGTTACGCGCCCGCGCGGAATGCCGCCGACGCCTGTGGCAATATCGACCGTCAGCGAGCCGCTGGGAATCACATCGACTTGCAGATGCGAAGCATCGCCCAACCGCACAACCGCGCCTTCGCCGTACTTCTTGGCAATTTCCCCCAGCGTTACTTCGATGGCTTTCTTGCGACCCTCCTCATTCAGGGTGGCCTGGGTGTTGACGATTGTTTCGTCGTAGGTTGATTCTTTTTTACGTGCCAAGGTCGCCGTCCTTTGCCATGCGGTTGTATCGGCCAACATGAACGTATCCTTCAACCATACTATAGATCATGCACGGTCACACAGGCGCGTTCTGTTTTGATGAAACGGATTTTAGCATATTTGTTCTAATTGGGCAACAGGGGAATCTGCGCTGGTTTTTGCCCATAATGAACCCCTCCCGCTTGCCGGGTGCATGGCGAGCGGGAGGGGTCACAGGGAGGAGGGGGTGGTTAGCACAAGGGTTGTGTTCCACCGGGGGCGCGAACAACCGTCGCTGTTCGTGAACCCTTGAAACCATCTTCGTCCGTTTTAATCTTAATGTCAAGTGAAATGAATTGAAATATTCATTACACTTTCCTTGTTCATGTCCATATCCCGATGAGCATATTCACCGCAAACAACAGAATTGCTGCGCCGCTGATCCGGTTCACCCAGATCATCGCGCGCGGGGTGAAACGCGCCCGAAATAGCGCCGCGGCAGTCACCAGCCCGCCCGCCCACAGGATCGAGCCGATAAACACCCCTGCCACCAGCGCCGCCGGGCATGATTGTGCGCCATCATTGAACGTGGCCAGGCCCGCGCCAGTGAACACACCGGCGAACATCAGAATCGTCACGGGATTGGTGAGGGTAAGCAGCAGTGCCGACAGATAGTCGCGCCCAAGGTTCGCGGGCTGAATCTGCGCAGTCTGTTCGGGCGGGCGGGCGCGAAAAATCCGCACACCCAGATAGAGCAGAAACAGGCTGCCGGCGAGCCGAATGGGTGTTTGCAGGCTCACCAGCACATCTGCTATCAACGCCAGCCCAAATGCCGCGATAGCCGCATAGATGGCGTCGGCGCAGGCCGCCCCCAGCGCCGTGGCAAAACCGGAACGCCAGCCGTTCGACAGTGCGCGGCGCACGTAAAGCACGGTGATCGGCCCGACCGGCGCGGCAATCGTCACGCCGATCAGAATCGCGCCGGGCAGAAGCGCAAGGCACGGATCGTCCATCACAAGCTACCGATCTCAGAGTATTTGAAAGAGATTGATTGAACTACCAAGGCGCTAAGTACGCCAGGAGTTCAGCTCTAAGCCCCCCGGCGATCTCCGCGCCTTGACGGTTCAAATCGTCGTTTTGTGAACCTGAACCCGCCCAGTCCACCCGTACAAATGAGTATTTCTGCACACCAGAAATCGGCCCGCGAAATCTGGCCGGTTCATGCTATAGTAGCCGCCCAAATTCGCCGCCTGCTGCTCACCAATCGATGGCCCTGTACACTGCCTTACCTGCTGATTCGGTCATGCCCGACACCTTGACGACGGAGCGCCTGATCCTGCGCGTGCCGCGCGCGGGCGATGGTCGCCTGCTCAATGCCGCCATCCGCGATACGTTCGACACGCTGCATCGCTGGATGGCGTGGGCGCGGCGCGTGCCGACCGTCGCGGAGTTTGAAACCTTCGCCCGTGAGGCGGCCGCCCGCTTTCGCGCGCGTGAAGAAGTCTCATTCCTGATTTTCAGGGCGGCGGACGACACGCTTCTGGGGGCTACCAGCCTGCATTCCATCGACTGGAGTGTGCCGCGCTTCGAGATTGGCTACTGGCTGCGCAGCAGTTTCGAGGGCCATGGCTATATGACCGAGGCCGTGCGCGCGCTCACCGCAGTGTGCCTGGAGCGATTGGAGGCCGAGCGCGTTGAAATCCGCTGCGACTCGCGCAACCGGCGCAGCGCGGGCGTGGCCCTTCGCGCAGGCTATCAGCTCGAAGCGACGCTGCGCCATCACGTGCGTGACAACAACAGCCACCTGCGCGACACGCTGATTTTCGCCACATTTCCGGATTGGGAAACTGGCGCGAACTACACTGATTAGCGCGCTTCGCCCAGCAGTTCGTTCGCGCCATCCATCACGATCTTGACCATGCCCACGTAGCGTTCGAGGTCATCCAGCAGCTTCTGGCGCTCGGGGCCGGGCAGCAGGCTGAAGATCAGCTTCACCTGTGCCAGCAATCCATCCTGCACCGCCATGAAGCGCGCCTTGCCCGCCTCGGTTAAATGCACCACGACCGAGCGTCGATCGGTTTTGCTCGTTTCGCGCTGAACCAGCGGCGGATTCATCTGCTCCATGCGCTTGATCAGGCCGGTCATCGTGGCGTGCGTCAAGCCATGCCGGCGCGCAATCTTGCCGATGCTCAGGCGGCCGTCACTCTCGTTCAACGTGTTGAGCACGTAAAACTGCGGCGTGGTCAGCCCGTGGCGGGTGAGGTGTACATCAAGCTGCTTCTCACCCTTCTGCACCACCTCGAACAGCATACGAAACAGCCGCTCGGCATCCTGTTCGACTGTGAGGTCGGTCATGCTCTCCAAAATCCTTTTCAGCGGCTACCTTGCTGTGAAGTTTAACTGGATGTAACGAAGTGGGCCATTAACACCCGATTGAACTGGCAAAAAGACTCGAACCACTGAGATACGAGGGCGATTACTCTGGAAAGGCGAAATTTGGGCGCGTATTATGAAACGGGCCTCAAGAGTGGGGCCTGTATCAACCCAAGGAGAAAGCACGTGAAACAAGGATTATGGATCGCGGTGTTGGCGGCGCTGCTGCTTGTGCCGCTGGCGGTGTCCGCCCAGGAAGACATCACGCTGGAACCCATCACATTGGACCAGTTTGGCATTGAGGCCCTTGTCCCGTCCGGTTGGACTGCGGCAGGCCCGGGCCTGTTTGCGCGTGGCCAGACAGCGGACGATGGCGTGCTGCTGGCCGTGCAAGGCGCACCGATTCGTGTCGATGGGCTCATGACGGCGCTGCTGCCGCAGCTCGGCCTGACCGAAGCGCCCGAGCCGGTGGGTGAGTTAACCACTGACGCATTTACCTGGACTCTGTATCAGGTCGATGTGGAAGTGCCTTCGGTGGGCGTTATACGTGTCGATTTGGCGCTGGCGCAGGGTGAAGGCTCTTCCTATGTCGTACTGCTACAAGCCTCGGCCGACGAGTACGAGGCACTGCACGAGCAGGTGTTTCTGCCGGTGCTGGACGCCGTTCAGCCGATAGCGGCACCCGAAGCGACCGCCGCGCCCGAGCAGCCGTTCACATCGGAAGAAGTGACGTTCCCGGGTGGCGCAGACGATGTGACGCTTGCGGGCACGCTCACCATCCCTGAAGGCGCTGGCCCGCACCCCGCGATTGTGCTGGTGACGGGCAGTGGCCCGCAGGACCGCGACGAGACCATCGCAGGCACGGCCATGAAGCCGTTCGCGCTGCTGGCTGATGCAATTACACCGGCCGGCGTGGCTGTGCTGCGCTATGACGATCGCGGTGTTGGCGCAAGCACGGGCGACTTCAGCAGCGCGCTGACGAGCGACTTCACCGCCGATGCTGCCGCTGCGATGGCCTATCTGGCGACACGCGACGATATCAACCCCGATCAGATCGGCGTGTTCGGACACAGCGAAGGCGGGCTGGTGGCTGCCTCACTGGGCGCGCAGAACCTGGCTGATTTCATCATCTCGCTGGCCGGGCCGGGCGTCACAGGTACAGATTTGATACTGCAGCAGAACCGGCGGCTGTATGAGGCTGAGGGAGCGACACAGGTTCAGACGGATACCCAGATCGCCATGCTGGAAGCAGTGTTCCCGCTGTTGATCGCCGGTGACATGGATGCGGTCGAACAGGTCGTGCGCGATGCATCCATTGAGGCGTATGCGACCTTCGATGAAGCGACGCAGGCACAGTTTGGCACAGCCGAGCAGTACGCTGATCTCGCGGCTCAACAGGCGATGGCGCAGTTTGGCAGCCCGTGGTTTGTGAGCTTCCTCGCCAGTGACCCCGCTGCAGACTGGGCACAAACGACTGTTCCGGTGCTGGCGCTCTTCGGCGGGCTGGATGTGCAGGTCGATGCTGAACAGAACGCGCCGGCGATTGAAGCGTCGCTTGCGGAAGCCGGCAACGATGACGTGACGATTGTCACGCTGGCTGACGCCAACCATCTGTTCCAGTCGGCCACAACCGGCGGCGTGAGCGAGTACGCCACGCTGCCCGGCGAGTTCACGCCCGACCTGATCCCGACGATTCTCGATTGGTTGGCAGCCCGCGTGACGCTGGCGAACTGACCGTACCGAACCACTCGGTGACATCATGCGAGGCAGGCGATTATAGCCTGCCTCGCTTTGTTTGTGGCCCTTAGTCGCGTGTGGTGAGGTGTTTTTAGTCCCCGCGCCAGATCGGGATGCTGACGCTGAAGACCGCACCCGGCAGCGGCCCGGTCGGCTCGACTGCAATGCTGCCGCCATGGGCTTCCACAGCCAGTTTGCAGAAGGCCAGCCCCAGCCCTTGCCCCTTGCTTCCGCGCTGCGGGCGGTTTTGCGGAACCTGGCGATAGCGCTCGAACACCCGCTCGCGCTCATCTGCTGGAATGCCCGGCCCGCTGTCTGCCACCAGGAAGATGATGTCGCCGCGCCGGGCGAAGGCGCGCACGAGGATTTGCCCCTGCATCGGGGTATGGCGCAGCGCATTGTCGAGCAGATTGATAAGTACGCGCCGGATCATGTCCTGATCCACGTCAATCAGCGGCAGCGTGGGGTCGCAGTCGATGTTGAGTGTGATCGGCGCTTCGCTGACTGCGCCCACCAGCGCCGCCCGCGCCGAATCCACCAGATCACACGGAGATACCGGGGCGCGATTGAGTGGGAACTCGCCCTGTTCCAGCCGGCTGATGTCGAGCAGGCTTTCCACCAGCCGCATCAGGTTCTGCGCGCTGCGCGCCGATATCTCCAGCAGTTTCGCCGTAGGTTCGACGTCTTTCAGTTCACGCAGGTCGTCCTGGGCCAGGTCAATGCCGCTGATGATCGACCACAGCGGGCCGCGCAGATCGTGAATGACCATGTGCGTGACTTGTTCGCGGTACTGCGCGCTGCGGATTTGCTCGCTGACATCGCGGTAGACCAGTAGATGGCCGGTGACTTGCCCTGCTTCGTTGCGAACTGGCGCAATTGATTCCATCAGATGCTGGGTGACGCTACCAGTGGCGCGTTCAAACTGCCGGTCGGCGCTGCGCTCAGGTTCGGCGCTCAGGTTCTGGATGAACTCGGTAACCGCAGACTGCGACAATCCCATGCCGCCCGACGCCACCAGCCCAGCCATCACCCCGCTGATGTGCTTGCCCAGCGTCGTCGCACTGTTCAGGCCAAACAGTAATTCGGCAGAACGATTGATTTCCACCACCACGCCGCCGCGGTCGAGCATGATGATCGCGCTCGGCGTGGTATTGAGGATCGCGCGCATGCGCGCACTGGCCGCCCGCACCTGCTCGTTGAGCGACGTGTTGTCCAACTGCCCGGCGACGTAGCTGGACAAGATGAGCAGATTGTGCAAATCGCGCGGACGAACGGCGCGCCCATGCCCGAAATACAGGCTTAAGGCATAGCTGCCTACGGTCATGGCCCGCTTGATCGGCAGGCTCAAGGTCGTGCTCTTGCCGCGCGCGTACATGCGCGTGTGTATCTCGCCGCTTTTTCCTGCCTGAAGCGCGGCGCGGCTCATGGTTGGCTTGTGGCGAATCGGGCCTTCGGCGCTGCGGGCCGCGACCAGTGTCACCGCGCTGCCGGCCGCGTCATAGGCGTAGAGCGCGCCTTCGTCAGCGCCGAACATGGCAATGGCCGCGTCAATGGCTGCGCGCGCCACATCCGCTGTTGTTTCCACGCCCGTCAGTTCAATCGCCAAGGCCTGCAAGTTGCGCAGCGCCACCAGTTGGTACTGGTGTTCCTCCAGCAGGCGCGCATTTTCCAGGCTGATACCTGCATGGCCGGCCAGGCTGGTCAGGAAACTGAGATGTTCGGGAGTGAAGCGGCGCGCGGCCGTACTTTCGACCGACAGCGCACCCACCGCCTCGCCGTCACGATCGAGCTGCGCGGCAGCAAACGAGCAAATCGGCATATCCGAGTCTGGCTCGCTCTTGCGCAGGTCGGGCGTCAATTGCGGCGTGCGCGCTTCCAGCACCCGGCGTAGCCAGGCGGGTAGCGCCTCACGCGGCTGCTGCCCGGGCATGTGCTTGAAGGTGATGCTGCCTCTTTCGCGCTCAAGCCGCAGCGTGGTGAAGCGCCCGTCATCGTTGGCCAGCGTCAGCACAGCCGCATCGGCGCCGGTGGCGGTCAGAGCCGCCCTCAGCACTTGCGCCGCGATCTCGTCTGTATTCAGCACCGTGGTGATACGCCGGGCGATATCCTCGATCAGACCAAGCTCATCGAGGCGCTGATGCAGGGCTTCCTGCACGCGCTGATAGCCCCGTGCGTTGTAAAGCTGCAGCGCGATCTGGTTGGAGGCCATCTCCAGAATCGGCGCGCGCCGCTCGAATTCGGCGCTGGCCTCGGCCGCGCTCAGGAGGATGAAGCCCTCATTGATCTCATTGGCGACCAGCGGCAGTACCGCCAGCATGCCGGCGCCACGTTCGCGCATCCAGTTGCCCACGGCAGGCGACAGCTTCGGGGTTTCGAGCGTGAACAACGCGAACGACGTTTGCCCGCGGTCGATCAAGTCCTGTAATTCAGGGGCAGAGGCCAAGGGAATTTTCGCCTCGTGTGCGCCGCCGGTGTCGAACAGGCGTAATTGATCGCCTTCGTGTAGCGCCATCACGGCATCGACGCGGGCGATTTCACTCAGCAGAGCGGTCACATCGGCCGCGACGCGGTCAAGCTCCATGCTCGCCGTCGAAATGCGCGTGAGGTGCGTCAGTTGCGCCATTTCCAGCGCGTAGTCTTCAAGCACCGAAAAAAGCTCGCGGCTGTCGAGGAAGCTGGCGAGCTGCGTCATCAGCAGATGAATCAGTTCCAGCGTGGCATCATCGGGCAGGGCGTCATCGCGGAGCAGGACGAGCAGCACGCCCAGAAAAATCGCGCCGTGATGAAGCGGGGCCGCCACGAACGCGGTGCAGCCCAGCGCGCGCAGTTCGTCCGCGCCCTCCACATCAGCCTCGTCCAGCTTGCCGCCGATGGCACGGCTTTGCCATGCCGGCGGAACCGGCAGCCAATCGGGCAGCGGCTGTGCGTCTGGCCCGGTGCGGTAAACGCGGTGGCCGCGCAGACCGCCGCGTTCCACCAGATAGGCCGCCACGGTTTCCGCGCCGGTGATCTGTATGAGGGCGCTGCCTACGGTTTCCAGCGCCGCATCGCGGTCGATAGCAAAACCGAGTTCAGCCGCCGCCTGATTAACGACCGCGATTTGCCCGGCGAGATCGGCTCGCACAGCCGGCGCGGTGGGCAGCAGCTCAGGTTCGGCATGGATAGCCGACCCGCCGCTCTCGCCCGGCGAACGCAGCATCATAGAGTATGCGTCCGAGGCACAGACTGCATGGAAGGATTCATTTGGAAAGGCATACTGGCGCATGACGCCCGGTGCACTCCTGAATCGCGTATGGCCTCGGGCGGCAGTCGGCTCCTTTGATTGATCACGCTGGCATCCAGCCTTCCAATAAGTATAGGGCAGGGTCATGCGCTGCCAAATTGAAATTATAGCGTCCTGCGTTCATGATTCCGAAGATAGACGACTTTCGCGCACCAGCACGTACTGCGCCGCGGCCAATCCAATCATCCACCAGTAAACGAAGGCCAAGCGATCCCAGAGCGTAATCGCGTCTCCCAGCCCGTAGATGGCATGCGCCGCCAACCCCGCGCCCACTGCCAGAGCAACGGCGCGGTCACGCGGGGAGCCCGTGCGCCAAACGCGCCACAGCATCCACAGAGCCGCCGCCTGAAAGCCGATGAATACCAGCAGCCCGGGCAAGCCGAGGTCGGTAGCTGATTGCAGCCACTCATTGTGCGCATGCGGCAGGATGCCATTGGCGTAGGACGGCACTGGATAGCGTTCGCGCACCGGCCCGGCGCGATACATATTCACGCCTGCGCCGGTCAGCGGATGGTCGCGGATGATGGCGGCGGCGCTGCTCCACATCTCCAGACGGCTGCTCGAACTGATCTCGTTGCCACGGCCGAACTGTTCCGCCTGCGGGCCGCTGCTGGCAGGGGCGAAGTACACAATCACCTGCAGCCCGGCAAACAAGGCGACCGCGGCCAGCCCCAGCCAGCGCCAGCGGCCGCGCAGCAGCGCCCAAACCAGCAGTGCCAGCGCCGGCAGCACGCCCAACAGCGCGAAGCGGCTCTGGCCGAGGAACAGCGCCGTCCACAGCAGCGCAAATGCAAGCGGCGCGAGAATCCGCAGTGCCTGCGCCGCGCGGCCGGTTTCCTGCGCCCGCGCTCGCCAGAAATACAGGCTCACACCGGCGACCAGCGGCGTGAGCCACGCCATCGCGCCGGCGATCTCGTTGACGTTGAAGCCGCCTTCCGCGCCCGGGAAGCCGCGCATGCGCGGGAGCATGTCGATAATCGGCTGCATGGCCAGCGATTTGACCGTGTACTGCGCCGACAGTAATCCGAGCATGCCCACGAGCAGCGCCAGCCCGGTTGAGGCCAGCAGCAGGTAGCGCATGTGCCCGCGCCGCGCGGCCATATCCGCGAAACTGGTCACGATGGCCATGCCCAGCAGCGGGCGGCCCAGTGCGATCAAAGTGTATTGAACGGGGATGTTGACAAGTCGCCCGCCCAAAGTCAGCGGGGAGTAATGGTAAGGAGCGGCGAACAGACTCATGATTCCGAGCGTGAAAAACAGGACGAAAAACGGGTCAAGCGGGGTGCGCCGCCACAGCCGCCGGTACAGCACCCAGCGCGCCGCCAGCAGCGGAATCCAGAACAGCAGCACGCTAATCCGGTTGAAATCGCTCGACCAGACGACCGCGACCAGCAGCAGCAGAATCAGCCACTCGCAGGCCAGTACGGCCCGTGCAAGGCTTTTCAGCGGAGTCGAAGCTGACGATTCGGATAACGTGCTTGACATGTGATATTATTGGTCTTACTATCGCGGCACAGGACACCCCGTGATTGCTGCGTGGTGCACACTCCGGAGGGGCAGCCAGATGATCGACCCAATCACCGCTATCACCCGTGAGTCATACGAGTCATTCCGTACTCGTGTGGCCAACCGGAAACTGGTGTTGCTTGCGCCCAATACGGCTTATCGCGGCGTTCTGCTGAGCTATTTTCTGCGCGCACCCCAGTCGGGGCCGCTATATTACCGGATTGCGGCGGGTGAGACGACTGTACCAGCCATGATTCGCGGGCTGGCCGCGGAGATGGAAGCCATCCTCGGGCCTGATGCGGCCGCCTTCACAGCCCCGCTGCGCAGCGCCCTCAACGATCCGTCGATGCCGCGCCTGGCCGAAGCGCTGGCCGCCGGGCTTGCGGCGCTCAACCGCGATCCGGCAGTGCTGTTTCTTGATGAATTTGACCGTCTTCAGGTGAACGCCGATTTTCACACCTTTGTGATGACCTTGACCCATCATCTTGGGCCGCATGCCCAGGTGGTGATCAACGCCCGCGCCTTGCGCGCCCAGCCGTGGTACGACCTTGTTGCGCGCGGAAACGCCGTCGTGATTGGCGATGAGCGTTCCCCCGAAACCGGCATGTTGACTGCGCAGGGTGATTTCAAGCCACAGATCGAGGTGTTTGGATTCGGGAGCGGCCATGTGCTGGTGAACGGCCAGCCGCTTACGCGCTGGGATGGCGCGCTGCCGCGCAGCCTGTTCTTCTTCTTCATCGACCGCCCGCTGCTCACTCGTGATGAGATTTTTCACGCCTTCTGGTCCGAGTTGGGGTCGAAAGAAGCGACGAATGTATTCCACGTGACCAAGCGCAAGATCAGCGAATGCATTTCCAGCAGCGTCGAAGATGGTGACACGTACGAGCTGACCCGCTATCAGAATGGCTACTATCTGCCCAGCGACCGGGTGACGCGCCATTATGATGTGTTCGAATTCAGCGACTCGTACCAGCGGGCAGATGGCACAGACGACCCGCAGGAAGCCTACAAGCTGTTCCAGCACGTTATTGACCTTCACACCGCGCCGTTCCTGACCTCGATTGATCTGGGCTGGGCCAACGAACGGCGCGCCTCACTGCGGCAGATGCTGGTGCACACGCTCAGCAGCGCCAGCCGCCTGGCGCGCGGCTTCGGCGATCAAACCCGTGCGCTCGATTACGCGCTGCGCGCAGTTGGCCTGCAGCCTGCCAGCCCCGAACTGAATGAAGTCGCTGCTGGCCTGGCGCTGGACAGCGGACGCATTGACGAGGCCGTCCGTTTGTTCGCGCAGCTTGAGGCGCTGTATCGGGATGCAGGCACGCCGCTGTCGGAAGAAGGGCGTACGCTGGCGAACCGGCTTTCGGGGTAGCCAGCGCGGGCGTTTTTTCCGGCGTTCCTGTTGCCGCCAGAGCGTGAACGCTCCGGCTGTTAAACCAACAAGCCTCGTGCGGAGGCTGAAAATGCTTTTCTCCGTCCGAATTCAGGCTCGGAGAGGCTTGTCTCTTCGGCAGCCCGCCGCTTCAGCTGCGGGCAAATCGACGCGAAGTTCTGCTCCCGTGCACCCCACGCTTGCCCTACTCTTTACAATCTTCACACTTGCGCAGGGCATTATCACTATTATCCTGTGATGATGGCTGCCATTTTTCTGGTGGCCTGAATGTAGGGAAAGATTGAGGTACACAACCATGCGAAAGACCCTCTTCGGAGCGCTGCTGCTGGGACTGCTGCTGACGCTCGTGATTACACCTGTGTCGGCGCAGGAGCCGCGCCAGGTGTGGGCGTACTATTTCGGCTGGTGGACAAACGACAGTTGGAATGATGGCCGTCTGACTGACCGGCCGGCCAATCTCTACGACTCGCGTGATGGCGGCGCAGTGGGCCGCCATATCGACGAAGCTCGCAGCGCAGGCATCGACGCCTTCATCATGAGCTGGTATGGGCCGGGCAACTGGGTCAACGATGTGTTCAACAGCTTGCTCGACCAATCGGCGGGGCGTGGATTCCGCGCGGCGGTGTCGGTTGATATGGGCGCTGAGTTTCTGACCAACACAGGTGACGTCGTCAATGCGCTCAATACCATCATCAACGACCGCGCCAACCATCCGGCCTATCTGCGCTACAACGGCAAGCCGGTGATCTACTTCTGGAATCAGGGACGCTTCTCCAACGCTGAATGGCAGTCGATTCGCAATCAGGTTGACCCGGGTCACAACACGATCTGGGTGGCCGAAGGCACGAATACCGGCGTGCTGTCGGTGTTCGACGGGCTGTACCTGTTCAACACTGCCTGGGCGGGAAATCCCGCTTCGGTGGCGGCGCAGTGGGGCAACCGTGTGGCGGCAGCAGGCGGCACGTTCTACACGCCGACTGTGCTGCCCGGCTGGGATGAATCGGCGCTGGCAGCGGGGCGCCCCAACCCCACCAGCGCCCGCGCGCGTGATAACGGCCAGTTCCTGACCAATAGCTGGAACGGCGCAGCCAGCAGCGGGGCCAATGTGATCCTGATTGTCAGTTGGAACGAGTACTTCGAGAACAGCCACATCGAACCGAGCCAGGTGTATGGTACGCAGTCGCTCGACACCTTGCGCCCGCTGACAGCAGCGTGGAAGGGCGGCGCAGCGGCTCCGGCGGCCAGCGGCGGCCCGGCCGGCTCGCCCACCGGCGTGACCTACACCGTCAGCTCTAACCTGCGCCTGCGTTCTGCCCCGACCACCGACGGCGACATCATCACCAGCGTGCCTGCCGGCACGTCGGTCGATGTCGTTGGCCGCACCGGCGACAACGGCTGGGTGCAGGTCAACTTCGGCGGCCAAAGCGGCTGGATGAGTACGGGCTACGGCAGCATCGCCGGTGACCTGAACACCGCGCCGGTTTCGGGATAAGCGGCGGAAGCAATCAGAGTGTAAGAGAAGGGTCAGCCAGTGTGCTGGCCCTTTCTTGTATCGTGTTTTTCACCTGAGGCTGAAGCCATCGGGCTTGTCTTTTTGGCAGCCGGAGCGTTCATGCTCTGGCTGAGGTTGATCCCGCACTTTCTCGGCCTCCAGCAGCTCGGGTATACTGGCGATCCTATGGATGCACCGCAGTTCGTGCCGATTTTGGTGGTGGGTTTCGCCACGTCGCTGGGCCTGACGCCGCTATCGCGGGCGCTGGCGCTGCGGCTGGGCGTGGTGGCTGTGCCCACGGGCCGCAACATCCACAAAGACCGCAAGCCGCTCATGGGCGGCATGGCCATCTACGCCGGGCTGGCGCTGGCGCTGCTGCTGTTCAGCCCACCTGCCTATATCACCGAGCTGGTCACAGTGCTGGTCAGCGCCGGTTTCTTAGCTGCCGTCGGCCTGCTGGATGACCGCTACGACCTGGGCATTAAAGTGCGGCTGATGGCGCAAACGCTGGCAGCAGTCGCGCTCATCCTGTCGGGCATCCGTATTCAGTTGTTCGGATTCTGGCCGCTGGATGCGGCGCTGACGATCATCTGGGTGCTGGCGATCACCAACGCCATCAACTTCCTCGACAACATGGACGGGCTGGCGGCGGGCGTCACCGCAATTGCCGGCAGCGCTTTCACGCTCATTGCCTTCGCCGAGGGGTTGACTCTGGTGAGCATGCTGGCCGCGGCGCTGGCGGGAAGCGCGATCGGTTTCCTCATCTACAACTTCAACCCGGCCAGCAGCTTCATGGGCGATATGGGATCGCTGGTACTAGGCTTCATTCTGGCGGTGCTGGGCATCAAGCTGGAATTTGGCACGCAGCCTCCCGGCGTCACCTGGATGGTGCCGATACTCGTGCTGGCGCTGCCCATCTTCGACATCATTCTGGTCGTACTCACGCGCCTGCTGGAGAAGCGGCCGATCGGGTTGGGCGGCAAGGATCACACATCGCACCGGCTGATGGCGGCGGGCCTCAGCCAACGCCAGACGCTGTTCGTGCTGTATGGATTCTGTGGGGTTTACGGGGCGCTGGGGCTGATCGTCAGCGTGGCTGCGCCCGAAGTCGCGTTTGTGGTGGGCGCTGCCGGGCTGCTGGTGCTGGCACTGCTGATGCCGTTCATGTTCTTGCTGCGCCGCCGCTATCAACTCACTCTGGCACAGGCCGAGGCGGTAAAATGAGGAGGGATCGCTTTCTGTCCGCCTGAGGCTGAAGCCGTCAGGCTGGCGCTGCGCCCCGTGAACGGGGCTTCGACTGCTGGCTGCATGCCCTCACTTTGAACTTTGAACTTTCAACTGGTTTGGATAACCCCTTATGACTTTCACGCCCGCTCCGCTCGAATATCCAGAACATTTCACGCCGAATACCGTCGATAGTCTGGCGGAATATCTGAGCGCGTCTGGCGTCGAGGCGGGGCAAGCCATGATTGTGCATGCCTCGTTGAGCAAGCTGGGCTGGACAATCGGTGGCGGCGAGGCCGTCATCCGCGCCCTGATGAACGTGTTGACGCCGCAGGGAACGCTGGTGATGCCGGCGCATACGTCCGACAACAGCGAACCGGCTTACTGGGTCAATCCGCCGGTGCCTGAAACATGGTGGCCGGTCATCCGCGCGCACATGCCGCCGTTCGATGCCCAAACCACGCCCACGTCGTATGTGGGCGTCGTGCCGGAAATCTTCCGCAGCTTCCCCAATGTCATGCGCAGCCACCACCCGATGGTGTCGTTCACGGCTTGGGGCGCGGGCGCGCAGTCGATTGTTGGCGAACAGTCGCTCGAAGCGCCGCTCGGTGAAGAGTTGCCGCTGTCGAGACTGGTCGAACTCGATGGCTATGTGCTGTTGCTGGGCGTGGATCACAGCGCGAACACAGCGCTGCATCTGGCCGAACACCGGGCGCGCGTGCCAATGGAAACGGAACGCCAAGGCTCGGCCATGTGGGTGAATGGCCAGCGCCGCTGGGTGCAATATGATTTGCCGCTCTACAACTCGGACGACTTCGCCGAACTCGGCGCGGACTATGAACGGGCAATTGGCTACACGCCCACACGCATCGGCCTAACCGGCATGCGCTTCCACCGGCTCGCGCCCATGCTGGAATTCGCAACCGGCTGGCTGGAGGCGAAGCGCGGTGGCCCTAAAACCGCTTGAACCGCCAACGCGTAAATCTCCTTTGCGCTCTTCGCGGTTCTTTGCGCCCGTTGTGTTGAGCTTTGTCTCTATGCGCTTTGGCCGTGCTCGTCCGAGTGTGCTACACTCGCTTCGAATCGTGACGGGCGTGTTTTTCCGCTAATTCCACGACGACAGGAGCAGCACATGCGGCGGCCGATGCTCTTCATTCTGGTCAATATCATCGTTTCAATCATCGTCGTGGTGGTCGTGGTGTCGGTGCTCAATCAGCGCCAGCAGCCCGAAGAAACGCCGATGGTGGTCACCGTGCCTGTGCTCATCACGACGACGCCCAACGCGGCCCAGCCGCAGGTGATCATCGTCACCGCCACGCTGCCGGCGGGGCAGGTCATTCTGCCGACCGACATCATCGGCGAGATTCAGTTGAGCGGCACGCGCGCGCCGCTGCCCACGCTCGACCAAACGCTGGTTGCCACCACAGGCGCGGGTGAGGCCCTTGCGGGCACTCAAGCTGCGCTGCCCAGCAACTGTATTCCGCATGTGCTCCAGGAGGGTGAGTTCCCGTCGCTGGTGGCGCAGGAATATGACGTCTCTCTGGCCGATCTGCTGGCCGTGAACAACCTCACCGAAGAAACCTCGGCCTTCCTGCAGATTGGCGAAGTGCTGATCGTGCCACTGGAAGGCTGCGAACTGACCGCTGAGACGATTGGCGCGACGCAAACAGCGACGTTCCTGCCCAGTAGCACCGCGACCGTGCCTGCGTCGGCAACAGCAGTTCAGCCGACCGCCACCACGAGCCCGACGGCGACGCGCACCCCAACCGCTACGCTGCCCGCAACGGCAGTCAATGCCCGCGTGGCGATCGTGGCCGTGCGTGACCCCGGCACCGTGACCAGTGAGTTGGTCGAGATTTGCAACAACGATACCGGCGTAGTTGATCTCAGCGGCTGGATTCTGCGCGACGTAGAGGGAAATGAGTACACCTTCCCGGCCGAGCGGCGTTTGTTCGGCGGCGGCAGTGTGGCGTTGTTCTCGCGGGTAGGAGAAGACACGGCTATCGCGCTGTTCTGGGATCGGCAGCAGGCGGCCTTCTCGCGCGGCGATGTGGTGACGCTGTTTGACAGCCAGGAACGCGCGCAAAGTACATTCACGGTGCCGTGAAATAGATTGAAGTCACGGCGACACTGTGGAAACAGCGGGAAGAATACGGCATTCAGCAAAAAACAGGGGGGACGAGTTTATCGTCCCCCCTGCGTATATTTGTATGCAGAAGTGCCTATTTAGGTTCAATGGGCGCGTCGGCAGGAGGCGGGGTTTCGGCGTTCTTCTTCGAGCCGTCATCCAGACCCTTGCGGAAGTTGGCGACCGCGCTGCCGAGTTCGCCGCCGATTTTAGACACGCGGCCTACTCCGAACAGCAGCAGGACGATCACGAGGATGATGATCAGTTCGGTTGGGCCGAATTGCATGATGGTTTCCTTCATAACTCGCTGTAACTGCTTCCCATTATATCACCCCGCACAATAGCGTGTGCAAGGTGTGCAAGCGCATGACGAGGCTGGCGTTCGCGCTGATAATCTGAAAAACGATTTGAACTGCCAAGACGCCAGGTACTCCAAGGAAGGACGCCAGGAGGTTGAGGCCAAATTCTCTGTGTCCTCCGTGGTTCAATTCCTGTTTCAATTTGCCTCCCTGATCCCACGTTAGCGGTTCAAACTTCTGTCCACCGATTGTCACGTCTGCCCGAAAATGCTGAGACTCATGCTACGCAGCAGCATGAGGATTTGCCTTGCCTGAACAGGCGTTATATCTGAGTTGGCGGCCCCTCGCCTTCGATGAAATGGTGGGCCAGGAGCACATCACGCGCACCCTGCGCAGCGCGCTGCACAGCGACCGCGTGCGCCACGCCTACCTGTTCAGCGGCCCGCGCGGCACGGGGAAAACCACCACCGCCCGGCTGCTGGCCAAAGCCGTCAACTGCCTCGACCCCAACCCCGACAACCGGCCGTGCAATGTGTGTGCGGCATGCGTCGCCGTGAACGAGGGCCGCTTTCTTGACCTGATCGAGATCGATGCGGCCACGCATACCGGCGTCGATGATGTGCGCGACCTGCGCGAGAAAGTCGCTTTTTCGCCCGGTGAAGGCCGCTTCAAGGTCTACATTATCGACGAAGTCCACCGCTTCAGCGGCAGTGCCTTTGATGCACTGCTCAAGACGCTGGAAGAGCCGCCCGATCACGCTATTTTTGTGCTGGCGACGACCGAAATCGACAAGGTGCCGGCGACGATCAAGAGCCGCTGCCTGCAGTTCGAGTTTCGCCGGTTTTCCGTCACCGAAGTGGCCGACCGCCTGCAGCAGATTACCGAGAGCGAATCGTTGAAGACGGAGCGTTCGGCCCTCGAACGTATCGCACGGCAGGGCGGCGGCAGCATGCGCGACAGCATCAGCCTGCTCGACCAGATCATCACCGATCCCGACGAGTTCATCAGCCTTGAATTGGTGGAACGGGTGCTGGGCACAGCCAGCGACTCGGCGGTGCGCGCACTGGTTGAGTCGCTCATCGAACAGGATGCAGCGGCGGGCCTGCGCGTTATTCAGGCGGCGATGGATCACGGCAGCGACCCGCGCCAGTTCGCGCAGCAGACCGTCGAGCACTTGCGCGCGGTGCTGCTGGCGCAGATGGCCGGGCCGGAGTTGATCGAAGCCTCGGAAGACGACCGCGCCATGTACTCAGCACAGGCGCAGCTTATCGGCCGCGGCGCGCTCGTGCGCGCGCTGAAGGCCTTCAATGATGCGATTGCAGGCGCGCGCGGTGGCTGGCAGCCGCAGCTTGCGCTCGAACTGGCGCTGGTCGAGAGCATTCGCGGCGTCGAGGAGCCTGTCGTGATCGCGCAGACGCACGCCGCGCAGCCGACGGCGCAGCAGGCCGATGCGGTGACGCTGCCTCCGGCCCTCACCGATCATCCGGGCAGCCACGGCATCACCGCCGCGCAGGTCAACGATCGCTGGGACGATGTGCTGAAAGTGATGTATCGCTTCAGCAAAACCAGCCCGGACGTGATGAAATACTTCCGTGCGGTGCGCGTCGATGGCAACATGGTGCATCTGGTGACGGAGAACGAGACCTATTTCAAGCGCATCAACCCGTTTCCCGAGAAGCGCCAGATCATCGAGCGGGCCTTGCGCGAGGTGTTTCGCGCGCCGCTGAATGTCCAGATTACAATGGCGGGCGCGGCGGGCAGCAATCCGGCCGAGCAGCAGCATGATTTAAGCGATCCGCTCCTGTCTGTAGGTACAGAGTATGGGGCAGAAATCCGGCGTGTGGACGACTAACGACGAGTCAATCAGTGGAGGATGGATGATGACGAAGCGAGGCGGTGGTTACGGTGGTGGCGGCGGTGGCATGCCCGGCAATCAGGCCGGTATGATGCGCCAGCTTCAGAAGATGCAGCAGGATATGGTCGAGGCGCAGGAAGCCCTCGCCAATGAAATGACCGAAGTGTCTGTCGGCGGCGGCGCGATCAAGATCGTCATCAGCGGCCATCAGCGCGTGCAGTCGATCACCGTCAACCCTGATGTCATCGACACCAGCGACGAAGAGTGGATAAACGACCTGCAGGATTTGCTGGTCGTGGCGGTCAATCAGGCCATCGAGCAAAGCCAGACGATGGCGGCCGAGCGCATGGAAGCGATCACCGGCGGTCTGGGCGGCATGCCCGGGCTGGGCGGGCTGTTAGGATAAGTTGAAGGTTGAAAGTTGAAAGCAAGACTTTCACAACGGGGCCCGCCTTCAACTTTCAACTCACAACTTTCAACTGACTTATGTCCAAAGCCATCCCTGAACCCGTTACCCGGCTCATCGAAGCCTTCGCACAATTGCCCGGCGTGGGGCCGAAAACAGCCTCGCGCCTGACGTACTATCTGCTGCGCGCGCCCGACGATACCAGCCTGCGCCTGTCTGATGCGCTGCGCGAGTTGAAGGCGAATACGCGCTTCTGCTCGGTGTGCTTCAATATCACCGTGGACGACCCATGTCCGATTTGCAGCGATAACACCCGTGATCAAGGCATGATTGCCGTCGTCGAGGAGCCGCTTGATGTGCTGGCGCTGGAACGTACCGGCGCGTTCAAAGGCGTTTATCATGTGCTGCACGGGGCGATTTCGCCCGTCAACGGCATTGGGCCGGACGATTTGCGCATCCGCGATCTGGTCAAGCGGGTGGATCGCGGCGGCGTGAACGAGGTCATCATCGCCACCAACCCGGGCCTGGAAGGCGATGCCACCGCCATGTACATCCGCCGCGAACTGACCGGCCGAAATCTGCGGCTGACGCGGCTGGCGCGCGGTCTGCCCGTAGGCAGCGACATCGAGTATGCGGACATCGGCACGCTCTCCGGCGCGCTGCTGGGACGAAGCGATCTGGGGTAATCCACTCTCCAAATACAAACTCACCCCTGAACCCCTCCTAATTGCGATGGAATGGTGGGAGGGGGATAGGAGCCACACACTTTTCAGTTGTCCTGTATACTGAAGCCCTAGTATCTGCATCAGTTATTTTCGTCCGGTCAGGCTCCCCGAGGCGCGCCATGCCCGACCGTCTGCTTTCCGCCCTCACGCCCCGCGAGCACGATATTCTTCGCCTGATGGCCCTCGATCTGAGCAACGCCGAGATCGCCGAACGCCTCGTCGTCAGCCCGCAGACGGTCAAGTGGTACGTCAAAGAAATCTACAGCAAACTCGGCGTCCACTCGCGCGATGAAGCTATAGCGTTGGCCGAAACGCTCGAAGTGCCCACAGAATCCCATGTACCCTCTACGCTCCACCACCTGCCCGCACCGGTCACGTCGCTGGTTGGCCGCACACGCGAAATCACTGCTGTCCGCACGCTGCTGCGCGATGACGATGTGCGGCTGGTGACCCTGCTTGGCGCGCCCGGCATCGGCAAGACGCGCCTGAGCCTCGAAGTGGCACAGCGCATGACCAACGGCTTCCCCGACGGAGTCGTGTTTGTTCCTCTCGCCCCCTTGAGCGACCCGGCGTTGGTGGGCGACGCCATCCTCAGCGCCCTCGGACTGGACGCCGAAGGCAGCCGCTCGGCAGCCGAGCGCCTCGGATTGTTCCTCAAAGCCAAGCATCTCCTGCTCGTGCTGGACAACTTCGAGCACCTGCTAGACGCCGCCCAGTTGGTGGGCGAACTGCTGGCGGAAGCGCCGGGCCTGAAGGCGCTGGCCACCAGCCGCGAGCCGCTGCGCGTGTATGGTGAGCGCGAATATTCCGTGCCACCGCTCGAACCTACCGGCGAGGCAGTGACGCTGTTCGTCGAGCGGGCGCGGGCAGTGCGGCCCGATTTCGACGTGAGCGAACACAATGCCGTGACACTGACGGCCATCTGCAAGCGGTTGGATGGGCTGCCGCTGGCGATTGAACTGGCGGCGGCGCGCATGAAGCTTTACACCCCGCATGCGCTGCTCGGCCGCCTCGCCAGCAGGCTGAACGTGCTTACCGGCGGCACACGCGACGTTTCCCCGCGCCAGCAGACACTGCGGGCGGCCATCGCATGGAGTTACGATCTGCTGACGCCGGACGAGCAGCGCCTGTTTGCGCGTTTCGCCGTTTTCGACGGCGAGGCGTCACTGGAGGCATTCGCGGAGGTATGCGGCGGCGGGCTGGCGCTCGACCCGTTCGACGGGCTGGAGTCGCTTATTAGCAAGAGCCTGGTTCAGCAGGCATCAGGTGCAGATGGCGAGCCGCGCTTCACGATGTACGAGGCGCTGATCGAGTTCGCGGCCGAGCAATTGGTGGCCAGCGGGGAGGAGGAGGCGACACGTATCGCCCATGCGCGCCATTACCTCACGCTGGCCGCAGCCTATGCCGACAGCTTCCGTACCGCCAACGAGGCATGGGGATTTCGCGGGTTCGAAGTGGAGTACCCCAACATCCGCGCCGCGTGGCTGTTCGCCGCCACACAGCCAGATGACGAACTGATTGGGATTGCGGCGGGCAAGTGGTGGCGGCCTGTACACGCAGGTGGGCCGCGTTCAGGATGGCGCGACCTTGTATGAGACGGCGCTGCACTCGTGCAGAGAGGACGAGACGCAGACGGCAGCGCACCTGATGAATGGTCGGGCGGCGTTGTGCTATCTGTTGGGTGAGCATGCCACGAACGCGATGCTGGCCCGGCGCGCGCTGGGCCTCTTTGAGCGGTATGAAAACCCGGTAGGCAAAGTCGCATCACTGCTGAACTTGAGCATTGACGCCGATATACGGGCCGATGATGAGGAATCGGAACGGCTCACGCGCACAGCGCTGGAGATCGCCCACAGCCATCAGTTAGCGGAATACATCGACTCACTGGTGATGAACCTGACAATAGCCGAGTTTGTTCGCGGCAATTATGAGATTTACATTCAGCAGATGGACATACAATTGCAGAGTGTGCGCCAGCGCGGCATTCGCTCGGCAGAAGCATGGATCTGCCACAACATCGTGGGGGCATTTGTGGCCATTGGGGATATCGAGCAGGCGCAGGTATATGCCGAAGCCGGGCTAGAGGCGGCGCAATCCATTCAGATGCGCCGCAAGACAGGTGATCTGTGCGCACAGCTTGCCGTACTGGCCTTTCTGAACGGCGACGTGGCTCGAGCCCGCGAATATCAGTTACAAGCGCTGGATCACGACATTTACGCGAATGTAGGTCAGGCAGTTGGGGAGGACCATGCCTGTCTGGCTGCCATCGAAGCTCGGCGTAGTGATGTGGATAGCGCCCGGCACTACTGGGGCCTCACACTGGGTGAGATTGCGAACTGGAACGACGGGTACCGCAGCGAGGGCTATCTGGTCGCTGCCCTGTGCTTCGCGCCATTTGTTGCTATCGTGACAGGCAAACTGGAGCTTGCCACTGAGATTGGGGCGGCAATCCATTCGTACGCGCTCAAGAATCCCTGGTCAAAGCGCATTGTGGATGTGGCGCTGCCAGAACTGCGGGCGCAGTTAAGCCCGGAGGCGTTCGAGGCCGCCTGGGCGCGCGGCGCGGCCTACACGCTTGATGAACTTATCGCCGCCGCACAGCGCATCTGAAGCGCTCTCGGCGTTTCGTTTCGGCTGTAGCAGGTGAGGGGGCGGGTGCGAGAGTTCCTTAAATGCCCCTCTGTGAAAATTCACGCAAAGTCACCCTTTACACCCGTCCTTCCCGTGCATATACTTCCGCCTCGCTGGTCAACACAAAGCCAGCGCGCAGCTTGAAATGAGGGTCATTTGCAGTGCCGGCGCGTGCCGTCAGGGTTTCCCAAAACTCGGCGGTGACCGGGGCGCTGCGAGCCTTGACTCGCCCAAATCAGGATGCTATCATGAATCGGACTGCGCGCACTTTCGGGTGCGCGATTTTATCGGCGGGAGCCGGTAGGGGGTATTGCTGGGAAGCGATACTGGGTTGAAAGGCAGCTTAACAACAGAGATGTGAAGACGAAGCGGGAAGCCCGCGAGACAATAGGAAAAACTCAATCTCGGTGCCGGAAGGCACTGAGACAAAGTCTAGTCAAAGACGGAGAGTTTGATCCTGGCTCAGGATGAACGCTGGCGGCGTGCCTAACACATGCAAGTCGAACGATGGCAGTAATGTCATAGTGGCGCACGGGTGAGGAACACGTAGCTAACCTGCCCTCGAGTGTGGGATAACGTCCCGAAAGGGATGCTAATACCGCATAAGCTCACGCCGAATAAAGAGGTGTGAGAAAAGATTTATCGCTTGAGGAGGGGGCTGCGGCCCATCAGGTAGTTGGTGAGGTAACGGCTCACCAAGCCGACGACGGGTAGGGGGTCTGAGAGGATGGCCCCCCACACTGGGACTGAGACACGGCCCAGACTCCTACGGGAGGCAGCAGTGAGGGATATTGCACAATGGGGGAAACCCTGATGCAGCGACGCCGCGTGGGTGATGAAGGCCTTCGGGTCGTAAAACCCTTTTACCACTGACGAGAACAAGGACGGTAGGTGGTGAATAAGCCTCGGCTAACTACGTGCCAGCAGCCGCGGTAAAACGTAGGAGGCAAGCGTTATCCGGAGTTACTGGGCGTAAAGCGCGCGTAGGCGGTTCGTTAAGTGGGGCGTGAAAGCCCCGTGCTAAACGCGGGGAGGACGAACCATACTGGCGAACTAGAGTGGAGCAGAGGGACATGGAATTCCGGGTGTAGCGGTGAAATGTGCAGATATCCGGAGGAACACCAGAGGTGAAAACGGTGTCCTGGGCTCACACTGACGCTGAGGCGCGAAAGCGTGGGGAGCGAACGGGATTAGAGACCCCGGTAGTCCACGCCGTAAACGATGCCAACTAGATGCTTGTGGTCCGAAAGGGCTGTGGGTGTCGTAGCAAACGCGATAAGTTGGCCGCCTGGGGAGTACGGTCGCAAGGCTAAAACTCAAAGGAATTGACGGGGGCCCGCACAAGCAGCGGAGCGTGTGGTTTAATTCGAGGCTACACGAAGAACCTTACCTGGGTTTGACATCACGGTGGTAGAGAACCGAAAGGGGACCGACCGCAAGGAGCCGTGACAGGTGCTGCATGGCTGTCGTCAGCTCGTGTCGTGAGATGTTCGGTTAAGTCCGAAAACGAGCGCAACCCTCGGGGGAAGTTACACGTGTCTGACCCGACTGCCTGCGAGAAGCAGGAGGAAGGTGGGGATGACGTCAAGTCAGCATGGCCTTTATATCCAGGGCTACACACACGCTACAATGGACGGTACAGTGGGAAGCGAAGTCGCGAGGCGGAGCGGATCCAAAAAGCCGTTCGTAGTTCGGATTGCAGGCTGCAACTCGCCTGCATGAAGCTGGAGTTGCTAGTAACCGCAGGTCAGCGATACTGCGGTGAATACGTTCCCGGGCCTTGTACACACCGCCCGTCACGTCATGGGAGCTGGTCACGCCTGAAGCCGATGAGCGAACCGCAAGGGAGCAGTCGTCGAAGGCAGGGCTGGTGACTGGGACGAAGTCGTAACAAGGTAGCTGTAGCGGAAGCTGCGGCTGGATCACCTCCTTTCTAGAGAAAACGGCGCATGCCGCAAGGCAAGAGCCGGACAAGATGCAGCGAGGCGCATGAGAGTGAAAACTCACCACGCAACTCAATGCACGCTTCTCAACAGCTTCATCGCATCGTCTTCACATCTCTGGGGTTAAGCAGCCGCAGATTACCAGTAGTCCGGGTCTGTAGCTCAGTTGGTTAGAGCGCACGCCTGATAAGCGTGAGGTCATGTGTTCGAACTCGCATCAGACCCACACGAGTTAACCCTCGTGGGGATGTAGCTCAGTTGGGAGAGCGGCGCCTTTGCAAGGCGTAGGTCAGGGGTTCGAGTCCCCTCATCTCCACAAGGCCCCTGCCCCTTCGAGGGTTGACGGCCTGAAGTTGCGGAAGCATAATGTGGTCGCGCTTACGGAGTACGGCAGGATTTTGGCGAACACGACGACATAACAATCGGTAGTGGTTGAAGCCCGAAGCGCGTACTGCGGCCTGGGGTTTCCCCGGGCTGTTTTGTCTCTAGCGGCAGATAGCAATTAACAAAGCGAATGAGAGGAAGTGGGCAAGGCGGGATGCAGGTCGTTCTGCCAGCTTGGTCAACCTGGTGGTGGAGAGGTTGAGGGAGCTGGCAGGGGGAGCTGAGAAGCGGCCCTCTGGAGCTGGCGTGAGCCAGCCGCAGATTAACAACTACAGATGCTGCAAGAGCGCAAAGGCGCGCTGCGGAGATGGCTCTGGATAGGGGACATCGAACCGTCGAGAGACGGGAGACGCGGCGCCACACACGCGAGGAAGTTAACGCCTGATAGAGTATCCTCCTCCTCGAATGACTGGGGAGCAGGTACTAAGGGTGCGCGGAGGATGCCTTGGCGTCCAGTGCCGAAGAAGGACGTGGTACACTGCGAAAAGCGCAGGCAAGTCGTGTGCAGACGTTAGAGCCTGTGATATCCGAATGGGGAAACCCGGCCGCGAAAACCGCGGTCATCTCGAAAGAGAAGGGAACCTGGTGAACTGAAACATCTCAGTAACCAGAGGAAAAGAAAAGGATTCCGCAAGTAGTGGCGAGCGAAAGCGGAGGAGCCCAAACCGGACCCGAAAGGGGATGGGGTTGTAGGACTCTCACAATTGTCTCAAAGGTGAGCAGAAGCGGTTGGGAAACCGGGCCAGAGCGGGTGATAGCCCCGTACGCGAAGCTGGCGAGATGAGGAGAGTATCCTGAGTACCACGGCGCACGCTAATGCTGTGGGAAGCTGGGAGGACCACCTTCCAAGGCTAAATACACTGGATGACCGATAGCGTAGCAGTACGGTGACGGAAAGGTGAAAAGAACCCCGGCGAGGGGAGTGAAATAGAATCTGAAACCGCGCACTTACAAACGGTCAGAGGGGACGAAAGTTCCTGATGGCGTGCCTTTTGGAGCATGAGCCCGCGAGTTAATGGTGGTGGCAAGCTTAAGGGAGAGACACCCGGAGGCGAAGCGAAAGCGAGTCTGAATAGGGCGCGAAGTGGCCATCATTAGACACGAAACCAGGTGAGCTAACCATGGGCAGGGTGAAAGGTCGGTGACACGACTGGGAGGCCCGAACTCACGTCTATTGCAAAAGACGGGGATGACCTGTGGTTAGGGGTAAAATGCCAAACGAACTTGGAGATAGCTTGTTCTCTCCGAAATAACTTGAGGGTTAGCGTCCAGCGACAAAACTGCAGGAGGTAGAGCACTGGATGGGCTAGGGGGCTATTAGCTTACCGAACCCAACCAAACTCCGAATGCCTGCAGGGGAGGCTGGGCAGTCGGGCTACGGGAGATGAGTTTCGTGGCCGAGAGGGAAAGAACCCAGACCCGCAACTAAGGTCCTAAAGTCTAGGCTAAGTGGGAAACGATGTGGTCGTGTCGAGACAGCCAGGAGGTTGGCTTAGAAGCAGCCACCCTTGAAAGAGTGCGTAACAGCTCACTGGTCGAACGCGACTGCGCGGAAAATGGAACGGGGCTAAAGCCTGGCACCGAAGTTCGGGATAGATCGCAAGGTCTATGGTAGGAGAGCGTCCCCACAGCGGTGAAGGCGAACCGGCAAGGTTCGTTGGAGTGGTGGGGAGTGAGAATGCGGGCATGAGTAGCGAAATGCAGTGAGAACCTGCATCGCCGAAGGTCTAAGGTTTCCGACGGAAGGTCAGTCCACGTCGGGTGAGTCGGGCCTAAGCAGTAGCTGGAAAGCGAATGCGATGGACAACCGGTGAAGATTCCGGTACCAATCTAGTGGAGCAAAGCGCAACACTTTGGGAAGACGCAGCCTCCGGGTGGATGGAGGTGGCAAGCGGTTAATGACCGTGACGCCGTGCCTTCGGGCAAGAAGTGCGAGGCACCTAGAGTCAAGAAAAGGCGCGTAGCGATGAAGCTGGATTGCCCGTACCCCAAACCGACACAGGTAGATGAGTAGAGGATACCAAGGCGAACGGGAGAACCCTCGTTAAGGAACTAGGCAAAAAGGCCCCGTAACTTCGGGAGAAGGGGCGCCACCGCGAGGTGGCCGCAGCGAAAAGGCTCTGTCGACTGTTTACCAAAAACACAGGTCTGTGCCAACGCGAAAGCGGACGTATACGGGCTGACACCTGCCCAGTGCCGGAAGGTTAAGAGGAGGGGTGCAAGCTCCGAATTGAAGCCCCGGTGAACGGCGGCCGTAACTATAACGGTCCTAAGGTAGCGAAATTCCTTGTCGGGTAAGTTCCGACCCGCACGAAAGGTGTAACGAGCGGAGCACTGTCTCAACGAGGGACCCGGCGAAATTGAAGTACGTGTGAAGATGCGCGTTACCCGCAGCTGGACAAAAAGACCCTGTGGAGCTTTACTGTAGCCTGCCATAGCGTTAGGACTTGGTCTGTGTAGGATAGCTGGGAGACAGGGAAGCGGGGGCGCTAGCCTCCGTGGAGTCACCGGTGAAATACCAGCCTGGCTGAGTTTTGACCCTAACCTGCGCGACGCGTGGGGACAGTGGCAGGTGGGCAGTTTGACTGGGGCGGTCGCCTCCTAAAGAGTAACGGAGGCGTTCAAAGGTGGGCTCAGGCTGAATGGAAACCAGCCAGTGAGTGCAAAGGCAAAAGCCCGCTTGACTGCAAGGCCAACGCGCCGAGCAGAGACGAAAGTCGGACTTAGTGATCCTACGGCTCAGAGTGGAATGGCCGTAGCTTACCGGATAAAAGCTACCCCGGGGATAACAGGCTAGTCTTGTCCAAGAGTTCACATCGACGACAAGGCTCGGCACCTCGATGTCGGCTCATCGCATCCTGGGGCTGGATAAGGTCCCAAGGGTTGGGCTGTTCGCCCATTAAAGCGGTACGTGAGCTGGGTTCAGACCGTCGTGAGACAGGTCGGTCTCTATCCGCTGTGGGCGCAGGGGGTTTGCGAGGATCTGTCCCTAGTACGAGAGGACCGGGATGGACGGAGCGCTTGTGTGCCGGTTGCCACGCCAGTGGCACCGCCGGGTAGCAATCTCTGGAACGGAGAACCGCTGAAAGCATCTAAGCGGGAAACCGACCTCAAGATGAGACCCCCCACTACGCAAGTAGGTAAGACCGCTGGTAGACGACCAGCTTGATAGGCGGGAGGTGGAAGCGCAGCAATGCGTGAAGCTGACCCGTACTAACGGTCGAGGCCTGAACCCGGTCATCCGGGGAGGAGAATACTCTGGAAGGCGACTTCTGGGAGCGTGTGGGAAGAAGCAACAAGAAGCAACAACAAAAGCCAGCCCATGTTGAAAGACAAAGGCGAGGCGAAAAGACGCGACAGCAGCATCTGTAGACAAGCACTCGTGAGAAAGAGGGGAGAGCGGAGTGAGTTGGTGGCCAGAGCGGTGAGGGTCCACCCGGCTCCATCTCGAACCCGGCAGTTAAGCTCACCAGCGCGGATGGTACTGCGCGGGCGACCGCGTGGGAGCGTACGCCGCTGCCAACCCTTTCTGCTCTTCCCTTTCTCTTTTCATCACCTGTGCCAGCCAGCAAGCAACAACCACCACCAATCTCAACACTACAAGCAGCTTCTGTAGTCATTCGAACACCGGCACATTGGCCGGTGTTTTTGATTCCAATTGCCCTACCCCGTCTCCGAGTTCAAGCCGGGCCCCGCCTTCAACGTTCAATTTCTTCTTTACGCGAAGCCGTTGATGCCCTTCCATACTTCAATCAGCTTTTTCGCCATCGGCTCGACCACGTCGCGGTCGGTCCAGTAGCCGAGATGAGAAGCGGGGTTCCAGCTTTGCAGCAGCGTGCCCACGTTCACTGGCGCATCGCGTGTGACCATCTGCGCGTACGAGGCGTTGAGCGACTTCAGCGGGAACCCAATCACGTCGTCCTGATCGTAGTAGTTCACCCACTCGCCTTCGATCTCGGAGTGGTACTGGCGCAGCTGCGGCGCGGGCACGATGATCGGCCGCCCGAACTCACGGTAGCGCAGGCTCCACAGCGCAATCGGGCTGCCAAGCGTGTACAGCAGCGCCAGTGTCTCGCCCTTCTCCAACGGTGTGCCGGTCATGATGGCGCGCACGTTGTCGCCGATGAGATGTTTGACCGGATCAACCTGCAGGTCGTAGAGGTAGTTGCTGGCGATGATGGTGCCGAGGCTGTGGGCGATGACGCACAGCGGCGCATCCGGCCCGGCTTCCTGGGCGAGCTCGGCCAGCGTTTGCGCGAACACGGCGTGGATACCATCATACGCACGCCGGTCGTCGCCAGTAGGTTGGTAGGCCAGTGCGTCGGCCAGGAAGTCGATCAGCAGGCGGCGCGTTTCCGGGAAGTGCAGATTTCCGCCTTCCTGCATACGCTTCCACAGTATTTCTTCGGCTTCCTGCAGCACCGGCGCCCAGAACACCGTACGAATGATGATGTCGCTGAGCGTCTCTGGGCCAAAGTGTTGATTTAGCTCGAACGTCATCTTTTCAGCGAAGTTCGCCGTCTGTTTGCCGATGCCATGCACCACGGCCACCGCGATTTTGCGCCCCATAGCTTCCCCTCCCCTTGTCTGTGCTAGCTGTCTTCCTCCGGTTTTGGCACCACGATTGTGGCGTAGCGGTTGGCCAATTCGGGCTGCAATATAGGCAGGCGTACTGGCGGCAGGTTATTCAGCACGGCTTCGAGGTCGTCCAGCAGCATCGGGCCAGATTCAAGCATACCCTGCTTGAGCGATCCGGCGCGGTGGGCAGACAGCACGGCGTTATCGGCATGGCGAATCGGGTGATTGGCCGCCAGCGGTTCGGTAGGCAGTACGTCCGTTGCCAGCCGAAAGCGCCCGGCCATCACATAATCGGACAATGCCTCAAAATCGACGACGTGGGCACGGCTCATCAGCACGACGACTGCATCCTGCTGCACATGGCCGAGCATCTCCCGATTGAGCATCGCCTTATTCTCGACGGTCGGCACAGGCAGCACGAACACGAAGCGCGACGTCGCCAGCAGTTCCTTCAGCGGCAGCGGATTGACGCCCATGCTGCGCAGCGTGCCATCAGTTAACCACGGATCGTAGGCCGAAACATGCACACCGAACGGCTTCAACAGCTTGTGCAGTTCGCGCGGAATACTGCCATAGCCTACGAACCCCACCGGCTGATCGTAGAGCATGAAGGTTGTGGTGTTGCCGGCGTGCAGATACAGTTCCTGGTTGGCGCGAAACAGCCGGTCGCCGAACGAGATCTCGCGGCAGGCGTCGATGGCCATACCCACGCACATCTCGGCCACCTGGCGGGCGAAGACTGGCGCAATGCTGATGATGTGAATGTGGTGCGCGAAGCAGTAGTCGTGGTCGATGGTGAGCGGGAACGCGCCAGCGACCGAGAAATAGGCGCGCAGCTTTTTCGCCTGCGGCAGCACATCGCCGTAGCGCCACTCGGCGCTGATGATGGCGACGGCTTCGGGCAGCGCCGCCATAAACGCATCGTCGGGCATCAGCTCGTCGTGGCCCCAAACGACGGTTGCTATCTCATGCAGACGCCCTAAATCTTCTGGCGAAAACAACTCGTCCATGGTGCGAAAATTCGGGTCCACAATCACCACTGGCTTGTCACTCATTGCAAAAGCTCCTGGCGCGCATGCGCCGTGAGAGAAATAGCATTTCTAGTGTTGAGCCACTCAAGAAAAGATTGCACCGCTAGGACGCCAAGTGCGCCAAGGGTTCAAATCCACAGTTCTTGGCGCTCTACCTTGGCGGTTCAAATAGTCTCTCAGTTCACTCCACCTGTGCTGCGTTGATAGCGGAACCTGCCACGGGCCGCCGCCTGCGCCGTGAGAGCGTAACGATGCCGATGCCCGACAAAATCATCCCTGCGCCCAATAGCAAGCGCGCATCGATCACTTCGCCTAGCACCAGCGCACCCAGCGTGATGCCGACGATGGGCGCGACATAGGTCACCATGCTGGCGCGGCTCGCACCCAGTGCCCGCACGATCCAATAGTAGATCATATAGGCGAGAAACGTATTCAGCAGCCCGAGCGCCACAATCGACAACATGGCATCGGCCGGAATTTCGGCGAACGGAGTGACCGCTTCACCGCCGAACGCGGGCGACAGCAGCATCAGCAGGCCGGAGGTCAGCGCAGCGAACAGCAGCGAGCCGGCCGCCACCATTTGCGCGTCATCCCAGCGCACCGACAGGCGATAGGCATACGATCCGCCGAAGGCATAGAAGATCGCCGCGACCAGAATGGCGAGCTGGCCGAGCAGGCTGCCCGTTTGCAGCACACCGCCCTCGAAGTTGCGGCTCGCCAGCACGACCACGCCCAGGAAGCCAATGAGCAGGCCGGTGAATTTGCGCGCGGTGAAGGCTTCCTGCCGGAAGATCAGCGCTGAGATAATCAGGGTGAACAGCGCCACCGTGGAGTTGAGTACGCTCGCCAGCCCGCTGTCGACAGTTTGTTCGCCCCACGTGATCAGGCCGAAAGGGATGGTCACGTTAATCAGGCCCAGTACCAGCAGCGGGATTAGCCCCCGGCGGGGTAGCCGGTGGCCGCGCGCCAGCAGCACGGCGTTCAGGCCGATGGCCGCGATTGCGGTACGCATGAACACGAGTTGAAACGGGCTGACGGATTCGACGCCGATGCGAATCAGCAGAAACGACGAGCCCCAGATCAGGCCCAGTATCCAGAAACCAATCCACTTGGATGTCACGCGCTGCCCCTTTTTGCACGCAAATCAGGCACGCCCTGCTTCACCAGCGGCATTGTCAGCCAGTGAGCGCAGCCATTCTTCCGGAAAATCATGCTGCAATTTGTCAGAATGTGAACGGCGGGAACGTGCTAATGCTAATGGGGATTGGATGCAGCGGCAATAGAGCCAGGAGCACAGATTCACCGCCAAGTCGCCAAGAGCGCCAAGAGGATAGAGAAAACCATCTTGGCGATCTCCGCGCCTGGCGGTTCAATCCGCTTCTATGTCACAAATCGTAGATGACGACTACGCCCTGCTCAGCGGCATCGCGCAGTCCCGTCACAATCAGCCTCGAACCATCCGGCGCGTACAGCAGGCGCAGCAGCGGATTCATCGGGCTTAGGCCCTCCGGCAGTGGCAAAGATTGCGTTTTGTCTCCCGCAACGGCAGATAGTGTGACTTGCATCGCATCGGTGTCGAATTCAGCTACCTGTTCACCATCGGGCGACAGCCGCGCCACACGGGCTTCAGTTTCAAACTCAATTGTTTCGCGGTTGGCCAGGTCGACGATGGTCAGCACATCTTCTCTGGTGTCGTGGTAGGCGACGCGGCCGGAGTCGGTGACGACCAAGTCGTTGATAGCGAGCATCGGCATCTCGCTGCCTTCAGTCAGAACTTGCTGTTCGCCGGTGCCCAGTGACAGCAGTCCGATTTTGCCCTGTGGGTCGAGCGTCCACACTTCATCGCCCACCAGCGGCAGATCAGCCAGCGCATCGCTGTGCGGGGCCGGGATCACCACAATGTCGTTGAGGATACGCGCCTGCCGCGCGTCTTGCACGGCAGTCCACTCGGCGTAGGTCGTCGTCGGCGGATTCAGCGTGAGCAGAGTCATCGCGCCGGTAGCGGGATCGACCGTGAGGTAACTGGTGTATCCAAAGTTCGGGCTGGTGATGGTGAGCCCGCCGGTGACGGGATGCCAGAACATCTGCTGGCCGCGGCCAAGTAGTGGTGTGCGAACACTGCTCAACAGGTCACCGCTGGCCGTATCCCATGTCAGCAGATCGCCGTTGGTCAGTAGCGCCAGCACCTGCGATCCATCGGGCGCGAACAGCAGTGCGCTCACGAAATCGCGTGCGCCAACGAGTGTGGCGGTCTCTTCGCCGGTCGCGGCATCGTACAGATAGATGGCCGAGTTCGCTGGCGTGGCCACGGTTTCAAAAGCGGCGGCGAAACCCGCATCTTCCATCACCGCCAGCAAACCGCCATCGGGCGAAAGCACGGCGCGTGGGCCGCTGAATCCGGTTTCGATAACGAGTGGTTCGGATTGGGCGGATGTGGGGATTGCGGCGAGAAGCAGCATGATCATGACGAGAGAAAAGAACAGGCGGCGCGGCATAAAAACCCTCCATCTGCAGAGTATGAAGGGCAGGGTAGCACAATTCTGAATTTTGCGCCGTGAGGCGTGATCAGCGGTGCGTGAGCCTCGCCTTCGCCGCCTTCTCGCGCACCCGCGCAATCGTCTCCTCGCTCACGGCCTGCTCGAACGAGCGGAAGCCGCTGAGCCGGAAGCCGTGCCGCCGGGCGATACTGGTGATCTCGTTGACCTGCTCGACGTGAATGTCCTTGCCGATGGTGTAATCCTCATAACGGCCTTCCAGCGCCAACGCCATCGTTTCGGCCATGCAGGCGTAGCTGTGGCGCGGCGGAAAGCCGAAGTCGAAGCCGAAGTCCGGCGGGTCGCCCGGTACCTCGACCATGCCGCCTTCGATGACCAGCACGTCATCGCGCTTGTCGGCCACGCGCCGGCTGACATCACGCGGGCGGGCCACATCGCACACCACCGCGCCCGGCTTCAGGTGTTCCGGCTCGATCACGGCATGTACCGCGCTCGTAACCGTCAGAATCAGATCAGCAGGGTAGATGGCGGCCATGTCGGTCGAAGTTGTCACCTGCGCGCCGCGCGCTTCACAGGCCGCCGCCACCGGTTCGAGCGCGTCCTCGCGGCGGCCCACCAGCACCAGCCGCCCGCAACTGCCCGCGAACAGTTCGGCGCAGGCCCGGCCCACCGCGCCGCTTGCGCCCACCACCGCGACCGTCGCTTCCTCGATGCGAATATCCATCGCCTTCGCCGCCGCCTGCACCGCCTCGACCGCCATGCTCACGGTCAGGCTGTCGCCGGTGGTCACGGGGATGTCGAGCCGCTGCGCTATCGTTACGCCGGCATCGCCTACCACCGACGTATACGCGCCCAGCCCCAGTATCTTCGCACCCAGCTTTTCGGCCATGTGACCGCAGGCGACGATCTTGTCGTAGACCATCTCCACCGGCAGGCGCATCATCGTCGGCGGGGTGTACGGACAGGCGATCAGCCAGCCGTGCAGTTCGCGGCCGGTTTCGACCGAGCGCACGCCGTGGACTTCGCTCAGATACACCGGCGGAAAGTAGCGCGAGAAGTAGTTGATCTGGCCTTCGGTGAGCAGCTTGCCCAGCAGCGGATACTTTCGCGCCACGTCCCGCTTGATCTGGATGGGATGGATGATGAACGCGAACGAGTCGCCGTCTACCACGCTTCGGCTTCCTGTTCCAGCTCGCTCGGGCGCGGATAGTGGCGGGTGTGCGCCAGTGATCCGTTCAGGTGGTGGTCACTTTCCTCGTAGCTGATGTTGCGGCTGATCACGCGCCGCTGCGGCGAGGCCACCAGCACGACATCCGACTCGATCATGCGGCCCGGGAACACCACCAGCCCGCTGCCAATGCGGCAGTTGTGGCCGACTGCCCCGCCCAGCACCACCTGGCCCACTTCGCCCAACTGGCCGTGCATGTTCATGGTGCGAATCGGCCGCTGCTCGATCAGGTTGAAGTCGGTGAAGGTGTTGCCCGCGCCCACAAAGCTGTTGCGGCCAATCACGCACATTTGCAGGCAGGTGTTCTGCGCGATGATGCTGTTCTCCATCACCTGCGTCAGGTAGAGCGCGGCGCGGAAGGGCAGAAACGAGCCGCTGGCGACACTGCTCATCATCAGCACGCAGCCGTCATCAATATTCACGTTGTCGCCAATCGTGCAGTTGTCGATGAGTACGCCCGGGCCGATATTGCAGTTAGCGCCAATCGAGGCCGGGCCGGTAATCACGGCCGTCGGGTGGATGATCGTGCCTTTGCCCACCTTGACGACCGACGATGAGCCGAGCAGTTGGCGCTGTTCCATCACGGCGCGCCAGAGCAGGCGCAGGCTGGTGAGGTTATGGACGCGCGTGTGCCGGTCGAAGCGGCTGCCGCGCCCGAACAGCGAGAAGATGATGCTTGCGAAATAGACGTGCGCCCAGCTTTCAATCGAAGCGACGGCGCGCAGCGTGCCGTAATGCGTCAGGTCGCCTTGCTCCATCGTCATGAAGTCTGGCACGCTGTAGTAGCCCATCTCCTGCGCGCCGCTGGGCACGACAACCGGCTGAATATCGTGGTCATAGCCGTCCGGGAAATACCACAGATCGACCAGATAGATCGGGTTTCCGGCGTCATCGACGCCGCGCTCGAAATTCTGCGCCAGCGGCAGCGTGTAGGCGCGAAAGGCGGCGTCATCGGCCGGAAACGATGCGCGGCAGGCGCGTTGGGTCTTGAGCGCGCGCGCCATGAAGTAGCTGAAGAACTCGTCATCGAACCACAGGTTATCGCTGTAAACGATGGCCTGCCCCTGCACGCTGCGAATGTGGTCGCGCTCATGCCAGGCAAACGTGGCTGCCAGCGTCAGATCGCCCTTGAAGTAGCGCACCAGCACTTCTTCCTGATGCAGCACCAGCGGCGTGATGCCGACGGTGAGCAGGCTGGCGGGCTGATTGAACGGCGGAATATGCCGGGCGTCTTCGATGACGTAGCGATACATGGCGGCTTCTCAGGCGGGCGGATCGCGCTCGTCTGATGATAGCATGAAGGGGCGGCTGAAGAGCGTAAACGCGGAGGAAGGGCGAGGGATTCACCGCCAGGACGCCAGGATAAAACGAGAGAGCGCAGAGGCCATATTACCTCCAGTGATGCAACTCTACCCGCGCAAAATAGTGCGTCACGGCCCAGTCCGTCGCTCCTCGATAATGAGGTCTGACAGGGACGGCTGGCCCCGTAAGGCATCCGCAACCAGGCGCATTAGCTCTTCTTCGTCGCCTTCCACTAACGGAAGCGTATCCGGATCGACGAGAATGTCGCGCAGCGCTTCACGCGCACGCTCATCGTCCGACAAAATCACGACCGAGACTTCCTCACCTTCCGGCAAGTTGAGCGGTTCCAGCAAACGCAGGTTTCCGGCGCGATAGACAGCGCGAACGGGTTGTGGGGTCATTGATCCGATACCTCATCGACTTCTGCGTCTATTTTAGCAGCAAAAGCCGCCGCTCGATCTCCCTCCGCGCTCGCTCGCTTTGTGTCCTTTGTGTGGTCTTTTCGCCCCTACTCCACCACCACGTCGTGCTCGTCTCTCGGCGCGCCCAGCAGCGCGCGCTCCTGATCGATGATCTCCGGCTCCAGCTTCGTGAACAGCGCCGCCGGCTCGCGCAGGGCCTGGCCGGCGTGCAGCTTGCGCTTCTCCCAGCGGCCAATCGCCGTTGAGGCATCCAGCACCAGCGCCTCATGCGTGCGCCCGTCTTCCTCGTAGGTGTCGATGCGCTGCTCACCGAAGATCGAGCCGTCGTAGCCGAGGAACTCGTGCACCTTCTGCGCCGAGAAGGGCAGGAACGGCGCGAACAGCACGTTCAGATTGTCGATCACGCGCAGGATGGTATAGACCGAGCGCGCCGCATCGGCCGGGTCTTCCTTGATGGCGCTCCACGGCTTGCGCACGTCCAGATAGCCGTTGGCTTCGCGGGCCAGCGCCATGCAGGCGGCCAGCGCGTCGCGCAAGTTGCACCTTCTCGATCAGTGCGCCGATCTCCTCGAAGCCTTCCTCGCTGCGGGCGATGATGGCGCGGTCGGCGGCGGTCAGCGTGTCATAGTCCGGCACGCGGCCGTCGAAGCGTTTCCAGGCGAAACTGAGCATGCGGTTGACCAGATTGCCCCACGTTGCCACCAGCTCGCCGTTGACGCGGTTGTAGAAGCCGTCCCAGCGCGAAGTCGCTGTCGTGCGTTTCCGGGAAGGTGGCCGCGATGTAGTAGCGCACCGCGTCCGGCTGGTAGCGTTCGAGAATATCCGGCACCCAGATCGCCCAGTTGCGGCTCTTCGAGAACTGCTTGCCCTCGATGTTCATGAACTCGTTGGCGGGCACGTCGTAGGGCAGGCTCAGGCCGGGCGCGTCGCCGTTGTAGATGCCGTCGATGCCCATCAGTTCGGCCGGCCAGATGACGGTATGAAACGGGATGTTGTCCTTGCCGATGAAGTTGTAAATCTCGGCCTCGGGGTTGTACCACCAGTCCATCCACGCCTCGGGCTGGCCGGTGTTTTTGGCCCACTCGATGCTGGCGGTGAGGTAGCCCATCACGGCCTCGAACCATACGTACAGGCGCTTGTCGTCCCAGCCTTCCAGCGGCACGGGGATGCCCCAGTCGATGTCGCGCGTGATCGGGCGGCCGCGCAGACCCTCGTTGACGAAGTTGCGGCTGAAGCGCACCACGTTCGGGCGCCAGTGCGGCTCGTGCGTATCGAGATAGGCCAGCAGGCGGTTGGTGAACAGGCTCAGGTCGAGGAAGTAGTGCTCGGTTTCGCGCACGATCAGGCGCTCGTCCGGGTGGTTCTTGCTGCGCGGGTTGATGAGCTGGGTGGCGTCGAGCAAATTGCCGCAGTTGTCGCACTGGTCGCCGCGCGCGTCGGGGTAGTGGCAGATCTAGCACTCGCCCTCGACGTAGCGATCGGGCAGAAAGCGGCGTTCTTGCTCGCTGTAGAGCAGCTTCTGTTCTTCCTTGTACAGGAAGCCGCGTTCGAGCAGCAGCGTGAAGATGTCCTGCGCGATGCGGGTGTGATTGTCCGTATCCGTATGCGTGAACAGGTCGTAGCTGATGCCGATCTTCTGCTGCGTGAGCAGGAAGCGGCGGTGATAGTGCTCGAAGATGCTGCGCGCCGTCACGCCGCGCTTGTCGGCCTCGACCGAAATCGGCGTGCCGTGGCTGTCCGACCCCGACACCATCAGCACGCGGTTGCCCTTGAGCCGGTGGTAGCGCGCGAAGATGTCGGCGGGCAGGTACGCGCCCGCCAGGTGGCCGACGTGCAAATCGCCGTTGGCGTACGGCCAGGCCACAGATACGTGAATGGTTTTGCTCATGGCGAACCTCAGTCCCTGTCGGGAAGTTCAAAGTTAAAAGTTGAAAGTTGAAAGTGTCCGGTTGAGAGTGGTTTGAAGCAGGGTGGGCGCTGCGCCCCAATTGCCCTGCTTTGAACTTTCAACTTTGAACTTTCAACTCAATAAAAAACCGCCTGCTCAACAGCAGACGGCCCGGAAGCACATGCCCTGCGCGGCGGCGTGGATTTAGCACACAGCCGGGGCGCGGCTCACCCGCGTCTGCCCGAACATGGGAGACGGCCCTGCATTCGCATGGTGGGGTGAAGCAGCAGCGCGCACATAGCCGCCAGTATACGCCGGAGGGGGCGGGGGAGTCAACGGGGCGATGGCTCAGGTCACTTACCAAAATCACGTATCAGTCGATATTTTCGCTTTTGACACTAAAGTCAAAATCAGGGAATTCCTCCTTTATCTGATGAACAACCTGATGCTGTTGTGCGACTACATCATCCATTCGGTCGAGAGCGAGCTCAAAAAGCGACATTTGTTGTCGGAAAGCCTCTTGAGTTCAATTGATGGCCGGACTTGTGGTGGGGAACTAAGACTTCTCTTCCATTAACGCTTTCACGAGTTGAACAGGTCCCTACGGCAGTGTTACACTCACGCATAATTGTGTCGAGCGCGAGAAACGTGCTTTCAAGTGTTTGAGAAATGAAATGTTTCTCTTGATAATGCTTTCGCAGGGAGAGATACTTGCCGAACGTATGGTTAAATCGATTTGCAGATAGGCGGTGAGTATACAATTCGTCCGCAATTACATTTATGCGTTCGGTGTTGATATAGCCCCAAAGTTCCTCTAACAGTGAGAGATCGGCGTTTCTGTGTTTACTATTCTGTTTAGCGCCGAGATCCCTAGCTAATCTTACGAGAAAAGCGTTACTCGGATAGCTTCCACCTGATACGTTTTCGAATTGAATGTCCCCGAGTAATGGGAAACAAGTACCCTCCAACAACACTGGAAAAATCGGCTTCTTCAAGTCTTCGGCCAGTGTGAGCTCTTTTTCAACCCAATCAGACGCCGATGATCTTGGAGACATCAAAATTAAAAACGCGGCACAACGCTCAATAGCGCCGACTATTTCCTTCTTCCACTTATCGCCTGTTCTGATTTCACTTCGGTCCATCCACGTCCGAATACCCGCGTCTTCCAAATAAGCCTGAAGCTTGTCTGCGTATTCCAAGTCCTTACGAGTGTAGCTTATGAAAACTTCAGACATACTAAACGCACCCTTCACGACTTGACCTGAACTCTGAAGCTTCAGAATTATACTCAGCCTCAGCCAATTGATGAGGTCATGGGATGCAGCTTGTACCCCTGCAGCCCGAACGCTGCCGCGCATCGCTCCAGCGTAAGCAGGCGGAATACGACCTCGACCTGCGGGCGGCGTTCGCTGAAGCCGGCTTCAAAAGCCCCGTTCACGGGGCGCAGCTATAGCCGAATGGCTTCAGCCTCAGGCACGCAAGCGGATCGTCCGCATTCTCACTATGCCCAACATTAAAAGTGTCCTGTCCTCGACCACGGGGTGAGGATGCTGTGGTTGGTCACACCCCTGCCGCCTCAGGCTCGTCGTCGGCCTCGTCGGTGAACAGGCGCGTGATGCTTTCGCGGGCGCCCGGGGGCACCAGCAGCAGCACACGGTCGTCCGCTTCCACAATCGTGCTGCCGCGCGGCACCAGCGAATCATCGCCGCGCCCGATCAGCACGATCAACACATCGGGTGGCAGTGCCAGATCGACGATCTGCATGTCCGCAATCGCCGCGTTAGCCGGCACCACCAGTTCGAGCACGTCATTCGCCAGCACGCCGTCCTGAATGGCGAACGCCAGCGGCGAACGCTGCGGCGGGGCGGGCACCGTCACGCGCAGCCAGCGCGCGACCGGCAGCAGCAGCGCGCCCTGCATCAGCACCGACGTGAGCACGATGAAAAACACGACGTTGAAGATGAGCGAGGCGCGGCCAATGCCGGCCAGCAGCGGAAACGTCGCCAGAATGATCGGGGTCGCGCCGCGCAGCCCTGCCCACGAGATGAACGCCTTGTCGCGCCAGTCGAAGCGCGAGAAGCCGAGCGCCATCCACACGCCCAGCGGCCGCGCCACGAACATCAGCACGAACGCGATCAGCAGGCTCGTGCCCGCCAGCGGCAGCAGCTCGGACGGCAGCACCTGCAAGCCCAGCAGGCCGAACATGGTGATCTGCATCAGCCATGCCACCCCGTCGTGGAACTGCATCAGGCTGCGGCGGTGGATGAAGTTGTGGCTGCTCAACACCAGCCCGGCCACGTAGACGGCCAGAAAGCCGCTGCCGCCCAGCGAGGCCGCCGCGCCGTAAATGAGCGCCGCGCCCGACAGCGTGAGCACGGGGTACAGGCCGTCATACTCCAGGCGCAGGCGGTTGATCAGCAGCAGCAGCAGGCGGCCGCCGGCATAACCCAGCGCGCCGCCCACGATCATCTGCTGCAAGAACAGCGGTATCAGGCTGATTGGCTGCGCGCCCGGCGTGGTGAGCAGTTGGATCACGCCGATGGTGAGGAACACCGCCATCGGGTCGTTGCTGCCGGACTCAAATTCGAGCAGGGGTTTGATCGCGCCGCGCAGATGCACGCTTTTGCCGCGCAGCACCGACATCACCGCCGCCGCATCGGTCGAGGCGATGATCGCGCCCAGCAGCACGCCTTCCAGCACCGACAGGCCCAGCGCGAGATGCGCGAACAGGCCCACGACGATGGCCGTCAGCAGCACGCCGATGGTCGCCAGCGACAGCCCCGACCACAATACCGGCCGCACATCGCTGAGGCGCGTATCGAGGCCGCCGGAGAACAGGATCAGGCTGAGCGCGACGACGCCCAGCGCCTGCACGAGATCGGGCCGGTCAAAGTCCACGCCGCCCACGCCGTCCGTGCCAGCCAGCATGCCAAGCACGAGGAACAGCAGCAGCGCGGGAACACCGGCGCGCACGGCCAGCTTGCTAGCCAGAATACTGATCAGCAGAAACAGCGCGGCAATGATGAGCAGGTGTTCAACAGGCGGCATGGCATCCTATTCGATAATCCCTCAGCCTCGCTTGCGTGGGAGAAGGGATCGGGGGTTGAGGGGCAGCATTCAGCAACCGGATGATAACGGATCTGCCGGAATCAAACCGGGGACACGGCAATCGTGTCCCCGGCGGGTTAGCTCATGACAGGTTATGGCCTAGGAACCGGGCTGTGGCGTCGGCGTGAGTTCCGATTCCGGCACAATCGGCACCGCATCCGGTATCGGCGGAGCCACGAAATCGGGGTCGCCCACTTCAGACAGGCTGTTCAGGTCGAACAGGAACGGGCTGTTGGACGGTACCGTGATCAGGCGCACGTTCGGCGCCAGGTTTTGAATGTACTGGTACTGAATCAGCGCCGGGTTGGCCGCGATCTGCTGGCTGACCAAACGCAGACCTTCGGCTTCAGCCTGGGCGCGCAGCACGATGGACTCGGCTTCACCCTGAGCGCGCGCGATATTGGCGTCACGCTGGCCTTCGGCCTGGGCGCGGGCCTGCTCGGCTTCCTGCTGAATTTGCTGCACCCGCAGCCGGGCGCGGTTGGCTTCCTGCTCGGCGATCTGCGCCTGCTCGATGGCCTGCGTGAACAGTTCGCTGAAGTTGATGTCGCGCACGAGCAGGTCACTCAGGATCAGGCCTTCTTCGGACATGCGGCTCGTGAGAAGAGCCTGAATGCTGTCTTCCATTTCACCACGGCGCTCGCCGTAAATATCATCGGCGCGGAAGGCCGAGACGATATCGCGCACGAAACCGCGCGTGGTCGGGCGGATGAAGTCATCCTCGTAGCGGTCTTGCCAGCGCTGATGGATGAGGTTGACCTGATCGGGGTCAATCGAATACAGCACGGTGATATCGAGCAGTACTTCCTGCCCGTCGACCGTGCGGCCGCGTACCGCATCGTCGCCACTGCGCGCACCTTCTGACGATTGTCCGCTCATGGTGTACTGCTGCTGCGACATATCGTAGGTCTGCGCCTGCTGCAGCACCGGGATGATAATATTGGTACCGGGAAGACGCGGCGTTTCCAGTGAGCCGCTGAGCGTGTTGAACACGACGGCGCGCTCGGTGGGCTGTACCACCAGAATGCCCTGGCTCATGATGCCGCCAATAACCGCGATGAAGGCGCCGGTGACCGCCAGCAAAACGCCGTTGCGAACCGGCCGCCCCTGTGACGCGGCCAATATTGCCAGCGCGATGCCGCCGATAAGTGACGCAACGCCTGCCAACGCTATGAATCCGAATAGTGCACCAACGCTCATGCGCGCTCTCTTTCTTCTGGTTGTTCAGATTACCCAATAGTGATTACGGCCATTATAGCGGCCGGGTTTTATCGCACCGAACATACCCCCCGCATATTGGGGGATAAACCCACTTGACCAAGTCGATTAGCGGCGCGAATGCAGCGGGACAAACTGCCCGTATCCTGCAATGATACCGTTTATGATGTATGAAATGTGTAGATAGCGCGTGACAGAGGGATGAAACCACCATGAGTATGGCGCAAACAGGCAGGGAACTGTGCAGCCAACGTTGAGCTTTGGCCCGCTGTCGATGCCCACATACACGGCCGCGCTGTCGGCGGCGATTGCCATCTCAGCGCTCGCAGGCTGGCGGCTGTGGGGTGGGCCGGCCCGCGCATGGGGCATCATCTGTTTGACCGTGCTGGTGGGCGGGGTGCTGGGCGGGCGCGCAGCCCATGTGCTGGCGAACTGGGGTTATTTTCAGGCGGCGCTGGGCGAGGCGCTGCGCGTCAACGGCGGCGGCCTCGGCTGGTGGGGGGCGGTGGCGGGCGGCATAGCCGGCGCTGCGCTGGCGGCGCGTTTGCTGCATACGTCACTTGCGCGCATCCTTGACGCACTGACTCCGGCGCTGCCGCTGCTGGCGCTGGCCGGCTCGCTGGGCTGCTACGCGGCCACGTGCGCTTATGGCGCGGAAATTCCGACACTGGCCGGCGTATCGCCGCTGATAGCCGCCGAACTGCCGGATATTTACGGTCTGTTCGCCCCGCGCTACCAAACGCAGTTGTGGATGGCGGCGTGGGCGCTGGGGCTGCTGGTGTTTGTGGGCCTGTGCTTCTGGCGCGGCTGGTTGATACGCTGGCGCTTCTGGCTTACGCTGGCGCTGCTCACGCTGGGCATGGCTGTCATCGGGCTGTACCGCGCCGCCTGACACCCTCTTTTTTGCACCCTGCTAATGAAACAAACCGCGTTATAATTTATCCAGGCGAAGATGGTCAGGGGGCAATGATGCGTACTTTTCTGCTCAAGGTGCTGATCTCGGCATTCACGATTGCGGTGATCATCTTCATCATGCCCGGCATCGCCGTCAACTCGCCGTTCGTGACCAACGTAGAGCCTGTTACGGTCAACACGGCATCCGGAACAATCACAGTGGACATGGGCAACTGCCAGTCCTACGACCAGGCCACGGGCCAGGTGGTTTACGACGCGAATGCCTGCCAGCCGATCGGATTGGTTGGCCACCTCGTGTTTGGTTTTGTCTTCGCCGTGGTGGTGGCTTTCGTGCAGCCGGTGATTGTCATGTTCACCGGGCGGCTGCTCATCAGCACGATGGGCCTGTTCATCATTATCGTCAACATTCTGCTCTTCCTGATCACGCTGTGGATCCTGCCCTTCTACATCTCAGTGCAGGGCTGGCCCAGCCTGGAAGGGCTGCTGCGGGTTTCGCTGGCGGCGGTGCTGATCGCGCTGGTCAATGGCATTCTCAATGCGCTGCTGGGGCTGAACGTGCCGCACGTGAGCGCCGATGGCCGGCCGATTGACTTCCCGTGGAAGCAAATTGAGCGCTTGCCCTTCGCGCGCAACAGCTTCCTGATCGAAAACATCCGCCTGATGCAGGTTTACAACACCATTTGGGCCTATGGCCTTGAGATCGCGTTCGGCGAATCGACGGTGTTCAACCTGGGCCGCTGGGTGCAGCATCACGTCCTCAAGCGCAACGACCCGTTGGCGGGGCTGTCTACGCCGGCCAAGGTGCGCCTGATGCTGCAGGAACTGGGCCCTACCTACGTCAAAATCGGCCAGATTGCCTCAAGCCGGTCTGAACTGCTGTCACCGGAATGGGTGACTGAACTGGCGAAGCTGCAAAGCAGCGCGCGGCCGTTCCCTTACGAGGAAGTACACGCGACGATTGTGGCGGAGCTTGGGGGCGAGCCAGACGTATTGTTTGCAGAGTTTGACCACGAACCGCTGGCGGCAGCCTCGACGGCCCAGGTGCATCGCGCGCGCCTGCACACCGGTGAGCAGGTCGTCGTCAAGGTGCAGCGCCCGCAGATCGTCGCCATGACCGAGGCTGACCTCAGTATCATGCGGCAGTTGGCGCGGGTGTCGTCACGGCGTATTTCCGCCGCTCGCAACGCCAACATTGATGGACTGTTGAACGAGTTCGCCGATGGCGTGATCCGTGAACTGGACTACCGCAACGAGGCCTACCATATGCGCCGGATGGCGGTGAATATGGAAGGGATGCCCAGCGTACACGTCCCTATTCTGTACGGCGCGTTTAGCACATCCAAAGTCCTGACGATGGAGTTCATCGATGGCGTCAAGCTCAACAAGTTGGACGCGATCGACGGCGCTGGGTTGGACCGCCTGGAATTGGCCGACCATTACGTCAAGGCGCTGATCAAGCAGCTCCTGTTCGACGGCTTCTTCCACGGTGACCCACACCCGGGTAATCTGGTGGTCAACCTGGACACCGGCATAATTACCTTCCTCGACCTCGGGCTGGTGGGCAAGCTCAACGAGCGCCAGCGCTGGGCGCTCATCAACCTATTGTGGTCGCTGCAATCCAACGACGTGGATGGCCTGCTCAACGTGGTCAAGGGGCTGTCCACGCAAACCCGCCCGGTGAATGACGCGGACTTGCGCGAAGATATTGACAACGTGGTGCAGCGTTTCCTGATTTTCGGCAGCGGCGTGGAAGATCTGGGGAACGTGCTGAACGCGATTACGGGGACGATGAACCGCTACGGCATGATTCTCGACCAGGAGATCGCCCTTGCCATCAAGGCCATCCTGCAATCCGAAGAGTTCACGCGCACGCTGGTGCCAACGATGAACCTCGGCGAGGCCGCGTTTGATCAGGTCAAGTTGCTGTTCCTCGGTCAGGTGACGCCCGAGAACGTGACCAAGATCATCAAGGATCAGGCGCAGAAGGGCGTGCAGGAGATCTTCAACCGACTGCCAGACCTGACGACGGCGACGTGGAGTTGGCTCGATCAGTACCAGAAGGGCAAGCTGTCCGTCACCATTGAAACAGGCGACATCGAGAAGCAGATTGAGGGGCTGCGCAAGGCGCTCGCGCCCTTCCCTGCCGCGGTGCTGCTGATGGGCATTGTCGTCGGCGCAGCGATTGGTACAGCGGCAATGGGCGCGCTGGCGGGCACTCAGTGGGAGTTCTTGCAGGTCATCATTCTCGCCATCTTCGTGTTCGTCATCTTCTTCAGTGTGTGGATGGCGTGGCGCATGATTCGAACGCTGGGATCGGGTGATTAAGGAGAGGGCAGCTGTTCGGCATTTGTGGACTATGAAACAGAATTGTCCTCGTAGGGGCAAGGCATGGCCTTGCCCCTGCAAACGATTCAACCCTGCCAATCTTCTCTCACATCTAAACGCGTCGCCGCCTCAGCCCACGCCTGCGGTGAGAGGGGCATGAAGTTCCTGCTACGTGCGAGGTTTGGGCGGGCGAACGTACAGCCACCAGTAGTCATTCTTGGGATAAACCGGCTCCAGCGCGGCCGACCAGATGAATGAGCTGGGTTCGGTATAGCGGCGCAGGGCCGAGTCGGTGCTGTTCAGGCGCTGTGGCAGGTCGCCACGGTCGATGCCGTAGGCCTGCATGGCGAGGTCCAGTTCCTTGATGATCGTGCGGCGCAGCGCCTCGGGCAGATAGGCGTTCGCGCCCGTTTTCGGGTCGTCACGCATTTCATCGAAGAAATAGCCCATGGCTTTCAGGCGTGAGCTTGCCTCGCGTTCAATTTTCTGGCTGAAGTGAAGCGCCCACTCTTTGTGCACGCGCTCGATTTCGGCCTCGACGCCGTCCAGTTCAGCGCGCTGCGTGGCGTTGAGTTCTTCCTCAAGTGCGCGCAGGCGGCGCGCGCGCATGAGCAATGCGCCAATCGTGAGGCTGGGCATGGCGCCGCCAGTGAAGAAGCCGCCGCCGACCGAGCCGTAAACCTGATCGCCCAACACGTAGGTTTCAAGGCCTTCCGCCATCTTGGCCGCTTCGTTCAGATCCTGCTCCAGGTTGTAGTTGGTTTCACCCATGTTCGCCTCCTGAAATAAGTAGTCCGGCTATTCGGCGGTAAGCACCTCATCAATCGGGGGATCGTCGTCGCTGACCGGTGTTGCGTCGGGATGCCAGGTCTCGTCATGGACGGCTGGCTCCTCCACTGCGTACAGATGATGGTCATGCGCATTGAGCAGATGGTCGAGGTGGCGCATTTCGCGGTCGTGAAAGAACGGGATGGCGTCGGCCGGCACGGAGGCCAGCACGACATCGGCGTTGACGGCGTCGGCGGCGCTCGCCAGGCCGCCGGCCAGATCGTGGTAACCGAATACGCGAAATTCCAGCGGCACATGCTGCGCCTGCGCCTGTGCGCGCAAGGCCGCTATTTCTGCCTGCTCAGTCTCGCTGAGTTGATACTCCTCAGGCTGCGCGCCCTTCCAGTCGAGGAACTGGTCGTGCAGCATCAGCGCCAGCACAATCCGGCTGCCGGGTGTGGCGTGGTCGAGAGCGACGCGCAGCGCGTCGGCCGTCCAGCGTTCATCCGCCATTTGCACGAGCAGGGTAATGGGGGTCGGGTGTGTCACAGCAGGCCTCCATTCAGACCAAAGGGCACAAGGATTTGACTAGAAGCCATTATACGGCGCTCACGCGGCGCATTGCACGAAATTTGACCGATCAGGCCGAAGATTGCATGGGTGAACCGGCCTATCACCCTCCACATTTTTGCGGCTGCGCGCAGCAAAAGGCCCTCAAACGAGGGCTGTGAGATGACAGTGAAAAGGCGAAATCAGGGCTACTTGCTGCCCCATGTGCCAAAGCCTGTGTCGTCCTCGGGCGGCGCGTCATCAGCCGGAGGTGGAGGCGCGGATTGTGCAGGTGTGCTGCCCCATGCGCCGAAATCGCTGCTGTTCGACGGCGCGGATGCTGCTGATGCCGCGCCATTGCTGGCGGGGGCAGGCGTCGTCAGCCCCGGCTGCTCGCTAACCGGCTTGTTGAGCGTGCGCGGCGTCATCGGCCCCATCAGGTCTTTCACCGACAACTGCGCTTCGTGAATTGGCGCGGTGACCGGTGCGGACGCTTTGGTCACTGTATCGATCACCAGCTTGTTCAGCGATGCGCGCGTGGGCGGCTCTTTGGGGATTTCGATATCGACGCCAGCGCTGTGAAACTCGCGCTGGATCTGGGTGGCAGTTTCAGCCCACATGCTGCGGAACACCGCCAGGTATTTCCCAAGCGTATACGACCAGGCGATCATCCGTTTAGGGCCAGCAACGATGAGAAGAAGCAGGAGGATGGCGACGATTTCCCAGCCGCCAATACCGAGGATTTCCATGAGCGGGGTCGTTCCCACTGTACACGCGGTTTATTGATGCGAGTCTACCACAAGAGGCCGCAATGTAACCCAGTCTTTAATGCAGGCGGCCCTTTTTCGCCAGCAGGCCGCGATAGAGTGCGTCGAGATCGCTCACCAGCCGGTCAATGCCGTAGCGCGCAACGATGGTCTCGCGCAATGCTTCCGCGTCTGGCGGCTCGCGCAGCGTGTGCACGATGGCCGCTGCCAGCGCGTCGGCGTCACCGCTGGGCACGAGCGCGCCCAGTTCACCGTGATTGAGGAAGTCCGGCACGCCGCCAACGGCCGTCGATACGACCGGGCAGCCCGCTGCCATCGCCTCGATGACCGTGAACGGCGTGCCCTCGTTGACACTGCTGATGACCAGCACGTCGCTGTCGGCCACCACCGGCGCGACCGCTTTCTGCCAGCCGGTGAAGAAGGCGGCGTCGCGCATGCCGAGCGCATCCACCTGCGCTTCGAGTTCAGCACGCAGTTCACCGTCGCCCACGATAGCAAAACGCGCATCTGGCAGCGTATCGACCACTTTGCGCGCCGCCCTTAAAAACAGCGCGTGATTTTTGACCGGCGCGAGGCGGCCCACAATCGTCACCAGTGGCGCAGACTCGGCCACGTCCCACGTGCGGCGGAAATCGCCTTGCTTGCGCTGGGCACCGGCGAAGGCGCTCAAATCCAGCCCGTAGCCCATGATCGTGAACTTGCTCTCGGGCGCGATGTGATAGACATCGGCCAGTTCGTGGCGCTGGCCGGGCGTGAGCGTGATGATGGTGTCCGTCAGGCGCGCGGCGAAGCGCTCCAGTAGCAGGAACAGGCGCGTTTTGACCGGCGAAAAGTAGCCGTGAAAGACGTGGCCGTGAAACGTGTGCACGACGACGGGCGCGCCGGCCAGCCGAGCGGCCACGCGCCCGACGAAGCCAGCCTTGGCCGTGTGCGTGGCGACTACATCCGGCTTGAGGCGGCGCAGCAGACGATAGAGCTTCCAGATCGTCGCCAGATCGCGGATCGGGTGCAGTTCGCGGCCCAGCGTGGGGATGTAAATCGGTGTCACGCCGTGTTCGGCGGCGTAGTAGCTCATGTCGCCTTCCGCGCCGCTGACCGTGCCAGTCACGAGCGTGCTTTCGTACTCGGGTGGGCCTAAACGTTCGGTGATCAGCGTCACATGAATCGCTGGCCCGCCGACGTTGAGCCGGGCCAGCACATTGACGACGCGAATGGGGCGTGAGGGTGGCACAATCAGAAGGGGGTGGCTTCAGAGCGAGGCTCCGGTTCAGGGATCGGTATTCCGTGATCCAGCGCCACTTCCAGCCACAGACGTTTGGCATCTTCAATCATAGGCAGGATTTCGTCCCATGCATCTGCCTGAGACAAGCACCCGGGAAGCTCCCTGATTTCCATGACCCACCCGCCATCGGCAGCATCAGGATGCAGAACCAGCGTATAGGGAAGTGCCATGTAATACTCAAGAGTCTTGGCTGTCATCGCTGGCACCCTCCTCTTCGTCTTCGACTTCCTCCGGGAATAGGCGGTCGATTTCCCGGAGGGCAAGTTTCACCTACGTTGCTCGCACTTTTTGGCCGTGCGCTGGAATAACAAGGACGCTGTTCTGCAGATCATCATTATACAGGTAGGTGCGATGGCTACCGCTGATCCGCTCCAGCACGTAGCCGAAGCGCAGAAGCAGCGTTTCCAGATCGGTCATATTGGCATTCTGCGGTTGCTGGCGCAAACGCTGGCGCAGCTTGTCGCGGCGGCTCATCTTTCCAGGAGTTCCTCATAGAGGTTTATCACCTCATCCGTCATGCGTTGTACGCTGAAGACGGTTTCGAGGCGGTCTTGCCCCAGCAGGCCCATATGCCGGCGCAGCGGTTCGTCACTCAGCAGGCGGCGCAGATGGGCGGCTAGTGTGTCGGCGTCGCGCGGGGCAGCCAGCAGGCCGGTTTCGCCATCGACCACGACTTCGGGCAGGGCGCTCACGCGGCTGCCGACCACCGGAATCGCCTGCGCCATCGCCTCCAGCAGCACCAGGCCGAAGCCTTCCCACAGGCTGGGCATGAGGAACAGATCGTAGGCCGCCATCACGCGGGCGGCATCGGGTCGCCAGCCGAGGAACTGCACCCGTTCGCTGATGCCCAGTTCGCGCGCCTGTGCTTCGAGCGCGCCGCGCAGTTCGCCGTCGCCGGTGATGACCAGCTTTGCCGCCGGAAACTCGCCCGCGATCTGCGCGAACGCCTGCAGGCCATAGGGCAGGCCCTTCTGCTCGATCAGGCGGCAGGTGACGCCGATGACGACGTTTTCCGGCTTCAGGTCCAGTTCAGCGCGGACAGCGGGGCGCAAGCCGGGGTCGTAACGCGGTGGCTGGTAGCCATAGTAGATGGTGCGAATTTGCTCGGGGCGCGCGCCTTCGACGTCGATGCTGAACTGGCGAACCGCCTCGGAAATGGCCACACCAGCATCAATCATGCGCCACAGTTGACGGTTGATCAGGCGTTGATCGGCGTTGAGGCGGAAAGCGTCGTCATTGTGGCGACCGCTGACGATGCGCGGTCTGCGCCCGTTCACCCGAATCGTGCGCGCTGCTGGAACGCCGTACAGGTCGGCGTGCAAGAGATGCGTATTGACGATCTCGGGCTGAAGCGCGGCCAACGCACTGCGTAAGCGATAATACAGGAGTGGGTCGGTGTTGCGCGCAATTGGCAGGCGCTGCGCTGGAATACCGCGCGCTTCGGCGGCTGCTTTGAATTCTTCGACGGTGTTATCCGGCGGATGCAGGTACAGGAACGAGGCATCGACGCCGCGCGCCCGCAGCGCTTCCAGCAGGATCAGCAGGTGATTCTCTGCTCCGGCGACGCCTTTGACCTTGATGACATGGGCAACGCGCATGGCGGCTAGCGGCTTCGGAACCAGGCGACGGTGCGCGCCAGTCCCTCGTCAAAATCGACCACCGGCGCGAACCCGAGCAGGGCCTCGGCCTTTGCAATGGCGGCGCGCGAGTGGCGGATGTCGCCTGCGCGCGGCGCTTCGTGTACCGGCGCAATCGACGTGCCGAGAATACGATTCAGGCGCTCGGCCAGATCGAGCAGCGTGATGCGCCCGCCAGTGGCGAGGTTCATCATCTGGCCGACTGCTTTCGGTGCGCGCAGGGCCAGCAGATTGCCATGCACGACGTTGTCGACATAGGTGAAATCGCGCGACTGTTCGCCGTCGCCGTAAATGACCGGCGCTTCGCCGCGTAGCAGCGCCGCCAGAAAGCGCGGGATGACGGCGGCATAGGCCGAAGTCTCGTCCTGGCGCGGGCCGAACACGTTGAAGTAGCGCAGCGCCACCGTTTCCAGCCCGTAGACCTGCGTGAAGGCCTGGCAGTAATACTCGCCCGCCAGCTTCTGCACGCCGTAGGGTGAGAGCGGGCGCGGGGCCATCGTCTCGACTTTGTGCTCGCCCTCGATGTCTCCGTAGGCCGACGACGAGGCTGCATAGACCACACGTTTCACGCCAGCATCGCGAGCGGCCAGCAGCACATTGAGCGTGCCGGTGAGGTTGTAGTCGTGGCTGGTGATCGGGTCGTCGATGCTGCGCGGCACGGACGGCAGCGCCGCTTCGTGCAGCACGTAGTCCGCACCGGCGAAGGCCGCAGTCGAGCGCGGGGCGGTCGGTGATGCTGATCTCGAACAGCTCGAAGTCAGCGGGAAGCGCGGCCAAGTTTTCGCGTTTGCCGGTGATGAAGTTGTCGACGATGCGCACGCGCTGGCCGTCGCGCAGCAGCTGTTCGGCAATGTGCGAGCCAATGAAGCCGGCCCCGCCGGTGATGACGTAGGTTTCGGGCATGCGTGGTTTCCCGTGTGGTCGCGAAATGCTTCTGCCGACGTGGACAGAAAGCCGAATGGCTGGATTTTACCATGCCGGCAATGGGACGCGCGACCGGCCATGCCGATGCAAACCTCAGGCCAAACTGCTCCTTTGTCAAACTCCGGCAAGTAAGTCGGCGGCGGCTGTCTATCATTTTTTACCTTGGCGCGTTTTGTGCTGTGTGCCAGTGAAATCAAACGACTTTCCAGATAGCGGGCATGGGCTTTAGTGAGATTCTTGGCAGTTATGACCGCCACACGTTGAGCGAACTCCTTGTCGGGATCCCTTAAATGCTTGTATAGGCGATCTATGACGGAGTCGGCCTCTCCTATGTAGACGGAATCTTTGCCCATTTCTACATCATCGGGGCCCATCAATACGTAAACGCCGGTATCTTTACACTCTTCCCTGTCGGCGAGTTGTTGAGGGTTCCGAAAAGGTGAGACCAGTATTTGGCCTGACCAGTTAGATAAGCTCGCCACCATCAGACCGGTGGGGCTGCCTTCTGGAAGGTAGATAGTGATTGTTTTTGCGGTCATCAAGACACCCTTTTCAGGCTGCAGTACAAAGCAAAGGCGCAGTTCACCCGTTCTGCAGGAAGTCGCGCAGCGTGAGGTGGAATCGCTCCGGCTCGTCCATCATCGGGAAGTGGCCGCTGTGCTCGAACCAGGCGACTTTCGCGGGCGGCAGGCTGGCTTTCAGCACCTGCGCCTGTTTGGGGTCGACGATGATGTCTTTCTTGCCATACACGCCCAGCACCGGCATGGTCAGCCGCTTCAGTTGAGGACTCAGGTCGGTTTCACGCAGGGTGGTGATGCTTTCAATGAACGGAGCCAGCGACAACTTCGCCACGTCGTCCGTCAGCATCCGCCCCAGCCGCGTGCCATCTTTCGCCATAAAGTGGGCATAACCGCGCAGAAACGGACGGAAGCCGAGCTGAAACCCGTTGTACAACACCGGTTGCGACTGCCCCAACGCGATCCAGTTGCGGCTGGCGGCCATTTTCAGCAGCGGGCTGAGCGACGAGCCTTGAATGGGCGAGCCGACGACGATCACCTTGACGGTGCGCTCGGGGTTGCGCAGCGCCGCGCTCAGGGCCACCGTGCCGCCCATCGAGTGGCCGACCAGCGGGGCCTTGATGATGCCCATGCGATCCATGAACGTCTCGACCATCGTCACGAAGTTGGTCACGCTGAAGTTGCCGGACTGATCGCCGGAGTCGCCGAAGCCGAGGAAGTCGAGCGCGTATAAGCGGAAATCGCGGCCCAGGAGTTCAATCGTGTCGCGCCAGACTGCCCACGAGTTCATCCAGCCGTGCAGCAGCAGCACGGGCCGCCCGCGCCCATAAACTTCGTAATGGACAATGCCCTGATCAGTGACGAGTGTGGCCACAGTAGCCCAGCCTTGGCGGTGAAGAAACGCACAGCAAACGCACCGCTCGATCAGAATGATGAGCGATGCGTTTCAGTCTACCCCAGTCTGCGAAAACTGTCAGAGAATGTAAGCAGGCCGCCTATCAGAAGCGTGATGTGAAGGCTTATACCTCACCCGGGACTGCGTCCTGCCCCTGTCCCACGCAAGCGGGGAGAGGGGCAGGGGGTTGAGGTGCGTGTTTGGCCGCTCTAGTGCGACTTGCTGCTGGTCGCTTCTTCGAGCGTGCGCAGCACGGCATCGAGATTGAACGAGGCCGGCTTGCTGCGCGGCGGGTACTTCACAAAGTCCTCGATTTGCTCCGCCACCACGGCCTGCATCATGTACAGGATATAGAGGTGCGAGATCAACCAGTCGAAGTAGGTGTTGGAGTTCTCGTCGGCCCGTTCGAACGGGTCGCGGCGCAGGTGGAACATCTTGGGTGCGCGTAGTGCCACGAACGGCTCCAGCCAGCACATCAGCCCTTTGGCGCGCTGCTCCATGAGTACGACCTTCCAGTCGTCCATACGAATTGCCAGAATATCGCCGTCGTCACTCATGTAGAAGAACACGCGGCGCGGGCTTTCGCCGACCTCTCCCTTGAAGTACGGCAGCATATTATGGCCGTCGATGTGTACCTTGTAGGTCTTGCCGCCCGCCTCATAACCGTCCAGCAGCTTTTCGATGATCTCCGGCTCGCCGGCCGCCGCCAGGAACGTCGGCAGGAAGTCCTGCAGGCCGACAATGCCATTGAGTACGGTACCCGCTTCGAACTCGGCTGGCCAGCGGACAAAGCCTGGCACGCGCCAGCCACCTTCCCAGTTGGTGTTCTTTTCGCTGCGGAACGGGCTGATGGCCGCATCGGGCCAACTGTTGTAGTGCGGGCCGTTGTCGGTCGAGTACATGACGAAGGTGTTGTCGGCGATGCCGAGTTCATCGAGCTTGTTCAGCATCAGGCCGATGTTCTCGTCATGCGCGACCATGGCATCACCGTATTCGTCCTGCCCGCTCTTACCCCTGTGCTTGTCGGCCAGGTGCGTGCGGAAGTGCATGGCCGTCGTGTTGTACCACATGAAGAACGGCTCATCCGCCGCGACCGCCTCGTCGATGAAGCTGAGCGCGCGCTCCGTCACCTCGTCGTCAATCGTCTTCATGCGCTCGATGGTCAGCGGGCCGGTGTCCTCAATCGTCTGCCCGCCGTGGCCATCCGCATACGTATGCAGCACGCCGCGCGGGCCAAACCGCGCCTTGAAAGCCGGATCCTTGGGATAATCCGGGTCTTCCGGCTCTTCCTCGGCGTTGAGGTGATAAAGGTTGCCGAAGAACTCATCAAAACCGTGAACGGTCGGCAGGAACTCGTCCTTGTCACCGAGGTGATTTTTGCCGAACTGGCCGGTGCGGTAGCCCAGCGGCTTGAGGAGTTCCGCAATCGTCGGGTCTTCGGCGCTCAGGCCCACGTCTGCGCCCGGCATCCCGACTTTCGTCAGGCCAGTGCGCATGGGGTTCTGGCCCGTGATGAAGGCGGAACGGCCCGCGGTGCAGCTCTGCTGGCCGTAGAAGTCTGTAAAAGCGATGCCTTCGTTGGCGATACGGTCGATATTGGGCGTGCGATAGCCCATCTGGCCTCGGCTGTTGTAGCTGATGTTCCACCAGCCAATGTCATCACCCCACAAAACGAGAATATTCGGTTTTCCCTGTGGCATGAAAAGCTCCCTTCCTTTGACGTGGTTTAGATATTAACCACCCTTATGGGGCGTGTCACGCTGAATGCGTCTCTTTCATGCACTTGAAACACCATGCGCGAAAAGGGGTTGGGGGTGAGGTTAAAGTGCCGGTGCGGGCCTTTGCGGCATCGGCGGCCTGTGAGCAGCCGGCTGGCCGTGGCAGCGCTTGAATTTCTGGCCGCTGCCGCACGGGCACATGTCATTGCGCGCAGTGCGGGCAAACAGCGCTTCCCACTTCGCCGCTTCCGCCGCGAGAATTGGCATCACTTCCGCCGCCGAGCGCTCGCGCCGAATCAGACCGGCCATGATCTTCATCGGGTAATCGGCATGGTGGAAGAAGTCCTTGAAGCCCGCGCACAGATAGTTCAGGCCGGGTTCGCCATCCGGCGTGTCGATGAAGCGGTTCTTGGGACATTCGCCGTGGCAGGCGAAGCGCACATCACATTCGCGGCAGTATTTCGGCAGCGTATCGCGCTTGTCCTGCCCGAACTTCAACTGCTGCGGCGAACTGACCATCTCGGTCATGTGCTGCGTTTGAATATTGCCGAGCAGGTACTTCGGCTCGACGAAGTGATCGCAGGCGTACAAATCACCGTTGTGTTCAATCGCCAGTCCCTGCCCGCAGGTTTCGTTGAAGACGCACATGCCCGACGAGGACATGCCCAGCCAGTTGCGCAGCGCGGCCTCGAAGGTTTGCACATAGATGCGGCCCACGTCATGGCGCAGCCATTCGTCGAAAATCGTGTTCAGAAAGCGGCCGAACTGTTCGGGCAGTACCGACCGATCCGAGACGGTATTGCCCTCCTGATAAATCGTTTGGCCGTCGCTGTTGATGCGCTCGACCACAGGGATGAATTGCATCCAGTCGGTGCGCGCCTCATCCCTGAGGAAGCGATAGACCTCCAGCGGATGGTCGCCGTTGACGCGGTTGACGGTGGTGAGCAGGTTGTATTCCACGCCGTGCTTCTGCAGCAGGCGCAGGCCGCGCATCACCCGGTCGAAGGTGGGCGCGCCGCCTTTATCGACGCGGTAGACGTCGTGCAGCGCGCGTGGGCCGTCGATGCTCAGGCCGATGAGGAAATCATGTTCCTTGAAAAATTCGCACCACTCATCATCCAGTAATGTGCCGTTGGTTTGCATGGTGTGCATGAATTCCATGCCCGGGCGGCGGTATTTTTCGGCGATGCCGATGGCGCGCTTGAAGAAGTCGAGGCCCATCAGCGTCGGTTCGCCGCCCTGCCAGGAAATCGTGACGTGGTCAACGCGGTGCGCTTCGATGAGCTGACGGATGTAGGCTTCCAGCAGGCCATCGGTCATGCGGAACGGGCTGCCCGGATAGAGCGCCTCTTTGTCGAGGAAGAAGCAGTAGGCGCAGTCGAGATTGCAGATCGCGCCGGTCGGCTTGGCCAGCAGATGGAACGCCGGCGGCATAGTTGGCGGCAGCGGCACGGGTAGCGATGGATCGACCACCGGAATTGAGCCGGGGCTGATGGGAACGGGAGTCAATACGGCTCCGGGAAGTACAGACGGGCGATGTTTCGATTATGGCCTGCGGCGGCGGCCGGGGCAAACAGAGCCTGATTCACGGCACGTAGCTGGGGGCGGGACAGTCCTTCCGTTGGACGTATGAGGGGGCGCATGATTCGTTTACGCGCCTGAGGCGAAAAAGGCGCAGAAGGTATCCACCCCCTGCGCCTCTCGTTTCTCTCCGCGTTTCCGCGCTGAATGCTTTAGCCTTGCACCCTCACGGCGTGGCGCTGGTATCCATCTCTTCGAGAATGGAATACAGTAGCTCCAGCAGCACGTTCTTCACGCTTTCCTTGTTGTTGGCCACGCACGGCAGCAGCTTGATGCCGTCCTCGATGCGCAGGGCGATGCGGAGATCGTCAATTGTCCAGGCGTCTTCGAGGTCCTGCTTGTTGGCAGCGACCACGAATGGCGTCGGCGCGTAGGCACGGAAGGTTTCGAGGATGCTCTTGGCCTCGCGGAACGTCTCTGGCTTGGTGCTGTCGACCATGACGACGAAGCCGAGCATGCCTTCAGCCAGAATTTCCCACATGAAATCAAAGCGGCGCTGGCCGGGCGTGCCGAACAGGTACAGCACGAGGTCGTCATCGACCGTGATGCGGCCGAAGTCCATCGCGACCGTCGTCTGGCTCTTGACCTCACGCTCGGCCTCCGACGAGATCGTGCGCTCAGTCTTGACCACGTCGATCTCGCTGATCGAGCTGATGAACTCGGTCTTGCCGGAACTGAACGGCCCGGTGACCACCATCTTGACCTGATTCATCGCCATAGCTTGATTATCCGTTCCTTCCACGCGGCCGGGCGCGGGGTAAACATGGACGGGCGGGCCGTCTAGAGATTGCGAATGCGGTCGATCAGCTTGCGGACCACCGTTTCCTGCACCTGCGTCTTTGGAATCTGCTGCAACTGGCCGGTTTTACCAGTGGATACGCGCGCGCCCTCGGGCACGGTGGGCCGGATGATCTCCACCAGCCCCGCCTGCTCCAGACCGTAGACAATACGCCGGATTTCGATTTCTGACATGTTGTTGGCGCGTGCGATCTGGCGGATGGTGTTGCGCGGGTTGACGTAGCTGACCACGCGCCACTCTTCGACGCTGAGATGAATGCCCTTGAACTTCTCGCGCGGATTGGGCGGGAAACGCAGCGCCATATCGAGGTTGGGCAGATGGGCGTTGAGCTGTTCGATTTCGCGGATGCGCCGCGCACCTTCGATGATCACATTTTCGAGGTCAATCGGCACGACGATGCGATCAGGCCCGGGCAGCACGTTGTCTTCGAAGCGGAACGGGCCTTCGCTCCACGTGAGCAGGTTGTAGACGACATCGAGCGTATACTGCTGAATGCTGGCGACGATGTCGCGCTGCGACACATAGTTGGCGTTGATGAGCAGCAGCGCCAGTGCCTTGTCCGACGTGTTGCGGGCGCGTTCGCGGATGATGCGGGCCTGCTCGTCTGTGAGCTTGCCGCTTTTATTGAGCACCGTAACCAGGTTGCCGTCCTGCGTTTGCGTTTCGGCCTGTACCAGCTTGCCTGCCTTGAACGCCACATGCGCGCGCTCGGCGCCCGGAATCATCTTGACGTTGCCGATGCCGTCTTTTTCGTTGGTCTTGATGCCTTCGAAAATGACCAGCGTGCCAGATTTGCCCGCCAGGTTGATCAGGTTCAGGATTTGCGTTGTGCTAAAATCCCGGAGGTTGCCCTGCAGCGGCATGGACGGTCCTCAATGCGTGTTCAGGCTGGAGTAAGGCGTGACACAGTGGCCCAACAAACGGCCATGCCTTTAGCGCACATCAGCGCCGGGCGAGGCCGCAAGCGATTGTAGCCATCATGAAAATAAGCGTCAAACAAGCACGCCCCTCACCCGCATTGTATGCGGAGTCGGCGCGAAGAACAATTGAGTTAGCCGTACTGCTGATGATGATTGGCGCGGCGCTGCTGCTGGTCGCCTGCGTGCCTGCCACCCAGGGGCAGCAAGGTGGGCAGGCGGTGACGCTTGCACCCGGAGTGATCACGCCCGTGCCCAGCGCGCTCCCGGGCCTGATCGGGCCCGAGCAGTTCCCCGAGGGCGTCAATCCGCTCACAGGCCTGCCAGCCGACCCTGCCGCGCTGGCCCGCCGCCCGCTGATCGTCCAGATTTCCAACGCGCCGCCGATTGTGCGCCCGCAGGCCGGTGTCGGCGCGGCCGATGTGCTGGTTGAATACGAAGTCGAGGGCGGCCTGACGCGCTTTTCGGGCGTGTTTTTGAGCCAACTGCCCGAGCGCGTTGGCTCGATACGCAGCGCCCGCCTGATAGATGATCAGCTCATCCCCATGTTCAGCGCCGTGTTCGGCTATTCCGGCGCAAGCGAGGGCGTGACGGCTGTGCTCAACAATGCCGATTATGCGGCGCGCACGTTCAGCAATATGCAGCTCGATGTGCCCTATTTCTGGCGTGACCTGAGCATCGAGCCGCCGCACAACTTGTTCTTCAACGCCGCGGCGCTCGTCAACGGTTTTCCGGCGGAAAGCGCCGGCCCGGTCGATCTCAGCGGCTGGGCGTTCCGCGCCGAAGCGCCGCCCAACCCCGCAGGGCCAGCTACAAGCGCCGTGATCGACTATCCCTCCACGACGGCGGCCTGGCAGTACGACGCGGCATCGGGCTTGTATGTGCGCTACAGCGACGGGCTTGTTCACACCGACGCCACCACCGGCGCGCCGCTCACCGCAGCCAACGTGCTCATTCTGTATGCTCCGCACGCGCTCAGCGACATTGTCGAAAGTGAGTGGCAGGGTCAGCCGATTTACGGGCTGCACATCGATCTGACATCCGGCGGAGAGGCGCTGCTGCTGCGCGACGGCCAGGCCTACGCAGTGCGCTGGACGCGCCCCGAGCGCGACGGCCTGCTGCGCCTGTTCACGCCCGAGGGCGGCGTGCTGCCGCTCAAACCGGGCGTCACGTTTGTGCAGGTGTTCCCGCCATCCACCGAACAGGTGGCCCCGCACGCAGTGACGATTCAGTAAAAGAAGTAAAAAGTGGTGGCGAGATACTTCGATTCGTCATTCAGCGAACTTCTCAATAAGCCCGGAAATTACAAATTCACTACTGTTAGCCCACGGTTTCTCCACATTCTCCATGCATGATGAAAGCACAGGTTCAATTGAAAAGCGGCATCTTGCCGATCTCAAATCGATACCGAAAGGAAAGACAAGACACCATGAACAGCAAACGAACATCTTTGCTTGCACTACTCACAGTGGTATGCCTGCTGGCAATCTTGCCCGGAGTTAGCGCACAGGATGAGCGCATACTCACATATCCTCTCGTCGATACTAATCAGGGAACCTGCTACAACAATAGCGAACTCGTCGACTGCCCTGCCGAAGGCGAAGCATTCTATGGGCAGGACGCCCAATATACCGGCAACACTCCCAGTTACACTGACAACGGGGATGGCACGATCACCGACAACGTCACCGGTCTGGTTTGGACACAGGATTTGTCAGACGCGTCCATGCCTTGGTCAGATGCCTCGAGCTATTGCGAATCCCTCGCAGTCGGCAGCACCACTGACTGGCGACTTCCAAGTGTGAAGGAATTGTGGTCAATCAGAGACTTCTCGGCGGGTTGGCCTTGGCTCAACACGGACTACTTCTATCTCGTTGGCGATGGTTCGCAGGGCGCTCAACAGCATTCGTGGTCCAGCAACTACTACTTGGTCGATACCGAAGAAGCGGTAGAGAACGTCGCTTTCATAGTTAACGACTGGACTGGACACATCAAGGCATTGGACGGCAATCGATTTGTTCGCTGTGTCAGTGGTGATGAGTACGGTATCAACGATTTCGTTGACAACGGCGATGGCACGATCACCGATAATGCCACCGATTTGATGTGGGCGCAGAACGACAGCGGCGAGGCAATGAATTGGGAAGGGGCTCTGGCCTATGCAGAAAACGCCACCTATGCTGGCTACAATGATTGGCGTTTGCCCAATGTCAAAGAACTACAGAGCATTGCTGACTACTCCGGTGTCTTCCCGGCCATTGATTCATCAATGTTCAACCTCACGGAGATTGTCAACGAAGCAGGCAACGCCGATTATCCGTACTACTGGACAAGCACCTCCAATCCATACATCGATCCGAACGATGAATACGGCTACTGGTACGCCTGGTACGTTGCTTCCGGCTACGCCGTGGACCATGATGGCAATGACACGCATGGTGCAGGCGCGGTCCGGTTTGACACCAAGGTCGAAGGCGGCGCCGGTGGCCCGGACGGCGAGCGTTATTACAACTACGTGCGCCTGGTGCGTGGCGGTGATGTGGCCGAAACACCGGATGGTGATCCCACCGTGGTCAATCCTGATCGGGTTGTCGCATTCGAGGACGGTGACACAGGTGGTGTAGGCGGTGATGCTGGTGGCCCCGGGCAACAGTTGCCCGACTTCACCGCAGCTGCAGCAACGCTGGGTATCACCGAAGACGCGTTGATAGACGCACTGGGCGATCCCAACCAGGGCCAGCCTGACTTCGCCTCTGCCGCAGCAACGCTAGGCATCACCGAAGACGAATTAATGGCTGCGTTGGGAATCGCCCAGGGCGGTCAGCCACCTGCGGGGCAGCTAGGCGGCCAGCCACCTGCAGGGCAATAGCTGGTCAACTGATCGTGGCATCATCAAGCAATATAGAATTGGGGTTGTCAGTGACTGGCAACCCCAATCTGTATATTGCTGTTGCATTAGGTTCGGCGGTCCCGGGATACATTGACCATACGCCATTTCGGCGGACAGCGAAAATGCCCGACAGACTGAGAATCACGAGTGCGAGATGGGATACAAGAAGTACACAGACCAATTCAAACGGGATGCGCTGGACGCGCCCCGAGCGCGATGGTCTGCTGCCGCTTAAGCTAGGCGTCACGTTTGTGCAGGTGTTCCCGCCGTCCGCCGAACAGGTGCCGCCGCACGCAGTGACGGTGAGATAGTGCTGAGGAAAAGAGCAGTTGAAAGTTCAAAGTTGAAGGTTGAAAGAGAGGACGGGTTTGAGCGCGTTCCTTCGCCGTATCCGTCAGCCAGCTCTTAAGCCCCGTTCACGGGGCGCAGCTATAGCCTGACGGCTTCAGCCTCAGGCGATGGAGGCTTGCATACGCTCAATTAAAGCCTCACCACCCCGCCCGCGACCATCTTTGCCCCTGTCCATCCGCCCCTTACGATCGCGTCCATGTTATGCTGAACCTGTACCCGGCCCGCCGATTGTGCTTCACGTGTCTCACTGTCGCACTCACTTCTTCTCTCAGTCGCTGTCTCACTCTTTCGAATCTGTCTCACTGTCTCACTTTGTAATACAATTAAACACAGATGTGATAAGGCGCTTTCGCAAATGCATTGACGAACACAGCCGCCAGCCGCTGAGTCCGCCGTCAGCCGCGTTGGTCGAAGTCAGCCACCCTGCTTCCGCTTGCTCTCACCTGTCAGCCGGGGTTTAATAGCCCTATCGTTCACCTTTCAACCTTCAACTTTCAACTTCTGTTTTTACTCGGCACTCAGCACTGGTTTTGGGAGCTTCTTTTTGTCCACTCGCATCCTCGAACAAGGCATCGACGCGATGCAGGCTGGCAGCACTGCCGAAGGCGCGCGCCTGATTCGCATTGCGCTGAAGACGGAGCAGTTGGACCCGGATATGCAGGCCATCGGTTGTCTGTGGCTGGCCGAGGCGGAAACGACTCCCGCTGGCAAGCGCGCGCGCTATCAGCAGGCACTGGCCGCCGACCCCGGCAACGCTGAAGCCAAGGCGCGCCTCAACCGCCTGCTCATGGAACGGCTGCCGTCTGCATCGGCGCCTGCCCCGGCTCCCGCTCCCGTGGCGGAAGTTGTGGCAGTGGCTGCTCCCGTGCCCACCGCTGCGCCTGTCGCCAGCGGTCCGGTGAATGTGGCCGACCACATCGCCAGCATTTTCGGCGGGCCGAATGGGCCGGGCACCGCCTTCTTTGTGGTGGCGGAAGGCGTGCTGGCGACCACGCGCCACGTCGTGGGCGGGCTGGAGCGCGTGACGGTGGGGCTGCTCAACGGCCGCCAACTGAACGGCGAGGTCATTCGCTCGTTCCCCGCGCTCGATCTGGCCTTCATCCGTATCGACCACACTGCGCCGGGACTGCTGCCGGTGACGCCGCTGCCGCGTGTGCCCGAGGACACGCCGCTGTATGTGTTCCACTACACCGGCGAGATGCTGCCGGCGGCCCAGCGGCCGACCCAGCGCGTGCTGCCTGCCCAGTGGATACCGACGACGTTCGACCACGTGGTTGACGCGGGCGGCGGCCCGATATTTGACGCCGGCGGTCAGCTCGTGGGCATGATCACGACCGATACCGGCCGCACGTCTGGCTACCTGTACGGCCTGCATATCGCGGCTATTCGCGCCAGCTTCGAGGCCGTCTATCAGGAACTGCGCGGCGACCAGCGCACGTACTGTCCCCCGTGCGGGGCGCTCAGCCGGGCGGGCGGCGCAGGGCTGGCCTACTGCGAATTTTGCGGTGCGGTGCTGCCCCAGGCCCAGCAGATCACGCGCTACCCGCAGCCGCGCGCGGCTGCTTTTTACGATGCCAACACCACATCGTGCAGCACCTGCGGCTCGTTCGCAGGCATCCATCAGGGGCATTGCTTACGGTGTGGGGCGCAGCAGTAGTCATCAGTACTTTCTAGAGGAGACTCCATGTTCGGTAATCGCGGGCGGCGGCCCACCCCTAACCTGCAAGCGTACGCGACGACGGTCACGCAGATTTTGACGGCGCTCGGCGTCGATCCGCAGGCGGCGGCCATGCCGCTGCAGGAGGGCTTTGGCTGGCACTTCAAGCGCGGCTCGGCCCTGATCGAGATTTATATCGCCGTGCAGGAAGGCGAAGGCTACTTACAAGTGCTGTCGCCTATTCTGCATGTGCCGCAGGGCGCGCTGCTGCCGCTGTACCGCCGCCTGCTGGAAATGAACATGCAGCTCACCGCCGCCTCAATGGGCATGCATCAGGATGTGGTGTACGTTTTCCACGAGCGGCCGCTGGTGGGCATGGATGCCGACGAAGCCAACACCATCATCAATCTGGTCGCGCACTACGCCGACGACCTCGACGACAAGCTGCTGGCGGAATTTGGCGGGCGGCTGTACGAACGGATCTAGATATTAGCCCTCACCCTGTGTCCCTCTCCCTCAGGGCGAGGGATTTGTGTGGTTGAGCTTTTCACCCTTCTACCTGAGGGAGAAGGGCCGGGGATGAGGGCCGCATACGGAGTATCCACATGACTTACACCCTTCCCCTTGAATCCATCCAGCAGGCGCACGAGCGCATTAAGCCCTATGTGCGGCATACGCCAATGGCCCCGCCCCCCTCACTGCGCGGCGAACTGCACCCCAACCTGCGCCTGAAGCTGGAAAACTTGCAGGTGACCGGCTCGTTCAAGCCGCGCGGCGTCTTCAACACGCTGCTGAGTATGGGCGAAACGGCGCGGGCGGGCGGCGTGGTCACGGCCTCGGGTGGCAATCACGGCGTCGCCATCGCCTACGCCGCGTACGTACTGGGCATACCCGCCGTCGTCTATCTGCCCGAAAGCGCCAGCGCCGACCGCATCGCGCGGGTGGAACGCTGGGGCGCAGAGGTCGTGCGCCACGGCCGCAACTGGGACGATGCGCACGCGGCCGCTTCGATCTATGCCGAAGCGGGGGGCCTGCCGTATGTGCATCCGTTTGAAGCCGATCGCACGCTGGAGGGCCAGGGCACGCTCGGGCTGGAGATATTGCAGGACGCGCCGGAAGCCGACTGCGTGCTGATCGCCAGCGGCGGCGGCGGGCTGATCGGCGGGGCGGCGGCGGCGCTCAAGGCGATCAAACCGTCGATTCGCGTGATTGGCGTCGAACCCACTGGCGCGCCCAGCCTGCTGCGTGCCGTGGAAGCGGGCCGCGTGGTCGAACTGGCCGAGGTGCGCACGATTGCCGATACGCTCGCGCCGCGCGCGGTGGGCGAACGAACGCTGGCGCTGGCCCAACAATTTGTTGATGAAATTGTGCTGGTGAGCGACGAATCCATGATCGCGGCGATGCGCTGGCTGTGGCTGGAATGCAACCAACTGGTCGAGCCCAGCGGCGCGGCGGTGATTGCGGCGCTGCAAACCGGCGCGGTGGACATCAGCCGTCATCAGCATCCGGTCGCGGTCATCTGCGGCGGCAACGCGGCGGCCGAACCCGTGTTCGCGGCCTATGAGGCGCTGGCCCTCGAAAAATCCACCTGAACGGCGCACACTAAGCGGGCCTTCTACTCCCCTTCTCCTATGTTCGGAGAGGGGTTTGGGGGTGAGGTTGTGCGGTGCGGACGGAGAGGCCAACCCCATGTGTGGAATCTGCGGCATTTATGACCTGACCGGCGGCGGGCGCGCGAACCCGGCGCTGGTGCGCGCCATGTGCGACCGCATCCGCCACCGTGGGCCGGACGGCGACGGCTTCTTCGATTCGCCCAACGCCGCGCTGGGCATGCGCCGCCTGAGCATCATCGACGTGGCCGGCAGCGATCAACCGCTCACCAACGAGGATCAGACACTCGCGCTCGTCTTCAACGGCGAAATCTACAACTACCGCGAACTGCGCGCAGGTCTGCTCGAACGCGGCCACACGATGCGCCACCGAAGGCGACGGCGAAACCATCGTCCATCTGTACGAGGAACATGGCCTCGATCTGTTCCGCACTCAGCGCGGTATGGAAGCGATTGCCCTGTATGACGCGCCGCGCGATCAACTCGTGCTGGCCGTCGATCACATCGGCATGAAGCCGCTGTACCTGTGGGAGCACGACGGCCTGCTCAGTTTCGCCAGTGAGATCAAGGCGTTCATGGCCGACCCCACCTTCGCGCCTGCGCTCAACCTCAATGCGCTCGACACCTTCTTCAGCTTCGGCTACATGATCGGCGAAGAAACGCTGTTCGCGGGCGTGCGCCGCCTTATGCCCGGCCATGTGCTGGTCGCCAGTCACGGCAACATCCGCCAGCACCGCTATTGGACGTTCGGCGCGGGCTATGAAGGCGACTCACTGCCGCCTGTGCCCGGCGATGAAGCGGCGCTGATCGCGCAGGCACGCGACCTGTTGGCCGAATCTGTGCGCCTGCACCTGCGCAGCGATGTGCCGCTGGGCCTGTTCCTGAGCGGCGGCATCGACTCGGCAGCCATGCTGGCGCTGATGCACGGCGAGGCCGAGGGGCGCATCAAGACCTACACCATCGGCTACGACATGCGCACCGGCGACAACGAACTGGCGCAGGCCCGGCGCGTGGCCGACCACTTTCAGACCGAGCACCACGAGCGCGTCATCAGCGCGGACGACTGGTGGAACGCCTTCGACGGCTATGTGTATCATCACGACGAGCCGAACGCCAACCCCTCGGCAGTATCCCTGATGCTGCTAAGTGAGTTGACGGCGCGCGATGTGAAAGTCGTGCTGACCGGGCTGGGCGGCGACGAGCTGTTCGGCGGCTATCGCACGCATCAGGCGCTGGCGGCTGTGCTGCGCCAGGCGCGCGGCGACAACGCTTCACCGGCAGCGGCGCTGCTCGGCTGGATGGAAGCGTATTACCCGGCCTTCAAACGTTTTCGGGGTGTCGGTGCGCTGCCGACGATGCTGCCCGGCGTGCGCAACAAGCTGGTGCCGACCGGTGAAGGCCTGCTGCGCACGCAGATGTTCGACGGGCTGGTGTTTTCCGACACGCTGCGCGCGCAGCTTTACGCCCCGGCGCTGCGCGAGGCGTGGGCGCTCAACCGGCACAAGGAGCGCGCGTTCGCCGATATCGTCGCGCTCAGCCAGCGCGGCAACCCCGATGACACCGCGCAGGCCATCGTGATCAACACGTGGCTGGCCGGCAACGCGCTGCTGCACGCCGACAAAGTGACGATGGCGCACTCGCTGGAAGCGCGCATTCCGTTCTTCGACCCGGCGCTGCTGGCTTTCGCCGCCGCCGCGCCGCCCGACATCCGTATGCGTAGCAACAAGTTCGTTCTGCGCGAGGCCATGCGCCCGCTGCTGCCTGCATTTGCGCTGGAACGCCCCAAACAGCCGTTCAGTACGCCGATTTTGGGCTGGTTCGCCGGCCCGCTGGCCGAGCCGATTCGCGCGGCGCTTGCGCCTAAAGATGCGTTTGTGCGCCAGTTCCTGAACGGCCCGGCGCTCGATACGCTGCTGGCCGACCACTTCAGCGGACGCCGCCCGCAGGTCGAGGTCGTGTTTCGCCTGCTCACGCTTGAACGCTGGGCGGCGGCGTTTGGGGTGCAGGGGTAGCGGTCGATCCCGCCAGCATGGATAGAGCAGATTGAGGGGAACTAAGGGCCGCGCAGGCAGGCATTCCCACAACTGACATATAAATAGTCTGTAAGAAAATGGGTATTCAGTTGACATTCAGCCGCAGGCAATCATACGATCACCGATAGGGCGGCCTCGTCGACGAAGCCGCCACACCATGCAGAAAGGATGCGCGCAGCAGCACACGGGTGAAACGTTCACGGCGTGCTCCAGTGCAGGCGCGGCGCAAACAGCAGGCCTATGGCGAACAAAGACTACTATGACGTGCTTGGCGTCAAGCGCGATGCCAGCGAAAAAGAGCTTAAGAGCGCCTTTCGGCGGCAGGCCAAGAAGTATCATCCCGACGCCAACCCGGGCGATTCGACTGCCGAGGCCAAGTTCAAGGAATTGAACGAGGCCTATGAAGTGCTGTCTGATCAGGAAAAGCGCCAGATGTACGACCGCTTTGGCACGGTCGATCCCAACAAGATGCCTGGCGCGGGCGGCGTTCGCGGGCAGGGCAGGCCGGGCGGCGGCTTCAGCAACGTCGATTTTGGCGAGGGGGCCGGTTTCGGCGACGTGTCGGAAATCCTCGAGCAGATGTTTGGGCGTTCCGGCACGCGCCGGGGTGGGCGGGGCGCCGAGCCGCGCGCGCGCATGAACTACGCGGTCGATGGCCAGGACATGACCACCGCGGTCAGTATTTCGCTGCAGGAAGCCTACGATGGCGCAATCCGCCTGATCAACAAGGGCGACCGCACGCTGCGCGCCAGTATCCCCAAAGGCGCGGCGACGGGCACGCGTGTTCGGCTGGCGGGCGAGGGCGAACCGGGCGTCAACGGCGGTAAGCCCGGCGATCTGTATATGGTGATCGAGGTCGAGCCGCACCCCACGTTCACGCGTGACGGCGATGACCTGACGGCGGATGTGCGCGTTGATATGTTCACCGCCATGCTCGGCGGCGAGGTTGAAGTGCCCACGCTCGGCCGCCCAATCAAAATGAAGATCAAGGCTGGCACGCAGAGCGGCCGCAAGCTGCGTGTGCCGGGCAAGGGCATGCCGCGCCTGAAGCAGCCCAGCGAGCACGGCGATCTGTTCGCGCGCGTGCTGATCACGGTGCCGGAAAATCTCAGCGACGAGCAGAAAGAGGCGCTTGAACGCCTGCGCGCGCAGTTTTGAACCTCCCCCGGCCGCTCTCCGTGCACAGTTGAGGAGAGGGCATGTTTGGATGTGAGCGAGGATGTGCAGAGATGAATCGTTTGTAGGGGTACGATGCATCGTGCCCTACGAGGACAATCCTGCTTCATAGGCCACATAATGCCGAAAGGTGTCCTCCCCTCTCCGCACGCGGAGAGGGGTTGGGGGTGAGGTAGATCGTTCGACGCTAGTCATGGATTGGATTGCATGAATTTCAAGCGATTACTGCCGCTGCTCATCGTTATCTTCGCTGCTGCGGCGTGCCAGAATGACCCGAGCCTGAGCGCCCTGCCGCCCAACGCGGCGTTGTCGACACCGGCGCGCGATTTGGCTGTGAGCGCCAATCATCTTCAGGCGCGGCCCACGCCGACGGCTGTTCCGGCCGATATCATCGCCGCGGCCGACGCGGAATACCTGATGCTGAACAACATTTACGAACGGCTGTCGCCATCGGTCGTCAACATCGAGGTCGTGCTCGAAACCCCGCACGATTCGATTATGACCAGCCACGCCAGCGGTTCTGGTTTCGTGTTTGACCAAGACGGCCATATCATTACCAACGCGCATGTGGTCGAGGGCGTGCGCTCGATTTCCGTCACGTTCAGTGATGGTTTTGTCACGGCCGCCGAATTGGTGGGCAAAGATCCGTACAGCGATCTGGCGGTGGTGCGCGTAACGGTCGATCCGGCGCGCCTGCTGCCCGTCACGTTTGCGGACTCGGACGGCGTGCGTGTGGGCCAGCGGGCGATAGCGATCGGCAACCCGTTTGGCCTCGCCAGCTCGATGACGACCGGCATCGTCAGCGCGATTGGCCGCCAACTTCCATCGGCCGAAATGACGGGCGGAACTGGTGTCGGCTTTCAGAATCCGTCGATCATTCAGGTAGATGCGCCGATCAATCCGGGCAACAGCGGCGGCCCGCTGCTCAACTCGGCGGGCGAACTGATCGGCGTCAACACCGCGATTCGCACCGACACCGGCGTGTTTGAGGGCGTTGGCTTCGCCGTGCCGTCCAACACAGTAGCCCGCGTCGTGCCCGACCTTGTCGATGACGGGGCCGTGACCTACTCGTGGATCGGCATCACCAGCCAGAGTAGCGAAGATGGCTTCAGCGTGGCGGCGCTGGCTGAACCGCTCGATCTGCCGGTGCGCGCCGGTGTGCTCATCTCCTCGGTGCAGCCGGGCTCGCCCGCCCAGCGCGCCGGTTTGCGCGGCGGCGGCCGTGAAGTGGTGGTGCGCGAACGCCCGATCTGCGTGGGCGGCGATATCATCATCGCGGTCGATGGCACGCTGATGCAGTCGATGGACACGTTGAGCGCGTATCTGGTCACGCACACCCTGCCGGGCGATACTGTGCAGGTGACGGTGGTTCGCGGCGGCGATACGTTTGATGTGCCGGTCACGCTCGACGCGCGCCCGACCAGTTTCGACGCCGCGCCGCAAAACTGCGGATAGGGATTCCGGAAATGAAAGACGATTTCGGCGATTTGCTGGTTGACTGCATTCTGGAGAGCGAGCGCCTGATCCTGCGCCCGCTGCGCGACGACGATGCGATGCCGATGGCGGCGCTGGTTAACGACCGGCGCATCGCCGATGGCACGCTCAACATACCTTTCCCCTATGACCTGCATCATGCCGAAACGTTCATCGAGTCGCAGCGCGAGGCGCGCCGGAAGGGCACGCATCTGGCCAGCGCCCTGGAACGCAAGTCTGATGGGCAACTGCTGGGCGGGGCCGGGTTGGTATTTCAACTGGAGTACGAGCGCGCTGAGATGGGTTATTGGCTGGGCGTGCCATACTGGAATCAGGGCTATGTCACGGAAGCGGGCCGTGTGCTGCTTGACTTCGCCTTCCGCGACGCGGGCCTCAACCGCGTCTATGCGACGCATTTCAGCGACAACCCCGCGTCGGGCCGTGTGATGCAGAAACTGGGCATGACGCGAGAGGGGATGCTGCGTCAGCATTACATCCGCTTCGGCCAGCCAAAAGACACGGTCTATTACGGCATCCTGCGGAGCGAGTGGGAAGCGCAGCGGGCGGGCTAAACGGGCCAACGCTTTAAATCGCGAAACAGTCCTCTTCCGGAGGGGGAACTGGGAAGGCGATAGTAATCCTCCGCGTGCCGCCGCGAATTGGCGGCTTTGGGTGCAGCACGCTGTACCAGGTTTTACTCGTGACAAGCGAACCAAGTATCTAGTGTTACCCTTCAGCGTGCTTTTCCCACCCTCCACCGCAAATTTCACACATTTCACGCGATTACTTGTACTAACTATGGGATTCCATGTTACCATGATGGGAAACGTATGAATTTGGTTGTGTTGAAGTTAGTGCAGCGTGAATATCACATCTGCGTGAATGTTTGTTCCGGGGGGAACGATCATGAGCCCGACCAGCAGCGATATCCGTTTGTCTCCCAACGCCGAGAGCGTGCTGACGGCGCTGTCTCTCGCCCGCGCCAAACGCGACCGTACCACGACGGCGCTCAAGGACGAGTGTGGCCTGGCGGGCATGAAAACCGAGGCGGCGCTTCAGGAGCTGATCATCAATGGGCTGGTGGAAGCCGATGACAGTGCTTTTGCCCTCACCGAGGCCGGGCGCATTCAAATTAAGCAGCGGCGCGAGAAGAAACCCACCTCTGTGACGTATAACAACTACGGCAGCCAGACCAGCGTCAAACAGAATGTGGGCAAGGTCGAGAACAGCAGCGTGACCATGGGCGGGATTCAGAACGCCTCGGCGAAAACGGCCGGTAGCAAGATGGACGTCACTGCTACGCCGCTGAACTTTACATCGCTCTTCAGCGTGTCGCCCGCCGGTGAGGTGAGCATCGACAAGACGATGCAAACGGGCACGCTGCCGTATCTGTCGGCACAGGCGCACCCGGTGCGCGCCAACTCGGCGCTGCCCGTGCGGCCAGCCGATGATCGCACCGGCATGGCGTTAACGGTGCGTTTTGTGCTGGCGTTCACCAGCCTGCGCGATGGCCTGCCGATTCCCGTGTTTGACCAGGACAAGCTGGGCCGTTCACGCGAAAACCAGATCAGCCTGCCGCACGATGCCTATCTGAGCCAGCACCACTGCCGGTTTCTGGTGAAGAAGAGCCGGGCGGGCGCGGGCTATGAGTTTTTCGTGGAAGACTTGTCCAGCCGCAACGGCACCATCGTCAACGACGCGCTGATCGAGCCGAACAAGCCTGTGCAGATCAAGCATGGCTCGCGGCTCGAAATCGGCGGCGTGTCGTTCGTGGTGGTGGAAATACCGGCCTAGGCATGACCAAACGCGATGACCGCTTCGAGGTGCGCATCGAGGCGATGGCGCACGGCGGCAGCGGCCTTGGATACTGGCGCGGCAAAACGGTATTTGTGCCGTTCACGATCCCCGGCGAGCTGGTGCTGGTAGAGCCGGAACGTGAGCATGATACCTATCTTGTGGCGCGTGGCGTGCAGCTTCTGGAAGCCTCGGCCGACCGCACCTATCCCGCTTGCGCCGATTATCTGAGCGCAAGCTGTGTGCGCTGCGCCTGGCAGCACATCGACTATCCTGCGCAGCTTTTGCTCAAGCAGGACGTGCTGGCTGATCAGCTTGAGCGCGTGGGCAAACTGCGCCCCGCCGACATTCGCAACCTGCTTCAGCCAACGGTGCCGTCTCCCGTTCAGTGGGGCTATCTCCACCACGTTACCTACCTGGCGACCGAAGAAGGTGGCCTTCGCATGTTAGGATTGCCCGCCCGCGAAGGCCGCCGCCCCGTGCCGGATCGCGATTGCGCGCTGATTCACCCGGACTTGCTGGCGCTGAATGCCGAGCTTGACCTCGATCTGGAAGGCATCTGGCGCGTCAAACTCATGCGCGGCAGCGATGGCGCGCTGATGATCATCCTGTCGGTCCAGCAGGAGGAAGCGCCCGATCTGGCGCTCGATTTGCCGGCGAGCGTTAATCTGCTGCTGCCCGACAATGAGCCGGTCAACCTGATTGGCGATACGGCGCTGCAGTTTGAGGTCGGCGGCCGCATGCTGCGCGTGACTGTGGGCGGTTTTGTACATCCCAACGCCGCCATGCTGCCCGTGTTGGCTGATACTGTGCGCGACCTGCTGCGCCCGCGCTCCGACGACCACGTGCTTGATTTATATGCGGGGGTTGGGCTGTTCAGCGCCGCGCTGTGCGAGCATGTGTCTGAAGTCACGCTGGTGGAAAGCTATCCACCGTCCGCCAGTGATGCGCTGGTGAACCTGATCGACTGCACCAATGTGACCGTGATTGAAGGCGGGGTTGAAGCGGTGCTACCCGAACTGCCCGAACGCTGCGATGCCGCGGTGGTCGAGCCGCCCAGCGCCGGCCTCAGCGCCGAGGCGATCAGCAGCATCGCGGATGCGGGCGTACGCCGTCTCGTCTACGTCAGTGACGACCCGGCCACGCTGGCACGCGACGCGCGATCCCTGGCGCGGCGCGGCTTCACGCTCACCCGCGCCTGCGCCATCGACTTGATGCCGCAGACGAGCTTCGTCGACAGCGTCGCGCTGTTCGAGCGGCGCGGGTAGAACGAAACCTCATTCCCAACCCCTCTCCGAACACAGGAGTGGGGGGAGAAAAGTGCCCATTTTAACTCCCCTCTCCGCGCGTAGCTGAATCGTTTGTAGGGGCAAGGCATGCCTTGCCCCTACGAGGACATTTCTTCCTCATAAGCCATAAGTGCCGAAAAGGTGCCGCTCCTCAACCGCTTGCGTGGGAGACGGGTGTGTTTTCCCTACGCCGCCTCGCCATAGGCCCGCGCCAGCGCGCCCCATTCGGTCAGCGTCAGCGTTTCGGCGCGGCGCTGCGGGTCGAGGCCGGCGCGCGCGCATAGTGCCACCGCGTCCTCAGCCGTGATCATCAGCCCGCCCGCCAGCGCGTTCTTAATCTGTTTGCGCTTCTGGCTGAAGCCGGCGCGCACGACCGTGAAGAACGCTGCTTCACTCGGCACTTCCACCGGCGGCGTCGGGTAGACATCGAAACGCACGACGGCGCTGCCCACTTCCGGACGCGGATAGAAGACGGCGGGCGGGAATTTCGCCACAATGCGCGGCTTCGAATAGAACTGCGCGCTGACGCCAATGAGCGACAGATCGCCGGGCTTCGCCACCAGCTTCTGGGCCACTTCCAACTGCATGGTCAGCACCATGCGCGTCGGGTCGCGGGTTGCTTTCGAACAGATGGCGCATGATCGCGCCGGTGATGTAGTAGGGCACGTTGGCTACGACCAGATATGGCCCGCCGCTGGTGAGTTGGCCCATGTCACTACGCAAGATGTCGGCATAGACGAATTCGACGTTGGGCGTGCTGGCGAAGCGCGATTCCAGCAGCGGCTGCAGGCGTTCGTCCAGTTCAACGGCGATGACGTGGGCAGCCTGCCGGGTCAGTACCTCGGTGAGCGCGCCGGTGCCCGGGCCGATCTCAACGACGGTGTCTCCCGGCTCGATGGTGGCGCTGTCGGCAATCTTCTGCAACGCGTTCGGATCGTGCAGGAAGTTCTGGCCGAGGCCCTTCTTCGGTTCGATGTGGTAGGTTGCGAGTAAGTCTCGGGGATTCATGGGGCGATTGTAGCACAGGTTCAACGGCGGGCCGGTTGCGTGTACAATGCGGAGGACAGTTGAAAGTTAAAAGTGGAAAGTTAAAAGTGAACATTGTTGCTCTGGCGGTTTTGATAGTAGGTTCGCCTGCACACATGCACCAATTCATGTCAAATCGACCCTTACTTTCAACTTTCAACCTGCAACCTTCAACTTCTATCAGGCTCCTCCCATGACCGACTTCGCGGCCAGCCCCCGGGCGCAGCGCCTGCGCGACAGCGGACACAAGCTCACCAGCGCGCGCCTTGCCGTGCTGGCGGCGCTCGAAGGCACGCATGACCACCTTACGTCGAGCGAGGTGATCGAGCGCGTGACGGCGCACGACTCCAGCATCGGCCGCGCCAGCGTTTTTCGTGCCCTCGACCTGTTCACACGGCTGTCGATTGTGCGGCCCACCTATCTCTCCGGCAGCGCCACGCCCACCTATGTGCTGCTGCCCGGCGGCCATCATCATCATTTCGTCTGCCTGCGCTGCGGCCGCGTGATTGAAGTCGAAGGCTGCGGGCTGAATGACGCCACGCATGATCTGGAAGCAGCAACTGGGCGTGCGGGTCACCGGCCATCTGGTCGAGTTTTACGGTCAGTGTGCGGCCTGCGCTCGCGCTGCCGGATGCGGAAGACGCCTGATTAATGCGGATCGCGATTAACGGCTGGTTCTGGGATCAACCATTTACGGGCAGCGGGCAGTACCTGCGCCGGCTGACCGCCAGCCTGCGGAAAGCCGCGCCCGATATGCAGATTGTGCTGGTGCTGCCCGGTGCAGGCGGCGCGGAGGATGTGCCCGCTGGCGTCGAGACCGTCTTCGCAGGCGGCGGACGCGGTAATCTGGGCAAAGTGCGCTTCGAGCAGCGCCGGTTTCCCTCGGCAGTAGGGAAGACCAAAGCCGATATCGCCCATGTGCCTTACTGGGGCGCGCCGCTGTCTAGTTCTGCTCCGCTGGTCGTGTCCATCCTCGATGCCATCCCCGTGGCGCTGCCGGCTTACACGCAGGGTTGGCGGCAGAAGTTGTACGTTAGCCTGCAAACGTCGGCGGCGCGCGGCGCGACCGAAATTCTCGCCATCAGCGCGGCGGCCAAGACCGACCTCATCGAGTACCTCAGCCTGCCCGAAAGCCGCATCACTGTCACCCATCTGGCGGCGGATGAGGCCTTCCACCCGCGTATGGGCGCTGAACACGATGATGAGGTCAAGGAGAAGTACGGCCTGCCCGACCAGTTCGTGCTCTATCTGGGCGGCTTTGACCAGCGCAAGAACGTGATTCAGCTTCTGGAAGCGTACCGCTATGTGTCGAAGGCTGAGGGGCCGGAAGCGCCGCTCGTCATCGCCGGTACGGAACCGAAGTGGGCCGAGCCGCTGTTTCCAAACCTGCGTGAAGCCGCCCGTGAACGCGACCTGAACGACGAGGTTTTGCGCTGGATTGGCCGCGTGGATGAGGCCGACAAGCCCGCGCTCTACCGGCTGGCATCCGTGTTTGTGTACCCGTCGCTCTATGAGGGCTTTGGCCTGCCCGTGCTCGAAGCGATGGCCAGCGGCACGCCAGTCGTCGCCAGCCAGATACCCGTGATGGAAGAAATCTGTGGAGACGGCGCTTATCTGGTGCCGCCGGGCGATGCGCGCAAGATGGGCGGGGCGATTTTGGCGCTGCTGGGCCAACGCGACCTGCGCGAAACGCAGCGCTCACGCGGGCTGGCACGGGCCACGCATTTTCAGTGGCGCAAAACCGCCAAAGAAACGCTGGCCGTGTATGAACGCGCGCTAAACAACTGATTCACCGCCAAGTCGCAAAGACACGCAAGAGAAAACGCCAAGGGATTTAGACCAAACCCTCTTGGCGTTTTGCTCGGCGTCTTGGCGGTGAATCTCTTTTTCTCTGTGTTCTCAGTGCCTCTGTGGTTCGATCGTTTAGGTCGTGGGTGAGGCGATGTAGACGATGGTCACGCCGTCGCCGCCTTCTTTGGGGGGCGCCGTGATGGACTTGCTGATGAGAGAGTGTTCACGCAGGCGTTCCTGCACCGCTTTCCTCAGCGCGCCGGTGCCTTTGCCGTGGATGATGCGCCCAAACGGCAGGCCGGATAGGTAGGCGGCGTCGATATATGACTCCAGCTTTTCGAGCGCGTCTTCGACCCGCGTGCCGCGCAGGTCGAGTTCCATGCCGGGTGAGGCGACACGCGGCGTGGTGATGTCGTTGCTCTTCTCGTAGGCGCTGCCGTGCTTGCGCTTGATCGCTTTCTTTTCGGCGCGGGTTGGCCGCGTGAGTTCGGTGGGTTTGGCGCGCACTTTGAGCGAGCCAATCTGCACCACGACCTCGCTCTTTTCGATCTCGATGACGGTGCCTTCTGCGCGCAGCGTTTCCAGCCACACCGCGTCGCCCAGGCGCGGCGTATAGGCCACGCCGTCCGGCATCTCGACCGCGTTATCAACCGGCGCGTTGAGCGCCTTATCAAGTGATTCAGCGCCCATCTGGGCGGCGCGCAGCGATTCGAGTGGCATTCCAGCGGTTCGCAGGTCGGCACGCAGGCGGCGCACTTCTTTCTTGAACTCATCCAGTTCGCCCTGCATCTCGCGGCGCGCGCCGGCGATGATATTGCGTCGTTCGTCTTCCACCGTGCTCAACTGGTCGCGCAGGTCGGCTCGTTCGTCTTCCAGGTCCGTGCGCAGCGCCGTGATCTGCGCTTGCTGGCGGCGCATATCTTCGCGGGTGCGGTGAATCTCGTCCAATAGGTCATCGGCGCGCAGGTCTTCGGTTGCTACCATGCTGCGGGCATCGTCAATAATCTCAGCGTTCAGGCCGAGGCGGGTGGCAATCGCCAGCGCATTCGAACGCCCGGGCAGGCCGATGACCAGATGATAGGTGGGGGCGAGTGTTTCGAGGTCGAATTCGACGCTGGCATTGCGCACGCCGGGCGTTTCGACGCTGTAGACTTTGAGTTCTGGGTGATGGGTGGTGACCATTGTCGTCACATGCCGCCCACGCAGAAAGGTGAGGATGGCCCGCGCCAGCGCCGAGCCTTCGCCCGGGTCGGTGCCCGCGCCCAGTTCGTCGAGCAGCACCAGCGATTCCGGGCTGGCGTCGCGCAAAATCTGGATGGTGTTGGTCATGTGCGACGAGAACGTGCTCAACGACTGTTCAATACTCTGCTCGTCGCCGATATCGGCATAGACGCCAGTGAACACGCTCAAGCGGGCGCGGTCGGCGGGCACCTGCAAACCGCACTGCGCCATCAGCACGCACAGGCCAACCGTTTTCAGCGACACTGTTTTACCGCCGGTGTTGGGGCCGGTGACGACCAGCAGGAATGTGTTCTCGTCAAAGGTGACGTCAATCGGCACGACATGGCCGCGCAGCAGCGGATGGCGCGCGGCGATCAGGTCAATCGTGCTGCCCGGGTGTTCTCCGTGCGGCTGGAACGGCACCAGCGCCGGTTGCACAGCTTTGAGCGCTTCGGCATAGCGCGCTTTGGCCAGCACCAGATCGAGGTAGGCCAGCACATCGACGGTACGCACGATCCGTTCGGAATCCTGTGCGACCATCTCGGTGAGCGCCGCCAGAATCCGGCGGACTTCTTTTTCCTCGTCCAGTTGCAGTTCGCGCCACTTGTTGTTGAGTTCGACTGTTTCCAGCGGCTCGATGAACAGCGTTGCGCCGCTGGCCGACGAGTCGTGGACGATGCCGGGAATCTTGCCCTTGTAGTCGGTCTTGAGCGGGATGACATAGCGCCCGTTGCGCATGGTGTAGAGCGGTTCCTGCAGCACGGTTTGATTGCCGGGCGCGGTCACCATGCGATGCAGCTTGGTTTGCAGGCGGTCGAACGCAACCTTAAGGTCACGGCGGATAATCGCCAGATGCGGGCTGGCGCTGTCTTTCACCTCGCCCTGCTCGGTAAAGACGCGGCCGATCTCTTCTTGCAGCGCCGTGCATTCCTCGGCCTCGTTGATGAGGTCGGACAGCAGCGGATACGGCCCTTTCAGGCGGCCGACGGTGCGCTTGAGCGTGGTGGCGCGGCGCATGGTGGTGCGGATGTCGAGAAAGACCGACGGCTCGATCTGGATGCCGCGCGTGGCCGAAATGGCAGGGTCGCGCACATCGCGCGCGCCGCCCACCGACACACTCACCTGATTGGCGAACATCAGCAGCGCTTCGGCCGTTTCCTGCTGCCAGAGGACAGCTTCGGCAAAATCGGTTGTCGGTTCCAGCGCCTGCGCCAGTTCGGCCCCGCCGGAAAAGGTCGTGTGGCCGGCCAACTGGGCGCGGATTTTGGCAAATTCAAGGACGTGCAGCGTTTTCTTGTTCATGTGGCTCTCGTTTGATGTTCGCGCGGATTGTAACAGGCGGCGCGCGCACTGGGAAGATCGGGATTACAAAGGTTCACAATAGGTCATGATGGGGAGGGATGGGCGAGGCCTGGATTGGGGACATCATAGCCGTTAGCGTCCAGCCAACCTCACCCCTGGCCCCTATCCGCGTGCGGCTGAGGGGAGACTGGATTCGCGCTGAGAATAGTCCCCTCAATTTGCACAAGTTTCCCGCCCTCAACCCCGTGCGGCGCCGGGGTTGAGGGTGAGATAGAAGTGCCGCGTTGGGTAATTGGCTTTTTCCCCTGTTGTGCGTTAGGTTGCATTTACGCTATTATCTGCTTTGAAGGAAACAACCTTTTCGACCAAGGAGAGGACACATGCGCGCCGTTATTGCACGGGGAGCATTGATCGCAATCATTTGTTTGGCTCTGGTAGGCGTTGTCAGCGCCCAGGGCGGGCCGTATGTTCCGGCCATTGTCGATTTCGTCGCCGTTACCAACCCCATCACACTCGCTGATGTGGAAGCAGGTACGGCCGATGCGTCGTTGAGCTGGCACATCGTCAACGTGACGCCGGGCCAGCGCGTGACGCTCGATCAACTGATCGGCACGGGCTGGGTTTCACTCGTGCCTCAGGGTCAACAGCTCGAAGCCGTCGACACAGTCGATATCGTCATTGAGAATCCGCTCAACTTCGGGTCGCCCACCTACCGCCTGTCGCTGCTCGACTCGCGCGGGACGGCCCTCGACCAGCGTTATCTGGTGCTGCCGTATGCTCCGGATGCGACTGCGCCCACCATCACCGACTTCTCGACCACGGCCACCAGCGTGGCGCTCGATGCGCTGACCGATGGCGATGCGCGGGTCGAAGTCTCGTGGTCAGTTGCCAACCGCCCGCCGCAGTCGCAGATCGTGTTTGATCAGGTGGTCGGTGCAGACGAACTCGTCAATATCGAACTGGCTCGCCCGTCGCTGTATGTTCCGTCAGAGGGTCTCGGTGCGGTTGCGCCAAGGGCCCCGATTGGCGGCAGCGAAGTCACTCTGCGCATGGCCGTGCTGGCCGTGCCCAGCGGTGACGTGCTGGCCAGCCAGGATATCGTGCTGCCGGTGACCGGCGCGGGACTGCCGGTTCCGCAGCAGACGCCGCAGATTCAGCCGCCCGGTCCGGCGCAGTCAACGCCGCAGGTACAGCCGCCCGGCCCCGATCAGTCGACCCCGCAGGTCCAACCGCCTGCTCCCGGCGGCAGCGCGAATATCGTCCTGTTCACGGTCGAGCCAGCCACGGTTGCGCCCGGCGGTAACGTGACGATGACGTGGCAGGTGGAAGGCGCGGAGAGTGTGCAAATTTCCGAGGTGCTGCCGGCCAGCCTGAGCGGCCTCACCTACGTCCAACTGCCGATGAGCGGCCAGGTGAGCGTGCCGCTGCCTGCTGGCGCAACATCGACCGTAACCTATGTGCTGAGCGCCCGTGATGCCGCTGGCCTCACCAGCACTCAGGAAGTCGTCATCACCATCGGCGGCTAGTTCTTTCTCCAACGAGTATCAGGGTAGAACACAGGGGAAGCGCATCGCTTCCCCTGTTGTGTTGCTAATGGCTGACCACATCTCCGCCCCCCAGCCCTCACCCCTCTCGAAACAGCGTCACGGTCGAGCCGAAAGTCAGCACGTCGCCGTCGCGCAGTGCGCGGCCCTTCTCGTTGACCGGTGTGCCGTTGACGAAGGTGCCGTTGGCGCTGCTCAGGTCGTAGACGATCCACGCATGCTCAACGAGTTGCAGGCGTGCGTGCGGCCGCGAAACGGATGGATCTTGCAGGCAGATTTCCCAATCGGCGTCGTTGGTGACGCGCCCCACCGTGAGCGTGGGCAGCAGCAGGGGGATTTGCTGGCCTTCCTGCGCGCCGTTGCTCACGAGCAACCTGCCCTTGCCGGTGCTGCTCACCGACGTGATGACCATGCCGTGCTGTGTGGCGTGGATCAAATCGTCCTCGCTGACGATGGCGAAGAAGTGCAGCACCGGCACATACAGGCGAATTTCATCGCCGCTTGCCAGCGGAAACGGCTCGTGCACGCGTTCGCCGTTGACGAACACGCCGTTGGCGCTACCGAGATCGGTGATCATGAACACGCCGTCGCGGAACTGGATGACGGCGTGCTGGCGCGAAACGTGCTGTTCCTTAATGCAAATGTCGCTGGTTTCCAGGCGGCCGATGCTGGCAGTCGCGCCCTCGGCGAGCACAAACTCCTGCACCGCGTCGGTGAGTGGGTCGCGCCAGACGATCTTGGCCAGAAGCAGGGGAGCGGCGGGAGGCATCATCATTTCCCGGTGGAAGGGACGTGGTTTCTGAGATCAGTGTAGCACGGGTGGCCCAAGGCACGCGGGTTAAGCCGGTGGCCAGCCCTCACCTGCCTCTTGCGGCTGAGAAGCGGAGGGTATTGGCCCGGCCAATGCGCTGGCAATCTCCGTGACGGTATTTGGCTGCACCCACACCAGTGAGTCAAGCTGCACCGCCACCGCGCCCGCTTCCAGAAAGTCGCGCGCGTCTTCCGGCGAATGGATCCCGCCGGCGGCGATCACCGGCGCGTTGGAGACTTGCGCAGCCTGCCCTACGTGGCGCAGCGCCAGCGGCTTGTTCATCGGCCCGTAAACGCGGCCCGACACCAGATTTCCGGCAGCGTCGCGGGCGGTGCCGCGCGGCGGCGCGCTCAAGACCAGCGCATCAGCCCCGGCATCTGCCACGGCGCGCACCATGTCCATCGGCGCGCCAAACGGCAGCCGGATGAGCGCGGGCTTCTCGGTCTTGCCCGCCTCACGGGTCAGCATCACCGCGTCGGCCTGCGGAATATCATCGTTCAGGCCGATTTCGACCGCAGACACGGCCTCGGTTTCATCCAGCTTGCCCAATGCGCGGCGCAGGTCTTCGAGGCTGACCGGCACGAAATGGATGATCACTGGCAGCGCGAGCCGCGTCCACACCTCGACATGATCCGACAGCACCACGCGCAGGCCCGGGTTGGGCAGGCCGGTATGCATCAGCACGCCTGCCGACAGTGGCACGACGCGCGCGCCGTTAGCGGGGCTGCGTGGCGCAGTCGTCACCGGGTTGGTGACGAACGCACCAAAAGCGGACAGGTCAAGCAGGCCAGCGTATTCGTCGCCGAAGCCGACTGTGCCCGCCATCGGCAGCAGCGGTGTTTCCACAATCAGCGTGTGTTTGCCGGGTCGGGTCAGGCGCGTAGCCATGGTTATCTACCGTTCTTTGACTAAATACTTCGCTCGCATTGTGTCACGGAGCAGGCGGATGTGCCAGTTCACGGCGCGAAAAGATAGTTGAATCCGCCAAGACGCCCAGAGCGCCAAGTGTTCAACCTAAAATCCTCTTGGCGTTTCTCCCTGATGATTTTTGGCGTTTTGGCGGTGAATCAGTTCTTTTTCTGTCCTTTTATCGCGTCTATTTCGCCAGGCGCAATTCCGCCAGCCGTTCGGCAGCGCGGGCTTCCTCGGGCGCGGCCTCCAGAATCACGCGATACACGTTGGCGGCGCGCTCGGTGTCACCGTCGGCCTCATCATCGGCGGCGATGGCGTACCACGGCGCAAAGGCGACAGTGCCCGGCCCGGGCGGGCGCAGCACGGGCGTCAGCCGGAAGTCTGCCACGCGGCCAAACAGCACGCCCTCGAAGTTCTGGTCGATCACCAGCCCGGGGCCAGCGGCCGCGCGTAAATCGCGCAGGGCCGTGCCCACCACACCTTCAGCTTCGGCGATCTGCGCGAATATGGCCGCAGGCCGTTCCTGGTAGGTGGCAAGCAGGGACGCCATCGCCGCGTCACGCCGGGCCTGTTCCCATCCACCTTCGACCAGCGCCGCGCCGGCCCGCGCACGCGCCGCGTAGTATTCGCCCACCTCGCGGTTCGGGTTGAGGCGCACGGCTTCGCTGAAGGCATCGAACGCCGCCTGCGGGTCGTCCTGCACAGTCAGTGCGTACTGGCCGACGATCCACCAGTCATCCGCCGTTATGGGATCAGTTGGCACGAGCGCGGTGCGGCGTTCAGGGAAGAAGGTTTCCGCCAGCCAGTATTGCAATCGAGGATTGGTGCTGGCATAGATGCTCTCAAGCGCTTGTAACCGGCGCGGGGTGGCCGTCCATGCGCTGGAGAAGGGCGTGGCGGTTGTGTTCAGCGCGTCCACATAAGCCGCAACGATGGCGTCATCGGGCGCGGCGTCGTGGGCGTCGGCGATGCGCGCCCAGTTCCATCGCGCCGCATTGCTGCTGCGGATGGCGGCTGCGCGTTCGAGCGCATTCAGCGCGTCATCAATGCGGCCGTCACGCTCGTACCTGCCCGCCAGATTGATCCAGCCGGTATCCCACGTGGATACGTCCTCCAATGCCCGCTCATAGCGCGCAATCGCTTCGGGCAACAGGGCGGGATCGCTGATTGACTGTTCGCCGGTGAGATACGCAATCTGCAAGTCATACAAGCGTAGGCCCGGGTCGAGCGCGGCGGCCTGCTGTGCGGCGGCCATGTCTCCATCGCCCAGGCTGTGCTGGAATTGCGCCTGCGCCAAGTCGACCGGAATCCAGAACAGGCCGAAAGCGATGACCAGCGCCAGTGCGACCCATGCCGCTGCTTTGTCGCGGAGGCGTGCGCGCTGTGTAGCTCCCTCGTCGGGCGGCACGGCGGCATAGGCGGCTAACAGCGCCACCAGCACCACAATCGCCGTAATCGTGAAGGTATCGAACAGGCTCTGCACCGCGAATCCAGCCAGCGCCGCCAGCACGGCATCCAGCCGCAGGGCGCGGCCGCCGGTCGTTGCTCGCCGCTGACGCCACCAGCCCCACAGCAGCGCGACGGCCATCCAGCCGAGAATGAGCACTCCGGCGATGCCTTCTTCGGCCGCCGTGTTGAGCACGATGTTGTGCGCCGTGCCCAGCCGGTCATCCACATAGGCACCCGGCTCGCGGTACAGACGCGCGGCCTGACCGAACTGCGCTGCGCCCACGCCCAGGACGGGGTGATCCTGCGCTGTGTCAATGGCGCTGCGCCACAGGTTGCCACGCAGTTCGTCGCCGCCCACACGCCCGCCCGAACGACCGATGTAGAGTACGACCGCCAGCGCCGCCGCGCCGACGAGCACCACCGCGCCCAGTGACAATGCGGCGCGTTTGAGCCCGCCTTCGCCGGCGCGCAGTTGGCTTACAGCCGCCGGAACGAGGCGCAGCAGCAGGAACACGATGACCGCGACTGCCAACGCCAGCACGCCGCCGCGCGAACCGGTGGCCGCAAGCACAATGCCCAGGCCAAGCGCCAGGCCGACGGCTGCAATCCGTTCATCACGGCGCGCGGCGGTACGCGCCCATGCCAGCGCCAGCACGATTTGCGGCGCTGCATAGGCCGCCAGCCAGGTGCTGACGCCCAAGGGGAGATAAACCATCGGCGTAATTGGCGGGAACTCGCCACTGCCGCGCAGCAGCGCGCTGAAATCGACCGCCGCTGTGATGCCGATGCGCGTTTCAGGCGTAATGCCCCAGCCAAGCCACCACGACAGCAGTTGCACGCCCGCGAAAATCACGGCCAGCGCGCCAAGCAGGAACTGCGTTTCCATCAAACGGCGCTGGCGGCCTGCGATGATTTCGGCCGCCAGAAAGAAGAAGATCAGGCCATGCACCAGCGGCCACCACAGCGATTCCATTGCCATGCGTGGATCAAGGCTGAAGATAGCAGCCAGCGCCAGTACGCCTGCGCCGGCATACAGCGGCCAGTTCAACGGCGTCGCCGGCAGGAAGCGCCCGCGCCGGATTCGGGAACTAATCCACGCGATCAGCAGCACTGTGAGCGCGATGTGCGTAATGACGCGCACCGGCAGGAAAGCGTTGTAATACGAGCTGCCGCCGATGAACACGACAAACACAGCGAGCAGCACAAAACCGAGCCGCTGCAGGCGCATGGGCGCTCCCTTGCAGTTCGAACCGGAAAGTTGATTTTCACAGCGAACGAAACCCGTTCGCATGACCCAAGTATACGGGCCATCCGTTCGCCTGCCGGATTAAGCTCCGGGCGAAGGCGGAGTCAGGCCGGGCAGCAGCCTGAAATCGGCGCTGCGCCCGTAAAGCACGCCCTCGAAGTTGCGATCCACCCACGATCCGGAAGCTGGCTGGGTGACGGTTGCGAAGGCGTCGGGCGCGTTGCCCTGCGCAGTTGCGATACGCCCCAGGTTCCACGCGGCCACGCTCAGCGGATTGATGGCCTCGGCGCGTGTGAATGCCGCCTTTGCCTCAGGTATGCGGGCCGCCTGTTCATAGAGGCCCGCCAGATTGATCCAGCCAGTATCCCATGTCGGTTCGGTCTGGAGTGCCTGTTCATAGAGCGCAATCGCTTCGGGCAGCAGGGCGGGGTCGCTGATCGTCTGTTCGCCCGTGAGATACGCTATTTGCAGGTCATACAGATGCAGGCCGGGGTCGAGCGCGGCGGCTTGCTGCGCAGCGGCCATGTCCTGGTCGCGCACGCTGCGCTCGAAATCTGCCTGCGCTGCATCGGCGGCGATCCAGAACACGCCATAAGCCGCAATCAGCGCCAGCGCGGCCCACGCGGCGGTTTTGTCACGGAGGCGTGGGCGCAATAGGCCGGGAAGCAACTCCGTGGGCATCACCGCGTAGGCGGCCAGCAGCGCCACCAGCCCCACGAAAGGCGTCGTGAAAAAGACATCGAATTGGGCTTGCACGGCGACGGCCGCCAGTGCCGCCAGCACGGCATCCAGCCGCACGGCGCGCCCACTGGTGGCCGTCCGCCGCTGACGCAACCAGCCCCACAACAGCGCGACGGCCATCCAGCCGAGCACAATCAACCCGGCGATCCCCTCCTCGGCGGCGGTATTGAGCACGATATTGTGCGCCTGCCGGTGCACGAAATCGGCCGGTGCTTCGGGCGCGCGGTACAGACGATGGGCGCGGCCAAACTCGCCGGTTCCCACGCCTAGAATCGGGTAATTATTCGCGGCGGCAGCGGCGCTGTTCCATAAACTCATGCGCGTCGCATCGCCGCTGTTGTGACCAGTCTCCTGGCTGACAGTCAGCACCACCCCGATCGCTGTTACCGCAATCAGCACAACCGCTGCTGCGCCGGTCAGTAGTTGCCGCGAACCGCCATCTCCACGCAGCGCCGCCCTCAGCCCCGGCCCAAGCCGCAGCAGCAGAAATACGATTGCCGCCGCGGCCAGTGACAGAAAACCCCCGCGCGAGCCAGTGCCCAGCAGCACCAGACACAAGGCGATACCCAATCCCGCCAGCGCGATACGTTCATTGTGCCGCCGCGTTGTGACTGCCCACGCAAACGCGACCACGACTTGCGGCGTGACAAACCCGGCCAGCGCCGTGCTGGCGTGCAGCGGCTTCGCCAGCATAGGGAGCGGCGGAAAGTCCGCACTGCCGCGCAGGAAATCACTCACATCGACGGCAGCGAACGTGCGGCCAGCCCAGTCGACAAACTCCGCACCCGCCAGCAGCACCGTCACCGCGCCCACCAGGAACAGCGCTTCGAACAGCAGCCGCTGCGTGCCGCCTGCAAGCGCCGACGCGCAGAATAAGAAGATCAGACCATGTACGAGCGGCCACCATGCGTGCTCAGCGGACATACGCGTGTCGAGGCTGAAGGTGGCTGACAGCGCCAGCACGACCGCACCGGCGTATAGTGGCCAGTTCAGCGGCGTCGTCCGGCAGAAAGCGGCCGCGCCGGATGCGCCCAATCAGCCAGACCAGCAGCGTCAGCGTCAGAGCGATATGCGTAACCATACGCACGGACAAGTCGGTGGCATAGGCGGAACTGCCGCCAGCCACCAGCATGAAGATCGTCAATCCAATGAGGCCGAGCCGCTGCAGAGTGCCCAAGTTCAACTTTCCGGCATGAACGCAGGGGTGAATTGTAACGGCTGCTCTGCAAAAGACTGCGGCCTGTTCGCTGCCCAACATTGGCCCGCAATTGGTTCACATTGTGGCTAGCGCCGTTTTCACGCCTGAGTAGACTTGGAAGATTGCATTCATGTGCTCGTGGAGACACCAATCATGACCATCGACCCGCGCGAACAGGCCGACAGCACCGTGCGCCGCGCTGACCGCGCCGTGGACGATGACGCATGGATCGCGTCGTTCCTAACCGATGCAGCTTACGGCTATCTGGCCAGCGTGGATGATGGTGTACCGTTCATCAACAGCAATCTGTTCGTGTTTGACGCGGCGCAGCACTGTATCTATCTGCATACCGCGCGGCTGGGGCGCACGCGTACCAACATCGAGGCAGGCGGCGGCGAAGGTCTGCCAGTCTGCTTCAGCATCAGCACGATGGGCCGCCTCCTGCCCGCCGATGAGGCGCTCGAATTCAGCGTCGAATATACGGGTGTGACCGTGTTTGGTGCGGCGCAGGTGGTGCTGGATGCCGGCGAGCAGCGCCATGGCCTGCAGATGCTGCTGGACAAGTACTTCCCGCATCTTCAGCCTGGGCGCGATTACCGACCGATTATTGACGAGGAACTGAAGCGCACATCGGTCTATCGCGTCGATATCCGTGAGTGGAGTGGCAAGCGCAAGCAGGTGGGTGAGGATTTCCCGGGCGCGTTCAGCTTCGAGGCGCTGCCCGGCCTGCGCGTGCAGAGCCAATAATGACCCCAGCAGCGCCGCCCACGTGGCGCGGCGAGTTCTTCGCGGGTGTGCGCGCTATGACCCCGCTGGTCATTGGCGGCATACCGTTTGGCATCATCTTCGGCGCGCTGGCAGTGGCAAGGGGCCTTTCACCGTGGGCCGCGCTGGCAATGTCTCTGTTCGTCTTCGCCGGCTCGTCGCAGTTCATCGCGGTCGGACTGTTGTGGCAGGCCTCTGTGCCCGTCATCATTCTCACCACTTTCGTCGTCAATCTGCGCCATGCGCTGTATGCGGCGTCGCTCGCGCCCTACGTACGGCGCTTGCCCCAGCGCTGGCTGCTGCCGCTGGCGGCCATGCTCACCGACGAGTCGTTTCTGGTGACGATCCGGCGCTACGAGCGCACCGACAATTCGCCCAACAAGCACTGGTACTATCTTGGCTCGAACCTGGCCATGTATATCCCATGGCAGATCAGCACGCTCGTGGGCATCGTCTTCGGCGCCATCTTCTCGGACCCGACGCGCCTGGGCCTGGATTTCGCCATGAGCGCCACCTTCATCGGCATGCTCGTGCCAACCATCAAGGGCCGGCCGGTGCTGCTGGCGGTGGTGGTTGCCGGTGTCACCGCAGTCGTTGCGAATGAGCTGCCCAACCAGATCGGCCTGTTCCTGGCGGCGGTGCTGGGCGTCGTGGCGGGGGTTCTTGGTGAGCGCGTATGGCCCAGTGCAACGCCGCACACATTGGAGGCCGAGGCGTTCGAAGAGGCCGAAATCAATATCGCGGAGACTGACAGTTGATGATGGCCGGGAGCGACCTGTGAACGAACTGCTGCTGGTGGCGGGCATGGCCGCCGTCACATTTGGCGTGCGCTATCCGGTGCTGGTGCTGGTAGGCAAGATTCCGCTGCCCGAATCGGTCTTTCGGGCGCTGCGCTACGTGCCGCCAGCCGTGCTCACGGCGATTATCGTGCCGGCCGTGCTGATGCCTGAAGGCACGGTCGACTTTTCGCCGGCCAATGCCTATCTGGTGGCCGGGATTGCGTCGGCGCTGGTGGCCTGGCGCACGAAAAGCCTGCTGCTGACGATAGTGATCGGTATGGTCGTCATGCTCGGCTGGCGGGCGGTGGTGGGATGAAACTTCACCCCCGCCCCCTCTCCGCGCGCAGCGAGGGGAGAAAAACTGGCCCTCGCTCCCCCTCGTCTGTGTTCGGAGAGGGAGCTAAGGGGGTGAGGTTGCTCGTGGCGTCTTGCCGGCTCAACCAAATTTGTTTGGGAAGAAGAAGGAGTTTGCCCGATGCAAGCATGGGAATTGAGCGACATCCGCTCGGCGGACATGTACACCGAGTTTGTGCGTTCGCCAGACCTGAGCGCGGGCGTGTACCGCTTGCCTGCCGGTGCAGTCGATCCGCAGCAGCCGCACAGTGAGGACGAGCTGTACTATGTCGCCAGCGGGCGCGGCGCGATCATCGTCGGCGAAGAACGGCGGCTTGTGAGCGCGGGCAGCCTTGTGTTCGTGCCCGCCTACGCGCCGCATCGGTTTGTGGACATCAGCGAAGACCTGGTGATTCTCGTCATGTTTGGGCCAGCCGAATATACGCGGCGGGAGGGTACATGAGCACTCGCAACGTGGCAATAGTGTTGTTCGATGAGGTTGAGGTGCTCGATTTCGCCGGGCCTTTCGAGGTGTTCTCGGTCGCGGGGTCGCTGGGCGAAACGCAAACGCTCAACGTGTACACCGTGGCCGAAACGACTGACATCATTCGCGCTCGCAACAACTTGCAGGTCGTACCGCATTACACGCTGACGGACTGCCCGCCGCCGGACATCGTCGTAGTGCCGGGTGGCTTATGGCACGCGCCGCCAGATGACGAATCCGGCCATGCTCGACTGGGTGCGGGCGCAGGCGGCGCGAGTCGAATTGATGACCTCAGTTTGTACCGGTTCGCTGGTGCTGGGCAGCGCGGGCCTGCTCGACGGGCTGAGCGCCACCACGCACTACGAGGAGTACGATCTGCTGGCGGGCATCTCACCGGCGATCACCGTCGTGCGCGGCGTGCGCTATGTCGATACGGGCGCAATCATCACCTCGGCAGGCGTGCAGGCCGGCATGGACATGGCGCTGCACGTTGTGGCGCGGCTGCTCGGCGAAGCTACGGCGCGGGCGACGGCAGCGAATATCGAGTATGACTGGCGGCCTTAACCCCGCAGAAAGCATCTGAATGGGCATTCTTCTGGGCCTGCTCGCGGCCTTCGGCTGGGGCACAGGCGATTTCATCACGCGCGGCGTCACGCGCCAAATCGGGGCGCTGCGGACGATCATCTACGTCCAGTTGTTCGGCCTGATCTCGGTGATTGGGCTGGCGCTGCTGCTGGGTGAATTTGGGCGCGTCGCCTCGATTTCAGTCGAAGGCTGGCTGGTCGGCATCGTGGGTGGATTGATCGGCGTGTTCGCCTCGTTCACCCTGTTCAACGCCTTCGAGCGCGGCGTGCTGATGATCGTGTCGCCGATAGCCTCCACCTACGGCGCGATCACGGTGCTGCTGTCGTTGTTGAGCGGCGAAACATTGTCTGGAACGCGGGCGCTGGGCATCGCCTGCTCCATTCTCGGCGTAATTCTGGCCTCGATTGAAATCACGCCCGACACCAACCGCCGCATGATGACGATGAGAAGTTATCGGCTGCCGCCGGGCATTGGCTTTGCGATTGCGGCCGCCGTGCTGTTTGGCGTGAATTTCTGGCTGTTGGGCTTCTACGTCGTGCCGGCGCTGGGGCCGGTGCTGCCGGTAGTGGTCACTCGCGTGCTGGGCGTGGTCGCTATGCTCGGGGTGGCGCTGATCGGCCGCCGCAGCGCCGCGCCGCCTGCGCGCCGTGCGGCGCTGCTGATCGTGGCGATTGCCCTGCTCGATACGCTGGCGTTTGCCGCCAACAATCTGGGCATGGAAACGGAGCAAATCGCTGTCGTGGCCGTGCTGTCGTCGATGTTCGCGGCGGTCACGGTGCTGCTGGCGTGGATCTTCTTGCACGAACGCATCCGCTGGGGCCAGTGGCTCGGTCTCGCGCTGATTCTCGTAGGCATCCTGCTGGTGAGCGTGTAGCGAACCTCACCCTATCCCCCTCTACGCACGCGAGCGGAGAGGGGAGATGAGCGGTGTGTAGCAAACAACAAAAACACCGGCCCGAAAAGGGCCGGTGTTCGTGTGCTGCAAGTGTACGGAAGTGGGATTAGTACTTGCGCGTTTCGAACAGGACGGCGTTGCCGTTCTCGACGGTGTAGGTCTCGGAAGTGGTCACCGGGCAACCGTCGAAGATGAACAGATAGTCCTTGCCGTCCAGCATCGTCGCGTTGACCTGCAAGCGGCCGTCTTCCAGCGTATTCAGGGAAACGCTGCCGGCGCTCGCGCCAGCCGCCTGATCGGCCGCAGAGACGTCGAGCAGAGGCGTCCCGTTGCCGTCGGCGTCAATGTTCCACACTTCCACTGCGCCCTCGGCGCGGCAGTACACGGCCACTGGTGCGAAGGCGTGCGGGTTGATGCGATCGTCATTGGGGATGAAGCCGGAGCCAGGGGTGTCACTGATAGTTAGCGTATACGAGCCGGTTGAACTGCCAAAGCCATCCACCTGGAAAGTGAAATCGCCGGCCTGAAATACGGTGTAATGGATGATGGAACTGCGGAAGCTACCGCACTGCTTCGGGCCACCATCATCGTTATAGGCAACGACAACGCCGTTCGAGTTGCGTAGCGTAAGCACAGTGTCGAGCGTGGGCGGTTCGCCGCAAACCAGTTCGGCTGTAATCGACTGGCCAACGTCAAAATGCACGGTGTAGTAGTCCGTCTGCGCTCCACTGGCAATAGTGCCGCTGAAGCTAACCGAGCTTGCAAAGACTGCGCTGGCAGCGAGTACCACTGCGAGTACACCGATGAAGAGCACAAGTCTACGTTTCATGGACATGGAGATTGATCCTTGTTGACTCAGATTAAGACCTGAATGAGCCTTGATTACAGCATACAGGCATTACATTCACGGCGCTTGGCTGAAACAGATCAAATCTGTAAATTTCACAGGACGAGTGAGGCGAACTTGACCATCACCCCGTCAGCCATTCAGGGATAGGGAGTAACGTGAGTAGTTTTTCCTGCTGCGTTGCCTTTTCCGCGCCGGTGGTTCATTATTTGCCCATGAACCGCACGGATGAACGAGGGGAAGCGCATGTCTGAACTCGAACTCGTATCTTGAGCGCAAGCGCGTGGCGATGGCGGCGCGGCAGGCCGACTGGGCCGAGCACCGCGAAATGGCGAATATGCGCATCAGCGCGTCATCCACGCTGGCGGGTGGCACCGGCGTGCGCGCCACGCGCATGGGCGAGCATTTCGTCGCCAGCAATTCGGGCCCCGGGTTGGCCGGGCATAGTCTGGGGCCGACTGCGCCGGAACTATTGCTGGGCGCGATGGCAAGCTGTTTGGTGCACACCTATGTCATCCACGCCATTCTGCTGGATGTGAAACTGGAAGAAGTGACGGTCGAGGTCAGCGGCCGGCTGGATTTCGGCGCAGTGGTGGGTCTGCCGTTCGAGCCGCCGCTGCACATGACGGAATTGCAGTACCGCCCGCAGTTGGTGGCGAACGCCACGGTCGCGCAGATCGAAGCGCTGCATTTGGCGGTGGAGGACAACTGCGCGGTGCTGAATACGGTGCGGCTGCCTTCGGCCGTGACGCGGGTAAGGGAGTAACCCGGCCGCTGCGTCTGTGTTGTTGAAAGTTGAAAGTTGAAAGTTGAAAGTTGAAAGTTGAAAGTGGCCGATATCTGCAATGCGGCCAACGAAAGAGCGTGAACGGGCCAGCGGTTGATGGAGGAATGAGCGCGAATGCTGTTGAAGTATTTCTACGATGAGGAACTGGCTCAGGCTTCGTATATGGTCGGCTGTCAGGCCACGAGCGAAGCGCTGGTCATCGACCCGGCGCGCGACACTCGCCCATACCTTCAGGCCGCCGCCACGGAAGGCCTGCGTATCACTCAGGTGACTGAAACGCACATCCACGCCGATTTCGTCAGCGGCAGCCGCGAACTGGCGCATGCCACTGGCGCGAGGCTGTATCTCAGCGCCGAAGGCGGGCCGGACTGGCAGTATGCGTTCGCCGTGCCCGACACCGTGCTCCTGCATGACGGCGATACGTGGATGCTGGGCAACATCCGTCTTCAGGCGCTGCATACGCCCGGCCACACGCCCGAACACATGATTATCCAGTTCACGGATACCAAGGCCGCCGACCAGCCGATGGGGTTGTTCACCGGCGATTTGCTGTTCGTGGGCGATGTGGGCCGGCCCGATCTGCTGGAAGAGGCGGCGGGCGTGGCCGGCACAAAAGAGCCGGGCGCGCGTGACCAGTTCCGCAATGTGCAGCGTCTGAAGACTATGCCCGACTATTTAATGGTGCTGCCGGGTCATGGCGCGGGCAGCGCCTGCGGCAAGGCGCTCGGCGCGGTGCCTTCAAGCACGCTCGGCTACGAAAAGCTGTTCAATCCTGCTTTTCAGTTTAACGACGAGGATGCGTTTGTGGCGTGGCTGCTCAGCGGCCAGCCCGAGCCGCCCGCCTATTTCGCCCAGATGAAGCGCGTGAACAAAATCGGCCCGGCGCTGCTGGCCGAACTCCCCGCGCCGCAGATGCTGGAAGGCTTCGTGTTTCAAGAGCTGACCGAGGCGGGCGCGACCGTGCTGGACGCGCGGCCCGTAAGCGAACCGCCCAGCCTCGTTCCGGGTACGCTGATTGTGCCGCCCACTGATCGCTTCAATACCTATGCCGGCTGGATGACGAATTACAGCCGGCCGGTTTATCTGATCGCCGAGGAAGGCGACGTGCCTGAGTTGGTGCGCCAGCTTCATGCGGTTGGTATTGACAATGTGCCGGGCTTCTTCACCAGCGACGTAGTTGACGACTACGCCGTGGATTTGCCGGACGTGACTGCGCCGGATGTGGCTGAGGCGGTGGGTGCAGGCGAAGTGCTGGTGCTGGATGTGCGTAACCACAGCGAGTACGCTGAAGGCCATGTCCCGGGCGCGCTGAACATTATGTACGGCCAACTGCCGGGCCACCTGGCGGAAATCCCGCGTGACCGGCCGCTGGTAGTGGCCTGCGCGGGCGGCACGCGCTCGCTGATCGCCATGAGCTTGCTGCTCGGTGCTGGCTTCGAGGACGTGTCGAACCTAAGCGGCGGCTTCGATGCCTGGCGCGCTGCGGGCCTGCCCGAGCGGGTGCTCGAAACAGCGGCGGTGTAATCCACCTCTCACGCCCCTCACCCCGGACTTTGTCCTGCCCCTCTCCCACGCAAGCGGGGAGAGGGGCTTTTTCGCACGGTGAGATTGTGGGCCTTCCCACTTACCTGAGGAAGAACGGCCGGGGATGTGGGCCGCTAAACAAAAAACGCCCGCGTCAGTGCGGGCGTTTTGCTGAAGTGGGTCTGCAAGGATTCGAACCTTGAACCCTTCGGTTATGAGCCGAGTGCTCTGCCGTTGAGCTACAGACCCAAGGGCAGTTCAAAGTCAAAAGTTGAAAGTTAAAAGTGAGCATGATGGGCTAACTTCGTAACCCTCTGCTTTTACTTTCAACTTTGTACTTTCAACTTTCAACTTTCCTTTGAGCGGGTGAGCAGATTCGAACTGCCTCTAAGACCTTGGAAGGGTCGTGTGCTACCGTTACACTACACCCGCCTGTCGGGGCGCCGGAACTCGAATCCGGAACCTCCGCGACCCAAACGCGGCACGCTGCCAATTGCGCTACGCCCCGAGCAGATGTTGCGCGCTCAGTATAGCATAGGGCGTGTAAACGCTCACGGCTGATTTTTCCGATCGTCAAACAACTTCAGCCATTCGTCCACTTCGTCCGCGCTCAGTTTCGGGTCTTCAGCCGGGCGCGCGTTCCTGCGCTGCGGCGTGGGCGCGCGCATTGCCATCTGCCGGGCAAAGTCGCTGCTGCGCGTGGTGACAATCTTGCGCGCTTTCGCAGCCGCGATCACCTCGTGGTCATTCGAGACGAGGATGAGCTGGGCGGGCTGCTTCTCGGCAATCAACCGCTCACGCAGCACACGGTCGGCATTCGTGTGCGAGCCAGCGAACACGACTTCGACCGGCCCGCGTGACAGCGCCGAGCGCCCGGCGGGCAGCCCGTGGTCGAAAATGACGACGATGCGCACCTTGCGCCCGGCGGCGAATTCGACCAGCTTCAGCACCAGCTTGGCCTCGTCATCGGGGTCCGCCAGTGACAAATCCGGCAGTTGGCCGATGAGATTGTGTCCGTCGATCAAATAACGCATGATGCGCGCATCGCCTCGTGGTAGTCTGCTCATTGTACTCGCAGCACCGCGCAAAACGGAACACTGCCACGCAGTCCACCAGGAGCAACCGCCCGCACCATGACGCCAACCACCCCGCCTCCCGATACGCCGCGCGCTGCGCTTTGGCGTCCGCTGGGCGCGCTGCTGCTGATCGCGCTGGTGCTGGCAGGCTACTACGTCTATCACAAGCCGCTGCCGCCCGAAAGCATGGCGCCGGTGCTGGGCGCGGCGCTTGATCTGCTGGCGGCGGGCCTCGTACTGGTGGTGGGGCTGGCGGTTGGCCGGGCTTTGCTGAGCCTGCTGGGTGCGCAAAGCGGGCTGGATTTGGCGCAGGCAGGCCGCGCCGTGCGTGTGAGCATTAGCGGTCTGCTTGGCCTGGCGCTGCTGAGCGCGGCGGCATTGCTGCTTGGGCTGGCGGGACTGTACCAGAGCTTCGCCTTCTGGGTGCTGCTGCTGGCTGCGCTGGTGGTGTTCCGGCGTGGATTCCGCGCGGTTTGGAGCGACCTGCGTGCGCTGTTGCCCACGGCACGGCCCAACTCGCGCTTCGGCTGGTTGCTGCTGGCGCTGGTCCTCTTTCAACTGCTGCTGGCGTTGGTGGCCGCGCTTGCGCCGCCGCATGCCTGGGACGCCATGACCTACCATCTCGTCGCGCCGCAGCGCGATCTGGCCGCCGGGCGCATGCTGGGCTACGACGATAACTTCTATCTGGGCCTGCCCAAACTGGCGGAAACACTTTACGGCGTCGCAATCGGCCTGTTCGGGCGCGATACCGCTCCCGCACCGCTGCACTTCGGTATCGGGCTGCTGGGCTTGCTGGCGGTGATGGGCCTGTCACGCCGCGTGACGGGCAAAAGCGATGGTGCATGGCTGGCGGCGGCGTTGCTGCTGGCGGGTTACAACACCTGGCTGCTGTTTGGCATCGCCTATGTCGATCTGGCCGTGCTGGCCTTCGCCGCCGGGGCTTTGGCCTGTGCGCTGGCCTGGGAGAGTGAGCGCAAGGCGGGCTGGATACTGCTGGCTGGCCTGCTGGCGGGAAGCGTCGTCGGTGTCAAGTACACCGGCGCGCCCGTCGGGCTGGCGATTGGTCTATTCGTGCTGGTGCGGGCGCGGCGCGAAGTCGCTGCGGCCGCTGCTGGCGCTGGCGCTCGGGGCGGTGGTGGTGGCCTACGCACCCTGGGCGCTGCGCGGCCTGCTGCTCTACGGCAACCCGATCTTTCCATACGTGTTCGGCGGCCTGGGCTGGGACGCCGCGCGCACGGCTTCCGCCAATCAGGCCGGGCGTGGGCTGCTGTCGCTGGGGCTGGGCTGGCAGCTTCCTGTCCTGCCGTTCGCGGCAACAATTTTCGGCGGCGATTTCGAAGGCACGTATTTCTATACGGCCGGCCCGTGGCTGCTGACCGCGCCGTTCCTGCTGGTGTTTACGTGGCCGTATTTGCAGCGCGGGCAGCGGCGCACATCGCTCAATGCGGCCTTGCTGCTCGCGCCGATGTTCATCGTTTGGGCGGTGGTGGCGGCTACCTCGGCAGTCGGCATGCAAACGCGCTTATCCATCGCTATCTTCCCGCTGATGGCGATGCTGGCTGCGCTGGGCTTTGCCTCGCTGGACGCGCTGCCGAAGAAGCCGGTGCAAGTGGGCTTCATCGCCCGCGTATTGATCGGCGTAACGCTGGTGTTCAGCGCCGCCGAAGCGCTGCATGCAACGGTCAATCTGCGCCCGTTGGTCTCACTGCTGGGTGTGATCACTCGTGAGCAGTTTGTGGACGAACAGCTTGGTCCGTTGTCCGGCGCGCTGGCGCAACTGGACGAACTGCCGGAGGGATCGACCGTCCGCTTTCTGTTCGAGCCGCGCGCGTATCCGTGCCCGGCTGGCGTGAGCTGCCGGGGCGACGTGCTGTTCGATTTCTGGAGCGCGGCGCGGCGTTCCGGGCTGTCTCCCGAAGCGATCTTCGCGGACTGGGCGGCCGGGGGCGACGACTATCTGCTGATGTTTGACGAGGGCTACCGGCTGTGGACGGAAGATGGCCTCACATATTTCCCCGCCGAGGACGCCGAACTGCCGGCCGCGCTAACGTTGCTGGGCACGCCTGTGTGGAGCGATGAGGGCGGCCTGTATTCGCTCTACCGCCTGCCGTGAAAAGGAACTTTCAACAGCTCTTTTACTCAGTACTCAGCACTCAGCACTTTCAACTTCCATCCCTTTGGTTTACTCGTCGTTTGTCCCGAGCCGCTGATTCTGCTATCGTTAGCGTGAATTTCGTGCGCGCAGGCGCTTCGGTTCCGCGACGACGTGCATCATCCGCTCGGGGCTGATTGTGTCCACTCCGATTCATACGCTTGAACATTTCTACTACGGACAGTTAGTCGCTGGCGGGCGGCTGAGCGGTGAACCGCGCCTGCTGGCCTCGTCGCCCGGCGTGCGCGCCGAGCAGGTAGTGGAGGCGCTGCAAGTGGCGCGGTTGCCCGCCCCGGCCGAACCGCCCATCGGCGCATTCGCTCTGCTGCGTGGCGCGCCCACCCCGTTTTTTATCGTCCAGTCTGCGCAAACCGCCGGCGAACATGCGGCGCGGCACGTTATCATCATGCCGCCCGACGTGCTGCGCGCGCTCGGCGGCAATCTCAAGGCGCTGCTTTCGTTCGTGCAGCCGATCATGCCGCTGTTCGAGATGACCGGCCAACGCCTGCCGCCGCTGCCGGTGCCGCAGGCGGGCCTGCCCGCGCCCGGTGCGCAGGAAACGGCCATGCTCGACTTGATGACCTACACCCGCGACCGGCTGAACGTGATCGAAGGCCTGCTGGCGGCGATAGTGCAGGATGCGCCACTGATTATCGCTGGCGCACCGACCGAAATCGCCCGGCGCATGGGCTTCATCGAAGGCCTGCTGGCGCTGCTGCCACCGCCCGCCCGCTACGGAATTACGTTCGCCACTTATGTGCAGGCCGATAGCAAGCTCGACGCCCAGATTCGCTTTGTGGATGAGCTGCCCGCCGAGCCCCCTGATGGAGCGGCGCTGTACACATGGGCCGAGGCGACTGTTGGCGGCGCGCAGCCCAAAGACGAGTACAGCGGCTTCATCACCAGCCAGCTTCGGCTCGATACTGGCCTCGTGATCGAGCAAACGCGCGCCCTCACACCGGTGGCGGGCTGGCGTATCCGCCGCGGCGACCGGCTGGGTGATGCGCTCGCTTATGCCTCGTACCGCCTGTCGATTGACAACGCCGTCGCCAACCATTTGCCAGTCGAAGCGCGCGACGTGGCCGTGGTGCTGGCGGACGACCCCACGCTGTCCGAGCAGCTTCGCTTCGCCTACGTGCGCCATTTGCTGATGTTTGCGCTGGCGCTGGACGACGAAACCAACGCCGATCTGCTGCTGGTTATCGCCAAAGGCCAGCCCGATCTTGAACGCATGCTGCTGGACGAGATGAACGCGGCGGTGGTCGAAGGCCACGGTGACCGCGTGTTCCAGCGCGTAAGCCGCTGGCTGGAGCGCGCGGATGGCTTCGACGGCATGTACTGGCTGGACTTGCTGCTGCGTGCTGCCACCGCCAACGCCGAAATACTTGCCCGTAACAGTGATGCTGACGGGCTGAACGCATTCCTGCACGCCTTGCGCCGCTCACCCCGCGCCGAGGATTTCGCCCCACTCACTCCGCGCATGGTCGAGATTTCCTACGGCCTCGCCAGCCAGGATCGTCAATTGGCCGAGACTGTGTTCGCGCTGGCGGCCTCATTTCTGGCTGCCGACCGCCTGCAGCGGCTGATGAGCGCCAAACCGCTGCTGGACCAGCTTCCGCCCGCTGTCAACGAGCTGCTCGACCACATCACCCTGCAGGATCGCGGCAGGCCCGAGCCCGGGCTACTGGCCCAGGTGGTGTCTGGCTTCGACAACTCGTGGCGGCCAATGCTCACCATCCGCCTCACCGAAATGGTGCTGCTGGCAGGCCGCTTCGACCTGATCGACTCGGCAGTGCTCACCGGCCTGCTGCACGCGGCTGGCACCCCGTGGGGCGATACCTATGATGGCATCCTGCGCTGGATTGTCGGCTCGATGAGCGGCGACGATTTGCTGCCAGCTTTCGACCCGCGCAGCCGCAATCTGCTGCTGCAAATCCTGCTCATGCGCCGCGCCTATCCCGAACTGGCCGGCGAACTGCAGCGCCACAACCGGCTGTTCTATCCGTCCGAACGCCAGCTTCAGTTCGCCAGCGTGCTCTACAACCTGTTCTACGACACCGAATTGCCGCTGGATCAGGTGGATGAGGCGCTTACCCAACTTGCCGAGCATGGCCTCAAGCCGCTGCCGCTGGCGATGGCCTATTTTGGCGCGCTTCAGCGCCAGCAGTGGCCGGTGGTCATGGCGGACGAGGCCGATGCGCTTACCTCGCTGATTTGGGCCAACCGCATGATTTCGGAAGCGATTCCGGTTGAAATGATGGTCGAGTTGTTCAAGTATCACATCGGGCGGCGCAGTGATGTGCAAAGCGCCCGCGTGGCGGCGTTGCTGCCGGCCGCCGCTGCCCGGCGCGGCGAACAGGGCGCAGCGATCATGGCCCAGGTCTACAGCGCGCTGTCGTGGAATGGCGAGGTGCGCGCCGCCGGTTTTGATGCGCTGCGCAGTTTCGTGCGCCGCCTGCCCGATCAGGCCGCGCCGCGCGCTATCTCGCTGTTGAGCCGCGATCTGGGCACTGAGGTGACAGGCGCGCTCGAAGCGACCCGGGTCGTCAGCCAGATCATGAGCGATCAGGATTTAAGCGACTACGCCTACCAACTGCATAACATCGCCGAATTTCTGCGCGACACCGGTATCGCCTATCAGGAGCGCGGCCAGATTCCGCTGCAAACTGCCGTCCTGAGCGACCTCGACAGCCTGGGCGGGGGACTGAACGGCCCCGAGCGCACCGCGCTGTCCAATGCGGTGATGGAGTTTGCGCGCCTGATTGCAGCGCTGGCCGCCCAGCACCGCAAGCTGCATTCGCGCGAAAATGACGCCCGTATCGAGCAACTGCTCACTGGCAACGGCACGGCTTCGAGCCTGATCGATGTCTTTCGCGTGCTGGGCGGGTTCTTCGCGCGCGGCCGCCGTTTGGATGACCGCGAGCGTGTGGTTCAGGTGCATCCGTTGGGCGGCCGTCCTGCCCACGAGCTACTCAAGGAAATTGAAACCGCCAACCGCCTGCTCACCAGCGCACTGCGGGCGCTGCCAGGCGACCGGCGCTTCAATCTTCCAGCGGACGCGGTTCAGGGTGAAATCGAGAGCTTGTGGAACACGCTGTCCACGCAGGAGCGGCGAACGCTCGAACACAACCTCGCGGCCGACTTGCAGCGCATCCCGGAATGGGCGCTGGCGATTACCGAGCGCATGGATCCGAAGGTGCTGCAGGATGACAGCGGCCTGTCGCGCAAGCTGGAGTCACTGTCGAAGCGCCCGGAGTTGACGCTGGAGTTCTACCGCTTCATGAGCGGCTACTTCCGGCGGGGTTAAGGTTTCGGTTGAGGAATGAGGGCCTACACCCGCCAGTCCGGCGGCTTTTTCCGCAGCCGCCACCACCAGCCCACCGGATAGCCAGCCATCTTGGCGACATCGCCTGTTGCGCGGATCAACGGCACCCACAGCGCCGCCATTAGCCACACCATCGGGCTTAACTTCAGCGCGCCGCGCTCTTCGGCGGTTTGCAGAACAATGGGCAGGCGCTGGTACGGCCTGCGCAGATAGGCCGACCCGGCCAGCACCAGCAGCCCCAGCCCCACGAAGCGCAGCGATTCCCTGCTCACGAGCAGCAAGGCCAGCAGCAGCGGCAGCGCGACGAAATAAGTTGCGTAGCGGATGAGGTGGCGCTTGCGCCACAGGTTGGCTTTGCCGTCGCCGCGCGCATAGCGATAGTACTGGCGGTAGAAGGCGCTGAGAGAGGTGCGTGGCCGGAAGTGCGCGATCGCCGCTGGCGTGAACACCCAGCCGATGGCCGTCTGCTTCAGGCGCAGGTCGAAGACCAGGTCTTCGCAGTAGTCGAGCCACTCGGGGTAGCCGCCCACCGCTTCCCATGCCGAACGGCGGAAGGCGATGCTGCGGCTGCTGGGCAGGAAGCGCCCCGCGTTGATCTCCTCGACCAGCGGCAGCGTGGTCGCGCCCAGCGCCGCCTCAAACACCGTGCGCGGGTCGGCCTCGAAGAAACCGCCAACGACTTGCACCGAGTCGTCCTCGCGCAGCGGCGTGACCAGCGACTTGAGCCAGTCGGGAACCAGCACCACGCCGGCGTCGGTGCTGGCGATGAGGTCGCCGCTGGCCGCTACAATGGCCTGATTGCGGCCCGCGCTGATTCCGCTGCCCGGCGCTTCGATGACGCGCAGGGGCAGGCGGGTGCTGTATTCGTTCAACAAGGCCAGCGTATTATCCCGGCTGCCGCCGTCGACAATCACGACCTCGTCGGGCGGCAGGGTTTGCGCCGCCAGCGAGTCCATCAGCCCGCGAATGCTTTCGCCCTCGTTCAGCACGGTGGCAATCACGCTGATCACAGCAAATCCTTCAAATTGACGGGCAGCGTGTTAAGCCGGTATTACAGCGGCGCTAAAGTCGTCTTCATTTTCGCATGTTTCAATAGGGTCAGTTCAAAAACAACTAGAGTTCTCCCTCCCTCCTGTGGCGAGCCGTCCTTGAATGACAAGGGCGGCTCGTCGCGTATTACCTCACCCCCGGTAACTTCTCCCTCAGCGCAAAGGGTTGAACCGCATGGAGCGAGGGCACAAATCCCTCTCCCTGAGGGAGAGGAACACAGGGTGAGGGCCTACATCACAATATTCACCTTCGGCTCCAGCGTGCCATGGCCGGCGATGAAGATCACGCGCTTCGGCTCGCCGCCATTCAGGGCGCGCACTGCCCCAGCGCTGGCCAGCGCCGCCGACCGCGCTTCTTCCTCGCCAATGCCCGCCGCCACCTGCACGCGGTCAATTGGCTTGCCGTTCTTCATCACCACCAGTGTGATTTCGTCCTCGGCTGCCTGCGCGGCGTCGTAGGCTGGCCACGCCTGCTGATGGATGCTGTACGGCAGGCCCAACTGCGCCCACAGTTCTTCAGTGATGTGCGGCGTGATTGGGGCCATCAGCAGGAGCATGTCGCGCATGGCCGTATCCCACGCCTTGCCACCCAACTGCCCGTCGCGCAGCAGCGCCCGCAGGTCGTTCTTGAGCGTCATCAGCGCAGCGATGGCCGTGTTGAAGCTGAAATTTTCGAGGCTGTCGCTGACTTTTCGGATTGCCTGATGGACTTTGCGCCCGGCGATCCGCGCGCCTTCAGGAGTGCCGGGCCCGGGGGAACCGGCCAGCACCATCTCCCAGACCTCGTTCAGCCAGCGCACAACGCCGGTGATTTGCTCGTCGTTCCACGGGCCGCCCTTCACCCAGTCGAAGCCGAACATCAGATAGGCGCGCACGGTGTCTGCGCCATACTTCTCGACCAGTTCATCCGGGTTGACGACGTTGCCCTTGCTCTTGGACATGCGCTGCACGTCCAGATGATGCTTGAGCTGATTGACGGTGTTCGGGCCGGGAATGCCCGGGATGATCAGTTCCGCGCCGCTCGTCACTTCGACCGGACGCAGTTCGCCATCGGTCACATCCTGCACGTTGAGGATGTTCTCGGTGCGCTTCATGATCTCGCCTGCGACCGCTCCCGCTGGCACGGTCTGCTGGCCGGATTCGACCGCGCGGCGGGCGTCGGGCGTCAGCACCTCCACGCGGCTGGCGATGAGCTTATTGCCTTCGCGCTGGCCGGTAGCGATGACGAAATCGCCCTTGCGCTCACCGCCCAGCACCTGTCCCTGATTACGCACCAGCTTCATCGGCTCGTCCAGCAAGCCTTCGACATCGCGCCCGTGCTCCTGCATGATGCGCAGGGCGTCGTCAAACACGCCCAGATCGCGCAGCGCCTTGTTGAACCAGCGCGTGTACAGCAGGTGCATGGTCGCGTGTTCCGCGCCGCCGGTGTAGACATCGACCGGCAGCCAGTAGGCCGCCTCTTCGGGGTCGAACGGCGCGGTGTTGTAGTGCGGGCTGAGATAGCGCAGGTGATACCACGACGAGCACATGAAGGTGTCCATCGTGTCGGTTTCGCGGCGGGCAGGCTGGCCCCGGCTGTCGAGGGTGTTGACGAACACCGCATGACTGCCCAGTGGATTGCCCATGCCGGTCATCTTCACATCCTGCGGCAGTTCGACCGGCAGTTGATCGTCGGGCACGGTTTCAATTGTGCCGTCGGCGCTGTAGATGATCGGGATCGGCGATCCCCAGTAGCGCTGGCGGCTGATCAACCAGTCGCGCAGGCGGTAGTTGACCGATTCCTTGCCCACCTCGCGCTCGGCGATCAAGTCGATAGCGGCAGCGATAGACGGGTTCTTGCGCCCTTTCTCGCCGTTGCTGGCGATGCCGGTCAGCGGGCCGCTGTTGATCATTGTGCCCGCGCCAGCCCAGGCCTCGGTCATGGTGTCGCCATCCAACGGCGGCTGATCGCCCGGCTGCACGACCGGGATGACTTGCAGGCCGAACTTGCGCGCGAACTCGAAGTCGCGCTGGTCGCCGCTGGGCACGGCCATGATCGCGCCGGTGCCGTAGGTGATCATGACATAATCGGCGATCCACACGGGGATGCGCGCGCCGGTTACGGGGTTGATGGCATAGCCGCCGGTGAACACGCCGGTTTTGTCACGGCCTTCGCTGGTGCGCTCGATCTCGGTCTGGCGTGCCGTCTCCTTGATATAGCTGTCGACGGCGGCCTGCTGCTCGGGCGTCGTCAGTGTTGCGACCAAATCATGCTCGGGGGCCAGCACCATGAAGGTTGCGCCCCACAGCGTATCGGGCCGCGTGGTGAACACCTCGATGACATCGCCGGATTCCGTCTGGAAAACGACGCGCGCGCCTTCGCTGCGGCCAATCCAGTTGGTTTGCATAATGCGGACGGGCTCCGGCCAGTCGATCGGGCCGAAATCGAGCAGTTCGTCGGCGTAGCGCGTGTAGCTGAAGAACCACTGGGTCATCAGCTTCTGCACGACCGGCTGGCCGAGGCGCTCGTCCTTGCCGTCGATGACCTGCTCGTTGGCCAGCACCGTTTGCAGGGCTTCGCTCCAGTTGACCAGCGCCTCGCCACGAAAGGCCAAACCTTTCAGATAGAACTGCTTGAAGAACCACTCGGTCCAGCGATAGTACTCGGGGTCGCACGACACGGCCTCGCGCTCCCAGTCGAACATCGCGCCCATCGAGCGCATCTGCTTGCGCATACGCTCGATATTCTTGTAGGTCCATTCGGCGGGGTGGATGCCGCGCTGGATGGCTGCGTTTTCGGCAGGCAGGCCGAAGGCATCGAAGCCCATTGGGAAGAGCACGTTGTAGCCCTGCATCCGCATGAAGCGCGCGCGTGTGTCCGACGGCGTCATGGCGAACCAGTGGCCGATGTGCAGATCGCCGCTGGGGTAGGGGAGCATCGTCAGGGCGTAGTGCTTGGGCCTGCTCCAGTCCACCAGCGAGCGATAGATCTGGTCCAGATGCCAGCGCTGCTGCCAGCGCGACTCGATGTCTTTGGGCGAATAGCGTTCGTGTTCAGTCATGGTAGGTTCCAGGAGAGAGAAGAGACAGTTGAAAGTTGAAGGTTAAAAGTTGAAAAACTTTGTCTGAGGCTGAAGCCGTCAGGCTAAAGTCGTGTCCCGTGAACAGGGCTTGTGTGGTAAGGCATGCCTTGCCTTACATCCACGCAATAATCATATCCAATAGTTAATTTTCACATCGGCTTTTGAAGCCCGCTTCAGCGGGTGCAGTTTCAGCCGTATGGTTTCAACCTGCGGCGCCAAAAAACAGATCGCCGCTAATTATCCAGGGTTTGCACGCATTCACTCGTGCCTTACTTTCAACCTTCAACTCTTAACTTTCAACTGTTTTGTTTCACCGAAGTATAGCAAAAGTCGCGCTGTTCATCGCACCCCGCGTTAATAACAAAATCGCCCGCTTGCGCGGGCGAAGATCACGGTGGGAAAGCGGGGCGGTACTAACGCCCATACGGATCGTTCGAACGCGGACGGCGTTCCGGCGTCGGGCGCACAGGCACCGGCACGGGCACGCGGGCAGGCTTCTGCGCCTGAGGCTGAATAAGTCGCTCGATATCTTTCAGTAGTTCGCCCAAACGGGCGGCCAACTCATCGAGGATTCCGCGCTGCTGGTTTGCCATGACAGAGCCGCCTTTCGCGCTCATCGGCCGGGCCACCGATACGAAAAACCCCGGCCGCTGACAAAGCAGAGGACGGGGTTCGTTCAACAGCACTCATTCCTTGACTGTGGACCTAAGGGGATTCGAACCCCTGACCTCTTCAATGCCATTGAAGCGCTCTCCCAGCTGAGCTATAGGCCCGCGTATTCAGTTGGAACGAGGCGGCAGTATAGAACCCGGCCTCTTGCATGTCAATGCCTAGCATAATCCCAAAACGCAAAAAGGGGTATCGAAGTTAACAGACTTCTAACACGCGCGGGGCTACGAAGTTGCGCTTTTGTCACCGGCCTGGATGAATCGGATGTGCAAAATGATCTTGCCAAGGCGCAGTTCGTCACCGTCACGCAGGATGCGCGGCTGCGACGGAATCAGGCGCTGTCCGTTGAGGAATGAGCCATTCGGCGTGCCGCTGTCCACAATCTGCAGCGATGTGCCTCGCCGGACAATGGTGGCGTGCTTGCGTGACACGCCCTGATCAAGCGCGTCGTACCGTTCGAGGTCGATCGCCGGCTGTTCGTCCGTGAATGGATCGCGGCGGCCGATGACCAGTTCGGTGACTTCTTCGAGGTCGATCAGGAACTGCTTGCCGGCTTCGCGCAGCTCGATCATGAGCATCGTTTGCCCAAAGTGCGACGTGCCAAGGCGTATCACGCTCTCGTCGTCGCTTTCCCCTTCGTTGAGTGTCCGCGTTTCTGGCGCGGTAGGCAGCACGATCAACGCGCCGCAGAAGGGGCAAATCTTGGGGTCTATCTCCTGAAATCGGCCGCTCGCAGGCGGGGCACAACGTGGGCATGACACACTCCATCCGGGCCTCCGCGCAGGCAGAGGGCAGATAACGGTAACAGTATAGCGCACCCGGCGCATGGGCTGTGCAGGAATTTTGGCGTTTGTCAGGGCAAACGCATCAAATTTGTCACCTGCCTGCCAAAAGCCCTCTCCCTAGATCATATCCCGACGAGAGGCAGGTGGTGTTCGTTAGTCATCTACCGGAGGTGGTGCGGCAGGTTCTGCCTGCCGAGGCGCGACCGCTGATGCTGGCTGACCAGGACATTGGCACCTCACCGGCCCTCATTCGTGCCTTGTTGCGTGTCCAGAGTACCCACTCGCCGCAAGACCCAAATAGGCAAGGAAACATCCGCTGCGGCGGTCAGGCGGTCAGGCAGTCCGCGCTGGTCGCGTTCGCCCGCTTATTCGGCGTGCGGGTGGCCGACTCCGTCGTCACTGGAGCTTGTTTAAGGAGGGCTGGCGCTGTTTCGCTTGTTATCTGCAGCCCCAGCCCGACGTGCTGGAACTACGCTTCTTTCCAGACCCTCGGGTCACTTGACAATATGTCCTCTCCTTAGCGCCCTTTAGGGATAGGGATTGAGGGTGAGGGCCATTGTTCAGTTCCCCGGATTGTCCGGGTCGGGGAATGCATTGCCGAACGAGCCGGGAATAGTCGTGGGCGTGGGCAGCGGTGGCGCGCCGTAATCGACCGGCAGCGCGTCGATGTAGGCAGCCGTCTCCACGCCCAGCAGCGGCAGCCAGCCAATCGCGCCATTGGCATCCACTTTCACCCACGGGCTGTACGGGCTGCGCTGGAGCAGGGTGATCGTCTGGCCTTCACCTATGGCAGTGAGCGCCGGAAACACCAGATCGGGGCCGGTGCGCAGGGCTGCGCCGCCCGCGCCGCGCACACGCGCCCGACTGCCCAGGTCGCCCAGTCGTTGGGGTGGGAGCGGCGTTTCGGCGTAGGCCGCGCTGATCGGGCCCAGATTGCGCGCCAGCAGTTCGGCCAGCATCCAGCCCGTTTCGCCGGTCTGACGGCGCACATGCAGCCACAGGCCATCGGTGCTCTGCCCCAGCACCGCCAGTGTTTCGGCCGCGGGAACCTGCACGATCACCGCCGCGTTAGTTGTGGGCGCGGTGCGCAGATTGATCGCGCCCTGCGTGACCGATGCGCCGGGCTGCGGAAGTTGCAGCGGCCGTTCGAATAGCGCCACCGGCAGGTTGATGAGCTGGGCGGGATCGAGCGGCACGGGCAGCGTTGGCGGGCCAGCCGTCACGCTCAGGTCGCCGGGCCCACCCGGCACGCTCAATTGCAGGCCAGCCCACAGTGGCTGCTCGCTGCCGAATGTGAGTATCGACGAATACCCGGCCAGGCTGATGAAGGTCGTGCTGGCTGTGTCCGCGTTGGCGCGAACCAGCACCGTGCCGTTCAGCAGCAGCGACGCGCCATTGACGACGATGCGCGTGCCCACGCCCGGTGTGCCTTGCAGCACGAGCGCGGCCAGTGGCGCATCCGGGCAATCGGGCACAGCCGGCGAGTTGGTTACGCGCAGCGATGTCCAGGCCGGAAATTCGGGCGGCGAAGCATCGGTCAGTGCGCCTTCGCCCAGCAGCAGCGCCGAATAATTGAGCGGGTCGGCCGGGCGCAGAAACACGAGGCCGACGACGTTGTTTTCCAGCGCCAGCGGCGGGGTTTGCAGCGTATCGATCTCGGCCACCTCAATCAGCGAACCGGTCGTCGCCAGCGACGCACTGACTGCGCCCTGCGGTTCGGCTCGCAGCGCATCGGGCGGCGTGGTACCGTTGCACACGTAGCCTGCGGGCTTTCCCAAACAGGCTTCCGTCGCGTAAATGAACAGCGATTCGAGCGTTTGGCCGCAAGTCGCGGGATCGTAGGTGGGTTGGGGCGACGGTTCGGGCGTTACAGTGGGAAGAGCGGGCGGCGGTGGCGCAAGCGTCGCAATGGCGGCCACCGTAGGAACAGGCGTTGGGCCGGTTTGCGCGCCTGCAGGCAGCACTAGCAGCAGCGGCGCGGCAGTCAGCAGCAGAAGCAGGCGGGCAGTCCGGCGCATAGAGGGCACTCAATGGGAAATGACTTGACGTGGTGAAATTGTAACAGAGGCTGGCGGGGTGCGCCCATGAATTGCGGAGACGGAAAGCGCAGGGCGTATGACAGGGCATATGAAAGGAAACGGACCACTTCAAAGCGGTCCGTCTCCTTCGTCTCACCAGATGGCAAGTGGTTGTTTCGCTTGACAGGTTAGCCGGCGGCTTCCTGATCTGGCGTCATCTCGGGTGTGAAGTTAGGGTCACCCTCATCGGCGCTGTAATCGGCCATGTAGGTGATCGCCAAATCACGGGCGGGCTGCACCGTGCCAATCCACGCGCCGAGCTCCTGGCCCGTTGGGCCAGTGCCTGGTGCATAAGCCACGAACGTCACTGCGCCGCTTGAAACACTCACCCAATCACTCGCCGCTCCTGGGGCCAGAGAGCCTACCAACTCCACGTCGCCAGGGCGCATGAAAAGCTGGATAGGCGCATCGCCATTGTTGATGAACTGCACGCGGCTCGCATAGGCAGGTGCGCTGAAGGTGATGAACTGAAGCGGCTGGCTACCGTCGGCGCTGCCCACGAGCAGCAGGGTGGTCAACGTGCCATTGGGCAGATCGACGATGGCATCCGTTAGCAGCGCCGTGCCATCCTCAGTACTCACCGTGAGATTGGCGCTTCCGGGCGTCATGTCGGCATCGAACACTCCGAGCCAGCCAAGCCCCTGACCAAAATCATTGCCCTCACTACTGCTGACAGATAGCGCTGGGCCGCCAGAGAGGAAATTGACCACTCGCACCCGTGCACGGTCGTCGGCAATGTCACCACGCAGCAGGTTGACCGGCTCGATCTGCAAAGTGCTATTCGAAGCCAGACCTGCGAATGCCACCAGCCATGAGGTATCTGGTTGGAAATTCCAGCCGGTCGTGGTAATGACCTCACCTCCCGCGCCCGAGCCAGCACTGCGCGCGAGGACATTGTAGTTCCCTGCAGGCAGCAGGATGAAACCTGTCGCGTCTCCCAAAGCCAGGTTTTCTGCTAGTGATTGGTCGCCCAGCCCCTGCACGTATAAGTCGACGTGTGCCCCATCCACTGCCGTGTGGGCGAAGCGAACGAACGCCACGCTGTCTGAAGCAGATACATTCAGCGGATTCGAGAGAACCAGCGCCATGTCCTCGCTTATTGCCATGTCTGGCGTGCTCTCCGCCGTGGCTGCGGGAGAATCGGGATTCGGTGCTTCGGCCTGTGCCAATGCCGGGATAGCTGTTAGAAGCAGGCTTGCGCTAATGACAAGCAAGAGCACCTTGCGCATCGTTTCTGTCCTTGATACAAGCGCCAGACGCCGGGGTCTGAAGCGCGAGAGGTTCAGCCCGCTGCATCCTGCATCGAGGCGATGCCGTAGAAACGCAGCAGGTTATCCGTCAACATAGTGATTAGCGTGCTATCCGGGCTAAAGGACATGCCTCGCGCGGTATCCAGCGTTTCGCTGAAAAGCAACTCACTGCTGATCACATCGAACACTTTCAGCGTTCGTGGCGTCGGTTCTCCGGATACAGCGCGATTTAGTACTGCCAACGCCGAACCATCAGCGCTGAAAGCGAGCGTGCCCGGCAGATAATCATCCTCGTTAGTGAAGCTCGTCAATTCCGAGGTGTTGACATCGAACAACTGAATGACATTGCCATCCGCGTAGGCCAGGCGATAAGCCGCGTCTGGATCGCTCGTGTTCTCTACCGGCTGCCACGCAAGCCCCGTACGCGTAGGCTGCTCGATCTGCCCACTGATAACAGGAAGTTCGTCTTGCAGCAGTACCATATTGACCTGGTCGTCGAGCCACGCCAGCCGAAGCCCGGCAGGGCCAAAAGCGACATCACCCACCCACGAGTTGGTCGTGTAGTCCAACACGCGGCTGTTGTCGCTGAGGTCGTAGAGACTCCACCCGTTCGCTGATTCTGCGCCACCCAACGGATCGCCGGTGGCTACTGCCAGCAGATTGCCGGGGCTGAAATCGAGATCGTTGATGACTGTGCCTTCGTCAACTTCGAGCTGAACCGTTTCGTCAGAAGTCGTGTCGTAGACGAATAGCTGACTAGAGTCCGTCGAATAGGCGATGTACTGCCCATCAGGGCTGTAGTTGACGTATAGAGCTACGGTGCCGGGCGGAAGTGGGAGCGAATCAATTGTCGACTGGTTGAGATCGTAGACGGTGACGCCCGCTGTGCCAGCAACAAGGAGCTGCGCGTAATCACCGAAATCGATCGTTGCACCGCCCTCGAATGGAATCGCCGAGAGCGTGACCAGGCTGGAAGTATTGGCTGCGCTAATCGGTTCACGAACAGATGGCAGAATCGGCAGCGCGCCAGCCTCGATGGGTTCGAGGAAGTAGTCCGACTCGTAGCTTTCAGCGGTGTAGCCCATCAGGCTGCCATCACGAACCTGCCACCATACGATCAGCGATGCCGCTTCGCATAGGGGGCCGTCTATCACTTCAACGGTCGTGCCCGGACTGATCAAGCCAATTTGTTCAGCATCGAGGCTGGGCGCAATACGCAGCCGGTTGGGTATTCCTTCCGCGCCGATGCGGGCGAACCCACCCATGCTCAGGCGCGGCGGCAAATAGCCCGAGAAATCTACCGGGCAGCCCGTGAGGCCAATCGTTGGCACAACCGGGGTTGCGACAACAATCGGGCCGATGGGTGTAAGCAGTGCCGGGCTGCACGGAACAATCATCGTGGTATCCGCCGACACTTCAAACTCATATAGTACGGACTGGTAAACCAGTTGTACCCGGAAAGCAGTGACTGGCGCAGCCAGCGCCGCGCCCACCACCAGCGGGCAGCCCAAAGCCGTATCGGTGTACGTTCCCTCGGTGTACTGCACGCTGTCGAGTTGGCCGGCGGTAATCGGCTGCGTGAGATAGGTATTGAAGGCGGCCAGCGCCGTAGATACCGGCGGCGGAACAGGCTCTGTCTGTGCCGCGATCAGTGTGGCGCTGAACAAGACTAAACCAGTGGTGAGTAGTGCAAGTGAGCGACGAAACATAATTGTTACCCCTATTTTAGAGAATATCGCTTCCTTTATATTTCATCCTGTTCCCCTTGCTATCGGCCACATGACCCAGTGCCTGCATGCGTAACGGGGGATTCTGCAATATATGAATCGCGCGCTGACCCAAGAAAAACGGGTGCCGATTAGCAAGCAGTCCCGTCGTCTACCACGCGGAGGACGGCGGTTGGGCAGGCAGCGCGCGCCCGTCATCATTCGCCTGATCAGGCTGGCGTATGCTATGAATAAACTCAGTGAACTTCAGGGGAGTATCACCCATCATGAAGCGTATTCATTCGATCTGGCTGATGGCAGTTGTGCTGTTGATGCTGGCGCTCAGTCTCTCTGTCATAGTTGTGGCGCAGCCGGGCCTCGAAATCGCGGCGGTGCAGAACAACGCGCCAGTCGTCGTTGATGCCAGCGGAAGCGTTCAGCCATTGGCTGCGCCGCCCGGGCGCAGCATCTTCTCGTTGTCCTGGAGCCCGGATGGCCAACTACTGGCCGCCGTCGTCAATGACGAAAGCTATACGCCGCAGCTTTATGTGACCGGGCCAAACTTGGAGCACCCCATCGAGCTCAATGCGGGGCCGCTGGAAGCAGGTTTCGGCGCGACTTTCACGCCGGAGGGGAACATCCTCTACGCGGCGCAGGGCGTGTTTCCCGCTGACTACAGTACGCCGCCCACCGTCGAACTGCGCCAGATCGCGCCGCTGGCCGATGCGCAGCCGGTCACGCTCGGGCAGTTCGCCTATGTGGTTGGCTGCGGCGGTGGCTCGCCCATCCCTGCCGATTGGCAGTTGTGGCGCGAAAGCGGATTCGGCGGCAGCTATCTGTCGCTGCAGTGGACGCCGCCGGGCATCGTTCACAGCACATCGTGCAGCGGCGGCTCGGCATCGATCCTCGATCTGTTCACGGGAGAAGATCGCCCGCTGGGGCCTACTTTCGACCAGCAGGACATGACGTCGAACGGGCCGATTGGCCGGCTGGTGGTATCGCCTGATGGCGTGCAGGCCGCCGGCGTGCGCTCGACCTACACCGACACCGGCGTGACCACCTCACTCGTGCTGATCGATCTGGCGACTGGCACAGTGACGGACGTGGCTACAACCGGGCAGCCTGACCAACTGGCGTGGGGTGCAGACGGCACGATCTACTACAGTACGCGCACGCCCAGCCGTGATGTGGCCGCCCCCTATGACGGCAAAGATCGGGCAACGCTTGCTACTGCACTCGGCTACATGACGCCCGAGGACATGACGCAGTTGAATGCCTACGAAGCCGGCATTCACCAGATTGACCCCAACACCGGTACGGAGACGGTGCTGAACAAGCTTGATGCCTATGCGGTGGGGCGCATGCGCCAGGCGGCTGATGGCTCGCTCGTGTTCAGCATCATCCCCAACCTCGACGCTTGGGCGCAGGCCATCGTCAGCGGGCAGCTCGATCCGGCGGCAGATACGAACGGCGATCAATCGCGCGCGCTCGTGCCAATCACGGTCTACCAGCTTCCGGCGGGCAGCAGCGAGGCGCAGGTGATCGGCGCGGATTTAGCGATGTTTGAACTACGGCCGCAGTAAGCACAGCCAAGGGCCACCTCTGTGCCAATTGGCATTTAGGTGGCCCTTACCAGCACGGTTTGGCATGGATATAGAAGTGCCGAAATCTGCGTTGTAAGATAAGGCGTGTTTGGTTCGCCTTATGTGAGGACGCAGAATCACCATGACCTACACCCGCCGTAGTGCCCGCCTCATCGCCGGAACTCTGCTCTTCCTGGCTGGTTCGTTCGCGCTGATGGGCATCATCACTGGCGAAATCTTCTATCCGGCGGACTATACGACCGCCCACAGTGAAATCAGTGACCTGGGCGCGACCCGTCCGCCCGACAGCGTGACTTATCAGCCGTCCGCAGCCATCTTCAACACAACGATGTTTGCGTGCGGCCTGATGGTGATTCTGGGTGCCGCCTTCGCGCATCGGGCGCACGGGCGTTGGTGGAGCACCGTCCCGCTGGCGCTGATGGGCGTGGGCATGGTTGGCGTCGGCCTGTTCCCGGGGGACAATGCCGATATTCACCCATTGTTTGCCCTGCTCACGTTTGTGTCCGGTGGGGTTGCAGCCATGCTGTCGGCAGTGGTGGTGCGCGGCCCATTTCGCGTAATTGCGCCGATTCTGGGCATCGTGGGGCTGGCGAGCCTGTTCCTGGCTGGCTCCCTGATCCCGGTGCTGGGCGACGGCGGCACCGAGCGTTGGGTCGCATACCCGATTGTACTGTGGATCACCGGCTACGGCGGCTACCTGCTTGGTAGCGCGGAGAGCGACGCTTGAGGCACGCTTGTACGGTACCGAGGGAAACCAGCCCGTTTCCCTCGGTGCGTCTGTGTTTCAGCCCTGACTTGCCCCGCCGATCGTCACGTTGTCCACGCGCAGGGTCGGCACGCCGATTCCCCCGAACATCGGCAGAAAGCGCAGGTCACTGCCCACTGCCGAGATATTCTGCATGAAGCCGTCGAGCGTGGTCGCAATCGTCACTCCGCCCACTGGCCCGACGATCTTGCCGTGCTCGATCCACAGGCCGTTTGCGCCCATCGAACAGTCGCCGGTGATGGGGTCAATGCCGCCCGTTTGCATGATGCTGATGACGTACAGGCCGCGCTCGATGCCGGCGATGATCGACTCGCGCGTTTCGTGGCCGGGTTGCAGGTAGAAGTTGCTCGGGCCAAGTGCCGGCAGCGCGCGATGGCTTTGGCGCTGGGCGTTCCCCGTCGACTGCTTGCCATCCTTGCGCGCCGAGTACGTGTCGTACAGCAGGTTTTGCAGCACGCCTTCGTCAACCAGGCGCGTGGCCGAAGTTGGCACGCCTTCGCCATCGAACGGAGCCGACGCCATACCGCGTGACATGCGCCCGTTATCCATCAGCGTCACCATATCGCTGGCGACGGACTGGCCCATGCGGTCGAGCAGGAACGAGCGTTTACGCTGCCACGATTTGGCAGACAGTGCCAGCGCCAGCGCCTCAAGGATTTCAGCGCCGACGAAGTGATCGAGCACGACCGACGCCACTTGCGTATCCACCGGCTCGCCACCCAGAATGCTGACTGCTTTTTCGCCCGCCTCACGGCCAATCGCATCGGCGTCCAGTTCGTCGAAGAAGTTGGAGCTGCCGAGGCCGAAGGCATTGACCATGCCGCCGTCTTCACCGCGCGCGATAGCCATCAGGTAGGCAAATGCAGCCGTACGCCCGTACTGGCCGGCGAATCCACGCGAGTTGGCAAGATAGACGTGGCTGATTGCATCGGCATAGGTACAGAAGTCGGACATGATCACGCGTGGATCTGCATCCAGCGCCGCCTGTTCTGTGCGCTTGAGGAAGGCGATCTTGTCGGCTGTGGGCACCTGCGCCAGTCGTTCGTCCCAGATGCCGAGGTCGCCGTCAGGCACGGTTTGCAGTTCGGGCAGTGCGCGGAACGGGTCGGGTGTGGCTACGCTGGCCAACTCACGGGCGGTACGCCAGGTGCGCTCGATGCCCTCATCCGAGAAATCGGAGGTATAGGCATAGCCGGTGCGTCCGTCTTCGATGATGCGAACGCCCAGCCCGCGCGCGCTTGACTGCGACAGTTGAGCGACTTCACCGGCGCGCACCTTGATCAGCGTTTCGGTATCGTGTGTCAGATAGGCTTCGACTTCCACCTTCTTGGCGGCCGCTGCCTGAACGACGGATTGGGCCAGAGCCAGATAATCAGTCACGTTTGCGCCCCTTTCAGGCTTCACTCGTGCCGCCAACGGTCACACGCGGGATACGAATCGTCGGCTGGCCCACGCTCACGCGGGCGGCCTGCCCTTTACCGCACATGCCCATGCCGGGATCGAGCGCGAGGTCGTTGCCCACCATATCGATCTCCTGCAGCACCTGCGGACCATTGCCAAATACGGTCGCGCCGCGCACCGGAGCGGTCAGTTTGCCGTCCTCGATCAACCAGGCAGTGGTAGCGTTGAAGACGAAATCACCCTTGGCGATATCGGCTTGCCCACCGGCCATATCCTTAATGTAGATGCCGCGCTGTACCGAAGCGATGATCTCCTCGGGGTCGTGCTCACCACGGTCGATATAGGTGTTGGTCATACGCGGCATGGGCATATGGCGGTAGCTTTCACGGCGGCCGTTGCCGGTGCTCATAGCGCGGCCCACGCGGCGCGACTCAACCAGATCCCACATATATTCCCTGAGGATGCCCTGCTCGATGAGCACTGTGCGCTGAGCCGGTGTGCCGTCGTCGTCGAAACGCAGCGAGCCGCGCCGGCCGGGGATGGTGCCATCATCGAGCGCTGTGATGATTGGATTGGCAACGCGCTCACCGATTTTGCCGGTGTAGGCCGATGCGCCTTTGGTGATAAAGTCGGCTTCCATCTGGTGGCCGCAGGCTTCGTGAAAGAGCACGCCGCCCCAGCCGTTGCACATGACGACCGTCATCTCGCCTGCCGGGCACGGGCGCGCATCCAGCATCTGCACGGCGCGCTCGGCCATGCCCGTGATTTTGGCGACTGCGTCGTGCTGATCGAGCAGTTCCAGCCCCACACGCCCACCAAAGCCTTCGCGCACGCGCTGAAGTGTGCCGTTCTTACGGGCGATGACGCCACCGCGCACTTCGGTGAAAAAGCGATCATCTTCCACCTGTACGCCGTCCGAGTTGAACAGCCACATATGCCGGTGCAGTTCGAGATAGGCGGGAGTGACCTGCACGATATGCGGGCTGTAGGCGCGAGCGGCTTCGTCCATCGCCGTCAGCAGCGCCACCTTGTCCTCAATGCTGAGAGCCTCGTGTGGTTTTTCGATGGGAAAGTGCAGCGGGCTTTTGCGTTCGGTCAGGTCGATGGGGCGCGGCGAGGCGCTGCCGGACCCAGCGGCGGCGGCGGCGCGCGCGGCGTTGAGAAGGCTGTCCTCGCTCAGGTCGTCGGTGTAGGCGTAGGTCACGAGGCTGCCGAAGAACACGCGCACGCCCGCGCCCCGGTCTGCGCCACGCACCGCTTTTTCGATCCGCGAGTCATCGAGGCCCAATTCCAGCGACTCCACATCCTCAACATAGATTTCGGCCAGATCGGCGCCGGTTCGCAGCGCCTCGGCCAGCACACGCTGCGCGGTCTCTTTCTGGATCATGAGGTTGGCAAACTCCTTAGTTTAAGGAAGCGATGGGTACAGGCTCATAAATCTAGTACGCCGCAGCGCGCAATCTGGTTTCATTTAGTTCCATCATATCAATAACTTGTAAAGAACCGGCGGCACGCTCAGCAAAGACATGAGAAACAGATACAATGGGTTCAACGTTGATATCTTGCCTGTCTTTCTATACGCGATCATATACAGAGGGGTTAATCTCATGAACCGTCGTTTCACTCGTCTCGTTTTCATCCTTAGCCTGCTGGTCGGCCTGCTTGTCGTGAGTGCGCTGCCGGTATTTGCGGGCAGCGCCAGCGTCTCGGGCACGTTTCCGGCAGGTGGCACACCTACCATGCCTGTAGTGCTTATCTCGTCGCCCAACTGTACCGGGCAGGGCGCAAGTCTTGTGCAGTACGACGCCTACGCCTTCAGCGTGGACACGGCGGGCAGCTATACGCTCGACTTGAGCATTGGCAGCGGCAACCTCAGCCTGTATCTGATGACGGCCGGATTCAATCCCGCCGCCGGTTTCCCCACCTGCCTGGCCGGTGATAATAATGACCCCATCAGCGTCAGCTATGGGCTGGCGGCCAACACCACCTACATCGCCGTGCCCTTCGATGACAGCTTTACCCAGGACGGCGGCACCTACACGCTGACCATCAGCGGCCCAGGCAATGTCTACTTTGGTGGTGGTGGGCCGGGCAGCGGCGGAACGATCGAGGATGGCCGCCTCAATAAGTACGATCTGGCCGCAACTTATGCCGTCTACTGCAGCGCCGACAGCTTCGAAGTGTGGGCCATCGACAGTGCAGGTCACGGCCAGTTGGCGTTCACGGCCAGCGATGCGGAAATTGCGGCAGTCGATGCTTCGGCCGCCAACACGCAGGTGACAGAGGGATCGGGCATTCGCCTGTTCAAGCTGACCAGCGGCCAACTCCAGCTCGTGGGCGCGCCGGACTTTGAAGGCAAGGTCTACAACGTGGTGTTTGACGCCTTCCCGTGTTCGCTGGTGGATACGTTCTACAACTAGCGCGCGGTTTCGCCCATCTTCTCCTCATCCCCTCAAATCCCTTTTCCCACGCAAGCGGGGAGAAGGGATTTGAGGGGTTTTCCGACAGTACTCCTTCACAAGAAATCTACCCCTGCGAACTCCGATGGGTATGTTCCCAGAGGCTTTCTTTCCCCCTTGGCGCTTCTTGTGTCCTTTGCCTGCTTTTCGTTGGCTTCTATCCCATCGCGACCGCGACAGCGCTGGCGTGCGTGCTGGTATGCGTGAGGCTGATGTCCCAGTCGGTGAGGCCGAGGGCATTTGCAGTGCGCGCTGCATGCCCGTGCAGCATCAGCACCGGCCTGCCGCGTTCGCCCAGCCGGATTTCGATGTCGCGCCAGCCAATATCGCCGATGCCGCAGCCAAGCGCCTTGGAGACCGCTTCCTTGGCGGCGAAGCGCGCCGCCAGCCGCGCCGGTTGATCGGCGCAGTCGGCGCGTTCGCCGGGCGTGAACAGCCGCGCCAGAAATCGTTCGCCCAGCCGGTCGATGCCCTGTTCCAGGCGGGCGATTTCGATCTGGTCAATGCCGCAGCGGATCATGGGTGGTCTCCAATGAGGTAATTGCTACCTCACTCCCGGCTCCTCAATTAATCGTACGCAGAGAGAGGTTTGGGGGTGAGGTTGCCGCGATTGTAGCACGCCCCATTCTCGCTTCCCCTCCTCTTAATGCCCACCGTGATAATCCGGTGAGCCGTGTAACTTTCAGCCTGTTCCTGTCGTATACTTAAATGCGAAGCTTCGAGCGGTTCAGGAAATCATCCTTATGCACGTGCGCAAACAGTTCATTGGCTGGCTGTCGATCCTTGGCGTGATGGTGGGGCTGGCGCTGATATCAGGCGTGGTCAACGCCGCCGCTGCGGTGGCGCTGGTGCTGCTCTACGCCTTTGCGCTGGGCGCGTCGCTGCTGGATTTCCGCGCCAACGATCTCATCGAGAAATCGCGCTCATCACTGACTGCGGCCAAAATGTCGCCGGACGCGCGCGAGGCGGTGGAACGCGCACAGCGGCGCGGTAGTTTTGTAGCCGTTGGCTTCAGCCTGCTCGATATCGGCCTGATCGCCACGGCCACCGGCGACCGGGGCATCGACATGCGCCGCACGCGCTCGGCATCGAAAGACGACGACGGCGTGCGCCCGTTCATCACCCTGCGCGTTGATCCGCATCAGGCCGACCGCAAGACCGTCATTCGTTACGAGATGATCGACCAGAACGGCGACACGACCTACGTCCACGAGATGAAGACGTTTCTTCGCGACGGCGAGATGAATATTCTGGCCGATCACCAACTGCCGCTGTATGGAAACGAGGACGCGATTGCGGCGGGCGAGTGGGATTTGCGCGTGTATATTGATGGCGGGCTGATCGCGGCGCACAGCTTCTCGATCGCGCCATCGGTCGATGAACGACTTGGCCGCCGCCGCACTGACGCGGACGCCTCACAGGAACGCGCCGCGCGCCGAATCGCCACGCCGGACGCCAGCGAAGGGCCAGTGAGCCTCGAAGAATTGCTGCGCAGCCAGGAAGCGGAAGCCCGTTCCTCGCGCAGTGCAGGCCGCCGCAGTTAACGCGGGCGCCGGAAGCGACTGCTGATGCAGCGCCGTATCGTTGAAGCCAGTTTGGGCCTTGTCCTCATTCTGATCGCGCTTATGAGCGTGTTTCAGGATGCTGGCCTGTCGGTGATCATTGGCGTGGTCGGGCTGATACTGCTCTGGCATCAGCACCAGTTGGGCAAGCAAACGCGCCACATTCGCCCCGCGCGCACAGAGCCGCGCCCGCGCCGCGACGATTCGCGCTGGGTAGCCGGTGACCAGCGGCGTGCGTGGGAAAAGAAAGTCGGCGATCAGATCGGTGAAGTCATCAAGGCCAGCATCGAAACAGCTTCGAAGCACGGCATTGAGGCCGGTTTTGAGGAACTGGGCCGCCAGATCGAGCGCGCTACCAGCCCCGCGAAAAAGCAGCAGCAAGACGCGTCACCCATCGCCCACAAACCACAGCCGGCGCCGAAGAAACAGCGCATGCGCCGCGCACAGGTGGCGGAACTGGGCAGCGATGAGGCCTACGCTCATGCTGTCAATGCGGCGCGCGCGGCGGGCCTCGAACTTTCGCGCACGGCCGTCATTCCTGTCGATGTGGGGCTGATCGTCTACAGCGCCGAAGGCGAGCGCAGCATTCACCGCACTACACCGGTCGAAAGCGACGCGGCCTACGTGCAGCCGTTCATTCAGCTCAATATGCCCACGCGCGCCGTTGGCCGTATTCGCTACGAAATCATTGACAGCGACGGGCAAGCCCTGTTCATCCATGAGGATAATCAGGCGCTGGAGCGCGGCGTCAATCTGCTCACGCCCGCTGCCCGCCTGCGCGCGCACAGCGGCATGGCCCGCTATGGCGACTGGCGGCTGGTGGTCAGCGCCGACGGCGTGACGCTGCTCGATCACGCGTTTGGCTGGTTGGAAGACTCGCGTGCGCGCCTGCGGCGGCATTTGCATGAGGACGGCGAACTGACGCAGGAAGCGCGCACTATCCTCGAAGACGAAATCGGCGGGCCGGGCATGTCCATCGACGATTTGCTCGGTTCGCAGGACAGCGGGGCAGCCCGCGCCGCGCGCTGAACTCTCTTAGAGTGAAATCAAATACAAAGAACCGCAAAGGGAGCGAAGGAGTTAGTCCGCACCCTGTGCGCCATTCGCGGTTCTTTGCGGCCTTTGTGTTGTCCTTATGTCTGCGGTTCCGGCAGCGTGCCTAGCTGGGTTCCTGCGCCTTTTGCGTGGCCGAGACGTGCGTGCTCGTGGCGTCGGTGCTGCGCTCGCGGCGGATCAGGCCCAGGCGCGGCCGTGTGACGGCATTGTGCTGGAATTCCGGCGCTGGCTCCAGTAGCGGAAGATAGACCGTGAAGGTCGTGCCTTCGCCCACCACGCTGTCGACCGTAATGCGGCCGTGGTGCGCTTCCACGATCCACTTGGCTATCGACAGGCCCAGCCCCACACCCTCGCCGCGCCCCAACCCGTCGCCGCGCACGCGCGATGTATCGGCCTGGAAAAAGCGGTCAAACACACGCTGCATATCATCGTCGCAAATGCCGATGCCTGTGTCTTTGACTTCCAGCACGGCGTCGGTGAGGGTGTGGCGCAGATTGATACAGATTTCGCCGCCATCGGGCGTGAATTTGATGGCGTTGCTGACCAGATTGAGCAGAAGCTGGGTCAGCCGGTCGGGGTCGCCTTCAATCTGGATCGGCTCATAATCGCGGATGGTCAGCTTGAGGTTGCGCTCTTTGGTCAGGCCGCGCGCGCTGCGATAGACCTCGCTCACCAGCTCATCGAGTTCGACCAGGCGCATCGTCAGGGTGAGGCCGCCATAGTCCGCCTTGGCCAGCAGTAGCAGGTCGCTCACCATGCGGTTCATGCGATTGACTTCGCTCTCGATAGCGTCGAGCGAGTCGGCGTCCATGCCATAGCGCTTGATCAGATCGACATGGCCGCGAATGGCCGTCAGCGGCGTGCGAAGCTCGTGGCTGACATCGCCCACGAAGCGCTGCTGCACGCTGAACAAATGCTCCAGCCGGCACATCATCTGATTATAGACCGCTGTGAGGCGGCCGATTTCGTCCATCGGCCCATCATAGGGCAGGCGCTTTTTCAGGTCCTCGCTGGCAGACACGCGGTTGGCGGCCGTAGCAATCACATCGATGCGGTGCAGCGTGCGGTTGGTGAGCGCCCAGCCCAGCATCAGTGAGCCGATGAGCGCCATCACCAGTTCAAGGCCGATGATCACGAGCAGGCCCTCGCTGGCATTGTTGACCATCTGCAGCGACGTGCCGGTTTGCAGCACATAGTTGCGGCCGAATAGCGGCAGCAGCGTGGTTTGAGCGCGCCAGAACTCGTCACCAACGCGCGTTTCACTGAGAATCGGGTCAACGGTATCTTCGCCGCCCCGCATCATGTGGGCTTCCTGCGTTAACGCCACCGGATCCAGCGGATCGGTAAAACTGCTCAGATTGGATGACTGGCTGATAAGGCGGGGGCTGCTCAGGTCATTCACGTCCCACACCTGCATGGACACGCTGGGGTCGAACAGCAGTTCAGACTCGGGCAGGCGCAGGATCAGTTCTTCGGTAGCGGCCGATCCGCTGGCGAGTAGTTGGGTCGTTGCGAGGATTTGTTCGCTCGTGTCGGTCAGCGACTGATCGAGGCTGTAAATCAGCACCCAGCGCGTGACCGATACCAGCGCAATGCCGAATACAAGCAGCACCACGGCGAGCAGGCCCGAATACCACAGAATGAGCTTGAGCCGGAGCGTCATCGCCGGGTGCGCCTCGGTCTATTCTTCTTCGCGCAGCACATAGCCGACGCCGCGCACGGTATGCACGAGGCGGGCTTCGTCGCCTTGCTCGGTCTTCTGGCGCAGGTAGCGCACATAGACCTCGATGATGTTGCTTTCGCCGCCAAAGTCATAGCCCCACACGCGGTCGAAGATGACATCGCGCGTGAGCACCTGGCGCGGGTTGCGCAAGAACAGTTCGAGCAGCTCGTACTCTTTCGCGGTGAGGTCAATGGCGCGGTCGCCGCGATAGGCGCGGTGCGTGCCCGTATCGAGCGTGAGATCGGCGAAGCGCAGGATTTCCGGCTTCGAGGTGGGCGTGGAGCGGCGGAACAGCGCGCGCACACGGGCGAGCAGCTCGTCCACCGAGAAGGGCTTGACCAGATAGTCATCCGCGCCGGCATCGAGGCCAACCACGCGATCCTTGACATCGTCCTTGGCGGTCAGCATCAGGATCGGCACCGGACTGGCGGCGCGCAGGCGCTTGCACACTTCCAGCCCGTCGAGGCCGGGAAGCATCCAGTCCAGAATCACCAGATCGGGCGGGTTGTCGCGGGCGATCTGCAGGCCAGTTAGCCCATCGCGCGCCACGCTGACGCGGTAGCCTTCATAAATGAGCGCACGCTCGACGAACTGAGCAATGCGCGCTTCGTCTTCGATAATCAGCAGCCGTTCACTTGACATATAGAGCCGTCCTGCGGGAGGAAGTTAGAACCAGACGCACGCTAACAGTTTAACGGTGGTTTATGAGAACAGAGTGAAAAGGTGGCTACGAGGATGTGAGCCAACGTGGCCCCATGCGCACCAAGTCAAAACACTTGAGGGGGAATCAGCGCCTATTCGCCCGCCGCTGAAGCGGCTGGCTTCCGAAAGGATATAAGCCTCTCCGAGGCTTGTTGTGCCTGCACAATCCGCGTTGCAGCCTCCGCAAGAGGCTTGTCGGTTTGGCAACCGGAGCGTTCACGCTCTGGTGGCGCAGCAACTGAGCCTCATATTGAGAGGACACTGCTTATGTCGATGTGTATGGTGAGGTTCGTTCCCCTATTCCACCCAGCGGAAGCTGCTCACCGCAGGCGGCAGCGTCCAGCGGAACAGGCCACCGCGTTCGAGATCGGCGATGATCAGCGGCCCCTGGCGCACGCCATCGGTTTCCGTGAGGCTTTCATAGGCGGCTACGAAACGGCCGTCCGGCCCCAGATTCGGCGCGAGCAGCGGCGGCAGCACCGCCACCTCGCGCTGATCGAGACCGTTCAGATCGACCACACGCACGGGTGTGCTGCTGCCGCCCGTGAGCGCCGCGCGGAACTGATCACCGCTGATTTGCAGCACGTCGCGCACGGTCGCGCCTGCTGTCAGCGGAATCCAGCGCGCGGGCGATGCGCCCAGGGTAATCGCGTCCAGCAGATAGAAACCGGCGTCTGTCTCCGTATCAGGCGAAGCCGCGTCGACGTAGGTGAGGATGCGGCCGTCGCGCAGCCAACGGGCCGTGAGCGCGCGCAAATCCTGCGCCGAATCAGCCGCCTGCGCTGCCAGCGCGCTGCTGCTTAGAGTCAATACGGCCGTCTCGATGCCATCGTCGGTGTAGGCGTCGAGCAGCAGCCGTTGGCCGTCTGGCGCATACTGCGGCCGCCGGTAAATGACGGCGCGACCACTGTCTTCGCCATCGTCGTTGGCGAGCAGGCGCACGGGGTTGCTGCCATCGAGCGCGGCCGCCCAGATGCCGCCGGTTGCTGCGCCTTCGTCGGCATAGACCACGCGCAGCCCATCGGGGCTGAAGGCGGGCGTCGCCGGCGTGAATCCGGTCAATTCGGCGATGACAACCGGCTGCGGCCGTTCGTAACGCTGCACCCACAACTGATTACCGGCCACATAGGCGATATTCCGGCCGTCAGGCGAGATCGCAAACTCAGATACAGCGGTGGGGGCGGCAGTGAAGCGGAAGGCGGGCGCGCCCGTGCCGGGCAGCCTCCACACTTGCGTCGTGCCGTCGCTGCCGGGCGCGAGGAAATAGGCGTCGGCGCTCAGGGCCAGCCGGTCAACCTCCTGAAGCGCGGGCGTGACCTCTGGCACAGCAATTTCATCAGTCGGAGCGATCTCCGGCGCGCCTGTGGGCACGGCCTGCGGCGCGGCTGTGGGTGCGGGCCGCGCGGCGCTCAGCGGCAGCCAGTCGAAGGCTACCACGCTGTTCACGGGCAGCGGCGTACCCGCGCCGGTGACGGGGTCGAAAAGCGCCAGCGCGCCGCCTTGCAGCAGTGTCATCTGTTCACCGCCGGGCGACCACTGTAAACCGGCCAACGGCGCCGCGGCCTGACCGATGCGCTCCACCTGCGATGCGCCACGCGCCAACCGATGCAGCACACCGTAGCCTTCGGGAACATTTGGGTCGCCTTTGGCGCGGGCGAAGAACACCATCCGGTCATCACTGGTGAGGAATGGCAGGCGGTACTCGATGCTGTCGGCCAGCAGCGCCGTTTGCGCGTTGCCCGCCCCGAGATTCATCAGCCGTAGCCCGCCCTCGGCCGGCGCGAACACAATCTCGCTGCCGCTTACCCAAGCCGTACCAACGGACGATGGAATCACGCTGACAAGCGCCATCTGGCCGCCGTCGCGCTTGTAGATCCACCAGATATGCTCGGGCGTTTCGGCGGCCAGATAACCGCCATCAGGCGACCAGCTCAGGTTTTGGAACAAGCCTTCGTTGAGGTCGGCGAAAGTCGATATGCCGGCTGTTTCGAGGTAGACGCGCAGGCCGTCGAGCGTGGTGTAGGCCAGCCCGTCGCCGCTTGGTGACCATGCGACCGTGCGCCCCGCGCCGCGATAAGGCGGCGCGCTGGCTTCAGCGTCGATCAGCACGCCTTCGCCGCCGTTCAGACCGGTCACGCGCAGGCCGTCCTCAGTGCGAAACGCCAGCCGCTCGCCTGGCTGATCGACGCCAAAATCGAGCACATACATCGATTCGGGCGTAACGGCCGAGCCGCCAGCCAGATTGACGCCATAGCGCTGCACGACGCCGGCGTTGGTGAGCACGAACAGCTCGCTCGGCAGCCCAACCGCCTGCGCCGAAACGCCCAGCGCCAGCAGCAGCCCCGCGAGCAGACTCCAGACTATCCATTGCACACGCGCGGTTGCGGCCATCATCATGCGCGCACTTTCGACACGGCGGACCTGACTTGCTGCAGAGTATAACGCCTGCGGGGTAAAAGATTCATCGCCGAGGCGCTAAGAAGGACACGAGGCACAGGGAGACATCTGCCGAGCCATCTCAGCGTACTCTCGCTGTGCCCTCAGCGCCTCGGCGATAAAATCTATTCAATCCATTGTGATTACCACGCTACAACGCTGTTTGCCCTTGCGCTGCATGGCGCAGCAGGGGATGATCGAGTTCTGTTTGTACGTCGTGGAGAATCGCCATGCCGCAGCTTTGGTCCGCCCCATTCACCGTCGATTTGCGTGGGCACGCCGCGCTGGTGACCGGCGCTGGCGCAGATGTGGGCCGTGCAGCGGCGCTGGCACTGGCGCGATCGGGCGCAGCCGTAGTCGTCAATGACATCAATCCGGATCGGCCGGATGAGGTGGCAGCCTTGATCGCCGAACACGGCGGCCGCGCGCTGGCGTGGCAGGCAGATGTGGCCAACCGCTTTCAGTGCGCGTCGATGATCGAAGCCGGGCGCGACGCCTTTGGGCGTGTCGATATTCTGATCAACGCCGCCGGTGTGCAGCGCGTAGGCCCGATGGACAAGGTCGATGAGTGGGACTGGCGGCGCGCCATTGATGTCAATCTCACCGGCGCGTTCTTCTGCACGCAGCTATTAGGTCGCGTCATGGCCGAGGAGGGCGGCGGCATCATCGTCAATATCGCGTCGACGGCCGGCGACGGCCTGACTCCTGCTGAGGGCATCAGCTACACCGCCAGCAAGGCCGGCGTGATCGGGCTGACGCGCCAGAGCGCGCGCGAACTGGCGGCGCACGGTATCCGCGTGAACGCCGTTTGCCCGGGCAATGTGGACGAAGAATTCAGCAGCGTACAAATTCCCGCCAACGCGCTTGGCCGGCTTGCCGCGCCCGATGAGATCGCTGATGTGGTGCTGTTCCTGTGCTCGGATGCGGCACGCTTCATTACCGGCCAGTCGCTGCGCGTCGATGGCGGCGAAGCGATGGGGTAATCGCGGAAAAGATGGATTGAACCGCCAAGGAAGACCGCCGAGAGGGTTGATCTGACCCCTCTGTGTCCTCAGTGTCTCAGTGGTTCAATCCCTGTCTTTCAACTTTTAACTTTCAATTTTCAACTATGTTTGTCAGGAGGAACAACCATGCGCGTATTATTCATCGGCGGAACGGGCGACATCAGCACCTCGGTCAGCAAGCTTGCGGTCGAGCGCGGCATCGAACTGGTGCTGCTCAATCGCGGCCAGACGAAAACGGACATTCCCGGCGTAGCACACATTCAGGCCGATATTCATCAGCCCGAGCAGGTGCGCCAGGCCATCAACGGCATGCGCTTCAACTCGGTCGTCAACTGGGTGGCCTATGTGCCGGAAGACATCGAGCGCGATATTGAGCTATTCCGTGGCGTTACCAATCAATACGTGTTCATCAGTTCAGCCTCGGCTTACCAGAAGCCGGCGGTCACACCGATCATCACCGAGTCCACGCCGCTGCACAATCCGTTCTGGCGCTACTCACGAAACAAGGCGGCGTGCGAGGCGCGGCTGATGGTGGCGTTCGATGCTGAGGAGTTCCCCGTGACGATTGTGCGCCCGTCCCACACCTACGCGCAGCGCATTCCCGCGATCATGGGCGGGCCGTACGCGATGGTCGAGCGCCTGTTGAACGGTTGGCCGGTGCTGGTGCATGGCGATGGCACGTCGCTGTGGACGCTGACGCATTCCGAGGACTTCGCCAAAGGTTTTGTCGGCCTGCTGGCCAATCCGCACGCCATCGGCCATGCCGTCCATATCACGTCCGACGAACTGCTCACCTGGAACCAGATTCACGAAATTGTGGCCCAGGCGCTGGGCGTGGAACCGAACATCGTCCACATTCCGTCGGACTTCATTGCGCGTGTCGACCCGGAGGTTGGCCCGGGCCTGCTGGGCGACAAAAGCTGGAGCGTGATTTTCGACAATTCCAAAATCAAGCGGCTGGTTCCCGAATATCAGGCGACAATCCCGTTTCACATGGGAGTCCAGAAGGTTTTGGCGTGGTTTGAGGAAGATGAGCGGCGCAAAGCCGTCGATCCGGCTGCCCATGAGCAGATGGACGCGATCATCCGCGCCTACGAGGCCGCCACGAGGTAAGGGTCCATCAGTCCTTCTGATTGGCGGTTCAACCAACCTCAGCCCGCAGATTAGCGGTGCAAATACAAAGCGAGGCGACCCGGTATTGGTCGCCTCGCTTTCGTTTCCGTAAATTGTGCGCTCTAGATCTTCGTGAGCGCCCCTTCAGCCATTGCAGTCACGGTGTAGCTGTCTCGATGCACCCGCACACCCGGCAAACGCGATGACAATGCACTGACGGACGCTTGCAATGCGCCGGTTCGGTGGAAGGCCTCGACCGCGTGCTGGCTGTCCCACATCACGACCAGCAGCGCCGCTTCGGGATCATCAACCTGTTCCAGAAGCTGGGCCGATACAAACCCTTCACGCTGGCGTAATTGCGGCAGGTAATCCTGCTCAATCAGGCGTCGCATCTGCGCCATCCCGCCCACAGGAACGCGAATAGCCGTTGCCTGAGCAAACATGGTGCGCGCCTCCTTTCTAACGCTTCTTAAACGCATTATAAGTGGTTTCTGGTTAAGAGAAACATAATTTAGCATATGCAAGTGCTGAAGACTTAAGGCGTTCCGTTGATTTGTCAGAATGTTCGGATGTTGTTTGTGTTGATCAGTCCCGCCATGCGCGTGGTATGCTTGGCGCGTCTGTGATGGAAGTGTGAGGAGACGTTGATGAAGACCCTTCGACTGCTGCTGATGATGGGTACGCTGTTGCTGCTGCTGGTGGCGCTGCCGGCGCTCGCTCAGGATGCTGCGCCTGCGGCCAACCCGCTTGGCAACCTGTGGAATTTCTTCGGCATCAATGCCGACATGCTGCAAAATGCGGGGGAAGCCGGTAGCGGCGACAGCTTGCAGGCTGTGTTGGCGTCGCTGCCGCAGAACCGCACTGAGGACGGCGCGTTCGTGGTGGGCGAGCTGGACGCGCCATTTACGCTGGTCGTGTTTGCCGACTGGGCCTGCCCGCACTGCATCACTTACGAGCATCAGACCGTCGAGCAGTTCGTCCGCGATTACGTGGCGACCGGGCAGGCGGCGTTCGAGTTCCGGCCCTTCCCGACGGCAGGTGGCGATACGACCGTGGCCGCGGCGCAGTTGGCTCAGTGCGCAGAGAGCTTCCAGCCCGGCGCGTTCTGGGACAGCTACGCCACGTTCTTCCAGATGGCGGACGCGGGCGCTTACAGTGTGAACGCCATGCTCACGACGTTGTCGAACCGGCTGGACGTGACCCAAGATGAGTTGATCTCGTGCGTGGTGGACTGGGAAGCCAACAACGGCGCGCCGATGCAGATCTTCACCGACTATGATTTCGCGACTTCGGCTGGCATCAACGGCACACCAGCGGCGCTGGTACGTATGAATGGCGGTGACGCCACGGTGCTGGTGTGGAACGGCCAGACCTTTGATCAGGGCGGCGTGCCGCTCGAAGTGTTGTCTGAGGTCGTTGCCTCCGCGCAGGATTCATAGACAGAAAACGCAATCCGTATAAACAACACAAGGGAGTGGCCAGCGGCCGCTCCCTTGTGTTGTTTCAGGCAGTTGCGCCTGAATTAGCTGCGCCTCACTGTGGCAGGTAGCTGGCGCTTTCGATGAGGGCCACCAGCGCCGCTTCCATCTCTGACTGTTCGCCATTGAAGATGATGAAATAGGCGATCGCTTCATCGTCCGTGATGGCGATCAGGGCTGCCCCGTTCACGCCCGCTGGCAGTTCGCCAGTGTTGTTGAGCAGCATGAACACATGCGGCGTTGCCAGCGCGGGTAGCTTCTGCGGCGGCCCAAACACCGGCTGCAGCGCGTCGGCGAATGCCTCGATGACGGCTTGGCCACCCAGTGCCGGGTCGATTCCGAACGTGTCCTGAATCACATCGGGAAGCTGTACTTGAATGCCGATGCTGTCAGGCGGCAGCGAGTCGTCGGGGTTGGTTGCCACCGCCACCACCGCCTCGGGGTTGTTCGCCAGCCCGGGCGCGCCGGTTTCGCTGACGACGGCCGTCCAGCCCTCCGGCACATCGACCGAGAACTCGAACGAGTCGGCCGGGTTCTCAAACACGAAACGCCCGTCCTGAAGCAGACTGCTGTCCACCGGGCCGGTCGTGGTGGGCGTTACAAATTCGGCCGCCCCGGCAACGCGTGCCAGCACCGTTTCAGCCGCTTCGGCGTCCACGTTGTAGCCGACGAGATAGACGAGTACGGTGCCGTCGTAATCCACGGCCACGATCGCGGCTTCGACATCGGGCGGGGTGAAGATGCCCGGCTCGACTGGCAGATAGGCGTGGGGAAGATCGAGGCCGTCAAGCGTGAGCGTTTCCGCGCTCATTTCCGGTTGCATCATCGTGGCTACCTGCTCCGCCGCAGTCTGGACATCGGCGCTCACATCCTCCCCAAGTCCTTCGCGCAGGGATGCGGGCAGCACTACCTGGATGACGAGGCTATCCGGCGGATACTCTCCGTCGGGGCCTTGCTGCGACGCATCGGCGGCCGCTTCGGTGGTGGCGATCAGCGGCAGATCGCGTGTATCCACATACCAGCCCTCGGGCGCAAGCCCGCTGAAGGTGCCGTCTTCGCTGCTTTTGCTGATCGACTGGTTCAGCGGCGGAATGTCAAAGCTGGCCACCGCCTCGGCCGTGGCCGCTTCCGCAGGATCGAGCGCGCGCACCTCGAAACTGCCGTCGTAGGTTGAATTCCAGCTTTCCGAGGTGATGCCATTGCGGGTGCTTCCGGGGAACGCATCTTGCGGGCCAAGCGCGGTCAGCCGGAACGAGCCGCCCTCAGCGCCGATGACACCGGCATGCTGCGCTGCCCAGCACACGGATGAATCGTCGGTGTAGACCAGCGTGCCCCACGAAACGCCGGATGTGCAGTCTGCGGGGCATGTGACCACGGCCGATTCGCCCACGGTCAGATCCAGCAGCACGGCAGCGGCGCCGCAGTCGAGCGCCATCGCGTCGGTTTGTACGGCGCTTTCAAAGGCGATGCTGCGCGGCCACGGTGAAGTCCAGTTGGCGGTCACGACGCCATTGCGGTCGCTGCCGTCGTAGCTGTCCTGTCCTTCCAGCATCAGCAGCCGGAACTCGCCGCCGCTGCTGTCGATGACGCCTGCGTGGCGCGCGGCTGTGCAAATGGTGGAGTCGTCGGTGTAGACATCGGTGCCCCACACGCCGCGACTGCCGCAGTCGGCCGGGCACGACATGAGCATACTTTCGCCCGCTTCCAGTTCGATGCCGACCGCGTTGTCGGAACAACCCAGCAGGCTGGCGGCTTCCTGTGCCAGCGCCGGTGAAATTTGCGTAAGCATAAACGCCGCTGCGAGCAGGGCCAGCAACCGTCCAATCACACGTTGGTTCATGAGGAGATGCTCCTGTTTCGAATACGATCCTGTTTGTAGCCTACCCCGGCTCGGCGTGTGAGCGCAATCGGGCCACTGAGGGTCGTATCCCCACTCCTGGCGGCGGGTTCTAATCCTTTAGCACGGCGGAACGTCGGGTTCTGCCGTATACTGAAGGTTATGATGACGTTAATGCAGGCATACACCTGATGCGCCGCGTGCTGAGTCTCGTGCTGATGCTGTGGATAGGGCTGGCCGCTGTGTTTGCGGCTGTGCCAACGCAGGCGCAGAAGGATGGCGATCTGTGCGCGGGGCGTGCCCAGCCTGCGCCCGGCCTAACGGCCCATACGTTCGACCATGACGGCACGGAGCGCAGCTATCTGCTGTATGCGCCCGCGCCGCTCGACTCTGCACAGCCTGCACCGGTCGTGTTCAGCATGCACGGCTTCACCTCGAACGCGCGCCAGCAGGTGCGTCCTGACCGGCTGGAACGACGTGGCGGATGAAGGCGGCTTTCTGGTCGTGTACCCGCAGGGGTTAAGCAGGCCGTCGCGTTGGAACTCCGGTCCGCTGGGCCTGCGCAACACCCGCAATACCACCGATGATGTAGGCTTTCTGAAGGCGCTGGCCGCCCATCTCACCGAAACGCTGTGTGTTGATCCAGCGCAGATTTTCGCCAACGGCATGTCCAATGGCGGCGGCATGACCTATCGCCTCGCCTGTGAGGCCAGCGAAGTCTTCGCGGCCTTTGGCGGCGTGGCTGGCGCGTATTCTGAGCGCATCGACTGCGCGCCGTCGCGCCCCGTGCCGATGCTGTTCTTTCACGGCACGGCCGACCCAATTGTGCCCTACGGCGGTGGTGACGACACGCCGGACATTCCGGCTTTCGTGGCTGATTTCGCCCAGCGTAACGGCTGCGAACCCCAACCGATCCCCATCGCTCAGGTGGGAGATGTGAGCGGCGTCCAGTACGGCGACTGCGCAGAGAATGCCGAAGTGGCGCTGTACATTATCGACGGCGGCGGGCATACGTGGCCGGGTGGCATGGGCGGGCTGGAATTCCTGCTCGGCGAAACGACGCAGGATATCAGCGCGAGCGCGATCCTGTGGGAATTCTATCAGGCTCATCCGCTGGCGGAGAGCGAGTGAAAGAGATGACGCGATGAGCGACCGGGACTCCTTCTTTCTGGTCATCGAAGGGCTGGATGGCAGCGGCAAAACCGAAATTTCGCGCCGTCTGGCCGAGTTGATGCGCGCCACCCTCGACGAACATGTGATGCTCACCTACGAGCCGCACGACCCCTCGGCCGCCGGGCTGTATATCCGCCGCGTGCTGCGCAAGAAGATCGTCGTTTCGCCGCACACGCTGGCGCTGGCGTTTGCGCTCAACCGCGCCGACCACAACGAACGCATCATCAGCCCGTTCCTCGAACAGGATGGCCGCCGCGTGGTGCTGTGCGACCGCTACGTGCTGTCGTCGCTGGTTTACAACACCTCGCACGATCTGCACATGCACGACGTATGGGAGCTGAACGCTCAGGCGCGCAGGCCCGATCTGACGCTGTTCCTCGATGCCACCGCCGAGATTTGCTACGCGCGCATGGGTTCGCGCGGCGGCAACCGCGACTTGTTCGAGACGAATCTCGCCGAGTCGCGCACGCGCTATTTCGAGGCGATTGATTTCCTGCGCCAGCATGGCGAACAGGTGCTGGTCATCGACGCTAACCCCGATCTGCTGTTGGTCATCAACAGCATCATCGACGCGATCAAGGCCAATGGCCCGCGCTGGATGACGCTGCAAAAGCTGATGTTCCTCGAAGCGACCGCGCCGGCCATTCTCACCCCGCCGCCGCTGGAGTTGGATCGCTGGATGCGCGATTTCATCGAACGTTATCCGGCGGATGCGTTGGCGGAAGCCGCGAGTGATGATGGCATTCGCCGTCTGGTGGCCGCCGAGGTCAATCGCCTGCCGCTGGACGAGCTGACCGCGCTGATGATGAACTTCCTGCAAACTGACCGGCGCTACCGTTTTGAAAGTGCGTGGCCCGGCCAGCCGATTGATTACACCGCCATTCGCCCCAGCGGCGAAAGCGGCGGGCTGGTGATTCTGCAGGACGAACGGCGCTGGGAAGGCGTGGTGCGCGCGCTGGAGAGCGATTTCATCGCCCCGCACTACAGCATCCGCCGCGACAGCATCCAGTTCGTGATCGCGCTCGACCCGTCGCACGCTGGCGAAGAAGTGGCCCAGTTCGTGCCTGATACGGGCAGCGTGCCGGTGGAAGTGTACGGGCGCGGCACGCTGATTCAGTATTTCACGCGCCACATCACCCGCCGCGTGCTGGCCGAGCAAACCTCGCCGGCCAACCCCGAGCCGCAGTTGAGCATGGAACTGCCTGACGAGGCGCTGGCTGAGGATTGGTCACTGGCGGCAGCGCTGGCCGCGCCCACTGCCGAAATCCAGCGAGACGGAATATCTTGGCGGAGGCTGACGAACCGGGAGAACTGTGGCAGGCCGAAGCCGAGCCGTTCGCCGCGCCCGAGGAGCCGCCCTACGACGAAGCGGCAAACAGGCAGGCCGAAGATGAGCCTGGGCTGCGCTTCGAGTCCGATACGGCTGCGCCGGTGGAGGCGCTGGATTTAGACCTGAACGTGGATCAGGAAGACTTGCTCGTGTCGCGCTGGGAGGAAGAGTCCGCTGGCGCAGCCGAGCAGACCGCGCTGGCAGGTGATGAGTTTTACGCGCCGCAACCTGAAGCCGAAACGGCAGTCGAGGTCGAGTACGCGGACGAATCAGGCGAGCCGGGAGATTGGGTGTTTGAGGACGAGCCGACTGCCCAACCTGAGGAGGCTGAATACGCAGCACCCATCAACGATGCAGAAGGCTGGACGTTCGAAGCCGAAGCGGTTGCTGCACCCGTAGATGCTTCCTACGCGCCCGGGCCGGAAGCTGAAACAGCGGTCGAGGCCGAGTACACGGACCGAATCAGGCGAGGCGGGCGATTGGGTGTTTGAGCAAGAACCGACTGCTGAACCCGATGAGGCAGGATACATAGCGCCCAGCAACGATGCAGAAGGCTGGACGTTTGAAACCGAAGCGACTGCTGCTGAACTCGACGAGGCCGGATACGCAGCGCCCACTGAGGCCGAAGCATGGTCGTTTGAAGCCGAGGCGGTTTCTGTAACAGTGGACGATTCCTATGTGCCCGCCCCCGAAGCCGAAACGCCAGTCGAGCCCGGATACGCAGTCGAATCAGGCGAGCCGGGAGATTGGGTGTTTGAGCAAGAGCCTACTGCCGAACAGGACGAGGCTGAATATGCAGCGCCGGTCAATGTGGCAGGTGCAGCCGCCGAAACTGGAACGCCTGAATACGCGTTCGCGCCGTTTGATGAGCCTGAAGCCCCCACGTACAGCGACTTCACTCCGCCCGCCGTGACGGAAGGCGCGCCGCTCGACGCAAATGAAACCAGAGCAGTTTCCGATTCAACGCATGACTTCAGCTTTGAGTCGCCTGTCGAAGAACACGCCTTCCAGTTTGATGCATTCGCGGCGCTTCCGGTCGCGCAGACAGTGGCCGATGAGTATGCCGCGCCTGAAAGCGAACCGGATGCTGAAATTGGTGAGGGTGACGCGCCGGCCGCCGAGATGAGGCCCACCAACGACTACGACTACGATCCCGACGACGAACTGCCGTGGCGCGCGCGGCGGAGCGCACCGCGCGCGAAGACGGACACGGCCGAGCATAAGCCGGTGACCAACTTCAGCCTTCCGCCCGCGCCTGAAGCGCGTGATGCCTACTCGTTCGATTCGTTTGCTACGCCCGAAGCGCCCAACACGGCCACCGACAACCCACAAGCGCCCGCCGGGGCCGAATTCGATTTCGACCATTCAAACCACAGCGCAGCGCTCTCGACCGATGCATTTGCCGCGCCGCCCGTTCCGCAGGCGGAAATGGACGAGATCGCGGCGCTCTACAGCGGGCTAGACGAGGCACTCAAGTCGCGTCCAGACGACCGCGCCGAGCCACCCGGTTATGACCAGGAAGCGGAAGAAGAGGAAGCTGGGTAAGGGCCCGCCCCGATTTCGCCGCCCAGCCGTCAGGCAGCTAATCCACGCTTGGGCTATCATGCAGTTCAGGCGGCTATCCGCCTGTGACCGCAAGTATGGAGAGCCGCTGCCATGAAACGTGTACTGATAGTCGGGGCGATTGCCCTGTTGATAGGCTTGCTGCCAGTCGCCGCGCAAGAGGGCAACCTGCTGCAAGACCCAGGCTTTGAGGGGCCGTACGTCAATCGCGGCCGCTCAGATTTGAACACACCCGCCGCATGGCCGCTGTGGGCCGCTGCGCCCGGCGGGCAGGAATGGCAGAACCGCTCGGACAAAATCTTCGCCTTCCCTCACATCGCCGGGCCGCAGGTGCTGTCGTTCCCAGCCTCCCTCAATATCAACGGCGGCTTCGTCACGTTCAACGCGGCCGTCTTTCAGCAGGTGGCAGTGCCCGCTCGCGCCAACCTGCAGGGCAGCGTCAACGCCTGGATCCAAACCTGCAACTCGCGTGACGGCAACAACAACTTCGTTGGCTACCCGTGCGGCTCGTCGCCTGCCTCGGAGACGTTCGTGCGCGTGGGTATCGACCCGAATGGCGGCACCGAGCCCAACGCGCCGGCCATCATCTGGGGCCCGTGGATCGCGCCGCACGACCACTGGGAACAGGCGAACGTCAACGCGACCAGCAACGGCGAACTGGCCACCTTCTTCATCCACACAATTCAGGGCTGGCCGGCGGATTTCAACAATCGCTGGTTTGATAACGCCTCGCTGACCATTGGCGGGCCGGGGGGCTCTTCACCGGCAGGCAGCGGCAGCGCGAATACCGGCACGGGTTCCCCGCCCGCGCCGCGCCCGACCGCTTCCGTGCCCGAGCGCCAGGCTCCTCAGCCCGATGGCTCGATCATCCATGTCGTGCGGGCGGGCGACACCCTCAGCGGCATTTCGATTGCGTATGGCGTTCCCGTGTCGATGATTCTGCAACTGAATGATCTGACCGCCGCCGACACGCGCCGCATTCTCGTGGGCCAGCGCCTGCTGATCGCCAACCCATAAGATTCTCGAATCGCCAACACGCCAAGAACGCCAAGGGGATATTCCTCTTGGCGTTCTCTCTTTGTCCTGTGCGATTAGGCGGTGGATCTTTGTAGTTTACGCTTGATCGCGTGTTTGCAGAAACAGCGCGCGTTTTTCGCCGGGCAGTGTATAGTCGAAGCCGCACGACTGGAAGAAACCGTCGGATGACGTGACGGCCATCACTTCCAGCACGTTGCGCAAGCGGGCGCGCTCGACGCAGGCGTTGACCAGCCGGCGGCCAATGCCTAGACCCTGCGCGTTCGACGACACTGCCAGGCTGCGGATTTCCGCCAGCTTGGGCGAGTAAATCTCCAGCGCCGCGCAGCCCAGGATTTCGCCGTCATCCGTGACCGCCACGAACAGGCTGGGCAGCAGCTCGTCGATTTCGCCAAGCGTGCGCGCCAGCAGCTTGCCTTCGTCGACGTAGCTCTGGATGAGCTGCGTGATGCCGTCCGCGTCTTCCGCGCGCGCCATGCGCAGGGTGTAAGTGGTAGGTTTCGTCAAGATTTATGCCGCCAGAGGAAGAAATTGCCGATCTGTGTGTCGAGTTCGTAATTATAGATCAGCCAGTCGTTGAGTTCCTCATACGCTTGCAATAGCGTGTTTGAATCATCATTACTGCCCGTCACCCACGGCATGTAGTCGGCCTGAAGCACCGCCACATACGGCGGCATGGCTGCCCACAGCGTGTCAACGTGCTCTTGTCGCCACTCGGGCGGATACCAGCCCGCCACCAGCGGAAACTGAAAGATGAAGCGCGTGGCCGGATTGAGGCCACTCAGATAATAGACCTCGGGCCGGAAGCCCCAGATGGTGAGCGAATCGCCGGGCATGGTGCGTTCGCGCAGGTAGTCGACGACACGCTGGCTTTCGCCCGCATTGACCTCACCGCCCTGAAACTGGTCGAAATACGCGAGTTGATCCTGCTGGCCGGTGAGATACGGCAGCGCCGGACGCCACACGGCCGCAAACGCCAGCGCCAGCACAATCGTCCCGGCCGTCACTTGCGCCCAATCCGGTAAACGCCGCGTGAGTGCCACTGCACCCAAGGCACCCAGCAACGCCAGCGGCGGCAGCATCGGCAGCCAGTGGTAGTCATAGCCCTTGGCCTGCACCGCCATGATGGCGAAGCCCACTATCAGCCAGCCGATCAGCGCCCACGCCATACGCCGCTGGCGTGCTTCGGGCGTGATGCGCGGCCATACGCCCGCGACGATTCCAGCGACCGCGAGGATGAACAGCAGCCCCCACTGTGACCAGCGGAAACCGAGATAGCTTTCCATCGCAGCAATGAAATCGGTGAGATTGAAGCCGAGCGCCGTATAAGCTGACGTCACGCGCGCGCTTTCCAGCAGTGCATCCCACGCGCCGATTGCCAGCATCACCCCCGCGCCCGCCGCCAGCGCCGCCAGCAGACCGACGACGAAACTGGCCACATCCCACAGGCGAATCCATCGGCACATGAGCAGATACGCCAGCGCCGCTGCGCCCGCGAACAGCAGGAACGGGTACTTGAACCACACGGCCACGCCTGCCAGCACGCCGCTGACCATCGCCCAGGCCCAACTGCGCGCGCCGCCGTCGGATGCCTTGAGCGCCGCGACTATGCCCAGCATCATTGGCACGAGCACGAGGCCGTCGTTTTGCGTCAGTGTCCAGAACGTTTCAGTGAAGTAGAACACACCCAGCAGCAGTGCCGCCCACAGACCAGCCCGCTTGCCGCCTGCGCGCCCGCCGATCCACCAAGCCGACCACAGCAGCACCGGCGCGGCCAGCAGGTCGAGCAGACGCAGAGCTGGCACGGTTTGGCCGAACAGCACCATCGCGCTGGCGTAGACATAGAACACGGCTGGCGGCTTGGGATTCCACAAATCGACGTAGGGGATTTTGCCTTGCAGCAGGCCACGCCCGATAGTGGCGAATTCGCCCTGATCGCGGCCCAGCGGGTAGGTGAGCGTGGGCAGCGCTAGCAGCAGCACCAGCGCCATGATTAGCAGCAGTGGGCCGTACTCGCGCAGCCAGCGGCGGGCGGTCATTTGGCTATTGTGCCTTTTTCGCCGCAGGCTGAAGCCATGCGGCTAGAGCTGCGCCGGCTAAAGCCGGCTTCAAAAGACCCGTTCACGGGGCGAAGCACCAGCCTGACGGCTTTAGCCTCAGGCTCGCAGGCGGATCGCACGCACCCTCACAGCCTCCCACATTAACACTGTACTGTCCTCAACCCTGAGGGAGAGGGGCAGGGGTGAGGACCATCGCTGTCACACCCACCCCAGCCCCCGCGCCAGCAGGTAGACGATGCCCAGCGCCAGCAGTAGCAAGGTCCACGCTATCAGCCGGCCGCTGCTCTGGGCGGGGCTGAGCGGCTTCTCCTCGATGCTGACGTGACCGAGCAAATCGACCAGAAAATCAATGTTGAGGCTGCCGCGCGTGACGCGGGCCATGTAGTCATTGCCGGTCACCAGCAGCCAGCCGCTACCTTCGTCCTGCCAGTCCGGGCCGAGACGCTCGGCCATGGCGCGGTCGAGCGCGGCGCGGGCTTCGGCGGGCGCAATCGGTTCGGGAGCCGCATCAGGCGGTGGCGTGTCGCTCATCGCAGGGGCCTCAACTTGTAATAATGAACTCGCTGGACAGTGGCCCCATCAGCCCGCTGCTATCGAGCGCGCCGATGGCGATGCTTTCCCAGCGGCTGGCTACGAAACCGTCCCATGTCACGCTGTTGCCGGGCACATCAAAATAGTAGTTGTAGGCTATCGAACCGGGCGCGCGCAGCGCGACAACATAGCTCACCGCGTCGGGCGTGGTTTCCCAAACCAGCGTGCGCGTGCCGTCGCCATTGTCGCGAAGGCTGATGCTGCGCGGCGCGCGCGGCCCATCTGCCAGCGCGGTCGCCACGGCCAGCACCGACTGCGTCGTCTTGACCAGATACGACGAGCGTATGGCGTCAATCGTATCGGCGTCGTTGTGGTTGCGCGCCGGGTTTTCGATGTATTCGATGAAGCGCACGGCGGGATAGCCCGCATCGCTGAACGACAGATGATCGCTGTAGCGGCCTTCGCGGTCGCCCGAATCCTGCAGCTCAATCGCCATCGTTGGGTTCAGCCGCGAACCGATCAGGTTGATCTCGCGCGCGAGCTGGCGCGAAGGCGAGTCGTTGGGCGCGACCGAATACAGCCGCATCCGGTCATCCACGATCTGGCCGTCTGGGCCGGTGCTGCTGCCGATGATGTCCATATTGAGCATGGCGTCAATCTTGATGTTGTTCGGCACTAGATAGTCCTGCACGAACGCGGTCGAGCCACGGCGCTGGATTTCCTCAGCGCCGAAAGCCACGAACATCACCGAGGCCTTGTGCGGGCGCTGGGCCATGATGCGGGCGATTTCGAGCAGCGCCGCTACCCCGCTGGCGTTGTCGTTCGCGCCGGGCGCGTGAGCGGTGGCGTCTTCGTACTGGCGAGAGATGCTGTCGTAGTGCGCGCCGATCAGAATGATGCCTGCACCCGGATCACTCCCTTGCAGCACGCCTACGATATTGCTGCCGGTATTCGACTGGTTGGCCCACTCGAAGCCAAAGCGGTGCGGTTCGAGCAGCGTGAACCGGCCCGCGCTTTGGTCGCGGATGATGGCGAACTGCTGCGTGACGTAGGCCGCCGCCGCACCGATGCCATAATTGGGGTCGGTTTGCGGTGAATTGACCTGGCGCGTGAACATCGACTGCAGGGCGTTGACGTGAACGAACAGGTTGTCGGGCGCGACCTGACTCAGCACCCCTGCGAGGGCCGCATCGGTGCGCTGCTGCGGACTGACCAGCGTGGCATCGTCGGGCAGTTCTTCCGGTGCAGGCGTCGCGTAGCCGATGGTGGGCTGCGGTGTGGGGCTGGCGCGCGGGATGATGGTGGGTGGGCGGTCGTCGCCGGTGAGGTTACAGGCCAGCACCGACAGGGCAAGCATCGAGACGGCGAAGCCAGGGAGGAGGACGCGGCGGAGGTTCATAACGCGCGGGATTGTACCACAGCGCCCTTGCCTGCCGAGTGAACGCGGGGTGGTCGTGGGGCTGCGGGTGGGGCCGCAGCATCTGCGTGAGGGCCATTCAAGACAGCCTTGAATGGTTTTATTTCAATTCGCGTAAAAGGGAGACTATACTTCAGTGGAGCATGACCCATTCAATCTCGAGATCGGGCCAAATGCCGGAAACAGAAGGCACAATCCATGCCGATGTCACTCATCGAAGTACTCAAATACCGCACGAGTAAACACGGCGTTCAGGTCGCGCTGGATGCCAAAGCCCCCAAAGCCGGCGATATAGCCATCGACTTTGAGCTGCGCGACAACCAGGGCGAAAACCCGCTCCAGCTGTCCGGCTTCATCGGCGTGAAGCCGGTGGCGCTCGTCTTCGGGAGTTATACCTGACCGCCTTACGTCAAAGGGACCGTGCGTCTCTCCGAACTGTACGCTAAATATCACGAGCAGGTGCAATTCATCAACATCTATATCCGCGAAGCCCATCCGATCGATGGCTGGTGGCTGGGCAAGCCGCCGTTCTCGTGGATCTTTCGCTACTTCGAGCCGCGGGCAGCTACCCACGTCTATGACCCCAAAACCATCGAGGAACGCCGCGCGGTGGCCGTGGAATGCGAAGACGCGCTGCAGTACGGTATCCATACCTACGTGGATGAGATGGATGATGCCGTGAACCTGGGATATGCGGCCTGGCCCACACGCCTGTATCTCATCGGTGTGGATGGGCGCGTGGTCTATCCCGGCGCCATCGGCCCATTCGGGATGAGGCCGAAAGAACTGGAAGCCGCGATTGAGGCTTATCTGGCCGAAACCGAAGATAGCGCCGCTGAAGGCGTGCAGGCGCTGGCATCCACGCCGGGCTGAGTATCAAACGTGCGTTGTGAAAAATGGCGCGGGTGGCAGGCTCGCGCCGCCAGCCGCTGAAGCAGCCGGAGCGTTCACGCTCTGGCGCGGCAAAGGCAAACCTATTCCATTCCTGAAGCCGAAAAAAGTCCCTTGTATCTTGAAGTAAGCTGAAAGCGAAAGCAATCAGCCGCGGCAGGAGAGGCGAGAGACTGATCAGTCCCAAAGTCGAACGAGACTGTACTGAAGATAAGCCTCGCCTGTCTTTCGCCGCGATCTGTCTTAGCCCTGCGCCGTTCGCTACAATGCCCGGCTATGACAGCGAATTTCATTTCCTCACGCCTGGTGCAAACACTGGTGCGCCACAAGCTGGCGGTGTTGCTGGCGCTGGTGATTATCGTGCGGCTGGCGGCGCTGATCGCCTTTCCAGGCGTGTTCGCGTGGGACGACACTGGCGCGATTCACGGCTCGGCCGCCTACGACACCTACGCGCGCAACCTGTTGGCGACGGGCGAATATGGGCTGACGCCGGGCGTGCCCGATGCGCTGCTGCCACCCGCCTACAGTATCGCACTGGCCGGCATTTACGGCGCATTCGGCCGGGCGTCGCTGCCGGTGGCGCTGTGGCACATCGCGCTCGACGTGCTAACCGTCTACGCGGTGTTCGAGCTCGGGCGGCGCTTGTTTCGCGGCTGGGGCGCAGACCGCGCCGAAGCTATCGGCTGGCTGGCTGGCTTTTTCACGGCCCTCTACCCCTATCTCGTCTTTCAGAATCTGACGCTGATCGACACACCGCTGTTCATGGCGCTGCTGTATCTGTGGCTGCTGATGATGGTGGCTCTGCGCGACCGCAAGCGACTGAGTGCGCGCACGCTGGTGCTTGGCCTGCTGGGCGGCGTGGTGCTGGGTATTGGCACGCTGGTGCGGCCGGTGCTGCCGCCGCTGGCCGTGCTCGTGGCGGTATGGTTCCTGTTCCGGCTGCCACTGGGCCAAACGATTCTACGCCTGCTGCCGGTAGCCGCCGCCTCACTGCTGGTCATAGGCGTGTGGGCAGCGCGCAGTTCGCAGGTTTACGGCGAGCCAGTGCTGCTGACGGTCAACAGCGGCTCGAACTTCTATCCAGGGCAACAGTCCAGAGACACTTCCATACCTGCGCGCCGGCTATGACGTGCAGTGGATTGGCGGCGAGGTGGAGGGCGTTACACCGAACACGCCAGAAGCCGATCGCGCGCTGATGCAGCGCAGCTTCGCCTACCTGCGAGAAAATCCGGCACAGTTTCCAGAACTGCTATGGCTCAAGCTTGCGGCGCACTGGAGCCTCGATGTCTTCCCCTACCGCAATCCGGCCGAGGGCGAGCTTCCGCGCCTCGACTATCACGGCAACGTGCAGCCAGACGAACTGAAGATGGCGCGCTCGAACTGGGCGGTTTGCCGCCCGGCGATCCGGTCGCGGCCTACTCCGGCTCATTGTTCGATCAGATTGGGCGGCCTGTGCATATCGTCTATTTCGGGGCGCTGCTGACGCTGGCGCTGCTAGGCGTAGCCGTCAGTGCGCGGCTGTGGCGCGATGTGGCGCTGCTGTGGTTTCTCCAGATCGCCATGACCGCGCTCTACGTGCTGTTTCATTCATCGACGCGCTACCGCGCCCCTACCGACCCGGCCCTGTTCCTGTTCTCGGGCGCGGCGCTGGTGTGGCTGGCCGGGCGCTGGCAGGCGCGGCGCTCATCTCAAAATCATGTACAGTTGAACCCGTAGCAAGGACTTTTGAAGCGCCAAGGCTCCAGGTGCGCCAGGGATTTAGACCCAATCCGCTTGGTGTGTCTCCTTGGCGATCTCTACGCGTTGGCGGTTCATTCCTTGCCTTCAACTCCGAACTCTCAACTTCAGGAGAAATCTCTTATGAAAATCGGTGTGGTAGGTGCAGGCATGGTGGGTTCGACGGCGGCCTATGCACTGGTCATGCGCGGCGTGGGCCGGGAAGTTGTGCTGGTGGACAAGAATCGGGCGCGGGCAGTCGCTGAGGCGGAAGACATCTTTCACGCCGTGCCCTTTGCCGAGCCAATGGTGGTGCGCGCCGGTGATTACGCCGATCTCAAAGATGCGGGTGTAGTGGTAATGTCGGCCGGCGTCAGCCAAAAGCCGGGCGAAACACGGCTGCAACTGCTGGAGCGCAACGCGGCTGTGTTCAACGAGGCCATTCCCGCTATTCTCGATCACGCGCCACAGGCCGTGCTCGTGGTCGCCACCAATCCGGTCGACATCATGACGCATCTGGCGGCGCATATCGCCCGCGAGCGCGGGATACCAGATGGGCGCGTGTTCGGCACCGGCACCATGCTGGATACGGCCCGCTTCCGGGCGCTTCTGTCGCAGGAACTGGGCGTCGATTCGGCGCATGTGCACGCTTACGTCTTGGGCGAACATGGCGATTCGGAGGTGCTAGCGTGGTCGCTGACGTCGGTGGGCGGGCTGCCGCTGACAGTGTTCCTCGAACGCGCAGGCTTCGACCTCTCAGATGATGAGCGCGTCCAGATCGACGAGGGCGTGCGCCGCGCGGCCTACCGCATCATCGAGGGCAAGGGCGCAACTTATTACGGCGTGGGCAGCGCCATCGCCAAAATCGTCGATGTGGTGCTGCACGATCAGCGCGCGATTCTGTCAGTATGCGCGCCGCATGACGACGTGCTGGGCGTGCGCGACGTGACGCTGGCACTGCCGCACATTGTCGGCGGCTGGGGCGTGATCGAGGCGCTGGATACGCCGCTGTTGGATGAAGAAGCCAACGCACTGCGCCGCAGCGCCGAGATTCTGCGCGAGGCGATCAGCGGGCTGGGGTTGTAGGCAAGGCACGCAACTTAAGCTGGCTGAATTACATCGCCCATTCCACCGGCTAGAATGGAGAGCATAGCAGTGGATTCAGGCGCTGTGCGCCTCGGCTTACAAGGACTAATCATGCAGTTATTCGCCCAATCGCCGGCTCAATCCAGCCGCGCTTTGGCGTGTTGTCGTTTCGGCCTGCCCGGGTTGCTGGCGCTGCTGCTGGCTGGCTGTGGCGGTCTCATGGGCGAACCGCGTATCGTGAGCACGATGCCGCCTCGTGTGGTGCAGGCCCCCGCGCAGATGCTTGCGGCCGGCGCGTCAGCTGAAGGCGCGCAAATCTTTGCCGAACGCTGTGCGCCCTGTCATGGCGATAATGGTCAGGGCGACGGCCCGGTTGTGCGCGCCGGTCAACTCACCGCCCCGCCTGACTTCACGCAGCCAGATACCATGAGTATCCAGGGTGAACAGGCTCTATTTGAGGTCATTACTGCGGGGCGCATAGAGAAGATGATGCCACCGTGGGATGGTGCACTCAGCGAAGCGGAACGCCGGACCGTCGCGCAATTCGTCGCGGCGCTGGGCGGCGGGGCAGCGGCGGCCAGTGTGCCGACCGAAGCGCAGGAGCGCGAGACCGCGCCCGACAATCCATAGAAAGGAGAACGGGTTTCGCGGACAAGCATACGATGGGGGCAAACTGTTTTTAGCCAGGAGGGAATGTATGAACCAATTCTTCAAACGCATGGGGGCAACCGTTAACTGGCGCTTCGTCATTCTGGTCATTGCAATCGGGATCCCGATTGGCCTCGGCATATTTACCTTCAGTTACGCCAAGGGCACCGCCTATTTTTCGGACGACCCGCAAGCTTGCATGAACTGCCACGTTATGCGCGACCAGTTTGAGGCGTGGCAGCATTCGAGCCATTCGCGTGTCGCCACCTGCAACTCCTGTCACACGCCGCACACGTTCATCGAGAAGTGGGTGGTCAAGGGCATCAATGGCTTCAACCACAGCCTCGCTTTCACGACCGGCGACTTCCACGAGCCGATTCGCGCCAATGCGATGAACGCCAGCGTCGTGCAGCAGAACTGCATCGAATGCCATGAGGGCGTCACCACCATGATGGCCGCCAATCATACCGATGAGGAACTTGCCTGTGTGACTTGCCACAACGATGTGGGGCACGACACGCGCAACTAGCCTATTGAAGGGGAAGGTTTCCAATGAAGAGACGAAACGCTGTGATCTACGCGCTGGTGTTGGTTGGCGCAATTGCGCTCACCATTGGCGTGGCCTCGCTGTTCCTCAACATCGATCAGCGGCGGGATGAGGCTGCCGAGTACCCGCTGCGAGTGGTCGAAGTCGCCGAAGATGAGCTTGACCCCGCCGTGTGGGGGCAGAATTATCCCCGGCAGTACGACCGCTTCATGATGACGCAGATTGATGGCAACCGGACGCCTTTCGGCGGTTCGGAAGTCTTTAGCAAGCTGGAAGAAAATCCGGCCATGGTGCGCCTGTGGGCGGGCTACTCGTTCGCCGTTGACCACAACGAGGAACGCGGCCACTACTACGCCGCGATTGACCAGGCCAACACGCAGCGCGTGCAAATCGTGAATCAGCCCGCTGCCTGCCTTAACTGTCACGCGGCCGAGGCCCCTCAGATGATCGCGGAAATGGGCTGGGAAGAGTTCAACCACACGCCCTTCAACGACCTGGTGGACGACGTGCACTTCGGCACGACCTGCGCTGACTGCCACGATCCGGAGACGATGGCCCTGCGCATCACGCGCCCGGCGCTGGTGGAAGGGTTGGCGGCGCGCGGCGTTGATGTGACCGAAGCGACGCGCCAGGAAATGCGGACGTACGTGTGCGCCCAGTGCCATGTGGAGTACTACTTCCTGGGCGACAACAAGGTGCTGACCTTCCCCTGGAGCCAGGGCTATTCGATTGACAACATCGAAGCCCACTACGACGAATATGGCTTCCGCGACTGGGTGCACGCCGAAAGCGGCGCGGAGATGATCAAGATCCAGCACCCGGAATACGAAATGTCCAGCACCGGCATTCATGCCCGCAGCGGCGTGGCCTGCGCCGACTGCCACATGCCGTTCATGCGCGATGGCGGCCTCAAGATTTCCGACCACTGGATTCGCAGCCCGCTCGACAACCTGAACAACGCCTGCCAGACCTGCCACAACATTCCAGAAGAGGAACTGGCCAACCGCGTGCTGACCATCCAGACGACTACCGCCGGCCTGCTGCGCGATGCGGAAGAGGCGATCGTTGAGGCGATTGACGCCATCACCGTGGCCATGGAAGCCGGCGCGACTGATGAGCAACTGGCCGAGGCGCGCCAGTTCCATCGCGCGGCCAGCCTGCGCTGGGACTTCGTGTCGTCGGAGAACAGCACCGGCTTCCACAGCCCACAGGAAGCGGCGCGCGTACTGGCGAACTCGATTGACTTCGCTCGTCAGGCCCAGCTCTCGGCCGTTGAGGTGGCCAACCTGCTGCAAGGCGCGACGGTGAGTGACACCGCGGCCGAAGCGGAGGCTGACGGCGCTTAACCCGGCCAATCAGCGCGCAAAACGCGCGCCTGACCATTGACACACAGCAGGGCCGCCCGTGGGTGGCCCTGCTGCTATTTCGGCTCCGATTGGACTCAAGGGAACCGTGCCGCAGCCTCAATCAGGGAGCGCACAGCGAGGCAAAGCGGCGCATGGGCCAACCGCTGATGCCCGCCGAGGACACCCTCACGCCGCCCAGCGACAAATCCACCTCACCGTAGGTGATGCCCGCTTCGGCATTCCAGAAGTCGTTTGGGGAAATGGGGCAGGTGAGCGAGGCGAACACCGACAGGCCGTCGTACTCGGCCTCGTAAATGACGCCGGGACGCGTGTTTCCCGGGGGCAGATGAAACGTCTGTGATTGAGGCGCGCCCAGGGCCAAATAAAGGTCGCCGAGGTTGAGCGTCGTCATCAGCGCCACGCCCTGCACCGGGCTGCCGGGCGCGTTGTTCTCGAACAGGATGCGGCCGTCGAACGGGCGCGGCCGGTTGCCGAAGATCGCCGGCTGTTCGCCGTTCCACCACCAGCTTGCGCTGCGCACATTGATGACCAGCGCCTCGACCGCCGGGTTGTTATCGAGCACGGCGGCGGCCTCGATCAGATCGGTTTCACCCGGGTGGATGGCGTACCAGCACGGTGCAGCACACGGCGGTTCACCCAGCACGGGGGTCAGTTCCGGGCCGGGCTGGCTTGCGCCCACCGCCAGCGCGAATACGACAGCGGCCGCTGAAACGACACTGAGGAGAAGCACGGCCGCTATCATTCGCCGCAGAGGTAAACGCTGCATCACAAGGCGGCGTCCACGGGCGGGCCGGGTTGATGGCCCTGCCCGCCCCATGCTTTCAGTTCATGCAAAACTGCGCTGTTGATCAACCCGTCGTTCCAACCCCCTGCAACTACAGCGCAGTTAGCGGCTGCTACGCGCCTTCGCCGCCGCTTGCGCCCGCTTCTGCGCCGGTCGAACCGGCCAGTTCCCGATCCAGCAGATACAGGCCGGGCCCAAAATCACCGATGCGGCGCAGTTTCTGGATGGCCGCATCGACCACTTCTTCTTCCTCAACCTGCTCATCGACGAACCACTGCAGGAAGGAGACAGCGGCGCGGTCGTGTTCGCGCTCGGTCAGATCGACCAGCGCGTCAATCGCCTGGCTGACTTTGCGCTCGTGGCCGAAAGCGTCTTCGAAGGCGGCCAGCGGCGTGGCCCATTCAGTGCTGGGGCCAGCCAGCGGCGCAAGCTGCACGCGGCCCCGGCGCAGGATGACGAAGTCGAACAGCTTCATGGCGTGTACCATTTCTTCTTCGGCGTGATGGCGCATCCACGCGGCGAAGCCCGGCAGCGCCTCGTTCTCAAACCACGCCGCCATGCTGAGATAGGTATAGAACGCGCTCAGCTCCATATTGATCTGGGCATTGAAGCCCGCCTGCACCGCTTCTTTCATCATAATGACTTCCTCCTGGCTGAACCTTCACGATTTGAGCATAACGTAAAGTCGTGAGCGTGGACTGAGATGGCATTGTCGGGCACATACCAATTGTCGTATCCTTAGGCTCGTTTTGAGTTGAGAAGAAGGGCACATTTCATGTTGCAAGGACTGCCTACGACACTGGATGCATTGATGAGCTGGACGTGGGAGGACATTGAGCCCTTCCACCGGGCGTTGCTTGACCGCCCGCTGGACGAGGCGAATGTGGTGGAATGGCTGAATGACTGGGACGCGGTGACCGCGCGTATCTGGGAGATCTACAGCCGCGTGTATGTGGCGATCACGGTCAATACCGCCGATGCCGACGCCAAGGCGCGCTTCGAGCACTTCATCGAACATGTGCTGCCTCAGGCGCGCATGGCCGACCAAAAGTTGAAGGAAAAACTGCTTGCCAGCGGCTTGCATCCGGAACAATACGATATTTTCCTGCGCAACATGGTCGCGGAAGCCGAGCTGTTCCGCGAAGCCAACGTGCCGCTGTTCACCGCCGAAGATAAACTACGCACCGAATACGACGACATCGCCGGGGCGCAAACCGTAACGTGGAATGGCGCCGAGCGCACCGTTGCGCAGATGAAGCCGCTGCAATTCGACACCGACCGCGACACGCGCGAACGCGCCTGGCGGCTGGTGGCCGAGCGCCAGTTGGCCGACCGCGAAGCCTTCAACGCGCTCTGGCAGCGCTTCCTGCCGCTGCGCCGTGAGATCGCGGCCAATGCCGATCAGGCTGACTACCGCGACTACATGTGGCAGGACAAGCAGCGCTTTGATTACAGCGTCGACGATGCGCTCAGTTTCCATGAGGCGATCAAGGCAACGGTCGTGCCCGCCGCGAAGCGAATCTACGAGCGCCGCCGCCAGCGCCTGGGCGTCGATACGCTGCGCCCGTGGGACTTGCTGGTGGACGTCGCTAATCGGCCGCCGCTGAAGCCGTTCACCGAAGTCGATACGCTGATCCAGACGACTGGCCACATTTTCAACCAGGTCGATGCTTCGCTGGGCGGAGATTTTGAGGTGATGGTGGGCGAAGGCCTGCTTGACCTCGACAACCGCAAGAACAAGGCGCCGGGCGGCTACTGCACTGGTTTCAACTACAGTGAGCGCCCGTTCATCTTCATGAATGCGGTCGGCATTCACGATGATGTGCAAACGCTGCTGCACGAGGGCGGCCACGCTTTCCATGCCTTTGCCGGTTACACGCTGCCGCCCTATCTACAGGGCCAGCCGCCAATGGAGTTCTGTGAAGTCGCGTCGATGAGCATGGAACTGCTGGCCGGGCCGTATCTGGCGGCGAGCAAGGGCGGCTTCTACAACGAGGCCGAGGCCAATCGCGCGCTGGTCGAGCACCTCGAAGGCCTGATTCTGTTCTGGCCGTACATGGCGGTCGTCGATGCCTTCCAGCACTGGGTTTATACCCATGCGGATGACGCGATGGATTCGGCCAAATGCGACGCCACCTGGGGCGCGCTCTGGGATGAGTACATGCCCGGCATCGACTACAGCGGCCTTGAAGACGTAAAGGTCACTGGCTGGCACCGCAAGCTGCACATCTTCCATATTCCGTTCTACTACATCGAGTACGGCATCGCCCAATTAGGCGCGGTGCAGGTGTACGGCAACGCGCTGCGCGATCAGGCGAAGGCCGTAGCGGCCTACCGGCGCGCGCTGGCGCTGGGCGGCACGAAGCCGCTGCCCGAGCTGTTCGAGGCGGCCGATGCCAAACTGGCGATGGACGCCGAAACGCTGGGCGCGGCCGTCGATTTGATCGAAAGCCAGATCGAGAAGCTGGAAGCGGTATAGCAACAACCCCCTCACCCCTGACCCCTCTCCCGCGCAAGCGGGGAGAGGGGTGATTAATCATGCTGTTCGCTCCCCCTCTTCGTGCACGGCTGAGGGGCTGGGGTTGAGATTTTTCTTATCTGCCTGCATTGGAGCGTTTTTCGTCATGACCACCCCCGGCAAGTTCCGCCACCTCACCCGAACGACAACGCCTGCCGGTCATTTCGTCATTCTGGCGATTGACCACCGCCGCAACCTGCTAGAAAGGATGCAAAAGGCGCAGGCAGAACCGCTGACCGAGGCCGATTTCATCCGGTTCAAGCGCGAGGTGGTCACGGCACTGCTGCCTGCGGGCGCGAGCGCTGTGCTCATCGACCCGCAGTTCGGCATCGCCTACGGGATGGCAGAAGGCTGGTTGCCCGCCAGCTATGGCCTGCTCGTGCCGCTCGAAGAAACGGACTACACGCTCCATCCCAGCCAGCGCGCCTATCAGTCCATCCCGGGCTGGTCGCCACGGGCCATCAAGCGCATCGGTGGCGATGGCGTGAAGCTGCTGATCTACTATCACGCGGAAGCCAAAGACTCCGCCCGCCAACGCGAGGTGGTCAAACGCACTGTCGAGGCCTGCGCGGCGGCCGATATTCCGCTGTATCTGGAGCCAATCGCGTTTTCGCTCGATCCGGCGCGCGACCTGCCATCGGCCGAACTGACCGATATCGTGGTGGACAGCGCCCGCCTGTTCAGCGGCATGGGCATCGACGTGCTCAAATCAGAATTTCCGGCGAGCGCGGCTGAAGGCGTGGATGAAACCGCCTGGCGCGCGGCTTTGGCGCGGCTGGACGAAGCCTGCACCGTGCCGTGGGCGCTGCTCAGCGCGGGCGTGCCCTACGCTATTTTCCGGCAGCAGGCGGCGCTGGCGTGTGATGCGGGCGCAAGCGGCGTAATCGCCGGGCGCGCGCTGTGGAGCGAGGCGGTGAGCCTGCCGGCCGCCGAACGTGCTGCATGGCTGAGCACGACCGGCCGCGAGCGCATGGCCGAGCTGGCGGCGCTGTTCGCAGCCGGTGGGCGCAGTTTCCGCGAACGCACCACGCCGCCCGATTTGTTCGGCGCAAGCTGGACGGACGCGCCTTGATCATTCGCCCCGAGACGTTCGCTGACTACGCGGCCGTGGCGCGGCTGCATGTGCGCGCTTTTGATGCACGCATGGATGAAGCGGTCATCGTTGCACTGCTTCGCCAGCGACCGGCCTACGTGCCAGCGCTGGCGCTCGTGGCCGAGTTGGACGGTGTCGTTGCCGGCCATGCAATGTTCACACCAGTCACCGTGCGGCTGAAGGGCGAGGATATCGCGGCGGTGCTGCTTGCGCCGCTAGCGGTAGACCCCATGTTCCAACGCCGGGGAATTGGCGCCGCGTTAATCGAGGCCGGTCACGATGCAGCTCGCAAGCACGGAGCGTCGCTATCTTTTCTCCTGGGCCACAGCACTTATTACCCGCGCTTTGGCTATCAGACCCACGCATTCGGGTCGTCAAGCGCAGCCGTATCGCTGTCGACCTTGGAATCTGACGAGCTGTTGGTCATGCGTAAACTGGCGGAATCCGATTTGCCGGCCCTACTGGCCCTGTGGGAGCGTGAAGAAGGGGCCGTCGATTTTGGACTGAAACCGGAGGCATCGTCGCTGGTTGACTGGCTGAGCCCGAACCCTCAGGTGGTAGTGACTGTATATGAGCGCGACGGCGTGGTGGTGGGCTGTACACGCGTGCATCAGGCTGCACCAACAGAACCGCGCCTGTTTCATGCAGCGGACGAGGACGCTGCTCACGCAATGGCGCTTCAGGTCGCACAACAAACAGATGCAGCCTCGCTTACCCTGCCTCTGCATCCAGCATCGGCCTCTGCTTCTATATTCGGCGGGGCATCGGTGCAAACTTATGATGCCGCCATGGCCGCGGAATTGACCCCGTGCATTTTGAATGAGTATCTGGCTGACATACGCGCCCAGCGACGCGCGCCAGGCCGCCCGCTCTGGCCGTCGGCCTTCGATCTGGCTTAGTACCCGGAAATTATACGGAATATTCATGTTGCGCTAGTTGACGCCTGCGCGCCTGTCAGCGATACTGAATCGGATAGCAAATCATAGCGAGGCTGCACCCATCGTGGAAATGTTGTTCTCACAATATGTAGAGCTTCGCGCAGGCGGAATGCGCCCGGCGGAGGCGCTCGATGCCTTGCGTGAGCAGATTGAAACCATGCAGCCGAACGATAAGCTATCTCTGGTGCGTTCGGTGAAGCACTACGAGGAGCAGGCGCAGTCCCCTGTGACGACCCAGTTCCGCCCAACCAGCACAATGGTGCCGTCATTGTTTGACGATGATGAGCAGAACACGGCCGAGATGGATGATCTGGCCGCGCTGATGGCCAACGCAGGCGACACCACGATCAAGCTGCCTGAGAAGCTGCGCAAGCTCAGTGAAACGCCTGCTCCCGCCCCTGTCCCTGAAGAAGGTGACTCGGAACACAGCGGTGGAGACACGATTGCGTGCCCCAACTGCGGCAATCCGGTGCTGACGAGCGTGCTGCAGTGCCCGACGTGCTACTTTGTCATGCCCGCTGCCGGTGAGCCAGTTGAAGTGCCCGAGCCGGAGCTTGAGCCGGTGGTGGCCGACGCCACCTATGGGCCGCAGACCACGCTGGTGCTGACCGCGCGTGACGGCCGCCGCCTGCATTCCCGGCCGCAGGACCGCACCCGCGAGACGATTGTGGGGCGCACCGACGGCAAGACCTTCACCGCCGACCTCGACCTCAGCCCGCTGGGGGCCGCCGATCTGGGCGTTTCACGCGTGCACGCGGCGCTGGCCTTCAATGCGCAGCGCGGCACACTCACCGTTTCCGACATGAACAGCATGAATGGCACGTTCCTGAACGGCCTGCGCTTGCATCCTCAGGAAGTGCATGAACTGCGCCCGGGCGATCACCTGCGCCTGGGGCGGCTGTCGATGCGCATCACCTACGAAGAACGTTAGGCGCGCAGCGCGTCCAGCCGGGCCACGATGTCATCAACGACGGTCATGAACAGCGCGTCCATCACCGTATCGTCCTGCTGATACGGGCCGCCGAAGCTGCCATCGCCAGCCACTTCACGCATAGGCACGCGCTCTTCAAGCCGGTCGAGGTTGATCGGCTCTTTGTTGCCCTCCGGCACGTCGCCCACGCGCACAAAGCGGAAGTTCTCGCCCCAGTTGGCGTGATTGACTTTCAGGCCAGTATGCGCCTCGAACGCCTTGGCGACATCGGACTTCCACCAGTTGTACCACTCGAATTGAATTTCATCGCCCAGCGCCATTTCCCGCAGCGCTTCGGGTGTCTGGTTGCCCCCATGCCCGTTGAGCACGAAGAAGCCCCGAAAACCCTGATAGGCGAGGCTCTGCACGACTTCGGTCAATACCTGCGCGAAGGTTTCCTGGCTCAGGCTGATCGTGCCCGGGAAATCCGCAAAGTAGCCGCTTACGCCAAAGTTCAGTGCGGGGGCCACTAGTACGCCTGACCGTTCGGACGCGGCCAGCGCCATCCGTGACGGGATGAGGATGTCGGTCATCAGGCTGAGATAGGCGTGCTGCTCTGTCGCGCCCGTCACCAGAATGATGCGGTCGTCCTGGTCAAGATAGCGGTCCACATCCATCCAGGTCAGGTCTTCAAGGCGCATGAGGAACTCCCATGAACAGCGAGCAGAAATTTCAAAGTACAAGAGTAGAAAGCGATGCATGCTGAATCAGACTGGTTATTCGTGCCAAAGTCGCAGAGCGCTCAATCTGACGGTAACTTTATACTCTTTACTTTGTACTTTCTACTCTCGGTTGAGCACTTCCGCCAGCAGCGCGCGCAGGGTTTCGATGGGGAGGCCGACCACGTTGGTGTGGCTGCCATCAATGCGAGCGGCGGGGGCGAAGCCGGCATGTTAAATCGCGTAGCCGCCCGCCTTGTCGAACGGGTCGCCGGTAGCGATGTAGGCCTCAATTTCTGCGTCGCTGTAGGGGCGCATGACGACGGTAGTGCAGGTGTGCTCGGTGCGGGCGCGCGCCGGATCATCCGTGTGCAGCAGCGTGAGCGCCGTGCAGACGGTGTGAGCGGTGTTCCGCAGGCGCGTGAGCATGTCCCGCGCTTCGCCGGGCGTGGCGGGCTTCCCGAGAATCTCGCCGTCAAAGATCACCGTGGTGTCGGCGGCCAGCACAGCAGACGGCTCGGTCAGGCGTTGGGCCACGGCGTACGCCTTCTCCTGACTGAGACGGCGCACGTAAGCGACCGGGTCTTCGCCAGCCCGGATTGTCTCGTCGATGTCCGGCTTGATGACAGTGAAAGCGATGCCGAGGCTGCTCAGCAGTTCACGGCGGCGCGGTGATCCAGAGGCGAGGATGAAGGGAAGTTGGGTCATGGGTGAGTGCGCTTTGGGTTCGTAGGGAACGCCAGCCGCTGAAGCGGCAGGCTGCGGAAAAGACAAGCCTCTCCGAGGCTCAACCGTGCAGATGCGACTCGTGTTTCAGTCTCCGCAGGAGGCTCGTTGGTATGGCAGCCGGAGCGTTTATTCTCTGGCGGTCGCGTGAATCAAGAGTAAGGCAGGCCTTGAAACCCAGCGACTGGAACAGCGATCTTCATGCATCCAGCGAAACAAATCGCGCCGCCTCATTCAGGCGGCGCGTAACTGCGCGAGCGACGGCGAACTATTCCTCGGCGTCGTCCTCAAAATCATCGTCGTCTTCCAGCTCGTCTTCGTCGAAGTCATCGTCGTCTTCGAACAGCGCGCTGCCGTGGGCGTGACCGTGCTCAATCTCTTCCTCGTCGGCGAGGCGGATATCCAGCACTTCTACCGCGTAGACCAACGTCTTGCCGGCCAGGGGCGGATTGAAATCGAGGACAACGGTATTGCCGTTGATTTCGGCGACGTGGGCCATGTAAGCGAAGCCGTCTTCGTCCTCGACTTCGAGCACCATGCCGATTTCCAGATCATCCGAGTCTTCGATGTCGCTGCGCTCGATCTCCTCGAAGTTCTCCTCGTCGTAATCGCCATAGGCGTCGGCGGGCGCGAGTGTCACCGAGAAGCGGTCGCTAATTTTCTTGCCGGCGAGCGCGGCTTCGAGGCCTGGCACGATTTCCTGATAGCCGTGCAGATACTCCATCGGCTCTTCCTGGGTGGCGCGGCTGAGCTCCTCACCATCCACCGTCAGGGTGTAGGCAAGCGAGACGACCATATTGTCCGCGATGTATTGCGGCTGGGTCTGCATAGGTATGGGTGTCCTTTCCAGAATGAAGACGCCCGAAACGCGGGGGTCTTTTGAGCCCATTGTAGTGGAAGTCCGCATTCTTGAGAATGGCCTGTCAGAGCGGCCGAAACTGGGTGAAGTGGCCCAAAGTTCGCCCGTCCACTACTCGTCCAGCACGACCAGATTGGCGAAGCCCGCCGAGAGCAGCTTGAGGCCGGCCGTCTCGAAGCGTACCTGCACCTCTTCGTCGCCCGACACGACCTTGCTCGACAGCACCACGCCTTTGCCGAATTTGGTGTGATAGACGCGCATGCCGCTGCGATACTTCGTGGGCGGCCCGGCGGGCGCAGGCTTGCGGCGAGGAAGGATTTCGCTGCGCCCGCCGGACGGGAAGTTGATGATCTTCGGGGACTGCACCCCGCTGGACGTATAGGCCGACACGCTGCTTTCCCAGGTCGTTTCGTGGCGGTAACCGGCCCGCTGCTGCGAACCGCGCACCTGCGGCGATAGTCCGGTCGTCAATTCGGGCGGGATGTCGTCGAAGAATCGCGACGGTGTGGACAGGCTGCTATCGCCGTAGAGCGTGCGCCGGTAGGCGTAGGTGAGATACAACTCATCCTCGGCGCGCGTGAGGCCCACGTACAACAGGCGGCGCTCTTCGGCCATTTCTTCCGGCTCGCTGAAGGTGCGCGAGTGCGGCAGCAGGCCATCTTCCACGCCGGTGATAAACACGACCGGATACTCCAGCCCCTTGGCCGAATGCAGCGTGAGCAGGGTCACGGCATCGGCTCCGGCGTCGATCTGGTCGATTTCGGACACGAGCGCCGCGTCCGCCAGAAACTCATCCAGCGCCAGATCCTTCTTCTCCGCGATGATGCCGCGCAGCGCCTGCACGTTTTCGAGACGCTCGGTCGTTTGTTCGGCGGTATCGCTGATTTCGTTCAGATACAGGCTGTAGCCAGTGCGCGCGATCAGTTCGTCGAAGGCCGCCAGCAGGTTCTGGGCCGCCAGAAAGCGCAGGTCGCGCAGCAGGCGGGCGAAGTCGGCCATGCCTTTCGCGGCACGTCCCACCAGCGGGAGCACAGCATCGTCGGCAGCGGCGTCGAGCGCATTGGCCAGTGTCAGCCCCTGCGCCTGCGCCCAGTCATGGAAACTGGCAATCGACTTGTCGCCTATGCCGCGCCCGGGCACATTGACCACGCGCTGGAATACTTCGCGGTCGTTCGGGTTGTTGATCAGCTTGAGATAGGCGATCAGGTCTTTGACTTCGCGTCGCTTGTAGAAACCCACACCGCCTATCAGCCGGTAGGGCAGACCGGCACGCACGAACGCTTCTTCCAGCGCGCGCGACTGGGCGTTGGTGCGGTACATCACGGCGAAAGCGCTGTAGTCGCAGGCGCGTTCGCGGCACAGTTCATCCACGCGGCGGGCGATCCATTCGCCTTCTTCCTGTTCGCTGTAGGCCTCGTGCACATTCACAAGCGCGCCACCGCTGCGGTCGGTGAACAGCGCCTTGGGTGTGCGGTGCTTGTTCTTGTCGATGATGGCGCGCGCGGCGTCCAGCACAATCTGCGTCGAGCGGTAGTTCTGTTCGAGCAGCACGACTTTAGCCGTTGGATAGTCCTTGCGAAACTGCATCACGTTGCGATAGTCAGCGCCGCGAAAGGCGTAGATGCCCTGATCCTCGTCGCCAACCACGAACACATTTTCCTGCGGTCGGCCGAGGATACGCACCAGCTCGTACTGTGCCAGATTGGTATCCTGAAACTCGTCCACCAGCACGTATTCGTAGCGCTGCTGGTATTTCTCGCGCACCTCTTCGTGATTAGTCAGCAGCGTGGCTGTATTCATGAGCAGATCGTCGAAATCCATCGCGTTGCTTTCGACGAGCCGCTGCTGATACAGGCCGTAAGCGCGGCGCACGATCTCGCCAAAGTAATCGGCGCTGCGAAACTCCTCGGGCGTGATCAGCTCGTTCTTGGCGGCCGAAATGGCGTGCAACACACGGCCCGGCTGCACGCGCTTGGTATCGATGTTGAGTTCCACCAGCACCGATTTGATCGTGCGGAGTTGGTCGTCGGTGTCGTAGATTGAGTAGTTCTGACCGTAGGGAATCATGCCCGCGCCGGCTTCGATGCGCAGCAGTCGGGCGCAGATGCTGTGGAAGGTGCCGATTTGCAGGCCCGCCAGTCTTCCGCCGAGCAGTGCCTCGACGCGGCCGCGCATTTCCGCCGCGGCCTTGTTGGTAAACGTCACGGACAGCAGGTGATGTGCCGGAATGCCGACTTCGCGCACCAGAAAGGCGATGCGGTGGGTGAGGACGCGCGTCTTGCCGCTGCCCGGCCCGGCGAGCACCAGCACCGGCCCCTCGACCGTGGTCACCGCTTCGCTTTGCTGCGGGTTCAGCCCCGCCAGCAGTTCATCCGCCATCCGTCTGCTCCTGAAATTGCCGTCGGGAATGGGCTGATTGTAGCACGGATGGTCGACGAACCTCACCCCCCGGCCCCCCTCTCCGCACGCGGCGAGGGGAAGAAAATCGCAGGCGGCGCAAATCAAAAACCCCTCTCCGTGCACGGAGAGGGGCAGGGGTGAGGTTAAATCCGCTACTTCAGTTCGAGCGTCTTTTCGCTCACGACGCGCGCGGCCAGCGCCACAAACTCGGCAGCGGGCATCGCGCCCAGGTCCTCGTCCGTGCGCAGACGCACGCTCACCGTGCCGGCTTCCTCGTCGCGGCCACCGACGATCAGCAACCACGGCACGCGCTGTTCGCGCTGCACGGCAATCTTCTGGCCCATGCGCGCCTTGCCATTGTCAACTTCCACGCGCAGGCCAGCTTCCTTCAGTTGATGGGCGATTTTCTCGGCGTAGACCACGTTCTTGTCCGTCACCGGAATCACGACCGCCTGCACCGGCGCGAGCCACGCGGGGAACGCGCCGTCGAAATGCTCGATCAGAATGCCGATGAAGCGTTCCAGGCTGCCGAACGGCGCGCGGTGAATCATGATCGGGCGTTGCGCGTGTTGTCCTCGGCCACGTATTCCAGTTCGAAGCGTGCGGGCAGGTTGTAATCGACCTGAACCGTGCCGAACTGCCACTCGCGTTTGAGCACGTCGCGGAAGATGAAGTCGAGCTTCGGCCCATAGAAGGCCGCCTCGCCCTCCTCGACCGTGTACGTCAGGCCCAGTTCGTCGCAGGCCTGAATGATGGCGCTGGCGGCTTGCTCCCACAGCGCATCCTCGCCCACGTACTTGTCGCTCTGCGGGTCGCGGATGCCGACGCGGGCGCGGAAGTCCGTCAGGCCGAGTGTGGTAAACACGTACTGGATCAGCCGGACCACATCCTTGAACTCGGCCAGAAGCTGCTCCGGCGTGACGAACAGATGGGCGTCATCCGACCGTGAAGCCGCGCACGCGCGTCAGGCCGTGCAGTTCGCCGCTCTGCTCGTAGCGGTAGACCGTGCCGAACTCGGCATAGCGCACCGGCAGATCGCGGTACGAGTGCAGGTCGCTCTTGTAGATCATGATGTGATGCGGGCAGTTCATCGGCTTGAGCAGATATTCCTCCTCATCGACCTGAATCGGCGCGTACTGGCTGTCCTTGTAGTAAGGGTAGTGGCCAGATGTGCGATACAGGTTGAGGTTGCCCGATGTGCGGTGTGACCACCGGCAGATAGCCGTTGTCCGTCTGCACCTCGCGCAGCCAGCGTTCGAGCGTATCGCGCAGCATCGCGCCGTTGGGCTTCCACAGCGGCAGGCCCTTGCCTACCAGCGGGCTGAACGTGAACAGGTTCAGGCGTTCACCGACCACGCGATGATCGCGGCGCTTGGCCTCTTCGAGCCGGTGCAGGTACTCCTGAAGCTGCTCGGGCAATCTCCCAGGCCGTGCCGTAGATGCGCGTCAGCTGCTCGCGTTTTTCGTCGCCGCGCCAGTACGCGCCCGCCGGCGCCTTGAACGAGATGCTGATCGCGTCGGCGTCGATCTCGGACGTGTTGGCGACGTGCGGGCCACGGCACAGGTCTGTGAACGTGTCCTGCGTGTAGAAGCTGATCTTATCGGCGGGGGCGGACAGCGGATTGCCGTTTTCATCGAACTTGCCCGAGGCCAGTTCGTCGATCAGTTCCAGCTTGTACGGCTCTTCGGCGAACTGCGCGCGCGCTTCATCGGCCGTCACTTCGCGGTACTGGAAGGCATAGCCGCCGCGAATGATGTCTTTCATGCGCGCCTCAACCCACGCCACATCCTCTTCATTGATGGCGCGCGGCAGGTCGAAATCGTAGTAGAAGCCATCCTCGATGGGCGGGCCGATGGCGATACGCGCTTCAGGGAAACGCTCGATCATGGCCTGCGCCATGACATGCGCCGTTGAGTGGCGGATACGGTAGAGCGAACTGTCTTTGTAGTCTTCGGGCATGATAGGTATTTCTCCGGTGGGTGCAGGCGGATGATTATAGCAGACGGGTGAGAGAGACGGCGCGGGGGAAAAACGAAACCGCCCGCGTGGGGCGCACGCGGGCGGGCAGCACAGCCGAACGCAGCGCGGTCTAGTTCAACAGATGTCGCCAGTAGTGGGGTCGCAGCACAGGACTTCGCCAATGATGACCGCCGCTACCTCGGCCGTAGTTCGCTTGCCCATGGTGGGCAGTGTGGTGAGCCTGGTCACCTGCGCCGGCTCGTCAGGCTCGTCATCGGTCACCTGCGTGAAAACCGACAGGAACGTATCGAGCGCGATCATATTGTCAATCGCGTCTTCAATCGTTTCGCTGTTAAGGTCGGGCACGACGACGTGCGGCGTTTCCAGCGTGGCATAGGGCAGCGGCATGCATTCGGGCAGCGACTTGCTCACCTCGTAGCTCAACTGCATCTGGCGCTCGAAGTAGGGCATGGTGACGAAGGCAGCGGCATAGACCACGCCGTCTTCCATTTCAACCCACACGTCGCACGAGTCAGCATCGCCGCCGGGCGCATGCACTTCAGGCCAGATGCGGCGGGGCATCAGCAGAGCCGTTGTATTCATAGGGAGAGTGTCCTGAGCGAGGCGGATGCGCCTCAATGGCGGTCGTTGATAGTCATTTTCCAGGATTCAGCATATGACAATCAGGAAATACTGTCAATGAAATGAACGATGAAAGCGCGTAAATATTCCACCGGGCCCTCATCGTCTGCCTCTTTCTCTTTCAGAACACTGCCGCATGATTTCAATGCGATAGCCCTCCCGAAGCGCGCCGCTGATTTGACTCCATTTTCCGCTAACCGTATACTCCATCTTGAACGTTCGCACGGGCGAACCGAGGGAACACGCGGCGGCGTAGGCTGCCGAGGAGAAGACTATGGTTCCTGGGAGCGAGAGCTTCCGGCTGGTGATGCGGCGTGGTCCCAACCCCAATCAGGTGTACGACCTGTCGAAAGATAACGTCACCATCGGCCGTGATATCACCAACGATATTGTCATCAATGACCCCGAGGTCAGCCGCCATCACCTGCGCTTCACGCGCGGCGGCGACGGCTTCACCATGGAAGATCTCGGCTCGACCAACGGCACCTTCATGAACGGCCAGCGCATGACCGGCTCGCGGCCGCTGCGCCCGGGCGACATGATCGGCCTCGGGGAGACCGTGACGCTGGCCTACGAGCCAGCCTCCAGCCCGACCGTGGCCGGGCCGGCCGCCAGCGCCCCTCCGCCTGCCGCTGGGCCTACCATGCAAACGCCTATTCAACGGCCCGAGGGCGGCACCTCCGCCCAGAGTGGCGCTTCGCAGCCGTTTGGGCCGGGCGCGTCGCAGCCGTATCAGGCTGGCGCACCTGCGCCGGGCCCGTCACAGACCTATTCGCCACCGCCCGCGCCGCAGCAGCCCAGCCCCTCGCAGCAGTATCAGCCGCCGGCGCAGCCTTCGGGCGCATCGCAGCAGTATCAGCCGCCCGCTACCGGCCAACAGCCTCCGGCTTACGGCGGCACTTCCAGCGGCTACAGCCAGCCCAACGCGCCCTACACCGGCACGGGGCAGATGCCAGTGGGCGCGACCGGCTACGGCGAGTACGACCCATATGCGGTGGGGGAAGTAGCGAACAACAGCACGACTCGCATCGTCTTGATTGGCTGCGCGGCGCTGACGGTCTTCTGCTGCTGCGGCAGCCTGGCTTCGGCAGTCATCATCGACCAGTTGTGCCTGTACCAGTCGGTGCCGTTCATCTATAGCATCATTCAGGCGCTCGGCTACGTGGCGGTTTGCCCCTGAGGCTGACCGCGCTCAACCCGTGTTTCAATCACAGGCCTCCGCCAATGGGGGCCTGTTTTCATTTTGGCAGCACACCGTGTTATGCCGGGCGGCGGTGAGCGCGGTACAATGATTCGCAGTGACGGAACACACACAAGGAAATTGGCCTATGCCCGCCAATACTCAGGATCTGGCGTCGGGACTGCGCGCACTGGCCAATCATTGGGCCGTGCTGGCCCGCGATTATGCGCGTGATGGCAAGGCCGTCGAGACCAGCGACCCCGAACGCAGTAACTATCTGCGCGGCGTGGCCGACGGCTATTACAAGGCGGCAACCGAACTGGCGGGCCAACTGAAGCAGACCGAAGCGCGCGGCACGACCGGCCCTGCTCCTGAAGCGGTCGCTGCCTCGCCCGCCGGCAAATATGCGCAGGTGCCCATGAACGATGTGTTGTCGATGTTCGCGCTGGCCGGCACTGCCCCGCGCGATGTGTTCCCGCGCGAGAACGGCACGTATACGGCGGTGTTCTCGAAGTGGGAGCCGATGCAGCCACACGAACGCGTGGCGGCCATGCAAAGCGTTGATCCGCGAGTCGTCATCCTCGGCCAGGGCAAATCAAAGGACGCGGGCGACCCCACGATAGATTTTGCGTTCAAGGGCTAGCGGGCACACAGTAATTCACATCATATAGCAGGGCCATTCGCATTCGAATGGCCCTGCTTAATTCGCGGGCAGCATAATGCTGCTGCACAAACTCCTCACTCCGAACTTCGCCCAGCCGCTCTCCCTGAGGCGAACCGTATAAGAATCTATCCTTGTCTGGAGTAGGGCGGGGTGAGGACTATGGAGAGGCATCCCGCCACGCATCCGTCTATAAGCCGTGGGCGACTCGTCGGGCATTTCTGCCGTAGACTGAAGGCATGAAGCTTACTCGCTGGTTCCGCCGTCAATCACGCCGCCGCCAGATCGCCCTGGGCGCAATCACACTGCTCCTGATCGCCGTGCTGGCCTTCGGCGTGTGGCTGTTTGCCGACCTGCCCTCCATCGACCGCTTGCAGGCAGGGCTGGCACTGCCCAGCTCGCGTATTTATGACCGGAACGGCCAACTGCTGTACGAGATCATCTCGGACACCGAAAATGGCGGGCGCAACACCGCTATCCCGCTGGAGCAAATTCCGCAGCACTGCCGCGACGCCGTCATCGCCATTGAGGACGCCAACTTCTACCAGCATCCGGGCGTCGATATCGAAGGCATCCTCCGCGCGCTGTGGATCAACCTGCAGGGCGGCGATGTGCTGGCGGGCGGCAGCACCATCACCCAGCAAGTGGCGCGCAATCTGCTGTTCGATCCGCAGCAGCGCGCCGAACGCAGCCTGCGCCGCAAACTGCGTGAGGCCGTGCTGGCGCTGCGCCTGCAAAGCGCTTACAGCAAAGATGATGTGCTGGCGCTCTATCTCAACCAGTCCTATTTCGGCAATCTGGCTTATGGCGTCGAGGCGGCGGCGGCGGCCTATTTCGGCAAAGGTGCGGCCGATCTGTCGCTGGCGGAATGCGCGCTGCTGGCGGGGCTGGTGCAGGCGCCGGCCGCCTACGATCCACTGTCCAATCTGGACGCCGCCACCGACCGCCAGCACATCGTCCTCGACCGTATGGCCGCACTTGGCATGATTTCGACCACCCAGGCGGACACTGCCAAAGCCGAAGCGCTGCAGTTCGCGTCCGTCCCCTTCCCGATTGAAGCGCCGCACTTCGTCATGGCGGTCATTCGCCAGTTGGAGCGCGACTACGGCGAGGCACTGCTGCACGGCGGGCTGGAAGTGACAACCACGCTCGACCTCGACTGGCAGAACGCCGCCGAAGCCATCATGCGCCAGCAGTTGCTCGCCATCAACAATCCGCTCGACCCCATGCGCGCGCCAGCCGACGCCCATAACGCCGCGCTGGTCTCGCTCGATCCGCACTCCGGCCAGATTTTGACGATGGTGGGCAGCCCGGATTATTTCGACGAGCGCATCGACGGAGCCGTGAACGCCGCGCTTGCGCCGCGCCAGCCGGGCAGCGCGCTCAAGCCATTCACCTACGCCGCCGCCTTCGATCCGGCGCTGGCCGATCCATACACGGCCGCTACCATGCTGCTGGACGTAGAAACGCCGTTCGTCACGCGCCGGTTGGAAAGTTACACGCCCGCCAACTACGCGCTGGTCGAGCACGGGCCGGTGAGCGCCCGCGAAGCGCTGGCGTCCTCACTCAACATCCCGGCGGTGGAAACGCTCGACCATGTGGGCATCAGCGCGATGGTGCAGTTGGCCAGCGACGCCGGCATGCGCACACTGGCCGAAAACCCGTCGCTCGATCTGGCGGTCACGCTCGGCGGCGGCGAAGTGCGCCTGCTCGATCTGGTGCAAGCGTACAGCATCTTCGCCAACAGCGGCCGCCGCGTCGAGCCGGTCTATCTGCTCGAAGTGCGCGATGCACAGGGCAATATCCTGTTCAGCCAGCCGCCTGCCACGCCGGGCAGCCCGATTATTGATGAGCGCGTGGCGTTCCTGATCACGGACATTCTGAGCGACGATACGGCGCGCGTGATGGGTTTTGGCCGCCACAGCGCCCTCAATATCGGCAGGCCCGCCGCCGCCAAGACCGGCACGACCACCGATTTCCGCGATAACTGGATTGTGGGCTATACGCCTAATCTCGTGACCGGGGTGTGGGTGGGCAATGCCGATAATACGCCGATGGTCAATGTGACCGGCATCAGCGGCGCAGGGCCGATTTGGAACGGCGTCATGCGCGCGGTGCTGCTGGGCCAGCCCGAACTGAATTTCCCCGTCCCTGATGGATTGACGCGCGTGCGCATTTGTTCGCCCGGCGGTCTGCTGCCCACGCCCGCCTGCCAGATGACGCGCGATGAGTGGTTCATCAATGGCACGGAGCCGGTTTCGACCGATACGATCTGGCAGACAGTGGCGCTGGATCGACGGACCGGACTGCTGGCCGACGACTCGACGCCGGACGCCGAGCGCGTCAATCGCATCTACGAAGTGCTGCCGCAGGAAGCGCGCGACTGGGCGCTACGCAACAATCTGCCGCAGCCGCCCATCGGTTCGGCTGTGCGCGTGGCCGCTTCCGACGACCGCCTGCGCCTGCTTGAACCCGACCCGTACACCTCGTTCGAACTGTCGCCGCAACTGCCGCCCGACTCGCAGCGCCTGCGCCTGACGGTTGGCGCGCCTGCCAATACCCTCAACGTGACCTATGTGTTGGATGGCGAAAATCTGGGCACGGTGGCGGATGAGCCGTGGACGCTGTGGTGGCCGCTCACGCTGGGCGAACACACGCTGGTTGCGCATGCCGAACTGGCCGATGGCAGCGTCGTCGAAAGCGACCCGATACCGTTCTCGGTCGTGCGTGACGCCCCACCCGAAAGCTACACGGTAGGTCCGTAACCTCACCCCCCATAACCCTCCCCGAACACAGGCTGAGGGAGAGCACGCAATGGCTTTCCCCCCTCAGCCGAACACAGAAAGGGGCACGGGGGTGAGGTTGAAGGGCCAGCCCTGTATGCACCCTGCGCCGCCGTCTGCTATCATGGCGGCGTGCAGCGCACGGCGGAGCAGCTTGTGACAACCCGAACCAAACTGGCGCTGATCATCCTGGGCGCGTTCGCCTTTCGGGCGCTGCTCGCGGCGCTGTTCGTGCGCTTCCCCGGCATCGCCGACTCCAACCATTACACCAACATGGCGCTGCGCCTGCTCGATGGGCAGGGCTTCACGATTGACTACCTCTGGCAGTTCAACGCGCCGCCCGCCTCGCTCATTCACCCTGAAGACCACTGGATGCCGCTGGCTGCGATTCTCGCGGCCGTGCCAATGGCGCTGTTTCGCACAGCGGAAGGCGTTTTCAACCCGGCTTCGCTGCTGCCCTTCATGATCTGCGGCGCGCTGCTGCCGCTGGTGGCGTTCTGGGCCGCGCGCCAGTTGAAACTGAGCGATCAGGCGGCGCTGTTTGCGGCGGGAACGGCCGCCTTCCTGCCTGAACTCGTGCTGAATTCTGTGCGTACCGATACCACTGTGCCGACCGCATTATTCGTTGGCGTGGCGGTGTTGGCATTTGTGGAAGGCGTCCGGCGCGGTGGCCCGTGGTGGTATGTGCTATCGGGCGTGATGATCGGGCTGGCCTATCTCACGCGCAACGACGCGCTTCTGCTGTTTCCGGGCTTCATCGTGTGGGGCGCGCTGATGTGGTGGGCTGGCCGGCGCGGTTGGGTGGAACGCGCGCATCTGCGCTGGGCGCTGATCGTGCCTGTGATCACGCTGCTGGTCGTAGCGCCGTGGCTGGCGCGCAACTGGCAGGCCTTCGGCGCGCTTGGCTCACCCGAAACGTCGGACATGTTCTTCTTCACCGATAACCTCGACCACTATGCGTTCGGGCGCGACTTCACGCTGCAAACGATGCTGGCGGCGCAAACGCCCAACCAAATTATCGGCAAGCGCCTGTTTGAAACGGCGGCCGGCATCAAAGTCACGCTCGAAATGCTGGGCGGCTTTCTGGCGGTGGCCGTGCCCGGCGGATTGCTGCTGCTGTTCGCCCGCAAAGATCGCCCGCGCTTGCTGGCGATTGCCCTATCCCTGATTCTGCTGCTGGGCGTGTTTGTGGCCTACGCGGTCTTCATCCCCTACAAGGCGCAGGCGGGCAGCCTGAAAAAAGGCGTGCTGATGCTGCTGCCACTGCTGCTGCCGCTGGGCGCTTATGCCGTGCAGGAAGCCGTGACGGACAAGCGCATTCGCACCGGCGTGATGGCGCTGGCGCTGGCGGTATTGGCCTTCTGGTCGGTCGATCTGGTGCGGCTGGATGGCGCAAAGGCCGAAGGCTATCTCGCGTCCATGCGCACGATGGCGACTGCGGCGCAATCGCTGCCCGATACCAACGATGACGGCGAACTACGCTTCATGGCACAGGATCCGTTTATGCTGCGATTTGTGGGCTTGCACTCGATCATGTATCCCAATGAAGACCGCGATACGACGCTCGATATCGCCCGGCGCTACGGCATTGATTACATGCTGTTCCCGGCCGACCGGCCGCAGTTGGCCGAGATTCAGGATAGCTCGGCCAGTGACCCGCGCCTAGCACCGGCGGGCAGCGTGGCGGGCACCAATTTTTCGTTCCTGCGCGTGGAGCCGAACTAACTTGTACCGGTCGCGCACGCTTTGGCTGCTGCTGGCCCTTGGGCTGGCGCTGCGCCTGCTCTACGGACTGGCGCAAGATCCACTGGCCCCGTACGGCAGCACCGGCGGCGACGACACCTGGTATTTAGCCAACGCGCTGGCACTCGTGACAAACGCGCCGCCGGGCACGGCCATCAACGGCATCAACACCGATATTGCGACGCTGGGCCAGCCACCCGTATTTTTCATCGCCGCCGGCATTCCGCAGGCGCTGCTGCCACCCGGCCCGGCAGTGGTGGCGCTGCGCGTCGTCCATGCGCTGGCGACGACGGCGGTGGCCTTCTTCGGCTTCGGGCTGGCAGTGCGCTTGATGCTGGGCATGCCTCACACAAACGAGCCAGTCGCCAGACGGGCCGGCCTGATCGCCGCCGCCGCGCTGGTGCTGTCGCCCGTGCTCATCCTCGAATCGGCGCAGGTGAAAACCGAGTCGCTGTTCGTGTGCTTCGTCACCGGCGGCATGTGGGCCTATGTCGAAGCGCTGGCGAGAAGCCCTCACCCCCAGCCCCTCTCCCTCAGGGCGAGCCGGGAGAGGACAATACTGCGGACGTGATTCCACCCTTCCCTCCCTCAGGGAGAAGAAGGGGTCGGGGGATGAGGGCCATGTGTGGCCGTGGTGGTTGCTTGCGGGCGTGCTGCTTGGGCTGGCGGCGCTCACGCGGGCGGTGTTCATTTTGTTCCCGCTGGCGCTGGTCGTATTCACGCCGTTCGCGCTCGGCTGGCGGCCCGGCTGGAAGCACGCGCTGGCGCTGTTAGCGGTCTATGCCGCGGTCGTGCTGTCGTGGACGGTTTACAACTACGCGCGCTATCAGCGCATCATCATTGCGGGCTCGGGGCTTCCCTCATTCGTCTACATCGGTGCCACCGGCTGGGATGACCCGCAGGAGGTCGATCAACGGCTGGACGAGGCACTTGGCCCGGCCGAGAACGGCGGCCGCACCACCGACGATTTCCTGACGGCAGCAGGCAACGCGATCACGGCCGACGTGCCCGCCTACATCGTGCGGCGGCTGGGCGAACTGGGCGGCGCGCTGTTACAGCCGCATAACGTCGAATTATTTCCGGGCGCAAGCCTGCGCGATATGGCGCTGAACTGGTGGGACACCGACCGTAGCCCAGGCGGGCTGCTGAGCCTGACCAGTGGTGACGCCTTCTGGCCGAAGCTGCTGCTCTACGTGGTACACTACAGCGCATTGATTTTAGGCGCAGCGGGCGTCGTGCTCACGCGGCGCAACTGGCGCACAGCCCTGCCGATGCTGGGCTACATCGCCTATACGCTGCTGGCGCACCTGTTCTTGCTCGCCCTGCCGCGCTACCTGTTCCCGATCATGCCGTTTGTGTGGGTGTTTGCGGCAGGCGCAGTAGCGAGTACAAAGTTGAAAGTACAAAGTTGAAGGTTCAAAGCGTTAGGAATTGTTATTTTTCTTCACTGATTGGTTCAAGTGTTTTGCCCTGTGAATGGGGTGCAGCTTCAGCCTCAGTCACTCCACGAGATCAATTCTGCTTATGTTGATGAGTATCCACGAGAAACGAATGATCTTCATCTTTCAACTTTCAACGCTTAACTTTCAACTGGCGCGCCCATGACCACCATCCTCGGAATTGAATCCTCATGTGATGAAACCTCGGCCGCTGTCGTCATTGACGGAACGACCATTGCGTCGCATGTGATTGCATCGCAGGTCGATTTGCACGCGAAATACGGCGGCGTGTTCCCGGAAATTGCCTCGCGCGCTCACGCCGAACAGATCGGCGCAGTCGTGCGCCAGGCGATGGACGAGGCCGGCAAAACGTATGCGGAACTGGACGTCGTGGCGGTCACGCGCGGGCCCGGGCTGGTGGGTTCGCTGCTGGTGGGCGTCAACTATGCCAAAGGCGTGGCGCTGGCCAGTGGCAAGCCGCTGATTGGTGTCAACCATCTCGAAGGCCATATCTACTCGCTGTGGGTGTCGGAATCGCGGCGTGACATCGAGTTTCCGGTCGTAGTGCTGATCGTCAGCGGCGGCCACACCGAACTGCTGCTCATGACCGGCCACGGCCAGTATCAGCGGCTGGGCGGCACGCTGGACGACGCGGCGGGCGAAGCGTTCGACAAGGTGGGGCGGCTGCTAGGCTTGCCGTTTCCGGGCGGGCCGAATATCGAGCGCGCCGCTGCTGAAGGCAATCCGACTGCCTACGATTTCCCACGCGCCCGGTTGGATGACAGCTACGATTTCAGCTTCAGCGGCCTGAAGACGGCCGTCATGCGCGCCGCCACCGTCGCGCCCTCTGCCGCAGCGCGGCGCGGCGAAGTAGCGACTGAGCGCCACGCCCAACTGCGCAGCGAGGTATCGGTAGGTGATTTGGCGGCCAGCTTCCAGCGCGCGGCGGTGATGGCGCTGGTGGACAAGACCGCGCGGGCTGCCGCCGCCTATGACGCCACCGAAGTGTTGATTGCTGGCGGCGTGAGCGCCAATCTGGCGCTGCGCCAGGCCATGCGCACCGCCACCGAACTGCCCGTGCGCTATCCGCCGCTGATTCTGTGCACCGACAACGCGGCTATGATCGCGGCGGCGGCCTACCGTCATTTCCTCGCAGGTCGCTTCGATACGCTGGCGATGGATGTCAAATCCACCTGGCCGCTGGCGGCGCAAGTGGAAAGCACGGCCAGCTAGCGGTTCAAGCGGCCATTTTCTTTCCGCTATAATGTGGGCTGCGTTCCGAAGACAAGGCGTTCATTTATGGTCGTTGCATCCGAAAAAGACCTGCTCGGCCTCACACGCATCGGCCAGATTTGCGGCTCGGTGCTGCAGGAGATGATCAGCGCGCTCAAGCCGGGCATCACCACGCGTGAGCTGGACGAAATCGGCTCGTACGCGCTCATGAAGCATCACGCCCGTTCCGCCCCCATCCTCATCTACAAATATCCGGGCGTCACCTGTATCAGCATCAACGATGAAGCGGCTCATGGTATTCCGAGCGACCGCGTGGTGCAGGCCGGCGATCTGGTCAATATTGACGTGTCGGCCGAACTGGATGGCTATTTCGCCGATACCGGCGCGAGTGTGCCCGTGCCGCCGATTGCGCCCGAAACGCAGGCGCTGTGCGACGCCACACAAGCGGCGCTCGATGCGGCGGTCAGTGTCGTGCGGGCTGGTGAGCCGCTGAACGTGATCGGGCGGGCTGTCGAGGACATCGCGCGCAAAGGCGGCTACCACATCATCCGCGAACTGGGCGGGCATGGCGTCGGGCGCGGGCTGCACGAACCGCCTCGCAATGTGCCCAACTTCTACACCACGCGCGCCAAAGAGCGCCTGACCGATGGCCTTGTGCTGACGATTGAGCCGTTTCTCACGCCCGGCAAAGGCAAGATCTTCACGGCCAAAGATGGCTGGACGCTGAAAACCGTCGATGGCGCGCCAGCGGCCCAGTACGAGCACACGCTCGTCATCACACCCAAAAAGCCGGTGCTGATCACGAAAGTGGTGTAAGCTGCCTATGCACGGAGAGGGCAAGGAGAAGCGCCAGGAGTTTTCCTCTTGGCGCTCTTTGTTTTGTTTGCATGCTTTTCGCTGGCTGTTTATCGTGGCGGTGAAATTTGCTTCAGCCGCGCCAGTCGATGAAGGCGGTCAGTTCGCGCCAGCGTTCGGCGACGGCTTCGGCGATTTGCGCTTCGGACAGATAGGACGTATCGAACTCGATCACGCCCTCGCGCCCGCGAATCGCCCAGTCGCGGCGCAGGCGGCCCAGCGCCAGATCGCGTTCGCGCGGGTCGTGAAAGCGCGCGCCCATCGCCAGGTGCAGCCGCTGTAGCACCGCGTCAATGGTGGCCACTAGTGCGATGACCGGGCCGGTTTGGAGCAGCGCCGGCAGCGTCTCACCGCGCAGCAGCGTGCCCGCCCCGATCAGCAGGACGGTGCCGCGATACAGGGTCATTTCCGCCAGCAGTTCGCCCTCTATAGTCTTGAGGCGAGTTTCGCCAAAAAGCGTGCGCACTTCTTCGGCGGGCATGCCTGACAGCGCCTCGAAGCGGGCATCGAAATCGACGAAACGCAGCTTGAGCAGTTCGGCCGTCCGCCGCGCCACCTGAAGCTGCGACGGCCCCATCGAACCCGTGAGGATGAGGTTGAAATCGACGGCATTGGGGGGCAGCATGCCGTCTTAGACCGCCGCTTCCACACGCCAGCCGGGATACCAGCCATCAAGCAGCGTGAGCAGTTCGCGCAGGTCGTGAATGATGGCGTTGGGCGCTATCGTGTTCAACAGCGGGCGCGTGCGCGGCGTCGAGCGCAGCACGCCCAACAAACCCGCCGCCTGCGCGCCAGCAATATCCGCCTCGGGATCGTCACCCACGAACACGGTTTCTTCGGGGTGCGTGCCCAGGCAGTCGAGCGCCGCTTGAAAGATGGCCGGGTGCGGTTTGAGATAGCCCACGTCGGCGGCGGACAGGCGGCAGTCGGGGAACAGATCGAGAATGCCGTGCGCGCTCATTTCCACATCGCGCAACCACATCGGCTGATAGGCGTTGGTGACGATACCGACGCGAATGCCGCAGGCGTGCAGCGCGCGAATCGTCTCGCGCGTTTCGGGGAAGATCACCGTGCCCTCGACCGCGCCCCAGCGATACGCCCGTAGCGCGTCGGTCACGTCCAACTGCTCCACCGGCACACCGCAGTCGGCGGCTGCTTCGAACAGCACCACGCCCAGATGCGGTGCGCGCAGGCTGGAACGGGCAGAGTTCCAGGCATCGGCGGTGCGGTCGCGGAAGGCCTCGGCAAACGCTTCGAAATCGCCCACATCGAAACCGGCGCTGCGGAAATAGTCGAGCACGCCGATGAGGTGATCGCGGTGGACGCTTTCCCACGGCTCGTTGAAACCACTCCAGTCGAGCAGCGTATCGTCGAGGTCGAAAAGGACCGCTTTGAGGGTGGCAGCAGGCATGAGCGCGAAGGCAGGCCGGTTAGGCCTGCGCGCCCATCGCCGCGCGCCACACGAGCAGCACATCCTCGATACCGGCCTCGGCGTTGGGGCAGCGAGGCGACCAGCTCAGCGTCTCACGGGCAGTGGCGTTCGAGGGGTGCGTTTCGATCTTCATAATCAGGCGCTGAAGCTCGGTGGTGAAGGCCCGGCGGAAGAACAGCGGGATGCGGCCGGGAATGCCCAGCGCCTGCAGGCGCGCAAACAGCCGGATGAATTCGGCGGGCGGCAGCGGGTGATCATCCACGATTTCGAGCGTGGCTCCGGCCGGGCGCACCTTCAGCGCAGCCGCCAGCGCCGCTGCCGCATCAGGCGCATAAATCCAGCCTGCCGTTACATCTTCTTCGCCGGCGTCGAGCGGACGGCCCACGCGCAGCGCATCGGTCAGCGATTTCAATGCCTCATCGGCTGCGCCATAGGTGTAGCCTAGTCGCAGCACTGCTGAGGGCACCGAGCCTGTCAGTGCAATGGTTTCGGCGGCCTGTACTTCATCCAACAGCGCTTCCGCGCCGTCAGTGTCATCAGTCAGATGGCCGCCCGCAAACGGGAAGCTGGTGTGCAGCACAAACTCGGCTTTGGTCTCGGCGGCCGCTTCAGCCAGCGCTTCGGCATAGGCCGCAAACGGCAAATCCCAATCCGCCGAGGCCTGCGGCGCATGGTTGGGTACTTGCGCCGCGCAGTTGACGAGGAGAGTCGCGCCCGTGCCCTGAATCAGGCTGCGCAATTCACCGGCGCGCGTGAGTTCAGAGAACGCGGGCGTAACGCCGTGGGCGCGGAAGAAGGTCGCTTGCGGGCTGGACGTGACCGTGCCCGCGACCGTATGGCCTTCAGCGCGCAGCTTCAGCGCCAGTGCCTGCCCGACAGCCGTGTTTAGGCCGGTGATGAAGACGCTTTGAACCTGTGCGATCTCGGTGGACTCGGTGGTCATGGAAGCCTGCTCGCTGGTATGTGGGGCGCAACAGCGCGATTATGCCATTTTGCGCGGCGTGCTTCAACTTATGGGCGAAATTGGAGCCCTCGCGGCATGTCCCGTTTCCCTCAACGCGAAGGAGATGCAGGCTGTGCACTTCGCCGCAGCCGCCACACGGCCCAGCCAAGCATCACGCCCATGCCGGCCGCGCCGAACAGCGCCGGGCCGGGTAGCCCCCAGAAAACGAGCAGGCCGATGAATTCCAGCGCCAGCGTGAACGCATACACTTGCAGCAGCGGCACAATCGGCAGCCGGTCGAGGCGCATCAGCGGCAGCGCAGCCAGCGTGATCAGGCCGGACGCCAGCAGCCAACCGGCGTAGTTCGACCACGGGATGCCGAAATAGGTGAAGCCAGCCGGATCATCCCACGTCCACAGGTTCCAGCCCGCCATCTGCGGGTCGAGGAACAAGTCCCAGGCCGTAAACGCCAGCATCGACACCAGCACGAAAGCTGCAATGCGCCGCTTGCCAGTCATGCCGCGCGTAATCGCGTGCGCCACGGCCCAGGCGGGTGGCATCATCATCATCCAGGCCAGCGGAATCAGCAGCGGCACGCCGGCCAACTGCGGCTGAAGCAGCGGGGTGTAATCGTAGTCGCCGAACGGGAAGCCGGTGCTGTGGCCAACCGCTTCCACCAGCCAGCCGAGCGCCGCGATCAGCCCCGCCGTCGCCAGCGCCCGCAGCCAGCCCCAGCCGTGCGCGAGGATGAGCAGCACCGCCAGCGCATGCATCACCACGCCGAGGCTGATCGCCGCCGGCAGCGCACCATCGCCGCCCATCCAGCGCTGAATCGGCACGCTGATCATGGCCAGCAGCCACAGCGCGACCACCGTGTAGACGAGAACTTCAAACGAGATGCGCCAACGGGCGCGCGCACGAGCCAGCATCAACCGAGCCTGACTATTCAGAGGAGGTCGTACAGGTGCATTTTAGCAGACGTGAATGCTGAAGAGCTGATTTGAACCGCCAAAACGCAGCGATCGCCAAGGCAGAGCGCCAGGAGGGTTTTCTCAATTCCCTTGGCGCGCTTGGTGTTTTCGTGGTGCATCCGCTAAATAGGGATGAAGTTGGGACGAAAAGAATCGTGACCAATGCTCCGCAAACTACCCGTGTGCAGATGACCACTAAAGAGGGTGAAAACATCGTAGTGCATCGGTACCATTGGAGGGCAGGGCAGACCCAACTGTGCTGCGCCCGTACCATTTGGACGAGGCAGGAGGCTTCTGGACATATTGGATGATGTTTCCGCATTGCGGAAACAAAGTTTGACATACGAAAATCGCAAGTGCTACTCTTTCCGTAAAGTCGCACTTAGGATTCTTGCGTATGTCTCGATCAGTTCAGTCTGTTGAGCGCGCATTAGGAATTCTCGAGCTCCTCGGGAACGCTGACTTCCATCTGGGCATTTCAGAGGTCGCGGACGAGAGCGAACTACCGCTGTCAACGACTTACCGCCTGCTGGCCACCCTCATGGACCTTGGGTACGTCGAACAGAACCCGGAAACCAACAAGTACACGCTCGGGGTGCGCGTCTTGCAACTTCGCGGCGCAGTGATCGGGCATCTCACCCTCGGCGTCCACGCCATGCCGGTCATGAAGTCGCTGATGAACCGGGTGAACGAGACGGTTCACCTCGCAATCCTCAATCAGGGCGAAGTCGTATACATCGAGCGCGTGGAAGGCTTGAAGACCCAGGGCATGTACACTCGCATTGGCAAGCGAGCCCCGGCCCACTGCACCGCCCTCGGCAAGGTGATGCTGGCATACACGCCGCAGTACACGTGGTACGACGATGTCATCATGCGGCACGGGCTAAGGCGGTATTCGCCTACTACGATCACCACGGAAGCAGGTCTTCAGTCAGAGCTTGAGCGAATCCGTGAGCATGGCTACGCCGTGGATAACGGCGAAACCGGAGAAGCCGTGCGCTGCATTGCCGGGCCAATCCGCGACTATACCGGAGGTGTCGTTGCGGCGATCAGTATCTCTGGCCCTCAAACGCAGGTTACAGTTGTTCGCGTCCCGAGTTGAGTAAAGCAGTCCTTTGGGCGTGCCAGGCGCTATCCGAAAAACTCGGGTATCGAACGGACTAGGCGACACGAGTCCCAATACCTAGTCGCCCGATCCATGACTATCGGTACAGGCTGAAAGGAGCAGCCATCTGGAGAACGTGCAACACTGCCAATTAGACGCAAGGTCCTTCGAACGCTTCAAATATCAAGGAGTCCCGGAAATGTGGAAAAAACGTCTTTTGCTCGCCATGCTATTTGCACTTCTCATTGGTCTTGTGCCCGCACAGGCACAGGACGTGGGTGGTGGCGGCACACTGGTCGGCGCGTTTGATGTTGGGCCCGGTGGCCTGAACAAGGCCATCCCATTTATGGACACGCGCCGGTCGTACCTGGCTGTCCAAGATCTGGAGCCCGCTCATCAGCTGGAATGAAGACATGAGCGCGCTCACACCGCAGCTCGCGACGGAATGGTCGTCTAATGAAGACTCGACCGTCTGGACGTTTAAGCTGCGTGAAGGCGTGCTCTGGCACGACGGCGAACCGTTCACCGCAGATGACGTGGTGTTCTCGCTCAACCTGGCGCTAGACCCAGACGCAGCCACTAACTTCCCGGGCTTTTCGTCGATGTCGCGCGACAACGTCGCCTCGATCACCGCAATCGATGACTACACCGTGGAAATTGCGCTGACCGAACCGAATCCGCGCCTGCCGTTCTTCATGATCTTCGCCTGGGTGCTTCCCGAACACGCGCTCCGTGATCTGAACCCAGCCGACTATCAAACGACGGACTGGTTCTACAACAGCCCAATTGGCACCGGCCCGTTCATGCAAGACGAATACGTCGCTGACCAGTACTGGTCGCTGGTTCCCAATCCGAACTACTGGAACGGCGCGCCCAAGCTCGATCACTTGATCAACCGCTATTTCGCCGACGAAACGTCTGCGCTGGTGGCGCTGCAGAGTGGCGAGATTAACTTCACATACGTAAGCGGTGATGTTTACCAGCAGTTGCAGGACGATGGCTATCAGGTCTATGACGGCCCGTCCGGCGTGACCAACTACATCATCATGAACCTGCGTAATCCGGCTTTCCAGGACGTCCGCGTTCGCCAGGCATTCCTATATGCAATTGACCGCCAGGCGATTGCCGAAACCGTGCTCAAGGGTACGGCGACCGTCGTTCCATGCATTGGGCCATACCCCTACATGTGGCCCGACGCCTCTGAATTGAACGACTATGCCTACAACCCTGAGATGGCCGTGCAGCTTCTGACCGAAGCCGGCTACGATACAAGCGCTGCCTACGAACTGGCGACTTACTACAGCAGCCAGTTCCACCAGGATGCGATGGCAGCCCAGCAGGCGTTCCTGGGCCAGGCTGGCATCAACATCGTCCCGCTGGTTCAGGACGTTCCTACCTACAACTCGTACTTCTATACCGGTGAAGGCTGGGACCTCTCCTATCGCGGCGTCGGTGTGAACTACGGCAACTTCCCGTTCAACTTCTATGAGGCTGGCGGCCAGCCCACGACCGACGGTGAGCCGCTCCAGGGCCAACTCTTCCCAGAGCTCCAGGCTCTGATCGATGCGGCCCGCGTCGAGTCGAACTCGGAGGCCTATCTCGGCCTACTGCAGGACATCTGCAAATTCCAGAACGAGAATGCGCTGGAAGGCTATATGTGGACGGCCATCCGCTTCGGCGCTGGCTCGGACAATCTGCAGGACTTTTACTGGTTCCCGGCAGCAGGTGGTGGTCCATATGAGGATCACGCCGAACTCTGGTCGGTGAACGAGTAGCTTCTGCCGGGTGCCGATGGGGAGAACCGCGTTCTCCCCATCGGTTATTCACCTTGCGGAGGTGAACAATGCTCAAGTATCTGCTGCGCCGTATTCTGATCTCTATCCCCGTGCTGCTGATGATCACGGTCATCATTTTCACCCTGATGGAGATTGCGCCCGGTGATGCGGTCGACTACTTTCCGTCCGCCCGATCTGGTGATGACAGACGAAGCGACGCAGGCCCTGCGCGAGCGTTTTGGCCTGGATCAACCGGCGACTGTACGCTACGTGCAGTGGCTCGGCAGCGTTCTGCAGGGTGACCTGGGGTATCGCTTCACCGATGGCGAGGCGGTGTCGGCGGTCATCGGCCGCCGCCTGGGCGCGACCCTCCTGCTCATGGGCACGGCACTGGCCATCGGAATCCTTATTGGGGTTCCGCTCGGCGTGTTTATCGGGCAGAGACAATATTCAGCCTGGGATTTTTCGCTTACTGGCCTGTCATTCCTGGGCATTTCGACCCCGGCATTCGTGGCCGGCCTGATCGCCCTCCTCATCTTTTCGGTCAAGCTGGGATGGTTCCCCGCAGGCGGAATGCGCCCCGTCACTTCGGAGCCCACGATCTGGACGACCATTCATCACCTGGCATTGCCAAGCATGGTACTAAGCCTGGCCTTCATCGCCACGTTCATGCGTTATACACGCTTCAGTATGCTCGAAGTAGTTCGGATGGATTACATCAGTACCGCGCGCGCGAAGGGCCTCAGTGAAGGCTATGTGACATGGCGGCACATCGTCCCGAACGCCATCCTGCCCGTTATTACGGTCATCGGCCTGAGCATTCCGGCGCTGGTCGTCGGCGCCGTTTTCACCGAAACGGTCTTTAGCTGGCCGGGAATGGGCTCGCTCTATCTTGAAGCCGTGCGCGGTCGCGACGTTCCGCTGCTGATGGGCATGACCCTCGTCATCGCCATTTTCGTGCTTGGCGCGAACATTTTGACCGACCTGGCTTACGCCGTAGTTGATCCCCGGATTCGCTATGACTGACGCAATTCAGAGCACCTCAGAAAAAGGCGCCAGCGAAGCGGCAGCGGTCATTCTGAAACCGCGGTCCAAGAACCGGACCCTGCGCCGCTTTATGCGTCATCGTCCCGCGATGGCGGCCATCATTCTACTCTCGTTTATCGTCACGGTATCCGCGTTCGCGCCGGTGTTTGCGCCATACCCCTACGACCAAATTGACCTGAGAGCGGCGGGTCAACCCCCCTCACCGGAGCATCCGCTGGGCACCGACCGGGTGGGGCGAGACATCTTGTCCAGAACCCTGTATGGCGGTCAGGTTTCGCTGCTGGTGGGTGTAGGGGCGACCACCATTGCCGTAGTCATCGGCGTCATTATTGGCGCGGCCTCGGGCCATTACCGTGGCACGGCGGACACCATCCTTATGCGTATCACTGATACGTTTATGACCTTCCCAAGCATCATCATTATGCTTACGCTGGCCGCGTTGTTACCCCGCAGCGTGTGGAATCTGGTCCTGATCATCGGCCTGTTAAGCTGGCCCGGGGTCGCGCGTATGGTGCGCGCCCAGTTCCTCTCCCTGCGCGAGGCCGAGTTCGTGGTGGCCTGCCGCTGTCTGGGCGTGCCGGACCGCCGCATCATCACCCTGCACATTTTCCCCAACGTGCTCGCGCCGCTGGTGGCCCTGGTCACTTTCAGCATCGGAGCGATCATTCTGACCGAAGCCGGACTGAGCTTTCTCGGCCTTGGTGTCGCCCCTCCGATCCCAAGCTGGGGGAACATGCTGGAACCCGCCCGTAACCTGGATATTCTGGTGAACCTCACCTGGACCTGGATTCCACCCGCCGTGATGATCGTGTTGACGGTACTGTGCGTCAACTTCATCGGCGATGGCATTCGCGACGCAATTGACCCGAGATTAGTCCTGTAGAAAGTGTGACCTCAAATGCGCGGCAAGGAATTGAAGCAACGGTCTGAAAGCTGGAAAACCGGTCTTTGGAGTGGCAATGGAAGGCCCGGGCCAGGCGCGTTGGCCGCGGTTCTTCGCGGATTACGCGCCCATTGATTACGTTTGGCTCGAAAGCGAACACCTCCCGAACGGACGTGAAACGATCGCGTGGGCCGCGCAGTGCTATGCGGCCTACGGGATAGCCCCGCTGGTGCGCATTCCGGATATATCGGGAGCGCTTGCTGCAATGGCGCTGGATGGGGGTGCGCACGGCGTCATCGTGCCTTACGTCGAAACAGTTGCCCAGGCCCGCGAGATGGTCGCAGCGGCCAAGTTCCGTCCGCTCAAAGGGCAGGCGGTGGCCGATGCTGTTGCCAACGGCGTTTTCCCGAACGAAGAGACCCGGGCATATCTTGAGAACTGGAATGCCGATTCGACCCTGGTGCTGATGATCGAGAGTGCAGCCGGAATCGCCAATCTGCCAGACATTCTGGCGGTTGGCAATATCGACGCCATCTTTATGGGGCCGCATGACCTGTCGATTAACCTCGGCATTCCCGAGCAATATGACCACCCGCGCTTCCTTGAGGCGGTCGATACGGTCATCGCCACCTGCAAGGCGGCCAATGTTGGTGTCGGCATGCACGTCTTCTACGCTGACGTGAAGTCGGCTGCAACCGTGTTCCAGCGTGGGATGAACTTCATCAGCTTCCGGGGTGACACCTTGTTCGTCGCCGAGGCCCTGCGCCATGACCTTGGGTACTTGCGTTCAGTTCTTTAAGTCGGTTGAGTAGGTCGCAATATCACGGAAGAAGGAGCTCATGAAACTCTTCACTGGCGTCTGGCCTGCACTCGTCACGCCCGGCAATCCAGACAACAGCATCAATCTGCATAGCCTCTATGCGCTAATCGATTATCTGATCGAAAAGGGCGTGAATGGGTTTTACGTTGGTGGAACGACCGGCGAGGGCGTGTTCATGTCGTTCGCAAACCGGCAACGCCTCGTCGAAGCTGCCTTGAGTTCACATCAACGGGCGCGTACCCTCCATCGTGCATGTGGGCGCTGTCGCTACCGGGGACGCCGAAGCCCTCGCTCGTCATGCGCAGGATCACGGCGCGGTCGCGATCAGCAGCATCATTCCGCCGCTGTATGAAGCGGAGGAAAGCATCCGCTGCTACTACACAGCGCTCGCCGCCGCCACGCCTGAGCTGCCGCTCCTGACCTATTTGCTCAATCCGCGCCTGGATAGCGTGGCGTTGATGCGCAGGTTGCTCGACATTCCAAATCTTGGGGGTGCAAAGTACACCGGCCCCAACATGTTCGAGCTGCGAAATATCGTAGAACTGGGCGGCGGCGAGTGGACCCTGTTCTCGGGTATGGACGAGCAGGCCATCTACGGGCTGATGATGGGTGCGACAGGGAATATCGGGTCCACGATCAACGCCTTCCCCGGCGCCTTCCTCGCGATGTTCCACGCGGTTCAGGAAGGCCGTTACGCCGAAGCCCAGGACTTACAAGTACGCCTCAACCGCGTGATCAAGACGATGATTGATGCCGGCTTCAGTGGCGCACTGAGAATGGTGCTGGGCGATATCCTGGGGTCAGACACGGGCAACCCGCGCCTGCCCGCGCTGCCCCTCAGCCCCGAAGGACAGGCTGCGCTGCGGAAAAAGCTGGCCGAGACGGATTTCGACCAACTGGTCGCGCTTTAGGCGTTGAACTTCACGCCCCTCACCTTGGACTACGTCCGGCCTCTGTCTCTGCTTTTGTGAGAGAGGGGCCGGGGTGCGGTTCAGTGAACTACCCAAGCGTAAAATCCACACGCCCGAGACCATCAATTTCGGCGTAACCGGCTGTACCGGGCGCTGGCTGTGCGTCGTCTGATGCAACGAGTTCGCGGCCAAGTGGGCCGAGCGTCAGCACATCACCCGGGAACAGGGTGATGTAGCGCGTAATGTACGCGAGCACCTCGGAGGCCGACATCAGATAGTCTGCCGTGTTGGTTTCAACCGTGCCGAGCCCGTCCACCGCGATCAGGCAGCGGCGGTTGCGCCAGTCCTCATCACCGAGCAATGTGAGCCCGCCGATCATGTTGAAGCCGTCCGCCCACCGCGCATAGACGCTGGGCAGATGTCGCTCCTGAAGCGATGCGGGTTCTAAACTCGCATCCTTGAACGACAAGTCGCGAACGACCGCCATCGGGGCGAAACCCAGGATCGCCTCGCGCGCCTCCTCAGGCGACAACTGGCTGGCAATACGCCCGACCACACAGGCCAGCTCACAGCCGAACGAGAGCGTTTTTGCGCGCGCCGGCACGCGAACAGAATGCCCGCTGGATGCCAGCGCCGTAGCTGGTGCGCCGAGGAAACGTGGATAAGGGCGACGAACCAACCCCTCGTGCTCCTCGGCAGCGGCGTAATTGCCAAACAGCGTCCAGAAATGGCGTGTCTGATCGACCGACCACGCATCGGGCAGGGCGATGCGTTCGCCTGGTGTGCCCACCAGCTCGCGCGCGGCGGGCGGCAGGTCTTCAGACGTGACCGTGACAGGGCCGGGGCCGGGTTTGGGAAGATGGACGAGTGGATTGCGCAGCACGCCCAGCTTCTCGATTTCACTCTCAATCACATCACCATCGAAGGGCTGCTCCAGCAGCGGCGAACCGTCGTAGCCCATCGTGCCCATGTGGATGATGTCGCCTGGATGCAGCTCCCGGAACGACGACAGCCAACTGATCGTCCGCTCAATGCCGATGTGCATCGCGCCGGTGTGTGACCGGTCGCGCAGGTAGCCAGACTGGCGGGTATAGATCATCAGGTCGTAGGGGTTACCCACTTCGTCCATCGTCACCAGATACGGCCCAATGGGGAAGCGGCGATCCGATTTCTTGTCACCCCACGAGGACATCGCGTCCTCGAACCAGTCGTATGGTTCGGGCTGGGCGAACATGTCGCGGCGAAAATAGTCCACCGTCACGTCCGACACGATGGTCAGGCCGGCGACATGCGCCATCGCCTGCGTGACCGGGATATCGCGCCCGCCGGTTCCGATGATCACGGCGAGTTCCGGGTTCCACCCGCCGCTGATGCGCGCCGCATAGGGCAGAATCAGCGGTGCGCCGGGGTCGATGACCGTGCCCTGCGGGCGTTGATGCCCCTGCGGGAAGACGTTCAAGTGCTGACGTTCCGGAACGTTCCGCCATACCGTCGGGCTGTTCTGCACCAGACCAAGGATCAGCCGGGGGCGTGGGATGGGGGCTCGTAACGTCACATCGGCCATACGATGGCCCGCCCCCTGCAGAATGAACGTATCTGATTTATCGAGAAACGTTTCCAGGAAATCTCGAAAACGACGCATGCGCGCCATGCCATCGGCTCCGGTCTGCAGGAAACCGACCATATCGGTTGGTGCGTCGTCATCCCAGAATACCGGGCGAGTCGCGGCGTATGGCGACGTGCCCCGCTTTGCATATTCGGCAAGCCGTGCCTGCACCGGACCCGGCTCGAAAATCCACTCCTCGCCGGTATGAGGATGGGCCAGAACTAACCCGAATAGTTCACTTCCCCGGGCGATAAACGTCGCAAGTTTCATGGCTCTCCCTCTTCTTTCAACTCAGGAGCTCGCTCTGGACGCCCCATCAACCAATCGAGCGTGAACTTCACATAGGCGATACCGCCCTGATTGCCGCGCTCATACAGGACGCCCACCTTGCCATCCGCCTGAAGGACCATATCGCTGTAGGCCGATAGCCCGTTGTCGATTTCCCGCGCGACCGGCCAGGTGGCGCCTGCGTCAAAAGTGGCGCGCACGGTTAACCGCCGCCGTGCCTCAGGGTGTGCCGGATTGGCAAACAGAACGACGGCACCACGCTCTGTCTCGATGCGCAGCGTGCTGGCCTGAACCGCCAAATCGACCAGCGCCGGATGGTAGATCGTTTCTTCGTAGTGAACTGCATCGTCCAGCGCAAAGCGCGCCTGGGTCAGGGCGCGCTGGCCGGCTGGATGGCCGCCGATGTACGCCCGGCTGTTGATCAGCATTGTGTCATCGTCCAGCACGACGGCCGTCGCTTCGTTCAGCCCGATGTTTGGGCACGGTTGTGCGTGATGCCATGTGTCGCCGAGATCGTCCGACCAGAGCAGAACGTTCTGCAACTCGAACACACCGGCCTGGCCCTCAGTGATGGTGCTGGCATGGATGACGCGGCCGTCAGCCCGCTGCACCGCGTGACCCAATGTTGGCCGCTGAATCCGCCAATCGCGACCACCGCCGATCTGTTCGCTGATGTCACGCGGAGCACTCCACGTCGTGCCATGGTCCTCGCTGACGCTACAGAACGTCAGGTTGCGCCCTTCGCCGCGCGCCAGCGCCCACTCGTTCGCCGTCATGAGGTTATACAGGAGTACGATCTTGCCCGTTCCGCGCGCGGTATCAGTCACTGGCGACGCGTTCATCACGGCCTGTTCACCGTGCTGTGCCACCACCCGCAGCGGCTCCCAGGTCACCCCGTCATCCGTGCTGCGCTTACTGACAATGTGAATGACCGGCGTTGAATCGCTGCACGAATCACGGCGACCCTCTGCAAACGCCAGCAGATCGCCGTTGGCGGCACAAACGATGCTGGGGATGCGGTAGCAGGCGTATCCCTCGCTGCCATTGACGAAAACAGGAGTGGGCTGCACGCCATCTCTCACGCCAGCCAACGATACTTCCGTCTCGATGATTGCCTGCCGGTGCTCATCACCCAGCGCGGTTAGCCGGATTGTGTAGTCCCCGGCATAGGCAAAGTGATGGGTCGTCTCGCGGCCGACTGCGCTGGCTCCATCGCCGAAGTCCCAGACGAAGCTGCGAGCCCCGCTGGTATTCACGGTCTGAAAATGGACGTCACACGGGGCTTCGGTAGGACTGACCCTATACGCGATCTGTGCCGCTGGCGTTTCGCCGGCGACCGCCGAAAGAGCAAGCAACTCATCAGCGGATAGCGCACGATCAAACAGGCCAATTGCATCGGCCAGTCCGGTGCCATCACGACCGAATGTGTGGTCATAATGCCCGCCGGCCGGATCGGTGTAGCCACCAACAATCACCTCACGAAGGCTCAGGCGTGCAAGGTCAACCACCGCTTCAGCCCACTGGTGGCCGTTGGTGACGCGAATGGTCCGCTTGTCAGCATCGCCGATCAGTGCCGCAAAATTCCAGCAATTGAGATCAATCTGATCGCCTTCGACGCGGGCAATCACGCTCTCCGCCAGGCCGTATTCGGCCAGCAATCGACCGTCTTCGAGGACGAGGCTCCAGCCTGCCGTATCTGGCTGGTTTAGCCGGACAATGACCTGCCTTCCAGCCCGCCGAACGGGATAGAACCAAGCCGTCAAGGTAAACGAGCGCAGAACCAGATCGATGCTGGCGCGGAAACTCTTTTCATTCAGCGTGCCAATAACGTCAATGAACCATTGAAACGAGGGTGTGGCAGGCATCAGCAATTAGTCCGGTTTCCAGCACGGCTCAATCGCGATCTCGCGCATGGCGACGCTCAACTCCTCGGCCGCGAACATCACCTGCATGATATGGAGCGCGAAATCCGGCGGAACGGGCGGCGGCGTGTGCGTATCAAGCGCCTTCAGAAAACCTCGCCATTCGCTGACGAGCGCCTCGTGCATCCAATTATCCTTCGGTTGAGACTGGGGCACTGTGCGCCATGTCTCACCTCGGCCTATATGCACGCCGGACGAGTAATCAATATTGAGCATGCCGCGGGTGCAGATGAGCTCGGTCAAGTGCTTGGGCGCACCATCGGAGTAACCGACGGAAACCACCGTCCCGGCCGCCCCATTTGCATAGCGGAAGAACGCCATCCCGGTGTCATCCGCCTGCTGATCGTAGAAACGGGTGCTCAATTGCGCCGAGACGTGGGTTACTGGCGCGTTGATCAGCCACGTCATTCGATCGACTGGATGCAGGCCAACCGTCATCCACACGCCGCCGCCTGCTGATCGGTCGAGATGCCAAGTCCGCCGGTTCGGCTCCATCCACTGCTTCTGCATTGTCGCTGTCCCGAGTACCACCTCACCCATCTCACCGGAGTCAAGGATAGCCTTCGCAACCTGGTAGGCCGGCGCGAAGTGGTTGACGTGGCCAAGCATGAGGGCGACATCCGCCTCTCGCGCGGCGTCAGCGATCTGCTGGCACTCTGCGAGGGTGGGCGCCATGGGCTTCTCAAGCAGAATATGCTTGCCGGCGCGCGCCGCAGCCAGCGCAATGTCTGTATGCAGGTGATGTGGCGTGGCAATTACGACGACCTCCACATCCGGGTCGTTCAGAAGTTCGACGTAGTCGGTGTAGCCTGCCCCGCCGTAGCGAGCGGTGAACGCGGCCAGCGCGTCGGCATTGGTGCGCGAAGCGGCCGTGACGACCGCATCATCCAGCTGAGCAATGGCCTTAGCATGTTCTTCTCCGTAATGCCCCGCACCGATAATCCCGATTTTCCACATAATCCGTTCACCTTGAGGGCTATGCGTTCTCGATTCTAGCAAGGTGCTTATTGCAGTGTGTCAGGAACCAATCCATGGTCATGGTCGGAGCGCCCGATTGACATGTCAGGATTGTAGCGGAGCGCCACTCAGTATTTTACAGTCCGGCCACCGGTGGTCTGCTCGTTGTTTCTGCACTGCGGAAATGGCCATTGTGTCCGCAAACGTCCGCATCGCGTGCGTGTGCGGCTTCAGCATTTATTCGGCGGTTCGAAGGGATAGCTGCTGGTCTCTAGATTGACGATGATGCGGTCGGTGATTGGAATGCCCGGTTCACGAAGCCCCATCTGGGCCGCACGGATTGCCGGGCCAAAGGGGGTGAGGAGATACGCCTGCGGGCTCAGTTCATGTTTTAGAGGAGGCTGTGAAGTTGTGTGAGGTCTTCGCAGTCCATAATTCGCAAAGCTGTAGTTGAGTCAAGCCAGTCCGCGTTGAGGGTCCGCCGTGGGCCTTGCTGGCCGCGCGAAGGGCGTGACGAGCGATGTCGGCCCCGTTGCCTTCGTCACCCATGATGACATACCATTCCTCCAGCCGTCCACGACACACCTGCGGTCGGATCCCATCCCAGCGATGATGATGGACCCTATCAAAGACGGAAAAGCGCCAGTGAGTGCTGAAACCGTGTAAATCCCTGTGATGGAGCGTTATGGGGATGAACGGATTCGATGGGATTGCGCAAATCGTGCCGTCGGTGAAAGCGGTGCACGTCTACGGGAATCCACGCTACTCGTAACCAGTGGTGCTAGAAAGTAAGCATGAGAATTTGAAGTAGTCACGCAGACAGCACACACTTAAAGTGTCGAAGTTTGAGTGAGGTGCGTCGCGTGACTACGGAAGAGATTATAGTCCACATTTTCTGCAAGGTAGACGATGCGCTGGGAGCGGTGCACAAGGAAGTCTTGGCGAAACTGTACCCGAGCGAAGTGGTCACGATTGGCATTCTGTTCGCGCTTAAGGGCGGACATTTCCGCGCGTTTGAGCGCTGGTTACGACGGGATTATGACGCGCTGTTCGGTGGCCTGCCGGAGCGCACGCGGCTGCTGCGCCTGTTGCGTCAGCATCAGGGCCTGACGGATGCGCTGCTGGGCGAGCCAAGTCTGCTGTGCGTGGCCGACACCTACCCCATCGAACTGCTGTTTCCCATCCGCCAGGGACGCTCGCAGGCTCAGATGGGCGGCAAGAGCAAGGACAAGGGCCGCTGGTCGGTCGGTGTGAAGCTGGCCTGGGTGATCAACAGTCTGGGCGATGTCTGCGCCTGGTCGTGGGACACCCTCAACACCCATGATCAGGCGTTTCTGCCGCTGCTGGAACTGTTGGATGAAGAGAGCATCGTGCTGGCCGATTATGGCTTTCGCTGCGCAGCAGGTATCCCTGCAAACGTCAAGTTGTGTAAGAAAGGCACCTGGAACGAGCGCATGACGATTGAAACGCACTTTTCACTGCTGACCGTCATCTGCAAGGCCAAGAAGATGCATCACCGCGTCGCCGAACATCTGGAAGCCCGTCTCGCCTACACTGCCGCCATGTTCAACGTCTGCGTCTCTCTCTGGCACCAACTCCATCCTGACGCCGATCCATTCACCATCAGCATCGCCCAGTTCAGTTTATAACCCGCACCACTGGTTCGTACAGACCAATAGGGCAGACTGGTTGTGAGTGAAGCGCCACTGCACTATAGTTTCGTAATCTTCCGTTATGCCGCTATGATTGGAGCGGAGTAGGAGGTTCACGGCAAACACAGTCGACCCGGATACCTACAAGCAGTTGTCAGGCAGGATTATTGAGGAGAAGAAGGGAACAATGAACCGAAAACTGTCACTTCGATTGACGTTGCTCGCCACACTGGCACTGGCACTGGTTCTACTTACGGTACCGGTCGCCGCCCAGGACACCACAATCACGTTCCTGACCCCGCCGTGGGGCGTGCCGCCAGATGCAGATATGCTGGCTGCCTTCACTGCCGAAACAGGCATCAATGTCGAGATTCAGTCCGTCCAGATGAGCGACCTCTTCAGTCGCGTGCAGGTAAGCGCAGCGTCGGGCCAGCCCGCTGCCGATGTCATCTTCCTGACTGAGGAAGCACCCTCCAACATTATCGCCACAGGCAACATGATGGCGCTAAATGACATGATGGGCGCTTCAGATCTTGACTGGGATGACTTTACCAAAGTTGATTTTTGGACCGTAGACGGCAACACCTACGGTGTGCCGGTCTACAATCAACTCGTCATGATGGACTACAACACCGCCAGGCTGGCTGAAGCAGGATTTGACGCCCCGCCAACCACATGGGCTGAACTGACCGATATGGCTCGCTCGATCAAGGAACAGGGCATTGAAAACAGCCCTATCGCGATGCGCGCGAATGACTGGTCGTGGTATCTCATGGCACTCTCTATGGGCGACCCGATGTTTGATTCCGACCTGAACCCGGTGTTCGCAGACGAGGGATCGAAGGCGCGCGAGGCCATGGCCATGCTCCTCAGTAATTTTGCCGAGGAGTTAATCAGCCCTGAGATTGTGGCCGGCTCGGTCACACAGCACAGCCTGTTCTGGAGTGGTGCAGGCGTATTCCATCAAGGCTGGCAGGGTTCGGCGGCCGTCGGGAATAACCCCGAAACCTCACAGCAAGCGCCGAACGTTGCTTACCTCCTGCTTCCCGAGGAACACTACACATGGAGCTTCCCGGCCGCCATCGGCATCGCGGACGGTAGCTCGAATGCCGACGCCGCCTGGCAGTTCATCGAGTGGTATACATCGCCAGAGAACCAGCGCGCCATCTATGAGGCGTTCGGATTGTTCCCGTCACGCCTATCGGTCGCGGAGGCCTTGAACAGTGAAGGCCTGATTCAGGGCTTCGACGTGATTTCCGAGCAGAGCAACTACGTGAACGAACTCCCGCGTACAGCGCTGTGGTGGGGCCCGTTCACGAGCTTCGTCACTGAGACCATCCTTGAAGCCGCACAGACCGGCATGAGTGCGGATGAAGTGATCGACACTCTCGCTCAGGAATGGAACGACTTGAAAACCGAATACGAATAAGGATCCCGCTTCAGGCTGCCCCCGCTGACCACAGGGTCAACGGGGGCAGCCTTCAATGAAGGATTGATTTGATGAGATCCCTTGTATCAAGAGATCGCGTATTTGTCATAATCTTCTTGCTGCCAATTGTCCTAATCGTGACGCTGCTCATTTACTACCCAGCGGCGGACACTTTGGGTACAAGCCTTACCAACGAGAATCTACGTACCAATCGCCCTCCCACTTTCATTGGCCTGGAGAACTACACTCGGCTGCTCGCCGACGACGAGTTCTGGGAAGTTACGGGTCGCAGCTTCGTCCTAGTCGCGCTGATACTGCCGATGGAGATCGCGCTGGCCATGGGCGCCGCGCTCCTCCTGAATGAGGACTTTCCGGGCCGAGGTGTGGTTCGCACATTAGTCATTGTGCCCTGGCTGGTACCACCTGTCGTAAACGGCTTTCTATGGGGCTGGCTGCTCAATGGTGAGTACGGCGCCCTCAACGGCCTGCTCTACCAGTTTGGTTTAATTGGCGACTACGTCTACTGGCTTCGCGATCCCGCCAGCCAGCTTATCTGGGTCGCGGTGGTACAAACCTGGACTCGGTTCGCCTTTCCAACAATTGTGCTGCTGGCTGGCCTGCAGGGCATTCCGCCAGACCTGTACGACTCTGCGAAAGTAGATGGTGCTGGGGCGCTGCGCCGCTTCTGGAATATTACGGTGCCGATGCTCCTGCCGTCCATTGCGATTGCGTTGGTCGTGGAATTCATCGCCGCCTTCCAGATCTTCGACGTGATCTGGACGCTCACGGCTGGTGGATCAGCCGGCGGTGCCATCAATCCTTTTACCAAGACTCTGATGCTCTATAACTACGAGCTCGTGTTCCGCGATCTGCGTATCGGTCTGGGCGCGGCCCTGTCTTATCTCGTGCTGTTGATGTCACTGGCTGTAGGTATCTTCTTTATCGTGCGCCTTTACAATCAGGGCGTGAAGGACAAGTAAGATTATGTACAGACGAAAATACCTCCGCCTTGCAGGGATTTATATCGCCTCGGGCGTGCTCCTGTTCTGGTCGCTGGCCCCAATTTACTGGGTGGTCGTCTCCAGCATTTCTAATCGCGCAGATCTGTACGCAGCGCCCTACAAGGTGTGGTTTCCTGCGGCGCCCACGCTCGACCATTACATCACCCTGTTCACGACCGGCGCGGAGTATCGCGCGGGCGGCTTTTCCCCGACTACCGGGCTGATTGTCAGCGGAATGCGCAACAGCCTGATCACCAGTATCACATCCGCCGCGCTGGTTACGCTGCTCTCCACGGGTGCGGGCTACGTTTTTGCACGTCTGCGCTTTAGAGGCAAGCAGGTGAGCTTTTTCTACATCATGCTTATGATGCCGCTTCCGATCTGGGTGGCGCTGATCGCGCTCTTCTTCCTTTTGACGAAGCTTGGCTTGATCGACACGCTGCACGGCCTTATTCTCCTGTTTGTAACGTTCCACTTACCGCTATCTGTGTGGCTGATGGCCACCTTCGTGCGCGACATCCCCATCGAGATCGAGGATGCGGCACTGGTGGATGGAGCAAGCCGCTGGCAGATTCTGTGGAAGATCATCTTCCCGCTGGCCCGTCCGGGCATGATCGCCGTATTTCTCGTGGCTATGCTCACGACATGGAACAGCTTCCTCATCCCTCTGATCTTCACACGCACCTCGGCCTCGCAAACACTGACTGTCGTGCTCACACTTTTCATCGGTCAGTATGAGGTCGCTTGGGAAGACATGGCCGCAGCGGCGGTGTTAACAATGCTGCCGCCGTTCCTGATGGCGCTGTTCTTCCAGCGCTATCTGGTGCGCGGCTTGACCATGGGCGCCGTTAAATCCTGATCGGAGGTTGGGCATGAGTGTTGATACCCTGCTCGGGAAAATGACGCTGGAGGAGAAGGTCGGCCAGATCTTCTTCCTCGCCTTTGACTCGGATCGTCTGGACGAGGCGGGTGTACTGTTCGAGAAGCACTTCGTGGGGGGCTCGTATCTGAGCAACGATAACCTGCCGACTCCGCAGGCAGCGGCGAACCTCACCACGCAAATTCAGTCGTTTGCGTCGAACACGCGGCTGGGTATTCCGCTGCTGCTCGGCGCAGACCAGGAGGGCGCATGGAGCGTCATGTATCCGGCTAGCAGCACCGGTCCAGGTAACATGGCTCTGGGTGCAACTTACCTGCCGGAAGACACGCAGGAGATGTACCGAGTGATCGGGCGCGAGCTGGCCGCCGTGGGCGTGAATACGCTGCTCGCCCCCTGCGCTGACTGCAACTCGAACCCACACAACGCCATCATCGGGGTGCGCTCGTTTGGTGAACTTCCCGAGCGCGTGGGGGTAATGGTTGAGGCTGCCGTTCGGGGTACCTTCGAGGGAGGTGCGATCCCCACGGTCAAGCACTTCCCCGGACACGGCGATACTACCAGCGACAGCCACCGCGGCCTGCCCGCCGTCTCGCGCAGCCGGGATGAGTTGTTCGCTATCGACCTGTATCCGTTCGCGCGCGGCATCGCCGCAGGTGCCCCGATTGTCATGACGGCGCACATCCTATTCCCGGCACTCGACCCGGAACGCCCGGCCACACTTTCACCGATCATTCTGGGCGATGTGCTGCGCGGTGAGATGGGCTTCGAAGGTGTCATCCTCACTGACAGTATGAATATGCAGGCGATGCGCCGTAACTACGATCCCCGTGAGTCGGCAGTCGAGGCGCTGGCCGCTGGCGTCGACATGATCATGCTCGCAGAAGAGCATTACAACTTCGACGCATCGGCCTATTTGAAGAACCAGGTTGCGCTGATCGAAGCTGTCAAGGATGCGGTACGCTCTGGTCGCCTTTCCGAGACGCGGCTGGATGATGCAGTGCGGCGCATTCTGGTACTTAAAGAGCGTTTGCCCGCCAAGCCTGTGCTCGATCCCTCGTTCGTCGGCGCAGCCAGCCATCGTGCCGTAGAACTGGCTGTCTCGCGAGACGCGATGGCGGTGATCCGTGATGCTGATAGACTGCTGCCGTTTGCCAAAGATCGCCCTCTCACGCTGGTCAACACGGCCCTGCGCTCCGCCTACGATCATCTGGGCAAGACGCGCGGAATTGGCCCCAATCAAACCGACGCAGCGTTTGACCTGTTCACTGCGGCGGTGAAGCGCCGTGTGCCCGGGGCAACCATCCTCTCCGCAGAAGATGTTCTGAATGGCGTCCGTCCCGCCCCGGGAAGCGCCGTGATTGCAGTGACAGAAAACCATCCGCTGCCCGGAATCGACTTCGACCAGAGCGCCAAGCTCAATGTGCTGCAGGCGCTGGATGCCGGGTTGGATGGCAAGATCATGGTGGTGGCGCTGCGCGATCCATACGATCTGGAGCAGCTCTCGTTCGTCCGCAACTACGTGTGCGCATTCAGCTCACGGGCATGCGCGGCAGAGGCGGCGGCAGAGTTAGTGTTTGGCGAAACACGCGCACCAGGCACATCACCCGTGAGCATTGCGGGCGCGGATGTCTTCGCGCTCTAGGCAGTCCCCCGACATGCCCAGCGTGACGTCGCGCAGGCCTGAGCCGAACCGTAAGCGTCCCGAATCGCCTCTGGATGCCGGAGCCGTGCCGGGTTTGCACACTACTCAGCCTCTGCTGCTTCTTCAACAGCTCCCACTCTTTCCAGAAATCATCGACAGCGTTGTAAAGTTCGGTTAGATTCGTCATCGGGATGCCTTTCTGGTTGTGGTGCCATGGAGCGTAAAACCTCCTTCGAACGGCATCCTTCTTTTTCATAACTCACGTTTGAAAGCGTGAGACGTTCCCGCTGAAGCGCCGGGGAGTGCGACCGTGGCTGAATCCATGCCGGTTGAGGTGAGCATCCGCGAAGTAGTCGACGCCGACCTGCCGATCTTCTTCGCGCAGCACCAGGACGAGGGCGCGCTGCAGATGGCCGCCTTCACGCCGCCCGAGCCAGCCAATCGGGAGGCGCTGATCGCGCACTGGACGCGCCTGATGCACAACCCGGCCATCGTCTACCGCACCATCTTGGCCGATGGACAGATCGCGGGCAGCCTGGTCTACTTCGAGATGTTCGAGCAGAGGCAAGTGGGCTACTGGCTGGGCCGCGAATACTGGGCCAAGGGCATTGCCACGCGAGCGCTGATGCTGTTCCTCGACCTTCTGCCCGAGCGCCCGCTGTATGCCCGCACCGCCTTCGACAATCTGGGCTCACAGCGCGTGCTGCAGAAGTGCGGTTTCAGACTCATCGGCACCGACTCGGGTTATGCTAACGCCCGCCGCGCCGAGATCGAGGAATATGTGTTCAAGCTGGACTGATGACGTGCCCGGTCAGCCCACAAACTCCCGGATCGTCTGTACCGCCGCGCTCGCGCCATCTTCAGCTCTGATTTTCGCGCCCAGCGCTGCCGCCCGTTCCTGCATGCCGGTATCCGTAACCGCCTGCTGAATCGACGCCGCCAGCTTGTCCGCCGTCAGTTTAGCGCGCGGCACGGGCTTCGGCCCCACGCCCAGTTCATACACGCGCTGGCCCCAGAACGGTTGATCCGCGCCAACCGGCGTGATGATTCCGGGCACGCCCGCGACCAAGCCAGCCGCGGTTGTGCCGGCCCCGCCGTGATGCACGACCGCCGCCATGCGCGGAAACAGCCATGCGTGCGGCGCATATTTGAGCAGATGCACGCTGTCGGGCAGGCCCACTCTGCCAATCCCAGCCCAGCCGCTCAACAGCACCGCCCGCCGGCCGCTTTGCTGCACGCCGTCCAGCACCGTACGCGTCGTCTTTTCGGCGTACTTATCGCTCATGCTGCCGAAGCCGATGTAGACCGGTTTGTCGCCCGCTGCCAGAAAGTCTGCCAATTCCTGCGGCGGCTCCCATGCGGCATCGTCGTCGAACAGGTAGCCCGTCATGTGGTGGTTGGCCGGCCAGTCGCTGGGGCGTGGCACGACCTGCGAGCTGACCAGCATCAGATACGGTTGCTCATCCAGTCTGGCGGTGAAGTCTGCGTACGAGAGCTTGCTCAACCCGAGGTCCTCGACGCGCGCGATGTTGCCCTGCGCGCCCATTGACGACCAGGTCGTGCGCCGGTACAGGCTGGTTGTGAGGCGGTTGTACGCGCCGCGCAGCGGGATGTTTTCGGGCAGGCGCAGCGGGTTGATGAGCGCCATTTCGCTGGTGGGCGCGGTGGGCTGCAGCGCAATATGGATCACGCGCAGGCCACGCTGATCGACAACGCCGTGCAGCAGGGCGTGGGCGCCTTCGCTCATAAGCAGCACGTCCCCCTCGCGCACAACCTCCGCCACTTCCGCGCTCATGCCTTTCATGGCCGGGGCCATCGTCGTTTTCATCGCGCGCATGGCCACCAGCGGATTGTCGCCGGAAAGCTGGAGTTCGCTGATCATGGCCTGAATGTTGACGCTCAGGCCCGTGAACGGTAGTCCGCGCGCCTGCACCCACTCCCCAAACTCGTTCGGCGAAATGACCAGCACGTCATAGCCCGCGTCTTGCAGCGCGCTTGCCAGCACTACGTTCGGGCGCACATCGCCCCATGTTCCCAACGCCACAACCACCAGCCGCATCAAACGCATCCGTTTCTGCCGTGCGCGCGCACGGCGAGTAGAAGCGCAATCATAGTTCAGCTTGGGTTGGAAGTCAGGTATTGGCTCGCGCATGGAATCAAGCGGAGCGGCCCCGTCGAGCCGCCCCGCCAGATTACTATCCTCCCCTCTCCTGTGTTCGGAGAGGGGTTAGATGGTGAGGTTACATCCCGATCTTTAGAACCATGCCAGGCATCGGGCCAAAGAACGCCGCCGTGCCCACCGTCACATAGATGCTGCCGTCGGGGCCAATCGCCATCGAGTGCGGCAGGGGCAGGCCCTCAACCACGGGCGTTGCGCCGTCGGCTGTGACCATGACGATGTTGCCCGGGCCGGGAGGACCAGCCGGGTCTTCACCGGGCCCAAACAACTGCACAGCATAGATCGTGCCGTCGTCCGTCACTTCGATGTCGGTCACGCCGGTCAGGCCGCTGAACGTCTCGACCAACTCCATACCCGACCAATGCTCGATCATGCCTGCGCCCGGCGCGATTTCCGTGCCGAGGAAGCCGACGTAGATATCATCGTTGGCCGTCACATCCACGGCCGAAGGAACGACGTTGCCCCAGGCATGCACCAGTTGCAGGCCTTCGGCTTCCGTCCACGACAGCAGCGCATTCGCGCCCGAGTCGGTGATCAGCATTGTGCCGTCCGACAGCCACGCGATGTCGCCCGGGTTGCTGTTGAGTTCTTCGGTGCCATCCGGGTTGTTAGCGGCTTCAAACGCCCAGGTGTCAATCACGTTCAGAATGCGGCCGGTGGGGTCCAACTGCAGTACCGTGGCGGACAGTGGATTCCACGGCGGCTGGTCGGGCGCGCCACCCGACATCACGACCCACCACGAATCGTCATGCCAGTAAGCGCGATAGGCGCTCAGTGCTTCAACCCCCGTATTTTCGCTGGGCAGAAGCAACAGCGGCGTCTTGGCGCCGTCGTCGCTGACGCTGGACACCGACCAGGCCATGCCGACGGTCAGCGGGCCTTCTGGAGTCTCCATGGCGACCAGATCGCCCCCTTCACCGCCTTCGACGATGATCAGGCCGCCGTCCGGCCCAAAACTGATTCCGCGCGGCTGGAGCAGATCGCTGACCACGACTTCGCCCGGCAGCGGCGGCGAATCCTGGGCCAGCGCCGCGCTGCCCAGCGCTGCCATCATGACGAGCACGACTAAAATGAGAATCCCCTTACGCATCACTTACACCCTCCAAACTCGAATCCGGAATGGCGCCGGCCGCCACTGCACTCCGCCCTGTTATCAGAATGCAGTAACTTCATTTAATGCAAATAGCTTGAAATGCGCAAGTCGAACGCTGGGGGAACTTAGGGGGATTGTGTGGACGGGCTATAATAAGGTCATATGAGCCTATGAACGGGCGGCTGGGCCATGAGCGATGTCAATTTTCCCGATGTATTGGGCGCGATTACAGGCGGGCCGCGGGCCTCACTGGATATCCTGCAGGCTGCGGCAGCCGTTCGCCCGCGCCCGCCCCGATCCGGGCAGGTGTTTGAAATTCTGCTGCTGCTGCAGAACGCCAGCGATGAGCGCCTGGCTGCTGCCGTGACGCTGGCGCTGCCCGAAACCGATGCCCAGCGCCAGCGCGGACGCTTCGTTTGTGCCAACCCGGCCGCGCAGATCGTGCTGCAAGCCGCCGAGGTGGGCGTGGTGATCTTCTCGGTGCTTACGCTGCCCGATGCCGCGCCATCTGCCGCCTACCGCGCGCGGCTGACGCTGGACGTAAAAACCGCGCAGAAGCCGCAGCGCGTTCGCGGCAATAACGGCGGCGGCGCGTTCGACCCGCGTGATCTGCTCGCCAGCGCCGCGCCTGCTTTCGAGGCGCTGACCACGCTGCAATTCAACGCCAGCAAGGCGCGCGGCGGCGGCTTCGATCTGGAATTTGCGCTGGCCGCGGGCGATGGCAAACCCGCAGCAGCCCGGGAATACAAAACGCGCTTCGTCAGCCTGTGGCGTGCCACCAGCGACCCGCACGCCGGCCCGATGCTGCAACTGTACAGCCCGCTGCTGCGCGCGCGGCTGTTGTCGCAGTTGCGGCGCGGCGCGCTGCTTCCGGCCCTGACGGACTCAACGCGCACGCGCTTCGAGAAGGCGGGTTATCCACTGCGCGAGGCCGAGGCGGTGCTCATCGCCAAGCTGATGACGCTGCTGCTCGAATATTCTGTGCCCGACGACACCAATCACGGCTTCATCGCCGCTGGCCGCTGGGCCGTTACTCCGCTGCTGAACCGGCCGTATGACCCGGATAATTCGCCTGAGATTCCTCGCTGGGTGCGCGGCCTGCTGCGCACGGTCGAGCAGGAGCCGAGGGCGGCCGGCAGCGTGGCGGCGGTGTTGGCCGGCCCGGCCTATGACGACCTGCTCTACGACGCGGTACAGTTCGGCTTCGATCTGGTGCAGGCGTCGACGGGCGAAGACGTGGGCAACCCGGCCGAGCGCGATGCCTATGCCGCTGACTTGATCAGCTTGCTGAACAGCGGCGGCCCGCTCGATTTCAGCCGCGCCTATCTGCCGCTGATCATGGGCGGCATGCTCATTAATGATCTGCTGCTGCTTCCCGAGGAAAAGCCGGCCGATCAACTTCACGGGGTGGCTGCGGCCGTGGAAGCGCGCGAAAAGACGCTTCCGCCGGAAGAAGCGCCGCTGCTGGAACTAACCAATATCCTGCTGGACCGCACGGCGCGAAAATACGGATTCTGGGTACTGCCATGAATAATGATTCACTGCATTTCGAGCTTTCGTATCCTGATGTATTGAGCGCCATCAGCCCGGTGCGGATTACTTATGACACCTATCAGGCAGCGGTGGGACTGTTCCCGCAGCAGGTGTTCCTCAATCAGCCGTTCGAAGTCGTCATCATCCTGCAGAGCCTGATCGACCAGCCGCAGGAAATCCGGTTTGTGCTCGATCTTCCGGCGCGGGACGCCGATGGCCAGCCAATGACGTTTGAAGCACCGCAGCGTAATGGCGCGCTCCATTTAGGCCCGGGTGAAGTGACGGCGGTGCGCCTGCCCGCCGCGCCGGTGCCGCCCACGCAGCCGGGCGGCGGACGGCCACTGTCGGTGTCGTTTCAAGCTAAACTTCCCCGGCGTTACAACACTTTACGCACAGCCACCGGCGGCGCGCCCCCCACTGCCATCACGGTGTCGCCGTTCAAGTTGCTGGTGCTGCGCGATGTGGCCTACGTTGCTGCACCGCTGGGCCCGGCCCGCGACACGGTGCCGCTATCGCTGGATATCAATGGGCGGCAGCTACCCGCGCCTCCGGTCGGGCTGGAAGCGCGCGTGGAACCGCTGTGGACGCAGTCGCAGTATGCTGCCGAACGCAGCGCCGTCGCGGAACGGGTGGACGATGCGCGAGTTCTCTCGACCGCGCTCACCCAGCCGAACATTCTTGAGCCGTTGTTTGACCGGGTGGCCGATTCGTTCGCGTCGCGCGGCCTGCCACTGCACCCGGGCGAGGCGCTGGCGATTGCCAAAATGCTCACCTATGCGGTCGACTCGGGCAACACGCTCGATGAGGGGGTGGCACCGCTCGAAAACCTGCGCTGGTTCCAGTCGCTGTGCCAACTGCTGGCATCCGACCCGGCTGTGGCGAAAATGCAGCCGAGCTACCTTGTCACCGGCCCGTTGTTCGAGGCCGTTCTGTACGATGCGGTTCTACTCGGTTTCATGCTCGTCCGCTCGCGCGTGAAGACCAATTTGGGCGACCGGCAGGAGCGTGTGGCGTACGCCAACAAGCTGCTCGGCTGGTTCACAGGTCAAAGCGAGCCGGATCAAACCTACATCTATCTGCCGCTGGTGCTGGGTGGTGTGACCGTGAACGCGGCGGTGATGAGCCGCGACGAGAACCCGTGGGAACTGCTCGATGCGGTCAGCGAGGCGGCTCGCGGCCGTGTGCGCCTTGCCAGTCGCGATGTGCGCGAGGTCTTTGACCTGCTCGACAAGTTGATCGAGCGCGGCACGGACGACCTGCGCCGTGAGCGTATCCTGCGTCCGTGACCTGATACGGACGATGCAACACGTTCAAAGGTAGTTTGAACCACAGAGGCAGTATGCCCATCCTCGCCGCCTGTGTCATAATGCGGCAGCGTAGAAATTGAGGAGCGGCCATTCATGCATCTGAAACTGGGCCTCGCGCAGATTTACCCCAAGCTGGGCGATCTCGGGGCCAACCTCAACAAGCACTTGGGCGTCATCACACAGGCGAAAGAACAGGGCTGCGATCTGGTCGTGTTTCCTGAATTGTCGCTCACGGGTTATCAGGTGCAGGACCTGGTGCCGGAAGTGGCGATTACGCCGCAGGCCAGTGACCCGTATTACGGGCAGCTGCTCGAAGCCAGCCGTGACATCGACGTGGTGTTCGGCTTCATCCAGCAGGACGCCCGTGAGCGCTTCACCATCGCCAGCGCCTATCTGTCACGCGGCGAAACGCTGCACATCCATCACAAAATCTACCTGCCCACCTACGGCATGTTTGATGAGGCCCGTTACTTCGACGCTGGCGAAACCGCGCGCGCCTTCGACACCCGTTTTGGCCGCGTGGGCATGCTCATCTGCGAGGACTTCTGGCACATCTCGCCCGCTTATCTGCTGTGGACGGACGGCGCAGATTTGATGATCTTCACCAGCGCCAGCCCCAGCCGCGGCCTCGACGCCAGCGATAGACTATCCGGCTCACGCTGGGTCGAGCTGGTCAATCAGGCCTACGGCAGCCTGTTCACCAGCTATATCCTGCATTGCAACCGTGTGGGCTATGAAGATGGCAAGAACTTCTGGGGCGGCTCGTCTGTGGTGGCCCCGGACGGCGAATTTCTGGTGCATGGGCGCTACTTCGACGAGGCGCTGCTCACCTGCACCATCGACCTGAACGAAATCCACCGCACACGCAGCCGCCTGCCGCTGCTGCGCGACGAAAACCCGCACATGGTGCTGCGCGAACTGGGCCGCGTGCTTGGACGAGAGGGCGAATGATGAGCGCATCGATCCCTGTGATTTCCTACACGGCCGAACCGCCCATCAGTGATCGGCTGGCGATCAACACCGCCACGGCCCGGCGTATGCTGCGCGACTTCATCAGCGACGAGATCGGCAAGGCTGGCATGAGCCGCGCCGTGCTCGGCCTGAGCGGCGGGATCAACTCGGCCGTTTCGGCCTATCTGTCGGCAGAAGCACTGGGCGCGGACAACGTGCTGGCCGTGAAAATGCCCTACAAGACGTCCGCCGCCGACAGCGTGAGCGACGCCGACCGCGTCATCGAGGCGCTTGGCATCCCCAGCCTGACCGTGCCGATCACCGGCATGGCCGACGCGCTGATCGCGCAGTTCCCGGACATGTCCCCACTGCGCCAGGGCAACATCATGGCGCGCCTGCGCATGACGATCCTCTATGACCAGTCGGTGGCTTTTGGTGGGCTTGTCATGGGCACGAGTAACAAGACCGAACTGCTGCTCGGCTACTCGACGGTCTATGGCGACAGCGGCGTGGCGTTGCAGCCCATCGGTGACCTGTACAAGACGCAGCTTCGCCAGTTGGCCGAAGACATGGGCGTGGTCGATAGTGTGCGTACTAAAGCGCCGTCCGCCGACCTGTGGGCGGGCCAGACCGACGAAGGCGAACTCGGCTTCACCTACGCCGACGTCGATCAGGTGCTGTACCTACTGGTGGACGAGCGCTACTCGGTCGAAGAGGTGGCTGAAGAAGGCTTCGACTTGGCCTTTGTGCAGAAGGTATGGCGGCGCGTGAAAATGAACCACTTCAAGCGCACGATGCCCAATATCGCCAAGCTCAGCCGCCGCACGATAGGCCATGATTTCTTGTTTCTGCGGGATTGGGCGTAGGGCCAAGCGGCAGTTTTTCAGGCTAGAGGGATTGTAACCGAGCGCGTTTAGTCCTTGATGTGCCCGGCTTGGCGCAGGTACGCCAAGTACTCGTCATCGCTGACCGTGCACTCGATCATGCCTTTGAAGAAGGCGAGTGACGGAGTATGCAGTTCTTCGGCGATGACGCGTAATATCCCGTCGCTCAGCACGCGCCGCCGGCCGCGTGAGAAGCGTGTGGTCGCTACACGGCGGCCATTGATGATGAGCGTAAAGGCGTCATGCCGCGTCCCGCTTGCTGGTTCGAAATGAAACTTGCGCAGGAGTTGGCGCTCAATGCCGTCTGAGGATAGCGGCATAAACTAGGTGGTTTCGGGCGCGGTGAGGTGGCTCATAAGGTAATTCAGTTCGTCGATCATGGCAGGAGAAAGGCGATCCTGATCAGTACGGTAGTCTTCGAGTTGGTCGAGTGCCATTTCAATGAACTCGACCGCCGATTCTTCCGGGCTGTCGCCGATTCCATGGACGAGGATATGCGGGTTCGTAGCCAGCCATTCGCCAGATTCGGTCACTTCCAGCGTGATCGGCAGCAACGAGCGGCCCGGCGGTATCATGACGTACAAGATACCAGGGCGCTGGCTCTCAATCTCAATAGTGTCTGTGGAATTGGTCACACCATCCATTATCAGCATCTCGCTGCCTGAACTTCACCACACTCACTTTAGCATGAACCAGCCAAAGTGTGAATGAGCTCTGCCTGCGCTTTCAACTTTGAGCCTCCTACTTTACACTCGTAGCCATGCCCACTCTCTTCCTCGTCCCCACGCCAATAGGCAATCTCGAAGACATCACCCTGCGCGCGCTGCGGGTGCTGCGCGAGGTGCGCCTGATCGCCGCCGAGGACACGCGCACCACCCGTGTGCTGCTGCGCCACTTCGATATCGACACGCCGCTGACCAGCTACCACGAGCACAACAAACTGGCCAAGCTCGACGCCATTTTCGCGGCGCTGGAGCAGGGCGACGTGGCGCTCGTGTCCGATGCAGGCACGCCCGGCATCTCCGATCCGGGCGCGGAATTGATCGCCGAGGCCATCGCCCGCAACATTCGCGTCGAGCCGCTGCCCGGCCCCAGTGCCGTGCTGCCTGCGCTGGTCGCATCCGGCTTGCCTACCGATGGCTTTCTGTTCGCGGGCTTCCCGCCGCGCAAAAATAGTGCCCGCGCGGCGTTTCTGACTGCGCTGGCTGCCGAGCCACGCACGCTCATCTTCTACGAAAGCCCCAACCGCCTCACGGATTTGTTGAGCGCCGTCATCGAAACCCTGGGAGATCGCCCCGCCTGCGTGGCCCGCGAACTGAGCAAGATTTACGAGGAGTTCAGGCGCGGCTGTGCGTCTGACGTGCTGGCACATTACACGGCCAACCCGCCACGCGGCGAAATCGTGCTGCTGGTGGCCGGCGCGCCGGAAACCCCGCCCGACGTGTGGGATGAAGCCCGCGTGCGCGCCGCCCTTCTGGAACGGCTGGAAGCCGGGGTGGGGCTGTCCGCCGCCGCCAAGGCCCTCGCCACCGAAACCGGTTGGGACCGCCGCGCCATCTACCAGCTCGGCATCGACGCCCGCGAATAACACCCCAAAACTGATTCACCACCAAGACGCCAAGAGGTTTTGCCCAAACCCCTTTGCGTTTTTCCTCTGCGATCTTGGCGTTTTGGCGGTTCAAATCAAAGTCCTGTTCAATTCGCACAATTGAGGCGCGTTCTATATTGTGCAAAACGGACTAAATGATAGAATGGAGATAACATTTGTAATTACACACGTTTGAGGATGGAAGAATGAATCCCAACGCTTCAAAGCCCAAAGTCGTGGTTCTGGGTGGCGGGTTTGGCGGGCTGGAAACGGCCTATGCGCTGCGCAGCACCTTGCGTGACCAGGCCGATATCACGCTGCTGTCGGATCGACCGTACTTTGTGTTCAAACCGAATATGATCTACCTGCCTTTTGGTCTGGATGAAGACGAGCTGCGCGTGGATATCGTCAAGCCGGCGCGGCGGCGCGGCATTCGCTTCCTCGAAGCCACCGCCCGCGACATCGACCCCGTGCGCAAGACATTCAGCTACGAGCGTGACGGCGAAGCCCACACCGAGTTGTACGACTATCTGACCGTGGCCACCGGCGCGAAGATGCAGCCCGATGAAATTCCCGGCCTGTGCGAGTATGCCCATACCATCGGCACACCGGCTGATATGCTCAAGATGCGGTCGGTGCTGGGCCGGCTGCTGGAACGCGCGAAATATGGCCGCACGCAGAGGCTGCTGCTGTCGCTGCCAGCTAACAATCTGTATGGTAGCGCGCTTTACGAAATGGCCTTCATGATCGAACGCTGGCTGCGCGAGGCCAATGTACGCGACCGCGTGACGATCACGTTCACGACCTCCGAGGCGAGCTATCTCGAAGCCTTTGGCCCGCAGGTAAACAACATGACGCGGGCGCAGTTTGATGCGCGCGGCATTGAGCACCGCAAGTGCCATCCGCTGCGTCGCATAGAGCAGCGTGAAGCTCATTTTGCCAAATCCGAGGTCATCCCCTTCGACGTGATGATCAGCATGCCGCCGTTTGTGGCGTCGGTGCCGTTCGCGGCGCTGCCTTCTGATAAGCGCGGCTTTGTGGACGCGCATCTGGCCAGCCGCCGGATGAAGGGCCTGAATGACCTCTTCGGCGTGGGCGATAGCTGCGATTTTCCAGTGAAGCAGGCGTTTCTGGCGCTGCAGCAGGCCGATGCCGCCGCTGAAGGCATCGCCGCTGAAATTCAGGGCCGCCATCCGCACTTCATGTTCGAGCCGGTGAGCAAGTTTGTGCTCGAGGGTTGGGACGACGGCATGTTCGCACAGACGCCGTTCAGCCTGGAAGGCGGCCTGCATGTGGATGTGAATAATCCGCAGTATCGCACCGGCCGTTCGCCGCTGTGGCGCATGGGCAAGAAGATGCTGGGCACGATGGTGCCGTGGCGCTTCAGCCACGGTGAGCCGTTCAATGCCGGCCTGTCCTCAACCGGGCTGGAACTGGGCGTGAAGATCATGACCGGTATGATGGCGGGCCACAAGCACGTCGAGCCGGTTCCATAACAGCCGGTTCCGTCGCGCACAGGCGACTTAACCCCGGGGGAGCAGACAGCGGCGCTGGTCAAGCGCCGCTGTCTGCTTTTTGAGTTGAAAGTTGAAAGTGGTGGTGTTCTCAGTGTTCCCAGTGTCTCTGTGGTTAACGCTATTCGTCGGCCAGCGTGCTCGTTCATGAAACAGGGTTTTCCAAACTCACCCTAGAAATCTAGCCGCCAGTCTGTAGAATTCCTGATCGCTTTCGTCAGCGCTGAAATGGTGTGTCGTGGTGCGGGAGATTCCCCGTGCAGACACCGGGATTTGAGGTCTGTTTATGGCATCGTATCATGGTCCAAAGGCACGCGTGCAGCGCCGTTTCGGTGAAGTCCTTGCGCCGCGCCCCAAATATCAGCGCATTCTGGAGAAGCGCGGCTATCCGCCGGGCGACCACGGCAAGGAAAAGTCGTTCCGCTCGGGCCGCCGCAGCGACTACGGTCTGCAGTTGAATGAAAAGCAGAAGCTGGCTTTTGTGTACAACATCCGCGAAAAGCAGATGCGCCGTTATTTCGTGCGCGCGCGCCATCAGCCGGGCAACACCGGCGAGAATATGCTGCGCCTGCTCGAGCGCCGTTTGGACAACATCGTCTACCGCGCCGGTTTCGCTGCCACTATCTGGGCGGCGCGCCAACTGGTCGTGCACGGCCATGTGACGGTCGATGGTGCGAAGGTTGACCTGCCGTCGTTCCAGGTGAATCCGGGCATGACGATTGGCGTGGCCGAGAAGATGCGCAAGAATCCGCACGTCGTTGAATCCATCGAAGGCGGCATGTACAACCTGTCCTACCTGATGGTGGACAAGAACGCGATGCAGGCGATTTTCACGGCGCTGCCCCACCGCGACGAGATTCCGGTGCCGATCACCGAGCAGCTCGTCGTCGAGTTCTACAACCGCCTCGCCTAAGCGCCAGCGGTTCTACACAGCACCCGTCAAAACCCTGCCCAACGGCAGGGTTTTGTGTTTGTATTGCTAAACCACAGCCCCATCGCGATGGGGTCGGCTAAAGGTGGGGCGCATCTTCGCCCCGCACCTCGCTCATCCGTGACCACCCGATCCCCCAGAGCGTCGCCTGCAAGGAGCGCATCCAGTCTAAGATGGAACCGTGCCCGATCGCCGCGCAGTCGGTGTCCGGAATTCTGTCGCTTAGCCTCGTTCGTTTTCCCCTCAGGGGTTGTCGCTTAGTTTCGATTCTGTCGCTTAGTCGCTTATTCTCTTAGTCTCGCCATCTGGTTCGGCCAAAGACTCGGATGAGGGATTACTTGTCGCACATCATCTACTGTCGCTCCACAGCCCGTGTTTGGCTGAGGTGGTTGGGGGTGAGGTTCTCGTTGAAGCGGCCGCCATGAGTCGTAAATTCCCTCTCTCCCCACCAATGCCTTAATTGGAGTCTGTCTGCTTTCGGGCTATAGTGTGAAGTGGTGGCCGGCTCACTTGTCAGGGCGGATTTTTCATGAGCAAGGGGCGAATCCTCGTCGTCGAGGATGACTTCGATATCTCCAATATGCTGCGCATCTATTTCAGTGGCCAGGGCTACGAGGTGCAGGTGGCCAACCGCGGCGGCGAAGCGATGACGCTCACGCGCAAGCAGTTGCCCAACCTGATCGTCCTCGACATCATGCTGCCCGATATGAACGGCTACGATGTGTGCAAGGAACTACGCACGACCACACGTACCAGCCACATCCCGATCATCTTTCTCACGCAGAAGGATGAGCGTAGTGACCGGATTCAGGGCCTCGAACTGGGCGCGGATGACTACATCACTAAGCCGTTCGATATCGAGGAGCTCAAGCTGCGCGTGCAGAATGCGATTTTGGCCGCTAACCGCCAGACGCAAATCGACTCGAAGTCCAACCTGCCTTCGGGTCGCCTGATTGAAGACCAACTGCGCACGCTCATGCACAGCCAGAAGACCTGGGCTTATTTCGACTTCAAGATCAATGATTTCGATGCCTTCACCGATATCTACGGTTTCGTCGCCGGTGATGAAGTGATTCGCTTCTTCGCGCTGCTGATTGGCGAACTAATGGAAGAACTGGGCACCAGCGAGGATTACGCGGGCCATCCCGGGCGCGACAATTTCATCGTCATCACGCACAGCGCCGATCACGACCGTTTCCGCGACAAGCTGATTGAGCGCTTCAACGACGAGGTGAAGCAGCACTACTCCTTCATCGACCGCGAACGGGGCTACGTGCTCGTGCCCGACAGCGTCTATGGCGAGCGCCAGGCGCCGCTGATGACGTTGAGCGCCGGCACCGTATCGACGCGCAACCGCAGCTTTTCAGACATTCGTGAAATCACCGAGTTGGCGGCCGAAGACCGCCGCCGCGGGCTGGGTGGGCAGGACGACTCGGCCAATCTGCTGACATCGTGGTAACCGTCGGCGGCTGCCCGCTACACTGATTGTTGGGGCACGTTGCGTCGTGCCCGTACCGGAGCCGCACATGGCGCTTCCCTTTCTTCTCTTTCTGGCCGGCCTGATCGTTCTGATCTGGCTGCTGCTGTGGACGCGCCAGCGCACCGCGCTGCAGCGTCAGCCGGAAGCCGCCGCCGCGCCGCTCGAAATACTACCCGCCCAGATTGCCTCGAATGAAGCCGTACTGCTGGCCTCGGCGCACGGCCGCCTGCTGTTCGCCAATGAACCGGCGCGCCGCCTGCTCAAGCTGGATGGCGAGGCCGACCTCGAATGGCTGGCCAGCCGCGCCCGCCCGTCTGAACAATTCCTTGACCTGTTCAGCGAACCCGGCCGGGCGGCTTTTCAGTATGAAGATCGCTGGTTGGAAGGGTCGTCGCACCAGATCCCCTCGGGCGGCGAACTGCGGATGGTGGTGGTGCTGCGCGCGCTCATGCCGCAGGCTGGCGAAGCCCCCTCCGACCTGCTCAGCCTGGCCGATGCTATGTCGATCATTGACGAGATCGGCGACACCGTCATCGCCAGCCTCGGCGTCGAACAGGTGGTGCAGGCGCTGCTGACCATTGTCCGTAAGGGCATGCCGGCCGACGCGGGCGAGATCAACTTATGGGACGAAGCGACGCAAACGCTGTCGCCGCGCGGCTGGGTGGGCGACTCGATATATGTGCTGGCGCTGGCCGAAGCGGGTGGCTTGTACAGCGAAGAGGAAGGCGTCACTGGCTATATCGCTCACGAACGCGAGCCGGTGCTGGTGCACGACAGCAGCCAGCCCGATGCGGTGCGCCCCAAGCTGGCGAGCAGCTACCAGAGCTTCATTGGCGTGCCACTGGTGCACGCCGACAGCTTCATCGGCACGCTGGAGTTCGCCGCCGACGCGCCCGGCTCGTTTGGGCAATCTCAGTTGGCGCTGCTGCTGGCTGTCAGCAAACAGGTTGCCACCTCCATCTATAACACGCAGCTTTACGCTGAACAGCAGCAGCGCATCATCGACCTCGCCAGCCTGCAGAATGTGCAGTACGACCCGGCCGATGCGCGCAGCGTCGAAGCGGCCTACAGCGCCATGACCGAGCGCGTCGCACGGCTGCTGGGCGCGGAGATGTGCGGCGTGCTGCTCTACGACGAGCGCAGGCACGCGCTGCTTGCGCAGGTGCCGTTCCACGGCCTGCCCACGCCGATTGCGCGCAGTTACAGCATCCCCGCGTCGCCTGGTGGCGAGATGACCCGCGTCCTCAAGAGCGACAGCTACTGGCTGTCCAACGAACTGGCCGAAGAAACGCTGGCCGACCGGATGGGCCTGTCGCTGCTCATCAACGCGGCCGGCGTCTACAACATCGCGCTGGTGCCGCTGTCGGTGGGCACGCGGCCGATAGGCATGCTGCATGTGAGCAACAAGCCGTCGCACGGCGGCTTCACGCTGCGCGACGTGCAAAATCTGAAGCTGCTCGCCTCGCAGGTCGTGGTGCTGGTGGAAGACATTCGCCTCGCCGCCGAGGGCCGCCGCCGTGAAAGCGAATTGCTGGGCGTGCAGGAACTGTCGCAGGCCGTCAGCTCGTTCACGCACGAGCAGGAATTCTACGCGCTGGCCAACGAGCGCATCGCCAAGCTGATGAACGTGGAGATGAGCGGCATCCTGCTGTTCGACGAGGAGACGCAGCAATTGGTGGCGCAGCCGCCGTTCTACGGCATCGACTCGGCGCTGATCAGCGCCTACAGCATCGCCGTTACGCCCGGTGGCCCCATCGCGCAAATCTGGGAAGAAGAGGATTCGTGGTACACCAATAACGCGCTGGCCGACAAAGTAGTGCTGGGCGCGGGCCTGACGGAACTGGCAGCGCTGATCGGCGTGAACCGCACGCTGATGGCGGCCATGGAAACCGGCGGTCGCCGCATTGGCGTGATTCAGGTGTCGAACAAGCACCGCGATCAGGATTTCACCGACCAGGATGCGCGCCTGCTGACAATTTACGCCTCGCAGATTGCCGGGCTGATCGAGAACACGCGTCTGTATCGCGAGGCACAGCGCCGCGCTCAGGAGTCCGACACGTTGCGCGCGCTGGCCGAGAAAGCCAGCGCCATCAACATGCCCGGCGACAGCTTCCGCCCGCTTTTCGAGCTGATAGCCCGCGTGCTCAACAGCGAGATCGTCTTTGCCAGCCGTATTGATGCGACCAGCGGTGCGCTTGTGCTGCTGCCGGAAAACGTCTACGGTCGCGAATTGACTGAGGCCGTGATCTTTGAGGCCTACGCGCCCGGCTTTGAGTACACGGTGGCGCTGGCGCGTGAGCCGCTGCTGGTAACGCATGCGCGCGAAGATGACGCGGCGCCCCCTGTCTATCAGAATTTACTTGGCAAACTGGACGCCGATGGCGTGGTCATCGTACCGCTGGTGGCGGGCGATCAGTGCTACGGCGAGTTAGGCGTCGCCAACCGCGTGCGCGGCGCGTACAGCGAAGACCATGTGCGCACGCTGCAGGCCGTTGCGGTGCAGGTGGCCTCGGCGCTGGAACGTATGCGCTTGTACGAAGCGACCGGCCAGAATCTCAGCCGCCGCCTGCTGGAGCTTGACGCGATTTCGCGGGTGAGCAACGAGCTGGCGCAAACGCTCGACCTCGACTACGTGCTCGATGTGATTCGAGTCGAAGCGCTGCGCGCTACCGATGCAGCCGGCGCATCGGTGCTGCTGCTCAAGCCCGCTGCCGAGTGGACCACGCCCGGCCAACCGGAAGTTGATCGGCGGTTGGGCAGCGAACTACCGGCCGGTGTGCTGCTGGCGCTGGAGCGCGAGGCTATCGCCAAGGCGGGCGAGCCGGTGCAGGTGGATGATTACGGCGAAAACAGTCCGGACGGCAGCGCCTTGAGTGCGCGTTCGGCGCTGGCGGCTGCTTTCGTGTACGAAGATCGCGCTATCGGCGTGATCACGGTCTATTCGCGCCGCCCGTCCAATTTCGATGATCGCGCCGCCAATTTCGTGATGACGCTGGCGGCCAAGGCCTCGGTGGGCTACGCCAACCAATTGCGCTTCCTCGAAGGCCAGGACCGCGCCACACGCCTGCGCCGCCGCGTCGAACAGCTCAACCAGATATTCGACCTCGGCCAGATGCTGCAGCACAACGTTGAGCCGATCATGATGATGGAGGCCATCGCCTACTCGCTGCAGCAGGCGTGCAGCTACGACATTGTGGTCATGACGATGGTGCAGGATACCGATGATGGGCCGGTGCTGCGGCGCGTGGCCCAGGCGGGGCTGCCGCTGGATAGCTTCGAGGCCAGCCGTGCGCGCACCATGAGCTTTGCCGCCCTCGAGTCGCTGTTCAACCGTGACGAATTCCGGCTGAGCGAGTTGTACTTCCTGCCGTTCGAGCGCCTGCGCGACTGGTATGAGGACGGCGTGGAAGTGTTCAGCACGCAGGCGCCCGGCCAACGCACGCTGCACCCGCGCTCGCGTGACGACTGGCGTGATGGCGATATGCTGCTGGTGCCGATCACCGGCGCAGACGGTCAGCCGCTGGGCGTGATCAGCGTGGACCGGCCAACCGAGGACAAGCGGCCGGATCGCAGCAGCGTCGAGGTGCTCGAGATTTTCGCGCATCAGGCCGCCGCCACGATTGAGAACACGCGCCTGTACATGGCCTCGATCAAGGGGCAGGAGCAGGAAGCCCGCCTTAACGAAGTCATGGAAGCCATCGCCAGTACGCTCGACCTCAACCAGATCGTCGAGGCGGTGGCGCGCGGGGTGCTGCGCCTGTTGCCGTTCGCGCGCATGACGCTGGTGCTGCCCGATCTGGAGCAGCAGGGCTACGACCTGATTCGCGTGAGCGTGAAGCCAGACAGTTCGCTGGTGGTTGGCCGCGACCGGCGCGCCAGTTTGCAGGGCTCGGCCATCGAAGCGGTACTGAATGGCACCGGTGACCTGCTTGCCCACATCGATTTCGACAATCCATCAACCTATGATGACTTGCGCGCTGCCCATGCCGAGGGCGAACGCACCAGCCTGTTCCTGCCGCTGCTGGCGGGTGGTCAGCGGTTGGGCGTGATGCAAATCGGCAGCAATCTGATCGAGGCCTATGGCTTCAACGAGTATCGGTCGCTGCTGCAGCGTATCGCCAACCTCACGGCCGTCGCCGTGCAGAACGCGCGCCTGTTTAATCAGGCCGTCAACCTGCAACTATTCAACGAGTCGGTCTTCCAGTCGATTCAGCAGGGCATCCTCGTACTCGACCGGCAGTCGCGCATCGTTACGGCCAACAGCTATCTGCGCCAGCACCTGGGCTGGGCGGATGATCCGGCGGGCGAAAAGTTGTTCGAGGTGCATCCCGCGCTCGCCGAGTCATTACGCCAGCCGGTGCAATCGGTGCTGGAAACAGCCCAGCCGCGCGAACTGTTCGACATGCGCTTCTCGCTGTTCGATGGCCGCGACAGTGCGCTGCTGAATGTGTATATGTATGCGCTGCAAGGCGGCGGCGCGGTGCGCGGTCTCGTGCTCGTAGTGGATGACGTCAGTGAGCGCGTGCAGTTGGAGCAGGCTGTCGCCCAGCGCAGCAGCCAGTTGGAGGCGCTCACTGAGGTTTCCAGCCGCATCGCCGCTGTCCTGCGCCGCGACGATGTCATCAAACTCGCCTTTGACGAACTGGGGCGCATTCTCGGCTACGACGCCATGACATTCTGGGTTCGCGACGGCGATCAACTCAGCATGGAGGCGGCGCGCGGTTTCGGGCTGCCGCTCGAACCGGTGTTCGCGCCGGTGGACGACCTCGAACAACTGCGGCCTGCGGTCGAACAGGCGTGGCTGCCGCCAAAGGCCGTCGACAAGGCAGCCAGCCCGCGCCGCGCCGGAAGCTGGCTGGGGGTGCCGCTGGTGCGCCAGGGGCAGATCACGGCCGTGATCACGCTGGCACGCGCGGCCGCAAATGCCTACGACGCACAGGCGCAGCAAACGGCGATGGCCTTCGCTAACCAGATGGCCGTCGCGCTGGCCAACGCCGAGTTGTTTGAGGAAACCCAGTCGCGCACGCAGCGCCTGAGCCTGCTCAACCGCGTGTCCGTCGCGCTGGCGCAGTCGCTGGACATTGAGAATATTCTCGAAGTCGCGCTGCGCGAAATTGCCGAAACGCTCGATGTCGAACGGGCGACGGGCTATTTGTTCGACCGCGACGCCAACACGGCCAGCGCCGTCGTCGAACACCCGCGCGGCGACTTCCCGCCCAGCAAAGTCATCCACATCAATGAAGCAGTTGTGCTTCAGCATGTGTGGCGCAAGGCAACGCCGCTGATTGTCGAGGATGTGAGCCTGGTTGACGACGCGGGCATCCGCAACGAACTGGCCGAGAACGGCGTGACCGCTTACGTGCTGCTGCCGATGACGGTCGGCGGCCAGTCGAGCGGTGTGTTCGAACTGGAAGTCTTTGACGGGGCACGGCGTTTCGAGGCGGAGAAAATCGAACTGGCGCTGATCATCGCCAATCAGGCCGCCATCGCCGCGCTCAACGCCAACCTGCTCGAACAGACGCTGGTGCGCACGCGCGAGCTGGAAACGCTGCTGGAAGCGGCGCAGGCCACCAGCATTTCGCTCGACCTGGGCGAAGTCTTCCAGAGCGTCGTTCGCCTGACCATGCAGGCGCTCAACGTCGATGACTGCGCCATCATGATGTACGACAACGTCGAGGAAACGCTGGTTGTCGAGATGGATGTCAATCGCATGGGTGACGACACCCGTGTCATGCCCGAGGGCACAGAGTTCGACCTGTTCCAGTACGCGGCCAAAACGCGCGCCCTGCGTGACGGCCATGTGGCTATCGTCCGCATTGATGACCCGCAGGCGGACAAGCGCGAATTGGAAGAAATGCGCCAGACGGGCGATGCCCAGCGCATGCTCGTTCCGCTCATGGTGCGCGAGTCCGCCATCGGCATGATTCAGGTGGAACTGACTGATCCGCATCGCTCGTTCACGCACCGCGAAGTGCGTATGGCGCAGGCGCTCGGCGCGCAGGCGGCCACCGCCATCGAGAACGCGCGCCTGTCCACCGAAGCCGCCTCGCAGGTGGAACAGTCGCTCATCATCAACGACCTGTCGCGGGCCATCTCCTCGACGATGGACATCCAGCAGATGATCGGCATCGTGCGCGAGCAGGTGCCGCCGCTAACGGGCACGAGCGAAATCTATCTCGCGCTCTACGACGCGCAAACCAGCGACATCGTCTTCCCGCTGGCCATGCGCAATGGGCGCGATTTCGAAATTCCACCGCGCAAGCTGATGAATGATGAGGTCTCGTTCGTCATCCGCCGGCGCAGCCCGTTGATGCTGGGCGGCGACAACCCCAGCCCCGACGAGGTGCGCCGCAACCTGCAAATCATCAATAACGAGGGCGACTCGACGCGCTATCTGGGCGTGCCGCTGATCGCCGGTGACCAGGTCGTGGGCGTGCTGGCCGTGCGCGACAGCGAAACCATGCATGCCTTTGGCCTCAACGACCAGCGCATTCTGACTACGATCGGCGCACAGTTGGGCGCAACGATCCAGAACGCCAACCTGTTCGAGCGCATTCGCGGCTTCGCCAACGAACTGAACCAGCGCGTGCAGGAGCGCACCGCTGAACTGCAGGGCGAACGCGACCGCCTCGACGCGCTTTACCGCCTGACCTCGGAACTGGGCCGCACGCTCGACCTGACGCGCATCCTGGAAGTGTCGCTGGAGCAGGCGTCGCAAGCTGTCGCCGCCGAGGAAGCGGTTGTGCTGATGATCGACCCGCTGCACGATCAACTGGTTGCGCGCGCGCTGCGCCGGGCCAGCGGCGAAACCATCATTCGCACGGCTCCGCTCAACGCGAATGACACAGAAGAACTGCCGAACGCTGCGCTGGCTGCTCACCCTGCGGGCCAGATCGCCAGCAGCCTGATCCGGCGCGGCGAAAACGCTGAAACCATCCCCGATCTGCGCCGCGCGAGTGACTGGAACGCGAAAGCCTATGGCGCGGCCGAGTGGCGTTCGGCGCTGGCCGTGCTGCTGGAAACGAACGAGGACGTGCAGGGCGCGCTGGTCTTTCTCAGCGCCCAGCCCAACGCCTTTGGCGAGGCGCAGCTCAGGCTGGTGACCGCCGCCGCCTCCCAGGTGAGCGCGGCCATCAACAACGCCGACCTGTACAACCTGATCCGCGATCAGGCTGACCGCATGGCGGTGCTGCTGCGCGCCGAACAGGAAGAAGCCGAGAAGAACAGCGCCATCCTTGAAGGCATCGGCGACGGCGTGCTGCTGGCCGATGCGTCCGGCGTGGTTGTGCTCTTCAACGCTGCTGCCGAACAGATTCTCGCTGTGCCCCGCGCTGCGGCGCTGCATCAATCGCTCGAAGATGTGAGCGAGCGCTTCCCGCAGTCCGCGCCGTGGATCGCGCCAATCGCCGGCTGGGCTAGCAGCGAACGGGCCGCGCCCGGTGGTGGCCTCGAAATCGACCGCGTCGAACTGGGCGAGCGCATCATCAACCTGCGCGCTTCGCCGGTCTTCAACGGCGATCAGTATCTCGGCGTGGTGTCGCTGTTCCGCGACATCACCCGCGATGTCGAAGTCGATCGCATGAAGAGCGAGTTCATCTCGAACGTGTCGCACGAGCTGCGCACGCCGATGACCAGCATCAAGGGCTACGCCGAACTGCTGCTCATGGGCGGCGCGGGGCAGGTGTCGAACGAGCAGCAGCAGTTCCTGACTACGATCAAGTACAACGCCGACCGGCTCGGCCATCTGGTGGACGACCTGCTCGATATTTCGCGCATCGAGAGCGGTGGCGAAGACCTCAAGCTCGAACCGATTGCGGTCGCGCCTCTGCTGGATGACGTAGTGCTCACGCTTAAATCGCGGCCTGATTTCGAGCGCAAGGGCCTCACGCTCACGCTGACGGTTGCGCCCGATTTGCCCGATCTGGTGGCCGACCCCACGAAGGTTAAGCAAATTCTCGACAATATCGCCGATAATGCGTTTAGCTATACCCCGCAGGGCGGGCGCATTTCGCTCGACGTCGCGCTCGAAGCGCAGAAGAACGGTGGCGCGCCGCGCATGTTGTTCACCATCCGCGACAGCGGCATCGGCATCCCCGAGGAGTTCCGCGACCGCGTGTGGAACCGCTTCGAACGTTACGAAGAAGCCGCGCTGGTGATGGATGTGCCGGGCACGGGTTTGGGACTGGCCATCGTACGCACGCTGGTGGAACAGCATCGTGGCGAAGTGTGGTTCGACACGGTCGAAGGCAAGGGCACGACTTTCTACGTGGCGCTGCCCGTGGGTGGGCCGGACGTGGCGGGGAAGAAAGTGGATACGGGAAAGCTGAAGGACGCACAGTACTGACACACGGCAGGCTAAAGCCGTGCCGCTGCAGCTTTAGCCTCAGGCGCAAAAAGTGACTTTCATCTTTTAACCTTCAACTTTCAACTGGTTTACGTGAGGAAACCTATGGCGCGCATTCTGGTCGCGGAAGACGAGCGCGACATTCGAGAACTGATCAATTTCACGCTCATGTTCGCCGGGCACACGGTGACGCTGGCTGCCAACGGCGAGGAAGCCGTGCAGAAGGTGGCCGAGTTCAACCCCGAGCTGATCATGATGGACGTGCGCATGCCGCGCATGACTGGCTATGAGGCGTGCCGGCAGATCAGGCTGATGGACGATTACAAAGAGGTGCCGGTGGTGTTTCTGTCGGCGAAGGGCCAGGACGAAGAGGTGCAGTCGGGCATCGACGCCGGTGCGACGGCCTACATCCTCAAGCCGTTTACCCCCGATGATCTGGCGCGCAAGGTGGGCGATTTGCTCAAGCCGCCTGCACCCGTGGAACCTGCCAGCAGCTCATGAGCGCAATTGTCGTTAACGGTGAACTGGTGCATTACGAGGTGCTTGGGCGCGGCCGGCCGGTCGTGCTGCTGCATGGCATGCTCGGTTCGTGGCGCTACTGGGTGCCGCTGCTCCAGCGCCTGCAGCAAAGCTACCGCCTCTACGCGATTGACCTGTTTGGCTTTGGCGACAGCGCCCGCAACCCTGAGCACTTCACGCTCGAAAAGCAAGTGGAACTCGTCCAGGCCTTCATGGATGAGCTTGGCCTGCCCAAAGCCGCCTTTTTCGGCCATGGGCTGGGCGCGTTGGTGGCCGCCGAGTTTGCGCGTCGCCACCCCGACCACGCCGCGCGCCTGCTGCTGGTGAGTGCGCCGCTGTTCGATACGGGCGATCTCGAACGGCGCGTGCCGGTTGCGCCCGTGACTGTTACCCCAGCACCTGCCGCTCCGCCGCCTAAACCGCCTGAACCCCGGCCCGCCAACGGCGCCGGGCCTGGTGCAAGCGCGGCCATGCGCGCGGCGCTGGCCGAAGCAACGCGCGCCCGCCGTTCAGGCAGCGCCGACGCGGCAAAATCGGCTCCCAGCCCCGTGCTAGTTGCTGAAGCGCCCGCGCCTGCTGTTCCTGCTACGCCCGAACCCGCACCGGCTGGGCTCACCGCAGCCGAACCCGTTCGCCACAACGACCTCGAGCCCATCGTCAGTCAGCCACTGGAGGCGCTGCTGGGCCGCTGTTACCGCCGTTCAGATGAGACCTACGCCAAGCTAATGGTGGATGTCGCCAAAGCCGATCCGCGCGCACCTATACTGATGAGCGGTGACTACGACAGCGGCGCGCTGCTGGACTCGCTGCGCCTGCTGTCCATGCCGATTGCCGCCGTGCACGGCAACGAGGACTCCGTGTTTCCGCCGCCGCCGGAAGACGTGTGGCACTATCTCACTGCCGACCCCGAACGCGCTTTTCTGCCGATTCTGCTGCCCGGTGTGCGCCATTTCCCGATGCTGGAAGACGAACGCTTCTATCGCGTCGCCAGCGATTTCCTCGAAGCCGCCGACATCAGCAAGATCGAAATCCGCGAACGTTGGCGGCGCAGGACGAGGTGAAGACAGCACTTTCGACTCAGCACTATCTCCCGGAGCCTCTCATTCCCGCATCCGCCTACCCCAGCTACGCCCTGATCTTCGCCAATGGCGACGTCAACGACGGCGAAATGGTGCGCCGCGCACTGGCCGAAGCCGGGGGGGACGCGCTGCTGATCGCAGCCGATGGCGGCGCGCGCGTCGCCCGCTATCTTGGTTTCACGGTGCATGCCGTGATTGGCGATATGGACTCGATCACAGCCGCCGATTTGCAGCGCCTCGAACGGTCTGGCGCGCAGGTGCTGCGCTCGCCCGCCGAGAAGGACGAAACCGATCTTGAACTGGCGCTGCTCTACGCAGCAGAGCAAGGCGCAGAACACATTCGTGTCATCGGCGCGATGGGCGACCGGCTCGACCAGACCATCAGCAATCTGTATTTGCTGGCGCTGCCCGTGCTGGCCGGCCGTGATGCGCGCGTGGTGGCCGGGCGTCAGGAAGCATTTCTGCTGCCCTCTGGCGGCGGCGTGATCGAGGGCGCGCCCGGCGATACGGTGTCGCTGCTGCCGCTGAACGGCACCGCACATCGCGTGCGCACCGAGGGCCTGTACTATCCGCTTGAGGATGAAGACCTGGTATTTGGGCCAGCGCGCGGCGTGAGCAACGTCATGACCGGCGCCCGGGCCAAAGTCACCAGCGATGGCGGCGTGCTGCTCGTGCTGCATACGCTGGGGCGGGCCTGATGGAGCCGGGCGCGGCGCTGCGCGTCATCAAGCGCGATTCGACTGGCTGCCCCGTATGGGAGTACAGCGGCGTGCTGGTGGAGCAGGGTGCGGACTATGTGTGCCTGAGCGCCGCCTTCAACGTGGACGACCGTGACGACGGCTATTTCGTCTGGCAGCGCGGCGATACCTTCATCGAGTGGTATTACACCGGCCGCTGGTACAACGTGTTCCAGATTTTCGACCGCGACAGCGGCGACCTGCGCGGCTGGTACTGCAATATCACGCGCCCGGCCATATTCGGCGCGGGCGTGGTGATGTGGGACGATCTCGAACTGGACGTGTTCATCCGGCCGGGCGGTGAGCTGTTGCTGCTCGATGAAGACGACTATCGCGCGCTGCCGCTTACATCAGGCGAACGCGCCCATACTGAAGCTGCGCTGGCTGATATTCGGATGCGCGTGGCGGCTGGCGAAGCGCCATTTGCGCGCAGTTAGTCCTTCGACGGCGGGTCCTCCTTGTCGGGATGGACGAGCAGCGTCGGTACTTTGCACTGGTCGATCACGCCTTTAGCGACGCTGCCGAAGATCAGCCGGGCGATGCCGCTGCGCCCGTGCGTGCTCATCACGATCAGATCGACCTGCTCCTCGCGCGCGTACTCGGCAATCAGGCGCGGCACGTCGAAGCCCTCCATCACGACGCCGCGCACACGGATGCCCTCTACCTGTAATTCAGCCGCCAGTGAATCCATGTGTTCCTTCGCCTGCTTGCGAAGATTCTCAAACTGCTCCTGCTGGCCTGCCAGCGCTAACTCGGGCATGTACTCGGGAGCCGGTGGCACAAACACATGCAGCAGGATGATCTGGGCCTGGTGCACCCGCGCCAGCGCCACCGCATGCGGAATGGCGCGCTGCGACCAGCCGGAGCCGTCAATCGGAACGAGGATTTTCTGATAATTCGCGGCCAGTTTTTCAGTCATGAGCAAGCATCCTTTTTCCTAAATACGTCTATACCTCTATTATAAAGCAAAATCTTACGGCGATGGGCATAAGGACAAAAGCGAACACAAAGGGCGCACAGGTTCGGTATGAATCTCACTTTGCGATCCTTGCGCCCAATGTGTTTGCTTTTCAGCGTGATAATTGACAAGGCTGTGAAAATCGCTATACTGCCGCCAGAAAATCTCCGTAAATCTACATAATACCGAAGGAATCTTATGGCAGTCACCGCTATCGGCGCGACCAGCCCCGCCGCCGAGCCACAGGCGATCCCGCAGGTGGAACCCAATCTCACGATTGCCCGCAATTTCAAGATCGGCCTGTTCCACTTAGGCTCGGGCATGGCCGACGTGATGGCGACGGGCATCTGGAACCGCATCATGATCAGCGACCTCGGTTTCAGCGCCACGCCAATCGGCCTGCTGGTGTCGCTGCGCTATTTCCTCGCCCCGCTGGGCATCTGGGCCGGGCGCGTTTCTGACGAGCGGGCAATTCTCGGTTTCCACCGGCTGTTCTGGATCTGGCTGGGTCGCGGGTTGATGGCGATCAGCATCGTGCTGCTTGGCGTGATCACGGGCCAGTTGGCGGCAGGCGCGCCAGCCGATGCGACGCGCTGGATTGGCATGGCTGGTTCGCTGCTGATGTTTAGTTTCGGCAACGCGATTTCCGGCAGCACGTTCCTCGCTCTGATCTATGACCGCGCGGCCCCGGCGCAGCGCGGCCGCGCAGTCGGTATCGTGTGGACGTTTCTGCTGCTCGGCTTCACGCTAGGTGGCATTGTCTTTGGCGTGATGCTGCCGTCGGCGGAAGGCGCAACGCCCGGCGCGGTGTCGTTCACGCCTGAAACGCTGGTTAATCTGTTCGTGATGGCGGCGCTCATCCTCAGCGGCTTGTGGTTCGTGTCGGTTGTGGGCGAGGAGAAACGCAGCACTGGCGCGCGCGCCAGCCAGAACGAGCGCAGGGACGAGGGCAGCCGGTCTATTCGAGCCGATTTGCGGCTGGTGTTCAGCAACCGGCAAACGCGCTTCTTCTTCTGGTATCTCGGCCTGTCGATGATGTTCGCGTTCTCGCAGGACTTGATCCTCGAGCCGTTCGCGGGCGATGTGTTCGGCATGTCGGCCCACGTCACCACACGCTTCGCGGCTTACTGGGGCGTGACGGCCATTCTGGGCACGATCGTGTTTCTGGTGCTGGCGCGGCGCTTCAAGTCGATCACCAACAGCTTCATGAGCTATTTGGGTGTGATGGTGTTGATGGGCGCGTTCGCTATTTTCGCCCTGAGCGCCTTCGCCGGAATGCGCGGCCTGGTCACGCCCGGTTTGCTGGCGCTGGGCGTGGGCTTGGGCATTTGGAATGTGGGCACGCTTGGGCTGATGATGGATATGAGCCCGGCCGGGCGCGCAGGCGCGTTTCTCGGCTTCTGGTCACTGGTGGTCACGCTGGCGCGCGGCATTGGCGTGAGTAGCGGCGGCATCAGCCGTGATCTGATGCTGCAAGCGACGGGCAATCCTGCGGCTGCTTACGGCATCGTGTTCGCGCTCGGCTTCGTTGGGCTGGGGGTGGCGCTGTGGGCGCTGCACCGCGTGAACGTGCGCGCCTTCAAGAACGAGTATCAGGAAGAAGCCGGGCCTACCAGCGCCGAAGCTGTGTTCGCGGGCAGCCTCGACTAGAATCCGCCGCGAACACTCCACGCCACCCAGACACTCGGCCCCGCGCCGACTGTGTCACTTTCGATCAATTTCTCACATGTCCCCGGCTGATTCTGCGATACGATAGGATCTGAGCGAACTTCAACGAAACGCAGGTTCATTGATGCCATTCCGCTGCGAATGGAAAGTGCGGGGCAAAGTTCTTTACGGCCACGTAGGCCCGGAACTGACGATTGAGGAAGTCGGGGCGATGACGCGCGCCGCGACCGAACTGATCGTGAGCGACGGGACGCCGCCAATCTATTTCATCGTGGATATGAGCGACTTGCACCGCCCGCCGCTGTCTTTGACGCAATTGCGCCGCACCGCTGGCGAAGAGGTCGCAGACCGCATTGGCTGCTACATCATTATCGTCACCAACCCGATCTATGGATTTGTAGGGGCCGCGTTCGTGAAGCTGCTGCGGCGGCCGGTGCGCATTGTATCGGCCTACAGCGAAGCGATAGACACGCTCAACGACTTCGAGCCCGGGCTGGCGGCCAGGGTGACCCCCTAGTTTTCCGCCTGTTTTGCGCTGTGATCCCGTTCACGCTTTAATCAAGTGACGGCTCTCACTCGCAAAGGCAGCGCAGTATGACTGAACTCCTCACACCCTACGACAAAATTATCTATCCCGAAGGCGCATATGCCGTGGCGCACCCCGACCGGATGGCGGTGGTGGCTTCGCTGATGGGCATGAACCCGCCCCGGGTGGAAACGGCGCGTGTCCTCGAACTGGGCACCGGCACCGGCGGGCACATCATCCCTATCGCTTACCAGTACCCTGAATCCACCTGCGTGGGCATCGACTATGCGCGCGCCCAGATCGATATCGCGCTGGAGACGGTGGCTGCAGTCGGACTGGACAACATCACGTTTCACGCGCTCAACTTCATGGACGTGGATGAGTCGCTGGGGCAGTTTGATTACATCATCGCCCACGGCATCTTCTCGTGGGTGCCCGTACCGGTGCAGCATCAACTACTGGAAATCGTGCGCCGCCATCTTGCGCCCAATGGCATTGCCTACATCAGCTACAACGCCTATCCCGGCTGGCGCATGCTGGAGATTGCCGGCGATATGATGCGCTTTCGCACGCGCGGCATCGAAGACCCGTGGGAACGCACGGCAGCCGCCCGCGCTTTCATTGGTGAGATAGCCGATTTGCCCGAGCAGGTCGAGGTCGAATCCAGTTGGAAGCGCTTCATGGCGTCCTATCATCAGGTGCTGGGCTCACTGAAAGAGTATCTGCTCGTCAAGTCTGACCACGTGCTACTGCACGATGACCTCGAAGAAATTAATCAACCGTTCTACTTCTTCGAGTTCTGCGACCTGATCGATGAGCATGAACTTACGTATCTGGCCGATTCGACTTTCCCCAACAACATGCTCTCCAACCTCTCACCATCCGAGCGCAAGCTGATCGAGGAACGCGCCAGCAGCTTTGGCGAGGTGGAGCAGTACATGGACTATGTGCGTAACCGCACCTTCCGCACCTCGCTGGTGGTGCACGAAGCGGCCGAATTCACGCGCGCGGTTGACCCGCGCAAGCTCGCGCCGATGTATATATCGACCCTGATGACTGAATCCGAGATGCCGCCGGAAGAGGGTATGAAGGGCAGCGCTTACTTCGTCGGTCCCGATGGCAAGGGCTTTGTGACCAAAGACGCGATCAGCACGGCGGCAATCCGCCTCCTAATCGAGGCGCATGGCAACCAGATCGCTTTTCGCCAACTTGTGCACAGCGCCCGCGCCCGCGCCTATGCCTACCGCGTGCCGGAGACGACCGAAGACGAGGATGCCAGTTCGATTGCGTCCATGCTGCTGGCCTGCTACGGGCGCAGCATTCTGATGATCGACTTCTACGCCACCGCGCCGTCGTATGCGCTGGAAGTGAGCGAACGGCCACAGGCGAGCAAACTGGCGCGCTTTCAGGCGATGTCGGCTGACACCGTCACCAACCAGCGCCAGAAGCGCGTCAATCTGGGGGCCAGCTCACGTGCCCTGATAGGGTTGCTGGATGGCGCGAATGACCGCACGAGCTTGTTGAACGCGATGCGGCGCAAGCTGGTGCTGCCAGAGGATGTGCCGGAAGCCGAACGCAACGCCAAAATTGAAGAGGAGCTGGACCAACTGCTCAAGGACTTACAAACCGCCGCGCTGCTGGTGGGCTGAAACAGGAAAATCGAACCACAGAGACGCAGAGGACGCAGCGAGTTGTGATCTTCACACTCTGTGCCCTCAGCGTCTCTGTGGTTCAATCTCTACTGCTATCTATGAAGGATGAGAAACACGTTTGAAGCCTCTGACGTCGCGCTCTGTTCCGCTGAATACGCTCCCCGGCCCGCCGCTTAAGTGGGCGGGCGGCAAGCGTTGGTTAACGCCCCGGCTCGCGCCCGTGTGGAGCGCCTTTGGCGGACGGCGGCTGGTCGAACCGTTTTGTGGCGGGCTGGCCGTGGCGCTGGGGCTGCGCCCGCGTATTGCCCTGTTAAATGATGTCAACTGCCACCTGATCAACTTCTACCGCCAGCTTCAGGCAGGTCTGGTGGTCACCGCCGAAATGGCCAACGACAGCGACCTGTATTATCAGCAGCGCAGCACCTTCAACCGGCTGATTGCAGAGGGGCGCGCGGACACGCCGGAAGCCGCCGGGTTGTTCTACTACCTGAATCGCACGGGCTACAACGGCCTGTGCCGCTTCAATCAGTCGGGCGGCTTTAACGTGCCGTTCGGGCGCTACAAGACGATCCACTACACGACCGACTTCCGCGCCTATGTGCCGGTACTGGCCCCGTGGCGCTTCTCTTGTGGAGACTTTGCCGATCTGCCGCTGAAGCCGGATGACTTCGTCTATGCCGACCCGCCCTATGATGTCGAGTTCACCAGCTATTCGAAAGAAGGCTTCCGCTGGGCCGATCAGGTGCGGCTGGCGGAGTGGCTGGTCGAGCACGGCGGGCCGGTAGTCGTTTCCAATCAGGCCACGCCGCGCATCGTCGAGTTGTACACGCGGCTGGGTTTTGCTGTGCGTCAGCTTCCCGCACCCCGGCGCATCAACTCCACGGGCGACCGCACCCCGGCGCAGGAAGTGCTGGCGTTCCGCCATGTGTCACCAGCCGCGATCGATCTTTTCGCGGCGTAGGACAAATGCCAACGCAAAGAAAGCAAAGAACGCGAAGGACGCAAAGGGATGAATCCACTTGGCGATCTTCGTGCCCTTTGCGTGCATTGCGTTGGGACTTCTACAGCTTCACCTTGTCGTGCGCGTAGCGGATGATGAGATAAAACGCCGCCAGGCCAGCCTGCGGGCCGAAACGCGCAAACAGCGCATCGAGCGCGTCGCCGTCCATGCGCCCGGGCAGGCCCGCGAAGTGCTGGTTGGCCGCCGAACGCAGCGCCACATCTGCCCGGCCAAAGTAGCGGAACTGGCCGCTGGCGCGAATGAGCGCCCAGGCTGCTGTCCAGTGGCCCACGCCGTGCAGCGCCAGTAGCACCGGATAGAGTGCGTCGGGGTTCGTGGTCAGCGGCTCGAGCGCAAGCGCTCCGTCCGCCACAGCGCGGGCAATCGCCAGCAACCGTTCCATGCGCAGAAATGTGATTTTGAGCGGCGTCAGGTCAGCGGCCGTCAGCGCGGCCAGTCGTTCGGGCGTGGGGAAGGCGAAATAGCGCGCGCCGTCGTAGTCCAGCGCCTCTCCGTAAGTCTGAATGAGCCATCGTTCAGCGGCCTGCGCCATCGTCAGCGCGATCTGCTGTTCGATCATCGTGACCATCAGCGATTCGAAGACGCTGTCCAGCCGGAAGGCGCGCAGGCCATGCAGCGGCGCGATCAGGCGGGCCGTGGCGGGGTCGTGTTCGGCCAGCGCGTAAAACGGGCCTAAATCGAGCTCGGGGTGCAGCATCCAGCGGGCGCGCGCTTCGAAGGCAGCAGGTTCAACCGCGCCTGTTGCCATCAGCAGTCGCGCCTCAACCGCCGAGTTGCCATGCGGCCAAAACTCGGCCAACGCCAGTGCGCCATTCACGCGCAGGATGCGGCGATACGCGCCCTCAGTTGTGGGCATACCCAGCACCGAATAGAAACGCGCCGCGCTCACGGTGTGGGCGAAGCTGAACGGCGTGGGCAGAGGCATGTAAAAGCGCAGATCGGCCATCTGGTTTATCCTCCTGACAGGCGCAGTATGCTATCTGTAAGCAGCCGCCTGAACAAGCCAGGGGGAAAGGTCATGCGTCCGCTTTTCGCAACGCTGTTTGCCGCCGCTTTGCTGCTGCTGATTCCGGCTGCGTTCGCGCAGTCGATTGGCGCGATTGAAATTGGCGGTACGGTGCAGGGAGCCGTCACTGCCGACGATCCCGCGCCCAGCTACTTCTTCGAAACCACCGGCCCGGCGACCTTGCTGGCCCGCGTGACAGTCAGCCCAGACACGCTGACGCCGGTGCTGCTGGCCGCCGACAGCGCCAACCGCGTCATCAGCACGGTGAGCGCGTCGCCTGGCATGCGCGTGCTGGAAAGCCAGTTCAGCGTGGGCGCGAGCGGCCGTTATTTCGTGCAGGTGCAGGGGCTGGATGGCTCACAGGGCATTTTCTCGCTGGCGCTGGAGGATGTGAACGCGGTTACACCTACGCCCACGACTGAGCCGCCCACTGCCACCAGCGCCGCGACCCCGCCCGCGCAGCCGCTGATCCCCGGCCAGTCGATCACAAGCGAAGTAAGTGCCGACGTGCCCGAAGCGCGCTTCCTGATGGCCGGCGCGAATGGCGGGCTGGTTGTCCGCCTCGATTCACCCTCACGCGGCGCGCCGGGTTTCCCAGCTTTCACGCTGATAGATGAAAGTGGCGCAGAGCTGGCCACGCTGACCGGTGATTTGCGCGGCGGCACACTGGTGCTGCCGCCTGCCGAGAATGGGAGTTATACGCTGGTGGCGGATTACAGCGGCGGCGAAAGGCAGCCGTTCCGCGTGATGCTGCTCGATGCGCTGACGTATCTGGTGCTGGAAAGCGAGGCGCTCGCCCGGCTGAACGCGCCGCAGTCCACTCCGCAGCCCGCTGCTACCGATGCGCCCATCGAAACGACGCCGACCAGCGCGCCGGTGCCGCCCACGCCCACCGATGTCGATCTGCTGCTGCGCTGGGATGGTGGTACCTCACTGGTGATGACCAACGTCTCCGGCGTGCCGGTCGATATTTCGACGCTGTCACTGTCGGGCAACAACCGCACGGTGGATACGAGCTACTGGGTGCGCTCGAACCCGTCGCTCAATCTAGGCGCGCTGCCGCCTGACTCGTGCGTGGGCCTGCGCCCGCTGGCGTACCCCGACGCGCCGCCGCTGCCGCCCGGGTGCAGCAGTCTGGGTGCGTGGTGGTCAGCGGATATCGTCTACGTTTGGGGCGGCGAGTCGTTCGATGTGTACGTGAACGGCACGCTGGCGGCGACCTGTACGTCGAGCGCCGGCCAGTGCGCGGTGGACTTGGCAGGGAGCTAACGCATCCTTCGACTCCCAACCTGGCTTAGGACTGGATATACCTTTCGGCAGTTGCGACTTATGAAGCAGAAGTGTCCTCGTGGGGGCAAGGCATGCCTTGCCCCCACTAACGTTCAGCCCCGAAAGTATTCTCTTAAATCGGCGCGTTTTCAGCCGGTTTCCCTCCTCATTCCCCCATCCGGCCTATGCAGTTAGCGGCGGGTGAACCATGCGCGGGCCTGCCGATTGGCGTATCTTGAGCGGTGACTATTCTGATCACCGCCGAGTGAGCTACTGCAATGAAACGCCTGCGAACGTTTTTTGAACTCCTCAAGCAAACATTTACTGAATGGAATGCAGATCACGCGCCGCGCCTGGCGGCGGCGCTGGCATACTACACCGCCTTTTCCATCGCCCCGCTGCTGGTGATCGCGATTGCGATTGCAGGGGCAATCCTCGGCCAAAATCAGGTGCAGACCCAAGTCATTGATTTGGTGAGTACGTCCGTGAGCGGTGACGCGGCGGCGCTGGTTGAGGGCATGATCGACAGCGCCACCCAGCCGCAGCAAGGCACGATAGCGGCCATCCTCGGCCTGATCACGCTCGTCTTGGGCGCGAGCGGCGCGTTCGGTCAGCTTCAGGGCGCGCTCGATGCCATCTGGGATGTGGAAGACAAGAAGCGCCCGGGTGGGATCATGGCCACCTTGCGCTCCAATCTGCTCAACTTCGGCATGGTCATCTTCGTTGGCTTCCTGCTGCTGGTTTCGCTTGTCATCAGCACTACGCTGGCAGGCGTGGGGCAGTGGATCAGCAATTTCATCGAGGCGGGTTTCCTGCTGCAAGTCGTCAATCTGCTGGTGGCTTTTGGCGTTGTCACCCTTCTGTTCGCGCTGATCTACAAGGTGCTGCCGCATACTGAAGTGGCATGGCGCGATGTATGGGTGGGTGCCGCGTTTACGGCGCTGCTGTTTTCGATTGGCCGGTTCGCGCTCAGTTTCTATCTGGCGCGGAGCAGCACGACCTCGGCCTATGGGGCCGCAGGCTCGTTCGTCGTTATCCTGTTGTGGATTTATTACTCGGCGCAGATTCTGCTGTTCGGCGCGGAATTCACGCAGGTGTTTTCGGCCCGCCTGGGCACACGCGCGCGTACCGGCGCACCCGCCAAACGCTTCAATGCTGATGGCATTATTCCGCGTGAGCGTGCTATCGTGCCGGTTGCACCAGCTACCCCGCCGCCCACTCCTGCACCAACTCCGCGCACCAGTTTTGCCCGCGCCATGTTGTGGGTTCTGGGGATAGTCGGCCTGTCGATGATCGCGGCGCTGCTGCCTGGCAAGCGCAGAACAACCGCGTAGGCTGGAAACAGCCTATTCCCACGTCACGACCACGTCGCGCTTCCACACTTTGCGCACGTAGCGGCCGCCCGGCAGCGCCGCCGCCAGCCGGTAGAGCAGGTCAAGGTCGTCTTTGGCCAGCGCGCCCAGCATCAGCGCCGCCGCCCAAAACACCAGCGGCCCGCCGATGATGCCCAGCAGTGGCGCCGTTGCTCCCACTACCAGCATCGCGGCCAGCGAGATCAGCGCCGCCAGCCCCACGCGCAGCAGGCGCGGCACCAGTTCGCGCCAGCCCAACGGGAAGGCTGAGGCGGTGCCCGCCAGCACACCGGATTCAGCGACGACCGAGGCGACCGCCGCGCCGGTGACGCCGATAACCGGCATCAGCAGCAAGTTAAGCGCCAGCTTGCCCGCCAGTCCGCCTACGCGCATCGCCACGTAGCGCTGCTGGCGATTCTGCACCATCAACGCCTGGGCGAATACATTGACCACCATCGTCAGCGCTGCATACCAGATGAGCACGCGCAGCACCTGGGCCGCCGGCGCAAAGTTGGCGCCGAACAACGGCACGGTGATGGCCTCGGCGAACACGGTAAATGTAAGCGCCACTGGCAAGCCGATGAGCAGGGTGAAGAACGCCAGTTTGCGCACCATGAAATAGAACGGGTCGGGGTCGCGGCCAGGCTCGTACAGGCGCGACATCAGCGGGAACAGCGCCGTCAGCACGGTCGTGCTCAGGATTTCCACCACACCAACCACGATGACAGACGCAGCTGTCAGGTAGCCGGTCTGCGCTGCACCGAGCAGGCTGGTGGACATCAGCTTGTCGATCTGGATATAGGCGATATTGACGATGCCGCCCAGCGCCAGTGGCAGCGCGTTGATGAACAGCGGCCGCGCAATTACGCGCTCAAATGGCCAGCGCGGGCGCACGCCGGCGCGCACCATCAGCCACCACAGCGCCGCCGCCCGGCCCAGGCTGGTGAGGATAGTCACAGCGTACAGGCCCATCAGCCCGCCGCCGAGCGCCAGCACGACTGCACCCGCCGCAATGCGCGCCAGCACGTTGCCGATCTCGACGGCGGAAGTGGCGACCATGCGCTCTTTGGCGATTAACTGGTCGAACGCCACTGTGCCGAGGATATCGGTCAGCAGCGCTACCAGCGCGAGTGCGGTCAATGCGCGAATATCGGCTGAATAGCCAAGCGCCAGCGCCAGCGCGTTCATGCTCAGATAGGCGATGCCCGACAGCGCGATGTGCATGACCAGCGCCGCCGTGAGATAGCGGCCAGCCTCCTGCGGGCGGCGTGCCACATCTCGAATGACGATCAGGCTTAGCCCAAAGCCGGTGATGACCGCGCCGATGCTGATGAGCGCGCCCACCGTGCCATACACGCCGAACTCGCTCTCGCCCAGCAACCGGCCCAGCACTAACTGCCAGCCGAACAGCGCGGCGCTGCTGAGGATGCGGGCGACGGCAATCGCGCCAGCGTTGCGGGCCGCAAGCCGGGCTTCACTGCCGCTGAGGGGAGATGCAGGAGCTTCAGTCATGGCGGGCTATTGTATCAGTGTGGTGCACGGCTGCGCGCGGACGAACTGCGTGAAAAAACGACGCGAAAAACGCGAAGGGTATCGAATATCGCCTGAGGCTGAAACTGTGAGGCTATAGCTGCGCCCCTTGAACAGGGCTTGAGGGGCGTTTGCGAACGCCCTCTACGACAGGTACATGCACCTCACTTTGAACCTTCCACTTTGAATTTTCAACTTCGTTTTCAGCACCGTTTATACCGAGCCAGCAATATTGCTTATTGCATAATTGTTACAAGCTGTGTATATTCATTACAGTATGAATGCGTTACGGCGCGTTACGTCATCTTGGAGGCGACATGGGGAAGACCAAGATTCTGTTGATTGAGGACGATCCGAATATCAACAAATTGATTTCGGACTATATGGGGGCGCACGGCTTCGAAGTCACGTCGTTCAGCGATGGGCCGGAGGCGATAGAGTATGTGCAAATGCGCGGCCTGCCGCACATTGCGCTCATCGACCTGACGCTGCCGACGACACACGGCTTCGAAATCAGCAACAAGCTCAAGTCGATGGCGGACGTGCCGATCATCTTCATCACGGCCACCAGCGACACCGACACGGTGGTGCAGGGGCTGCGCAAGTACGCGGAAGACTTCATCGTCAAGCCGTTCGAACTGCGCGAACTGGAAGCCCGTATTCAGGTGGTGCTGGCGCGCATGCCCAGCCTCGACTACGCCAGTGAGCCGATCATCAAGATCGACGACAACCTCAATATCGACTTTGCCCACAACCGCATCGTGGTCAATGGCAAGGCCTACGGCCTCACCCCGACTGAGTCGATATTGCTGCACGTGCTGCTGCGCAACGCCGGGCGCGTGGTGGAAAACCGGATGCTGATTGCGCGTGTGTGGCCGTCGGAAGAGGTGTACGAGGATACGCTGCGCGTGCACATGCACCGCCTGCGCCGCAAACTGGAAGCGGACTCGCACCACCCGCACTACATTCGTACCGAGCGCGGCATCGGCTATATGTTCACAGTACGCCCGCCCGAAGGCCTTGGCCTCGACGGTGATGACGACGAACTGGTCGATTAGGGCGCGTTCGCACAACTGAATCAATAAGCATCAGCCCCCGCTGCCTCGCTGGATGTGAAGCGGCGGGGGCTGATTTGCATAACCTGCGCGCCAGCATCGGCGTGCCAAACTCCCTTTGCGTTCGTCGCGTGCTTTGTGTTCGCTTCCTCCGCTGTACGGTCGCTCCTCGGTGGTAAAAATTCATCACTTGCCCCATATCGCCCTTTGGTGCATACTGTCCATATCTTACGGTTTAGATTGCACAAAAGGCATTTCTTCCCATGGACAGTGACCTCGCTATTGCCCGCCGCGCCCAACTGAAGCCCATCGCCGACATCGCCGCCGAGATGGGCCTGCTGCCTGATGAGTTCGATCAGTACGGTAGTCCTCACATCGCTAAAATCCGCCTGAGCGCAGTCGAGCGCCTGAAAGAACGCCCCAACGCCAAGTACGTGTTGGTGACGGCCATCACACCCACGCCGCTGGGCGAGGGCAAAACCACGACGCTGGTGGGGCTGGGCCAGGCATTCAAGCACATCGGCAAGCGCGCGGTGATTGCGCTGCGTCAGCCGTCGCAGGGGCCGACGTTCGGCATCAAGGGCGGGGCCGCAGGTGGCGGCTGGGCGCAGGTCGTGCCCATGGAAACCTTCAACCTGCACCTCACCGGCGATATTCACGCCGTCAGCGCGGCCAACAATCTGCTCGCGGCCATGATCGACAACCGGCTGCTGCGCGGCAACCCGCTCAACATCGACGCCGACAGCATCACCTGGAAGCGCGTGGTCGATATGAACGACCGCGCCCTGCGCAAGATCATCACCGGACTGGGCGGGCGTGTGGAAGGCGGTGTCATCCGTGAAACCGGCTTCGATATCGCCGTTGCCAGCGAAGTCATGGCAATTCTGGCGCTTACGACCTCGCTGCAGGATATGCGCGAACGCTTCGCCCGTATCGTCATCGGCATGACGCTCGACAAGAAACCAGTGACAGCCGAGCAGATCGGCGCGGCCGGGGCGATGACGGCGCTCATGAAGGACGCGCTGCGCCCGAACTTGCTCCAGACGATCGAAAATACCCCCGCGTTGGTACACGCTGGCCCGTTTGCCAATATCGCCCACGGCAACAGCAGCATCCTGGCCGACCAAATTGGCATCAAGTCCGGCGACTACCTGCTGACGGAAGCAGGCTTTGGCGCAGACATCGGCGCGGAGAAGTTCTTCAACATCAAGTGCCGCACCAGCGGCCTGCACCCGGACGCGGCTGTGCTGGTGGTGACGGTGCGCGCGCTCAAGTCGCACAGTGGCCGCCACAAAGTCGTGGCCGGCAAGCCACTGCCGCCCGCCATGCTGGAGAAAAACGTGGCCGATGTCGAAGCGGGCGCGGCCAACCTGATCAAGCACATTCAGAACGTGGTCAAGCACGGCGTGACGCCTGTCGTGGCCATCAACCGCTTCGAGAGCGATTTCCCCGAGGAGATCGAGGCTATCCGTGAGATTGCCATCGCTGCTGGCGCGCTGGGCGCAGCCGAAGCAAAGGTCCATGCCGAGGGCGGCAAGGGCGGAGTGACGCTGGCCGAACTGGTGGAAGCAGCGGCCAACGAGCCGAGCACCTTCAAGCCGTTGTACGACCTCGACCAACCGCTGAAGGCCAAGATCGAGACAATTGCCAAGGAGATTTATGGCGCGGGGGATGTGACCTACGAGCCGCTGGCCGAGCGCCAACTGCGCGACTACGAGGCCAGCGGCTTCGGCAAGCTGCCGATCTGCATGGCCAAAACACACCTCAGCATCAGCCACAATCCGTCGCTCAAAGGCGCGCCCACCGGCTTCACGGTGCCGGTGCGCGAAGTGCGGGCCAGCGTGGGCGCGGGATTCATCTACCCGATCATCGGCGACATGCGCACTATGCCTGGCCTGTCCGAACACCCCGCCGCTGAGAATGTCGACGTGGACGAAGACGGGAATATCGTCGGGCTATTCTAAGAGCAGTTGAAAGTTCAAAGTTGAAGGTTGAAAGTAGAGGGCCGTTTTCGAACGGCCCTTTTCGCGCCAGGTCCATGCAGGGGTTCATATTTGTGCAATATGTAAAACGATCATATATTCAACGAGTAGGGTGAGGATATAAGGTGGGGAATCACGATGGTTCGGCGCTTTGGATTTCATGAAGCACCTTTGGAGCGTGCCCTGCACTCTCCCACTCACGAAGACGCTCAAGCGCCTTACAAGGCGGCCGCCTTGCCAGTGCACCCGCTTGTCACGCTGCAGGGCGTGATTGGCAACTCGGCTGTGCAGCGCCTGTTGAAAAGTGAGCTGGCGCAGGCATCCAGTATTCAGCGCGATGGTTATGGTACGGACGAATATTGGGGAGACGTGCGCCCGACTGATGCCGGTTATGGCAGTTCCGGCGGCCAAAGCGAAGCGGGTGGCGACAGCGGCTATGGCTACAGCGGTGACGGGGGCTGGGGCGAAATGCAACCCACCGATGCTGGTTATGGCAGTTCCGGCGGCCAAAGCGAAGCGGGTGGCGACAGCGGCTATGGTTACGGGGGTGACGGGGGCTGGGGAGATGCAACCCACCGACGCCGGTTACGGTAGTTCGGGCGGCCAAAGCGAAGCGGGTGGCGACAGCGGCTATGGTTACGGGGGTGACGGGGCTGGGGAGAAATGCAACCCACCGACGCCGGTTACGGTAGTTCGGGCGGCCAAAGCGAAGCGGGCGGCGACAGCGGCTATGGTTACGGGGGTGACGAAGGCTGGGGGGAAATGCAGCCCACCAATTCCAGTTATGGCGGTCCAATCGAGTACGGATCAGAGGGTGGCGACAGCGGCTATGGCTACGGCATGAGCGATGACATTGGAGGAAACAGCGACATGCCCGAGCTATGGTGACGGCAGGCACTCCTCGTAAACATGTGAAGGGCGCGGTTTTCCGCGCCCTCGCGTGTGTGCGCAGCTTATTGCAGCCCTGCTTTACGCCAGTCCCTAGCTTGCCCGGCACCATGATGTGATTCGGGTCGAGCGCTGACTTGATGCGCGCCAACGTTTGCATACCGGCGTCGCCGTATTGATCGACCATGTACGGCGCAAGGCGCATGCCCACGCCATGATGATCGTTCAGCACCGCGCCGGCGTTCATGGCCGCTTCGACGCCCGCCTTGAAAATCGCGTCATGCAGCGCCTTGGCGTCCTCCAGCTTTTCAGGGCCGGTGGGCACTTTCATGCGCGCATAAATCATTGAGCCCCACTCATACCAGTGCGAGAAATGCGTCGTCAGGCTCAGATTGTATTCGGGCGGGCAGGCGGCGTGGATCGCCCGCGTCGTCTCGTGATAGACGGCCGAGATGTGCGCGAAGTCGGCCACCACATCGATCGTCCCCCAGATGCTCGGCAGTTCCGGCGCATAGGGCGGATAGTAGAAGACGTAGCGCCGATCCCACCAGGTCGAGCCGATGGCTTCGGGCAGCACGCGGCCGCCCTCTTCGGCGCACACGCGGGCCGCGATGTCCGCCTCCAGTTCGACCAGTTCGGGGTAGTGGCCGTCGAACATCATCAGCATCACCGGCGTGTCGAGCGCAACCTCAACCGCGCGCGCCAGGCTGTGCGAAGCGGCCGGCAGGTCGTACAGACGCATGACCGGCGGCTTGAGGCCGGTGGTCATGATGGCGCGCCCGGCTTCGATGCCCGCTTCCAGATCATCGAAGGCGAAGACGCGGAACGCGCGCGCGGTGGGTAGGCCGTGCAGTTTGACGGTCGCGGCCGTGATGATGCCGAAAATGCCCTCGGCGCCGATCTGAAGCTGCGTTAGTTCCGGCCCGGCGGCGTGGCGCGGCACGCTCGGGGTGTTGACGATCTCGCCGGTTGGCGTTACCCATTCGACGCTGAGGACGTGCTCCTCGATCTTTCCGTACTTAGTCGAGAGCACGCCGCTGCCGCGCGCGCTGATGCTGCCGCCGATGGTGGCCCACTCAGTCGAAGCGGGATAGTGCGTGAACGACAGACCGCGCTTGTTCATTGCCGTCTCGAAGTCACGGCACGACAGGCCTGCTTCGACGACGGCAGTCAGCGACAGTTCATCGACCGAGCGCACGGCCTGCATGCCGCGCAGATCGATGACAATACCGCCCTGATCGGCGTTGGCCGCGCCCTGCACGCCGCTGCCGCCGCCCCACGGGGTGATCGGCACGCGCAGCTGGTTGGCAAGGCGCACCACTGCCGCCACCTGCCCGGTGTTGGCCGGGCGCACGGCGGCATCGGGCACGCTGATCGGCTGGCCGGCGGCGGCGGCGGCTATCGCATACCACCACTGGTCAGCGGCGTATTCGCGGCGGGCCTGCGTGGGGGTGAAGACCTTATCTTCGCCCACAATTTCGGCCAGGCCGCGCAGAAGTCCTTCGGTGGCTACCATCCCCAGGCTTTCCCTTCGCTCCAGTCGGCGTTCTTGATCTGAACGTCCACCTTCTCGAACTCGTAGACGGCGTCGATCAGGTGCTGGGCGAAGCGCGAGAAGGCCACCTCACCTTTTTCGGCCGTCCCCTTATGCGGGTTACCCATGATGCCGCTGTCGGTGAATTCCTCGTGCTCGAACGGGAAGTTGAAGTATTGATAGCCCTGAAACTCGGCGTCGGGCATGCCGTCTTTCTTGGCCCAGGCCTCGCCGAGCCATTTCGGCGCATGGGCTTTATCCACCACCGCGCGGTCCAGTCGCACCAGCGAGGCGTCGTGGGCGAGGCACTGGCTGGTTTCCAGTTCGCCGGCATGCCATCCGGGCGTTTCCTCGATCGGGCCTTCGAGCACATCCTTGAGCATGCCGATATAGCGCTCGGCGTACGGCTTGTAGTAGGCGATCAGCGCGCCGGTTTCGCCGCGCAGCTTGCGTAGCACGGGGTCGATGACCTTGATGTTCGAGCCGTGGCCATTGACGAACACTAGCCGCTTGAAGCCGTGATGGATCAGGCTGCGGCCCACGTCGTAGATCATGTTGAGATAGGTGTCGGCGCGCAGCGTGATCGTGCCCGCGCCCCATCCTTGCTGGCGCATATGCTGCGGCGAGTAGCCCAGCCAGATCGTCGGCGTGTACAAAATGCCGGCCTGCTCACCGGCGCGGCTCGCCACCTCAGTCGAGGTGATGGTGTCGCAGTACAGCGGCAGGTGCGGTCCGTGCTGTTCGAGGCTGGCCTTGGGGATGAGGATGGTATCGGAGTATTTCAGGTACTCCTGAATATCGACGTAGCTGAGGTCGCCCATGCAGAATGATGGGAAACCGAGCGATTTGGTCTTTCGTTCGGGGGCGTGGTTGCCGTTGGTAGACATGGTGAAACTCCTTTGGAGTTGAAAGTTGAACGTTCAAAGTTGAAAGTAATCGGTCTCCGACGATGGATGGTTGTTGGCCGCGACCTCTGATTGCGTGATCGGTTGAAAGCTTCGGCGATGGTGAGGCGAATCCAATGGAAGGCCACACTTTCAACTTTCAACTTTGAACTTTCAACTTGTTACTCTCCTTCAATGTATCAGCAGCAGCTCCATCAGTTCCTCGGTCGTGGCCTGGGCGAAGGCGGGGCTGTTGATGTGGGCGTCCACCTCGCGGCAGCGAATGCCGGGCTTGAGGCCGTCGCGCAGCAGGGCGAACACGCGCTGGTTGAGTTCCGGCTGCCAGAACGCGCCGCCGTCGATGTCCATAATCGAGCCGCCGCCCAGTGGAATCAGCAGCGTCGTTCGTCCTGTGGCTGCGTTGAGCTTGTCGAGCAGCATGCGCGCGGCCTGCATCTGCTCATCGTCGCTCAGGCGCACGAGCGTGAACTCCGGATTGTGATAGTACATCGGGCGGTCACTGAACACGTCCGGCACTTCGTCTTTCGCGCCGAAGACCATGAAATCGAGGCAGCCAGGCACGATCAACTGTGGGATACCCGCCGCTGCGGCTGCATCCATGCGCTGCGGCCCCGCGTTGTGAAAGCCACCTGCTGTACAACCGGCCAGTTCGCTCAACGTGTAATCGACCACGGCGGCGAAGGCGTTTTGGGCGATGAGCTGTTCCATCGCCGCGCCGCCCACGCCGTTGGCGTGGAAGATGACGAAATCGTAGCATGCGGCTTCCACCTGTTCGCGCACCAGCATCAGCGGGCGCGTGGTGTTGCCCAGCATGGTCGCGGCGATGGCCGGGCGCGCGGCTTCACGCGGGGCGGCCGCGCGTTGGGCATACGCCTGGGCCATGCCGGCAATCGCCGCCGCCGCGTTGTCGAAGATCGGACGGCTGATCGCGTTCAGGCCAAGGATGTCTACAACCGAGTGCATGACCGTCACATCGGCCGTACCGACAAAGGGTGCGAACTTTCTATGGCCCGAGGCGATGGGCGAGACGATCAGCTTGGGCAAGCCGACGGGCAGCGCCTTCATGGCCGCCGCTGCCAGCACCGAGCCTTCCGCGCCGCCCAGCGCCGCCACGCCCTGGATTTGCCCGGATTCGTACAGCGCCAGCGCGAGCGCCCGCACACCTTTGAGCATCTCCTCGACGGCCTTCCCGCGCGAAACGGCGGCGCGCAGAGCGTCGATCGTCGTGCCGGCTTCCTCGGCGACGCGCTGGCGCGGAAAGTCCGCGACAATCCCGTCTGCTTCGCCTAGGATGCCAGAATCGAGCACGAGCGCCGAACAGCCGTGCGTGCGCACGCGGTCGCGCAGGTAAGCCGTTTCCGGCCCCTTCGTATCCAGCGTGCCGATCAGTAGAACGGACGCCGTCACCGCGCTAGCCTCCGCAGGCGCGCAGGTGCTTGATTGTGTTCTCGACGTGGAGCGAGTAGGCGGCGTCGCTCATCAGGTCGCTGCCGTGGTCGCGGATGAACTTGAGCTCGGCCTCACTGGCTTCCGTCCCCGAGTCCTCTTGCGCCTCGCCCAAGGGTGAACGGTCCACCGGCACGACGAACTCGGCAGTCAGCGGCCCTTCGGTGTAGCCGGCTTCCTTAAGCGTGCGAATAACATCGACCCAGTTGTACGAGCCTTCGCCCGGCGGACGACGATTGTTGTCGGCTACATGGAAGTCCACCAGTTTCGGGCCGGTGTGGAGGATGGCTTCCTTCCAGTCGGCTTCCTCGATATTGATGTGGAAGGCATCGAGGCACACGCCCACGTTCGCCTCGTTGACGTCTTCGGCCAGCTTCAGGGCCTGATCGTGGCGATTGAGGAAGTTGGTCTCGAAGCGGTTGAGCGGTTCGAGGCCGATGCGGATACCGTGCTTCTTTGCGTGCAGTGCCAGCTCACGGACGTTCTCGACGGCCCAGCCCCACTCGGTGTCCTTGTCGGCCATCGCCACGACCTTGCCCACTTCGCTGGGCACGAGCGTGAACATATCGCCGCCCAGCGCCGCCACCATGTCGAGACATTCCTTGACGTAGCGCACGCTCATTTCGCGGTAGTACGGGTCGCCGTGGATCAGGTCGCGACCGGCCAGCATGATGCTCACCGAGCCGAAGCAGCGCAGGTGGTGGTCGTCCAGCAGCTTGCGTACTTCCTTCCAGTCGTACTTGCGCGGCTCACCCATGATCTGGATACCGTCGTATCCCAGGCGCGACAGCCGCTTGATCGTGACTTCGATTGGCTCGGGGCGCATCCAGTTGTGCATGCAGATGTACATAGAATTGCTCTCCTCAAGTGACTATTTCATAAAGCGAAAAAGGCGCGATGGAGTTTTGTTGAACTCCGAAAGGGAGTATAGACGCGGCCGCAAATAGTGACAAACGCTATGAAGTTGAATCGAAAGCAATCGAAAGTCATTTCTCTTTCTCGCAGCTTGCGCCCGTTTTGTGCAAAAGTTACAGACTTGGCGGCACAAGTAATTGACACCAAAAAACAATCGCGTTAGTCTCAGCGCCTAATTATCAAAGACTTCATTTACTTGATTTGAAAGACAGACACTTGAACGTACGCAGTCTTGATTCGAACGGTACGTTTCCTCATCTTCCCCCCGCCTGTGCCGAGGTGATCGCGCTTCTGCGCGCCCGCCAATTGCTGTCCCGCACCGAACTGGCTGAAGCAACCGGACTAACCCGCACCCGCATTTCCGCTGTTGCCGCCACCCTGATCGACTTGGGGCTGGTGACTGAGAGCGGCGATGGCGAGTTCGAGCGGCGGCCGCCGCCCGCGTTTGCTGGCGCTGCGGCGCGACTTTGGCTATCTGGTTGGCGCGGACATGGGCGCGACCAGCCTCGATCTGGCGATTGCGGATTTCAGCGGCGCGGTACTCGATCGCAGCACTGGCCCGATTGATGTGCGCGATGGCCCGGAACCGGTACTGGGCGAATTGACTCACTTGCTTCAGGCGCGGCTGAAAGCGCTCGGCATTCCGGTAGAGAAAACCCTCGCAGTTGGCATCGGCGTGCCCGGCCCTATCGATTTCGAAGCGGGCACCCTCATATCTCCCCCTATCATGCCCGGATGGGATGGCTACCCGATTCGTGACTTCCTGTGGCGCGTTTTCCCGAACGCGGCCGTGATCGTGGACAATGATGTCAACGTGATGGCGCTGGGCGAACTGCGCAGCGGCGCGGGCGCGCGCCACGACAACTTCATCTTCGTCAAAGTGGGCACCGGAATCGGATCGGGCATCGTCTGCAAAGGTGAGATTTATCGCGGCGCGGATGGCAGCGCGGGCGATATCGGCCATATCTGCGCTGACCGCAGTGGCCCGCGGTGCGTATGCGGCAATATCGGCTGTCTGGAGGCGATTGCCGCCGGGCCGCCGATCGCGGCGCGTGCCGCCGAGGCCGCCCGTGAAGGCCGCAGCCCGATTCTGGCCCGGTTGATGGCCGCCAACGGCGGGGCGCTCACGGCCGCCGATGTAGGGCGCGCGGCCGCTGAAGGCGACCCGGCCGCCAACGCCATCATTCAGGACAGCGGGCGCATCATCGGCGAAGTGCTGGCCGGTTTGGTCAACTTCTTCAACCCCAGCCTGATTCTGATCGGCGGCGGCGTCAGCGGTATTGGGCACCAATTTCTGGCGGCTATCCGGCAGGGCGTGCTGCACCGCTCGCTGCCGCTGTCTACCCGCCATCTGCGCATTGACGTATCCACACTCGGTGCAAGCGCCGGCGCGATTGGCGCGCTTGCGCTTGCCACTGAATATGTCCTCCCTCCGGGTAATGAGGCCGAAGTGAATGGCCACGCTGCCCTGCATCTGTACCGGCGATCAGGTTGAGAAAGGAGCGCGTAGACGCCGATCAAGGACAGAGCGTTTCTCGACAGGTTCAGGCATTGATTAGGAAAAAGGAGAGATCAACATGAAGAAGTTGTCTTTGCTGGCCGTTCTGGCCATCATGCTCATGGTGCTGGTCGCCCCCGCGTTTGCGCAGGACAGCGTGACCGAGCTGACGATTTGGTGGGCCGAATGGGACCCCGCCAACTACCTGCAGGAAATCGGCAATCGCTATGAAGCCGAAACCGGTATCAAGGTCAATGTGGTGCAGACGCCGTGGGGTAGCTTTGGCGACCGTGTTGCCGCCGAGTGGGCCGCCCAGGGCACGGCTTTTGACATGGTTGTGGGCGACAGCCAGTGGCTGGGCCAGGCCGTGACTGAGGGTCACTACGTTAATATGACCGAGTGGCTGAGCAGCACCGGCATCGGCGATACCGTGACACCCGCCACGCTCACCTACTACGGTGAGTATCCTGCCGGCAGCGGCGAATACTACGGCTACCCGACCGAGGGCGACGCCAACGGCTGGGCTTACCGCATGGATCTGTTCGAAGACGCCGACAACATGGCCGCCTTTGAAGCCGCCTATGGTCGCCCGCTGGCCGTTCCGGTCACCTGGGACGAACTGCGCGATGTCGCCGAGTTCTTCTATCGTCCGGATGAAGGCCTGTATGGCATCGGCGTGTACACGCAGATTGACTATGACGGTCTCACCATGGGCTACGAGAACCCATTCTTCGCTTTTGGCGGCGATTGGTACGATGCCGACTACAATACCTATGGCGTCGTCAACACGCCCGAGACGGCAGCCGCGCTCGACCTGTACAGGGAACTGTACGGCTTCGCGCCCCCCGGCACGAACAACGCCTTCTTTGCCGAGATGAACGACGTGTTCATCAATGGCCAGGCGGCGATGATCATGAACTACTTCGCCTTCTTCCCGGCGCTGGCCAACCCGACCATCAACCCGTATGCCGACTCGACTGGCTTCTTCGTCATGCCGACAGGCCCGGGCGGGCAGTTTGCGGCGCTCGGCGGCCAGGGCACCAGCATTAACGCCTACATCAGCGAAGAGCGTCAGCAGGCGTCCTATGCCTTCCTCGAGTGGTTCGCCACTGAAGAGGTGCAGGCCGAGTGGGCCGCTATCGGCGGATACACCTGCAACAGCGCGGTCCTCGCGTCGCCAGAGTTCCTGGAAGTGGCGCCGTTCAACGCCGCCTTTGCCGAGACGATGACCTTCGTCAAGGACTTCTCGAACATCCCCGAGTTCGGCCAATTGCTGGAAATCTCGCAGCGCAACCTTCACTCGTTCGTGGTGGGTGGTGAAGGCACGGCCATGGGCACGCTTGACGCCATGGCGGCAGAGATGGACGCCGTTCTGGTGGATGCGGGCTACGTGCAGTAGCACATTGGTTTGATGAGTGGAGGGGCGGCCCCGGCTGCCCCTCCTTCTCTGTGTGATTGTTCCAGAACGAGGTGTTCGGTGACTCAAGCAGCGCGCACGACCTCTGCCCCGGCTCGTCCGGCCGCGCGGCGACAACTCAGCAACCGCAGCATCATGCTGATGTTCATCTTGCCGACCATGATCGTGCTGATCGTGATGAACATCATTCCCCTGTTTTACAGTTTGTTTCTGAGCTTCACCCAGTATTCTGTCATTTCGTCGGATCCGCCGGTATGGGTCGGCATTCAAAATTACCAGACCCTCCTGAGCGACCCCGCCGTGTGGAAGCAGTTTGCCGTCACCGGTCGCTATGTGCTGCTGTCGGTGGGACTGCAATCACTGGTCGGCTTCGGGCTGGCCCTGCTGCTGCGCACCAAATTCAAGGGCAGCGGCCTGATCACGACCCTGATCCTGATCCCGATGATGCTGTCGCCCATCGTGGTGGCGACCTTCTGGAAGCTGATCTTCAATCCCTCATTGGGCATCTTCAACTATCTGATTGGCTTCACTAACCCGAACACGGCTCCGCAGTGGCTGGCCGACCCCACGCTGTCGATGTGGGCGATTGTCATCGTGGACGTGTGGATGTGGAGCCCGTTCGTGATGCTGCTGTGTCTGGCGGGCCTGAGTGCCATTCCTGAGTACTTGTATGAGGCGGCCTCGATTGACCGCGCCAGTGTGTGGTTCCAGTTCCGGCGCATCACGCTGCCGCAGGTGATGCCGCTGCTCCTCATCGCGATATTGTTCCGAACGATTGACGCCTTACGCCAGTTCGACTTAGTCATGGGGCTAACCGGCGGCGGGCCGGGTGACGCCACCGAAACCGTGTCGATCCAGTTGTATCAACTCGCGTTTCAGGGGCAGTTCAACACCGGCATGTCGAGCGCGCTGGCCTACATCATGCTCGTGGTCATCATCGCCGTGAGCAACCTGCTCATCCGCGCCCTCAACCGCGCGAAGGAAGAGTAACCCACATGTCTACTGCTCATGCCGGTGTCAATTACTCCACCCGCGTAGACAAGGTTGGGCGCGGCCCGCGCGTTCGCACGGCGGTGCGCGCCACAGTCGCCATTATCATCGCCTTCATCATGCTCATTCCCGTGCTGTGGATGGGGATGACGGCCTTCAAGTCGCGTCCTGATGCAGTCGCCGCGCCGCCAAAAGTTCTTTTCACGCCTACGATGGAAGGCTTCGTCAGTCTGCTCACGCAGCGCCGGCAGCTTTCGACGACCGAACAAGCGGCGTACGCCGAGCGCACCGACCTCGGCTGGATGGATCAGGTGGCGCTGCTGCGCGGCCAGGCCATCGTTGGCCAGAGCAAATTCCTCGGCCAACTACTGAATTCGATCATCATTTCCAGCGTATCGACCTTCTTCTCGGTCGGGCTGGGCTTACTCGCGGCCTACGCCTTCAGCCGGTTCAACGTGCCGGGAAAGGACGACTGGCTCTTCTTCATCCTGAGCCAGCGCATGCTGCCTGCCGTGGTCGTCACCATTCCGATCTTCCTGATGTACAGGGAGTTCGGATTGTACGACACGCATTTCGGCATGATCCTGCTCTACACGGCCTTTAACCTGTCGTTCTCAGTCTGGTTGCTCAAGGGTTTCCTCGACGAAATTCCGCGTGAATACGAAGAGGCGGCGCTGGTAGACGGCTATACGCGCATGCAGGCCTTCCGTAAGATCGTGCTGCCGCAGGCCGTCACCGGCATTGCGGTCGCGGCCGTGTTCTCGCTGATCTTCTCGTGGAACGAGTACGCCTTCGCGCTCATGCTCACCTCAGAAGTCGCGCGCACCGCGCCACCCAGCATTCCACTGGTGCTCGGCACGGGCGGCATCGAGTGGGCGGCGATTGCGGCCGGTTCGCTTTGTTTCCTCATCCCCGTCGTCCTCGTCACTTTTGCGCTGCGGAAACACCTGCTGCGCGGCGTGACGTTTGGCGCCATTCGCAAGGGTTAGGTGCCTTATGGCGACCATTGAGTTACGCAACGTCCAGAAAAAGTTCGGCGACTCGTATGCCGTCGAGCCGCTGAACCTGACGATACCCTCCGGCGAATTCGTGGTGCTGCTCGGCCCATCTGGCTGCGGCAAGACGACGACGCTGCGCATGATTTCGGGGCTGGAGGCAGTATCGGGCGGGCAAATCCTGTTTGACGGAGAAGACGTGACGTGGCTGAAGCCCGGCCAGCGTGACATCGCCTTTGTGTTTCAGTTCTTCGCGCTCTACTCGCATATGACCGCGCGCGAGAATGTGGCCTTTCCGCTGCAGGCGCAGGGGATGGCCAAGCCCGAAATCGAGCAGCGGGTGGCCGAAGTCGCCAAAATGCTGCGCATCGAGCCGATCCTGGGTTTGCGGCCGGGCAGCCTGAGCGGCGGCGACCAGCAGCGCGTGGCCCTCGCTCGTGCCCTCGTGCGCCAGCCGGCCGCGTTTCTGATGGACGAGCCTCTGGGCGCGCTCGATGCCGAGTTCCGCGAGTCCATGCGCGCCGAAATCAAGGACCTGCACATTCGCCTGAACGCGACGACGGTGTATGTGACGCACGACCAGGTCGAGGCCATGGCGATGGGCGACCGCATCATCATTATGTCCAACGCCGTCGTGCAGCAGATGGGCACGCCCGCCGAAGTCTACTACAACCCGGCCAACCTGTTCGTCGCGCGCTTCATCGGCAGCCCGGGCATGAACCTGATCCCGTGCCGCTACAGCCAGGGCGAACTAAGCCTGCCCGGCACCAATACGGTGGACGTTCCCCCCGCGTGGCGGCCGGTGCTGGACAAGTCGCTTCCGGACGATGGCTCGGTCATCCTGGGGTTCCGGCCCGAGGCAGTGCAACTGAGTGGGGAAGGGCGCATTCAGTCCACGGTGTATGCCTCTGACCTGCATGGCGGCTATTCCATGCTGCATCTTGATATCGGTGGTGACGACATAGTGCATGGCCGCGCCGAACGCGACACGGCCCAGGCCATTGGCGAGTCACAGCGGTTCGACCTCAATCCGGAGATGGTGCGCTTCTTCCACCCGGAAACGGAAGTGGCGTTCGCCGCAGGAGCAGCCTCATGAGCGAAATTCGCCTGGATGGTATCGTCAAGCGTTTCGGCGAAACCGTCGCTCTGAACGATGTCTCGTTCGAAATCCACGATCAGGAGTTCTTCGTCCTGCTGGGGCCGACCGGCGCGGGCAAGACGACCACCCTGCGCGTCGTGGCCGGGCTGGAGAAACAAAACAGCGGCAGCGTCGCCTTTGACGGCGAGTCGGTTGATGGCTATCAGCCGGCCGACCGTGACGTGGCGTTCGTCTTTCAGCAGTACTCGCTCTACCCCAACATGTCGGTCTACGACAATCTGGCCTTTCCGCTGCGCTCACCGCTGCGGCGCGTACCCGAGGATGAGATTCGCAAGCGCGTGACCGAGGTGGCGGAGATTCTGCGCATAACCCGCCTGCTGGAGCGCAAGACGGCCAAATTGAGCGGCGGCGAAATGCAGCGCGTGTCGATTGGCCGCGCTATCGTGCGCCAGCCGCGCATCTTCCTGATGGACGAGCCGCTGTCGAACCTGGACGCCAAGCTGCGCGAGTCGCTGCGCGTGGAACTCAAGCATCTGCAGAAGACGCAGGGCAGCACCACGCTGTTCGTCACCCACGACCAGATCGAGGCGCTGACCATGGCCGACCGCATTGGCGTGCTGGATGCCGGCCACCTGCTGCAAATCGGCACGCCCTACGATGTGTACGACCGGCCTGCGACCACTTACGTGGCGCAGCTTGTGGGTGCGCCGCACATCAACTTGCTCGAAGCGCAGCGCACCGATGGCAAGCTGCTGATCGGCGACAGCGGCATGGCGTTTGATGCGCCAGCGGAAACCACGCTGCCGGGCAGCCTGCTGGTGGGCGTGCGCCCGGAAGACGTGCGTCCGGGCAGCGGCCCGTATCAGGGCGAGGTGGTTCTGTCTGAACCGCTGGGCGTGGAAACAGTGCTGCACATCAAGACCAACGGCCATACGCTGCTCAGTGTCGTCGCCGGCGTCTCGCCGTATAAGCTGCACGAGGTGGTGCCGTTTGAGTTGGCGCACAACCGGATACATTTGTTCTCGCTGGACGGCGCGCGCCTGAATTAGTGGATAACAGGCGGCCGATTTTGACGGCCGCCCACGGTTTCTTCATCAACAGGAGGCTTTACCATGCGTTTCGGTGTCAATACCTGGGTATGGACTTCTCCGCTTAAGGATGAGGATGTGCAGCGGCTGGTGCCGCTGGTGGCGGGCATGGGATTCGACTGGATCGAGTTCCCGCTCGAAGAAATTGACGGATTTGATTACGTGGCCGCCGGCAAGCTTGCCGCCGATCATGGCCTGGGTGTCAGCGCGTGCGCGGCCATGGGCCCCGACCGCGACCTGATTCACCCTGACGTAGCCATTCGGGACAACGGCGCGGCTTATCTGCGCCACTGCGTCGATGCTATCCGGGCGCTTGGCGGAACCAACGTTGTCGGCCCGCTGTACTCGGCAGTCGGGCGTACCTGGCAGCAGACGGCCGAAGAACGCACGCACGACCTCGACGTTCTGGTGCTTCAGCTCAATGCGCTGGCGCGCTATGCCGGCGACCACGGCGCAGTGCTGGGCGTCGAGCCGCTCAACCGCTTCGAGACCAGCTTCATTAACCTTGCTGATCAGGCCATCGAAGTCGTCGATCGGGTCGATCACCCGGCCTGCAAGATCATGCTCGACACCTTCCACATGAACATCGAGGAGAAGTCGCTGGGGGCCGCCATCCGCAAGACCGGCCCCCGTCTGGCGCATTTGCATGCCTGCGAGAATGATCGCGGCGCGCCTGGATCGGGCAATGTGACATGGGGCGATGTCAAGGACGCGCTGCAGGACATCGGTTATGACGGGCCAGTCGTGATCGAGTCGTTTACCGACAAGGTCAAGAGCATCGCCCGCGCCGCCGCCATCTGGCGTCCGTTCGAAACCAGCCAGGACGCACTGGCGCAGAATGGCGTGCGCTTCCTGAAGGAGCTGCTTGCCTGATGCGAGGAAACCGACGCCGTTACTACATGAATTCCATCAAATGGGTGGGCAGCGCCATCGTCATCGCCGTACTGATTGGTTTGGCGTTCCCCACGCTGACCAGCGGGGCGAGTGAAGCGACGCAAACAGGCGTGCTGTATCAGGCGATACCGTTCGTCGCCTATTTCATCGGCATCCTGCTCATCTATATCCTCGTCATCGCGCTGCTGGCGATTCGCTTCAGCAACCGGCTGCCGGGCCGAACGCATACACCCGTCGAGCGGCTGCTGATGGCCGGCATCATCGTCGGCATCGTGTCGCTGTTTCAGTTGTTCGCGTTCCCGCCCTTCAAGTTTGGCTTCCCGATTGTGCTGGCATCGCTGCTCGGCTACATCCTGTGGACGCATATCGCGCCAGCGAGCAAGAATGTGCCCAAGCCGACGCCGTTCAGGCGCATCCACACCGTCGTCGGCCTGATCGCGAGCGCAGTCGTGCTGGTGGTGCTGGCCTACGGCGCAATTTCGACCAACATGCCGCAGGAGCCGTTCAGCTACCGCGAGCGCCAGTGGAACAGTTTCACCGACGAGCGCCGCGACGAAATCAGGCAAGAGATGACTGCGGAGTTCCGCAACGTCGAAGTGCCGTACCTCATCCTCGTCAACCTGCTGCCGGCGCTGCTGGTCTTCTACCTGGTGCGTGAAACGGCCCATTCCGTAACCGATGGCAAACGCACGGTTACAGCCGCCGCCCCGGGCGTTACACCGGAATTAGGCAGCGCCTGACGACAGGCGCTGCTTGGATTGATCACAGAAAAGGAGTTCATCATGGCACGACCCGTTACTCTGTTTACCGGCCAGTGGGCCGATCTCACCCTTGATGTGCTGGCGGGCAAAGCCAAGTCGTTTGGCTTCGACGGCCTCGAACTCGCCTGCTGGGGCGATCACTTTGAGGTCGACAAGGCGGTGTCGGACGACGCCTATGTGCGCGGGCGCAAAGACCTGCTTGCCAGCCACGGCCTCGATTGCTTCGCCATCAGCACGCATCTCGTGGGCCAGTGTGTGGCCGATGCGATGATCGACGAGCGCCACAAGAGTATTCTGCCGCCGCGCCTGTGGGGAGATGGTGACCCCGAAGGCGTTCGGCAGCGCTGCGCCGAGGAAGTGAAGGCGACTGCTCACGCCGCCAAACTGATGGGCCTGAAAGTGGTCAATGGCTTCACCGGCAGCCCGATCTGGCACCTGATCTACCGCTTCCCGCCCACGTCGGACGAGATGATCGCCGCCGGCTACCGCGAGTTCGCCGACCGCTGGAACCCGATCCTCGATGCCTTCGACAAGGAAGGCGTGCGCTATGCGCTGGAGGCGCACCCATCGGAGATCGCCTACGACATCTACACAGCCGAGTACACGCTGGATGCCGTGGGCGGGCGCAGCGCGTTTGGTTTCAACTTCGACCCCAGCCATTTCGTGCATCAGATGTTCGACCCGGTCGAGTTCATCGAACGCTTTGCCGACCGTATCTATCATGTTCACGTCAAGGACTCGAAGGTGCGGCTCAACGGCCGCCGCAGCATTCTCGGTTCGCACCTCAACTTCGGCGATCCCCGGCGCGGCTGGGACTTTGTGTCGCCCGGCCACGGAGATGTAGACCTCGAAAGCATCATCCGCACGCTGAACCGCATCGGCTATCAAGGCCCGCTGTCGGTGGAGTGGGAAGACAGCGGCATGGACCGCGAGCATGGCGCGCGCGAGTCCGTTGAGTTCGTGCGCCGCATGGACTTCGCGCCGTCGGCCGTCGCTTTTGACGCGGCCTTTGCCAAGGAGTAGACAGCCATGACCGACCAGGTGGGCTTCACCAGTATGGCCGGTGCGCGCGCGGAAGGCGACGCGCCGGAAATCGGCATCGGAATGCTCGGCTATGCTTTCATGGGCAAGGCGCATTCAAACGCCTACAAGAAGCTGCCGTACATGATGTATCCGCCGGTGGCCATGCCCCGGCTGGTGGCGATCTGCGGCCGCGACGAGGGTGGCGTCAAAGAGGCCGCCAAGCGCTTTGGCTACGAGGGCTACTACACCGACTGGCGCAAGATGCTTGAAAATCCGGCGGTGCAGGTGTTCGACAACGGCGGCCCGAATAACGCGCACGCCATCCCCACGATTGCCGCCGCCGAAGCGGGCAAGCACGTGTTCTGTGAAAAGCCGCTGGCGCGCACAGCCGAGGAAGCCTACGGCATGCTCGAAGCCGTGCGTAAAGCGGGCGTGCAGCACATGGTGGCCTATAACTACCGCTTCGTGCCGGCCATCGTGCAGGCCAAGCGCATCATTGAGAGCGGGGCGCTGGGCCGCATCTTCCATTTCCGCGGCGTGTATCTGCAGGAATGGATCATCGACCCGAATTTCCCCAAGGTCTGGCGTCTCGACAAGTCGGTGGCCGGCAGCGGTTCGCTGGGCGACCTCGGCTCGCACGTCATCGACCTGGCCCGCTTCCTCGTAGGCGAGCCAACGCAGGTGATGGGCCTGACCAAGACGTTCGTGCCCGAGCGCCCGCTGCCGGATGGCTCCGGCATGGCGAAGGTAGACATCGATGACGCGGTTCTGTCGATGTTCGAGTTCGAGAACGGCGCGGTCGGTACGATGGAAGCCTCGCGTTTCTGCCAGGGCCGCAAGAACTACAACTGCATCGAGATCAACGGCGAGAACGGCTCGATTCAGTTCAATCTGGAGCGCATGAACGAGCTGAACGTGTTCTGGGCCGGTGACGACCCGAAGGAGACGCGGGGCTTCCACAACGCGCTCATCAGCGAGTCCTATCACCCGTACTGGGAAAACTGGTGGCCGCATGGGCACATGATCGGCTGGGAGCACGCGTTCATTCACCAGTTCCATCACTATTTCGGCGCGGTGCTGGGCAAGCACGGCGTAGCCCCTTACGGCGCGGACTTCGAGGACGGCTATCGCAACGCCGTCATCTGCGACGCGATTGTTGAGGCGGCGGAGAGCAAGCGCGCCGTGGACATCAAGTATCAGGCGTAGCCCACAATTCTCACCCCAACCCCCTCTCCATCGCGATGAAGAGGGGGAGTTAAGCACAGCGCAACGGGGGTGAGGATGCGCTGAAGACTGTGGATTCCAAATTCGCAGACAGGTCAACCACGATGGCCCCAACTCTCGCCCTGATCGGTGCGTTCGACACCAAAGCGGCGGACTATGCCTTTCTCAAGGCGGCTGTTGAAGCCGGGGGGTGCCGCGCTCTGCTGATTGATTTCAGCGTCGCCGCCGAGCCGGGCCTCGCTGCCCGATATTCCGGCGTCCGAAGTCGCGGGCGCGGCCGGCCACGATCTGGCGGCCCTGCGCACAGCGGGTGACCGGGGCGCGGCGATGCTGGCGATGGCCGAAGGCGCGGCGGCGCTGGCGCGACGGCTATACAACGAGGGCCGAATCGACGGGATTATCGGGATGGGGGGCAGCGGCGCGACCACTGTCGCTGCGGCTGCCATGCGCGCGCTGCCCTTCGGCGTGCCTAAGGTAATGGTCTCGACGCTGGCATCCGGCGACGTCAGCCACTTCGTCGGCACCAGCGATATGGTCATGATGCACTCGGTCGTCGATGTGAGCGGAGTCAACCGCCTCAGCCGCGTGCTCTACAGCCGAGCTGCGGGCGCGGCCTGTGGCATGGCGCTGGCGCAGGTTCCACCGGGCGAAGACAAGCCGCTGATCGCCGCCACCATGTTCGGTAACACCACGCGGGCCGTCAACCGCGCGCGCGCCGTGCTCGAAGCGGCTGGCTACGAGGTGCTGGTCTTTCACGCCACCGGCACGGGCGGCCGCACGATGGAGACGCTGATCGACAGCGGCCTAATCGCGGGCGTGCTCGACATGACGACGACCGAATGGGCCGATGAGATCTGTGGCGGCGTGCTCAGCGCAGGCAATACGCGCCTAGATGCGGCTGCCCGCCACGGTACGCCGCAAGTCGTCGTGCCCGGTTGCCTCGATATGTGCAACTTCTGGGCGCGCGACACCGTGCCTGCGAAATATGCGGATCGCACCTTCTTCCAGTGGGCGGACAACGTAACGCTGATGCGGACGACCGTCGACGAGAATGCGCGGCTGGGCGCGATTTTCGCGGAAAAACTCAACGCGGCGACGGGGCCGGTCGAGGTGTATATCCCGCTGCGCGGCTGGAGCGAAATTGACGTGGCCGGCAAGCCGTTCTATCTGCCCGATGCGATTGCCGCGTTCACAACGGCGCTGAAATCCAATCTGCGGCCGGATATTGCTGTACACGAACTGGATACCGAAATTAACGACGCGGGATTTGCGGAAGCGACCGCCCGCGCACTGCTCTCATTGCTGGAGGCAACGTCTCATGGCCATTCCACGCTCTGAAATTCTGCGTCGCCTGCACGCGCAGCGGGACGCCGGCAAGCCGATTGTTGGCTGCGGCGCGGGCACCGGCATTTCCGCCAAGTTCGCCGAAGCGGGCGGGGCGGACCTGATCATCATCTACAACTCGGGGCGCTACCGCATGGCCGGGCGCGGCTCACTCGCCGGTCTGTTCGCCTATGGTGACGCCAACGCCATTGTCATGGATATGGCGCGCGAAGTGCTGCCGGTCGTGCGCGATGTGCCGGTGCTGGCAGGAGTCAATGGCACCGATCCGTTCCGGCTGATGCCGCAGTTTCTGAGGCAGATTCAGGAAGCCGGCTTCTCGGGCGTGCAGAACTTCCCGACGATGGGCCTGTTCGACGGCATCATGCGCGCCAACGTCGAAGCGACCGGCATGGGCTATGACAAAGAGGTGGAAATGATCCGCCTCGCCCGCACGATGGACTTGTTCACCTCGCCCTACGTCTTCACCGAGGATGAGGCGCGGGCGATGGCGGGCGCGGGCGCAGACCTGATCGTCTGCCACGTCGGGCTGACGACGGCCGGCACAATTGGCGCGGCCGTGGCGCTGACGCTGGATGAAGCGATTGATCGCGTGATGGGGCTGGCCGATACCATCTGGTCGCTGCAGAAAGATGCATTGGTCATTTGCCACGGCGGGCCGTTCGACGAGCCGGAGGCGGTTTCGAGCGCGCTCAGGCGCATGCCCGGCATAGCAGGCTTCTACGGCGCATCGAGCGCCGAACGCTTGCCGACCGAACGGGCGATTACCGCGCAGGTGGCCGCTTTCAAGGCGATGAAACTGGCAGACTGAACACAGGAGGATATATATGCAAACCATTGGCCGTTGTTCCGTGACCACTTCAAGCGATGTCGATACGCTCACATTCAACTGGGGCACGATCCACATGCTGGCGACCGAGCAGGTGACCAGCGGCAAGACCTTCAGCTTCGGCCATGTGGTGCTCAACCCGGGCCAGGGCCACGTGCGCCACAATCACCCCACCGCCGACGAGGTCATCTACGTGCTGTCGGGCGAGGCCGACCAGATGCTCGATGATCAGCCGCCGGTGCCGATCAAGGCCGGAGACTGCATCTGGATACCGCAAGGCATCTACCACTCGACTATCAACACTGGCCCGGAACCGATTCGCCTGATCGTCGTCTACGCCCCGGCCGGCGCAGAACAGGTGCTGTGGTCCGACCCGGCCGTTACGGTGACGCCGCCGCAGGGGTAGGGCGAAGCAACAACGCCGCACGCCAGAGCGTGAACGCTCCGGCTGCCAAACCGACAAGCCTTCTGCGGAGGCTGCACCACGGTCTATGCGGGCACAACCAGCCTCGGAGAGGCTTGTCATTTTGGCAGTCTGCCGCTTCAGCGGCTGGCGAAATCGTGTATTCTTTTCACTCACCCCCATCCCTTGCTAACTCCCCGCGCTGCATACAATGCCGTTGTCCCGTAGACCGGCGCGCACATCCGTTCCCTCTTTGGCACTCGCATAAGAAGTGTGCTAGAAATGCTTGACGCGCCCTATCCCCTCTGCTAGACTGGTGGTACAAGTTGGCACTCAGATTTATGGAGTGCTAACGCGCTGTGAAGCCCAATTCAAACTGATCAAATGGAGGTTACAAGTCATGAATATTCGCCCCCTGGGTGATCGTGTACTGGTGGAGCCGGTCGAGCAGGAAGAGACCATTGCCGGCGGTATGCTCGTGCTGCCCGAAACGGCCAAGGAAAAGCCGCAGCAGGGCAACGTGCTGTCGATTGGCGCTGGCCGCCGCGACGACGAAGGCGAGCGCATTGAGATGGACGTGAAGGTGGGCGACAAGGTGCTGTACGCCAAGTATTCCGGCACCGAGATCAAGCTCGAAGGCAAGAAGCTGCTGATCCTGAAGGAAACCGACATTCTCGCCATTCTCGACTGAGACGGGCGTTGGCGGAGTGTAAGGTTTGCGCCGCCGCTGTTGGGCCAAATCCATCAAGCACGACACACCACAAACTAATCCAAGGAGATAGAAGACAATGGCAAAGCAGTTGATGTTCCGTGAGGAAGCTCGCCGCGACCTGATGCGCGGTGTGGACAAGGTGGCCGAAGCGGTCGCCACGACGCTGGGCCCCAAGGGCCGTAACGTCGCCATCGACAAGAAGTTTGGCGCGCCCACCGTCACCCACGACGGCGTGACCGTGGCCAAGGAAATCGAGCTGGAGAACCCCTTCGAGAATATGGGTGCACAGCTCGTCAAGGAAGCCGCCACCAAGACCAACGACATCGCCGGTGATGGCACCACCACCGCGACCGTGCTGGCCCAGGCCATCGTCAATGAAGGTCTGCGCAACGTGGCCGCAGGCGCCAACCCGATGCTGCTCAAGCGCGGCATTCTGGCCGCCGCCGATGCCGTCGCCGCTGCCATCAAGGAGCAGGCGATTGCCATCGACACCAAGGAAGAAATCGCCCAGGTCGCCAGCGTCAGCGCGCAGGACAACGAAATCGGCAACCTGATTGCAGACGTGATGGACAAGGTCGGCAAGGACGGCGTGGTCACGGTTGAGGAGAGCAAGGGCCTCGAATTCGAGACCGAGTACGTCGAGGGTATGCAGTTCGACCGTGGCTACATCAGCCCGTACTTCATCTCCAGCCCGGACTCGATGGAAGCAGTCATCGCCGAGCCTTACATCCTCATCTACGAGAAGAAGATCAGCGCCGCGCAGGATATCGTGCCGCTGCTCGAGAAGCTCGTGCAGATCGGCAAGCGCGACGTAGTCATCATCGCGGAAGACGTCGATGGTGAGGCGCTGGCGACGCTGGTGCTGAACAAGCTGCGTGGTATGCTCAATGTCAGCGCCATCAAGGCCCCTGGCTTTGGTGACCGCCGCAAGGCCATGCTGCGCGACATCGCCATCCTCACCGGTGGCACAGTCATCAGCGAAGAGACCGGCCGCAAGCTGGAGACGGTGACGCTGCAGGACCTGGGCCGCGCGGCCAAGGTGGTCTCCACCAAAGACGACACCACGGTGGTCGATGGCGCAGGCGATGAGAAGGCTATCAAGGGCCGCATCGAAGAAATCCGCAAGGAAATCGACCTGAGCAGCAGCGACTACGACCGTGAGAAGCTGCAGGAACGTCTGGCCAAGTTGAGCGGCGGTGTGGCCGTCATTCGCGTGGGCGCGGCGACCGAAACTGAGCTGAAGGAAAAGAAGCACCGCGTGGAAGACGCCCTGAGCGCAACCCGTGCTGCAGTGGAAGAGGGCATCGTCCCCGGCGGCGGCGTGGCGCTCATCAATGCGCTTGCGGCCATCGAAGGCCTGAAGCTGGACACTGAAGATGAGAACACTGGCGTGCAGATCGTGCGCCGCGCCCTCGAAGTGCCGATGAAGAAGATCACCGGCAATGCGGGCCTCGATGGTGGCGTCGTCATTCAGGAAGTCCGCCGCCAGCAGAAGGAACAGAAGAACACGCGCATCGGTTACAACGTCATCACCAACGAGTACACCGACATGATCAAGGCGGGTATTCCTGACCCGGCCAAGGTCACGCGCGGTGCGGTGGAGAACGCGGCCTCGATTGGCGCGATGATCCTCACGACCGAGGTGCTGATCACCGACCTGCCCGAGAAGAATCCGATGCCGATGCCCCAGGGCGGCGGCATGGGCGACTTCTAAACCAAATCCACCCGAAACATTTGGCAGCACAAAAGCCCTCACTCGAAAGAGTGGGGGCTTTCTTCATGCAGCGCATTGAGTCAATCTTCACTAGCACCTAGCACCCCCTGCCTTTTTCTGAGAGAGGCGAAGCCCCTGCTTGGTTGAGCCGAACGCGGCAGGCGTAGTGTCCTCTGCCTGCGGCTCGTCTCCGCCTTGTGCTAAACTTGCCGCATGCGCGCGCCCTCACCTTCCCTCACTGAGTCTCTCTCGCTGAAGAAGCACGGCTGGCTGCCTGACCACGCCATCGAGTGGCTGATGCTGGCGGCGATTCTGCTGCTGGCGGGCCTGCTGCGGCTGGGCGCGCCCGGCACGGTCGAGTTCAAGCGCGACGAGGCGGCGCTGTCGCTGCTGGCGCTCGATATAGCCAGCGGCCGCGACCTGCCGCTGCTGGGCATTGGCTCATCTGTTGGCGTGCCCAACTCACCCTTAAGCGCGTGGGTACTGGCCATCCCCTATGCCCTGTCTCACGATCCCCAGGTCGCGACCGCCTTTGTGGGCCTGCTCAATGTGGCCGCTGTGTTGGGCGTGTATGTGCTGGCGCGTCGCTACTATGGCCCGTGGGCGGCGCTGGTCGCCGGGCTGACGCTAGCGGCCGGCCCGTGGGCAGTGATCTACTCGCGCAAGCTGTGGGCGCAGGACTTGCTGCCGTCCTTCGCCGTGGCTGCGCTGGCCGCAGGCATCCTCGGATTCCTCGAAAAGAAGCGTGCTGGCCAACTGCTGTTTTTGCCGTTGCTGGCCGTGGCCGGGCAGATTCATTTCGCGGCGCTCGTGCTGCTGCCGGCGGCGGCCCTGCTCGTGTGGTTTGGGCGGCGGCGGCTCACGCGTTGGTTCTGGTTCAGCCTGCCGCTGGCGCTGCTGCTGTTCGCGCCCTATGCGTTCGGGCTGGCGCGGGCAGGTTTGCTCGACCCGGCGGCGCTGTCGGGCGCTGCGGGCTTCCAGCGGCGTCGAGGCTGTGGCGACCGATCCGTTGGCCAGCCTGCATTACGTCTGGCTGACCGTGACCGGAGCAGAACTGCACGCGCTGGCGGGGCCGGAACGCTTCGGTGACTATCTGGCGGGCCTGCCCGATCTTTCGCTTGTGTCCACGTTGGCCGGAATCGCGCTGCTGTCCTCGGGTGGTTGGTTGTTCGTGCGGTCGCTGCGCTGGCGTGATGCGCGCTCCCGTCTCGATGCCGTGCTGCTGGTGTGGGCGAGCGCCGCGCCGCTGCTGTTCCTGCTGCCGTGGACGCCGGTGTTCCCGCACTATTTCATCCCAATTCTGCCGGCCTGCGCCCTGATCGTGGGAGCGGCGGCGGCCGATTTGGTCGCGGCGCTGCGCGACAGACCGTACGGGCGATGGGTGCTTGCAGTCATTGGGGCTGCTTTTGCTCTGGTTATTGCGGGCGAAGTGCTGGCTCTCACCTCGCTGCTGCAGTTCGTGGGTACGACCGCGACGCCCGGCGGCTTCGGCGTGCCGTTGGGCCGATTGATGGCGGCGCGCGATCTGCTGCTGGCGGACGATCCGGCCGATGTGATCGTTGGGCTGGATGACCCCGATGCGCCGATTGTCTGGCGCGCGCTGCTCTACGATATGCCCTCCGCCCGCTTCGATGGCGAGCCAGTGACGGTCTATCCAGCGGGCTCCAGTTTGCGGCTGGATGAGTGTGAGCCGGGTGAATCGGGCATCGAACTGCGTCCGGGCGAGGGCTGCCTGATGGCGCGACCGGCAACCGCGTTCGACCCCGAGGGCTGGACGCTGGTCGATACGCAGCCATTCGCCAACGGCGCGCAGATAAACGCCTTCCGCTGGGATGTTCAGTCGTCGTGCCTCGATCTGGCATGGACGGCCGCCGGGCCGGTTTCAGCCGACTATCATGTTGCGGTGCAGTTGGTGGACGGCAGCGGCGCGCCGCTTGCCAGCGCCGATGCGCTCGGCTGGCCCGGCGCGTACTGGCGCGCGGGCGACACCATCACGCGCTCTTTCTGCGCGTCCGACCCAGTGGCTGCTGCGGCGGCGTCCGGGGCACGGATCGGCTTCTACACTTATGCCGACGGGCCAGATGGCCGCGCATTCTTCAACGTGGATGTGCTCGATGCGGCCGGCGCGCCTGCCGTCCAGCAGGTGCCACTAACGTTCGACGGAAGCATAGGAGGCGCACCATGAGCGAAGCGTCTGGATTGATGCCGGGCGCAGCTCCGTTGTTCCAGCGCGGCGGGCCGGTGGGCTGCCTGGTAGTACACGGCTTCGCTTCGTCACCGGGCGAGGTCCGCTGGCTGGCTCAGCATCTGGCGAGCGCAGGCCATACTGTGCTTACACCCCGGCTGCCCGGCCACGGCGTGAATCATCGCGATCTGGCGCGCCCGAGTTGGCGCGATTGGCTGGCGCAGTTGCATGACGCTTATGTGCTGCTGCGCGGGGACTGCGCACAAGTGGTGGTCATCGGCCACTCGATGGGCGGCCTGCTGTCGCTGCTGCTGTCGCTGGAGGCCGAGGTGGCGGGCGTGGCCGTGCTGGCGTCCCCGCTGTCGTTTTCCAGCCCGGGCGTTCGCAATGCGCGCTGGCTGAAGGTTGTGCGGCCCTATACCGACCAGACGGATCGCAGCACGCTCGGCGAGATCGTGAAGGCCGAACAGGCGCGCCGGGGCGAACCTCAGTTGGGCCGCATGCGCTATGATATCTGGTCAACTGCCGCCGTAGCGCAGTTGTACGCGCTGTCGCAGCAGGTGGATGTCGCGTTACCGCAGGTGCGCGCGCCGCTGCTGCTGATGTACAGCGAGGCGGACAGCACCGCGCCGCCTCAGAACGGCCAGCGGCTGCGCGACCGCGCGGGCAGCGCCGATAAAACGCTGGTGCTGCTGAAACAAAGCGGCCACAACTTGCCAGTCGATATCGAGCGTGAAATCGTGTTCGCACAGGTCGAGGCGTTTGTGAATTGTGTAACTTCGGGGCATGATTCTGCGTATTCGTAATGTGATCGCTTGTCAAATCTGAGGAATTCCCCTATGCAGGGACTGCTGAACTACTTCTTGCTCATCTGGAAACTACTCTGGGATCGGCGCGTGCCCATCTACGCCAAACTGGCATTCGGGCTGCCGCTCCTGTACCTGATCTCGCCCATCGACATCATCCCCGATTTCCTGATCGGGCTGGGCCAGCTCGATGACCTGGCGCTGGTGATAGCGGGCATGAAGATGCTCGAAGTGCTGTCTCCGGCCGATATCGTGGCTGAACACCGCGCCGAGTTATCCAATCGCGGCGCTGCGCCGCCAGCAAAAGGGGAAAATGTCGTCAATGCGCCGGGTTACCGCGTCATCGACGAGGACAAGCCGAAGCGGGGGTAAGGCCCACGCCCCCAGCCCCATCTTCAATAAAGACGTCACCCCCAACTCCCTCAAGAGGAGGCGTGCGCGCCGGTCTTTCTCCCTTCACCGCGCGCCGAGAGGGGTGAGGTTAAGCCTTCCCTCGCTTCTGCGTATATCGTGCCTCGCTCACGATGAAATCGACCACGCCGGCAATCGTCGGGTCAGGCTCGGTGGCGGGCGGCAGATCGAGCACCTCGGCCGCCTCCAGTTCACCGCCGCGCAGCCGCGCCCGGCCAACCTGGCCATGCACGACTGTTCCCAATTGCAGCACGTCGCCACTCAGAATTGTCTCTGGCGCGGGGTCGAGGCGCACGATTAGCGCCGCGCTGGTGGCTGTCTCGCCCGAAATCACCTGCACCGACTCCGAATACGCATACGGATGCTCGGCATCCACCAGCGCCATCTGCGTGAGATCGCCCATTTTCGCGCGCGCGGCCTGAGTGAGCATGTCCGTGACGTTGGCGGCGTGATAGCCCATGCCATCGAGCGCCACTAACATCGAGCGCCCGCCCGTGACCGCGCAGTGCCACACGTCGGGTGCGCAGCTTGCGCCCAGATCGGCCAGCAGCACCTGCGAACCCTCGGCCCGCGCCCGCAAATCGCGCAGGAATGTGAACAGCCGTGGCAGCAGGTCGAGATCGCCGCGCAGGTCTGCCGTGTACAGGACAGTCAGCGCGGCAGGCGCGGCTAGCGGCCCTTCCACTGCGGAGTGCGCTTTTCGAGAAAAGCCTGCATGCCCTCGGCCTTGTCCTCGGTGGCAAACAGCAGATAGAAGCCGCGCTTCTCGTAGGCCAGCCCGTCGCTCAATGCCATTTCTTCGGCCTGATTGACAGCGTCCTTGATCAGACGGGTGGCGACGCGCGGCTGCGCAGCGATTTTTCCCGCCAGCGCCACCGCTTCGGCCAGATAGGTTTCGACGGGATAAACTCTGTTGACCAGGCCGAACTGCAGCGCTTCCTGCGCGGTCAGCTTGCGGTCGCCCAGCATCACCTCCATCGCAACCGCTTTGCCAACGGCGCGCGCCAACCGCTGCGTGCCGCCCGCGCCAGGCATGATGCCGATGCCGATTTCCGGCTGGCCGAACTTCGCGCTTTCAGACGCCACGATCATGTCGCACATCATCGCCAGTTCGCAGCCGCCGCCCAGCGCCCAACCGCTAACGGCGGCGATCACCGGCTTGCGCAAGCCCGACAGCCGCGACCAGTCGGTGAAGTCGTCGTTCAGCATCTCGACCATGCCGCGATCGGCCATCTGCGCGATGTCTGCGCCAGCAGCGAAGGCGCGGTCGCTGCCCGTCAGCACCATGCAGCCGATGGCGTCGTTCGGCTTCGAAGGCTTCGAGCGCGTCGAACGCCTCGCGCGTGACCTGTGCGTTCAGCGCATTGAGCGCCTGCGGCCGGTTCAGCCGCACCAGCCCCACACCAGCAGCGGGTGTTTCGATGAGAATGAGCGAATCGTCGGTCATGGTGACCTCCCAAAAGAGAGTTGAAAGTTCAAGGTCAAAAGTTGAAAGTGAGCAATGTTGAAATCAGCTTACGCACAAGCGATCCTTCAATGCCGCACGGCTTCAGCCACAGGCAGCAACTCCGCTGGCGAAACCGCGCGTAATGGTGTGCTCACAAGCGCACCCTACAAATCTTGTCATAGCACGCAGGTCGCCCTGCCCTCCCTTTCAACTTTGAACTTTCAACTTCTTTTCCACTCAGCACTCAGCACTTTCAACTCAGTACTGTTCTTCTACGGTGGGCTGGTGAGCTTCCACAGCAGCTCGGTGAACGAGCGCGTGCGCATCAGGATATGCAGCGCGACCGAACTGATGCTGAACACGACCACGAGCAGCAGAATTTGCGGCATGGTGGGCGCAGTGAACGAGAGAATACCGGGCGCGATGAACGGCGCCATCATGGTAATGAACGCCAGCCCCAGGCCGCTGAAAAATGGGAAGCGGTGCGCTCCCCATGTCTTGAATTGAAACAAATCCACGCCGAGGATGTTCCAGTACACGAGCAGGCCCCACAGCGCCATGAACATCATGTTGAGGCCGCGGCTCATGCTCACGTCTTCGCCGTTCATCAGATACGACGCGCCGTACATGAGCGACAGCGACGCCACGCCGAGGATGCCGGCTGTGAGCACGTAGTCAATCACATCTCGCCGCCAGAAATCCATGCGCACCGGCCGCACGTAGTGCGTCGCGATCAGCGTGGCGGGGATATTGACGACGCCAAAAGTAACCCAGCTCACCTGAATCGGGTCAATCGGGAAGGGCAGCCCCATAAAGCCGCTGAAGATAAACCAGAGCAGGCTGTAGACCGTTTTGACCAGAAACAGCTTGCTGGTGGCAAAGATCGACTGCTTGACGACGCGCCCCTCGTGCAGCGCGCGCGGCAGCGTGGACAGCGCGTTGTTGAGCAGCACCAGGTCGGCCACGTCTTTGGAAATTTGTGCGCCGTCGTTCATGACGATGGCGAGGTTGGCTTCCTTGAGCGCCGGCACATCATTCACGCCGTCGCCGGTCATGCCCACGTAGTAGCCCAACTCCTTGAGCGTGCGCACGATGCGGCGCTTGGTGTCTGGCTCGATGCGCGCAAACAGGTTGCCGTGTTCAATCGCGCTGCGAAACTGATCCTCGTCCAGCGCCTCCAACTGCGCACCGGTAAAAGCCGCACGGATGACCATGCCGGCGCTGGTGGCCACCTGGCGCACCGTTTCGAGGTTGTCGCCCGAGATCACCTTGAGTTCAACACCCTCGTCCTCAAACGCCTTGAGCGTTTCATTAACGTTGGGGCGCACGGTATCGGCCAGCACAATCAGGGCCAGCGCCGCGCGATCCGGGGGCAGAGTGCTGAAATCGTCGCTGGCTGAACCGGTCGTGAAGGCCAGCACGCGCAGCCCGCGCGCGGCAAGTTCGCCGGCTTGTTGCGTCGCGTTCAACTCCTGGTCTGTCAGGATGCGCTCGGGCGCGCCCAGTACCAGCGCGCGCTCGTTCAGAATGACCGCGCTCCACTTGCGCGTTGAGTTGAACGGGATTTCGCGGGTCTTGCGCTGCGCCGGGACGGGGCGGGTTTCGCTGCCGTTGATTTGCACAGCGACCGCGTTGGCGGTGCGGTTGAGTGACGCCAGATTGTTCAGATACAGTGCGAGTTGCTCGTTCAATTGTTCGGCGCTGGCCCCGTTGAGCGGGATGATCTCCTGCACCGTGAGCATATTGGTCGTCAGCGTGCCGGTTTTGTCAAAGCACAGCACGTTGCAGTTGGCCATGCTTTCAACCGCATTCACACGCTGCACCAGTGTGTGATGGCGCATCATCGTAATCGCGCCGATGGTGAGCGACAGTGTGGCTGTGAGCACCAGCCCTTGCGGCACGATGCTTGCCACGAAGACGACCGCATTGCGGAAGACGTTGAGCGTGATGTCGCCGTTGCCGGTAACGCCTGCCTGCACGGGATCGATGCGGCCGGCCACGAACAGCATCGGCGTGGTCAGCAGCATGATGAGCACTGAAAACTGCACGATATTGCTGAGGTGGCGCTGTGTAGGTGTGAGGTTAATCCGATACTGCTTGGCCACGGATGACAGCTTGTTGAGCGTGCTGTCCTTGCCAACCACGGTTGCGACCATCACGCCGGCGCCGGCCACGCAGAACGATCCGGATGAAACCGGCATGCCCACATCCTTGAGCACGGCGTCCGATTCGCCGGTGAGTTGGCTCTCGTCGATTTCGAGCGCATCGCTGTTGAGGACGATGCCATCGACGACAATCTTGTCGCCCGGTTCCAGCGGCAGCACATCGCCCTTGACGACCTTGTAGGTGGACATGCGCAGCGGTTCGCCGCCGCGCATCACCGTCACTTCCGGCGTCGCCAACTCGGCCATACGGTCGAGCTTGCGTTTCGAGTAGATTTCCTGCGCCGTGCCTAGCAGCGCGTTGCTCACGACGCTGAAGCCGGCGAATATCACCGTGGCGTAGTCACCGAGGATGATCATAACCACCAGCAGCGTCGACAGGGTGATCGTGAACAGATTGAAGACGTTCTCGCGAATGATTTGTAAGTAGGAACGGCCGACGCGCGGCTTGAAGGCGTTGGTTTCGCCGCGTTGCTCGCGCTCGGCGACCTCGGCGGCGGTCAGGCCGTCGGGATTGACACCGGCGAGTAGTTGGGCGCTGTCGGGCGCAGATGCGGTCAAGGGCGAGTCTCCTGGGCGGGGTATACGGGCGAATGGTAGCCTGAAAGCCCCGGCCGGGCAATGCGCGCCGCACACTTTTCGGCCGAACAGCCTTGACGCGGTAATGCGCTCTGCTATACTACCGTCACCAATGCGGCCCCGTAGCTCAATTGGCAGAGCAGTTGACTCTTAATCAATTGGTTATAGGTTCAAGTCCTATCGGGGTCACTGAAAAAGGTGTAATGCTTCAAAAATGGGCCGGTCATTTGTGACCGGTCTTTTTTGCGCCACCCCCATACGCGCGTAACCATTCGTAGACGAAAAAACAGCCGCTGCCCACGATTGGACAGCGGCTGTTTTTTTGGGAAAGTACGATTATTCGGTGCTGCCGTAGCCGGGGATGGAATTGCGGTTGCCATATGCGCCGCCGCTGTACGAAGCGATGTCGGCCAGCAGGGCAAGGCCCAGCCATACCCAGTCAAAGCCTTCAATGCCGCCGGGGTACACGATCACATACATCAACGTGAGCCAGGGCAGGAACAGGAAGCCGAGTAACGACCAGATAAGTTCCGGGAATGTAACCGCCCAGCGCGTAGGATCGGCAATCGACCAGAGCAGAATGACTGCGCGCGGTCCCAGAAATACCAGAACTGTGAACAAACAACACATGAGCTTGCCTCCTTGAGTATCTGATGTGCAAGCTGGATTTTATCACTGGCCATAAAACAGTGCGAAAAGCAGGTTGCAAGACACGGGTAACAAGGAACCCCACTCGTTTCGGTGGGGTTCTCTGGTTCTTCTGTCTATCAGACTATCTGAACTTCACTAGCTTCCGCTGCTATCCGGCTGCCGGAGGCGTGCTCGGCGGCGCTGCGGGCGGCGGGGTCGTTGCAGGCACTACGGGTGCCGGGCCGGGTGTTACGTCGGCCTGGCTCGGCGCAACCGGCGGCGCAGTCGGCGGCATGATCGACGGATTGGCGGCCGCTGGTGCGTACTCGTAAAGCTGATAACGATTGCCGTAACCACCACCTACCCACTGCATGACGTCAATGGCGACGGCGAGGCCGATCCAGACCCAGTCAAAGCCGTCAATTCCACCGGGCGCCACGATGACGTACATCAACAGCGTCCACGGCAGGAAGACGAAGGCCAGCAACGGCAGGAGCGCGCCGTGGTCCTTGAAGGCTAACTGGAAACGCAGCGGATCGAGCAGCCAGCCGAAGACGATGGCGAAGCGCGGACCCAAGAATACGAGAATGGTGAAGAAACAACACATGAGCTTTTGCCCCTGGTGACAAGCGATAGAAGGACTGTAACGCGTGATCAGGCGTTACGCAAAAAGTTGCAGTCGGCCTGTGTCCATAGCTCGTTTCAGCCGCATCAGCCAGCCGTTTATAGTCCCGCCAACTCCGGGCCCTCAGCGCCGGCCGCGATGAGGGCCCGGGCGCGGGCATAGGCCTTTTCCTCGGCCACGCCCGGTTGCTCCACCACGAACACATTTTCCTTGCCCAGCCCATCAAGCGTATCCGTATCGTCGAGTTGATCCAGCGCGTTCGGGGTGACGGACACGAGAATGAGCGTGCAGTCGTGGGCTTGCAGCGCCGCCGCGTAACGCTCGATCACACCGATGAAAGTACTTCCCAGTTCGTTGTGCCCGCGCAGGCTGAGGATGACGACCGCATGGCGCGCGTCATTCGGCTGTGGCAGGTCTTCTTCGATATTGCGGGCACCGGCGAAAAACAGGCTGCCGTACAAATTAAGAACGACTACCCGCCCGCTGGTCAGCGTGAGTGGTGCGGATTGTTCCAGCGGTAGCCCATTTTCGGTGCTGGTAACCTCGACGATGGTCGCATTTTCAGACTGACGATAGGTGAACACCGCGATGGACAGGGCCACACCGAGGAAGATGGCCCACTGCAGCGGGATGATCAGAGTGGCTATCAGTGTGATCAGCATCAGCCAGCGCGAAGTGGCGCTGGTGTGCCAGACTTTGCGGATTGCATCCACTTTAATCGTTTGCGCGGCGACCACAATCAGCAGCGCGGCCAGCGCCGACAGGGCCACACGGCCCACCAGGCTGCCAAACAGAAGCATAATAACCGCCGCCATGACGCCCGTGACGATGTTGCTCCAGCGCGAACGCGCACCTGCCTTAACCATCATCGCAGTGCCGCCTAGCGAGCCTCCTGCGGGCAGCGCCTGAAACAGCGCGCCGGCCACATTGGCTGCACCCTGGCCTGCAAAGTCGCGCGAAGCGTTTGGATAGGTGCCGTCTGGATTGGCATAGGCCTGGCCGATGCCCGCGCTCTGCGCCAGCGCAATGATCGTCAGCGCGATGGCCGGGCCTACCATGCCCACGACCAGCGATAGCTCAGGGAGTATTGGCCGGGGCAGCGCCGAGGGTATCTCGCCCAGGCTGGAGACCAGTGGCACGCTCGTCAGGTTCAGCAGTGGCACCAGCGCCGAGGCCGCAAACAGGGCGATCAGCAGCGAAATGCGCGTCAGCCGGGTGCGGTCGAGCCCGACGATCAGGAGGATCGTCACGCTCCCTACCAGCACCGTCGGCAGGTTCCACTGCCCGAAGTGCACCAGCGTATCCAGCCCCTGCACGACTTTATTCGCATACGTGCTGTCGTAGCCGGTGAAGTCGCTGAGCTGGCCGAGGATGATGTTGATCGCGATGCCGGTGATGAAGCCGCGCATGACCGCGTTCGGGATGAAGCGGGTGAGAGTGCCCAGCTTGAGGATGCCCGCGATGAGCATGCACAGCCCGACCAGCAACGTGAGCACTGCCAAAGCCTGCGGGCGCTGTTCGGATGGAAACGCCAGCAGCATGCTGCCGGCCGTCGCCGCAATCGCGCCGGTGGAGTCGATGTTCATGTAGACAGAGCTGGTGAACAGCGCCCCGACCGGCGTAGCGATCATGACCGTATAGATACCATAGACCGGGTTGACTCCGGCCAGCACCGCATTCGCCATGCCGCCGGTTACGCCGTCGATAGATTTAGTGATACCCGCGCTCAGGTCGGCAGCTAGGTTTTTGATGCTGAAGCCCGGCTGCCGTAGCCAGGCCCAACGTGTAGTCGTCGCTGCCATGTTTGCTCTCTGCTGGTTTCAGGCGCGGAATGTGTTGCCATGCCATGATTACTGTATTCGATAGAGGTGTTGTCAGGCCCGATTTTCACTACCGCTGGAATGAGGTAGTTCGGACACTCACACACCAAATATATCGCCCCCGCATGGTATGCCGCTACGATAGCACCCTGCTGCTGAGTTATACTCAGCCCGACACCAACAATAACAGGCGAAACCACCTGATGATGCCTACCACACTGCCCGCCAATGCGCCGCCTGCGTTTCATCTGCTGGCGAAGCCCACCGGCGCGACCTGTAATCTGGATTGCAAATACTGCTTCTTCCTGTCGAAGGAGATGCTCTATCCCGGCGACCGTTTCCGCATGGCCGACGACATGCTGGAAACCTATATCCGCCAGTTGATCGAAAGCCACTCAACTGCGCCCGAGGTCAACATCGCCTGGCAGGGCGGCGAGCCGACGATGATGGGCGTCGAGTTTTTCAGGCGTTCGGTCGAATACGCGCAGAAGTACATCCAGCCCGGCCAGTCGATTCTCTACACCATCCAGACGAATGGCACGCTGCTGGACGATGACTGGGGCGTTTTCCTGAAACAGCACAACTTTCTCGTCGGCCTGAGTATCGACGGCCCCAAGGCCATGCACGATGCCTACCGCACCAACAAGGGCGGCGCAGGCACGTTTGATCAGGTGATGCGCGGACTCGACGTGCTCAAGCGCCACGAGGTCGATTTCAACATTCTGTGCACGGTGCATGCCGCCAATCAGGATCATCCGCTCGAGGTGTACCGCTTCTTCCGCGACGAACTGGGCGCGCGCTTTTTCCAGTTTATTCCCATCATCGAGCGCGTGACTGAAGCGCTGCTGCCAGTCGCCAACATCGGCTGGAGCGAACGGCCAGGCGGTGACCGCCCGTTGTACGTGCAGGAGGGCAGCTATGTCACCGAACGCACACTCAACGCCGAGAAATATGGCCAGTTCCTGATCGCCATCTTCGAGGAGTGGGTGCGCCGTGATGTGGGCGAGGTCTTCGTGCAGTTGTTCGATGTAACGCTTGGCGCGCATGTGGGCCAGTACAGCCTGTGCATCCATTCACCCACCTGCGGCAACGCGCTGGCGTTGGAGCACAACGGCGATCTGTATTCGTGCGATCACTTCGTCGAGCCGAATTATTTCCTCGGCAATATCCAGCAAACGCACATGATCGAGCTGATTGCTTCCGACAAGCAGCGCCAGTTCGGGCGTGACAAGCGCGACACGCTGCCCCAGTACTGCCGCGAGTGCCCGGTGCTGTATGCCTGCCACGGCGGCTGCCCGAAAGACCGCTTCATCAGCACGCCCGATGGCGAACCCGGCCTCAACTATCTATGCGCGGGCTTCAAGGCCTTTTTCACACATGTTCAGCCGCCGATGCAGGCGATGGCGAACCTGCTGCGCCAGAATCACTACGCCGACGAGATCATGGCGGTCTACGCGCAGCGCGATAAGGCGATGTACGCCAACGTCGGGCGCAACGATCCGTGCCCGTGCGGCAGCGGTAAGAAGTTCAAGAAGTGCCACGGGCGTACCCAGGCAGACGCAGTGGCCGACGGCGCGGATGAGCAGCAGGAAGGGTAACCTCGTGCCTGCAATTCTGACGGGGTTCACGCCGATTGCCGCAGCGCCGGCGTGGTTGGATTAGAGCAGCCCAATCGGCTGAATAGCGCGCGGTATACTCACCGGCGATTGAACCGCATGTGATCTCTGCGCCTGTGGGAGTTCGCCCTTATGCAGCAGGAAACATCGTCCTGGCGTGAACAGGCCGCCTACAATTCTGGCGTGATGGCGCTGGTGGGCGGCATTGGCGCACTCGTGGCCGCCGTCTTCAACACTGGCAGCGCCGCCGAATTACCGGTGTTCGCGTCTGGTGCAGGACAGGTGAGTTTTGCCGCCGTGCTCATCCTTGTGGCTGGCGTGATGGGCGCGGTCGTCACCAGCTACAGCTATCGCGGACTGTTTCTGTACCGCGAGGAAACGCGCGAAGTCGTGCGGCTGGCCGAAGAACCACGCGGCCGCAGCGTGGTGATCCGCTTTCTTGCCGCGCTGGGCGTGGGCATGCTGTTCCTGTTCAGCCTGGCGCTGGTCTTTTTCATGGTCGGCCCGTGGATCGCTGATTTAACCGTGAACCGGCTGGCCGCCATCGCCTTCACGACCGGTTTCGGCGCGCTGCTGTCGTATGTAACGGCCTACTGGGTTATCACCGTGCGCCCGCGCCAACTGTTCCGGCTGGCGTTGGCGCTGCTCGTCATCAGCCTGATGATGGGCATGGCCAGCGTGACTGACCCGGGCTGGTGGCGCACATCGCTGGGCTATTTCGGCTATCCCACCTACGCGGAACTGTTGTTTGCCGTGCTCATGCTGATCGGCTGCCTGCTGGTGCTGGCGGTGGCGATGGACATCATGTCTGACCTGCGCGTGATCGTAGATATCGGCGGTCTGGACATCGCCGTGTTTGGCCGCCTGAAGTTTGGCCTGTACGCGGTGTCGCTGGGCGTGTCCGGGATTGGGCTGCTGCCGGGTTATGTGGACCCGTGGGAGAACTCGCTGTTTGTATTGGCCGCTGTGGTCTTCACCACGCTGGTCATCATCGGCCTGTTTGCCAGCCCGTGGCTGATACGGGCCTATCCGCGCCTGTTTCGCTGGGCATCTCTGTTGGCAGGCGGCGTGGTGGTGGCGCTGCTGCTGGACTGGCTGATCCTGCGCTGGGTGAATTTCATCGCCTTTGAATTGGTGCTGGTGGGCGTTACGCTGGCGTGGGTGTTCATCTACCAGTACTGCACCACGCAGTTTGTGGTGCGTCATCGTGGTGCGCTGAAGGCCGCGGCCGCGCAGATCAAGGCCAGCGAACAGTCAGCGGGGCAGGCCTCGTAAAGCCGCACAGTTCACCACGCTGTCCGCTCGCGCGCCAAACGCCTCAAAATCAGGGCTTTCCTCAAAACGCAGCAGGTGGCTCGGGCAGCGGCAGTCGCTGGCGCCGAAGCGCGGCGCGATGATGCGTGCGCCTGGCAGGCTCATCAGCACGGCGGCCCAGGTGTGTTCGAGCGGTAGTTCACTGGCGCTCCACCAGACGCCAGTCACTGCCGCAGCCGCGCGCAGGTGGTCGATATGCCAGTGCGGGCGCGGGGACGGCGCAAGATGATGCTTCAAGCGCCCGGCCAGTCCGCCAGCACCGTGCGCGCTGCCCACGTAGGTGTAAACGCCTGCCGGAAAGTCGAAACTCCCCAGTTGACCAATGGTAAGCCGCGCCGATTCGGGCAAATCAAGCAGCAGCACATACGCGCCGCGCGCCGCCGGAAAGTGCGCGGCCGTCATTCGCCCTCGGCGGCATGGAGCGCCAGCACGGCCCGCACCGGATAGTGATCGGAACCGGCGGCGCTGGCCCGGGCGCTGGCGTCCACGACGGTGAAGTCGTCGCTGGCAAAGACGTAGTCGATGCGGATGAAGGGCGGCGCGACTGCCAGCAGCGGGTAGTAGACGCTGAAATCGGCGAACGTGAGGCCCAGCCCCCAGCCTGCTTCGCGGAAGGCGTCACGAAAGCCTGCGCCGATGATGCGCTGATAGTCGCTGGTCTGGTCGGTGAGGTTGAAATCGCCAGCCAGCACGACCGGCAGGGTCTCCTGCGCCGCGCGCTCAAGAATAGTGGTGAGCGCGGCGGCGCGGCTGCTGCTGTCGAACGCCTGTAAGAACCAGCTCGGCGGCGGCGGGTGCGCGCTGTAAAACGCGAACGGGCCGTTGGGCGAGTTGACGGTTACGCGCATCTGCGCCATCGAACTAAACCAGGTTTCGGCGTCTTCGAGCGGCCAGCGGCTGAGGATGCCCGTCCCGCCGGTGGACAATCCGACCGGGTTCATCTGCTGATACGGGTACACGTCGCCCAGCGTCGCCCTGAAATATTCGGCGGCTGGCTCGGTCAGTTCCTGCACGGCGACGACATCGGCTCCGCTGGCGCGGATGGCATCGGCGGCGGCTTGCAGTCCATCGGTCATCGCGTGCAGGTTGTGCGTGTAGACGACGAGGGCAGGTTCTGTGGAATCGGCTCGCGCTGAAGATGGTAGCAGCAGCCCGCCGTAGAGTATCACGAACGCCAGCCCCAGCGGCGCCAGCAGTAGCGCAATGCGCGGCATGCGCAGCAGCAGCGCGATGATGACCAGCAGCAGCGACGGAAACAACAATGCCGGCATCAAGCTGTTGCCGATGCCCGCGATCATGCCGAACAGCCCGCCGTCGGCGTCGCTGACAGGCAGCCCGAGCGCGGCCAGCACGCGCAGCGCCAGATAGCCCAGCATCGCCAGCGCATAGATGATCGTGACGGCCGCAAATACCCGGCGCACAATCGATGGACGGCGCGGTGAATCGCTTTCGGTCATAAGGCTGCTTCCATCGTGCTTCAGCGTTTATACAGCGCCGCGAGGGGATTCGCTTGATTGCAAGCGGACCTCACTCCTGTACTCCTCAGCCCCACGCGAAGAGAGTGGCTTTGTGTCACGTGTTCTTCTCCCCCTCTCCTGAGTTCGGAGAGGGGGTTGGGGGGTGATGCTTCGGTTGGAGAGCGCGTGGGAGTGTGGTGCTTAGTCCACGCCGCGCATGCGCGGGTCGAGCGCGTCGCGAAGGCCGTCGCCGAGGAAGTTGAACGCGAAGATGATCAGGAACAGCGCCGTGGCCGGGAACAGCGCCTGATTCGGGTAGCTCTGGATCGAGCGCGCGCCTTCGCTGATCATGCCGCCCCAGCTCGGCGTCGGCGCGTTCACGCCCAGGCCGATGAAGCTGAGAAAGGCTTCGTACGAGATGTAGATCGGGATGGTGAGCGTTTCGGCCACAATCAGCACGCCGAGGATGTTGGGCAGGATGTGGCGGAAGACGACGCGGTAGCGATTCGCGCCCAGCGAGGTGGCTGCCTCGACGTATTCTTTCTCGCGCACCGACAGCACCTGGCCGCGCACGAGGCGAGCCATGCCCATCCAGCTTGTCAGGCCAATGCCGATGAAGATGAACAACAGCCCACCGCTGGCTCTGTCCGCCGCGCTGATGAAGTAGGCGGGCGAGCCGGGTGGTATATCGCTGAAGCCCGCTCTGAAGAAGGCCATCATCAAGATGATCAGCAGGATGGTGGGGAAGGCGTACATCAGGTCGACCACGCGCATCAGGGCGTTGTCGGTGAAGCCGCCCGAGTAGCCGGCCAGCAGGCCCACGGTGATGCCCACGAGGATGGCGACAAATGGGCCGACGATGGCTACCAGCAGCGAAATGCGCGCGCCGTGCACGATGCGGCTGAACAGGTCGCGCCCAAGGTTGTCGGCTCCGAGCGGGAAGTCATCCGAGATCGTCACGTAACCGCCGGGTTCGCCCACCGGAATCATGGTCGGGAACAACTGCGTCACCCACAGCGGCGCGGCATTGTTCTTGATCAGGTTTTGCTCGTAATACGTATAGGGAGCGATTTGATCGGCGAAGATCGCCACGAAGCCCATGAACAGGATGATCAGCAGCCCGAGCATTGCGGCTTTATTGCGGCGCAGCCTGCGGAACGAGTCCGCCCACAGGCCCTCACCCTTGACGTGTGATTCGAGTTTGGCGACCTGGGTAGCCGGTTTTGGGCTGGTTTCTGCTGCTGCCATTGTGCTTGCCTCACGCTCTATCCGGGCGATCCCGACCGGCCTAATCCAGGCGAATGCGTGGGTCTACCCACGCATAGATGATGTCTACCACCATGTTTGCACCTACCAGCAGGAACGCATACAGCAAAATCGTTCCCATGATGACCGGGTAATCGCGGCTCTGGACGCTCGACACAAAATAGCGGCCCATGCCCGGAATACCGAACACGGTTTCGATGACGAACGTGCCCGTCACCAACGCCGCGAACAGCGGCCCAAGCACCGTGATGACCGGAATCAGGCTGTTGCGCAGCGCGTGCCGTACCAGCACCGGGCGCTCGCCCAGCCCTTTGGCCCGCGCCGTGCGGATATAGTCCTCGTGCATCACCTGCAGCAGGCTGGCGCGCGTCAACCGGGCGATGATGGCTGAATTGATGAAGCCAAGCGCCATGGCCGGCAAGATGATGTGGCCGACCGTTCCCCAGCCCGTGACTGGGAATAATTTCCACTGCACACCGAATAAATACTGCAGCAACGGCGCGGAAATAATGACCGGAATTGACACGCCAAACACGGCGATGCCCATGGCGACGTAGTCCGGCCACTTGTTGCGGCTGCGCGCTGCGATAATGCCCAGCGGCATACCCACCGCGACTGCCAGTGTGATTGCGGCGATGCCCAACTGGGCCGACACGATCAGGTTATCGCGGAAAATATCATTGACCGAGCGGCCGCGCGCCCGATAGCTGGGGCCGAAGTTCATCCAGCGAAGGGCGGCCTCTTCACCAAACATGGCCGGAAGTGAAAGATTTAACAGGTAGTCTTCAGATGCGCTGGGGGGAATGCGGCCGGTGGTGACGCGGGGAACCAGGATGTCTGAAATGTAGTAAAGATACTGTGTGACCAGCGGTTCATCGAGGTGATACTTTTCATTCAACTGGGCAATAGTCGCTTCGGGCAGTGGCTTCTCGCGCGAGAACGGGCCACCCGGCACTGCATGCATCAGGCCAAACGTGATCACCGAGACCACGAACAGCACCAGCAGCATCCATAAAAAGCGGCGCACGATGAATTTGCCCATGCGGATTTCTTGCCTCTGCCTCAACGGTGAAGGGGCAGGGTCTCCCCCGCCCCTTCACAACACTCAAATTATACTAGCCTGCAACGGGAACTAGTTGTTGATGTCCCACAGGTAGTAGGCTTCGTTGCCCGTAATCGAATTAGCGCGCTCGACGTAGGGCTTGACCAGGAAGTTGTTCGCGTACCAGTAGATCGGAGCGATACCGGCTTCCTGCAGCGAGAAAATGTTCTCGGCCTGCGCGTACAGGTCACGACGAACGTCGTTGTCAGTCTCGGTACGGGCCTGCTCGACCAGCGCATCGAACTCGGCATTATTGAAGCCGGGGTCATTCTGCGACGACTGGCTGTAGAACACGTCGTACAGGAAGTTGTTGGCGTCGGAGTAGTCCTGGCACCAGCCAGCGCGGGCGATCTGCGGATACTGTTCGCTCAGGCGCGAGAAGTAGCCGGTCGATTCCTGGGCCGACAGAGTCACATCCACACCGAGGGTATCCTTCCACATCTGCTGGACAACCTGGGCAATCGCAGCGTGCGTGGGGGTGTCATTGTAGGTAAGGGTGATGCCGATGGCATTGAGCTCGTCCACCGACGAATAACCCAGGTCCGTCAGCGCTGCCGCCAGAGATTCCTGTGCCCCTGCCGGGTCGTACGTCACGCCCACGTCGGCGTTGAGTTCCATCGTCGGCGACGCATTCAGGCCGGGATAGGCAAACCACTGGGCTGCCGTCTGGCCGCCGCGGGTTACGTTCTCTACGATGGCCACGCGGTCAATCGCCTGGCTGAAGGCGCGGCGCAGGTTGGCGCTGCTGAACGGAGCTTCTTCGTTGTTGAAACCGTAGTAGTACGTGCACGGGTTCGCGCCGGTTACATACTCTGCGCTCAGAGACGGATCTGCCTGGATGCGCGGAATGTCGGCCGCGGGAAGAGTGATGGCGTCCATTGTGCCCGCCTGGTACTCAGGTAGCTGCTGTTCGGCGTCGAGGAAGCGCAGCACGACCTGGTCAATCGCCGGCTGAGGAATGTACTCGGTGCCGGGCCAGAACGGGTTCTTGATCATCGTGAACGACTCGTCGTGAGCCCATTCCATGGCCGCGTACGGGCCGTAGGTGGCGATATTCTCGGGGTCTGTCCACGAGTTGCCAGCATCGGCAATGACCCAGTCCGGGATGGCGCGCAGCACCCACAGGCCGTAAATGGCCGGGGCGAACGCGACTTCTTCAGGGGCCACGATCACAACTGTGCTGGCGTCAGGGGCCGAAACCTGCACGGCCTCGGGGCCAGCCTCGCCATTGTTGAATTCGGCTGCGCCGACAATGTAGGGAATCGGCACGTACGAATAAGGGGCGGCGGTGACGGGGTCGAGCGCGCGGATGATGCCGTTAACGAAGTCCTGCGCTACCACGGTGCGAACGTTGCCGTTCTCATCCAGGAGTTGCTCGACTTCGCCGGTATCGACGTTATAGCGCACCCACGGCACGCCTTCCATCAGCGTGAAGGTGTAGGCGACGTTGCCATCGTCGGTCGGCTCAACCGTCCAGCTCGACGCCAAGCCGGGAACCGTCTCGGCGGTGGTGACGTCCTGCGCGGTCAAACCAATGAACATCTGATTGACGACTTCGATGCTCGAGCTCACCTCAGAGATGGTGGGGTCGATGCCCGACAGGTCACCCGAAGTCATCACAAGGCCGGAAACGACCGTCTTGGGTGCGTCCTGCGCCGTCACCACGCCACCCACCAGGGCAAGCATCATGACCACGAGCAGGGCAAAGGCCAACATGCGAGAATTACGCTTCATTGAACATTCCTCCTGAACCAATTTGAACGGATTACTGCGAACCACAGACAGCGAATGCTGCCCACGAAACACAAACATAGAGCTTACCGTGCGCATGGGTCGTGCGCAAGATTCAGCACCTTGCCTGACATGGATACTTACACACAAACAAGCCGCAGGGTTCGAAATCTACTCTGTGCCGTCCGGCGATTCGAGCAGGCGCGGCAGCCACGCCTCCATCAGCGCCACGATCTCGTCAATCGTCTCGAAATCGCCCGCGTACGAAATCAGATTCAACTGCGGGTCGTAGCTCCAGAAACCGGCGCGCTGATACAGGAATTGAATGTAGGTGTGGCAGATGCGCAGCACGATCTGGGCCAGCAGGCTGCCCATCCATGGAAAGCGGACAATCACGCCGCGCTCGTGTATCAGCAGCGCCAGGTCGAGTTCCGGCGCTGGATAGCGCAGCAGCACTGCGCCATCTTCGCCCTGTTCGGGCAGCAGTGTGGGGTCGAAGCGCAACAGGGCGCGCGCCAGCGGCTTGATTTTGAGCTTGCGCACGGGAACATACGCCTCGGGCTGAAGCACGTCGCTGCCGTGCTGGGCCAGCCACTCGACCATCTTCGGCGTCAGCCGTTCGCCCTTCGGCGCTACGAGGTGGATGAGGTAGTGCATAGCAAATAAGTAGAAAGTACAAAGTGGAAAGTATAAAGCCGAAGGTAGCCGTGTTACATTTGTCTCATTGTGAGCCGCGATCTTTCGAAGGCTGCTCGCGTTCTTCACTCTATACTTTGTACTTTTGACTCTGTACTTTCCTAAAACCCTCCCTTCGCTTCCACAAACGCCAGCGTGTCGGCCAGCGTGGGCATGTCGTTGGCGCAACCCTGGCGCGTGACGACAATCGCGCCGGTGGCGTTGCCCATGCGCGCGGCCTTCTGCCAACCCCAGCCATTCAGGTAGCCATACAGGAAGCCGCTGGCGAAGGCGTCACCCGCGCCAAGCGTGTTCAGGACTTCGATCTTGAACGGGCCGGCGTCATAGGTTGCGCCGTCTTTGGTATACACGCGCGCGCCTGCTTCTCCCAGCTTATAGACGACAGCTTTGCGCACACCTTCCAGCAGCCGCGCCACGCCCGCTTCGCCGCTGTTCGCGCCGGTGGCTGCCTTGATCTCGTCCTCGGTGCCAATGGCGATATCGACCAGCGGCAGCGCCGTGCGGACCGTTACGCCAAAGGCGCGCGCGTCGTGCCAGAGCGTGGGCCGGTAGTCGATGTCGAGCACGACCTCGGTGGCGCTGGCGGCGGCGGTTTCGGCGGCGTACAAATTGGCGCTGCGGCTCGGCTCCTGCGACAGACCAGTGCCACTGATGAGCAGCAGACGACTGTCAGCGATTGGCGTGGCCAGCGCGTCGTCAATCGTGATCTGGATATCGGCACAGTTGTCGCGGTAGAACGTCATCGGGAACGTGTCCGGCGGCTGGATACCGAGCAGCACGGCGCTGGTGCGGCGGCCGTCCTTATTGGCGATGAACTGCGTGTCGACGCCCTCGCGGTTGAGAAAGGCGACGATGAAATCGCCGACTTTGTCGCGGCCCACGCCGGTGAGCAGGGCGGATTTGAGGCCGAGGCGGCGCGTGCCCACGCTGATATTGGTGGGGCAGCCGCCCACGAGCGCGGCGAAGCTGGTGATAGCCTCGAATGGCGCGCCCACGTCGTTTGAGTACAGGTCAATCGAGCTGCGCCCGATGCACAGCACATCGTAGGTTCGGCTCATAGTGTGGTGAATCCCTTCATCAATGCAGACTCGTGAATGGGCGCGAGTCTAGCGCGGGACGGGCGGCGGCGCGAGATAGATTTCAGAAGAAGGACTCATCGCAGAGGCGCGGAGAGAAAGATAGACGCGGAGCCTTCAACTTGTGTCGCTCAGTGTCCTCAGCGCCGCTGGATTGGCTATCATCATGCGGACAGTCCCAAAGCACCTAAGGCCAACCCCCATGCCCGCACCGTTCGTTCAGCAAATCACCTTCTTGTATGTGCGCGATCTGAACGCCAGCGCCGCTTTCTATGGCGGCATGCTGCGGCTGCCGCTGGCCCGTGATCAGGGCGGCTGCCGCATCTATCGCACAGCGCCCAACGCCTACATCGGCCTGTGCCAGCGCGATGACGTTGCGCCGCAGCAGGGCAGCCTGATCGTTACGCTCGTCACGGATGATGTCGAGGGCTGGTACGCGCTGGCGGTCGCGGCTGGTGCGCAGGTGGAAAGCCCGCCGGCGCACAATGACTACTATCGAATCACGCACTGTTTCTTGCGTGACCCAGACGGCTACCGTGTGGAAATCCAGGGCTTCGACGATCCGCTCACTTGATGGCGTGAACACCTCGGCACCCGCCCGAATGGGCAGTTGCAGCGTGCGGCGTGGTATAGTCCCGCGCAGCAGGAGGTGGACGATGGACAACCCAGACGATCCCGGCGGCCGCAGCGGTGTCTTCCCGCGTGTTGACCCGCGCCCACCCGCGCCGTCACAGGCCGATTCGCCCGCCCCGCGCCGCCCAACTCCCAACGACCGCGACCACCTCGATGGAGATGCCCCAACTGTCCTCGAAGGCGAAGACCCCGCCCGCTATGACGACGACAGCGATCCGGCGGAAAACGACCCCGAAGGCGATGAAGGCTGAGGCGACTTCTAGAGCCTGCTTGAGTGAGCACGACAGCGCATAGCATCGAGCTGTGCATAACGCAACAGCTTTCAGCCCTTTCTTTCAACTTTGAACTTTCAACTTGGTGGTTTTACTGCCCGGTCACCAGCGTTACGGTTGGCACGGGCGGCGGAGTAATCGTGGCGGCGCTGGTAGGCGAACTGCCGCCAAACATGGCGAACGCCGTGGCTGCCCCCAAGGCACCGGCGGCCAGCATCAGCCCACCCACCAGCAGCGCGGCGCGGCGCGGCATGCCCTTGACGGATGGCAGCGATCGGCCCACGGGCTTGTCGGGCTGTTCGGCTGGAATACCCTTTGCGGCTGCAGCGGCGCTGGCGGCCGGAGACGATGGCGCGCGCACCGGTTCGCCGCGCATGGCTTTCCCCTGCAGGCGCGCATTTTCGAGCAACCACGTTTGCAGCATGCCGCTGTGGATGACAATCGCATCGGGCATGCCCGCCACGATCTCGTTGTATTCGAGGCTGCGCAGCGCCGATAGAATCGCCGTCGTATCCAATGGATAGTCGGTATCGGTCAGCCACGTTTGCAGCACCGGCACGCTGATTTTGTCCAGCGGATCGTCGTAGATCAGGTCGGTGATGGCGGTGAGCACCAGCCGTTCGTTGAGCGTGTAGCTGCCCCACTGGCGGCGGAAGTCCTCCAGCGCGCCCTGATAAACTTTCGGCGTGACCGCGCGCGCATCGTCCAGCCCGAGCACATTGGCGCTGCCCGCTTCCCAGCGCTGGAACAGTTGGTAGCCAAACTGCTGCACCAGCGCGGGCGCGCCACCGGTCGAACGCTGAACCGCCGCCGCCACTTCATCGGGCGCGGTGTAGCAGGCGCGAACAGGCTCTTGAATCAGCCAGCGCGTTTCATCGGGCGCCAGGTTCATCAGCCGTACGTGATCGTTGAGCGTGACCAGCGGGGCGAACGAGGCTGTATCGAGCGTGTCGTCGTCTGGCGCGGACAGGATGATGCCTAGCGCCGGCCAACGTTCGAGCAGCTTGTGCAGATAGGCGAACAGATCATCGGGCAGGTCGCCCGCCAGTATCGCCGACAGCAGCCGGTCGGCGTCGTCGAGCAGCAGCGCCAACCGGCGCAGGCGCAGTTGGTGGAATACTGCGGGCAGAAATTCATCCTCGAGCCAGGTGCGCGCGTCGCCCGCTGGTGGTTTCAGGTCGTTCAGCTTGCCGACGGGTACATCATGCTTGATCAAGCCGGCCGTCACGTCCTGGGCCAGCTCCAGCACAAAGTCCATCTCCGACCCTAACGGCGCGAGGCGCAGTGGCACGGGGGCGCTGACAATCGTGTCGCCAAAGGCATTGTCGAAGGCGTACAGCAGGGCGGTGCGGCCGATGCGTGCCCGGCCCGTGACCAGCAGCGCGCGGCCGCCGGCAGGGTCGTTCAGCGTTTGGTAGAGGCGGGAAAAGGCAGACTGCCGTCCTGCGAAAGGAGCGCGCGCAAGATCGCGATCCTCCCCGCCGACGGGAACGTATGGATTCTGTGCGTAGACCTCAACTTCGTCCATACACCGGATTATAGCGCGGTCAAATAATCCAGCGCGAACACAATCCGTCAGATTCTGCGCCGCCAGTTGCGTCAAGAGGCTGGAACACGCGACGATGGCAGGCTGAAGTCCATAGTCATTGGAGGAGGACGCCGTGAAAATAGGGATTATTGGCAGCGGGCGGATTGGGAGCGCGCTCGGCCGGCGCTGGGCGGAAGCGGGCCACGCGGTCTGTTTCGGTTCGCGCGAGCCTGCCAAAGCGACGGCGCTGGCGGCTGAAGTAGGGCATGGCGCGAAGGGCGGCTCGGTGGTGGACGCAGCGGCGTTTGGCGAAGCTGTGCTGCTGGCCGTGCCGTGGTCCGCCGCGCGCGGCGTGCTGCAACCACTGCGCGACACGCTGAGGAGTAAGCTGCTGTTGGACGCCACCAACAATTTGTCAGGCGATCACAGCGGCGGGCCTTCGGCGGTGCAGGTGCAGGAGTGGGCGGCGGGCGCGTATGTCGTCAAGGCCTTCAACACCGTCTTCTTCCAGATTCTGGATTCGGATTGGCGCGCCGGTGACGGCCCGCGACCGGCCGTGTTCATGATCGCTGACGACGCCAACGCGAAGGCCGTCGCCGCACCGCTCATCGCCGATGCGGGCTTCGAGCCGGTGGACGCCGGCACGCTCGACCAAGCGGACGCTATCGACGCGCTGGCCCGCTTCATCATCCATCTGAGCTACGAGCAGGGCTTTGGGCCGACTATCGCCTACGGATTGGTGCGGCTGCCATGAGTGCACATTTGCAGCCCGACACTACCCACCTGGGCCTCGCCCATCTGCGTGTGACTGATCTCGACCGGGCGCGGTCGTTCTATGGCGGCGATATGGGGCTGGAGACCGTGCGAAGCGAGAGGAATACCGTCTGGCTTGCGCCCGCGCCCGATGCCGCGCCAATCCTCGCGCTCAGCGCCGATGCGCGCCTGCGACGCAAACCGCGCGCCAGCACTGGCCTGTATCACATCGCGTTGCGCGTGCCCAGCCGCCTGGCGCTGGCGAAGCTACTGCGCCGGCTGGCGGTGCGCGGCGTGCAGTTCAGTGGCTTCGCCGACCATCTGGTTAGCGAGGCGCTCTATTTGAACGACCCGGATGGCAACGGTCTCGAACTGTACCGCGACCGGCCGCGCGCGGACTGGCCGGTGGCGAATGGCGTCATCACCATGGCGACCGATCCGTTGGATGCGCAGCGCCTGCTTGATGAGGCGCAAGACGAAGACGACGCGCCACTCGACCCCCAAACTGACCTCGGCCATATGCATTTGCATGTGAGCAGTCTCGACGCCGCCGAAGCGTTCTGGTGTGGCGTGATTGGCTTCGACGTGATGCAGCGTGGCTATCCGGGCGCATTGTTCGTCAGTGCGGGCGGCTACCATCACCATCTCGGCCTGAATACGTGGGCCGGGCCGCTGCGTCCGCCCGAAGATAGCGTCGGCCTGCGCTATTTCACGCTCGTGCTGCCATCCGAAGCCGAGCGTTCGGCGCTGCTGGCGCGCGCTGATGCCGCTGGTGTTCCAGTGACAGACTACGACGGCGCACCGCTGCTGTCCGACCGCGACAGCAATGCAGTGGTAATCGAGGTCGGCTGAGCGATAAGTCTCTATTCCTTTGCCCCGCTCTGCCCTAATCGCTATGCTTGAATAGCGCGATCAGATGGAGGGGGTTCACATGCGCGAATCGCAGATCTCAGGCGAGGACTCGCTGCTGGTGAGGCTGGCACGGGCGGCCGCCAGCCTCGAAGCGGGCGGGTTGTATGGCGGCGGCAAGCTGCTGCGCGGGGCGGCCTTCGCCTTGACCACGCGCGACGCTTACGCGGCCGGTCCGCTGATGGGTGACGACCTGCTGGCGGAACTCGATGCGCTGGCGGCTGCGCTCGACGCAGCCGGTATGCCGGACGACTTTTTTACGGCGCTGCGCTCGGCCCGCACTGCCGCCGCCGAGCAGCGCGAATTGTCACTGGAAGAAGCGCCGGCGCTGGTCGTGTGCCGCACCTGTGGCACGCTGATGATGAAGTCCGCGCCTGAACGCTGCCCCACCTGTGGCGAACGCGCGCTAGCCTTCCGCGAGTTTCCGCCCACCTATTTTCTCGAACCCCTGCCCACGCCTGTTCTCCTCGATGCGCTCGCAAGCGCCGAGGGCGAGCTGAGGGTGCTGGTGGCAGGCCTGAGCGACGCGCAGATGGATCATCAGCCGATTCCGGGCGAGTGGGGCGTGCGCGATGTCATCAGCCACCTGCTGTTCACCGAACGCCTGCTGGCCGAGCGCGTTCGCCTGCTGCTGACCGAAGATGACCCCGATTTGGCGGGCGCGGCGGTATGGAACTACGAATCCGACCCGCGCACTGCCAGCGATCTGCTTGATGATTTTGCCGAATCGCGCGGGCGCACGCTGGCCGCCCTGCAGGGGCTGTCACCCGAAGGCTGGGAACGGGCCGGTTGGCACTCCGAGTTTGGCCGCGTGACTGTGCGCCAGCAGGCCAGCTATTTCGCCAAACATGAGCGCCATCACTTCCCGCAGATCGAGCAAATTCGCAAGCTGCTGGCTGAGTAATACGGCGCTTCAAACAGAGAATACTCATCGCCAGGATCCCAGGAGTTTCTCGCAAACCCTCTTGGCGTTTCTTCCTGGCGAGCTCCGCGCCTTTGTGTTTCAGGTCCTTCAAAGTAGCCACACCTCACCGCAGGCTAGCCATTCCGGCTGGCGAATGCGGTCGGTGTCGGCGCGGGAGATGCGCGACCGACGACATACTCAAACGTGTGGAGGGTCGTGTACTCGCTGGTACGTCCGCTGGTTAGCAAGACACGAACGCGCCAACTCACCTCGGCATTCCCCGCTAACGCAAGGGAATAGCTGGCGCGGGTGGCCACGGGCTGTTCAGTCACGCAATCGCCGCTTACCGTGTCGCACACGGTGATTTCCAGCTCATAGCGCGGGGAGTCGGGCTGGGCCGTCCAGCTTAATGTGACCGGTTGTGTGTTGACCAGTGCGAGATGAGCAGGCCTTAGCGGTTCGAGTCCGGTACGTCCTCCAGCCGCTGTCGCCAACGGGATCGGCGTCGCACTGGGTGTTTGCGTGGAGGTCCAGGTCGGGAGCCGTCTGCTCTCGTTCGACTTCGCGCAGCACCCGCCACTCCCGCCCAATCGTCCGGTCTAACAGCATCTCAAATTCGGTTCGGGCGATGCGATGCAGGTTGTTCTCCCGCTGAAGCGCCTTGGCGTCCGCCACCACGTGCTCACGCTGCACCCGGTGCGACTTGCGCTCACCGAGGCTGTTTTCAATCGTCCCGGCGACAAAGACGTGCGTGTGCAGCATCTGCATCCCGTCGTCGTCGGTATCACGGTCGTGGAGGACATAGGAGAATTCGGGTTGGTTCAGTCCACGCGCTTCGTGCCACGCCTCAATCGTCCGTTCCGTCACCTCACGGACCAGTTCATGGCGTAGTTCCTCCGGCACCAACCGCATCAAATCGGGCGCTGGCGCGATCACCAGGTGATGCGCCAGCACATACGGACCCGCCAGCTTGCCCGCGTTCGCATAGACTTCACGCCAGCCTGCGCCCAGTCCGCAGTCCGTCCAGCGCTCGTCAATTTCGATCGGGCGGTGATCGGGGTTCTCGCGGTGGGACACGTACTTGAGCAGTTTCTTCAGCCCGCTTGTAACCGCCTTTCGACGGCTTCTGATACTTCCAGTTCGGGATGATGGTCGGCTTTGCCATACGCGCTAAGCCCTCTCCGACTGACACGAAATGAGCGACAAACTCGCTTGCGCTGCCACTTCGCCGCCTGTTTGCAGCGGTTGCTGCAATACACACGGGGTCGCCCAGCGTAGTACGTGGAACGAGATAAGGGTGCGCCGCAGACTGACGCACACTCTCACTCGCTCGTCTCCGGATGGCTGCCGTTCCCGTTCACGCTCACAACGAAAGGGCGGGCAGAGGCCTCAACGCTCCCTTCGATCTGGGTTTCGGCCCACACCGGCGCGACCGGCGCTTCGGGTGTGTCGTACCAGTTGTCGGCTTGCAGTTCACGGTAGACCAGCGCCCGCCAGTCGCCATGGGTCAGCGACTCGACCGCCTCGCGCCGGCGGCTGTTGGTCTTGCGCAGCGCATCGCGGATCGCATTGGCGTAGAACTGCATCCAGCGCGGATGGGCCTCCGGATTCATCGCGGCACGCTGCCATTCACTGACCGCTTCCTGATAGGCGCGTTCGTTGGCGTGGCGCATCCCGATGGATTCAAGCATCTGCTCTTTGAGGACGTAGGCGGTCGAGAGCACCAGCAGCGGCGGGGCAATCGCCTCCAGCCACGCGAAGGGACTTTCCATGTGACCGGGCAGGGCGACCTGCACATTGCCCACCAGCGCAATCGTGGTGGCGATGCTCATACTGGCGTAGAGCAGCCGGCGCGCACTCGCCGAGGTGCCCAGCGTTGCCAGGGCAAGGGAGAACACCACCTGACCGATTTCCGCGGTGAGAACGGTCGCAATCCCGACGGCGACCGCGGCCATTTCAAACGATACGGTCGCGCCGAATGTCTCCGATCCGATGACATAGAGCCGAATCGCCGATGGGGTAAAGGCCGCCAGCAGCAGGACGATGCACAGCCCATTGATCAGCTTGGTCACGCCTGGCGGATAGCGGCGCGCCGCGTGCTGATTGAAATACTCCCGGCTCGGACGGTCGCCAATCTCGCGCCGCACGGCTTCCTGAGCGGCGCTACGGGCGGACTGATGTTCCTCCTGGGTCAACGGCTTCAATTGGGCGAGCATAGTCAATTCCTTTTCTCCGGTTCGGAATCAGAAGAAGCCGCATCTCCGGCATCGAGAGCGGCTTCAGGACGAACATAGGTAAGAGGTTGGCAGCGAGTGAAGGCGTCGGCTAGTTCATCGAGGGCAAAAGCGCGACTGGGCGCGTCAGTCGATAAGGTGTACAAACATGACAAGGTTGGGCACAGGGTTGACAGACGTGGACGTGAGGGGCAGGGTGAGGCTGTCTCCGCACGCCAGCGTTTGCCCGGTTTGCAGCGACCATTGAACGAATTCCACTCCTGTGCCATCGCACAGCAGATTGAGGGTGAAATCCCAACTGCCGGTGAACAAGTCCGGAACGCGCACGGTGATCTTGTCCGCTGCGTCCCCCTGCGGAGAGGAAATCTCGTCGCTGAAAGTGGTTTGGCTGGTGAGGGGCACATTCAGCAGAAAATCGGCATCAGGCGGCGCTTGCGCAACCAGGCCAGTTTCAGGGCTCACTGTCAGCGTGTAGCTGACGTAGGCCGCGAGAGAGCCATCAAGAAAAGCGAACTCGAACCCGACCACAGGCACTTCGCCTGTGTTCGTGCCGCCGATGGATTGGGTGACCGAGTCTCCGCAGCGCAATTCTCCGGCCAGTAGCGCAGTGGCCAGGCCACTGGCGCAGGTGAGTGTGAAGCGGTAAGTCTGAGCTTGCGCTCCCACTGCATCAGGAAAGCGCACCGTCACGCGGTCGGCTGGATCGCCCAGTGGGCGCGAAATGTCGCTGGTGAAGCTGGCGGACTGGTTGCTGAAGGCGTCAAAGACATGGTCGCCATCCGGCGTGGCCACCGCAGCGAATGGCGTTTCCGGAGTGATCGTCAACTGATAAGGAACGTTAGGCGGGGGTTCGAGCGCCAAAATCTGCAGAGTCAGATCTCGAAACGGCATCGTGGTGTCAGCCGATTCAATGATCTCGGTGTAGCTGTCGCCGCAGTCATTGCCCTGCCACAAGAGCAGCCCGATGCCGTTGTCACAGTCGAGCGCAATGCGGAACTGCTGGGGCTGGATGGGCCCGGTCAGGTCGGTGAAGCGCAGCCGGATGCGATGCTCGCCGGGCCCGCTGATGATTTCGGAGAACACGGTTGGCTCCAGGGAAGACACAGGAACCTCAAACGAGCCCATAAGGGGCGGCCATGGGGTCGGTGTCGTATTGGATATTGGCGTGGAGGTCGGGAAGTTACACGGGAGCATGCTGTTGGGCGCGCAATACGGCGTTGGAGAAGCCGTCTCCGCCAGTGCGGTTTCCAGGGCCGATCCCAGATTCCCGGAAATCGCTGCCTGGGTCAATGCAGCAGGCTGGGCAGTCGGTATGGCCGGGGCTGTGCCCGCAGCCCAGGCCGTCGCTGTCTGCAGGAGCGGGAACAGGATCTGTGTCGTCGTGGGCGTCAACGCAGCAGTTACGCCCAGACTGAGCGTGTACCCGCCCAGTGCGCCGGATGCGCTGGTCACCACAAGCGAGTAGCGGCCAGAAGCAGGCAGCGAAACCGTCAGCAGCGCTTCGCGGGCGTTTTCCGATCCGGTGAGCGGGCTACTGCTAAATGCGATGGCGTTGAAGTTCGCGTCGAGCAGGCTCAGGCGCGGATACAGGTTAGTGTCTGCGGTAGCACGGACGTTGATTTGATCGCTGGCCAAGCCGTCAAGCTGGTACACCACCACCGGCGCGGATGTGGTGAGCTGGCCTGAAACAGATTCGCCATCGCGCAGCACGACTACGCGCTGTGCCAGCACCCCGGACGCAAGGAACAGCGAGACGACGATCACACACAGGGAAATGAACCGCCGCAAAAACCAGGGCGTGAGCCTGATGGCGGGACCGTAACCGGGCATTTGACCGTCCCTCCCTATCAGGCGCACAGGCGAATCTGCGTGAACAGGCAGATCCCCAAGACCTGCCGCGAATACTACACATACGGACAAAGGTACTGGTTTCTTTCTATCGCGCAAGCCGACTATTTCAGCAAGCCACCGTGCAGGTGCGTTCTGAGCGGCTCAGAGATTTACCAGCGGTGGCATCGCGGAGGGATGCCGGCAGAATTCGTCCGGACAAGTGCAGTTGGCACAGGGCAAACGCATCAAAACCGGTTCTCCGCGTGCGGTTCATATCCCGACAGTTGCAAAAACTGCTTGCGCGCAGCGGAAAGAACAGTGCAGATGAACTCGCGGCTTGGTCTGTATACATGGGGAATTTATTCCCTGGCGGCGCCAGCCATCAAGCCGCTGAACGGCATAACTGTCAGGGTTTGAACCGCATGCGGAGTGGGGCCGGGGGGAGGTTCGGATCTCGCCATGACGGGTTGGCTGCAATAGGTTAGACTCAGGCCCTATCCCGCTTGTGTGGCCATCTTTCATGCACGTCGAACACCTGTCGCTCACCAACTTCCGTAATTACGCGCGCCTCGAATTGTCGCTGCCGTCCATCAGCCCGATCCTGATCGTCGGGGCCAACGCGCAGGGCAAAACCAACCTGCTTGAAGCCATCTACTATCTGGCGACGGCGCATTCTCCGCATACCACCCACGACCGCCAACTGATTCACTGGCGCGCCGAAGACGACCCAATCCCGTTTGCGCGGCTGACCGCAGACATTCATTCAAAGCAGCACACTGGCACGCGCATCGAAATCGCGCTCGTGCTTGAACGGAACAGTGACGGCAATCAGCGCCTGCGCAAGTCGATCAAAATCAACGGCGTCGACAAGCGCGTGATGGATTTGGTCGGCCAGTTGAACGTCGTGCTGTTCCTGCCGCACGATTTGCAGCTCATCGAAGGTGGGCCGGGCGAGCGCCGCCGCTTCATCGACGCGACGCTGGGGCAGGTCAACTCCGCCTATCTGCAGGCGGCCGACAACTACGAGCGTGTGCTACCTCAGCGCAATGCCCTGCTGCGGCGCATCGCCGAGCGGCAGGCTGCGCCGAACGAACTGGATTACTGGGACGAGCAGTTGGTCAACGCCGGCGCGATCATCCTGGCCGGACGCCAGCGCTTTCTACGCGAAATGGAATACGCGGCCCAGCGCGCCCATCTCGACCTCACAGGACGGCGCGAAACGCTCACGCTGCGCTATCAGCCCAGCTTCGCGCCCACCGCCGCCGGTGACGGCCAACTCTCGTTCGGCGCGCTCGGCCTCGATCTGCACCGCGACCTCGACGCCGCCCAAATCGCGCCGCAGTTCATCGAGCGCCTGCAAAGCGAACGGAACGAGTTGATTCAGCGCGGCGTCACGCTGTCGGGGCCGCACCGTGACGAACTGCGCTTCCTGATCAATGACCGTGATATCGGGCTGTATGGCAGCCGGGGGCAGGCGCGCACGGCCGTGCTGGCCTTCAAGCTGGCCGAATTGGAGTGGATGCGCGATCAGATTGGCGAGTGGCCGGTACTGCTGCTGGACGAGGTCGCTGCCGAACTCGACGCCAGCCGCCGCGCCTGGCTGCTGGAACGCATCGACGGCGTAACGCAAACGCTCGCCACCACCACCGAGGTCGATATCTTCACCAGTGAGTTTCTCAAGCGCGCGGCTCTGTGGCGCGTGGCCGAGGGGCAGATTAACGCAGAAAAAAGGAGCGAGTAGAGAGGGTTTCGTCTGAGGCTAAAGCTATCAGGCCGGAACTGCCGCGATAAACCCCACCCCCGACGCCTCTCCGCCTGCGACTGAGAAGAGGACATGTTTGGCTGTGAGAGAAGACTTGCGCGGCCGAATTCGCTTGTAGGGGCACGATGCATCGTGCCCTACGAGGACATTTCTTCCTCATAACTCCTCAGCCGCACGCGGAGAAGAGAGACCAACTTTCCCTCGTGCACGTTGTTTCTGCCTCAGCACTCAGCACTCGGTACTCAGCACTGGTTACTTGAACCACACCGGCAGTATTGCCTGCGCCCGGCCGTTTGCGAGCGCCTGAACCAGCTTGAGCGTACGGCCCAGTGCGGCGGCGGGGTTGGCCTGTTGCAGTCGCTCGGGCGGCAGCGGGTGCTTGCGCGGTTCGACGAAGAAGGCCTCGGTGTGCTCGGGTAGATTGGCCACAGTCCGCGCTTTGGCCAGCGCCGCCTTGAAATCGCCCAGCTCGTCAATCAACCCGTGTGCCAGCGCTTGTTCACCTGTCCATACGCGGCCGCCGCCGACGGCATCGACCGCCGCTGGTTCCATCTTCCGCGCGCGGGCCACGCCAGCCACGAACTGATCGTAGGCGTGCTGCACAGCAGCGTGCATCTGAGCGCGCTGGACGTCGTTGAAGGGCGTGGTCACGTCGTAGATGTCCGCATTCGCGCCGCGCTTGAAAGTGGCCGGAGTAATATGCAGCACATTGCGCAGGCCCACTGCGACCGGCTTGGCGCTGATGACGCCGATTGAGCCAGTGATCGTGCCCGGCTGCGCGATGATGTGCTGCGCGGGCAGCGCCACCCAGTAGCCACCGCTGGCCGCGACTGCGCTCATGAAGGCGATGACGGGCCGCGTTTTGGCGATGCGTTCGAGTGCTGCACCCATCGCTTCGCTGGCCACGACCGAGCCGCCCGGGCTGTTGATGTAGAGTACGACGGCGGCCACGCTGTCATCGCGCAGAATCTGGCGCGCATGCTGCTGAATCGTCGCCGAGCCCGCCTGCGCTTCACCGAGTATCGGCAGCGGAATCGGCAGCGGCAGATCGACTGGATTACGCCCGCTTTCGCCGCTCATGATCGTGCCTTCAATGCGAATCACGGCGATATACGAGTTGCTGCGGCGCGGCGGCTTCGGGATGAACAGACGGCGCGCGGCTTCATCCCACTCGGTCAGGCGCTCCACGCCTAAATGCGCCGGCAGATCATCCTCCACCAGCAGCCCATCGACATAGCCACCTTCCAGCGCAGCGCTGTCTACATGCGGCGCGCTGTCAATCATGGCCTGCACCGCCTCCGGCGTCATGGCGCGCCCTTCGGCGATGCCATCCACGATCTGGTTGAAGCGCGAGTCCAGCAGCCACTCGATTTGCGCGCGGCCTTCCGGCGAAATATCGGCGCGGGACAGTTGATCGAAGGCGTCTTTGAACGGGCTGATGGCGATGACATCCAGTTCGACGCCCACCATCGCCAGCGCGTCCTTCAGGAAGAAGGCGCTGGCAGAAAGGCCGGTGACGCTCAGTTCGCTGGTGGGCTGCATCAGGATTTCATCGGCGGCGCAGGCGACGTAGTACTCAGCCGTGCCCAGGCCGGGCGCGAACACGATCACGCGTTTTCCCCGGGCACGGAAACGGTCGATCATGGCGCGCAGTGTTTGCAGGTCGGCCAGCGCCAATTCGAGCGTTTCGATGTCCAGTACCACGCCCTGTGTCCGCTTGTCGGCGGCGATCTGGTCGAGCATGTCTTCCAGTTCCCACAAGCTGAGCGGGGCTGGCCCGAAGATGCGTTCTTCCAGCCACGAGCGCTGCTCGGGCAGGGCCGGAAACGTGCTGGGCAAGCGAATCAGGATGTATTCAAGATCGTGGTGACGGCGGCGCCGCCAGTTGCGGCTCATGCGCACGGTCGGGCCTATCAGGCGCAGTGGATTAAACCAGCGCAGGCGAAACTTAAGGCTCATCGGCGAATCCACCTAAATCAAGGCCTGAACACGGTATTATAATCCTGAATATGAGCTATGCAGGGAATAGTCTGCCGCGCATATAAACCTCTCACCTTTGGAGCCGCCCGGTGCCCCCCGCACGCCACGCGAGGCCCCCTTCGTTCACCGACATACGCCGTGAATTGACGGTTGCGTTCACTGTGGGCCTTGCCGACGACGAAGCGCGCGCGCGCACCCTGGCCGCGCTTATCACCGTATTCATCCCCATTCTCGTCCTTGAACTGCTGCTGCTGCTAAGTCTTAATGTCTTCATTTGGGGGTTTGCATCCTTTATCGTCGTGCTCGCGTTGGCGTTATTTCTGGCGCTGCGCGGGCACGGTCGCATGGGCGGCTGGCTGGCGCTGCTGGCGCTGCTGGCCAGCCCGTTCATCAGCATCATCCTCGATCTGCCTTCCAGCGTCATCGTAGCCATCTATCTCATTCAAACCACCTTTGCGGCGTTGGTGGTGGGCCTTGTCCTGCTCCAGCCGCGACCGTACGTTACCTTCATGGTGGCGGTCTTCGTGGGGATGGTGTTTGTCGGTTACTTCACCGAACTCGGCACGGCCGATACCGAGCTGGTGCTGCCGTTTGCGATTACGGTCATGCTGGAACTGACCAGCGTGATTCTGGTGGTCGTGATTTTTCGTGGGGCAGAAATAGGATCACGACGCAAGGCCCAGGCTGAACTTCATGTGAGCAGGGAACGCTACCGGCAGGTGTCCGAACTGGTGGGCGACATCGTCTTCAGCGTGAGAATGGGGCCAGACGCCGCTTTCACGCTGGACTGGATGAGCGGGCGCGGCACCTTTGCCAGTTTCACGAATTTTCCGCTGGAAGGACCATTCGACCCTGCTGCGTTCATTGTGCCCGATGATCTTGAACGCATGAAGGCGGCGCTGAATAGCGCTATGCGCGGTGAAGAAACAGCCGCCGAAGTGCGCATGATCTCGCCTAAGAGTGAAGTGCGCTGGGTGCGCGCGATGGCCTACGGCGCGCGCAATGACGCCGGCGGGCCGGTGACCGATGTCTACGTCGTGATCGAGGACATTAACGACCGCAAGCTGGCCGAAGCTGCGCTGCGTGAGGAACGCGGCCGCTTCGAGGACTTGGTCAACTCGATTGACGGGGTCGTGTACGAGATCAACATCGGTACCCGTGAGACGTTATTCGTCAGCAAACAGGTCGAGCGCTTGCTGGGTTTTCCAGTGCAGGCATTTGTCGATAACCCGATGCTCTGGATTCAGTGCGTGCATCCCGACGATGCCGAAGCCGCCGTGAATGAGAGCAGAAGTCATATCGAGCGGCGCGAAGGCTACGAGCTTCACTATCGCATGCTCGGCATGGATGGGCAGACGGTGTGGGTGCGCGATATTGCCTCGATCATCGCCGAGCCGGGCAAGCCGGTAGCGCTGCGCGGCCTGGCGATCGATGAAACGGCCTCCCGCGAGGCACAGCGAGCCGAGATGGAACAGCGCCGCCTGCGCGAAGCGCTGCGAACGACGACGGCCGCCATCAGCGAATCACTCGACCTGGATGAAGTGGCCGATCGTATCCTCGCCTCGCTGCAAAGCACCACCCCCTGCGACTCAGCCGACATCATGTTTATTGAGGACGGAATCGCCCGCGTGTTTCGGGCTCGCGATTTCGCTGGCAACGCCAACATGGAGCAGGTACTCAGCGCCGAGTTGCCGATTGCCAAGACGCCCAACCTGCGTGAGATGGTGGAGACTGGCCAGCCGTGTGTCATTGATGACATTCGGGCGGACGCCGACTGGGTGAACTTCTTCGATTCGCCGTGGATCGGCTCGATGGCCAGCGTGCCCATCCGGCTCGACGACCTGACCATCGGCTTTCTCGATCTTACCTGCACCCAGCCGGGCGCGTTCACGCTTGAACACGCCGAGTATCTGCAAACCTTTGCCGATCAAATTGCGATTGCGGTGCGCAATGCTCGGCTGTACGCGCAGGTGCGCCGCAGCGCGCAGGTGCTGGCCGAACAAGTGAATGAACGCACAGCCGAACTGGAACTCGAGCGCCAACGTCTGAGCGTCATGCTGGACTCAACCGGCGACGGCATCTACTACACCGAAGGCCGCATCATCCGTTATGCCAATCCCGCCTTCTGCGCCATGCTCGGCTATCGGCTGGACGAGTTGATTGGCCAGACCGTGGAACTGCTGATGCCCGCCTACACGCCAGAGGACCGCGCCTTTGAGCAAACCATCCATGATGCGCTCATTCGTGATCGGGTGTGGCGCGGCGACCGTAAGCTCCGGCGCAAAGATGGTTCGCTGCTCGACGGCGGCCTGACGGTGAGCAACACCCGCCCCAACAGCCCGGGCACGGCGCGGTTGGTGGTGCTGGTGCGCGACATCAGCCGCGAGAAGGCGCTGCAAATGCAGCAGTCCAACCTGGTGGCCTACGCGTCGCACGAGCTGCGCACGCCGATCACCAACCTCAAAACGCGCCTCTACCTGCTGCGTCGGCGGCCCGAACTGCTGGATGAGCATGTGGAGATTCTTGAAGAAGTAACCGACCGCATGGGTCGGCTGGTGGAAGACCTGCTCGACCTGACGCGCATGGAACGCGGCGTGACGCGGCTGCAGCGGCGCGTAACCGATTTGGTCGCGCTGTCACAGAGCATCTACCGTCTCCAGCTTCCTGAGGCCGATCGCAAGTCGCTGCATTTCGGTGTCAGCCTGCCCGGGGCACCGATTTACGCCGACGTTGATCCAGAGCGGATTACGCAGGTCATCACCAACCTGATCACCAACGCGCTCAACTACACGCCGGCGGGTGGTACCGTGCGTTTGAGCGTGGTGCCTGCGCAGAAGCAGGACGGCGTGCTGCTGCGGGTGATGGACAGCGGCGTAGGTATCGCGCCCAGTGACCTACCCTTCATCTTTCAGCCGTTCTTCCGTGTCGTCAGCACGGTAGAAGGCGCAGGGCTGGGCCTGAGTATCGCCCGCGAGATTGTCGAACTTCATGGCGGCGCGATCGAGGTCAAGTCGCAGGCCGGGCAGGGCAGCACCTTCACGGTTCGCCTGCCAGTGGTGGCCGCGCCCACAGACGTGATAGGCGTGTCGGCCACTGAAGATTGAACCCCCAAGGACGCCAAGGGTAAAGAAACATTCCTATTGGGGGTTCAAAACGGTTTTCAAAATATCGACTTGAACCTACTTTGTCGGTTCAACTGATCGTCGAACCATGAACGCTGAACGATTTTGATACCCTCGGTAATGGCCGAACCGGAAAACAGCCTGCTGCACCGCCTGCTCGTCGCGTCGGATGCGGCGGCGCGCCTGCCTGCTGCGCTGGTGGCTGTGTGGCTGGTGGCGCTGAGCCTGCTCGCAGGCGTGGTGTGGGCCGCGCGTACTGGTGAGGACGCCGGTTTGGTGGCCGGGCTGCTGGTGCTGGGCGCGTGCATGCTCAACTGGGGGCTGCTGGCAGCGCTGCCACGAATGGGCCGCAGTTTTGGGTGCCCCACCGCGCCGGCGCTGGCGCTGGGTGCGTTACTGGCGCTGGGGGCGCTGGCCCTCGCGCTGCTGTGGCCCAGCCTGATAGCGCTGCTGGTGTGGCTGGCGGGCGTGACGCTGACTGCGGCCTATGCCACCTGGGTCGCGCCATTTCGCCTGCAAGTGACACATGAAACGCTGCGTGCAGAGGGCTTCAATGGGCCGCTGCGACTGGCGCATATCGGCGATCTGCATGTTGAGCGCATGACGTCACGCGAGCGCCGCCTGAATGCGTTGCTCAGACAACGGAGCCCCGATGTCATCCTGTTCAGTGGGGATTTTGTCAACCTCACCTATCGCAACGATTTCCGCGCCGAAGCGGACGTACGCGCCGTGATTGCGGACTGGCGCGCGCCGTGTGGCGTCTACGCCGTGCCGGGCACACCAATGGTCGAGCCACTGCCGCGCGTGCAGTCGTTTGTGCGCGATATTCCGTCGATCACGCTGCTGGTCAACCAGTGGCGCACAGTGGAGACGCCCGCCGGTACCCTGCACATCGCCGGTGTGGTCACGACGCACCATCTTGAGACCGACCGCGCGGCATTGGCGGCGTTGGTGGCTGCGCGGCCCGAAGGCGGTCTGCACCTGCTGCTGACTCATTCGCCCGACGTTGCGCCCGAAGCGGCGGAGGCTGGCTTCGATCTGTACCTGTGCGGGCATACGCACGGCGGCCAAATTGTGCTGCCGCTGTTAGGTCCGCTGTTTTCGGGCAGCGTTTATGGACGGCGCTTTGTGCGTGGCCGCTACGCGCTTGGGCCGATGACGCTGTATGTGACGCGCGGGCTGGGGATGGAGGGCTGGGGCGCGCCGCGCGCACGCTTGTCGTGCCGGCCCGAAATTACCCTATGGACTATTGTGCCTTGAGCATTTCTTAACTATCCGACCGCTTTTGCGGCAAGTTTTTACGGTTCTCATAACTTCTTACGCGTTATTCATTGAGAAACGTGGGTATGCTCTAGCTAGGCCGATTATCTCATTTTGAGGCCGCGAGTAATTCGTATTTATCCGGGAGGCTGTTATGCGGTCACAATTGGAGGAATGGCTGTGTCAGATACGGCTGTTACTCAACACCCCGCAGCGCGAGGCAGGGCAGGGCTTGGTCGAATACGCCATGATCTTGATCCTGGCGGTGGTGCTGGTCATTGTAATCCTCACTTTCTTTGCTCCATGGCTCAATAACGTCTATATGAACGTGATCGACGTCCTCTGATCGCCTGACGGGCACCTGACGCTCAAAGACCCTGCGGTTGAAGCCGTGGGGTCTTTCGTTTAGTATAAGATGCCTATTCCGCCTGTGCGCCGGCCCGTCGTGGGCACGGATACGCAGGAATTCAGGAGTGATCAACGCATGTCGCGCAACTATGGTTCGCTTAATCGCCGCTCGGGTAATGCCGCCTGGCAGTGGATCCTCATCGGGGCCATCGTCGGCTTTGGCTGCTCCGTGATTGTGCTGCTAGCCGGCCTGGCGACAGGTACGCTTTCGCTGGACGGACAATCGGCGGCGAACCTGCCCACACAAACGCCCTTTATTGTAACCGCCACCTCGGGCCCCGAGACGGCGACCGCCACCGCCACACAAGACTTGGCGACCGATGTCGCGCTCAACATCCAGGCGCCGACAGCCACCGTCACGCTCAATCCCACCCTGCTGACGCTGCAACCCACCGAAGCGCCCACGACCGGTATGACGCCTACGGCCACGACTGGTACAGTGGCTGTGGCCGGCAATACGGACACTGGGGGCGGCCGATTTGACCGCGTGCAAGCGATCACTAGCCCGATGGTGTCGATTCCCGGCGGCCAGTTTGCGATGGGCACGACGGTCGCCGAAATTTCGGCGGCTGTGGCGGAGTGCCAGCAGGGCTATGGCGGCGAACCCGGCACCTGCCAGCTTTCCTACGGCGAGGACTCGGTACCGCAGCACAATGTTACGGTCAGCCCGTTCCAGATGGAAACCTATGAGGTCAGCTACGAACAGTATCTGACGTTCCTTAACAGCATGGGCGCTGGCAGCCACCGCAATGGCTGCCTTGGTCAGCCGTGCCTGCAAACGCGCGCCGAGTCGGAAACCAGCAACATCACTTTCGACAGCGCCAACTACAACGTCAATGTAGCCATTCTCGATCTGCCGGTGACGAGCGTAACCTGGTACGGCGCGCTGGCCTACTGCCAGGCGATTGGCCGCCGCCTGCCCACGGAAGCCGAATGGGAACGCGCGGCGCGTGGTGACGATGGCCGCATTTATCCGTGGGGCAATGAATGGCTGCCTGACAATGCGGCGACGCGGCGCGCGACGGTGAGCGATAAGTCGCCGGTAGATGCGTTTGCGACAGTCTCCAGTCCTTACGGCGCGATCAACCTGGCCGGCAATGTAGCCGAATGGGTGAGCGACTGGTACGACCCGCGCTGGTATGGCCGGGCCGAAGCGACCCTGCCCGATCCGCAAGGCCCAGCGACTGGCACGACCAAGGTTAATCGCGGCGGCAGTTGGGATACCGTGCCGTTCTTCGCGCGCACCCCGCACCGCCGTGACAGCGATCCGCTGTCTCCGACGGCTGAACTGGGCTTCCGCTGTGTGGCCGATGCCAACAGCGCCGCGGTCGCTACCCAGAGCAGCGGTCCGATTGGCAGTCAGCCCGCTGGCACAGTCGATCCGGCAGCGCTTGGCGTCATTCCCGGGCTAACCCCCGGCGGCGATGAAGAGAGCACGGCCAATCAGCTCAACAGCGCATCGACGCTGCCCCCGCGCCCGACGACGGCGGCTACGGTGGGGCCGCAGCCCACGCTCGCGCCCGGCGGCTGAGCGAACACCTCATCGTTCAAGCAACCAGAGGGCATGGAGAATTTCTCCGTGCCCTCTGTGATTCCTGAGGATGAACCCTTTCCCTGGAAACACCCTCTCATCAGCCTGCGTGGGAGAAGGAGTGCAGGGGATGAGGAGTTGCTCTTGGCAGCGAGGGCTAGTCCTTGCGCATCGCCACCACGCGCACACCCATCACGCGGCCCAGCAGCCCGACCGTGCGTTTCAGGCGGAGTACGCCCGGCGTTTGCCGGTAGCTGATGGCCCGATAGCCGAAGCGCTCGTAGAACGGCTGCGTGGTATGCGCGCACATCAGATACAGCGGCCGGCCCGCCTGCGCTTCCAGTGCGGCCAGCAGCGCCGAAGCCACCCCGCGCCGCCGGTAATCAGCCGTCACAACCAGGCTTCCCAGTTCCTCGCAGGTGCGGTGCTGGCGAATCTGGCCGATGCCCACCACCGCGCCATCGATCTCCGCGATCTGGAAATTCGCCCAGCGCAGTTGCGTGGGGTCGAGGCCCTCGGCGCGCACGAGGCGCTTGATGACAGGTTCGTCGCTGGCCTCAGCCGGGCGAATCGTCAGGCCTTCAATGGACGGGCTTTCGGCCACCGTTTATACTCCCGCGTATGCGCTTACTATGCTTGCTGATTGTGGCCATATTCCTCGGCGCGTGCCAGTCTGCGCCGCCCCCGATGCAGGACGGCGGCCCGTCGTTTCCGACGGTGACGCCGGGCCGCGTGCTGGAGGGCGACCTGGGGTCGCCTGTTTCGGGCGGGCCGCAAATCAACCCCGCCACAGTCGTCGCGCAGGCCAATCAGCCCACCCCCACGCCCAATCTGGCGGCTTGTCCCACGGGCAATCCAACCCTCACGCTGGAAACAGCGGTGCCGCGATCCGCGCAGGCTGTGGCCGAAGCAATTGGTGCTTTCCTGTCGGCGGGCGGTTCTGCGGATGGCCTTCAGTCCGGCCTGCGCGACCGCTGGGGCTTGATCAATGACAGCGAGGCGGGTGGCTTCGTACGCAGCGATCTAGACCTGACCGGCGAAGGCACGCCTGAGATCATCGTCAGCCTGATCACGCCGGACGCGGGTGGCGCGCTGCTCATCTTCGCTTGCGTGGATGAGCGGATCACGGCCCGCTATGTGGGCTTGCCCGATGACGGCCTGCGTGGTGAGCCACCGCGCCTGCTGAATACGGCCGACCTGAACGCCGACAATCTGCCCGATCTCGTGTTCACTTCGCGCGCCTGCGATGAGAACGACGATTGCAGCTATCGCACCCAGATGGCGACCTACGATCCCGTGCGCGGGCGCTTCCGCAACCTGCTCGAAGGCGCGATCCGCACGCCCGACCTGCCGCGCCTGGAAGATGTCGACTTCGACCGCGTGACTGAACTAATCGTGCCATTGACTGACTCGGGCGACGCCGATTCTGGCCCGCTGCGCACCGGTGAGGTGGTTTACGACTGGAATGGCGCCACTTATGTGCGCTCGTTCACCAATCTGGCCCCGCCGCGCTTTCGCGTGCAGATCGTCCACGAGGCAGATGCCGCGTTCGCGGAGGGCGACTACAACGAGGCGGCGCGTTTGTACGAACTGGCGATCAGCGATTCGGCGCTCGAAAACTGGTACAACAATGATGATGTGGTGCTGCCCGCCTATGCGCTTTACCGGCTGATGGTGCTCTACACCTTCACCGGGGATGACGGTCTCATGGCTTTGGGGGCGCGCCTGCTGCAAAGCTACCCCGATCTGGCGACCGCGCCCGTATACGCCGAAATGGCCCTGCGCTATTGGTCGGCCTTTCAGGCCAGCAACAACCTCGGTAGCGCGTGCGCGGAGGTGGGGGCTATAATCGCGGCTCGTCCTGAGGCGCTCGACCTGCTCAACCGCTATGGTAGTCGCAGTCCGGTGTACACGCTGGCGCAGGTATGCCCGTTTTAGGGACAGTTGAAAGGTAAAAGTTAAAAATTGAAGGTGTGTCTGGGTTGTGTAGCTTGGCAGGTTGAAAGACATGCGTCTGAAAGTGTGCCCCTTTCACGGGTTTCGCAGCCCCCTCTGTTTCTTTCAACTTTGAACTTTCAACTTTGAACTCTCTCTATCTGAGGCCTATCCCATGTCCGAACTGCTCACCTATTTCCAGAGTCAACGCGATTGGATGATCGACACGCTCACGCAGTTGGTCGAGTTTGAGACGCCCACGACCAACAAGGAGTACGTCGACAGGCTAGGCAATCACCTGGAGACGCAGTTCCGCGAACTGGGCGCAAGTTCCGTCACGCGCTTCCCGATTGATGGCGCGGGCGATGTGCTGCTGTCGAAGTGGAACGAGGACGCGCCCGGCAAGCCGATCATGTTCCTGATTCATGTCGACACGGTGTGGCCGCTGGGCACGCTGGCCGAGCGCCCGGTGACGATTGACGCCGACGGCCGCCTGTTCGGGCCGGGCGCGATTGACATGAAGGGCGGCATCACCGTGGTGCTGTCGGCGCTGCGCGGCCTGAACGATCTCGGCCAGATGCCGAACCGGCCGATCTGGGTACTGATGACCACCGACGAGGAAATTGGCAGCATCTATTCCACGCCCATCATCAAGGAAACGGCCAAACTGACCGGCCTGGTGCTGGTGATGGAACCGGCCACGATTGACGAGGCGCTCAAAACCCAGCGCAAGGGTGTCGCCACCTACCGCGTCGATATTGAGGGGCTGCCTTCGCACGCCGGCAACGCGCCCGAAAAGGGCATTAACGCGATCACCGAACTGGCCCAGCAGGTGCTGAGGATCAACACCTTCAACGATCTGCGCCGCGGCGTATCGGTCAACGTGACGATGGTGGAAGGCGGCAGCGCCACCAACGTGATTCCGGCGCATGTGACCGCGTTCGTCGATACGCGCGCGATTACAGTTGACCAGTGGAACGAGACTGACGAGAAGGTGTTGGGCCTGACGCCATTTGTGCCCGGCGCGAAAGTGAGCGTCACGCGTATCAACGGCCACACGCCGATGGAGCGCAACGAGACCATGCAGCGCCAGTACGCGCAGGTCAAGCGCATCGGTGAGGCCGAGGGCCTGACCATCCGCGAGGACATGAGCGGCGGTGGCAGTGACGGTAACTCGGTGGCGGCGCTTGGTATTCCGGTGCTTGACGGCCTCGGCCCGCAGGGTGACGGCCTGCACGCACTGCACGAGCACGTCGTCCTCGCCAGTCTGCCGCGCCGCAGCACGCTCATCGCCGCCATGCTGCGGGACTGGGTGTGCGATTAGGGGCAGTTGAAAGTGAATAGTTGAAAGATGGGCCTGGCTGGCGCTGTGTGAAGCGCCAGCCAGCCGAAAAGCCTTGTAGGGTGCGCTCGCGAGCGCTTTCTGCGCGCTATTCCATTGCGCTGTATACTGAAGCCTTAGTACCTGTGGCGTATCCGCCCCGTCCGGTCAGGCTTCATGAGGCGCGCCATGCCCGGCCGCATGACCTCTGCCCCCACCGCTTCGCTCACTCCCCGCGAGCGCGACATCCTGCGCCTGATGGCCGAGGACCTCTCCAACGCCGAAATTGCCGAACGCCTGGTTGTCAGCCCGCACACCGTCAAGTGGTATGTCAAGGAAATCTACAGCAAGCTCGGCGTCCACTCCCGCGACGAGGCCCTCGCGTTGGCGGATGGACTCGTGGATTCCACTCCCGAGCTTGCCCAGCCCGAACTACACCGCCTCCCTGCGTTGGTCACGTCGCTGGTCGGCCGCTCCCGCGAGATTGCTGCTGTCCGCGCGCTCCTGCGCGACCCCGCCATCCGCCTGATCACGCTGCTGGGCACGCCTGGCATCGGCAAAACGCGGTTGTCCCTTGAAGTCGCTCACCGTCACAACCCGGATTTCCCCGATGGGATCGTGTTTGTCGCGCTTGCCTCGCTGACAGACCCGGCGCTGGTGGGCGATGCCATGCTCAACGCCCTGGGCCTCGAACCAGGCGGCGCGGCCCCGGCCGCTGAACGCCTGAAGGTCTTCCTGCGCAACCGGCGGCTGCTGTTGGTGGCCGACAACTTCGAGCATTTGCTGCCGGCCGCGCCACTGGTGGGCGACCTGCTGGCTGAAGCGCCGGGCCTCAAGGTGTTGGCCACCAGCCGCGAACCGCTGCGCGTGTATGGTGAGCGCGAGTTCGCCGTGCCGCCGCTCGACCCCGCCAGCGAGGCGGTCGCGCTGTTCGAGGCGCGGGCGCAGGCAGTGTGGCCCGAATTCGCCGTGAATGAGCACAACGCCGTGACGATCACCGCCATCTGCAAGCGGCTGGACGGGCTGCCGCTGGCCATCGAACTGGCCGCCGCCCGCATGAAGATGTACACCCCCCATGCGCTGCTCGGCCGTCTCGCCAACCGCTTGAGTACGCTCACCGGCGGCGCGCGCGACCTCGCCCCGCGTCATCAAACCCTGCGCGCGGCGATTGCCTGGAGCTACGACCTGCTGACGGCGGATGAGCAGCGGATGTTCGCCCGCTTCTCGGTGTTCGAGGGCGGAGCGTCACTGGAAGCGTTCGCGGAAGTGTGCGGCTACGGCTTGGCGCTCGACCCGCTCGACGGGCTGGAGTCGCTGGTGGGCAAAAGCCTGATTCAACAGGCGGTGCGCGAGGACGGTGAGCCGCGTTTGACCATGTACGAAGCATTGCGCGAGTTCGCGGCCGAGCGACTGGCCGAAAGCGGAGAAGAGGAAGCAACGCGAATTGCGCATACACGCTACTACCTCCCATTGGGGACACAATGCGCTGACCAGGTCCGTCTGCCAGGAGAGTTCGAGGCGTTCACGCGCTTCGCAGCCGAATACCCCAATATTCGCGAGGCCTGGCTGTGTGCAGCGGGACAACCGGATGATGCGAAGATGTTGGCAGCCGCCTACGCGTTCAAGCACATCTTTGGAGTATGGGCCTGGACGCGTGAAGGACTGGCCCTGTATGAAGCGGCATTGAAGCACCACCGCGGGTCTGGCACACTGACCGAAGCCAATCTGCTGATCGGCTGGGCCTTCTTTCACAGCACGTATGAAGGCAGGATGGCAGGAGAGGACGTGGACGCCGTTCATGAGGCGATGGCAATCTGTGAGCGGCTCAAGCGGCCGGATCACCTGCCCGATGCCCTGATCAATCTCGCTGGGGCGGCATTCGATCGCGGGGATTTCGACGAAGTGGAACGGCTGGTTGAAGCCTACGGGAAACTCGGCGCGGAGTACCACCAGCAGCCGTTTGTGGACATCAGCCGGACGAACAAAGCCTATCTGCGGATCGTCTGGGGCGATCTTCAGGGTGCGCGGGAGCAATATGAAGCGATTCTGGCGGACATCCGGCCGCGCCAGCTGCCCAGTCTGATTGCGGGCATACTCAGCAATCTCGCTCTCTTGGACCTCAATGCAGGGGACCTGACCCGTGCCCGCGTCTGGGCACAGGAATTGGCTGTGATCGCGGCGGAATCGCGCCAGCCCGTGCATTGGTTCCACTTGCACAGCCAGCTGTCTGCCATTGCTTTCCTGGACGGCGACTGGGAGGAGACTTATCGTCAGGGACTTCTGATGCGCGCCGCCGCCGAGGATATCGGGCAAGAGATGAGGTTTTCATTCAGCGAGGGCACTCTCGCCGCCAGCGCGGCGCGACAGGGTCACACCGAGTTGGCACGGCAGCACCTGGCGACCGCATTGATGCGCGCGCACCTGTTTCCGCCTTTTGATGTCCACGAGTTGCTTTGCTCTACGGCACCGTATGTCGCCTTCTGTGTGGGCAAGCCCACGTTAGCGACCGAGTTCGCAGCTTTTTCCCTGTGCCTGGAATCTATACTGTCTGGCTACCATGCGTTCGGCCTCGCGCCGCTGTTGGCTGAGCTTGAAGCTGAACTCGGCCCCGAAGCCTACAGCGCAGCTTGGGCGCGAGGCGAAGCAATGGATGTGAACACCGCGCTGGCGCTGGCGAGGCAAATCGCCGTAGAGTGAGCGACCGCAGGCGGTCAAGCGGAGTAGACCTTTCTTGCTCAATTTGCGGAACGATTGACCGGCACTCCCTCAGTGCCTTGTAGGGGAGCTTAAGAGGGATAAGTGCTGGTTCTTTCATCACTCTCGTTTACCAGCGTGCAAAACATACGAAGGGCGCAAAGGTTTGGATGGAAATCCCCTTTGCGCCCTTCGTGTAATTTATGTGCTTTGCGTTGCTTTTGCGCCCTTATTCGCCGCCGCCGAGGTAGCTGACGAACGCGGCCGCGCTGGCTACCCAGCCGATGATTGCGATGGCGGCATCCCCGTTGGCGTAGAACATCGTCGAGGCGATCAGCAGGCTGCCGAAAATCACCGCCCGCTGCGTGCGCCGGCCCTGCGCTTCGATGCGCGCCAACTGCCCCTTGAGTAGCGGCGCAGCCTCCGTTTTCAGCGTGATCTCGCCATTTTCGAGCTTGTTGAGTACGCTGCTGCTGCCATTTCGCCCCAGCACGGTTTGGCCCAGGCTGACGAGCGCCTGCGCGCCGTTGCCGCTGAACAGGCTTTGCAATGACGGCAGCCCCAAAGCCGAAGCCGCCAAATCGGCCGCGCCGCCCGCGCCATTCTTCGCCAGCAGCAGCTTTTGCGCATACGGCTGGATTTCGCTCCACGGGTTGAAGACCGGATCGAGCGTCGTGGCCATGCCACTAAGGATGCTCACAGTGCGCCCAAGATAGATGAAATCCTGCGGCACCTGAAACGGCATGGCATACAGCAGGTCGCTGAATTCCTTGCCGATGTTGGCCATACTGTCAAAGCTGGTATTGCGAAGCTGATCCATCGATAGCCCCCACACCTGGTCAAATACCTGGCGTGTGGCCGCCTCCAGCCGGTCGAGATCAGCGCCCGGTAGCAGGAAGCCGAGGCTGGCGTAGCTCTGAATCAGCTTGTGCGGGTCGCGGGCGATGACAGCGCCGAGCGTGTCGATCAGCCCTTCGACAATTTCCGGTGTCACGCTGGCTGCCATGCCAAAGTCGATGAAGATAAGGTAGAACGGCTGGCCGCCGCCATTGTCGATGCGCGCGTAAGCCGGATCGCGCTTGACCGAATCGGGCAGGGGGTAGACGAACAGATTGCCCGGGTGCGGGTCGGCATGGAAGAAGCGTTCCTGGAAAATCTGGACGAGGTAGGTGTCCATCAGGCGCTTGGCGACCGCATTGCGGTTGATGCCGGCGGCTTCGAGCGCGGCAAAATCGTCGAGCTTGATGGCGGTCACATCCTCCATCGTCAGCACGCGGTCGGATGAATAGTCGGGGTAGACGGCCGGAATGTAGACGCCCATATCGTCTTTGAACATGCTGGCGAAACGGGCGTTATTGCGCGCCTCGTGCTTGTACGACAGCTCTTCGAGCAGCACGCGCCCGAACTCTTTCATGAGCGCGACGGCGTCGGCGCGGCGCGAGATGAAGCGGAAGCGCATGGCGATGTGCGCGACCACATTCATCGCGGCCATGTCGGTGTAGCAGATGTCGACAATGCCCGGGCGCAGCACCTTGACGACGACCTTCTCTCCGTCAGGCAGGCGCGCGCGATGGACTTGACCCAGCGAAGCCGCTGCCAGCGGGGCTTCCTCGAAGCTGGCGAAGCGCCCGCGAATTGGGCCGAGGTCCTGCTCGATGATCGCCCGTATCTTGTCACTCGCAACGCCCGGCACTTCATCACGCAGGCTGGCAAGCTCGGCCGTGACTTCCGGCGGCAGAATGTCCGAGCGCGTCGAGACGAACTGGCCGGCCTTGATCATCACGCCGCCCATCTCGATGGCGAAGCCGCGAAAGGCGCGCGCGTAGCTCGTCCAACGCTTCAGATTGGTGCGCTTGACAAAGTCCGGGGCGAAGCGGCCCACGAGCAAATGCCAAAACAGCAGCCGCACAAACAGCCAGCCGAAGAACCACAGTACGCGCACGTAGCGCACCTGCATGCGCAGCGAACGCGGCGGATGGCGCATCACTTCCTCGACGCGCACGGCCTCGTAAGCGCGCTCTTCAGGAGTGCCGGGCGGCGGCTCGGTGGCGGCAGGCGCTGGCGGCGGCCCGTCAAGCCGGCGTAGAAAGTCCGGCTCCGTCTGCGGGGCTGGCAATGCGCCCGTCACGCGTGAATCGGAGGTTGAGGGTGGATTCTTCAAATCGAGCATCGGTGATTTCCAGGTCCCACAGCGTGTGTGGCAGAACGATATTGCGGCGGTATGGCCCCACGCGCAGCGTGAGTTCGTCGCGTGAACGGAAGATATCGAGGTCATTCTTGCTGGCGAACGGCAGCGGCACGCTCAGCACGAACGTGTCTTTGGCGAGCTGCTCCACGCGGTGCGTTTTTCCGTCAAACATCTTACTCGCCGGATTCTGGTTGGCATAGAGCATATCGCCCATGCGCCGCAGCGAATCGAGGCCGCTCACCTCACGTCCAAACAGCGGCGCGCGCAGCAGCGGCAGTGCACCGAATGCCTCGCCGATGTAGGCCATGTTCTCGCGTTGATCGGCTTTCCACATGGCGAAGTAGGGGTCGTTGACCTCGTCGGGGATGATGCGGTTGCAGATGATCGAGTTGACCGCGTAGCCGTACAGGTTGAGGTAGGTGTAGGTACGCTGCGTTTCCTTGATGACCATCTTCTCAGGGTTAACGACCAGGCGGATGCTGCTCATCTCAGGGTCGGTGAGCAGGTCGCGCACTTGGTCGAGCGTGTCGAACAACAGGCGCACATCATTCCACGCGTTGTCATCCGGAATCGAGTCGCCGCCCTTACCCACCAGTCGGCCAATCGGGCGCAGGATTTTGGTCGCCCCCTGCGCGAAACCGATGATCCGCTCGAACCACCAGCGGCTGACATCGGGCAGGCTGAGCAGGCGCAGTGTTTCGGCGGTGGGCGCGGCATCGACCACCAGCACATCGAACTCGCCGCTCTGCACGTACTGGTTGATCCAAAGCAGGTGTGCGCCTTCTTCGAGGCCCGGCAGAATCATCACTTCTTCAGCCACAAGGTCTTCCGCGCCGCCCTTGCTCAGCAGCGACGTGAGGTAGCGTTGAATGCGGCCCCAGTATTTGTCCATCGAGTAGCGCGTATCAACTTCCTGCGCCCACAGGTTGGGGTGGATTTCGATGGGTTCCGGGCCAATGGCGCTTTCCAGCGAATTGCCGAGGCTGTGGGCCGTGTCAGTGCTGATGACGATGGTCTTGAGGCCCATTTCGGCGCAGCGCAGGGCGGTGGCGGCCGAAATGCTGGTCTTGCCAACGCCGCCCTTGCCGGTATGAACGATGATGCGCATGCGGGTGCTTTCTCGAACAGCGTGTTCGTAGTGGATTATACAGGTGGGGTGGAGCGATTCCGCTCTTCATAAGTGAGTACGCTGTGAGGGATTGCGGAGTTGCAGGCGAGGGCATGCCGGCGGGTAAAGACACTCATCGCAAAGGCGCGGGGAAAAGTGAGAGGTCGCAGAGGGTGCTTGGAAAATCTCTGTGTTCTCGGTTCTTTCTCCGCGCCTCAGCGATAGGTTTTCTTTAATTGTGATGTCTGCGCTTGTGAACCTTTTTGCTCACTTGTACAAACGGCATTATACTGATATGCAAACTTGTGAGGGTTGTTCGCCGCTTGTGTATGCGCGAGGTTGAACTCATGTCCCGAATTTTGACATCCAGGCGTCTGCTTTTGCTCGTGGTCGCTGCCGCACTGCTGATGATGGCGCTGCCGGTCTTCGCCCAGGAGCCTGTCGCCAGCGTACGCACGGGCGCTGCCAATGTGCGTACCGGCCCCGGCTTCAACTACGGTTCGGTCGGCGCACTGCCTTTCGGCTTTGGCGTGAACATGGCTGGCCGCAGCGCCGATAACCAGTGGATCTTCATCAATCTCACCAACGGCGTGGACGGCTGGATGAGCATCAACACGCTCTACACTGCCTATCCCGTCATCAACCTGCCGGTGACCGAGCAGATGGGCACGCAAATCACGCCCTACGCCACCGTGAATGTGCCGGTCGCCAACGTGCGCGCCACGCCCGACCCCGTGGGTACGGTAGTGACGACCGCGCCCATCAATACCCGCGTGGACCTGCTTGGCCGTAATTACAATGGCTCGTGGGCACAAGTCCGTATGCCAGATGGCACGACGGGCTGGATGGCCGCAGGTACGCTGGTATCCAGCGCGCCAATTCGCTCGCTCGCCCCGACAGATGGTTCTGTCTTTGCGCCCGTCACCGTTCCGCCAACGACCGGTAGCACGAGCAGCGGCTGCCGCACCTACTACACGGTTCAGCCCGGCAATACGCTGGCGAGCATTGCAGCGAGTTACGGTACGACAATCACTGCGCTGCAGCAGGCCAATGCCATTGCCAACCCCAACTACATTCAGGCTGGGTGGCGGCTGTGCATTCCGTGATTTCAGCCTGAAGTTCTAGTGCCCGTGGGGGGCGACATGCGCAAGCGGTCGCCCCTTTTTCATAAGGAGACGCCCCATGCTGCCAGACCCGCAAATGCGCGATCAACTCGACGCCTATACGACCGAACTATTCGCGCCTGAAGACGATGTACTCAAGTGGATTCAGGAACAGGCGGCCGCGCGCCAACTGCCCATGATCAGCGTCAAGCCGTTTGAGGGCCGCCTGCTGCAGTTCCTGCTGCAGGCCATCAGCGCGAAGAAAGTCGTCGAAATTGGCGCACTGGCCGGTTACAGCGGCGTGTGGATGGCGCGGGCGCTCCCGCCCGATGGCGCGCTGTACTCGGTGGAGAAGAGCCACACCCACGCCGAAATGACCCGTGAGTCGTTTGCGCGTGCGGGTGTGAGCGAGCGTGCCCATGTGCTGGAAGGCGATGCGCTGATGATGCTTTCGAAGCTGACGCCGCACGGGCCGTTCGATTTTGTGTTCATCGACGCCGACAAGCAGTCATCAGTGCGCTATCTGGACTGGGCCGAGCGCAACTTGCGCACCGGCGGCATCGTGGCCATTCACAATGCCTTCCGGCGCGGAGCCGTGCTTGATCCGCAGACCGAGGACGATCACGCAGTGGACAATCTCAACCGCGCGGTTGCCACGCGCCCCAGCCTGAGCGCGACCATCATCGGCGTGGGCGACGGCTTGCTGGCGGCCATCAAGCAGCCGGCGGGGTGAAAGAGGATTGAACCACTGAGACACTGAGCACACAGAGAAAAGCAACGATTCACCGCCAGGTCGCCGAGAAGAAGCGCCAAGAAGAGCTTCAGGACATCCCCTCTTGGTTTTCTCGGCGACCTGGCGGTGAATCAGTTTTCTTCGCCCGGAGATCCTAAGCCTGCAATCAACTCGCCCTCGCGCGAAATCCACGGCTCCAGGCTGGCATCAAATTCGCGCAGTTGCTGCAGCGCGCCGGTGATATCCTCAGCCATGCTGACGCGCAGACTGGCATAGCGCACCTGCGTGAGGATCGTTGCCAGAAAGCGCAGCATTGGGTTGTGCCGGATAACGACCACGATCAGGCCAATCCGGTCGAGCCGTGGATTACTCTGAATGGCGACCTGTAACTGTAGGATGCTGCGCGGGAACTGCGTCACTTCGAGCAGGCTCACGACCAGGTGAACTGGCGGCGTGCCATCATCCGCCAGCACCGGCCCTTCCAGCGAGGCGCGTGTGGCGTCATCCAGCCCGATTTGGCCGCTGAAGTCGTGAATCATCACGCGGCCTTGAATCAGCCAGCGAACATCAACCGGCATGATCGATCCTTCGCGTTGGCGTGTGGCCGGTCATGACAGGGGCTTGGGCAGCATTCCTTCGCTGTAGACCACGCCCGGCTGAATGATGATCGGTGCGTTGGTTTCAACCGTCGCCAGCAGGTCGTAGGTGGTCGCGCCGGTAATACGCACAGGCACGATTTCGCCCGGCGGCAGCTCGCCTTCGACCACGACGTAGCCGTCAATTTCGGGCGCGTCACGGTAGCTGCGGGCCAGCGACAGCGCCGTGTCCAGCGGCTGGCCGTCTTCATCCTCTGCCTGCGCGTGACCCTCCACCAGCACCGGCAGCGTTTTGCCCACCAGCGCCTGATTGCGCGCCAGGCTGATGCCCTGCTGCAGTTCCATCAGCGCGTTATAGCGCTCTTGCTTCACCTCGTCGGGCACCTGATTGGGCAGGCGCGCGCTGGGCGTGCCGATTTCATACGAGTACTGGAACGCGCCCACACGGTCGAACTGCAAGTCCTTGACGAACGTCATCAGGCCCTCAAATTCTTCATCCGTTTCGCCAGGGTAGCCGACAATGAAGGTCGTGCGCACGCTGAGGTCGGGGATAGTGGCGCGCATGGCGGCCAGCGTTTCGTACACCCACTCGACCTTGGCCGGGCGCTTCATGCGCTTGAGCGTTTCGCGGTGGCCGTGCTGCAGCGGAATATCGAGATACTTCAGGATTTGCGGATGCTTCGCAATCGTGTCGATCAGGCGCGGCGTGACGTAACCGGGGTAGGCGTACATCAGGCGTATCCACGGCAGCGTCGGCGCGGCGGCCACAATCGCGTCGAGCAGTTGCGCCATGCCGTCCTTCAGGCCGATGTCGCTGCCCCAGTCGGTCGTGTCCTGCGCGATCAGGATCAGTTCCTTGACGCCCATCTGCTCCAACTGCTGGGCCTCGCGCACGATGCTGTCCAGCGGGCGGCTGACCATCGTGCCCTTGATCTTGGGGATAGCGCAAAAGGCGCACGGGCGACGGCAGCCATCGGCAATCTTGAGATAGGCGCTGGCCCCCTGCACGCTGGCGCGCAGCACGCCGCGCTCATCGAGGCCCACCACGGCGGCATCGGTGGGCAGGTGATAGAGTGGCTCGGGGTGCTGGCGCGCGCGCAGGCGTGACACCAGGTCGAAGATGTCCATCCAGCGGCGCGTACCGATAACGCCATCCAGCCCGGGCACTTCCTGCACCAGATTCTCGCCGTAGCGCTGCGACAAACAGCCCGCCGCGATCACCTGCTGGCCGGCGCGCTTGCCGTCCACCAACTCGCGCAGCACCTCAATCGACTCCTGCTTGGCCGTATCGATGAAGCCACAGGTATTGACGATCAGCACCTCGGCGTGGCGCGCGTCGCCCACCGAGCGCATGCCGGCCTGATCGAGCACCTGCGCGATGCTCTCCGAATCGACCGTGTTCTTCGAGCAGCCGAGGCTGACGAGATAGTACTTATCCTTGCGTGAAGCCATGAATAGTCCTCGTGCCGCGCCGCGATTCAAGCGCGTGGTTTATGCGATAGTGGAGCGTAAATCAGGGCCGTGTTTGCGCGGCCCGACTAAGAAAGCGTGCCTGATGCGCGGTAACTATGAAAGCCCGGCGCGTGTTTCCGTAAACAACTCCTGAATTGGCACGCTGAAACCCGGCAGGACATCAAAGCCGTCAAGCGACTGCGCCAGTGTAAGCATGTCGGACGGCTGATTGGGCCGATAGACCTCGACGATCGTCGTCTCCGGGAAAAGCAGCCACACCAGCCTTGCGCCATTGGCGATATAGAAGCGTGCCTTTTCGCGCAGCTCATCATAGCCGTCATCAGGCGACTTCACCTCGGCGATCACATCCGGCATGATCGGCGTCGCCCCACGCTCAATGATGGGATAGGCCGGGTCGAGAATCATCGACACATCGGGCTGGCGTGTATTGTGCTTCTGACCGGGAAGCTGAATACGGCGTTCCGGGCCGGGCATGCCCAGCTTGTGTTCACGCGCATACAGTGTCAGGAAGAACAGCAGCACGTTTACGACGAGTACATGCCGGTCGGTGGGCATTGGTTTCTCCACGATCACGCCGTCGATCAGTTCGTAGTTACGGTCGCGGCGCTCGGGCAGCGCGATGAACTGTTCGAACTCATCGACTTCGTAAAGTTGGGTTTGTGGCAGCGCCATAGTGGTGAACCTCTCTACTCAACCACCGTGCGTTTCAGGGAATAGGCTGCGAACCGGCTGGCTGAAGCCGGGCAGCACATCGTAACCGTCGAGTTCGTCCTCAATGCCGAGAATATCCAGCGGTTGATCGGGTCGGTAGACCTCGGCCGTTTTGGGGCGCGGGAAGAACAGCCAAACCAGCTTTGCGCCATTGGCCACGTAGAAGCGCGCCTTTTCACGCATTTGCTCGTAGTGGTCGTCGGGTGATTTCACCTCGATGATGACATCTGGCATCGTCAGGGAAGGGCCGCGCTTGACCACCGGGCGGTTTCCGTCGAGAACCATCGACAGGTCAGGCTGGCGCACTTCTCGCAGATGGTCGGGCAGGCGGATGCGGCTTTCAGGCCCGGGAATGCCCAAGCCATGCGCCAGCGCATAGTTGCCCAACACGATATTCAGAAATCCAACGATGCGGGCATGTTCTTCGGTGGGCATGGCCTTCTCTACGATCACGCCGTCGATTAGCTCGTAATTACGGTCGCGGTGCTCGGGCAGCGCGATGAACTGTTCGAACTCATCGGCTTCATATAGTCGTGTTTGTGGCAGCGCCATGGCGGTTAGCCTTTCCGCCTCTCCAGCGATAGCTTCATTATACCTGTGTCTATCATCCGCCCTGGCGCGGGTTGTAGACGAGGCTGTTGGCGCGGGCGAAATCGCGGTAGACGGCCAAGGCCTCGTCCTTCAGCACGTTGTTGTGCAGGGCGATGCCGCGTTTGGCCAGTTCGGCTTCCCAAACGGGCGTGATCGGGCCTTCATCGAAGCCGGTGATATCTTCCAGTTCCGGGCCACTGCCAGCGATGACCAGTGAGCGGATGCCGCTCCACAGCGTCGCGCCGAAGCACATAGCGCACGGCCGCCAGTTGACGACGAACTCGTATTCCGGCAGGCCGGGCCCGCCCAGATCGTAGTGGCCGATGATTTGTTGGGCAATTGACAGCGTCATCACTTCCGCATGGGCCGATGAACAGTTCGAAGGCACCACGCGGTTGACGCCGATGACGACCGGTTTGCCAGTAGCGCGCTCAAATACGCCAGCCGCAAATGGCCCGCCTGTGCCGCGCTCGAAGTTCAGGCGCGAAAAGCGAATGACTTCGGCCATGCGCGCTTCGGGCGTGGGTAACGTTTCAGGCAGGCGCTGATTCTCCTCGATCGCCCAGTCGGGCAGGGACAGGCAAAACTCGTACGAGTGGCTCATCCGGGTGCTCCTTTGGTGGCCGTGGCCTGCGCGGGTCTACGCGGCGGCACATTGGCGGTCGGTGATGGCGTCATGGTGTACGTCGGCGTTGGCGTCAAGGTGGGCGTACGTGTGAGGGTAGGCGTGCGCGTCAACGTCGGCGTGCTCGTGGCCGAGGGCGTCAGCGTCACGGTGGGTGTGCGCGTCGGCGTCAGCGTATTGCTCGGCGTGAGCGTAACCGTCGGAGTGTTGGAAGGTGTTGGCGTCAGTGTAGGCGTGGGCGTATCGCTCGGCGTCGGCGTAATACTTGGAGTGGGCGTAATCGTCGGGGTATCCGAAGCCGTTGGGCTGGGGCCGGGCGTGCTGCTGGGTGTGAGTTGGGCGATGATCGCGCCGGCGGGGTCGGTCGGTGTCGGCATCGGCGTCGGGCTTTCCACGGGGGTGGCTTCGAAGCCCGGGCCGGACTCGACCTGAATGCCCTCGGCGCGGAAGGTCACATCCACGCGCTGGCCGCGCCCGCCAAACGATGGCTGCGGCTGGCCATTGAAGGTCACATCGAGCGCCTCGGCGTTGCTGGACAGCAGGCTGATATTGTCGACCGCCTCAATGGCGAAGCGTTCGCCCGGGCGCGCGATGCCGGTGTACTGCTCCAGGCCGTCGGCGCTGATGCGCAGCCACGCGCGCTGCGCCATCGTGATTTCGGCCAGCAGACCGCGCCCGCTGTAGCTGGAAATGGGTGCCTGTGTTGAAACAGCCAGCAGCGTGGCAGTGGGCGGCGGCGTGAATGTTTGCGTGGGCGGCAGCAGGCCAAGAATATCACGGGCTACCCGGGTTGGCTCCGATTCGCTGGTGCTGGCAGGCGTGCCCACCAGTTGAAATACGACGAAAGCAATGATCGCCAGCGCGGCCGCTGCCACCATCAGGCGCAGAAGCCAACCGAGCAGGCCAACGCCCGCGCGTTCCGGCGCTACGGTCGATTTCTTGGCCGTGCTGCCGTTCGTGGCTGTGGTGCGCGGCGTGGGTTCAGGAGTAGGAGCTGAGACGGGTTTTAAGGGCGCAGTATCCCGCTTGCCCGGCGTGGATGAACGTCCGCGCAGGGCCGAGCCGCGCCGTTCGGTTTCGCTGCTGGCCGCGTCGAAGCGCTCGATCACGTCGTCCGGGTCGAGGCTGAGGTACTGGGCGTAGTTGCGGATGAAGCCGCGAACCTGAATCGGGGACAGCTCGGGGCTGGTGAATTCGCCCAACTCGAACGATTCGAGAATACGCAGGCGTATATGCAGGCTGCGCTCGGCTTCTTCCAGCGTCAGTTCCTGCGCCTCGCGGGTTTGCCGCAGGTACAGCCCCAGCGCCTGCGCGTCGTTCGACCCCATCAATTCAACCCTGCTCAGCCTACAAACAAAAAGGGCGGCTTACGCTGTGGAGCGGAGAGCCACCCTCGTTCAATTAAACAGGCCGGCCCGCCGTCTGGCGGCTGCCGGATTTACTCGGCAGGAGCGCCGTCGACGCCGGTACGCGGTACCGAGTCCACTTCGATGTTCTTCTCGTCGACTTCAAAAGCCTCAACCGTGCCATCGGGGGCCACGACTTCTTCGGCGTCGATCTCGTGAGCGGCCATGATCACCGTGCCATCGGCAGCGTCCACTTCTTCCTGATCGACTTCCTTGACAGCCATCATAATCGTGCCGTCATCGGCCATGGCTTCCTCGGTGTCGACTTCCTTGACGGCCATGATCACAGTGCCATCGGCTTCCACGACTTCTTCAGCCGTGACTTCCCGGGTGGCAATGGCTTCGACTGTGCCGTCGGCCGAGACAACCTCGTCGACATCGGTTTCGTGCATGAACTCAACTTCTTCGGGCGCGCTGAGGCCGGCCTTGATGCGGGCGTACTCGTCTTCACGCACGATGACGACCTTGATCATGGGCACCGCCTCACTGCCGATGCGCACGGGCACGTCGTGGGTGCCGATTTCGCGCAGCGTCGTTTGGCTGATGCGGCGGCGATTGATGTCGATGCCCGTCTTTTCCTGCAGGGCCTCGGCAATCTCGCTGGTCGTCACCGAGCCGAACAGCTTGCCCGTGGGCGAAGCGCGGCGGCCAAACAGCAGTTCCACGCCGTCAATCTGAAGCGCCAGTTCGTTCAGGCGGCCTTCGAGCGCGGCCTTGCGGGTAGCAGAGGAGGCGCGCAGGGCTTCCAGCTTCTTGAGTTCGCTTGCGCTTGCCTTGACCGCCAACTTCTTGGGCAGCAGCCAGTTGCGGGCGAAACCATCGGCCACATCAACCACTTCACCGGCGACGCCGTGTTTATACACATCGGCTAACAGAACAACCTTCATGACATCACCCTCTCTTCAGCGCAGCCGCTGGCGGAACGATTCCGCCGAGACGCAGCAGCGTCGCGCCCGCGCACCGCCGGCGTGATCGATTTATCGCGTACAAAGCGGGCGCATTATAAACGCGGGCCCGGGCGATTCCAAGAGTGAACCGCGCGTCCACGTCAGTCCCGGCGGCAGCCGCGCATAGCGCAAATCATGGACTGGCTTTCTATGCGCCAGGCTTGCGTTTCCCGTTGTACTGTGTCCAGCCGTAGCCCACTTCGTTGACCAGCGCGCCGGCCAGATCGAGCTTGCGGTACGTGACGGGCTGGCCGCCCAGCCGCTCGTAGAAGCCGCGCGCGCGGATGTTCGTCTCCAGCGCCCACACCAGCAGCCCGTGCAGTTCGCGCTTGCGCAAATAGTCTGCCGAGGCGGTCATCAACTGCGCGCCGAGTCCCCGCCCCTGCGCATCAGCCAGCACGTAGATCGCATAGACCTCGCCCTGATACAACAGCGCCTGGGCCGGGTCGCCTTCCTTGAAGCGCGTGGGGCCGGCGATGGCAAAGCCGAGGATTCCGTCGCTGGTTTCACCGACGAAGGTGCGCCTCATGCTGGCCGGATCGCTGGCAGCCTGCATCAGTGAATCGTGCCATTGGCGCTCGCGTCGTTCGATGTCGCTGAAAAAGGCCAGCGATGAGTCGGGGATCTGGTTGGCGTAGGTCGATTGCCACGTCGCAACCTGCACGCGAGCAATAGCCGAGGCATCCGCCGGGCCTGCGGCGCGAATGCGGAGGTGGTGCATCCCTGCCTCCCGGGTGGGGTCTGCGCCTCAAATCAGGTATTCTCCGCCGATACAGTACCATGATCCGCTGCACATTGCCTGCCTGTCCGGATGGTTCACATCCATGAAACTGCTGATTGTCGTGTCATCGCTCGATCTCACCCGGCCTTTCAGCGCCACCCCCGCGTGGTGGCAGTTGATGAAGGGCCTGTACGAGATTGGGGTCGAGGTGATCGCCGCGCCCTATCAAGGCCCGGCGATCGAGTCGTTGTGGTGGCGCGCCGAGGCCAATCCGGCCAAGCTGCAAGGCGATACCTTCATGCGCACGCGCGATGCTGCCCGCGGGATGATCGGCAAGGGCGAAGAAGCCACTATAGCGCCCGCCCCGTCCACAGTGCCCGAAGACGATGAGCAGGCCGAAAGCCGCACCGAACGCGCCACGCGCACGGCCGCGCGTTTGCTGGTCGCGCCGCTGTGGGGCCGCCACCTCGACCGCATCCTCACCAATGAGCCGGACATTGACGCCGTGCTGCTGCTCACCGTGCCGCTCAATCACTTCACCGGTATTCCGGCGGAACTGCAGCGCAAACACGGCAAGCCCGTGTTCTACTATGACGGCGACGTGCCGGCCAGCCTGCCCAACCTGCGCGGCTTCAGCACGGGTTTCCGCATCTATCAGGGGGCCGACCCCGCTGAATACACCGCTTTCTTCAGCAACAGCAAAGGCGGCAGTGAACTGATTGCGGCGCTGGGCGCGAAGGCGGTGCATACGCTCTACTACGGGGCCGATCCCGACGTGTTCAGCCCGGTCGATGTGCCGGCGCAAGACCTCGACGTGTTCTTTTACGGGCATGGCCGCGAGTACCGCGGCGAATGGATCGACGCCATGCTGCGCGATGCGTCACGAACGCTGCCCGAGGCGCGCTTCGCCGTGCGCGGTACCAATCTGGGCGACCTGGGCCGTGCGCAGGCGCTGCCGTATCTCTCGTTCTCGAAACTGCGCGAGTACGCCTGCCGTAGCAAGCTCAATCTCGCCATCACGCGCATGGCCCACGCCAGCGTCTACGCCTCATCCACATCGCGGCCATTCGAGTTGGCGGCGTTAGGCGCAACGATCGTTGCCAGCCCATATCTGGGCATTGAAGAGTGGTTTGAGCCGGGCAAAGAGGTGGTCGTGGTCGCGTCGGCCGACGAAGCCGCCGAGCGTATGCGCTGGCTGCTGGCGCACGACACCGAACGCCGCGCCATTGGCGAAGCTGCCCGCCGCCGCGCACTTGCCGAACACACCTTCCGCCACCGCGCGCAGGAACTGGTGCGCGTGATTGAAGGCTACGTGAAGTAGAGCAAAAAAGAAGTTGAAAGTACAAAGTTGACGGTGATGTTTGGGGCGAGGTTAAACCGTTCAGTTGGCTCTTGAAGCCCCGTTCACGGGGCGCAGCTCCAGCCTGACGGCTTCAGCCTCAGGCGATGGACGCGAACCGCCGGCAGAGCGTGAACGCTCCCGCTGCCCGAAAAACAAACCGGGCCGTGCCCACTCTGCTCAGCCTGGGAGACCTGCGGCACCCGGAATACATTCCTTAGTGCTGCTACCTTCCGGTCCTGACACGGTTCGGACGTTCCCGCCGCGCAGGGCCCAGACTGAGCAGACTGGCCGCGACCCGGCCGCCTGCTGCCTATGCAGTTGATGCCTGAATCCTACGATCTGGCAGGGACGATGTCAATGCCGGTCAGTTCATCCTCGCCTCTCCAGCACCCCTCCAACGCTTCGCTTTTGCGATTCTTACGTGTGTGCCCTACGATGGTGCTATCTCCTAATGAAGGGATTGAGTCCCTGCCATGAATCTTGACCAATACACCAACAAAGCCCAGGAAGCCCTGCTGGCCGCACAGGGGATTGCCACCGAATACGGCCACTCGCAGTTGGAGCCGGTGCATCTACTCGACGGCGCTCGTCAACCAGAAGGACGGCGTCGTTCCCGAAATCATCGCCAAGATCGGCGCCCGTCCGCAGGCGCTGATCACCGAATTGAATGGCATGATCCAGAACCGCCCGCGCACGTTTGGCAGTAACGCCGCCCCCAGCCTTAGCCGCGCCACGATGGCCATGCTCACCCAGGCCGAAAAAACCGCAGCGGGCATGAAGGATGACTACACCAGCACCGAGCATATCTTCCTCGCTGCGGCCGAAGAGCCGAGCGTGCGCGGTGTGCTCGAACGCTACAGCGTGACCAAAGACGCGATTCTGAAGGCGCTGGCTGCCATTCGCGGCGGGCAGCGCATTACTTCGCAGGAGCCAGAAAGCACGTTCAAGAGTCTCGAAAAATATGGCCGTGACCTGACGGCGATTGCCCGCCGGGGCGAACTCGATCCGGTCATCGGCCGCGACGAGGAAATCCGCCGCGTGGTGCAGGTGCTCAGCCGCCGCACCAAGAACAATCCAGTCCTCATCGGCGAGGCCGGCGTCGGCAAGACCGCTATCGTCGAGGGTCTGGCCCAGCGCATCATCAATGGAGACGTGCCCGAAAGCCTGCGCGACAAGACGATTATTTCGCTCGATATGGGCAGCCTGCTGGCCGGCGCGAAGTTTCGCGGCGAATTCGAAGAGCGCCTCAAAGCCGTGCTCAAGGAAGTGGCCGACAGCGACGGCCGGATTGTCGTGTTCCTCGATGAACTGCACACCATCGTCGGCGCGGGCGCGGCCGAAGGCGCGATTGACGCCAGCAACATGCTCAAGCCGATGCTGGCGCGCGGCGAACTGCGCGCCATCGGCGCGACCACGCTTAACGAATATCGCAAATACATCGAGAAGGATGCCGCGCTCGAACGCCGTTTCCAGCCGGTATTCGTGGGCGAGCCGAGCATCGAGGACACGATCTCGATTCTGCGCGGCCTGAAGGAACGCTACGAGGTGCATCACGGCGTGCGAATTCAGGACAGCGCCGTGATTGCCGCCGCCACTCTCAGCGCGCGCTATATCCCCGACCGCCAGCTTCCCGACAAGGCCATCGACCTGATCGACGAGGCCGCCGCGCGCCTGAAGATGGAGATCGACAGCAAGCCGAGCGTGCTCGATACTGCCGACCGTCAGATCATGCAGCTTGAGATCGAGCGCGAGGCGCTGAAAAAAGAGCGCGACGAAGCCTCTCAGCGCCGCCTCGACGAACTCGACGACGAGATCGCCAACCTGCGCGAAGACGCGAACGCCCTCACGGCCCGTTGGCAGCGCGAGAAAGACGCGATTGAGGCGATCCGCCAGGCCAAGACCCGGATCGATGAAGCCAAGATCGAGTTGGAGCAGGCCGAGCGCCGCGCCGACCTCGAAGCCGCCGCGCGTCTGCGCTATGGCACGCTGCCCGAATTGGAAACGCAGTTGAAGCAGGCCGAGGCCACGCTGAAAGAGATGCGCCAGCAAGGCGAACTGATGCTGCGCGAAGAGGTGGATGCCGACACCATCGCCGAGGTCATTTCCCGTTGGACGGGCATTCCGGTTTCACGCCTGCTCGAAGGCGAAATCGAGAAGCTGCTCAAGATGGAAGACCGGCTGCACCTGCGCGTCATTGGGCAGGACGACGCCGTACACGCGGTCTCGAACGCCGTTCGCCGCAGTCGCGCCGGCCTGCAGGACCCGAACCGGCCGATCGGCGTGTTCCTGTTCCTCGGCCCCACTGGCGTCGGCAAGACCGAACTGGCCCGTTCGCTGGCCGAATACCTGTTTGACGACGAAAACGCGATGGTGCGCATCGACATGAGCGAGTACGGCGAACGCCACGCCGTTGCCCGGCTCATCGGCGCGCCGCCCGGCTACGTCGGCTACGAAGAAGGCGGCCAACTCACGGAAGCCGTGCGCCGCCGTCCGTATGCGGTCATCCTGCTCGATGAGGTCGAGAAAGCGCACCCCGAGGTCTTCAACGTCTTCCTCCAGGTATTCGATGACGGACGCCTTACCGACGGGCAGGGCCGCACGGTCGATTTCAAGAATACCATCCTGATCATGACCAGCAACGTCGGCAGCGACATCATCAAGACGATGGCTGGCGATACCGACCGCAAGACGCTGCGCAGTACGCTCAACACGGCGCTCGACCGCGTGTTCCGGCCCGAGTTCCTCAACCGCCTCGATGACATTATCGTCTTCCAGCAGTTGAGCCGTGAAGACCTGACGCGCATCGTCGATATTCAACTCGAACGCCTGCAGCGCCTGCTGCATGACCGCCGCATCACGGTCGGACTCACCGAAGCGGCCAGTGAAGCGCTGGCCGAGCGCGGCTATGACCCTGTGTTCGGGGCGCGGCCGCTCAAGCGCGTGATCCAGCGCGACCTGCAAGACCCGCTGGCGACGCAAATCCTCGAAGGCAACATCCGTGAGGGCGACCACGTCACAGTCGATGTAGGCGAGGTCGACGGCGAAGACGCGTTGACCTTCAGCGTGGCCGTGGGCGAAGAGGTGGAGTAGAGGCGTCACGCTTAATCCGCAATATCTGGGGGTCGGCACAAAAGCCGGCTCCCGTAATATCTGGGGGTCGGCACAAAAGCCGGCTCCCGTTTCGATTCGCGTATAGAATTCAGGAGGCGGATTGCAGCTTGCTTCGCCACCTGCAGTGGATTGAATTTATCCGGCCTTTTCCAGTCTCTAGAAGGTGGGCATCGGAATATGTGGCGATCTGGCTTGCGCGCAGGTGGGTTGTTACTGATTCTGGCTTTGCTGTGGCTTGCGGTTCCGATTTCCGCCCAGGAGGATCCGAATTGCCCGGGTGTGCCAGTGCCCCGGTTGACTGTGGGCAGTACGGCGCGCGTCCTGCCGGGCGATCCCAATAATGTGCGCAGTGACGCCACTCGTGGGGCGGAGCTGACCGGCACGATTCCGGGCGGCGAGACGTTCGATGTGCTGGCGGGCCCCACCTGCGCCGATGGCCTCAACTGGTGGCAAATCCAGTATGGCGATCTGGTGGGCTGGACGGTGGAAGGCAGCGGCAGCGATTACTGGGTCGAGCCGGTCGCAGCCGATGTCGAGGCGACTCCAGCGCCAACAGTCGAGCCTGGCGCCGTCCCCGTGGTCGAGCCTGCCAGCCGCTTTGAACCTCCGGCTCCACTCACCCCTATCAATGTGCTGGACACTGGCACACAGGCGCGGGTCATCAATGACGATCCCAATTCGGATTCCGTCACGCTCACCATTCGCCAAACCCCCGGCCGATCGGGCGCTCCGTTGGTGCAGGCGGTAGAAGGCGATATGCTGACCATTGTAGGTGGCCCGGAAGAGGCGGATGGACTCGTCTGGTGGCAGGTCGAAACCGCGCGCGGAACGACTGGCTGGGTGATTGAAGGGCTGGATAACGAGGGGGTGTACGAACGCACGCTGCTCGCCGTCTGCCCCGAGACCGAGAACCGGCTGGTTTACCGTGTAGGCGACTATATCGTCACCAGTGACCACGATGGCGGCAGCGCCTGCGTGCTTGACCGCATCAACGTGCCGGCCTGGACGACATTCTCCGTCACGCAGTTCGACAATGTCTTTATTCCGTCGCCGGACGGAACGGCTGTGATCTATGCCGATGTTCTGCCGGACGGAAGCAGTTCTCCCAACGCCCTGTACCGCTTGCAGTTGGATGGCAGCGAGCGCCTGCGCCTGACCAACGGCATCAACGTCAACTGGGCCTCATGGTCCCCGGATGGGCAGCAGATTGCGGTCGCTACCGGCGCTCAAATCGGCGTCATTCCGGCGGATGGCAGTTCCTACTACACGCTCACGCAATCCGGCGGCACGCGCAACTGGGTGGAATGGTTGGCCGACAGCCAATCGGTCGTCTATCTGGAACAGGATCGGTTGGCGGATCAGATGGGCACGGCCATTGACTACGCGTTCATGCAGGTAGATACGCAGGAGGGTGGGCTGCACGCCGTCTACGATCCGCCCCTGGAATGGCAGGTCCGTGATTATGGGGTGTCACCGGATCGGACGATGCTGGCCGTCACCGCCGCGGAATACGTGCTGATCGATGGCATGAGCGGGACGACACCGGTGAAATTCCTCGATCTTTCGAATGTGATCGGGGGCGTTACCCGCTTCTTCGATCTCGAAACGGGTGAGGTGGTCGAGGAAGCCGATAGCGTGGTCGATCAACTACAGTGGCTGCCCGACCAAAGCGCCGTGGTCAGCACCGGCTACAACTCCAGCACAGCGCTGCAGATTATCCCCGTGAATGGTGATGATCCGTATACAGTCGAACTGACCGGCGATCCGCTGCCTGAGAGTCTACCGGAATTTCATCGGATGGGAGAGCGACACGGTGTTTCTGGTTCAGGTGGGCTTCGGCTTCCAGCTTGAACCCGGTGATGTGGGCATCTGGGCGGTGGATGTCGAGTCCGGGCAGGTGGAACGGCGCTTGTAACCACAACTGATCGATCTCAGGGACGCTGAGAGAAAAACGAGAACGCCAGGAGGAGTTTCCCCTTGGCGTTCTTCTTTGTATTCTTGGTGTCTTGACGGTGAATCCTTAGTTCGTTTCTAACGCAATCCCTGCACACTGACGATGTAATTGACCGCCGCGCCTCCCAGTTCGGTGAAGACGAAGCGATACGGCGCGCTTTCGCCCGGGCCGAGCGTGGGCGGCTGCAAGTCGGCGTAGGCCGCGCCAACGACGTTCTGCGCCGCATCAAAGACGGTCACGACGGCGCGCAGCTCGCGCACATAGTCCGCGCCCGTGTTGGTCACTTCCCCTGCCACCGTCAGCAGATTGTCCGCCTCAAAAGTGGCGCTGTCCGTCCAGGCCAGCGACTCCGCGCCGACTACGTCGGCATTGGCCTCGGGTGTCCAGTCAGCGCCGCCAGCACGAATGCTGAAGCCCCGCGCCAAGTCGGGCTGGCCGCCGCCGAAACGCAAACTAAAGGGCGCATAGCCCCCCGGCAGGATGGCGTGTCCCATTGCCTTATCGACGGCTCCGGTCAGCGGCACGCCGTCCGCAGTTTGCAGGATGACTTCCACCGGCACGCTGGCAAGCGCAACCAGGCCGGAGTTGGCGATTTCGCCCGTGACGTAGAAGACGCCGTCGGGCGTCGTCCAGGTGGCCGTATGCACGACACTGAGATCGGCCGGCCGCGCGAACGTGAAGGCCGTGAGATCGGCCGCTTCGAGCGAACCGGGCGGCGTCAGGCGCAGGCTGTTGGCGGCCGCTTCCAGCGCGGCAGCCGTGGTTGGGTTGTTGGACAGGACAACATCGGTCACAGCAACCAGTGGCCCGTCGCGCTCAATGAATGTGTTGACTGGTTGTTGGCGGCCACCGGGCATCGTGCGATAGCCGGAAATGCGCCAACTGCCGTCGCTCATTGGCACGCGTTCCGTTTCGGTGTACCGCTCCAGATCGGGCCGCACCTGTGTTTGAACCAGGTTGATCAGGTCCGAGAAGGCCATGCGTTCGGCGGCAGCGCCCAGATTGACGGCGCTTACCATCAGCAGCGGTTCGTCGCCTCCGGGCGGGGTGAACGCGACCGTCGCCAATTGGTTGGTGTACTGTTCGTGCAGGCTCCAGCGGCGCGGCGCATCGAGGTTGAACACGCCGCCCGGGTGTGCATACGCCAGCGGCGATTCGTCTGGCGGCAGCGGCGTAGGCGCAAACACCACCGCGCCGCCGCTGCAGGCGGCTAGCAGCAGCGCAGCGCCGATCAAAAGCGCGGGAAGCAGGCGTGTCTTCATGGGCGGAATTGTACCGCCAGCCGCGCCAGCCTGTAAAAGTCTCGTAAAACCCGCCTTCAACGTAGTGACGATATTACTTTACGTTCCTATAATGTAAATGTGGCACGCTGTCGCTTACGAAGATTCTTGTTGAGGGAGAGTGCGTGTGTATACCGACAATGAGTTGATGTTTCCGCACCATGCTATTCCGTCGCTGCGTGGGCTGCGCGGGCCGCAGTTCGAGGCGCTGGTCGAGCGGGTAATCCAGCACGAGCAGCTTCATGACGAAACGCTGGCCTTTATGTATATGATGATGCGCATGAATGGCTGTGTCTCGTGCGAAACGGACAGCTTCCGCGCCATGCGCGGCTGCATTCCGTGCGCGGTACAAACGCTGCGACGCTTCAAGGGCACTGACGAGGAACTGATGGCGAATTTCGAGCAGGCGCTGCGCGATGTGCGCCAGTTCGCCACCACGCACCCCCAGTTCGGCATCGAGATGGGCACCCCCGTGCCTCAACGCGCAACAGCCTAACAACTCGTCGCAGGGGCGCAGAAGCAGTACAAAGTAAAAAGTCAACAGAAGAAAGTGGAGCGCCAACACGCCTCCAGCCGAAACAGATGGTCGTCGGCATTTCTCTTTCTACTTTGTACTTTCTACTTCTGGTTCTCTGCGATCGATCTTTTTGCTCGTCTCAACAGCGCCGATTCCCCTGCCTTGCGCGGTGATTTGACCGTATGATATACTCCTTCCCTCAGGGTTCAGGCGGGTTTTTGCTGCCTTTCGCGCATGCTCTCCGGCTTGTTCTGACAGGTGAATGCCAGGCGTCATCCTTCAGCGAGAGCCCTTTCGTCTGCATCTGCATTTCTGTTCGCCGCGAGAAATAGTGAGGTACCGCTATCAGCGCTCCAGAAGCAACACGCATCAATCAACAAATTCGCGCACGCCAGGTTCGTGTGGTCACCGACTCCAAAGAGAACATGGTGGTTACGCTTGCCGAAGCCCTGCAAATGGCCGAGGACAAGGGCCTCGATCTGGTGGAGGTCAGCCCCAACGCCGACCCGCCCGTGTGCCGTATCATGGACTATGGCAAGTTCATGTACGAGCAGCAGCGCAAGGAGCGCAAGGCGCGCAAGCAGCAGAAAACGATCGAGGTCAAAGAGATCATTATTCATCCCAAGACCGCCGATCATCACTTATCATTTAAAGTGCGCGATGCCCGTCGCTGGATTGGCGATGGCATGAAAGTGCGCGTACGCATTCGTTTTCGTGGACGTGAAATTACGCACGCAGACATTGGCCGCGACCGGTTGGCGCGCATTGCCGAAGAACTGCGTGATATTGCCGTCGTTGAGCAGTTCCCGGCCATGGAAGGCAACACCATGTTGATGGTGCTGGCTCCTCTGGCCGATGCAAAGAAGAAAGCCTAAACCAAGCGCGGCGAGCGCACCGGGAAATCAGGAGTGTGATCGTGGGTAAGAAATACAAGCTGAAGACGCATAAAGGCACGGCCAAGCGCTTCCGTCAAACCGGCAGTGGCAAGATCGTGCGCACCCGCCAGGGCAAAACGCACTTCCGCCGCCGCCGCACGACGCGCGTGAAGCAGGGCCTCGACAAGGTGCTGGTGGTCACGCACGTGGGCACGCGCCGCCGTGTGGCGCGCCTGGCCCCTTATCTCGGTCTGTACAAGCAGAACCCGCCCGCGTAAACTAGCAGGCCTTTCATTCGCCCAAGTGGGCCGTGTTTGCGCTGTTGCGCCGGCCTTTTCTGCAGGAGCAGTTGAATTATGAGTCGCGTCAAGACCGGCTATACCCGCCGCCGCCGCCACAAGAAAGTCCTCAAACTGACCGCTGGCCAGTGGGGCACCCGTGGGCGTTTGTTCCGTCGCTCGAACGAAGCGATGCTCAAGAGCCTGTGGTATGCCTACCGCGACCGCCGCGCGCGGAAGCGCGACCTGCGCCGTCTGTGGATTGTGCGCATCAACGCTGCTGCACGTATCAATGGCCTCAGCTACAGCCGTTTCATTTACGGTCTGAAGCAGGCCGGTGTGGAGCTGGACCGCAAGGTGATGGCCGACATCGCTGTGCGCGATGCCGAAACGTTCACCAAGCTGGCCGCGCTCAGCCAGCAGCACCAGCAGCAGTCGTAAGCAGCCGTTTCACCCGACGTCTCGCAGGGGGTGCACAGCATTGTGCGCCCCCTGTTGCTTTTGGAGTTGAAAGATTAAAGTTGAAAGTAGAGAGGTAGGTCATTGAATTGACTTTGCGTTGCAGCCGCCCGAGGCTGAAGCCGTGTCCGCTGATGCAATTTCCCTAATTCGGATGGTAAACGGCGCCGGGTAGGGGCAAGGCATGCCTTGCCTCTACAAAACAAATACCTGTAGGGGTGCAGCTTTGCGTTGCAGCCGCCCGAGGCTAAAGCTGTGTCCGCTGATGCAATTTCCCTAATTCGGATGGTAAACGGCGCCGGGTAGGGGCAAGGCATGCCTTGCCTCTACAAAACAAATACTTGTAGGGGTGCAGCGTGCTGCGCCCAGGTTCACCAGATTAAATACTCAAACTGCATGTGCGGGCTTCACGGCCGTACGCTTGCAATCTTCCGTCCTTCTTTCAACCTTCAACTTTGAACTTTCAACTTCTTTTGGAGGCCCCATGATCACCTCCCTCACCAACGAGAAAGTCAAGCTGGCGCATGCGCTGCAAACGCAGGCCAAGGCGCGGCGTAGCGAAAGCCGTATGGCGCTGGAAGGCGTGCGCCTGATTAGGGACGCGCTGGCGGCAGGGCAGAGGCCCGACTACATCCTGCACGATCCTGAGTCGGTCACGCCGGCGGATATTGGCGTGTCGGACAAGCTGTGTATTCCGGTGACGCCGGAAGTCATGCGCCATGTGAGCGTGACGGAAACGCCGCAGGGGGCGGTGGGCGTCTTCCCGATCTTCCCGCCGTCTGCGCCGAAAGTGCTAACACGGGTGCTGATCCTCGATGGGCTGGCCGACCCGGGCAACATGGGTACGATCCTGCGCACCGCTGCCGCCGCTGGCATTGACATCGTGCTGCTCGCGCCCGGCTCGACGGATGCGTACAATCCCAAGGCACTGCGGGCGGGCATGGGCGCGCATTTCCGCATTCCGGTGCTGGACGCAAGCTGGCCGCAGATTGAGCAAGTAGTGGCCGATCTGGACGTGCGCCTGGCCGATATGACCGGCGGCCCGGCCTATGATCAGGCTGACTGGGCGCGGCCGTGGGCGCTCATCATCGGTAGTGAGGCCCATGGCGCAAGTGAACAGGCGGCGCAGTTGGCAACAAGCCGCATCACGATTCCGATGGCGGCGCGCACCGAATCGCTCAATGCGGCGGTGGCCTGTGGCGTCATCCTGTTTGAGGCGGCCCGTCAGCAGCGGCGTCGCTAGAAATCCACACAAAGCACGCAGAGGTCACATCAACAATGCAGATTCCAGTTGAAGAGATCACGCTGTCGCCCTCAGTGGATCGTGACTACCGGCTTTTCTCGTGGAACGACGTCCCCTACTGCGCGGTCGTGCAGCAAAGAACCGCGTTTACCCAGGGATTGTTCGATCAAGGCGTGATCGCCAGTCTTGTCAGCAGGGGATTGCTGATCGATACACAGCTCACGGACCATACTCTGGATGGTTACGGGCTGGTGTTGAAGCACAAGCGAGTGTCGTTTCCCTCATATCCGTTCGAGTGGAACTGCCTCATGCTGCAGGATGCCGCGCTCAAGCTGCTCGATCTGGAAATCGAACTGGATGCCCACAATCTGATGCTTCACGATGGGCATGCATACAACGTCCGCTTCGATGGCCCGCATCCGGTGTTCATCGGCTTCTGCGCCATCGTACCGCGTGCGCGAAGCACATCCTGGCAGGCAGAGGATGAGTTCCGCCGCTTCTTTCTCAATCCGCTTCTGCTGATGAGCCGGGGCCAATACCATACGGCCCACTGGCTGCTGAGGGATTACACGCAGGGCGTAACCAGCAGCGATATGGGGGCGCTGGACGAATACGCCCAGTCTTCTTCGCATCGCGTAACGGACTCTCGGCAAACGATCAAGCGGCTCACGAAGTCGGTCACGCCGGCGCCGCTTCGACGTCAGCTCAAGAAGAGCGTCCAACAGGTACAGCACCAACTCGCACCACAGGGAAGCAGCCGGCTGGAACGCCTGACCCAGATGCGTGAATCGATTGCAGGTTTGACCTTCCCGTCGTCCGTGACCGACTGGTCGACCTACTGCCCCGACGAAAAGTTCCTCAGTTTCACGCCTTCGCCGGAGTGGATGGCCAAGCAGACAGCCACGTATCAGGTTTTGAAAGATCACAAGCCCGCGACAGTGCTCGATCTGGGGAGCAATCGCGGGTGGTATGCGCAGCTCGCCGCCAGCCTTGGATGCACGGTCGCCGCCGTCGATGTGGATGAGCCCAGTATCACGCAGTTGTACCGTGATGTGCGGCTCTCGGAAGCCAATGTGCTGCCGCTGCTGGTGGACTTCAGATATCCAGCCCCGCCATTCGGCATCGGCCTGGCAGGCTTTGCTGGCGCGGACAAGCGCCTGGCCGCCGACATGGTGCTGGTGCTGGCGCTCACCCATCATCTCGTGTTCAAACAGCACTTGAGCTTTGAGCAAATTGTGGACGGAATATGCTTCTACACGCGCCGCCGGGCGCTGATTGAGTTCATTCCGCCAACCGATCAGTATGTCTCGCAATGGATGAGCGACCAATACGACTGGTACTCGCTCGACAATTTCATGCAGGCTCTTCGTGCTCGGTTCACGCGCATCGATGTGATTCCGTCCTCGCCCGAGCCGCGCTTGCTTCTGCTGTGTGAGTATTAGCTCTATTCCCAGTACCTCCGTGATGATTCGGTTTGGGCGCATGCTCATCCAGTTGCAACTTCGCTTAACTCCCCCTCGCCACGCAGTGGAGAGGGGGTTCGGGGGTGAGGATTTTGGACTTTGCAAACAAGCCCTGGCTGTCTTCTCAGTCTGGCAAAGGTAAACAGCCATGCAAATCGAAGCACTCGAACTGCCGAGTAGCAGGCTTGACCAGCTAGCCGACTTCTACGGTGGTGTGCTGGGCCTGCCAACGGCGCAGGACGGCGCGGCGCTGGTCGTGACGGTGGGTGCAAGCACGCTCCGTTTTGTGCCCGCCGAACAGCCTGCGTTCCCGTTTCACTTCGCGTTCAATGTACCCTCGGCGCAGTGGGCAGACGCCAATGCATGGCTGGAGGCGCGCGTGCCGTTGATTGCCGGTGGGCAGAGTGAGCGCGTTTTTCACTCGTCAAGCTGGAACGCAGATATGGCTCTATTTCTACGATCCCGCCGGTCATATTGGCGAGCTGATTGCGCGCCATGATCCGCCCGTTCCGGCTTCTGGCCCGTTCAGCGCACATAGTCTCACCTGCGTCAGCGAAATTGGGCTGGTAGTGGACGATGTGCTGGAGGCGGTCAATCGGCTTCAGGCGCTGGGTGTGCCGCTGTATCGCTGCGAGCCAGACCCCGACTTCACGCCGATGGGAGACGCCAACGGCCTGCTGATCGTCGTGCGCGCGGGGCGAACGTGGTACCCCGACCGCATAGTGCCAGCCAACCCGCAGCCGCTGCGCGTGACTTTCCGCCAGGGCGAGCGCCAGTTTACGCTGGAAGCCAACGCAGATGCAGGATTTACACTCTGTCCAGCCACGTGATGCTACTCCACAGAACGAACCGATTCACCGCCAGGAGGCCAAGATCAGGTAAAGAACGCCAAGAGGTTGTTGAACGAAACCTTCTTGGCGTCCTCTCTTTTTTCTCCGCGCCTTGGCGGTGAATCCCTTATCTCTTACTCACTGCGTTCCAGCGCGTCCACGTACACGTTGATGGCCTGCTCGAAGAACGGCGCGAGGCCGGGGTCGAACTTGTCGAAGGTGGCCGTGAAGCGCGCATCCTGATTGTAGTGCTGGCCCAGCCCGCGCAGGATTTCGGGCGTTGGCTCGTAGAAGTGGCGCAGATTCTGGTGCCAGCGGGCCACCAGTACCTGTACTTCCGGGCTGGCCGGATCGCTGCCGATCAGCGGTATCATCTCAAGGTAGACGGCACTGCCCTCTGCCATAATCGCCTTTTGCTGGTCCTTGCTGTAGTTGCGCCAGCGCCGGTTCGAAGTCGCGGACCATCGTCTCGTCATACAACTGAGACGCTTCTTCCTCGTACTCCTTCTGCTGTTCCTCGCTGAATCCCGCGAAAATGTCGTCATCGCTCATGATGGTTCCTTCCTTCAGATGTTTGAGCGTGCGGTCGATGGTGTGAATGAGTGTGTGCAACCGCGCAATCTTCGCCTCCAGTGTGCCCCGGTGCGCCTTGAGTGCGCTGGCCTGGTCGAAATCCGGCTCGTCGAGGATGTTCTTGATTTGCAGCAGACCCAAATTCATCTCGCGGAAGAACAGGATTTGCTGCAAGCGCAGGAGCGCCTCGTCGCCGTAATAACGATAGCCGTTGTCGCCCACGACGGTCGGCGCAAGTAATCCGATTTCGTCGTAGTAGTGCAGCGTGCGCACGGTGATGCGGGTGAGGTTCGAAAGCTGGCTGACTGTGTACACGGTGTTCAACTCCTCATTCCATCCCATCGTAAAGGATGACGGAACGTGAGAGTCAAGAAGGAAGTTGAAAGTTGAAAGCGAAGTGCGTTGAACGCTTGTATTACGAAATCTAGACTTTGAAGCCGGCTTCAAAAGCCTCGTTCACGAGGCGCAGCTTTAGCCTGACGGCTTCAGCCTCAGGCGTCAAAAGCCGAAAGGTGCGCGGCCAATCAGACCGCTCTATTTCAACCTTCATTTGAACATTCAACTCTACAGCAGCGCAAAGATGCCGAGGATGCCCTTTTTCACCGCGAATGGCGTCGGCGCGGCGCACGGCGCGGGCCTCGACCTCAGCGCGCAGGGCGGGTCGCTCGCTGTCGGGCGCGGTGAGCAGCGCCAGTGCCGAACGCCATGAGTCCTCACGCCAGCGCACGATCATGCGTTCGGTCGCCCATTCGTCGAAGCGGCCGAATCCACGATCCACCCAGTCCATGCCCGGGCTGTAACGCTCAACGACGTCGTCCTGCACCGCGTCCAATGTCTGACAGATGACGTGGTTGACGATGCCGTAGTCGTCATAGCGGCACTGGCGGCACGGCTCATCCACCCTGGGCCAGTCCGCGCGCATCACGTCGACCAGCGCGAACACGAGGTCGTAGCTAATGTGCGCGTTGACGCCGAGCATCAGGTTTTGCAGCACATGCAAATCGGGGTCGGCTGCGCTGTCAAAAGATCGCTGCCAGACCACCGGCGCGGAACCGGGATCGGTGGCATAAGCGTCGACCGCATTGAAGTAGTACTCGATGAAGCGGTAGAGTAGCGCGCTCATCCACGGGGCATCGCCAAAGCCGCCGGCATCGACGTGGCTGACCATGTTGCGCGTCATCATCAGGTAGCAGGTGAGGAAGATGGCGCGGCGGTCGCTGGCGGGTTCCCAGCCGTCGATCAGCCCCTGCATCCGCGTAACATAGGCGTGTTCGTCAGTTGCTTCGGTCACAGATTGTTTGGTTTGCTTGATGTTCATGCCCTCAGCATAGCGTTTCAGGCGATGAGGGCGCAAATGGAGGGATGCGAATTGAGCAAAAGCATCTCTGCGCCGCCGCACGCTGAAGCCATTTGACTAAGGCTTCGCCCCGTGAATGAGGTTTTTGAAGCCCGCTTCAGCGGGCGCAGCTATAGACTGATGGCTTCAGCCTCAGGCGAAAACCGGCGCAAGACCACACAATCACGGGGACTAACCCCGGCACTATGCAAAAAGTGGGACGCTCCATCTCTGGAACGCCCCACTTTCAACCTTCAACTTTGAACTTTCAACTGCTTTTGACTCAGCACTCAGCACTAGAAATTGATCATGTGCCCTTCGAGGCCGTGCGCCGCTTCCTTGATCGCTTCGCTGAGCGTAGGGTGAGCGTGCACGTTGCGGGCGATTTCCTCGGGCGTCAATTCAGCGTAGCGCGCCAGCGTCAGCTCAGGCAGCAGCTCGGTCACGTCCGGCCCAATCAGGTGCGCGCCCAGCATTTCGCCGTACTTCTTGTCGCTGATGAGCTTGACGAAGCCCATCGTTTCGCCCAGGCCGTGCGCCTTGCCGTTGGCCATGAACGGGAACTTGGCGACGTTGATGTCGTAGCCGAGTTCGCGCGCTTGCTTTTCGGTGTAGCCAAAGCTGGCGACCTGCGGATGGCAGTAGGTGGCGCGCGGCATCATGACGTAGTCGAGTTCAATCGTCGGGTGCTGCGCGATATGCTCGGCGGCGATCACGCCCATCGCTTCGGCCACATGTGCCAGCATCAGCTTGGCGGTGGCGTCTCCAATGGCGAAAATATGTGGCACATTGGTTTGCATCTTCTCGTTGATGTCAATCGCGCCGCGCTCGGTAAGCTTGACGCCCGTATTCTCCAGCCCGTAGCCTTTGGTGCGCGGCAGGAAGCCGATGGCCTGCATCAGCTTGTCCGCTTCCAGCACCTGCGCCTTGCCGTCCCCGCCGGTGACGGTCACTTTCACGCCCTTGCCCGTGTCCTCGACCTTATCGACGCGGGTCTTGAGCAGCACGTTCACGCCCAGCTTCTTGTACTGCTTGGCTAGCTCCGCGCTTACTTCTTCGTCTTCCAGCGGCAGCATGCGGTCGAGGAATTCAACAATCGTCACCTCAACGCCGTAGTTGCGATGCACGTAGGCAAACTCGACGCCAATCGCGCCCGCGCCGGCGATGATGATCGACTTGGGCAGCTTGTCTTCGAGGATTTGTTCCTCGTACGTGACGACGCGCGGGCCCAGTTCCGTGCCGGGAATCAGCCGAGTGGTCGCCCCGGGCGCGAGGATGGCCGACTTGAATTCGAGCGTCTCAGATTTGCCGTCGTTCAGCGCCACTTCGAGCGTGTGCGCGTCCTTGAACGTGCCCCAGCCGTCGTACTCGTCGATCTTGTTCTTGCGCATGAGGAAGTGCACGCCCTTCACGCGCCCCTCGGCCACTTCACGGCTGCGGTTGAAGGCGACTTCATAATCGAGCGTCACCTGACCATCGACCTTAATGCCGAACTTCTCGCGTTCGTGGGTGAGCAGATGAGCCAGCTCGGCGTTGCGCAGCAGCGCCTTCGACGGGATGCAGCCCACGTTCAGGCACACGCCGCCCCAGTATTTCTTCTCGACAATCGCGGTCTTCAGCCCAAGCTGGCTGGCGCGAATAGCCGCCACATAGCCGCCCGGCCCCGCGCCCAGCACCACCACATCGTATTGTTTCGCCATGGTTCCACTCCTGGGGATAAGTCACGTTGAATACCTGCCATTGTAGACGTGATGTGGCGGATGAGTCTACCGTAGCCGGTTTCTGAAAAGAGGGTTCAAATCATTCAGTCTAGGGCTGTAGCAAAGTCAGAAGTGGATGGTGACAAAACGACAACGAGGATGAGTTATGAAAAGCCTGAGCGGATTCGTCGCTTATGTCGCTGGAATAACAACGGGCTTTAGCCCATTGCCGCCTCACGCAAGGGGCAAATGTATTTTAACAAATGGTTGCGGAGAAAGGCTTCGTTTGCCGTAGGCTGAAGCCTTTCGGCTAAGGCTGCTCCCCGTGAACAGGGCTTTTGAAGCCCGCTTCAGCGGGCGCAGCTATAGCCTGATGGCTTCAGCCTCAGGCGAGAGCCGGAGTGTCGTCGCTCAATCAAGGCAGCCTACCGCCAGAGTCTGTTTCTCCGGGTTCATCTGTTAAACAGCATAAGCCACCTTGTTGAACCTCATCGGTTTTGTTATTTCTGTTGGCGGGCTTCACCCATTTCATAGTTCACGTGGAACTCCTGACCTTGCTACAGCCCTGTCATCCAGTTCCACGCGGACTATGCCGATTTCGGCATCCGTATTACACTCCCTCGTTCGATACAGATTACTTACGGGGAGTGGTGGCGCATGATTATTCAGATTTATACGGCCCAATCAGTTGAAGAGGCGTTGGCGCTTGTGGAGGCGGGTGTCGATCACGTCGGCCTGACGCCGGCGCAGGGTGGGCTGCCGGGCGAAATCCCGCTGGCGGTCATGCGCGACATCATCGAGGCCGTCGGTGAGCGCGCGCGCTGCGTGGCGCTCACAGTAGACATCACTCCGGCTGCCGTGCTGGAACTGGTGCAGACGGTTCATCCCGCCATTCTGCACCTGTGCCCGCTGGCTGAGGCCATCACACCGTCTGATGTGACGGCTCTGCGCGCGCTGCTGCCACCCATAATCATTCTGCAGGCCATATCGGTGACTGGCCCCGAAAGTGTTGCCGAAGCCAAGGCCTATGCGGAAGTGGCGGATATGCTGATTCTCGACACGCAGGCCCCTGATATTCCCGGCCTCGGCGCAAGCGGCGTGACGCATGACTGGTCGATTAGCCGCGCCATCGTCGAGGGCGTGCGCGTGCCGGTGATTATGGCAGGCGGTCTTTCGCCCGAAAACGTGGCTGATGCGGTGCGCGCCGTGCGTCCGTGGGGCGTCGATTTGCTGACGCATACCAACCGGCCGCTGCCCGGCGGCGGCTTTCGCAAGGATATCGATCGCGTGCGCGCCTTTGCGGCAGCGGCCCATGCAGCGGCTGAAACGCTGTGACCGGCTGTGCCGTCGTGCTTGGCGATGTCAACGTCGATCTGTCGCTGGCGCTGCCAGACCGTGACTATTCCCCGATCTCAGACGCCGCGTGAGCGAACCGCAAATTAGCGGCGGCGGCACCGGTGGCAACGCGGCAGCAGCACTGGCAGCGCTCGGAACGCCGGTCGAGTTTCACGGCACGATAGGCGATGACGGCTTCGGGCGCTGGGTCACGGCCGATTTTGAGCGCGCAGGTGTGGGTACGCGCGGCCTAATCGTGCTGCCGGAAGTCTATACGCCGCAGGTGATCGCGCTGGTCGAGCCGGACGGAGAGCGCTATCTTGTCATCTGGCCCACGTCCGGCGGCGCGCACACGCACATGCGCCCCGAGCACCTCGACCGCGATTTGATTACACAGGCAAGCTGGCTGCATACCACCGGCATGTGCCTGCGCGCTTCACCGCTCAAGGAAACCATTCTTGCGGGTATGGCGCTGGCGCGTGCTACCGGTGTGCCCACGTCGCTTGACCTGAACCTGCGCGTGGAATTATGGGGCTTGGATGACGCGGTGCGCGAAACCGTTGAGCAGGCCATGGCCCTGGCCGATGTCGTGTTTGGCAGCGGCGCAGAAGAGCTTGTGCCGCTCGCCCGCGCGGACAGCGTCGAAGACGCGGCGTGCATCCTCAGCGGCGGTCAGCGTACGATTGTGGCGCGGCTGGGAGCGGACGGCGCGCTGGCGTACACGGCGGACGGCCAGATGCTGCGTGCACCCGGCTTTCCTTCAGCGGTCATCAGCACCGTGGGCGCGGGCGACGCCTTCGACGGCGGCTTCATCACGGCGCGTTTGGAAGGCCAATCACTGGCCGAAGCGCTGCGCTGGGGCAACGCCACCGCGTCGCTCAAGATCGCCCGCCCCGGCGGTGCGCGCGACCTGCCGAGCCGGGCCGAGGTGGAAGCACTTCTGAAGAACTAAATGCAACGCGAAGGACGCAAAGGGCACGAAGCGGAAAACCCGTTGCGATTTTCGTGGTTCTTCGCGTCCTTTGTGTTGGCTCTTAACTCCATCCCTCCAGCGTATCTTTCACGCACGCCAGAAACGCATCGCCCTCCGCGCCATCGGCCAGGCGGTGGTCGAAGGTGAGCGACACATACACGCACGGGCGCACCGCCAGCGACTCGCGGCCCTGCGCGTCCGTGAACACCTTCACGCGCTTCTCGACCATGCCCACGCCCAGAATGCCCGCATTCGGCGCGTTGATGATCGGCTGGGCGAACAAACTGCCGCCCGTGCCGTGGTTGGTGATGGTGAAAGTGCTGCCTTGCGTGTCATCGGGTGAAAGCTGGCCGGCGCGGGCGCGCTCGGCGGCGTCGTTGACGGCGCGGGCCATGCCCAGCAGGTTGAGCGATTCGGCGTGGCGGATGACCGGCACGATCAGGCCGGGATCGAGCGCCACCGCAATGCCCAGATGCGCGGCGCGATGCATGAGGATGCCATCGGGCCGCCACTCGCTGTTGAGCGCGGGTACGGCATGCAGCGCCGCCACCGACGCCAGCGCGAAATAGGCCGTCAGCGTCAGCCGCACGCCTTGATCCGCGAACTCGGCTTTGTGCGCGTCACGGTGGGCCATCACCGCCGACAGATCGACCTCGAACACGGTCGAGACCATCGGCACGGACTGCGTCGTTTGCGTCAGCCGTTCAGCGATGACGCGGCGCATGGGCGACAACGGCATCAGCGTGCCGTCGGCAGCCCTCATCCCTTGCCCCTCTCTCTCAGGCCGAGGGGAAATGGCTGCGGCGGTTTGTAGGGGCAAGGCATGCCTTGCCCCAGCACCAGCAGGCGCGGCTTGCTCCCCCTCCCTGTGTTCGGTGAGGGGGCCGGGGGCTGGGGTTGAGGGGGGCGTTCCATACTCCACACTCGGCTTGAACAGATCGCCGGTGCCCGGGCGCTCCCACGGCGGCAGATCGGGTTCGGCGGCGGGTGCGGCGTCCCGTGCGCTCAGGAACGCCTCAATGTCCTTTTTGGTCACGCGGCCTTCGTGGCCGGTGCCGTGCATTTGCGACAGGTCGAGATGATGCTCTGCGGCCATGCGCGCCACGACCGGCGTGACGTGTGGGCCGGAGTGGTGGGTTTCAGCCCTCACCCGTTGCCCCTCTCCCTCAGGCCGATAGGTGTTTGGTAGGGGCGCAGCACGCTGCGCCCCTGCAAGGACCTCTTGGGTGGTTTCCCCCTCGCCCTGAGGGATAGGGGGCTGGGGGATGAGGGCATCGCTTTCCCCGATCACCGCCAGCCGCGTGCCTTTCACGACCGTTTCGCCTTCGGGCACGAGGATTTCCAGCAGCACACCGGCGGCAGGCGACGGTATTTCCGCATCGACCTTGTCGGTGCTGATTTCGAGCAGCGTCTCCATCGAGTCCACTGAATCACCGACCTGCTTGTGCCAGCGCAGGATCGTGCCTTCGACCACGCTTTCGCCCAACTGCGGCATGATGACATCGGTCGGCATGTGCGTTCCTCCCCGGCGCTTCAGGCGCGCCGCAGTCCGTCCAGCCAGTCCACGACCCGGCGCGTCAGTTCGATGCGGCGCGCGCTGAAAGCGTGGTCGGCCCCGGCGATGATGTGATGCTGAATTTGCGCCCCGCCGTGCACAGCGGCTATCAGCGGGAGATCGTGCAACTGTGGCGGCGCCTCGTCGTCTTCTTCGCCCGCGATGAGCAGCAATCGGCGCTCACGCAGCGCGGCAGCGTACTGCACAAAATCCCAGCGCTCCGCCTGTGCGATAGCCTCGTCGAGCACAATTTCCGCACTGGGCGTATGCAGCGGTGCGCACAGCGCCTCCAAAAAGCCGAGCGCAGCCGCGCGAGCTTCCGGGTCGGCGGCGAGTTTGGCGAACGCACCCACGTTCCACGGGGCAAGCGCCGCCGCGCCCAACAGTCCGGGATTATCGACGGCCGTTATCAGCGCTGCCCACGCGCCCATACTGATGCCGATCAGGGCCACGCGCGCGCCATCTGCCCGAATGGTCTGGCGGGCTTCGGTCGTTTGCAGCCAATCGAGCACGGCGTGCACATCTTCCAGCACGTGAGCGAAGGTGAACTCGCCGCCGCTGCCCCACGCCCCGCGATAGCTGAATGCCAGTGTCGACCAGCCTGCGCGCCGCGCCGCCTGCGCCACGTCAAGGTTGCGCTCGTGGCCGGGTAGACCATGCAGAAATACCGCCACCGGGTGCGGACCGCGCCCCTGCGCCACATACGCCACGCCATAAAGCGACTCGCCGCCGCTCGGAATCGCCACGCCCGCATACGACGGCGGATACGCGCCATCCATCTCAGGCGGGTCGCCAATGACAGGGTCGAAGGAGAAGGTGCTCATGAAGTACGTGATCCTCAATTCGCGTTCGCTGGAAGAAGTACTCAGCACTCAGCACTCAGTACTCAGCACTTTAGTATGCCGCCAGTTCACGGATGGCCGCCGCAATCGTCTCCGGGTTGGGCATGAAGAACTCCTGCATCGGGTGGCTGAAAGGCACGCCGGGCACATCCGGGCCAGTCAGGCGCTTCACCGGCGCGTCGAGCAGCTCGAAGCCATCATCGGCCAGCACAGCAGCGATCTCCGCGCCGTAGCCCATCGTCCGGTTGTCCTCATGCACGATCAGCGCCTTGCCCGTCTTCTTCACCGACGCGAGAATCGACTCCTTATCCAGCGGCAGCAGCGTGCGCAGATCGACCACTTCGGCGTCGATGCCGTCCTCTTTCGCCACTTTCTCGGCAGCAATCGCGGTGTAATGGGCCATCATGCCGTAGCAGAACACCGACAGGTCGCGGCCTTCGCGGGCAATGCGCGCCGGGCCAATCGGCACGATGTACTCGGGGTCTTCGGGCACGTCGCCCTTGATGGCGCGATAGCCCTTCTTCGGCTCGAACACCAGCACCGGATTAGGGTCGCGGACGGCGCTCTTGAGCAGGCCCTTGGCGTCGGCGGGCGTGGACGGCACGACGATCTTCAGCCCCGGCACGTGCGCGAAAAAGGCTTCGACGCTCTGCGAGTGATACAGGCCGCCGCCGATGCCGCCGCCGTAAGCGCAGCGAATCGCCAGCGGCACGCGCCACTGGCCATTACTGCGGTAGTACATCTTGGCCGCCTCGTTGACGATCTGGTTGAAGGCCGGGTGGATGAAATCGGCGAACTGGATTTCGCAGATCGGGCGCAAATCGGCCAGCGCCGCGCCAATGCCAACGGCGATGATGCTCAGTTCGCCCAGCGGGGCATCGACCACCTGCGTTTGCCCATACTTCTCCCACAGACCCATCGAGGCGCGAAACACGCCGCCGCGCTTGCCCACATCTTCGCCGACGAGGAACACGCGCGGGTCGCGCTGAAGCTCCTCATCCATCGCCAAACGCACGGCATCGATCAGGGTCATCGTCGCCATTGGCTAGTCCTCCATCGGTGCATACAGCGCACCCATCGCATCGGAAGCAGGCGGATAAGGCGCGGCTTCGGCGGCGTTCGAGGCCGCCTCGACCTCGGTGCGGGCGCGGTCATCATATTCCTTGACGCTCTGCTCGGTCAGCACACCCCGTTCGAGCAAATCGTGCTGGAACTGGTCAATCGGGTCTTTCAGCTTCCACGACTCGACCTCGGCGCGGGCGCGATAGGTGCGGTCGTCGTCGTCAGACGAATGCGGCACGGGCCGGTAGGTCTTGGCCTCAACCAGCGTCGCGCCGTCGCCCGCGTAGGCGCGCTGCACAGCGGCGGTCATGATGTCGTAGACGGCCAGCACGTCGTTGCCATCCACCACTTCGCCCTGCACGCCATAGGCGGCGGCGCGGTCGGCCACGTTGGCGACGGCCATCTGCGAGCTCATCGGCGACGAAATGGCGTACTGATTATTCTGCACCAGGCAGATGAAGGGCAGGTTGTGAACGCCGGCCCAGTTCATGCCCTCGTGCCATTCGCCCTGGCTGGTCGAGCCTTCGCCGAGGCAGGTGAGGGCCACGCGCGGCTGAGTGGCGTCGGCGGGGTCGGCCAGGCCGTGCGTCCAGCGGTATTTAATGGCGAAGGCCAGCCCGGCGGCCTGCGGCACCTGCGTGGCCACAGGCGCGCTGCCGCTGACGATGTTGAGGCGTTTCAGGCCGAAATGGCTGGGCATCTGGCGCGCGCCGCTGCTGTACTCGCCCTGCTTGCCGTACAGGCTGATGAAGAATTCGAGCGGCGTGACGCCCAGCGCGATCACCAGCGCGAGGTCGCGGTAGTAGGGATGGACGTAATCGATGCCGCGATTGACGGCGAAGGCGGCCCCGACCTGTGCGGCTTCGTGGCCGATGCCGCTGATGTGGAACGGGATTTTGCCCTGCCGGTGCAGCGCCCAACTGCGCTCGTCGGTGCGGCGGGCCAGCAGCATCATCCAGTACATCTCGAGCAGCGTCGCGTCGGACAGCCGCGCCGATGCGCGCGCCACAGTGGCTTCAACCATGAGACGGCCTTTCGGTTGTGGAATGGGGGACAGGAAATGACTGCGGCGCAACGCCCACAGGGGATGCAGGCGCGCCAGAAATGAAACTGAGGCGGAAATAAATCATCTTCAGGCAGGAAACTCTTGACCATTGCAACTTTGATTACAGTATATGCACAGTTGGCGATTCTGCGCAAAAGCGTGGGGCAAGATGCACAAAGCAGGCGCGGCATTCACTGATTGACACGGCGTGGAAAGGGACTGATGCTGCAACCATTAAGTTATCGGCTTTATTTATTGCCCTCAATCTACAACGTGCACAATACCGAGAATCTCGCGCATGACGTACTCCTTGAAGTGTTCTGCATCGGTGAAGCATACGTACCCCTGTTGCTGAGCAATCTGCAGTGCTCTCTGAGGTTCATCTATCAAGAGTGCAGTTGGCTGACTCTTACCTTCTTGAATGCCAGAGGGCCAGGCAAGATCGAATACCGCAAGCACATCTTTTGTCTCGTCGTCAATGAGTTCGTACTCGAATTCGCCGATCGGTAGACCCTGTTCTTCCATCCATAACATGCACCCCAGAAGCACAGATTTCTCGTCGTCACTGTCGATGCTTCCAGGGATACTCACTGTGTCTCGCTCAAGGATGTTTTGCGTTGGTTCTGTTTCCGGCACAGATCCGTTTGTGAGACTATTGAGAAAAGCATTCGCTGCTTCTGCCAGTAGCTCACGGCGCGCTGCAAGAAATTCACGATAATTCTCGGTACGCCATAAATTGCGATCCATCGGTATCCAGTGCAATTCTACAGCGCCTGGATTTTTGGCAGCGAATTCCTCTAGATAATTGCTTGGATCGTGGTCAGAAACCTGAAGGTTGGTTTCCTGCGTCAGAAATGTGAAGTTTGCAACCGCATTCACTTCTTGCCGCCCATAGTTTGTGTCATAGAGTAGGGCTCGCGGAAAGATATGATGCACTTGCAAGTTGCTCAATTTCCCTAGCAAATGAGCCGTAAGCTCAATATCCATTTCCCAGTCACGGGCATGCCACACGCGCGTCATCATATAGAGTAAAGGATAGAATCGGTTGCCTTTGGTAGCACCTTCAAAATCACGCGCATAGATTGTCAAATCACCTCTATTTTGGTGAAGCTGATTGACCAGCCGATCCAGAGCACCGCTGTTTTGCTCGATTGCGTTCAAATCACTTTGCAAAACGCTCTCGGTTGAACCGGAGTACCGCCCCCAGAGGAAAGTATGGATATACCAATACAGTAGTTGGTCACGTTCCGCATGATTTGCCAACCTGCCTTCACGCTGCTCTAGATAACGAACCAGAAGCGGAAATGAATAGCGGCTACCTAGCACACGATCATGATCTAGCCCTAACCTAGAGGCGATTAGATTGAGTACATAATCTATGTGATGATCTGCTTTCTGAAGGCCTTCAGCGAATTGAGGTGTGGAGATATCTTTCAGTGCCGTAAACAAAGATTCGCCTGTAATGGTCGTATTGATGCAGCGCATCAGCCAATCAAGCTTAAAGTTAAATCCGGCATGTTCCCACTTTGCCAAGCGCATCTTCATTTCATTGCGAGCTTCCGGCCAAGCTGCGCATACTTTTGCTAACGCCAGATCACCCTTGGAAAGCTTTGTGCCACCGCTATTTACCTCGTTGAATATCTCAACCACAGTATCAACGGTTTTATCTTCGCCCGTCACGTTGTCAATGTGGAACTCTCGCTTTTTGATGTTTTCGATCGCATTCAGACGATTAATGTAAGTCCGCAACTGGGGCTGGAAAGAGGGATCAAGAAACCGAGGTATGAACTCTCCCACGCCAACTTGCATTAGTTCTGTGACATTGATCCATAAGTGATCGTCCCGCATCTTGACGGGACCATAGAACTCAAATTCCTCGCTTGCAAGGTTGAAATATAGCCCCGTAAATCGACTTGCATCGCCGTCGAAAAAGAGCGGTGCTTTGCCACGTACAATTCCATAAAGCGATGTAATGCGCTGTTGCCCATCCAGTAGCAATTTAACTGAGCCGGCGGAAAGTGGACCGTCACCACGTGCATCTGCGCTTTCCGTCTTGGTTTCCCACATCAATAAGCTGCCGACTGGATAGCCTTGATACAAAGATCGCATAAGCCTACGGACCTGCTCACGACTCCAAACGTAACCACGCTGAAATTCTGGCAAGGCGATACTACCCAAGTCGATTTGATCGAGTATTGTATTTAGCTCCACGACGCATCTCCTCAATGTCGCTTGACCAAACGCCAGGACAAGTTGGCGACTTCAATCTGCAAATAGGCAAGTATAGATTGGCCGTTCCACCATTCTACCCAGACTTACCCGCAAACGTGCCCTTTGCATTTTCTTTCTTTGCGTTCCCTCTTTTCTCTCCGCGCCTTTCCGGTGAATCTTTTCCGCCCTTACAGCCCATCCGCGACTATCTCGGCCACCATTCCTCCGCCCGTCAACAGCGCGCGTGATCTATGCTGAATAGGCGCCCGCTGCTCCACCGCCGCGCACCGGTTGTCTCTTGTTCTGTCGCTTAGCCGCGATTGTTTTCCCCTCAGAGGTTGTCGCTTGGCTTCGATTCTGTCGCTTAGTGGCTTAGTCGCTTGGTCTCGCTGTCTGGCTCCACCAAAGGCTCACAACAAGTCACCCTTCTCCGCGCGCAGTTGAGGACAGGACAGTTTTAACAATTCAATGGTTTGATCGTCTTTTTCGCGGCAGGTTGAAACCGCGCCGCTAGTGCTGCGCCAGCTGAAGCCGGCTTCAAAAGCCCCGTTCACGGGGCGCAGCTATAGCCTGATGGCTTCAGCCTCAGGCGCGCAAGCAGTTCACAAGCGCCCACACAGCCTCCAATATGAAGAGTGTCCTGCCCTCAACCATGCACGGAGAGGGGCCGGGGGTGAGGGTTCATTTGGCAAAGCGGTCTCTTGGTATCGATTCTGTCTCGCTGTCTCGCTGATTCTTCCCTCAGTCGCTGTCTCGCTCTTTTGAATCTGTCTCGCTGTCTCGCTTTGTCACACGATGGCTAAGAAGCCCGCAGGGCAAGCGCCATGCAGCCCCGACCCCTTTGCGTCCTTCGTGTTCTTTGCGTTGTTATTTCTTTCCGTCCTACAGCCCTTCCGCGATCAGTTCGACCACATCCTTGACCGCTGGCCCCCCACCGCCGCTGCTGGAGTTGGCGCTCTCGAACATCTGCATGCAGAACGGGCAGCCCACCGCCACCACATCCGCGCCGGTGGCCGCCGCTTCCTGGTAGCGTTCCAGCGACACGGATTTATCGCCTGGTTCCTCTTCCTTCCAGAACTGCGCGCCGCCCGCCCCGCAGCAGAACGAGTTCGTCTTTCGTGCGCGCCATCTCGACCACGTTCAGCTCGATGTGGCTGAGGGCCGTGCGCGGCGCTTGTACGATGCCGTTCTGCCGCCCCAGATAGCACGGGTCGTGGAAAGTGACGTTGGCGCGCTGCGTTTTGCGGGCGCTTTCCGGTAGCCGCCCCTGCGCGATCAGCTCGTCGATCAACTGCGTGTGATGGATGACCTCGTACTGGCCACCGAACTGCTGGTAGTCGTTGGCGAGATTTTGCAGGCAGTGTGGGCAGGTCACGACGATGCGCTTCGGCGCGACTTCGTTCAGCGTTTCGATGTTGGCCCGCGCCATCTCCTGATACAGGTCTTCGCGGCCTGCGCGCCGGGCCACATCGCCCGTGCACGACTCGCGCTCGCCCAGCACCGCGAAATTCACGCCCGCGGCCTGCATCACCTTCACCAGCGCGCGCGCCGTAATCTGCGAGCGCGGGTCGTAAGCGGCGGCGCAGCCCACCCAGTACAGCACGTCGAATTCGGGGTGGTCATCCACCGTCGGCACGTCAAGGCCCGTCGCCCACTTCAGGCGGCTGTCGGTGCTTTGCCACGGGTTGCCCTGCCGTTCCATGCCCTTGAACGCGCCTTGCAGTTCGGCCGGGAATTCACCGCGCATCAAGGCGGCGTCGCGGCGGATGTCGAGGATGTCGAACATCGGCTCGTTGCCCACCGGGCAGATGTCGATGCAGGCCGCGCACGTGGTGCAGGCCCATACCGCGCTCTCCGTAATCGCCCAGCCCATCAGCGCGTGCGCCGATACGCCGCCTGCCGCGATGACTTCGCCCTCGTCGCGCAAGATGCCGCGCTTGTTGATTTCCAGTGCCGACGGCGATAGTTCCTTGCCGGTGGCATAGGCCGGGCATACGTCCTGACAGCGGTTGCACATAATGCAGGCGTAAGCGTCCACCAGCGCGGTTCGCGTCAATTGCTCGATGCGCTCGGCCCCGAACTGCTCGACCGCCTCATCCTCGAAATCGAGCGCGTCCGGCGTGCCCATGTTCGGGCGGTGCGGTTTGGTCAGGTAGTTATACGGCGCCATGAACAGATGCGCGTGCTTGCTGTAGGCGAAGTAGGGCAGGAACAGCAGGATCGAGCCGATGGAAATCCACCAGAACAGATGCTCGTAGACCAGCATCGTGTTTTCGGGCAGGCCCGCGAACAGCAATTGGCCCACCACCGACGCAAACGGCATCCATACGCTGCCGCCGAATTGTTCGGCCAGCACGGCCGAGCCGAGGAAGCGCGCGCCCACATGAACGAGGATGAAGAACGCCACGATCAGCGAGTCGCGGTTGATGCTGCCGTTGGCAATCGACGGCACCAGCAGCACATTGCCGTGGAACTTGAGTTCGCGCCGGTTCGGCAGCAGGAAGCGCCGCACGATGAAGTAGACGACGCCGATGATGACGGCCACGCTGGCGATGTCGCTCACCAGCAGGTAGGCATCGCCCAGCACGCGGTCGGTGTAGGGGAAGGTGAAGCCCGGCAGGATGCCGTACAGCACTTCGACCAGGTTGACGAGGAAGAACCACGTGAAGCCGAGCACGACCGCCAGATGGATCAGGCTCGTCACGCGCCGCGTTTTGAGCGTGGTGCGCTGCGTGATGTAGATCATCAGCGCATTGCCCGCCCGCGCCGCCAGCCGGTCGAGGTACAGTCGCCCCTGCCCGCGCTCGATGATGCGGGCAATTTCGCCAAAGGCCGCGAAAAAAGCGCCCAGCGACAGCAGCGCCAGCACGAAGAAAATCAGCACCTCAGCCGATGTAAGCATGGTCGTTCCCCTGAGCGAGCCCACCGATCACTTGAAAGAGCGTTTTTGAACTGCCAGGGCGCGGAGATCGCCAAGGGTTTAGTTCAAACCCTCTGAGTCCTCTGTGCCTCTGTGGTTCAATCAATTTTTCCGATACGCAAAGTGTAACGCTTGCGTTCCAGCGCGGCAAAAGCGTATTCACACGCAACGCTCACGAAAGATTCACGCTACTCACGGCCTCCAATCGGTATCACCTCACTCATCCATTCGCTATCATGCAGACACAGGAGAACTCCGTGCTGATTGACTTTGCTTTGGTTCGCAGCGGCGAACAGAATCTGATGGAACTGGCTCAGGGCATGAGCGCAGACGACCTCAAGGCCGCGACCAACGCCAGCCTCGATTTAATCCTCGAAATCCTCGGCGACGCCACCGACGCCGAATTGGTGCACATGCCCGATGACCCGAATGCGGACGATCCGTACGCGAAGCCGGGCGAGGAGCATATTGGCTGGTCGCTGGCGCATCTGGTGGCCCACGTCACCGCCAGCGCCGAGGAGGACGCCGCCATGAGCTCGATTTTGGCGCGTGGCATTCCGTATACGCGCGAGCCGCGCCTGCGCTGGGAAACGCCGTGGCGCGCCTTCCAAACACGCGAACAGGTGCTTCAGCGCGTGGCCGAGAGCCGCCGCATTCGTCTGGCCTACCTTGATGCGTGGCCGGATGAGCCGCATCTGGACGTGTTCCGTGAGCTTTCGGAGCGTTTCGTGGCTAAGTTCGGCCCGCAGAACGCCCCGGCGACGCTGCTGTTCGGCCTGCGCCACGAGGCCGACCACTACGACCAACTGCGCGACGCGCGCGCCCAGGCCGCCGCCGCGCTGGCCGCCAGCGCCATTCGCTACCCTGGTCTCCCCGATCCCGCTGCTGCGGGCGACTAAAAGGGCAGTTGAAAGCTGAAAGACGCGGGCGGCCTATTGAGATGGCCGCCCGCTGTGATTTGTAGTGGGCGCTTGTCAGCCGTCGTGCCGTCTCCTATACTGGCCTTTGCTCCTATCTTAAGAGGCGGAGTCGCCTTTGTCCGCCTGAGGCTAAAGCCTTCAGGATGGAGTTGCGCCCCGTGAACGGGTTTTTGAAGCCCGCTTCAGCGGGCGCAGCCCTAGCCGCATGGCTTCAGCCTGCGGCGTTCCAGCACTCAGCACTTTCAACGTTCAACTGTCGCGGAGCGATCATGCCTCAGCCCAAAATCCAGCCTCGGTTGCCGAAAGGCATGCGCGATTTTCTGCCGCGCGAGATGATCAAGCGCGATTACGTCTTCAGCGTGGTGCGCGAGGTCTTCCATCTCTACGGCTTCGAGCCGCTGCAAACCCCCGTGCTGGAGCTCAACGAAACGCTGATGGGCAAGTACGGCGAGGACGCCGAAAAGCTCATCTTTCTGGCGCAGCACCCGGGCGGCAAGGAAGAACTGGCCCTGCGCTACGACCTGACCGTGCCGCTGGCCCGTGTGGTCGCCCAATACCAGAACGAGATCGCGCTGCCCTTCCGCCGCTATCAGTTGGCTCCCGTGTGGCGCGCCGAACGCCCGCAGCGCGGCCGCTACCGCGAGTTCTATCAGTGCGACGCCGATATCGTCGGTGTGGCCGGCATGGAAGCGGACGCCGAAATCGTCGGGCTGGTGATCACGGCCCTGCGCCGGTTGGGTTTCCGACACTTCAGCGTGAAGATCAACAACCGCAAGCTGCTGACGGCGATAGGTCAGTACGCCGGTGTCGAGGGCGATCTGCTGGCCGAGCTGTATCGCAGCATCGACAAGTTCGACAAGATCGGCGCTGACGGCGTGCGCGATGAACTCGTCAAGCGCGGTCTGCCGGCGGATGTGGTGACGCGCATCCTCGACCTCATCACGGTGAACCTGCCCGGCGACGACAAGTTGGCTTACATCGAGGACGTGATGGGCGGCATGGAAGGCGCGGGCGAGGCCGTGCGCGAATTGCGCGAGCTGATCGGACACCTGCGCGCGGCCAACGTGCCCGCCGACAACTACGACTTCGACTTCACGATGGTGCGCGGCCTCAGTTACTACACCGGCCCGATCTTCGAGACGATGATCACCGAGCCGAATCTGGGCAGCGTCACCGGCGGCGGCCGCTACGACGACCTGGTCGGGCTGTTCCGGGGCGAAAGCCTGCCCACGACCGGCACCTCGCTGGGCATCGAGCGCATCATCGACCTGATGGACTTGCTCAATCTGTATCCGCCCGATATTGGCGGCACGGTGGTGCAGGTCTACGTCGCTGTGTTCGGCGCAGATACCCGTCCGCAAGCGACCGCACTAACGGCCGAACTGCGCGCAGCCGGTATCGCCACTGAACTCGCGCTGACCGACAAGGGCGTGGGTAAGCAGATCGGCGCGGCGGACAAGAAGGGCGTGCCGGTGGTGGCACTGCTGGGCGCGGACGAAATCGCAGCGGGCGTGGTCAAGCTCAAGCGCCTGCGCGACGGCGCCGAAGTGACGGTGCCGCGGGATGGTGTGGCGAATGCCGTGCGCGAACTGCTGGGCTGACAGGTAAGTGTTTCAAGGGCTGTCGGAAAGGACGTGCGTGATTGAGCAGGCTCCCCAATGCAAGCAGAGCCGTTGCGCCGCTGGAAAAGCTCACAGAGTATTCGCTGAATCCCGAGCATCCTACGGGACGGCACAAAGCCTATGTATTCAAATCGCGGCTGGGACTGACAACCGAAAACGCCCACAGGCTGCGCGAGTTGGTTCTTGGAGCGGCGCTTACGCAAGAGGCCGTTCAGGAGGCGAGTTCCCAATATGGAAGTCGTTACGTGGTAGACTTCGAAGTGACAACGGAACGCGGCACGGCTGTGGTTCGGTCGACTTGGATCATCAGGCAAAATGAGAATTTCCCTCGTCTGACCAGTTGTTATGTCAAATAGGGTGTGAGACGCAGCGATAAATCTTTATGATGTGGTGGCCCTCCTGCAAGACCTACGTGAGCACGATTTGAGGCGTGGACAGGTGGGTACGATTGTCGAAGAGTGGCAGCCCGGGGTTTACGAAGTCGAATTCGCAGACACCCATGGCCGGGCTTATGCCATGGTGGCACTGCGGGCCGATCAGCTTATGACCCTGTACTGGCATCCCGACGCGGCCCAGCAGACCGCGTAGCAATCACTCTGAACAATCCATAGACGCGAAGATCGCAAAACCTTGTGCGATCTTCGCGTCTATCTTTTCGCCCGGATGAGCACCCCGGTACGCCACAATCCCAACGCCCCGATCACCGCGAACAGCACAGTCGGCGCGATCAGCGGCAGGAAGTAGCGCTGCCACGGCAGCGGGTTAACCAGCAGCGTCAGCGCGGTGATGCCCCACCACGCGAACAGACCCACCGTCGTCGCCCAGTCCTTGAACGGGCGCAGGCGCGGCAGCAGGCTGATAACCATGCCCACCAGCATCAGGCCAGTAAGCACGCCGCCGATGAAACCGCTGGGCGGCAGCCCGGCCAGCCCGCTGGCGAAATAGCGCTCAATTTCGGCGGTGATCGGCTCGAAAGTTGTCCAGGCCGCCACCTCGAAGAATTGCGGCGGCGCGAGGAATGGCTGGCCGATGATTCCCTGCGCGCGCTGCGCCAGCGTCGTTGGGGCCAGCGGCTCGGCCGTCACCTGAATGTTGAGCAACTCAGCGCGCACTTGCAGCAGGTCGCCTACACGCGCCAGCGGATCGTCCCACAGCGCGGGCGAGATGGCGAGGAACAAGCCCAGAATCAGCAGGCCCGCCAGGATCAGCGCGCCGGCCGTTTTCAGGAACGGACGCAGTTGGAAGTGAGTCAGTTCGCCCAGCAGCACCCACGCCAGCGCCCCGGCGATGAACGGCAGCGTGCTGTGCTTGCTGGCCAGCGCCAGCCCGCCAGTGAGCGCCAGCAGCGCCCACAACCACGGCGACACAGCCTTCTCTTCGGCGCGGCGGCGGGCAATCCAGGCGGCGGTGAGCACGACCGCCAGCCCGAAGAACAGCAGCGCGCCTTCCTGCATCGCCCGTCGACCGTTGAGCAGCACGATCGGGTTGAGCATGAACAGCGCCGCCGCCAGATACGCCCCGGGCCGCTTGCCGATGAGCCAGCCGAGGCCGAACATCAACGGGGCGCACAGCGCCAGCAAAATTGCCGACGGCCAGCGGCCGGCCATCAGCACGGCATCGGGCGGGCGATGGCCCGTTTCGACGTTGCGGTCGTAGCTCAGGCCCCAGTCCCAGCCGGGCGCGGGCGGCAGTTGCTCCGGGCCGATGCCGGCCAACTGGCGCGCCAGGCCCACCAGATAGCGGTGCATCGTGCCGTTGAGAATGCGGAGCTGCGGGTCGCTGTCGATGTAATAGGGCGGATGGGTGACGAGCGCGTTCGGGTTGCCCTGTAGAATGGCGACCTCGTAATCGCCGCTCATGTGGATCAGCATCGGTTCATCGCCGTGGAAAGGCGTCAGCGGCACGGCCGCCAGCGCATACAGCATCAGCGCCGCCAGGAAGATCACATCGGCGATCAGCCAGCGGCGCGCGTTCACAGCGCGACCTGGTGCGCGTGGCGCACGAAGTCCTGCTCGCGCAGCGCCCCCAGCACGGCTTCAGCGATGGGCTCGTCGAGCGTGAGCACCGTCAGAGTATGGCCGCCCGGCGTGCTGCGGCCGGTGTGCCACGACGCGATGTTGATGTGATTATCGGCCAGCAGCGTGCCGACGCGGCCAATCACGCCGGGTTGGTCGAAGCTGCCCATAATCAGCAGGAAGCCTTCGGCGATGAAGTTCATGCGATAGTCGTTGATCTGCACGATATGCGCCTCGCGGCGGCCCAACAGCGTGCCGGTCATGGTGATCGACTCGCCATCATCAAGCGTGACGTGGCACGAAACGGCGCTGGCGTACTCACCGCTGCGCAGGCCTTTGGTCTGTGTCACTTGTATGCCGCGCTCGGCCGCCAGCACTGGCGCGTTGATGAAATTGACCGCTTCGCCGTGTACGCCCGACAAAATGCCGCGCTCCAGCGCCACCGTCACCGGCTTCACCAGTGAGATCAGTTCGTCGCCTTTGTATTCCACGGCGATGCGACGGATAGGCGAGCGAGCCAGCCCGTGCAGCAGCTTGCCCATGCTTTCGGCCAGCGCCATGTACGGCTGCGCGGTTTCAAAATCGAGGCCGGGCATGAAGGGTAGGTTGATGACGTTGCGATAGTCGTCTCCTCGCAGCGCATCCAGCACCTGCGACACGATCTGCATCGACAGGTCGGACGACGCTTCGACGGTGTTGTCACCGATGCGTGGAGTATGGATGACGCTTTCGAGGCCGACCAGCGGGCTGCTGTACGGCGGCTCCTCGCGGAAGACATCGACCGCCGCGCCTGCCAGATAGCTCGCGCGTAGCGCCTCGGCCAGCGCGGCCTCGTCCACCAGCGCCCCGTGCGCCGTATTGATCAGGCGCGCGCCCCGGCGCATGGCGTGGATGAAGTCCTCGTCCACCATCCCGCGCGTTTCGCCCGTCAGTGGCACATGCAGGCTGACGAAATCGCTTCGGGTGAGTAGCTCTTTCAGGCCGACGAGTTGAACCCGATCATCGACGATCTGTTCATCACTGATGTAGGGGTCGAAGGCCAGTACCGTCATGTGAAACGCCAGCGCGCGCTGGGCCACCACCGCGCCTACACGCCCCAGGCCAATGAGGCCGAGCGTTTTGCCGAATAACTGCGTGCCGGCCTGGCGTTTGCGGTCGAGCAGCCAGTAGCCTTCGCGAAGGCTGTTGTGGGCCGCCACCAGCTTGCGGCTGAGGGCCAGCATCAGCGCCAGCGTGTGTTCGCCAGCGGCGATCGCATTCGCGCCCGGCGTGTTCATCACCACGATGCCGCGCGCGGTGGCCGCTTCCATGTCGACGCCGCTCACCGACGCGCCCACACGGCCAATTACTTTCAGGTGCGGCGACACCTCGCGCTCCAGCAGCGCTGCGTCAAGCACCACATCATCGCGCGAAATAATCGCGTGCGCCGTGGCGAGCTTGTCGCGTAGCGGTTGCGCCGCCGGCGTGATCGTCACCGGCGTGGCGTCCGCTGCATCGCGCAGCAGTTCGAGGCTGTTATCCGTCAGGTGCGTGGCGATCAGGATTTCGTGCATGAGCAGATTATCCCTCGAAGCAGCCCGCCGTCGCCAATGCGGTGCGAACCTCGTGCAGGCTGGCGAACACATACGGCGTGATTTCCGCAAAGTGGTTGGGGTGGCCGTGGCTGAGGTCGGGCACGGCATAGCAAATCATTCCGGCGGCGACGGCGGCCATCGCCCCGTTGCGGCTGTCCTCCAGCGTGAGGCAGATAGCGGGATCGGCCCCAATCTGGCGCGCCGCTTCCAGATAGATGTCCGGCGCAGGCTTGCCGTTGGGCACCTGATCCCCCGAGACATACGTCTGGAAGTAGCCGTGCCAGCCTTCAGACTCAACCACGGCGTCAATGATCGCCATCGGCGACGACGACGCAATCGCGCAAGGCACGCCGCGCGCCTGCAAATAATCGAGCAGTTCCTGCGCGCCCGGGCGCTGGTCGACATGCCCGGGAATAGCCGTCACCATATCGGCCGTCACTTCAGCGATCAACACATCGGCCGTCTCGCCCAACTGATACTCCCGCACCATCGCGCCCCAGAAGTCGGCCATGCGCATGCCGATTAATCCCTGGCGGATGCGGTTATCCAATACCAGTCCGCGCCGCGTGAGCATGCCATCTTCGACGTCCTGCCAAACCGGCTCGGAGTTCGACCAGCAGTCCATCCATATCGAAGATCACGGCCTGAGGGCAGAAGGTGGGTGTGAGGGGCATGGCGGGTGGAGTCCTGTTCGTAGAAAAGTTAAAAGTTGAAGGCTAAAAGTTAAAAGTTTTGGGGATGTGAAGTTGTTTGAATTGGTGCTGCTGACTCGCCGCAAATTGAAACCGGTTTTCGAGCCCCGTTCACGGGGCGCAGCTCCAGCCCGACGGCTTAAGCCTCGGGCGAAGGAAGAATCTATGCCCTATTTATCACTTTCAACTGTTCTTCACAAACGCCGCCTCGAACGCTGCGCGCTGTTCGGCATCGTGGAAATGCGCGCCCGAGTCGAGAGCAAGGGCGATACCGCGCTCGAATACCGCCTGATGCGGCGTGCCGATGCTGCGCGCGTAGCCGCCCGGTCCCGCTGCAATCGGCAGAATCGGCGCGAGTGTGTTGACCGGCACGAAGATATCCGCGCCATCGGCCACTTTCGGGCGCGCCACCACCCCGCCGAAGCCGACGAATAGATCGACCACCGAACGCGCCGCCAGATCGCTTACGCCATCGCCGACCATCAGACGGCGGCCGTGCTTCTCGCCGGCCAGTTCGCGCACAATCGAGGGCTTGCCGCTGGAAACCGTCAGCGGGCCTTCGTTGTAGTCGAGGTAGGACTGGCGCGCCTGCTGCTGCGGCTCGTTGTAACGCCACCATTCGCCCGACAGTTGGTTGTACTCCAGCTCGACGGCGCGCACATTTTCGGGCGGCACGCCCAGCCGTTTGCCAAAGCCACGCACCGGTTCGGCCAGGCCGCCGCTGATGATGAAGACCTGCTTGTGCAGGTAGCGCAGCGCCGCCACTACTTCGGCCGCGTCGGGCACGAGCGTGTCCCAGTAGCGTTCCTCGATAGCCTTCATCTGGGCGCGGGTTGGGCGAATGGCCTTCAGGCGCTTGCCATAGACCTCGGCCAGGTCGAGGTCGCCGTCCATCGCCTTCTGCGTCAGCACCCCTACGCGCACCTCTTTGCCCTTGAACTTCGCCAGTTCGTCGATGCCTTCAATCGACGACAGCGTGCTGTCGCAGTCGAAGAAGATCAAATCGAAGCTCGCCCAGCGAGTGGTTTGCATGAGTGTGCGTGGTCCGTGAATGGCGTTCGTGATAAATCTACGGTCGGAATGCGGCGATTCTATCACGCAGGCGGGGGGCGTGTGAACCGGCAACCCAACGCACACGAACCTCAGCCCCGGCCTCTCAGCCTTGTGCCAACGGGGGGGCTGGTGGCGGGGTACGTTCACTCCCCTCACCTCGCTCATCAGTGACCACCCGATCCACCAGAGCTTCGCCTGCAAACAGCGCACCTGTTCTATGATGAAACCGTGCCCTATACCGCCCAGGGCGATGGAAAACCACCTTGCCCCGCCGCCGCGCACCCGTTGTCCTGGATTCTGTCCTGTTTGTCTCGCTCGTTTTCCCTTGGAAGTTGTCTCGCTGTTTCGATTCTGTCTGTCTGTCTCGCTGTCTGGCTCCGCCACAGGCGCGCATGCCCGCCGCCCCACACTGCACATTTCGATGTGGCAGAGAGGGTCGAAAATCTGGTGTCGCCCATTCAGCCGAACGCGGAGAGGGGGCGACAAGCGTGGAAGGGGTGCATCAATTGGTGAGTGCGCTCGTGAGCGCACTGGCTCTCGAACACCAATTTGTAATTCATGCTTGACATGATGTATGTTTTGATTTACATTATGTCTGGTTGAGCAGATACGAAGTCAGGCGCACAAGACAGGATCACGCCATGTCCTATCAGGAACGACGCAGCATCGCATCACTGATCAGCACGGTTATCGTCTCGGTAATTTACTACCTGTTCGTCGCGTGGCAGGCGCAGGCCGCGGGGCCAGAAGTCGCCTATGACATGAAGTTCTGGGCCACGGCTATTTTACTGCTGATACCTGTGTACGTCGTCTTCGCGGTGATCACGCAGGTCATCTTCATCGTCATCAACATCATCGCCACCAGGCGCGAAGAGCCGGACATCACCGACGAGTTCGACAAGCTCATCGACCTGAAATCGACGCGCAACTTCTACCACGTGTTCATGGCCGGATTTCTGATCTCGCTCGCCTCACAGGCCATCGAGCAGCCGCCGCAGACCATGTTCATCATCTTGCTGCTGGGCATCCTGGCGGCCGCCACCACAGACGACCTGTCGCACCTCATCTACTATCGGCGGGGGGTCTGATATGGCGAAGTCACCAGTGGGCAACCACGTGCGCAGGCTGCGCTTCGACCACGACGAAATGACCCAGCAGCAGTTGGCCGATGCCGTGGGCGTAACGCGCCAGACGATTGTGGCGATTGAGAAGGGCAACTACTCACCGTCGCTGGAGCTGGCGTTCCGGATTGCGCGGGCCTTCAAAGTGCCGCTGGAAGAGGTGTTCTGGTTTGACGAAAGCGCGTAAACCAACCTCACTCCGGCCCTCTTTCAACTTTCAACCTTCAACTAACCAACAGGAGCAATCTCATGAAAGCTATAATCCAGACCGCCTACGGAACACCCGATGTCCTGCAGCTTCAGGAAGTCGCGCGGCCCGCGCCGAAGCCTGGTGAGGTACTCATCCGTGTGCGCACGGCCTCGCTCAGCCCATCGGACAGCGCCTTCCGCAAAGGCGACCCGTTCCTTGTGCGGCTCATGTATGGTCTGCGCAAGCCGAAGCTGCCGATTGGTGGCTGTGAGTTTTCGGGCGATGTGGTTGAAGACGGTGCAGGCGTGACCGATTTCAAGCCGGGGGACGCCGTGATCGGGATGAGCCCGGACACGATGGGCGCGCATGCCGAGTACCTGTGCCTGCCCGTTAGCAAGCCGCTGATTCACAAGCCGGAGAGCATGTCCTACGAAGCTGCCACCGCGATGATGGATGGTTCACCCACGGCCCTCACATTCCTGCGCGATGTGGCGAAAGTGCAGCCGGGCCAGTCGGTGCTGGTCAACGGCGCTTCGGGCGCGGTGGGCGCATCGGCGGTGCAGTTGGCCAAACACTTTGGGGCAGAAGTGACCGGCGTATGCAGCACGCGCAATGTCGAGATGGTCAGAGCGTTGGGTGCTGATCACGTTATCGATTATACGACGACGGACTTCACTCACAGCGGCCAGCAGTGGGATGTGATTTTCGACGCCGTGGGCAAAAGCTCGTTCGGGCGCTGCAAGGGCGCGCTCACCCCGCATGGCGTGTATATGACGACCGTCCCCGGCCTCGGCATCGTTTGGAGCATCTTGCGCACGTCGCTCGGTGGCGGCAAAAAGGCCAAGTTCACGACGGCAGGCCTGAAGCAGAACAAGGACAATGCCGCATTTCTCGCCGGGCTGGTTGAGGCGGGCGAACTGGATACCGTCATCGATCGCACTTATCCGCTCGAAGCCGTGCCAGACGCGCACCGCTATGTCGATACCGGCCGCAAGCGGGGCAGCGTCGTCATTACTATCGCGGCGTAAAAGATTCATCACAGAGATGCCGGGAATAGGGAGAGGCGCTGAGGACTATGTGGTCCTCAGCGCCTCTACCGGTTTTTCTCCGCGCCTCAGCGATGAATCTCTATCTTTGGTACGTCCCGGCATTGGCGCGGTTGGGTGGCTTGTGGACAATGGTGATCATGCATTGAGCGAGGATGCGAACCATGAACAGTGATGAGAGCAGCCGGCCGCTTCAGTATGCGAGCGCAGAGATGATTGACCGCTTTGAACAGGCGGCTACAACCTCGGTTCCGGGCCGCGATCACGCCATGCGTATGGCGGCGGCGCTGTTGGCCGGGCGAGTGCCGCAGGCCGGGACAGTGCTGTCCGTCGGGATTGGCAGCGGCGCGGAGATGATCTTGCTGGCGGCGCTGCGTTCCGACTGGCGACTCACAGGCGTCGATCCGTCTGGGCCTATGGTTGAGGTTGCACGCGCGCGGCTGACCACGGAAGGTGTAATTGCGCGCGCCACGTTGTTAACGGGACTTCTGGACATGGTTCCAACCGAGCCGGTCTTTGACGGCGCGACCTGCTTCATGGTGCTGCCGCTGCTGGACAATGCTGGCGGAAAGCAGGCGCTGTTCAGAGGATTGGCCGCGCGGCTAAAGCTCGGTGCTTCGCTCGTATTCACGACGATTTATGCCGAGGGACGAAGCGATGAAATGGCATCGGCCTGGCGCTGGTTCCAGCGCGGGATGGGCCAATCGGACGCGGAGATTGAGGCGCTGGCAACGCAGGTGCGCGGTGAAATGCATAGGGTGCGGGCCGATGAGCTTGCAGTGATGCTGGCTGAGGCTGGATTTACACCGCCGCGACAGTACTATCAGGCGCTGTGGTTTGGCGGCTGGGTTACCGAAAAGACCGCGTAGTGAGTAGGCTTACCGCACATTCGCACCCATCCAGAGAGGCCTATATTGACATCTCGCCCCTTCGATTTTGATTCGTCCTACGGCAGCACCTACGAAGCCACGGTGCGCCGCGCTATTCCGGCGCACGAGCACACCATGCGCATGGCGGCGGCGCTGCTGGCAGCACGGCTGCCTGAAGATGCCCATATCCTGGCCGTCGGCGCGGGCGGCGGCATGGAACTCTGTGAACTGGGCGCGGTCCGCCCTGACTGGCGGCTTACCGGCGTCGATCCTTCGGGGCTGATGATCGACATCGCCCGCGACCGCGTGGCCCGCCACGGCCTGAGCAAGCGCGTGACGCTGGTGCAGGGCACGACCGGCGACCTGCCCGCTGAGGCGTGTTTCGACGCCGCAACCTGCCTGATGGTGCTGCACATGCTGCCGGACGATGGCGCGAAGGCCGCGCTGCTGAAGCCGATTGCCGAGCGTCTCAAGCCTGGCGCGCCCCTGATTCTGACCGACGCATTTGGCGCGGCCCTGCCGGAAGCCTATGTGCCCGCGTGGCGCTGGTTTCAGCGCGGCATGGGGCGCACGGACGAGGAGATCACGGCGCTCGAATTGCAGGTGCGCGCAGGTGTTCACTTCGTGCCGGAAGCGCGCATCGCCGAACTGCTCGCCGAGGCCGGTTTCGCGCCGCCGGTGCAGTTCTTTCACGCCTTCTGGTTCGGCGGCTGGATGACGGAAAAGAGAAGTTGAACGTTGAAAGATCAAAGGCGAAAGTAGAAGGATGACGATCATGATTCGCACGATTCGCAAAGCAGGCGTTCTGGGCAGTGGCACGATGGGCAGCGGCATTGCGGCGCTGTTCGCCAGTGTGGGCGTCGAGGTGGCCCTGCTTGACATTCCCGAGAAAGGAACTTCCCCCGGCGATCCGCCCGAGCAGCGCAGCGCGCCCGCCTATGCCGGGCTGGAACGCGCCCGCGCCACCAAAGCCCCCGCGCCCTTGACCGACGTCGAATTGGCCCGCATTCACCCGGGCAACTTCGAGGATCATCTCGACTGGTTGGCCGATGCTGACTGGGTGGTCGAGGTCGTGGTCGAGCGCCTCGACATCAAGCGCGCGCTGTTGGAGCGGTGGTCGCTGCGGTCAGCCCGGCGGCAATCCTTTCCACCAACACATCCGGCATCCCGATTGCTGCTATCACCGAAGGCTTCGGCCCTGAAGTCACGCGCCGCTTCCTGGGCACGCACTTCTTCAACCCGCCGCGCGTGCTCAAACTGCTGGAAATCATCCCGGGCGCGGACACGGACACCGAAATTCTTGCGTTCGTCTCTGATTACGCCACCAACATCCTCGACAAAGGTGTCGTGCCGTGCAAGGACACGCCCAATTTCATCGGTAACCGCTTCCTGACGCTCATCGGCGCGCAGGCCGTGGCCTACTCCCTCGATCACGGCTTCACGGTCGAGGAAGTTGATGCGCTCACCGGCCCGCTGATCGGCCGCCCGCGCACCGGCACCTTCCGTCTGTACGACCTGATTGGCATCGACGTGATGGCTGACATTGGCCGCAACCTGTATCCGGTCATTCCCAACGATCCGGCGCGCGAACTGCTGCATGAGTCATCGGTGTCGAAACTCTTCGAGCGCATGGTGGCGGAAGGGCGGCTGGGCAACAAGACCGGCCACGGCTTCTACGAAGTACGCAAAAACGCGGCCGGTGACAAGGAATTCTGGACGCTCGACCTGAACACGTTTGAGTATGTGCCGCCAACCACGCTCATGTTCCCCGGCGTGGCCGAACACGGCGGCATCGAGGATACCGGCGAACGCATTCGCAAGCTGATCAGCGGAGACGACCGCGCCGCGCAGTTCCTGTGGCATCACCACGCCTTTTATCTGGCCTATGCCTCGCAGCGCGTGCCGGAAATCACTGGCTCGCTCAATGCGATTGACGACGCGCAGAAGTGGGGCTTCAACCACGCGCTCGGCCCGTTCGAAATCTGGGACGCGCTGGGTGTGGCCGAAACCGTGCCGGCCCTCGAAGCGGCGGGCTACCCTGTGGCCGACTGGGTGAAGGACATGCTCGCCAGCGGCCGCACGCACTTCTACGAACGCGACGAATTCGGCGCTGTAACGGGCGTGTATAAGGTGTAATCGAAAGGAATAAACGATTTACTGCCAAGTCGCCAAGATTGGAGAGTAAAACGCTAGGAGAACATTCCCCTCGGCGTTCCTCTCTTTTCTCTCTGCGCATTGGCGGTTAATCTATTCAGTTTTTATGCCAGCACTTGCAGCGCCCCGGGCCGCACCGTGAACGTCAGCCGTTCGCCGTGGGCGGGCTCACCGTCGGTTTCGAGGCCCACACCGCCCGGCGCATACACATTCACCGTCCGCGCCTGTGTATATTGCAGGTTGGGATTGGTGAGGTGCTTGCCCGCGTAGGCGCTGCCCAGCGCCCGTAGAATTGTCCAGCGCGACACGTCCTTGATGACCAGCACATCGAGCAGCCCGTCGTCCATGCGCGCCTTCGGGGCGATCTTTAACCCATGCCCGAAGGTCGTGCCGTTGGCCACCACCAGCAATCCGGTGCGTCCGTCGTACCACGGTTCGCCGTCCAGTGTCACTTCCACCGCGCGGGCAGGCAGTTCGAGAATTGTTTCAACCATCGCTTTCAGGAACGTCCAGGGCCGGCGCTGGCTCACCCGTCCCACGCGCTCCACCACCTGGCTGCCCATGCCCACGCTGGCGATGTTGAGGAAGTAGTCGTCGCCCGTTTCGCTGGTGATCAGGCCGATATCGAGCGGGCGCAGGTCGGCGTGGGCGATTTGGCGGGCCGCCGCCTGTGGATCGTTGTAGGGCAGGCCAATGCCGCGCGCCCAGTCGCGCCCTGTGCCCACGGGTAGGTTGCCGTAGACCATCGGCTCAAGTTCGGGTGTCCGTGCATTGTGCGTGATGAGCGCGTTGACGAGTGCGTGATTGGTGCCGTCGCCGCCCACCGAGATGACACGGGTGATGCCGATGTCGCTCGCCTTGTCGAGATGCGCCGCCACGTCCTCCGGCCGCTCCGTAACCGCGACAACCAGTTCGCCCAGTTCCTGCCACAAATAGGGTTCGAGCGAGAGCCACACTTGCCCCGCGCGGCCGCCGCCGGCATGTGGGTTAAGGACGATCAGCGTGCCGGGCATTCAGGACTGTTCGGCCGGACGGCCAACCAGTTCAATCAGCCGGTGAATGGATAACGGCTTCGACAGGAACACGTCTGCGCCCATGCTCAAAGCCGGCGCGCGGTCGTCGTCGCGGCCGCTGGCCACAACGATGAAAATGCCGCGCCAGCGTCGGTCAGCCCGCAGCGCCTGCAGCAGTTCGAAGCCGTCCATGCGCGGCATGACCAGATCGCACACAATACTGCGCGGGGGTTGGGCCAGATCGTTCAACAGCGCCAGCGCCGCCACGCCATCACACGCCAGCGCGCAGCGGCTGCCGCTCAGCTCGATCATCTCGCGGATCGATTGCGCCAGCATGAGGTTGTCATCAACGATCAGCACGTCGATCGCATCGTGAAAATCTTGTTTTCCGGCCTCAGGCGCGGGCATGATAATCGCCTTCGACGACCCACTTGTAGGTGGTCAGTTCTTCCAGCGCCATTGGGCCACGTACGTGTAGCTTCTGCGTGCTGACGGCGATCTCCGCGCCCAGCCCCAGCGCGCCGCCGTCGTTGAAGCGCGTGCTGGCATTGACGAACACCGCCGCCGAATCGACCTCGTTGATGAAGCGGGCCGCCTGTGCGCGATCTTCCGTGAGGATGCCGTCCGAGTGGAAGGTGCTGTGCGCGTTGATGTGATCGAGCGCTTCATCCAGACCGCTCACGACCTTGAGCCCGAGGATGAGCGCCATCCATTCGGTATCGAAATCTTCGGGGCCGGCGGGTTGCACATCACTCATTGTTCCGAGCGCGGCCAACGCCTTCGGCTCGGCGCGGAAGGTCACGCCCGCCGGTTTTAGTGCAGTCGACCACGCGCGGAAGAAAGTCGGCGGCGATAGCCTCATGCACCAGCAGCGTATCCAGCGCGTTGCACACCGACGGGCGCTGCGTTTTGGCGTTGAAAATGACTGGAATCGCCGCGTCGAGATCGGCGGTCGGATCGACGTACAGATGGCACACGCCCAGACCGCCGATGATGACCGGAATCGTGCTGTGCTCGCGGCAGAACTGATGCAGGCTGGCCCCACCGCGCGGGATGATCACGTCGATGTACTGATACAGTTTGAGCATGCCCTCGACGTACTGCCGGTCGGTGCTGGCGATGAACTGGACGGCATCGGCCGGTAAATCAGGGTCATTGAGCGCGGCCAGCGCGCCCTGAATCACGCCGATCATGGCGGTATTGCTGCGAAAGACTTCGCTGCCGCCGCGCAGCACGGCCGCATTGCCGGTTTTGAGCGTGAGCGCCGCGCAGTCCACGGTGACGTTGGGCCGCGCTTCGTAAATGACGCCGACCACGCCCAGCGGCGTGCGCCGCCGGTGGATGCGCAGGCCGTTTTCGAGCGTGGCTTCGTCGTAGTCGCGGCCAACGGGATCGGGTAACTCGGCCACGCGGCGCACGTCGGCGATCATACCGGCCATGCGTTTGGTCAGGTCGAAGCGGTCGGTGATCAACTGTTCGCTCAGGCCGCGCTCGCGCGCAGCTTCGAGATCAGTGGCGTTCGCCTGCAGGATTTCCGCCGTGTGATCTTCCAGTGCCTGGGCAATCGCCAGCAGCGCGCGGTTCTTCTGTTCGGTGCTGGCGCGGGCGAGCTGGCGCGCGGCGGTCTTGGCGCGAACGCCCAGCGCAGTCAGATCGAGCAGGATTGAGTTGGTCATCGGCTATCCATCACAACTGAAATTACGCAGGCACGGAATTACGTTAACAATACCATATTGTTGCGGTGTATCACCGCGACACCGTAGGTATAGCCGAGCGTCTCCTGAATGCGGGCCGATTGGACGCCGATGAGTTGGCGCATGGCGGCGCTGTCGTAGCTGGCGAGGCCGTGGGCGATCTCGCGGCCATCGGGGTTGATGACGCTGAGCGTCGCGCCGCGCTTAAAGTCGCCTTCGACGGCGGTGAGGCCCACTGGCAGCAGGCTGGCGCCGCCCTGCAACAGCACGCGTGCCGCGCCCGCATCCACCTTCAGGCGGCCCATCGCGCGATCCACCAGCAGCCAGCGTTTGCGGCTTTCGACGCGGCCAGCTTGCGGCTCAAAGCGTGTGCCAGCCGCTTCACCGTCCAGCAGGCGTGCGAGTACGTTGGGGGCGCGGCCGCTGGCGATATAGGTGGTCACGCCGCTGCGCGTGGCCAACTGCGCCGCCTGCAGCTTGGTGACCATGCCTCCGGTGCCTAATCCGGTGCCTGTGCCGCCCGCCAGCCGGAACAGATCGGCATCGACCTGCGTCACGCGCTCGATCAGACGGGCATCGGCGCTGCTGCGCGGGTCGGCCGTGAACAGTCCATCCTGATCGGTGAGCATAATGAGGGCATCGGCTTCGATGAGCGCCGCCACCAGCGCCGACAGATTGTCGTTATCACCCACGCGGATTTCCTCGGTGGCGATGGTGTCGTTCTCGTTGATGATCGGAACAATGCGGCGGTCAATCAACGTCAGCAGCGTGTCGCGGGCGTTGAGGAAGCGCGTACGGTTACTGAGATCGTCGCGGGTGAGCAGCACCTGCGCCACCACCATCTCGAACAGATTGTACAGATCGCTGTAGCGCTGCATGAGCTGGCTCTGGCCGACGGCGCTCAACATCTGCTTGACCGGCAGCGACGAGTCGAGTTCGGGAAAGCCGAGGCGTTCACGGCCCACCGCCACCGCCCCCGAGGACACCAGCACGACTTCGTGACCGGCCTGATGCAGCGCCGCCGTTTGCTCGACCAGCGCCAGCATGTGCTGTGGCTTCAGCCGAGTCGTGCCGCCCGTCAGCACGCTGGTGCCGACCTTAACCACGATCCGTAGTTGGTTCATGCGCGCAAAGGAGGCAGTTCGCCGCGGCGGGCGGCCGCGACGAGTTCGATCAGCAGGCGGGCGCGGCGCGCGATTTCTTCCGCTTCCCACGACCCGTCACCGGTCAGCCAGTTCGCCATGCCGCACGCAACTGCGCCAGCGCGGATGAACGCGCCCACGTTGGCGTCGGTCGTGCCGCCGTTTGCCATCATCGGGATGTGATCGAGCGGCGCGCGCAGGGCCTTGAAATAGTCGATACCCAGCGGCCCGGCGGGAAAAACCTTGACCAGCGCCGCGCCTGCCGCCGAGGCTTCGACCGTTTCGGTGGGCGTGAGCACGCCCGGAACGGCCAGCACACCGGCTGCCTGCCCCGCCGCCAGCATACCCCGATTGAAGGCGGGCGAGACGAGGAAATCGGCGCCGGCGTCGAGAGCGCGCGCGGCGGCTTCGGCGTTGAGTACCGTCCCCATGCCGATGGCAGCTTCATCCCCGAACGCGCGCTTGACGGCCTGCATCGCCTCCAGCGGCTGCTCCGAGTTCATGGTCAGTTCGATGGTGGTGATGCCTGAGTCAACGAGGGCTTCGGCAGTTCGCAGGGCGGCCTCGGGCGGAAAATCGCCGCGCAGCACCGCGACCAATCCTTCGCGGGCGATTCGGTTCAGAACGTGATGCGCATCCATGGCGGCTGTGTTCCAGAGATAAACCTGCAGCGCGCGAAAAGCGCCGCAGCGTAAGGAGGCTGATCATAGCGTGCAGTTGGCGGGCGTGGAAGGACTAGATCGGCGGCGAAAAGACGTGTTCACCGGCCATCAGCCGTTTGAGCAGGCCGCTGAACTGGCGGCGCGGCAGCGGGGTGGCGATGAAGCCATCAAAGCCGGCGCGTTCCAGTTCGGCGGGTTGGGGCTGATCCGGGCCGATGGCGACCAGCCGCACCCGCGCCAGGTCGGGGTCGGCCCTCAGCGCGGAGGCAATCGCAAACGCATCGCCTTCGGGCAGATCAAGCGCCATCAGAATCACGTCGGGCCGGGGGTTCATGTGGTGCATCTGCTGAAGTACGCCGCCGCCGGTGGTATTGCGCTTGAATGGGACTTTGAGTTCACGCAGCAGCGATGACAAGGCGATCAGGTTGAGCGGGTCGCCTTCGACGATCAGTGCATAGGGTTTGGCCGCCGCCATGGGGTGTGCTTTCGCTGCCTCTGGAAAATCAGGAAGCGGGCTTTGCGGCCCGCTTCGCCTCGATAGCTGGTTGCTTCAGCGCGAGTCGATGCGCTTGCGCAGATCCTTGATCTCATCATTGAGCTGCTTCATCGCCGTCTGCGAGGCCTCGCCGCTGCGCTCGACCGCATCATTTACGGCCTCGGCGATACCCTGGCGCGTTTCGTCGCCACTGCGGGGCGCAAACAGCAGCATTACGACTGCGCCCGCTGCCAGCCCGAGCAGTGAGAAAACGATGACCATGAGCAAACGCTCGCGCTGCCCGCGCTGCTCGGCTTCCTTGCTGTAGTACATCCGGTCGTGCATGAGGTGCCTCCCTGGCTCCATACAATAGTCACTCGACAGTATCGCGCAATATCAACCTTAATTAAAGCGGATAATTGCTTTCGCGTCAATTACGCTGTGTACTGCCCAGTAACAACTTATAGTTAACCCGTTCTTGCGTTGGCGGCCTGAGCCAGATTGGCCGACAATAGCAGTTCAACCGGCCTAATTACAGCGAGGAATTATGTGGTCACGATGGTTCGGCGGCCCGAAAGCGCAGCCACCCGCGCCGGAACAGCCGCGCACGGTTGACGTTCGGCTGCCTGCGCCGGTGCGCCCCAAAGTGCTGGCGCTCATCCACAACCCGGTCATCAAGCCAGCGGGCGGGCGCAAGGCCAAAGACGTCTATCGCTGGAACGACCCTGACACGCTGGCGCAGGGCTACATCGACGACTTGCGCACCGCCAGCGCAGGCTATGTCAATTACGAGGTCGTTGAGCGCCTAGAGGTGGATGCTTTTCCCGCCAAGGCCGACGGTTTCGCCTACACCGACGCCAGCTTCGACGCTGCCTGGAAAGCGCGCCAGTTTCACCAGCCCGATGCCGTCGATTACCTGCGCCTTGTGCGCGAGTTCAAGCTGATCGAAAAAATCGATAAGGGCCTCATCGACGAGGTGTGGCTGCTCGGGTTTCCCTACTGCGGCTACTACGAATCAATCATGGCCGGGCCGGGCGCGTTCTGGTGCAACGCGCCGCCGTTGGCCGGCACACAGCACGCCTCGCGCCGCTTTGTCATCATGGGCTTCAACTATGAACGTGGTGTGGGCGAAATGCTTGAAGACATGGGCCACCGCGTCGAGTCGATCATGAGCAAGGTGTTTGCCGACAAGCGCGGCGATGAGCAGTTGTTTGAACGCTTCTGCCGCTACGATAAGAAAGCGCCAGGGAAGGCTGAATGCGGTAACGTCCATTTTGCGCCCAACAGTGAGCGCGATTATGACTGGGGCAATCGGCGGAAAGTCCTCAGCCGCTGCGATACATGGCTGAATTTCCCGAATTTGAGTGGCGAAGCGCGTTTGGTGGACTGCGACGAGTGGGGCGGTGGTGACATCCGCAAACATCACCAGTGGTGGCTGGGGCATTTGCCGCACATAGTGGGCGAAAGCGGCGGAATTAGCTGGAACTGGTGGGAATACGTCATCGACCCGAATCGGGTGCGCTGAGGGACAACGGAGACGACTAAGGGAGTCAGAGCTGCTTCAGGTTGCGCTCGATGACCCCGTGAAGCTGTTCCAGCGTGAACGGCTTGGCGAGATAGTCGCTGGCGCCAGCGCGTTTGAGAATTTCGCGCAGGTCGCCTTCGGCGCGTGCCGTGAGGAACACGAACGGGATGGCGGCGGTTTCCGCGTTGGCGTGCAGGCGTTCCAGCACTTCCAGCCCGTCCATGCCCGGCATGGTGATGTCGCACAGGATCAGGTCGGGCAGGTGCGCGGCGGCGATGCGGATGCCTGCCGGCCCGTCCTCCGCTTCGAGTGTGTCGAAACCGCTGAAGCCCAGTAATTCACCGATGTCGCGGCGCAGATGATTCTCATCTTCAATAATCAGGATGGTGGCCATCTGGGTCACCTGGTTCTCCGGCATGATTCTGCCTCACTCATCAATTACCCTCACTTTACTTGATAAAGAAATAGTTGTGGTGAAATCACTCCCTAATTCTTGGTGAATTATCTGTGAAGTTTGTATGAAGCGGTCGCTGCGGCGAAATTATGCCATAATCTCGGCATACTTGGTTATCGTGGCGCAGGGTCGAAGTTCAGGCGAAGTCAGACTGCGATCGTGACGACCGCCACCCCGTCGAATACCCCGATTGAGGAGCTTGTTCAGCATGAACTCAACGCACTGGATCCGCCGCACCGCTGTGATGTTAACGGGGGCTGTAATCGTCACACTCGTTGTTCCTGCCGCCGCCCAGCCCAGCGCGATGGAGTTCGATCTGGGCCAAACGACGGTCATTCAGGCGCGCTTCCCTGAAGACTCGCGCTTCCGCGAGATGCCGGTGCCGCTGCGCGGGCTAGTCGCCATGCCGGAAGGCGAAGGTCCGTTTCCAGTAGCGGTCATCGTGCACGGAGCCTATACGTTCTGTACGGCGGATCTCGTCAACCACGTCGATCCTTTCCCCTGTCCGGAAGAGCATGATTTGCGCCGCTATCGTGGCTTTGCGTATCTGGCCGAGGCGCTGGCCGCGCGCGGCTACCTGACCATCGTGCCGGACATGGCCTATGAGTACAACAACGGCTTCGGCGAACCAACTGAAGGAGAGCGCACCGTGCAGATGATCGCCCAGCACCTTGAACGCCTCGAAGCCGGTGAAGGCTACCCGGTGGATGTGGCAGGCAGGGCCGATATGTCACAGATTGTGATGGCCGGGCATTCGCGCGGTGGGGCTATGAGCGTGCAGTTCTCGAATCAGCGCGTGGCGGACGGGCTGCCGCCGGTGAGCGCCCTCGCCATGCTCATGCCGGCGGCAAGCTGGGATGTGCTGCCGCAGGATGTGCCGCTGGCGATCCTGACCGCTACCTGTGATGGTGACCTGGGCACGCGCGATTCGGAATTCTGGCACGAACAGATCGACCTCATGCGCCCATCTATGGTCACGCTCGACACGCTGGAAGGTTTCACGCACAACGCCATTCTGCCGGTGTTGCGCGCGGATCCGTTCCAACAGTGCGCGCCGGACGAGATCGTGGATGGGGACACCCAGCGCGCCTGGTTCTCTGAGTTCCTGCCCAGTTTCTTCGATTTCGCATTAGCGACGGCGCGGGTGGGTGGATAAAGTCTTCAGCGCCTGCCTGTTTACGTGAGAGGGCGCATCGTCTGCGCCCACGCGAACTCATGTGAGAATAGGTTGAGTAAACAGACCTTTCCTGCTGCACCCCGGTACAATACGCATATAGCAACTCACATTACAGGAAAGGCATGCGCGATGGCAGTCAACGATCTCACGCTCGATGAAGTGAAGCTGCTCTCCCAGCAAACCAAACGGCCCAGCCTCTCGTTTTTCATTCCCACGCACCGCACGTCGCCGGACAATCAGCAGGACTCGATTCGCTTCAAGAATCTGGTGCAGCAAGCCAAGCGGCAGTTCGAGCACGAGGGCATGAAGCCACGCGAAATTGATGCCCTGCTCGGGCCGGCTTATGAGCTCATCGACGAGTCGCTGTTCTGGCGGCACACTCGTGACGGCCTGGCCGTCTATCTCGCCGAAAACGACTTCCACACCTACAAGCTGCCTTTCACGGTAGAAGAACAGCTTGTCATCGCGCAGTCATACTACATGAAGCCGGTGCTGCCGCAGTTTACAAACAACGGCCACTTCTACATTTTGGCCTTCAGCCTCAACGATGTGCGCCTGTTCGAAGGCACGCGCTACAGCGTAGGACAAGTCGATTTGCCGGGTGACGTGCCCACCAACAAGGATGATGCCCTTGCTGAGACGGAGTCGCAGAAGTTCACCGATGTGCAGGCGCGTTCGGCTGGGCGTGAGGGTACGTGGTTCTTCAGCGGCAGCGAAGACCCGCGCAAAGTGCGGATTGAGGAATATCTGAATATCCTCGACAAGGCGCTTCGCAGCACGCTGATGGAAACCAAGTCTCCGCTGGTGCTGGCTGGCGTCGATTACCTGCAGCCGATGTATCGCAGCCAGAGCGAATATCCGCATGTGATGGCGGACGGCATCGACGGCAACCCCGATCAGATGACAGGCAAGGAACTGCACGCCGAGGCGTGGCCGATTGTCGAGCCGTACTTCCGCCAGACGATGGATGAGGTGTTTGGCGAGTATCAACAGATGGTGATCAACAACAATGCCACGTCTGACCTGGGTGAAGCGGTCGCTGCGGCCTTCTACGGGCGCGTACGCAAGCTGGTGATCGCCGTTGATGCCTCGGTGTGGGGCCACTTCGACGCCGAAACCGGCAAAGTGACACATTTCCAGGACGGGCAGAGCGAGACCGATGATCTGGCGCTTCTCGACTTCGCGGCCATGCAGACGGTGATGAAGGGCGGCGAGGTCTACGCGGTGCCGCAGGACGAGATGCCGACCAACTCACCGGCGCTGGCGGTGCTGCGGTACTAAAACGCGGCCATAAACCTAACAGCAACCTCACCTCTCAGTCCCTCAGCCGCGCGCGGAGAGGGGCCGGGGGTGAGGTTAATCCCTACAGCGTCGACTTAATCACTTCAGCCAGCTTCGTGTTAATGCCCGGCACAGCGGCCAGTTCTTCGACGCTGGCGGCGCGGATAGCGCCGATCGAGTTGCCAAACGCCTTCAGTAAGGCCTTGCGCTTGGTCGGGCCAACGCCCGGCACGGTTTCGAGCATGCTGGCCATGCCGATCTTCTGGCGCTGCTGGCGGTGTGCGGTGATGGCGAAGCGATGGGCTTCATCGCGCACGCGCTGCACCAGAAACAGCGCATCGCTGCGGCGCGGCAGAATCAGCGCCACGGGGTTGCCCGGACGGTAAATCTCCTCGAACTGCTTGGCCAGCGACACCACCGGCACGCGATCCAATAGTTCGAACTCGTTCAGTACTTCGACCGCTACGCCAAGCTGACCTTTACCGCCGTCGATCATGAGCAAATCGGGCAGCAGACGCCACGTTTCGTCGCGGTCATCCTGGCCGACGGGCGTCGGTGTGGGGTCATCGACCGCGTCTTTCCAGCGCTGGAAGCGGCGTGTGAGCGCCTCGCGCATCGACTGATAGTCGTCCGATCCCTCGTGGCTGACGGTGCGGATGTTGAATTTGCGGTACTCGGCCTTTTTGGGCGTGCCCTGCACGAACACCACGCGGCTGGCGACGATGGCCGTGCCCTGCGTCGTGCTGATGTCGAAGCACTCGATGCGGTTGGGCGGGCGCGGCAGATCGACAGCGCCTCCTGCAACTGGCCGAGCGCGAGTTCCTGCTTGTGGCTGTCGGCCTCCCACTGGGCGCGCATCATGTGCAGCGCCTCGCGCGCATTGTCCTCGGCCACTTCTACCAGCGTGCGCTTGTCGCCGCGCTGGGGCACGGTAATCGTCACACGCTTGCCGTGGCGGCGGTCTTTGAGCCAACTCTGAATAATGCGTGTTTCTTCGATGTTCTGCGGCAGCACGACTTCGTTGGGCACTTCGGCCGTGCCGCTGTAGAAACGCTTGAGGAATGCGCCCAGCACTTCGCCGTCGCTTTCATCTTCCGTGCCATCGAGCGCGCGGGCGTCGCTGCCAATCAGCTTGCCGTTGCGGATGAACAGAATCTGCACGACCGTTTCGCCGTTGTCGCGGGCAAGGGCGATCACGTCGCGGTCGGCGAAATCGGCGCTGACGGCTTTGTGCTGGCGCGTGATGTACTCAATGGCCTTCAACTGGTCGCGCACAGCGGCGGCGCGCTCAAAATCAAGGGCTTCAGCGGCGGCTTCCATTTCGGCGCTCAAACGCCGCACCACCGCTTCGGATTTGCCGCCGAGCGTGTCCATCAGTTCCTGAATCATGGCCCGGTATTCGTTCTGGCTGACCGCGCCGATGCAGGGAGCGTTGCACAGCTTGATGTCGTAAAACAGGCAGGCGCGCGGGTCTTTGCCGGTGATCACGCGGTCGCAGGTGAGATAGGGGAAGGCCTTGCGCAGCGTTTGCAGCGTGTTCTGCACGGCCCACATGGCGACATAGGGGCCGAAGTAGCGCGCGCCATCCTGCTCGATGCGCCGCGTGGTCGCCACCTTGGGATACGGCAGGTTCCAGCTTACGCGAATGTAGGGATAGCGCTTGTCGTCTTTGAGGCTGATGTTAAAGTGCGGCCGGTAGCGCTTGATCAGCGTCTCTTCGAGGATGAGCGCCTTGATCTCGTTCTCTTCAACGATGAAATCAATATCGCGGATGCGCTCGCGCAGCTTCAGCGTCTTGGTGCTGTGTTCGGCGCTGCTGTTGAAGTAGCTGCGCACGCGCTGCTTGAGCTTCTTCGCCTTGCCCACATAGATGATCTGGCCGCGCTCGTCTTTCATCAGATAGACGCCGGGCTTGAGGGGCAGGTTCTTGAGGATGATCTGGATGTGTTCAGACGGGACGAAGGTCATCGTTCAGGCGTTAACACGGCTATACAAACGGAATATCTGTTCTATTCTAGCCGATTTTGAACGGGAATGTCATGATTAGCATTGACCAGCACACAAACGCTCCCTAGCATACGCGGGATTGAAACCGTTTGGAGAACTGGGTGGCGGATGATTCTTGAGGAACGCTGGGACGAGGACGATCCGCGCATTTTGCATGTGCGCATGCTCGATCCCGTGCAGTGGGAAGAAATCCAGACGCTTCAGCATGGATTAGCGCCCGAGGATTTCCCGCCGCGCTGGGCCGTACTGGTCGATTTCGGGCAGGTACGGCGCATCCCGCAGATTTCGGTGCCGCACATGGCGCGCATCGTCAATGGCACGCCGCCGGGGTCATGCGGCTTCGCCATCGTTCACGCGGGGCTGTTTTTGCGCGCACTGCTGCCGCTGCTGGGGCGGATGTACCCCTCGATCCAGGCGAAATTTCTGCTGGCCGAGAGTGAGGACGAAGCGCGGGTGTGGCTTGTCGCGCGCCTGGGGCCGGCGGCAGAGGGCGGAACGCTGGATGCCTGAGAGCGCGATTGCGGTAAAATGAAGCCGAGTTGATGGGAGAATGGAATTTTTCTGCGATCCCCGCTGCAATTGGCCTCGATGAATTCCTGTCCTTCATCCTTGCGCGCCCGACGCCCATGAGAACCTGATCTAGAAATCCGTCAAATGCAGGTCATTGGACTTTAGGTGAGCAGGAGACACATTGTGACGACGCGACTGATCGTCCTTGAGCGACTTGACGATTTTCTGAACGGACGTCCGGCGCTGGCTGACCTCGTGGAGTGGGCTGAGACGACATTGATAGAACCGAATATTCCAGATACAGAGGACGCAGATGCAGTGATGGACGTCCTGATGTACATCGGTGCAGCGGATACTCGCGGGTTTCCACTGACGTGGAACCTGCTCACTTCATTTGTCGAGCGCCTTGGTGGTCATGTCACGGTTGCTGTTCAAATGTAGGGCGATTCACGGGGCGTCCACGCAATTCAACTGCTGCAAACTGCTCGCAGCCTGATGAAGTCGCTGGTGCCTCGGGTCACATCTTTTTACCTTTCAACTTTGAACTTTCAACTCCCTACTTCAAAATCAGCCCCGTCGTAATCAGCGTGCGCGCTTCGAACAGCATGCGCGGATGCTCGCGCAGCAGCGTCACCAGCACCGCGCCGGGCGTCATCGTGTCCAGCGGTAGCGTCGAGGCCGTGCGGATCATGCCGTCGAGCGTGTCCGGGTTCATCTGCACCATCATCTTGCGCAGTTGATACAGCGCCGCGTGCATCTTGCCAAAGCGCTCACGCCATAGCCCCTCGTAGGGCTGAAGCGCGGCCGCCGAAACATCGCCCTGCTTGAGCGCCTCGATACCCACCTGCATCGCCATCGCGCCGCCGTACATGCCCAGATTAATGCCGCCCGCCGTCAAGGGGTCGGCCTGGTGTGCCGCGTCACCAATGACCATCAGCCCATCGGTCACCATCTTCTTGAGCGCGCCAGTGGCGGGGATGCCGCCGACGACCACGCTGAGGATGCTGGAGCCGGGATAGCGTCGTTCGACGAAGCGATCCAGGTATTCGCGTGCGCTCACTTCGGCGGCGCGGTCGCTGGAAATGACGATGCCCACGTTGGCGGTGTCGGCGCTCTTGGGGAACACCCACAGGTATCCGCCCGGGGCCATGTCCATGCCGACGTGGTATTCGCAGCAGTTGGGCTGGATATGCGCCGTCATGTTGCCGAGCAAATACTGCGCGCCGGTGTAAAAATCGCCCATCGGCGGCACGGTTTTGAGGCCAGCCCAGCGCGCGACCTGGCTTTCAACGCCATCGGCAGCGATGACGAGCTTCGCCTTCACGTCAGTCTGCTTGCCGAAACGCTTGATCGTCACGCCACTGACGCGGCCATCCTCGCGTAGCAGGCCGGTGGCGGCCGCGCTGGTGATGACGGTTGCGCCTGCCTTGTTGGCCAGATGGGCCAACTCGTAATCAAATACTTTGCGGTCGACCACCCACGTCGGTTCGGTGGGGGGCACCTTGACCGTATCGCCAATACGGTTGGTGATCGAGTAGTAGTCGATATAGGCGTTGATCCAGCGCGGGTCTTTGTCGATGAACTCTTGCGTGGCTTCCGCGCCCACGGCCTCGGCGCAGCGCACGGGCGCGCCGATCTCCTGCCGCTTCTCAATCAGCAGCGTCTCGAACCCTGCTTCGGCGGCTTTGCGCGCCGCGACTGATCCGGCAGGGCCAGCGCCGACAACGATTACGTCAACTGACTCGCGCATGGCGCGTCTCTTTCGGCGTCACCATCGCGAGCGCATGGACGGGGCACATTTTCACGCAGCGTTCGCAGGCAGTGCAGGTGTCCTGATTGATTCGCAGGAACATCGAATCGAGGAAGATTGCGTCGGGCGGGCAGACTGCGACGCAGGCTCCGCAGTGGTGGCACACATCCTGATCGACCAACACCTTCATAACGTCCGCGACCGCCACAGGCGGCGCAGCAGCGGGCACCGGCATGGCTGTGGGTGGCTCGGGTTTGCGGTTAAAGAATCGGAACATCGGCAGCTCACAAACTAGATGATCGCGTTGTGCCAACCGGCACAACAGCCGGACATTATAGAAAATTGCGGCGCGGGTTGCGAAAAATCCGGCGTGAAAATGCAGAAGCGATTGGCGGAGATGTGCTTGCGCGCCTGAGACTGAACCTGCCCGCTGCGTTCCACCCCCGCCCTGCGACCATCTCGGCTACCCTTTCTCCGCCCGGGTACAGCGCGCGTGTTCTATGCTGAACATGCGCTTGCCATTGGGTCTGCGCCATCAGCCCAACCGCGATCCCGCGCGCTGTGCGCCGGGTGTCGCACTTTTGTCTCACTGTCTCACTTCATTCTTCTCTCGGGGGTTGTCTCACTCTTTTGTTTCTGTCTCACTGTCTCAATTTGAAACACCATCGGTAATAAGGCGATGGACACCTCACATGCTAGAATGCGCGCCATGACTGACCAACCGCGTCCCCATTTGCCCGTGCTGCTCGATGAAGTGCTGTCGCTGCTTGCGCCCGATGGCCGCGCGCCGGCGCGCATGATTGACGGCACGCTGGGCGCAGGCGGGCACAGCGCGGCGCTGCTGGCTGCCGGTGCAGGCGACTTGCTGGGGTTGGATGTTGATCCGCAGGCGCTGGGCGAGGCGGCGCAAACGCTGGCCCCGTTCGGCGCGCGAGCGCACATCATCCACGCCAGCTACGCTCAGATGGCCGGCCAGGCGGCTGCGCTAGGCTGGGACTCGGTCGATGCGATTCTGCTCGATCTGGGCGTATCGTCGATGCAGTTCGACACCGCTGAACGCGGCTTTTCGTTCCGTCACGACGCGCCGCTGGATATGCGCTTCGACCCGGGTGGCCAGCACCCGACCGCCGCCGAACTGGTCAACACGCTCGAAAGTGACGACCTGGCAGACATTTTCTGGCGCTACGGCGAAGAGCGAGAAAGTCGCCGGCTGGCGCGCGCGGTCGTCAAGGGCCGTCCCTATGAGACGACGACCGATCTGGCGTCCGCTATCGAACGGGCCATGCCGCGCCGCTGGGACGACCGCTTGCACCCGGCCACGCGCGTGTTTCAGGCGCTACGCATCGCCGTGAACGACGAACTGGGCGTTATCGAGGCGGCGCTGCCCAATGCGATTGACCTGCTCGCTCCGGGTGGACGATTGGCCGTTATCAGCTTCCACAGCCTCGAAGATCGCCTCGTCAAAGAGGCGTTCAAGCTCGCGGCCACCGATTGCATCTGCCCGCCGCGCCTGCCAATATGTGTGTGCGGCCATCGCGCCAGTGTGACGATACTCACGAAGAAACCGGTCACGGCCACCGACGCGGAAATCGCCCTCAACCCGCGCAGCCGCAGCGCCAAACTGAGGGCGGTGGAGAAAAGAGACAGTGCTGAGTACTGAGCTGCTCAGTTATTCCTGACATGAAATGACCCAGCCCAAGCACTGCTGCGGTGGTTTCTACTTGGCACTCAGTACTCAGGACTCAGAACTTTCCCTTCAGTACTTTCGACTCTCTTCCATACACTCGCTGTTATAATGCAGCCAGTCCAATAATCAGTCGTTAGTTCAGGGTGGCAATGGCAGTCAGCAGGTGGCTTCAGCAGATTCAGCACAACGAGTGGCGGCCTACGCGTGGCATGCTCGCCATTGGCACGCTGGCGCTGTTCGTCGCCCTCATCATCGGCGCGCTTTATCTGTCGCAGGCGGCCACCACCTCGACAATTGGCCGCCAGTTGGAAGACCTCGTCACTGAACGCAACGACCTCGAATTGCAGAACGAGCAGCTTCGCGCCGAAATCGCCAGCCTTCGCGGTGTAGGTCGCTTGCTCACTCGCGCTCAGGAGCTGGGCTTCGAGCAGGCGGATGCGACGGACATCGACTATGTCGTCGTCCAGGGCTACGAGCCGCAGCGCGAGGCCGTCATCACGCCCGACCGCGAACCGGCGGCCGCGGCCCCCGTATACGATAAGTCATTCATCGGCTGGGCGCAGCAGCAGTTCGACAGCCTGCGTCAGCAGTTGGAAGGGTTTGTGGAGGAGGCGGGTTAAGTGGCGCAAACGGGAACGCTGAACTCCCAGCAAGAGACGATTCGGCGGCGCTTGCCAATCGTGATCGCCGGTTTGGTGGTGGTCAGCATGATCCTGCTCGGCCGTCTGGCGTCGATCCAGTTTCAGATCGGCCTGACGCCAGAAGTCGTCAACTATCTGGAAACGCTGCGCGACAGCGGCTACACCCGCACGCTGCGCGCCGCCGCCGCGCGCGGAAATGTCTATGACCGCAACGGCGAAACCCTTGCGACCAATACGCTGGAGTATCAGGTGGGCGTGAGCCCGGCGCTGCTGGATAACCCGCGCGATGCCGCTACCCAGCTTTCGTCCGTGCTGGGGCTACCCGAACTGGAAGTATTTGAGAAGCTGGAGCAGGATGCCCCGTGGGTGCTGCTGGCATCACGCGTGAGCGCGGAAGTAGGCCAGCGCATTACCGCCCTCAATCTCGGGTCGGGCGTGCAGTTGCAGCCGCTCCCGCGCCGCAGCTATCCGCAGGGCCCGCTGGCCGCCCACATCATGGGCTTTGTCGGCGGCGACCTGTCCGGCTACTACGGCGTCGAAGGCTACTATCAGGATCAATTGGCTGGCGCGGTGCGTACCCGCGAGGTCAGCAATATCCCGTTCGAGCAGGCGGATCAGTTGGCTTGGGAAGAAGAGAACGGCCGCGATGTCGTGCTCACCATAGACCGCGACGTGCAGTTCCTGGCCGAAACCGAACTGCTGCGCGCCATCAGCGATACCGGCGCGGAGGCGGGGACGATCATCGTCATGAATCCGCGTAACGGCGATGTGCTGGCGCTGGCCAATTACCCCGCCTATGACCCGAACGCTTATTTCACCATCGAGGAAGCTGGCGTATTCAACAATCTGGCCATCAGTGGCAATTACGAACCCGGCTCGGTCATGAAGCTGGTGACAATTGCCGGCGCGCTCGACCGGGGCGTGATTCAGCCCGATTTCACCTATATCGACAACGGTGTGCTAGATGTGGGCGGCGTACAAGTGCAGAATTGGGACCGGCGCGCCTGGGGCGCGGTAGATGCGACCGGTATCCTGGTTGATTCGCTCAACGTGGGCGCGGCGACGGTTGCGACGATGATGGGGCCGCAGACCTTCTACGAGGAACTGGAGCAGTTCAGTTTTGGCCAGCGCACGGGTATCGATTTGCAGGGCGAAGAGGCCGGTATCCTGTTCGCGCCCGGCGACCCGGACTGGAGTGAGGGCAACCTGGCGACCAATGCGTTTGGCCAGGGCATTTCCGTCACCCCGATCCAGATGTTGTCAGCCGTGAACGCCATCGCCAATGGCGGCCTGATGATGCAGCCGCGCGTGGTACATCAGATTATCGCGGGCGACAATCTGATCGAATCGGAGCCGGTCGTGCTCGGCCGCCCGATTTCCAGCCAGGCGGCGGCGGAAGTGACGCAGATGATGATCCGGGTGGTGGCAGACGGTCTCGACAATGCGGCCACGCTGCCCGGTTACACGATTGCCGGCAAGACGGGTACGGCCGAAATTGCGACTCCGTTCGGCTACGAAAGCAACTCGTCCATCGTCACGTTTGTCGGCTTTTTGCCAGCCGACGATCCGCAGATCAGCGTGCTGGTGCGGCTCGACCGCCCGCGCGATTATTGGGCCAGCCTTGTGGCCGCGCCGGTGTTCCAACGGCTGGCGGAACGGCTGGTGGTGGCGCTGTCGATTCCGCCGGATGATGTGCGTCGTGCGTTGGCCGTCGATGGCGGCTCGATCAGCAATATTCAACGATAAAAGAAGTTGAAAGTGCAAAGTTGAAAGGAAAGCTTCGAGGTTCTGGATTGTGAGTTAAAGGGCGACTCCATCCTCGAAGTCCGCTGCACTCTGCCCTTCCTTTCAACTTTGTACTTTTAACTTTCAACTGCACTTTGGAGTTTTGATGCCAACCCAGCTTCCCCTTGCCCTGTCGATGGGCGCGCTCACCTTCCTCCTGATCGTCATCTGGGGCGGGCCGTTCGTCGAGATTCTGCGCCGGCTGAAAGTGGGCAAGCAGATTCGCGCCGAACTGATGGAGAGCCATCAGGCCAAGGCCGGCACGCCGACCATGGGCGGCCTGATGATCGTGTTTCCGGCCGTGCTGATTGTGGTGCTGGCGAACTTTGTGAGCGTGCTGCGCGGCTCATCGCTGGCCGGCCTCAGCATCACCCTGCCGCTGTTCGTGATGGTCGGTTTCGCGCTGCTGGGCGCGTATGACGACTGGCAGGGTATCCGGCGGTCGCGCGGGAACCGGCCCAAAGGTGAGGGCATCAAGGGGCGCTGGAAACTGCTGGCGCAAATCGTGCTGGCGGCGATTGCGATGACGGTCATCTCGCTCTACGACGGCGGCTTTCAGTTCGCCAATCAGATTCGTATCCCCCTGATCAACTTCCCAATTCCGCTGTCGCCGGTCTTCTTCATCCCGATTGGCGTGTTTCTGATCGTGGGCTTCTCCAACGCATCCAATCTGACCGACGGGCTGGATGGGCTGGCAGGCATCATCATGGCCAGCGCCTTCGCCGCCTACGGCATTGTTGCGCTCTTGCAGGGACAGATTTTCCTCGTCCAGTTCTCGTTCATCCTGGTGGGCGCGTGCTTCGCCTTCCTGTGGTACAACGCGCAGCCTGCGCAGTTGTTCATGGGCGATACCGGCTCGCTGGCCCTCGGCGCAACCCTGGCGACGATTGCGATCATGACTGGCCAGTGGCTGCTGCTGCCGGTGATCGCGATTGTGCCCGTCGCCGAAGCCGTGTCGGTGATGCTGCAAGTGGCTTTCTTCAAGCGCACCAAGGGCCAGCGTTTGTTTCGCATGGCTCCGCTACACCACCATTTCGAGCTGGTCGGCTGGAGCCAGACGCAGGTCGTGCAACGCTTCTGGCTGGTTGGCCTGATGGCCGCCATCCTCGGCGTGGCATTGGCGCTGCTGTAAAATCGGGCGTACAACGGACTCCAATACATCACCTTATTTGGAGTGCCCACCGATGGCTCGTAAAAAAGTCCACCGGCTGGTTGCCGAAGAACACCGGCACGCGCCCGCACCTGTCCACAGTGCCGCGCCTGCGGCGATAACCACCCCGCCATCCCAACTCCAACTGCTGCATGCGTCCATCGGCAACCGCGCTGTGCAGCGCCTGCTCGAAAAACCGCGCGCGGCCCGCCAACAGGTTGTCCAGCGTGGTTTTATGGATAGTTTGTGGGATATGGCCTCCGGCGCAGTCAGCGCGGTAGGTGGGGCGGTCGCAGAGGCTGGCTCGGCCGTGAGCAGTGCGGCCTCTGCGGCCTCGAAAATCAGCACGGCGGGCGCTGGTGAAACGCTGACGGTCACCGACGCCGACGCCCGCCTCCGCACCGATCCGCCGGAACTCAAAAATACCGGTGCGATTTTCCACAAGGGCAGCAATGTGCGCGTCATCGAGACCACGACCAAGGACGGGCTGCGCTACGCCCACGTCGAGGAAGTGATGGGCGAGGGCGTGTTCGGCCCGCCGCTGTCGGGCTGGACGAGGCGCAGCAACCTCGACCTGAAAGGCGCTTCGGGCGATCTTGCGCCCAAAGAGATTGAAACAAAGACGCCCAAAGCCAGCGGGCCAGACGATGTGCTCGGCCTGCCCTCATCGCCCGCCATCACCCACCCGGCTTATCAGAAGATCGTTAATCTGCTCGAAGTGATGGAAGCATCGCCCGTGCCCATCGAAACCACGCACAAAGAGGAAGTGGGTGACGCGCGCCAGCAGCGCATCCAGCAGATCGCCGAGGCGCGCGATCTGATCGCCGCGCTCACGCCCGCCGGGCTGGGCGTGCCTGAGGACGTGTTCCAGTCGGGGCTGGCCTATCTGAACCGGCGCTTGCGGCCACTCGCGCCCTACTACAACCAGATTGCCAATACCAACATGCTTGCCAGCACCAAGAAACCGGGCTGGGAGCGTACCTGCAATGTCGCTGTGCCGGCCATGCTGGTCGAAGGGCTGGGCAAAACACGCGACGATTACGACAACCGTTATGGTGACGTTGCTCTCCTGCAGCAGATTTTCGACGCGCTGGAAGGCAAGTATCTGAAGCGCAAGTTCTATGAGTCCGCCGCCGACTTTGAGGCGCTGCGCCTGCCCGACTTCATGGCGCTGGTGGGCATTGCGCGCAAGCTGCCCAAAGGCGCGCTGGATATGGATGCGGCCAAGTTCGACAAGGCGGTCGAGAAGGCGCGCAAGAAGGCAGCCGACTCGACGACCGCACATGCCACGATGACGGACTTGCTGGAAGTGTTTGGCGCGACCGTGGTCAAAGGCGGCGTGCACGCCAGCGCGCTCGGCAAGATTGGTGACGCGCGCCGCGATTACACGCGCATTCTGCTGGGCGCGGGTAACAAGGATCGCGAAGCCAAGAAAGCAAAGTACGACGCGCTCGATGCCGACGCCCTGCTGAAAGTGAGTACCTATCGCAACTCGGTACTGAAGGCGGTCAATCCGCTGCTGGATACCGGCGCACAGATTCTGGTGGGCATGGAGAGCCATTTCGTTCGATTGGACGCAATGGACGAAGATAGGGTGCAGATCGATGACCCGGGTTATGCTAGTCTCAAGAACGCGCGCCTCACCTGGCAGCAGGCGCGCGATTTTGGGATGTTCAAAGGATTCTGGTCAGTGACTGCATGACAGACCCGCTTCACAAACAAACCATACTCGTCATTGGATTTGCGCGACAGGGCCGGGCGCTCGCCCGCTGGCTGCCCACGATTGGCGCGCGCGTAGTGGTGTCGGACAGCAAGACCGCCGAACAGTTGGGCGTCGATGTGGCCGACTACCCCGGTGCGTGACGTTGGCGCTGGGCGACCAAAGCGAGGCGCTGCTCGACGGCGTTGACGCCGTGTGCATCTCTGGCGGCGTACCGCTGGATATGCCGCTGGTGCAGGCGGCGCAGGCCCGCGGCATTCCGCTGACGAACGACGCGCAGTTGTTCCTCGAACGCTGCCCCGCACCGGTGATCGGCATTACCGGCAGCGCCGGCAAAACGACTACGACCTCGCTGACCGGCGATATCGTCAAACGAGCTGGCTACCGCACCTGGGTGGGCGGCAACATCGGCGATGTGCTGCTCGATGTGCTGCCGCTCATCCGGCCAACCGACCGCGTGGTGATGGAGTTATCCAGCTTTCAACTAGACCTGATGACGGCCAGCCCGGATGTGGCAGCCGTGCTCAATATCACCCCCAACCATCTTGATCGGCATGGCACGATGGATGCCTACACCAATGCCAAAGCCCACATTTTGCGGCATCAGCACGAGCCGTCGAACGTAGCGGTGCTGGGGCGCGATGACGCCGGCAGCCGGGCGCTGGCGGAGGATGTGTTTGGCAAGCTGGCATGGTTTAGCGCCGATGAGATGGTTGAGAACGGCGCATTTCTGGCCGGTCAGCGGCTGGTACTGGCGGGCCTGTGCAGCCCCGATCGCAAGCCGCATGTGATCGGCGAGCGCGCTGAAATCCTGCTGCGCGGTGACCACAACGTGCTCAATGTGCTGGCGGCCTGCGCGCTCACCGGCGCGATATCGGTGCGCCCCGACCTGATGATGGCCGCCGTGCGTGAGTTTCGCGGTGTGGCGCACCGGCTGGAGATGGTGCGCATTGTGGATGGCGTGACATGGGTGAACGACAGCATCGCCACCGCGCCGGAGCGAGTGACGGCTGCGCTCAACAGCTTCGATGAGCCGATAGTGCTGCTGCTGGGCGGCCGCGACAAGAAGCTGCCTTGGGATGACATGATCGCGCTGGCGCTGCAAAAGTGCCGGGCCATCATTGCCTTTGGCGAAGCGGGTAGTCTGGTGGCGGAAGCCGTTGAGCGCGTCAGCGGCGGGGCGAGTTCAGCCGTGCGCGTCGATACGCTGGCCGAAGCCGTAAGTTGTGCCCACGACGCCGCGCAGCCGGGCGACGTGGTGCTGCTGTCCCCCGGGGCCACCAGCTACGACGCCTTCCCGGACTTTGCCGCGCGTGGTGAGCAGTTCCGTGAGCTGGTGCAAGCGCTCTAAGGCCCTCATCCTTGGTCCAGCAGTCCGGTTAGGGCGCGGTTCATCACTTCGCCCTGAGGGAGAAAGGGGCGCGGGATGAGGGCCTGCGTCTTCTTCATTCGCGCCACACTCATCTCCCCGTTACAATGATGTTGTTCAAGTAGAAACGAATGAGCGCCGGTCATGGCCGAGAACGCACTTCCTGAATACAGCGACGACCTCGAATACACACCGCGCCGCCGCGCGCCAATTCCTCCCGCGCCTGTGGTGCGCGACGAAGCCGCGGAGTATGAGGCCAAGCCGGTTCGGCGCGGCTTTCTGGCGACGGTCGATACTGCGCTGATCGTGACGGTGGCGATGCTGCTGGCAGTTGGCGCGCTGATGGTTTATAGCACGACCTTCGACTGGAGCTTCTCCGACTTCGGCGGTGAAACGGTCATTCTCACCCAGCACCTGCGCAACATGGCGATTGGTGGTCTGCTCTTTCTTGTGCTGTCGCTCATTGACTACCGTATTTGGAAACGCTTCTCGCTGCTGCTGCTGGTCTTCACGGTCGGCAGCCTGATCGCCGTGCTCGTGTTCAGTGACCAGTTGTTTGGCGCGCGGCGCTCGTTCTTCAACGGCTCGTATCAGCCGGGCGAGCTGGCCGAACTGACGGTCGTAATCTATATGGCGGCCTGGCTCAGCGCTAAGGGCACCAAGGTCAGGAGCTTCTGGAACGGGCTGCTGCCGTTTGCGCTGCTGCTGGGCCTGATCAGCGCGCTGGTCATGCTTCAGCCAGACATCAGCACGGCCGTCACGATGATCATCGCTTCGGGCATCCTGTACTTTCTGGCTGGCGCGAATATTCGCTTTCTGGTGATCATCGCGGCGACGATGGGTACGGCGGGCTTTGTCCTCACCCAGCGTCTCGGCTACGCCGCCGACCGCGTGAGTAGCTTCACCGCTGGCCTCACCGACCTCACCCAAACCAACTACCACGCCCAGCAGGCCATTATCGCCTTTATGAACGGCGGCTGGACGGGGATGGGGCTGGGGCAGGGGCGGCAGAAGTACGGCTTTCTACCCGCGCCGCACACCGACAGCATTTTCGCCGTCATTGGTGAGGAACTAGGTGTGCTGGGCGCGTCATTCGTTGTGTTCCTGTTCATCATCCTCGTGTTTCGCGGCTTCACCATCAGCGGGCGCGCCAGGGATTCATACGGTGCGCTGCTGGCCGCCGGAATCACGGTCTGGATTATCACCAAGGCGATGATGAACATCGCGGTTATGCTCAACCTGGTGCCTGCGACGGGCGTTGCGCTGCCGTTCATCAGCTTTGGCGGCTCGTCGCTGGTGGTCGTGATGGCGGGTGCGGGCCTGCTGGTGAGCGTGAGCCGGGTGACGGCGCGCCGCGAACAGACGGAAAGGACATCCCGTGCGCTTAATGATCGCGGCCGGGGGGACCGGGGGGCACGTATACCCGGCACTCGCGGCGGCTGAAGCGCTCCTTGAACTGCGCCCGAACGCTGAACTGTCGTTCGTCGGCAGCGTAGGCGGCTTCGAACGTCCCCTGATACAGGACGCCGGATTACCCTTCCAACACTATGATGAGGTGCGCGCTGGCCCGCTGCATGGCGTACGTCCGCATACAGCGGCCATGAGCGCCGCGCAGTTGACCGCAGGCACGGCGCAGGCGGTGGGTTTGCTGCGCCGCCGCCGCCCCGACGCGCTGCTGCTCACCGGTGGCTGGGTGGGCTTGCCAGCCGCGCTGGCGGCGCGCGCGCTTAACCGGCCGGCGCTGATTTACCTGCCCGATATCGAGCCAGGGTTGGCGATCAAACGGCTGGCGCCACTGGTGCGCCGCGTCGCCATCACCGTGCCCGATTCAGCGGCTTACTTTCCCGCGTCAAAGACGGTCGTGACGGGCTATCCGGTGCGGGCGTCCATGCGCCAGGCCACCCGTGCAGCCGGGCAGGCGCATTTCAAGCTCGACCCGGCGCGGCCTGCGCTGCTGGTGTTTGGTGGCAGCCGGGGGGCGCGCACGATTAATCAGGCGGTGCTGGCCGCTGCGCCCGAGCTCATTGCAGCAGGCGCGCAGATCGTGCATGTCACCGGCGCGCTCGATTGGGAAGCGGACTCGGCCCGGCACGCGGTGCTGGCAGCCGAGGATCCGCTGTTGGCGGCGCACTACCGCCTGTTCCCGTATCTGCGCGATGACATGGGGCTGGCGATGGCAGCCGCCGATCTGGCGCTGTGCCGCAGCGGGGCCAGCACGCTGGGCGAACTGCCGTTGTTCGGCTTGCCCGCGATTCTGGTACCATATCCCTATGCGTGGCGCTACCAGAAGACCAACGCCGACTGGCTGGCGGCGCGCGGCGCAGGCTTGGTGATGCGTGACGAGGATATGGCGCGCGATCTGCTGCCCACCCTGCGTGAATTACTCAGCGACGAGACGCGTCTGGCCGAAATGCGCGCCAATGCGGGCGCTCTGGCCCAGCCTGAAGGCGCCAACTCGGCGGATGGGGCGTACAATCTGGCGCGGGAACTGCTGCGGCTCGCGGGGGACTTTGCATGATTGAGTTGGTCGCCTTACTGTTCATCATGACAGTCCTATGGGCCGTATTCGGCTATTTTCGCGGGTTCAACCGCGAACTGATCGCAACGGCCGGCATCATCCTCGCCATCTTCGCGCTGTTCCAGTTCGACAGTCTGCTGCGTACGACACTGCTGGGAAACGTCAGCACCGATCAGGTCTTCATCATCCAAACGCTGATCTTCATCGTCATCGTCTTCTTCGCGTACCAAACGCGCACGTTCTTTGGCCGCGATGTGCAGCGCATGCGTGAAGGCCGCGACACCAGCCAGAGCAGCGTACTGGGCGCGATCATGGGCGCGATCAACGGCTACCTGATCTGGGGCACGATCTGGTACTTTATGGATATCAATGAATACCCGCTGTCGCCCTACATCATTGCGCCGGGCGTAGGCACGGCCAGCGATCAGGCCACCAGCATCCTGCCGCTGGTGCTGCTCGGCGGCGGCCCCACTGGCAACGGTGATCTGCTGGCCGTGCTGGTGATCGTCATGTTCATCATTGTGCTGGCGCTGATTTAGGAAGAGAAATTGAAAGTAAGGGACACGGTGTCTGATATTCAGTTCAGCCGAGCGCCCGCCGCTGAAGCGCCAGGCTGCCGAAAATACAAGCCTCTCCGAGGCTCATTTTGCCAATGAATACGGTATTTCAGCCTCTAAAGGAGGCTTGTCGGTTTGGCAGCCGGAGCGTTCACGCTCTGGCGGTTGGCTGAGGCAAAGATCGACTGCGACGCTGCGATCTTCACCACATAGCCGTTGCGTCCTCGGTTTGCTTTCAACTTTCAACTTCTTTTGGAGGTCCCTATCACTCCCATCACGTTTCCAGCGGGCGCGCATGTGCATCTGGTTGGTATTGGCGGCGTGGGCCTCAGCGCCATCGCCCGCGTGCTGCTGGAACGCGGCTGTGTCGTGTCGGGCAGCGATCGCGCGGCCAACGCCTATTCCGAGGCGCTGGAGCGCGATGGAGCGCGGATATTCATCGGCCACGATGCGGCAAACATCGCCGGAGCCGAGGCGCTGATCATTTCGTCCGCCGTGCGCGATAACCCCGAGGTCGAGGCAGCTCACGAAGCGGGCATCCCCGTCTACAAACGCAGCGCCATCATTGCTGGCTTGATGGACGGCCAGACCGTGATCGCGGCAGCAGGCTCGCATGGCAAAACCACCACCACCGCCATGATCGCGCACATTCTGATCGCGGCTGGCCTGGAGCCGGGCTACATCGTGGGCGGCACGCTGAAAAGCTCGGGTACCAATGCCGCGGCGGGTGCAGGGCGGATCTTCGTCATCGAGGCGGACGAGTACGATCATATGTTCCTCGGCTTGCGCCCGAGCATCGCGGTCGTCACCAACGTCGAGTGGGATCACCCCGACTTCTTCCCGTCGCCTGAAGCATTTTCGAGCGCGTTTGAACGGTTTGCCAGTCTGCTGCCGCCGGAAGGGCTGCTGATCGCCTGCGCCGAAGACGCGGGTGCGGCAGATCTGGCGGCGGGCCACATCGACCGCGTAGCCGTGCATTTGTACGGCGCAGATCGTCCGGGCATGACCTGGAGCCTCGACCGCGTGGGCGTGACCGATGGCTGCTTTCACACCGATCTGGTCTTTGGCGAGGGCGGCGCGTGCTATTTGCAGTTGAGCGTGCCCGGCCGCGCCAATCTCCTCAACGCAGCTGCGGCTGTAGCGGCTGCCTCGGCGGTAGGCGTGCCACCAGCCGATGCGGCTGCGTCCCTGCTCAACTTCACGGGTGTGGGGCGGCGCTTCGACTGGCTGGGCGAGGAAGCCGGCATCGTGGTCATCGACGATTACGGCCACAACCCGGCCAAGATCCGCGCCGCGCTGGCCGCCGCCCGCGTGCGCTTTCCCGGCCACGATCTGTGGGCCGTGTGGCAGCCGCACACCTTCAGCCGCACGCAGACCTTTCTGGAACAGTACGCCGAGGCGTTTGGCGATTCCGATCATGTGCTCGTGACCGAGATTTACGCCGCGCGCGAAACGCCGGTGCCCGGCGTGTCGGGCGCAGTGACGGCCGCCGCGCTGCGCCATACCGACGCGCGCTTTACGCCGTCGTTCGAGCAGGCAGTCGATACGCTGGCCGCCGAAGCTCACGCCCCGGCAGTCGTCATGCTGCTGAGCGCGGGCGACGCCAACCGAATTGGCCCGGAACTGCTGCGCCGCCTGCGCGGCGAAACCTGATGCCCGCCGTACCGTTGCCGTTCTCAGTGCCATACCCCGCACGTTTGCTGCCGGATGAGCCGCTGGCAAAGCACACTGCCGTGCGTTTGGGCGGCCCGGCCGACTGGCTGTACAGCGCCCGCGAGTTCGAGCGATGAGCTGGCGGCGGTCGTGGGTGCGGCATGGGCGGCGCATATGCCCGTGCGCGTGCTCGGCGGCGGGGCCAACGTGCTGGTCAGCGATGCCGGTGTGCGTGGGCTGGTGGTGCTCAATCACGTCACCACGCTCGAATTTGACGGCGATTCGGTATGCGCCAGCGCCGGCCACAGCCTGACAACGTTGGCGCGTAGATGCGCTGCGCGTGGACTGGCTGGCTTTGAGTGGGCGGCTAGTGTGCCCGGCACGCTGGGCGGAGCGGTCGTCAACAACGCGGGCGCGCACGGTGGCGACATGGCCGGCTGCGTTGAATCCGCCGATGTGCTGGATGCAGAGCAAGGCCGTTTGGTGTCGAACCTCACTGATCTGGCCTATGGCTATCGTACATCGGCACTCAAGGCCCGGGCTGATCGGCGCTTTCTGGTACTGGGCGCGCTGCTGAAATTGTCGCCCGGCGACCCCGCCGCGATTTCGGCGCGAATCGATGAATTCGTCGCTTACCGCAAGCGCACACAGCCTCCCGGCGCGAGTTTGGGCAGCATCTTCAAGAATCCGCCCGGCGACTATGCCGGCCGCCTGATTGAAGCTTGCGGCCTGAAGGGGTTGACGGTAGGCGGCGTGCAGGTTTCGCCTGTGCATGGCAACTTCTTCGTCCACCGGGGCGGGGCAACGGCCACCGACTACAGCGCCCTGATTGACCGGGTTCAGGCGGCGGTATTCGAGCAAACAGGCGTGCGCCTCGAACCGGAGATTGAGCGGCTGGGCGAGTGGTAGATTGGCGAGAGCACCACTTATCCCGCGAAGTCATGTGTAGGGTGCGCTCACGCGCGTACCCCGTGAGAATAATAGTTGAAGTTAATTCAGTAAAATCGCCTCTCTACGCACTCAGTAAGCGGCCCATATCTCAATAGAGTTAATCGCGGCGTTTACTGTGCCTATGGTATGATGGAGGCATGATTCGGCGCGTGTGGGGCGCGCCGTGCTAACCACCACCGCGCATGCGCCAGACGGACTGTATAGCCGCATGACTTCGCACACCAGAGACAGCCGACGTGCCGAGCGCCGCGCCGCCCGCCAGACCCGTGATTCCGGGCCAGTGCGTGAGCCGGCCGTGCTGCGCACGCCTGCCACCAGTCTCGATACGGGGCCTCGGCCGCCTGTGCAGCAGGTTTCAGAACGCGGCTGGAATATCAGCGTGCGCTTGTTCAGCGGGCTGATCGCTGCCAGTCTGATCGTCGTCCTCGCCATCTTCTTCTCGTCCGATGCCTTTTTTGTGCACAGCATCGGCGTGAGCGGAACCGAGACGATGTCGCCCAACGAGGTGTTTGCGCTGGCTGATGTGGCTGGAACGCATGTATTCTGGGTCGATCCCGCTGCGATGCGCGCCAATCTCCTGCGTTCACCCACACTGGCCGATGCCCGTGTGACCGTAGGCTGGAGCAGCCCGTTGGTGAGCGTGGATGTGCAGGAACGCCGCCCGGCGCTGGTGTGGGATCAGGCCGGTGTGCAGGTGTGGGTCGATGTAAATGGCCGCGTGATGCGTCAGCGCGGCGATGCGCCCGAGTTGTTGCGCGTCGCCATTGACGATATTTCGCTGGGGCCGCCGCAGACTGAAGTAGATCGGCAGGTCGTCAACAGCGCCATTCAATTGCAGGCGCTGCTGCCCGATGCGCGCAGTCTGCGTTACCATCCCGATCTGGGGCTGGGCTATGCCGATGCGCGTGGCTGGAGCGTTTGGTTTGGCGTTGGCGATGATATGGATCAGAAGGTGCGCGTGTACGAGGCGCTCATCAACGACTTGCAGGATCGCGGTATTCGGCCGGGAGCGGTCTATCTGATCAATCCGAACCGCCCATGGTATACGAGAACATGAGGGACAAGGGTCGCGTATGAGCGATCTGGTCGTAGGTATTGACGTCGGTACGACGAAAATTGCTACCATCGTGGGCGAAGTGCGCCAGGACGATGTGTATGTGGTTGGCGTGGGTATCGAACCCAGCCGGGGCATGAAGCGCGGAGTCGTAACTGACATCGCGCAGTTGTCGCAGGCGATAGGCGCATCGGTGCACAAGGCCGAACGCTCCAGCGGCTACGACATTAGCCGCGCCTTCGTCAGCTTGGCCGGTAGCCAGGTCAAGTCGACCAGCAGCCGGGGCACAGTCGGGCTGGTTCCCAACCGGGGCGTGCGCGCCGAAGATATGGAGAAGGCGCTCAACAGCGCCCGCACCATCGCCGTGCCGCACACGCACGAGATCGTCGCGGTCATACCGCGCAGCTTCGGCATCGATGACCACGCGATACGCAGCCCGCTGGGCATGTTCGGCTTCCGGCTGGATGTGGAAGTGTGCGTCATCACCACCCTCAGCACCGTCGTCTCGAATCTGGAACAGGCCGTGCGCGCTGCCGGCGTGTTTCCTGACCGCTTCATTCTCAACGCGCTGGCGGCCGGTGACTGTGTGCTGACGCCCACCGAGCGCGATATGGGCGTGGTAGTGATTGATATCGGCGGCGGCACCAGCGACCTCGCCATCTACTGCGAAGGCGTGCCATGGTTCGTGTCGGTCGTGCCCATCGGCGGTGACCTGATCACTAACGACATCACCCATCTGCTTCACCTGCCTTTCGACGCGGCCGAATCGGTCAAGCTTCAGTACGGGCACGCGGTCGAGCGCGAGGTGAGCGAGACCGACACGTTCACAGTGCAGCCGTTTGGGGAGGGCTTGCCGACCGAATTTCACCGCCGCGAGCTGGCAATGGTGATCGAAGACCGCGCCACCGAGCTGTTTGAACACGCGCGCAAGGAAATCAAGCACTCGGGGCTGGATGATGTGCTGCGCGCCGGGGCCGTGATCACCGGCGGCGGCAGCCAGCTTCCCGGCATCAAGGACATTGCCGCGCGCGTGCTCGACTGCCCGGTGCGCCTGGCACGGCCCGACAAACTCACTGGCATGGCCAACTCCCTGCGTACGCCGGCCTATAGCACCAGCATCGGCCTGCTCAACCTCGGCCTGCAAATGGACTCAGTGACGGGGCAAGCGCCCGTGCAGAATGGCAGCGCGCGTTCGAGCGGCATCAGCAGCTTCTTCGGCGGCCTGATTCGCAGGCTGCTGCCGGAAGACAGCGAAGACCGATAGTTAAGTGATGTAACAGAAATTAAACAGCAATCGGCCGCCGTTCCGCCTGAAGTGTTAACGTTTGTTATGCGCGTGCTTGGGAAATGGCGGGATTCTTAATGCAGACTGAATAGTTGCGCGGGATATCTATCAGGTTACAATTAGGAAAACTCATCCGAGGACAAATCTGCTGGTTTGCCAGCAGTCCGATTTAGTGGGGGAAGCGTCTATGGATATGCTGACGCCAGGCGAAAATTTCGCGCAAATCAAGGTGGTCGGGGTCGGCGGCGGCGGCAGCAACGCCGTAAATCGCATGATCTCGGAGGGCCTGGGGGGTGTGGAGTTCATCGCGGTGAACACCGACAACCAGGCGTTGATGCTATCGAAGGCCAAGACGCGCGTGCGCGTGGGCGACAAGCTCACGCGTGGCCTCGGCGCAGGCGGCAATCCTGAAATCGGCCGCAAGGCTGCTGAGGAAAGCGCCGATGAGCTTTATGAAGTGCTGCGCGGCGCCGACATGGTGTTCATCGCCAGCGGTATGGGCGGCGGAACCGGCACTGGCGCTTCGCCCGTGGTGGCGCAAATTGCCAAGGAATTGGGCGCGCTCACGATTGGCGTGGTCACCCGGCCGTTCACCTTCGAAGGCCACAAGCGCAGCCAGTCGGCCGAAGCCGGCATCGAGGCGCTCAAGAGCCAGGTCGATACGCTCATCGTGATCCCGAATGATCGGCTGCTGCAAATCGCGGACAAACGCGCCAGCTTGCAGCAGGCGTTCTCGCTGGCCGATGATGTGCTGCGCCAGGGTATTCAGGGCATCTCTGAACTGATTACCGTACCTTCGCTGATCAATCTGGACTTCGCCGACGTGCGCGCAGTCATGAGCGAGGGCGGCGCCGCCTTGATGGCGGTCGGCCGCGCTACGGGCGATGATCGCGCTCGTCGCGCTGCGGAAGAGGCCATCAGCAGCCGCCTGCTCGACGTGACGATTGACGGCGCTCGTGGCATTCTGTTCAACATCACCGGTGGCGCTGACCTCAGCCTGTTCGAGGCTAACGAAGCAGCCGGCATCATCAAGGCCAGCTCGCACCCCGAGGTCAACATGATCTTCGGCGCGCAGATCGACGAGAGCCTGGGCGACGAAGTGCGCGTGACCGTGATCGCCACTGGTTTCGAGCAAAGCCGCGTGGCGCGCCGGCCAGACGTGATGGCCCAGTCGAGCCTGCGCTCGTCCACTCAGGGCGTACGCAGCACACAAACGCAGCCCGCTCAGGTGCAGCCGCGCGCGCAGTCGCAGTACGGCAGCGCGCAGCCCGCCGTGCCCGCCAGCGTGCCAGAGGAACAGCCCGAGCAGCCAGCCGCCCCGCCGCCGCGCCCCGCGCCGCGTGTGTATGATGACAGCCAGGACAACATCGAGATTCCCACCTTCCTGCGCAAGCGCAGCAAGTAGGCCGTTTCGATAGCTTCAGGCAGGGGTGCAGCCCGGCGCTGCGCCCCTGCTTTTTGCGTAGATCGCGGTTTCGCATGTGCTAGCCGGGTGGTGTGGGATTGGTGGATTTCGTGGGTAAAAGTCGCCTTCGCGTCTAGGAACTCTAACCATTCTCAGCCCTATGGTTTGTAGACATCACTTCCCGAATTTGCTACAGTGAGCAGCATGAATAATCCCCTCTGACACAGGCGCTTTGATTGGCGCTGTGCCGTCCCGACACGCGCTTTCCCGCCTTACTTCGCTGGAAACTGCACCTTTCGGACGGCTGCGCGCCGCGTTTGGCGCGGCGCACAGACGGTGTTGCCCGTATGCGCCTCAGAGGGCTTCAGCTTTGAATTCGCAGCGTGATTGTTTGAGGAGCAGCGCCCATGGTGCAGACGACGAATCCCCATAACCGCCTTCACGATTTGGGCTACAAGATTTTTCTTGATCGTTACGCGCTTAAAGATGTTGCGCGTTCGACGCTGGCGCTGGGTGATACCGTGATCGTCGTCATCAACGGAGAAACCGGTCAGCGCGAGATCGGCAAGATCACGGCGCTGAATCTGCCGAAAGTGACGATTGAACTGCTGGATGGCGATGTGGTTGAACGTGACATCGAAAACGTCGATAAGCCGGTGGAAACTGACCCGGGCCAGATGATGGACCGCGTGGCGCAGGGTATCGCTGCCGCCGAGAAGAGTGACAAGCTTCGCGCTCAGTGGGCCGAGCGTTTCCGCTGGTTGCTTGAAGATTTCAAGTTCGTGCCGGCGGGGCGGATTCTGGCCGCGGCGGGTACCGAGCAGCAGTTGACGTTCTACAATTGCTATGTGGTGCCATCCCCGCAAGATTCGCGCCGGGGCATCATCGACACGCTCAGCCAGATGACCGAGATCATGAGCCGGGGCGGCGGTGTGGGCATCAATATTTCGAGCCTGCGCCCGCGCCACAGCTACGTGCGTGGCGTCAATGGCCGCAGCAGCGGCGCGGTGTCGTGGGGCGCGCTCTACAGCTTCGTCACCGGGCTGATCGAGCAGGGTGGAAGCCGGCGCGGCGCCTTGATGCTCATCCTCGATGACTGGCACCCCGACGTTTTCGACTTCATCAACAGCAAGCGCCAGGCAGGCAGAATCACCAACGCCAACATCAGCGTGGGCGTCAGCGACCGGTTAATGGACGCGATCAAGGCGGATGCAGACTGGGATCTGGTCTTCCCCGATACGCATTCCGCGCCTTATGACTCCGAATGGGACGGCAATCTGGAAGCGTGGATCGCCAAAGGCTATCCGGTGCAAACCTACCGCACGGTCAAGGCGCGCGAGGTGTGGAACGCGATCACCGAAAGCGCGTGGGCCAGCGCCGAGCCGGGCGTGTTCTTCCGCGAACGCTACAACAAGATGAGCAACTCATGGTACTTCGCACCGATTATTGCGACCAATCCGTGCGTGACGGGCGACACCCGTATCCACACGGGCGACGGTTTGGTGATTGCCCGTGAATTGTTCGATTCAGAATCGTCAGTGCGCGTGGCAATTGACGGCCGTTTTGGCCATGATGAGGCGCTCACGCCTGCTTCCCGCGTGTTCATGACCGGCATCAAACCGGTATTCCGCCTCCAAACCAAAGAGGGCTATTTCCTGCGCGCTACCGCTGATCATCGGGTGATGACGACGCGCGGCTGGGTGCAACTTGCAGACGTGCAGCCCGGTGATCAAATTCACATTCTCAATCGCAAGGGCGGGTTTGGCGCGCAAGGTTCGCTCGAAGAAGGCCGTGTGCTCGGCTGGGTGGTGGGCGACGGCGCGATGAAGTCGGACAGCGTCGTGCTGTCGTTCTTCGGCGCAGAGAAGCGCGAACTGGCGCAGAACTTTGCCGGCTATGTCGATGCGCTGGTGACTCCGCTCACGCGCACAGCCCGAAGCTACCCCGTAGGCGTCGTGAATGTCGATTCCCGTGATGAAGCGCGTGTGGAGTCCACGCGGCTGCGCACGATCATCGCAGAGCGCGGGCTGGATACCGTCAAGCATCAGGTTCCCGAGGCCGTCTTCAAGGGACTGGAAGACATGCAGCGCGGCTTCCTGCAGGCGCTGTTCACTGCCGATGGTGGCTTCCAGAACGGCGGCGCGAAGGGCGGCACTGTGCGGCTGGCTTCCAACCATGTCCATCTTCTGGAGGGTGTGCAGCAGCTTCTGTCCAACTTCGGCATCGCCAGCCGCATCTACCGCGACCGGCGTCCAGCGGGCTACCGCCAACTCCCGGACAGCAATCGTGAGCCGCATGCCTACTGGTGTGAAGCGCAGCATGAGCTGGCCATCAGCAAGCACAACCTCAACGTATTTGCCGATGAAATTGGCTTCCTGATGCCCTACAAGCAGGAGGCGCTGCGTGGCTATCTGGAGCGCGGCCCGCGCGGCACCTACAGCGAGTCCTTCACCGCGACCGCCGAGTCGGTCACTGCGGATGGCGTGGAGGCGGTGTTCGACCTGACCGAACCGCTGACGCATTCGTTCGTAGCCAATGCCTTGGTGCTCCACAACTGCGGCGAGCAGGGACTCCCGGGTTTTGGCGTCTGCAACCTCGGCGCGATCAATTTGGCGAAGTTCTACGACGAAACGAACCATGACGTGGCCTGGGATGATCTCAATCAGGCCGTGCGCTACGCGACGCGCTTTCTCGACAACGTCATCGACAGCACGCCCTACTTCTTCGAGGACAACCGCGTGCAGCAGTTGGGTGAACGCCGCGTGGGCCTCAACAACATGGGTCTGGCCGAGCTGCTCATCCGCCTGGGCGTGCGCTACGGCAGCGATGAGTCGGTCGCGCTCATCGACAAGCTCTACGGTTTCATCGCCCGCGCCAGCTACGAGACGTCGGTCGAGCTCGCGCAGGAGAAGGGCGCGTTCGGCCAGTTCGACGCTGAAAAGTTCCTGCAAAGTGGCTTCATGCAGAGCATGCCCGATGACATCCGCGAGAAGGTGCGCGAGGGCGGCATCCGCAACGTGACACTGCTGACGCAGGCCCCTACCGGCACAACCGGCACGATGGTCAACACCAGCACCGGCATCGAGCCGTTCTTCTCGTGGATTTACTATCGCAAGAGCCGCTTGGGTCTGCACGAGGAGCAGGTGCCGCTGGTGCAGGAGTGGCGCTCGGCGCACCCGGATGAAGCTGATCTGCCTGATTATTTCGTGACGGCCATGGACCTCAGCCCGACCGAGCATGTGCGCGTGCAGGCCGCGATTCAGCGCTGGGTCGATTCGTCGATTTCGAAGACCGCCAACCTGCCCAACGAGTACACCGTCGATCAGACGCGCGAACTGTACGAGTATATGTACGAACTGGGCTGCAAGGGCGGCACGGTCTACCGCGACGGCAGCCGCACCGAACAGGTACTGATGCTCAAGGGCGACGAGCGCGCCGAGAGCGAAATGGCGCAGATCAAGAAGGACGAAGCGCCCGCGCCAGTGGCCCAGGCGACGACACCGCACTATGTCTATCCGCGCCCGAAGAAGCTGCAAGGCGTGACGGTGGTCATGCGCACCGGCTACGGCACGGCCTATATCACCATGAACAGCGATGAAAACGGCTATCCGTTCGAGGTGTTCATCACCGCGCCGGGCAAGGCGGGCAGTGACCTGCAAGCAGACGCCGAGGGCCTGGGCCGCATGATTTCGCTGCAACTGCGCACGACCGCGCCGCAGAACCGCCGCCAGATGGTGAAGCTGGTCATTGATCAGTTGAAGGATATCGGCGGATCGCGCTCGTTCGGCATGGGCCCCAACCGCGTGCTATCGCTGCCTGATGCGGTCGCTGGTGCGCTGATGGATCAGTTCTTTGCCGAGGAGAAGGCGCAGCAGTTGTCGATGTTCGGTGGCTACGATGCCCCACCCGCCGAGGCTGATGATGTGCAGGATGTCGCGCCGGCCGTGACACCCGCGCCCGCCGAGCCTGCGCCGAATGGTAAGCTCAACGGCCACGCCGGCAACGGGCATCATATCCCGGTGGCCGGGGCCATTCGCGGCGCGGAGATGTGCCCGAGCTGCCAGACGGTGTCCCTCGTGCGCGTCGATGCCTGCCGCAAATGCCTGAGCTGCGGCTACAGCGAGTGCTAGGCTGAGATTGGAAGCAGGGATTTAGAAATCAGGTGGCCCATCTCGGGCCGCCTGATTTGCTTTTTGGGCTCGATTACTGCGCCGCCGCTTCCTGCACCGGTGCGTTCTTCAGCAGCCACACCACCCGGTCATACGATACGGCGTAGTGCAGAACGAGGATCAGGCCGAATGCGACGGCGAGATCGGGGCGGCCCCCGGCATAAAGCGCCAGCACCGCCACGCTGAAATAGGCCGCCTCTAGCAGCAGGCGCACCCAGCCCGGCACCCGCACCGGCGCATCTTTCGGGTCGCCATCAACGCGAAAGATGCCCCACAGGGCCGCCATTAGCACCGGCAGGCCTATGCCGAGCAGCACGCGCGCGATACCGTCATGCTGCGACCAGCTCCACGCGCCCACCGCCACCAGTGCGGCCAGTTCCAGAGCAAAGCGCAGCGCGAGATTAAGCGGATTCTTGCTCATGCGCTAGTTCCTCCTGAGGCAGCGCCTCGATGCCATTCACGAACGCGGCGATCAGGCGTCGAAAGGTTTCGTCGCGGTCGAGCGCCAGCCCGAAGCCGCCGCTCGCTTCCAGGTCCACAAACCCATGCATCAGGCTGCGCAGAATCCGCACGGTATGCAGGGTGTCGGCTGTGCTCAAGTGGTAGTGGGCCAGCACTGTGAAACACAGGTCGATAACGTCTATTGAGGCGGCTTCCAGTTCGGGCTCGTCCGGCCCGGGGGCGCGCAGCGTGGCCCGGTACAGGCCCGGGTGCGCCTCGGCAAAGGCGCGATAGGCATGCGCCATACTGAAAATGGCGTCTTCGCCCGCCTTGCCCACCGTCGCGCGGCGCAGGTCCTTATTCAGTTGGCGTACACCCCATAATCCCATCTGTTGGCGCAGGCCGGGCAGCCCATCGACGTGGTTGTAGAGCGAAGGAATGCGAATGCCGAGTTGCCCCGCCACCGCCGCCAGCGTCACCGCGTCCCAGCCTTCCTCGTCACACAAGGCCACCGCTTCGGCGATGACCTTGTCGGGCGTGACCGTGCGCTTTTTAGCGGGCATAGGCCGCCTCGGGCATATTTCGCTGCGCTTCGTCAATGGCCGCCTGCATAGCCTTCAGTGGTGCTTCGATGACGTTTCCATGCCCAACTGCCAGCTGCGCCGGATTCAGCGCCGCCAGTTTGCGCGCGCTTTCGAGGCCGGTGGGCTTGTGCCAGGTCGCCATCGCCGGAAACGGGAACAGCAGGCGGAAGGTGCCGGCGGTCGTCACGCCGGCGCGGGTGCTGAAGGCGTCGCCCGCGATCAATGTACCGTCACGCGAGTCGAAGAACGAGAGGTGACCGGGCGTGTGCCCCGGCGTGGCGATGACTTCGAGCGAGCCGACGCGGTCGCCTTCCTTCAAGAAGCGCGTGGGGACGGTGCTGCACTCTGGATAGCCGCCGCGCAGGGGCGCCTGCGGCTCACCGGCATCAAGGCGCTTGTCGCCCGTCAGAAAACGGGCATCGCGGGCGCTCATGGCGATCTCGACTTCGGGTAGCAGTGCCGCCAGTGCGTCCAGCGAGCCGACGTGGTCGACATGGGCGTGGGTGAGGGCGATGCGGCGGATGGGCAGTCCCAGCTTTTCGGCCGCCGCCAGAATGCCCTTGGCGCTGCCGCTCATGCCCGTATCGATCAGGGTGAAGCCGTCGTCTTCGCGCACCAGATGGCAGTTGAAGGCGAACAGGCGGGTGAGTTGAAGCAGATTGTCGCCGTGTTGTGTGGTCGTCATGGTGGAAATATTCTCAATTTTGCTAACGTGATTAGAATATAAACTAAGTAAATTAGTTTGTCAAGGGGTCAAATTTGAATAGGGTTGGGTGTTGTGCCCCTGCAAACTCCACTTGCGCCCTTCGTGACCTTTGCGTGCTTTGTGTTACGTTTTTCTCTCTTTGCCCTCCGTGTCCCCGCGCTCCAAATCCGCGTTTATAATCACCATCCTGTCATCGCACCGGAGACATCGCCCTGACACTTCGCCCATCCCGCCGTGAACTGGATCGCCCTGGCTGCCATCGTCGTGCTGGCGGCGCTGCTGCGCTTCGGCTGGCCCGGTCTCAGCTCGTTTGCGGGCGACGAGGCGCGTATCAGCATCGATGCGCTGCGCCTGACGCGCGGCGGCGAGTTCGTGTACGTTGCGCAGCCCTCGTCGACGGGCATTCCGTTCCTGCCGGCCAGCGTGTGGATGTTCGCGCCGTCCTATCTGTTGTCGCCCGACCCGCAAGTCGCCACCTGGTTTGTGAGCTTGCTGAGTTTGGTATGCGTGCCGCTGGCGTGGGGGCTGGGCCGCCGTTGGAGCGCCCAGGCCGGGCTGATCGCGGCGCTGCTGCTGGCCGCCTCGCCCTATGCGGTGCTCTACGGGCGCAGCATCTGGCAGCCGAACGTGCTGCCGCTGTTGGGTCTGGCTTGGGCATGGACAGCATTTCTCGCGCTCACGGCTTGCACCGAGCGCCGCCAGCGCATCGCCACTGCCGCCAACGTCTTTGTCGCGCTCTTCATCTGGCAGGTGCACTTTGCGGGTCTGCCGTTCGCGCTCGGCACGCTCTATCTGATCGTCCGCTTCCGCTGGTGGCGGCGCTGGCTGCCCATGCTCATCGGCGCGGGGCTGGCGGCGCTGCTGACGCTGCCCTACGTCTACTACGTGCTGACGCAGGACGCCAGCATCGCGTCGGCGCTGGGGCAGGCCACGGGCGGCGCGCAGATCGACTCTGCAGGCGCTGGGCCGGCTCGTTCAGTTGGCGCTGGCGTGGGACTGGGGCTATCTGGCGCTCGGCTCGGTCGACACCATCAGCCGCTGGCCGCCGCTGGTGCTGCTGGCCGCCGTGCTGCTGATCGCAGGGCTGGCCGCGCTCATCGGCGTGCTGTGGCGCAAAGAACCAAACGCACGACCTAGCCGGATATTGGCCGAAATTACTATCGTCTGGCTGCTGATTTCGCCGCTGTTCTTCCTGTGCCACAGCACGCCCGTCCTGCCGCACTACTTACTCGTCGCGCTGCCCGCCGCCGCGCTGACGGTAGGCGCTTCGGCTACGCTGCTGCCGCGCCGAAGCTGGCGCTGGCTCGTCACTGGCGCTTCGCTGCTGCTGACGCTCAGTTGGACCGCGCAGATTGCCACCAGCCTCGATGACGCGCTCCAGGTGCGGCCGCCCGAAAGCATGCTGTCCAGCGCGCTCAGCGAATTGCGCGGCGCGGTCGGCGCGCTGCCCCCCGATCTGCCGGTGCTGTTTTTCGGCCACGGCGATGACCCGGCCATTAGCGGCGAAGCGGCGGTATTTCGAAGTGCTACTGTGGGGCAGGCCCGATTCGCGCGTGATCAATGGCGAGACGCTGCTGATTCTGCCGCCCTATCCCGCTGCGCTCATGGCGACCGTGCCGCCGTTTCAGGCGTGGGAAGAACTGGTCGCGGTGGGCCTGAGCGAGCCGTCGCTCGAAATGCCGCGTCGTCCGCCGAGTGAGCCGTATATAGCCGCGCTTTACGACGGCGAAGCTGATCCGCAGGGCCTTGCGCCGATAGAGCCGGTCGTCTTGACCGACGGCGCGGTGCTCGAAGGCTGGCGTACACGAACGATCAGTAATCGCTTGCGAATTTCGACGTTGTGGCGCGTACAAAATGCCCCGCCCGATGTGACCATTCAGCAGTTCCATCATCTGTATCCACTGGGGCCAGCAGCCGATGCGGCCTGCGCGCGCGGCGAAACGCCACCAGTATCGGATTGGGACGCGCTGGCATCCGGCCCGCCCGCCTACAGCGCCGATGTGCCGGTGTCGGCGGGGTCGTGGCGCGTCGGCGACCGCCTGATTGTCATGTCCGATGTGTTCGATGCGCCCGCCGGGGCCTACGCGCTGCGTACCGGCCACTATTCGCTGCCGGATGTGACGCGCTTCCCACGGCTGGATGGCAGCGATGGCGCGGTCGATGTGGGCGTATTCTGCTGGGAAGGGTAAGGTGCGATCTTGATTTCGAACGATTTGATTGACGGCGGGCGGGCCTTTGACTGGGGGCGAACCTCAAAGGACTATGCCCGCTATCGGGACATTTACCCGGAGGCGTTCTACCAGCGCATCGTCAGCCTAGGCCTGTGCACGGCGGGCCAGCGCGTGCTTGATCTGGGCACGGGCACGGGCGTGCTGCCGCGCAACCTGTATCGCTACGGGGCGCAGTTCGTCGGCGCAGACATCTCCGAAAATCAGATCGCCGAAGCGAAAACGCTGTCGCAAGCAGGCGGAATGGACATCGAGTATGTGGTGGCGTCCGCCGAAGCGCCTCCGTTTGCTCTGGCCAGCTTTGATGTCGTAACCGCCTGCCAGTGCTTCTGGTACTTCGATCAGGCGCTGGTGCTCCCCAAAGTCCATGCTGTGCTGAAAGACGGTGGTCATTTTTGTGTGCTGTGGATGGCGTGGCTGCCGGATGAGGACGATCTCGCACGCGCTAGCGAACAACTGGTGCTGAAATACAACCCGGGCTGGACGAGTGCAGGTTATCAACGCCAACCAGTGGAACTGCCCGAATGGTCACCGCCGCTGTTCGAAGTGGTCCACGCGATAGCCTATGACATTCGCATCCCGTTCACCCGCGAAAGCTGGCATGGACGCATCAAGACCTGCCGGGGCATTGGCGCATCATCACTGTCCGATGCCAAGATCGCGACCTTCGAGGCCGAACATCACGAACTGCTGCGTACCTTTCCCGAACCGCTCAACATCCTGCATCAGGTCGTGATGATCGATGTAAGCAAGAAACCGTGTCCGTCGGAGATGAGGGGTTCGTGATCCCGCCTTGAGGATTCGCGGCCCTCTGTTACACTAGCGCCTCTCTTCACCGCAAAGGAGTGGGCGACCTCCGCCCATGGTTACGTGACTGATCAGCCCGAATTTGACGTTGCTGCCTTCTGGCAGGAACCTGACTTTCTGCTCAACGAACTGGTGTCGCTGTTCGCAAATGCGTTGGACGCCGAACTGGGCGTCACGCTGCTGGTGGGCGGCGCGATCGTGAGCGGCATGTTGGTGGGCGAGCGTGCTTATCTCCGGGCGGTCAATGGGCTGGTGAAGCGGCTGGCGCGCGAACTTGCTGAGAAGCCGACGCCCGAGGAGATGGAAGAGCTGCTCACCGCCTTCAGCCCCGACCGGCTGAGCGAAGATGTGCTGGCGGCAGTCATGGATAGCGACGGGCCGGAAGCTGCGATGGCCGTTGAGATCGAAACCGACCTGCTGACCGGGCAGCCACCGCTGCGCTATCTGCACCTGCGTGACCCGATTCTCATCCAGCCCGGCGCGATGCTGCATTTCGGCGACAGCGAATTGCCGATTATGCGCTTGCGTATGGCGCAAATCGAAGGCTGGATCGTGGGGCGCGCCAGCCTGATTTCCAGTGACGCATTCGATGATGCCTTCCCGCCCGGTGGGATTGTCCACTAGCCGAAAGCAGCGTATTGAACTCTTCCCAACGCAAACAACCGATGGCTCATGGCCCTGCGCTGGATTAGGCGCGGCCTGTTTGGGGCCGGCATTATCGTGTTCCTGTGGCTGCTGTTCGCGGCCGGCCTGGGGGCGGTCGTGTTCGGCAACAGCCGCGTGGACTACGCCGAGCCGTCCGACGTGATTGTCGTGCTCGGTTCCGGTCTGCGCCGCGACAACTCGCCCGGCCCGTCACTCTACCGGCGCACGCACAAAGCCGCCGAACTATATCAGCAGGGCATCGCGCCCAATCTCATCTGCACCGGCGGCTTCACGGCCGGCCACACCCGCAGCGAAGCCAGCGCCTGCGCCGAACTGCTGATCGGCTACGGCGTGCCGGCAGACGCCATCACCCTTGAAGAACAAAGCCGCAGCACGCTCGAAAACGCCCACTTCACCCGCGAAATCATGGACGCCAACGGCTGGCAGACGGCTGTGGTCGTGAGTGACGGCTATCACCTGCTGCGCGCGGGCTGGATTTTTGAGGAGGCTGGCATCAACGCCGTCACTTCACCGGCCGACACTGATCCCCCCGCCTACAGCCTGCTGGTAGCCATTGCCCGCGAGGTGGCGGCGCTGCACCTGCAGGCGCTGATCTCGCTGTTCGATTTGCCGATTACGTATGTGCCTGCTTTTTAGTGCTGAGTACCGAGTGCTGAGTGCTAAGTAAAAACACTAGCAACCGCAAATGATGTGCGCAGCAGATCGGTTTGCCAGATACTCAGGTGTTCAATTCGAAACGCGCGCCTTCAAGCTTTTGACTCAGTACTCCGCATTCAGCACCTTCAACTAAGGTATCCCATGACCCTCCTCCCGTTCGGCTTCTACGATCTGCTCGATCAACTGGCCGAACCGGGCTGCGCCATCTGCACGCTGGTGCGCCGTGACGCCGACAAGCTGATGGACGCCATTCTCTACGAGCAGGTGGTCGATCCGCCTACGCAGCAGCATTTCCGCGCCAGCCGGGGCTTGTGCGCCGAGCATGGCGCGCGCTTCGCCGACTATCGCAGCGCGCTGGGCGTGTGCATTCTCGTCGATCAGGCGCTCGACGAGGTGCTCACAATTATGGGCACAACGCCTGCGCGGGGAGCGCGGTCGCTGGGTGGCCTGCTAACCGGTGGCGCCGACTCGCCGTTGGTGCGTAAGCTCATGCCCGAGCGCCCGTGCCTGATATGCGAGTCGCAGGCGCGCGCCGAACACCACTATGCTTCGTCGCTGGCCGTGCACCTGAACGATGCGCGTATGGACGAAGCCTATCGCGTGTCCGATGGTTTGTGCCTGCCGCATTTTGTGGCAGCGCTGGAGCGCGCAAACGACCCTGCGTTGGCTCAACGACTGGCGGACATTCAGCGCGGCATCTGGGCGCGGCTGAAGGCCGAACTGGACGAGTTCATGCGCAAAAGCGACGCTGTCAGCGCGCGCGGCGAGGCAATGGATCTCGAAAGCGACAGTTGGCGGCGTGCGGTGCAGCTTCTGGGCGGCGAACGCAGCGTCTTCGGCCGCAGCCGCAAGGCCGGGCCGGGCGGGGTATAGCCTCAGCCTGATTACAGCCTCCGTAGGGAAGCCGTCACCTTCGCGCACAGCCACCGGCAGCAGATGGTGCAGCACCCACAAACCCAAATCCTCCTATAATCGAAACAAGTCATCTACTCACCAAAGGCGAAGCTCATGCGCCGCGTTTTTGCATTATCCCTTCTTCTCATTGCACTGTTTGGCGCATCGTATGCGGCCGTCGGGCAGGAAAGCACGCCCGCTGCGCAACCGGCCGTTGATGCGCTCGTCGTCACCAGTACGCTGCCCGAAGATGGCAGTACCGACATCAACGGCGATGCACTGATTACCGTCATCTTCAACCGGCCGGTCGTGCCGCTGACGACGATTGGCGCGAGCGCTGATTTGCCCTCGCCGATCACAATCGCGCCGGCGGCCGAGGGGCACGGCGAGTGGATCAATACGTCGATCTACACCTTCCGGCCCGACCCCGCGTTTGCGGGTGGCACCGAGTACACAGTCACGGTCGATCCAACGCTCACGGCCGTCGATGGCGCGGCGCTGGCCGGGCCGTACAGCTTCAGCTTCACCACCACTGCGCCCGCAGTAACCGGCCTGCTGCCCGACAGCATGACGACCGTGCAGCTTAATCAGACCGTGCAGGTCACGTTCAACATGCCGGTCGACCGCACCTTGGCCGAAACCGCCTTCAGCCTCGACCTGGTGGATGAGAACGGTAAGGCCGTTGGCGAACCCCTCGCAGGCACGTTCGAGTGGGCCGATGACTCGACTGGCTTCCGCTTCACGCCAGACGAACCGCTGGCGCTCGCCAGCACCTATCAGGCGCAGATCATCGGCGACACAGTAACCTCATCCGGTGGCGGCACGCCGATGGCCGAACCCGCCGTGCGCGTCTTCAGCACCGTGCCGCTGCCGGCCATCGTCAGCACCGATCCGTTTGACGGCGAGACGGATGTGCCGCTGTATCGGGGCTTCAACATCTACTTCGCCTCGCGCATGAACCCGGATACGCTTGGATGACCGGGTGACGATTGAACCCGAACCCTATGGGCCGGTCGATACCTATTACTATGGCGACGGCTCCAGCGAGTATCACCTGTCCTTCGGCATGGAGCCGAGCACCGATTACACCGTCACGCTCGCGCCCGGCATGGAGGACGTCTACGGCAACGCGATTGAGAGCGAATTGGTAGTGCGTTTCACCACCGCGCCCTACGACCCCAGCCTGCAACTGCAAACGCCGGGCGATATGGGCTTCTACAACGCCTACAACGAGCGCACCGAGTTGTTCGTGGCGCACCGCAACGTGAGCGAAATTGGATTCCGGCTGTCGAGCGTGACCGAAGCCGGGCTGGTGGATGCCTTCACCAGCGACCGCTACTACAGCGGCTACAACATCGTCGATGACCTGCCATCGAGCGAGACACAAGTGCTGCGCGAATGGGCGATGGCCTCTGAAGCGCCGTTCAACGCGCTGCGCTACGACCTGCTGTCGCTGGGCAGCGCCGAGCCGGTCACTTGCCCCGATGCCCCGCCTGCGCGGCTGGCGGTGGGCGATGTGGCAGTCGTCATCAGTGACCCCGACCCCGTGCGCGCACGCGCCACGCCCGTCGATGGCGAGATTATCGATCTGCTCTATCGCGGCTACGCGCTGCCAGTTGTGGGCGGGCCGATCTGTGAGGGCGCCGCGCTCTGGTGGCAGGTCGAGTTGCGCGATGGCCAATCGGCGTGGGTGGCCGAAGGCGTGGGCGACGAGTATTTCCTCGACGTGCAGAGCAAGGGCGAGCAAACGCCGGTGGTGTTTGAGGGCAGTGACGCCCTCGCGCCCGGCATGTACCTGCTGCGCGCCTCATCGGAGGAGACGCTGATCAACAGCGGCATCCAGAAGCACCTGCTATTCGTCAGCACCGCCGTGCTTACGCTCAAGACCAGCCCCGACGAAGTCGTCGTCTGGGCCACCGATGTCAATACCGGCCAGCCAGTCGCCAACGCGCCGATCACCGTCTACGATGCCAAATTCGGCGAAGTCGGCAGCGGTGTCACCGACGCCGACGGTCTGCTGCGCCTCGATGTGCCGCGCGCCGAAGACTATCAGGCGCGCATGGCCGTGCTCAACGACGGCGCTCAGTTCGGCGTGGGCATGTCCAACTGGTCAAACGGCATCGAGCCGTACAGCTTCGGCGTGCCGCTGGACACGCTGCCCGCGCCCTATAACGCCTATGTCTACACCGACCGGCCCATCTACCGGCCCGACCAGCCCGTGTATTTCCGCGGCATCGTGCGCGCGGTGGATGACGCCAGCTACACGCTGCCCGATGTGCAGACCGTCGATATCGCCATCTTCGAGCAGAACACCGGCGAGGAACTGTACCGGGAAACGCTACCATTGACGGATTTTGGCACCTTCAGCGGCGAGTACCACATCGCCGCCGATGCGCCGCTCGGCTTCTACCGCCTTGCGGTGCGCCTGCCCAACGAGAGCGAACTCACGCCCTACGGTGGGGCGGGCGTCAGCTTTGGCGTGGCCGAGTACCGTGCGCCTGAGTATCAGGTGACGGTATCGCCCGAGGCGGATGAAGTGACGCAGGGCGACACCATTCGCGCCACGGTCGATGCGCGCTACTTCTTCGGCGGCGCGGTCAGCGGCGCGACCGCCGATTACAGCGTGCTGGCTACGCCCTTCTATTTCAACTACGAGGGGCCGGGCTACTATAGTTGGGGTGATTTCGACGCCGATGCCGGCGCAAGCGAGTTCTACTACTACGGCGGCAGCACCGTCACCAGCGGCACGCTGACGCTGGACGAGAACGGCCAGGCGGTCATCGAATTCCCGGCCACGCTGGAGGATGTGACCCAGAGCGCGCTGTTCACGATTGAAGCCACCGTCGTCGATGAAAGCGGGCAGGCTGTGTCGGGCCGCGCCGAGGTCATCGGCCACAAGGGCCTGTTGTACGTGGGCGTGCATCCTACCGAGTACGTGGTGACGGCAGGCGACGAGGCGACTGTCGATTTGATCGCGGTCGATTGGGACAGCCAGCCGATAGCGGGCCAGTCCATTGATGTCGAAGTGGTCGAGCGCCGCTGGTCGAGCGTGCAGGAGCAGGACGACTACGGCCGCACGGTGTGGACGAGCGAAGTCGAGGAAATCCCGGTCACGACCGGCCAGGCCACGACCGGCGCGGATGGCACGGCACAGTTCAGCTTCACGCCGCCCGCAGGGGGCACTTACAAGGTGCGCGCCAGCACGACCGACAGCGCCGATAACACCGTCATCGCTGCCGATACCATTTGGGTGAGCGGTGAAAACTACGTGGCGTGGCGGCAGCAGAACAGCAACCGCATTGACCTGGTGGCAGACAAGCGCGACTACGACATCGGCGATACGGCCGAAATACTGATCACCTCGCCGTTCCAGGGTGCGTCGGAAGCGCTGATCACGGTCGAGCGCGGCGGCGTGCTCACCACCGAGCGCGTGACGATGGACAGCAACTCGTATGTCTACCAACTGCCGATCACCGAAGATTTCGCGCCCACCGTGTACGTGAGCGCCACCGTCGTGCATGGCGTAGACGAGAACAATCCGGTCGCGGGTTTCCGCAGCGGGCTGGTGCAGTTGAACGTGGAGAATACGCGCAAGCAGATCACGCTCGACATTTCGACCGACGTGGAACAGGCCGGGCCGGGCGATACCGTCAACTACACCGTGCGCGCCACCGACTACGCCGGTGAACCAGTCGCGGCCGAGGTGGGCGTGAGCCTGACCGATCTGGCCGTGCTCACGCTGGCCGACTCCAATAGCCCCGATCTGCTCAACTTCTACTACGGCACCATCCCGCTGAGCGTGCTCACGTCCACGCCGCTGACCATCAACACTGACCAGATCACGCAGACCGTCATCGACACCATCAAGGGCGGCGGCGGCGGTTTTGGCGAGGGCGGCATTTTCGACATCCGCGAGGAATTCGTCGATACGCCCTACTGGAACGCCACACTGGTGACCGATGCCGACGGCGTCGTGACCTTCGCCATCACGCTGCCAGACAACCTGACGACGTGGCGGCTCGATGCGCGGGCTGTGACCAGTGGCGCAGACGGTGACACGCTGGTGGGGCAGGAGACGCACGAACTGGTGAGCACCAAGCCGGTGTTGATCCGGCCGGTGACGCCGCGCTTCTTCGTCGTGGGCGACCGCGTGATGCTGGGCGCGATTGTCAACAACAATACCGGCAGCGACCTGAGCGTCGAAGTCGGCATCGAGGCCGAAAACGTGAGCTTTGACGAGGGCGTGGAGACCGTGCAAACGGTGACCGTGCCCGCGGGCAGCCGCCAGCGCGTCGATTGGCCAGTGACGGTCGGCGATGGGCTGACGGTCGATGTCACCTTCTACGCCAGTGCGGACAACGGCGCCTATACCGACGCCAGCAAGCCGCCGCTGGGCCTGGGCGACGACCGCTTGCTGCCCGTGTTCCGTTACAGCGCGCCCGAGACAGTCGGCACGGCCGGCGTGCTGGAAGACGGCGGCAGCGTGACCGAAGCGATTGCGCTTCCCGCCAACACCGACGTGATCAGTGGTGGCGCGCTCGAAGTGCGCCTCGACCCGTCGCTGGCAGCGACCACGCTCGACGCGCTGGGCGTGCTCGAAAACTTCCCGCACCAGTGCATCGAGCAAACCATCAGCCGGTTCCTGCCTAACATCATGACTTACCGCGCGCTCGATGAACTCGGTCTGGCGGACCCCGAAATGGAACAAGCGCTTAACTACTCGGTCAATCAGGCGCTGCAAAAGCTGGCGGCCGAGCAGAAGGTCGATGGCGGTTGGGGCTGGTTCGTGAGCGAGCCGAGCAACTCGCTGGTGACGGCCTACGCGCTCATCGGCCTCACCGAAGCTGAAGCGCAGGGCTTTGCCGTCGAGCCGTCCCTCATCAGCGGGGCGCAGCGCTTCGTGCGCAGCCGCCTGACTGCGGTCAGTTCCGGCACATCGACTTCGGCGCTCAACCGCCAGGCCTTCCTGCTCTATGCGCTGGCCTATTCGGGTGACCCCGACGTGGCGCGCACGTCGTCGCTCTACGAACTGCGCTCGCGGCTGTCGCACTATGCCCAGGCGCTGCTGGCGATGACGAGCAATCTGATCGACCCAATGGATGGCCGCGCCCGCACGTTAATTTCGGACCTCGCCAACAGTGTCGCCCTCAGCGCGACCGGCGCGCACTGGGACGAGGATTTCAACGACACCTTCAACTGGAACACCAACACCCGCTCGACCGCGCTGGCGCTGGATGCGTTCATGCAAATCGACCCCGAAAACGGCCTGCTGCCCAATGTCGTGCGCTGGCTGGTGAGCGCGCGCAGCGGCGATGCCTGGGAAACGACGCAGGAAACGGCGTGGTCGGTGATGGCGCTGACCGACTGGATGGCGTTCACCGGCGAACTAAACCCCGACTACACCTTCAGCGCGGCAGTGAATGGCGACACGCTGGCCGAGGGCGTCGCTTCGCCGGATACCGTGAAGGAAACGACCGCGTTGCGCGTGGCCGTGGCCGATTTGCTTGCTGGCGAGGCCAACCGGCTGCTGATCGAGCGCAGCGACGGGCCGGGCAACCTGTACTACACGGCGCGGCTGAATGTGTATCTGCCGGTGCCGGAAATCGAACCAGCCAATCGGGGCATCATTCTTGAGCGGCGCTACGTGATGGCCGGTGACGAGACGGGAACGCCGATTACCGAGGCTCGGGTGGGCGATACGGTGCAGGTGCGCCTGACAATCATCGCGCCCAACGACCTCAACTACGCCGTCATTGAAGACCCGATACCGGCGGGCACCGACGCAGTTGACCCGAACCTGAACACCAGCCAGCAGATCGGCACGCGGCCCGAACTGAACCGCACCGATCCGCTCAGCCAGGGCTGGGGCTGGTGGTGGTTCAGCCGCACCGAATTCCGTGACGAGAAGGTGGTGCTCTACGCCAGCTACCTGCCCGCCGGAACCTACGAGTTCGTGTATACGCTGCAAGTGGGGCTGGAAGGCGTCTACAACGTCATTCCGCCCACCGGCCAGGAGTTCTACTTCCCTGAAGTCTACGGGCGCGGCGCAGGCAGCGTGTTCACGGTGCTGCCGGCAGAATAGTTTCAAAAAGCAACGCAAAGGACACAAAGGGCACGAAGGAGATGATCCGTCGCGCCCTTTGTGTTATTTTTTCGTTTCGCCCTTACAGCCCTTCCGCGTCCATCCCGTCCCCCATTGCGTCGACTGTCACCACCCCACCTGCGCTATGCTATCTATGCGCCCCATTGGCCGCCTGCGCCGCGCCAAATGTCCTGATTCTGTCCTGATGTCTCAATCGTTTTTCCCCTCAGGGGTTGTCGCTTGGCATTGAATCTGTCTCGATGTCCTGATGTCTCAATCATTTCTTCTCTCATTCGCTGTCTCACTCTTTTGAATCTGTCTCACTGTCTCACTTTGAAATACTGCGACTAATAGGCCTGATGCATAGGAATCCCGCTCATCCCGGGCAGCCAGCAGACCTTCAAACAGGCTGCCAAACACACCGCCGATGACGGCCCGGAACAGATCGGCCTGGAGTTGGAGTAGGGCATGCGCGCCCCGCCATCACCCTCTCCCCGCGTGTTGAGGACTGGACAGTTTTAACAATTCGATCGCTTTTTCGCGGCCGGTTGAAACCATGCTGCTGGAGCTGCGCCGGCTTTAGCCGGCTTTAAAAGCCCCGTTCACGGGGCGCAGCTATAGCCTGATGGCTTATAGCCTCAGGCGCGTAAGCGGATCGCATGCACCCTCACCGCGCATGGCTGAGGAGAGGACACGGTTGGATGTGAGAGAAGATTTGCGCGGCCGAATTGTTTGTAGGGGCACGATGCATCGTGCCCCCACGAGGACATTTCTTCCTCACAAGCCATAAATGCCGAAAAGGTGTCCTCTCCTCAGCCATGCAATGGAGAGGGGACCGAGGGGTGAGTTATCTTTCCTCCAGCGCCTCGGCCGATACGGGCAGGCCGCCGCGCTTCGAGCCGACGTAATACACCGTGTACGGCTGGTCCTTCACGAATGCGCCGATGATGTTCTCCGGCAGGGAAAGATACACCCGGCCAATGATCAGTATGCCGCGGTCGACGCCCTCACCGCCCACAGCCAGCGCCGCTTCTGTCGCCAGCGCGCCAGCCGAGGGGATGGTGGTCTCAAACACGCTGCTCTGCGCGCGACCGGTTACGCTCTGCACCGGCCAGGTGGTCTGGTTGGCCGTTCGCCGGCTGCGGATGACCCCAAACGCCATCATCAGCGCCCACACCAGCAGTGATACGCCAATTGCCAGAATGATGATCGGGGCGTCCGCTGTGTCCATTCTGATCGCGCCGCTGAGGAACAGCACCCCGAAACCCAGCGCAGTGACCACGATCACAAACAAGATGATCTTCCACAGGCTGCTGGAACCAGCCCGCAGGCGCACGCTCACGCGCTCAGCCTGCGCCGGGCTAAGCTGACCGGCGCGGTTCAGCAGCAGGTCGTCCGCAGTGAAACCAAGCGCCTGCATAAGGAGCGCGGTTTGCTGCTGTGCGGGGGTCATGGCCATGTGCGGCTCCTTTGCTTCACTCAACGGCTCATCCAATCGGTGATGCAAGCGGCGGCATTGCCGATTCCGTCCTCAGCCCGAATACGCGCGCCCAGCGTCTCGGCCTTTTCACGGATGGTCGCATCCTGCGTAATCTGGCGAATGCCATCCGCAAGCGTAGCTTCCGTCAGTGTATGACGGGTGATGGATTTTGCGCCAACGCCCAAGTCGCGCACGCGCCGGGCCCAGTAGGGCTGGTCGGCCATATGCGGGATGATGAGCGTGGGTTTGCCTGCACGGAGACCGGCGGCGGTCGTGCCCGCCCCGCCGTGATGGATGACGGCAGCCATGCGCGGGAACAGCCAACTGTGCGGCGCGCCGTCCAGCGCAAACACATCGCTGCCGCCCGCCGCGTGGGCATCCACGCCGCTCCAGTCCGTGCTGATGACGCCGCGCTGACCGGCCTCGCGCAGCGCCCGCTGAATCAGGGCGAACGTCTGCGCCGGATCGCTGCCCGTCATACTGCCAAAGCCAACGTACACCGGCGGCGGGCCATCAGCCAGAAACGCCTCCAGCGCGGCAGGCGGCTGCCAGTCGTTCTCGTCGAGAAACCAGTAGCCTGTAGTTTGCAGATGGGCGGGCCAGTCGCGCGGCTGCGGCGTGACCGACGGGCTGTAGCCAAATAGGGCGGGCGTGGCGTTCTGGCGGGCGATGAAGTCGCCGGCCGCCAGTTCAGGCAGGCTCAGCTGGGCGCGCAGCAGTTGCACCGCGTCGGCCGCGACCTTCCACAATTGGCGCTGGCCCAGCTTGCCCAGCCACAGGTTGAGCAAATTGTCGCGGCCGGACGTAAGGGTGATGAGCGAAGCGGCGGCGCTTCGCGTGGGGCGGTAGGGCTGAAGCGCGGCGGTGATGACGGGCTTGTTGAACTTCTGGCCCAGGCTGATGGCGAACGGCTCGGCCACGAAACCGCCCAGCAGCACATCGGCGGACTGCGCCGGGGCAATCAGCGGCGCGACCAGTTCCTCAGCATGCAGGTTGAGCAGGCGGCGCATATGCCCCAACTGCCTGAGCGCGTTGGGTTCCTCCACCCAGGCGATGCCTTCCGGGCTTTGCATCAGCGCCTGCATATCGGCGGTGGGCACGAACGCCATACCGTGAGCAGCAACATCGGCGGCGAAGTTCGCCCCGGCGACGAAAGTGATGGCGTGGCCCGCAGCGCACAAGCCGTTCGCCAGCGCCAGAATCGGCTGCACATCGCCGCGCGTGCCAATGGCGTAGATCGTGATGTTCATGGCTGCTCCCGATTTTCAACCTCACCGCGCGCAACCTCACCCCTCAGCCCTCTCATCCACTCGCGGCTGAGGAGATGACACCTTTTCGGCATTTGTGGCTTGTGAGGAAGAAATGTCCTCGTAGGGGCACGATGATGCAATTTTCCTGATTGGGATAGTAAACGGCCGTCGGGTAGGGGTAAGGCATGCCTTGCCTCTACAAAACACACACGTAGGGGCGCAGCATGCTGCGCCCACGTTTACCAGGTCAAATATTTAAACTGCATCATCGTGCCCCAACAAACGATTCGGCCGCGCGAATTTTTCTCACATCCAAACATGTCCTCTCCTCAGCTTGCGTGGGAGAGAGGCTGGGGGTGAGGGGGTGTTACGTGCCAAAAAACTTCAGCATCTCCGCATTCACGTCTTCCGGCTCGTCGTGCTGCACGAAGTGGCTGGCGCTGGGGAACATCACCACGCGCACGTCGTCGCACAATTCGGCGCTGGCGTGGGCGTGTTCGGTCACCAGCGCGATGTCACGTTCGCCCCACAGAATGAGTGTGGGGACATGCACGCGCAAATCGGCGGGCATCGTGGGCGGGCGGCGCACCAGTGCGCGATACCAGTTGAGCATGGCCGTGAGCGCGCCCGGTTGCCCCCACGCCTCGATGTACTGCGCGATATCGGCGTCGTTGATGCTGCCCGGGTTCGAGGCCGTCAGCAGCATATTCGCCAGCCCCCACGACTCAGCCATGCCCATCATCTTTTCTGGTAGGCCGGGAATCTGGAAGAAGGCGATGTACCAGCTTTTCAGCATCTGGCGTGGATTTCCGCGCAGCATGTTCAGCATGATGGCCGGGTGCGGCACGTTGAGGATCACCAGCTTTTCGACACGCCCGGGGTACTTCAGCGCCACCCACCACGCCACCGCCGCGCCCCAGTCGTGACCCACCAGCAGCACCTTGTCGCGGCCAGTCGCGTCGATCAAACAAACCACATCGGCCGCAAGGGCGTCCAGTCGGTAGGCGTCCAGTCCGTCCGGCTTCTCGCTCAGGTTGTAGCCGCGCTGGTCGGGCGCGAGCACGCGATAGCCTGCTTCCGCCAGCGCCGGAATCTGCTTGCTCCAGCCGAACCAGAACTCGGGGAAGCCGTGCAGCAGAATGACCGGCGTCGCATCCGGGCTGCCGGCTGTGGCCACGTGCAGCGAGACGCCGTTGGTGGTCATCTGCTGGTGCTCGATGGGGATAGTTGCGCTTGTCACCAGTGCCATCGTCATTCATCCTTTGAGAATCAGGCGGCCAGTACACTCATATCATCATGCAGGAAGCGTGACCGGTAGCGTAGCACCAGAAACAGCAGCCCTAACTGTGCGAGCGCACCAGCGACGGCTGCGAATTGGCTGACATAGAACGTGAGCAGCGTGACGACCGTAAGCTGAACCAGCAGCGCCAGTAGAGCCAGCGCGGTACCCGTTTGTTCGCGGCGCAGCAGCATGAGCAGTGCGCTGATGCCCACCAGCGTGCCCAACACAATCACCAGCACGATACGCAGCAGGGCCAGCGTGTTCAGCGACGCACCTTGCAGCGACGAGACGGCTAGTCCTGCTTCGGCTGCCGCTGTGACCAGCACTTGCGGATCGTTGAGCAGCACCAGCATGGCGAACAGGTCGAACAGCGCGGCCAGCGCAAACAGGCCGAGCAGGATGATCAGAAGCCAGCGGTGAATTGGCCGGGGCAGCCAACGGCCCTCAAAGCGCAGCCACGCCAGCCGGATACGTTCATCGAAACCGGGCCGGTCGTCTTTGTGACGAACGGCCGGGCTGCGCACGACGCCCAGCAGCGCTTCGGCCAACTGGCGGTAGGCGGGGTCGTCGCTGTGATCGAGTACGCGCATCAGCGCCTCTTCAATGCGGGTGCGTTCGCTGGCTTCAAAATCGTGATCGATCAGTTCGGTCATAGCTTCAAGCGCATGGTACAGGTCAGCGCGCGGCGACCGTTCACGCGAGCGGCTGGCCAGCAGCACGACCAGCACAAGCACCAGCAACACGGCGTAAATGATCGGCGCTGCCCACGGGAAGAAGTAGTCGTTATCCACCGTGATGAACTTGCCGACCTCGTCGATGAACAGGCCTACCCCGACGCCGCCCAGCGCCGCGCCGGCCAGCATGATCCAGCGGTTGGCGAAGATCAGCACGCCCAACAGCGCAACAACCAGCGCGAGGCCGCCCCAGAGCAGATGCGCGATATGCAGGGTACTGCTGCCCAGTTGCGGATAGCCGGTGAGTTCAAGGAAACCGCGCGTGGCAATGACCGCGACTGCGAACGTGATGACCAGCAGCAGCACGTACCGGCCCGCCTCGGCGCGCTCAATCGGGCGTAGTCTGAGCGATGGGTGCATTGTGCCTCCTGTAAAAGGCAGTGCTGAGTGCTGAGTCAAAAGTGCTGAGAACGGGATTTTAGGGTGCGGCCCTCGCCACTCGCTACTTTCCCTTAAAGCGAGGGCCGCTATTAAGTCATTCTCTCAGCACTCAGCACTTTCGACTTAGCACTATCTCTTTCTTATGCGCGCCAGCACGCGCGGCATTAGCTCGGTGTAAGCCTTGTACAGTGGCGGGTACGGCGCGTAGTCGAAGGCCCCGATGTGGCGCGTGACCGTGCCGTGAAAACCGCGCTTGAACTGATACACGCCCCACATCCGGTCGTCTTCGGTGAATACGTCCGGCGCGCCCCAGAAATCGTAGACGGCATAGCCCTGCGCTTTGGCCCAGCGCATTGCCTCCCACTGCAGCAGATAATTCGGCTGTTTGTCGCGGGCTTCGTTGGCGCTCGCACCATAGAAGTACCAGCAGGTGCGCCCGAAGTGGAACAGGATGACGGCGGCCACGGCTTGCCCGTCCACCTCGGCGATCAGCGGATGCGCCAGCCCGGCTTGCATGAAGGCGCGCCACGCCTGCTCGTAGTAGCCGGGCGGACGAATGAGGAATCCGTCGCGTTCGCCGGTGGTGCGGTAGAGTGCGTACAACGTTTCGAGGTCGGCGGCGCTGCCGGGCCGAACCACGACGCCTTCCTTCTGCGCGATACGAATCTTGCGCCGCGTGCTCTGGCCCATCGCCGCCAGCAGCCCGTCTTCTGAATCAGCCAAATCGACCGTAATCGTGTTGCGGAACTGCACCTGATCGGGTGAGAAGCGCCAGCCGCGTTCGCGCAATGCAGCGGTCACGGCCACGCCGGTCAGGTTGGGCGCTTCATCCGGCTCGCCGGGCACGCCTGTCCCCGCGATCACGTCCGGGTCGATCTTCAGCCAGATCGCGCCCTGTTTGCGCGCCAGTTTCTGAAGCTGATCGAGCACTGCCGCTGTCAGTTCGGCGTCGCCGTAATCGAGCGCCGGGCCTTTGGGCGCATAGAGCACGCGGGCCGGCCCAGCGCGCCGGATGCCAACCGAAGCCATCGCCACGATCTGGCCGTCGCGCTCGAACGCGAGGCGCTGCGGCTGCCAGCCGGTCGTATTGTGTTTGAACTCGCCCCATTCCCAGGTTTGCAGCACATGGGCGTAAAGCAGCGTACGTAGAGCAGCGTTCCAGTCGACGGCGTTGAGGTTAGCGCGAAGGGTAAGGAGCACGGGCAGTTCCCAAAGGGGGGCAAGACGCGCCCATTCTAACAGAGGGCGGCAGCGGGTGGGGCGGAGTGCGATACAATGGTGAAGATGAACAAGCGAGGATGAACCTGATGACCCTGCTTGAGCGCACATATACAGCGGATGATCTGTGGGAGCTTTCGACTGCGGCCGGGTACGCCGATCAGCGGCTGGAACTGAGCGAAGGGGAACTGATTGTTATGTCACCTTCGGGCGGCAACCACGGCATTATCGCCATGCAAATCGGCTGGATCATCAAGAGTTTCGTCGAGGCGCAGAAATTGGGCCATGTCTTTGGTGCGGAAACCGGGTTCGTGCTGGATGCCGCAACCGGAAGCGCATATACCTTGCGTGCGCCCGATGTGGCCTATGTCTCTCGCGATCGCCTTCCTGCCGGCGCGCCGGACGGATTTCTTCCGCTTGCCCCCGATCTGGCTGTCGAAGTGGTGTCACCGAACGACCGCGCCGACGACATTAACCGCAAGCTGCTGGATTATCTGCGCTTCGGCACGCGGATGATCTGGCTGGTATACCCCGCCACGCGCACGATTGTGGTGCACGACGGCGCAGTGGCGCATGTGCTAAGTGAAGATGCTGTGATCGAGGGCGGAGACGTGCTGCCGGGCTTCAGTCTGCCGGTGAAGCGCGTGTTTGAGAGCTAACCGGGTTACTTCACAACCCGAAACAGCATCGAGGCTCGAACCGCGCTTGCGCGCACGTCGAGCTTTTCCAGTCGGATAGCCTCTGTGACCAGATGCTCGAACAGGCGCACTCCGCTGCCCAGCAGAATGGACATCACTGGCTAGAGGTCGTAAATTAGCTCAGTTGTTCTGTTTAGGTCAAATGCTGGGCGGCCGTGCAGAAATGCTGTTATTGCGGTCATTCGTGTTCAACGAACTGGTCAGCGAGGTCGAAACAGTGGTAGCGGTTGAAGGGGGTCTTGCCCATGCGTGCCAGGTTGAGCGCAAAGATGCGCGCCGCGCGGATCATATTCGGATCGTTCAGCAACATTAGCGCCTGATCGGGGTCAGTGACGCGCAGCACAACCTGGTCTGCGCCGCCCTTCACCAGCGGAGAGGGCCGCCAGTCGCAGATAATCGCGTCACCACTTTGCAGCCGGAATTCCTGTGGCTCGGGCGGGGCCTCATCGACGTAGATGCTGAACGGTAGCAGGCCCGACGGGTCGTGATCTGACGAGCCGCCGAAGATAGTAGAAAGCTGTTCGCGCCACAGGAACCAACGGTAGGTGAAGCCACCCTTCCAGTCGGTGAACACGTCGTAATTGATCTGCCAGTTCATATTGATACGCAGAACCGCCCATTTGCCGCCGGGCCGCCCCGTCACTTCCCAGAAGTCTTTCTCACCCCGAACATAGGCAGGGATGCAGGATCGAACATACTGGCCGGTGACCGCAATCATCTGCTCGTAGTTTGGCATCGTCATGATTTTAGTGAAGCGCTCGGCATATTTCAGGCGCAGCGGGAAGTCGTCGATGCGCTCTCCAGCGGCATCCACGAACGAGGGATCGTGCAGCCAGCGCATCTGTTCGCTCGGGGCTCATGATCGCGTCGAAGCCGGTAGGAATCGTAAGCTCGATGTCACCCTCTGCATTGACGTAGTTCATCGGTGATGCGGCTGAAACGCGGAGCGGTCATGGGCTCTTCCCACCTTCATGATACAGGCGTTCGGGTTCGACGAGGCGGTCGGCGAGATCGAAGCAGTGCGCGCGTCCATGAGAGCCTCGGCCCAGTCGCGCCAGATTTAGCGCAAACTCGCGGGCAGCCGAGATCATAATCTCGTCGGAAAGGAGCATTTCCGCAAAGTCCGGACGAGTTACGACCAGCACACGTTGATCCGGGCCAGCAGTGATCAACGGTCGTCCTATGAATTTCGTACTCAATACCATCCTGCTCATCAAGAACGAGCCAATACTTCTTTTCTCTGGCCGGCAAAGCATCCAGGTCGCACCCGATCACATCCTCGATTTGATATCGCCTCATCCACCACAAATAGGAAATCACCTGATTTGTCTTTCCGAACATCAAATGCAACCTGTCTGCCAATATTGATCCGAATATGAATGTTCTTCTTTGGAAGAACGCTCGCATTCCAATACTTCGCCTCTGAAGTGATGCAGGCAGGAACACAGGTCTGCACATATCGACGTGTGACGCGAATAGCTTCACCAATCTTCGGAATCTGCATTAGTTGGTCGAATTTGTGGTGCTGACTGAGACGAATTTGGTCGTCATTAAATCGCTGGCCGCTATCTGCCCTGTCACTCATATCCTCAAGCCACTTGAGTTGCTCATCAACGGGCATGTATGCGGTAAATGGACCACCTTCAGGCGCGAAAATCACCTCGGCTTTATTGCGAAGTTCAAACCCCATGTTTTGCAGCAAGTGAATTAGTGCACGTTCGTATTCCGGCTGGGCATGGCGCGCTGTTCTGCAGAAGCTGATTTGACTGATGTCCGGGTAAGTTTGCCGGTGTTCGGCAAAGCGGCGTACGACACTGACGCTGCGCCCGACGTAATGCGATCCGTCTTCAAAATGGAGCACGTACAGCCCGCCGGTGTTGCTGGCCCAAAGGTGTCGAACCGAGGTGCGGCCATCGACGGGGCGCGGCGCGCTGAAATGCTCATCCTTGAGTACATGCCAGATGTCAGCCATCAACTTCACTCCCCACGCACTTAACCTGCCAGTACGCTTATCTTATCCCCGCCTCCCTGCCGCCATCGCGTAAGCTTTGTAGACCAGCCCGTTGTAGACCTTGTCGAATGCGCCGGCGGAGCGCACGACAGAGCCGCCCCAGCCGCGCTTGAAGCCGTACACGCCCCACAGCCCGTCCGAACGCGCCTCGAAACCCGCTTCGAGCGTCGCCTCGTCCTCATCCGGCACGCCCCACAAGTCGTAGATGGTGCAGCCGCGCGCTTTCGCCCACTGAATCGCCGCCCACTGCACGCCATACGCGCCCATCAGGTTGCGTTTGACATTGGACGACGCGCCGTACAGATACCAGGCGGTCTGTCCGGCGGCGAAGGCCATCACGCCGGCCAGCGGATCGTCTTCATGCTCTGCCAGAATCAGCGCGGCACTATCGGGCACGAACAGGTCGTAGGCTGTCTCGTAGTAGGCCGGGGAATGCACGCCAAACGTGTTGCGCGCGCCGGTCGTTTGCATCATACCGGTGAATAGGGCCACATCTTCGCGGCTGGCTTCCCAGGTGCGGATGCCCACCTTCTGGCTCTGGCGGATTTTGCGGCGCGTGCCCTGATTCATGCGCGACAGAATCGCGTCGTCGTCGCTGGAGATGTCGATCAGGATGGTTCGCGGCGGCTGGATAGTCTGCGGGCTGGGCCTGAAACCGAGCGCGGCGTAGTCGGAGCGCTGCCCGGCAGGCAGAATGCCTGGCTCCCACTTGAGGAAGGCCGAGCCATGCTGTTTGGCCACATTGTCAATCGCCCGCCACAGGGCAGGGGCCAGCGCCGGATCGGGGCAGTACGGGCCCATGCCCAGATAAGCCATCGTCCCCAGTTTTAGCGGCAGCGGCTTGAACAGAACCTGCGCGCCCGCCAGCAATCGGTCGCCTTCAGCCAGCGCCACACGTTCGCCGCGCCAGCCGAACGCTTGCTTCAGCGCCAGCCACGGGGCGGACTGCAAACTGTGCGCGTTTGGCTGGGCTGCGGCAAAGGCTTCCCACGCATCGGCGGATGGGGTCATCACATTATGCATTTGGCGGCTTTCAAATCATGGCGGAACGGCGGAATTGCGGGCATTATAGCAGGGTGGATGGGGCCGAAGTGCCGCGTCCAATTCGGTTGCAACCCCCTGGGGCGGGTGTTATACTAGCGCCGTTTGTCACAAGCGGCGGCACAGAACGCAGCAGCAGGCGGTCTTTTCCGGCGGAGAGGCCGCGCCGGGGGATGAGTGCGCCCCACGGGGGACTGAGAGGAACAGCTCGATGGCGACAATCAACCAGTGGGCGTTTATCTTCATGTTCATCACCGTCGCGTGGCTGCTGCCGGTTGCGCCGCTGGTGATTTCGTGGATATTCAGGCCGCGCCGCCCCAACGCCATCAAGCAGGCAACTTACGAGTGCGGCGTCGAGACGGTTGGCGATACGTGGGTGCAGTTCAAGATTCAATATTACATTTACGGCCTGATCTTCCTCGTGTTTGATGTGGAAGTGATTTTTCTGTTCCCGTGGGCGCTTGCCTACAAACAGTTGAGCCTGTTCGGTCTCGCCGCCGGTCTCCTGTTCATCTTCCTGCTGAGCGATGCATTGCTCTACGCCTGGCGCAAGAACGCGCTGGAGTGGGCCTAGTCCCGCTGCTGCGGATGAGACGGTAGCGACATTCCGGGAGCCACTGCATGGAAACTTGCATCAACATCGTCCAGACCTTCGCCTCCTGTATGGTGGCGGCCGGCACCGATCAGGGTCTGGCGCTGTTCCTACAGTACCTGCTCGGGGTAGTGCTGGTCGCTGCCTTCCCGCTGGTGTCGGTGATTCTGCTGATCTGGGTCGAGCGCAAGATTGCGGCCCGCGTGCAGGACCGCATCGGCCCGAACCGCGTTGGCCCCTTTGGCATTCTACAGAACGTGGCGGATGCCCTCAAACTCATCATCAAGGAAGACATCACGCCTGCGGGCGCCGACCGGTTGATCTACAACGCTGCGCCGGTCATCGCCATGCTGTCGGTCATCCTCATGTGGGCCGTCATTCCGTTTTCGCCAGACAATGTGGGCGTGGACCTCGATCTGGGCGTCCTCTATGTTGTGGCCGTAGGTTCGGTGGGCACGCTGGCGATCATGATGGCGGGCTGGGCCAGCAACAATAAATACGCGCTGCTGGGCGCATTCCGCGTCACCGCCGCACTGTTGAGCTATGAAGTGCCGATGGTGATGGCGCTGCTGGTGCCGGTCATGCTGGCCAGCTCGATGAGCTTGCAGACCATCAGCTACGCGCAGTTGGGCATGTGGTTCATCGTCCTCGCGCCCGTCTCCGCCCTCATCTTTTTCGTGTCCAATCTGGCTGAAACCGGCCGCGCCCCCTTCGACCTGATCGAAGCGGAATCTGAGTTGGTTTCCGGCTACAACATCGAGTACTCGGGCATGAAGTTCGGCCTGTTCATGGCGACCGAATTCCTGCACGCCTTCACCGCCAATGTGCTGTTCGCTGTGCTGTTTTTGGGCGCGTGGGCCGGGCCGGGCGCGACTGCTTATCCGTTCCTCGGCTTCGTCTACCTCATCGCCAAAACGTCGGTCGTGTACGTGCCATCGCTGGTGCTGCGCGCAACCGTGCCGCGTGTGCGTATCGACCAGATGATGGCGTTCAACTGGAAGTTCCTGGTGCCGCTGTCGATCCTCAATCTGGTCGTAATGGCCACGCTGATCAAGCTGTGCCAGATTGCCGGCATTGCGCCCGATGCGGCTTCGGCCAGCGATTTCGCGGCCAACGTGCCGCAGGCGCTGGTGCTGCTGCTGGGCAACGTGGTCATCGCTGCGGCGACGCTGCAGGTGCTGCGTAACAGCGGCCGCCGCGAACGCATGAAGATGGCGGCTGTAGGCGCTTCCGCCGCCGACCGGGAAGCACTGCCATCGCCAGTGGCGCACTCGTAGGGGATTGACGATGCTCGAACTTACGCCCGCCCTGATTGTCTTCTTCATCTTCGCGCTGCTGTCGATTGGCGGCGCGCTTGGCGTGGTCGCCAGCCGCAACCTCATCCACGGCGCGCTCTATCTGATCGTCAGCCTGTTCGGGGCAGCGGGACTGTTCGTCATGCTGCTGGTGCCGTTTCTGGCGGCCGTGCAGGTGCTGGTGTATATCGGCGCGATTGTGGTGCTCATCATCTTCGCGGCCATGCTCACGCGCGGGATGACGCAAACCAAAGAGATTTTCAATCGCCAGTGGTGGCTGAGTGGGCTGCTGGCGCTCGTCTTGCTGGCGGTGTTGAGTGTGGCTGTGCTGCTGCCGGTATGGGGGCCAAACGGCACCAATACGCCGGCGTTTGTGAGCGAGACGACCGTAGGCGTGGAAGAATTGGGAGTGGCGCTGGTGGACGGCAATCAATACGTGCTGCCGTTTGAAGTGGCGTCGCTCTTATTGACGGCGGCGATGATCGGCGCGATCGTCGTCGCGCGCGACGACTAGGCCCGGCGGCCAATTCCGGCGCGAACGAGGGGGAACGTATGGAAAGCATGATTCCGTTGTGGATGTACCTGCTGGTGGCGGCCGCGATGTTTGCGATCGGCATTTATGGTGTATTGTCACGGCGCACGGCTATTGCCATCCTCATGAGCGTCGAACTGATGCTCAACGCCTCGATCATCAACCTCGTCGCCTTCTGGCGCTTTTTGACGCCCGGCAACGTGAGCGGGCAGGCGTTCGCCGTGTTTGTGTTCGTGGTGGCAGCGGCTGAAGCATCGGTTGGCCTTGCGATTATCCTCTCCGTGTACCGCAGCCGGAAGTCGGTGGTGGTGGACGACGTCAATCTGCTCAAGGGTTGAGCAGCACGGGACAGCAGAGCGGAAAGTGCGGCGGGCGCACCGCCCACTTTTGACTCGAAGGACAGTGTATGGACTTGTCTGAGTTTTTTAGCAACCCGAACTATCTGCCCTGGCTGATTCCAGTCGGGCCGCTGCTGGCGTTCGTGATCATTACCCTGATCACCAATCGTTCGCAGATGGTTCCGGCGGCGTCGCATGCCTATGCCGATCACAACCACCCGGCCTATCCTGATCTCGACGTGCCGGTGGTGCGCGACTGGAGCCGCGTGGTCAGCATCATCGTGGGCATGAGCGGCGTGATCATGGCATGGATGATCAGCATGGCGGTGGTGTTCGATGCCACCAGCTTGCATGAACTCGGCCACAATGTACTCGCCAGTTCGGTTGCCTGGATGAACACCGGCACGACCTATTTCTCGATGGGCGTGCTGGTCGATCCGCTGACTGTGGGAATGCTGATCATGGTGCCGCTGGCCGTCACCATGATTTTCATTTACTCCATTGGTTATATGGCGCACGACCCTCGGCAGGCGCGCTTCTTCGCCATGATTTCGCTGTTCGCCGGCGCGATGCTCATGCTGGTCGTGGCCGACAACTTGCTGCTGCTGTTCTTCGGCTGGGAAATCATGGGCTTGTGCTCGTACCTGCTCATCGGCTTCTGGTTCGAAAAGCACAGCGCCTACCGTGCCGCCATGAAGGCGTTTATGACCACCCGCGTGGCCGATGCGTTCATGCTGCTCGGCATCGCCTATCTGTACGCGGCAACCGGTACGCTCAGCTTCCGCGAAATTGTCTACAACCCGAGCGTGCTCGAGTCGCTGGCATCCACGCCGGCGCTGCTGGTTCCCGGCCTCAGCGCCGCCGCCTTCATCAGCGTGCTGCTCATCATCGGCACCATCGGCAAGTCGGCCCAGTTCCCGCTGCACACCTGGCTGCCCGACGCGATGGAAGGCCCGACGCCTGTCAGCGCAATGATCCACGCCGCTGCGATGGTGTCGGCCGGTGTCTACATGCTGGTGCGCATGTATCCGCTGCTGTCCGCCGGTTCGCACCCGCACGACGGGGATTTCGGCGTGCCGCTGGTGCTTATGGGCGTAGTTGGTGCGTTCACGGCGCTGTTTGCGGCCACGATTGCGGTGACGCAGAACGATATCAAGAAGGTGCTGGCGTTCAGCACGATTTCGCAGTTGGGCTTCATGGTGGCGGCGCTGGGCATTGGCGCCTATCTGGCGGTTGCCTTCCACCTGCTGACGCATGCTTTCTTCAAGGCGCTGCTGTTCATGGCCGCTGGTGCGGTCATTCACGGCATGGAGCATGGAGAGGCGCACGCGCTTCACAAGGCCCACGGCAGCGGCGGCCATGACGACGCGCACGGGCATGACGACCACGACCACGTGGATGCGGAGGCGCACGGCCAAGACGAGCATCATGAACTGCCGCCGCTTGACCCGGCCGATACCGGCTTCGACAACCTGCCCGATCCGCCGGCGCACGTTGGCTTCGACCCTCAGGACATGATGAACATGGGCGGCCTGCGCAAGGGCATGCCGGTGACGTTCGTCACCTTCTTCCTCGGCGGCATGTCGCTGGCGGGCTTGCCGCTGATCACAGCCGGCTTCTGGTCGAAGGACGAAATTCTCGCCGACGCCTGGTACGGCATCACGCACGGTTATGGCCTGCCGGCGCTGGTGTTCATTCTGCTGGCCATCGCCGCGTTCCTGACCGCTTTCTACACCACGCGCCAGCTTGGCCTGACGTTCTGGGGTGAGCCGCGCAGCCAGGCTGCCAAATACGCCAATCTTGGCCGCGGCGTCGTTTCGTTCACGATGACGCTGCCCTTGATTATCCTGACAGTCTTCGCGGTGTTCGCTGGTTTCGTGGGCGTGCATCCCGATTTCCCGGTGCTTGGCGGCATCTTCTCCCCGGCTGGCGAATCGCCGTTCGCGCTGCTGGTCGGCCACACGATCCCCGAGGTGCCCGAGCTGATCCCATTCAGCGGCATTCCGGTGCTGGTATCCATCTTCGTATCGTTCACGGGTATCGGGATTGGCTGGTGGATGTACTGGCGCAGGCCGCTCAAGGCCGGTGACCCCGACCCGATGGTGAAGATGCTCGGCCCGATGTATCCGGTAATGCAGAACAAGTACTTTGTCGACGAACTGTACACGACGCTGTTCATCAGGCCGACGCAGTGGATTTCGGTGCATGCCATCTACGTTTTCGTCGACAAGGGCATCATCGACGGCTTCCTGCACCTGATTGCGGCCGTGTTCACGTTTGCTGGCAATCTGCTCAAGGTGCTCAACAAGTGGCTGATCGACGGCGTGGGCGATGGCCTGCCAGAAGTGATCGCGCGCTTCGGCGTGTGGTTCCGCTTCTCGCAAACTGGCCGCGTGCAGCAGTACATGCTGTTCGCGCTGGTGGCCATGATGTTGATCGTGCTGATGTTCGTCATCTCGTCCGGCGCGCTGCAGGCAGCGCCGTAAGGAGTGGAACGACTTAATGACCGGAATTGACACAACTTTCTCCGCGAATATCCTCTCCTTCCTGGTGGCGATGCCCATCATCGGCGCGATTATCGTGCTGCTGGTGCCGGGAACGAACAAGTGGATACCGCGCATCACTGCGCTGGTCATCTCGCTCATTATTGGCTTCGTCGCGGCCGGAGTGTTCTTCGGCTACGACCAGTCGGTGGGCGGTTACCAGTTCGTGGTGCAAGAACAGTACTTCCCGATCATTGGCTCCAGTTGGTATCTGGGCGTCGATGGCATCAGCGTGGCGATGGTGCTGCTGACGGGCTTACTGACGCCGCTGGCGATCCTCGTGAGCTGGGAAGTCAACGACCGCGTCAACGCGCATCTGGCGCTGCTGCTGTTCTTTGAAGCCGGTGCGATGGGCGTGTTCGTTTCGCTCGACATGCTGATCTTCTTCATATTCTACGAGATCTCGCTCGTTCCGATGTACTTCCTGGTCAACCAGTGGGGCGGCCCAAACCGGCGCTACGCCTCGACCAAGTTCTTCATCTACTCGATTGGCGGCACGCTGGGCATGTTGCTGGCGATTCAGCTCATCGGAATTTCGATGGGCACGTTCAACATCCCTGATCTGTCGAATCCGATGACGGGCTGGCCGGCCTACACAGGGCAGACCGGCACGCTGCTGGGCCTGCCGGTGGAAACGGTCAAGCTGTTGGCGTTCGTCGGCTTCTTTGTCGCCTTCTGCATCAAGGTACCGGTCTGGCCGTTCCACACCTGGCTGCCAGACGCGCACTCGGAAGCGCCGACCGCTGGCTCAATGCTGCTGGCCGGCATCATGCTGAAGCTGGGCGCGTACGGCTTCCTGCGCCTGACCATTCCGCTCTTCCCTGATATCTGGGGCGCGCAGATCGACATCTTTGGCGTCATTCAAACCAACTTCGCCCAGATTTTCGCCGTTCTGGCGATGCTCGGCATTGTGCTCGGCGCGCTGGCCGCTTATGGTCAAACCGACATTAAGCGCCTGGTCGCTTACAGTTCGGTCAATCACATGGGCTTCGTAGCGCTGGGGCTGGCCGTGACGGCGCTGGCGTACAGCCAGCAGGTCCTGGGCGGCGGGAACGACCCGGCGGCGCAGCAGAACGCCATTCTAGCCACCAACGGCGCGGTGACGCAGATGTTCAGTCATGGCATGGTCTCGGCCGGCATGTTCCTGCTCGCCGGCGCGATTTACCACAAGACCCATACTCGCGACATGCGCCAGTACGGCGGGTTGTGGGTGAAGGCGCCGGTTTATGGCGGTATCTTCATCTTCGTGGCCATGGCCAGCATCGGGCTGCCGGGACTGAGCGGTTTCGTGGCCGAATTCCTGGTAGTGCGCGGCGCGTGGCCTGTCTTCACCGCCATCACGCTCATTTCGATGCTCGGGCTTATCCTCACCGGCAGTTACACACTGAAGATGGTGCGCGCCACGCTGCACGGCCCGTTCAACCTGAACTGGCGTAGCACGAACCTGGGGATAGGCTGGCGTGACGGGATTGCCATTGCCCCGCTGATGGCGCTGATTTTGTACACGGGTGTTGCGCCAAACTGGATCGTGTCGGTCATCAACAGCACCACGACCCGAATCCTGGGCGGTTAGAGGAAGCACAACACCGCAGCCTTGCGCTGAATAGGAACGACTATGACAGAATTGTCCCTTCCGGTCTTGAGCGTCATCATATTCCTGCCGATACTGGCGGCGGTGTTGATCTTGCTGCTGCCGCGCACATCGGTGGACTTGGTGCGTGGGATAGCGCTCACGACGGCAATCGCGTGCTTCCTGCTCGGCCTGGTGGTCTTCACCAGCTACAACGGCGAGGTCGCTGCGCTGGAGCAGGAGCAGGCGGCTATCCTGAGTACAGGCGCGCCTGACGCTGCAACTCGAACATTCTCCGCCACGCTTGCCTACGAAGAGCAGGTCGAGTGGCTGCCCCAGCTTGGCATCAGCTATCATGTGGCAGTGGATGGCCTGAGCGCACCGATGGTGTTGCTCACCGGCATGGTGTTCCTCGCTGGTGTGCTGGTGTCGTGGCGGATCGAAGACCGCGTGCGCGAGTTCATGGCCTTCTTCCTGCTGCTGGTGGCGGGCGTCTATGCCGTATTCGTGTCGATGGACCTGTTCATGCTGTTCTTCTTCTATGAACTGTCCATCTTCCCGATGTACTTGCTCATCGCCACCTATGGCTGGGTGAAGCTGCGCGAATACGCGGCGATGAAGCTGACACTGTACATCCTGATCGGCTCGGTGGTGGCGCTGGTTGGCGCTATCGCGATGGTGCTGACGGCCTCGAACTACTTCTTGACCCCCGAAGGCGCGGTCGTTTTACAGAACGCCATATCTACGGGGTTGCTGCCTGCCAACTCGCAGTCGTTCAGCTTTGACATTACGCAGCTCACGCTGGCCGCCGAAAACGGCGCGTTTAACGTGTTTGGCTATGCCGGAGTAGATTCCCTCACATTCGCCCGCCTGTGGTTCCCATTCATCTTCATCGGCTTCGCGGTGCTGGCCGGCGTGTTCCCGTTCCACAACTGGAGCCCGGACGGCCATGTGGCAGCGCCTACCGCCGTGTCGATGATTCACGCCGGTGTGCTGATGAAGCTGGGCGCGTATGCCGCCTTCCGCGTGGGAATGCAGCTTCTGCCCAGCGGCGCCGAGGTGCACCTACCCTGGATCGTCATTCTGGCCACCGTCAATGTGGTCTACGGGGCGTTAATCGCTTTCCGGCAGCGCGACTTCAAGTACGTCATTGGCTTCTCGTCCGTCAGCCACATGGGGCTGGTGACGCTGGGCTGGGCGACCATGAATATGGTGGGTTTCACGGGCGCAGGCCTGCAAATGTTCAGCCACGGCGTGATGACGGCGCTGTTCTTCGGCTGTGTTGGCATGGTGTACGAGCGCGCCCACACCCGCGACATCCCCAGCCTCGGCGGTTTCGCCAAGGTTATGCCCTGGGTGGCGTTCGCTTTCATCCTTGGCGGCCTCGCCAGTATGGGCATGCCCGGCTTCAGCGGCTTCATAGCTGAATTACCGATCTTTATGGGTCTGTTCCAGGCGTCGCCAGTGGTCACGCTGCAAGTGGCCGATACCACGCTGACGAACTACTACAGCATCATCGCCATCATCGCTATTCTGGGCGTGGTCATCACGGCGGCCTACGTGCTGCGTGTGACCGGCCAGGTCTTCTTCGGCCCATTCAATCGCGAGAAATACGCGGATGTGACGGACATCACGGTCCGCGAGCGCTTTGTGCTCGTTTTCCTGGGCGCGCCGCTGATCATCCTCGGCGTGATGCCGATGCTGATGGCGCCGATGCTTCAGGTGGGCGTAGCGCCGGTGCTGGCTCTGCTCGGTGGAGGGACATAACGTGCAAGATTTCAATTTGCTCGCCAGCTTACCGGTGATCGCACCGGAAATAGGCCTCACCATTTTGATGGTGGTGGTGCTGGCGCTTGATGTCTTTCTGCCTGAAAGCCAGCGCCGGACGATAGCGTTCGTCACAGCCTTCGGCATGATCGGAACGGCGATTGCCTCGTTCCTGCTGTGGGCGCCCACGCCCGAAACGCAGGGTCTGTACTGGGGCGGCATGGTCAGCTACGACATGCTGGCGCTGATCTTCAAGGTGCTCGTGCTCATCGGCGGCGCGCTCACGGCCATGCAGGCGCTGGACGTGTCGTATCTGGCGCGGCGCGGCGAGTTCTACGTCATCCTGATCGTGTCGGCGTTGGGCGGCTGTTTGATCGCCGGCGCCAGCGACCTGATTATGGTCTTCCTTGGCCTCGAAACGCTGACCATTCCGCTGTACATACTGGTGTCGTTCAAGCGCGATGACGCGAAATCCAGCGAAGCGGGCATGAAGTATTTCCTGTTCGGCTCGTTCGCGTCGGCCATTCTTCTCTACGGCTTCACGCTGCTCTATGGCTTCACCGGCCAAACCAACCTGTATCTGATCGCCGAGTACCTGCAGACGCCCGCGTTCGCATCTAACCTGATTCCGGTGCTGTTTGCGATGGCGATTGTGCTGGTGGGCTTCGGCTTCAAGATCAGCGCCGCGCCGTTCCACTTCTGGACGCCCGATGTGTACGAAGGCGCGCCTACGCCCGTGACAGCGTTCCTGAGCGTGGCCAGCAAGGCGGCGAGCTTCGCGCTGCTGGTGCGCTTTGGGCTGGCCGTGTTCCCGCCATCGCTGTATCTCGATAATCAGCAGGTGCAGGGCTACTGGACGAATATCGCGGCCGTGCTGGCCGTCGCCTCGATGACAGTTGGTAACTTGCTGGCGCTGGCGCAGAAGAACATCAAGCGCCTGCTGGCGTATTCGTCGATTGCGCAGGCGGGCTACATCCTGATTGGCATTGCGGCGCTGCAATCCTCGGCGGCGCAGGAACAGGCGGTCACGTCGATCATCTTTTATCTGGTGATGTACACCTTCACTAACATGCTGGCGTTCGGCATCGTCATCCTGATTGCCAATGCCACCGGCAGCGAGCAAATTTCCGATATGGCCGGCATGAGCCGCCGCAGCCCGTGGCTGGCGCTGGGCATGACGATTGCGATGCTGTCACTGGGCGGCGTGCCGCCGGCGGCGGGTTTCTTCGCCAAGTTCTTCCTGTTCCAGTCGGCGGTGACGGCCGATCTCGTCTGGTTGGCTATCGTCGGCGTGCTGTGGTCGATTGTGGCGCTCTACTACTACCTGGTGGTCGTCAAGGTGATGTACGTCGATCATGGCGTTGATGAGGACAAGCCAATGTTCGTGCAGCGTTCGACGGTATGGACGCTCGGAATCACGGCCGTAGTCGTCATTCTGCTCGGCACGTTCGCGGTGCAGCCGATTTACCAGTGGGCAGTACAGGGGGCGGCGTCGCTGTTTGGCGCAGCCTGAGTGTGAGGCGCAGGACGGGAAAAGGGCGGGCCGCTCCTTTTCCCAAGTGTTACATCGGCCAGAAGATTTGAAAGTCAGTTTGGGATTGTGATAAAATGCGCAACGCGGCCGGGCGCAGAGCCCGACGGCCGAGCAGCAGAGTGACGAAAAGAACGGCATGACACCTCCTCCATCGCGCGCCAAGAACGTAACCTACGCGGTGGTAGCGGGGCAGTCAGGCTGTTTAAGCGTGGCCATCATCATCGGGGCGCTGCTGCTGGGGTTGGCGCTGGACGCGGCAATCGGGACAAAAGGCCCGTTTACGATTGTGCTGCTGCTGGCTTCTATCCCGTTAAGTTTGTTTTTACTGGTGAGAATCGCGCTGGGGGCGGTGCAGCAAATTCAGCCACCACCACGCACTTCAGAGCGCCCTGAGGGTGAGCAAGAGGAGGGTTGATCGTTGAGACAATGGTACCGGGGTGAACGCAGTAGAAAGGTGCTGCGATGAGCGCAACCAGACGCGGGCTAATCATTTTCCTTGTGATGCTAGTGGCACTGGTCGCATGCACTGTGATCTCTTTTGTGGTGATGCCGGGGATGGGCGTCGCGGTCGGTTTGCCGGTCATTATCGTGCCGGGTGAGCCGTATGATCCAACGCTTCCTGTTGATTCGTTCCGCTGGACGAATACCCTGACGGCGACCGTGCTGGCGAGTCTCGTCACGCTGGTGGTCGCGCTTCTGGCGTGGTGGAAGTCGAACGGATGGAAGAAGGAAGTGCCGGGCCGTATTCAACTGCTGGTTGAACTGCTCGGCGGCTTCATGTATGGCTTCAGCAAGCAGATGGCTGGCAAGCGTGCTCGACTGGTGTTCCCACTGGTGGGATCGATCTTCCTGTTCCTGCTGATGGCGAACTGGATGAAGCTGCTGCCGGGCGTTGAAAGCGTGGGCATCATGCACTGCGCTGAAGTCGGCTTTTCTGGTTATCCCGCCATTCAGGTCGGAGATGGCTACCAGTACTGGGTCGATCAGCCGCTTGACGCAGGCACGGCCGGCACGCTCGAGTCACTGCATGCGTGCGAACACTTCAAGGAACACCCTGCGGAGAAGCCCACCAAGGACGAATTGAACGCCGCCGCCGCTGAACTGACGGCGCGGGAAAATGCCATCGTCGCTGAAGAGGGATTGACCCAGGCGGAAGTGGATTTGCGTGTCATCGAGACCCGCCTGGAAGTGACCCGCGCGCTTTATCCTGATGCGAGTATGGCGCTCAACTCATCGCAGTTGACGACCGGGGTGCTGCCCTACGTCTTTGCGGTTACGCCGTATGTGCGCGGCGCGACTACCGACCTCAACCTGACACTGGCGCTGGCCTTCATCGCTGTGGTTGCCATTCAGGTATTTGGGACGATCTCGCTGGGGCCGAACTACTGGCAGAAGTACATCAACCTGCGGGCGCTGGGCAATTTGCAGAAGCGGCCGCTGGGCGCAGTCGACTTTATTGTCGGACTGTTTGAGATCATTTCGGAACTCGGCAAGCTAATCTCACTGAGCTTCCGTCTTTTCGGCAATATGTTCGCGGGCGGTATTCTGCTCGCTGTGATGGCGTTCCTGATCGCCCTCATTCTGCCGACGATCTTCATCGGGCTGGAAGTGATTGTAACTTCCATCCAGGCCCTTGTGTTCGCCATCCTCACGCTCGTTTTCTCGGCGCAGGCGATGGAAGGACACGGGGATGGCGAACACGACGACCATTCTACGGACGAAGGTGACGCCGAGCATCACGAAGCAACCGAACAGACGTCAGCTCAGAGTGCATAAAGCACCGCTACGAACAGAAGGGATAACTTGACGATGGATGCTGGATTGGAAATTGGTCTCAAGGCAGTAGGCGCAGGTCTTGCCATGGTGGGTGCGCTCGGCCCTGGCATTGGCGTGGGCCTGCTGGTGCAGGGCGCGCTGCAAGGTATCGGCCGCAACCCGGACGCTGCCGGCGTCATTCAGACGAACATGATCCTTGGTATCGTGTTTGCTGAAGCCATTGCCATTTATGCGCTGGTGGTCGCGCTGATCATCCTGTTCGTGCTTTAAGCGCGCACGATAAGGAGTAAACGGATGAAAAATCAGTCGACATTGAAGCGGTTGCTGGTACTGGCGCTGGTCATCATGGCCGTGCTGGCAATTGCCGTTCCCGCCTTCGCACAAGACGCGACCCCCGTGCCCGAAGTACCCGCGGGCGAGGTGGCACACGAAGCTGCGCAGCAGGCGGAAGGCGATATTGCGGTTGAAGAGCAGAATGTGGAAGTGGCGGCCGAAGAAGCGACCAATCCGTTGACGCCGCTCGGCATTAACGCGGGTTTCCTGGCCGCACAGTGTATCAACTTCCTGCTCATCTTCGGCATCCTCACCTTCGCGCTGTGGCGCCCGATGATGAATATGCTGGACTCGCGCAGCAACAAGATCGCCAAGGGCCTCGAAGATGCGGCCGCCGCGGCCAGCGCGCGTCAGAACGCTGAAGTCGAAGCCGAGAAAATCGCCGCCAGTGCGCGCCTCGAATACAATCGCGTCATCGAGGAAGCGCGTGGCAAGGGCGATGAAGTCGCCAAGCAGGTGCAGGTGGATGCGGCCAAGGACGCGGACAAGATCCGCGAAGAAGCCCGCGTTCGCGCCGGCGAAGAGCGCGACCGCCAGTTGGCCGACTTGCGCGGCCAGGTGGCCTCGATTTCTGTCGCCATGACCGAAGCGTTGATCGGCGTCACCATCGACGACAAGCGCCAGTCCAAGCTCGTGAGCGATTTCTTCGCCAGCGTGCCCAAGAACGCCGTGAAGCTGGGTGATAACGTCGAAGTGGTGAGCGCCATGCCGCTTACGGCCGAAGAGCAGGCCCGCGTGCAGAAGGAAACCGGCGCAAAGACCGTCACCTACTCCGTCGATCCGTCGATCCTTGGCGGCCTGGTGGTGCGTTCGAATGACCGCGTCGTAGACGGCAGCGTGCGGTCGAACCTGAACGAACTCGCGACCCGCCTCAAGTAGGGTTCATCAGAACAGCAGTTGCGCAGGGTCACGGCAGCACGCCGTGACCCTGTGTGCTTTGATAAAGAGAAGTTGAAAGTTGAAAGCAAGGGTAAGGAGATTTGTAGGGGACGTTCGCGACCGCCCCGAAAAATGTCTTTGAACTTACGCAGAATGTGAAATGAGATTGGATCGATTTGAGCAAAGAAGTGGGTGAGGAAACACCGTGCCGCCGCAGTTTGAAACCATGCGGCTAATGCAGCACCTGCTGAAGCAGGCTTCAGAAGCCACGTTCATGGGGCGGGGCTGTAGCCTGAAGACTTAAGCTTCAGGCAACGAAGGTTCACGCAACTGACAAAGACGTGAACGCTATTCTTCTTTCAACTTTGAACTTTCAACCTTCAACTATCCTTAAGGAGCACACCATGAAGATTTCTGTACTTGGATTGGGAATTATGGGGACGGGCGTCGCGCGTAATTTGCACGCGAAAGGTTTGCTCAATGCGGTCTACAACCGCACGGCGGAACGGGCCGCCCCGTTTGCAGAAATCGGAGTGCGCGTGGATGACACGCCGCGTGCGGCTGCCACCGGCGCGGATGTGGTCATCGCCGTGCTGGGTGATGACGATTCGTCGCGCGCTGTCTGGCTCGGTGAAGATGGCGCGTTGGCCGGCATGAGCGACGGCGCGGTTGCCGTCGAGTTCAGCACGCTGTCGCCAGACTGGGTGCGCGAGTTGGGCGTGCTTGCGGCAGCAAGTGGAATTGAGTTCCTCGACGCCCCGATGACCGGAACCAAGCCGCAGGCAGAGGCCGGCCAGCTCAAGCTGTTCGTGGGTGGCGATGAGATGGTGCTCGAACGCATCCGCCCGGCGCTGGCGGCCGTCAGCATCGAGCAGTACCACCTCGGGCCGGTGGGCGCAGGCGCAACCTGGAAGCTCGTCAACAACATGATGGCGGCGGTGCACGCGGCGGCGCTGGCCGAAGGCCTGACGTTCGCTGATCAGGCTGGCCTGGATATGAACACCGTGCGCCAGCTCATTCCAGCATCGGCTTTTTCGTCGCCGATGGTGCTGGGTAAAGCGCCGCGTATGCTCGACCGCCAGTACGACGACACGCACTTCGCGCTCAAGTGGATGGCCAAGGATGTGCGCTACGCGCTGCGTCTGGGCGACGAGATGGGCGTGCCGCTGCGTACCGTTCAGGCCGCCGCCGACCTTATTTCCGACGCGCTCGACAAGGGCTACGGTGAACAGGATATGTCGGCGATGGTGGAAGGCATCAGAGAGTAGAAAAGAAATTGAAAGTTGAAAGCGAGGGCAGGGGTGGCTTCAGCCCCTGGTTTGGGCCGGTGGAGGTGGGCAATGGGCTGAAGTCCGTTGTTGAAGCCCCGTTCACGGGGCGCAGCTATAGCCTGATGGCTTCAGCCTCAGGCGGCGAAAGCACAAACTGGATTCAAGAGGCAATATGTCTTTGAGTTTCTCCTCTCTCCTCTCGGCCCTGCCATTCCCCTTCACGCTCACGGGTGACGGCGCAGTGCCCATCACCGCACCTGTGGTCGAGTCCGATGCCGATGTGCAGCCGGGCGGCGTGTTCGTGGCACGCGGCGGACTATCGAACGACGGCCATCGTTTCATTACGGCAGCGATTGCGCGTGGGGCGGCGGCCATTGTGGGCGAACAGGCGCTGACCGACCTGCCCGTTCCTTACGCGCAGGTCGAAAACGCTCAGGAGGCGATTGGCTATCTGGCGGCGGCCTATCACGGCTTTCCATCGCGGAAACTGCGGCTGATCGGCGTCACTGGCACCGACGGTAAGACCACCACCAGCACGCTCATCCACCGCGTTCTTCAAGAGATGACGGGCGGTAAGGCCGGACTAATCAGTACCATCGCCGCAAACATCGGTTCGGCCGCGCTCGATACCGGCTTTCATGTCACCACACCGGGCGCGCCGCAAACGCAGGCGCTGCTGGCGCAAATCGCCGCGAATGGCCTGACCGAGGTGGTGCTGGAAATGACCAGTCACGGGCTGGCGCAGGGGCGGCTGAACGGCGTCGAGGTCGATGCCGCTGTGCTGACCAACGTCACGCACGAGCATCTCGACTATCACGGCTCATTCGAGGCTTACCGCGACGCCAAGGGCCGCCTTTTTGCCATGCTCGGTCAGTCGGCGCGCAAGCCGGGCGTGTCCAAGATCGTCGTGATCAATGCGGATGATCCCGAACGCGGATTTCTTCGCTGCCTTCCTCGCCGACCGTCTGATTCGCTATGGCGTGCATGCAGAGGCCGACGTGAGCGCATCAGAAATCGTCTTCACACCCGCCGACACGCGCTTTCAACTGCATCTGCACGGTGAGGGCGTGGGTGAAATCAGGTTGCGGCTGGCAGGGCACTTCAACGTGCTCAATGCGTTGGCCGCGATTGCCGTCACGACAGCCTACGGCGCGTCGCTCGACGAGGTGCGACGTGGTTTGTGGTCGGTCGAGGGCATCAGCGGGCGCATGGAGCGCATCGACGAAGGCCAGCCATATCTGGCGCTGGTCGATTTCGCGCACACGCCCAACGCGCTGTCAAACGCTTTGCAAACGGCGCGGTCGATGACCGGCTCACATGGCCGTGTGATCGCTGTGTTTGGCAGCGCCGGCCTGCGCGACCGCGACAAGCGCCGCCTGATGGCTGAAGTCTCGGCACGGTTGGCAGACTGCACGGTGCTGACAGCCGAAGACCCGCGCACCGAGTCGCTCGACGGCATTCTGCAGACGATGGCCGATGCGGCGCAGGCAGCCGGAGCCATCGAGGGCAAGACGTTCTGGCGCGTGCCCGACCGGGGCGACGCCTTGGCGTTCGCCTGTTCGCTGGCGCGCGCGGGCGATGTGGTCATCGCCTGCGGCAAAGGCCATGAACAGAGCATGTGCTTCGGCACGGTCGAGTACCAGTGGGACGACCGCGAGGCGCTGCGGGCGGCCCTGCGTGGCGCGCCGCTGCGCACGCTGCCCACCGCTGGCTGAGCGTGGGGAATCGGTGTGCGCTGCTGTGATAAAATGACGAGCGGAGAGACAAACCAAGAGATTCATCGCAGCGCCGCGGAGAAAAACCAGAGGACGCAGAGGGGATCGTGAGAATGACCGATCTGCATTTGCGCCGCAGGCTAAAGTCGTGCGGTTGGAGCTGCGCCCCGTGAACGGGGGTTAATAAGCCGGCTTCAGCCGGCGCAGATATAGCTTGATGGCTTTAGCCTCTGGCTGCGAGGCGCTCGCGAGCGCCCCTTACACACATCGTCCTTTCAATTTTTCACCTTCAACTTTCAACTCATGACTATTGATCTCGGCATCGTCATTCTCAACTGGAACACGCGCGATTTGCTGCGTGAATGCTTGCGGACGGTCTTCGCCAGCGAAGGCGTGAGCATGCGCGTGCTGGTGGTGGACAACGCATCGGCGGATGGCAGCGCCGAAATGGTGCGCGCCGAGTACCCGCAGGCCGAGCTGATCGTCAATGCGGACAACGTCGGTTATCCGGCAGGCAATAACGTCGGGCTGCGTGCGCTGGGCTACAAGGGCGCGGGGCAGGTGAGCGATGACGCGCCGCGTTACGCGCTGCTGCTCAATCCGGACACCGAAGTGCCGCCGCATGCATTTCGTGATATGGTGGCATTCATGGACGCGCACCCGCAGGTAGGCGCGTCCGGGCCGAAGCTTGTGCTGGCGGATGGCAGCCTCGACAAAGCGTGCCGGCGCAGCTTTCCCACGCCCGAGGTATCACTGTATCATTTCGCGGGGCTGAGTAAGCGCTTCCCACACAGCCCCCGTTTTGCGCGCTACAATATGACGTATCTGGACCCGGGCCAAGAGGCCGAGGTCGAACTCGGTGGTCGGCGCGTACATGCAGATCCGGCGCGAGGCGGTGCAGGCGGTGGGCTTGCTCGACGAGAGCTTCTTCATGTACGGGGAGGATCTGGATTGGGCGTTTCGAATAAAACAGGCGGGATGGACGATCGTCTATCATCCTCAGGTGATGGTCAAGCACGTCAAGCGGGCGGCGAGCCGGCAGAGCCAGCGCGCCCAGTTGGAGTTTTACCGCGCGATGCTGATCTTCTACCGGAAGCACTACCGGGCGACGACATCTCTGTGGCTGCACAGCCTGATTCTAACGGGTCTACTGCTGAAGGGCGGCCCGAAACTGCTGCCGGAGATGCGCCAGCCCCGGGCCCGCCCGCCAGCTATGCGCTAGCCGCGCGGCGGTCGGATCGGCTCAAGACGCTGCTGACGGCGCTGCTCTATGTCAGCGACGTCTTCATGCTGGTGCTGGCGTTCGTGCTTGGCTACTGGGCGCGCCTCACGCTGCCGCTGTTCAACAAGCCCGCTAATCCGCCCGACATTTCGCTGTATATCCCCACCCTCATCATGCAGGTGGCGGTGATAGTCGTTCTGTTTTATTTCGGGCGCATGTACCATCTGCCGCGTGCCGTCAGCCGTATCGACACTGCGCGTAATGTGCTGGTGCTGGTGAGCATTGGCGCGCTGCTGGTTAACGGCCTGCAGGAAATCCTGTTCAAGAACACTGTCTTCAACTCGGTTGATTATCCGCGCAGTATGTTCTTCTACGTGGTCGTGTTCAGCGTGGTGCTGGTGACGATTGGCCGCGAACTAATGCGTTCGCTACAGCACAGCCTGCGCCGGCGCGGCCTCATCCGTGATAATCTGCTGATCGTGGGCGTGGGCAAAATCGCGCGCGATCTCACGCGTAAGATCAAGGGCAGCCCCGAACTCGGCTACGAGATTGTGGGCATCGTCAGCACGCAGCCGATGAAGCGTGAGCGCATTTCCGGCGTGTCGATCATCGGTGAGCGGGGCGATCTGCCGGCGCTGATCGACAACTATCACATCGAGCAGGTCATCATCGCGCTGCCCGACGAGCAGCGCAGCGAACTGATCGACCTGATCACGCTGTGCCAGCGTGGTCGCGTCGATATCAAGGTCTATCCAGACATGTTCGCCTATATCGCGGGCGACCTGAGCGTGGGCGAACTGGGTGATATTCCGCTGCTGACCGTGCGCGATATGCGCCTGCGCGGCTGGCGCCTGAGCCTGAAGCGCGCGCTCGACCTGATTGTCTCGCTGGTGGGGCTGGTGCTGCTGGCGCCCTTCCTACTGCTCACGGCCATGATCGTCAGGCTCACCTCGCCCGGCCCGGTGTTCTACACGCAGGAGCGCATGGGGCTGGATGGGCGGCCGTTCGAGATGATCAAATTCCGCTCGATGCGCCAGGATGCCGAGGTGCAAGGCCCGGGCTGGACGACCCAGAACGACCCGCGCGTGACGCCCATCGGCCGCTTCATGCGCCGCACCAATCTGGACGAGCTGCCGCAGTTGATCAACGTGCTGCTGGGCGAAATGAGCCTCGTAGGCCCGCGCCCCGAGCGGCCGGTGTACGTGCAGCAGTTTCGCGGCAACATCCCGCGCTACATGGAGCGCCACCGCGAAAAAGCGGGCATGACGGGCTGGGCGCAGGTCAATGGACTGCGCGGCGACACATCGATTGCTGAACGCACCGCCTATGACTTGTGGTACATCGAGAACTGGTCGCTGTGGCTGGACATCAAGATCATCATCCGCACCATCGTCAGCACAACGCTTCGGCGCGACCAGAACGCCTACTAACGCACACGCCTCCCTCGTTGTCTCTGCATACGTAATCGCGCTTACTCAAACCTCAACCCAAACCAGGTTCCCTTCGCTGTTTCTCACGCGACTGAGCCTGTTTTGAGGGTGAAACAGGCGTATACTGACCGGGTTTTGCAGTCATGCGACTGCCTACTCAACGCAAAGGAATCGTCCATTCATGACCACTTCTGAACCCAAAACCCGTCGCTGGCCCAGTTACCTCATGGTGTTCGCCCTCCTGTGGATTCCCGTGCTGGCGCTGCTCGGGCTGATCGTCACCACCAATAACAACGCTGCGCCTGAAGCAACCACGGCCTTGCAGGGCAGTCCGCTGGTTACGGTCACGCAAGATGGGTACTACACCTTCGCTCCCAGCGGTGCCGCAGTCGATCCCGCCAAGGCCGAAACCGGCTTCATCTTCTATCCGGGCGGGCTGGTCGCGCCGTCGGCCTACGCCCTATATGCCAGCGCGATTGCCGCCAACGGCTACACCACGTTCATCACGCCGATGCCGCTTCAGCTCGCCGTACTCAATCCCAATGCAGCCCAACAGGTGATAGACGACAATCCGCAGATCACGAACTGGGTGATTGGTGGCCATTCACTGGGCGGCGCCATGGCGGCGACGTTCATCGCCTCCAATCCGGATCAGATTCAGGGGCTGGTGCTGCTCGCCTCGTACCCGAATGGTGACCTGTCTGATTGGCCCGGGGTGGCGGTATCCATCTACGGCACGAACGACGGCGTCGCCAGCGTCGAAGATGTGCTGGCAGGCGCGGCGCTGCTGCCACCTGATACAGTGTTTGTGCCCATCGAAGGCGGCAATCACGCCCAGTTTGGCAACTATGGCGCGCAGAACGGCGACAACGAAGCTACGATCAGCGCCATCGAACAGCAGGCACAGGCCGTGCAGGCCACTCTCGGCGTGCTTGATCAGGTTAACGCCGGAAACTAAAACAGCTATAAACCACGGAGACACTGAGAACAATGAGAGATGATAGATTCTCTGTGTCCTCCGTGTCTCTGCGGTTCAAAAGGTGGTTTCGCACATGGAACTCAAAGACCTCGAAGCGGCGATGCATGCGTTTGTAGAGTCCAAAGGCTGGTACGAGCCCGGCTCGCCGCATCCGCAAACCCCGCGCAGTCTGGCGATTTCACTGGCGCTGGAAGCGAGCGAGGTGCTGGAGCATTTTCAGTGGCGCGAAACGGCCGATGACCCCGCCGAACTGGCCGGAGAACTGGCGGACGTGTTGCTGTATCTGCTCCAGATCGCCAGCCTGCACGGCATCGACCTTGAGCAGGCGGCGCTTGACAAGCTGAACGTCAACTACGGCCGAGACTGGGGCGGCTGATCTCGCCGTCTGACTTGCGCCTGTAATGCGCGGGCCGCTCGTTTATAATGAGCGGCCTGTTTTGTTCCGGCAAGAGACGATTGGAGTGCGCGTCGATGGCTTCGAATCCACTGCCCTCGATCACGACCGATTTTTCCGAGTGGTACAACGATATTGTCTATCGCGCTGAACTGGCGGATTTGTCGCCGGTGCGCGGCTGCATCATCGTGCGGCCCTACGGCTACGAGCTGTGGGAAGGCATCAAGAACGCGCTCGACAAGCGCTTCAAGGCCACCGGCCACTCCAATGCTTACTTCCCGCTGTTCATCCCCAAAAGCTATCTGGAGCGCGAGGCCGAGCACGTCGAGGGCTTCAGCCCGGAACTGGCGGTCGTGACGATTGGCGGCGGCAAGGAACTGGAAGAGCCGCTGGTAGTGCGCCCTACCTCGGAAACCATCATCGGCGAGGCAATGGCCAAGTGGATTCAGAGCTACCGCGATCTGCCGCTGCTGCTGAATCAGTGGGCCAACGTCGTGCGCTGGGAACTGCGTACGCGCCCGTTCCTGCGCACGGCTGAATTTCTGTGGCAAGAGGGGCATACGGCCCACGCCACCGAAGCCGAGGCCGAAGAAGAGACGCTGCGTATGCTCGATGTATACGCCGACGTCGCTATCAACGTGGCGGCCATCCCGGTCATCAAGGGGCTGAAGAGCGAGGGCGAGAAATTCGCTGGTGCGCTGCGCACCTATTCCATCGAAGGCATGATGGGCGACAAGCGCGCGCTGCAGGCCGGCACCAGCCACAATCTGGGCCAGAACTTCGCGCGCGCCTTCAACATGCAGTACCTCGACCGCAGCAATCAGTTACAGACCTGTTGGACCACCAGTTGGGGCATGAGCTGGCGTATGGTTGGAGCGGTCATCATGACTCATGGTGACGAAAAGGGCCTGCGTCTGCCGCCGCGTCTCGCCCCCATTCAGGCCGTGTTCGTGCCGATTGCGCGCACCGACGAGGAACGCGCGGGTGTGCTCGAAGTGGTAGAACGACTGGCGCGCATTCTGGCCGACGCCGACATTCGCGTCCATGTCGACAAACGCGACTACCAGCCCGGCTTCAAGTTCAACGACTGGGAGATGCGCGGCGTGCCGGTGCGCCTCGAAATCGGCCCACGCGATGTGGCCGGTGGCACCGTAGTCGCTGCCCGCCGCGATATGCCGGGCAAGGAAGGCAAGAGCGTGCTTCAGCAGGTAGGCATCATCGAGTTCGGTGAAGACGCTGCTCGACGAAATTCAGGCCAATATGCTGGCGCAGGCGACGGCGTTCCGCGAATCCAACACGTTCGACGTAGCTAACTACGATGAGTTCAAGCAGGTGATCGAGGCGGGAGGTTTCGCCCGCGTGTGGTGGACGGAAGACCGTGCCGCCGAAGCGCGCATCAAGACCGAGACCGGCGCCACGCACCGCAACTACCCGCTGGAACAGCCCGGCGGCACGGGCGCGCATGTGCTCACCGGCGAACCGGCCGAGCGTATCGCCATCTTCGCCAAGGCGTACTAGCAACGACGGCCCCCACCCTCGCCAATCATCAACTTCACCCTCCAGCCCCTCAGCCGAACACCGGCTGAGGGGGCGACGCCAGATTCTTGACTCGCTTGTTACGGATATAGACGGGCGCAGCACGCTGTGCCAAAGAGCTACCAAGTCACGGCGGTGCGAAAATAGCTACTGTCGCCCCTTCAGCCGTGCATATGTGGAGCGGGGCACGGGGCGTGAGGTCAGGTGCGGGGTTGTGCGCCAGTTTGTTAACCTTCACAGAGTCGCTGTGCAAACGGTTCCCGATTCCCGTATGATGGGAGTGTTGAGTCGGTGAAGCTGCACAATTGGTCTCGGCTTGCGATAGTGAGAGTTGTCGATTGATAGGGCCGCGTCCGTTTGTTACAATCGGAACAAATAGGGCCTTAGGATTAACGAAATTAATCCGTCACCCCTCAACCTGTGCTTCCCAATCAACCAACTTCGTGAATTGCTTTCCCCGCTCGGGGTAAGAGACGACCCTGAATTAGTGTTACGGTACGAGACATGAATGCCTATTTGATTGTAGATGTTGATGATCTGTTGGAGCATTTCCGCCGCCACAACCTGAGCATCGATCTTCAGGAACTGGCCGTGGGATTGCGCGGCGGTGCAGCGTTGGCGGCCGGATTGGTCAGCCAGGACACGCTGAAGGCCATCGCCGCCGCCGACTGGGACGATCAACTGCTCAACAAGGCCGCCGGCTCTGGCGATGCCCACGAAATCTTCCGCGCTGCCGGCTACGAGATCTTCTCGGTCGTCGATCATACGCGCCTCGCTGAAGGACTGGTGGAGCACTACTTCGCCAGCGACCCCGAACTCGTCGATGAACTGATCCTCGTCACGACCAGCCCGCCGCTGCTCAAGCTGATCAAGCAGGTGCGCACGCGGCGTTCGGCCCGTTTCCGCCTTTGGGGCACAAGCAACATCATCAAAGGCTCGGCATATGAGGAAGATGAGGTCATCTTCCAGCCGGTCGAAACGCTGCTCGGCATCAAGCAAACCAAAAACGTGGCGGTCTTCATCGACTTTGAGAACATTGCCATCAGCCTGAAAGAACAGGGCTATACCGTCAACCTCGATCAGTTGATTCTGGCGTTTGTGCGTCAGGCGCAGGCGCACGGACAGCCGGTGCGCATGTCCGCTTACGCGCCGTGGGGCATGCGCGGCAGCCTTCCGCCGCTAATCGACTCGCAGGGCCGTGAGGTGACGGACGAGGCCACCAGCCGCCTGATGTCGGCCAATATCGAGCCAATTTTCACGCTGCCGGGCAAGAACAGCGCCGACATGAAGATCGCGCAGAATGCGATTACCGACTCCGGCCACGCCGACGCGGCCGATGTCTACATCGTCGCCAGCGGCGACCGCGATTTCAACGACGTAATCAATTCGCTGCGGGCGCGCAACAAGACCGTCATCCTGTGGGCGGTGCGCGGCAGTACCAGCCGTCAGTTGGAAAAGAACACCAACGTGTCGATTGAATACGTTGAGGACTTCGCCAACCTGGAGAACGTGCAGACGCAGTTTCCGCAGGCGGCGCAGCCCGCAGAACCGCCTGTGGTTGGCTTCACTCCCAGTCAGTGGTCGAGCGTGATCGTACAGTTCGACCGGCTGGCGCAGGCGCAGAAGTCCGACAGCGTGATGCTGTCGCAGCTCATCGATCAACTGGTGGATGTGGGCGCCGTCATCAATCGTCAGCGCGGCAGCGATCTGGTCGGTCAGGCGCAGTCGATGGGCATCCTCAAGGCCAGTTCACGCCCCGATCTCGTGACGCTGGATCCCGATAATGCCGTCGTCGAAAAGACGCGGCTGGTGCGCGACCGCGTGGTCATGCGTGTGATGAACACGCTGAGTGTGCGCGACTGGGAGTACGTCAATTACGGCTTCCTGCTCAAAGGGCTGGCGATGGACCGTGACCTCGACCGGCCGGGCCTGAACTACAGCGACCAGTGGCGTTCGGACTGGATCGACTGCCTCGTTCGCGAGCATGTGCTGCTGCGCGAACTGGTGCCGCACCGCCACAATCCCGAAGACCTGGTTCCCGTCATCAAACTGCGGCCAGACTTTGAGATGGTGGTCCAGCCCGCTGTCGTGGAAGTGCCGCGCCCCGAAACGTGGGAAGGCGTGCTGCTGTCCGACCTCGAAGTGAGCGAACCAGATACGGCCGCGATGGTGCGCCGCATCATCATTAGTGTCGAACAGTTCACCAGCTTCCGTGGCTACAGTTGGTGCCCGCTGGGCAGCCTGCACCGCCGCCTGCGCGACCACGATCAGGGCATGGCGTTCCAGCGCGCCGTCGAATATCTGATGGAGAACCACGCGGCGCTGGTGCAGGAATACGCCAACCCGCAGAGCGAGTTCATGACCAAGGGCATCTCGCTGGATGTGACAACGCCCGTTGTCGCGTCAGTGCTGGCCGACCGCAATACATTTGTGCTGCTGTTGCTGGCGCTGTACGAGCGCAACATCGTCATTTCGGAAGAAAACCTGGCGGCGGCACTCAATGACGAGCGCTGGAATATTCCGCTTTGGATTTCGATCATGGAAACCGAAAACGTGCTCAACCCCGTACCCGGCCGCACAGGCCAGTACAGCCTGTTCCGCACGCATCACACGGTGGCGCTCGTGGCCGAGAGACAGCGTGGCAGTATTCCGGCGTCGCCTGCCGAGGATGAGTAGCGAACTCACTTCCCCTCAGCGCAATTACGGCCAGCCCCTCTTCCGCCTCGGCAAAAGAGGGGCTTTGTTTTTGCGTCCGGCTTGCGGCCGGTGCGGAACCGGGCCATTTGTGCGCCTTCAGAATCTGTGCGATAGTGCATTCTATCAGAAGGGTGGGTTCTTGCGTCGAGGTCGGCATGAGAACAAGACTTCGCATCTCGCGTGACCGCGAGGATAAACCGTCCCAAACCACGCCCGCTTCGCTCCTTCCACCGTCCTCCGCTAACGCCGTTGGTTCCCTGCTTCACATGCAGCAGACGGTCGGCAATGCGGCCACCAGGCGTTTCCTTCAGGGCGGCACAACCTCGACGGTCGTCCGCCGCGATGTGGCCAAAGACAAGCCCCCTACTCCGGCGACCGCGGGCAAGCCGCACACCATCATTTTCGCGACGATGGCCACGCTGGATGGCAAGCTCATTCGCGGCACGAGCAAGCATAAGGGCCGCGAGGGACAGTTGGAACTTCAGTACTTCCGCCAGGAGAAAACAGGCCTCCCGGCAGGCAGCACCACGCAAGGCCGGGAGGGGAAGCGTGAAGCGCCCAAAACGGAACGCATTGCCGGCGCAAATGTCACCACCTCGAAAGATAGGGCGGAGTTTTCACTCAGCAAGTTGATAGATGCTGCGACACCGCCGTTGGCTGAAGCGGCTGTTTCAGGCACGGCGGTGCGGATGCGCGTGGATTTCGTGCGCGTGGATGAGCAGGGGCGAGAGACACTCGCGCTTTCGTTCGAACTGCCTGAGGCGCTGCTTTCGCATTACTCCGTGGGCAGCAACGGGCCTGACGAGTTCGAAACGATGTCAATACAGACTCAGGGCATGAGCATCACCATTCCAGACACGCCCGCACCACCTTAGACGCGCTTGCGTCCGGCGCCCATTCCTGCCCATTTGCCAGTGTTCGCGAATTGCCGCCAACCGGTTCACGATTGCACCGCCCAAGCCTTCTGCTATAATGATCGCGTTCATCAGGCCGGTGAGCCCCGTTCCGGCTCGCCTGGCGACAGACATACAAACCCTACCGGGGACGGAGAATTTCATGGCTCTCACCAAGACGGAAAAAGAGATCATCGTTCAGGAGTTCGCCCGGCACGAAGGTGACACGGGTTCGCCCGAAGTGCAGATTGCACTGCTGACGCGGCGTATTCAGGGATTGACCGATCACCTGATCGCCAATTCCCACGACCAGAGTTCGCGCCGTGGTCTGATCAAGCTGGTTGGTCAGCGCCGCCGTCACCTGAAGTATCTGAGCGCGACGGATCCCGAATCCTACCGCCAAATTCTCCAGAAGCTGGGGTTGCGCCGCTGAGTTTTTCGGCGGGCCGACCTGGCCAGAAATGCGTGTTCAACACGGCCGTTCGCGGCTTGTGAGGAAGGACATGCCCGGGTGCAGCAGGAATTGGAGCGTGCCGCTGAGCCCCGCCTGATGGCGGCTGGTTTGGCTACAGGTTCCAGTTTCTGGTCTCCGGGCATTTTGATTATCTGAGGACGGAGGCCCTCTATGGAAACCCTGGTTACCCCTATGGGAACCACCCATCGCTTTACCGTCAATGTCGCTGGTCAGGACATGACAATTGAAACGGGCAAGCTGGCCGGTCAGGCTGGCGGCGCCGTAACCATTCAGGTGGGCGAAACAATTGTGTTCGCCACCGCCACCATGAGCAAGCACGCACGCGAGGGGATTGATTTCTTCCCGTTGAGCGTGGACTTTGAAGAGAAGTTGTACGCGGCAGGCCGCATTCCCGGCAGCTACTTCCGCCGCGAAGGCCGCCCGACCGAGCAGGCCATTCTCACGTCGCGCGTCATCGACCGCACCCTGCGCCCGCTGTTTCCTGACAATATGCGCAACGAGGTGCAGGTTATTCTCACTGCGTTCAGCCACGACCAGGAGCATCAGGTCGATATGATCGGGATTGTGGCGGCCAGCACCGCGCTGCTGATCTCGAACATCCCCTGGAACGGCCCGGTGGCGGGTACGCGCATTGGCCTGATCGATGGCGAACTGGTGGTCAACCCCACCGTCAGCCAGATGGTCAACAGCGCGCTCGATTTGCGTGTGGCCGGCACTGCCGAAGCCATCAACATGGTCGAGTGCGGCGCAGACGAAGTCGACGAAGAAACGATGCTGCGCGCGCTGAAGCTGGCGCACGACTCGATGCAGCCCCTGCTGGAGCTGCAGAAGCAGATGCAGGCCGAAATCGGCAAGCCGAAGTCCCCATTCATTTCGTCCGCGCTGCCCGAAGGCCTGCAGGACGAAGTCAATAGCAATATGCGCACCCGCGTGCAGCAGGTGCTGCGCGAAACCACCGACCGCGGCGGCCGCAATGAGGCCATGGACGTGCTGCGCGAGGAACTGACGTCAGGCTACGACGCCCGCAATGTGCTGGCGGAAGACCCCACAAACGTCATTCCGCTCAAGCAGGTGCGTGAAGCATTCAGTAACCTGATCGCCGAAGAAGTGCGCCTGCGCATTGTCAACGAGGGCATTCGCCCCGATGGCCGCGACACGCGCACCATCCGGCCGCTGTCGGCTGAAGTTGGCGTTGTGCCGCGCGTGCACGGTACGGGCCTGTTCCGCCGTGGCGAAACGCAGGTGCTGACGTTTGCGACGCTGGGTAGCCCGCGTGACTCGCAGATGATGGAAACGCTGCTACCGGATGATCAGAAGCGCTATTTGCACCACTACAACTTCCCGCCCTTCAGCACTGGCGAAACCTCGCCGCTGCGCGGGCCGAAGCGCCGCGAAATCGGCCACGGTGCGCTGGCGGAAGCCGCGCTGCGCCCGATGATCCCGGATGAGTCGGTTTTCCCGTACACCATCCGCCTCGTGAGCGAAGTGTTGAGCTCGAACGGCAGCACGTCGATGGCGAGCGTTTGCGGCAGCACATTGTCGCTGATGGATGCCGGCGTGCCGATCAAGCGGCCGGTGGGTGGCATCGCCATGGGCCTGATCATGGAGCAGGGCAAGGTTGCTGTGCTCACCGACATTCAGGGCCTTGAAGACCACATCGGCGATATGGACTTCAAGGTCGCGGGTACCGAGAAGGGTATCACCGCGTTGCAGATGGACATCAAGATTTCCGGCGTGACGCAGGAAGTCATGACGCAGGCGCTGGCGCAGGCTCGCGAAGCCCGTATGCAGGTGCTGGGCGTCATTATGGCTGCGCTGGCTGGCCCGCGTGAAAAACTGAGCGAGTATGCCCCGCGTATGGAGACGATCAAGATTAACTCCGAGAAAATCGGCGCGTTGATCGGCCCCGGCGGCAAGAATGTGCGCGGTATTCAGGAGCGCACCGGCGTCAAGATCGACATTCAGGAAGACGGCACTGTGTTCGTGGCAGGCGTCGACGCCGCGGCGGTCGAGCGCGCCATGGAAGAAGTGCGCGGCCTGACGGAAGAGCCTGAAATCGGGCGCGTTTACACCGGCAAGGTCGTTCGCATCGAGCCGTATGGCTGCTTTGTCGAATACATGCCCGGCAAGGAAGGCCTTGTGCATATCTCGCAGTTGTCTGACCGCCGCGTAGAATCGGTGGAAGACGAAGTGAAGATGGGCGACGAGATCATGGTCATGATCACCGACGTTTCGCCCGATGGCAAGGTGCGTCTCAGCCGCCAGGCCGTGCTCGAAGGCTGGACGGCCGAAGAGGCCCGTTCGCGTGACCGCCGTCCCAGCGGCCCGCCCCGTGATCGCGGTGGCGATCGCCGTGGTGGCAGTGGTGGTGGTGACCGCCGCAGCGGTGGCGGCGGTGGTGGCGGGCGTTACTAGTTCCCGCTTCTCAAACTGATGGAACACAGAGGCGGCTCAACTTCGAGTCGCCTCTTGTTTTGCGTTGCCGGTGCGTGGATTGCAGCCTGAACACTGTAACGATAAAATCGTAGTACTTGACTCACAGACAAAGGAAATTGGACATGAGCGAACTTCTGGTGTTGGCGTTTGACAAGCAGGAGACAGCCGGGGAAGCGGCCCAGGTACTTGAAGACCTCGAAAAGGGCGCGCTCGCCGGCCTTCAGGACGCGGTCGTGGTAGTACGACATCCCGACGGCAAGCCCGAGACCAAGCAGTTGAAGCGCCATTCCGGCGAGAAGGCACTCGGCGGAACGTTCTGGGGCTTCCTGATCGGCATTATCTTCCTCGTCCCGCTGCTTGGCGCTATCGTCGGTGCGGTCATCGGCACCGCCTATGCGTTCCTTCACGACGCAGGCATTCCCGACCAGTTCATCAAGGAAACAGGCGATGCCATCAAGCCGGGCACATCGGCGCTGTTCCTGCTCGTCTCGACGGACCCTGGCCAGATTCTGGAGCGCCTGAAGCAGTTCAACGGCACGCTCATCAAGACCACGCTGTCGGACGATGACGTGGACCGCCTGAAGATGATGCACGACGTAAACTAGGTTTTCTATCTGCTCATCACCTGCGCGGGGCGCAGCCGCTGAACAACTGGCTGCGCCCCGTATCCTTTCTCCTAAATCGGGGTTCATGTCTCATAGAGAGTACACGCCTATCAGCACTTGCAGCGTGTAATCTCGTGTGACATAATGATCGCCAATTCAGCCTAAGTAAGGCTGATAGTCATACACATCTGGAATAGGGGAGAACAATACGATGGCAGCAACAGCAGCAGCAACAACGACACAGAATGACGAACTTCGCGCAGCCGCCGATGGCTGGTGGCTGATCCTTCTCTGGGGCATCCTGACCCTGATCATCGGTGGCTTCCTGCTCACCAATCCGGCAACGACTGCAGTGACCCTGTTCACCTTGCTTGGCGTCTACTTCGTCATCGCCGGTATGGTGGACATCATAGGCTCGATCTGGAAGCGCGGCCCGGGCTGGGGCTGGAAATTCGCGCTCGGCATCCTGTACATGTTCGCCGGTATCTCAGTACTGGGTTCGCCCATCTTGTCGACTTGGTTCGGCGTGCAGATCCTGTACTTCTTCATCGCCTTCGCGGCTATCTTCGGCGGCACCGTCAATATCATCCAGGGCGTGCGCCGAATCGGCAAGGCGGGCTTCTGGGCCGTACTGGGCACGCTGCTGCTGGGCGTCCTTCAGTTGGTCATCGGCCTGTTCCTGCTGGAAAACCCGATTGCCGGTTCACTGACGCTGGTACCTGTGATGGGCATCTTCGCCGTCGCGGGCGGCATCGTCCTGATCATCGAGTCGTTCATGGTTCGCAGCAAGGGCAAGGCGCTGGCTGCTGCCAAGTAGATTCAAATCAGGCACGGCAACATACAAAAGGGCGGCCACTCGGCCGCCCTTTTCGTTCTGTTCAGTGCCCGTTTACTGATTTACTCGAAGCGCGTGCTGTGAACCGAATCTGCCAGCGGCACGATGACGTGCCGAGTGGCGACCAGCCAGTCCTCATCCACGAGGACGATAACTGCCGCCGCGCCTTTGGCCGTTTCGCGGGCAATCTTCTCCAGCGTGTCGCGCGGCATCCCGAACTCGAACATGCTCGCGCTCACGCCGCCGGTGATCGCGCCCGCCGCTGCGCCGGCCACCGCGCCGATAGGCCCGGCCAGCAAACCGATCAGCGCGCCTTCAATCGCACCCACCAACGCCCCTTGCCCGCCAGTGACATCCTGAAGATCGTGGACGTGCGTTTTCCCGTCCTCGTCATGGCTCAACAGCGCTGCGTCGTGCATACGCATCTGCCCCTTGCGGACCGCATCTTTGAGCGCGTCGATGGCAGCCGAGGCCGCCTCGGGATTGGGGAAATGGGCATGCACCATATACACGATCGTCGGTTTATTATCTGAAGTCATTGTCCATTCCTGCTGATCGATCCTGATTGATCATACTCCATTTGCGCGCGCCGGGGTGGGTTCGACAAGGCGCGCAGGCGCGGGCTACAATCGCCGCCGGAAGACTGGAGAATGGATGCGATGGCGAAGCCCGATAAACCAAGACGCGAACAAGACGATGACGTGCCGGTGGAAAGCATCGCCGAGACCGAGAACTACGTGGCGTGGCTGTCGGAGGAGCCGGATGGCGAAACCGTCTATCACCTCGAGCTCGGCCCGGTGACGCTGCATTTTTTTCGCGAGGAGTTTGACGAGGTGGCGCAGTTACTGGACGATGCGCGCGCGGCGCTGCGCGGCTGATGCCTGTAGCGGATGAGGCGCTCGGCCCATATCGGCTGGCTGCGCTCAAGCACCTGCCGCCCAGCGCGTCAGACCTGCGGCTCGTCGACGCGGGCGGTGGTATCGGTGCGGCGTTGGCTGAACAACGAGCTGATCTCGTCGTGAGCGAAGTACAAGGCCAGGAAGGCCTTTCACGGCTGTCCGAGGCCAGCGCCGATGCGATCACATGGCTCGGGCCGACCGATACCGGCTTGCTGATGCAGGCGCTGCGTGTGCTGCGCGCAGGCGGGCGCCTCATCTCCGTCGATCCGACTGGTCAGCCTTCCGCCGATCTTGTGGCGGCTCTGGAAGCAGCCGGTTTCACGCGCGTGCTGGTGGAAGCGGCGCTGATTGAGCCGGTGACCACTGGCGTACTGGTGCGCGGTGAACGGTCGCACACAACCGCCGATACGCTGGCGCGGGTCGAGGGCGTGGCCCTGCGCGACGCTGGCCAGACGGACTGGTCCACATTTCGCGGGCGCTACGTGCATCTGCTGGTGCAGGTGACGCCGAACAAGCCAGCGTGGAAGCTCGCTCCCGGTGAGCCGGTGAACTGGTCGGCGGCCGCCGTGGAAATGGACGGGCAAGCCGTGCTGCTGGCCTTCAGCAGCCTGCCCAACGCGGTCGCGTTCTTGCAACAGGCCGTGCTGGCGGGCGTGGTGCAGGGCGTCAACAAGGTGGGTAAGTTCCCGCGCACTGAGGCCGAGGGCTGGCCACAGGCGCTGATCTTTAACCCGGCGCTCGATGTGCTGGCCGGCAAAGTGCTGATCACCGTGCCGGTCGATCCGTCGCGGGCCGTGACGGGCGAAGAGTGACGCCCACCGTATGATCACCCTCGATACGCTCGAATTTCTGACAAACCGCGCGGGTACGGATGTGCTATCGGCGCTGGCTGAAGACGATCTGGCGGACGAACGCACGCTGCCGCTGCTAACGGCGCTGCGTAAAACGCTGACGCCTGATCAGGCGGGCGCGGCGCTGGAACTGGCGCGGCTGCGGCGCAAGGCGGCGGCCAAATTCGGCCCGGATGCAGCGCGCATGTTCTTCACCCGCGACGCGCTCGAACAGGCCAGCGACCCGGATGCGCGCCGCTATCACGCAGCGGGCAGCGCCGGGCTGCGCGTGGCCGACATGTGCTGCGGCATCGGCGCCGATGCGCTGGCGTTTGCAGAGGCAGGGCGCGCAGGTGCTGGCCGTCGATATCGACCCCGTATGCGCTCAAATGGCGCGCCTGAATGCGGTAGCGCTCGGGATGGCCCTCGATGTGCAAACGGCAGATGTACGCGAGCTTGATCCCGATACCGATGTGCTGTTTTTCGACCCGGCGCGGCGCGCGAATGGCCGCCGTTTGCACGCCGTCGAAGCGTATCAGCCGCCGCTGTCGACGCTGCGCCGCTGGCGCGCGCCGCGTGTGGTCGCCAAGCTGTCTCCGGGCGTCGATCTGGCGCAGTTGGCGGGCTGGGGCGGCGAGATCGAGTTTCTGTCGGTCGAGGGTGAGTTGAAGGAGGCGCTGCTGCGCACTGGGCCGGAAGAATACGGCGCTGACCCGCGGCCTCGGGCGACACGGATTGAGGCAGGGCGCGCGCTGCACTGGGCGGGTGCGGACAACGAGCCGGGCGAGGTTGGGCCGCCGCGCACCTGGCTGATTGAGCCTGATCCGGCGCTCATCCGAGCCGGGCTGGTGACTTCAGCGGGGCGGGCGTGGAATGCAGTTCAATTGGACGCCACCATCGCCTATCTTACGGCCGATGCGCCGCCAGATGCGCCGTGGATGCGCGCCTGGCAGGTGCTGGAATGGCTGCCGTTCAACGTGAAGGCGCTGCGCTCTGTACTGCGAACGCGGGGAATAGGCCATGCGTCGGTCAAGCGGCGCGGCTCACCGGTGACGCCGGAAGCCCTATTGCCCCAGTTGAAGCTGAAAGGCAGCGCCGGCGCGACAATCGTACTCACGCGGCACGCGGGCAGGCCAATCGTGTTGGTATGCGCCGAACATCCGACTTCGTGATTGTGGGATGCTTCTTGCGAGACGAGAGGTGATTCTGAACGACACGGCTCTCTCACTTTCAACTTCGTTTCCATCCTCCTTCAGCGCCGAATAAGACGAACGACAGACGATTCGCGCCCGCGCCGCTTGTGGGTACAATGACGCCGTGTGAAGCTGGCGGATCGGCAGCGATGCGTGATGTTGAGGGGAAAGCACGGCCGCTGCCCGTCATTCGTCTTGTTCGGCGCTGAAGGACCTCAAACCTATTGTAAGGTGGGTTGTGGCGCATCGGCGTTGAGGCTGTACGATCGATACTTTGAGCTCTGGCTGACCGTGAAACACGCTCGTTCAAGGTTGTATTGACCAGATGAAACCGGGCATGGCTGCGCCCGTTAATCAAGGAGATAATCAGATGCTTCTTCCTTATCGTCCCGAACCGCTGACCGACTTTTCGCTGCCGCACCAGCAGGCTGCCTTTCGCGCCGCGCTCGACAAGGTGGCTGCCGAATTGGGCCGCGCCTATCCGCTGGTCATCAACGGCGAGCAGGTGACGCCCGGCCCGACGTTCCCCTCGATCAATCCGGCGCGCCCGGGCGAGATCATCGGCCAGTTTGCTGATGGCGACGCGGGCCACGCCGCCGACGCTATCAGCGCTGCGACCAAGGCGTTCGATAGCTGGCGGCGCACGCCAGTGGCCGAGCGTGCCCGCTACCTGCTGCACGCCGCCGCCGAAATACGCCGGCGCAAGCACGAGTTCAGCGCCATGATGGTCTACGAAGTGGGCAAGACGTGGGTGGAGGCCGATGCTGACACCAGCGAATCGATTGACTTCCTCGAATACTATGCGCGCCAGGCGCTGCGCCTGCTCGATGCAACCGGCCTGCTTGCGCCGTTTCCAGCCGAGCAGTTGAGCCTGACCTACATTCCGCTGGGCGTGGGCGCGATCATCCCGCCGTGGAACTTTGCGCTGGCCATCCCCACGGGCATGGTTGGCTCGGTGCTGGTGGCGGGCAATACCGCCGTGTTCAAGCCGGCCGAGCAAAGCCCGTATGTCGCTTACAAGCTGTGCGAACTGTTCTGGAATGCCGGTCTGCCCCGAGGCGTGCTCAATTACCTCACCGGGCCGGGCGAAGTGGTGGGTGCGGCTATGGTGGCCGACCCGCGAACGCGCTTCATCACTTTCACCGGCTCACGCGAAGTAGGCGTGAAGATTTACGAGGACGCCGCGAAAGTGCAGCCGGGCCAGAAGTGGCTCAAGCGCGCCATCCTCGAAATGGGCGGCAAGGACGCGGTGCTGGTGGATGAGACGGCCGATCTGGAAGCGGCGGCGCAGGGCATTGTTGCGGGCGCGTTCGGGTTCCAGGGCCAGAAGTGCTCGGCTGGTTCGCGTGCCATCATCGTTGACGAGGTGTACGAGACGGTGGCCAATCGCGTCGTCGATCTCACAAAGCAGTTGACTGTCGGCGCGCCAGACAAAGCCGCGAACATCGACCAGGGGCCGGTGATTGATACCGACGCGCTGCACAAGATCATGAGTTACATCGAACTGGGCACGCAGGAAGGCACGCTGCTCACCGGCGGCCACACGGTCGAGACGCCTGATGGCGGCTACTTCATCGAGCCGACCGTGTTTGGCAACGTGCCGGGGGATGCGCGCATCGCGCAGGAAGAAATCTTCGGGCCGGTGCTTACGCTAATACGGGCGCGCGACTTCAATCACGGACTGGAAATCGCCAACAGCACCGAATATGGGCTGACTGGCGCGGTCTACACTGCGCGGCGCGACCGGCTGGAACAGGCGCGCGATGAATTCTTCGTCGGCAATCTGTACTTCAACCGCAAATGCACCGGCGCGATGGTAGGCGTACACCCCTTCGGTGGCTTCAACATGAGCGGCACCGACAGCAAGGCCGGTGGCCCCGACTATCTGCTGCTGCTGTCGCAGGCCAAGAGCGTGGCGGAACGGCTGTAAGCGTCCTCATCCCCTAATCCCCTCTCCTCTCCGCACGCGGAGAGGGGGTTGAGCGACGGCTGAACTGGTTGGTTTTCCCTCCCCTTGAGGGTAATGGACACGGGGTGAGGGCCAATGGTTGCGTCTGCGTTATACTGCACAAATATTCGATCTGTCTTGCTGCGCGCATTTTGAGGCCAACCGATGATTGAACGCCCTGAAGGTCCACTGCGTACTGAAGTGCTGACATGGACAGACGTGGACCGGCTGATTGATATTCTCGTTCCGCAGATTCAGGCCGCCGGCTCGTTCACGGCCATGATCCTCATCACGCGCGGCGGTGTGATTCCGGGCGGCTTGCTGGCCGAAGCACTGCAGCTCGAGCACATGCTGACGGCGGCGGTCGATTTTCCGTCCACACAGGCCGGGCTGATGGTGTGGCCGTCGTTCCTGCAATTTCCAGACAGGTCGCTGATTGATGGGCGGCGCACCTTGATCGTGGATGATGTGTGGGGCAGCGGCCGCACCAGTATTTCCGTGCGCGAGCGCGTGGAAACATCCGGCGGCACGCCCTTCACCTGTGTGCTGCATTTCAACCCGTACCGGTCGCTGTTCAAGAAAGAAAAGCCGGATTTCTATGCCGCCACGACCGATGCCTTCATGATTTACCCGTGGGAGATCGATCGGGGTCTGCGCCGGATGGGCATGCTCTCGCCTGAACCCGAAGCGAATTAGAATCCGCATAGCATTTGAGCGCGAAATTGTGAACGCCCCTATAATCCAGTCATGAAGATTGGATAGAAAGGGCGCGTCTTGTCTTAATCGGGCAGACCGTTCCAAACCCATCCGGGCTTCACGAGCGGCGCAACAAAACTTCGTAAGGTGGTGTTAGTTCGATGGACAACAACGAGACACAGGCGGTAGACAGTTCGGATTTTCGCGCTCTGTTAGAGGCGTCATTTTCCGAGAATCTGAATCTGAAGAAGGGCGAGATTCGCAAAGGCACGATCCTGCAGGTGGGCGACCGTGAAGTCATCGTCGACCTGGGCGCCAAGCTGGATGGCGTCGTGCCCAGCACCGATCTCGAACGACTGGATCCCAGCGTGCGCGATGGCCTGAAGGTGGGCCAGGTAGTGCCCGTGTACATCCTCAATCCGGGCGGTCAGGATGAAACGCTGATCGTTTCGATCAATATGGGCCTCCAGCAGTACGACTGGGAGAAGGCCCGCGAATTGATGACGAGCGAAGACCCCACCGAGGTCGTGGTCAAGGGCCACAATCGCGGCGGTATCCTCGTGCACTGGGAACGGCTCGAAGGCTTCATCCCCAGTTCGCATCTGGTCACGACGGCTGGTACGGGTGGCCGCGAAAGCTGGGACGAACTGCTCGGCACCGATCTGGTGGTAAAGGTGATCGAAGTCGATCAGGCCCGCCGCCGGCTCATCTTCAGCGAGCGCGAGGCGCAGCGTGAACAGCGCGCCATGCACAAGGCGCGCCTGCTTGCCGAACTGAATGAGGGCGATAAGGTGCGCGGCCGTGTAACCGGCCTGCGTGATTTTGGCGCGTTCGTCAATCTGGGCGGCGCAGACGGCTTGATCCATGTGAGTGAGCTGGCCTGGCACCGCGTCGATCATCCCCGCGACGTGCTCAAGGTGGGCGAAGAGATCGAGGTGTATGTGCTCAGCCTCGACCGCAGCAGCAACCGGATTGCGCTCAGCCGCAAGCGCCTGCTGCAAGACCCGTGGGAAACGGCCAGCGAGGTGTATCACGAAGGCCAGTTGATCGAAGGCACTGTGACGAACGTGGTCGATTTCGGCGCGTTCGTGGCGCTCGACAACGGGCTGGAAGGCCTGCTCCATCTGAGCGAAATGGGCGACGGTTCGTTGAAAGAGCCGTACTCGTACCTGAAGAAGGGCGACCGCCTGCAACTGCGTATCAGCCATCTTGAGCCGGAAAAGCGGCGTGTGGGCTTCACCCAGCGCTGGGGCACGGAAATCGCTCAGGCTGCGCCCGCCAGCGAATCTGCCGCTGAAGCCGAAGCCGAGGCGGCTGCTGACGACGATGCGCCTGCGGCTGAGGTCATCGAGGAAGTGGCGGCTGTTGAGGTGGTCGAAGAAGTCGTGACTGCCGAGGGAACCGACGAAGTGGTGGTTGCTGAAGTGGTCGAGGAAGAAGTGGTCGCTGAGAGCGCCGACGAAGTCGTGGTCGCCGAGGTGGTTGAGGAAGAAGTGATCGCTGAGAGCGCCGACGAAGTCGTGGTCACTGAAGTGGTCGAGGAAGAAGTGATCGTTGAGGCCGAAGCGCCTGCTCCGAGCGCGGATGACGCCACGACCATGATGCGTATCCCGCCCAAGGAAGACGACACCGAAAGCAAGTAGCGGCAGTCGAACATGGTTTGAAAAGGCGGGAGGATACGATTTCCTTCCGCCTTTTGGTTGTGCGGTTCGCATGTGATATGACGAGCTGTGCTGCTATGCGCGCCTGAGGCTGAAGCCATCAGGCTGGAGCTGCGCCCCGTGAACGGGGCTTTTGATGTCCCCCAAAACGATCAAATCCCAATAGTTGCGCTCAACTTCGCCACGTTCAACCTTAAACTTTGAACTTTCAACTTGAATTCCCAACTCACCCATCCAGCAACTGCCGCAAAAACGGCTCGGGGTGGTTGAGGAAATCGCGGGTGAGCTGCACGCCTTCGACCTCATCATAGGCCACGGGGTGAATCACGCCGCCGTCGAAGCTCCAGATAGCCGCGTCCGGGTAGGCCAGCAGGATTGGCGAGTGTGTGGCGAGGATGACCTGCGCGCCCTGCGCCAGCATGTCCTTGAGCAGCAGCATCAGCGCGAACTGGCGCATCGGCGACAGCGGTGCCTCCGGCTCGTCTAGCAGATAAAGGCCGTTAGGCACGAAGCGCGACTGAAACAACTTGAGGAAGCTCTCGCCATGCGACTGCGCGTCCAGCCCGTCGCCATAGCGCTGCTGAATATCGTGCAGTTCGCGGGCGAAGGGCATCGAGGCCAGCGCCTGTGCCGTTTTCCCCCGTCCGGCAAATTCGGACTGCACCTCGCGCAGGTCGTTCGTCAGTTCGTCACGAGTGCGCTGTACCTCGCGGGCATAGCCGAAGAAGTCCTCGGCGCGCAGAAAGAAGCCGCGTTTGGGCGGCTTGCCCCAACTCCAGTGCAGCGTATCGGCCAGTTCGCGGGCGTGCGCCAGCGTCGGGTCGCGGTCGACGCGGTCACTGCCCACTGCCGGAAGATGCGCTGCACAGGCGATGGCTTCCAGCAGCGTCGATTTGCCCGAGCCATTCTCGCCGACGAAGAACGTGATAGTCGATTTGAATTCCAGTGTTTCCAAGGCATGAATGACCGGCACGCTGAATGGAAAGCGCGCTGGCAGTTCGGCAGATGGGCGGGAGATGGTGCGAAGGAACATGGGACTATCCAGATTAGGATATTGGGTATGATTATGCATAATCGACGCACGGATCAGAATTGGCACAAGTCATAGAGAAGGCCACGTGTCATGGTTGCTTTACCCTCAGACCGTCATACTGAATTGACCGTTGAGCAGTATCTTGCGCTCGAAGCGGACGCGCCTCTTAAGCACGAGTTCTACAACGGCGAGCTGATCGCCATGTCAGGCGCGCGGCGCAACCACGTGCTGATTACAGGCAGCGTGGCTGCGGAATTGCGCGCGCAACTGGCGCAGCGTCCGGATTGCAGCGCTTTTGCTAGCGACATGCGCGTGCGCGTTTCCGAAACGATCTATTTCTACCCCGATGTGGTGGTGGCTTTCGACGAGCAGTACGCCGATTCGAGCCAACTCACCCTCGTCAATCCGGCGCTGATCGTAGAGGTCACCTCTCAGTTCACAGCGTTATATGATCGCACCACCAAGCTGGAAGCCTACAAGCGCATGCCTTCGGTGCAGGACATCCTGATCATCGATCAGCATCGTATGCACATTGATCACTACACCCGCATGGCAGATGGCTGGCTTGTGCGGGACTACATCGCCGAAGCCGATGAAATCACGCTCGACTCCATCGGCTGTACGGTGGCGATTTCCGGGATTTACGCGAAGGTATCGTTCAGCGGATAAGGCGTCTCACGCTCCCGCCGCTTCCGCCTCCGGCTGCGCCAGATAGTGCTGTAGATACTGGCCGGTGAAGCTGGCCGATGTTTGGGCGATGGCTTCCGGCGTGCCGATCGCGATCACTTCGCCACCCGCGTCGCCACCCTCAGGCCCCATATCGATGATCCAGTCGGCCACCTTGATGATGTCGAGGTTGTGCTCGATGACCAGCACCGTATTCCCCGTATCTACCAACTTCTGCAGCACCTGAATCAGACGCTTGACATCGGCGGCGTGCAGGCCGGTCGATGGTTCGTCGAGAATATAGAGCGTCTGGCCGGTGGCGCGACGGCTCAGTTCGCGGCTGAGCTTGATGCGCTGCGCCTCGCCGCCGCTGAGAGTCGTCGCCGGCTGGCCGATGCGGATGTAGCCGAGGCCCACTTCCTCCAGCGTGCGCAGCTTGGTGATGATTGATGGATGATGCTGGAAGAACTCCACGCCCTCGCTCACGGTCATGTTGAGCAGGTCGGCGATGTTCTTGTTCTTGTACTTCACCTGCAGCGTTTCGCGGTTGTAGCGCGCGCCGTGGCAGACGTCGCATGTGACGTAGACATCGGGCAGGAACTGCATTTCGATTTGCAGCACGCCCTGCCCCTCGCACTTTTCGCAGCGCCCACCCTTGACGTTGAAGCTGTAGCGCCCCGCCGTGTAGCCGCGCATCTTGCTTTCGGGCAGGCCCGCGAACAGCGTGCGAATCTGGTCGAACATCTTGGTGTACGTGCCTGGATTGCTGCGCGGCGTGCGGCCAATCGGGCTTTGATCAATGTTGATGATCTTGTCGATATGCTCGATGCCCTCGACGCGCTCGTGCGCGCCGGGCCGTTCGCGTGCGCCGTTGAGTGCCTGCGCCAGCTTGCGGTAGAGTACATCGACCATCAGCGAACTTTTGCCGCTGCCGCTGACGCCGGTCACGCACACCAGCTTGCCCAGCGGAAATGCGGCCGTCACGTCCTTGAGGTTGTTCTCTTTTGCGCCGTAAACGGTGATGGCGTGGCCGTTGCCTTCGCGTCGCGCCGGCGGCACGTCAATTTTGAGCCGCCCGCTGAGGTACGCGCCCGTCAGCGAGCCGTCGTCCTGCTCGACTTGCTCGGGTGTGCCTTCCGCGACGATATAGCCGCCATGTTCGCCTGCACCCGGCCCGAGGTCGATCAGCCAGTCGGCGAGACGCATCGTCTCTTCGTCGTGCTCGACCACCAGCACGGTATTGCCGAGGTCGCGCAGTTCCTTCAGCGTTTGAATCAGCTTGCCGTTGTCGCGCTGGTGCAGGCCGATGGACGGCTCATCGAGGACGTAGAGTACGCCGGTGAGACGGCTGCCGATTTGCGTGGCCAGCCGAATGCGCTGGGCTTCGCCGCCGCTCAGGCTGCCTGCAGCGCGCCCCAGGCTGAGGTAGTTCAGGCCGACGTTGTTGAGGAACGACACGCGCGCCTCGATCTCGTTGAGGATCTGAACGGCAATCTCCTGATCGCGCTCATTGAGCAGGGCTGCTCGTTTGCCGCGACCGCGCAAGTCGTTCACCCACACTTCCAGCGCCTTGATCGGCATGAGCACGACTTCACTGATCGACTTCCCCGCCACAGTAACAGCCAGCGCTTCAGGGCGCAGACGCTTGCCTTCGCAGGCGCTGCATGGCACCTGCGACATCACCTGCTCGATGGCTTCGCGGATGTAGTCGCTTTCCGTTTCGCGATAGCGGCGCGTGAGGTTGGTGAGCACCCCTTCAAATGAGGTCTGATACTCGCGGTGATGGCCGTTACTGGTGGTGTAGCGCACCTTCAGCTTGCGGCCGTTGGTGCCGTACAGGAACATGCTCTGCTGGTCGGCCGTCAGGTCTTTCCACGGCACGTTGAGCGGAATTTGATACGTTTCCGCCATTGCGCGTCCCATACTCAACGCCCAACTGTCGTTGCTGGAGAAGTCCCAGCCGTTGGCCTGAATCGCGCCGCCAGAAATCGACAGCTCGGGGTTGGGCACGACCAGGCTGGGGTCGAGTTCCAGCCGGAAGCCGAGGCCCTGGCACTCGGTACAGGCGCCCTTGGGCGTGTTGAAGCTGAACGAGCGCGGCTCGATATCAGGCAGGCTGCCGTGACCGTTGACGCAGGCCAGATGCTCACTGTAGAGCGTATCCGTTGGCGGCGTGACCGACAGGTTGCTGATGGTGATCACGCCGTCGCCCAATTCGAGCGCCGTTTCGATGGCGTCGGTCAGGCGCGTTTCGGCGCTGTGCGCTTCCTCAGTGTCGCCGTCGGCGAACTTGCGGATGATCAGGCGGTCAACCACGACCTCGATGGTATGGATGCCGTAGCGGTCGAGCTTGATGTCGTCATCGAGCTCCATCGCCTCGCCGTCCACACGAACACGGGCGAAGCCAGCCTTGCGCAAATCGTCGAACACTTTCTCGTGATGGCCCTTACGTCCGCGAATGACTGGCGCGAGGATCTGGATACGCACGCCTTCTTCCGGCGGCAGACCCTTCGCCAGCGACTGTACCTCATCGACCACCTGCTGCGCCGATTGCGCCACGACCTCTTCACCGCAAACGGGGCAGTGTGGCACGCCGATACGTGCATACAGCAGGCGCAAATAGTCGTAAATCTCGGTGACGGTGCCGACGGTCGACCGCGGGTTGTGGCTGACGCCCTTCTGGTCAATCGAGACGGCCGGGCTGAGGCCCTCGATCTGATCGACATCCGGCTTCTCAAGCTGGCCGAGGAACTGGCGTGCATAGGCGCTGAGGCTCTCGACGTAGCGGCGCTGGCCCTCGGCGAAGATGGTGTCGAATGCCAGCGACGACTTCCCCGAGCCGGACAGGCCGGTGATGACGACCAGCTTGTTGCGCGGGATTTCGACATCAATGTTCTTGAGGTTGTGTTCGCGCGCACCGCGCACGACGATTTTATCCTGTGGCATGCAGGCCGTCCTCAGGCTGAAGTTTGCTGTACATTTGTTCTACCAGTATACGCCGCAGACGGGCGATTTGACAATCACTGAAGTTGAAAGTGAAGCTCGTCCGAACTGTGGATGTTCTTCGTTTTCGCAGACGTTTCACCACCAGACGAGTCTACAGGAAGTTGATGAAAAGCAGGTGAGATGGGTGCATGAGAAAGCAACGATGCGACAGCTCTGGTGCAGCCGAACCTGGTTGCGTGGGGCGGGATGTGGGCTAGACTTGGCGACGGGAGAACTACGAGGCAGAGGCCCGAATCGATGAGTGAACAGGAAACGGCCTCAGCCCGGCGCTGGTGGCAGCGGCCGCTGGCCCAATACGCTGCCATTGCCGTGATCGCCGCCGTGCTGGTGATTGGGCTGGACGTGGTCACCAATTCGCTCGACATCTCACGCTATGCGTGGGACTTCGTGCATTACATCGATATGGCCGAAAATGGCGTGGCGGGCAACCCCGGGCTGGTTGCGCCCTACGCGTACCGGCCGGTTCCGTCGCTGCTGGCGGGCGCATTCGCCGAGGTGACGGGCCGCTCGGTTCACCTCGGCTTCCGCTTGATCGCGTGGGCCGCGCTGTGGGCCGAGCTAGTGCTGGCGTTCGCGCTGGCGCGGCAGTTCACGCGCCGCTTCTGGGGCGCGCTGGCGGTGATGCTGATCGTCAGCGTCAGCACCTTTAACGTGCGCTTTTATGTGTTCGACCCGTTCCGAACCGATCCGCTGGCGTTTCCGCTGCTGCTGCTGGGGCTGATCGGGCTGGTGCGCCGGCGCGGTAATCGGGCATGGGACATCGTGATAGTGGGCACGGCAGTCGTGGGCGCGGGCATCCGCGAGTTCACGGTGATTCCGGCGCTGCTGCTGGCGGCGCGGCTGGCCGTAGAGGGCGTGCGCCAGCGGCGGCTGGTTGATTGGGCCGAGCTCGTGGTCGTACTGCTCATCGCTGGCGCAGCGCTGCTGCTGCCGCGCGTGCTGGTGAACGTGGTGCGCGCTGATTCCTATCTCGACCGCATTGACGGGGGGCTATTGGGCGCGCTTACCGACTGGCCGCGCGACCTGAATATCGTCTTTGCGCTGTTGATTACACTGCTGCCGGTGTTCACTGTGCTGACGATTACTCGGGCACGGCGGCTGTGGACGGTACTGGAACCGCTGCGGCTGGAACTGAGTTTGTACGCGCTGATCGTGGTCGGGCTAACCCTCGTGGGCGGAAGTGACCTGCCGCGCTTCACGGCCTATTTAGTCGGCCTTGTCATCATCGCGCTGGCCGTGCTGATTGAGGACGGTTTGCGCCCAGCCGAGATTCTGTATGCGCTGGCGGCAACGGCTATTTTTAATCGCCCGCTGACACCAATTCCGATGGAGAGCGTCGAAGCCTATCAGGACTGGCACATCACGTTCTATCGCACCGTCAATTCCTATACGCTGGCGCGCATGGTTGAATGGCTGCTGTGGGTGCTGGGCGGGGTAGGCCTGCGCTGGGCGTGGAAGCGGTAAAAGAAAAGCGAACCACAGAGACACGGAGGTAGGAGCATCTCTGTGTCCCCCATCTCTCTGTGGTTCAAATCACTTCTTCGATTAACTCGGCTGCTTTTTCCGGGCCGCCGAGCGCGGCGAAGTCGGTGGCGAGCTGACGCGCTTGCGTCCCTACCGTCGAGTCGTTCAGCAGTGCGCGCACGCCGGTGGCTAACGCGCCTTGCCGCACGTCATGCGCGCTGAGATTCAGCCCGACGCGGGCCTGCGCCGCACGCCGGGCATTGCCGCGCTGATCGGCGGCGTGTGGCACCACGATCTGCGGCAGGCCATGCAGCACCCCGGCGTGAGTCGTACCCATGCCGCCGTGGTGGATGATGAGTTCGCAGCGCGGCAGCACATGATCCAGCGGCGCGTAATTCAACAGACGGGTACTGGGCGGCAGCGCGGCCTTCAGCTTTGCCTTGTCTTCCGGCGTGATCGGGTTCCAGCCCAACGCGACGACGGGAATCAGTCCGGCCCGCGCTGCCGCTTGAGCCGCCCAACTGTAGAAGCCCAAATCGCCCGTAAACACGGTGCCGAGCGTGATGAAGGCCAGCCGCTGATCGGGCGCAATGTCGGCTAACCAGTCGGGCGCGGGTGTCGTCGGGGCTTCGGCGGCCCCGCCCACGAACTGCGTTTGCGCCAGCAGCGAATCGGCGTCCGCCTGATACCAGAAGGCGTTGAAATAGCTGATGTGCAGGTGCGGGCTGAGGACGGACGGCGCAGGGCCGGGCGCGAAATTGACGCCGTGCAGGCCGAAGCGCACGCATAGTCGTTCGACCCGCGCCATGCTGTCGCCGGCCAGCGCCCGCTGCACCGGAAACAGCGAATCCTCGTTCAGTTCGGCCTGTGCGATCCAGCCGCACACGACCAGTGGCACATTCAGCGCCTCGGCGGCCAGCGCGGATGCGCTCAGGAACGGGTCCGTGACGAGTGCATCGGGCGGGCCGTGTTGGCGCGCCAGCGTCAGCAAATCGTCAACTCCCAGCGCCACCAAATCTTCGCTCAACCAGGTGTCGAGCGCACGCCGGTAGCGCAGCATGACAGCTTCAGCGGGCGTCATGGTCGAAAAGTCGGGCGTGGGCGGGGGCGGCCACAGCCAGCCGGTATGCTTAACTTCCGCAAATGGCAGCCCGGCAGCAGTTATTGGGCCGCGCAACTGGTGTTCGCTCACCCACAGCACGTCATGCCCGCGCGCCTGCATTGCCTGCGCTGTTTTCAGAAAGCCGCCCCAGTCGGTATGGCTGAACAGCGGGGCAGACAGGAACCAGAGGCGGGCCATTGAACAGACCTTTCAGAACAGATTGAACCGCCAAGATCCAAAGGCACAAGCCAACGCTAAGAACGCGAAGGTGAAATCACTTGGCGCTCTTGGCGACTTGGCGCTGAAAGCGGTTAAGGCGTTTTCTTCTCGCCCAGCCACGCGGGCACAAGGCGTGCCTGCGGCATCTTGAGCGTGGTGTACAGCTCAACTCGCTTCAGTCCAGGCAGCGCGGGCCGCCTCGCTGTGGCCAAGTGCGGCGTCATGTTGGCTTTGCGCGGTCAGCGCGTCGGCCAGCAGGCGGCGCAGTTCCTGATGGCGCGCCAGCGACACCGCTTCCTCCACCGGCGCATCCGACGCGCGGCCCTGGCGCAGGCGCAGATCGCTCAATGTGGTCAACGCGCGTACCAGCAGCTCGGTGAACGGCTGCGCGCGGGCAAACACCAGCGCCTCACCAAGCAGGGTTTCGGCTTCGCTCAGGCCATCGAGCTGGCAAAGCGTAGTCGCCAGATTGACCTGCATCGATGCCTTCCAGTAGGGCGCATCCAGCATATCGATTTGCGCCAGCGCCGAACGATGCTGCTCCAGCGCGCCTGCGTAATCGGAGATGGCGTCGTAGGCCAGCCCCAGATTGTCGGTCTGCACCGCATGCGGCAGCGCGATGCCCAACTGCTTGCTGATGCGCAGCGCGTGTTCGAGGTTCGCCATCGCGCGGCGCGGCCGCCCGACGACGGTCAGGAACCAGCCGTAGTTGCCGCTGCGGATGCTCTCGGCGGTGCGGTCGCCCAGTCGCTGCGCGATGACGACCGAATCATTGAAGAACGCATCCGCCGTTTCCACGTCGCCCTGTTCGGCGCAGGCGGTGGCGGCGTTGGCCAGCACGACCCCGCGGGTTTCATCGTCCGACGACGGCACATGACTGAGCAGAGTAAGCGCCCGATCGATGTCTTTGTAGCTTCGCGCATGCTGGCCCAGCGCGCGGCGCGCGCCCGACAGGTCGATATGCAGGCGTGCAGCGACCGCATAGTCGTGGTGAAACTCGAACAGCGACGTGGCCGTCGTCCACGCGGCGATGGCGTCAGTGTATTGATGACGCTGGAAATAATGCACACCGAGATCGCGGCGCGCTTCGGCCAGTTCAATCGAGCCGTCGGGGGCGCTGGCTACGGCCGCCTCGAACAACTCCTGTGCCGCATCGGCATCATCTGAATCGGTGAGGGCGGCTGCCAGCGCGCGGCGCACCTGCGGCGTGCTCTCATCCTGCGCGCCGGCGTGCAAGTGCGGCAGCGCCTCGTCGGTCTTGCCCTGCGCGCGCAGGACGACGCCGAGCGTGCCGCGCGCCCGCGCCACCAGCGCCGGATCGCCAGACTGTTCAGCCGCGCTTAGCGCAGCCGCCGCATGATCGGCAGCCGCCTCGTCATCGCGCACGGCAAGGCAGGTTTCGGCTAACAAGCGGCGCACCTGTGCGATCTCTGCATGCGGCCGGCCATCCATGCGCGCCAGCGCTGTTTCCAGAAACGGGCGCGCATCGGCGTAGCGGCGATTGGCGGCAGCCAGTTCGCCCAGCAGCAGCGACCACATCCGCTGGCAGCGGCGGTTTTGGGCGGCTTCGGCCAGTTCCAGCCCGCGCGCGATCAGTTGAAGGCCTTCGATTTCCCCGCCGCTGGCGAACATCGCCTGCCCGAGCCGCCCGACGAAATACGGGCTCCAGTCGACATCGGTCGGTGCGACCAAACGCGGCAGGGCGTCGCGCAGCACATGGGCGGCATACGAGGCGTTGCCTTCGCTCAAATAGATGTCGGCCAGATGGCAGGCGGCACGGCCTTCTGCGCCGGTCAGCTCATTAACTCGCGCCACATCCTGCGCGTCGTCGAGCAGGGTATGCGCATCTTCGAGGCGGCCCTCAGCCTGCGCGAGCAGGCTGGCGGCGATCAGGGCATAGACGCGCTGCGCGCCGGTGGCCGTGCTGCGCAGTTGCGTGATCAGCGCACCAGCGTCTTCGATCCGCTCGGCCTCAATCAGCGTTTCGGCGCGCAGTTGATCGATGGCGCTGCGCTGGGTGTCGTTATTGGCAAGCCCGCGCGCACGATCGAAAGTGGCGAGCGCCGCCTCATACCGTTCACTGGCGCGCGCCAGCCGCCCGGCATCGAACGCGGTCTGGTAGGGCGTATGCGTGGCGGCCGTTCGGCCCATGAGATTGCCCAGCGGGGATTTAGGGGTCATGCGCTGCTCGCTTGCGATGTGAACCTTGCTGTCCATTGTGACCGCGAATCGCAAAAAGCGGTAGGCACAGCGGTGCGAAACGTACTCCACTCCATCTTGATCGGGTGACGCGGGCTAGGGCTTGGGCATGGATGCCGCCCAGCCGCTGAAGCGGCAGGCTGCCGAAAAGACACGCCTCCTGTGGAGGCTGGAAAGCGTTCCATGCCCCAAGGCCAGCCTCGGAGAGGCTTGTCTCTTTGGCAGCCGGAGCGTTTACGCTCTGGCAGTTACGCGGCAAGAAGAACGCCCGAGGTTGAAGCTGCGCCCCGTGAATGGGGCATTCTGGGCGGCTACACGAGGGATAGGCCTGAGGCCTGTCTGGAAAAACCAAGTCCGCTGAAGGGGCAGATTTGTGTCCCTTCAGCGGACTTGTCACGTCCTGCGGCTGAACGTTACTGCGCCGCAACCTTTACTTTCAACTTTGTACTTTCAACTTTCAACTGCTGTTTCGACTCAGCACTCAGCACTATCTCTACGGGTAGATGCCGCGCGTCAGTACTGCGTCGGCGGCGCGCCGGATGGCCAGAATCTGGGCGGCCGTGCGCATATCGACGCCATGCTCTTCGGCGGAATTCTCGGTCGAGTCGTAGCTGCGCTTCATGGCGCGCGCCAATTGACGGAAAACCTCGTCCTCTTCCCAGAAGAACGACTGCAAGTCCTGCACCCACTCGAAGTACGAGACGATGACGCCGCCGCCGTTAGCCAGGATATCGGGCACGAGGAAGACGCCGCGGTCGTTCAGAATCTCGTCGGCTTCGGGCGTCGTGGGGCCGTTCGCGCCCTCCACTACCAGGCGCGCCTTGACCTGCCCGGCGTTGCGGCCGGTGATCTGTCCTTCCAGCGCTGAGGGCAGCAGCACGTCGCATGGGCAGGTGATCAGTTCGGAGTTGGTGATCGAATCGCCCAGCTTGCAGCCGGCCATGCCGCCGTGCTCGGCCGCATAGGCGCGAACCGCCGCGATGTCGAGGCCATTGTCGTTGTACAGGCCGCCGGTCACGTCGCTCACCGCGACGATCTTGAAGCCAAGTTCTTCGGCGTAAGCGGCCGCGTTTGCGCCCACGTTGCCGAAGCCCTGCACCGCGACGCGCGTGTTTTCGGGGGTCATGTTCGGCCAGCGTTTGAGCGCCTCGATCATGCACAGCACGACGCCGCGGCCGGTGGCTTCGTTGCGGCCCTGGCTGCCGCCGATGTTCAGCGGTTTGCCGGTGACAATCGCGGGCACGGAATAGCCAACCGTCATGCTGTAGGTATCCATGATCCAGGCCATGATCTGCGGGTTGGTGCCCATGTCGGGCGCGGGAATATCCGAGTGCGGGCTGATTAGCGGGATCAACTCGACGGCGTAGCGGCGGGTGAGGGCTTCCAGCTCGTGCGCGCTCAACGTTTTGGGGTCAACCACGACGCCGCCCTTGGCCCCGCCGTAGGGGATGCCGGCCAGCGCGCATTTCCACGTCATCCACATCGCCAGCGCGCGCACCTCATCCATGGAGACGTGGATGCTGTAGCGGATGCCGCCCTTTGACGGGCCGAGCACCGTGTTGTGATGCACACGGTAGCCCGTGAACATTTCGACGCGGCCATCATCCCGCTTGACCGGGAAATTGACCGTGAACTCGCGGCGCGGGTAGCGCAGAAACTCCACCACGCCAGACGGAAGATTGAGAAAACTGACCGCACGGTCATACTGCGCCAATGCCGTTACATATGCGTTGCCCACATCCTGCTGAGAGGGGGCGTTATAGGCCACCACCATGATGTCGCGTACTCCTGATCGACTGAACGATGATTACGACTGTAAAGCAATTCTTACTCACTTAAATCGTCCATGTTTCCAATCCCAAGTGTAGCTGAAAGACCTGTTTGCGATAGTGGAGCTTCCACAATTTGGTGTAAACTGCCCTATAATTCACGGCAATTTCATGTTTACCTTGCACAGATGAAGCCGCAAGCCCTGAATTGCGTTCGCCGAGCGCAGTGGCCTGCGCTACACTAGCAGGCCGGATTTGCGGGCAAGCACGTAACAGGATGAATGGAACCCATGACCAATGATTTTCTCTTCCGGGGGCCGCTGGAAGAGCTGGACCCCGATGTGGCAGAACTGATCCGGCTGGAAACGGTGCGCCAGGAGCAGCGGCTGATCCTGATCCCGTCGGAGAGCACCATTCCCAACGCCGTGCGCGAGGCGCTAACCGCCTCGTTTCACAATATTTACGCCGAGGGCTACCCGCTCGACGAAACGCGGGCGATGACTGAGGCCGAGATTCTGGATTACGGGGCGCGCCTGCCCGAGTACCGCCGCTACGCCGACAAGCGCTACTACAAAGGCACCGAATACGCCGACATTGTCGAGGCGCTGGCCCGCCGCCGCGCCGCCGAAGTGTTTGCGACCGAACGCTACCCGGCCGAAAAGCTGTTCGTCAACGTGCAGCCGCTGTCGGGCGCGCCGGCCAACAGCGCCATCTTCAGCGGGCTGCTGACCGTCGGCGACACCTTCATGGGCATGGATCTGCTGCAGGGCGGCCATCTCACGCACGGCAGCCCGGTCGCGCGCAGCGGCAAACAGTATCACGCGGTTTCCTACGGCGTCGATCCCGTCACCGAAAAGATCGACTATGAGCGCGTGCGCGAAATTGCGCTCGAACACCGCCCACGTCTGATCATCGCCGGCTACACCAGCTACCCGTATGCGCCGGACTGGGCCGCGTTCCGCGCCATCTGCGACGAAGTGGGCGCGTACCTCATGGCCGATGTGGCGCACGTGGCCGGCCTGATCATCGGCGGCGCTTATCCGTCGCCGGTGGGCATCGCCGATGTCGTCAGCTTCACGACGCACAAGACACTGGGCGGGCCACGCGGCGCGATCATCATCACGCACCGCGCCGACGTAGCCAGCAAAGTCGATCGCGGGGTATTCCCCGGCGAACAAGGCGGGCCGCACGTCAATGCGATTGCGGCGATGGCGGTGTCGCTCAAGCTGGCCGCGACCGAGCAGTTCCGCGAGTTGCAGCAGCAAACTGTCAGCAATGCCATCCGGCTGGCGGAGAAGTTGAGCGAGCGCGGGCTGCGCGTTGCTTATGGCGGTACGGATACCCACTTGCTGCTGGTGGACTGCAAGACCATCACCGGGCCGGATGGCACGCCCCTGAGCGGCGACATGGCCGCGCGCCTGCTTGATCTGGCTGGCATCGTTTGCAACCGCAATACGGTGCCGGGCGATACGGCTGCCCTGCGCTCCTCGGGCATTCGTTTGGGAACACCCTGGGTTACGCAGCGCGGTTTCCGGGAATCGGAAATTGATATGCTGGCTGGCCTGATTGCGGATACGCTCCAGGCATCAGTGCCGTTCAGCTACACCGGCCGTAAGCGCAGTGAGCCGCGCGCCAAGATCGACTATGAAATGCTGCAGGCGGTCAAGCGCCGTGTGGCCGAAATCAGCGCGCGTGTGGGCATTGATACCGATGCTGGCGCGGTTGATTATCCGCACATCTATCACATTCATGGCGACGATCCGGCGGCGCTGACGCTGCACATTCGCGCCATCGGCCACGCCGATCCGGCCGTGTTCCTCAACGCGGCGCTCACCAGCGATGTGCTGGCGCTGCAAGCCGGTGAGCAGCAGGCCACCGCCGCGCTTACGCCGGAAGGCGCGATCATGGGCGAGGGCGTGCTCGAACGGGCGGCCGATGGGCGCTATCTGCTGCACACTACGCACGGTGAGCGTGTGGCCCACTGGCTGCGCGCGCTGTCGGATGGCTTCGCGCTGTTCGACCACGAGGACGTGTACGCCAAAATTCCCGGCCCGGTTGATGTGCAGATAACCGGCCCGGCCCGGGGCGGCGCTGCCGTGCCCAAGGGCGATGTGTATGTGGATAAGGCCTACTTCGTGGGCCAGAACGGGGCGGACTATGCCGGCCCGCAGCGCGCAGCCTTGCCGGTCTTCCAGTGGGAGGAACCGGCCGAAGACGCACTCAAGCGCACGCCGCTGCACGCGCTGCACAAGGAACTGGGCGCGAAAATGGCGCCGTTTGCTGGTTACGAAATGCCGCTGTGGTATACGTCGGTGAGCGACGAGCATCAGGCGGTGCGCCAGCGCGCCGGGCTGTTCGACGTGGCGCACATGGGCGCGTTCGAGGCCAGCGGCCCTGATGCAGCGGCGTTCCTCGATGTGGTGACGACCAACGATGTGTACTCGCTGGAGGTGGGCCGTTCGCACTACACCTACTTCCTCGGTGTCGATGGCATCCCGATAGATGACCTGATGATCTACCGCGTGACTGCCGACCGCTATCTGGTGGTGGTCAACGCCTCGAACAACGATAAGAACTGGGCGTGGCTGAATGCCGTACTGAATGGGGACGTGCAGATCAATCCGGCGCACCCGGGCCGCGTGATTGGTATGGCCGATCGCGTGACGCTGCGCGATCTGCGCGACGAGGCGGCAGGCCCGGAACGGCGCGTGGACATCGCGCTGCAGGGGCCACAGAGCAAGGCCATCCTCCTGGCGTTGGGCGGTAGCGATGACGAACTGAAGGCGGTGGCAAACCTGCCGTGGGCGGGCGTGACCCAGGCGACGCTGGGCGGCTTCGACCTGATCGTGTCGCGCACCGGCTACACCGGTGAGCGCGTCGCCTACGAACTGTTCGTGCACCCCAACCGCGCCGAAGCACTGTCGCGCGTGCTCATCGCTGGCGGCGCGGTTCCGGCGGGCCTTGCCGCCCGCGACAGCTTACGTATCGAGGCGGGCCTCCCGCTGTACGGCCACGAACTGGCCGGCGATTTGAATTTGAACCCGGCCGACGCCGGCTTCAGCAGTTATATCAAGCTGCAAAAGCCGTTCTTCATCGGCAAGGCGGCGTTTATCACCCACGAGCGCCAGCGCAGCGCCGAAGTCACACGCTTCCGGCTCGCCAGCAAAGGCGTGCGCCCGCCGCACCCGGGTGACCCGATTGTGGACGCGCGCGGCCGCGTGGTCGGCGTGGTCACGTCGTGCAGCATCGACAGCGATGGCTACCAGTTGGGGCAGGCCTACCTTAGTGACGAGGCGCAGGCCGCTGATACACCCGTGGCGGTGTTCTGCGGCGCGGCGCGCGCCAAGACAGCGGCGCTGGCCGGGCTGGGCATTGGTGACCGCGTGACCGTGCCGGAACCGGCGCTGGTGCTCACGCGCTTCCCGAAGAAGTAGACTGCACTACACAACTCTCACCGTATGGCAGCGCCTGTCTTCCGCGCGAAGAGAGGCGCTGCAACCTCCAAAGGCTTGGGTTCGTATTATTCTCTTGCAGGAGTATTTGCAGTCGCCAATAGACGAAAGCTGTCGCAGAAGGTGTATTCCCAACCCAACTCGATGATCACACCCCACCAACCCCCACCCGCTGAACCTCGTCCCATTCCCGCTGCGCCGATTCACCCGCTGGCGGCGCTGGTGACGATTGTGCTCGATCAGGCGTGGGGCATCCCTGAAACCGGCCTGCTCTTGTCTGGTATCGGCTGGCTGGCCGAGCCATTCCTGATCATGCTGATCGGCACGACGGCGATGATGGCCGTGACGCTCATCCAGCGTTATGTGGCCGGTGACAGCTGGCGCGCGTCATTTGCCAAGGGCTTCGCCATGGGCGTGCTGGCGGGCGTGCCCTGGGTCGTCGGTGGCACGCTGGTGGGCGCGCTGCTGCTGGGCTGGAGCGGCCTGAGCAAGATCAGCGGGCTGCTGAAGTAAAGCCAAAGCGTCGTACAATGTGCGCACTCGAAGACGAGATCATTCGATGAGTGGGTTCTGAACCGACCGAAAACACCTAGAAGGGGCGGCCACACCTCTGCCGCCCCTTCTATCACCTCTCTGCTAGCGGCCCTGAGGCTGCGGCCCCGCCACCACTCCCAACTGCTCCAGCATCAGCGGCACATTCCAGACATGCCACAGGTCGGTCGTCTTGCCATTTTCCATGCGCACGAAATGCATATGCGGCACAGACACGTGCCGCCCGGTTGGCGGAATGCGCGGGCCAACGTGCAAGTCCCATACGCCCTCATGGGTGCCGGTCATAGTGCTGCGAAACGCGACCAGATCGCCCTCGGCCACCATATCGTGGATCTCGAAGTGCAGATCGGGGAACGCGGTGCGCATTGCCTGCACGACCGTCTTCAAATGCGCGATGAAATCCGTGCCAAGCGGTTCCTGATGATCCTCACCGCCCGTATTTGCATACTCGTCGAAGACCGACACGTCACCCTGATTGAAGCCGCGTTCCATTGTCTCCCGGCAGATGTCTTTGTTGCGCTGTTTGTTCATGGCTTCACTACTTTCAATATAGTTGAACTATATCCACCGCAATCATGATATACTGGAAACATGAACGATGTCAAGCAGTCACTCACCCATCGGCAGCGCCAGGCACTGGCTACGCAGCAGTTGATCGTCGATACCGCTTCCAGCCTGTTTCTGGAGCAAGGATATGGCGCTACAACCATCGACGCCATCAGTCAGCAGGCAGGCGTGGCCGTCAGTACCGTTTATGCGCTCTATAAGAGCAAGCGCGGAATTCTGAAGGCGATTCGCGAGTCATGGCACGGAGACTCGGGGTTGCGCCCACTGCTGCACGCGGCGCTGGAGGAAAGCGATCCTGCGCGCCGGCTGGAACTGGCCGCCCATGCCACGCGCCGGCAGTGGGATACAGGCGCGCGGATGATCGCTATTTACCAGAGCGCGGCAGCGGTCGACCCTGAGGCGGCCGCGGAACTACAGGATGCGCTGGAGGGACGGCGGAAGAACCTGACGGAGTTCGTCCAACAGTCCGCGCCGTTGCTGCGCTCCGATTTGATGCCCGAACATGCGGCGGCTATTTTTCTCAGCCTCACGCAGGTATGCGTGTTTCAGGAGTTGGTCGATGTGTTTGGCTGGACACCGGACGAGTACGAGCGCTGGCTGGCAGCGATACTGAAGCAGCAGCTTCTGGGTTGAATTGCGCCTGTTGAATCCGATAGAGTCCCGTCGCCCGAACCCGTACACTGGTGCACAGTGACCAACCACGCAGGAATCACCCATGACCTCTGAATCGGATGCCCGCTGGCAGGCCGTTGCTGGCCGCGACCACGCCGCTGATGGCCAGTTCGTCTACGCTGTGAAGACCACCGGCATCTATTGCCGGCCGTCGTGCGCCAGCCGCCAGCCTCGGCCTGCCAACGTCACGTTTTTCGCGCTGCCCGCGCTGGCGGAAGCCGAAGGTTATCGCGCCTGCAAGCGCTGCCGCCCGCGTGAAGCACAGATTGCCGACCCTGGCGCGCTGCTGGCGCAGCAGGTGGCCGACTATCTGAGCGCGCATGTCGACGATCCGGCTGCTCTGTCGATGGAGGCCATCGGCGCAGCGATGGGTTATGCACCCGGGCATGTCAGCACGGTGTTCAAGGCGGCGCTGGGCGTCACACCGCGCCAATACGCCGAGGCGCTGCGCCTGCGCATACTGAAGACGCATTTGCGCGAGGGCGTACCCGTCACCGAAGCCATTTATTCCGCTGGCTACGGCTCGCTCAGCCGTGTGTATGAACGCGCCGATGAAACGCTGGGTATGACTCCGGCGGCTTACCGACGGGGCGCGCGCGGCGTCTCTATCGCCTATACGGTGCGCGAAACTTGGCTCGGCTGGCTGCTGGCCGGTCAAACCGAACGCGGCCTGTGCGCGGTGGGCCTGTACGACAGCGCCGATGCGGCACAGGCGGCCTTGCGCGCCGAATTCCCTGAAGCGGCCCTGATGCAGGACGATGCCGCGCTCGGTGGGCGTGTGGAGGCGATCCTCGCGCATCTGGACGGCGAACCAGCCGCGCTCGATATGCCGCTGGATGTGCGCGCAACCGCGTTCCAACTGCGTGTGTGGCAGGCCCTGCGCGCAATCCCGCGCGGCGAAACGCGCACCTACAGTGAACTTGCGGCCGCGATTGGCGAGCCGAAAGCCGTGCGCGCCGTCGCCAACGCCTGCGCCCATAACAGCGCGGCCATCGTCATTCCCTGCCACCGCGTGATCGGCAAGGACGGCGCGCTGACGGGTTATCGCTGGGGCGTCGAGCGCAAGCGCGCGCTGCTCGAACGCGAGTCAGCGCGCCGTTCGTGATTCGCGCCAGCCCCGATTTGGCTGTAGTAATTGAATCAGCCAACCATTTCGCGCCAACGGGAGAGTTGATTAATGGACATGGATGAGGTGCGCGTTGAAGAGACGCTCGACCCCGCAGACTGGGAAGCAATGCGCGCGCTGGCGCACCAGATGGTGGACGATATGCTCGATTTCACCCGCGACGTGCGCGAGCGACCCGTCTGGCAGCCGGTAGACACCGCGGCCAAAGCGCATTTTCGCACGCCGCTGCCGCTTGCAGGCCGTGCTGACACCGAGGTCTATGACGAATTCGTCAAGTACGTGCTGTCGCAAAGCGCTGCTAGCATTCACCCGCGTTTCTGGGGCTGGGTGATGGGAAACGGCACGCCGCTGACGATGATGGCCGATATGCTGGCATCTGGCCTCAACCTGAACGCGGGCGGCGGCGACCAGATCGGCGGCTATATCGAGCGTCAGGTCATCGACTGGTGCGCCGAAATGATGGGTTTCCCCGAGGACGCCAGCGGCATTCTTGTCAGCGGCGCTTCGATGGCCAATCTGGTCGCGCTGACGGTCGCGCGCCATGTCAAGGCGGGCTTCGATGTACGCGCAGAAGGGCTGCGGAATGCGCCGCATCAACTGGCGTACTACACGTCGGATCAGGCCCATTCCTGTATTCAGCGCGGGGTGGAATTGCTCGGCATTGGCAGCGAGGCGCTGCGCCTGATTCCCACGGATGACCGCTACCGTGTGCGCGTAGACCTGATGGCGCAGGCTATCGCCGACGATCGCGCCGCCGGCTTTCAGCCAATCTGCATCGTGGGCTGCGCGGGTACGGTCAACACCGGCGCGACTGACAACTTGAATGCGCTGGCGGATCTGGCGGCGCGCGAGGGCCTGTGGTTTCACGTCGATGGCGCGTTCGGCGCGCTGGCGGCGATTGCGCCCGGCCTCGAACCGCTGGTGGCGGGCATGGAACGCGCCAACTCGCTCGGCTTCGATATGCACAAGTGGCTGCATGTGCCCTATGAAGCGGCCTGTGTGCTGGTGCGCGACGCCAACGCCCACTTGGAGACGTTCACGCTCACGCCGCCGTATTTGGAGCATCACGCGCGCGGCATGGCTGGTGGCGAGACATGGTATGGCGATCTCGGCATTCAGTTGTCGCGCGGGTTGCGCGCGCTCAAGGTGTGGATGGCGTTCAAGGCCTATGGCATCGACAAGTTGGGCCGGCTGGTGCGCCAGAACGTCGATCAGGCGCGCTATCTGGCTGACCTGGTGGATGAAACGCCCGAACTGGAGCGCATCGCGCCGGTCGATCTCAACATCGTCTGCTTCCGTTACCGTGCTCCCGAGCGTGATACCGCCGCGCTGAATACGTTCAATCAGGAGCTGCTGCTGCGCCTGCAGGAGAGCGGTGTGGCCACGCCCTCGTACACAACGCTGCGTGGGCAGTACGCGCTGCGTGCCTGCATCGTCAACCACCGCACTGTGCAATCTGACCTCGACCTGCTGGTGGATGAGGTCGTGCGCCTTGGCCATCAGCTTGAGGAAGAGGAGTGGGGTTGAAGTCTACGGAAGTTTGAACCGCCAAGTCGCCACGAGCGCCAAGGGAACGTCCCCTTGGCGCTCTCTCTATATCCCCGGCTACTTGGCGGTGAATCTCTTTTCTTCTACGCCTTCGCCTTGTCCCATTCGGGCGCGGGGCGGCAGCACAGCACCAACTGCTTGGCGGCGCGCACCTCGTCCACGCGGCCGACCGGTGTGATGTGCGGCGCGCTGGTCAGCAGTTCCGGCTGCTCGTGCGCTTCGACCGCAATCTGGCGCATGACCTCGATGAACGTGTCAATCGTGGCCTTGTCTTCCGTCTCGGTCGGCTCGATCAGCAGCGCCTCGTGCACGATCAGCGGGAAGTAGTTGGTGGGCGGGTGAATGCCGAAGTCCATCAGGCGCTTGGAAATATCGAGCGCATGCACGCCTTCCACATCCGCGAAACTACCCTCCAACACGAATTCGTGGCCGCAATAGCGGTCGTAGGGCACGGTGTAGACATCGTTCAGTTTGGCGCGAATGTAGTTGGCGTTGAGCACGGCGTAGCGTGACACGTCGCGCAGGCCTTCGCCGCCGTACGCGCGGATGTAGGCGTAGGCGCGCAGGTGCATGCCGAAGTTGCCGTGGAACGCCTTGAGCCGGCCAATCGACTGCCCGGGCGTGACGAGACCATACAGCGGTGCGTCGTCCTCATCGTCTTCAGCCGCTTCCACAATGCCTGCAATCGGGCCGGGAAGGAACGGAGCCAGCGCGGCTGTGCAGCCGACTGCACCGCTGCCCGGGCCGCCGCCGCCGTGCGGGGTAGAAAACGTCTTGTGCAGGTTGTAGTGCATCACGTCGAAGCCCAAGTCGCCCGGCTTGACGATGCCGAGAAGCGAGTTCATGTTCGCGCCGTCCATGTACATCAGGCCGCCGCAGTCGTGTACCAGCTTGACGACATCGAGGATATGGCCCTCGAACAGCCCGAGCGTATTGGGCACGGTGATCATCATGCCGGCGACTGTGTCATCGCAGGCGGCTGCGAGCGCGGCCAGATCGACGTTGCCGTCCTCGTCAGACGGCAGTTCGACCGCTTCCATCCCAGCCATCGTTACGGTGGCCGGGTTGGTGCCGTGCGCGCTGTTGGGCACGAGGATTTTGGTGCGGTTATCATCGCCCCGGCTGTGGTGATACGCGCGAATCATCAGGATGCCGGCGAATTCGCCCTGTGCGCCGGCGGCGGGTGCGACGCTGACGGCCGGAAATCCGGCGATTTCGCCCAGCCATTCCTGAAGCTGATAGATCAGCAGCAGTGCGCCCTGCGCGCTTTCGCCATCGGCCAACGGGTGCAGATGGGCGAAGCCGGGCAAGCGGGCTGCATCTTCATTCACCTTGGGGTTGTACTTCATCGTGCACGAGCCGAGCGGGTAGAAGTTGCGATCAATGGCGTAATTCAGCTCACTGAGTTTGGTGAAATGGCGCACGGCTTGAAGCTCGCTCACTTCGGGCAGGTCGAGGCCGGCGCGCACAAAGCCGTCTGGCAACTCGGCGGCGGGCACATCGAGCGCGGGCAGGCGCACGCCTTCGCGCCCGGACACGCTCAGGTCGTAGATCAGCGGCTGAAGGGGAGTGTAGGTTTGCTCTTTCACGCTGTGATCTCCTTGAGCGCCGCGACCAGCAGGTCGATTTCCGCGCGATTGTTCATTTCGGTCACGCACAGCAGCATGTGGCCTTCGAGACTCGGGTAGTCTGCGCCCAAATCGGCGCCGCCGATGATGCCGCGCTCGATCAGGGCCTTGTTAATGTCGCTCACCGGTCGTGGGCACTTGACCACGAACTCGTGGAAGAACGGCAGGCTGCGCTGCACCTCGAAGCCGGGCAGGGCTGCGATCTGGTCGGCGGCATAGTGCGCGCGGTGATAACACAGCGTCGCGGCCTGTTTCAGCCCATGCTTGCCTACCAGCGACAGATACACGGTGGCGGCCAGCGCCATCAGGCCCTGATTGGTGCAGATGTTGCTGCTGGCCTTATCGCGGCGGATATCCTGCTCGCGCGGGCGCAGCGTCATCACATACGCGCGGCGGCCTTCCTTGTCGAGCGTTTCACCGACGATGCGGCCGGCGATACGGCGCACATACTCGCTGCGGACAGCGAAGTAGCCCAAATACGGCCCGCCGTAGCTGAGTGGAATGCCCAGCGGCTGGCCTTCGCCGACGACCATATCCGCGCCCAATTCGCCCGGTGACTTGAGCAGCGCCAGCGCCAGCGGGTTAGCCACGACCACCAGCAGCGCGCCCACTTCATGCGCTTTGGCCGCCAGGGCCGGAATATCCTCGATCTGACCGAAGTAATTGGGATAGGCGACGGCCACCATCGCCGTGTCCTCTTCGACCATTTCGGCTATTTCAGCTGTCGAGCGCGGCCGGTCATCGCCAGTGATATTCAGGCCGCCCCACTGGTGATAAGTGCGCACGACGGCGCGGTAATGCGGGTGAATGCCCGGGCTGAGGACGATCTTCGTGCGCTTGCGCCGCGTCACATCCAGCGCCACTGTGACAGACTCGGCCAGGCTGGTCGCGCCGTCGTAGTGGCTGGCGTTGGCGGCGTCCATGCCCGTCAGCGCGGCCATCATGCTCTGGTACTCGAAAATCGCCTGCAGCGTGCCCTGGCTTACTTCAGGCTGATAGGGCGTGTAGGCGGTGAAGAACTCGCCGCGCCGCAGCATGTGGTCGACGGCGGACGGGATGAAATGATGATACGCGCCCGCGCCCCGGAAGATGGCGAAATCGCCGCCGTGCTCGTTGGCCTCGGCCAGCGCCTGCATTTCGGCCATCACTTCCAGTTCGCTCATGGCCTCGGGTAATTTGAGTGGTGGGAAGCGATGCGCAGACGGGGCGGCCTCGAACAGGTCTTCGATCGTGGGCGCGCCAATGGCGTCCAGCATTTGCTGGCGTTCAGCGTCGGTGTGGGGAAGGTAGCTCATAAGGTGTCCTTTTCTCAGCTAAAAGTTGAAGGTTGAAAGTTAAAAGTCCGAAGCTGCGCCTGAAGCAAAAGGTGCGCCCCGTGAACGGGGCTTGAAAGTCCGCCAGATTGGAAAATATCGCATCGTCGAAATTCCCCGGCTTTCAACCTTCAGCCTTCAACTTTTAACTTCTTTTCTTCTTCTGCCACGCGCCAGCCGCTCGCCAGTTCCACCACGAGGCGAACAGCGCCATGCCAAACAGGGTGACTGCAAAAATGATGGTCGCGCTTTGACCTGCGCCCGCCAGCGCGAGGGCGCGGGCCTGGCGTTCGGCATCGAGCGCGGCCAGATCGGCATTGCTGCGCGTGCTGGTGAAGGTGAGGCCACTGCTGAGGAAGGCCAACAACGGCATCAGCCCGGCCACCAGCCCGAAGCCCCAGAAAACCCAGCGCACCCAGCCGGACTGCGACTCCTTGCGAAACAACACCGCCATCAGCGTGTTACCCAGCCACAGCGCCAGAAACACGGGCAGGCCGCTCGCTACCCCAAAGAATGCCCCGTAGCCTGCGCCATCGCCCACGGTGTATCCCGCGCCGACGCCATAGGCGGGGTCCGGGAACGCCGTCGAGGCATTCTCGAAGGCGATGAAGCCCAGCGCCCCGGCGAGGACGCATGCCGCAAAATAGAGCAGCGCAAGCGGCGCGGCCCACTTGAGGAAATGCAGCGTCGTGCGCCCGAAGCTCATCGGCGCAGCAGACGGCGACGGGGTCATGAGCGCGTTAGCGGCCGTCGCAATAGGCGGCGTAAGCGGTCGCGTCCATGAGTGCATCCGCGCCCGAGGCATCTGTCACTTGCAGCTTGATGATCCAGTTCGTGTACGGGTCGGCATTGATTTGCTCGGGCGACGACTCGAGCGCGGTGTTGATCGCCGTGACCGTGCCGCTCACCGGCGAAATCAAGTCGCTGGCAGCCTTGACGGACTCGACGACGCCGAAGGCCTCGCCGGCGGTCACTTCAGCGCCCACCTTGGGTAGTTCGACGAACACGATGTCGTTGAGGGTGTCCTGCGCGTAGTCAGACAAACCAAGCGTGGCGCTTTCGCCTTCAAGCTTCAGCCACTCGTCGGTACGGGCGTATTTCAGATCGTCGGGTGTTTTCCAGCCTGCCATGTGTCATCTCCTTTGAGGACGAGTAGAAAGTACACAGTACAAAGCAAAAAGTTGTAGAGCGTTTGGTTCTGTAAAGTCCACGGAGACGGTATTGCAGCCTTTTTCTCTTAACTTTCTACTTCTTTTCCACTCAATAAAAAGAGCGCACAGCCATCGCTGTGCGCTCTGTCGGTGCCGTAGTGAATCGGGCGACGTTCAGAGCTGGCCGATCCTGCGCGTCCCTTGAGCCTGAGAGTTTCGCCCACCGTCCAGCAAACGGGGGGCTTGCCCCTTCGGCGTCCACCCCGGAAATGAGGCGGCGCTCTCCGCGCAGATTCGTCAACTGCGTGCAGTATAGCCGCGACCGGATGAACGTGCAACGGGGGTGTGATCGCGCGCGAATTCACACGATTCGTTTGTCTGTAAGGCACATTTGATGACGGTGTGTCGGATAATGAAGTTAGAAGCAAGGCAAGTTTACGGTTCATAGCGAAACCGATTTGATTTCAGTAACACCAGCTTCACTCATCGCCTCAGGGGCGCGCAACAGCGCCCACTGAGGCGGCCAACTACTAAACAAAAGCGGGGATGCCAACGTGCATCCCGCTTTCGATGTCGTGCTCCAGCCCGGTGGCCCCCTAGAGGCTGCGGTTGACCCGCCGGGCAAGACTATCTAAACTCTAACTATTGAACGCATAACGGGTCCATATTGTGAAAAGATCTCGTGTTCTGTTTCTGATGCTCGTGGTCGTGCTGTCCATCACGCAGGTGCTGATAGTCAGCGCCCAGCAGGTCATGATCATTTCCCAAGACCAAATCAATCGTACGCTGCGTTGGGAGTTCGCCTTCGACCGCGAGGTGCGTAATGCCGAAGCCGATCTGCAGCCCGGCCAGATCGTCCTCACCGCAGATCTGGACCTGCGCTTGCGCGGCCAGTCGAGCCGCACGCAGTATGCGGTCGAGGTGGTGCTTGTACCGGAAATCAACTCACGCGGCCGCCTGACATGGACGACGGAAAGCGTGACGGCCAACGGGGAACCGGCCTCAGACAGGCTGACACGCCTGATCGACGCCAAGGTGACGGTGGGCTGGCTCGACTGGGCAGACGATTTCCGGGTACCCCGGCAGGTCTCGGCGGTGGAAGTGACCGATACGGAACTTATCATCACGTCGTAATTCAAACGATGAATGCTATGAAACTAAGGCGGGGATGCCAATGTGCACCCCCGCTTTTTGTACGCCTATTCGTTATCGGAAGGAGGCGAGACGCTCAGCCGCCTCTCAGACTCAGTCGCGGCAGGCAATGCGCTCTTTCAACTTTCAACTTCTCTTGCTAATTCACCGGCAGTTCCAGCCAGCCCAGCAGCGAACGGCGCGCCGCGTGTTCGACTGACAGGTTGAGCGCCAGCAGGCCGCCTGCGTCCGCTACCAGTACGGGGCGCAGCAGCAGCACGCCGTTGGTTTGCAGCCCCACCTGCAAAAAGGCCTGGCCGGTACCGATCTGGCGCGGCGTTTGCAGGCCGTCAACGGGCTGCAGGATGCTGAGGGTGCGCGTCACGTCGGCGGTTTTCAGGCGCAGTGCCAGTTCCAGCGCGCCGCGCGAGAATGATATCGCCAGATAGTCGCCCTCCCGGCGCATCGCCACGCTCGTGCTAAGTTCGCCACGGGTAGATGACGTGAGCATCAAGATGCCGCGGTCGGCGTCGATCTCGGCCCGATCGAGTGTCTGATAGGTACGCATGGCCGCCTCGCTCCCTGACAATTTTGTGCGTGGCGCGTCAGTATAACGCGCATAATGCGCTTGTGCATTGAGAAGTAGCCGCCGCTTATGCTACCATTTTCACAATCCAACCTCGGCTGAATGGTGAAAGGCGCACCCATGAGTGACTCCGGCGGATCACAGAAGACGGCGCGGGCGGTGTTGATCGGCTTATTGGCACTTGGCCTCGCCTTGGTGGCGCTGGTGCTGGTGGTGGGCGCGGGGCAGGGTAGCACGCCCACGCAGGCACCGGCCCCACGCTTGACGAATACGCCTAATGTGGGCGCGGGCGGCATCACGCCGGTCGAGCCGGGCGTCCCCGTGCCGGATGTCACGCTGGCCGCCTCTACAGGCGGCGCAATGTCACTGAGCGATTTTCAGGGCCAGTACATGCTGTTGTATTTCGGCTATACCCACTGCCCCGACTTTTGCCCGACGACGATGGCCAAGTGGGTGCAGGTGAAGCAGGGGCTGGGCGATGCCGCTGATGATATGGCCTTTGTGATGATCAGCATCGATCCGCAGCGGGATTCGCCCGAAGTGATGGCGGAGTATCTGGCGCAGTTCGACCCCGCGTTTATCGGGCTGGTGGCCGATGAGACGGCTGTGGTCGCACTCGGCCCCACGTTTGGGCTGGTCGTCAATACGGGCACACAAGCCGAGGCCACCGAGCCGTCGACGATGGACATGGGCATGAATATGGGTGAGGCGACAGCCGAAGCGACCGACAGCATGGCAGGCATGAATATGCCCGGCCACAGCGGCAGCGATGTGCCGACCTATCTGGTCGATCACACAGTTTCCAGTTATCTGATCGACCGCGAGGGCAACCTGCGCGCGATCTTCTCGCCCGATACGCCCGCCGCCGACATGCGCGCCACCATCGAGTTCGATCATGTTTGCGGACAGTGCGAGTTAGAGGGAATTTCGTCAACCTCACCCCCGGCCACTCTCCGCGCGCGGAAGAGGGGAGTCAGCACATAGCGCCGTTTGCTCCCCCTCTCCTGTGTTCAGAGAGGGAGTTTGGGGGGTGAAGTTAGCGCGGCACTCTTGCCAGCACGCTGCACACGACCTCGTAGCTGATCGTGCCCCAGCGCTCGGCGATGGCGTCGGCGCTGAGGATGCGGCCGCCCTGTTCACCCAGCAGCACGACCTCATCGCCCATCTGCGCCTCGGGGATGTGATCGACGCTGATGACGGTCTTTTCCATGCTCACGCGGCCGATGATGGGCGCTAACTGGCCGCGCACCAGCACCTCGCCCTGATGATGCGGCGCGCGGCGCAGGCCGTCGGCGTAGCCCACTGGCAGCACGGCAACGCGTTCCGGGCCAGAGGTGATGTAGGTGTTGCCATAACCGACGGCGTGGCCGGCGGGCAGGGTTTGCACCTGTGCGATTTGTGTTTTCCAGCTCATCACTGGCCGGAACGACTCGGGCACGCGCACCTGTTCGGACGGTGACAGGCCGTAGAGCGCAATGCCTACGCGCACTGCGTTGAAGTGGTTGGCGGCGGAGGCCAGCGTTCCAGCGCTGTTGGCCGCGTGAACGTAGCGGAACTGGAAGCCACCCGCGCGCAGCGGCACAAGCACATCCTTGAAGACGCGCACCTGCGCTGCCGTATAGCCGGGGTCGTCATCGGCGCGCGAGAAGTGGGTGTAGATGCCTTCAATGTCCAGATTGGGCAGGCGCATGAGCTGGCGGAAAAACGCGACGGCTTCACTGGCCAGCACGCCGAGCCGCCCCATGCCCGTATCGATCATCACATGGGCGCGCAGGCGGCCGCCCTCATCGCGGGCCGCGTGGTCGAACGCCAGCGCCTGTTCCAGGTCGTAGATGGTGGCCGTCAATTCGTGGCGGATGGCTTCGCGGACTGCTGGGGCGGGCAGGGTGCTCATCATCAGGATCGGCGCGGCAATGCCGGCGTCGCGCAGCGCCAGCGCCTCGGCCAGATTGGCGACGGCCAAACACCCGGCTCCGTTCTGCAGCGCCGTGCGTGCCACCGCGATTGCGCCGTGACCGTATGCATCAGCCTTGACGACGGCGAATAGGGTGACATCCGGGCCGATGATCTCCTTGATGCCAGCCACATTGCCTGCCAGCGCGTCGAGGTCGATTTCGACCCACGACTGGTGCAGCGTCTGTTCGGCGGCCTGCGTCTGCGCCCCGGCAGCGCGCGGCAGCAGCGCCGCATCGGCCGGAGAAGCGAGCAGCGCCTGTGTCACCCGTTCCAGGCGCGCGCCCGCTCCGCCCTTGATCAGCACCAGATCGCGTTCAGACAAGCCGATGCCGTTGCGCAGCGCAGCAATCGCGTCGGCCGGGCTGTAGGCGATGGCGACCTGCCCCGTATCCATGCCGCTGTCGAGGGCGGCGCGCCCGGCCTGGGCTGCATTGGGGCCCAGCGTGACCAGCGTGTGCGCCACGCCGCTGGCGCGCTGGCCGATCAGCCGGTGTTCGCGCGCGCTGCTGCCGGCCAATCCGTCCATATCGGCAAACACGAACACCGACCGCGCGGCGCTTTCCGTCGCTTCCGCGAGCCAGTCGAGCGCCGCCAACGTGGACTGCGGCTCGGCGTCCCACGAATCGTCAATCAGCAGCGCGCCATCCACGCCGGCCAGCGGCTGCATACGACCGGGAAGCGGTGCGATCTCCGTCAGCGCGCGTAAGCCATCTGCCAGCGGCACGTTGAAGGCCTCGCCAATCGTGAGCGCGGCCAACGCCGCGAACAACTGCTCGCGGCCCAGCAGCGGCGTCCAGCGCCCCACGATCTTCTGATCGAAATAGCGCAGGTCGAAGCCGGTACGCGTAGGGCCAAGCACGGTGTTCTGAGCCATCACATCGGCGCCAAACTGGCCGGCCGTGCTGATCGTGAGCGTGTGGCCATGCCCGCGCTGCGCGAGCGCTCGAATCAGGTCGTCGTCGTAGTTGAGGATCGCCAGCCCGTCATCGTGCAGATAATCGAGCAGCAGCCCCATTTCCGCCGCCAGATGTTTGGGGCCATCGAACTGGCCAAGCGCGGCCAGTCCGGCGCTGGTGAGCACGGCCATACGCGGGCGCAGCGCGCCGGCGGCCTCGGCCAGTTCGCCCGGCCGCGTGACCTCGACCGACAGCGCCACGGCCTGATGCTCGGGCGTGAGGCGTGAAAGTGTCAAAGGGATCGCAAGGCGGCCAGCGGCGTCCGGCGGAGAGACCAGCACCTGACTGCGCCCTGCCAGTACCTGCCGAAGCGCGTGCAGGGTAATGTCGCGGCCCGAAACGCCGGCGACGGCGATGACGGGCAGGCCCAGACGGCCCAGCACATGGCTGGACCACTGCAGCATGGCCGTGGCCGGATTCTTGACGAGAATAACGGTCAGGCCGTCGATGTCGATGTCGGGTGGGCGGGAAGCGAGCAGACCCGATGCGCCGCGCGCGACGGCTTCGCGCAGAGCTGCATCCATGCCGCGCACGTCGGCAGAAAGCACCACATACAGGCTGGACTCGGCTGCATCGGCCGGCGCGAGCGCAAACTCGCTGAAAAGGTGGGCTTTTGGTTCGCCAAAGAGTTGTCCATTGGCGGCTTCGAGCAGGTCGTAAAGACTAATCATCGGGCGGTGCCCTGCGGGGTGCGTGAACCTTGTGCGGAAACTGCTATAATGCGTTCGCTCGGAAGCTTCGACAACTATGGCACTCAATTATAAGGTTGTCAAAATGCGCGGTCGCGCGCGCGCCGGTGTCATTCATACCCCGCATGGGGATATCCCGACGCCGGTGTTTGCCCCTGTGGGCACGCAAGCGACCGTGAAGGCAGTCACCCCGCGCGATCTGGCAGAGACCGGCGCGTCGTTGGTGCTTGCCAACACCTACCACCTGCACCTGCGCCCCGGCGATGATCTCGTGGCCGAAATGGGCGGGCTGCATGAATTTATGCAGTGGCCCGGCCCGATGCTGACGGATTCTGGCGGCTTTCAGGTGTTCAGCCTCGCAAAAATCAGCCGCATCGATGCCGACGGCGTGACGTTCCGCAGTCACATTGATGGCAGCAAACACCGTCTCACGCCCGAGTCGTCGATGGCGATTCAGGAAAATCTGGGCGCAGACATCATCATGTGCTTCGATCAGTGTCCGCCGCCAACTGACCGGTCGGTGGTCGAAGCGGCGGTTGCGCGCACTAAAAGCTGGGCGGCCCGCTGCCGCGCAGCCCACGCCGATGACAGCCAGCAGGCCTTGTTCGGCATTCAGCAGGGCGGCATTTTCCCCGATCTGCGCGCCAACTCCAGCGCCTTCCTGCGCGAACTGGATTTCCCGGGTTACGCGGTAGGCGGGCTGGCCGTGGGCGAAAGCAAGCCGGAAATGTACGCCGCGCTCGATGAATGCGTGCCGATGCTGCCCGACAGCAAGCCGCGCTATCTGATGGGCGTCGGCGCGCCGGATGATCTGGTGCAGGGCGTTCTGCGTGGCGTTGACCTGTTCGACTGCGTACTGCCCACGCGGCTGGCCCGCCACGGTGCGGTGTTCACGCCCGACGGACAGATGAACATTGGCCGTGCGCTGCATGCCCGTGACGAACGCCCGATTGATGAAGCCTGCGACTGCTACACCTGCCAGCACTTCACCCGTGCTTACCTGCGCCATCTGGTGAAGGCAGGGGAATTATTGGCGCATACGCTGCTGAGCCTGCACAATCTGCGCTTCCTGATCCGCCACATGGAGGCGATTCGCCGCGCAATTCTGGATGATACGCTTGAACAGTACGCGCAGGCGTTTCTCTCGCGCTACCTTCAAACCGCCTGAGGAACGAGCCGCCCTTGGCTAAATCGCTCATCGCTGGTTCGCTGCTGTCCCGGCCCACTGCGCGCAGTCAGCGTCGCAGGCGGAGGGCCAGTCGCGCCCTGATCGTCGTTGCCTTCACGCTGGTGAGTTGCAGCACACGGGTGTCGCCTTCCGCGACCCCCACGCTGGAGTCGCGCGCGCTGCGCCTGTACGCCACCAGTGCGTCGCTGCCGCTGCTGGAAGACTTGACGCAGACCTACAGCACTTTGAACCGCGACATTGTTTTCGAGATTGAAAGTGGCAGTTATCAGGAGATGCTGGCGCGGCTGGTGGCTGGTGATGTGTCGTACTTTCTGAGCACCTATCTGCCGCCGGATGACGCGCAATCTGTTCCCCTGTGGGCTGCGCCGGTTGCGCGCGATGGCGTTGCTGTGATTGTGCACCCGAACAACCCGATCAGGGAATTGACCACGGCGCAGTTGCGCGCCATTTATGAAGCCGACGTGCAGAACTGGAGCGAGCTTGGTGGCGCTGATATGCCGATCACGGTCTTCACCCGTGAAGATGGATCGGGCACACGCGCCGAGTTTGAGCGCCTGGTGATGGGCGACCGGCCAACTGCGCCGCTGGCGCGCATCGCGCCGTCCAGCGCGGCCATGCGCCAGAGCATCGCCCGCGACCCGTCCGCGATTGGTTATCTGTCCACCGCGCTGCTGGATATCACTGTGCGCGCGTTAACTGTGGATGGAGCCGCGCCCGGCCCGGCGGCGCTGGCGGATGACAGCTACCCGCTGCGCAGCTTCATGTATGTCATCGGCCTGCGCGAGCCGGACGGCAGTGAACCGCTCGACCTTGATTACCGCGCCTTCATCGCCTGGGTGCAAGGCCCGGACGGGCAGGCGATTGCGGCACGGCAATACGCACCGGTGGGGCCATAGTAAACCCGCACCCAGAACTTCGCCCTCTCCCCCTCTCCGCGCGCGAAGTTGATCCGCCTACCGCATTCCCGGCAGTAGCCCGCCGGCCGCGGCGCTGAAGCTGGCCAGCGCGCCGCACAAGGAGGCCATGATCGTCAGCCACAGTAGGCTGGCCGACAAATCGCGGGCCATGCGTAGGCGGGTGCGCCGCCGTTCCATGGCCAATTCAGGAATGCGAATACGGTAGAGCGCGCTGGCGGCGGCGGCGTTTTTAGGGTTGATGCGCAGCACGTTATCGAGGCAAATCGACGCCTGATCGAGTGAGTCGACGGCCACGCTCATCCATAGCCATGCATCTTGAAAGTCCGGGTCTTCGCGGATGAGGTCGTGCAGCGCTATGCGCGCCTCATCGCGGTGTTCGTCCTTGACGAGATCGATGGCGTCCATCAGCCGCTCAATGCGCGCGGCGCGGTCGTCATCAAGCGGCGGGGGGGCGCTCACGGTTCGTCAGTCCGCCGCGATACTCAGTATCGCATTGGGCGTGACACCGACGAACAGATCGCGTTCGTCAATGCGGTCAGCCGTTGGCTTGGGATAGACACGGGTGAAGCCCTGGCGGCGCTGCACCCGGCGGCGCACGGATTTGGGAATCCGCACGAAGCCGCCGCCCAACTGGCTGGCATGGCAGGCGCTGGCCGCATCGCCCACATCGAGATATTGGCCAATTTCCACCGTCGTATGGATCGGATCGGTATTGTCAAGAATCTTGACGATGTCGATGTCCTTGTTGCGCCCGAGCTGGCGTGGGTTCTGCCCGCGCAAACGCGTAATCCAGATGCCAGCGCGAATGGTGAGCTGGTTGATGCCGGAGTAGTAGAGCTTTTGCGGTGCGTAGGGCGGCTGGCCGGTGTCATAGTTTTCATCACCCGCCAAAAAGAAGGCATCGGTGGCGGCGCGCTGAATGGCAATATGATCAGGGTGGCCGTAGCCACCGTACTTGTTGAAGGTGACCACCACTTGCGGCCGCACATCGCGCAGCACTTCGACTACACGGCGCGTGACTTCATCCTGCGGTGCTTGCCACAGGCAGTCCGGATCATTGGACGTTTCCGACCCCATCATGCCGCTGTCCTTGTAATCGAGCAGCACCAGCCGCTGCAGGCCAAGCACCTTTACGGCGTTATCGAGTTCGGCCAGGCGCAGTTCCTTGACCGAGGCATAGCCTTCCATGAACTCCGGTTTAACCGCACCGCGCTCGCCGTTGGTGGCGCAGATGAGCGTGACTTCGACGCCGCGTGCCACATAGGCGGCGATCATCGCGCCTAGGCCGAAGCTCTCGTCGTCGGGGTGGGCATAGGCAATCAGCAGGCGCAGGGGGGCAGTCATGGGCATTTCCATTACATGGGCGGTGGATCGTGCGTCATTGTAAACGACTGATGCGGCGACGCAACGTCTGGATTATTGATTGGTCGCGTAGGCAGTTCCTGTGCCGCGGTGCGGCGTCGTGTCCGCCAGCGGACTGTGAATTGAGGTCATTGGCCTGGCCTCCAAATCCAACGCCTGCCCGCCGCCTGCCTATCCCGCCCTGCCCAAAGCCGCCGCCCGCCCGTATACTCTTCAGCCTGTGTTGACAGGGAGAGAATTGACCGTATGCACAAGCAGCTCACCGCCGCCGCTGCGGCCGCCGCCAGCCTCGCGCTGTTGTTCGCGCTGGGTGCGGGCAGTGTGCAGGGGCAAAACGACCCGTTCGTAACCAATACGCCGCAGTTCTTTGGCACCAATACGCCGGACGCGACGCTCACGCCGAGCCTGACACCCACTTTTACGCTGACGCCAACGCCGACGGAAACCCCTTCGGCCACACCGACGGTGACGCCTTCGCCCACGGTGACGCCATCACCGACTCTGACGCCGTCACCGACGATCACCCCCATCGGGCCGTCGTATTACCCCGAGGGCATCAATACGCTCACGGGCCTGCCGTTCCCGAATCAGGAAGCGATGGATCGGCGCAACCTGATCGTCAAGATTTCGAACTATCCGCCGATTGTGCGCCCGCAGAGCGGCATCAATCAGGCCGATGTCGTGTATGAGTACGAGGTCGAGGGTGGCGTCACGCGCCTCGCGGCCATCTTCCGCAGCAACACGCCGACTCATGTGGGGCCAGTACGTAGCGGCCGCCTGATGGACCTCGAACTCGCGCCGATGTACCAGGCGCTGCTGGCCTATTCCGGGGCGAGCGCGCCGGTGCAGGACTTGCTGCTGCATCAGCCGTGGTCGCGCCAGATCATCACGCCGTCGATTGGCGACAACTGCCGCGAGGCCGGTTTCTGCCGCTTCCCCAATGAAGGGCTGGCTTTCGAACATACGCTGTACGCCAACACCGCCATGATCTGGGATCGGGCGACGGCGCGCGGCGTCAATACTGGTCGGCGCGCGCGTGGCTTCGCCTTTGATGAAACGCCCGACCCCAATGGGATTCCGGCCACCGACGCCTACATTGACTGGTACGGCCAGACCGATGCGCGCTGGCAGTACGACCCCGAAACCACGCGCTATGTGCGCTACACCGACGGCCTGCCGCACTACGATCGCGCCGACGGTGAGCAGGTTTGGGCCGACAATGTGATCATCATTGAAGTGCCGCACGAAGAGCGCCCCGACCTGTTCGAGGTGGAGAGCAGTTCCGCCAGCCAGCAGATCAACCTGTGGGACACCGGCCGCGCCTACGTGCTGCGCGACGGCGTCTACTATCAGGGCTACTGGCGGCGCGCCAACCTTGAAGAGGGCACCGCGCTCGATCTCTACTACGGCAACAATATCCCGATCAAGCTGGAACCCGGCCGGTCGTGGGTGACGGTCGTGCGCTGGCTGGGCGATGTGGTGCTAAGCGAACAGCAGGCTGATATGCAGGCGACGGCCACGCTGCTGGCTGCCAGCTTCACGCCCACATTCACGCCCAGCCCCGGCCCGAGCCAGACGCCCGAAGCGACGCTCGTCGCCCCATAGTAAGGACAGTGCTGAGTATCTGAACTGCCAATTCACCAGGAACGCCAAGAGGATTTTCCCTTGGCGTTCTTCTTTGCGACCTTGGCGACTTGGCGGTTCAATCACGCTTTAAGCTGCGCTGCAGGTGATGACGACTTTACCGCGCGCGTGACCGGCCTCGACGTAACGGATGGCTTCCGCGGTTTGTTCCAGCGGGTAGGTTTGGTCTATCACGGGTGTGATCTTTCGCTGAATTGTGAGAGCGGCCAGATACTCCAGATCCGTTCGGGTAGGTGAGGTTGAGCAAACGCGTACATGCGTGCTGCGGAACAAGGATGTGACCGCCCCCAGCAACACAGCCTCGAATATCTGGCGATCGCCGCCTCCGGCCATGGCGTAAGTGCCGCCGGGAACGAGCGCGCGCCGGAAATCGCGCAGCGAACGGTTGCCATTCACCCCGAGGATGAGGTCATACCGCGCGGGCTGCTGGGCAAAGTCCTCGCGGGTGTAGTCCACGACATAATCAGCGCCCAGCGAGCGCATCAGATCCAGTTTGCCAGTGCTGCACAGGGCCGTCACTTCGGCGCCGAGCAGTTTGGCAATCTGCACTGCAAACGTGCCAACGCCGCCTGCTGCGCCGTGAATGAGCACCTTTTGCCCGGGCTGAAGCTTTCCTGCGTCGCGCAGCGATTGCAGCGCGGTCGTACCAGCCATTGGCAGCGCCGCTGCTTCTTCGAACGACAGGCCATCAGGCATTGATGCGAGATGGCTGGCCGGTGCTGCGACGTACTCCGCAAATCCACCGCACCCGGCCTCTCCCACATCCCCGAACACCGCGTCGCCGGGCCTGATGCCCTGCACATTCGACCCCACAGCCTCCACACGCCCGGCGATATCTGCGCCGAGAATAGCATGCTTCGGACTGTTCAGACCCTCTGACATACGAGCGAGGAATGGCTTTCCTTCCAGTAATCGCCAGTCGAACGCATTGACCGACGAAGCATGAATGCGAACCAAAACCTCACCACTCTTGGGGGCGGGTTGCGCAACTTCCTGCACATGCAGAACATCAGGTGATCCATACTCGGTGCGAACAACAGCTTTCATGCCTATCCTCCGGTAGCGGCTTCAAAGTGACGCGAACCAACTCAGACCGTAATCACCACCTTTCCGAGGGCGCGGCCTTCACCGAGCTGTTGCAGTGCTGCGCTGATTTCACTGAGTGGGTAGCACGAGTCGATGACGGGCACGATGGTTCCGGCCTCGAACAGCTCAATCAGCGCAGTCAGATCGCGCGTGTCCGGCGTCCACAACAGCAGGCGCAGCGCCTTGTCGCCGATCATCGAAAGCAGTGTGCCCAGCGTCACCACCTGCAGGATAGTGGATGTCGCTCCGCCGACCATGACCAGCTTCCCACCAGGATTGAGCGTCCGCTGGTATGCAATAACCGACCGCCGCGCCACCACATCGAGGATCAGGTCGTAGCGCTGGCCCGTGCGCGTGAAGTCCTCCTGTCTGTAATCAAGGACGTGGGTAGCGCCGAGCCCGCGCAGCATGGCCAGCTTGGCATGACTGTCCACACACGTTACTTCTGCACCCAACGCATGCGCCATCTGCAGCGCGAACGTGCCTACGCCGCCGCCCGCGCCATTGATAAGCACTTTATGGCTGCCATCCAGATCTTTCGCCTGCTGGAGACTGCGCAGCGCCAGCGAACCGGCTTGCGGCAGGGCCGCCGCCTGTTCGAAAGACATTTCGGCAGGTTTGCGCACCAGCATGGTTTCTGGAACGGCGGCATACTCAGCGAATGCGCCTAAGCCGCGTTCGGTCAAGTCACCGAAAACCTCGTCGCTCGGCTGAAAGCGCGTCGCGTTTGGCCCGACGGCTTCGACCTGCCCGGCAATGTCTGAGCCGAGGATGGGATATTTGGGCTTGCGGGGCGCTTCGAGGCGGTTCAAAAATGCCCCGGTCAGCAAGTCCCAGTCATAGGAATTGACGGAGGCAGCGCGAATGCGTACCAGCACTTCGCCGTCGCCAGCAACAGGCGTCGGCACGTCTTGCACATGCAGCACATCAGGCGAACCGTACTGTGTATAGACTGCGGCCTTCACTACTCCCCCTTCGAGCTTCGTGCGTATTTCGATTGCGCCTGACAACGGTTATACGCGCGAATGGGTGCAGGGTTGCAGTTTGTCCGGCGGATGCATCAGTCCGGCTGCTTCGTTCCTGCGATCAGCACATACACATGGTCGAACTGTGCGGCGGGGGTGGCGGCGTGTTCGATAGCCAGCCAGTCGCGGACGGCGGCGGGCGCTTGGGCTAGTAAGATGTGAAGGTGTTCGAGGACATCCGGCGAGCAATCTTGCTGGCGCGCCCAGTCTTCCATATTGGCCGGGCGGCGGTGGATTTCGACCGCTTCAATTGTCAGGCCGCCGTCGAGAAACAGGCCTTCCCATTCATACGGCGCAGCCATGCGCCCGTGGCTGGGGTCGCGCAGGCGCTCGAAGGCGTCGACGTAGCGGGCGGCGCGTTCGTCGTCGGGCACGGTCAAATCCTGCACCACCAGCCGCCCGCCCGGTTTGAGCACGCGGGCGCATTCCATGATGAAGCGGAATAAATCAGGGAAATGGTGCGGCGCGATGCGGCAGGTGGCGAGGTCGAACGCGCCATCCGCGAACGGCAGCGCTTCGGCGTCGGCGCCGCAGTATTCCACGTTGGCGGCCTGTGGCGCGATATGGCCGCGCGCCGCTTCGAGCATACGCGGTGTGAGGTCGCTGGCGATCAACAGCTTCACGTGCGGCGCAAGTTTCAACGCCGTATGCCCGCCACCGGTGGCGATGTCCAGCGCCACCCAATCCGACTGCGGGACGGCCAGTTCGAGCAGACGATCGAGTTCTGCGCCTTTGGCGTGGCCGGCGCTCTGCACATAGGTTTGCGCGAAGCGGCCAAAACGCGCCTGCGAATGCTGTTTGGGGTCGAGGGACATGAGAAACTCCCGTGCGGAACGAAAAGGCAACGCAAAGAACGCGAAGGCCGCAAAGGGCACGAAGAGTGTAGCCTGTATTGATTCAATCCCTTTGTTCTACCTTTGCGCCTATCGCGTTCTGTGTGTTTAATCCCTTCTCATGAGTATCTTGTCTGCAAACGAAATCAAGGCTCGGGCCGCTGAACTTGGTTTTGACCGTGCCGGCCTGACCTCCGCCGTGCCTTCGCCCACGCTCGACGCCTATGTGCGTTGGGTGGAGGCGGGCATGTACGGCACGATGGGCTACATGGCGCGGCCTGACCGCGTGGCGCGCCGCCGCGATTTGAACGTCATTCTGCCCGGTGTGCAGTCTCTGATCGTCGTGGCGCTCGATTATCGAAGCAGTGTGCCGCAGGAATGGCTGGAAGATCCATCGCGCGGGCGTATCGCGGCCTATGCGTGGGGGCAGGACTACCACGACGTGCTGCTGGCGAAGTTGAAAGCGCTGGCCGCGTGGCTGGAAGCGGAGTTGGGCGGGGCGCACCGCGCTTACGTCGATACCGGCGCAATTCTGGAACGGTCGCACGGGCAGGCAGCGGGCTTGGGGTTCGTCGGTAAGAACACCATGCTCATTCACCCCCGGCGCGGCAGTCTGTTCTTTTTGGGCGAAATCCTGACGACGCTGGAGTTGGAGCATTATGATGCGCCGCTCCCACAAGCCACCATGTGCGGAAGCTGTACGCGCTGCCTGACGGCTTGCCCGACCGCGGCCTTTCCTGCGCCGCATGTACTCGATGCGCGCCGCTGCATCAGCTACCTGACGATTGAGCACAAGGGCAGTATCGATCCCGTGTTGCGTCCGCTGATAGGCAACTGGGTGTTTGGCTGCGATGTGTGCCAGGACGTGTGCCCGTTTCAGCGCTTTGCGCCGGAAACGACCGAACCTGCATTTGCGCCCGAACCTGCCCGCATCGCCCCGCCGCTGCTGGATTTGCTGACACTGGACGAGGCCGGATTTCGCGCGCGCTATTCCAGTTCGCCGCTGGCGCGCACGGGCCGTGATCGGCTGGTACGCAACGCCTGCATTGCAGCGGGAAACTGGGGCAGCGACGAGGCTGTGCGCCCTCTGACCGCGCTGCTGGACGATGCCAGTCCATTGGTGCGTGGTCACGCGGCCTGGGCGCTGGGGCGGATTGCCGGGAGTGAGGCGCGGGCGGCGCTGGATCGGGCGCTGGCACGCGAGGCGGATGCGTTTGTGCGTGGCGAACTCGCGGCGGCGCTGGCTTGTTGATAGCCTTCAGTCCTGCTGCGCTCGCTCAGGGCGAGGGGACGCTATTGCTGATCATTCTGCTTCAGCCGCAGTTCCTGTGGGCTGACTTTGGGCACGCGCTCGATTTCGCCGCGCGCCTCCATATCCAGCTTGACGCTCATGGTGTACCAGCCGGGCGACCCCTTGAAGTCGGCGGGCAGGCGCTTCGACACTTTATCAAACAGCGTCGTCAGCGCCATTGGACCCTGTGAAAGCGCATCAAGGATAGCGGCGTGCACCTCATCGTACTTGGCGCGCTCGATGTTGACGCCCTTCTTGCCTTCTTCGGGGTGCAGCGTTTGAATGCGATCCATGAACTGATCTCCAATCAAGAGAAAAATATCTCCACCAAGTATATGGCATAGGCGCTTTTCGCGCGGTTCCGGGTATCACGCGATTGCGTGTTACAATTCATGTAATACTTTCAGCATTGGAGTTATATTATGACGACACTGGTGACGGGCGCAGCCGGACATCTGGGACTCACGCTGGTTCAGCAACTGCTGGCGCGCGGCGATTCGGTGCGCGCTCTTGATTTGCGGCCGTCCGACGCCCTGCGTGCGCTTCCCGTCGAGATCGTCCAGGCCGATCTGGCCGATCCGGCGGCGCTGGCAGGGGCATTCGAGGGCGTTGATCTTGTCTTTCATACCGCTGCTTATATCTCAATACGTATGGACGAATGGCCGCGCCTTGAAGCGGTGAATGTGGACGGCGTGCGCCAGATCGTGCAGCAGTGCCACGCGCACCACGTACAGCGGCTGGTGCATTTCAGTTCGATTGAAGCGCTGGATATGGCGGCGGGAGAGTTGCTGACAGAGGATACGCCGCTGGTCAGCCCGGATTTCCCGATCCCCTACCCGAGATCGAAGGCGCTGGGCCAGCGCATCGTTCTCGAAGCTATTCGTGACGGACTGGATGCGGTGATCGCCTATCCAACCGGTATACTCGGCCCGAACGACTACGCATTTCACGCTTCAAATCAGGTCCTGCTGCGCTTGCGGCAGGGTCAACCGCTGGCGGTTACCGATGGCGGTTTGGATTGGGTGGATGTGCGCGATGTGGCGGCGGGCGCCATTGCCGCGGCTGAGCGCGCGCCTGTCGGAAGCAGCTATCTGCTCGGCAACCGTTATGCCACGCTGGCCGAAATACTGGGCATCATCCGGCGGCTTTCTGGTGAACCGCTGCCCAGCCGCCAGATTTCGATGCGGCAGGTGGAATGGTTCCTGCCGCTGGCTTCACTGCAAGCTCGGTTGACAGGGAAAACGGCAGTCGTCAACCGGGCGATGATTTACCCGCTCAAGCACGGCGGGCAAGTAAGCCACGAACGCGCCACGCGTGAACTGGGCTACGCGCCGCGCCCGCTTGAAGAAACCATTGCCGATACGCTGGCTTGGTTTGAGCAGGTGAAAGCGTACGCGCCGGTCGCCTGAATATCAGCAGTCCATATTTTGGCGCAAACAAAACGCCCTCGCCGAGGTGCCGGTGGGGGCGTTTTTCCTTGACTAACCGTGTACTGTCGCGAGGTCATCACCCCATAGACAGCCTGCACACTTTCAACTTCCGCATCTACTCAGCACTTCGTACTCGGCACTGTCCTCTACGGCATCAGCGCCTTTTCGGGCGGGTACTCGATTTCGGTCAGCGTAGCTTCGATGCTGTCCCACGTCGCGGGCGCTTCCCACTGCACCGTGACCAGCTTGGTATCGACCGAAGCATCGACCGACTTGACGCCGGGCATGGCGCTCAGTTCATTAGTGATGGTTTTCGTGCAGCCGTCGCAGCCGATGGCGGGCACTTTGAAAGTCTTGCTTTCCATAATGTCACGCTCCTTGATCCCTGTGCTGATCATTATAGATCAGACGGGGTGAAGGACCGAGGGCTTACGCCGGCATCCACGCGGCTTTGGTGTCTTCGGCATACTGGCGGAAAGTGATAGGCGGGCGGCCCAGTACCTTCTCGACGTCGTCGGTGACGACATCGGCGCTGCCGTTACGCGTCATCACGTAGAGCATCGTCATCACCAGCGTCATGCCCCACGCGCGGCCGCTGCTCTTCTGGCGGATGGCGAAGGTGACGGGGTCAGGGTGGGTGTAGGTAATCTTGCGTCCCAGCACCTCGGTCAGAATATCGGCCACCTGATAGTAGTCGAGCGATTCAGAGCCGGTGAGTGTGAGCGCAGTCTTTTCGCTGGTTGGCTCGCTCAACACTTTCGCGCCGACCGCACCAATATCGCGCACATCGATGAAGCTGGTCTTGGCCTTGCCCACGGGCAGGCGGATTTCGCTGTCATCGCGGATTTCGGCCCGATGGGTCGTGTTCAGGTTCTGCATGAAGAAGCTGCAGCGCAGGAACGTATACGCCGCGCCGCTGGCAATCACTGCCTGTTCGATCTTGTAGTGCGGCACGAACTTGGCGTTTTCGACGCCCACAATCGACAGGAAAACGAAATGCTCAACGCCTGCCGCCACTGCGGCGTTGATGGCCGGCACGAAGTCACGGTCGACATTGGCCAGGTGCGGCGGTCGCATAAGGAACATGGCGCGTACATCGCGGAAGGCATCGGCGAACGTGTCCGGGTTCTGAAAATCGAATGGCACGCAGTCCATTTCGGCGGGCAGCTTCTGCCGGTCGGCGTCGTTGATGGCCGCGCAGCGCAGCTTTGCTTGATCAGGGAAAAACTTGACGACTTCGGCGCCGACATTGCCGGTCGCGCCGGTAATAAAGATACGGTCATTCATGGATGCACTCGGTTTTTTGTGGAATTGGTCAGTATGGAATACCGATTGAGGCTGAGTGACGAAGTGTAACTAGCGCAATGACAGACTTCAATCGCAGGCGCGTTAGAAGAGCACAAAGGATTCGTCGTACGGGAAAACGAGAATTTGCAGGGGCGGCACTTCCTCGGAGTCTCTTCTTGCACTCCGCGCCGCTGCGCCCATCTTATGCGCTATGCACAATTGTGAATTCTCTCACTTGACCAATCCTCATGCATGCGATATTGTGAATGTAATTAAGATTGGTGCTGACCGCAGCCGGAAAACAGACTGCGGCCATTCATTAACAGCGAAGGCGGCACTGATGAACAAGCTGGCTTCATTTCGAACGGGGTTTTTGGCTACTGGCGGGCTGCTCATCAGCGCCGGCCTGGTGGTGATGGCATTTGGCACGGCCAGCGCCGTAGTGGGCGAACCGGCCGCGGCCGAGCGCGAGGCGTTTACCGACCAGGCTTGTTTGGACTGCCACACCGATGAGGACCGCCTGACCGCATTGGCCGTCGAAGAGGAAGCTCCCGAGGCGCTGTCCTCGGGGCCTGGCTGAGGCGGATCCGTGGCTCCAATGGAGCCATGGGAGCGCGTCTGGATTGACGCCGACAAGTACTCGCAAGACGTTCACTCGTATATCAACTGCACCGACTGCCACGGTGGCACAGCCGTCGACGACTTCGAGCAAGCGCATGAAGGCCTGCGCGTGGAAGTTGCGCAGGACGCCGACACCTGCGGAACCTGCCACGTTGACAATGGCGACCCTGCTTTCGCCAGCCTGCACAACACGCTCGATGGCTATGACGTGGCGCTTCAGGCGCGCAGTTCGCCCGAGCATTACGCGGCGCTCGATGAGATGCAGGAGAATCACTGCGCAAGCTGCCACGCAAGCTGCGGCGACTGCCACGTGTCGCAGCCATCGTCGGTCGGCGGCGGTCTGCTGGACGGCCACGATTTTGTGGGCACGCCTTCCATGAGCCGCAATTGCACGGCCTGCCATGGCAGTCGCATCAAAGACGAATACTACGGCGCGCACGAGGGTGTGCCCAGTGACGTGCATTTCCGCGCACGCATGGCCTGCACCGACTGCCACACCGGCGACGAGATGCACGGCATGGGTGACGCCGAGGGTGCGGAATACCGCTACGACGGCATGCAGTCTCCCTCGTGCGAATCGTGCCACGCCGATGTGATTGGCGAAGACTCCGACATCCGCGAGCATCGTGAGCATGCCGACAAGGGGCTGGCCTGCCAGACGTGCCATAGCACGCAGTACATCAACTGCGTCAATTGCCATGTCGAACAGACGGAAGACGGCGTGCCGTTCTTCTCGGTCGAAGCCAACTTCATGGATTTCAACATCGGCCTGAACCCGAACCCGACCGAAGACCGCCCCTACACGTGGGTGCCCGTGCGCCATGTGCCAATTGCGCGCAACTCGTTCAGCTTCTATGGCGATGACCTGCTTCCCAATTTCGACGAACGGCCCACATGGGTGTATGCGACGCCGCACAACATTCAGCGCGTTGCCCCGCAGGCCGAATCATGCGGCAACTGCCACGGCAACAGCGATGTGTTCCTTACGCGCCGCGACGTGGCCGATGATGAGCGCGATGCCAACGAGGAAATTATCGTTCGCCAGGCACCGCGCTAGTTAGACGGGCGTTTACTGCCTGAACAGGGCAGGCAAGTGGATAGCTTCGCTTAGATCGATAGGGAGAACTGCATCATGCGTAAGTCTGTACGTTTTGTGGCATTGCTTTTGGCGCTGCTCGCGCTGCTGCTCACCGGCAGTGTGCTGATGGCCCAGGATACGGTGGAAGCGCCGGAAGCGCCCACCGCCGAAATGCTGGCTGACGTCGTCATTCCGGCGCTGGAAGCCTACAACGAGAATCTGCCGCAGGGTTTCGGCACGATCAAGATTGATGATTTCGTCGCGCTGTTGGCCGAGAATCCCGATGTCGTCATCCTTGACGTCCGTGAACCGGGCGAAATTGAGGAGAGCGGCGTTATCGAAGGCTCCATCCACATTCCGATCCGCGAACTGGGCGAGAACATCGGCGCGCTGCCCGACCTCGACGCCACGGTTGTGGTGGTATGTAAGGGTGGTTTCCGCGCTGGTCAGGCCATGTCCGCCCTGCAGATGCTGGGTTACGAGAATGCCAAAACGCTGTCCGGTGGCTTCGACGCCTGGGTGGGCGAAGAATTGCCTGTCGTCGACGAACCGGTGGAATTCGAACTTGGCGACGTGCCCGAAGATATTGACCCCGACCTGCTGCAGGCCGTCTCATACATGTTGGCGACCATTCCGCAGGGCTTCGGCGGCATTTCTCCGACCGACCTTTCGGTGGCGCTGATCGAAGACCCGCCAGAGCTGCTGCTCGACGTGCGCACGGTTGAAGAGTGGGCCGACCCCGGTTATATCGAAGGCGCGGTCAACATTCCGATTGCCGAGCTGATGAGCCGCGTCGATGAGCTTCCCGAAGACCTGGAAGCCCCGATTGCGGTCTATTGTGCAGCGGGCACCCGCGGCGGAATCGCGATGACCATGCTGCGTACGATGGGTTACGAGAACGTGCGCAACCTGTCCGGCGGCATCAATGGCTGGATCGCGGCCGAACTGCCAGTCGTTCAGGACTGATCAGCCGCGTAGACAACTGAATAGATGGTACGCGGGGATGGGCGTTTGCTCATCCCCGTTTTGTTTGCCCCGGTGTTGTGATCTGCCTACACTTCAAGCAAAGAGATTGAACCGCAGTGACCCTGTGGACACAGAGGGTTCAGTCAAACCCGCCTTGGCGCTCCGCCTAGGTGATTCAATCGGTTCCGTCAATTAGAAGGAGACGAAAATGCCTGGTCAGCAGCCTGACGGCTACCTTGCGGCTCCACCTTCCGGCACTGGCAGCGGCGTGCTGGTGCTGCACGCCTGGTGGGGGATCAACGACACCATCAAGGCCATCTGCGACCGGCTGGCCAATGCTGGTTTTGTGGCGTTCGCTCCCGACCTGTATCACGGTAAGATCGCCACCACGATTGCCGATGCCGAGGCCTATGGTGGGGCGCTGGACGCCAACTACTTGCAGGCCAAGGCGGAAATCGCAGCAGCGGCCACCTTTCTCAGTGAGCGTGCAGCCCCATCCGGCGACCTGGCGGTGCTGGCCTTCTCGCTGGGCGCGTACTATGCGCTCGACCTCGCCGCCGCCCACCCCGAACACATTCGCTCTGTCGTACTCTTCTACGGAACCGGCGGCGACGAATTCAGTAATTCACAGGCCAGCTATCTCGGCCACTTCGCCGAACATGACCCGTACGTTTCGGCGTCCGAAGTCGATGAATTGGAGGGCGCGCTAAGTCGCGCCGGCCGCCCGGTGACGTTCTATCGCTACGGCGGCACGCAGCACTGGTTCTTCGAACCAGACCGTACCGGTGAATATGACGAACCCGCCGCGAATTTGGCTTGGGAGCGCACGCTGGACTTCCTGAGTCGTTCGGCTGACGGAGCGTAAAGCCCCCGCACCGTTCAGGGCTGGCGCTGGAACATCCACAGCAGCATGACGACCGTCGTTTTGGCGACGATGCTGTGCGGCAGGCGCGCGTCCATATGCGCCCATGCGCCCGGACCAGCTTCGTAGGTGTCACTGCCCAGCGTAACGGTCGCTTCGCCCTGCACGATCTGAATGGCGGCGGGCACGGCGGCGGTGTGTTCGCTTAGTTCTTGCCCGGGCGCAAAACCAAACAGGATCGCTTTCACCTGGTCGTCCTGATAGAACGTGCGGCTGACGATGCTGTCTGGTGCGATATCGTTAAGCAACCCGGCCAGATCGGGCACAAACATACTGGGTGAAGTCATGAGAAGTCTCCTTTGCTTGCAAGCCCTCGTCCCCCGACCATTCTCCCTCAGGACGAAGGGATAAAATGCCGATGATGCGCGTAGGTCTCCCCCTCGCCTGTGTTCGGCTGAGGAGAGGACACCTTTTTGGCAACTGTGACTTGTGAGGAAGAAATGTCCTCGTAGGGGCACGATGCATCGTGCCCCTACAAACAATTCGGCCGCGCAAATCTTCTCTCACATCCAAACATGTCCTCTCCTCAGCCTGTGTTCGGAGAGGGGGCAGGGGGTGAAGTTTAGCCTTAGCATACCACTCGCTCCAGCACCGCGTCCTTCGGCTGGCTGAAGTTCGCGCCCCGCGTTCTTGTCACAATGAACCAATGCATCCGTACAAGAACTCGGTGAGTCTCCACAATTACAGGCTGGACGTGAGCCTGTAGACTGGGATGATCTGATTCTGTCCTATGCAGTGAGGTCGTTCCATGACTGGCACACCGCTTCGTGATTTCCTCGAAATCCCCTACGACGAGCTTGAAGATCTGAATTTGCAGGCCAAGGCCCAGCGCATGGCCCGCACCTCCATTGACCAGTTGATGGAAGAGCGCACCCGCTATCTCGCCAACGAGAAGCGCATCAAGGCCGTGACGGTGCTGTTCTCCGACCTGGAGGGCCGCCTGCACATGCTCGACTACGACAAGAAGTTTCTGCTGAAGTCGGCCGACAATCTGACGTTTGACGGCTCGTCCATTCGCGGCTTCACGCGCCAGAGCGAAAGCGACCTGCGCCTGGGCATCGACTGGTCAGCCTTCTACTGGGCGCCCGCCGACGTGTTTGGGCCGGGCAAGGTGCTGGTGTTTGGCGAGGTGCAGGAGAAAGACGGCACGCCCTATGTGGCCGACCTACGTTCGCGCCTGAAGCAGTATGCGGAAGAACTGTACACCGGCAAGGGTTACACCACCGGCGTATCCAGCGAGGTGGAGGGCTTCCTGCTCGAAGGTCGTCATGCCGAGCAAAGCTACATCACCAATCGAAAGTTCGAGCCGGTTTCGACCGGCGGCTACTACCACTCGCTGCCTGGCGACCCGCTGCGCTCGTTCATCGACCAGTTCGCCGAAGTACAGCGCGCGATGGGCTTTGCCAACGAAAAGGATCACCCTGAAGTTGCGCCCGCACAGTTCGAACTGAACTACAGCTACACCGAAGCGACGATCGCCGCCGATCAGGTGCAGTTGTACAAGTTGATCGCGCGCCAGGTGGCTTATCTGCGCGGTCAGACGGCCAGCTTCCTGCCCAAGCCGTTTACCGGCGTGAATGGCAGCGGCATGCACACCAACATGTCGATCTCGAAGGATGACGTCAACCTGTTCTGGGACGAAAAGGGCCAGGACAAGCTGTCAAAGTTCGGCTGGGAGTATATCAATCGTATTCTCAGCAGCGCGCGCGACACCTGCCTGGTGCTGAATTCGAGCGTCAACGCGTACCGCCGCCTCGACCCGCACATGGAAGCCCCGAACGAAATCAAGTCGTCGCCGGTCGACCGCGGCTCGATGGTGCGTATTCCGCTGGGCAACTCGAAGTCCGCCCGCGTGGAAGTGCGCTCGATTGCGCCCGATTCCAACCCGTATCTGGCGATTTTCACCCTGCTCAAGACCGGCCTCGAAGGGCCGACGGCAAAGGTCGAGCCAGGCGCGATCCTGCCGGACAACATCTACGATGCGCTGCGCGACTTTGAGAACAGCGATTACATCGCCGATCTGCTCGGCGGCATGGTCAAGGAACGCTACGGCGCGCTCAAGCAGGCGACCGCGGAGCGCAATCCGGCCATCCTGGGCACGCGCATCAAGGGATCAGAGATTCAGTTCCACCACGAGGTCTACAACCAGTCGCTCTGGAATCAGTTCTAGGCGACTGCGAAATCTACAAAATGCAGCGGGGGCGTCCGATTTTGGACGCCCCCGCTGTTTTTTGGTCCGGCTACGTCTGGCTGTTCAGGTCGCGCAGCGCGTCGGACGACGCGGTGGGCGCTTCCGGGCGGCTGGAGTGGCGCTCGAACACGCGCCACACGCCATCTTCGCGCCGCCACAAGTCCGTAATGAAGAACGTGGCGCTGCGATCCACGCCGTTCACACTCGCCTTCTGCGTCCACAGCAGCGTAACGATGCCGATATCGCCCGCAACGGTGGTGTGCGTATCGTCAAAGATGATACTTTCGGGCTGGTACAGATGAATCGTGCTCAGCCAGCGTTCGCGGCTCATGATTTGCAGCGGGCGGCCAGCCACACCGATGATCAGGCGGCAGTCGGGGGCGACGATCTGTTCCAGCGCCGTCAGGTCATGCGCCGCCATGGCGTCTGTCCAGGCGTGTTCAGCAGCGATTAAGGCAGATGGGTCGTTCATCGACGTACATGGTTCCTGTGCGAAAATCAACCGGAAGTGTAGCGCAAGTGGTGCCGCCCTCAACCCCCGGCCCCCTTCTACCTCAGGGCGAAGGGGTGAACCGTGTACGGCCTAGGTTCATTTCCCTCGCCCTGAGGGAGAGGAATTAAGGGTGAGGGCTTGTGGCAGGCAGGTAGTGACCTCGATTCGTTTGCTCTGCCGCCTTAGCCCGCGAACGTGACGAGCACAAACACCAGATAGGCCGCCAGCAGCAGCGCCGCGGCCCAGCGCGGCAGCCGCCGGTTCAGGCTGAGCACCAGGATGATCACGGCGAACCCCAGCATCACCGGCATATCGACGCGCAGCACGCTCGCTGGCACCGGCACGGGCAGGATGATGGCCGTGAGGCCGAGGATGACGAGCAGGTTGGCGATGTTCGAGCCGACGGCGTTGCCAGCCGCCAGATCGTCGTGCTTGCGCAGCGTAGCGGCGACGGCTGTGGCGATCTCCGGTAGTGACGTGCCCAGCGCCACCAGCGTGAGACCGATGATCAGGTCGCTGATGCCCAGCGATCGCGCCACGCCGCTGGCTCCGTTGACGGTGAACTGCGCCCCAACGATCAGGATCAGGATACTGAGCGCAGTGAAGAGCAGCTCACGGCCGCGGCGCACCGTTCTTACGTCGCCTTCAATCGCCTGAACCTCATCAATCACCTCCGTGTGCTCGCGCTTTTTGGCGTTGGCGGCGGCGCGATATAGGAAGAAGGTGAATACCAGATAGCCGCAAAACAGCAGCACGCCTTCGACGCGGCTGATGCTGCCGTCCAGCGCGACCACAAAGACGAATACTGAGATGGCGACCATGATCGGGATTTCGCGCTTGACCAGGCTGTCGTTCACGCGCAGCGGGCGGATCAGGCCGGCCAGCCCGAGGATCAGCCCGATGTTGGCAATGTTCGAGCCAACCACGCTGCCAAGCGCCATTTGCGAATTGCCACTGGTTGCCGCGCTGAGGCTGACGACCAGCTCGGGCATGGACGTGCCGAGCGCCACAACCGTGAGGCCGATGACCAGCGGCGGGATGCTGAACCCTTCAGCCAGACGGCTGGATGAACGGATGAGGGCTTCGCCGCCGATAAACAACCCCACCATGCCAAGCGCTATGAACAGGATGTCTGTCAGCATTCACCCTCTCGATTCGTGCGAGATTTTGGCGTCTTCATAATGTCTACACAAGCATAGCCTACTCTTGGGGCAAGTCAGAGCAAGATACCCCAATGGAGGATGAAATGAACGCTCGACGTGCAAGTGTGATGCTGCTGGTAGTTGGTTCGTTGACGCTCGGCGTGGGCGCGGTTGCGGCACAGAATGGTGGCGGGCGCGGCCCGGGCCCCGGTACGGGTACAGGCGGCGGCGCGGCCGGATGTGCGCTGGACGGCTCGTGTGCCGCCTTGCAGACGCAAATGCAGATGGGCAACGGTTTTGGCGCAGGCACTGAAGACTGCCCGACGGTGGGTGACTGCCTGCAGCAGCAAGCGCAGGCGGGCAGTGCCATCCGCCAGGGCGGGCGCTGGGGCAACAGCAATGCGAACGCCGGGCAAACTGGCCGCTTTGCTGCACAGTCCGGCGTGATGACCGATGAAATCGCCGCCGCCATGACCGCTGGCTGGCTGGATGAAGTCCATGCTCAGTCTGCCTACGCGCAGTTGATCGAACAGTTTGGTGAAGTCGTGCCCTTCGTGATGCTGCAGCGCGCGGAAGCACAGCACCAGGCCGCCTGGGAGCGCCAGTTCGAGCGCTTCGGCTTGGCAATGCCGGAAGTAACCGCTGCGCCGAGCCTGCCAGAGTACGCCTCAGTTGCGGAAGCGTGCGCCGCTGCCGTGGCGATTGAGCAGGACAACATCGGCCTGTACGATGACATGCTGGCGACGTTCGAAGGCTATCCGTCGCTCACTCAGGTCGCCACGGCCCTGCGCGCCGCCTCGCTCGAACACCATCTGCCGGCGCTGGAGGCGTGTGCAGGCTAGCAGCGCCCCTCACCCCGGACTTCGTTCTGCCCCTCTCCCACGCAAGTTGGGAGAGGGGCATTTCTGACGTGGTTCGTGAGCAACGTTCCCCCTTAGCCCTGCTTGCGTGAGACAAGGGGGCGGGGGATGAGGCGTTCTACGGTATGATTCATCCAGGTACACCACGGAGGGCGCGGACATGGCGCGCAAGATCCTTATAGCCGATGACGAGCGCGCCATTCTGGATGCGCTTGGCGGCTATCTGCAGCAGGCTGGCTACAGTGTGGTGACCGCGCGCAACGGTCGCGAGGCGGTGTTCGTTTTTCGCCACGAGCAGCCCGATCTGGTGGTGCTCGATGTGATGATGCCGGAGATGGACGGTTGGGAGGCGGCGCGCTGGATTCGCAAAGAGAGTGCCGTGCCGCTGCTGTTTCTGACCGCGCGCGTCGAGGATGCCGACCAGATTTCCGGCCTTGAGATTGGCGCGGATGAATACCTGACCAAGCCGTTTAGCCCGCCGGTCGTGGTGGCCCGCGTGCGCGCTTTGCTGCGCCGCGCCTATGGCGAACTTGGGCAGGAGCCTCAGGTCTGGCGTGCCGGCGAGTTGGAGCTGAACGCCGATACGCGCACGGTGACGCTCGCGGGCCAACGCATTGACCTGACCCCGAGCGAGTTCGCACTGCTGCAAACGCTGATTGGCAGGCCGGGCCGCGTTTTCACCCGCGAGGAACTGCTGGAAACACTTCCCGGCGATACCTACGCCATTTTCGAGCGCACCGTCGATGTGCATATCAAGAATCTGCGCCTGAAAATCGAGCATGATCCGAAAGCACCGCGCTATGTCGAAACCGTGTATGGCGCGGGCTACCGCCTGAGGCCGGACGATGCGTAAGCTCTGGGTGCAGTTGACGGCTGCCTTTCTGTTGGTGGCGTGGGTGAGCGTGGGACTGATGACGCTGGGCGTGTATGCTGCCACCGAAACAGCCTTCCGCCAGTACGTCAACGCGCAGAGCGCCGCCGAAGTCAGCCCCGATCTGGCGGCGCGACTGGAGGGCGCATATGCGGCGGCGGGGGGCTGGGCCGAGGCCGATGAGCTGCTGGGCGGCGGGCGCGGCGCAGGCGGTACAGGCCGCCGTTCCAGCCAACTGGTGGCTGATGCGGAAGGCGTGATTCAGGCCGCAACCGATCCGGCGCTGGTAGGCGACAGGCTGACCGAGGATGAACGCAGCGCGGCGCAAGCTCTCATCGTCGATGGCGTGCAAGTGGGCTGGCTGGCGCGGCGCACGCCGGGCGGTCAGGCCTTGGGAACTGCGGAGGCGGCCTTTCTCGAACAGGCCAGCCAACTGCTGCTGGTCGCTTGGCTGGGCGTGAGTGCGGTGGCGCTGGTCGTGGGCGTATTGCTGGCGCGGGTGCTGGCGCGGCCCATCAGCGCGCTGACGGCGGGCGTACGCGATCTTACAGCGGGTCAACTGGGGCGGCAGGTGCAGGAGCGCGGCAGTGAAGAAACCATCGCGCTCGCAGGTGCTTTCAACGCGCTGTCGGCGCGCTTGGCGGAAGCAGAGAGTCTGCGCCGGCGCATGGCTGCCGATATCGCCCACGAGTTGCGCACGCCGCTGGCCGTCCTGCGTGGCCAGCTCGAAGCGATGCGTGACGGCGTGCTGCCGGCGGATGATGCCCGGCTGGCGGCCGCCACCGATCAAACGCTGATGTTGGGCCGGCTGGTCGATGATCTGCGTTTGTTGACGCTGGCCGAGGCCGGTCAGCTTCCGCTGGAGAAACAGCCCATATCGGCGGTTTTGCTGCTGCACGAAGCCGCCGAGGGCTTTCAGCCGTTTGCGCTCGATGCCGATGTCACGCTGGCCTGCATCGCGCCCGTTGACCTGCCAGTGGTGAACGTCGATCCGGTGCGGTTGCGCCAGGTGCTGGGCAATCTGCTGGCGAACGCGCTGCGCCACACGCCGCCGGGCGGCAGCGTGACCGTGCGTGGCGAACGCGACGGCGCGGGGGTGCGCGTGACGGTCGAAAACACCGGCAGCACGCTCACGCCCGAGCAAGCTGCTCGCGTCTTTGATCCGTTCTGGCGGGCCGACCCGTCGCGCGCAGCAGATGGTGGCAGTGGGCTGGGGCTGGCAATTGCGCGCCAGTTGGTGGCCCTGCACGGCGGCCGCATCTGGATCGACCCGCTGCCAGATGCCGTGGCGGTGCGTTTCACGCTGCCGTCGATTTAACCACAGAGACACGGAGAACATAGAGAAAGCCCTCTGTGTTCTCCGTGTCTCTGTGGTTGAACTTTTCTAAACCCTGGGCGATTTGCCCGTGAGCTTGGTAAACGTCTGGTAGCCGATCCAGCGGAACGGTTCGGGCGGCAGTTTCGGGTAGTGCGCCTGCACAAACGGCAGGCCGCGCCAGCGTTCGTCATCACCCGAGTACAGGTCGGTGAGGATTTCGCCTGCTAAATTGGCCAGCGTTACGCCGTGACCGCAGTAGCCGATGGCATAGAACATATCGCGCTTGCCGCCGCGCACGCCAATCAGCGGGGTTCGGCTGAGGGTGATGCCGAGCGTCCCCGTCCAGCGGTGCGTGATGGGTACTTGTGCGCCGTTGGGCAGGTAGCTTCGATACGTCTCTTGCATGGCCGCGAAGCTGCGTTGGGCAGAATCAGGCGCGCCCGGATAAGCGGTACGATTTTTGAATAAATAGGCGTACGAGGCATTGCTGCCGCCGCCGAAGATGATGTGGCCGTCGCTGGTCATGGTCGAATAGGCGATGCGGTCGAGGTCGTCACTGTAGCCGGCATAGCCGCGCCAGCCGATGGCCTCGCGCTGTTCGGGCGTTAGTGCCGCCGTGGCGAACACATGCGAGTGCAGTGGAAACAGCGCGTCGCGGAAATGGCTGAGCTTGCTCGAATAGCCATTGGTGGCGATGACGACAGATTTGGCCTGCACCTCGCCGTTTGGTGTGGTCAGCGTGTAGCCGTCGCTTTCTCGGATGCTCAGCACCGGCGTGCCTTCGTAGATTTGCACGCCCTGTTCAATCAGCACGGGCCGCAGACTGCGCACGAGCTGCGCGCCGTTGATCTGCCCGCTGTTCGGGTCGAGTTCCGCGCCATAAGTGCCGCCCAAATTCAGATCGCGGTTCAGTTCGTCGCCGCTGAGGAAACGCACTGGAATGCCCAGGCGATTGTAGCGTTCGACTTCAGCGTGGCCGCGTTCGGCACGCTCGGCCTGCGTGTAGGCGGTGACTGTGCCATCCATCCGCACTTGCACCGGAAGTTGGTGGCGCTCGATCAGGGCCAGCACCGCGTCCATGCCCGCTTTGGTCGTGTCATAGATACGCCGCGTCATCTCGTCGGTGTGGTCGGTGACGCCCGTCACCCAGTTGAGCATCATGCCGCCGTTACGCCCACTGGCCCCGTTGGCGAGCGATTTGGCTTCGAGCAATACGACGCGCTTTTCGGGGTAGCGGCGGCTGAAATAGTAGGCCGTCGAGGTGCCGGTGAAGCCCCCGCCGATGATGGCGAGATCGGCCGTGGTGTTCCCGCGCAGCGGCGGACCGGGCTGATAATCGGGCGTCTGGCTGGCCCAGAACGAGTGATTGTCGTCGATTTCGAGCTGCTCCGGCAGTACTCGCGCCATGACCGGCCAGGTGAGCGAGGCGGCCTGCGCGCCAAGGTCGATCAGGCGTTCGGTGAAGCTGCGGCGGTGGACATCGTAGGACATGCGGCGTTCCCCGGCTTACAGGCGGCGTTACGGCAAGCCCGCGATTGTGCCGCACAGGCGAGGGGAAGGCAAGACAGCGTGCGATTGGCGATTCTGAATATAATATTACAACGCAGTAATGCTTCTGCGCCTCATCCGCTGGAGGTGTGCCGTGTCTCGCCCTGTACGCATCTTTCTACTTGCCATTAGCCTGTTTCAAGCCGTGTTCGCCGTCCTGTTCCTGGTGCAGTCTCCGATTGCGCTGGGCCTGTGGCCCCTGCCGGATACCACGCCACTCACTTATATCTTCATTTCATCCATCTTTGCGGCGGCGGCGGCCTCCACCGCGTGGTGCGTTCTGCTGCGGGTGCGCGGTGGGCTGGCCGGAATCGCGCTCGATTACATTGTCATCTTTGTGCCGCTGACGATCTTCATGCTGCAAGCGTCCGCCTGGGTGGGGTCGGGCGCCGCCGTGTTCGGGCTGGTGTGCGGGATCGGGATAGTCTTCGGCCTGTGGCTGCTGCGTTACGGGCTGGCCGTACCGATCACCGATCCGCGCCCGTGCCCGTTGATTGTGCGTATCGCGTTTGGCGTATTTGTAATCGCGCTACTCATTGTGGGCGGCTCGATGGTGCTCAAGGTTCCCAATGTCATACCGTGGCGCGTGACCGAGGATGGATCGGTGGTGGTCGGCTGGATGTTCCTGGGCGCGGCCGCCTATTTCCTGTACGCGCTTGTGCGGCCGAGCTGGCATAATGCGGGCGGGCAGTTGGCGGGCTTTTTGGCCTACGACATCATCCTGATCATTCCGTTCCTGCAGCGGCTGCCCACCGTCGCCGAGGAGTTTCGCACCAACCTGTACATCTACACGGCCGTGGTCATCTTCAGCGGCGTGCTGGCTGCGTACTATCTGTTCTTTCACCCGTCCACGCGGATGTGGAGTGAGCTGCGCGCAGGGCTGCGCGAGTGGTGAGAAGGCAGGCATAGGGAAGCAACCAGGAGGGCCATCATTGGACGGCTCTCCTGTCGCCTTGGAGGATGCGGGATCCTACGGATTGACCATGTTCTTCGGCCAGCCCTTGGCCTTGGCGCGTTTTTCGATGTTGGCGATGATGCCGTTGTAATCGCCCTTGCCGTCGGCATAGGCACGGTCTTCGCCGCCGCCGTTGTATTTTGCGCGCACGGCCTGCTCGACTTTGTCGCGCACTTCGCCCATCATCGAGGACACTTGGCCACCGATCACCGACGGGTAATCGCTGCTCTTGTCTTCCGGCAGATTGACCGTTTTTCCAGCCAGATACGCCGACATCGCCGGAATTTGCCCCTTGGCCGAGGCGATGTACTCGTTGGCGTGGAATAACTCGTGCTTGACGGTCGTGGTCGAGGAGTAGAAGACGCCGCGCGCAGGCTGGCCCCCGCCAGTGTCCGGTCGCAGGTCCTTGATCACATATTCCCAGTTGTTGGCGTTGATAGAGTCTTCGTTGCCGGTGTTGATGTCCGTCTTGTCGTTGGAGCGGATGGCCCAGTTCACCCACACGTGGATGCGCGCCGTGATGCCAACGGTTGCGCTCGAAGGATCGAGAGTCCACTTGATGGTATCGACGGTGATGGTGGGCGCGGAATAGCCGAAAGCCGCGCCAGGAATTCCCACGCCGCCCGCTTCGGTCTGCGAGCCGAAATCGAGGTTGCTGCCCACCTTGAACGAGGTCGGCATGTCGTAGGCCACAAAGCTGGACTCGACCGGTGCTTCGTTGCCGTTGTGCTCGACCATCGTGATGTTGGCGTTCACCTTGAATGGCCGCGTAGGGGCAGTCGCCTTACGCTGGGCCAGGCGTTGGCGCGCCGAGGGCCGGAAAAAACGCGGGTGCGGGCTACCGTAGGGCAGGTCGCAGCCGCTGCCCATGCCCACCTTGCTGCCCTTGATCGCATCGACCGAGCCGCTGGTAGGCAGGTCTTCCTCATCCTCTTGCTCACTGGATTCGCTATCCTCGTCGCCGAACCAGTCGCCAAACATATTGCCAGCTTCTCCGGCGGCCTCGCTCACCGCGCCCCAGGCACCCTCCGCCGCGCCACTGACGGCGTCCCACGCACCTTCGGCGGCCTCGCTGGCGGCTCCCCAGGCGCTGCCCGCCGCTTCAGAAGCGCTGTCCCATGCACTGCCGGCTGCTTCGGAAGCCGCGCCCCACGCGCCGGATGCGGCATCGCCCACGCTGCTGGCGGCATCACTGACAGCCCCTGTGGCGCTGTCCCACGCGCCCGAAGCTGCATCGCTCACCGAGTCCCAAACGCTGCCGCCGCTGTCGGATTCTTCGTCGTCGTCACCCCAGAACCGCTGAATCTGCGGCGCGGTTACGCGCTGGACGCCCTCTGCGGGGCTAACGCAGGCCGCACAGCCGCAACCCTTGCGATGGATGATGTCCGCCCCTGCCACCTGATGGATGGCACCCGACCGCAGCAAGCGCTGCACACCGGCGTTACCCAACTGGCGCTGTAGGCTGACGACCGACGGTCGACCGGCGGCCTGCGCAGCGCGACTCTCCTGAAGGAATTCCTCATCGTGATTGGTGCTGCGGCGGAGCGAACGGGAGTCGTATTGCGGTGGGCGATACCGTCGGGGCATGATTCACAGCCAGGCTGAAAATCCGGATAGTCATTCCAGTATGCACTGGTTTTTGGGGCGCGCAACTAGGGTGTGTGATGATGTCGATGCGGACGATGGCCGTGCAGCAGGTTGGCCAGTTCCAGCACCACTTCATCGGCGGCTGCCCACACGGTGTTACGACAAGAGCGGAGCGCGCCTTGACACTCATGGCTTCATGCTAAGATATCGAAACCGTAGTCACAGGAAGGCCTCATGATCAAACATCGCATCTACACAACCAGTTTTGCCAGTGTTTATCCCCTCTATCTCGCCAAGGCAGAAAAGAAGGGACGCACGAAGGCAGAAGTCGATGAAATCATCCGCTGGCTGACCGGCTACAGTCAGGAAGAGTTGGAAGCGCTACTGGAAAACCAGACCGATTTTGAGACCTTTTTTGACGAAGCGCCTCAGCTGAATCCTGCGCGCGCCTTAATCAAAGGTAAGGTCTGCGGCGTGCAGGTGGAAGACATCGAAGAACCAACGATGCGGGAAATTCGCTACCTGGATAAATTGATCGATGAGTTGGCACGTGGAAAACCGATGGAAAAGATTTTGCGGACGTAATAGACCTTCTGACTAGCTCGTTGATCTCGCAAACAGGACGAGCCTGATTCCGAGGGGGGCGCGGCATGCCGTGCCCCCTAACCTTACTATCCCTTGGCGTGTTTCGTGTGCATCACGTTGTCTTTCTCAGTGCGCGTGATGATGCCGGTGTGGGCGATGGCCATGCAGCATGTCGCCCAGTTCCAGCGCCAGTTCATCGGCGGCAACCCACATCGCGCGACCGGCGTAGGCGGCGGCGCGCCACAGCGGGCGGAAGATACTCTGGCGCGGTGCACGTTCGGGCGCGGCCAGCCGGGCCATCTCGGCCGCGCGCATCTGCTCCTGCGTGTGCAGGCGGGTTTCCTGCTGTTCCACCGGCGTAAAGCGAATTTGCGTGTTCATGAAAGCCTCCAACGCAACCCGATATGCCCAGCCTACGGCCACAGCCGCTTCAAATACGTTCCCTTATCGTTCCGAAGAGCGTGAAACGCTGGGTGCTGCCGAGTTTTCTGCTGCTCCACCGGCGTAAAACGAGGCTGCATGTTCATCGTGTCGCCTTTCTGACTGCCTTGCTTCCAACTCCATCGTAGGGTTAGGTCGGGGGGAATTGCTCCCCCCGCACCGGGGGGACTGAACGGGGAGTTATTCGATCTGAACTATTCAGGCGTACAATGGAAGCGGGCAATCGAGGCATCTGAAGCGCGCGAAAGGCACGAGCGTGGTCAGCCTTGAGTCCGCACGAGTTCGTCAAGGGCTACGAGCTGCGCGAGCAAACCGCTGTTGGGGCGGCCGGCACGGTCTACCGCGCCTATCAGCCGTCGGTGCGCCGTCAGGTGCTGGTGCGCGTGATCGGCCCGGAACTCGCCAACCAGCCCGGTTTTATGACTCGCTTCGACGCCGAGGCCCTGCGTATTGGCCGGCTGGAACACCCGCATATTCTTCCGCTCTACGATTACTGGCACGACGAAACCGGCGCGTATATGGTGGCCCGTTATCTGCCGCGCACGCTGCGTCAGGCGCTGGCGGACGGCCCGTGTTCGCTGGAAGCTGTGCTGCGGCTGGCCGATCAGTTGGCGCTGGGCATGGATGCCGCCCATCAGGCCGGGGTCGTGCATCAGGCGCTGGCCCCCGACCTCATCCTGCTGGACGATCAGGACAACGCCTATCTGGCCGGTTTCGTCATGGCGCAACTGGGACTGGCCGCCGCGGAACTCGTCACCCTATCTCGCGCCAGAGCAGCGGGCAGGCGAACCCGTGACCGCGCAAACGGACGTCTACAGCCTGGGTGTGATCGTCTACGAAGCCCTCACCGGCGCTGTACCTGAGCGTACGGGTAACGGCCTGCCGCCGGTGCGCACCTATCAGCCCGGCCTGGCACTGGCCCTCGATGCCGTGCTGCAAACCGCCACAACTCGCCAGCCCGATCACCGCTATGCGGATGGCCGGCGCTTTGCAGATGCGCTGCGTGCGGCGGCGGCCCCGGTAGCTCGCCTGCAGCCGCTGATCGACCCACTGACCGAGCGCGAACTGGATATTCTGCGCTGCATAGTTCGCGGACTAGACAATGCTGAAATCGCAGAGGCGCTGGTCGTCGCTGCCAGCACCGTGAAATGGTACGTCAAGCAGATTTACAGCAAGCTGGACGCGCACAGCCGCGAGGAAGCCGTCGAGCGCGCGCAAACGCTGGGCCTGACGGAAGCGAGGACTGAGTATTCTCCGCCAGTCCCCTCAGCCGCACCGGCCAAAACGCCGGCGGTCACGCGCGGGCTGCCGAATTTCAGCCTGCCCTTCATCGGCCGCGAGCGCGCGCTGGCCGATCTCGCGGCGCTGCTGCACGATCCGTCGCGCTCGCTCATCAGCATCGTCGCGCTCGGCGGCATGGGCAAAACGCGCCTCGCGGTCGAAGCCGCGCGCGCCGCCGTACCGGCCTTTCCCGACGGAGTGATCTACGTTCCATTGACCGCCGCCACTGAGGCCCAGTTCCCCGAAGCCGTGCTGCAGGCACTGGGCATCCTGGTCGCTGCCGAAAAGCCGGTCTGGGAGCAAATTGTCGCTTACTGCGCGCTGCGCCGCCTGCTGCTCGTGCTCGACAATTTCGAGGCGGTGCTGGGGGCGGGCAGTCTGGTGGCAGAACTGCTGGCTGCATCGCCGCACACGCGTGCGCTGGTTACCTCCCGTGAGCGCTTGCTGCTCGAGCCGGAGACCGTCTACCCGCTGGGCAGCATGGAGTCGCCTCCCGAAAACGGCGGACCGCCGACGATGGTCGAGTCGATGGAGTTATTCATCGAACGAGCGCGGCGCGTGCGCTACGGATTCTTGGCCGATGAGGGCAATCTGCCTGCGATTGCGGACATCTGCCGGCTGGTGGACGGCATGCCGCTGGCGATTGTACTGGCTGCGTCGTGGGCCGAGTTGCTGTCACCCGCCGAAATCGCCGCCGAGATCCGAGCAAGTGCCGAATTTCTTGCCGCCGAGTACGCCGACTCTGCCCGAACGCCAGCGCAGCATTCGCATCGTGTTCGAGTCGGCGTGGGAACATCTCACCGAGGATGAGCGGCGCACGTTCGCCCGGCTGTCGGTGTTTCGCGGCGGCTTCACGCGCGGTGCGGCGAGCGTGGTGGCGGGCGCGACGCTGCGTACACTGGCGGCACTGGTGACCAAGGCGTTGATCTGGACGGATGAGGGTGGGCGCTACTCGCTGCATGAACTGCTGCGCCAGTTTGCCGAGGAGCGGCTGGCGGAGTCGGGAGAAGCGGATGCCCTGCGCGAGGCGCACAGCCGGTACACCCTGGAATGGGCCGCGCGCATGGAGGTCGAGATCTGCGGGCCGAACCCGGCGCCTGCACACGACGCAGTGGATGCAGACTGGCACAACCTGCGCGCGGCGCTGCTCTGGGCGGCCGAACATGGCCACCCCGAATGGATTACGCCCGACCTGGAGAACGTTGTGGGACTACCACGATCGGACGCGCGCGAATCATGGCCGGGCGGGCGCTGCTGGAAGAGGTGGTCGCAGAACTGCGATAAGCTGCCGGACACCCGCGGAGCGCGATGATGCACTGGGCAGCATGCTCGTCATCATGGGTCGTATTCATGGCCCTCCTGCATGACGTCGCCCGGCGCGACAGGACGTTCTGGAACGAGCCTGGCCTTTGGTAGCGAAGTCGGATTTACCGGGCCTGGCCGCCACCTGGTATCTGTCCCGTGGCGGCCATCTTGCCGTTCTCAGAGCAGCCCGATCCCGAATACCTGCTGGAGGCGCTCGCGCGCTTTCGCGCCGAGGGCGACCGCCGGGGCGAGGCCATCACCCTGGTTCAATCTGTGTGCATGGTTTCGCAGTCTAGGTGACACGGAACCATGACGGGTGTTCGCCGAGGATGCCGCCGAAGCCGAAGCGCTTGGCACATGAGACGGGTGACCTGCAACTGCAGGTCTCTGCCCAGAATGTGCTTGGCTATGCCTTCTTCATCGTGGGCCGCTTGCCGAGTCCATCGCCCACTTTACCCAAGGGCGCCGTCGCTGGCACGGACTGGCGGGCACGTCGACGATCGGAGTCCACCTGTCTGGTCAATGGCGCACTGCAGCTATATGAGAATTGGGTGCGCTCGATTCAGCGCAGGCCGGCTCTGGAAGCCGCGCTGGCCATTCGTCGCGAAATTCTGCCCTTTTTCTTCATCGGCTATGACGAATTGGGCGAAGTGTTCTTGCGGAAGGGTGAGTTCGAACGCGCACGTCCGCTCTTCGCTGAAGGTGAGGCCCTATTCGTACGTCTTAATCAGCCCCGCTGGACACAGATTTACCTGCTCCACCGTATCCGTCTCGCGTTTTGCCTCGGCCAGTGGGACGAATTGGCCGCATTGATTCATGAGATGCAGGAGTTCGTGCGTGAGGTGGGCGAGGCGTACAAGCTCCATTTCGCGCTGGCGACCGGAGGCTATGCCGCTTTTTGCCTTAGACGACGAGCCAGCGGCACACGCGGCGCTAGCCGATCTCGAAGGCATTGCGGCTGACGTTCATGGTCCCAATTTCAGATGCGTTTGCAGCCATCATCCGCGCCGAATTGCAGCGCAGGGCTGGCGATCCGTCTGGAGCGGCGGCCGCCCTCTACGCGACCTTGCCCATTTTGGACACCACTAACATTGAGCCAGCGACGGCAGGGTGGGAAGACCACTTTGAATCCCTTCATGCACGCGGTTACCTGGTGCGCGCGCTGCTCGATGCGGGCGAAATCGATGAGGCGCGGACCGTCGCGCCTGACCGCGCTCGACACGCGCCTACGCCATCAAGGCCCCGCCATTCGTGATGGGCGCGCTGCTGGCCTGCGCCCGCGTCGAAGCGGCGGCCGGAGAGGTCGAGCGTGCAATCGAAGCAGCGGCGCTGATCGGCAATTCGCCGTTGGCCTTCGCCAGCGACCGGCTGATGACGGCAGCGCTTCAAGGGGAACTGAAGGACCGCCTGCCTGCCAGTTACGCCCCCCGCGCTCTTGACTGGGAGCAGGCTGCCGCCGACCGGCTGGCCTTGGCGGAGTAGGGGCGCATCAGGGGGCAGGGCCGCCCAACCCACCCCCTTTGCGATCTTCGTGTTCTTTGCGTGCTTTGCGTCCTCTTTCTTCCGCCCCGCCCCTTCGCGTCCATCCGGTCGACCATCCCGCCGCCCCAACCGCGCGCGCCCGCGCTACGATGAACGTGGCCTAATGGCCGCATCGTCCGCCGAACCGGCCCATCGCACGCCATGTGTCTCTGTATTCTGTCTCGCTGTCTCGCTGATTCTTCTCTCAGTCACTGTCTCGCTTTTTTGAATCTGTCTCGCTGTCTCGCTTTGACACACGATGACTAATAAGCCCGCAGGGGCAAGCGCCATTCAGCCCAGCCCCCTTTGCGTCCTTCGTGTGCTTTGTGTTATCTCTCTGTGTCCTCATCGCCTCTGTGGTTCAATCCCTTACTGCCCGTATACGTTCTGGAAGCGGTCGAACAGCTTCGCCACGTCGTCTGCGGGGATTTCGATCGGCGTGCCCATTTGCAGCGCCGTCCACACAATCGCCGCGTTGTCCTCGGTCATCACCGCTGCCTGCACCGCCTTCTCGACGGTAGGAGCTGCCGTGAATACGCCGTGATTTTGCAGCAGGCAAGCCATGCTGCGGCTGTCTTTCAGCGTATCGACCACGATCTGGCCGATCTGCTCGCCGCCGATGAGCGCGAAACCGCCGCACGGAATCGGCCCGCCGAACTCATCGCCCATCGCCGTCGTCACGCACGGGATCGGGCGGCCCAGGATGGCGAAGGCGGTGGCGTAGCGCGAATGCGTATGCACCACGCCGCGCACATGCGGCATTTGCCGATAGATCACGCAGTGCGAGGCGGTGTCGGATGACGGCTTGAGGTCGCCTTCCACCACCTTGCCCTGTTCATCGACGATGACCATCTGCTCAGGTGTCAGGTCGCGGAATTTGATGCCGCTGGGCTTGATGACGATCAGGCCGCTGTCGGGGTCGCGCCCGCTGATATTGCCGCTCGTCCATGCCACCAGATGGTTGGCCGGCAGTTCGGCGTGCAGCGCGCATACCTCTTCGCGCAGGGCTTGCAGCCTCATTCGGCACCCCCGCGCGCTTCACGGCGGATGGCCTTCAGCCGCTTCATAACATCATTTTCGCCGCGCCCGAAGTAGCTGTAGAGCGTTTGATAATCGGCGAACAGTTGATCGTAGACGGCCTGATTTTCGGGGATTGGCGTCACGACCTCATCTTTCAACTTGCCCATCGCTTCGGCAGCGTCGTCGATATTGGCATAGACACCGGCAGCGACGGCGGCTTGAATGGCCGAGCCAAGCGCGGGAGCCTGCGCCGAACCGGCCAGGCGCAGCGTGCGGCCGGTGACATCGGCGTAAATCTGGCGCAGCAGGGCGTTCTTCTCGGGCAGGCCGCCAGCAGCGATCAGTTCGGTGACGGGCACGCCGCGCATCTCAAACGCCTCGATGATTTCGCGTGTGCCGTAGGCGGTGGCTTCGATCAGCGCGCGGTAAATATCGGGCGCGCGCGTGCCCAGCGTCGCGCCGATGAGCAGACCCGTGAGGTTGGCGTCCACCAGCGTCGAGCGGTTGCCGTTCCACCAGTCGAGCGCCAGCAGGCCGTGTTCGCCCGGCTTCTGTTTGGCGGATTCACGTTCGAGGTACTCGTGCAAATTCAGGCCCGCCGCTTCCGCCGCTTCGTGGTATTCGGGCGGCACGGCATTATTGACGAACCAGGCGAAGATATCGCCGACGCCGCTCTGGCCGGCCTCGTAGCCGTACAGGCCGGGCACGACGCCTTCAGGCACGACGCCGCACATGCCGTCGACTTCCTGCTGGCGGTCGCCGTTCATGATGTGGCAGGTAGACGTGCCCATGATCATGACCATCTGGCCGGCTTTGGTCGCTTTGACTGCCGGGGCGGTGACGTGCGCATCGACGTTGGCGACGGCCACGGCGATGCCCTGATGCAGGCCCGTCCAGGCCGAGGCTTCGGCGCTCAGGCCGCCGGCTCGGTCGCCCAGCCTCGCGAACTTCCGCATCATCCGTGTATCGACCACATCGGCGAAGGCCGGGTCGAGCGCCGCGAAATACTCATTGGGAGGAAACTCGCCATCCTGCACCAGCGCCTTGTAACCGGCCGTGCAGGCGTTGCGCGTTTCGACGCCGCACAACTGCCACACCACCCAGTCCGCCGCTTCGATCAGGCGGTCGGTGGCGGCGTAAATGTCCGGCGCTTCCTGCAGGATTTGCAGCGATTTACTGAAGAACCATTCCGACGAAATCTTGCCGCCGTAGCGGTTCAGCCACGCCTGATCCATCTTGCGCGCGGTGGCGTTGATCTGGTCGGCCTGCGGCTGGCTGGCGTGGTGCTTCCACAGCTTCACCCACGCGTGCGGATTTTCGCGGTACTCGGGCAGGAACGACAGCGGTGTGCCGTCGGCTTTGGTAGGCAGCATCGTGCAGGCGGTGAAGTCGATGCCGATGCCCACCACTTCCGCCGGATTAATGCCCGCCTTGCGCAGCACCTCGGGGATGGTGTGCTTGAAGACTTCCAGATAATCGTTGGGGTCTTGCAGGGCCCAGTCGGGGGGCAGGGGCACATCGCTGCCGGGCAGATGCTGGTCGATGACGCCGTTGGCGTAGGCGTGCACCGCAGTGGCGATTTCGCGCCCGTCTCGCACGTCCACCAGCAGCGCGCGGCCGGATTCAGTCCCAAAATCAACACCAATCGTATAAGGCATGAGCGAACCTCACTTTATGGCGCATTGTGAACGATCCCAGTATAACGCTCATTGTTGCGTCTTTCGCGCCCGCGTGCCAGAAATGGTATGGTGGAAGTCCTCACCCTCAATCTCTCTCTCAGGGAGAGCGAAGCCAGCTTTCTCAGGGCCACGTTTCACCCCTTCGCCCTGAGGGAGAAGCGGCAGGGGGATGAGGGCTTGAATGTAAAGGAATTAACCCATGATCCCCGATCTCGACATCGAACAGCCCGATTCGCTGCTGGCTTATCTCCGCGCGGGCGGCTGGATTGAGCCGGATGAGCAGCCCGCGTTGACGGTGCTGGCGGGCGGCGTATCCAACCGTACGGTGCTGGTGCAGCGCGAAAATGGCGACGGCTGGGTGGTTAAGCAGGCGCTGGCCAAGCTGCGCGTGCAGGTGGACTGGTTCAGCAGCCCGGAGCGCATCCATGTCGAGGCGATGGCGTTGGGCGTGCTCGCGCCGCTGTGCCCGCCGGGCGCGGTGCCGCGTCTGATCTTTGAGGATTTGCCCAACTACATTATGGCGATGGAGGCCGTACCGCAGCCGCACAGCAACTGGAAGGGGATGCTGCTGGCGGGCGATTTGCAAACTGACCACATCGCCCAGTTCGCGCGCCTGCTGGCGACGATTCACCGCGAGACCGGCCTGCGCTGCGCTGCGCTACTGGCCGATTTTGGTGACCGCTCGTTCTATGAGTCGCTGCGGCTGGAAGCATATTACCTGTACACGGGCACGCAGGTCCCCGAAAGCGCCGTCTTCTACGACCAGCTCGTGGCCGATACGCGCTCGCGTCAGGACGCGCTCGTGCATGGCGATTACAGCCCCAAGAACGTGCTGGTGCATCACGGCCAACTGGTGCTGCTCGATTACGAAGTGGCGCACATTGGTGAGCCGGCCTTCGATCTCGGCTTCTCGATGACGCACTTGCTGAGCAAGGCGCACCATCTGCCCGAGCGCCGCGCTGATTTCGCGGGGGCCGCCTCGGACTACTGGCGCACCTACCGCCAGACACTGGGTGACGCGCCGTGGGCGGATGGCCTCGAAGCGCGGGCAGTGCGTCATACGCTCGGCTGCCTGCTGGCGCGCGTGAATGGCCGCTCACCGCTGGAGTACATGTCCGCCGAAGAACGCGCCCGCCAGCGCGCCGCCGTCGTGCCGCTGATGGCCGCCCCGCCTGTAACGGTCGATGAACTGATAGCGGCGTTCGTGAATAACTTATCCGATTGAACCACTGAGACGCAGAGGACACAGAGAAATCGACTTCCCCTCTGGGTCCTGCCGTGTCTCAGTAGTTCATTTCGATGCATTTCCTTTCAACTTTTAGCCTTCAACTTTCAACTGAGGCACTTTATGACCATTATCGACAGTTTGCGCGCGCTTGAAATCCTCGACAGCCGGGGCCGCCCGACGGTCAAATGCTGGTGCATGCTGCAAGGCGGGGCCGTCGGCGCGGTGAGTGTGCCATCGGGCGCATCGACGGGCGCGGCCGAGGCGCTCGAACTGCGCGACGGTGACCAAAAACGCTATCGCGGGCTGGGTTGTCGCAAAGCGGTGGCCCATATCGAGGGCGAGATTCAAGCGGCGTTGCGCGGGCGAAATTTCCCGGATCAAACCGCGCTCGATACGGCCCTCATCGCGCTCGATGGCACGCCGAACAAAGCGCGGCTCGGCGCGAATGCGCTGCTGGCGGTGTCGCTGGCGTTTGCACGGGCGCGTGCCGTGCAAGAGCAGAGGCCGCTGTACGCCATCTTTGCCGACATCACCGGCGCGCCGCTGGCGTACCTGCCGCGCCCCATGATCAACCTGTTCAGCGGCGGTAAGCACGCAGGCGGTCAGGTCGCGATTCAGGATGTGCAGGTGATGCCGCTGCGTGCCGAATCGCCGGATGAGCTTCTGGCGATCACCGTTGAGGTATTCCAGACCGCCGCCGATTTGATCAAGCAGCGCTTCGGCATGCGCCTGCTGACCGCGGACGAAGGCGGTCTCGCGCCGCAGGTGAACGGCTCGGAGGCGCTGCTCGATCTGGCGGTCGAATCGATTGCGGCGGCGGGCTTCGAGCCGGGCGTGGACGTGGCGCTGACGGTTGATGTGGCCGCCAGCCATTTCCACACGGTGGACGGCGGCTACGATCTCGATGGGCGCAAACTGAGCAGCGCCGAGTTTGTCGACACGCTCATCGGCTGGCTGGATCGCTACCCGATTGCCAGCCTCGAAGATGGGCTGGCGGAGGACGACTGGACGGGCTGGCGGGCACTGCGCGAGAAGGCTGCCGGCAAGACGCTCATCCTCGGTGATGATCACCTGTGCACGAATCCAGCGCGGATTCGCCGTGCGGCAGATGACGGCACTGCCGACGCGCTGCTGTTGAAGGTCAACCAGATCGGCACGCTGACCGAAGCGGCTGAAGCGAACCAACTGGCGCGTGAAGCGGGCTGGCGCGTCGTCGTATCGGCACGCAGCGGCGAAACCGAGGATGATTGGTTGACCGATCTGGCGTTCGGCTGGCAGGGCGATCATCTGAAAGTCGGCGCAATCACGCAAAGCGAGCGCCTGGCCAAGTACAACCGCCTGCTCGAGATCGCCCGCGAAACAGGGCTGACATTTAACAGCTAACACGAAGAACGCAAAGGGCGCAAAGAATTTCTCTTTGCGCCCTTTGCGTTCTTCGTGTGCTTTGCGTTGGGGTGCTAAACCGGCATGCGGTCGCGCTGGTTGTTGCGCGAACGGCGGCGGCGATTGGGCTTGCGCGCCTCGCCGGTGTGGTCGTGCGTCGCCTGCGCCGAAGCGTGGTGCGGCTCGGGCCGGCTGCCACCTTCGCCCGGCTGACCAGCCAGATGCGAGTACGACGCCGAGCTGGAGCTGGCCGAACGCTGTGCCGGCTGGCTGTGGCTCGTCGAATTGCTGGACGAACGCCCCTGCGAGTTAGAACCCGGCCGATTGCTGCGCCCCGGGCGCGGCTCGTATGACAGGCGGCGGCTGTTATTTTGCTTTGCGCCACGTGACTTCTTGCGCGCAGCCGCTATCGGAATGGCGCTGAAATCGGCGGCATAGGCATGATCCGTCACGACCGTAATGTCTTGGCGCGTGAGCTTCTCAATGTCATGCAGATAGGCGCGCTCGTCCACATCGCAGAATGAAAAAGCGATGCCAGATGCGCCAGCGCGCGCCGTGCGGCCAATGCGATGCACGTAGCTCTCGGACTCGTTGGGCAGTTCGAAGTTAATGACATGCGTCACATCATCCACGTCGATGCCACGCGCTGCGATATCGGTGGCGACCAGCACGCGGATGTTGCCGCGCTTGAAGTTCAACAGCGCTTTTTCGCGCGCGGTCTGGCTCTTGTTGCCGTGAATCGCGTCTGCGCCGATGCCCGCGCGTGCCAGTTGTTCGGCCAATTTGTTGGCGCCGTGCTTGGTGCGCGTGAACACGAGCGCGCGGCGAATAGCAGCGTCGCGCAGCAGATGCTCAAGCAGGTGGCGCTTATCGCTCTTGGCGACAAAAAAGACCGATTGATCGATGGTCTCGACCGTCGTGGCCGAGGGCGTCACTTCCACCTTGACCGGATTGACCAGCATTTCGTTGGCCAGTTCCTGAATGGCTTCAGGCATGGTGGCGGAGAACAGCAGCGTTTGCCGTTTGGTGGGCAGCGCGGCGATGATCTTGCGCACGTCGTGGATAAAGCCCATGTCGAGCATACGGTCGGCTTCGTCGAGTACGAATACCTCGACATTGTTCAGCTTCACGTGGCCCTGATTCATCAGGTCGAGCAGTCGCCCGGGCGTAGCCACGACGACCTCAGGCCCACGGCGCAGCGCATCAACCTGCGGCTGCTGGCCCACGCCACCGAAAATCACGATCGCGCGCATCCCGGTGTGACGGCCATAAGCCTTGAACCCGTCGGCGATCTGGGTTGCCAGTTCACGGGTAGGAGACAGCACCAGCGTGCGGATGACGCGGCGGCCACTGGGGGCTGGCGTCTCGTACAGGTGCTGCAGAATGGGCAGCGCGAACGCTGCAGTTTTGCCCGTGCCCGTTTGGGCGCAACCGATCAGGTCGCGGCCAGCAAGCACATGGGGAATTGCCCGCTCCTGAATCGGAGTGGGCGTCTCGTAACCTTCGGCGCGCACTGCACGCAGCAAAGGCTCGATCAGGGACAGGTCTTGAAAATGCATTCAGCCTCAATCTAGCTAGCGCACGCCACACGATTGGGCGTACGTAAGAAATGTGCAACGGGTTGAGCGCAGCAGAAGGGAGGACCTTGCGGGGATGCAAGGGTTTCAGCGGACTCAAATCGCAGTCGAAAATCAGTATAGCATAGTTTTCAGCAGAAAGTACTGAGGGAAAAGTACTGATCAAAAACACAAGTTGCAAGTGAATTGTTTTGTGAAATTCCGGAGAGGTGGGGGATTTGGTGCGCGATGATAGAACATGGGGCGCAGCTCCAGGCTTGTGGCATTCGCCTCTGGCGGAGTGGTTCTTTGACTGCGCACAGTGATCGGTGGTTGAGCGCGTGGTGGCAGTCAACCAGGCGGCACGCGGCCATCCAGGATCGCTCGCATACTAATTCAAGACTCATCTCATCTCATCAACAAGGAGATTGTTATGCGAGCGAAATTGCTACTGGGAATGCTGGCCCTGTTGGGCGCTGCGTTTGTGGTAGGTGCGTGCAGCCTGTCGCAAGTAGTCTATGGTGTAATCGGCGCTCCGCCCGCAGCGCTTCCCACGGCCATTGTTGTGACCGTGATGGTTTCACCGCTTGCGCCTACGCCCGGCCCCATTACTCCGACGCCGACGCCTCTCTGCGCGGTGCAGCAGGGCTGGTTCAATTATGTGGTGCAGCCGGGTGACACGCTGGCGCGCATCGCCGCCCGCAGCAATACCAGCGCCGCTGCCCTGGCGCAGGCAAACTGTTTGGCCAACATGAACGTCATCACGGTGGGCCAGGTGCTGAAAGTGCCTGTGATGCTGGCGCTTTCGCCCACGCCGGTCGCGCCCACTACGCCGCCCTCGCGCATTCCGCTATTGGAGCAAGGTGTGACCAGCCCGGACGGCTGGATGAACGCTGATGCCGGCAACTACCGGTTGCGCGCCGGCGCGACCGTCAATGTAACCTGGTACGACGCGCCGGGGGGCCTGATCAGTGTGACCTTCTACACGACCAGTATGCGCGGCACTCGTCAGGAGATTGGCGTCGATACCAACCCGTCTGATGGCATCACGGTGCCGTGGACGGTGCCTTATGGCCTGAACGCGCACCAACTGCGGGCCGACGGGCCGGGTTTGGGCGCCGCTGCGTTCGACTTTGCGGTCAGTTTTCCGTCCTATGTTTATTCGGACATCAGCCCTGAACAGTGCTACGTCGAAATTCTGGCCGACCAGCCGCTGTACGAACGGCCAGATATAACCACAGCCGTTGTAGGCACTGCACCGGGAAGTACAGTGTGGCCCGTCATCGCCTCCACGACCGATGGATGGGTAGGCATAGAACTCAATCTGGGCTGGCTGCCGCCGACGGGGCCAGTGCATATCTATGGCAGCACCTGCCCATAACGCATAACTGCACTTGGTATGCAACGAGGCCGCGTCCACTGGACGCGGCCTCGTTGCATGACTCAGGCAGATTGAAGATGCTTACTCTTCGCCCACCTCGCCGTCGATGATGTCATAGAAAGCGTCCAGCAGATCATCGGCGCTTTCAAGGGCTTCAAGCGCCGCATCGGGCTTTAACTCCATCAGGCGCATGGTTGATTCAAGCATCAAGGCGCTGGCCCGCACCACTAGCATTGCTACATCCTGATAGTCGTGTGGCGCAATCAAATCATCGATGACGGCGCTGGCGGCCTGCGTATTGGCCAGCGCCTCACCCAGCAGGCGCAGCGCTTCGGCAGAGGTGTTCACAGCGGTACTCCTGATTGAGCGACAAGGTTTCTCCGCGCAATCCTACCACGTCCGCGGCTTCAGACGCTTGCGGTACTGAGTTCCTTGCTGACATCGACGTTGTAGACCACCTCTTCGACTGTCCATTCAGCCCACGGATACGACATATCACTCCACTGAATGCTCGACTCGCCAGGCACTTTGCTGCCGTTGAAGCGGGCGTAATCATCGACAACGCAGTGCCAGCCCAGCATTTGCGCGCTGGCGTCGGCATCTCGGTAACGCAGCGAATCGACTGCCGCGATGCGGCCCGTGAGCGGGTCAAACGTGAACAGCATCACTTCTTCGTGATCGCCTGCCGGGACAAACAGGCGCGCGTGAGTGTCATCAACCGCCACCCAGCGCAGGCGCGGGTCGGTGACGAACAGTGAGGGCAGCCAGATTGACTCAGCCCACAGGCCCAGCGTGGCCGCCTGGAATAACTGCGGCGTGCCTTCCGAAATGCCCATCGGGCCGAGATCCATGCGCGCATAGCCGTCCACAAACGACTCGTTAACTCGCAGAATCGGCAGATTGAACCACGTGACTTCGATGCGGTGAGCATAGCTCTTGCCGGCATCATGGATGAAGCGGAAGCGCGCGTTGAGCGGAATACCCGCAATTCGCAGTTTGGCGCGCCCGCTGATGACCGCCGAAGTGATGACCTGCGGCTGCGAACCCAGCACGGCCTCAAAAGCGCGGCGCACGGGCGCGGGCAAGTCTGTCGGCCACTCGGCAGGCGTGGGTGGTGTGGCGGGCTGGGCAGGGTAGGGTGGAAACGGCTTTGGTTTGGCGCGCAGCCCCAGCCAGCCGAGCACGGCCAGTTTGACCATCAGGCCAGTGAACACACAGGCCGCAATCAGACTACTGCGGGGAACACGACGCATGAGATCACCCCCTAATCATTACAACCGCCATTAATTATAGCACGCTCCAGGATTTTTGGGTGAGGGTAGTCCCCCCGCCATTCACCCCCGATTCCCCCCTTCTCGGGAGGCTCATTACCCCCCTCGGAGCGCGTACGGTAGTGGCATAGACAAGCAAAACAAACGAGCGAGGGAGACACCGATGAACGCCAACCTGAACAACACGAGCTACCGGATGCACGAACTGACTCGGGACAGCGCCATGCAGGCGGCGGATGCTCATCGCTTGGCCTTTGAAGCGACCGGTGTCGAATCCCTCACGGTTCACTCACTCATGGCCCGCCGCTCGCTGCGTATCGCTATCGCGCTGCTGATTGCAGTGGTGCTGTTGGCGCTGGGGACGCAGGCTTCCAATGCGCAGGCCCTTACCGATCCAGGCACGACCGAGGCGTACCATCCAGCGCTGGTTAGCTTCCGCATGGGCATCTATTACCAGAGCAGCGGCCAGCACAGCCAGGCAATCGAAGCATTCAGCGAGACCATCGACGCCTTCCCAATGGTTGCTGCGGCCTGGGCTGCCCGCGCTGACAGCTACTTCGCGCTCGGTGAGTACGCGCTGGCGATTGTGGACTACACCGAAGCAGTCGCGATTGCATCGGACTTCGTGAGCGCGCTCAACATGCGCGCCGACGCCTACCAGTTGATCGGGGCGTTTGAACTGGCAGTGGCCGACTATCAGAACGCGATTGCCCAGATGCCCGAGTATGCCGCGCCGCACGCTGGGTTGGCTGCCGCCTACAATATGCTGGGGCAGCTTGATGAAGCGCAGGCCGAGCACGCGGTTTACCTCCGTCTGGTTGGCCCGAACGCGGCCATGGAGGACGAAGCGTCGGCTTAACTTCACTGACTGGTATCCGTCAAAGAACGGTCCTGCGACCGGTTGTTACTAATCTCTCGCTGAAGACACGCTTTTTTTACAGCTCTGCAAAGCCGCCCAAACCGGGCGGCTTTTTGGTGCGTGAGGCGCAGGACGAAGCCGCCGCGTGGCGATTTGCTCGATTTGCTTGACAAAAAAAACAGGATTCTGCTATATTCATCATGCAGTGTGGGATCTATTTCGGGCGATTTCGCCCGGGCCCCATGGACGTCGTGGTTGGACGTCTGATTTGCCCCGTTCCAGGCTTGCGTAATAGTGAGCCAACCCCATCAGGGCCGCCTCTGCTGTGCCTCGTGGTTGTGGGACGTGATTGTGTACGCGGGCAGTATGCACAACCGCCAGTTCAATGCGGAGAGGTTAAGTTAACATGGCACGTACTCGCGGCACAGTGAAGTGGTTCAACGGTGAGAAGGGCTACGGCTTCATTACTCAGGAGGACGGCCCCGACCTGTTCGTCCACTACTCGGAAATTCAGGCGCGCGGCTTCCGTACCCTGAATGAAGGCGACAAGGTTGAGTTCGAAATCACTGACGGCAAGAAGGGCAAGCAGGCCAGCGCCGTCACCCTCGTCAACGAGTAGGGAAGTCCACTCCCCTTAAGTTGATAATTGGAACCGTCTCTGGAAACAGGGGCGGTTTTTGTTTGCCATGAATCCCACCGTCAAATTGCTGCCCCAAATTGATGATTGAAAGTGGAGTTTTGCTTATCCCCATTTCTCAATTCCGAGTTAGAGTACGCGCTGTGATCAAGATGCCCCCATGTTTGCCTGAACCGGTCGGCTTTGTCCGCTTGCAATCATCGGATTAACGGGCAGCATAGTGTAGTAGATCATCGCTAGTCGCATACTTTTAAAGGGGGAAATCATGAGCACTGCAGCAGCAACAGCAGCGAAGTCGCCGTCCGCTGGTTCGGATGGCGCACCCAAAAATGCTGGCGCCGTACTCGCCACGCTCATCATCGTGGCAGCGGTCGCCAACCTGCCGCTGGCGATGGCAAACGTGGCGCTGCCTTCCATTGGCGCCTACTTTGATGCCACTCAAACACAGCTTAACCTTGTGGCGGTGGCCTACTCACTCGGCCTCGCTTGCTCCGTGCTCTGGTTCGGGGCGTTGGGTGACCGCTATGGCCGCAAGCAGATCGCCGTGCTCGGCGTAGCGCTGGCCATTCCGGCTGCGCTGATCTGCGCCAATGCCCCCTCGATTGAAGTTCTCATCGGCGGCCGCATCTTTGGCGGTCTGGCGGCGGGCATGGCCTACCCGACGACACTGGCGCTCATCGCGGCGCTTTGGGGCCCGGGTGCCGCGCGCACGCGCTCGATCGCGTTGTGGGCCGCCGTCGGCGGCGCAATCAGCGCCAGCGGCCCGCTGCTGTCCGGGCTGCTGCTCGAAAATAACCCCTGGAACTCCATTTTCTACGTGGTGGTGCCGATTGCGGTCATCGCGCTGATCATGGCGATCCGCTTCATCCCGTCGCATGTCAATGAGGGCAAGGAAGCGGTCGACAACCTCGGCGGCTTTCTGTCGCTGGTCCTGGTGGGTTCGCTGGTCCTCTCGATCAATTTCCTGCCGGTCGCCAGCCTGCGTACTTTTGCGCTGGGCCTGCTGCTCGTGGCCATCGTCGCCACCGGGCTGTTCGTCTTCCGCCAGAAGCGCGCCGAGAACCCGTTGTATGACCTGAAGGTCGCGGCCAGGCCCACGTTCTGGGTCGCAGCGGTCGGCGGCATCATCGTGTTCGGCTCGCTGATGGGCGCGATGTTCATCGGCCAGCAGTTCCTGCAGGACGTGCTCGGCTATTCCACCGTCAATGCTGGCTTCGCAATTCTGCCGGCCGCCATCTTCATGATCCTGGTTGCCCCGCGCTCGGCCAAGCTGGTTGAGGCGCGCGGTGCGCGCTTCGTGCTGCTGGCCGGCTACGTGTTCATTCTGGCGGCTTTTGTCTGGATGCTTCTCACCTGGAACGAGGGCATTGACTACTGGATCGTGGGCATAGGCTATGTCCTCGTAGGCATCGGCGTTGGCCTGGCGGGCACGCCTGCCTCGCGCTCTTTGACATCCTCCGTCCCGATCAAGCGTGTGGGCATGGCCTCAGGCACGGCCGACCTGCAGCGTGACCTTGGCGGCGCGATCATGCAGTCGATCTTCGGGGCACTGCTGGCAGTCGGGTTCGCCGGAGCAATGGGGGCCGCGATTGCCGCCTCCCCCGACGCGGCACAGATTCCTGCCAGCGACGTAAGCGCAATGGAAGCGTCTTATGCCAGCGCCGCCACGCTCGCGGTGGAATATCCTCAGTACTCGACCCAGATCTATGCCGCGGCCAAGGAATCATTTCTGGCCGGCGACCAGGATGCTTATCTCGCCGGCATCATCGCCGTCTTGATTGGCGGCGTGCTGGTCTTCTTCGTCTTCCCGAAGCGTGACGAGGAGCGGAAGGTTCTGGCGGAATATCATGAGGAAGATCTGGCCGAGATGGGCGCCGCGCCGCCGCCAGAAACGCCAGCCCCCGCGAAAGCGGCGGCCTGACCATTCGCCTGTGACGAGTTGAAGGATGGTAGTATTTGTCGGGGCGCAGCAGCATGCTGCTGCGCCCCGACGTGATCACCTCTGCTCCACAATCCCCCACATGCTGAAAAGGTGCTCTCACTTCAGATTGCATTGTGGAGGGGACTCAAGCGCAGTGGGACGAAGATGGGTAACAGCCTATAATCCAGGTTAGTCAGACTCCAAAGTCCGCACGAGTGATGTAAGGAACTAAATCAATGGATCTGAATACATTTCTCACCATGCTGGGCACGTGGACGGCCGGCAGCTTCCTAGTCGTTGACCTGCTGGCGGCGTCCACCAACGCTTTCAACGGCGTCATCCTTGCCGACCGCAAGGACCACCGTCGGGCATGGACCACCGTCGGCATCATCCTCATCGCGGTGCTGGGTGGAATTGGCGGCGGCGTCACCCGTGACGTGCTGCTGAACGATATCCCGAGTGCGCTGGTCAATCCCTATTACCTGATCCTGTGCACGTTCATGGCCTTTCTCGCGCTGGCCGCGACGAAACGGCTGAGTGGGCATCACCTCAAGCGCACGTTCGATTTCATGGCGGCATTCTCGCTGCCCTGGTACGCGATTGTGGGCACGCAGAAGGCGCTGGCCGCCGACTTGCCAGTCATCGCGTGCATTCTGATTGGCGTAGTGGGGCCGACCGCTGGCCGCTGGTTCATTGACATCACCTCTGGCGTCACGCCGCAGCACTTCACGCGCGGCAACTGGTGGGTCGGTACCGCGGCGCTGACGGCGGTCGTCTACATCATCCTCGATGCGCTTGGGATTGGCCAGTAGCCCTGAATGTGGCATCTGGCCGGCGACCATTCTGGCCTTCCTGTTCGGCTTCCTGTTCCGCCTCACTTCGCTGCGGCTGGGCTGGCAGGAACCGGAACCCTGGGCACAGCAGCGGCTGCATGAGGGCAACGAAGCTTTCGTCGCTGCTCCCGAGCAGGGCAAGGCGTCCTGAGGACTGGTCGCCAACGGATGCAGACCATCTGAACAGGAACCGCCCCCGCGAGTGTGGGGCGGTTTATTTTGTTGAACGGGCACTGTGCTTATCAGGGACGACCCGCCTCCTCTGGCACAACGCCCGCCGCGTGGGCAGCCGGGGTCAGGCTGCCTTCGAGGGTTTGGCCGCCGCGAGTCGGTGAATGCCCCAGGCCGGGAAGGCGAAGGTGTAGGCCGATCGCCCATCCAGCCGCTCCGCAATCAGATAGCCGGCCGCCACCGCGATCAGGATTGGCCCTATGAACGCCATTGTGCCGGAGATTTCCACGAGCAGAATGGCCGCGAAGATGCCGCCCCGCGTGACCGCCGCGACCATGGCTGCCGCGCCAATAAGCTGTAGCTGTACCGGGGTCAGCCCGATGCCCGGGAAGAGCGGAATCAGAAGCTGGGCCGCAAGCGCGCCATAGGCGGCGCCCATCGCCAAACTCGGCCCGATGACGCCGCCGTTGAAGCCGTTGCGCATGGCGAAGGGAATCAGCACGAGCCGGCCCGCCAGCAGGACGAATAGCGCGGTGGTTGTGAAGGGCTGGCCACTCAGGATGGCTTGCAGCGTGCTCACGCCACTGCCGAGGATATCGGGCACGAACAGGCTGACGATGCCCACCAGCAGGCCAGCGAGCGCCGCGCGCGCGACCAGCGGCAGCTTCGCCAGCGTCAGACCTGCCGTCGCCAGCAAGCGAATGAAGACCACACCAAGCACGCCACCAACCAGCGCGACGGCGATGAAGACTACCAGCGCGCCGCCGCCGAAGATCACGGCATCAGAGGGAACCGGGTAGACCGGGTTGGCCGGGCCGATGACGATGGTCCCGATAGCTGCCATGCCCGCGCCAATAAGGGATGCGGTGAGGATACGCCAGTTGCCGAAACCACCATAAGTGATCTCAAGCGCGAACAGCGCGCCGGAGGCGTGGGCACCATAGTTGTAGGCAATGCCGGCGGCGATACCGGAAATGACGACGGCCTGCAGGAGTTCCGGCCGGACGCGCCCCCGTTGACCAGCCCACGAGGGCAGATAGGCGCCAGCCATCGCCGCCGGCACATCTGCGCCGACAGGCACACCGAAGCCTATGCCGATGGTCGCGGCGATCGCGTAGATCAACCCGCGATACCAGGGCAGCTTGCCGTGCTCGGCCGCTACCGAATAGATGACGTGGCCGTAGCCGGGCAATGGTCTCCCTTTCATCAACCAAACGAGAACGAGCGCGATAATGACGCCGCCCAGCGCCGGAATCAGGGCTTTGGTCCAGTCGCCGAGCGGCTGCAGCGCCTCGGCCAGCGGGCCGTAGGCGGCGTTGTTCAGGCCGTTGTGCGCCCATGTGAACAGCCAAATCGCGCCGCTGACGGCCGCACCGGCGGCCATTGCTGCGGCCACAAACATCAGCCAGTCCCTCCAGCGGACGGGCACGGACTCGGAGGACGCTGCGGGCGTGGCGTTCATGACGGGATCCCTTGGTGACGGGAATAAAGAACGGGCGAAAGTGTAGCGCATTTGCCGCCGAATACGCGTTGCTGATGGCGCTGCGGGAGTGGAGAAAGGAGAGGAGATCGGCCTGATGATGACGAACCCCATTGCGAAGCCGCGCGAATTGTGGCGGGTGGGCGGGGGAAGTGCAAGAGGGCAGAAATCAACTCCAGTTTCACGCACCTTAACAAGTGCAAGTGCGCTAGAATCCAAGTCAGTCCGAGGTGTTCGCAGGAAAACGATAAATGTCAGTGAGCCGCGTGTTCGTCTCTTATAGCCACAAAGACAAACGCTATCTTGATCGGATGATGGTTCATCTCAGCCCGTTAATACGAGATGGGCTCGATGTCTGGTCCGATAGGGATATCAAAGCTGGTGATAAGTGGCAAGAGAACATCGAGACCGCACTTGACGAGGCGGACGCGGCGATCCTGCTAATTTCTGCGGACTTCCTTGCGTCGGAATTTGTTTCCACAAATGAGCTACCGCGCCTTCTGAAGAACGCCAAACTGGACAAGACGAGGATCTTTTCGGTTATCCTCAATCCGTGCGGATTTTTGCGCAGCACGCTGGCCCAATTTCAGGCAATCAACGATCCAAATCTCCCTTTGACCAAGCTTGGGCATGCCGGCAGGGAGGGAATCTGGGACAAACTGGCATCTACTCTAGATGAGAGAGCTATACCCTCTCAGACGACGGGTATTGCCGTTCCTCGGGACAACACTGCCCGCGCAAGCACACAAAGCACGATTGCAGCCCAAGTAATAAGCAGAGATGAACTCTATGAGTGGTTTCGTAGCATGTTGGCGAGCCCGAGAGACGCACTGGAGCATTTCTGGGTATATCAGTATACCTACGTTGACTTTGTTGGACTGAGTATTGATCCGAGATCAGCGCTTGCCAATCACCCGTGGGGCGGCGAGTTATTGCAGGAAATGAGGCATGTGCTTAGTCGTGCCGGATGGGATGGTCTAGGCACACTTGGACTTTTCTGGATACCACCGTTTCTCGTTACAAATAGAGATGGTTGGGGTCTCTGGATATGGCATGTAAGAGATGATGATGGCACTTCTTGGATAGCATCTCCACAAGAATTACTTGGAGACTGGGATGAAGTCCACAGGCCTAAGCCACCTCCCTCCTACGATCCCGATGTCCCATTCTAGTCCCGGAATGTCTAGGGGCACTCGCCAATATCACTATAGTCACTCCAATAAAACTCGATCTCACGGAGTCCCTCCCATGCCCAATCTCGTCCTTCTCCCCCATCCGCGCGCGTTAGGTATCCGGCCCGAAGTGGCCCTCCTGCCGCTCAACGGCGTAATCGTCATCAGTGAGCCGCGCTTGCTGTTTGAGGCGCAGGTATTGCAGGCCGCTTTCGCGCAAGCCAGCCGCGACTATCCAATTGCGGCGGCGGCTTCAGCGGTTGCGTTCACCGTACGCCTGAGCGTTGATCAGTCTGTTGGCGCACCCGAGAGCTATCGCCTGTCGATTGCTGCTGAGGGCGTCAACATCACGGGCGCGGACGCGGCGGGCGTGTGGTACGGCGTGTGTACGCTGCGCCAGATCGTGCAGCAGGCCGCCCCGGAACTGCCCGCGCTTACCATCACCGACGCGCCGGACTTTCCGCAGCGTGGCGTGATGCTCGATGTCAGCCGCGACAAAGTGCCGACGATGGCGACTCTCTACGCGCTGATCGAGCGCCTCGCCAGTTGGAAGATCAATCACCTCGAACTGTACGCCGAGCACACCTTCGCCTATCCGTCGCACCCCGATGTCTGGCGCGATGCTTCGCCGTTCACGCCGCAGGAAATCCTCGAACTCGATGCCTTTTGCCGTCAGCGCCATATCGCGCTCGTGCCCAACCAGAACAGCCTCGGCCACATGGAGCGCTGGCTGAAGCACCCGCGCTATGCGCCGCTGGCCGAATCGCCGGACGGCTTCGTGGCGTGGGGCGGCCACCGCCCGCCGTCGTCGCTCAACCCGCTCGATCCCGGCAGTCTGGCGCTGATCGCCTCGCTCTACGATGAACTGCTGCCGCATTTCACCAGCGACCTGCTCAACGTGGGCGGCGATGAGCCGTGGGAACTGGGGCAGGGCCGCAGCGCCGCCGAACGTGAGCGCATTGGGCTGGGCCGCCTGTATTTGAACTATCTGCTGCAACTGCACGCCGAGGTGGTGAAGCGCGGCAAGACGATGATGATGTGGGATGACATCATCGTGCAGTATCCCGAACTGATTCCGGAACTGCCGGGCGGCCTCATCGCCATGATCTGGGGCTACGAGGCTGACCACCCGTTCGAGGCGCGCTGCCAGGCGTTTCTGAACAGCGGCATCCCATTCTACGTCTGCCCGGGTACGTCCAGTTGGAACACCGTCACGGGCCGCTGGGACAATATGATCGGCAATCAGCGCGGCGCAGCCGAGAACGGCCTGAAATATGGCGCGCTCGGTATCCTCAATACCGACTGGGGCGACAACGGCCACTGGCAGGCGCTGCCCTTCAGCTTGCCCGGTTTCGCCTATGGCGCGGCGCTCGCATGGGGTGTCGAGGCTAACCGCGATATTTACCTGCCAGAGGCCCTCAGCGCATTCGCCTTTGATGATCGCGCTGGCGTGATGGGCGATCTCATGCGCCGGTTGGGCAGGCTGTATCTGCTGCCCGGTCAGGCGGACACCAACGGTCACATGTTGCTACGGCTGCTCAAGGCCAATCAGGAACGGCTGCCTGAAATCGCAGACAAGTATCTGGCGGCCGGACATGCGCCGGAAGCGTTTGCGGATATGCTGATCGAACTGGACGCCTGCGCGGCTGAACTGGCGCGGGCGCAGATGGAATGTGCAGATGCTGAACTTATTCAGCGTGAAGTGACGCTTGCGATTGATTTACTGCGCCATGCAGCTCGTCAGGCTCAGTGCGCGCTCGATGTCATCGGCACCCCGTGGGACGCGCTGGCCGAGGAACAGCCTGGCTTGATCGCGCGCTATCGTCAGATATGGCTGGCGCGCAACCGCCCCGGCGGGCTGGAAGACAGTGTGCGGCGGTTTGCAGCGCGGGCCTCAACTGAGGGCAAGTAGTGCCGCCGAAATCCAACGGCACCACCCGCATCCTCAGCCGCCGCGAACTCAACCGCGCGCTGCTGGCGCGCCAATTGCTGCTCGAACGCGCGGCAATGTCGCCCGTCGAAGCGACCGCGCAGGTTGCCGGCCTTCAGGCGCAGGTACAGAATCCGCCATTCATCGGCCTTTGGTCACGGCTGCTGAATTTTGAGCGCAATCATCTGCACGCGGCCATGGAAGCGCGCCAGATTGCACGCACCCCGGCCATGCGTTCGACCCTTCACTTGCTCACCACCGGCGATCTGCTGGCGTGGCGCGCGCCGCTGCAAGCCGCCCTTGAACGTGCGCTGAGTGCTTTTCATGGCCGTAACATCGCCGGGCTGGATCTCGCGCCGGTCATCGCCGAGGCGCGGCGGCTGTTTGCCGAAAAGCCTCGAACGATGGCGGAGATTCGCGCCGGGCTGCTGGAAATAGCGCCGGATAGCGACGGGAACGCGCTGGATTACGTCGCCCGCACCTATGTGCCGGTGGTACAGGTGCCCCCGGCGGGGTTTTGGGGAGTGGGTGGCAGCCCGGTTTATGCGATGGCTGATGACTGGCTGGGCCGGTCGCCAGCAGAGGACAGCGCGCCGTTCGCCCTTATCTGGCGCTATTTGGCGGCGTTTGGCCCGGCCACCGTGATGGATGCACAGGCGTGGGCGGGACTGACGCGCTTGAAGGATGCGTTTGAAACCCTGCGGCCTGAATTGGTGACCTGCCGTGACGAGGGCGGCGTCGAATTGTTTGACCTGCCGGGAGCGCCGCTGCCGGATGCTGAAACGCCTGCACCGGTTCGTTTTCTGCCCGACTACGACAATCTGGTGCTGTCACACGCCAATCGTTTGCGCATTATCGACGATGATCACAGGCAGGGCGTATTTCTGTCAGCAGGACGGGTGCGCGCCGTGTTTCTGGTCGATGGATTCGTGCGCGGGGCGTGGAAGTTCGAGCGTACGCGCAAATCCGCTGCGCTGATCATCGAGGCATTCGCACCGCTCAGCGCGCAGGATCGCGCGTCGCTGGAAACCGAAGGCGGTCGCCTGCTGCGCTGGGCCGAACCTAACGCAGCGGACTATGCACTACGCTGGGTGGAATAGGCGCTCACTCCAGCAGGCTGACAATCCCCGTCTTCATGTCATAGCACGAGGCGACGATCCGAACCTGGTTGTTGTTCAGCGCCTCGGACAGCACGGAACTGCTAAGCCCCGAGGCTTGCAGCGGTGTAGCGTGCGTTCGCATGAACGGCCTGCTCGACCGCGCCATCGGCCTTGCGGTTCACCTGGCGCAGCGCCGGCCACAGGTTTTCGGCAAGCTGTGCCATGTGGCCGGGCAATGCCTGCCCCTCTACAACCGCCGTCACTGCGCCGCACTGCCCGTGCCCCATAACCATCACCAGCGGAACATGCAGTGCAAACACGGCATACTCGATGCTGGCCAGCACCAGATCGTTGACGGTATGACCCGCCGTGCGCACGATGAACAAATCGCCCAGCCCCTGATCGAATACCATCTCGGACGGCACACGCGAGTCTGAACAGCTTAGTATCGTGGCGAACGGCGCCTGGCCTTCGACGAGGGCCTCACGGTGAAAGTTGGTCTGGCGCGGAAACTGTTGCTTCATTTCTGCGTAACGCTGATTGCCGGCCAGCAGCCGTTCCAAAGCTTCATCGGGGTGGATGGTCATAGGCCCTCTCTCCTGTGCTTCGGTTCACTCGCCCACAAGTTCCCGCAGGCCGGGAAGCATAACATCTCACCGGGATCAGGACTACGGTTCTCGCCCTGATTTGCACGACTCCCTCATGAGCGCGCCGCAAGTGGCAGTTCGATCGCAAACGAGGCGCCTTGGCCGGGCCCTGCGCTGGCAGCCATCACGCGGCCACCCGCTTGAGTCACAATCATTTGTACAATCGCCAGGCCCAGCCCGGTCCCGTCCACGGTGCTTTCGCGCTCATGGTTGGCGCGGAAGAAACGCTCGAACAGGCGCGTCCCTTCGTCGGCATCGAAGCCCTCGCCAGTGTCACTCACCACGATTCTCAGCGTTTGAGGCGTGGCTTGCACGGTTAGACTGACGCTGCCGTGCGGCGTGTACTTGACCGCATTGTTGAGCAGGTTGTCGAGTACGGTGCGCAGTTCTTCGGCGGATAGGGGCAGGGGCGGTAGGTCGACAGGCAGCACGGCGTGAAATTCGAGACCGGCGCGCTGGGCCTGAATGCGCCATAGGCGGGCGCTGTCCTGCAGCAGCGCGACGGCATCGAATGGCTCGGATGCGCCAACCCGGTGGCCTTCGTCGAGCCGCGCCAGCGTGAGAAGAGATGACACCAGCCCAGCCATTCGCAAAGTTTCGGCGTTCAATTCGCGCAGATAGACTGTGCGCTCGTCTGGCGTCAGTGCTCCGCCTTCAAGCGCCTCTAGCCTTAGGCTCATGGCCATCAGCGGGCGGCGCAGTTCGTGGGCGGCGTTGCTGACGAAACTGCGCTGTTGGCCCACCAGGGCTTCAATGCGCTCGGCCATTGTGTTGAAGGCAGCCGCCAGCGCGCCAATCTCGTGGGTGTCGATGACGGTGATACGCGTATCAAGCTGGCCGTTGGCCATTCGCAGCGCCGAAGCCTCCAGTTCATTCAGCGGTCGCACGATGCTTTGGCCCACCCACAGGCTCGCTGCCGCTATGGCGAAGATCACGGGGACAGCGATGCCCAGCAGCGCTAGCCACTGCGCGCGCGCCTCGTCGTGGGCGCGGGTCATGGGCGCGGACAAGATGAGGAAGCCGAGCGCGCTCTCATCGTGGCGCAGCGGGGCAACGGCACTGGCGCGTAGCGCGCCGGTGGCGTCCGGCCCGGTATGCAGCGCGATTCCATCTCTCACTGCGTTCTGGAAAACATCGTTGGGCAGCGGCTCCAGATAGCTGGGCGCGGTCTGCGGAATGATCACGCGCCCCCGGCTGTCTACCACCACATAGTCGTAGCCGGTGCGTTGGCTGAGCGCATCGATCCGGCTTTGCGGCGCGCCATTCTGCCCCTCGAATACGAACTCGAAATCGATGCCAAGGGTGACTAGCTGCTGTGATCGCCCGGTTCTGCAAGTCCTGTGTGAAGAAGCCAATTGTGGCCGTTTCCAGCCGCGTGCCCGCGATCAGAGTGAGCGTCGCGCCACCCGCCAGGGCCAGCCCTGTAAACACCAGCAGAATCCGCTGGCGCAGGCTGATGCCGCGTGTCATTCTGCTTCGCTCATGCGCTTTTCCACTGGCACCGAGAAGCGATAGCCCACTCCGCGCACGGTCTGAATGTATTCAGGATTGGAGGGGTCGGTTTCCAGTTTGGCGCGCAGCCAGCTCATGTGCACATCCAGCGTGCGCGTATCGCCCAGCCAGTCCGTCCCCCAGATTTCATCGAACAGCTCGTTGCGCGTAACGACCCGGCCCGCGCGTGACATGAGCAGCACTAGCAGGTCGTATTCCTTCTGGCGCGTGACGATGGGTTGACCTGCTCGCGTGACGGTGTGCGCCGCCAAATCGACCACAATATCGCTCGCGCATAGCACCTCGGGCTGTGTTTCAACCGTGTCGAGCCGCACTCGGCGCAGCATCGCGCGCACGTGCGCCTCAAGCTCCTGAAAGCTGAATGGCTTGACCAGATAATCGTCCGCGCCCAGTTCCAGGCCGCGAATGCGATCCATGCTGTCGTCCAACGCCGTGAGCATGATGATCGGCACGTTGCTGCGCTGGCGAATGGCCTGGCACACCTGCCAGCCATCGAGGCCGGGCATCATCACATCGAGCACGATCACCTGCGGGTTTTCAACCATCGCCTTGCTCACGCCCATATGCCCATCATGCGCGACTGAGACGGAATATCCGGCACGTTCAAAGGCCGTCTGAAGTGGGCCGGTCAGCCTCGCGTCATCGTCGATCAACAGGATCGAGGTCATGCAGTGTTCCCTTCAAGCCCACGCAGCCGAACACAGCGGCAGCGCGTCACCCTTCCACTGTATCCCCATCTGGCCGATTTAAGGTGGATTTAGGGGAGATTTGAGCCGCTGTTGAAACAGGCGGTGGCGGAAAGCCCTATTCTGTGACCTTGTAGCACCCCAATCAAGGAGAACCTCATGGCATCTGGAATGACTTCTGGCAAACGCTTCGCCGTTCGCCTCTCATTGGTGACAAGCAGCACCGTGGCGATGATCATCGGCGCACAAAGCCTCGCTACGCTTAATCAGGTCAATGCAGCACCGGTCGACAATATTGTTTCAGTGCCCGTCGTCCAGGTGACGCCGATTGTGCATGCTGCGCCGTCGATCACGATCATCCGCCGCGCCGGCACGACGACCACGGCCAGCGCCAACACAAGCGGAACCACCACCGCAGCGCCCACTACTGCCATGCAGGCGCCCGTGCCGATCGTGCTGTCCCCGGCTCAGCAGGCGCAGCAGCAAATGACGATCCCTCGTACCCGCTCCAGCCGCTGATCATGCCCACATTGTACGCCAGCACCTTCCGGGCGATGGGCTGCCAGGTCAATCTGTGGCTGGAGACAGACGCCGACGCTGAACCCCTATTTGCCGACGCGGCTGCCCATATCGCCGCCGCCGAAGCCTGTTTGTCACGCTTTCAATCCGCGAGCGAACTGTCGCAGTTGAACGCGCGCCTGAACACATGGACGGTGGTCAGCGAAACGCTGCTGGCCAATATCATGGCTGCCAAGCAGGGCGCGTGCATCAGCGACGGCCTGTACAACCCGCTGGTGCTCGATGCGCTGGAAAGCGCGGGCTACATTCGCAGTTTCGAGTTGCTGAACGAGGGACGTGCGCCGGAAGCGTCCGCAGCAGTACTCGACTGGCGCGCTATCGAGATTGATCTGCCCATGCAGCGCGTGCGTTTGCCGGCGCGGATTGACCTGGGTGGCATCGCTAAGGGCTGGACGGCTCAACAGGTTGCCGAAACACTTGCGCCCTTTGGCGCGTGCTTGGTGGACATCGGCGGCGATATGGCAGTCAGCGGCGCACCCGAAAGCAGCGATGGCTGGCCGGTGGAAGTTGCTGACCCCGGCGCAGACGATGCGCTGCTGTTGACGTTGTACTTGGCGCGCGGTGCAGTCGTCACCAGCGGCACCGACTATCGCCGCTGGGGGCCGGGCCGCGCGCAGCATCATCTAATTGACCCACGCACTGGCCAACCGGCGCAGACGGATATCGCCACCGTCACGATTGTGCATCCGCAGGCCACAACCGCCGAAGTTTACGCCAAGGTCATTGTCATGCTCGGCAGTGAGGCCGGGCTTGAGTGGCTCAACCGCCAATGGGACGGAGCGGGGCTGGTTGTGCGCACCGACGGTGCAGTGATGGCTAATAGCCGCTTTGAACCCTATATCCGTGAAGGAGTGCAGCCATGAAACGCCTGTTTGCAGGTCTTGTGTTTGTGTTGAGTCTGATGCTGGCTGTCTCTGGCGTGGCAGCGCAGGCCAGCGGCGAAGTGATGCCGCTGAATGATGCTACGCCTGCCATCGATATCATTGTCACGCCGCAGCCGGGCGCGTCCGGCGCACTGTCGTTGGATCTCAGCGGCGCGAGCGTGCTGGTGAATGACGCCGCCGGTCAGGTGGTGCTCCAGATGGCCGACAAGCGCGTGCATCAACTCGAACTGCGTTTCGGCCCCAGCTCCAGTACCTACACGGTCACGCTTGAACGCCTGCCAGGATTGGGCGAGGCTTACGTATCGGCCACGCCGATCGATGATCTGACGGCGGTCGCCAGCTACGCGGATACCAACCAGAACAACCTGCAAATCGGCCAGGGCCTCGATGCGCTCATCAGCAGCGCCAGCACGGTCGATTTCACGGTGCCGGCGGGCGCGTATGGCAGGCTCGTCTCCAGTTTTGCGGGCGGCGCGCTGTCAGGGAGTGTGGTCGATGCCACAGGCGTCAATGTGGCCCGCCTGAATCCCAGCCTGATTGACGGCATTAGCCTGACGTTGGAAGGTGGAAACTACGCGGTCAACTTGGCCAGCGCCGATGCCAGCGTGGACACGCAGACGGCTATCAGTGTGACGATGTCTGCTGCGCCTGTCCTGCCTCAGCCAATGGTCGTGAGCACTGTGCCTGCGACACCTGCGCCGCAAGCTGTTGCCTGTACGATTCAACTGACTGCGGTAGTCGAAGTCCGCACCGGCCCTGGGACAACCTACAGCTTGCTGGGCCGTGCGCCGCGCGGAATCACACTGCTGGTGGGGGGCGTTAGTCCGCAACGGGACTGGATTCTGGTTGGTGACGGTCAGACCTCAGGCTGGGTGCAGGGCGTTCCGGGCCAGGTGGCGGGCGACTGTACACAGGTTCCCACCCTCGATGTGGCCGCTCCGCAGTCCAGTGTTGCGCCTGCTGCGTCCGCCCAGAACACGACCAGCGCCACAACTGGTGAGCACGAGGATGGTGCGGATGAGGCTCACGAAAGCGGACACGATGATTGAGGTGTTCGGTCTCTATTCCGAACAGGCAGGATCGCCGGGGCGCAAATGTGCGCCCCGGTACACGAAATCCGAGGAGCAGGAATCATGACAAAGTCATCACCGCGCATGGATTGGCTGGCCTTTTTGTTCAGCGCAGGCGTGATTGGCGCAGCCGGTGTGTGGATTGTGCAGCACGGGCTGTTTTCGCCCACCCTGGCGCAAACCGATAACTGGACGTGGTACATCATTCGCGCTTCAGGGCTGATGGCTTACGTCCTGCTGACGGTGACGACTCTGTGGGGTTTGGCGCTGTCAAGCAAGCTCATCAGGAATTGGTCGCCCGGCCCGCTCTCGATGGTCATGCATTCGACCCTGTCATGGCTGGCGCTGTCATTCGCGGCTCTGCACGCGCTCCTGTTGATGGCCGACAAGTATCTGCCCTATCAGCTCACCGAGGTGCTCATCCCCTTCACTGGCCCCTATCGCCCGCTGGCAGTTGGGCTGGGGACGGTGTCGTTGTGGGTCATTCTGGTCGTCACGATCAGCTTCTCGATCAAGAAGCGAATTGGCCACCGCGCCTGGAAGTGGATTCACCTGAGCAGCTATCTGGCTTTCGTACTGGTGACGGTGCATGGCCTGACGGCGGGCACCGACGCGTCTCGCTTGGGCGTGCGCCTGATGTTGGTGGTGGCGGTGTCGGTGGTGACGCTGCTGTTGATTCTGCGTGTGGGGCGGCGGGGGTCAGGGAGGAAGGCAGCCACCGCCTGACCAATCGGAATGCAGATAAAAAGCGGCCAGCCCATGCCAGGGCTGGCCGCGTTGATTCAATTTGATGTCTATAGAAACTTCGGCAGATAGAAGCTGAGGAACGACAGACCCTCCGCGCCAGCGTGTAGAGGCGCATCGCTCATCTCCGGGCGCGCCAGAATCACATCGTACTGGCCGAGCGGAATGGCCTCACCATCATACGCCGCTTCGCCGCTGCCATCAGTGACGTACAGGAACATGTCTTCACCTTCACGCGGCGGCTCGACCCATGACTCGCTATGTCCTGACAGGGTGCCCGCTGTCAAGCGGCCGGTCATGTGCTGCTCCATCGGCGAGTTGTCGCCGATCAGGTTGTACACCGTGGCGTCTCCCACACGGCGCGTAGGCAGGGCGGCTCGCTGAAGCTGCTGGTAATGCGGTGGCAGACCGCGATGATGACGGTCGGCGATAAACCAGATTTGGATGACACGGGCCGGTTCATCGAACGTGTTCAGTTCCTGATGTTCGATGTAATCGCCGGAGAACATGCGCTGCAGGTCGCCCGGCTCCAGCACGCCGCGACCGCCGGTCGTGTCCTCATGATAGACGCGGCCTTCAAGCATCCACGTGTAAATCTCCAGCCCGCGATGTGGATGCCAGGTGAAGCCGTTTTGGGGCGCGATGCGCGTCATGTGCGCCGTCACCATGCCGCTCAGGCGCTGCAGTGGGCTCCAGCCGCCGACCGCGAAGTGCGACTGAAGCCAGTGGATCGGCTGAATGGTCGGGAAGGCGTCGGCCGGATAGTGCTGAAACGGCGCATCCGGCGCGAAGCCGGGTTGAATCAGGGTTTCCTGAAGCGGGAAAGTCGCGGCCATGAGATGGGTCCTTTGCGGCGCGAACGAGGCGCCGCCTACTTGTCTTAAGCCAGCATTCTACTATCGAAATATGAAAAGCAGACCAGCGCCCGCTTAGATTGGCCGGGGTATGCATGATTCTTTGCGACCGGCGCGGCATTGACTATGATGAGCGGCGAACGTGCCGGGCTGAACCTTGTGTGCATTAAACCTGATGGGAGCCTGCATCATGCGCGTGCAAACCATTCTCCCCCGGCTACTCCTCGCGCCAGCCATTCTTGCCCTGCTCATCGCGGCCTGGGCGGGCCTGATTCGCATCGGCTGGCTGCTGCCGCCGTTTCAGGTGGCCGAGCACGGATCGCTGATGATCTCCGGCTTTCTCGGCACGCTGATATCGTTGGAGCGTGCAGTGGCGCTCGGCGCGGCTTCCCGGCGCGGACGGCTGGCCTATGCTGCGCCACTGCTGTCCGCGCTGGGCACGCTGGGACTGATTCTGGGCGCGCCGCGCGATCTCAGCATCGGCCTGATCACCGCAGGCAGCGCCGCGCTGATGGTGGTGTTCATCGTGATTGTGCGGCGGCATTTCGCCCTGTACACCGTAACGATGGCGGTTGGCGCGGCCTGCTGGTTGGTGGGCAATGTGTTGTGGTTGCAGGGCCAGCCGATGTTTCGCATGGCCGAGTGGTGGGTGGCGTTTCTGGTGCTGACGATTGCCGGCGAACGGCTCGAATTGTCGCGCATCATGCGGCCGCCACCGTCCAGCCGGTATGTGTTCGTCGCCATTCTGTGCGCCTATTTGTTCGGGCTGGCGCTGTACACCGCGCAAGCCGCGAGAGCTGAAACAGTCATCGGCGGGGTGCTGGTTGCGCTGGGCCTGTGGCTGCTGCGCTACGATCTGGCGCGGCGCACGGTGAAGCAGCGCGGGTTGACGCGCTTCATCGCCGTCGCGCTGCTGGCGGGCTACTTCTGGCTCATCGTGGGCGGGATGCTGCGCCTCGTCTACGGCGTGCAGTACGCGGGGCCGTATTACGACGCTGAACTCCACGCGATTCTGATCGGCTTCGCCTTTTCGATGATTTTTGGCCATGCGCCGATCATCCTGCCCGCAGTGCTCAACGTGAAGGTAATTTACTGGCCGGCGCTGTATGTGCCGCTGGCGCTGCTCCACGGCGGGCTGGCGCTGCGCGTGCTGGGCGATATCACGCTCAACATGCCGCTGCGCGCCTGGGGTGGGATGTTCAACGTAGTTGCGATCCTGCTCTATTTCGGGATGATCGCGGCTGGCGTGCTGTCTGGCCGGCGCAGGCGTGGAAAGTAAGCCGTCTGCCTACCGCCCGCACCTCCAAGTCATTCTGTGATACAAGTGAATGGGCTGTGAATAGGGAGACGTGGTCATGCAGAAGACGGATCGCATTTTGATCATTACGCGTGTGTTGGCGGCGATCATCATCCCGTTCCTGGTGGTCGCTTTTTTGATTCTCTATTTTGCCCCTCAGCAGTCCGGACAGCTTTTCGCGTGGCCGGTAGCGCCAGAGATGACCGCAATGATGCTGGGCGCCGCTTATATGGGCGGCGTGTACTATTTTTCACGGGTGGTTTTTGCCAACCGCTGGCATCGTATCAAACTGGGGCTGCTGCCCGTCACTGCATTCGCATCCCTCATGGGTGTGGCAACCGTGCTGCATTGGGATCGCTTCACCCATGAGCACATCGCGTTCTTCTTCTGGGCGCTGCTGTATCTCGGGCTGCCGTTGGTATTGGTCGGGGTATGGCTGCTCAACCGGCGTGAGGACCCCGGCGTGGCGGAAGCGGATGACGTGATGCTGCCGCGGCCATTGCGCTGGTTGTTGGGTGTGGTCGGGGGCGTGTTAGTGATCGTAAGCATGCTGCTGTTCTTGTTTCCTGAGACGATGATCCCCACCTGGCCGTGGCGAATGACCCCGCTCACAGCGCGGGTGATGGCGGCGATGTTTGTGCTTCCCGGGCTGGTGGGGTTGGGGATTGCGCAGGATGGGCGTTGGAGCGCCGCGCGGATTATTTTGCAGGCGCAGATCTTCTCCATCGTTTTGATTCTACTCGCGGTAGTCCTCTCCAGCGGGAATTTCGACTGGTCACAGGCCGTTTCCTGGATATTCGTTGGCGGGATGACTCTGATACTACTCATGCTGGTGGGCATCACAATCTGGGCGGAACGGAAGCAGCGCTCGCTGCAACGCACTGCGCCAGCCGTGGCCAGCGTAGCCTCAACCTGACCATCAAAGTCTGGCCACGAGCGTAGTTTCACGTCTGCGCCGTGTTTTTCGCTTGTACGACGAAAGAACAGTTGCTCGTAATGCCGAACGCCAATACGGCAGCCATGTTGCGCGTGGATCACCCGCCGCGTTTCGTATGCGGTACAGTCTGCACATTCGAGGCAGATGAACCACAGGAGCTATCCATGACCGACCTCGCGCTGATGGGCGGCACGCCGGCAAAACGTAAACCGTTCCCGATATGGCCGCAGTACGATGCGCTCGAAGAGCAACTGCTGCTGGAAGTGCTGCACAGCCGCAAATGGTGGCGTACCCAGGGCACGAAAACGGCCGAATTTGAGCGGCAGTTTGCAGTCTGGCAGCAGGCGGATTTTGGGATTGCCGTCACTAACGGCACGCATGCGCTCGAAGTGGCGCTGGCGGCGCTGGGCGTGGGCCCGGGCGATGAGGTCATCGTGCCTGATTCGACCTTTGTGGCGACCGCGGGCGCGGTGCTGTTTGCGGGCGCGCTGCCCGTGCCCGTGGATGTCGAGCGCGACAGCTTCAACCTTGATCCGATGTTGGTCGAGGCGGCCATCACCGAGCGCACCGCCGCCATTATCGCGGTGCATATGGGCGGCATGCCCGCCAATCTCGATCGCCTGAGCGCAATTTCGAAGCAGTATGCGATTCCGCTGGTCGAGGATTCGGCGCACGCGCACGGCAGCGAGTGGGCCGGTCGGCGCATCGGCTCTTTTGGCGCATTCGGCACGTTCAGCTTTCAGTCGAGCAAGACGATGACCGCTGGCGAAGGCGGCATCATCGTCACCAATGATCCCGCCCTCGAACGGCAGGCGCGCTCGGTTCACGACTGCGGGCGCTTGCCCGGCGAATGGTTCTACAGCCATTACAGCTACGGCTCGAACTATCGGTTGAGCGAGTGGCAGGGAGCGATATTGCTGGCTCAGCTTACGCGCGCCGAGGAGCAAACTGCTCGCCGCGACCGCAACGCACGGCTGCTGGACTCGTTGTTTGCCGCCATCGAAGGCTTCATGCCGCAGGTTCGCCACGCGCAGGTGACGCGCAATGGCTCGTACGCCTACATTCTGCATCACGACCAGCGGTACACGGCGAATGTGTCCACGCCGCGCATCATCGAGGCGATAATGGCCGAGGGAATTCCCAATCAGGCCACCTATCCGCCGATTCACCAGCTTGATTTGTTCACCAATGGCCAGTACAAGGCGCGGCTGCGGCCCGAACAGGCCGAGCGCGGCGACATCGTACTGCGCGGCGCGTTTCCGAACTCGGCGCGTGCGTACGAACAGGCGATCTGGATTCCGCAGGTTGCGCTGCTCGGCGACGACGAGGACATGCACGAAATCGCCGCCGCCTTCGCCAAAGTGCAGCAAGGGGCTGCGGCGCTGACTTAGTTGCAAGGGCGGGCGGGGGTCCTCGTTCTACTTCGCCCGCATACGGTTGCCCTTCGGGTTGTGCTCCAATTCCACCAGCCCAAGGGCTTCCAACAGCGGCGGCATGTACATGCCAAAGCGCCCGCGATAGCCTTTCTTCAGTCCGTACCAGCCGCCAATCGGGTTGTCGGCCGAGCGCGCCCACGCCTCGACGGTGCCGTCTTTGGCCGGCTTCTGCTCATCGGCGCTGCCCAGTTCCATCCAGTCACCGTGCGCTTTCAGCATCGCCACACAGTCGTCAATCGCGCGCAGGTCGTAGGTCAGTGTGGTACTGCCGACTTTGCACACGAGCATGGGCGGATCGTGCGCTTCGTCGCGATACATGGTGTAGTCGCTGGTGCCGGGAGGCGTCTTGAGCGCCCACGGGTGATCTTTCGTTCCCACTTCGGCCATTGTTACATCCTCCTAATTCCGATGATATGGATGATACACGGAAACGGGGGATCGGGTTGACAAGAAGCGCGAACCGTCACAGTTGAGAAGCATTTGCAGGAATGGCCTTACCCGGACTTTGTCTGCATGATTATTGACGAAACTGCCATTACAATTACACCAGTAATGAATTGCCTCCTCATTCCGGATGTGGGATCATGGGTGCAAAGCTGGCGTGTTGCTGCCTCTGTTCACTGTGGATGCTTCTGCTGTCGGCCTGCGATCCTTCGTCCACACCGGCAGATATCACTCTCCGTGATGTTCGTTTGAGGCAATCCGTTCAGGATGAATTCGCGGGTGAAGATCGTGTGTATTCACCAACACGCTCGTCTGATGCACTGCTGGTTGCTGACGTGACGGTGACAGTGACCAACGATACGGATGGGCCGATGACAGCCCACATTCCGAATACAGCCTTCGCGGTTCGCAATGACCAAGGTAAGACCATGACCGGCGAGGGAATTCTGGACGCTGAAGGGCATGGGTGTGTGAACTGCAGCACCTATGATTTCAGGCAGGAGGTTGGCGCGGGTGAAACCGTGTCTGCCGACTATACGTTGGTATTCCTGTTTCCCGAGGAACTGGCCCATGATCCGTTGTGGTTGCAGTACGGAGAGAGTGAGCCCATCGCCTTCACTTTGGGCAAGGCATTTACCGCTGACACGCCGCCGGCCATTGATGTTCCGTTCTGCGAGGAGCAGTTGGAGAGCGGCGCGATCACGGGCGAAAACTACCTGTGCATTCAAGACGAAGGTGCATTAGCGGTCACTGAAGGCCAGAATTGGGTGATCCAGTCACCTGAAAACGAGTTCGCCACCGGGTGCGATTACCACACGGATGGGCTGTGCCTGTCCGCTGGTGAATGGGCGTTTGGCTACATCCCCGGTCATCTACCCGATCCTGGAGGCTCCGTGTCGATGGCTGTTATTGAACCTACCCCAACCAGCGTGCCTGCTGGAGCGCGGATAGTCGAGTTTGCGGGCCATACAGATGCATCCTACGTGGCTGTCTGGCATGGGACCCAATGCCTGGGAGATGGCCGGTATGAAATCCGCGAAATCGAGTTCGACCCACTAACGAATGCCATTGTTCGGTTTGCAGCGTACTTTGAGCTTAGTTGTGGATACAACTCGCTCGGCAATTCTATGGGGATGTACCGGGGCGCCGTGCGCTGGGCACTGGACGAGGGCGGCCCCGTGGAATACCAAGGTTCTGCGCTGCCCTGGTGATCGTGGATGGGTGGTCTTTCGCACTGAAGGGAATACTCATCATGAAGGCATGGCAGTTGTGGTCACTGCTGGTGGTGTTACTGGTCGCGGGGCTTCCGCTGCTGGCGCAGGAGAGCGCGTCTCCATGGAGCATCGAAATCCTGGACGTGCGTGCCGAAACAGAACTCAGCATGAGGGTAGGTTTGAGCACGACGACCTACACAGCGGTGAATGATTTTGTCTTCTACGTCGTCGAGGTCGCGCTCACGTACACCAACGTGAGCAGTGCGCCCATAAGTATCGATTTATCGACAGATTCCTTCTGGATGGCAAACATGAGCGATCAGCGCGTGAGTGCAAGCGGCACGGCTGGACCGGTGGGCGGGTGTGTAGACTGCGTCAGCACCTTTCCGCTGACAATTGCCGCAGGTGACAGTGTCTCGCTTGAGATACCCCTCGTGTTCGTGGTGGCAGGCGATGATGTGCTCCAGCGGTTCATGTTGGAATTTGAGGAATTGGAGCCGATCCCGGTGTTGTTGGGAGATGGCAGCACCGCGTCTCGTGCCACCGCGACACCCCGGCCAGCCCCGCCGACCGCTACCCCGCAATTTGCGCCTACGCCGGAAGGGACGCTTACGCCTACAGTGATTGATGTGCCGTATTGCACAGACATGATTGAGCAGGGCAACTTGGAGGACGACGCTATTTACCTGTGCATAGAAGGCGACCAGGATGATTGGCCGTCGAAAGGGCAGAGCATTTTGCTTCAGCCGCCTCAGGATACGTTGAGCCTTGGCTGCACGTTCAATGATGGGGGCGTATGCTTCACCTCCGGCGACTGGCTGGCTTCGTTTGCTCCACCTGCCGGTGAGCCGCTCACCCTTGGTCTTTATGAAGACGCACAACGCATCCCGTTCCAGGAATCGGGGCATCCCGGCTTGGATGTCGCGCAGTATGGCGGCTGCAATACGCTGGATGGGTGCTTTGACGTGCGCGAACTGGAAGTCGATCCAGATACCGGCGAAGTGACGTTGTTTTCGGCAGTGTTTGAACAATACTGCGATGGTGGTTCAGTGGGACTGCGCGGCATAGTGCGATGGAGCGCAGAAGGCACGAAGTAGTGCGTGTCTGCTAGGGCGAGTGGTGAGGCCCGCACCAAGCCCCGGTGCGGGCCTGATGAATCTTTGTGGGCTACTCCCTCGTCAGCACCACTTCGCCCGTGCCCGCGCCCTCGAACGTGCCGAGTATCAGCAGATACGTACCCGCCTCATCGAGCCTGCGCACAATGCCCGCGTTGAGATCGGTCTGATCGTCATTGCTGGTCACGAGTGACCGATCTGGGGCCAGCAGCACCGCCAGCGTATCGACGCCATCAGCCTCGCTGCGCGTGGTAACGACGAGTGTTTCGCCCGCTTCCAGTTCCAGCGGCACACGGAAGCTTCGGCCGGGCACGAACTCCAGCGTAAGCGATTCGCTGCGCGCCAGCGGTTCGGTATCCACGTATTCCGCCGTTGAACCTTCGATGTGTGAAGCAAAATACTGCGTCGCCAGCGCCTCATCGCCCTGATCCATGTAGGCGGTGGCAAGAATCGCGTTCACGCGCGGCGTATCCAGCCCAAGGTCTTTGGCAGTACTGGCCTGTTCCAACGCACGTGCTAGATCGCCAAGTGCATAGGCATAAGCGTCGGCAGCGATGAAGTGGACATCGGCGCTGTTGGGCGCGCGTTCGATTGCCAGCGCCACATCGACCTCACCATTTTCGCTGTCGCCCAGGAACAGCCGTGACGAGCCGCGAAACAGCAGCCCGAACGTGTTCGCCGGAGACAGTTCGAGCAGATGGTCGAGCGTGGTAATCGCACCTTCATAGTCGTTTACCCACCACTGCGCGAAGCCAAGATCGATCAGTGTCAGCAGGCTATCAGGGTTTGCAGCAAGCTGGCTTTCATAGCCCGCGACAATCTGATCAAATACGTCGGGCGTATCTGGCAGTAGTTCGGCAGTGATGCGCGTGTAATCGGCCATGGCATTCGCGTACGAGCCGGCCATGAGCGCGATTTCGCTGTGCCCCTGATAACCAGCCAGATCGAGCGTTTCCGCGCCGAACAGACAGGGCGTGGCGGCCTGTGTAGCCTCGACGAGACCGAACGTAAACGGAGCAGCAGGGGTAGTCGCCACGTCGCATTCACCGGAATCGTCCGACTGGGCCAGCGCGAGGGACGCGGTGGCGAGGCTTGCAGCCAAACATAGACAGGCGATTTTAAGGCGCAGCATGGGGTGCTCCTGAGGGAGAAAACTGTTGTGCAGCTAGCTTACCACCGACCCGGCCCAATGTGCGCGGGCAATGGACTGCCTTACGCCGGCGATAGTTCCGCCGCCGTATCTGACCCCGACTCAACAGCCGGGGCAGGCGGTGGTGGCTCATCGGGAAGCACATCCGGCAGGTCGTACTCGACGCGGCGCATCGGCCGGTACACCAAGGTCACGCCCGTGCCGATCAGCGTGAGCAGGCCCGCGAGGATGAACATCAGGCCCATGCCGCGCCCATCGCCCACGCCAATAATCTGGCCCACACTGCCCGCCAGCGCGCCATTCTCCCTTAGTAGCGGCCTAAAAACCTGGTCGGCCAATGGGCCCGACAATAAATAGGCCAGTGGAATAGCCGCCATCGCCAGCATACGTCCTGTCGCAAACACGCGGCCCTGCACGTCGGGCTCAACCTTGCGTTGCAGCAGCACCTGGATTGAGCCGTTGACCAACGGGCTGCCGATGAGCAAGACGAAATGCATCCCGGCCAGCAGGGCGATGCTTTCGCGCCAGCCTATCAATATCATCGCTACGCCCTGCAGGATGCCGAAACCGTATATCGTGATCATTTTGCGCTTCGGCCCGCCCCAGGTCGCCATGAGCACACTGCCGACCATCATCCCAACGCCCATCGCCGAAATGACCAGCCCAAGCTCGGAAGGCTGCGCGAAGCTCAACACCATCGGCGTGAGCAATTCACCAACCAGAGCGAAGGTGAAGTTGATGAATGTGAAGTAAAGAATGAGCGCAAATAGCCCGCGCCGTGCTAGTAGGTACTGCCAGCCGTAGCGAACATCGTGCCAGAAGGACTCTTTCTTCGCTTGCGTGGTCGTCCGCTCGTAGGCGGGAAAGCGCACCAGCAGCAGCATGCCAACGGCGAACAGGAAGGTGGCGAAATCCACCATGATGATGCCCGACAGTCCGATAACACCAAGCAGCATACCTGCGATGGCCGGAGCGAGGATCATCGATACGCCTTGCGCGCCAGATACCAATCCTGCGGCGCGCTCCAGGCGGCTTTTGGGAACCAGTTGAGTGATCGATGCGCTCCATGCCGGATTCTGAAATGCGCTGGCGCTGGAACTGATGAAGGCCGTGATGTAGATCTGCCAGATTTCAAGCTGGCCGCTGAACAGCAGCAGTGCCACGGCCATTGTGCTCAGGCCAGCGCATAGGTCGGCGATGATCATTACTTTGCGCCGGTCGTAGCGGTCCACCACCGCCCCTGCGATGGGTGAGATGAGAATGCCGGGCAGCACCGCCGCGACGGCGATCAGCGCAAATTGTGTGGCCGAACCGGTACGCTCGAATACCCACACGCCCAGCCCAAACGAGGTCAGGCTCGAACCAATGATCGAGATCATCTGGCCGAACCAGATGAGGTAGAAAGTCCTCATACTGCGCGGTTTGGGCATTTCCATGATCGGTCTCCAGCGAAATGATCGTGCACGATTCCAGATACGCGCACGATGGCTGACGTGTTCAAAACGCACGCCTCTCCGCTTCCGCCCCGCGACCATCCCGGCTACCACGTCTCCGCCCCTAAACAGCGTGCGTGTGCTAGGCTGACCATGCGCCCAACGTCGTGGCTCTGCTATCCGTCCAACAGCGAGCCTGCGCGGCGCACCGGGTGTCCTGTATTCTGTCCGGCTGTCCTGATCGTTTTTCTCTCAGTGTCTGTCTCTTAACTTCGATTCTGTCCTGTCTGTCTCACTGTCTCAATTTGAAATACCGATGATAATAGGCTTGATGCGTGAACGTGCGCGAGTTTTCAGAATTTGCAGCAGACTACATCCAGCCGGGGATATTATTCGCCGTCGTCGTCGCCGTTCAACCGTCATCCAGGCATCACGCGCGGCTCAATCCCGCCTGGCGCGCTTCCTCTGCATTCTTGGCGTCTCGGCGGTTCAAACAACTTTTGTACTTTGCTACTGCAATACGGGCACACGCAAATAGTCGTCGGGGACGAACAGCGAGCCTTGCGTCGTGCCTTCGGGGATGAGGGCGCGCAGTCGCTGGTCGAGCGCGCCGGCCGTCAGCTTCCTTGCGCCGTACTCAGCAAACGCCGAGGCGATCTGTGTCACCTGATCGGAGCTTTCGTGGACGAACTCCAGCCGGTAGTGGCAAATCCCGCTGGCCGTCAATGCATCGAGGTGGCGGCTGGCAATCTGCGCCTCGGCCCCGAAGACCGTGTTGCGGCAGCCGACATCGGCCATGACGGGGTGCGCGCGCCCCTGCGTATCGCGCAGCGCGACTTTGTGCTTCTCGCACGGGTGGCCGCAGTCGAGATAGCTGGTTCCATCCGACAGAAAGCGGCAGAACACGCAGTGCTCGGTATGAAACACGGGCAGGTGATGATAGGCGATCACTTCCAGCCGTTCGCCGCCTATTTCGCGCGCCAGTGCCGCGATCTGCTCGGCGTTCAGGTCGTGCGTAGGCGTCAGGCGCTCGATGCCCAGCGCCAGATACGTTTTCGCGCTGATCTCGTTGGCGGCGTTCAGGCTGAAATCGCCGATCAACGGGTGCGCGTGCCGTCCTTGCAGCGCCTCCAGTAGCCCGCCGGAACGCACCACAATCGGGCAGTCCAGCCGCAGCAGGAAATTGATGATGCGCTGCTCCTGCGGTTTGAGCACGCGCGGGCTGGCGACGCGGGCCGTAATGCCCGCCGACTGAATCCGCTCCACCGCTGGGCGCAGGCCGTACAGGTCGAGATAGTCGAGCGTGATACTGGCCGGGCGTGCTTCCAGCGCGGCGTCGAGCTGCTCGGGCGTGCGCACGAGCAGGTGCAAAGAGAAAGTGTTGAGTGCCGAGTGCTGCGTGCTGAGCGAGGCGTTTTCCCGCATCTGCTTCTCCGAAGTCGAGACCTGGAGAAGTTCGTCATGCGCGGCACTTCCCCCTCTCCCCGCTTGCGAGGGAGAGGGGGTTAGAGGGTGAGGGGCCGTCTGCATCGCCACCAACTGCTCGACCGCGCTCTGGCGCAGGTGGTTGAGCAGCGACGCGGGAACGAAAGGTTCACCGGCAATGACGGCGTGCAGTTCGTTCAATGCATAGGCCGTGCTTCCCAGTCGGCCTACCTGCTGCGCGATGAATTCCGGCGTGACGCCGCGCTGACTGGCGCGCACCAGCGGCTCGTTCGCCGTAACCGTCACTGTGATTTCGGGTCGTTTCGCCAGCGCCCATGTAGCCGACAGCGGCTTCCCCTCGTGGGCGGTTACCGTGACGTTCAACGGCTGGCGGGCAACAGGTGCGCCGGGCTGCGTAAAGGCACGCGCAGCCTTGTCGACCGTCGCGTCCGCCGAACGCCACACCAAGTCGCCGGGCCGGATGCGCTCGAAGTCGATGGCGCGGTTGCCGAAATGCAGTTCCAGCCACTTTCCACGGGGCTGCAACTCGTAGACATGTCCGCCTTCTTCGGGGAGCTGCGGGCTGCGCCAATCGGCGGCGTCGAATACAAGGCCGTCGCCCGGTTTGAGCGGCGCAATGCCCTGAATGTCCGCTGGCTCAATCACGATTGCGTCGCGCAGCACCTGCGTCACGCGCCCGCACAGTACGCCGCGATGGCGCGGTGAACGGCCGCGCACGACCGCCTGGTGGTCGGTGCCGGTCAAAAAATATGGCCCCATGCCGCGCGAATACACCTGTTCGAGCGCCAGCGTTTCCTGTGGCGTCAGCGGGTTGGGCCGGGCTTCCCAGGCCGCATCGACCGCCCGCCGGTAGGCGTCGGTGGCCAGCGCCACATACTGCTCGTCCTTGTAGCGCCCCTCGATCTTGAGCGAGTGAATGCCGATGTCGACGATCTCGGGAATTTGTTCCAGCGCATACAGGTCGCCGGGCGACAGCAGATAACGTGCGTCGCCCAGCGGCGTGAGCCGGTCATCCACCAGCAGGTCGTAGGGCAGGCGGCAGGCCTGCGCGCACTGGCCGCGATTGGCGCTGCGCCCGCCCCACGCCTCCGACGAGAAGCACTGGCCGGAGTACGAGACGCACAGCGCGCCGTGGACGAAGATTTCGAGCTCGCAGTCAGTTTGCTCGCGGATAGCGCGAATGTCCTTCAACGACAGTTCGCGCGCCAGCACCACGCGGCTGACGCCGAAGCGCTGCGCCAGTGCGATGCCTTCGGCGCTGGTGATGCTCATCTGTGTGCTGCCGTGCACCGCTACATCGGGCGCGATTTGGTAGGCCAACTGCGCGATGCCGATGTCCTGCACGATCAGCGCGTCCGCGCCGCAGGCCGCGATCTCCTCGATGGTCTTGACAGCTTCGCGCACCTCATGGTCGAAGATGAGCGTGTTGAAGGTGACGTAGCCCTTCACGCCGCGACCGTGCAGCGTGCGCATCACGTCCGGCAGTTCGGCCAGCGTGAAGCCGACCTTGGCGCGGGCGCTGAAGTGCTTGAGGCCGAAATAGACGGCGTCTGCTCCGGCTTCAATCGCGGCGTTCAATTGCGGCCAGTAACCGGCGGGGCTCATGATTTCGGGCTTGATGGGCATGGGGAGCTAATTCAGCTTCGGGGACGGTGTGCAATGCGGATGATCTAACCACAATTACGAGCCTACACAAAGGCGCAATGGCCTATTCTTCCCGGCAAGTTCCCTGCCTTTTGGGAACAAGTCCCATGACAGCCGGTGGACACTTCTCTTACAGTGGCGTATGTCGTATGTACTATTCAGGAGAGTGGACCCATGAAACGGATTATGCGCGCTTTGGCGTTGATGCTGGTGCTGCTTATAGGTATTGGCGTAGTTTCGGCGCAGAGCGAGAGTACGCAGGCCAACAAGGATCAAGTGTGGAATGCTGTTAACGCGTTTAACACCGGCGACGTTTCGGCGTTCGCCGGCTGTATCCCGAAGAGTTTCTGATGAATCAGGGCGGCGTCGATCAGATGCCCATGAAACGTGAGGATGTGGCCTGGTACCTTGGCACGCTGACGACGGCCATGCCGGATCTGCAGATGACGCCGTCGGTGGTGATCGCGCAGGAGGACTGGGTCGCAGCCCATGACGTTCACCGGAACGTTTACAGAACCCGTCGACTTTTTCGGCACGCCGCTGGAACCTACGAATCAGGTCCTGACCTGGACGGAGATGGACTTCCTCCAGTTTGCGGATGGCAAGGTGCTGCGGCGTGGGCCATCAGCGACCCGGCGGTTCTGTTCAGTCAACTGGGGATGTTCCCGGCGCAGGAAAGCGGCGCCATGGGCACGCCGCTGGACACACCAGCAGGCTACCAGTTACTCAGCGCCGATGAGCTGGCCGCTACATTTCCAGCGCCAAGAAGCGCGGAATACGGCGTTGCTCCAGGAACAGATTGCGTTGGGCCTGGGCACCGATGGCGGCGCATTACACGAACCCAACGGTGACGTGGACGAATGGAAAGCCGTTTGCGGTGTCAACCGGGGAGCTCCAGGGTGAGACGGCGTTCAGCCAGCTTGTTGGCTGCTGCCATGCCGACGCTTCCATGGTCCCGACCGTGATAGTCGCCGAGGGGACTGGCTTGCTGCGCTTGTCACGCTGTCTGGCACATTCACCGAGGATGTCGACTTCTTCGGGACGCCGCTCACGGCGACAGGTGAGCCGATGCCTGGCAGATCGGGGGCTTCTTCCGGTTTGATGCCGATGGCCTTATGGCCGAGGGATGGAATGAAGGGGATGGCACGCCACTCCTCGTCGGTCTGGGCCTGATGCCGGCCCAATAGCTTGCCCGGCACATATTTGGCAAGAGAACTACACTGGGGGCAGTTCTTGATTGTTGGCTGCCCCCTCGCTTAAGAACAGCCAAGAGGCGCATGATGACCTCCAATCCATCTCCCACCCGGCCTTCACCCCGCTGGCCCAGATTGCTGAAATGGACACGCCGAGGGTGGCTGGTACTGGCCGGGCTGCTCTTCATCGTATTTCTTATGGCGCTGCCAGGCACTTATCAGATGCTGCAAACCCCCTGCGGCGCTGATCTTTCGGGGTGCGAGAGCTGGCGCCCAGCCGGCCATGCTGGTTTCATACGCAGAGGCCGGCTTATCGCTGCAGTCGGTGGCGCTCTATTTCACCGTACTGTACGGGGCGGTCTCGCTCGTATTCTGGGCCGTGGGCTTGCTGGTTTTTCGCTCGCGCCGCGACCAGTGGTTCACGCTGCTGGTGGCGTATCTGTTGATCCTGCTCGGAACAGGCAGCGTTTCACTGGTCTTTGCCAGTGGCCTCTCCTTCACGAACCTGCCGCCCGCGCTTGGGCTCTGGTTGGGCTGCTGCTGGTCTCGATGTACCAGGTCATGTCGCTATTCTTCATCACTTTTCCCAACGGTCGCATCTACGGCCGCTGGAACTTCATTCCTTTTGTCCTGATTTGTCTGAATACGTTCTTCTGGGTCGTGCCATCCTCGACATTGAATCTTGAGGCTTGGCCGAGTCAGTCCGAAGCGCCTGGCTGCTGGTCGTGTTCGGCAGTCAATTAGCGGTGCAAGTTGTGCGCTACCGTCAGAATTACACATCGGCTGAACGTCAGCAAACCAAGTGGCTGCTCTATGGCTTTAGCGTGCCGGTTGGGTTGTTCGCGCTGAACGGCCTGCTGTCCATTGGCAGTTCCAGCACTAACGGCCCGCTTCATCCGCTCGTAGAGGGTACGCTGCTCACACTGCTCTATCTCCCCATCGGCCTGGCAGTCGGTATCGCTTTGCTGCGCTACCGCCTGTGGGATGTCGATGTCGTCATCAATCGCACGCTGGTCTATAGTGCGTACCGCCATTCTGGTGGCGGTTTACGCCTTGATCGTCACGGCGCTGGCCGGCTGCTGCAGAACGAGGGCAGTTTCGCGGTCTCACTGGTAGGCGCAGGCGTACTAGCAGTACTTTCCAACCGCTGCGTGCTGCGCTGCAGCAGGTCAACCGGCTGATGTTTGGTCGGCGTAACGAACCACTGGCCGTAATGACCATGCTGAGCCGTAATCTGGATGCCATACTTTCTCCGAAGCCGCGCTGACTAATTCGTTTACGCGAAACGACCAGCGCGCTGAAAGGCTGCCGTATGTGGCGCTGAAACAGGCCAAGCCGCCCCGTGACCATCGCATTCGGTTCTAATGAGTTGGAGTCCGTTCGCTTCCCGTGATCAATCACGCACAGACGCTGGCGTTGCTGGCTGCGCCGCGCTCGCCCGCTGAAGGCCTGAACAACGCCGACCGTCTGATTCTGGAGCAGGTCGCTCGGCAGCGGGGCAGGTGGTGCAGCTCTCAGCGCCTGACCGACGATTTCAGCGATCGCCGCGATTCTGACACGCGAGAGAAACGGCGGCGGCTGCGCCGCGACCTGCACGATGGGTTAGTCCGCGCTGGCCACGCTGACGCTGCAGGCGGAGGCGGCTAAAGAGTGCTTAGCGCTCAAACCGGCGACAGCGCCGCGCTGCTCGACCAGATCATCGCTGGCGCGCAGCAATCGCTGGTTGACATCGCCGCATTGCCTACAACCTGCGCCCGCCTGCGCTGGATGATCTCGGTCTCGTCTTGGCCATCCGCGAGCAGGCCGCCCGCTACGCCAGCGACGACTTGTTGATCACGGTCGATGCGCCCGACAGTTTGCCGGCGCTGTCTGCCGCCGTCGAAGTCGCGACCTTCGCATCGTGCAAGAGGCGCTGACGAATGTAAAGCGACATGCACGGGCGCAAGCCTGCCAGGTCAGATCTCCGTCAACGGCACGATGGAACTCACCATCGTCGATGACGGTCGTGGGACTGCCCAGCCCACACCGATCCGCGTGGCTGTGCTCTATGCACGAGCGGGCGGCAGAGTTGGGCGGCTTGTGCGCCATCGAATCATTGCCCGGTGCTGGCACGCAATTCGGGTTTCGCTACCTCGGGAGCAGGATGTTGATGGATGATCTCGCCGTCCTGATTGCCGATGATCACCCGCCATTTCGGCTGGTCTGCGCGCCTTGCTCGCCTCCACGGTGGAGGTCAGCGTAGTCGGCGAAGCCGGCACCGGCGCCGAAGCCGTGGCGCTGGCGGCGCAGTTACAGCCTGATGTTGTCCTGATGGATATTCGATGGGCGAGATGAATGGCATCGAGGCGACACGGCGCATCCTGCGCACTAGCCCGCATATCGCCATCCTCGTGCTTACGATGTTTGAGGATGACGATTTCGTTTTCTCGGCGCTGCGGGCAGGTGCGCGTGGCTACCTGCTCAAAGGCACGATGAAGGCAGACCTGCTGCGGCGATTCGCTCATGGCCACCGGGGAGGTCATCTTTGGTGCGGGCATTGCACGCCATATGATGACCTATCGCCGAGGTTCAGCACCGGCCAGCGGCTCGATGCTCTACGAGGCGTTCCCTGAATTGACGAGCGCGAGCGCGAAATCCTGCACCTGATCGCCAATCACAACTCGAACCACGAGATGCCGACCAGTTGCACATCAGCCTCGACCGTGCGGAACCACGTGTCCAATATCTTCAGCAAACTGCAGGTGGTGGATCGGGCGCAAGCGATCCTGCGTGCGCGCGATTCGGGGCTGGGCCGCTAATTAGTTGGCCCAACGGAGGTACAACCCGCCTAGCGTGGTGTGGCCCGATCGACCAATGCCAGCGCTGCTATCGTAGGGTATGATGGGCGCATGTGCGATCATCGAGGGGCCGGGCGGATGGTCAAACGACCAAAGTTCGGCCTTTTTCGTTAGTCAATGGGAGAGAACCATGAATTATCGCCGGTCTGGGCAAGTCTGGCCTGAAGGTGAGCGAAATCTCGTTCGGCTCGTGGGTGACGTTCGGCACACAGATGGGCGTCGATGAGGCGCTGGCCTGCATGCAGGTCGCCTACGATGCCGGCTGCAACTTCTTCGACAATGCCGAAGTCTATGCCTCGGGACAGTCGGAAATCGTGATGGGCGAAGCGCTGAAGAAGTCCGGCTGGGCGCGCGACAGCTACATTGTGTCGAGCAAGGTGATGTTCGGCTCGCAGACGGGCGAGGCCCAGCCGACCCAGCGCGGCCTGAGCCGCAAGCACATTTACGAGGCCTGCTATCAGGCGCGCGAACGCTTGCAGGTCGATTACCTCGATTTGTATTTCTGCCACCGGCCCGACCCCGAAGTGCCGATTGAAGAAACTGTGCGCGCCATGACCGAGCTGATCCTGCGCGGTGATGTGCTCTACTGGGGTACGTCGGAATGGTCGGCGCAGGAGCTGCTGGAGGCCTACAGCGTCGCGCGGCAGTACAGCCTGATCCCCCCAACGATGGAGCAGCCCGAATACAACATGTTCCATCGCCAGCGCGTGGAGAAGGATTTCTCGCGCCTCTACGACGTGATGGGGCTGGGCACGACTATCTTCTCGCCGCTGGCCGCCGGCCTGCTGACCGACAAGTATCTCAACGGCATCCCCGAAGATTCGCGCGCCAATCTGCCCGGTTATGAATGGTTGAAGGCGCGGCTGGAAGGCGCGAAGGGCGAGGCCTTTTTGGCGGCGGTGCGCGAATTGAATGGCATCGCGCAGGAGGTCGGCACCACGCTGCCGCGTATGGGCATTGCCTGGTGCTTGAAGAACCCGAACGTGAGCACGGTCATCATGGGCGCGTCACGGCCCGAACAGGCCGCTGAGAACATGCAGGCTGCGTCGGTCGTGCCCCTGCTGACGGACGACGTGATGGCGCAAATCAACAAGGCCATCCTCAAGACAAGTGAGATTCTCCCCACTAGGCGCTGAGCTCCCTGGCCTGTCCGCCTTTATGGCGAGAACTAATAAGCGGCCACCCGAGCATAGAGTGGCCGCTTATTGACTCACCCCGAAAGCGCCACAGACCGAATCTCTGCGGTAGCTTGCAGGTGCGACTTCAGGAACTGCGCGATGTCATCCAGCGACTGAACGGCTTGCGGCAGCGTTGGATAGAGCTGCCACACATGCCACATGCGCGGGTAAACCTCCAGCCGCACATCCACGCCCGCGTCTGTTGCCAACCGTTCGGCGCGAACCGCATCGTCCAACAGAATTTCGTCTTCTCCGGCGTGAATCAGCAGCGGCGGCAGGCCGTGCCAATCGCCATATACGGGTGAAATCAAGAGGTTGTGCGCGTCGTTCTGCGCCACATACGATTCCCTGTAGATTTTTGCGGCTTTGGGATGAAGCAGCGGGTCGCGGAAATCAGTGGAGAATTCACCTTCCTCGGACAGGTCGGTCACGGGGGAAAGGCAGGCCGCCGCCGCAGGCAGCGCGTCGCCACTGTCGCGCAGCTTCATCATCGCCGTGATCGTCAGCGTTCCACCGGCCGAATCGCCGGCTAGCACGATCTTCTGCGCGGGGATACCTTGGCTCAACAGCCAGCGATAAGCCGTTACGCAGTCGTCCAGCGCCGCGGGGAAGGGATGCTCCGGCGCCAGACGATAATCCGACCATTAGCGCCCGAACGCCCATCCTGTGCGCCAGATTTGCCACCATTGCCCGGTGCAGCGACGACATGCCAAAGACGAAGCCGCCGCCGTGCAGATAGAGCAGCGCTTGATCGGCCGGGCTACCTTCGGGGATGAACCATTCGCAGCGCACCCCGCCCGCAGACACGACTTCGTGCGTCATCCCTGCGGGCACGCGCACGTTCGCCGCCGATCGTTTCTCAGACCAGCGCGCTACTGAAAGTGGGGCATAGACTTGCAGGAGGCGCACGACCGGCAGCGCTGCGCGGACGTTGCGCTCGGCTTTTGAGACGGTCACGGGGAAGCCTTTCGATTGCATCTTCTGGAACCTGCGACTAGTATGCCCGTGATGGGTGCAACCAACAAAATAACCGCTTGACGTACAGAACAATCGTTCTATCATTACAGTTACGCAGAAGACCTTAACGGAGGGTTTATGGGCAAGGTTCGTGTTCTCGTGGGCACCCGCAAGGGCGCGTTCATTCTCACATCCGATGAGCAGCGCCGCGAATGGACGGTCGATGGCCCGCACTTCGGCGGCTGGGAAATCTATCACATCACCGGCACGCCGGCAGACCCGAAACGGCTGTATGCGTCACAGTCGGGTGGTTGGTTCGGGCAGATCATCCAGCGTTCGGATGACGGCGGCCAAACGTGGGAAGCAGTGAATAACGAGTTCACCTACGACGGTGTGCCGGGAACGCACAAATGGTACGACGGCTCGCAGCACCCGTGGGAGTTCAAGCGCGTCTGGCATCTTGAGCCATCACCGGCCGACCCCGACTCAATCTACGCCGGTGTGGAAGATGCGGCGCTGTTCCATTCAGCCGATGGCGGCAAGTCTTGGCAGGAACTGGCCGGGCTGCGTGAGGTCAAAGGCGATCTGTGGCAGCCGGGCGCGGGCGGCATGTGCCTGCATACCATCGTCCTCAGCCCCGAAGATCCGCAGCGCATGTTCGTAGCTATCTCTGCGGCGGGCGCGTTCCGCACCGACGACGGTGGTGCGACCTGGCGGCCTGTCAATGAAGGCCTGAAATCAGAATATGAACTGCCGGACGCCGATGCCGAAGTGGGGCACTGTGTGCACAGCATCACCATGCATCCTACGCGCCCTGATACGCTGTTCATGCAGAAACATTGGGACGTAATGCGCACGGATGATGGCGGCGAATCGTGGACGGAAGTAAGCGGCAATCTGCCCAGCGACTTCGGCTTTCCGATTGCGGTGCATGCGCATGAGCCTAACACCATTTACGTGGTGCCCATCAAGAGCGACTCAGAGCACTTTCCGCCCGATGGTAAGCTGCGCGTGTATCGCAGCCGTACCGGCGGCAACGACTGGGAGGCGTTGACGGACGGCCTGCCGCAAAGCGACTGTTACGTGAATGTGCTGCGCAACGCCTTCGCGGTCGATAAGCTGGATTCGTGCGGGTTGTATTTCGGCACGACGGGCGGGCAAGTGTATGTGTCGGCCGATTCGGGCGACCACTGGATGCCGATTGTGCACGATCTGCCGCCGGTGTTGTCGCTGGAGGTGCAGGTGCTGTGATTCGCGTCATGCTTCCCCACCACCTGCGCACGCTGGCGCAGGTGCACGGCGCCGTCGAACTAGACGTGGCGGAGCCGGCCACCCAGCGCGCGCTGCTCGACGCGCTGGAGGCGGCCTACCCGATGCTGCGTGGCACCATCCGCGATTCCGCGACCAAGCAGCGGCGCGCCTTCATCCGCTTCTACGCCTGCGAGGAAGACTACTCCGATGCGCCGCTCGATGCCCCGCTTCCGCCCGAAGTGGCTTCCGGCCGCGAGCCGTTCCGCGTGGTCGGGGCAATGGCGGGCGGGTGAGTTGGTGTGAGTGGTTGAAGCAACACAGTTGGGGCAGATCGTCCGATCTGCCCCAACTGTGTCTTGCCTGTTCTTCTGGGCTCAGCGCCCCGTTGCCCTAGTCGAGCAGCGGCGCGAAGAACGTCAGTGTCGCATCCACCAGATCGATTACGGCGAAATCTGGTTCGGCGCCGTCACCACTGCCGGTGAAGGTCAACACCACGACCGAAGCAGCCGGTTCATTCGCCAGGCTGATCACCAGCGCAATCGTGCTTCCCTCATCGCTGGCTATGGTGTAGGAGGCATAGTACGCCGGCAAGCCGCCGAAGGTCGTTTCGGACACATCGCTGACCTCGCCGTCCACCTCCGCCAGAACAGAATCGAGCGCGCTCAGGGCGTCGGTTTCCAGATAGACATCGGTGTACACAGCCTGTGTAACCGCGTCATTGCTTACTGCGTTGGTGAGGCTGCCATCGTCGTTGGTGTACGAGTACGACTCGCCCCATGCATACGGATACTGGAAGTAGACGCCTTCGTTGGTATCCGTATAGCCGCGCACGGCGCCGTCCACGCCGTCGTTATTGATGATGACTTCGGTTGACTGCCGAATGGTATTGCCTGCCAGGTCAGTCATCGTCAGCCAGATTTGATAGGTGCCGCTAACGGCCGGCTGATAGCTCAGCGTAAACGGTTCCACGCCAAACGTCAGCGGCCAATCTTCCTGCGGCTGGGTGACCACCTCGCCTTCGGGGCTGAGGCTTACCAGATCCACGATGAACTGGTGACCCGGGCTGGGCGACGCCTGATACACGGTGTTCCCATCGCTCGCCAGCATCCCGGTGTAGGCCAGCGTGCCGGCATCAAACACGAGGACTGCCTGCTGGTTGCCCTGTGGGGTCACATAGGTGCCGCTGACGCTGAGTTCCGCACTCGAACCGCCGCTCGACTGTAGTCAGGCTCAGCACGCGGTTCGTGCCATCGCTGACAAACGGGAACTCCACACCCCAGTTGAAGGTGCTGGGCGTCAGTTCCGTGGGGTACTCAATCAGCGACTCGCCGGTTGGCAGGATGGTCGTGTACGAGATTGGCGCGGTGTCCACCACGGTGCGCGTTCCATCATCAGCCATGTACAGGATGCTGTACGACAAGTCCACGACGCCCAATCCGGCCGCGTCGAAGAAGACCACCGGTGTATCGACCGAACTGCCGCTGTCGCCCAGGGTGAAGACATTGGTGATGTCGAGCTGGAGGGCGCTGCCATCCAGTTCGCTGACGATGGTCTCGTAGAACTGGTCAAGATACGCCTGCCACAATCCGAAACTGGCCGGGGCCATGTCGGGATAGCTCGCATCATAGCTCACTGGGCCAGAGGGCAAATACACGGCCAATCCGGTCGCGCCCGGCAGTCTGCTGTCGGCGCGCGAATACACGACCGTCTCGTCATAGGCGGCGATCACGGCCAGCGCGGCCTGATACGCTTCTTCGCTGATGCTGGTCTGCAGGCTGAACCAGCTCATGAAGTCACGCAGATCCACGTAGGAGTAGAAATCGGCGCGGTCTCCCAACGATGTGCCAAACGTCTGGCTGTTGTTGCGCGCCGTCCCCAACGCTGACAGCAGCGCCGCCGTGTCGGTGCCCACTGCGGCCGAGAAGTCTTCGAGCGCGGCCATCAGGTAGGGCATTGCGGTGGTGTCCACCATCGACAGGCCCACTTTGGTGCGCGCCCCGGGGCCGGCGTAGTAGTCCATGTAAGAGTTGATGAAGGCGCTTCCCACCTGGAAGCTGTCCCAATCCGGGTTCTCCTGCATGGCGGTTATACTGTCGAAGTAGTCCCAGCCGTTAGACGGGATCACTTCCTGCGCGAACAGCACATAATCGGCGTGTGGTGCCAGCGTTTCCGCCACATCGGCTACCGCCATCAGGCAGGCGTCGAAGCCGACGATGTCGAGCGTGTCGAGCCCAAGGTTCTGGCGAGCAATGGTCAGCGCCTGGTCAATTTCAGGTAGGTCCAGCATGGACTCCTGGCCGCCACCGTCGTCGGGGCCGATGCCGCGCCAGCCGCCGCCGTGGCTGCCAATCACGAGCATGTAGTGTTCAGCCGGGTAGTTCAGCACACTCCATTCGATGAAATCGACCAGCGATTGCGGGTCGCCCATATCGACTTCGCCCAGTTCCTGAACCGGCGTTTGTTCGAAGGTGACGCCAAGGTTATTTTCCTCGTAGATGCTCTCAAAAACATCATCGGACGTGTTGGCGGCCTGCGCAGTCAGCGTGTCTATATCGCCCGCCCCCAGGGCCACCAGATAGTCCACCACGGCGGCGCGCTTTTCCTCAATCGTGGCTTCGGCCAGCGGCGGAACGTACTCGATCAGGAAGCGGCGCGTATCGGTCCAGTCGCCAAATCGGGAATCGAAACCCTCGGCGCGGTCAAGCTGGGCGACGATATTGACGCCGTAGCCGCTGCCGACGTTTTGCATTTCGTAGTAGTCGTTGAAGCCCGCACTTTCGAGGTTATTGTCGACGTTGGTGTAGTGCATGATGGTCCAGTTCGCCGGTGCAGGCTGGGCCTGTACGACGGTAAAGCTGGAAACGAGCAGCAGTGCTAGGAGCAGTGTTCGTTTCATGTTCCCTCAGGGATGGTGAATCCAGGTCGAAGAACCAGACACGCACATTATCTTACAGCGTTTGAAAGCCATTGATATAGTCGTGATGAGTGCGCTTCAGGGGTTGGGAATTTCCGGGGCGATGACGGCGAGGAAACACAACGGGGGCAGATCGGCCGATCCGCCTCGCTGTGTGCGCTTTCGAACCGAGTGCGGTGATCAGCGGTCGATCATTTTTTCCTGCTCGGGGGCGTAGCGGTCACCGTGAATAGTCATCTGCGCTACGGCGTGGTCGATGTCGCGCAGGTCTTCCGGCGTCAATTCGACGGCCAACGCGCCGATGTTTTCGTCGAGCCGTTCGAGACGGCGGCTGCCCGGGATCGGCACGATCCACGGCTTCTGCGCCAGCAGCCACGCCAGCGCGATTTGTGCCGGTGTTGCGCCTTTCTGAGCCCCGATGGTGGTGAGCAGATCGACCACTACCTGATTGGCCTTCCGAGCCTCGGGCGTATAGCGGGGCAGACGGTTACGAATGTCGACACTGGAAAAGGTCGTATGCTCGTCAATCTTCCCCGTGAGGAAGCCTCTGCCTAACGGGCTGAAAGGCACGAAGCCGATGCCGAGTTCCTCGCAGGTAGGCAGCACATCCGCTTCCACTTCGCGCCACCACAGTGAGTATTCACTTTGCACGGCCGTCGACCGGCTGAACGGCATGCGCGCGCCGGATCGTCTTCGCGCTGGCTTCTGACAGGCCGAAGTGCTTGACCTTGCCTTGCTTGATTAGGTCTTTCACCGTGCCAGCCACATCCTCAATCGGCACGTCCGGATCGACGCGGTGCTGATAGAACAGATCAATCGCCTCAATCTCAAGCCGCTTGCAGCGAAGCCTCCGCAACCTCGCGGATATGCTCAGGCCGGCTGTTGAGGCCGGTTTCGCCGTGGCTGGCTCCGGGGCCAAGGTTGAACCCGAACTTGGTGGCGATCACGCACCTGCCCTTGGTAGGGAGCGAGGCCTTCGCCTACCAGTTCCTCGTTGGTGAAAGGGCCATAGACCTCGGCTGTGTCGAAGAAGGTGATGCCGCGTTCAACCGCCGCGTGGAGAAACGCAATCATCTCCTGCCGGTCGGGAAGCGGGTCTTCATCGTGGTTCATGCGCATGCAGCCAAGGCCAAGCGCCGAAACTTCCAGATTGCTGTTGCCGAGCGTGCGTGTTTGCATCATCTAATCTCCTGCCTTGTTGATTAACTGCCGCTGGTGAAGTGCTTCCGGAATAGTCGTACACCTTTCTCTCGGCCTGCCTCGGTCAGTTTGAAGGACTGGTTCTTGTTGTGCGGATTCGATCCAGCTCTTCCCAAACAGCCATCGCGACTTCATCGACTTTGTCCTGATCGTAGACCCCGGCCAGAACCCCACTAAGCGAATCGACTTCAACCCGTATAGTGCGCCAGAGATCACTGTTTCGCCACCTGGATCATGGACTCGCCGGCAACGCGCTACAATCCCTGGTCATTCGTAATGGGAATGGTTATTTAGGAGGCGCGTCCATGAAAGCGACCGGCAAAGTCATCGTAGTGACAGGCGGTGGCAGTGGCATGGGGCGTGCCCTCGTGCTCAAACTCCTTCAGATGGGCGCGCGCGTGGCAGCCGTCGATCTCAACGAGACGACGCTCAAGGAAACCGCCAGCCTGGCCGGCGCGCAGCAGGATAAGCTGAGCATTCACGTCGCCAGCGTCAGCGATCGCGCGGCAGTAGATGCGCTGCCCGAGGCGGTTATCGCTGCCCATGGCGCGGTGGACGGCGTCATCAACAATGCGGGCATCATTCAGCCGTTCGTACGCGTCAATGACCTGTCGTACGACGCGATTGAGCGTGTGCTAAACGTCAATCTCTACGGCGTGATCTATATGACCAAAGCCTTCCTGCCCCATCTGCTTCAGCGGCCGGAAGCGCATATCGTCAATGTCTCCAGCATGGGCGGTTTCTTCCCTGTGCCGGGGCAAAGCATATACGGTGCTTCGAAGGCGGGGGTCAAGCTGCTGACTGAAGGGCTTTATTCGGAACTGCTGGCCACCAACGTGCGTGTCACCGTCGTGTTCCCAGGGGCGATTGCGACCAACATCACGCAGAATTCCGGCATCGCTATGCCAGCCGACGCCGGCGATTCAGCGCAGAGTTTCCCGATGACCTCCGCCGACAAGGCCGCTGAAACTATCATCAACGGCATGGAACGCGACAAATTCCAGGTCTATATCGGCCGGGACTCGAAGATGATGAATTATCTGTATCGGCTCAACCCGCGCTATGCGACGCGCTTTATGTACAACCAAATGAAGTCACTGCTGCCAGCCTGAGGTAAAGCGGCACACATATAGCCAGCGACGCAATCATCGCTCTTCCGCCGACGAGAGCCGCGGCCGGAATGCCACAATGGGCAGTGAGTCGCGCACAATAGTGACCAGTGCTTCGGCGCTGGCATGGCCGATATCCAAACCCATCATCGCGCCCAGTTCTTTGGCGGCATAGGCGTGTTTGGCGCGGTAGTCCAGCAGCACCTGTGCGCCCGCTTCTGGTGGCAGTGTTTCGGCGTGGACGGCCAACTTGCGCGCGCCCACCTGAATCGTGACATTAGGCTGCGCCATCAGATTCTGATACCACTGCGCCTTGTAACCCCAGCCTGAGGCGACGAAATAAACATCGCTGGCCGGATCGTGGCTTGCCACCTCGACCACGGTTTGCCGCAGTTGGCCGGACTTGCGCCCGATGTGGTTGATGAGCACAAAACGCCCGCCCATCAGCCGCCCCAGACCAATGCGATAGACGAACACCGGGAAACGGAACAGCCAGCGTTTCAAACCGGATGGCGGCTTGCTGACGAGGGTCATCATCAGCCCTTTCCTTATGCTGCATTCAAGTCCAATCCACGCAGTAGTTGCGCGTTAACCGCCACAATCACCGTGCTGAGGGACATGAAGATCGCGCCGACAGCCGGATCGAGCCGGATGCCCCTGCGCCGGCTTACCCGCGCCAAAAAGCCACATCGGCAGAGACTCTCTTATTTGGATAATGAATTGCGAGGTGAAATTGTGTCGCTTGGAGAAAAGCTGTTAGATTCAGGCCATTTATCCGTTTCAACGCGATCGAGTTGCTCGACCATATCAGTTACCGTATCTTTGAGATTTAGCCTCTTGCCTCGCTCAAAAGCCCGGTGATAACGCTTCGCGCCGATTTCTGATTCCAGTTGCTCGCAGGTTGCATCGACAACAGATTGTTCAGCGTGTTCCGGATGCAGCATCAACAGACCCGACAATTCTGCTGCTGGTTCGAGCTTTCCTGTCGCCTGCCACAGTTTCATGGCGGCGATCAGTGCTTTCGCCAGAAGAATGTCTGACTTGATTTCCAGGGCAACCTCCGCACCTACCCGCAACGCGCTGCGGGCCGCACCGATCTCATGCCGTAGTGAGTGAATGAATGCGATTTCGATAGAGCAGAGACTTCGATAGGCTGCGATATTCGCATCCGTTGCGAGTGTAAGCGCCTGGTGATAATAACTCAGGGCGTCGGCGAGGTTGTTCTGCCGGATACGCACGTCTCCCAGGCTATAGGTAGCGGCGGTAAGGTCGAATCTTGATGAATTGGCTCGTGACGCGACGATCGTTTCCTGGAAGTGAGCCCACGCCGCATCAAGTTCGTTGAGTGCTAACTCGGCGTAGCCAAGCATAAGCAAATTAGACGGGATCATGCGTACGTAACCGAGCCTGCGGGCAATCTCCACTGCTTTCAAGGCATAGCCTTTGGCTTCGTTGAGATTGCCAAGACGGGTATGAATGTTGCTGAGGGTATGATAGGCAAGGCTGTAGTCTGTTTCTCGGCCAGCTTCCTGGATGATTTCGAGATAGCGAGTTGAATAGACGAGGGCTTCGGTATACTTCCCCCGGAAAATCATAATGCGGGCAATTCCCTGCAGCGCGTGTCCGGTCATCATGTCGGCATGGCACTTTTCGAACTGAGCCAGCGCCTTGCGAAAGGCGGCTTCCGCGTCATCAAGTTCCGTTCGGTGCGAGTGAATATTTCCGATGATAAACCAACCCCGACCCAGACTGAGATGATCGTTTGAAGAATGCCCAACTTCCAGCAATCGCTGCCCGCATTGTTCTGCTTCCTCGAAGCCGCCTGTTTGATAAGCAGTTGAGCCCACCAGGTAAAGCAGTGCTTGTTCTATTCGCGTGTCGCCGCTCTGGCGAGCAGCCATTAGCCCTTGCCGATACCAGATGAGCTGTTCGGGAACACTTTGACGCACCGACACGTATTCATCCCCCACAACGCCAAAAGTGGCGCAAAGCTGGGCACATTCGGGTTTCTCCGCGCTCCGGGCAGATGCCCACTGCTGCCAATTTTTAATCTGTGCCCAGTCTTTCTCGATAGCTTGAAGCGAATGATGACTGCTGTCACGATTGTTCCGAAGCGCCAGATTTGCCTGCCGTAATTTGCCTGCATAGTGCTGCGCCAGACGGAACTGCGCTGTTTCTATTACCCGCGTTTCCATCACAAATTGCCACCCAGGTCAACCGCCAGGATTGATTGAGCGTGCAGTACCAACAGGGCGTGCATCTGAAAACGCCCTCCGCTGACCGGCTCCAGCAGACCGCGATCAACTAATATCCGTGTGACAGGCTTGGGGTCGCTGACATCCCAGGCGGCCGCCATTGCATCCAGATCAAAGGTGGCGGGTTTTGGAACAAACAGACCGAGGTACGCAAAACGACGGCGGGTTTCCTCGTCGAGCAAATCCGTACTGCGCCTGAGCAGCGCCGCGATCGTTGGCGTTGTATCCTGCTGCACACCCAGCATTTCGCTTGGCGCTTCTGCCTGAAGAAGCCCGGCGCCTATTCTCAATTCGACCAGAAGATCCCGGATTCCCCAGCCAAGCCGGGCTTCGCTGTGCAGTAAACGTCCGGCGACATGAATTGCAAGCGGCAACCCTTCGAGATCGCGCACCAACTCGCGTGCTTCATCGGGGTACCCGGCGGTAGTTTCGGGCGCGAGTTTGCTGAGCAATTCGAGAGCAGCGGCATGCGTCAGAACAGGCAGGCGGTAGAGGTCGAATGCAGTTGGTGAAAGTGCGTTCGCAACGTCGTTTAACCGGCTCGTGATCACTAAGGCGCACTTCTGGCCGCCCACGCGGAATGGCCGGGCATGGTCGGCTCGCCACACGTCATCCACAATCAGGAGAGCCCGCTTATCGCGCAGCACAGCGGTCAACTGCGCGCTAATTTCCTCGACTTTGCGTACCCGGCCCGGCTCATTTAGCCTGAAAGCGCCTGCCCAAACGGAAATCTCGCCGACAATGTTCGGATTCTCGCCCAACGACGCCCACAGGATGCCATCCGGAAACTGCTGCGCGACTTCCGGGTCGTGTGCCAGCATGGCAATGGTGGTGCTTTTGCCGACGCCGGGCCAACCCTGGATGACGGTGGTGGCGTGCATTTCCGCGCCGCCAATCCCTAATCGCAGCTTGATTTCATAGAGCGCTTCCTCACGACCGATGACCAGCGAAGGGCGCGGCGGCAGAACGTTCGACCCGGAGGATTCCGATGGGGCTGCGGGCCGAACGGAAGGTAATTGACCACTCAGGATGGTTTCGTAGAGATGAGTCGTTTCATCCTCGGGCGGAGTTGCCAGTTCTGTATCCAGCAGATCGACTACTTGTCGATACTGGCGCAGCGCTTCGGCACGCTGACCATTGGCCGCGTACAGGCGCATGAGCTGGCGGTGAGACGGTTCATGGAAAGTATCCATCGAAAGCCACTGCTGCGCGTATCTGATGGCTTGATCGTATTGCTGCAAGTCTGCGTTGTAGGTTGATAAACGCCGATAAACGTCAGCATTTACCCGGCGCAGGCCTTCCTGCTCCGACAGTTGCCAAGCATCGAAATCTGGGCTGTCGGGCAGGCTAAAGCCGGCCATGAAATCCGCCTGATAGAGTTCAAGCGCCTGGTTGTAGAGCAAAAAACACTGATCGCATAACACATCTGGGCTATGTCCGTGAGACTGATTCCCTGAAACCAGGGATGTAAAGGCGTTGACATCTACCCAGACTACTTCGTGCTTTAGCCGCAAGCTTATTCGATCAGCCTCAATCCATTCGAAGGGGATCGACGCGGTCAAATCGCGAAGAGTGCTGCGCAAAGCGGAGCGCCCATGCTCGCGGTCAAGTTCGGGCCAGAGCAGGTCGGCAATTACGTCTCGGCTGTGCCGCCTTCCAGCTAACGCCAGATACGCGGCGAGCGCCAGCGCTTTACGGCGTTCAATCTTGATCGAACGACCGTGATATTCGATCCGGGGAAGACCAAACAGACACAGCCGCAATTCGTCCATCCGAGCCTTTTTTCTGTCACGCTCCTGTCACGGGGTCGTCGCGCTCATTCTATATATTATTCACATCTTTCGGAAAAGCGCCCGTGCGTAATTGTGCGACGAGGAGATCAAGGATGGAAAATCAAACAGATAGCTGGGGCGTTTCGACCTGCATTGACCTGTATGAATGCAATCTGGATCTGATGCAGGACGAAGCAGCGATCAAACGTTTCGTGTGCGAGTTGTGCGACCTCATCAAAATGCGCCGCTTCGGAGAAACACAGGTAGTTCGCTTCGGCGATGACCCGCGAGTTGCCGGATTCAGCATGACTCAGTTGATTGAGACATCGTTGGTCTCGGCGCACTTTGCGGACAACTCCTGCGCCATCTATCTGGATGTGTTTAGCTGTGCGCCCTATGACTCATGCGCGGCGGCGGCATTCTCCGCCCGTTTCTTCGAAGCGCATCACCACAACGTACAAATCATCACACGACAGTGAAGAATGGGAACATGATGACCATTGACGCTGCCATGCCCAAACTAGCTCAGGGATTCCTGATTATTGTGGCGGTCATTTCCGTAGCAATAGCCGATGTATTGCTGAAAAAAGCGACCGCTCATGGCAATCTCCTCGATGCCCTGAAAAGCCCCTGGCTACTCTGGGCAATCAGTTTGTATTTACTCCAGATCGGTTTGTTCACTGTCGCGTTCGTTGCCGGGTGGAGGTTGAGTATGATTGGCGCCCTTCACACAGTCCTCTACGCGCTGATCGTTCTTGGCGCCGGCGTGTTTCTTTATAACGAGAATCTGACACGTCCACAGCTTGTCGGTCTTCTGCTGGCAATCGGTGGTGTGGTGCTGATCAACTGGCCACAATCAACTGGAATCGAATGAGTGGATTGATCTGTACTCCAGAAAACCGGCACAGGCAGATTCAGGTTGAGTGAGTTGGAAACGACGAACGCGCTGCTGAAGTCTCTATACCGCGTTCAAATCCAGCCGCCGCAAGAGTTGCGCGTTAACCGCCACAATCACCGTGCTGAGGGACATGAAGATCGCGCCGACAGCGGGGTCGAGCCGGAAGCCGAAAGGCGCCAACAGGCCCATCGCCAGTGGGATCGCCACGACATTGTAGCCCGTAGCCCAGATCAAATTCTGGATCATCTTGCGGTGCGAGGCGTTACTCAGGCGGATGATCTTGACGATGTCGAGCGGATTCGAACGCACGAGGATGATGCCCGCGCTTTCAATCGCCACGTCGGTGCCTGCGCCAATGGCGATGCCGACATCAGCGGTCAGCAGCGCGGGCGCGTCGTTCACGCCGTCGCCCACCATCGCCACCTTGTTGCCGCCCTGCTGTAATTCCCGCACCTTGTTGGACTTGTCTTCCGGCAGCACCTGCGCGAACACGGTGTCAATTGAGAGCGCGCGGGCCACTGCCTGCGCCACCGGCTCGCTATCGCCGGTGAGCAGCGCGACTTTCATGCCAAGCGCGTGTAACTGATCCACCGCTGTCTTGCTTTCCTCACGGATAACATCGGCAATGGTGAACAGGGCGACGACGGCCTCCTCGGTCGCCAGATAGATGACCGACTGGCCATCGGCCTCGGCGCGCTGTTGAGATTCGGCAAGCGCCGCAGGCAGCGCCAATTGCTCCTGTTCCAGCAGGCGCGGACCACCCACCAGCCAGTTTTTGCCCTCCACGCTGGCGCGCACGCCGCGCCCGGGCAGGCTTTCGAAGCGCGAAACTGTAGCTGGCGTTTGGCCTTCTGCCTCGGCGTACTGGCGGATAGCGCGGGCGATGGGGTGTTCGCTGTCGCCTTCGATGCCCGATGCGATGCGAATTGCGTCCTGCTCACTGATGCCGTTGACCGCCATGCTTTCGACACCCAGTTCGCCGCGTGTGAGCGTGCCCGTTTTGTCGAAAATCACGACGTTGAGATCGCGCGCCTGTTCGAGAGCAACACGCCGCCGTACCAGCAGGCCGTTACGCGCGCTGAGGGTGGTCGAGATCGAGACGACCAGCGGCACGGCCAGCCCGAGCGCGTGCGGGCAGGCGATGACGAGTACGGTGACGGCCGAACCAATGGCCAGAGCGCTGTCGCCGGTGGCAATCATCCAGCCGACGACGGTGATGACTGCCGCTGCTAGTGCAATAATAGTGAGATAGTAGGCGGCCCGCTGCGCCAGTGTTTGCGCCCGCGACTGGCTTTTCTGCGCGTCTTCTACCAGCCGCATGATCCCGGCCAGCGCGGTCTGGTCGCCCACTTGCGTGATCTCGACGCGCAGTGAGCCTGATCCGTTGATCGTGCCGCCGATGACCGGGTCGCCTGCTGCCTTATCCACGGGGCGGCTCTCGCCGGTAATCATCGACTCATTGAGGCTGCTTTCACCTTCCGCAATTACGCCGTCGGCGGGAACGCTCGCGCCAGGCCTAATCAGCACCCGGTCGCCGGGCGCGAGTTGATCGACCGGCACCGCTTCGGTTTTGCCAGAGGGCAGCAGCCGTTCGGCGTTATCTGGCAGTAATCGGGCCAGCTCACGCAGCGCGCCCTGCGCCTGGCTCACGCTGCGCAGCTCGATCCAGTGGCCAAGCAGCATGATCGTGATGAGCGTCGCCAATTCCCAGAAATAGTCGGCGGGCATGCCGCCATCGGCGCTGGTAGGCGGGAACAGAATGACGGCCACGCTGTAGACATAGGCGGTGGTGATGGCCACCGAGATCAGCGTCATCATGCCGGGCTGGCGGGTACGAAGTTCCTGCACCGCCATGCTCAGGAAGGGCAAGCCGCCGTAGACGAAAATGACCGTGCCGAGGATGGGCGCGATCCACTCGCTGCCGGGAAAGGCCAGATCGAAGCCAAACCAGCTTTGCACCATCGGTGAGAAGACGATGACTATCAGTGTGAGCGGCAGGCATACCCAGAAGCGCCGCCGCATCATGTCGGCATGGCCTTCGTGCATCACACCGTGGCCCGCGTGGGCGTCGTGCTTGTCGTGCACTGGCGGCGTAGTTGGTTCAGGTTGAGCGTGGCCCGTGTCAGGGGCGTGGTCGTGCTCGTGGTGTGTATGGGAGTGGGTCATCGTGGCATCCTTTCCAGTATTCAATAGCTGGGCCGGGCGGCTGGCCCGGAGCGACTGAATTCGCTCCGGGACCTGAGCAGATGACTGCGGTGCGTTTGCGCTGCTGGATGCGGCGCCGTTAGTCTCCGGCCGCTGGCGCTGTGGCCTGGGTGATGGTGGGCGCTGGCGCACTATCATCAATCCCCGCAATCTTCTTCCCTCGCAACCGCAGGCTGTTCGTCACCACGAACACGCTGCTGAAGGCCATCGCGCCGGCGGCCAGCATCGGCACCAGCAGGCCGAGCATGGCAATCGGGATGAGGATGATGTTGTAGATGAAGGCCCAGAACAGGTTCTGGTAGATGGTGCGCATGGTGGCGTTGCTCAGGCGGATGGCACGGGCCACGCCCAGCAGGTCGCCGCTGACGAGCGTCACGTCTGCCGCTTCGATGGCGATATCGGTGCCGGTGCCGATCGCGATACCCACGTCCGCCCGAGCCAGCGCCGGCGCGTCATTGATGCCGTCACCGACCATACCCACCGTCAGCCCTTCGGCTTGCAGCGACTGTACCGCTTCCGATTTCTTGTCCGGCAGCACATCGGCCAGCACGCGGGTGATGCCCACGTCATGGGCGACCGCTTCAGCCGTGCGCGGGTTGTCACCGGTAATCATGACGACCTGAAGCCCGAGTGATTGCAGATCGCGCACGGCCTGCGCCGAACTGGGCTTGACCGCGTCGGCGATGCCGAGCGCGCCCGCTGGCTGATCGTCCACCGCCACCAGTACGGCGGTGCGCGCCCGCGCCGAAAGCTGCATCAATCGCAGCGGCCAGCGGCTCGGCATCCACACCCTGCTCAGTCAGGTAGCGCGGGCTGCCCACGCGCACCACGCGCCCGTCAATCGTGGCTGTCACGCCACGCCCGGCGTCTGCATTGAAGTCGGCCAGCGGCGCGATGGCGAGGCCTCGATCCTCCGCCGCCTGTACGACTGCTGCTGCCAGCGGGTGTTCGCTGCCGCGTTCCGCCGAAGCCGCCCAGCGCAGCAAATCCGTCTCGTTGAAGCCGGGCGCGGGCAGCACATCAGTCACGGTTGGCGCGCCCTGCGTAATCGTGCCGGTCTTATCAAGCGCAACTGCCTTGATGCGGTGCGCGTTTTCGAGCGCCTCGCTGCTCTTGAACAGCACGCCCATGGCTGCGCCCCTGCCTGTGCCGACCATAATGGCCGTCGGCGTGGCCAGCCCGAGCGCGCACGGGCAGGCGATTACCAGCACGGTGACGGCGTTCATCATCGCCTGCGTGAAATCAACTCCGCCAATCGTCAGCCAGCCGACGAAGGTGATCGCAGCCAGCAGCAGCACGACCGGCACGAACACGGCCGAAACCTGATCGGCGATGCGCTGAATCGGCGCTTTCGAGCCTTGCGCCTGCTCGACCAGCTTGATGATCTGCGCCAGCGTGGTCTGCTCGCCGGTGCGCGTGACCTGCACGATCAGCCGGCCCGACTTGTTGATCGTGCCGCCGATGACCTCGCTGCCTTCGGTCTTGCTCACGGGCAGGCTTTCGCCGGTGAGCATCAACTCATCGACCGAGGACTGGCCGGACAGCACAACGCCATCGAGCGGCACACGCCCGCCCGGGCGCACGACTACGTGGTCACCGGCGATCAGGTCATCTACAGGCGTCTCGACCTCGGCATCGCCGCGCAGCAGCAGGGCGGTGGGTGGGGTGAGCGTCATCAGCTTGCGAATGGCATCGCTGGTGTGGCCCTTGGCCCGCGCCTCCAGCCACTTGCCGAAGGTGATCAGCACGAGGATAACGGCCGATGTCTCGAAATAGACGTGTGTGCTGTTTGGCAGCGCGCCGGTGACGATGCCCACCAGCACGAACAGGCTGTAGAAATAGGCCGCCAGTGACCCCAGCGCAATCAGCACATCCATGTTGGCCGTGCCGCTGCGTAGGGACTTGTACGCCCCGACGATATACTGCCGCCCGACGATGAACTGCACCGGCGTGGCCAGCAGGAAGAATACGAACGGCCAGCCCGCCCAGCCAAGGAACGCAAATGGCGATGTATCGGCGGGCATGGCCGCCATGCCTGCGTGGCCGCCGGGCAGCGACGCCATGTATACGTCACGCGCCATGCTGATCACGAACAGCGGCACGGTGAAGAGCAGTCCGATCTTGATCAGCCGCCATTGCCGGTCAATTTCAGCGGTGCGGGCGGCCCGTTCGGCGTCCTGGCCCTTCGCGCCCGTCTCCTGAATGTCGAGCACGCCATAACCAGCATTCTCCACCGACTTGATGAGATCGGCGCGGCGCACCTGCGTGGGGTCAATCAGCACCGTCGCGTGTTCCGTCGCCAGATTGACGCTGGCCTCCTGCACGCCGCCGGTGCGCTTGAGCGCGCGCTCGACGTTGCGCTGACAGGCGGCGCAGGTCATGCCGGTGATGGGCAGGTCAATGCGCACGGCGCTCGTAGGCAGGCCGGCGTTGGGGGTAATGGCTTCTGTTTGACTCATTGCTGGTTCCTTCGCTCTGCAACTGTTATGCAAAATGGGTACGCATGAGGGGCAAAGACATTGCCCTTGCCCCCGTGCGCCCTCTCCTGTGACCCCTTGGTACGGGCGAGGCGTCCCTCGCTCGAGTCTTCGTTACGCGCCGATCTGCTCGATCATCGCTTCCATTTGCGCGATTTCGGCGGTCTGGGCGCTGACAATGGTGTCGGCCAGTGCCTGAACTTCCGCGTGACCGCCAGCCATCATCTTGATGCGTTCCGACATGCGGATCGCGCCGTCGTGGTGCTCAATCATGGCTTCGAGCCAGGCGATGTCGTAATCCACGCCAGTCAGCCGGTCCAGTCCGGCAAACATACCCATCGTCATGGCCGGGTCGGTGAGAAGCGCGCCGCCCATGCCCATATTCATGCCAGGCATTGTGCCTTCGGGCATGGCATTCATTCCCGGCATGCTGTTCGGGCCCAGCATTCCCATGCCGGGCATCTGGTTCTCATCCATCATTCCCGGCATTCCAGACATGCCGTTCACTGCCCATGCTGCCCTGGCCCGTCATGCCCATGCCATGCATGCCGTGGCTGTTCATGTGGCCCATCATCATCTGCATCATCTGCATTTGCATCAACATCGTTTGCATCTGCATCATGTGCATGGGCATGTGTTCATCCATCATGCCGCCCATGCTTCCGCCGCTCATCATGCCTTGCATCATGTCCATCATGCCCGACATACTGCCTTCGCCCATCATGCCCATGCCGCCGTACATCATGCCACCGGCGGGCGCGGCTGTATTGGGGCCGTGCTGGCCACTGCCGGTGCCCATGGCAATTGGCTGGTAGTCAATGCCATACCAGTCGCGCAGCCAGGCCTGCATCTGCTCGATTTCAGGCGATTGCGCGGCGATGACCGCTGCGCATACGGCCTGTACCTCTTCGGTCGAGGCGCGCTCAACGCACTGGTTCGCCATATCCAGCGCCATCTGGTGGTGGTCAATCATGCCTTCAAGGAAGCGAATTTCGGCGCGGCCCGTGCGGCCATCCACCGGCCCATCTGCGAGTGCAGCACCTGCAAATGCCATGATCAACAACAGCGTGAACGAAAGTAAAGCCAGTCGGTGCAGGGTAGTGCGGTTCATGTTTGGCCCTCCCGGGCGCTAGGAACGAACTTCGAACAACTTCAACGGTTCAGACTTTGGATGGCTGAGATGGTCAAGAATCGGGCATTCGTCGAGATGATGATCGCCGCCCGGGCAGGCCTCGGCCAGTTCCAGCAGCACGCCGCGCATGTCCTCCAGCGCCTGCATCTGTGCTTCGATGGCCGCGATCTTGGCCTCGACCATGCCGCGCACATCGCCGCAGGCCGCATCAGGCGAAAACTGGATGTCGAGCAGCTCGCGGATTTCGCCGAGAGAGAAACCGACCGCCTGCGCCCGTTTGATGAAGCGCAGCCGTTCCACAGCGTGATCGTCGAACAGGCAGTAGTTTGAGTCGGAGCGCCCGGGTTCGGGCAGCAGGCCGTGCCGTTCGTAGTAGCGCACCGTTTCGCGATTTACGCCGCCTGCCTTGGCTAATTCACCTCGCGTCAGTTGGTTCATACGTCCCACCATCACCATTCCTGTCACTATCATGTACCCTGTACATAAGTACAAGGTCAAGAGCGAAAAAATCGACCAGTATATTTATTTGACGCGGCCGCCTTGGGCGTACTTACGCGGAAAACAGGGGAACAGACCGCGCAGCGAGTTACACTGCGGCGATGACCATTTCCGGACAAAGTGAACGCGCGAATATCCATTCACGCGGGCTGCGCGGCTTGCAGGCGTTAATCTGGGTCGTCTTTCTGCTGCTGCCGGCGTGGCTGCGCTGGGAGACGACTCCTGTCTTTCTGCCCGATTGGTACGCGGCGCGCCACGTGCTGCTGCTGCCGATGCTGGCGGTCGTTGTACTGTGGCTGGCGCTGCGCCTGCCCGGACTACGCGCTTTTCGGGCCTCGCGCTGGCGGCTGGCGTGGGCAGGTGCGCTGCTGGCGCTGGCAGTGTGGGCGGTGTTGAGCACGACCTGGGCGTATGTCGGCGCGCGTCATCCCGAGGTGGGCGAAACGGCAGCCTTTCAGTTCACCGTCGTGGTGGCGTTCGCCGTGGTGGTCGCTTGCGCCGGGCCGCGCTCACGCCTGATCGTGGTCGCGCTGGTGATTGGACTGGGGCTGCTGGCGGCGTTGACGCTGGCGCAGGCGCTGGCGGGCCACTCGCTGGGCCTGAGCGCCGTGGGTGAGTTCAGGTTCGGCCCGCAGTGGGAGCGTGGCAGCGTGCTACAGGCGGGCGCACTCGTTGTACTATCGGCCCTCGGGCCTGATGCCGCACCCGAATATGCACGCAGGCATGCTGATGGCGGGCACGCTGGCGGCGGGCGCACTGTGGTTTGACCGTCGGCGCTGGGTACAAATCACTGGCGCGCTGCTGGTAGCGGCTGGCTTCAGCGTCCTGCTGCTCACGTTTTCGCGCGCGGCGCTGGGTGGTTTGGCGGTAGGCGGGCTGTTCGCGCTGCTGCTGCTGTGGCCGCGCCTGCGCCGGCGCGAAGGAGTACGCGGGTTGCTGCTGGCGGCGGGATTGTCGGCGCTGGCGGCGGGCGTGATCTATGCGGCCTATGCGCCGTTCTTCGCCGCGCGGGCCGAGGCCAGCGAGTCGGTGGAGATGCGGTCGGTGGCCGACCGCATCGTCTTCACCGATTTCGCGCTGCGCTCGATTGGCGAACGCCCGCTGTTGGGCGTCGGCGCAGGCAATTTCCCGTGGCGCACGTCGGCCTATCTACAGGACACATTCTTCGACCTGCGCGGTGACAACGTTCATAACATTTATCTGTCCGCCGCCGCCGAACTCGGCCTGATCGGGCTGGCGTTGATGTTGACTGCGCTGGTGAGCGGCCTCGTCTCCGGGATGCGGGCGGCCCGAGGCAGGCCAGCCCGCCCGGATGCCGACCGCGCGGCGCTGCTGGCGATTGTCGTGGCCCTGCTGGCGGTGGGCCTGCTCGACCACTACCCGTACACGACATTTCACATGCAGGCGTTGCTGTGGGGCTGCATGGCGGCGGCGATGCGGGTGTAACTACGCCCCTCTTTGAACTGACCCCACGCGCGGAGAGGCGAGAGAAACGCGACGATTGCTCCCCTTCTCCGTGCACAGAGAAGGGTTGGGGGATGAGGTTAGGTGAGGGGACTAACGCCTACCCCTCCAGCGCGCTCAGGGGCACGTCCATGCCGACGAAATTGGCAAATGACAAGTCGGTGAACGTGAGGCCCAGATTGGCGCGCACGCGCTCGAACAGCGCACCATAGCTGGCGGTCATGCGTGGGGCGGCGCTCAGGCCCAGTCGAGCGGCTACCGGCATAATCGCGTCGCCAGGTCCTTCGATTTCCACGAAGTTCCCATAAGGCATCTCATCGAGCAGCACTTCGACGCCTGCCAGCGTCCAGGTAGTGCGATACTTCTCGTAGGTCATGTACGGCTGGTAGCCCAGTTTGGCGAGGATGATCTCCATGGCCGCGAAATCATCCACTGTCACTTCGGCCTCGAAGCGTGAATACGGCCCGCCATCGTGCGCCACGCCTTCGTCCTTGTAAGTCAGGCGCACGCGCACGTCTTCGCGCAGGCGCAACACCTTGCGGGCGGCGCTCAGGCTGTCGACGTCATCGTCATAGCGCACGTTGCGCTCGAACACGCGCGGGGTTTCCAGCACAGCGCCTTCAGCGTGCAGCCGCGCCGCCACCGCCGCCAGATCGGGCACATAGAGCTTGATTTCGGTTTCCTCGTATTTGTTGCTTGAATCGTTCATGGGATGGGCACCGGCACGAACTCAATCGTCAGGCCAAACGCGCTCTCGAACAAGTCGCGGTGGCGCTCAACGGCCCACAGCGGCACTTGCTCATCGCCCTGCGTAAATAGTTCCATCAGGCAGTGATCCTCCAGCGCCGTCAGGCGCACATCGCGCACCACGCCGTCGCGCGAACGGTCAATTTGCTCGGCCAGTCGCAGCAGTGCGGTCATCTGCTCCAGCCGCTGCTCATCTTTGGCTTCAGTCACGGTGGCCAATTCATCTAACGTTGGTTTGCCCTTGCGGTGATAGCGGATGAGCAGCGCGACCAGCGCGAGCTCACGGTGCGTGTAGCCGGGCAGGCCACTGTTGAGCACGAGATAGCTGCCGTGCTTGTGATGATCGTTGTAGTCAATCGAAACGCCCACATCATGTAGCATCGAGGCTGCCCACAGGATGTCGCGCTCCTGCGGCCGCAGGTCGTGCAGGCCAGCGGGCAGCTGGTCGAACATTTGCAGCGTGAGGTGGGCGATGTGTTCGGCGTGATGTTCCTGAAAGCGGTAGACGTGGCCGAGATTGAGCACGTTGGCGTGGCGCACATTCTCGAACAGCGGCGCGCCGTCTGGCCGGTCGCTACTGAAGAAGCGTTCGTAGAACAGGCCTTCGCGCACGCCCTGTTGCGAAATCGTGAGGTGGTCGAAGCCGCTGGCGCGCATCACTTCCTGCACGACGATGGCGCCAGCCAGAGAAATATCGGCGCGCTCGGGTTTCATGCCGTCGATGCGATTGCGCTGCACGACCGAGGCGCGGACGAGGGTGTCCTTCACTTCGGCCACCTGCCCGGTGTACAGTTCAAAGCCGTGAAGAATATCGAGCGGATACAGAATGCGTTTCTGCTGGAGGCGCGCGACCAGCCGCACGTTGCCGCCTTCGCCGATCAACCGCATGCCATCTTCATAGGCGAACCAGTCGAGTTGCTCAAGCTGGCCGCGAATCGCCTCGGCCAGCTTACCCACTTCCTTGCCCGTGGCGGGGTCGCTCTTGAGATAGCCTTCGGTCAAGCGCACGACGCCGAGCGGAAAGCTGATGGCCTTGACCGAACGGCGATCCTCGACACGGGTGATTTGCAGCGAGCCGCCACCGAGGTCCATGACGAAGCCATTTTCGAGCGTGGTGCTGTTGACGGCGGCCAGATAGCCGTAGTAGGCCTCTTCCTCGCCGCTGAGAACGCGCACATGCAGCCCAGCCTCTTTTTCCATGCGCTGCAGGAAGCGCGCCTGATTCTGGGCGTCGCGGATAGCGCTGGTGCCAACTGCGATTATGTCGGTGATGCCGCTGGCCGCGCAAAAACCGGCGAAAATCTGGGCGGCGCGCGCGGCGCGATCCATGGCCGCCGGCCGCAGTACGTTCAGTTCGGCCATGCCCTCGCCGATACGCACGCCTTCCTGCACCTCGTCGATCAGCTTGAAGCTGAGGTTGGGCACGTACTCAACGACGACAACGCGCCAACTGTTCGAGCCCATGTCGATAATGGCGACGCGCTGCGCGTCTCGAAACACGTCGCTGTGCTGCGCCATCGGTTGAAGCTGACGGAGTGTGACCAATCGGCCCCCAAGAAGAAGTGTTGAGTGCTGATTACGAAGTGCTGAGTCGAACGAGCTGACGTATCAGGCTGAACGGGTCAATAGCACGTAAAACAAGAATACCTGACAAAATACTTACTTGGCACGCTTAATCCGACGCCGATTGTCCTGACTTTCTACTTTGTACTTTCTACTCAGCACTCAGCACTTTCGACTCAGGACTGTCCGTCACTCTACTTGCCTCAGCGCTTCTGGCAGGCCGTGTCGCACAGAATTGACGAGCCGGCTGTAGACGCCCTCTGCGCGGTCGGGGGCGAGTAGCAGGCCGTGAGCGAACGAACCGGCAGCACGCTCGATCAGCCAGACGTCGCCCTTACCGGGCGCGGGCAGGTTGGGCGCATCCTTCAGGTGGTCAAAGCCTACACCAGCCAGCGCTCGCGCGAAGGCATCGTAGCGGTCAGGGTCGAAGGCGTGCAGCAGCGGTTTGCCCAGCGCCCCGTCGAACGCAATCTCCAGCGCCAGCCCCACCGCCGTTCGCGTGATGGTCGTTACGGCGTCGCGGGCGCGGCGGTCATGGTAGCTCACTGTCACGCGAAAAACGCCCTGCATACCCGGCTGCCGCGCCGTCTGGTTCACTGTCTTCAGGCCACAGCGGGCAGCGATGGCCAGCAGGGTGGGCGCGTGAAAGCTGGAGCCTTGGGTCACAGCCGCCGCCCCTCACCCCCTCTCCCACGCAAGCGGGGAGAGGGGAAGGTAGACTTAGTGAGTGCGTTCTCTCCTCTCAATGAGGGAGAGGGGCCGGGGGTGAGGGCTGCTTCCGTCATGTCAGATACGTCACGCGCAGCAGCAGCAGCCCCAGCAGCACGCCTGCCATCAGCGGAAAGGCCACGCGGAACGCATATTGCTGGTCGGTGCTGGGACGGCGGTAAAGCACAATCGTGAGCACAGCAGTCATCACGCCCAGCCCAGCCAACCACCAGCCGGCCAGCGCATTGACGGTGAACCAGAGCGCGGGGTCGTTGGTGGCCAGCGGCAGCCGCACGCCGTAGAGCGCGCCGGGCGTCACCTGGCCTGTGATCAGTGGCAAAGCGACAAACACGAAGGCAGCGCTGCCCAGCAGGAAAGCGCCGGCCATCAATTTTCGCGTGGGCCACGCGCGCAGGCCGCCCATTGACTAGGCCTGTGCCTTCTGGAACGACTCGATTTCGGCCACTTCATCGGCGCTCAGGCGGAACTCCAGCGCCGCCTTGATGCCCTCGATCTGTTTGGGATTGCGCGCGCCCACAATCGCGCCGGTGATGGCGGGGTTCGCCAGCGTCCACGCGATGGCAACGGCACCGGTACTGACCCCATGGCGCGCCGCGATTTCGCCCAACGTGCCCACCAGATCGAGCGTTTTGCCCAGCTTCGGGTCGTGGAACTCGTCGCTCGTCTTGCGCCAGTCGTCGTCAGACATAGCCGCCACGCGATCGCGGGTCATTGCGCCCGTCAGCAGCCCCGAGGCCATCGGTGAATAATTGATGACGCCGATTCCGTTGGCGCGGCAGTAGGGCAGTACGTCGTGCTCGACGCCGCGATCGAGCAGGGAGTAAGGCGGCTGCAGGTTAGTGATGGGCGCAATTGCTTCAGCGCGCCGCAGTTGCAGCACATCGAAATTCGAGACGCCAATCCAGCGCACCTTGCCTTCCCCTTTCAGTTTCGCCAACTCGGTCCAGGCTTCTTCGATATCCAGGTCCGGGTTCGGCCAGTGAATCTGATACAGGTCGATGACATCCACCTGCAAGCGGCTCAGGCTGGCCTCGAGCTCGCGGCGGATTGATCCCGCTTTCAGGTTGTTGATGACGTAGCCCTCGTCATCCCAAAGCAGGCCGCACTTGGTGAAGATATAGGGCTTGTTGGCCAGCCCCTTCACCGCGCGGCTGACGACTTCTTCGGAGTGGCCGAGGCCGTAGACGGCGGCGGTGTCGATCCAGTTGATGCCGCTGTCGAGTGCCGCGTGAATGGCGTCAATCGAGTGCTGGTCGTCCTGCGGCCCCCAACTGAACTCCCACTTGCCGCCGCCAATAGCCCATGCACCAAAGCCGATAGGCGTGATGTTCAGGTCTGAATTGCCTAACTTACGCAGTTCCACGATCGTCCTTCCTTGTGTGGATAGAGTATGCTTTTATGTCTCCTGAAACGCAGCGATCTCCGCAAGCTCGGCGTCGCTCAGGCTGAACGACAGCGCCGGGGCCAGCCCATCGACTTGCGCGGCGCTGCGCGCGCCCACGATTGTGCCAGTGACAGCGGGGTGGGCGAGCGCCCACGCCACCGCGACCGGGGCTGCGCTAATCCCGTGCCGCGCGCCGATAGCGGCCAGCAAATCGACCAGCGCCAGATTGCTTGACAGGTTGGGTTCCTGATAGTCGGCGCGCTGCCGCCGCCAGTGATCGGGCGGCATGGCATCGATGCGCTCACGGGTCATCGCGCCGGTCAGCAGGCCGTAGGCCATGGGCGCGTAGCCGATTACGCCGATGCCCTGTTCGAGGCAGTAGGACAGTTGATCGGCTTCGCAGGCGCGGGCGAGCAGCGAATACTGCGGTTGCTGGCTGGTGATGGGCGCAATCGCCGCCGCGCGCGCCATTTGGCTCACGTTAAAGTTGGACACGCCGATCCAGCGCACTTTGCCTTCGCGCTGCAGTTCGGCTAGTGCCGCCCAGCTTTCGTCGATGCCCTCATCGGGTATCGGCCAGTGAATCTGATACAGGTCGATCACCTCAACGCCCAGGCGGCGCAGGCTGGCCTCGCATTCGCGCCGGATTGAGTCGCGCTCCATGACGTTGGATACCTCGCCAACGTCATCCCACAATAGCGTGCATTTGGTGAATACGTACGGACGTTCAACCAGCCTGCGAATGGCGCGGCCGACCACTTCCTCCGAATGTCCGTAACCGTAAACGGGCGCGGTATCGATCCAGTTCATGCCGCAGTCGAGCGCGCGGTGAATGGCGGCAATCGACTCGGCGTCGTCCTGCGGCCCCCACGAGTGATCCCAGGCCGAGCCGCCGATGGGCGATGTGCCGAGGCCGACCCGGCTGATACGCAGGTCGGACTGGCCGAATGGGCGAAGTGTTGGCGGCATGGGCGTGTATTCCTACTGCTGAACTGCCGGACGAGATAAATGTCAGCGCAGCCCGAGCTCCGCCCGCGCGATGACGAGGCGCTGGATTTCGCTTGTGCCTTCGTAGATGCGCGTGATGCGGGCGTCGCGCCAGTACCGCTCAACCGGCGCTTCCCTGCTGTAGCCGAGGCCGCCGAAGATTTGTAGCGTTTCGTCCGTCACGAACATCGCACTTTCGCTGGCAAACAGCTTGGCCATGCTGGCGGCGGTGGTGTAGCGCTCCCCAGTCGTCTTGCTGCGCTCTTTGGCGGCCGCGGCCTGATAGATGAGCAAGCGGCTGGCCTCGATGCGCGTCTTCATATCGGCGATCTTCTGCTGAATCATCTGGAACTGGCCGATAGGCTCGCCAAAGGCGTGGCGCTCGCGGGCGTAGGTGAGGGCCGCCGTGTAGGCCGCCTCGGCAATTCCCAGCGCTTGCGCCGCGATGCCGATGCGTCCGGCATCGAGCAGGGTCATAGCGATCTTGAAACCATCGCCCGGCTTGCCGAGCACCTGATCGGCTGGAACGACGCAGTCCTCGAATAGCAGTTCACAGGTGGCGCTGGCGCGAATACCGAGCTTGGGTTCCACCTTGCCGCGCACGATTCCCGGCTGATTCAAATCGGCCAGAAAGGCGCTAATGCCCTTCGTGCCCAGTTCGGGCGCCGTCATCATGAACACGATCACAAAGTCAGCGACTGGCCCGCTGGTCACCCAGCTTTTGCGCCCGTTGAGCGTGTAATGCGCGCCATCGGCGCTCAGTACGGCGCGGCTTCCCATGGTGGCGGCGTCACTGCCGCTCATCGGCTCGGTCAGGCTGTATGAGCCGATGGCCTCACCGGTGGCAATCGGGCGCAGGAACTGTTCCTTTTGCGCGCCCGTGCCGAAACGCAGCAGTCCGCCGCTGAACAGCGAGTTGTTCACGCTAACGACCGTCGCGTGGCTGGCGTCGGCTTTAGCGACCTCGATCATGGTTAGCACATAGGCGAGCGTATCCATACCCGCTCCACCGTATTCCTCAGGCGTCTCGATGCCCATCAGCCCCATTTCGCCCATCTGGCGGATGGTGGCCAGCGGGAATTCCTCACGCTCGTCCAGCGCAGCCGCGATAGGCACAATCTCTTTTTCAGCAAACTCGCGCACGGCGCGGCGCAGCGCCCTGTGTTCTTCGGAGAGAACGGGTATCAGCGCAGTCTCGCCTGAGTCGGCGGCCATCATACGCACTCCATTGAATCAACCGGACTGGCGCATAGTATAACGCGGGCAGACATTGACTGACGCCAAACGGACTCATGCGGTCACAGGCGTCGCAGTCTTACCGGAACCATACGCGCTGGCGAGGATAGAATAGACTCGTGGACGTGTTCATCTATGGAGCAGCAGCATGAGTTATATCGACGACAACCTGGTGGCGGGTGAGCAGGTTATCTTCCGCACACGCTATCACTGGTATGTAATCGTGCGCCCGATTGTGGGCGCCCTGTTGTTCATCGTAATGTTGGCCTTGATTGCGCCGTTCATCAACGCCGGTGCATATCTGGGAACGGGGTCTAGCATGCCCAATTCGCGCTCTTTGGTGTTGGCCTGTGTGCTGCCAATTGCTATGCTTGCCGTGCTGGCCAGCATTTTCTCCTATTATTTCTCCGAGTTTGGCGTCACCAACCGGCGCGTACTCATCAAGACGGGTGTGATCCGGCGGCAAACACTGGAGTTGGGCCTGGGAAAGGTTGAAAGCTTCCGCATCCACGAATCAATCATGGGGCGGCTCCTGGGGTTCAAGACAATCATCCTGACGGGTTCGGGAGGAACGCATCAGCGCTTCCAGTTCGTCAATAAGGCTCAGGAGTTCCGGCAGGTGGCGACGCAGATGGGTACGCAGTTGACTGAACAGGTCGCACCGGCCACTGGTTACTACAGTAGGCCCCCGTCTGCACACAAGCCGGTTGCAGTGCCATCTCGTTCGCTGCTGGATGACGCGGATCTGCCGGATCAGGCCACGCAGCAGGGCATCCAGAACGCGGTAGCGCTGATTCGGGCGGGCAACACCGAACAGGCGAAGGTAGTCGTGCAGGGCCTGACGCAATCCGCGCCAAACAACGCCGACGTGTGGTATCTGGCTGGCTACCTGATGACTGATCTCGAACGAAAGCGCGCCGCGTATAATCGGGCGCTGTCGGTTGACCCGGCTCACAAAAAAGCGCGCGAAGGCCTGGCTTCCCTTGGCTAGATAGGGGCGCAGGCGTTCAGGTGGCAAGGAGAAATGCGGTGCCCCCGATTAAGATCAACCATATCGCTGTGGTGGTGGAGGATGTGCAGGCTGCGCTCGGCTTCTGGCACGAGGCGCTTGGCGTGCCGCTGGCCCATGTCGAGCACAACGAAGGTGAGGCGGTCGATATTGCTTTCCTGCCGCTGGGCGATGGCGAAATCGAGCTAATTGCGCCGTTCACGGACGACAGCGGCGTGTCGAAATATCTGGCGAAGAAAGGCCCGGGCCTGCATCACTTGTGTATCGACGTGGACGATGTATCGGCTGTGCTCGATCGGCTGAAGGCGCATGGCATCGAACTCATCAACGAGGAGCCGCGCCAGCGCCCCGACGGCACGCTCTATGCTTTTGTTCATCCCAAGAGCACCGGCGGCGTGCTGCTTGAACTGTACCAGCGGCCGGCCTGAGTGCGACCGTAACCTAACCGGGTATCAGATTGCCCGTCAAACGCCGACGGAACAGGATATACTGAATCACGATTCCGGCGACCGCCAGAACGGCCCAGATCACGAAGGCGGTGAACGCGCTCGGCAGGCTGTTCAACTGGACGCCGAGCAGCGGCAGAAGCTGCTGCACGCCGAGAATCAGTGCGCCCGCGCCTGCAATGGCCGTGAGCAGCACGATGATCAGATCGCGCAAGGCGATGCCGAGTGCCACACCAACAACTGCGCCCAGGAAAACCAGCACGATTGCACCGGCGTCGGTCGTGGCTGCTGTGCCGGTGGCGATGCCCAGCAAATAGGCCATCCACAGGCCCGCCAGCGCGCCCATCACCACGCCAATCAGTACCGAGACAATTGAATAGGCGAAATAACTGAGCATGCCAAAGATAACGGCCAACACCACGCCGAGCACGACAGACAGCACCTGCTGATCAGCCCCGGCGAATTGCGCGCCGACGATGAAGCCGAGGGCGAAGCCGCCCACCACCAGCGCGATACGCCACAGTGCGTAGCCGTAAAATGTGAGCACCAGGCCGAAGCCGATTAGCAGAACGACAGACACCCACGATGGCAGCATCGCTTCTTCTCCTCAGCACGCGGTGGGGGCACCAAACACAACGCGCCGTGCCGCCCCCTCGCAGGGACGAACGCGGCGCGCCGACGATGCAGAGAATGGGTCAGCCTCAGGCGGGCTGCTCGAAATAGGTTTCGCCCGTGAACTTGGCGCGGAAGACGGCGTATTGCACCACAGTTCCGAGCAGGCCAAGGCCGATGATGATGATCAGATTGAGCAGTTGCAGTGAAATGCCGAGGGCATTCTGCAGGAAGGTGGCCGTTTCGGCGGGATTGGCCGCATTAAGCAGGAACGGCAGGGCCGTGGTGACGCCCAGCGAAACCGCCGCTGCGCCCGCAAAAGCCAGGATGACGATGACCGCGAGGTCCTTGACGAAGTACACCAGCACTGCGCCGATCAGGCCGCCGGCAATCGCGCCAATGGTCACGATCAGGCCGTCGGGCGTGGCATTGAGCGCCAGCATCAGGGATGCGCCCAGTGCAGCGCCGAGGATCAAACCGGCCATGACCATGCCCAGGCTCCACAGGAAGTAGGCAACGATGCCGCCGATGATGGCGACCACGATGCCCACCGTGATTTGCAGCAGCCACTGGTCAGCCGAAATCCACGAAGCGCCCAGCGAATAGCCCAGCACGAAACCGCCAATGATGAGGGCGATGCGCCAGAAGCCGTAGCCACCGAAGCACACGACCAGACCGACGATAACGATCAAACCGCCAAGTAGCAGATTCTGCAGTATATCCATTGCTCTCTCTCCTCCGGTGAATTTTGCGAGACCTGCTCGCACAGTAAACTATAACGCAATACGCACTAAAACGATGCGAAGTTGCAGTTGGATTCCCCCGTTCTGCGTACCGTCTCGTGGTAGCATTGGGCCAACCTGTTTCAGTGTATGCCGGAGTATCCCACGATGGCCAGCGAACGTAAAGACCGCTTTGAAACCCCTTCAGGCATTCTGCTCCCGCCTTCGCTTGATGCGAGCGCGCTTCCGGTTGATCTGGATGCGCAGATTGGCGCGCCCGGGGCTTATCCCTACACGCGTGGCATTCACCCGGGTATGTATCGCAGCCGCCTGTGGACGATGCGCCAGTACGCCGGCTACGCCACTGCCGAGGAGAGCAACGCGCGCTACCGCTTCCTGCTGGAGCAAGGCCAAAATGGCCTGTCCGTCGCTTTCGACCTACCCACACAGATTGGCTACGACGCCGATGACCCGATGGCGCTGGGCGAGGTGGGTAAAGTCGGCGTGAGCATCAGCAGCGTGCACGATATGGCGCGGCTGTTCGAGGGCATCCCACTCGACAAAGTCTCGACTAGTATGACCATCAACGCGCCGGCGGCGGTGCTGCTGGCGATGTATATCGTCGTCGGTCGGCGGCAGGGCGTCCCGGAAAGCCAACTGCGCGGTACGGTGCAGAACGACATCCTCAAGGAGTACATCGCGCGCGGCACTTATATTTTCCCGCCGCGTCCGTCGATGCGCCTGATCACCGACCTGTTCGCCTTCTGCGGCCAGAACGTTCCGCGCTGGAACACCATCAGCATCAGCGGCTATCACATCCGCGAGGCGGGCAGCACGGCTGTTCAAGAAGTCGCCTTCACGCTGGCCGACGGCATCGCCTATGTGCAGGCTGCGCTTGATGCCGGGCTGGACGTGGACGACTTCGCGCCGCAGCTTTCGTTCTTCTTCAACGCGCACAACCCGTTCCTTGAGGAGATCGCCAAGTTCCGCGCCGCGCGCCAGTTGTGGGCGGCAATTATGCGCGAGCGTTTTGGCGCACAGAAACCGGAAAGCTGGAAGCTGCGCTTCCATACGCAAACCGGCGGCAGCACGCTCACTGCCCAACAGCCGATGAACAACGTCGTGCGCGTGGCCCTGCAGGCGCTGGCGGCTGTACTGGGCGGCACGCAGTCGCTGCACACCAACAGCATGGACGAGGCGCTGGCGCTGCCCAGCGAAGCCGCTGTGCAAGTGGCGCTGCGCACCCAGCAGATTATCGCCCACGAAACCGGCGTGGCCGACTCAGCCGACCCATTGGCAGGAAGCTACGTCATCGAGCAGCTCACCAGTGAGATAGTGCAGCGGGCGGGCGAACAAATCGCGCTGATCGACTCGATGGGCGGGGCGCTGGCGGCGATTGAATCGGGCTATACCAGTTCCGAAATTCAGCAGGCCGCCTACGATACCCAGCGCGCCATCGAAAGCGGCGAGCAGGTGATCGTGGGCGTGAACAAGTTCGAGACCGATGAACCGCAGGCGTTTGAATTGCTGCGCGTTGATCCGGCGGTGGAAGCCCGTCAGCGCGAACGCCTGGCCGCCCTGCGCGCCAGCCGTGACAATGTCCATGCCGCCGAACTGCGCGCGCACCTGGAGGCGGCGGCGCGCGGCAGCGACAACCTGCTGCCGCCGATCATCGCCTGCGTCGAAGGCGACGTGACGCTGGGCGAAATCTGTCACACGCTGCGCGGCGTGTTCGGCGAATACCGGCCGAGCGTGCATATTTAGGGCGAAAAGCAACGCAAAGAACGCAATGGGCGCAAAGGCCCTTTCCTTCGTGCCCTTTGCGTTAGTTTTTCCCCAGGAGTGAGGCGTAATGTGCGTTGATGATCTTCGCTTCCGCGCGGTCGAAACTGAGCGCCTGATCATCCGTCCATTCACGGCGGACGACATCGAGGCGCGGCTCGCGCTGGCCCGCGACGCCTTCGGTTCGAACTGGACGATGATCCAGATGCAGAACATGCACCGCTGGACGCTCGATTCGTATGAGGCTTTCGCGGCGCTGGGCCAGCCGCCCTATGGCGATTATGCAGTGGTATTGAAAGCGACGGGCGAACTGATCGGCTCGGTGGGTATCGTGCCGTCGCTCATCCCGTGGGCCGCGCTCGAATCGGCAACGCCTGCTGACTTTGTCTCGCCAGAATTTGGCCTGTTCTGGGCGATATTCACGGCACATCAGGGTCGCGGCTACGCAACCGAAGCGGCGCGCCCTGTCATCACGTTCCTGTTCGAGACGCTTAACGCGCGGCGTATCGTCGCCACCACTGAGTTCGACAATCTGCCGTCGCAGGCGGTCATGCACAAGCTGGGCATGCGCCTGCTGCGCAATGAGGGCCGCCAGCCGCCGTGGTGCGAAGTCGTAGGCGTGCTGGAACGATAGCGAACCGCCAACGTAAAATACGCGAAGGACGCAAAGGATTCTTCCTTCGCGCCCTTTGCGGTTCTTCGCGTACTTTGTGTTGCTATTACGCCTGCGCTTTAGCCGCTTCGGCCAGCGGCACGGTGAAGTGGAAGGTCGTGCCGGCGCCCAGTTCGCTCTCGACCCAGATGTCTCCGCCGTGGCGCACGACGATACCGCGCGTGATCGTCAGGCCGAGGCCGGTGCCGGGCTGCTCGCGCGCCTGCGGATTATCGCTGCGGAAGTAGGGCGTGAACAGCTTGCGGATGTCGTCCTCGCTCATGCCGATGCCACTGTCACGCACCCGAATGTGCAAGCGCGGCGGGATCGGTCGGCCGCTGTTGTCTTTCAGCGCCAGTTCGGGAGCGGCCGTAATCGTAATCGTCGTGTCTTCCGGGCTGTATTTGTGCGCGTTGCTCATGAGGTTGGTCAGCACCTGAATGATGCGACCCTCATCGGCGTAAATCGGCGGCAGGTCGGGTGGAAGTTCCAGCGCCAGCGTTTGCCCCTTGTCGCCGATTTGTTTCTCCAGCGGCGCGGCGGTTTCCTCGACGATCTTCTGGAACGACGCCGGTTTCGGGTCGATGCGCAGATTGCCGGTTTCGAGCTTGGTTACGTCGTTGAGGTCGCTGACGAGCGTGGTCATGCGGTCGGCGTTCGAGCGGATGGTGTTGATGAAATTGCGCTGAATATCGCTCAAGCTGCCCACCGCGCCGCCAGCCAGAAAGTCGGAATAGCCGCGAATCGACGTGAGCGGATTTTTCAGTTCGTGGGCCACGAACGAAACGAACTCGCTCTTGGAGTCGTTGGCGCGCGCCAGTTCGGCGTACAACTGGGCGTTTGCGATGGCGATAGCGGCATGCTCGGCGAGTCGCTGAAGGAATGGCATTTCGGCCAGGCGTAGCGGCTGAGGCTGATCTGTTTCCAGTACCAGCAGCGCGCTGATCTGGCCGCCGGAAAGCATCGGGATGGTCAACTGGCTGGTCGCGCCGGGCAAACTGGCGGTGTAGTCGGGGTCGATGCTGGTGTCAGTGATTAGGTCGGCCTGGCGGGTACGCATCACGCGCCGGACAATGCCGATATCAAGGCGCAGCACGCCCTCGCGGAATTCGACCGGCATGTCCTCGGGGTAACCTTGCTGATCGACCACATGCAGGCGCGGTGGCTCGCCGGTGACGACGCCCAGCAGTCCGGCGGTGGCGGAACTGTTCTCAATCGCCCATGTGACGGTGATGCGGGCGATCTTTGCTAGATCGAGCGACCGGTTCAGCTCAAAGTCGATGCGTTCCAGCGTTTCCAGTTCGCTCACGCGCTGGGCCAACTGCTGGTCTGTGAGCTGGAACAGACGTGCGTTCTCGATGGCGACGGCCGCCTGCGACGCGAACGAGGTGAGCAGTTCCTCGTCGTCGGGCGTGAATGCGCCGGCGTGCTTGTTGAGCACCTCCAGCACGCCGATGACGCGGTCCTGAGTCAGCAGTGGCACAGCCAGCACGGTGTTGGTCTGAAAGCCGCCAGTCTTGGTGAGTTCGCCGGCCCAGCGCGCATCGCTGGCCACATCGTTGACGATGATCGGCTCGCCGGTGGCGGCCACCTGCCCAACGAGGCCGCGTTTGGCGGGAATGCGCCGCCCAACGATGCTCGGACCGCCGCCGCCAATCGCCACTCGAAATTCCAGGTCGCCGGTGCCGTCTTCGACATCGAGCAGCAGGGATCCGGCTTCGGCGTTGAGGATGTCGGTCGCGCGGCCAGTGATCAGTTCGAGCAGGCCTTCGAGGTTCGCCTCGCTGGCCACGATCTGGCGGCTGATGTCGTTCATTACCGACAGCTGGCGGGCGCGCACGTTGGTCTCGGCAAACAGGCGCGCCTTGTCAATCGAGGTGGCGGCCAGTGCGCTGATGTCGCTGAAAATCTTGAGCTGATCGTCACCGTAGGTGCGGCCCGGGCGGATGTTGGCCACGGCCATCGCGCCCAGCATGCGCGTGCCGGCCAGCAGCGGCACGGCCATCCACGCCTTGATGCGCGTGTCCTCTGCGCCGGGCTTCAGATTACGCTCTTCCAGCGCCTTGGCGTATTCCTTGAAGCGCAGCGATTGGCCGGTGCGCACGACTTCGCTCAGCAGGTCGTTGCCTAGCAGCCAGCGCTGGTTTTCGCGCTCGGTGAAGCGGTCGTCGTTTTCGAGATAGAAGGCGTAATACAGCTCGTTTGAGGCCGGGTCGAGCAGCACGATGTAGAAGTGCGTTGCCTCAATCAGCTTCTGCGTTTGCGTGCTGATGAGTTCTAGCAGGTCATCGAACTCAACCGTGAAGTTGACCGCCTGGCTAACTTGCGTCAGCACGTCAAGCTCGCGCACGCGCCGTTCCAGCGACGACACCACCTGCGCGCGCTCGACCGACACGTTGGCTTGCGCCGTGATGTCGTTGATGAAGCGCTGGTGCTCGTGCGAGTAGAAGCCCTTGCCCGAGCGTGGGCCAGTGAGAATGGCGAAGCCGTGTAGTTGGCTGGCCCCGCGAAATGGCACGATCATCAGGGCCTTGAGCAGACGAAGGCGCGCTTTTTCGGGCAGCAGGGCCTGCGGCCACGGGCGATCTGGCTCCAGTGAAATCGCGTCAGTTTCGGCGAGCATCGTCACCAGCGGGCCGTGGGGCGCGAAGCGCACGTCGGTTTCCGGCTGGCCATAGCTGAGGTATTCGCCTGTTTGCCGGCTGAGTATGAAGATGTAGATCGCTTCCGGATCGACCTGTTGTTCGAGGCTGGCGCGATAGGCGGCCAAAATCGAGTTGAGGTCACTCATCACGCTCACGCTGTGGCTGAAATCTTCCAGCTCGGCCTGATAGTGCTCCTGGCGTTTGAAATACAGCTTGTCGACTTCGGCTTGAACACGGTTGCGGACGGGCGTGAACGCGGAAGCCATCACGAAGATGATGATGGCGATCAGCACCGGGCTGTTGGCGCCCAGCGCCCCGCCGGTGATCAGGCTGGCCGCGAACACCAGCAGGAAATAGCCAATCATCAGGCCGAGCAGCAGCAGCGTGTAGGTGAGGCCGGCGCTTACGGCGCGGTCGCTGTTATAAGCGCGGCGCTGGCTGACAGCGTAAGCGAGCGCCAGCCCGGGCACGACGAAAAAGGGCATCATCAGGGCGGCCGGGAAGGGCAGCAAGGCCTGGCCGCTGGCGAGCTGCACGCCCCGAATGAGCGCATAGGCCGCTCCGACAGCCACGCCGAGCATGGCGCTGATCAGCACCGTGTTCAGTTGGTCACGCGCCAGCAGCGTCGTAACGCGGTTGCGGCGTGCCCACAGGAATAGCGTGAGGATGACCAGTCCCGCGAACGGCAGCACCATGCCCAGGTTGATGACCTGCGCGGCGGTCGCGGGCGTGGGCATGGCCGCGTACAAACCGGCCAGCGCCGCTGCGCCGAACAGTGCGCCCACGGCTGGTAGACCGATTATCCACGGGCGGCGCTGCGCCAGCGTGACGCGGTTTGGAAATAGCAGGCTGAGCGTGATGAGCAGGCCGGTGGTGAGCAGCGCGCTGACGATCCAGACCGGCGCAAGGCGGAAACTGGTGTGCAGGTCAAACAAGGTCATCATGAACACGGACGCAAACGCCAGTGTGATGACGGTGGTGAGGGCCAGCGGCGCGTTTGGGCGCAGGGTGGCCAGCACGATACCGGCGATGAGCAGCGCGAGGCCCGAAGCGAACGGCGCGCCAAAATAGACAAGGAAGTCAGCGGTAGAGAATGGCGCAAGGGTGTAAGAGAACGGGTTCGGGCTGGCGGCTGTGCTGATGGAAACCAGTTCGCCAGAATTGAGGCCATCGAGGGCGCTAGCAAGCGCGGCAGCTGCATCCATAGTCGGCAGCGGAATCCCGTTGACCGCCGATATACGGTCGCCCGGGCGCAGCCCTGCCGCGATGCCGGGCCATGCCGTCCCTGACAGGCTGTCGCTGCCGTCGATCACCAGCGTCGAGGTAGTCAGTACACCCGCATACGGCTGACTCTGCCATGTGAGCGCATCAACCAGCGCCACCGCCCCGAACAGGCCGGCAAATACCAGTATAGCTACGGCCGCGCCCAGCAGAATCTGGGTCATCCGGTTCGTGCGGCGCGCACTGGTCACCGCGCGGGCGCTGCTGAGCGCGGACGGGGTAGTCTCTGCTGCGGCCATCGGCTTCTCCCCAAGGGAACGGAACGGCGAACACCGTTTCCGCTTACGTTGCTATCCTGCATTTTAGCACGGGGCGGCTGGCTGGTCCGCAAAGATGGCCCTCACCCTTTGTCCCTCTCCCTCAGGTTGAGGAAAATTGGCTGCCTCCTGCTTTTCACCCCTTCGCCCTGTCAGGAAGGGGACGGGGAATGAGGGCCAGATTCGTGGGCCGGGCTGGGTGGGCAGGTGCTATAATTGAACTGATGCCGAACGGGCCAGAATGCGAGGAAACCGTGGAATCCAGAGCGCGTGTATTGATCGCCAAACCCGGGCTCGACGGGCATGACCGGGGCGCCAAAGTGATTGCGCGAGCCTTGCGTGATGCGGGCATGGAAGTCATTTACACCGGCCTGCGCCAAACGCCGGACATGATCGCGGAAGCGGCGCTGCAGGAAGATGTCGATGTCGTGGGCCTGAGCATTCTCAGCGGGGCGCATCTGGCCCTGGTGCCGCGTGTGCGCGAGGCGCTTGATGCCAGCGGCCTGCCAGACGTCTATCTGATCGTCGGCGGCATCATCCCCGAGCAGGACTACGAGCCGCTGCGCCAACTCGGTGTGGCCGGCATTTTCGGGCCGGGCACCACCACCGATTCAATCGCTGAGTTCATTCGCGGCCTGCTGGCCGGCGAGGCCACGACCGCATGACCCGTGCTGCGCCGCTTGAGCTCGTGCCGGCCGCGTTGAATGGCGACCGGCGCGCGCTTGCGCGCCTGCTGACGGCGGTCGAGAATCGCGCAGACGGGGCCGATGCGGCGCTGGCAGCGCTGTTCCCGCGCACAGGCCGTGCTTGGCGCATTGGCGTCACCGGCGCGCCCGGCACCGGCAAGAGCACGCTGGCGACGGTGCTGGCGCAGCACTATCGCGCACAGGGCCAGACCGTCGGCATCCTCGCCATCGACCCCACCAGTCCGTTCACTGGCGGTGCAATTCTGGGTGACCGGATTCGCATGCGCGATCTGGCTGGCGACGACGGCGTATTCATTCGCAGCATGGCGGCGCGCGGCAGCCTCGGCGGGCTGGCGGCGGCCACTGGCGATCTTGCCCGCATATTGGACGCAGTTGGATTTGATGTGGTACTGGTCGAGACGGTCGGCGCGGGCCAAAATGAAGTTGCGGTCGCGGCGATGGCGCAGACGACGATCGTGGTCGATGCGCCTGGTTTGGGCGACGACGTGCAGGCGATCAAGGCGGGCATCCTTGAAATCGCGGACGTGCTGGCGGTCAACAAGGCCGATCAGCTGGGCGCGAAGAATACCGTGCGCGCGCTGCGGGCCATGATTGAAACCGGGCATCCGGCCACGCGAAGCACCCGTGTGTCGCACCATGGCCAGCGCATGGCCGTGGTCGAAGCCGCTGAAGCGAACGGCGCGCCGCTGTGGATTCCGCCGATCATCGAGACGGTCGCTATCGAGGGCCGGGGCGTGGCTGAACTGGCGGCGGCGATTGCCCGGCATCGCGCCCATCTGGACGCCGCAGGGGAGTGGGCGGCGGTTGAACGCCAGCAAATCGCGTTGGAATTGTTCGACCGGCTGCGCGATGCGCTGGTCACGCGTTTGCTGGAACGGTTGCCCGAGGGGGCGGTAGAACAGGCTGCCAGTGAAGTGCAGGCGCGCGCGCTCGACCCGGGCGCGGCGGTGGAGGCGTTGATGGCGGCGGCGCTGGTGAGTGCACCTGAAGAGGTGCGTTAATTTCGGTAGATGCAAGGTATGCCTTGCGTGTACAAAGTCGAGACGATGCAATGAACGCCGTTTGCAGGGGCGGCAAGGGAGGGCAATATGACCGACGATGCATCAGACATAACGGAGACGATGCCGGAGCGCATTCCCGGCACAACCTATCCGCGTAAGGCCGATGAGGAGAATCAGGGGGCGTCCACATTAGGGCGCATCATGCTGTTCGCGGGTACCGGTTCGAAAGAACTGGGCAGCGAAATCGCGGCCGAGCTGAATGTGCCCCTAGGCCGCTACACGCGCACCATCTTCCCGAATGAGAATATCTTCATCCAGCTTCAGGAGAGTGTGCGCGGCCAGGACGTGTACGTTGTGCACTCAATCGGTTCGCCGATCCACGAGCATATGTTTGAGCTGTTGATCATGATCGACACGCTCAAACGCGACTCGGCCGGGCGCATCAACGTCGTCGTGCCCTATTATCCGTATGCGCGCTCGGACAAGAAGGATCAGCCGCGCGTGGGCATCGCCGCGCGCCTGTTCGCCAACCTGCTCGAAGTGGCCGGGGCAGACCGCTACATCACCATCGACCTGCACGCCGGCCAGATTCAGGGCTTCTTCAATATCCCGGGCGACGCGCTCAAGGCCTTTCATTTGATGTCCGACTACGTGCGTGTCAAGAATATTCCCGACCTGGTGGTGGTAGCTACCGACCTCGGTTTCGCCAAGAAGGGGCGTGACTGGGCCGAAAAGCTGGGCACGCAGTTGGGCATTATCGAGAAGCGGCGCACCGGCAACGATAGCACCAGCGAGGCCCTGTCGCTGATTGGCGGGGTGGCAGGCAAGAATGTGCTGCTGGTGGATGACGAGGTGCTCACCGGCGGCTCAGTCGTGAATGCCGTCAATCTGATGCGGGCCGAGGGCGCTAAAGACGTGTATCTGGCCTTCACGCACGCGGGGCTGGCGGGGAATGCCGTTCAGCGGCTTGGCGCGCTCGATCTGAAAGAAATCATCACGACCAACACGCTGACTATTCCCGAGGAAAAGCGCGCGGCTGTGCCGAATATGACCGTGCTTTCGGTGGCGCCGCTGCTGGCCGCCGTCATCAAGCGCGCGCACAAGGGCATGAGCGTAGGAGAGTTGTTTAACGAGTAGGTGGGTAGGAGTGGGAGCGTGTCTTTTTCGCCTCACCCCCCGCGTTTTCGCTTCGGCGTGTCCTCGTCGTCCAATAGTTCATCGAGCGTGACGATCTCGCCGTCGTCGCCGATTTCGAGGCGCGACCCGCTGCGCTTGCGCTTCTCCGGCGCGCGAACGACGCCATTGATGGTCTGGCGCTTGTTCCATTCGCGGTAGGCGAGATAGCCGCCGCCTGTCAACAGCAGCAACAGCCCCACTGGCCCGAAGATCAGGCTGGCAGCACCCTCAATCAGCGACCGGACGATGGTGAACGTCAAGGCAACACCGCCCACTACCACCGCCAGGCCAATCAGGATGGCGATGAGCGGGCCGAGGCCGCGAAGAATTGAGCCGAACAGCTTCAGCAGCAGCGGCCCGGCGATGAGCAGGATAGCGATGGTGACGCAGACTTCCATTCGTGGTTCTGTCTCTTTTAAGCGAACGTTACATCGACGGCTTCGAGCCGTGGCCGGCCGCCTTCGACCGCGACTAGCCGGGCAGCCGGGCGCAGTGGGTCGTGCGGGAATATCAGTAGCCCGTTGGTTTCAAGCGCCCACTGCTGCCAGCGCCGCTTGGTTTCGAGCGTGATTAGCGGCTCGACATCATAGGCGGTCATCCAGCCAAGCCGCTCAAAATGTACCGAGTAGGTCGCCATGTCGCAGGTGAACAGCGCGTGTTCGCCCGCGCTCTCGATGCGGATGCTCATGTGCCCGGGAGTGTGGCCGGGCGTGACGACGCCGAATACGCCGGGCGCAAGCTCGGTATCGCCGTCGAGCAGGCGCATCTGCCCACTCTCAACCAGTGGCGCATAGTTGGCTGGAATGTAGCTGGCGCGCGTGCGTTCGTTGGGCTGCATCGCGTCTTCATATTCACGCCGCTGTACGGTATATACGGCATTCGGGAACGCGGGTTGCAGCGTGCCATCATCGGCCAACAGGGTGTTTCCGCCGCAGTGGTCGTTGTGCAGGTGTGTGTCGATGACGAGGTCAATGTCCTCCCGCGCTCGCCCCAGCCGCGCCAGCCCGTCATCGAGCGTGCCATTCGGATGGCTGAGATGCCAGATTTCCTGCCACTTGGCGGGCATTTTGCTGCCAACGCCGGTGTCAATCAGGATGGTTTTCCCGCCCGCCCGCAGCAGCAGTGAATGTTGATTCATGAGGACGAGATTGTCCTCATCCGGCGGCATTTCGCGCGCCCACATCGCTTTCGGCACGAGGCCAAACGCGCCGCCGCCATCAGCCTGGGTTCGGCTCTCCAGCAGCAAATGCAGTTCCAGTTCACCCACGCGAATCATGAATCGTCCTGTTCCAACAGCAGGGCTTGAAAAGCGCCGGCCAGTTCGCGGCGCGTCTCGGCCGGCAGAAACGCGGCTTCAGCAGCCGTCACCGTCATGCGATTGAGATCGGCCATCGACAGCGGCATAGTGGCCAGTACGCGGCGGAATTCCTCGCTGAGAGTAATGTCGCTGATGGCCGGATCGTCGGTGTTGAGCGTCACGCGAACGCCCGCTTGAACCAGCCGGGGCAGCGGATGTTCAGTCAGCGAAGCCACCACGCCGCTGTCGACGTTGGTGGACGGGCACACCTCCAGCATGGTGCCGCGCCGCGACAGCAATTCCAGCAGAGCGGGTTCTTCCACCGAGCGCACGCCGTGGCCGATGCGCTCGGGGTCGAAACACGCCAGCGCAGCGCGCACGCTTTCAGGCCCGGCCCATTCGCCCGCGTGGATGGTAATGCCCAGCCCACGCGCCCGCGCACGCTCGAACAGCGGCTGGAACGGCCGCACATCCACACCCGCCTCGCGCCCGGCCAGATCGACTGCCACGACTCCGCGCCCGGCAAAATCGAACGCGGCGTCAAAGACCGACGCGCCCAGCTCGACGCTTTCATGACGGTTGATCGACACGATCAGGCGCGTTTGCATGTCACACCGCGCGGATTCGGCGGTAGTTTCCTCGCACACCCATGCGATGACGTCGGCGAACGGGCAGCCAATGGCATTGGCCAACGCGACCGGCGTGAAGCGCAGTTCCATGTAGCGCACACTGTCCGCGGCGGCGTCGGCCACGGCTTCGCGCGCCACGCGGCGAATGACCGCCTCTGAACAGAAGAAATGGCGCAGCACGCGGAATTTTGACAGGAAGACATCGGCTGAACGCGGTTCACCGGGCACGACCTGCACCAGTGGGCGCAGCGCTTCGGCCGTGCGCGGCACCGGTAGGTCGAATTCATCGGCCACAGTCAGCAGCGTACTCAGCCGCAGAGACCCTTCGAGATGCCGGTGAAGTGAGATTTTCGGAAGGCGACTCAGGGCCGCCGCATCGGGCACTTGCATAGGAATCCATCCGGGGATTGGGGCAATTCCCCCTTAAATTGAGGCGGAGTTTACCCCGGCTCAGCCCGACTCCGCCAACAGCCAGCTCCAATAATGCCAGGCATACACCAGACCAATCGTGACGCCTACGGCGGGCATGACGCTGTAGACGATGATCCAGACCGGCGACTCTAGGAGAGCGCTGCTTTCCGTGAGACGGGCGAAGATGTTGACAGCTTGCAAGGCGGCGCTGGCGAATAGAAAGCCGGCGGCGGCATAGAAGCCAAAATAGCGCGGGCCTGCTTTCGTGGCCGCGCCCAGCCGTTTGCTGAGTGCGCCAAGGACGAGCAGCATCACGCCAATGCCGACCAGGCTCAACAAGCCGAATAGTTCGAGGATGGTCATATCGGCTTCCGCCCCGCCACCATCTGGCGGTAGAGGCGCACGGCCAGCACCAGCAGCGAAAGGCCTGCCGCACCCGCGAGTAGATCGGCCCCCGGGTCGCCCGCCAACTGGTCGATCGAGGCGTAGCGAAGCACCGCGAGGCCATAGAGGATAATCGGAAGTGCATACCAGCGGTAGCGAGTGTGTTGGCCGGAAAAGTGCTGGTAGAAGCGGGCGATCAGCACCACGAATCCCAGCAGTCCCGCCAGTACAAACCAGACGTACAGCAGGATGAGCTGGCTGAGGGCGTGTGCTTCGAGCGCCATCGGCTTCCACTCCGGGAGGTAAGGCCCTCACTGCCCATCGGCCCTCACCCTGCGTCCCTCTCCCTCAGGGAGAGGGAACGGAACCGCGCTGCCAGTGATGAGCCTTTCTCACGAAGCAGAAAGGCTGGAAATGTGAGCTGCGGAGCGCTCACGAGCGCTCCCTACGTAAGACACTCTCCCCTCGCCCTGAGGGAGAGGGGCAGGGGTTAGGGCTGGAACCTAACTGGCCGCCGCCTTCTTCTGATCCTCGCGCATATGGCAGGTCTTGTACTTCTTGCCACTGCCGCACCAGCAAGGATCATTGCGTCCGAGTTCCTGCTTGGCGCTCTTGCGCACAGGCTCGGGCTTGGCGTTGGCGACTGCGCCTGGCCGGATTGCCTGAATGTTCATCGGCCGGCGCATGGGCTGAGCATTGGCGGCTTGCATGCGGAACAAGTTGCGTACCGACGTGGTCGCGATTTGCTGCTGCAAATCCTCCCACATGACGAACGCCTCGCGCTTGTACTCCACCAGCGGGTCGCGCTGGGCGATGCTGACGAGGCCGATGCCTTCGCGCAGCACGTCGAGATCGGTCAGGTGCCGCCGCCAGTGATAGTCGATGGCGTTGAGTAGCACCAGCCGCTCACCGCGCTTGATCAGGTCGGGGCCAAGCTCCTCAGCCTTCTTATCGTAGGCCTCATTCGCCCCGTCGATGATCAAGGCTTCGAGGTCATCTACGCTCAGGCCCTTCATGGTTTCGGGCGTGATGCGCTCGGGCACAGGGAAGATGACGAACAGTGCGCGGTGCAGGGCGTCGAGGTCCCAGTCGTCCGGCGCGATTTCGGCCGGTGCGAACTCGTCCACCAGGCGGCCAATCTGCGTTTCGAGGCGCTCCATCAGCACGCTACGCAGGTCGTCACGGTCGAGCAGTTCGCGGCGCTGGCGATAGATCACCTCGCGCTGCTTGTTGACCACGTCGTCGTATTCGAGCACGCGCTTGCGGATATCGAAGTTGTAGCCTTCGACGCGGGTTTGGGCCTGGGCAATCGCCCGCGAGACGAGGCTGGCTTCAATCGGCTCATCAGGCGGGATTTTCGCCCAGTTCATGAAGCCCTTGACGCGGTCGCCGCCGAAGCGCTTCATCAGGTCGTCTTCGAGGCTGAGATAGAAGCGCGACTCGCCGGGGTCGCCCTGGCGGCCTGCGCGGCCGCGAAGCTGGTTGTCGATACGGCGGGCTTCGTGGCGCTCGGTGCCGAGCACGAACAGGCCGCCCTGTTCCAGCACAACCTGGCGGTCGGCCTCAGTTTGCTTGCGGGCGGCTGCGAACGCTTCCTGCCACTGTTCGGGCGTGGCTTCGGTGATTTCAATACCCTTCGAGCGCAATGACTGGCGCGCGATGCCTTCCGGGTTGCCGCCGAGCAGAATGTCGACACCACGGCCGGCCATGTTGGTGGCGATGGTCACGCCGCCAGAACGCCCGGCCTGCGTGATGATTTCGGCCTCGCGCTCGTGTTGCTTGGCGTTGAGTACCTGATGCTTCACGCCGCTGCGATCCAGCGCCTTGCTCAGACGCTCGCTGGTTTCAATCGCGACGGTGCCGACCAGTACCGGCTGCCCGCGCTGCTGGCGTTGCTTGATTTCGGCCGCGACCGCCTTGAATTTGGCATCTTCGGTGGCGTAGATCAGGTCTTCGAAGTCGAGGCGGATTAAATCGCGGTGTGTAGGCACAGGCACGACTTCGAGGTTGTAAATCTTCTCGAACTCTTCTGATTCGGTCAGGGCTGTACCGGTCATGCCAGACAGCTTCTTGTACATGCGGAAGAAGTTCTGGAAGGTGATGGTCGCCAGTGTGAGATTTTCGCGCCGCACCTGAAGGCCTTCCTTGGCTTCAATGGCCTGGTGCAAGCCTTCAGAGAAGCGCCGTCCGTGCATCAGGCGGCCGGTGAACTCATCGACGATGATGATCTGGCCGTCCTGAATGATGTATTCCTTGTCGTTATGGTAGAGCGCGTGCGCCCGGAGTGAGTTGTCGAGATAGGGGATCATCTCGGCGTTTTCAGGCTCATACAGGCGGTCGATGTGCATCACGCTCTCGACCTTTTCGACGCCCTCGTCGGTGAGGAAGGCCACGCGGTCTTTCTCATCAACCACGTAATCACCGTCAGGTGCCTTATCCTCGATGCTGTCGTCGCTGCTGGGCTTGAGACGGCGCACCACGTCGGCGAACACGCGGTAGTAGTTGGATGGCTCGTCGGCCTGACCACTGATGATCAGCGGCGTGCGCGCCTCGTCGATGAGGATGTTGTCGACCTCGTCGACGATGGCGTAGAACAGTTCGCGCTGCGACAACTGCGACGTTTCGGCCACCATGTTGTCGCGCAGGTAGTCGAAACCATACTCATTGTTGGTGCCGTAGGTGATATCGGCGCGGTAGGCTTCGGCGCGCGTGACCGGGCGCAGGTTCTGGAAGCGTGCGTCGTTGGAAGGAAAATCGGGATCGTACACGAACGACGAGGTGTTGGGGTCGCCCGCGCTGTTCTGAATGACGGCGGCGCTGACGCCCAAGAAGTGGTAAATCGGGCCCATCGTCTGCACGCCGACCTTGCTCAGATAGTCGTTGGGCGTCACCAGGTGCGCGCCGCGACCGAGCAGAGCGTTGAGGTAGAGCGGCATGGTGGCTACCAGCGTCTTGCCTTCACCGGTCTTCATTTCGGCGATGCGGCCGTCCTGCAGCACCATGCCGCCGATTAACTGCACGTCGAAATGCCGCAGGCCAATCGTGCGCACCGAGGCTTCACGCACCAGCGCGAAGGCTTCTTCAAGCAGGTCGTCAAGCTTCGCGCCGTCGGTCAGCCGCTGCTTGAATTCAGCCGTTTTCGCGCGCAGTTCGTCGTCGCTGAGTTTCTGCAGCGCCGGCTCCATCGCATTGATAGCTTCGGCGCGGGTACGATATCCACCGAGCAGACGGCCATACGGGTCGCCCACGACTTTCTTCATCAGGTTCTTGAACATTGGGTTCCTCATGAGGTCATCGGGCGCAAGTATTTCCTAGCCCGCAACGGAGCGCATTATAACATAGGCGTTGTTGGTGAAACGTTAGCGGAACGGCGCGGTATAGTTGAAAGTCAAGTTGAAAGTGAAAAGCCGTGGGTCTGTTTCGCCAGCCGCTGAAGCCGTCAGGTTGACGCTACGACAAACCTCTCCGAAGCTGAAACCAGAGACGTGGCGCCGTTGAGCCTCCAGGAGGCTTACCGGTCTGGCAGCCGGAGCGTTCACGCTCTGATGGACAGCACGACTCAGCAATCGCCTGACGGCCTCAAACTCATGTGTCCGGTTTTTCCTTTCAACTTTCACCTTCGTTTACTGTTCCTCAGGAGGGCCAACCACATGCAGTATCGCAATCTGGGCCGCACCGGCCTCAAGGTCAGCGCGCTGTGCCTCGGCACAATGACATTCGGCTGGAGCGCCGACGAGCAAGTTTCACACGCCATTCTCGATGCGTCGATGGAGGCCGGCATCAACTTCATCGACACGGCCGACATCTATTCACGCTGGATTTCAGGCAACAAGGGCGGCGAATCCGAGACGATTATTGGCACATGGCTTAAAGACAAAGACCGCCGCAGCGTTGTCATCGCCACCAAGGCGCGCGGGCGCATGTGGGACGGCCCCAACGGAGAAGGCCTCAGCCGCGCACACATCATGCAGGCCGTCGAGGACAGTCTGCGCCGCCTGCAAACCGACTATATCGACCTGTACCAGACCCACGCCTATGACTCGTCGGCACCGCTCGAAGAAACGGCGCGCGCTATGGAAACGCTGGTGCAGCAGGGCAAGGTGCGCTATGTGGGCGCGAGTAACTATCCAGCGTGGGTGCTAACCAAGGCGCTATGGGTGAGCGACAAGTTGAACATGGCGCGTTTCGATAGTCTGCAGCCGCACTACAGCCTGTTCCACCGCAAGGAGTTTGAGGCCGAACTGGAACCGCTGTGCCTCGATCAGGGCATCGGCGTGATTCCCTATAGCCCGCTGGCGGCCGGCTTCCTGACCGGCAAATACACGCGTGGAAATGCCGAAGTCGATACTACGCGCGCCGAGGGCGATCTGATCAAGCGCCTGACCGCCGATGAACACGCTTACTCGGTGCTGGACGCGGTGCGCGAAATCGCCGCTGCGCACGGCGCGCCAATGGCGCAGGTGGCGCTGGCGTGGCTGCTGGCGCGGCCATCGATCAGTTCTCCCATCATCGGAGCGCGCACCGTCGCGCAGCTTGACGAAGTCGTGGGCGCGGCCGACTTGTCGCTCACCAGTGAGGAACTCGCGGCGCTCGATTCGCTCACCGATCGGTATTAAATCTCACGTAACGGGAATTTGACGAATCGGGCCAAAAGCGTTATCAATAAAATGTGCGAACATTCGCGCATCTGAGGCTTCAGTTTCGCGCCGGTTGTGCCGGTAGAAGGGAGCAGCTATCCCGCCAACTGAAGAGGAATAGTCAGTTCGTTCGGTACCTTTAGCATCGTTTCGTCAAAGTAAAGGAAGAATCGCTCATGAAGAAGATCGTCTTCGGGCTGCTCGTCGTAGCCCTCGCTGTAACCCTCGCGCTGCCGTTGGCCGCGCAGGATGCCCCCAAGGTGTTCTATTGGATTTCGCATGGTTCGCCGGCCGACCCGGTCTGGACGTACTTCCTCGACGGCGCCAATCAGTGGGCCGCCGACACCGGCAACACCGTCAACACCTCGTTCCACAACGGTGATGTGCCCTCGCAGCAAGAAGCTGTGCAGGCCGCGATTGCCGCTGGCGCAGCCGGTATCGTCACCAGCAGCCCCGATCCGGGCAGCCTGGTTGAACTGGCCGCGCAGGCCAACGCCGCTGGTATTCCGATCATCAACATCAACACGCCCGATCCGTCGGCCAGCTTTGATGCCTACGTCGGCACCAACAACGTAGAAGTCGGCCGCCGCTGGGCGCAGTTCCTGGTGGATGGCGGACACGTGGCTTCTGGTGACTTCGTGTGGATGCCGGTGGAAGTCCCTGGCGCCACCTACGGCGTGCAGGAAGAAGAAGGCATTGCCAGCGTGTTCACGCCTCTGGGCATCACCTGGGAAGTGACCGACGCCACGCTTGATCAGGCTGACATCATCACCCGCATGAGCGACTACCTGACGGCAAATGCCGGCAACGTGGATGCCATCATCGGCCTGGGTGACCTGGTGACCGGCAGCATCGCTCGCGTGTTCGACCAGGTTGGCCTGGCCGCTGGCGACATCCCGGTCGTGGGCTGGGGCAATTCGCCCGAGACCGCCCAGGAAATCCTCGACGGCTTCGTCCTCGCTGGCATGTGGCAGGACCCGCAGATGACCAGCTACCTGGGCCTGACCCTGGCAGCGGCTGCTGCGAGCGGCATTCCTCCGGGATTCGACATTCTCGTGGGCGCGCTGTATGAAGCTGACACCGCGCAGGTGTACCTCGACATCCTGACCGGCAACTAGACCCTGCTTCGAGCCGGGGCTCGAGCCGGGCCATTCTGGGCCGCGCACGCGCCTTAGCACCTTACCCAGAGCCGTCAGCCAATTTACTGGCGGCCCTGGGTCGAATTTTTGCCTCCTTTTTGAGCGAAACGAAGACATCCTGGATGGAAAAAAGGTCGCTTCTCCAACGCTTCATATCACGGCCGGAGTTTGGGCCGTTTGTCCTGCTCGTCGTCGAGATCATCATCTTCACCGCGATCAATCCGACGTTCCTGTCCATATTGAACATCGGCAATATCCTCGCCTTCGCGCCCGAGCTTGGGCTGATTGCGCTAGGCATGACGATGCTGATGACCTCGGGCGAATTCGACCTGTCGGTCGGCTCGGTGTTCGGCTTCTCGGCCGTCATCATGTGGACGTTATACAACGGCGGGACAGCCTCGCTGGAGGTCTCATTTGTCGCGGCGATGGCGCTGGCGATGGTAATCGGTTTCGCCAACGGCTGGATGGTCACCAAGCTTAAGATTCCCTCGTTTCTGGTCACGCTGGGTATGCTGCTGGTGGTGCGCGGCTCGGCGCTGTACATCACCGACGGCTTCCCGCAGCGCACCTGGCAGGCGGGCGACAGTTGGATTGCGCAGATTCTGGTCGGTGACTTCTACATCGGTGAACTCCGCATCTTCATGTCGCTGATTTGGTTCATCCTCGCCGCAATCGTACTGGGCTATGTACTGACACAGACCAAGGCCGGCAACTGGATACTGGCATCAGGCGGCAATGCCAGCTCGGCGCGGGCGCGCGGTGTGCGCGTCAGCCGTACCAAGATCATGTTGTTCATGCTCACGGCGGGCATGGCGGCGTTTGCGGGTGTACTCAGTTCCATCCGAACGTCGGCGGCCAATCCGAACAGCGGCACGGGCTACGAGCTGGAAGTCATCGCCATGGTCGTGATCGGCGGCACGGCGCTCACCGGCGGCCGGGGAACGATTATCGGTACGGTACTCGGCGTGTTCATCCTGCGCGTAATGCGCAACGGCATCATCATCGTCGGCGTGCCCGGGTTGGCGTACAACATCTTCATCGGCGCGATCATCCTCGGCATGATGGCGCTGCACTCCTGGCTTGAACGACGACATAACTCGGGGACCTGACGATGACTGACCTTGTGCGGATGGAGCACATCAACAAGTTCTTCGGCCGGGTGCAGGCCCTCAATGACGTATCGTTCAACGTGCGCGAGCAGGAAATTGTTGGCCTGCTGGGCGACAACGGCGCTGGCAAGTCCACCCTGATCAAAATTCTCTCGGGCGCACTTCAGCCCACCAGCGGCGATATCTTCATCAAGGATCAGAAGGTGGATATGCGCAGCACCACCGACGCGATCGACCACGGCATCGAAACGATCTACCAGGACTCGGCGCTGGTGACGCAGCTTTCGATTGCGCGCAACCTGTTCCTCGGCCGCGAACCGATTAAAGGCCCGGGTTTTCTGGGCCGCATGAATCAGAAAATGATGAATGAGGCGGCTGGCTCGCTGCTCAGGCAGGTCGGTATCAGCAAGAACATTCCGGCGAACACGCCCATCAGCGCGCTGTCGGGCGGCGAACGCCAGGCGGTGGCCATCGCCCGTGCCATGCATTTCGAAAGTGACCTGATCATCCTCGACGAGCCGACCAATAACCTCGGCGTTGAGGAGACGCAGGGCGTGCTGCGCTTTGTGCGCAACGCCCGCGACAGCGGCCACTCATGCATCTTCATCGCACACAATATTTATCACGTGTTCCAGGTAGTGGATCGGATTGTGGTGCTGCGCCGTGGTCAGAAAGTCGCGGCAGACATCAACCCGAAAGAGACGACAATCGAAGAAGTCGAGCATATCATCACCGGCATGACCGAGGTGGGCGGCGAAAAGACGGCCTGAAACGGCAAAGACGGCCGCTAGGCGCAGCGGTTGCATGCACTGCAGCGGACTGAAGTTCCGCCACAGGAGAAGACAAGTCCACTGAAGGGACGGATTTGAGTCCCTTCAGTGGACTTAGTTTTTCCAGACAGGGGATTTATCCCTTGGCGGCAGCAAAGCTCAAGTTCGCCGGCCTGTACATTTCACAAAGTGTCGGGTGAGGTTGACTAGCCGTTAATCACAATCGCCTGCATCCACGGAATATGCTCGTCGTAGTGGCCGAAGCTATCGCCTTCTAGCCAGCCAATGATTGGCTCCGCATTGTCGCGATCCCGATGGGAACAAAGTCGCTGTAAGGCCGGTGGAGGTCGGCATCGCTCATCCCGGCAACGTAGTCCGACGGAACGTGATATGCGTGCGCTGGAGCGTTGCCAGCACGTCGTTAAGCGTTCGTTGATGGTGCTGCTGTTGAATGGCCGCGTTAATGGCATCGAAGTCACGGCTTGCCCACAGGTCCTCATCCACGCTCATGCGTTCCCGCCGATTTTCCTGTTCGAGCAGGGCATTGATACCGTCTTCCCAAACGACTAAATGCATGAGGTGGCCCTTTACCGTCCAACCCGCCGCATCGGTCGGCACGGTTATCTGCTCCGGCGTAAGCGACGCGATGAACGCCTGAAGCTCCGCCCATGCGTCGTCGAGGTGATGGAGGAACTCGGATACGGTCATAGCTGTTGGGCCGTTCACCATAAGCTCCTGCCTACTCCGCCGCCCCATCCACAATCGTCTGCATCCACGGGATATGCTCCTCGCAGTGGCCGAAGGTGTTGCCCACCAGCGACCAGACAATCGGGTTGGTGCGGTCTGTCCCCGGTTGAAAGTCCGAGTACGGGCGCAGAAGATCGGCGGTACTCATCACTGAGACGCGGCCTCGGAAGTCGGCATGAACTCGATCCAGCGTTGCCAGCACATCATTGAGCGGCTCATCGCGGTGCTGCTGTTGAATTTGCGCGTTAATCGCATCGAAATCGTCTGTGTTCCACGTCGCTTCATCCACGCCCATGCGCTCCACGCGGGACTCGTGGGCCAGCACCGCATTCATCCCGTCCTCCCAGACGGCCAGATGGATGAGATGATCTTTCACCGTCCAACCCGCCGCGTCGGTCGGCACGGTCATCTGTTCGGGCGTGAGCGTACTGATAAATGCGGTGAGATCGCCCCAGCCTGCGTCAAGCCGGCTGAGAAACTCGTTGATGCTTACCTCAGGCTGATCACTCATCATTTTCTCCCTGACTTACTGCCGCTGCTGCCACTCCTGGATAGTATGGCGCAGAAAGTCCTGTACCGCCGGGTCAGACACATTATCAATACCCTCGTAGCTGAGGCCGTCCACCTCGATGCGCACGCCGTCTTCGCCTGCAGGTAGCACATGAATACTACGGCTCGCAAGCTCACTATTGCTTGCAAGGCGGTATTGCAGAAATGCCTCGATGGATTCGGCGATGTTGATTTCGGGGATTGGAGCAGCCGACGGACGGCGGCCCAGCCGTGGCGGCGCGCTGGTCTCAGGCATCGTGAACTTCGGCAGGTCACCGGGCAGCGGCCCATTCGCGGAAGCTGTCGTTGATGGTCGAACCGCTGGCGTAGGTGCTGGTGCGGTCGCGGCGGTGGGCACAGGTGGCGCAGGCGCGGCGGCCGACGGCGGATCCGGCTGAACGGGCGCTGGTTCGCTGGTTGCCGATAATTCGCGCACGGCAGCGGAGTAGCTGCGCATGAATTCATCGTCGGCGTCTTGTGGCGGACAGTAGTAAGCGCGGCCGTCGATTTCGGCAATCAACGCACCGCTAGCGGCGTCACGCGCCACGCGCATCACCTCGACCACGCGCACCGACTCGCCGCTGGCCAGCATCATCACACCCGGCTGAGGAGGATGTAGAGATGGCGCGGCAGGCGCGAGCGCATCAAGGTCGGGCAGCGGCTGGTTAGGCGGTTTAGCGCCATTGTTGTTCTTCTGGCCCCCGCGGCTGATGAACACGACCGCCGCGCCGCCCAGCACTAGCAGCAGTAGCGCCAGCAGCAGCACCGTGATTAGCGGGGAGAAACCATCTGGATTCATTGTGGATACTGCTCCTGATGTGGTGACATGTTCATTGTTTCAACGTTTGCTTATTCAAGGGGCGGGCTGGCATACAGGGCAAAAGTGCGTACCGCGCTGGGCCACGCGAATTTTCTCGATGGGCGTGCCGCACGCCGGGCAGGGCTGGCCCTCGCGGCCATACACGGCGAACCGTGTCTGCATCGTGCCTTGCGTGCCGTCAGGCTTGCGATACCAGTTGATACTCGCGCCCTCGGCCACAATAGCGGCGGCCAGCACATGGCGCACGGCTTCGTGAAGTGCAGTGATTTCATCGGTATCGAGGCTGTTAGATGGGCGCAGCGGGTGAATACGCGCCAGGTGCAGCGCCTCATCGGCGTAGATGTTGCCCACACCGGCGATCATCGTCTGGTCGAGCAGCAGCGCTTTGATCGCCTTGTGATGGCGGGCAAGCTGCTCGGTCAGATATTCCACCGTGAACTCGTCTTCCAGCGGTTCAACGCCGAGGCCGGGCGCAAGTGTGTCGAAGTCGTTCGTAAGCCGCACAAAGCCGAACTTGCGCGCATCGGAGAAGCGAAGCTGCCGTCCGCCATCCAGTTGCAGGCGGAAATGCACCCAGCGGTCGGACTCGTGCACCGCCTCGTCATCGGTTACGTACAGGCGGCCAGTCATCTTGAGATGCACGACCAGCAAATCGTGATCGAGCTGGCACACGATGTACTTGGCGCGGCGGTTGATGGCGCGAAACGTCTGGCCGTGGATTCGCGCGGCGAAATCTTCGCTGGGCATACCGCGCAGCGTATTGGGCCAATCGACCCACACGCCCAGCGCGGTGCGGCCAACCAGCGGTTCACGCAGGCCGCGCACGACCATTTCAACTTCAGGCAGTTCAGGCATCTGGTGGTCGCTTGTATTCCGTCAAGGTAAGAATTAGCCGCTACCCCTCACGCCGTGCTTCGTCCTGCCCCTCTCCCAAGCAAACGGGGAGTCGGGCAAGATCGCCGTATCGGGACAAGTTCCCCTCGCCCTGAGGGAGAGATGCAGGGGTGAGGGCCAACCTAAGTATATGCGGAATCGAAACGCGAACTCCATGAAGACAAGGCCTGTGCGGGGTATAATCCGGGGTATCACATGGCGCGCTGCGCCGCTTCCGTCCGCTCAAAGACCCTGACCGACCCATGGCCGATCAAGACTTCGTGCATCTGCACGTTCATACCGAATACTCGCTCCTTGACGGGCTGAGCCGCATCAAGAAACTGGTTGCGCGCGCCAAGGCGCTCGATATGCAGGCGCTAGCTATTACCGATCACGGCACAATGTTTGGCGTGATGAACTTTTACAACGAATGCCGGAAGCAGGGCGTCAAGCCAATCATCGGCGTCGAGGGTTATCTGGCGCGGCGTACGATGCACGACCGCGACCCGCAGCACGACCGCGGCCCGTTCCATCTACTGATGCTGGCGATGAACGAAACCGGCTACAAGAACCTGCTCAAAATCGCCAGCGCCGCGCAACTCGATGGCTACTACTACAAACCGCGCATCGACCGTGACTTTCTGGAGGCGCATAACGAGGGCCTGATCGTCACCAGTGGCTGTCTCGCTGGCCAGATTCCGTCGCTGGTTGTGCGTGACCAGGACCGCGAAGCGCGCGAACTTGTTGACTACTACCTGCAGGTGTTCGGCCGAGATCGCTTTTTCCTCGAACTGCAGAGCCACGATGTGCCGGAACTTGAAGTCGTTAACCGCTGGCTGGTGGACACCGGCCGCAAAGACGACATCCGTTTTGTCGCCACCAACGACGTGCACTATGTGATGGAAGACGATTACGACGTGCACGATACGCTGCTGTGCATTCAAACCAATGCGCAGAAAACCGAAGCCAAGCGCATGCGTATGTCGGACAACAGCTACTTCCTCAGCAGCGCGGTACAAATGTGGAAAACGTTTGGCCACATTAACGGCGGCGAACCGCTGACCAACACGCGCCTGATCGCTGACATGTGCGACCTCGACCTCAGCCGCAAGGACTATCACCTGCCGGTGTTTCCGGTGCCGGATGATCATTCCAGTGAAAGCTACCTGCGCTACCTGTGCGAAAAAGGCTTGCGGTGGCGCTATGGTGACCGCGCCCACAGCGACGCCGAGCTGCGCCAGCGCCTTGATTTTGAGCTGGGCGTCATCGGCGAAATGGGCTTCGACACCTACTTCCTGATCGTGTGGGACTTGTGCGAGTTCGCGCGCCAGACCGACATCTGGTGGAATGTGCGCGGCTCGGGCGCGGGCAGCGTGGCCGCCTATTCGCTCGGCATCACCAATATCGACCCGATTCAAAACAACCTGCTCTTCGAACGCTTCCTCAATCCGGGCCGCATCACCATGCCCGATATTGACATGGACTTTCCTGACGACCGGCGCGGCGAGATGATCGGCTATACGGCGCGCAAGTACGGCGAAGAGCGCGTGGCGGCCATCATCACGTTTGGTACGTTGGGCGCAAAGGCGGCGGTGCGTGACGTGGGGCGCGCGCTCGGCGTTGACCTCGATCTCGTCAATCAGGCGGCGCGGCTGATCCCGACCGAGCCCAAACCTAAGCCCGTTAAAACCTATATTGACGACAACCCCGAACTCAAGAAGCTGGTCAACGGCAGCCCTGTGCTCAAGCAGGTGATGGAAGCCGCGTCCGGCCTGCAAGGAGTGTCGCGCCACGCCTCCACGCACGCCGCCGGCGTTATCGTCGCCGACCTGCCGCTGGTGGAGTACCTGCCGCTGCACCGCCTGACCAAAGACGACGACCGCAGTTCGATCAAGCAGGTGACGCAGTTCCCGATGGAAACCTGCGAGGAAATCGGCCTGCTCAAGGTGGACTTTCTCGGCCTGTCGACGCTCACCATCATGCGCCGCGCCAGCGACCTGATCGAGCGGCATCACGGCATGCGCTACACAATGGACAACATCCCCTACCGGCCGACGGGCGACGAACGGCTCGATCAGATGCTGGCCGAGGCGTTTGAGCTCATCGGGCGCGGTGAAACGATTGGCGTGTTCCAGTTTGAAAGCAAGGGCATGCAGCAGATGCTGCGCGAGATGCGCCCGAGCAAGTTCGAGCATATCATCGCGGCGGTGTCGCTCTACCGCCCAGGCCCGATGGACTACATCCCCCTGTTTAACCGGCGGCTGCACGGCGAAGAAGAAGTCTCGTTCAAGCACCCGAAGCTGGAACCGATCCTGAGCGAGACGTACTCGATCATCGTCTATCAGGAACAGATCATGCAGATCGCCAGCAGCCTGTTCGGCTACTCGCTGGGCGAAGCCGACCTGATGCGCCGCGCGGTGTCGAAGAAGAAGAAGGAAGACCTGCTCAAGCACAAGCAGATCTTCATCGATCAGGGGCCGGCCAACGGCGTGGATGCCGATACGGCGGGCAAGATTTTCGAGGAAATCGAAACCTTCGCCAATTATGGCTTCAACAAGAGCCACGGCGCCGACTACGCAGTGATCGCGGTGCAGACGGCCTTCCTCAAGGCGCACTACGCGCCTGAGTACATGGCCGCGCTGCTCTCGACCTACTTTGATACTGCCGATAAGGTCGTGACCTTCCTCGGTGAGTGCAAGCGCCTCAACATCCCGATTCTGCCCCCGGACGTGAACGCCAGCGCGCTTGATTTCGATATCGAGGCGCTGGAAGATGGCCGGCGCGGGATTCGCTTTGGGCTGGCCGCCATCAAGAACGCGGGCGTGGGCGCGCTGGAAGTCATCGTCGCTGAGCGCGAAACCAATGGCCCATTCACCGATGTCGGCGATTTCGCGCGCCGCATCGACTTGCGCGCCGTAGGCAAGCGCGCGCTCGAATCGTTGATCATGGTGGGCGCGCTCGAATCCTTCGGCATCGACCGGCCGACACTGCTCAACGCGCTCGACCGCATCATGACGCACAGCACCGCCGTGCACAAGGCGACGCAGGTTGGACAGGTCAGCTTGTTCGGCGACGCCGATGTGCAGGCCGATGACCTGTTCAACAACCTTCCGCCCAGTGATCCCGTCCCGTACCGGCAGATTCTGAACTGGGAAAAGGAACTCATCGGCATCTACATCTCCAGTCATCCGGTCGATCCGGTGCTGGAACAGCTTGCCAGCCTGAACACCGCCACCACCGCCGAAATGCTCGATGAAGAGTCGAGCCTGGTGCACAAGGTTGTGCGCGTGGTGGGGCTGGTCACGTCGCTGCGCAAGATGACGACCAAGAACAAGGACATGATGGCGGTGGCCCAACTGGAAGACCGCTTCGGCACGATTGAGGCGGTCATGTTCCCGCGCACATGGGCAAAACTGCAGGAGGTGGTAGCCGAGGGCGAAGTGCTGGTCGTCGCAGGCAAGCTCGATCCTTCGCGCGGCGATCCTCAGATCATCGTCGAAACCGCGACGCGAGATTTTGACGGCATGACCGCCGATCTGCCGGCAGAGGAAGCGGCTCCGGCGACGGTCTGGGCATCGCAATCACCGCCAGAAACGCTGGATGCGCCTACGAATGGCTGGGAAGCGCCGCTGCCCGCCAGCAGCATCGAGCCGCCTGCCTTCAGTGACTTGCCGCCCGACTGGGCCGTCGAAGAACCCGTCGCGCCGAAGCCCGCGCCGCTGCGGCCGATGACGATCACATTTGTGCGCAATGGCGATGGCGAAAAGGATGAGCGCCGCCTGCGCCGCCTGCTGAATACACTGCGCTCGTACCCTGGCAGCGACCCGTTTATGGTCGTGGTGGTGGATGCAAACGGCGTGCGTTACGAAATGCGCTTCCCGGATCGCACACGCTGCTGCGAACCTCTGCTGGCGGCGCTGCGCGAGATCGTGGGCGCGGGCAATGTCAGCGTTCATGAAGAGGACGCGGCGGAGTTTGGCGTTTGAGCGTGGGACTGCTAGAATAATCTCCACGCAAATCACACAATCAAAGCGAGGCGCGATGAAGCGCATTGCAGTCATGACCAGTGGGGGTGACTCGCCTGGGCAAAATGCCGCGATTCGGGCCATCGTCCGTATGGCGATGGAGCACGAAGTAGAGGTCTACGGCATCCGGCAAGGTTATACCGGCCTGTTGAGCGGCGATTTCCATCTGCTCACCAGCGTGGAGGTGAGCGGCATTTTGCAGCGCGGCGGCACCATTTTGCAAACGGCGCGCAATGAGGAATTCAGGACGCCGCAGGGGCAGAAGAAGGCGCTGCGGCGGCTGAATGAGCACCAGATCGAGGCCATGATTGTCATCGGCGGTAACGGCAGCCTCACCGGGGCTCTTAAGCTGCACCAACTCGGCTTCCCCGTCGTCGGTATTCCGGGCAGTATCGATAACGACATCAACGGTACCGATACGGCCATTGGCGTCGATACCGCGCTCAATACCATACTCGACGCGCTTGACCGCCTGCGCGATACCGCGTCGTCGCACCAGCGCGCCTTCATCATCGAGGTGATGGGGCGCAACTGTGGTTACCTAGCGTTGATGGGCAGCATTCTGGGTGGCGCGGAAATCGTCGTGACCCCCGAGAAGCCGTTCACGATGGAAGAGGTGGCCAAGGCGCTGGAGGATGCCTATCTGCGTGGCAAGACCCACGCCATCGCAGTCATCGCCGAGGGCGCGCCCTACAAGGCGACTGAACTGAACGATTATCTGTCGGCCAATCCAAGCGTCGGATTCGAAATCCGCCTGACGATTCTCGGCCACATTCAGCGCGGCGGCACACCCACGGCTTACGACCGCCTGCTGGCGACGCGTATGGGCGTAAAGTCGGTACGCGCGCTGCTGGCCGGCGAGAGTGGCGTGATGACGGCTGTTTCGGGCCGCGAGATGAAGACGATCCCGATTGAGGAAGCGATCAGCCAGATCAGGCCGATCACGGAATCCTACTTCGAAATGGCCCGCTTCCTGTCGCGCTAAACGGCCCTCACCCTGTGTCCCTCTCCTTCAGGGCGAGGGATTTTGATTCATGCTGTGCGCACGCCTCTTCACCCTGAGGGACAAGGGGTTGGGGTTTGAGGGCGTGCTTGCTACTCCTCGTCCTCGCCCTCTCCGTCGTCGCTGATGTCGGCGATGCGTGCGCGTACCACTCGCACCAGATCGGCCACCGGCAGGCGCAGGTCAACGCCGCGCTGGCCGCCGCTGACGAGCAAATGCTGGAGCTCCATCGCCGGCTTGTCGAGAAACACAGTCCAGTTCTTGTGGGTGAGGGCCAGCGCGCTGATGCCGCCGACCTTGAGGCCGGTGAGCGCCTCGGCGTCCTTGTGTGCGGCCATACGCACTTTCTTGACGCCTGCCGCCTGCGCCAGCCGCTTCAGATTGAGGCGGCGATTGGCGGCGATCAGCACCAGAAACGGCTTGCTGCCGCCTTCCGGCTCGGCCACCAGCGTCTTGTAGACCATATACGGCGCAATGCCAAGCGCTTCAGCGATGACTTCGGCGTCACGCATCGAGTCGTCGAACTCCACCACCTCATAGGGCACTTTGTGCTGTTCCAGCAACCGCATCGAGTTGAGTTTGGTTTTCATGAATTTTGGGGATTGGGTCAAGGCAATGGGTGAAGGAAACAGTGTACCATGAAGTGCATACTGGCTCGGCTGCACTGAGGCAGGAATCAGCCTCACGGAAATACACCTATGCTGCTTGCTTATCTGATCACCCTGGCTGTACCCATGGTGATCCTGTTCATCCTCTATTCCTACGACACATTCGGTCTGCAACCCCGGCGCTCCGTCATCCTGGCGCTGGTGTGGGGCGGCGCGGCCTTTCTGATCTCATTCTTCGCCGAGCTACTGGCACTGAATTTCGCCAGCTCTGCGACTGTTGTTCTGGTGGTGGCTCCCGTCGTCGAAGAAATATCGAAGGCGGCGCTGATTGGCTATCTGCTCAGGCGCGGCCGGCTCGTGAATGCGGTCGATGGCATGTCGACAGGCTTCGAAATCGGCCTGAGTTTCGGCATGATCGAGAATCTGGTTTACTTAGGCGCCTTCAGCGGCGACGTGGTCTCGGAAGCCATCGGCTACGCGGCCGCCCGCGTGCTGACCGCCGGGCTGATGCACGCGTTTGCAACCGGCATGGTGGGCGCTGTGGCCGGCCACTCGGCGCGTTACAGCCGGCGGCGGCAGCGGCTCTATTTCTACGGGGCCGTTGGGCTCGCCATCTTCCTGCACGTCGCCTACAACCTGGTTGCGCTATCGTTCGACGGAACCTGGTTGCTGCTGCTGACCATGGCTATCGGCATGACCGGCACGGGGATCATCATGGTCCTCATCCACCGCGAGGTTCGCTGGGTGAACAAGCGCGTGGCGCTGCTGGGCGTGGACGCGGATCAGCCGGCCAGACTGGCTGCGTCCGATCCGCAGGCGCTGCACCGTGCCCTGATGAAATACGAGGACACGCTCGGCCCGGATGTGCTGAAGAAGATCGAACGCTATGCGTACTTGATTGGCCAGCAAGCCGTGCTGCAATCGGCGCTGGATCAGTACGGCTCGACCCGGCACCGCGACGTGATTCGGGTTCGGCTGGAGGATATTGAGGGCCAGATCGCCGTGCTCAATGCGGATGTGGGCCTGTTTGTTCGCGTATGGATGAGCACGTTGGTGGCCAGCGATGAGGAGGTGCAGTCTGCTCTCCAGATTGCCGCGCTGCCCACGTCGGATGATCCGCGGCTCCAACTCGCGTTGATGCTGGCGCGGCGAACGCGCCTGTTAAGCGCAGCGGAGGTGGAAGCGCGTAAACGGGCGCTTGCCTATAGCAGCTTGTTTGGCAGCCTCACCGGCACGGATCTTGAAGATGTGGCGCTGGTGCTCGATGCGCGCGCCTGCCAGCAGGGTGAGATTGTGCTGCGCCGTGGCGAGGTCAACGAACAGACCTTTCTGGTGGATTCTGGCGCGTTCGAAATGCAAATGCCCGCGCCCGATGCCCACAGCGTGCAGGTGGGCCGCGTGCCAGCCGGTGAAATCTTCGGCATGGCCAGCGCCCTCGGCGACCGGCGCGCAACGTCCGACGTGATCTGTACTCAGGATGGGCTGGTGTATACCATCACGAAGGGCGCTCTCTTCAGCTTGGTCTACGGCAATCCACGTATCGGGTTGGTGCTGGTGCGTCATCTGGCGGGGCGTGTGCAGGATTGGGGTGAACTCATCCAGCGCATGGCTCCGCTGGAACAGGCGGCGCTATGACTCCGGCTCATCCGGTGCATCTGGCGGGTTGTCAAAGGCGGCCGCCAGCATCGACGACATCACGTTCGACACGTAGCTCACGGCGCTGACGGCGCGGCGGTAGTTCATATTGGTGGGGCCCACGACGCCGACTGCGCCGGTGGACTGACCGGCAATGCCGTAGCGGCTGAATACCAGCGACAGTTGATTCAGTTCTTCCCAGCGGCCGTTGCCCGCGATCAACACCTGCACATCGTTGACGAACGGCGACAACAGCTCGGCCAGAATCGTGTTGAGTAAGGCCCGTTCTTCGACCACGCGGATGATCTGCTGCGCGCCTTCCGTGCGTGGAAATGTGCCGATCACATCACTGAGACCCTCCCGGTACACCAGCCGCACCTGTGACGAGTCAGCGCGGTCGATGACATCGGCCGCCAGCTCGGCAATCTCGCGTTCGAGCATCGGAAGTTGCACGCTGCGGATGCGTAAATCATTGGCGTTCAGATCGAGGCACAGCGTATTGATACGCGCGGCCGCTTCCGACAGGCCCGCCTGCGGCACGGACTCGGCCAGCGTTAGCATTTGCTGATGTACTGAGCCCTGCTGTAAGACCAGTACCATCAGCACCAGCCGGCCCTGAATCGAAATAAGCTCCAGGTGCTTGAAGCGGCTGGTTTCGGCCACTGGCGGCGTGACGACCGCGGCGCTCTGCACAGTGCGCGCCAGCAGCGTGGCCGCCTGGCTCATCCACTGCTCGGTGGCCAGCGGTTGGGTTTGCATCTTCTCGGTGATGCGCGTTTCTTCGGCGGTCGTCAGGGCCTTTTCGCCCAGTAGATACTTGACGAAATAGCGGTATCCGGCCTCGGTGGGCACGCGCCCGGCGGAGGTGTGTGGCTGGGCGATCAGGCCCAGTTCTTCGAGGCGCGCCATTTCGTTGCGAATCGTGGCTGAACTGACCGACAGTCCATCCTGCTCGACCAGCACTTTCGAGCTGACCGGCTCGGGCGACTGCGAGTAGGCGCGGATGATGAGCGCCAGAATTTCTTCCTGACGGCGGGTAAGATTTGCTGCCTGGGGGTCGTCGGATGATGGTGTCATGGGTTTCGTTTGCAGCGCGCCCCTATTGGGATGGATGACCCATCTCGGCACCTGCAAGTAAGGCTATAATAGCATAGTCGCCTTATGGCGAAACAGAACAGGCTGGAGGAGTGAACCCCGGTGGGTACCAAGACGTTTGAAGTGAACACAGCGAATTTTGAAACCGACGTGCTGAAGTCATCGACGCCGGTGCTGGTGGATTTTTGGGCAGAGTGGTGCGGGCCGTGCCGCGCGATCGCCCCGATTGTGGATCAACTGGCGGTCGAGTACACGGACAAGCTGAAGGTGGGCAAGCTGGACGCCGATCAGAATCAGGACTTGCTCATGCGCTACAACGTGATGGGTATTCCGGCACTGATTCTGTTCAAGAATGGTGAGCCGGTCGTTCATATCACGGGTTACAAGCCCAAGGATGTGATCATCAAGCAGATTACGCCCTACATGTAAGCTGCACGGCGCGGAATTTCGGGAGGGAAGGCGGGCTGCCTTCCCTTTTTGATTCCTCGATTGGCCCACGGCAACGCAGTAACGAAGATGAGCATGGTATAATCCCGCTCACTTTTGCCAGATGAAGTCAGAAAACGGGTTCGGGGAGAGGGTGCGCTGATGACGGTTGAGCATAAGCTGGCGCGGTTGCAGGCCATGCGCGAGGAAAGCCAGCAGGGGGGCGGGCCAGCGCGAATCAAGGCGCAGCACGACAAAGGGCGTGGCACCGCCCGCGAACGGCTCGAAATTCTGCTCGACCCGGGCAGTTTCCGCGAACTCGACGCCTTTGTGCAGCATCGCTCGACCAATTTCGGCCTCGACCGCCAGCGTAGTCTGGGCGACAGTGTCGTCACCGGCTGGGGCACCATCAACGGCCGGCTGGTGTACGTCTTTTCGCAGGACTTCACCGTGATGGGCGGCAGCCTGAGCGAAATCCACGCCCAGAAAATCCTCAAGGTGATGGATATGGCCATGAAGGCCGGCGCGCCGGTCATTGGCCTCAACGACAGCGGCGGCGCGCGCATTCAGGAGGGCGTCGACAGCCTCGGTGGCTATGCCGACATCTTCCTGCGCAATACGATGGCCAGCGGCGTTGTGCCGCAAATTAGCGTCATCATGGGCCCATGCGCGGGCGGGGCAGTCTATAGCCCGGCCCTAACTGACTTCATCTTTATGGTCAACAACACCAGCTATATGTTCATCACCGGCCCTGACGTGGTGAAGCAGGTCACGCACGAGGATGTCACGTCCGAAGAACTAGGCGGCGCGTCGGTGCATGCCGGCAAGAGTGGTGTGGCCCATGTGGTGGGCGAAACCGAAACGCAAACGCTGCTGCTGGTGCGCGAAATGTTGAGCTACCTCCCGCAGAACAACATGGAAGACCCGCCCTATCTGGCCAGCAAGGACGACCCGCTGCGGGCCGACCCCGCGCTGGACACGATCATCCCCGAGCAGCCCAACAAGCCCTACGACGTGCACGAGATCATCCAGCGCGTGGTGGACGACGGCATTTTCTACGAAACGCAGGCCGACTATGCCGCCAACATCGTTGTGGGCTTCGCCCGGCTGGGCGGGCACAGTGTGGGCATCGTGGCCAATCAGCCGATGGTGCTGGCCGGCGTGCTCGACATCAAAGCGAGCGAGAAGGCGGCCCGCTTCATCCGCTTCTGCGACAGCTTCAACCTGCCCATCATCACGCTGGTCGATGTGCCCGGCTACATGCCCGGCACTGCGCAGGAGCACAACGGCATCATCACCTCGGGTGCCAAGCTGGTGTTCGCCTACTGCGAAGCGACCGTGCCCAAGCTAACTGTCACCACGCGCAAGGCCTATGGCGGCGCGTACTGCGTGATGAGCAGCAAGCACATTCGCGGCGACCTCAATCTGGCGTGGCCCACGGCCGAAATCGCGGTCATGGGGCCGGAAGGCGCAGTCGAGATCATCTACCGACGCGAACTGAAGGAAAGCGAAGACCCGGTAGCGCTCAAGGCACAGTTGGCCGCCGAATACCGCGAAAAGCTGGCGAATCCATATATCGCCGCCGAGCGCGGCTACATCGACGATGTGATCGAGCCGCGCGAAACCCGCGCCCGGCTCATCAACGGCCTGGAGGTCTTCCAGAACAAGCGCGACAGCAACCCGCCCAAAAAACACGGCAATATCCCCCTGTAAGGGATGACGATGACGACTGAACCTACTCTAAAGATCAACAAGGTACTAATCGCCAACCGAGGCGAAATCGCGGTGCGTGTCATTCGCGCCTGCCGCGAACTGGGCATCGAAACGGTCGCGGTCTATTCCGAGGCCGACCGCACGGCGCTGCATGTGCGCTACGCCGATCAGGCGGTGCTGATTGGCCCGCCCGCCCCGCGCGACAGCTACCTGCGTATCGACAAGATTCTCGATACGGCGCGGCGCACGGGGGCGGACGCTATTCACCCGGGCTACGGCTTCCTGTCTGAACGCGAGGAGTTCGCGCAGGCCTGCCAGGACGATGGCGTCATCTTCATCGGCCCGCCGCCGAACGCGATTGCCACGATGGGCGACAAGCAGGCCGCGCGCGCAACCGTGATGAAAGCGGGCGTGCCAGTGGTTCCGGGCAGCGAACCGGGCGCGCGCGATGACGAAATCTACGCCATTGCCGCGGGCATCGGCTTCCCGATCATGGTCAAGGCGGCGGCTGGCGGCGGTGGCAAGGGAATGCGTGCCGTGCAGCGGGCTGAAGATCTGCCCGGGGCGCTGGCGGCTGCGCGCCGCGAGGCGGAAAGCGCCTTTGGCGACGGCTCGGTGTATATCGAGAAGATGATCGAGGGCGCGCGCCACATCGAGTTCCAGATTCTGGCCGATACGCACGGCAACACCATCCATCTGGGCGAGCGCGACTGCTCGATCCAGCGCCGGCACCAGAAGCTGGTTGAAGAGTCTCCCAGCACGTTTCTGGACGCCGACCTGCGCCAGCGCATGGGCGATATGGCGGTGCGCGCGGCCGAGGCGGTTGGCTATGTCAACGCGGGCACCATCGAGTGCCTCGTCGACAAGGACAAGAATTTCTACTTCATGGAAATGAATACCCGCCTGCAGGTCGAGCATCCGGTGACCGAACTGGTGACGGGTGTTGACCTGGTGAAGGAGCAGATTCGCATCGCGCGCGGGCGGCGCATGGGGCCTTCCGGCAGCTTCCTCGAGCCGAAGGGCTGGGCGATTGAGTGCCGCATCAACGCCGAAGACCCGTACAACAACTTCATGCCGTCGGTGGGGCCGATCACGACGCTGCTCACGCCTTCGGGTCCGGGTGTGCGCGTAGATAGCGGCGTGTATCGCGGCTTCGAGATTTCGCCCTACTACGACAGCATGATCGCCAAGGTGATCTGCTGGGGCGATGACCGCGCCGAAGCCATGCTTCGTATGCGCCGCGCGCTGGGCGAATTCACGATTATGGGCGTGAAGCACAACATCCCGTTCCACGTCAACCTGCTCAACAGCTTCAGCTTCATCGCGGGCAAAATCGACACAAAGTTCGTCGAAGAGCGCTTCAGCATGGATACCTATGAGGATGCCGCGCCTGCCCACGAACTGGAAGCGGCGGCGATTGCGGCCACTCTGCACGCGCACCGCAAGGCGCAGCTTGCCAGCCAGGTCGTCACTCGCAACGAGCGTGACACCAGCAACTGGAAGTGGATGGGCCGTTGGGAGCGTATGAACCGATGAACTACGTGACGATCATTAACGGCCAGCGCTTCGAGATAGACATTTTGCGCGATGGGTCGCTGCTGGTGAACGGCGAACCGCGCACCGTCGATTTTCTCTCCCTTGGCCCGTCGCTGTATTCGGTGCTGATGGATGAACAGTCGTATGAGGCGGTCATCAACGAGCAGGACGGCGAGGTGCAGGTGCAGCTTCGCGGCCGCCAGTATTCTGGCGAGGTGCTCGACGAGCGGGCGCAGCTATTGGCGTCTGGGCGCGGCGGCATCGAGGTCGCCAGCGGCGAGCTTCAGATCAAGTCGCCCATGCCCGGCCTGGTCTTGGCTGTTCCGGTGGCTGAAGGAGATGAAGTGACGCAGGGGCAAACGCTGCTCGTGCTTGAGAGCATGAAGATGCAGAACGAGTTGAAAGCCCCGCGTGATGGAGTCATCAACCGCGTATGGGTGCAGCCCGGCCAGAGCGTAGAGCAGGGCAAGCCGCTGATCGCGCTGGGCTAGGGAAAAGGACTCGCCGCCAAGACGCGGAGAAAAAGAGGAGAACGCCAAGAGATCGAGAGATTTGATTTGGCCAAACTCTCTGCGTCCTCTCTATCTCCTCTGCGCCTTGGCGGTAAATCACTGCTTTAAGGATTACCCTCTTGAAACGCGCGCTTGACGCTTTATTCCTGCTGGCGTTGTCGGTTTACATCCTCGCTGGTGCGCCGCTTGTGCCGTTCCACGGTGATGAATCCACGCAAATCTACATGAGCCGCGATTACGCCTTCCAGCTTCTGCTCGGCCAGCCGGAGCTGCTGCGCTATGCCGATCCGTCACCCAGCCCCACCGAGCAGGAACTGCGCCTGCTCAACGGTACAGTCAACAAGTACAGCGTCGGGCTGCTGTGGCATCTGGCTGGTTTCGCGCCGGACGACCTCAACGAGCAGTGGGACTGGGGCGCGGTCTGGGACTACAACCAGTCGAACGGCCACGCGCCGAGCGCGGCGCTGCTGCAAGTCAGCCGCTGGCCGTCGGCGCTGTTTCTGGTGGTCGGTCTGCTGGCCCTGTTCGCGCTGGCCGGGCAGATTGGCGGTCGGCCGGCCGCGTATATCTCCGGCCTGATCTACGTGCTGCACCCTGCGCTGCTGCTCAACGGACGCCGCGCCATGATGGAAGGCAGCCTGATCGCTTTCACGGCGCTGGCGGCGCTGGCGGTGGTGGGTTGGTTACAGTCGCGCAGTAACCGAGCTTGGCTGTGGGCGGCGCTGTTCGGGCTGGCGGCGGGCATGGCGCTGGCCTCGAAGCATACAGCCGTGCTGGCGATCATCCCGATTGGTGCGGCGGCGCTCGTTTGGGCGCTGTGGACCGTACGCCACAACGGCGCACGTACTTTCGCCCTGCCGGTCGCTCAGATGGCGCTGGCGGCTGTGCTGGCGGCCGGGGTGTTCTACGCGCTCAACCCGGCTTGGTGGGGTGAGCCGCTGGCGCGTGTGCCTGAAGTGCTGCGCCTGCGTTCAGATTTGCTGGCCGGGCAGACGGCGGCGTTTGGCGGCTTTGCCGGCCCGGTCGATGCGCTGGGCGGTTTCCTGCGCCAAACGTTCATGCCCGCGCCGCAGTATTTCGAGGTGACCGGCTGGGATGTTTATCTCGCGCCGCAGATCGCCGCCTACGAAGCGTCCGGGCTGGCCGGTTTGACGGCGCAGGGCATTGTCACAGCGCTGATCACGGTGGGAATGCTGATAGCGGGCGTATGGGCTTTGTGGCGCGGCCATGGCCTGCCTGCCGCGCGCTGGATTAGCGCCGTGTGGCTGGTTTCGGCTGCGCTCGGGGCGCTCCTGTTCACGCCGATTGAGTGGCAGCGTTACTACCTGCCGCTGTATCCACCGCTGATCGTCGTGATGGGCGTAGGTGGCGGCTGGCTGGTTGAAAAAGTGCGACTGCAAACCACGCGAAGGGCGCGAAGAGGAACTTCGTAAAACCCCTTTGCGCCCTTTGTGTCCTTCGCGTTGCTTCTACCTAGAGCACCGCCACTGCGCTGGTGAGCTGTCTCTGTACCGTCTTTGTCTCGAAGTGGCGCCAGACGGCCAGCACTTCACCTCGCAGGTTTTCGCTTTCCGCGTCAATCTTGAGGAAGTAAGCGTTCAGGGCCTCAAGCTGCGCGTCGTCGAGCCGCGTCTGCATCGGGTCGAGCAGCGTGTGGGCGGTGACGATGTCCTGCATCCTGCCGAGCAAATCCTGCACCGCCTTGAGTTCCTTGAGGAACGTCTTCGCGCCCGCGCCCAGCAATTCTTCAAACAGGGCGATGGTGTAACGCAGCCGCTTAAACTCAATGCGCAGTTGATGGAGCGTAGGGTCGTCCGCCGTTTCGATGATCGCGCCATAAGCTCGCACCATGCCCAGGTGCTCATAAATGACTGTGGGCATTATGTGGCGCACCACGACGGGCCTCACCTTGCCGCGAGTTGTTAAGGCCACGGCGTGATCTTCAGGCGTTATCAGGAATTTGCGGAAGTCGGCGATGAAGCGCCCGTAGCTGCGCTTCGATACCAGCGCGTGCAAATCCTCGCGCTCGGCCTCGCGTTCGCCTTCGAGCCACTGAATTACGCGCTTCAGCTCCGCCTGCGTCTCTTCAGGCAGCGTGGGCAGATAATCGTTCATGTCTTCCAGCAGCACATCACGGTCGCGTATATCGCCCAGCACATCAGCGATTTCGCCCAACTGCCTGCGGAATTTACCAGCGAGCTTGCCGGTGTAGTATGGTTCCAGCAGGCGTAGGGCGCTGCGCATCCGGCGAGTGGCCACGCGCATTTCGTGCACGTCCTCAATGTCTTCGCCGGTTAGCGCGCCGGCCTCATGATTGAGCATATCGATGAAATCGCGCAGGAGTACAGTGCGGCCAGCTTCGGCCATCGACTCATCAGCAGACAGGGGGCGGTCGTGCGGCTGTAAATCTGCGACCAGAGCGTGTTCGTCGGGCATGGTTAATCCTTCTAACGGAGATAAAAGTGGAGTTTACCTGACAACGGCAATTTTGTTAAGGCTTCTTAACAAATTCACAGGTGAATGTTAGGGGTTGAGCTGGCTGACGAGCGCCTGCAGAAAGTCGAGTACGGTCGCGTTCGGATTCTCGACGATCTGGCGCAGGCCGTTGTTCAGCACCGCCCACTGATAAACCTGCAGGGCGATGAGCAGCGGCACGCCAATCGTGACGATGCGAATGGGCAGCCGGGCGACCGCCAGCGATACCGGCGTTTCCGACAGCTCGAACAACTGCTGGCGTTCGCCCATCGATTGCAACCGGCGCATATTCAGGTCGTCGCGGATGCCGTTCAACTGCACGTAGTGAAACAGCATATCGGTGCGTGCCGGGCCATCGGGCGGGGCGCTACGCCAGCGTTCTTCAAGCCCGGCCAACTCGCGGTTGAGGCCAGCGATACGGTCATCCAGCCGCGCCAGATCGCGCGTGAGCGCGTTTTGCTGAATATCGCGCCAGCGGTTCTGGCCGCGACGGTAGGGGATGCGCACGAACACAAAATAGGTGGCATACAGCAGCACCAGTGGAATCAGGATGTTGAACAGAATGATGCGCACCGAGTCCTGTGGCAGGCGCGGCAGGCGGCCTTCGGCAATGACCTGCGTGAATGGCACGGCGAACAGATACAGGGCGATGATGAGGATGATCAAGAAGCCGAGCGGCAGCTTCGCCACCAGCGCGTCGCGGTCGCGGGCAGAAAGGGTCTTGCGGCTGATGGCGTAGGCGTACAGCCCAAGCGCGGCGAAGATGAGCGCGTAGAACGGCAGCGCGAACAGCAGCGCCAGCGCCTGTTCGGATGTTTCGATAAGTTCGCCGCTGCTGCGCAAAATCTGCAGGCGCAGGTCGGCCAGCAGACCGCCACTGCCTTCGAGCAGCAGCGCCACCGGAATGAGCGTCGCCAGCATCGCCAGAATCAGCAGTAGGTCCATGTCCGAAATCGTGCCCAGCAGCTTGCGCAGATTGGGCGGCAGTTCTTCCAGCAGTAGATCGGGTAAGAAGCGCTGGCGAATACCGCTGCTGCTGCTGTAAACGAGCAGGGCGATGACGATGACCAGCAGCAGTATGACGGGCGCGAGCGCCAGCACCGCGACGCCCGCGCCGCTTCCGAGCAGTTCGGCGCTGCGCGGGTCGGCCCGCTCGATGAACGGCCGTACCAGCACCACCACGACGATGAGAATGCCCGCCGGAGTAAGCAGGCGTGCCAGCCGCACCCACACGGCCGTTTGGCTCAACCAGTCGTTGCCGCGCTGCAACCACATCACCTGCATGCCCGCGTAATACAGAACCAGCACCGCGCCCACAGCCAGCGTGTAAATGAGATCGACTCGCAGCGTGAATACAGTCGGTTCGGCGGCGTGCGCCAGCAGCGGCCCGAAAAACAGGGACAGAAGCACGGCCGCGACCACTTCATTCACAGCGACCAGCGCCTGTTCCCACAGCGGGATGCGCGTGATGAACAATCGCGCGCCGCGCGGCGTGAGCAGCAGCACGGCGCGGACGATCATGATTCCCACGGCAACACCCGCCAGCAGCAGGCCGTAGAAAGCCGGGCTGTCTTTGCCGCTTGTGGGCGCGTCAGCCAACCCGCGCGCAACGGCGATGGCTGCCGAGCCATACAGCCAGAGCAGGACGATGACGAAGTCATGACGGCGGCCATAGGGGGCATCAAGCAACCATGCCTGTACTTTGGGGAAAGCGGCCAGCGTGAACAGCAGCGCGGTGCAGGCGATGGTGAACAGCGCTTCGGGCCAGTTTCCGGCCAGCAGTTGCACGGCCGCATAAGCCGCGCCGAGCAGCAGCAGCACGGGCGTCAGCAGCCGATCAACAGGTGAAGTGCTGAAGGCCATCGCTTGCAGCACTTCCTGCGTTGCGCGCTTGGCGTCGGGCATAGACGGGCCTTGTTTGGACGGGCGTGTGCCCCCTTATTGTATGCCGAATGGCGCCGGGCGCACTGAAACAGGCACCGGTACAGGTACGCGGCAGCGGCCCAACGTTCGCTACAATACCGTGCATGAACGTCGAACGGTTGATGACCCAATCCCAACGCCGCGCGCTTGCGGCCGCTGCGCTGGCCTGTATCCTGCTGGGCGCGTACCTGCTGATCTACCGCCCGACGCCAGATTCGGCGGATGGGCTGGCGATGCTGGCGGTGTCGGCGTCACTAGTGCGTCACGGCAGTGCGGACATCGAAGCGTTTGCCGCCAGTGACGCGCAGTTCCCGATGGATGCAGCGCGCATGGGCGCGCGCGGGCTGGACGGCGCGCTTTACGCCAAGAAAGGGCTGACGCCATCGCTGGCGCTGCTGCCGCTGGTGGCCTTGAGCGAAGCCGTCCCGGGCATTTCGGCGCAGGCGGCGGCCATGCTGCTCAACCCGCTGGTCACGACGGCGGCTGCACTGGTGATCTATTGGCTGAGCCTGCGGCTGGGGTTTCGCCTGCGGACGGCTTTCGCCACGGCGCTGATTTTCGGGCTGGCGACCTTGGCGCTGCCGTATACGAAAACCCTGTTTGGCGAGCCGCTGGCGGCGCTGCTGCTGGCGCTGGCCGTCGCCGGATTGGTTACAGGCCGGGTACGGGGCCTGGCGCTGGCGGGCCTGTGTGGTGGTCTGCTCGCGGGCGTGAACACGGCCTATGCGGTTTCGTTGGCGGCGCTGGGCGCGTGGGCGCTCTGGTCTGCCTGGCCGCGCCGCGACTGGCGGGCTTTGCTGGCGTTCGGGCTGTCGGCGGCCGCCCCACTGCTGCTGATTGCGCTTTACAACAGCGCGCGCTTCGGTGGGCCGCTGGAGACGGGCTACCACTTCGCGGATGGCGAAGGCTTCACGGTCAATCCGCTGTTTGGCGCGTATGGCCTGCTCATCAGCCCCTACAAAGGCCTGCTCTGGTACAGCCCGATCGTGATCCTGTCGCTCATCGGCTGGCCGGCGCTGCTGCGGCGCGCGCCTGCGCTGGCGTGGGGAACCACGGCGCTGGTTGTGATTCAGGTGGCCTTGTTCGCCGCGTGGTGGAGCTGGCACGGCGGCTTCGCCTGGGGAACGCGCTTCATGCTGCCGGTTCTGCCGCTGCTGGCGCTGTGGTTCGCGCCCGTAATCGAGCGCTCTTGGACATCGCGGCCATGGCGTGTTGTGGTGAGCGTGTTGGTCGTGTTCAGCCTCGGCGTGAGCCTGCTCGGCGCATTACTAGCCTACGACACGTATATCGCCTTTCTCACCAACATCGTCTGGCGCGGCGATTTTCTGGGGGCTAGCGCCGGCTTGTACGATGGGTTGGTGAGCGACGTGGCGCTCAGCCCGATCATCAGGCATCTGGCGCTGATCGCAGGTGGCTGGCCGCTGGAATTGGCCTGGATTGAATCGCTCGGCCCCGCTCCGCTGCTGACGGCGCTGGGGATGATCGCGCTCGGAAAAGGGTTGGCATGGCTGGCCTATGGGCAGCGCGGGCGCGTTCGCCTCCTCATTGGCGCCGCGGCGCTGGCGATCGTCATGGCCTGTGTGGTCGTGGCCGGAGCACTGTCATCCTCAGCGGATGCGCGCCAGATCGCGGCGCTCGGCGAAGCGATGCAGCCGCCGGGCGTGGTAGTGGCTGAAACGACTGTGTTTGGCGACCGGCTGATCGACCTGCCAGCACCGTTTCGAGTGTTTACGGTCAACGCGCCCAATACGCCTGACGACGCCAACATAGCACCTTTGTGGGAGCGCGCCCTGTCGTTCGATGGCCCGCTGTGGCTGCTGACATGGTTTCCGGCATGTGACGCGGCCAACTGGATGGAGCAAACGCTGTGGGAAACGAGCGCCTTGATCGCTGAACGGGCGGTTGAAGGCCATCGTGCCGTCGGTTTCTACCGCGCCGCCGATCCGCCCGTTCAGCCCGCTGGCTGGCGTTTTGGCGACATCTCGTTGGCGCACATGGGTACTGCAATTGGCGCGGACGGCGTTCAAGTGGCGCTGGAGTGGCAGGCTGAAGCTGCGCCCGAAAACAACGGCCAGTGGTTCGTGCATCTGCTCGACCCAAACGGCGAAGTCGTGGCCCAGCAGGATCGCGGGCCGCAGAGCGGCTGCCGGCCCGTTAACAGTTGGGCTGCAGATGAAACCGTGACCGATCGCCTGTATTTTGCCCTGCCGGAAGTGGGCGAAGGCTGGTCACTGCGCGTTGGCTGGCTGGACGCCAACGGCGAGCCGGTAGCTGTGACCGGCCCGGACGGGGACGTGCTTGATGCGCCGTATGTGCTGGTTCCGCTTGCAGGGCGTTGATGAGGTGCTGAATCTCAGCCGCCAAACGGGTTGCGGCTGCCGCCACCCGGCGCTTTGGGCTTGGTGGTGGCGGCCTGTTCCGGCCCGTCGTACTCTACCTTGATCGGCACATCGCCCGATACGCCCGAGGCTTCCAGCCACGACAGCGGACGCGTGAGTACCTGCTCGTCAGTGCCGCCGCAGTTGCCCGGGCACATATCGACGGTATCCAGAATCTCGAAGTGGGCGTGAACCTTGATCAGCAGCGATCCATCGCTGTTCTTGATCACGGTCGCTTTGCCCGTCGCGATGCGGCTGTCATCCTGCCCCGACGGCTGTGCGCCGATGGCGTGGGCCGTCTGGTCTTTGCCAATGCCGCCGGCCACGATACTCGGCGTTTCGCCCGGTGTGCTGAAGTCCATGCGCCGGCTGCTGGCAGGGTCGTCGATGTCGGCGATCTCCTGCGGCAGTTCCTGCGCCAGATCGACCTCGATGGTGTCGACGCCTTGGGGGAAGGCGGGTGGTGTATTCTCGTATTTGGCGCGCAGATTTTCGGCCAGCATGAGCACGGCGTTGGTGGTCGCGCTGGCTTGTTCAAACTCACCTTTCGAACTGCTTAGGTCGACGGGCGACGACACACCGCCCCACAGATGCTGGCGATACAAGTTGGCCACCGTCGCGCTGCCCGTCTGTGCCGCTATTGCTGCCAGCAGGGGCACGGTTGCAAGCCGCCGGAAGTTGATCGCCTCGCTGTTCGTGGAGAACGGCGCGCAGAAATCAGGCGTACAGCCCGATTTGGGATACAGCGTGGGGTTGGTCGGGGCCCATCGGTCGACAATCGGACTGAGATCGCCCGGCTCGTCCGGGATTTCGGGCATCTCTGGCATCGACGGCCAACTGGCCTTCGAATTGTCCTCGGTGCTGGGCAGTGAGGAGCCGGGTTCCTCACCCTGCTCAGGAATGCCAGATACGCCGTCATTACCGGAGGGCAGCATCCCGCCATAGTCTGCGCCGCCGGAGATCGTGCCCGGCTCGTCGTCCACCGAGTCCAGATAGCTCTGACGCTGAATCAGGCGGCGCATGGCCGCGTTGCCGATGGTTGACGATAGTTGGGACAGGGTGGCAGGATTGCTGGTGTCAACGACCAGATCAGGATTTGACGTGTGCGGAAGTGGGCTTCTTGGGGCGCTCGGTTTGGGCAGTGGTCCAAATCGGGGCATTATTAAACGGCCGATCTATTGCTGTCGAAAGCAAGTTCTTCTGACTATCATGATGCAATGAAAACGGTTCATCGCGCAAATTGAGGCCGCCAATGACCCCACTTCAGGGCAAAACTGCCTTCATCACCGGCGCGTCGTCTGGCATCGGCTATGCGACGGCGCTGGAACTGGCGCGGCGCGGCCTGCAGTGTGGCGGCGACCGGGCTGACGCTTGAGTCGCTTGGTCCGCTGGTGGACGCTGTTTCATCTCTACCCGCAGCCGCACGGTGAGGTGTTGGCGCTGGCCGCTGATGTGTGCGACAGTGCGGCCCTCCACGCGGCCGTCGATGCGGCGGTGGCGCGGTTTGGGCGGCTGGATGTGCTGGTGGCCAACGCAGGGGTGGGTCAGCGCGGCAGTATCGTCGAGAGCGACTGGACCGATCTTGAAACCGTGCTGCGGACGAACATAGACGGCGTGCTGCACAGCATTCGTGCCTGCGTGCCGGAAATGCGTAAGCAGGGCGGCGGGCGCGTCATCCTGATCTCGTCTATATCCTCGGGCGTGCCGATGCCCTATGCGGCCGCTTATGGGGCAAGCAAAACGTTCGTCAGCAGTCTGGCGGCATCGCTGCGCTTCGAACTGGAAGCCGATCACATCACGGTCACTGAGCTTCGGCTGGGGCGCGTGGCGACGGGGTTCAGCCAGAATCGGCTGGGCCAACCAGGCTACGCGGCCCAGGCATCCCGCCTGCCGGCAATGACCCCAGAGCACGTCGCCAGCGCCATCGCCGACAACGTCGAACGCCCGCGCAAGACGGTCATCCTGCGCTGGTTCGACCGGCTGATTCAGTTCATCGGCGCAATTGCACCGGACTACATAGGTCGAAGGGCGCTGAAGCAATATCGCGTTTAGCCCGCTGGTGTCACTCGCACGCTGAGACGGGCGTCACCGTTGAACGCATCAAGCAGGCCGATGACCACCGTGTAGGTGCCGGCTTCGGGTACAACGAATGCGTCCAGCGCCGCGTCATAGCCGTTCGTATCGTCAGCATAGGCAACGACTTCCCCGTTCGCCAGCACGACGAGAGCGGTGTCCAGGCGGTCTGCTTCGACGGACTCCGTTGATACGCTGATCGTGTCGCCGGCGTTCGCCTCTATCTCGGTGAAATACACAGTATCGAAGTCCAGCGGAAGGATTTGTGGTTTACCTGCAGCCGCAAGTGCCATCGGGTTGCCTGCCATCCGGAACAGGTCTGCCAGCGCTTGCGCGACACCGGGATCGTTGAGCGCAGACAGCGCAGCCGCGTAGCCGGCGCGCGCGCGGCGTGAGGACGAATCGCTGGCGATTGCCTGCTGGTAGTAATCTGCTGCAGTGGTGTAGTCCGCCAGGTTGAATGCGGCGTGGCCAAGCCCGATGAGCGCGTCGGTGTTGCCGGGATCCAATTCCTGCACGCGGGCAAAGTCATTCAGAGCCATTTGATGTTCGCTGGTGCTGAGGTACAGGTTGGCGCGAATGAGCAGCGCCCGTATGGAATCCGGGTTCTGTTCGAGCGCCTGATTGACGGCGTCCAAGCCGGATTCATTGTCGTCCAGGTGCCAGTAGGCATCCGCTTGGCCGACCAGCGCGATGGGCATGCCCGGACTGATCACCAGCGCCTGGCTGTAGTCCGATAGCGCCGCTTCGTAGTTCTGCAGGTCGAAGTACGCGTCACCACGGGTCACATACCGGCCAGCAAATTCGTCGGGCTGTAGCGTAATAGCCTGGTCCGCAAACTCGATGGCCCGGGCCGGATTGCCTGTATCGAGGTAGGTGGTTGCCGCAATCGAATATACGTGGTCGTTGTTCGGGGCGAGTTCAGTGGCCTGCGAGAACCCTTCTTCTGCGCTGTCGAGCTGATCAAGGTACGCCTGTGATGATGCGCGGAAGGTGATGGCGAACAGGTTCAGCGGGTCTGCATCCAGAATCGCTTCGTACAAGGGCATGGCCTCGTCATCGCGGGCGCGCATCCACAGCCAGTGCGCCAACTGCGTCATCAGCGGCAGGCTGTTGGGGTTTTCCGCCAGCGCCGCGCTGAGTGCATCAATCTGCTCGATGCCATATTCCCTGTTGCTCAGACCTGCGGCATCGGCCGCTCCCTCAGCCGTATTCGCCGTGAGCGAGTACTGATTGAGCATGAGCGCCGAGCGGCCAATGCCGAGCAGAATTTGTTCGTTCGGATTGTCGGAATCATAGGCGCATCGGTAAATAGACAAGGCCTCGGTGTAATTGCCGGCCTCGAAGGCTGCCCGTCCTGCCTTGATTGTACAATCCTGAGCCATTACCGAGGAAAATGCGATTCCAGTGACCAACAGCAAAACAATGGCAGTACCAACAAGTCGTTTCATCGCGTGGTCTCCACAGCATTATTGTTCCTGATACAGTATATGTAGCGGAGTTTCTGTGGCGCAAGCGGCCCGTGGCGCCGTTTTTACGCGCCATTCTTTCGCTTCGTTAACGCGATTCTAGTATTGACCGCGTACACTGAACCAAGGTTTGGCGCTGGGGCAGGCGTGCATCGCTGTGCCCCGGCGGTCTGATACAAGGAGCAGTGCGTGGTGGAAGAACCCAACGCGAACAATGCATCTGCCCAGTCGCAAGACGGCGCAGTTGCATCACCCGAGGCGCAAGTCTCGCCGGTGACCCAGGAGGCGTTTGACGAGCTGCAAGCGCGGGCGAAGGATTATCTCGACGGCTGGCAGCGTGCGCGGGCCGACTTCACCAACTACAAGAAGCGCGTCGACAGTCAAATGCAGGACAGCTATCAGAACGCTTCGGCGGATGTGCTCAAGAGCCTGCTTCCCATCGTGGATGACTTCGACCGGGCCATTGTCAATGTGCCGGCCGATCTGGCTGAAAATCCGTGGGTAACCGGCACCAGCATGATCCAGCGCAAGCTGGCCAAACTGCTGGACGACTTCGGCGTGAAAACGGTTGATCCCAAGGGCCAGCCTTTCGACCCAAACCGCGATGAAGCTGTGGGTGTCGATGACGAAAGTGACGCACCCAGCGGAACCGTGACCGAAACACTGGTCAAAGGTTACAAGGTAGGAGATCGAATCCTGCGCCCGGCAATGGTGCGTGTGGCGCGTTAACGTAGCCGCGCGACAGCTCACATTCAATCAAAGCACAAACTAGGACACACTGGAGACAAACACATGGGACGTATCATTGGTATTGACCTCGGCACGACCAACTCGGTCGTTGCGGTGATGGAAGGCGGCGAGCCAACTGTTATCCCGTCGTCGGAAGGCGGACGGCTGGTCCCGTCGGTCGTGGCGATCAACCCCAAGACCGGTGAGCGGCTGGTGGGCAAAGTAGCCCGCAATCAGGCCGTGCTCAACCCCGAGAACACCGTGTTCTCGATCAAGCGCTTCATGGGCAAGAAGTTCGATGACCCCGAAGTGCAGCGCGCGCTCAAGCTCATGCCGTACAAGGTGACCGGTGCGCCCAATGGCGACATCCGCGTGCACATGGGCGGCCGCGAGTATTCGCCGCCTGAAGTGTCGGCGATGATCCTGCAGAAGATGAAGGCCGATGCGGAAGCCTACCTCGGTGGGCCGGTCGATCAGGCCGTCATCACAGTGCCGGCCTACTTCAACGACGCGCAACGCAACGCCACCAAAGACGCGGGCCGCATCGCTGGCCTCGAAGTCCTGCGCATCATCAACGAGCCAACGGCGTCGTCGCTGGCCTACGGTGAAGAGCGCAAAGCCAACGAAGTCATCGCCGTGTACGACCTCGGCGGCGGCACCTTCGACATCTCCATCCTCGAAGTGGGCGATGGCGTGTTCGAAGTGCGCAGCACCAACGGTGACACCTATTTGGGCGGCGACAACTTCGACGAGCGCATCATCGACTGGATTGCGGACGAGTTCAAGAAAGAGAATTCGATTGATCTGCGCCAGGACCGCCAGGCCCTGCAGCGCCTGAAGGAAGCGGCAGAAAAGGCCAAAATCGAGCTGTCGAGCGTGATGACGGCCGATATCAACCTGCCGTTTATCACGGCAGACGCCAGCGGTCCCAAGCACCTGCACATGACGCTGACGCGCGCCAAGCTGGAAGACCTGACCCGCGACCTGGTTCAGCGTTCGATTGATCCGGTCAAGGCGGCGCTCAAGGATGCCGGCCTGGAAACCAAGGACATCAACGCGGTTATCCTCGTGGGTGGTATGACGCGCATGCCGTCGGTGGTCGAGGCCGTCAAGAAGTTCTTCGGCAAAGAGCCGAACAAGAGCGTGAACCCCGATGAAGTCGTGGCGCTCGGTGCGGCCCTTCAGGGCGGCGTGCTCGGCGGCGAAGTCAAGGACATTCTGCTGCTGGACGTGACGCCGCTGACCCTCAGCGTTGAAACGCTCGGTGGCGTGGCTACGCCGATGATCGAGCGCAATACCACCATCCCAACGCGCAAGTCGCAGGTCTACTCGACCGCGGCGGATAGCCAGACGCAGGTGGAGATTCACGTGCTGCAGGGTGAGCGTCCGATGGCGGCGGACAACAAGTCGCTGGGCCGTTTCATCCTCGACGGTATCCCGCCCGCTCCGCGCGGCGTGCCGCAGGTTGAAGTGACGTTCGATATTGACGCGAACGGCATTCTCAACGTGAGCGCGCGCGACAAGGCGACCGGCCGTGAGCAGAAGATCACGATTACCGCCAGCAGCGGCCTCAAGGAAGACGAAATCCAGCGCATGGTGAAGGAAGCCGAAGCGCACCGCGCCGAGGACAACACGCGCAAGGAAATGGTCGAGCTGCACAACCAGGCCGACAGCGCCGTGTTCGCCGCTGAGAAGTTCCTGCGCGACTATGGCGACAAGCTGCCGGAAGACTCGAAGAAGACCACCCAAGAGAAGATTGACGAGGTCAATCAGGCCAAGAACACCAACAACATCGACCAGATTCGCGCAGTCACCGACTCGCTGTCGATGTGGATGCAGCAGTTGGGCGGCCAGATGTATGAGCAGCCCGCCACTGACGGTGCGGCCGGCACAGCCGATGGCGCCAGTGCCGAAGGCGCAGGCAGCGGCCCCGCCAACGGCGCCAAGCCGGACGGCGAGGACGTGGTGGACGCCGAGTTCACCGAAGCGTAGGTCAAGAACAGGTCGAAGTGCTGAGTGCTGAGTGCTGAGTGAAGAACCGGATCAGTTCGGATCACTCACCATTCGCACTCAGCACTTTGTGTTTGTAGGCGCATTGCTTGAGTGCGGAACGAAGAGGAAATGCGCTTTGTCGCCGCAGGTTAAAATCATGCGGCTACGGCTGCGCCCCGTTCACGGGGGCTTTTGAAGCCCGCTTCAGCCTCAGGCGCGTTACATGATTCTTGCAACAAGGTACCCTGACTCATCGTGATTCTATTTCACGCCAGACGCAACCCTGAACTCTCAACCATTTTTCGCTCAGCACTTTCGACTCAGCACTCAGCACTATCTCTTATGCCTGCTTCGATTTACACTCTCTCCTTCTGACGGACTCACTCTATGGCGACGATGGCGAAAGACTACTATGAGGTGCTGGGCGTAGCGCGCACAGCCACCAAAGACGAGATTAAATCCGCCTACCGCAAGCTGGCGCGCGAATGGCACCCGGACATCAACAAGGCTACCGACGCCGAAGAGCGATTCAAAGAGATCAATCAGGCCTACGAAGTGCTGTCGGACGAGGAGAAGCGTTCGCGCTACGACCGCTTTGGCGCGGCTGGCGTGACTGGGCCGGCCGCTGGCGGCGGCTATCCGGGCGCGGCTGGTTTCGGCGGATTTGAAGACATTTTCGAGGAATTTTTCAGCAGTTTCGGCGGGGTGCGCTCGGGTGGCGCCCGCCGTCGCGGGCCGAAAGCGGGCAGTGACCGCCGCGTAGACGTGACGATCACGTTTGAAGAAGCGGTGTTCGGCGCGGAGAAGGAAGTCGAGTTCGACCGACTCGCCAATTGTGATACCTGCGCTGGCTCGGGCGCCGCCCCCGGCACCCAGGCTGTGCGCTGCTCGCAGTGTAACGGCAGCGGCGAAGTGCGCCAGGTTCAGCAGACATTCCTGGGGCCGATGGTACAGGTCGCCACTTGCCCGCGTTGCGGTGGCAAGGGCGAGACCGTCGCCACGCCGTGCCCGGCCTGCCGGGGCGCGGGCCGCCAGCGCAAGCACGTGACGCTGGGCGTGCAGATTCCGCCTGGCGTGCGCGAAGGCCTGCAAATTCAGGTGCGCGGCGAGGGCGATGCGGGCGAATCCGGTGCGCCGGGCGGCAACCTGTATGTTGTCGTGCATGCGCAGGAACATGAGTTTTTCCGCCGTAAAGACAACGACATCATCCTCGATGTGAGCATCAACGTGGCACAGGCCGCGCTGGGCGACAAGATCATCATCCCCACCGTCGAAGGCGAGGTCGATTTGCAGGTGCCCTCCGGTACGCAGACCGGCAAGGTCTTCCGCCTGCGCGGCAAAGGTGTTCCGCGTTTACGCAGTGACGGCACGACCGCTGGCCGGGGCGACCAACTGGTCTACATTCAGGTGGAAGTGCCCACGCGCCTCAACGATGAGCAGCGCGTGCTGTTCGAGCAGTTGGCGCAATCGCTGGGCTCGGAAGTGCAGCCGCAGAAGGCGAACAAAGGCTTTTTCGACCGGATGATGGATTTCATCGCTGGCGAGAAGGAATAGCCAAAGGCCACCACCCCAACTCCTCTCCCTCAGGGAGAACCTGCCCGGCGCAGCACGCTGCGCCGCTACAATCAACTAATCCCGGCAAGGCATGCCTTGCCCCTACAGAACCTACAGGAGTTATGCGTGCCAACCTGGATTGAAGTCACGCTGCGCGTGGATGGTGAGGCCGCCGAAGCCGCCGCTGAAGTCCTCAATCGCTATGGTTATCAGGGCGTGTCCATCGAAGTCGAAGGCATTCCGCCGGACACCCTCGATGAGGGCCAAGCCCCGCCGCCCGGCTTGCTGACTCTGCGCGCCTATCTGCCGGATGACTCGCGCGCGCCCGAAGCGGTGCGCCAGCTTCAGGACGCGCTCTCGTACATGAACATGATGTACCCGATGCCGGAACCGGAGTTTCGTACAGTCGATGAGCAAGACTGGGCCGAGGCTTGGAAAGCCCACTACCAACCGGTGCGAATTGGTCAGCGGCTGGTCATTCGTCCGCTGTGGATCGACATGGAGCTAGGCCCGGACGATCTCGAAATTGCGCTCGACCCGGGCATGGCCTTTGGCACGGGTACGCACCCCACGACTCAACTATGTCTTGAGGCGCTCGAAGACCTGATTGTGCCCGGCGTGACCGTGCTCGATCTCGGCTGCGGCTCGGGCATTCTCGCAATCGGCGCGGCCAAACTGGGTGCAGTGCACATTCAGGCCGTCGATATCGACCCTATCGCCGTGAAAGTGACGGACGAGAACGCAGCGCAGAATGGCGTTAGCGCGCAGATTACGGCCGAAGAGGGCAGCCTGGAAACGGTGCTGCAATCCGGCGAACGCTACGACGTGCTCGCCGCCAACATCCTCGCCCGCGTGATCATCGGCATGTGCGAACAGGGGCTTGGCGAAGTGCTGAAACCCGGTGGCAAAGCGGTGTTTAGTGGCATCATCGACGAGCAGGGCGATGACGTGGAAGCAGCGCTGCGACTGGCCGGCCTCGAACCCACGCGCCGCCGCCAGCAGGGCGACTGGATCGCCATTGAAGCGACACGCGTAACGCAATAAGCCCTCACCTTGTGTCCTTCTCCCTCAGAGAGAGCGATTTGTACCAGTAACACGCACTTCCCTTCGCCCTGAGGGAGAAGGGGCAGGGGAGGGGGCTGGAGAGAAACTCGAACCAATGACTAACTTGCAGGGCCAGGAACGCGCCGACTACGTCCAGAATATGTTCGACCGCATCGCCGGTCGCTATAACCTGATGAACCGCCTGATGACCGGCGGGCAGGACGGGCGCTGGCGGCGCTTTGTCGTGCAGCAGACGCGCCTCAAGCCCGGTGACAGTATGCTCGATTTGGCCACAGGCACGGGCGATATCGCCTTCGAGGCGCTGCGGCAGGTGCCGGGCATTACGGCTGTCGGCGGTGATTTCTCGCTCGGTATGATGACCGTTGGCCAGCATCTGCCGCTGGGCAACCGCGTGGGCTGGAGCGGTGCGGACGCGCTCAATCTGCCGTATCGAGACGAGTCGTTCGACGCAGTGACCGCGGGCTACTCTGATGCGCAACGTCATCGACATTCCGCGCGCGTTTGCCGAGCAGTTGCGCGTGCTCAAGCCAGGCGGCCGGCTGGTGCTGCTTGATACCGCGCCGCCGCCGCACAATCTGCTGCGTCCGTTTGTGATCGGTTATCTCAAGTACGGCATTCCGCTGCTGGGCCGGCTGGTGAGCGGCAACAGCGACGCCTATACCTATCTGCCGGAGTCCACCCAGCGCTTCAAGACGCCGGACGAACTGGCGGCGCTCATGCGCGAAGCCGGTTTCCAGAGCGTGGCCTATAAGACCTTCATGTTCGGCACCATGGCCGTGCATTGGGGCGAAAAGTAACTAATTGAACCGCCAAGCCGCCAGGAGCGCCAAGGGGAAATTCCTCTTGGCGCTTTCCTCCGCGATCTTGGCGTCTTGGTAGATTAAAGTTCATCAATTGAACCAGAGTGGCGGTCGAACGCCGCAGGCCTAGGGCCGTGCGGCTAGGGCTGCGCCTGACGCTCCCCTTCAGCGGGCGCAGCCACAGCCTGATGGGTTTAGCCTCAGGCGACAAAGCGCCAGTTTCAGCGCACATCTATTTCAAGTTACTTGCTTGAACGTACTTTGGCCGTTCGCCTCACGGCAGTTCCAGCTTCCACAGCACGACCGAAGCACTGTCTTCGCTTTCGCCCGGGCGCGGGTAGCTGGCGATGTGTTCGGCCTGCGCGCCCAGGCTGGCCGCCAGCGCCGGCGCATCAACACCGATGATCGGCGCGAAATCGGACAGCACATAGACGCGGCCCTGCTGCTGCAGGGCATCTGTGATGGCCTGTGTGCCGGGCGCGTCGGTGCATACCATCGCCACGCCCTCGGCGTAGAAATGTGCCCGGCGGCAGCTATCAGGGAACATGCTGGCGATTGCAGGTATGTCCGGCTCGATTTGCGCCGATAAGTCGTGCATAGCTTCACGCAGACCCGTGCCCGCGCTGTGGTCAGTGAGATGTTCCGCGCGCACGGCGGCGGGCAGGGCTGCATCAGCGGGACTGCCTGCGCTCAACATCAAGGGCACGAAACCGATTGCCAAGGCTGCGAGAGCGGTCGCGGTGACGGGAGAACGCAGGCGTTCGGGCAGGGCTTGGATCAGCAGCCCAATGCCTGCGCCCGCCAGCGTCAGCCACAGCGGCAGCGCCACCACGTAATGCCGGGGCATGACCTCGCGTCCGAGGACGAGCATGATGGCAAACGGCAGCACAGCGGCCAGCAGCAGCACGCGCCCGGTGCGGTTGCGTAGCAGCGCCAGCGGCCCGGCCAACATGGCGGCGATCACCAGCGGGCGGCCGAATCCAGTGAGTATGTCGCCTAAACGCTGGAGGTTGTCGATCAAGTCGGGCGGCTGCCCGCCTGTGCCCGCACCGATCCAGCCCAGCGCGATATCGAACAGGCCGCTGCCGCGTGACAGCATCACCAGCATTGGCCCAATGAAGGCCAAAACCACGACGCCGGCCACAATGACCAGCAACCCGACGCGGCGGCGCAGCGGCGCTTTGCCAAGCAGCAGTACTACCAGCGCAATCGACAGCGCGTAAGGGGCGGCCGTGACTTTGAACAGCGCAGCCAGCGCCAGGGCCGCGCCTGTGATCAAGGCATCAGTCACTCGGACTGTGCGCGCAAGCCGTAAGCTGGCCCAGAGCGCGACCACAACCAGTGCACCGGCCTGAGCATCACTGAAGGCGAGACGTTCATAGAAGAAGAGGTAAGGGGAGGCGATCCACAGGCCGCCAGCGATGAGCGCGGCCCGCGTTCCGAAGCGGCTGCGAACGAGCGCGTAGCCCGCTGCCAGCCCGGCCACGGCGATTAGCACCGTAGCGAATCTGCCCACGAAATCCGGCGCCGACTGTGGATAGAAAGCTGCGATCAGCCACGAGTTGACGATTTTGCCGTCGTTGATCTGCCAGAATGGGTTGCCATTCCAGACTTCGATGGCGCGCGTGAGGTGCAGCCCCTCATCATTGTGCAGCGGCAGCGCATCAAGCGCAGTAAGCCTGCTGCCCCAAAGGATGAGGAGAAGAAGGATGGGGATGGCGTAACGAGCCATCGGAACGCGCTGAGGCATTCCAGGGGCAGCAGTCACGCCGGTGGCCTATGAGGATGACGGATCCGAGTCGCGGCGGGTTTCACGGAAGCGATAGGTGATGCGCCCGCGGCTGGGGTCGTATAGGCTCATTTCCACGCGTACCCGGTCACCCAGCAGAATGCGGATGTAGTTCTTACGCATCTTGCCAGACAGATAGGCAAGGATTTTGTGGCCATTTTCCAGTTCAACCATGAACTGGGTATTCGGGAGGGCTTCAACAATCACGCCCTCAACTTCGAGTTTATCTTCGGCTTTTCCCATAGGCTTGTGCCTGCTCCTGTGTGCTACGGATCGATTGAAAACAGATTGTGCTTGTTCTACACCGGATTTCAAAAAAGAACATCCGCTGCCAACGGCTGACAGCGGATGAGGAATGCGATGGACAGCCGTTACAGCTCTCCGGCGAACCTTTCAACGCAGACAGACGGGCGCTCTAGCGCAGCGTGGTCTTGCGCTGACGGCGGCGTGAGCGGCGAATGGCTTTCTTCTTCTCGATACGGCGCAGTTCGCTCTTGGAGATGTGCCAGCGTTTGCGGCGCACCGTGCTGAGGACACCGCTGTTCGTCACGCGCTTGCGGAAGCGGCGCAGCAGCGATTCCTGCGATTCGTTCGGCTTAAGTGAGACGTGTGCCATTGACTTCCTCACCCCCTTCCTCGTCAGATTTGCTGATGGTGCGGTCTGATCAGGGCACAATGCGCCCCTATCCCCCGCAGATCAGCCTCGGTATTCTAATGGTCGCACGGCGGGAATGCTATCCCCGAATTAAGGGGATACCATCGATCCGTGTCCGTCATCGAGCGAGCGTTGGTGCCAGCACTGCTGCGGACTGGAGTTCCGCCGCAGGAACGGCAAGTCCACCAAAGGGACTCGTGTTTTTGATTCCCCTCAGTGGACTCGGGTTTTCCAGACAGGATTTATCCGCTTGGCGGTTACTGGTATCAGGTTTGTCGTTACCTAAAGCGTATTGTCGTCCTCAGGCACGGCGATCATCACGGTTTCGTCGATGATTTCTTCTTCAACGACTTCTTCCTCAACTACCTCACCATCGACGATCACTTCCTCGATCTCGACAGCGGCCACGACTTCCTCGGCCTCGGCCACGACTGCTTTAATGTCGGCTGCATCGTCGGCGTCAGCATCTTCTTCAGCGGCGGCTTCGGCTTCTTCGGCCTTGTTCAGCATCCACTCGGACTTCTGCCCCTCGGTCACATCCTTGAGGCTGAGGCCCAGGCGCTGCTTCTCGGTTTCGATGCTGATCACGCGCAGCAGCAGGTGCTGGCCTTCATGCACCACGAGGGTGGGGTCTTCCGGCGGCGGGTCGCTGATCTGGCTGGTGTGCAGCAGCGCTTCGATGCCCGGGTCGAGGCTGATGAACGCTCCGAACTGAGCCACGCGCGAAACCACGCCTTCAACCAGTTGGCCGATGTGGTACAGCTCGTCCACCAGCGCCCACGGGTTATCCTGCAAACGCTTGAGGCTCAGGCCGATGCGCTTGCCCTCACTGTCGAGGCGCAGCACGAACACATCGATCTCATCGCCCACCTTGAGGATTTCCTTGGGATGATTGACGCGGTGCCAAGCCAGTTCGCTGATGTGGATCAGGCCGTCAGCGCCGCCCAGGTCTACGAATGCGCCGAAATCGCGCAGGCCACTCACCACGCCGCTGCGCACTTCGCCCTCATTGAGCTGGTCGAGCAGCAGTTCCTTGCGCTGCTCGCGTGAGCCGCGCGAGGCGTCGCGCTGGCTGAAGACCAGGCGGCGGCGCTTGCGGTTGACCTCGATGACCTTGAGGTTGATCGTCTCGCCGATCATGCGCTGCATACGCAGTTTGCGCTCGTCTTCGTTCAGGCCGCGCGGTAGGTCAAGCACATGGCTGGCGGGCACGAACCCGCGCAGGTTGCCGAACTGAACGATGACGCCGCCGCGATTGGCGTCGGCGACTTCGCCATCCCACACCTCGCCCGATTCCAGCATCGCTTCGGCCTTCTTCCAGTCTTCTGTCTGCTGGGCCTGCGAAGCCGATAGAATCAGATTGCCATCGTCGTCTTCCATGCGGATGATCATGACATCCATCTCGCTGCCGATGGGGTAGCGGCTGACATCGGCGCCCATACGCTCAAGGTCGCGGCGCTGCACGATACCGTCGCGCTTCATACCGTCAATTGCGACGATCAGCCCTTGAGGATCCTGGGCAACCACGACGCCGGTGACAAGGTCGCCGCGCTCATGGGCTTCTTCGCTGAATGACGCCTCGAGCAAGGCGACGAAATCATCGAACTCGGAACGGGCGGGTGCTGCATCGAACGTCATAGAACTCTCCCTTTTACCGCACTAACTTGGACGGAATATGCTCAAGAAAGGAAACGAAAACTCGGCCCGCCCGCCGTAGGCGAGCGACCGAGTTCTATAGGCAACTGGTCGTGATGAGATACACCGGACAAATTGCAGTACGCGGCGCGCCGGCATGCCAGCTCGCGCGTACCCCCCTTTCTTAATGTGCGCCGAATTATAAGGGGCAGATGAGCGGCTGTCAATCGCAGGGCTGCCCCACAAAAACTCGTTGTTTACGGTCGGCCCTCATTCCTGGCTAGGTGCGATAGCCCTGCCGACGCCTGATTTTGACATTGCCTTGACCGCGTCTTAAAATCTGCCTAACGTCACACGCCCGCTTTCGGGTAGCCAGAAAGGCTTGTTCGATTATGAGAGAGTATACGACCGACAAACTACGCAACGTCGTCTTCGTGGGGCATCAAAGCTCTGGAAAGACGACACTCGCCGAGGCGCTGCTGCTGAACACCGGCGCAATTTCTCGCATGGGGCGCGTGGAAGACAAGAACACCGTTTCGGACTGGGAGGACGAAGAAAAGGATCGCGGCCTTTCGCTATCCACGGCGCTGCTCCCCATCGAATTTGAAGATTACAAGATCAATCTGCTCGACACGCCCGGCTACACCGACTTTCTGGGCGAGGTCAAGAACGCTATCCGCGTGGCCGACTCGGTGCTGGTGGTCGTGGACGCGGTGGGCGGCGTGGAAGTGGGTACCGAGCTGGCCTGGCGCTACGCTGAGGAATATCACCAGCCGATTATTGTCACCATCAATAAGATGGACCGCGAAAACGCCAGCTTTTCGCAAACGCTGGAGCAGTTGAAAGAGAGCTTCCCGGAATACAAGTTCATTCCGGTGATGATCCCAATAGGCGAACAGGCCGACTTCAAGGGAGTCGTGAACCTGCTGACGATGAAGGCCTACTATGATGTGGGCAAGGACCGCAGCGATCTGCCCGCTGAAATGGAAGCGGAAGCAACCGCAGCGCGCACCGTGCTGGTAGAAGCGGCGGCTGAGGCCGATGACCAGCTCATCGAGAAGTATTTCGCCGAGGGCACGCTTGAAAACTCCGAGATCCGCGATGGCATGCGCAAGGCCGCCCGCGACTCATACCTGAAGACGGTGCCAGTCTTCGTTACTTCCGGCCTCAAAAACATCGGCACGTATCCACTGATCGAGGCGATGATCTCGTACATCTCGCCGCCCAGCGAACGCCGCGTGCAGGTGGTACAGCCCGACGGCGAAACCACGTTCCTGTATGCGCCGCAGTCAGATAGCGGCCCGCTGGCTGCCTACGTGTTCAAGACCAGCACCGACCGTTTCGTGGGCACGCTCAACTTCTTCCGCATCTTCTCCGGCTCGCTTTCAAGCAACAGCCATGTGTGGAATGCGACCCGCAGCGCCGATGAACGCTTCACCGGCCTGCTGACCATGCGAGGCAAAGAGCAAATCGCGGTTAATACGCTGCATGTGGGCGACATCGGCGTGCTGGCGAAGCTGAACACAACCAAGACGGGCGACACGCTGGCGTCCAAGGATAACCCGCTTCAGATCACGCGGCCCACGTTCCCAACTCCGCTGTATATGGTGGCCGTCACCCCCAAGACGCAGGCCGACAGCGCCAAGATAGGCGTTATCCTCACCAGCTTGGCCGAAGCCGATCCCACGCTGACATGGCGGCAAGACCCCGACGTCAAGCAGACTATCGTTGAGGGTATGGGTGATATTCACGTGGCCGTCGCCATCAGCCGCGCCGACGCGCTGGGCGTGGGCATGGAAACCGAAATGCCCAAGGTGCCGTTCAAGGAAGCCATCACCAAGAGCGGCAGCAGCATGTACCGCCACAAAAAGCAATCGGGCGGGGCAGGCCAGTTTGCCGAAGTGTCGCTGCGCGTAGAGCCGAACCCGGACTCGAACTTCGAGTTCAAGTCGGAAGTCGTGGGCGGCGCGATTGCCGGATCGTTCTTCCCGTCCATCGAGAAGGGCATCAATCAGGTACTGGACGTGGGCATCATCGCCGGCTACCCGGTCGTCAATGTGCGCGCTGTCGTTTTTGACGGCAAGATGCACCCGGTCAACTCGAAGGATATCGCTTTCCAGGTGGCGGGCCGCGAGTCGTTCCGCGAAGCCTTCAAGGCCGCCGGCCCGGTGCTGCTGGAGCCGATTATGGACCTCAGGATCATCGTGCCCGAGTCGATGATGGGCGATATTCTGGGCGACCTGAATACCCGCCGCGCCCGCGTGCAGGGCATGGACACCGAGGGCAGCAAGAGCGTGGTGAGCGCACAGGCCCCGCTGGCCGAAATGCTGCGCTACGGCACGATCCTGCGCTCGATCACCGGCGGCCGTGGCATCTACACAATGGAATTCAACCGCTACGAGCCGATGCCAACGCAAATCGCCGCACCAATCATCGCCGCCTACAAGCCGCACGCCAACAACGACTGAAGTCAGGTTCGCGGAGTAAGACGAATGCCATGGGGCGGGCCGAGCGGCTCGCCCCACTTTTATCTCGCTGTTTCCTTCACCCTCACAAACCGTATGTACCGGATGTACTCGCCAACGGCCGCCAACTGCTCATCGGTCGACTCCGGCGTGGCCTTGAAGAAACGTTCCAACTGGCCGGGCTGCTCGCGCTTGTAGATTTCCAGCATCGCGCGCACTCTTTCTGGCGTGGAAACATCGACTTCATGCGCCACAGCCTCAATTTCTTTCCCCTGAATGTTCAGCTTCACGCGCGGATTGACGCGGGCATTCTTGATCCAGTGCGAATGGTCAGCGATGTTGAACGCGATAATGTCGTCTCCATCGCACACGTAGCCAATCGGCACCGAGAACTGCTTGCCGCTCTTGCGCCCCGTGGTGGTGATGACCATCAACTGCTTGCCCAGCGGCCCCATCAGATTGCGGCGCAGCAGCCACGCCTGCGGGTTGAGCAGCCATTTGGGCATCGTGGGTGGGGTTTCGTATGGACTGTCCATGGATACTCCTCGAAAACTCGCATCACACAAAGGCACGAAGACACGGAGACAAAAGCCCTCTTTGTGCCTTCGTATCTCCGTGCCTGCTTGCTGAAGCAACACTAGGTTCGCTGGAATGTGTCTTTTAGTGCCGGATACAGGCCGCGATACAGATCATAGGCGTGCGTGTAGGCATTCGGCTGCTGCGGCTGGGTTACATCGCCCGTCGTGATCATGGCGGCGCAGGCCGTTTGCACATCGGGGTAAAGGCCTGCGCCGACCGCCGCCAGCACCGCGCCACCGTAGGCTGCGCCCTCGGTCGTGCTGGCCGTCGACAGCGGCGCGTCGAATACGTCGGCCAGAATCTGGCGCCAGAGCGCGCTCTTTGCGCCGCCGCCACTGGCGCGCACTTCGCGGGCCGATACGCCGTCGGCGCGGATCAATTCGAAGCTGTCCTTCAGGCCAAAGGCTACGCCTTCAAGTACGGCCCGTGTCATATGGGCGCGTGTGTGCCGCGCTGTCAGGCCCACGAACGCGCCCCGCGCGAACGGATCGGGGTGCGGCGTGCGTTCACCGGTGAGATAGGGCAGGAACAGCAGTCCGTCACTTCCCGGCGGCACCTCGGCGGCGGGGGCAAGTAGATCGTCAAATGAGGTGTCGGGCGCGAGCGTGTCATGGTACCACTGCAAACTGCCTGCCGCGCTCAGCATCACGCCCATGAAATGCCACAGGCCCGGCCCGGCATGGCAAAAGGCATGCAGGCGGCCCTCCGGCTCATAGGCGTAATGGCTCAGCGGCGCGAATACCACACCCGAAGTACCGACTGCCAGCGAGAAGATGCCTTCCTCGACTGCGCCGACGCCAACCGCACCCGCCGCCTGGTCTCCGCCGCCACCCACGACCGGAGTGCCGGCCTTCAGCCCGGTTTCTGCGGCTGCTTCGGCGCTGACCACGCCGGTGATTTCGGTGCCTTCGGCCAGCGTCGGGCAGCCACGAACGCGGGATGCCCAGCGCATCGACGACTTCGTCCGACCAACGCCGGTGAGCCACATCCAGCAGCAGCGTGCCGGAAGCGTCGGACAAATCCATTTCGTAGTCGCCCGTCAGCTTGTAACGGATGAAGTCCTTGGGCAGCAGAAAATGGGCGGCGCGGGCGAATACATCCGGCTCGTGGCGCTGCACCCAGACGATCTTGGGCGCCGTGAAGCCGGTGAGCGCGCGGTTGCCGGTTAGCTCGATCAGGCGGGCCGCTCCAACGCGCTCGGTGATCCAGTCGCATTCGGCCTGCGTGCGCTGGTCGTTCCAGAGCATGGCCGGGCGCAGGACTTCGCCATCAGCGTCCATCATCACCAGACCATGCATCTGGCCGGTGGGGCCGATGGCGGCGATATCATCGCCTGTGAGGTTCGCTTCGGCCAGAACTGCGCGAATCGACTCGGCGGTGCCGTTCCACCAATCGGCGGGATTCTGTTCGCTCCACAGCGGGTGCGGCTGGCTGATTGGCTGCGGCGTCGTGTGCGAGGCGATGACGCGGCCGTCGCGGGCGATAATGAGCGCCTTCGCGCCCGTGGTGCTGATGTCGAGGCCAAGTAGATAGGTCATGGGAGGACTCCGAAGGGGAAGAAGAATGCACAAAGCACAAAGTGGAAAGTATAAAGTACGTAAATAATCAGGCGCGCGGCTGCCAGGCGCAGCGGACAGCCGGGCGAAACTACCCTAAACTCTCTACCGTCAACACACAGTATAGCGCGGGCGGCGCTATACTGAGGAGCGAAGAAACAAGGGCGGTACATGACCGATTTCGACGCTCCACCCCCCAACCGGCGGACGGTGTTTGAGCGCGGCGCGCGCGATGCGCTTCAGCGCGAAGCGCCGCCGCTGCTGGCGCGCTACGGCGAAGGCGAGATTGCGCTGGCGCACGAACTGGCGCAGCGTTTTCCATCTGCGCCGGTGCTGTCGCTGTTCCATCTGCACGTCATCCACGAGCACAGTGGGCTGGAAGCGGCCACGTTATCAGCTCAGGACGGCTCGGCGTTGCTGCGCGTTCAGGCCGATGGCGTGCGCTCGGTGCAGTTCGCGTTTCAGGCCTACGGCATGTTGGGACTCACCTTCAGCCCGGCGCGCCTGAGCGACGCAGACCGCCGCCACTGGCTGATGGGCATGCAGCAAACCGGCGATGTGGCCTTTTTGTGGGGTTCACTGCGCTGGGACAATGACTATCTGATTGGCGTGCCCGACCGCTATTTCTGCGCGCTCTATGCGTTTTCCGCCCACCACACCGAGGCGGCGGCGCGGCTGACGCCTGACGTGACTGCCCAGTTGCTGGGCTGGCTCGAAGGCCTGTGGCTGGCGCGCTGAATACCCTAACTCTCGCTCATTCAGTGAATGTATGGCTTCGATGAATCGACTTCAGCACGAAACCAGTCCATACCTGCTGCAACATAAGGACAATCCGGTCGACTGGTACCCGTGGGGGCCGGAAGCCTTGGAACGCGCCGCTGCCCAGGGCAGGCCGATCTTGCTCAGCGTGGGCTATAGCGCCTGCCACTGGTGCCACGTGATGGCCCACGAGAGCTTCGAAGACCCGGGCACCGCCGCGCTGATGAACGACCTGTTCGTCAACATCAAGGTGGACCGCGAAGAGCGCCCCGACGTAGACGACCTGTATATGCAGTCGGTGCAGGCGTTGTCGAACGGGCGCGGTGGCTGGCCGATGACGGTCTTTCTGCTGCCGGATGGTCGCCCGTTCTACGGCGGCACCTATTTCCCCAAAGAGCCGCGCTACGGCATGCCTTCCTTCAAACAGGTGATGACGGCGGTGGTCGATGCCTTTCGCAACCGCCGCTCCGATGTCGAGGAAATTGCGGCCTCGATTGCCAGCGACCTGAATCGGCCAGCCATTCGTCCCGGCAGTCCTGAAAGCCTGACTCCAGCCATCCTCACAGGGGCACTGCCGCGTTTTCACAAGGACTTTGATCGCACCTATGGCGGCTTTGGCGGCGCGCCCAAGTTCCCTCAGCCGATGAACCTCGAATACCTGCTGCGCCACAGCGCCCGAAGCGGCAGCGCCGAAGCGCTGAATATGGTCACGCTCACGCTGCGGCGCATGGCGACCGGTGGCATTTACGATCAGATCGGCGGCGGCTTCCACCGCTACAGCGTCGATGCCATCTGGATGGTGCCGCATTTCGAGAAGATGCTCTACGACAACGCCCAGCTCAGCCGTCTGTATCTGCATGCGTGGCAGATGACTAGCGACCCGTTCTACAAGCGCATCGCCGAGGAAATCTACGCCTACATTCTGCGCGAAATGACCTCGCCTGAAGGAGGCTTCTACAGCGCGACCGACGCGGATAGCGAAGGCGAAGAGGGCAAGTTCTTCGTGTGGAGTCGCGACGAGCTGCAGGAACTGCTCGGTGACGATGCCATTCTGGCGATTGAGTACTGGGGCGTAAGCGCACGTGGCAACTTCGAGGGCCGTAGCATCCTGTTTGTGCCCAACGAGGACGAAATCATCGCGGCGCGGCTGGGACTATCCACCGAAGCGATGCAGCAGAAAATGGCCGCCATCCGCGCGAAGCTCTATCAGGCGCGGGCGCAGCGCGTGCCCCCCGGCCTCGACGACAAGGCGCTGGCGGCGTGGAACGGGCTGATGCTAGCCAGTCTGGCCGAAGCAGCTCGTGTGCTCCAGCGGCCCGATCTGCGCGAGGCCATGCTGCGCAGCGCTGCTTTTCTCCGCGAGCAGATGATGACGCCCGAAGGCCGCCTGTATCGCACCTGGAAGGCGGGGCAAGGCAAGATTGCGGGCTATCTGGAAGACTACGCCTTCGTCATCGACGCTTTTCTGGAAGTCTATCAGACCACCTTTGACGAACGCTGGTTCAGCGATGCGCTGGCGTTGACGAACGTCGTGTTGTCGCGCTTCCGCGCCGAGGACGGTGGTTTCTACGATACGGCCGACGACGCCGAAACACTGATCGCGCGGCCGCGCGCGCTGCAAGACAATGCCATCCCTGCCGGAAGTTCGGTCATGGCCAAGAACCTCATCCGCCTGACGGCCTATACCGGCGATGCGGATTATGACGAGGCGGCGCGGCAGTCACTGAGCCTGCTCACTGCTGCGCTGGAACAGGCGCCGCAGGCCTTCGGCGAGTCGCTGGCGGCCCTCGACCTGCTGCTGAATGGCATCGATGAGGTGGCTGTGCTCGGCGATTCGGGTGATGCGCGCACCGTGGCCCTGCTTGAGGCGATTCAGAGCTTCTACCGGCCCGGTGTGGTCACGGCGCTCGCGCCCGATGGCGGCGTGGCCGACGACTTGGAAATCCCGCTGCTGCACGGGCGCACGCTGCGCGACGGCGCGCCGACCGTCTATGTGTGCCGCCAGTTCGCCTGTCAGATTCCGGTGACGACGCCCGATGCGACAGCGGCGCTGCTCGCGCATGGCCCACGGCCAACCTGAGCATGCCCGCAGATGACTCGGCCCAGGCCTATTTTCGCCTGATCCTGCTCACGGTGGTGGGGCAGGCCTTCAGCGCCGCCGGCTACGAACTCGAAGACGACACGCTTCAGCAGTCGGCCGGACTGTTCCGCTTTCGCAAGGCGTTCGATGGCGATTTGACCGGCTTCATCGAGTTTCAACTGCTGGCGACCATCGAAACCGAGTATGCGCCGGTTCAGCCGTCGCGTTTTCGTGTGACGCTCACGCGCACCGACCAGGCTGGTCCGGCTGTGGCAAGCGCACATCCTCAGTACGCCCGCCGCGATCTTGCCGCGCTGGTGGTCGAGGACTACGGCGTCGCTATTCTGCCCGGCGCGGGCCACTGGTGGCGTTACCGCGATACGACGGAGTTGGGCAAGGCGCTGGCCGAGGCCGGCCATCTGGTCGTCGGCTTCGGCATCCCGTGGCTGAGCGGCGACCTGCCCGCGCCGCAGCATGACGATTAACCCACGTTCGCGCGAACTGCCTTGACAGAGGCTTTTCCCACCGTATCATGCTGAACTCATGACTCTTCGTGTGCTTTTCATCCTCGTTCTCTCCACAGTGCTTGTCCTGCCGGCTTCGGCCACGGGCGCTGACCCTGTGCCGCAAAATGTGTGGAATGTCCCGCAGCAGGACCCGACCCCGCAGATGCCGCCGGAAACGCTGCTGCTGATGGCCGAACGCGCCGCGCTCAACGGCCAGTACGAGCAGGCGGTGGCGATTTACGATCTGGTACTGGCGCAGGGCGATGCAGCCCCGGCCGATGCGCGCGCACAGGCGGCCTTTGGTTTGGGCAAATCCGCGCTCCGTGAAGGCCTGTTCATTGAGGCGGTCAATTCGCTCACCGCGTTTCTCGATCAGTTCCCGGGCGATACGCGCGCGGCGACCGGGCGCTTTCTGCGCGGCGACGCCTATATGGGCCTGTCGTTGTGGGATCAGGCCATCGGCGACTTTCGCGCCTACATGCAGCTTCAGCCCGGCATGCTGGACAGCTACGCGCTCGAACGGATTGCCGACGCGCAGTTAGGGCAGGGGCAGCTCGAAGCGGCGCTGGAAACATACAATGAGGCCGCGCAGGCCAGCCGCAGCCTCGTGCCGCAGGTGGCGCTGCGCTCGCGCATCGCCCAAATCTATCTCGCCAACGGCCGCCCTGATGACGCAGTGGCGCAGTACGACGCGATTCTGGCGGTCGCGCAGATCGCGGCCTATCGCGCCGGCATCGAACTGCTGGCCGCCCGCGCTGAAGCCGACGCCGGCAAGACCGAGCCGAGCCTGGCGCGCATGGAGCGTATTTTCACCACTTATCCCGACCGGCCGGAAGCCTATTTCGCCATGCAGGCGCTCGACGCGGCCGGCCGCGTGCTCGATGGTTACGCGCGCGGCGTGGTTGCCTTCAACTACGGCGATTATCCACTGGCGGTGGAGGCTTTGACGGCCTATTCGAGTGACCGCCCTACGACAGAGGTGCCGGCCATGCTGCACCTGCTGCTGGGCCGCGCCTATCGCGAAATGGGCAACACCTCGGCGGCGCTGACGGCGTTCCAGACGATAGTCGAGCAGTTCCCCACTGATGAACTGTTCGGCGATGCGCTGCTCGAACAGGGCCGCACGCTGTACCAGGGCGGCGACGCGCTCGCGGCGATAGATGCGTATTTGCGCGTCGCCAACACCTATGACTATCTCACCCAGACGCCCGAAGCTCTTTGGCGCGCAGGATTCCTGTATGCCAGCAACGACCGGCCGGCAGACGCGCGCGCGGTGTTCGAGCGGCTGGCGGACAGCTACCCGAATACGGCCCAGGCTGTCGATGGCCTGATGCTGGCCGCTTCGGAGTCGCTTAAGGCGGGTGATACCGCCGCTGCAGAACGCTATTTCTCGGAAGTGGCGACCAAGGCCGCGGGCGAGGATCAGGCGCAGGCGCTGCTTCAGGTGGGCCGGCTGGCGCTGGATCGCGGCGACCAGCAGATCGCCGAGCAGGCGCTGGCGCAAGCCTCGCAGGCAGCACCCGACAGCTACTATTCGGCGCGCGCGCGTGACATTCTCGGCAACGTGGCGGCCTTTGCGCGCCCGGTGAATGTGCAGTGGTTCAGCGACGATGCGGCCGCGATTGCCGAAGCCGAAGCGTGGCTGCGGGCGACGTTTGGCATCACGCAGGAGGGCGTGCTCTGGTCACTGTCGCCCACGCTGGCGCAGGATGCGCGCCTTGTGCGCGGGCAGGCCCTTTGGGACGCAGCCGCCTTTGACGAGGCGCGCACCGAGTTTGATGACCTGATTACCAGCTACGAAACTGACCCGCTGGCCAGTTACCAGTTGGCGATTTTCTTCCGTGGGCTTGGCGCGTATCAGGACTCGATCGTGGCGGCGGCCAATGTCATTCGCGCCGCCAATGTGGGTACGCTCGATGCGCCGCGCTTCATAGCCCGTATGCGCTACCCGGCCTATTATCTCGACGCCGTGCAGGCGGGTGCTGACCGCTTCAATCTCGATCCGCTGCTGCTGCTGTCGCTCATCCGCCATGAGAGCCTGTTCGACACCTACGCCACGGCCGCCGCGGGTGAAAAGGGTCTGACTCAGGTCATTCCGCCCACCGCCGACTATATCGCCGCGCAGTTGGGCTACAGTGACTTCAACCACAATCTATTGTTCCGCCCCGCGACCGGCGTCGAGTTTGGCGCGTACTACCTGCGCGAACAGTTGAACACCTTCAGCGACAACGTGACGGCGGCGCTGGCAGGCTACAACGCCGGGCCCGGGCGCGCGCTCAACTGGATCGAGCTGTCCGGCGGCGACCACGACCTGTTTCTGACGGCCATCACCATCGACAGCACGCGCACCTACGTGCAGCGCATCTACAGCTTCTACAACATCTACCGCACGCTGTACGGCGGTTGAAAGCTGCTTGAAAAGCGATTTGAACCGCCAAAGTAGATTCAAGTCCATCTTTTGAAATAAGGTGGCGGTGAATCGCCGCAGGCTGAAGCCATCAGGCGAGGGCCGGAATTTAATCGCTCAATCAAGGCAGACACCGCCATAGTTTGTTTCTACGGTTTCATTTGTTGAAGTGAATGATCGGTTTCCAATCGGTTCGTAGCTGCGGGTTTTGAACCCGCAGCGGCAACGCCTCACAAAATACAGCGCCGCCCGCCGAGTGTTCGACGGGCGGCGCTGATTTCGTGTCCTTGCAGGTTATGACTTGTGCGTGGACTTGCCGTGGTCAGTCTGCGGATTGTAATGCTCGTGTTCGGCCTCACGGTGCTTGCGGCGCGCGGCTTCCTGCGAGCCGAGCTGGTAAAGCGTGATGAAAAAGCCGATCAGGAAGAAGCCGATCATCACATGCACCAGGAACTGGTCCTCAGAGGTCGAGGGAATGAAGACCGTCATGGTGACAATGCTTAACGCAGAGAGAACGAAGCCTGACAGCAGGCTGCGCATGAGAATGTGCCGGTCAACGACCATACAAGAACTCCCCTTGGGCTGAGATGGAGCAAAACTGTAGCGCGGAAACAGGGCGTTGTAAACTGCCGAAGCAGCCGGAAAAACAAAGGACGGCCCAACAAGGCCGCCCCTCAGCACTCCGTATTCGGCACTGAATTCTATGCTGGTTCGCTCAGCATCACGCGCACCTTCGACACCAGGTCGTGGTGCAGGATCGGCTTGGGGATGTAGTCGTTTGCGCCTGCTTCCATACCGCGAATGATGCTTTCTGCATCGCCGCGCGCCGAAAGAATAAGCACTGGCGTTTCGGCGGTTTCCGGGCGCTCGCGGATGACGCCGCAAAGCTCGATGCCGTCCATGCCGGGCATCATCACATCGAGAATGATCAGATCAGGGGTGGTGTCGTCGAGGAGTTGTAACGCCTCGGCGGCGTTGCGCGCCTTGAACACGTCGAACCCGCCGCGTTCAAGCATGATGCCGATCAGTGTGAGCGCGCCGATTTCGTCGTCAACGATCAATATCAGGTTCTTCATGCAGGGTTGATTCCTGTAAGCACGCGCACTGGCGGCGAATTCAGCGCCTTTTCAGGCGGAAAAGTCTCTGAAATCAGTGTAACACTGATTCTTGCGTACACGAACGCATACCATCTTAATCCTTCGCCAAGGCGCGCTCACGCTGCAACCAGGGCCGCTGGAAAGCCGTAGTATAATGACAGCGGAAATAACTAAGGGTGGGGGCTATGGCGTTCAACAATGGTAGTCAGGCAGTCATTTCCGTCTCGCACATCAGCAAGTCGTATGGCAGCTTCAAGGCCGTCAACGATCTGGTCTTCGACGTGCGCGCAGGCGAGGTGTTTGCCATGCTTGGGCCGAACGGCGCGGGCAAGAGCACGACTTTGCGTATGATTCTCGACATTCTGCGCCCCGACACCGGCTCGATTGCCGTGCTGGGCGGCCCGATTAACACGGCACGGCGCGACCGCATCGGCTATCTGCCCGAAGATCGCGGGTTATATCGCAGCGCCAAAGTCATCGACATGATGGTGTATCTCGGCACGCTCAAGGGTATGACGCGCGATGCAGCGCGCAAGCGGGCGATGGAACTGCTGGACGAACTGGGGCTGGCCGAGAACGCCAAACAGAAGGTGAGCGAGCTGTCGAAGGGTATGCAGCAGAAAGTACAGTTCGCGGTCACAGTGCAGCACAACCCCGACCTGGTCATCATCGACGAGCCTTTCAGCGGCCTTGACCCCGTCAATACGATGGTGATCAAAGACCTGCTCATGGGCTTCAGCCAGCGCGGCGGCGCGGTGGTGATGAGCACGCATCAGATGAATCACATTGAGGAGATGGCCGATCGTCTGCTGATGATCAACCGGGGTACGCAGGCGCTTTACGGCGCGGTGAAAGACGTGCGCCAGCAGTTCGCGCTCGACGCGGTCATTGTGGACGGCACGGGCGACTGGAGTACGCTGGCGGGTGTGGATCGCGTGGAACCGGCCAATGACAGCCACGCAGGCGAGATGCTCTATCTGAAGCCCGGCGTCACCAGCGCCCGGCTTCTGAGTGAAATTGCAGCGCGGCCCGACCTGGACGTGCATCTGTTCGAACTGGCCGTGCCCAGCCTGAACGAGATATTCATCCGCGTGGTCGAGGACGGCAACCATGCGTAGGATGCTGCTGGTCGCGCGCCACGAGTATGTTTCGAATGTGATGCGCCGGTCGTTCCTGTTTGCCACGATTGGCATCCCGATCCTCACGATTGGCATGCTGCTGGTGGTGACGGCGGTGACGGTGCAATTTCAAGTCAACAACGATATCGGGCCGGTGGGTTTCGCCGATCAAAGCGGCCTGTTCACAGACGCCGCGACCGATGGTACGCCTCTGCAACAGTTTGCGAGCGCGGAAGCGGCTGCAGCCGCCTTTGAAGCGGGTGAAGTCGGCGCGTATTTTGTGATTCCGCCGGACTATCTGGCCAATGGCAATCTGGAGGTGTTCACGCGCACAGGCCTTCCCGAAGGGCTGAAAAGCCAAATCGATCAGGTTCTGGCCGCCAGCTTGAGCCAGGGCATGGACGAGCAAAACGTAATTCGCTTGCTTGACCCCGTCACGCTGGATCTGCACTTGCAGGATAGCAACCGCACTGTCGGCAGCGACGCGGTGGTGACGCTGTTCATGCTGCCGCTGGTGTTCACGATGATCTTCCTGATCGCGCTGCAATCAGCGGGCAGCTACCTCATGTCGGGCGTGGTGGAAGAAAAGTCCAACCGCATCATGGAACTGCTGATCACGTCGATCACGCCCACGCAGCTTTTGCGCGGCAAGATCATCGGCTTAGGTCTGCTTGCCCTCACGCAGGTGTCGATCTGGGTGGCGGCGGCGGCCATCAGCCTGCAGTCGGGGCAGAGCATGGCGGCATTTTCGGGCGTCACGCTGTCGTTCGACTATATCATCCTCAGCTTCACCTACTTCCTGCTCGACTTCTTCCTTCTGGCGGCGATCATGGCGGCGATTGGAGCCGTGGTTGGCTCCGAGCAGGAAAGCCGTCAGATTTCCGGCCTGTTCACCTTGGTGCTGGTGCTGCCGGTCTTCTTTCTCACGAGCTTCATCACCGATCCCAATGGGCCGATTGCGGTGTTCTTTACGCTGTTCCCGCTCACCGCGCCGGTGGCCGTCATCCTGCGCCTGGGCATGACGACTGTTCCGCCCGAGCAGATCGTCGTGAGCTTGATCATTCTCTTGCTGACGACGCTGGGTGCAGCCTGGATCGGTGGGCGTATCTTCGGCTGGTCGCTGCTGCTGTATGGCAAGCGGCCCGGCCTGCGGACGCTGGTGCGCGCTGTGCGCCGCGCTGAACCGATGGCGACCTCAGCCACGGAAGGCGGGCAGTCATGAAGCGAATGCTCGATGTGTTCCGTTTTGAGCTGCGGCGCGGCGGGCGGCGCAAGGGCTATCTGGCCGCCACGTTTGGCGTGCCGCTGGCCGGTATCCTGCTGGTCCTTGGTATTCGCTTCGCAGGTTCGCTGCCGGCATTCAACACGTCGCAGATGCTGTCGCAGGCGATGGAACAGGTCGGCAATTCGAGCATCGGCGTGGCCGGGCTGGTGGATGAAACCGGCCAGTTCGCGCCCGTGGTGCAGCCGGTCGACAACTTGACGGTGTTTGCCGATGCCGAAGCCGCCAGCCGCTGCGTTGAACGCGGGCGAGATCGACGGTTTTTACGTAATTCCGGCTGACTACATGGACACGGGCAGGGTCACGCTGGTGCTGCCTGGCATGAATCTCAACCAGGTCACCGGTCAGCCTGTCCAAAATGTCATCATTCATGCGCTTGCGCAGGAGATGGATCCGCAGGTGGTCAACCGCCTGCTGCAGCCGTCGAACATTCAGGAAACCAACGTCAGCCTCACCACTGGCGCGGGCAGCGGCGGGATTGAGGAGTTCGGCGGCGCGTTCATCGTCATTTACCTGCTGGCGCTTGCGCTGCTGATCAGCCTGTTTGTGACCAACGGCTACCTGATGCAAAGCGTGATCGAGGAGAAGGAAACGCGGCTGATCGAGATTTTGCTGGCGTCGGTGCGCTCCAACGATCTGCTGACGGGCAAGATTCTCGCCAACGGATCGCTCGGCCTGTTTCAACTGTTGATTTGGCTGGGCGGCGGGCTGATGGCGCTGCGCCTGGCGGGTGGCGAGGAATTGGGCACGGCGGTGAACGTGCTGGCATCGGTCGCCCAGATTGAGATTCCGCTGGATGCGCTGCCACTGCTCGTGATCTACTTCGTGCTGGCCTATCTGATGTTCGCCGGCTTCTACGGGATGATTGGCGCGATCTCCAACAGTCAGCGCGAGGGCCCGCAGTACGCGGCGCTGATGACGCTGCCTGCGGTCATTCCGCTGATGTTCATCACCGTATTCGTGCAGGACCCGAGCGGCGGCCTGGCCGTGGGATTAAGCCTGTTCCCGCTCACGTCGCCGCTGGCCATGTCGATGCGGCTGCTTATTTCGGAAGTGCCGGCGTGGCAGTTGTTTGTGAGCATCACGCTGCTGGCGCTCACGGGTGCGGGCATGATCTGGATGGCAGGCCGGGTGTTCCGCATGCAGGTGCTGCTGGCGGGCAAGTCGCCCAAGCTGCGCGAACTTCCACGGCTGATCCGCAGCGGGTGAGGGAAACAAGCTGATTCTCTGAAAGGTACTGCGGCGGACTGAAGTTCGGCCGCAGGAAACGACAAGTCGATCTGAAGGGACTGGTTTTGTGTCCCTTCAGATCGACTTGTTTTTTCCAGACAGGGACTTATGCACTTCAACAAATGGTTGCGGAGAAATGCTTCGTTTGCCGCAGGCTGAGGCCATTCGGCTAAGGCTGCTCCCCGTGAACAGGGCTTTTGAAGCCCGCTTCAGCGGGCGCAGCTATAGCCTGATGGCTTCAGCCTCAGGCGAGGGCCGGAGTGTAATCGCTAAATCATGGCAGTCACAGCCAGAGGCCGTTTCTCCGGGTTCATTTATTAAACTGCACCATTCCCTGGCGCTCCCTGCGCTCCGCTCCCCCTCTCCTGTGTTCGGAGAGGGGTCAGGGGGTGACGTTCAGACCGCCCAGCGAATCAGGCGGGGCTCGAACGGTGATGACAGGTTCGGATTGGACGGCAGCACGCGCACCGAAAGGCCCAGATCACCGCTGGCCTCATAGGTCATGGTGCCGGTGAAATCGTATTCGCCGTTCTCACCGCCCACCAGCTTCATCGTCACCCACTGGCCGTCGTCACGCAGATCGCCGCTCGAACTCAGCGGGCCGTAGTAAAGCTGCACGGTCACATCGTCCGGCGTGAGGCTGCCCAGCCGCACGCTCGCGTTCACTTCCACCGGCCCATCGACCGTGACCGTGCCGGTCGACACCTTCACTTCCTTGACTTCCACCTGCTGCCAGAGCGCATCCAGCCGGCTGCGCCATTCCGCGTACGCCATGCCGTGCTTGAGATCGGGCGTCACAAGCTTGTGACTGCGCTCATACACGGGCATGTAGTAGCTGTTGGTGTACTCCTGTACCATGCGCGCGGTATTGAAGAACGGGGCCAGCTTGACGAAGGCATGCTTCATCATGGCCACCCATTCGCGTGGCAGCGCATCGCGGCCGCGCTCGTAGAAGGTCGGCAGGATGTCGTTTTCGAGGATGTTGTAGATGGCCTCGCTCTCGATGAAATCCTGCTGCTCGCTGTCGTTCTCGCTGTATTCCTCGCCGTTGCCGATGGCCCAGCCCACATCAGCCGCATAGGCTTCGTCCCACCACCCGTCCAGTATCGAGAAATTCAGGCCGCCGTTGTAGATGGTCTTCATGCCGCTGGTGCCGCTGGCTTCCTTGGGGCGGCGCGGGTTGTTCAGCCACACGTCCACGCCCTGCACCAGATAGCGCGCCACGTGCATGTCGTAGTCTTCGAGGAAGATGATGCGGTTGCGGAATTCGGGTCGGCGCGCCAGGTGGATGATCTGACGGATGAATTCCTTGCCCTGGCTGTCGTGCGGGTGCGCCTTGCCGGCGAAGATGAACTGCACCGGCCGATCTTCGTTATTGACGATCTTGGGTGAGACGCTCCATATCGCGGAAGATCAGGGTGGCGCGCTTGTAGGTGGCGAAGCGGCGCGCAAAACCAATCGTCAGCGCATCGGGCCGCAGCACTTCTTCAGCCGCTTTCAATTCAGACGGGGCTGCGCCACGGCGCTGGAACTGCTTGATCAGGCGGTTGCGCGCAAACACCACCAGCCTTTCGCGCCGCAGTTCATGTGTACGCCACAGTTCAGCGTCAGGGATATTCCCGACTTCGGCCCAGATGTCTGCGCGCCATTCCTCACCGCGCCAGGCGGGGTCGAGGTAGCGGTCGAACAGCCGGGCCATGTCGTAGCTGATCCAGGTGGGCACATGCACGCCGTTGGTGACCGAGCCAATCGGAATTTCGCGGCTTGGCACTTTCGGGTACATCCACTGCCACAGATCGCGCGAAACGCGGCCGTGCAGCGCCGCCACGCCGTTGGCGGCGGTCGAGCAGTTAATCGCCAGCACCGCCATCGAGAATAGTTCGTAGCTGCCCATGTTCTCGCGCCCGAGGTCGAGGAACTGGTCGCGGGACAGGCCAACGTCGCTCATGTAGCCGGTGAAGTGCTCGTCGATCAGGTCGAAACCGAAGCGTTCCAGTCCGGCTGGCACAGGCGTGTGCGTCGTGAACACACTGCTGGCCGAGGTGATCGCTTTCGCTTGCTGGAAGGTGACCTTGTGCTCCTGCATGAACACACGAATGCGTTCGAGCGCCATGAAGGCGGAATGGCCTTCGTTCATGTGGACAATATCGGGGCGCAAGTCCATCGCTTCAAGCGCGCGAATACCACCAATGCCCATCAGGATTTCCTGCTGAATGCGCGTGCGACGGTCGCCGCCATAGAGGCGGTCGGTGAGGTTGCGCACTTCGGCGGGATTGTCGGGAACATTGGTGTCGAGCAGGAACAGCGAAATGCGCCCCACCTGCACGCGGTGTACCAGGCCAAAAATGGGCTGGCCCGCCAACAAGACTTTCACCTTAAGGGGAGACCCGTCGGCGGTGGTAACGACCGTCACCGGCATATTACTGTAGTCGTTGATAGGATACAGCTCTTGCTGGAAGCCGTCATTGTTCAGGTACTGGCGGAAGTAGCCTTCCTGATAGAGCAGGCCCACGCCCACCAGCGGCACGCCCAGGTCACTGGCGCTCTTGAGATGATCGCCGCTGAGGATGCCCAGGCCGCCGGAGTAATTCTGCAGCGACTCGGTGATGCCAAATTCCATCGAGAAATAGGCGATGCGCGGGGGGGGGGCATCGCCATACTGCTGCTGGTACCAGGTGGGCGAGGCGGGCTTCATGTAGGCGTCGAAATCGTCCAGCACGCGGCGATATTGCGACATGAACGCGCCGTCCTTACACAGTTCCTCCAGCCGTGATTGGGAAATCCGGCCGAGCATCATCACCGGATTGTGGCCGGTGCTGATCCACAGGTCACGGTCCATGCGGCGGAACAGGACGACGGCTTCTTGATTCCAGGCCCACCATAGATTGTAGGCGAGTTCTTCGATGCGTTGGAGGGCGGCGGGCAGCTTGGGAACGACACTGACGGTGGCGACAGGCTTAACCATGAGCGCAAGGCTCCTTGTTTGTACGGGCACAATAGCACGACGCAGGCGGGTTAGCGCGGGCCATGCGGCGCAAGCAGTATACAGGATGGATAGCGGCTGTGGGGAGAGGACTCCGGAATTTAACCTGTTGATCTGGACGCCCTCACGCTGCCCGTGCTAGACTTCGCTTGACATTCGTACAGCCAAGGGCGAAGTGTTCCATGCTGGAGAAGAAGTATTCCAAGTCCAAAGACACGGCTAAAGTCACGTTCACCTTTCCCGCTTCGCTGGAAGCGGAGACCGTCTATCTGGTGGGTGCATTCAACGACTGGTCGGAAACAGACATGCCGATGAAGCGGCAGAAGGACGGCAGTTTTAGCCTGACGCTTGAGCTGGTGCAGGGCCAGGACTACGAATTCCGTTATCTGGTCAACGGCAGCGAGTGGCACAACGAGTGGGACGCGGATGCCTACGTGCCCAACCCCTACAGCGGCGACAACTCCATCGTGAAGGTATAGGTAGAACAGTTGAAAGTTGAAAGCCCAAAGTTGAAAGTGCAGGGTGAACGAGAAATGCGTCGTCAGCGCCTGCAATGTTTGGCATTTCGGCCGGCTAAAGTCCGGCCGCAGGAAACGACACGTCCGCTGAAGGGACTCTTTGCTCAGTCCCTTCAGCGGACGTGGGTTTTCCAGACAGGGGATTTATCCCCTGGCGGCGTGAAGCAACAGCTTCGCCAACCCGCGGAGAAATACGCCCAAAAGCCTCGTTCACGGGGCGCAGATATAGCCTGATGGCTTCAGCCTCAGGCGTTCTGCGTACGACCGCCATAGGCTAAACGTAGCGGCGAAAGCAAAGCGGGGCGGGCCTGTGAAAGCACCGCCCCACTTTGCATTTAGGAGTTAAAGCGCCTACCGCTTGCCGATATAACCCACGTTGGTATTGGGCGGCACGATCTTGTCGGCCGCGTACGCGCCGTAGTCTTCCTCGCGCAAGTCGACGCCCAGGATGCTGCCGTAGCCGATGGTATAGCCGGCTGGTATGACCGCGTTCTTGCCCACACAAGTGATGCCGAACTCGCCCACTTTGGGTAGCGTGCCAACGCGCGCGTTATGGCCAACGATCGTGAGCTTGTCGAGAATGGTGCGCTCCACCACCGCACCGGCCTCGATGTAGGCGTCGGTCAGGACGATACTCTCGCGCACAATCGCGTTCGGCCCGACGAACGCTCCCGGAGACAGAATCGATCGTTCCACCAGCGCGCCTTCACTGACGATCGCGCCGTTGGTGATCAGGCTGTTGCGGATAGTCGCGCCGGCGGCGATATGGACCGGGGCGCGTTCCTCACTCTTGGTGTGAATGACCCACGTGCGGTCGTTCAGGTTGAGCGACGGCGGCGACGCCAGCAAGTCCATGTGCGCTTCCCAGTAGGCGTCAATCGTTCCCACGTCGATCCAGTAGCCGCCGAATGGATACGCAAAGACGTCCATCTTTTCCGACACCATGCGCGGGATGATATCTTTGCCGAAGTCGTGATTGGACGCCTTGTTGTCGCGGTCGTCCTTGAGCAACTGCTCCAGCGCGTTATAGCTGAAGACGTACACGCCCATGCTGGCGAGATTGCTCGGCGGTTTGGCCGGCTTCTCGACGAAGTTGCGCACGCGGAAGTCGTCGTCTACGTCGAGGATGCCGTAGCGGCTGGCTTCGTCCATCGGCACACTGATGACGCACACCGTCATGTCGGCCTTTTTCTCGCGGTGATAGTTGATGAGTACATCGTAGTCCATCTCGTAGATGTGATCGCCCGAGAGAATCAGCACGTATTCGGGCCGGCCGCGGCGCACGAAATTGAGATTCTGCGTGACGGCATCGGCCGTGCCCATGTACCAGTCCGTGTCGAAGCGGCCCTTGTACGGCTGCAAAATCTGCACGCCACCAGTGAACGACCGGTCGAGGTCCCACGGGCGGCCGCGCTCAATGTGGTCGTTGAGCGAGTGCGGACGGTACTGCGTGAGAATCAGCACATCGAAGATGTTGGAATTGACGCAGTTCGACAGCGTGAAGTCGATGATGCGGTACTTGCCCGCGAATGGCACGGCTGGTTTGGCGCGTTTGCCGGTGAGGGTCGCGAGGCGGGTGCCTTCACCGCCTGCCAGGATAATCGCTTTCACTTTCATGAGCTTGTCCTCTCTTCAGGCGGCGCGCGGCGCTCAGTCGCTGCGGCGTCCACTCAGGCGAATGACGACAACAGCCAACACGACGACGAGCAGCAGGGCAGTAACACCCAGGAACAGCACCCCCATCGCTTCGTTGATATTCACGGAAACTTTCACATCGGGCACAATGCGTTCGATATCCTGTGGCTCATCGCGTCGAATGATCATGATTGGCCTCCTTCCGGGGCATGGCGCGCGCTGGCTTCGGCGTATAACGCCTGATAGCGGGCTGCGCTCACCGTCCAACTAAAATCGCGATGCATGGCGCGCTCCTGCATTTGCAGCCATGCGTCGCGGCGATTGCTGTAGGTTTCGAGCGCCCACACCATCGTATTGTAGAGCGCGTCGGCTTCTTCCCACAGGAACGCGAAGCCAGTTCCGTAGTTTCCCGGGCCGCCGTCGTAGTTCTCAACGGTGTCGGCCAGTCCGCCGGTTTCGCGCACCAGCGGCAGCGCGCCGTAGCGCATGGCGATCATCTGGCCGATGCCGCACGGTTCGAAGCGGCTGGGCATAAGGAACAGGTCGCATCCGGCGTAAATATGCTCGGCAACGGCGGCGTTGTAGCCAATCGACACGCGCGCTTTCCAGCTAAAGTCGCTTCCCAGCTGCCACAAGGCCTCATTGAGCGCCGGTTCGCCTGCGCCCAATGCCACGAATTGCACATCGTGGCCGGCCAGCAGGCGGCGCATGGCCGGAATGACCAGGTCGATGCCTTTCTGGAACACGAGCCGCGACACAATGCCAATCACAGGCACATCAAGGCGTTCGGGCAGGCCCATCTCGCGCTGAAGCTCGATCTTGTTCGCAGGGCGCTGAATTTGGAAATTATCAGCATTGAAGTTGCTGGCGATGTGCGGGTCGGTGGCGGGGTTGAACTGTGTCAGGTCGAGGCCGTTGAGGATGCCGTGCAGATCGGTGCCCCGGTCACGCAGCAGCCCGTCGAGGCCGAAGCCCAGATCGGGGTACTGGATTTCGATGGCGTAGCGCGGGCTGACGGTCGTGACTATGTCACTGTAGGCGATGCCGATGGCGAGGGCATTGTTGTTTAGGCCGCGCCAGTCCAGCATCCAGTGGTGCCGGCCCGGCACGCCCGCATCGTACAGCCAGCCGCCCAGGTGCTCACCCTGATAGGCCGTATTATGCAGCGTGATCATCGTGCCCATATGCTGCCAGTCCGCGCGCCAGCCACGCCGGTCGGCCACCAAAAACGGCACGATGCCAGTGTGCCAGTCGTTGGCGTGCACGATATCAGGGAACCATTTTTCGCGTGCGTGCAGTTCGTCCGCAGCGGCCAGCGCCGCCTGCGAGAAGAAGATGAAACGCGGCGAGTCCCAGTCCCAGTCGGTATACACCTCGTGTTCATCGCCAAAGAACGGCCAGCTTTTCAGGAAGTAGACCGGCACGCCGCGCTGGACGGTGCTGAAGACATGCACTTCGGCCGTACCGTTGCGGCGCGGCAGTTGAAAGCTGAATTGGTAGTTGATAGCGTATTTGCCGGTATTGATCGTGCCGTAGAGCGGCATGATCACGCGCGCGTCATCACCTGCCTCGCGCAGCGCGGCGGGCAGCGCGCCCACCACGTCGGCCAATCCGCCCACCTTGGCGAATGGCTCCATTTCGGCGGTGACGAACAGGATGTTCATGTGGCAGCACTCCCGGCAGAGGACAAATTAAGCGGGCCGGTGCGACCAAACTGTCTGCGCGCCGGCCCGCTTGCTTCGCTATGAAACCGGCTTGGGAGGCACGACCACGGTTCGGAAGTCGGTGTAGTCCATATCCGGAAACACCTTGTCGGTTTCATACAGCTCTTCAGCCAGTTCGGTATCCGTCAGGCCGGACTCCAGATTGTTGGCGAGCTTGTTGAAGCGTTCGAGGTGCTGGCTGAAGCGCTGAATCGCATATTCACGCGCCTGGCCGGTGGTCACGAGGAAGGGCCAGTCCGAGCTTTCAAGCAGCACGACTTCGCGGGCGATTTGATTCAGCACCTTGCGCTCGTCCGGCGACGGATCGGTGTACTTGTCTGCCAGCGCTTCCATGCGCGCTTCGGCCTCGTGGATCGGTTGCCACATCCAGTGAGTTTCGTTGTTGTCCCACACGAAGTGGTTGCCGCCCGCGCCCCACGAGCTTTCCGGCAGAACCAGCACTTCGGCTGGCGGGTGCGATTGGACGAAGGCAGAGGCTGTGGTGAGCTCGACTTCGCTGTTGCGTGCGAGATGACGCAGCACTTTGCCCAGCCAATCCACGCCCTCGAACCACCAGTGACCAAACAACTCGGTGTCGTAGTGGGTGGAGACGATTCCGAACTTGCCGGTCTCATTGTGGTAATGGCGGATTTGATCGGCCACGAGATGAGCGAAATGCTCGGCGTGTTGGTCAACCTTATAGGCGGCCCAGTCCGGGTGATACCAGTCTTTGTGGCCGAGATCGACTTCCTGCCCGCTGATGCGCCAGTACTGAATGCCGCTGGTGCTGGCCTTGCGGTGGAACTCGCGGTAGTCGAAATCGCCAGGGTAGCCCCAGGCGGCGCTCCACACCTGCTGGCCGGCGCGGTTGTTGCGCGCCAAAACGACGACGCCCGAATGCCGCTCTTCCTCCGGGAAGTAGGTGGTGTCGGCCACATAGTAGGCCTGGAACGTGGTCACCGGGCGCTCGGGATGTACCGGCTGCTTCGACGCGGGTATTACATAGCGGCGTTTGACCGCCCCGTATGGCCCGATCACGTCGCCGCCAGCCACGCCGACTGGCGCGCCGCCGGTGACAGTGTGTGTTTCCGAGAAGAACACCTTGATCTGCTCTTCGGCGAGGAAATACTCGATGCCCGGGCGGCGGCGGCCGGTGTCGGTGATGTAGGCGGGGCGATAGGCGCATTCTGGCAGCCAGATGCCGCGCGGCGCGCGGCCAAACATACGCTCGTATGAACGTTTGCCGGTCGCAAGCTGGCCGTGAATCGTGCTGTCGCGGCCCACCAGCGGCAGATAGGCGTGCGTGGCGGCGCTCGTGGTGATCTCGATATAGCCTTCATCCTGCAATAGCTTGAGCGCGCCAATCAGATCGCGGTTGAAGCGCTGATCGTAGTCGCGCTTGATGCGCTCGAACCAGGCCACGTACCACTCGGCGAGGAAACGAGCGTGTTCATCGGCATGTTCACCCGCCGAGAAAAACTCAATATCTTCACTGGCCGATTCAATGCGTTCTTCTATGTACTGGTCAAAGTGGTCTTTAATGTCGGGGTCGGCCAATTGCTCGGCGAGAATAGGCGTCACGCCAATGGTAATGCGGAATGGTACGCCTTCTTCGCGCAGGTCATACAGTACCGACAGCAGCGGGACATAGGTTTCCGCTGTGGCTTCGTGGATCCACTCCTCGCCGTGCGGCCAGCGGCCAGCTAAACGCGCATACGGGAGATGGCTGTGAAGAACAAAGGTGAATGCACCTATTGGGGACACGGTCTTTTCCCTCGGGATAGTCCAATCGGGATTGACTTTCTGGATAGCCATTCTAGCGCCGCTTGCAGTGGGTTGCCAAAAGGCGGGGGATTAGGAGACGCAGATGAACCGCAAAAGGTCAGTCAGGTAGACAAATTGAACCATTCTCCCCGCCGCTTTCCGCCCCCGCCCTGCGTCCATCCCGGCCACCACTTCTCCGCCCGTTCTCAGCGGCCGTGTGCTAGGCTGAGCATGCGCCCGGTGTCGTGTTTGCGCGATCCGCCCAACAGCGATCCCGCGCGCAGCGCACCGATTGTCCTGATTCTGTCCGGTTGTCCTGTTCTTTTTTCCCTCAGTGTCTGTCTCTTAACTTCGATTCTGTCCGTCTGTCCGTTGATGTAATAGCACTGAAAATAGACCCGATGTGTGAATCACTTAAGGTGCTGGTCGCCGCAGCGGATGACAATCCGGCCGCAAGCGCATTCAATCCGCTGAAGAAACTCTGATGAGGCTAAAGCCATTAGGCTGGAGCTGCGAACCGTGAATGGAGCTTTTGAAGCTGGCTTCAGCCAGCGCGGCTCCGGCTGCACGGCTTCAGCCTGCGGCGATTCACCAATCGCCTTATTTCAAAACATGGACTCAACTCTACTTTGGCGGTTCAAACGCTCTTTTTTCTACGCCGTGGGCAGCACCAGCGTGAAAATGCTACCTTCGCCGGGCTGGCTGCGCACCGTCAGGTAGCCACCATGCGCCTCAATGACCTTGTGCGCGATGAACAGCCCCTGGCCCAGTCCGCGCGGGTCGATCAGCTTGCCCGCCGGGCTGCGCGCCTCACCGCGATAGAAGCGCTCGAAGATGTGCGGCAGGTCGCGGTCGGAAATGCCGACGCCGGTATCGACCACCTGAATCGAGATTTGCTCGTCATCGCTGCGGCTGGCCGTGAGCAGAATATGACCGCCCGGCTCGGTGTAGCGATGGGCATTTTGCAGCAGATGGCCCAGCGCCCAGCGCAGCCGCTGCGCGTCGCCGCGAATCGTCAGCGCGTCGGCGTTGCGCAGCATGACCGACACATCCAAACCGGCGCGGCGCACGTCGGCCCCCACGCTCATCACCGTCGACCACAGCAGCTCTTCCAGATCGAGCGGGTCGGCGCGGACGATGAAGTGATCGGCACTGATTTCTGAAATATCGAGCAGTTCGGCGATCATGCGGTCGAGCACATCCACGTTGCGGCTGAGTGTTTCCAGCAGCTTGCGGTTGGGACGCGCATCGTCGGGCTGTTCGAGCATGATTTCGCTGATGCCCTTGATGACCGTCATCGGCGTGCGCAGTTCGTGCGAAACCGCCGTGATGAACTGCTCCTTGAGCCGGTCCGACAGGGCTTCGCGGGTGACGTCGCGCAGCACGATCAGCGTGCCGAGGCGTTGGCCTTCCTCGTCGGCGACGGCGGCCACCTGCGCGCCGATGATGCGATTGTTGATCTGTACTCGGGTTGGCTCGGACAGCGGCGAAATCTGCGCGTCGAGCGTTTCGCTGTCCTGCGCGCCGGTGAACAGCATCCCTAGTTCGCTTTCCCAGAAGGCTTTGGTGCCGCCCATCAGCGTGCGCGCGGCCTCGTTCATGAGCACGAGCCGGCCCTCGGTGTCCTGCATGATCACGCCTTCGTCAATCGTGGCGAGCACGGCCGACAGGCGCGAGATTTCGGCTTCACGTTCGGACAACAGGCGTTCGATAGCGAATGCGGTGCTGGCCGGAACGGGCGCGGCCGGTTTTCGGCGCGCAAAACTGCGATACATGCGCGAGAAAAACTGCTCGGAGGCTTCGCCAAGCTGGTCGACGCCTTCAATCGCGCCGCTCACATCGCGCGCGTCGGGCGGGGGTGGGGTTGCGCTCATAGGCTTTTCGGCACGCTCGCTTTCGAGTCTTCGATTTGCTCCGGTCGATCGGCTTCGGGCTTCGCGCTGATGGTTTCGGGTTGAATGGCCTTCGCCACAGGCTTCGGGTCGTCCGATTTCGGTTCGCCTGCTTGCATATCGCCCGCTTTCGTGTCGTCTGAAACGGGTGGCGCAGGGGCAACCTTCTTGTCTTCGATAGCGTCATGCAGCAGTTTACGCAACTGCTCGAACTCGGGCAGCGGCTTCTGGATGATGCGGTCAACGCCGTCGCGCTCGATCATTTCCTTGCGCTCGGCGTCGTTCATCGTGAAGGCCGTCATCAGGATAATCGGCGTGCGCGCGAAGGCAGGCAGGGCGCTCATGCGAGCTGCAAGTTCGTTGCCCTTTTTGCCCGGCATGCGGATGTCCATCAGCACGAGATCCGGCGCAGCCGAATCGTCTGCGTCCAGCTTGTCCAGCCAGTCCCACACCTTTTGGCCGTTTTCATAGGCAACCGCGCTGTGACCCCACACCTGAATCATGGTGGTAATCAAAACGCGGATATCGGCTTCATCTTCGGCAACCAGCCAGGTCAACGCGGGCCTCCACGAGGGTTAGGATTCGATTTGCCTACTTGTGCAGTATATCGCCTGAACTCCGTTTCAAGGGTTCAGACTTTGCCGAAACTGCGTAGGAAAACTATAATACTACGGTACGGAAAAGGTTGGCATGAGGCCAGCTTTGAGGAGTACGTCGCCGTGCGTTCCTGGCTGGTAGTTGAGGACGAACCTTCGATTTATGATGTACTCCACACCATGTTTCAGATGTGGGGTGTAGAAGGCATCGCCTATAACGACGGTGAGGAGGCGATTGCCTATATTCAGGACGTGGATAGCGGCAAGTTCAAAGGCGAGCTGCCCGAACTGGCCGTCATCGACATTCGGTTGCCCGGCCAGTACGACGGGGTAGATGTGGGCGCACGCCTTCGGAAAAGCCCCCGGCTCAAGCACATCGCCATTGTGCTGATCACGGCCTATGTGCTGGCCGAAGCCGAACAACGCGAATGTATCGCGCGTGCGGGTGCAGACGACCTTATCCTCAAGCCGCTGCCACGCCCGGCCGAGTTTCGCCGCCGCCTGGAAGCCGTCATCGAAGCGCGCCGCCCGCCTGCGCCTGCCGAGTCACCCACCGCGCCGCTGCTGCCCGCTGTGACCAAAACCGAGCCTAAGCCGCCGCCCGCTCCCACGCCAGGCAGAACTAGCGTCTTTGGCTTTCCACGCCGGCCCGGAACCGCGCCACGCCCGCCGGTGCTGCCCGAAATGGATGAGGACGAGTCGATTACGCGCGAACAGACGCAGGATTTGCCGCGGCTCAAACAGGCGGACGCCGACACCCAGCCTGCAACTACTGAATCCGGCCTGCCTGCCGAACCCAAGACTGGAGACGACTGAGACCGATGCGGAACACGACGCCCGTTCGCGCGCTTTCACGCCGCGCTACCCAGGAACGCACGCTCGCCTTTGCCATCGGCGCGACCGGCATCTTCCTGATCGCGTTTGGCGTATTCCTGTTCGCGGTGCCACTGGCAGGGCCGAACAATCCCGGTTTCACGCTGCACTCGCTGCTGCGCACCGGATTGATTGGTGTGGGCATCGTGGCGGTAATCATTGCCGCCGCGTTGATGGTGCGCGCCTTCACCTACCGTTCAGATAATAATCTGGCGCAGCAGGTGGCGCGGGTGCTCGGCGGCGCTCTCGACGACCGCTTCACCTATGTGCGCAGCGTCAACCGGCGCGGTGTGGGCTACATCGACGCGGTGCTGGTGGGGCCTCCGGGCGCGCTCGTCCTGCGCATCCTTGACCAGACCGGCGTCTTCTACAACGAAGGCGCGAACTGGCTGGAGGCCGACCCAGGCCGAGGGCCGGGCGCGTGGAAGCCCGCTTCGATCAAGCCGACCGCCGAGTGCTTCGCCGATATGCGTAAGCTCGATCAATACCTGACGGGCAACGGCCTGCCCAACACGCCGATCTTTGGCGGCATCGTCTTCACCCGTGATGTGCCGCAGGTGCAGTTGTCCTTCCGTGATCCCGCGCTGCCGTCTGCCCCGCTGTCGCAACTGGTGCCCGCATTGAGCACATACTATCTCACGCAGGATCGCATCGACGCCGCGCGCGCGCAGCAAATCGTCAAGCTGCTGTTCCAGTGAGCGTATGGGCCTGAACCTAGTCATCGGGCCAGTCGGCTCGGGCAAAACCGGCCGCGCGCTCGACACGCTCCGGCACTTGAAACGGGAGCAGCCGCTGGCGGCGGTCTGGGCCTTGATGGCAACCGAACGGCAGATCATCGCCTTGCGGGGCCGCCTGCTCGCGCCAGAGCGTGGCTATCTCAATCTCACCACCTTCAACTTTCACATGCTTTATGAGCACCTCACGCAGGCGGCGGGCCAGCCGCAGCGGGTGCTGCACAGCGCCCCGCGCGCCGCATTGCTGCGTGAAGTGCTGCGCGAACGCTGGAACATGCCGGGCGCGATTTTCCGGCCGCTGCCCGGCTTTGTCGATGTGATCGGCGGCTTCATCGACGAGCTGAAGCAGTGGCAGATTACGCCGGCGCAGCTCGCGGCTAGCGCGGGCGAAAACGCCAAGCTGACTGAACTGGCGGCCATCTATGCGCACTATCAGGCGCGGCTGATCGATTTGAACCTGCTCGACCGCGAAGGGCTGGGCGTGTTTGCACTCGAATGCCTGCGCCAGCAGCCCGCGCTGGCAGTGGATGTGGACTGGCTGCTGGTGGACGGCTTCGACCAGTTCAACCCGCTGCACGCCGCGCTGATCGCGGAACTGAGCCGCCGCGCCGCCAGCGCGACCGTCTCACTGACGGTGCCTGAGGGGCCGGGCTCCGAGGCGGCGGGCTTCAGTCGTTTCACGCTGGCGCTCGAACGGCTGCTGCGGGCCTATCGCGCTGCGCAGGGCTTGCCTGAAGATGGCCCCGATAATGGTGATCTGACTATTGAACGGCTGTCCGCACCCGCAGAAACCGAACCTGCCCGCCGCACGATTCGCCATTTGGTGAGCCAGGCTCTGGTCGCCGCTTCCGGAACGCGCTGCCGCCTGTGCCATTGCCCCCGAGGCATTGATTGCGCCGGGCGTCAGCTTCCTCGAAGCACCCGATCCGGCAGCGGAAACGGCGGCCGTCCTGCGCCGCGTCAAGGCGCTACTGCTGGGCGAGGCCGGGGTGGGCACGGCCTGCCTGCCAGACGACATCCTGATCGCCACGCGCGACTGGGGCCGCTATGGGCCGCACCTGCGCAGTTTTGGCCGCCGCTACGGGCTGCCGTTGGCGCTGCATCAGGGCGCGCCCCTGGGCGAAAATCCTGCGGTGGCGGCGCTGCTGCGCGCGCTGGCGCTGCCTGAAGCGGACTTTCGCCGCCAGAGCGTGCTCGATGCGCTGGAGACGCCCTACTTATGCGTGCCCGGTTTGCCGGATGATGGCTTGCGGATGTTGGACCAGGCCGCGCGCGCCTGGTTCGTCATCAGCGGCCGCGACGAGTGGCGAAGCGCACTGTCTGCGCTGGCCGAGGGGCGCAAGCCGCCGCAGGACGAGGACGAAGCCGAAACCGATGCTCCGGCCGCGCCCACGGAAACAGTTCACGCAGTGTCCGCCGCGCTGGAGCGCCTGTTTGACGCGCTCGAACTTGCGCCCGTGGCGCGCGTCGCGGACTACACCGCGCAGATTGACCGTCTGATCGGGCCGGACGAACGCGAAACACAGCCGGGCGAAGACAGCGACGAGCCGGAAGTGCCAGCCTACACGCTCGGCCTGCTGGCGGCGGTGCGCGCCGATGCGGACGCCGAGCGCATGGCGCGCGACTTGAAGGCGCTCAATGCGCTGAAAGGCGTCCTGCGCGGGCTGCGTGCCTCGTCGGTGATGCTGGCGGGCATGGGCGTCGTCGCCAGTGACCAAATGACGCGCGCCGAGTTTCTGGCTGATTTGCGCCGTGAGATTGCCAGCGTAACGCTCGATGACGCGCAGGGCCGCGATGGCCGCGTGCTGGCGACCACCGTGAGTGATGCGCGCGGCATGCCGCACAAGCATGTGTTCATTCTCGGCCTGAGCGAAAGCATTTTCCCCGCGCCCGTGCCTGAAGACCCGCTGTTGCTCGAAAGCGAACGCCAGGCTCTGCGCGACCGTGGGCTGCCCGTGCCGCTGCGCGCCGAACGCAGCGATGATGCCGGTCTGTTCTACGAACTGGCCGGGCTGGCGGGAAAAACGCTGGTTTTGTCGCGCCCGGCACTGCGCGACGGCGCGGAATGGATTGACAGCGCCTTGTGGCGCAGTGCGGCCGCTGCGTTTGATGAGCCGCCGATGACGAAGCTCAAGGTCGGTGCAGTCACGCCGCCCACCGAGACCGCGACCATAGATGAAGCGGCGCTGGCTGTAGCCATTTGCACCGGAAGTGATCTGCCGCCGCTGGAAGGCGCGTTGGCGGGTTGGCTGGCGCGGGCCAATCCGGCTGCCTGGGCGCGGCTGGGCGGGGCGTACGCAGTCGAAGCGGGCCGCCTGTCGCGCCGTTCGCCCTATGATTCGCATAGCGGCAGGCTGGCCGATGGCGGCCTGGTCGCGCATCTGGCGCAGCGCTTCGGCCCGGACTATGCCTGGAGCGCCTCGCAGTTGAACCAACTGGGCGAGTGCGGCTTTCGCTTTTTCAGCAATCGTCTGCTCGACCTCAAGCCGCTCGAACCGCCGCAAGCAGGCCTGGATGTGCTTCAACGCGGCACACTCTACCACCACCTGCTCGAACGCACCTATGTCCGTATTCGAGACGAGGGTTTGACCCTAATCGCTGCGAACGCTGAACGCGCGCTGGTGCTGCTGGATGAAGAAGCGGATCGCGCCTTTGCGCAGGCCCCCGCTGAACTTGGCTTCCGCCCACGACCCGGCTGGGTACAGGAACAGCGGTTGATACGCCAGCGCGCGGCCGATCTCGTGCGCGCTGATTTTGAGGGCGGTGTAGTGAGCAAGCAGCAGCAGGATGCGCCGGGAGATGGCGCGGGCGAGCGGCGGGTGATGTTCCTCGAAGCGACCTACGACGCGGCAAACCTGCTCACGCTGGACGACGGCCGCCCGGTGCGCGTGCGCGGCATCATCGACCGCATCGATCAGCAGGGGGATCGCTGGCTGGTGGTCGATTACAAATCGGGCACGAAAGCGATTGGCGCGGCGGAAACGACGCGCGGCCGCAATTTCCAGATGATGATCTATCTACTGGCGCTGCGGGCGCAGCAGCCCGAGGGCGCGGCCGGTGGCTTCTTCTGGCACATCACCAACCAGGCGGCCAGCGGCGCGCTGTGGCTGGATACGGCTGCGGGTGCTGAGGTGATCGGCACGCGGCACCGAGAAGATCGTGGAGCGAATCACCGAGGCGCAGGCAGGCGATTTCTCGGTCGAGCCGAACGGCATGGAGGACGGCCGCTGCAGCCGTTACTGCGACTATCAGGCGCTGTGCCGCATGGCAGTCATGCCTCGGCGCAAGCCACGCGGGGAGGTCGCGCAGTGAGCACGACAAAGACCTTCACCAAGGCGCAGATCGCGGCCTTCACCACGCTCGACCGCAACCTGCTGGTCAACGCTGGCGCAGGCTCGGGCAAAACGGCCGTGCTGGTCGAGCGTTTCGTCACGCTGCTGGCCAATCCTGCCCAGTCCGGCATCGAGTCCGTCAGCCAAATCGTCGCTATCACCTTCACCATCAAGGCGGCGCAGGAGATGCGCGCCCGCGTGCGCGACCGCTTGAATGAGTGTTTGGCGGTGGCTGAAAACGCTGAGGAGCGCCTGCGTTGGGCGCGCCATCTGGCGGCCTTCGACGGCGCGCGCATTAGTACCATTCACGCGCTGGCGGCGGCCTTGCTGCGCGCCAACGCGGCGGAAGTCGAGGGCGGGCTTGATCCAGCCTTTGAGGTGCTGGACGAAGTGCAAAGTCGGTCGCTGGCCGACGACGCGGTCGAAGATGCGCTGCGCGCCACCGCCCACGACGACCCGGCGCTGGCTGTATTTGCGGAAACCAGCGCCGACATCGTACTCGATCAATTGCGCTCGGCTATACCGTGGGCCGTGCCCGAATTGCCCGGTGATCTGCTCGGCCATTGGGCGCAGGCACAGGCGGCTTTGTGGGAGCGCATGCGCCCGGGCCTGATTGCTGGGTTGAGCGAACAACTGAACTGGTCACCGCCCCCTGAACTGCCGCCGGAGGATAAGCGCTGGCTGGTATGGCAGGATGCCTGCGCTGCCCGTGATGAACTGGCTGATGCGCCCGGCAACTGGCCGGATTGCCTTGCGCGGCTGTCCGCCATCAATCTGCACGGGGGTTCGCGCAAGGCGTGGGGCGAGGACGAGTTAGCGGAGTCCAGCGCCCGCCTGAAGGCCGTGCGTGAGCTTGTGGGGCTGGCGCAGGCGTGGTTGGGTTCGCCGGTCTCTGACGATCCGCACAGCCCGGATGCGCGTGCCGCCGAACTCGTGCGTTGCTGGCACACGCTGATTGGCCGGGCACAGGCGCGCTACGCGGAACTGAAATTGGCGCGCGGCGCAGTTGATTTTGACGATCTGGAACGGATGGCGCTGGCGCTGCTGCGCAAGCCAACTGTGCGCGCCCGCTATGATGGCGCGGAGTTTCGCCATGTGATGGTGGACGAGTTTCAGGATACCAGCGAGACGCAGTGGCAGATTATTCAGCGGCTGGCGAACCCCGCCCGGCCCGGCGCGCTGTTTCTGGTGGGCGACCCCAAACAGAGCATTTATGGCTTTCGCGGGGCCGATGCGCGTGTGTTCGAGCGGGCACGGCGCGAGATTGAGGAGGCCGGCGGCGCAACCTTCGCGCTGGCGCGCTCGTTCCGCACGCACAGCCAGTTGGTGGCGCAGTTCAACGGACTGTTCGAAGCGCTGCTGGTGCGCGATGCGGCGCACCCCGCGTCCGCCTATCAGACGGCCTTCAGCGCTGACGACTTGATGGATGCGCACCGCGAAACCTCGGCCGGACAGCCCCCCGCGCTCGAATTCCTGTTTGCAGACAAGGCGAACGCGACCGATGACGACGATACTGGCCGTGCCCGCGAAGCCGCTGCCATCGCCGAGCGTATTCAGGCGCTGGCGGACGCAGGCCGCGACTACAGCGACATCACGCTGCTGTTTCGTGCCACCGCCAGTATGCCCGTGTATGAAGAGGCGCTGAAAGAGGCCGGCATCCCCTACGTCACGGTGGGTGGGCGCGGCTATTACGACCGGCAGGAAGTGTGGGACGTGCTGGCGCTGCTGCGCGCGCTCTACCGGCCAGACGATGCCTTAAGCCTCGCCACGGCGTTGCGTTCGCCCATGTTTGCGCTCAGTGACGATGCGCTGCTGGCGCTGCGTCTGAAAGATGGCGCTGGACAGATTTCCCAGCTGTGGGAGGCGCTGGCGCGAGCTTCGGATGGTGAACTGCCGCATTTCCCGCAAACTGAACGCGAAGCCGCCGTTTTTGCATATAGCGTGCTCACCAGCCTGCGCGACGACGCCGGGCGCGTGCCGCTGTCCGACCTGATCGAAGCGGCGCTGTCATCCACGGGTTATCGGGCCGTATTGAGCGCACTACCCGATGGTGCGCGGCGGCGCGGCAACATTGACAAGCTGGTGAGTAAGGCAGCCGAGGCGGGCACGCTGTCGCTGGGCGCGTTCCTCGAACTGCTGGGCGACCTCACCGAACGCGAAACCCGCGAGGGCGAAGCGGTCGTCGATGTAACCGGCGCAGTGCGGCTGATGACCATCCACGCCGCCAAGGGGCTGGAGTTTCCGGTGGTGTTTGTGGCCGACGCCGGTCGTTCGCCCCGTGGTGGCGCGCCAGAGCTGATGTTGGACGAAGCGCTTGGCCTCACTGCGCGGCTGCACAGTGCGGGCGAGGGGGCTGAACAGAATAACAAGAAGACGCCACAGAGCTTCGCCTTTGGCTGCGCGGGGGAGTTGGACAAAGCACGTGGAGACGCCGAAGCGCGCCGCCTGCTGTATGTGGCCGCCACGCGCGCCAAAGACCTTGTCATCGTCAGCGCGGCTGTCAAGCAGAATAAGGATGACTCGTTGGGAGCGCAGAAGGGCCTGCTCGGCCTGCTTGTGCCGGTCGTCGACTTTGACGAGCATCTGTTTCTGGCTGGCGCAGACGAGGCCGAAGTGGAACTGTTCGGCGGGCCAGCCACCATGCGCTGCCGTCGCCAGCCGCGCCCGCACGGCTGGAGCCAGCCGCCCGGCCGCTGGCCGGTTGCGCTGCCCGCGCCTGCCGTTGCGCCAGCGCTGCTGCGTGCGCTCGATGCCGACCCGTGGGCGGTGGCGCGGTCGCTGTCCGCCACGTCGGTCGCGGAACTGGGCAAGAGTCGCATCGCGCAGACCGACGATGAGCGCGCGCTGGCGCGGCGGCGCTGGCGTAGCCGGGTGCTGCGCGCCGGGCCTGAGCACCTGGCGCCGGTTGCGCCGCCCTCGGGCGGCAGCTTCCGCTTCCGCCGCCTGCTCGGCGAAGTCGTGCACAAGGCCCTCCGCTGGTGCCCCGCCGGTGTGGACGATGATCGCCTGCGCGCGCTGATCGAAAGCACGCTTTGGGAAGCAGGCATGCTGCCGGAAGCGGGCGGCGAGGCATTGGCCGGGCAGGCGCTGGAGTTGATGCGTACCGTGCTCAAGAGCGACATGCAGCGCGAGATCGAGGCCGCGCAGCGGGTCTATCGTGAACTGCCGTTCGCCTATCAAACCGGCAAACGCGCCATTTACGGCATCATTGACGTGCTGTTTCAGCGGCCCGATGGAAACTGGGTGCTGGTCGACTACAAGACGGCGTCGGTGAAAGGCTCGAACGCAGACGACGTGCTGGCAAAGCATGCCTCCCAGTATCACTTCCAACTGGCGGTGTATGCGGCGGCCGTGCGCGATCTGCTTGCTCCGCCCGATCTGCATGTCTATATTCACTACATTCAGCACGATCACACGCTGCTGCTTGCGCCGTCTGATTTGGCGGACGCGCTTCAGCTTCTGGAAGGAACAATTGGCCAGATGTGCGCTGAGGATGCACCGGCATGACCACATTCGGTCAGCGCTTCGCCCGCCAGTTCCCTGACTGGACGCGCCGCGATCATCCCGCGCTGCGCTACGAACTGGGCGCAGAGCCCCGGCCACCCGCGCGTGTACGCTACCTGCGCGCACTGCTGGTCGTGCTCGCCGGTCTGCTGCTGCTGGGTGTGGGCTACCTGATCGCTACCAGCTTGCTGGCGCACGAGGCAGGGGCCAATCCCGTCGAGGCGTTGTTCCGCACGCTGTATTTTCCAACGCTGGCGCTGCAACTGGCGCTGATCGCCGCCGCTTTCAGCCTGACCATTGGTAAGGTCGCGCGCGAAGTACGCCGCCACAACTGGGACAATCTGCGCGCCACGCCCGACGGCGCCGACTTATCGCTGCGGGCGCGCTGGGCCGCTGTCTTCTACCGCCTGCGCGGGCTGCTGGGCGTCGTGCTGGCCGTGCGCGTGCTGCTGCTCGTGGGCCTGCTCTGGGATTTGACCGCGTTTCAGGGGCGCTACCTCGACCTGCTCATCAGCGGCATCACGCCAGAGCTTGGACTGGTGGCGGCTATTGTGCTGCTGGCGCTGACGATGACGGCGGCACTGCTGCTGCCGTTCACGACCGTAGGGCTGAACGCAGCCTTCGGCCTGCTGGTCTCGACGATGGTGCGCCAGCGCACCTACACCGCGCTGGTGCAGATTGTCTATATCCTGCTGCGCGTGGCGCTGGCGCTCGGGCTGTTGTGGGCGGCGGCGATGTTCCTCAACGGGGGCATCGTGACCACGGATCCGGCCGCGTGGCTGCTTATCGCGGCGGCAGCGGCACTCGGCGACTGGGGGCTGATGCTGCTGTCCCTCAGCCTGTACGCCGAAATCTGGGCGAAAGTGCCTAACGGCATCTTCATCGGTGCAGGGCTTTTGGCGTTTGCGCTGCTTGAGGCCGCTATAGCCGACCAACTACTCAACTGGGCGGTGCGCCGCGCACAGCGTGCGGAGTGAGTGAGAAGCAGTTGAAAGTGAAAAGTTGAAAGTGGGGTGCTGTCGTGCTTGAAATGGTCTGGCGCTGTGCACTTCGAAGCCAGCGATCGTTTTTAGGGGCCGCTCGTGAGCGGCCCGCTTTGTCAGATTGATATTCCATGCTCAAGAGGAACCGGCGTAACGAGGCTCTTGAAGCCCGCTTCAGCGGGCGCAGCTATAGCCTGATGGCTTCAGCCTCAGGCGGCTGAGTGACTTTCAAGCACTTTCTCAGACATAGTCCCAGGTGTCCTGATACGTCGAGCGGCAACAGCGCGACCGCATCGACTTTGAACTTCCTCAAAGCGCCCGTACCGAGATCACGAACGACGCTGTCGCGGCGTTGGTTGCCAGCGCCACGTCATGCACATTGCAGATGCGCAGCAGCGAGTTGATGTCCGGGTCGTGGGGGTGTTTGCCCAACGGGTCGATGAAGAAGAACACGGCCGCGATTTTGCCTTCTGCCACCATCGCCGCGATCTGCGCGTCGCCGCCCAGCGGGCCGGACAGTAGCCGCGTGACGGTCAGGCCCACCTGCTCCTGAAGCAGCTTGCCGGTCGTGCCGGTCGCCACCAGATGATAGCGTTCCAGCACGTCCTTATAGGTGCGCGCGAAGGCGATCATGTCGTCCTTCTTATTGTCGTGCGCGACCAGTGCGACGGTCTTGTAGGGTCTAGGGGACTGAGTCATAGGCTTCCTTCGGCGGTTTGAGGCGTTCCAGCAAACCCTGCACACCGGCAGGCGCGGGCGGGAAGCAGCGATTGTAGCGTGTCGTGAGCGTGATGGCCTCGCTGTAATGCGTTTCCAACTGCGCCAGCACCTTTTCCCACGGATTGGCCGCGGCAAATGCGCGCGCGGCGCGGCCCATGCGCTGGCATAGTTCGGGGTCATCGCGCAGTTGGGCAGCGGCCTGTGCAAAAGCGGCGCTGTCCGGCCCCAGCACGAGGCCAGTGTCGCCATGCTGCACCAGATCGACCACGCCGCCCTGATTGACAGTGATCACGGGCAGGCCGGACGCAAGCGCCTCCTGCACCACCTGGCCGAAGGTTTCGGTCACGCCGGGAAACACGAAGACATCGGTGCTGGCGTAGGCATCAGCCAGGTCGTCGCCGAACAGATAGCCTGTGAAGCGCGTGTTCGTGCCGGCGAACTGCGTTTCAAGCTCGGCGCGCTGTGGCCCGTCGCCCACAATCGTCAGGGCAGCGCCGGGCAGCTTCGCCAGATCGAGCAGCAAATCGATGCGCTTTTCGGCCGACAGCCGCCCGACGTACAGAAAGAGCAGGACATTCGGGTCACGGCCGTCCAGCAGCCGTTCGCGCATGATCGTGCTGCGTCGGTGGGGGTGAAAATGGCTGCTGTTCACGCCGCGCCCCCAGCGCCGCAGCCGCCGGTAGCCCTCGCGCCGCAATTGGTTGGCCGTGTATTGTGACGGCGCGAGCGTGAGCGTGCACTGCCGGTGCCAGTGGCGCAGCCAGGCGCGCACCAGCGGCGTGACGGCCTGCGCGCCATAGTAGGGGGCATAGGCTGGCAAATCGGTTTGGAAGTTGGCGATAACCGGAATCAGCTTGGCGCGTGCATAACTGATAGCGCTTGAAGCGGCCAGCGCCGGGCTGAAGACATGGATCAGGTCGGGCTGGAAGCCATCCAGTTCGCGCCAGATGACCGGGTGCGGCAGCGCCAGCCGCGATTCGGGGGCGATGCTCGCGCCCAGCGACGGCAATCGGATAATTCGCGATCCGCCGATTGCCGACGGCGCGATATCGGGCGCAAACACTAGCACCTCGCGGCCGGTGTGTTGAAGGTAACGCAGCGCCAGGAAGGCGGTTTTGGAAACGCCATCGACTTTGGGCAGGAACGCTTCGGCGAACAGGGCGATACGCTGTACCGGCGCGAGGGCTAGAGCCGGGTCGGGGGGCTGGAGGCGGCTCTCGGCAGCGAAGAAGCGCTCGGCTTCTTCGGGCGTGAGGGCATGCAGAGCTTCAAGGAGACGGTTATCTGCCATTGCTATGCCTGCGCTGAGCGGTTCGATGCATCGATCGCACAGTCTAGCAAAGTTTACGAGCGGCGCATGAATCGTCGCTGGAATCCGCCAGGGCTATCGCATCAAATCTTGAAACAGCCCTCACCCTCAGCGGCTGGGGGGAGGACACCTTTTCGGCATTCGTGGCCTGTGAAGCAGAAGTGTCCTCGTAGGGGCACGATGCATCGTGCCCCTATAAACGATTCGGCTGCGCAAATCTTCTCTCACATCCAACCATGTCCTCTCCTCATCCTTGTCTGGGGAGGGGCCGGCGGTGGAGTTCATCCACGCCTAGCGTCTCACTCATCCGTGACCATCCGATCCTCCAGAGCGTCGCCTGCAAAGGGCGCATCCAGTCTACGATGGAACCATGCCTGATCTCCGCGCCGAAAGGCCGGTCATCCCGCTGCACAGCCGCCGCGCACCCGTTGTCCTGGATTCTGTCTCGCTGTCTCATTCGTTTTCCCCTCAGCCGGTGTCTCGATGTTTTGAATCTGTCTCGATGTCTCACTGTCTCAATCACTTCTTCCCTCAAAAGCTGTCTCACTCTTATGAATCTGTCTCACTGTCTCACTTTCTGGCTCCATGAGAGGCTCGGGCGAAGGCTATTTATCGCATATCAGCGACTGTCGCCCATCAGCACTCCGTGAGGGAGAAGAAGGGGCCGGGAGAGGAGGGCCTCAGGCGATAATCGTATTTTGATGCAATAGCCCTGTGGAATCCGCTTTCACTTAGCCGTAAAATCCTATGCTATAGTGATGGTTATCAAACGTTTAAGGTTGGTTAGTGCAGCCGCGCGGCCCAACCCGATCCCCTGAAAGACGGGTATTTCGATGGCAAAAACCGAGTCCCCCGCTTCTTGTCGCTGCGCTGGCGCGTGCTGATTATTCTCGCGCTGGTGGGGCTGGGCGTCGCGCTGTTCACCGGGGTGATTCTGGCCAGTGCCAGCGCCGAGATTTCTGAAACGGCCCGCCAGATCACGGCGGTTGCGGTGGCGACTGCGACAACTGCGTTGGTGCTGACGGGATTTCTGACGGCGGCGTGGATGGCCATGCGCGTTAATCGGCTGCGGCGCGTGGCATCGTCGTTGGCAAGCGGCGAAATGAACGCCCGCACCGGCATGCGCGCCACCGATGAGATCGGCGCGCTGGGCAATGCGCTCGACCGCTATGCCGAGCACGTCAACGAACGCCAGGATGGGCTGCGCGCCACCCAGCGCAAGCAGCGCCGCGAGATCGCGCACCTGAGTGCAGTCCTGAATGCGCTGCCCGACGGCGTGGTGGTTCAGGACGCCGATGGCATGGTGATTCTGATGAACGAGCGCGCCAAGGCGCTGTTGAGTGCCGTCGATAGCCGGGTACATGACGACCTGCGCAGCATGACCGCTGCTGTGACTGATGCGTTGGGCGTGGCGCTGGCTCCGGGTATGTATGCGCTGGGCGATCCCCGGCAGGTAGAAGTGGGCGGCAAAATGGTGAGCGCGCAGGCCATTCCGCTGGCGTCGATGGCGGGCCAGCGCGTGGGTACGGGCATTTTACTGCGTGACATCACCGACGAAGTGCGCCGCGAACGCGAACGTGACGCGCTGCTCAATCGGTTGTCCGCCGAGATCGAGCAGCCGTTGGCCGAGAAGGCGCGCGCCGCAGCTTCCAGTGCCTTGCGCGCATCTGCCAGCCCGCAAAGCGCCGGCGCAATGGACTCATTCGCCCGCGAAATGTCGCGCCACACCGTCTCCCTGCACAAGTTGATTGTGGAAATGCGTGATTTGACTGCCTACGGGCCTGAACCCCCGGCGCAAGAGCAGAAGCCGATTGCGCTGGAAACGCTGTTCTGGGCCGTTGCTAACGAGTGGCGGCAGAAAGCGGTTGATGCCGGCCTGACGCTGGATGTGGTCATCGACCGACGTGGAATGTTTGTGTTGGGTGATGAACGCCGCCTGCGCTGGGCCATCGGCAATCTGGTGGACAACGCGATTCAGTACACGCTGCCTGGCGGCAAAGTAACGATGGAGATTCGCGCTGAGGACGAGGGCATGGCGCGCATGCGCGTGCGCGATACCGGCGTGGGCATCAGCCGTGCCGACCAACCTTACGTATTCACGCGCTTCTTCCGGGGTACGCCGGTCACCGAGGACGGCGTGCCGCTGCGTGTGCCGGGCACGGGGCAGGGCCTCACCATTGCCCGCCACATTTTGCAGGCGCACGGCGGCGAAATTCGCCTCAAGAGCAAGCCGTCGGTGGGCACGGCTGTGTATTTCTCGCTGCCTGTCACGGCCGCCGAGAGCCTGCCGTTCACGCGCAGCGCTGAACAGGCCGAGCCGGGACCGTCGGTGCGGGTTAAGCGCAGTCAGCCGCGTGACGAAGACGAAGATAGCTAGGCGATAAACTGCAGAAACCACAGAGAGAACAACAGCGGGCGGATTTTTCCGCCCGCTGTTGTGTTTACAGCTTCGAGAGTGATATTCAGAAGGTTTGTCGATTTCTCTTGAAGCGACTCATGTAGGGGCAAGGCACGCCTTGCCCCTACGGTCGAGACAACCCGCCTAGTCGTGCAGTGAGTGCACGTAGGCGATCAGGTCGGTTAGCTGCTGCTCGGTGAGCAGGTCGCCAAAGCCGAGCGGCATCGCGAGCGCCCACGGCGCATCGCCCGATTTGGTGGGGGCGATGAAGTGCGCCGGATTGACCACCGACGTGTGGATATAGTCGTAGATGGCGTCACCAGTCGTTGGGCCTTCAACGGCCTCGGGCGGATAGGTCGCGGCGCGCTCCGCGACGTTGTACAGGCCCGGGCCGATCAGCCGTAGCTCGTCGGGCGTGACCGAGTGACAGGCCATACACGCCCACTGGCTGCCGTCTGGTAGCGAGAATGAGGTCTGGAACACAATTTGTCCGGCGGCGGCGTCACCTGCAGGCGCGCTGGCAGCCTCAGTGGCGGGCGCTGCGGTAGGTGGCACCGGCGTGGCCGTGGCTGCCTCGGCGGTGGCGGTGGGCGGTTCGGGAGTCGCGGTAGCGGGCGCAGCCGTGGCGGTTGGCGGCACGGGCGTTCCGGTGGGAGGAACGGTGGTCGCAGTTGCTGTGGGCGCGATTGCAGTGAGGTGTTCGTCTGTCGCGGCCAGCGCGACGCGCGTTTCCTGCGCTTCGGCCGCCCATTCCGGCGTCGCATATGTGCCGCAGGCCGAAGCCGAAACGACCACTACCAGCGCGAAAGCAAGCAAAGATAGTCGTGTGACCATACCGCGCATAACGTTTCTCCAGAGCGTGTGGTTGATCATGTGCTGAATGACCACGCAGTATAGCGCAGGCGGAAGCGGGCTGACAATGTGCGTGGACTGCCTGCCGCACCGAAGAGGGTCATCTCGTGCGGTCCCATGTGCACCAACTCATAGCAGATTTCTCACAATGTAACACTCAATAGTCTTAGCCATCTGCGCGTGTTCTGCGGTAACAATCAGCTTCACGAGCCTTGACGGCTGAACACAACTCTCGTTTAATCTGCCCAAATCGCCCGATTCACAGCATTTCTAATATGCTTTTTTCCCAATCTCTGTTATCATTATTTCGTTTCACCTTTCCACAACAGACTGCATCTCTAGGGAGGAGATTATGTCGCAGACTGCTTGGACTAAGGGGTCTGACCCCGTACCTAGCACGCAAAAAGGCATCAAGCGGGACCGTATCAAGTTTCTGGTCGCAGGCGCTGTCATCCTGTTCGCGGTGGTCTTTCTGATCATCAGCGGCACGACCAACGGCGCGCAGTACTTCCTAACCGTCGATGATTTGGTGAACGACCCGTCCTACGTAGGCAAGGCGATCCGCATTTCCGGCGCCGTCGACGGGGACACAATCGTTTACGACGCATCGAACCTGATCCTCGATTTCGAAATCGCCAACATTCCATCCGAGACGAACGATCTGGCGCTGACGCTGCACGAAGCCGTCAATGACCCGACCGCGCGCCGGATCAGTGTGCATGTCGAGAATGAGGTCAAGCCTGACCTGCTTCAGCACGAAGCGCAGGCCATTCTCACCGGCACGCTGGGCGAGGATGGCGTGTTCTATGCCACTGAAGTCCTCATGAAGTGCCCCAGCCGCTACGGTGAAGCAGTACCGCAGCAGTCCGAAGCCTGATAGTTACGGACAGGGGACATTCATGATCGCGGAAGTCGGTTTCTTCTCGCTCGTATTCGCTTTCGCTGCTTCCATTTACGCCGCAATCATTTCGGTGTATGGCGCGCGCTTCGCCAAAAGCGATGCGCTGGTACGCAGTGGACGCAATGCGGCGTATCTCACAGGCGTGCTCATCGCTATTTCAACCGGCCTGCTCTGGTGGGGCCTGGTTACGCAGGATTACCAGATCGCCTACGTGTGGTCGGTCAGCAGCCCCTCCATGCCAGAGCTCTTTCGGCTGACGGCGCTGTGGGGCAGCCAGGCAGGCTCGCTGCTGTTCTGGTCATTCCTGATGAGCATGTTCGCAGTCGTCAGTATCGCCATCTCATGGAATCGCTATCGCCGGATGATGCCCTACGCCATCGCTTATATGATGGTGACGGTGGCATTTTTCACCGGCCTGTCGATCTTCTTCGAGAATCCGTTCGAGCGTTGGTGGATCCTCCAGAGCACGGGCGATGTGGTCAAGAGCGCGCTTGTGCCTGCCGGCGCGGTCGCGCCCGCTCTGTCCAATTTGCAGCAGTCGGCGCAGGGCCTGAACCCGCTGCTCCGGCATTTCGGCATGGCCATACACCCGCCACTGCTGTACCTCGGTTTTGTGGGCTTTGTCATCCCATTCGCTTATGCCATGGCTGCGCTGGCCAGCGGCAACCTGTCGTCCGACTGGATCAAAGCCAGCCGGCGCTTCACGCTGGTCGCCTGGCTGTTCCTTAGCCTCGGTCTGCTGTTGGGCGGGCGCTGGGCCTACGACGTGCTGGGTTGGGGCGGTTACTGGGGCTGGGACCCGGTTGAAAACGCGGCCTTCCTGCCGTGGCTGGTCGGTACAGCCCTGCTGCACAGCACGACCATTCAGGAAAAGCGCGGCATGCTGAAAACGTGGAATATGGCGCTGGTCGTCACCACCTTCAGCGCGGTTATCTTTGGCACGTTTGCCACGCGCAGCGGCCTCGTCGAAAGTGTCCACAGCTTCGCCCGCAGCGAAATCGGCTTCCCGATGTTCGCCTTCTGGTTTGGCATGACGCTGACGGCGGTCATCATGATCCTGTACCGGCGCGGGCGCGGCGAGCTGAAGGCCGAGCACCGTTTCCAGGGCCTGTTCAGCCGCGAGGCGTTGTTCCTGCTCAACAACATTGTATTCGTGGCGCTGTTCATCGCGGTGTTCTGGGGCAGCTTCGGCGCGCCCATCACCAGCGAACTGTTCATGGATACCAACATCACGCTGGGCCAGGACTACTTCATGCGGGTAACGCCGCCGCTGTTTGCGCTGCTTTACATTCTAATGGGTGTCGCTCCGCTGTCTGGCTGGGGCGCAACTTCGCTGCGGCGGATGGGCCGCGCGGCGGTGATCCCGTTCATCCTCACGCTGGCGAGCCTGACGCTGTTTGTGCTGAATGGCATGACGACGCCGGTTTCACTGGTGGCCTACACCGTGGTGCTTCTGGCTGGCTGGGTGGCAGTGGTCGAAATTGTACGCGGCATTGCAGCCCGTCAGCGCGTCCACAAAGAGAACATCTTCTCGTCCACGTGGGCGCTGTTCAACCGCAATCCGCGCCGCTACGGCGGCTACATGATCCACCTGGGCATGACGATCATTGGCCTTGGTGTCATCGGCAGCACGCTGTTCCAACTGGAAACACAGCGCACGCTGGCCGTGGGCGAATCGCTCGAACTGGGCGGTTACCAGATGCGCTATGACGGCCTGCTCGCTGGCCAGGTGGCAGAAGACGGTCGCATCATGGATATCGCCCAGGTGACGGTACTTCGCAATGGCGAGGAACTGGCGCATCTGCGCCCGCGCCGCGATTTCCATCCCGAGTCGTCTGCCTCTAACACCATGACCATTGCCGGTTCGCATAGCACGGCCGAGAACGACTTCTATGTGCTGCTGGTGAACTGGGAGCCGATTAATCAGAATCAGGCGACCTTCAAGGTCTACATCAACCCGCTGATCAATTTCATCTGGTTTGGCGGTCTGGTACTGATCGTCGGCACATTCCTGGCGGCCTATCCGAAAGATAAGGTGGCCGAGCGCGCACGCAAGTCGGTCAGCGCCACTCCACCGAAGCTGGCTCCGAAGGGGGCGTCATGACGCGCTGGCTGCGGCTGCTGGCCGTTCTGGCGCTGTGCTTCGGCGCTGCGGCGGTGCTGGCCCAGGATGCGCCCGGTGAAGTGACGGCCGACGAGGTCAACGCGATTGCATCGAAGTTGTACTGCCCGGTGTGCGAGAACATCCCGCTGGATGCCTGCGGCACGGCAGCTTGCGCCGACTGGCGCAACGAAATCCGCCTGCAGCTCGAGTCCGGCATGGGCGAAGACGCGATTGTCACCGATTTCGTGCGCCGTTTTGGCGACCGCGTAGTCGGTACGCCGCAAGACCCGGCGCTGGCGGCCCTGTCAATTGTGACGCCGGTCGTGATTATCGGGCTGGCGCTGGCAGGGGGCGTGTATTTTCTGATGCGCAACCGCCGCAAAGACGCGCCGCCGGTTGAAACCGCACCCGCAGAAGTGTCGCCCTACTACGACATGCTGCGCAAAGATGTAGAAAGCTGATCCACATGACCGATACACCGATCAACGAAGCGTCCGAGACGCCGGACGGAATCTCTGCGCCTGAAGCGCCTGCGCGCAAGCGCATGAGTGTGAGCACCATCGTGCTGCTGGCCGCCATTCTTGTCGCGGGCGTCATCATCGCGCTGGCGCTGGCGCGGCAGGGCGATACCCAGCCGACAGGCGGCGCTGCGCCCGATTTCGAGTTCACCACCTTCGACGGGCAAACCGCCAGGCTGTCTGACCTGCGCGGTAAAGTCGTCGTCCTGAATTTCTGGGCGAGCTGGTGCGGCCCGTGCCGTGACGAAGCGCCCGAACTGCAGGCAGCATGGGAGCATTACCAGGACACGGGTGACGTGGTGTTTCTGGGTGTCGCCTACGCCGACAATGGCCCGCGCTCCCTCGAGTATCTCAACGAGTTTGGCATCACGTATCTGAACGCGCCCGACCTGGGCACGCGCATTTCCGAGCAGTATCACATTCAGGGCGTGCCGGAAACGTTCATCATTGACCAGAATGGCGCTGTCGAGCAGTTCATCTATGCCGGTATCACCGAGCGGGGCTTGCAGCGCATTATCGATCCGCTGCTTCAGGAAGGCTGATTGCAAACATGGAAGCTGGAAGTCTGATTATCCTGCTGATCATCGTGGCACTTAGCGTTGCGTGGCTGGCGCTCCCGTTTGTGCGCCGGCAGAAGACCACAGAGACCAGTCAGCAGGAGAATGAACGGGCCGCGCTGGTCAACGACTATGCGCGCGTCATCTCATCCCTGCGCGACCTCGAAGAAGACCACAACACCGGCAAGATGAGTGATGACGCCTACGCGCTGGAGAAAACTCGCCTGAGCGAACAGGGCGTTGTCCTGCTGGAATCGCTCGACAAGGAAGGCATGCTGCCGGCGCTGCAGCAGGACGGTGCGCCCCCTGACAAGGACACGCCCGCTGTCACAGCGGATGCCGCTGACCAGGCGCTTGACGAAGCACTGGAGGCGGCCATCGCCCGCTACGCCAGCGCCAAAGTGAAGGGCTGAGCATGTTGACAGGGAGGAGGATGCTCAAGCTATCTAGTCTGATTGCAGCCGCCCTGCTGCTTGCGGCCGTGCCCCTGACTGCGCTGGCGCAGGCCGATCAACCGGCCCAGCCAGCCGCCACCGAAGAGCCTGTTGGCGCTTCAATTGTGACGCTCACCGGCACGATCACGAATGGCACATCCGGCGGCGCCGTTCCGGCTGACATGCTGGTCACTCTGCGCGTGATCAACCCGCAGATGGCCGAAACCAATATCGAAACCACGGCTGGCGCGGATGGCGCGTTCAGCTTCGCCGATGTGACGATTCTGCCCGATCATGCCTACGTGGCGACGGTTGATTATGGGGACGCGGTGTTCGCCAGCCCGCTGTTGCGCGGCGATCAGGTGACGAGTGCGTCTGAACTGCCCATCATCATCTACGAATTCACTGACGACCCTGCGGTGCTGGCGATTGACGCCCTGCAGTCGCAGGTGGCGGTGTCGCTCAACGAGATGCAGGTGCTCGAACTGTATCGTTTCATCAACAGCGGCGATCGCGCCTATCGCGCAGCGGATGGCGGCTCGGTGCGCGTGAACATCCCCGAAGGCGCGCAGCTCGTGGACATGGGCAGCACGCGCTTCCTCCCCAGCGAGGATGGCACGCAGATGATTGATACCGCGCCGGTGCTGCCGGGAGACCCGCATACGCTGCATGTGCTGTACACGCTGCCGTATGGCGGCGCAGCGACGGTCAGCCACACGGTGGAAGTGCCGCTGCTCAACGGCTTTCAGGTCGTCATCGACACGCCCGGCCTGACGGTTACTGGCGACGGAATTGAACCGCTGGGCGGAGGCAGCGCCGGCATGGCCTTTGGTGTATCCGCTTCCATGCCTGCGGGCGCGACGGTCTCGTATACGGTTTCCGGCGTGCCTGAAGCTGCGCCTACAGTTGTGCCCGCCCAGACCGCGACCACGCCCACGACGACTGCTTCAACCATCCCGGCCGTGCCTACGCTGTCGATTGTGCTCATGCTGCTCGGCGGCGTGTGCGTAGGTATCGCTGCTGTGCTGTTCTTCCGCGAACGCCGTCGCCCGGCCGCCGCTGCGCCCCAGAGCGCCGCCGACCCGCGTGTGAATGCGCTCGTGCAGCAAATCGCCGAACTGGACGTGGCTTTCCAGGCCGGCACAATTTCACAGACCGACTACGACACCCAGCGCAATGCGCTGAAATCGCAGTTAATGTCGCTTGCCCGCACTGGTGCGGAGGAGTAGAGAAATATCATGACCGCAGTTCCAACTTCATCAACTGTAGCGCCCGTACCGGTCGAGGAAGTCCACGGCAAAGACCGTTTAGGGCTGCTGAAAGTGCTGACGGCCATCGCGTTAGCCGGATTCGTGATCGGCCTGGTGCTGGCGCTGTTTTTCGCCGGCACCGATCAGGTTCAGGGCAACGTGCAGCGCATCTTCTATCTGCATCTGTCGGCATTCATGGGCGCAACGCTGGGTTTCAGCGTCGGCGCAATCGGCGGCGTCGGCTACCTGATCAAGCGCAAGCCCAAGTGGGACAGCCTGTCGGTGGCGGGCATCGAAGTTGGTTTCGCGCTGGCGCTGATCACGCTGTTCACGGGCATGATTTGGGCGCGGCCGATCTGGAACACCTGGTGGACGTGGGACCCGCGTCTCACCTCGACCGCGATCATGATTCTCACTTACGCAGCCTACTTCATGCTGCGCGGCTCGCTCGATACCGGCGACCGCAAGCGCATGCTGGCCTCGGTGTTCGCTATTCTGGCGATCAGCACCGTCATCATCACCATCATGATCACGCGCATTCGCCCTGACACCATCCACCCGACGGTCATCGGCCCCAGCCCTGCCAACGCGCAGGGCGCGTTTGAGATGGCGACTAACATGGGCATGACCGTTGGCATCAACATCATGCTGTGGGTGCTGCTGGTTACGCCTACACTGATCTGGTGGCGCGTGCGCCTGGAAAACCGCAATCTGCGCATCGAAGCCAAGCGCGCTGAGATGCTCTAGCCCAAACCGAACTCAGGGAGACCCTTGATCATGGCTGAAACGACGGACTTTCTCTTGCTTGGCCTCGGCGTAGTCGCCAGTGTGCTGGGCTTGTATGTGGGCAGCCTCATCCTGCGCTTCCGCCGCGCCGACCAGGCCGACGCAACGCTGGAGACACTGCGCAAACCGTAGGGTAATGGCGATGTGGCCCGACTCTCTGCGCCCTCGCAGCCTGCGCACCCGTTTGCTCGGCGCATTTCTGCTGGTCATTCTGGTGCCAACACTGGCCACTGCTGTGTATGGCTACCTGATTACGGGCCGCGTACTGTCCGAGCAGGCGATCAACACCTCGGTGCAGGAAGTGAACCTGCAGGCCGAGCACATGGTGCGGTCGCTGGCGCAAGCGCAGGGAGACGCACTCTATCTGTCGCGGCTGCGCAGCCTGGGCATGATGCGGCGCCAAGAGCCAGATACCAGCGCGCAGGATTTGTGGCGCGGAGAGGCCGAGCAGGACTTCATGGTCTTGCTGTCGGTGCGGCCGATGTATCGCAATCTGCGCTTCATCGACAATGCAGGCCAGGAAGTCATCCGCGTGGAGTCCGACGGGCGGCGTGTGGCCAGTGCCGAAACGCTGCAGGATGTGAGCGGTGAACAGTATGTGCGCGATGCGCTCGACGCGCCGGTTGGTTCGGTCGTCGTGTCGTCATTCTCGATGCGCGACGATGGTGAGCCAGTGGCGCACTACGCGCTGCGCATGGATGACGGCGTGCTGCTGGTGGATATGCTCGCTGGCTGGATTCTGCGTAATCTGCCGTCCGACACGCAGGATGTGTGGGCGCTGACTGATCAGGACCTGAACTACCTCGTCTATCCGAATGGCATGGCCGGGGCGGGTGAGGCCGATAGCGTGGCCTTTGAAGGACTGCTGGGCGGCGGCGCGGGTACGTTTGAGACTGACAGCGACGTGATTTTCTATAACACGATTGTGCCGTCGGCCAGTGATCCATCGCGCTTCTGGGTGCTGTTCAGGCAATCGCCGCGATCAGTGGTTTATGCCGGCGTCACCGATTTCTACCAGAAAGCGGCGGTGGCTTTCGGTCTGGCGCTGGTGCTGGCGGCCGGCGTGGCGCTACTGGTGGCTGAAGGCATCGTAGGGCCGGTGCGCCGCCTGACGTGGATGACCGAAGCCTTTGGGCATGGTGGCAAAGCGCCGCCAGTGCCTTCTGATTTGCCGGCGGACGAAATAGGAACGCTGACTGCCGCCTTTTGCGATATGGCGCTGGATCTGGAACGCAAGCGCGACGAAGCCAAGATGCTGTTCGACCGGCTGATCACAGCGCAGGAAGAGGAGCGCAAGCTCGTCGCCTACGATCTGCACGACGGCCTGATCCAGCAGTTGGTGGGGGCGCGTTTCTATCTCAATACCTCACGCGATCAGGCATCTCCGGATGCGCTGAGCAGCCAGAAGAGCTTCAAGCTCGGCTGCGACGCCCTCAGCGAGGCAATTGTCGAAGGGCGGCGCATCATCGAGGGGCTGCGGCCGTCCACGCTCGACGACCTGGGCCTGGAAGCTGCGCTGCACGAACTGGCCCAATCGAACGCGCAGGCCGCCGGTTGGGACTTGTCGCTGGAGCTTGGACCGCTGCCCGCCGAGCCTGAAAAGACGGTCGGCGTGACGCTCTACCGCGTGGCTCAAGAGGCGCTCAACAACGCTCGCAAGCATGCCAACGCCCATCACGTCAGCCTGAGCATGGCCAACGGCAACGGCATTTCGATGAAGATTTGCGACGATGGTGTAGGCTTCGACCGCAAGGCTGTCGAGCAGCAGGGGCGCGGGCTGGGCATTACCACCATGAGTGAGCGTGTGGCGCTGCTCAAGGGCACGTACGACATCCACAGCGCACCCCAGGAAGGCACAACTGTGTCGCTGTGGGTGCCGTGGGAGCCGCCGAAAGGCGTACAGAAACCAGGACGAATAGAGGGAGAGCCTAATGGATCTCACCACTGATCGGGTGGTGCGGGTGGCGCTGGTGGACGATCACGGTATCGTGCGCGAAGGGCTGCGCGCGCTCCTGACCCGGCCCGGTATTGAAGTCGTGGGTGAGGCGGACAGCGGTAACACCGCCATTGAACTGGCTCGTGAACTGAAGCCGGATGTGATGCTGCTCGATATTCGCATGAAAGACAGCGACGGGCTGCAAAGCCTGCCGCAGATCAAGGAAGCTTCCCCCGACACCAGCGTGATCATGCTCACCACTTACGCCAATCCGGGCTATCTGGCGCGGGCGATCAACAGCGGCGCGTCGGGCTATCTGTCGAAAGAAACGGATCCGGAACAAATTGTGCGCGCAGTACGCGCCGCTGCCACTGGCGACCTGATGATCGACCGCGCGCTGCTGGAAGCGGCCCTCAGCCACGTGATGGAAGCAGGTCCGATCCCGTCTGAACAGCCGGACATGCCGATTGAGCCGCTGTCTGACCGTGAGAACGAGGTGCTGGCCCTGATGGTCAACGGCCTCAACAACAACGCCATCGCCGAGATGCTGTCGATCAGCCTGCCGACGGTGAAGACACATGTGCAGCATATTCTGCACAAGCTGCATGTGTCAGACCGCACGCAGGCGGCACTCCTGGCCGTGCGGCTGGGGCTGGTGAGCTGAAACGGGGTTGATGATCACCGGCGCTTCTCATCCTTCGGGATGAGCGGGAATCATCCCGGCGGGCGATTACAAATTGCATTTCAGCAGGCACAATAGGGCTTGGTCAGTGGCGCCTTCGTGAGAGAAGGCGCACGGGAAAAAGGGAACAATGCGGCACTCACAACAGATTTTGATTGCGGTAGGAACGCTCATCTTCGCCCTCGGGGCGGGCGCGGCGTTGCTTGCCTCTCAGTTGTCTGCGCCACACCCTGTACTTCCGAGCGCCGCGCCTACGGCCGAGGAATGCCTGAACTGTCACAGTGACGAGTACCGCGCGGTTGAGCGCGCATTGCGCCCGATTGCCATTCTCAGCGCACAGCCGGAGACCGGCACCGTACTGCCAATCGCCATGCGCAGTGATGGGCTGGCGGTCGTGGCGATGGGCAGTGAGACGCGGCCGTACGTCGTGACCGACGCCAGCCCGGAAGTGATGGGCGAGCCGGAACTGCGCTACCTGATGCGTACCGACAATGGTGAGGCGCTGCTGCCGGAAACCTGGCACGCGCTTGACCGGGTGCTGCAGGCGGCTGGCCCGGGCGCAACGCCCGTGTGTGAAGCCTGTCATCTGCTTACGCCGACGCCGTCTGCTGACGGTGCGCCGGCGAGCGCAGGTTTGTGAGCATGCCTAGCATGCGGCTGATTTTGTTGATTCATGGGAGCGGAACGGCTCCCAGCCCGCGATCCCGACTGGGTGATCGCATGGAAAGGGGCGGAGAATGGCTCGCCTGAAGGCTTATCTGGTAGTGGCGGGTGGCGCGTTGATGGCGCTTGGCCTGGCGTTAATGCTCTTCCAGGGGCAGCCGGCGCTGGCGCAGGAAAACCCCGAGCCGCTCAAGTATGAAGGCTCAAGCGAATGCGAGTCCTGCCACCGCAACACGGTGCGTGACCACGCTGAAACCAATCACGCGCTGGCGCTGCAGGAAATTGGCCGCAATCAGGACCCGATCCTGGCTGATTTCTCGCAGGGCGAGGATGTGCGCTCGACGCTGTTCCCCGGTGAAGACGCCGCGCGCCCGTTCACGGCTGATGATGTCGCTTACGCCATCGGTTCGGGCCGTTATACACAGGCTTATGTTTATGAAGTGGACCGCAACGAATACCGCGTACTGCCGGCCCGCTGGAATGTGACCGAAGGCCAGTGGGAGTCGCTGGAGTTGGCCGCAACCTGGACCGACCCGGCTTACGATTTCGTGCAGAGCTGCGCAGGTTGCCATACTACAGGCCTCACCGTGGAAGATGGCAAGTGGGAAGATGACGGCGTGCTGTGCGAAGCCTGTCACGGCCCCGCCGAAGAGCATCTGAACGTAGTCGATGACGCCGGCCGCAACCCCAGTGACGAAGAACTGGTCGTCATTCGCGCGTCCATCAACCCGGGCATCGACCCGCAGGTGTGCGGCGCATGCCACAGCCGTGGCGCAGTGCCTGAGGGCGCTCCCGCCTTCTCGCTGACCTTCCGGCCGGGCGGTACGCTGGCCGAAGAAGGCTCGTACATGCCGTTTGGGCCAGACGACCCCGCCCACTGGTACACCACCGGCCACGCCAGCATGACCAACATGCAGTACAACGAATGGCTTGCCAGCGGTCATCCCGCCGCACTCGAAACGCTGAGGGGCGCCGATAATGCCGCCGATGAGTGCCTCGTCTGTCATTCGGGCGAAAACCAGATTGTGCAGGATCAGATTGCGGCGCACGAAGCCGGCGACCGCGATGGTATCGCGCCCGAAGCCTTGACAGTAGCCAGCGCCCAGTACGGTGTAGCCTGCGTGACCTGCCACAATCCGCATAGCACGAGCGAACTGCCTAATCTGCTGATCGACGAACCGTACGCGTTGTGCACGAGCTGCCACTCAAGCAGGGCCAGCATCGCCGAGGGCGTTCATCATCCGGTCAAGGAGATGTTCGAAGGCGCTCCGCTGGTCGATGGCGTCGCCAGTATACCCAGCGCGCATTTCACTACTGAGAATGGGCCAACTTGTACGACCTGCCATATGGCTGAGGTGCCGATGGATGGCACCGTGCGCGCTAACCACGTGATGAACCCAATTCTGCCGGGCGCGGCGATGGACGTGGAAGGACTGGTTGATACCTGCTCCAATTGCCACGAGGAAGCGGCCACGCCGACGGCGATGCAGGCGTTGATCGACGATACGCAGACGGGTATTCGCAGGCGTATCGAGGCTATACGGGCCGCGATGCCGGCCAACGCCCCTGATTGGGCGGTGATTGCGATTGATTTTGTCGAGGGTGACGGCAGCTACGGTATCCATAATTATGTCTACGCTGACGAGATCCTCGACACGCTCGAGGCTGATCTCGGGCTGAGCGGGCGCTAGAAGGAGCCGCTGACAATGATTTCCGAGCGACGTCTCATCCTCGTTATTGCAGCTATCGGCCTGGCCTTGATTGCGGCGGGCGTGCTGCCCCTGAGCGTTTACGCTCAGGAAGCATCGCCTGAACCAGAGGCCACGCCTGATTTGCAACTGATCTACAACCTGGGCATTCCACCAGTCGTACCGACCGGGGACAACAGCTACTGTGCTGTGTGCCATTCCACACCGTGGCGCACGGCTACGCTTGAAGATGGCACACAACTGAATATGTATGTGCCTGAGCACGTTGTTGCCAATTCAGTGCACGGCACCAGCAACGATGCGGGGCAGCTCGGCTGCGTCGACTGCCACGGCAACAATTTCCCGCACGGGGCAACTCCTGCGACCTCGCGCGACTATGCGCTTCAGGCCATCAATGCCTGCGTCGCTTGCCACGCCAGCGAAGCGCAGGACCTTCAGGTGGGCTTGCACGAGCAGGCGATTATGGCGGGTAATAAGGACGCCGCTGTTTGTACAGACTGTCATGGTTCGCACAACATCCAGCGCGTCGTTGAGCAGGCTGATTTGATCGCTGGTGTTTGCGGTGACTGCCACGATAGCAGTTACAGTGAGTGGCGCGACAGCCCGCATGTGGACCTCGGACCGCTTGGCTGCGCGACCTGCCATTCGCAGCACACACAGATGATTCGCGGTGGCAAGGAAGCCAATGAGTTATGTGTGAGCTGCCACGGCGAAACGATGCCGCAGATTTGGGTACACGAGAACCATCTGATTGACAGCACGGGCGTGGGCTGTACGGACTGCCACATGTATCCGTTGGCCCAACCGGTGGACGGTGAGGCCTTACCGATTTCGATTGAGGACCGGGCCACTGGCCATACCATGCATGTGGGCACTGTGGCCTGTACCACCTGCCATGAAGAACGCACTGCCCAAGTCCAGCCTGTAACAATCATCGAGACTGAGCCTGTACATGTCGTGGAAAACGCACCTCCCCAGCCAGTCAACGGCGTCGAACTGATGCAGGGCCTGCTGGTGGGCCTGGGGCTGGGTGCAACCGCTGCGGCCATCTTTGTCGCGCGCGGCTACAAGAAACGTGAGTAAGTTGGAGGACCTGCGATGAGCAGCGAACAAAACCCTGTACCGCCGCCGGTGGCGGAACCGCCGCCACCAGCGCCGGCTCCAGAGCAAGGCCAGCCGGCGCTCAAGGCGAATGCGAAGTCGTCGATTGTATCTCGCCGCGAGTTTATCACTATATTGATCGGCGCCGGCGCAACGCTGGTGGCCGCCGCTACACTGGCGGAGCCGCTAGGTACGGTGGTTCAATCGATGATGCCGGTCCCTGCCGCAGGGCACGGGAGTGACAGCAACTCGGATTTCCACTGGGGTATGGTGATTGATCTGAGCAAGTGCGTGGGCTGCTACTACTGTGTGCATGCCTGCCAGGCGACCAACGACACGCGCTCGGACGGGCTGTGGAATATCCTGCTGACCGACACGACTGCACAGGGCGACCCGTTCTATCTCACGCGGCCGTGCCTGCATTGTCAGAACGCGCCCTGTGTATCTGTTTGCCCGGTGAGCGCAACCTACAAGCGCGCCGACGGTCTGATCATGATGAATTACGACCGGTGCATCGGCTGCCGCTACTGCCAGACGGCCTGCCCGTACGGCGCGCGCGTGTTCAACTGGCGCGAAAACAATGAGATTAACCCGATGGTGCCTGAATGGGGCGTGCCAGAGGTGCCGCCCCGTCCGCGTGGTGTGGTCGAAAAGTGCACGTTCTGTGTGCAGCGCATTGACTTTGGCCTTGAGAACGGCCTGATGCCGGGCGTGCATCCCGAAGCCACGCCGGCTTGCGTCAATATCTGCCCGGTGACTGCGCGCTTCTTCGGCAACCTGAAGGACCCGAACAGTGAGGTTTCGCGCATCATCGCCACCAAGCCCACGCTGCGCCTGCGTGAAGACCTGGGCACCGATCCAAGCGTCTACTACATTCCGCCGGAGGGCATGATCTGATGTCTGAGCATGCTGCTGCAAGTGGGTTGAGACCGCCGGGTCTGCGCCACGCTTCCTGGAAGCTATATACCTGGCTGGTCATCCTTTCTATCGGTCTGTTCATTGGTCTGTTCTCGGGCCTGATGGTGCTGCTGAACGGCCTGGGCATCACCAACCTGTCTGATCAACTGCCGTGGGGGCTGTGGATCACAGTTGACCTGTCGTTCATTGCGATGGGCGCGGGTGGCTTCACATTGTCGGCCGCAGTGTATATCTTCGGTCTCAAACAGTACGAGTTCGATTGCGCGCGCCGCGATCTGGGTCGGTTTGATCGGTTATTCGTCGGCGATGCTGGCGCTGTTCATTGACATCGGTCGGCCAGATCGTTTCTATCACCCAATGCTGTACTGGAACGTGCACTCGGTGCTGTGGGAAATCACGATCTGCGTCATGTTGTACACCAGCGTGCTGATCATCGAGCTGGTGCCCGTTGTGATTGAAAGCACGCGCCTGCGCAACCGGCCATTCTTCGTCAAGCTGGGCGCGGCGCTGCACAAGTTCATGCCGGTTGTGGCGATTATCGGCCTCGGTTTGTCGCTGCTGCACCAGTCATCGCTGGGTGCCACCTACGGCATCCTCACGGCGCGGCCCATCTGGTACTCGCCGAGCGCGCCGGTGCTGTTCATCCTGTCTGCTATCGCCGGTGGAATTTCGGCGGTGCTGGCGCTAACCATCGTCAGCGGCAAGCTGATGCGCCGCCAGTTGGTTCCGCACGAAATTCTCATGGGTGTGGCGCGCTTCGCCGGGTTCGCGGTTCTGGCTTACCTGTACCTGAAAATCTGGAGTTGGGCAGCTACCAACTACTACAGTCACACGCCCGATAGAGTGCTGGGTGGGGAACTGCTGACGCAATACACGCCCTACGACTACACCTTCTGGCTGGGCGAGGTGGTGTTCGGGGCGCTGGTGCCCGCGTTCCTGCTGCTGTGGGGACGCACCCGCCGCAACTACAACACGCTGGTGTTGGCTTCCCTCATGATCATTGCCGGTCTGGTTATCAACCGCTGGAACATGACGCTGTCTGGCTTTGTCATTCCGCTGGACTATTCGCCGGGCGTCGGGGATATCTTTCCCATAAATCAATACTTCCCGTCACCGGTGGAATGGGGCGTCGCCATTGGCATCGTCGCCTATGCAGCCATGATGTTTACGCTTGGTGTTCGCCTGCTCACGCTGTATCCCGAAGCGCGCGCGCTTCCGGCTGAAAACGAATTGGTCGAGGCGCAAGCTCAGCCGGAACCAGTGCCAGCCACCCCTGCAGGCCAAACGACACCGGCCTGACCCGTTATTCTGCCTCCCTGGACCAAAGCCCCTCTCCGAAGCAAGGGTGTTCTTAGACACCCGCTTCGAGGGGGGTTTTGGTGTATAGCACACTTATCCAGAGTGGGATCAGATAAACGCGCACAACACGAGGGAGCGAAGGCTCTCTCGTGTGTAGCAAGGACAGCGGTGAGCCAGCCTGCACAACGCTCACTTCATCGAAAGCGACGGCTTCGCCACCTTTCTTGGCCAGCGCATGACTCCCATCGAGATTCAGATGCGTCTTGTTCACCTGCTGGCGCATTGTTACGATGCTCCCCTTCCACAACCGCTCAAAGCTGCCATCATTGCTTCACTTGCGAAAGTGATGGTAGACCGCGCTCCAGCCAATTTCTTTTGGGGGGCGCTGTCGGCGCTGGTGTCTATCGGCAGCGGCGCCCACTGGCAACCGGTATACAACTGATACAGGATGTAGTTAAAGATTTTCACCAGCGGGATTTTGCTCACATAGCCCCGCTTTGCCTGACTTCGATACGGACGAATATGCAATTCGAACTCGGCATCAGTTACACTGCGCGGGATAGTGCCCATGGTTGAAACTCCTTCGCGAGAGGCTTTTCTCCATGGTGCACTATCTTTTTCACTTCTCCAAAAGTTTCAATGAGTTCATTGTAAGATAACCAGTCAGAAGGACTAAACATCTAGGCCGATATGATGCAATAAAGGTGGGGGATATCGATATGTATGGCACGGTCGCACGGATACACGTCAAACCCGGAATGCAGGAAGCTTTCATGGGCTGGGCCAAAGAGAACGCCGGCCAGGCAAGGCTTATCCCCGGCCATGTCGAAACGCTGGTTTATCAGATGGACGCCAACCCGGACGTGCTGTTCGTCGTGATGCTGTTCGAGAGCCATGAGGCGTATCGCGATTACGTAGTCAGCGCGGACCAGGCGGGCGAGTTCGAGCAGATGAAGGCGTTTCTGGCCGTCGAGCCGGAATGGCACGACGGCGACGCGCTGCTCTACCTGGATGACAAGCATTGGGGCCTTCGCGACCGGCGCGGACAGGCAGATGAGCAGCCGACGATGACCGGGGGCGCGGGAAGCCAGTCCGGCGGTCAGCTGAGGTATGGAACGGTGGCTCGCTTCAGGATAAAGCCCGGGATGAGATCGCTGTTTCTGGGGGTAATGAACTACTCGTCGGGGACGTCGCGAACCACTCCCGGGCCCATCAATTTGGTGGCCATCCAGACTGATAAGCGCGCCGCGGTCTTCCTGATTTCGGTGGTGTTTGAAAGCCGCGAGGCCTATCGCGCGAATTCGGAAAGCCCGGAACAGCACGAGGATCATTTGCGCATGATGGAATTCCTCGCGGACCCGCCCGATTGGAACGACGGCGCGATCATCTGGCATAGCTGACCGCGTTGATCGCCCTATAGGCCGCCGCGCCGAGATCGTCCGGCTCGATACCGAGGCCTGGCGCTTTGCCGGGCGCGCCGAGTTCGAAGCTGTCGCCGGATGGACGACTGCCGCAATGGACCGGCTGGATCAGGCGCTGGCCGACTTCACCGCCGCCCTGCAGGCGCATGAGGAGCTGCAGCGCGAGATCGCCTTATCGGAATGGATGTGTAGAGTGGGTTGATCAGCGCCAGATCCTGATCTGAATTGGCTTGCTCCACACACTGTGGACGGCGTCACAGATGGCTCGGACGCGGTAGTAGTAGGTGCCGGCCGGTTGTTTCTCAGGACCCCATACCAGGCTTGCGCCAGAGAAAATACTTCGTGAACTGCTGAAATCATCGGCGGACAATTCCTCCAACTCATATGCTTTCGCGCCCGGAACCGGGAGCCAGCGGACGGTCATGTCACCGGTGGTACTGCCGCCGCTGTTGGGCACCAAACGCGGAGCCGCCAACAAGGCGTTCAAATCGCTGCCAACGCCAACGGGGCGAAAACCTGTCATTGGCGAGCTGGAAGGAGAAGTGGGAATCGGGATCGAGCGCCATCCGCGAACGGGGTCCGGCCAAGCCAATTGTATCGAAGACAGCGGAGTACCTGGTGGAAGTTGGGGGGCGTGCTGAAGCGCTTGTCTCCACGTTTCGAGCGTCGGACATTCATCCAGACGATTTGAGTTCCGCGCGGCTTCAAAGAGGCGCACCAGTGTCCCCTGGTCAGCGGCCGAGAAGGCTGGATGGGTTCCAATCGCCTGCCTGAGCAGCGTCACTCTCGGGCCGTCCTGCTGCATGTCGTTCGGCTCGAAAAAGGTCCCATCTTCATTGGCAGCAGTTCGCAGCTGTGGATCGTGCCAGCCAAGCATCTCGCAAATCAGAATAGCCCCCGAGAATCGATCGCCATTCGCCTGCCACTGACCATGCGTTCGCGCTTCCTTGTGGTTGTAGCCATCCGTTCCATGTGGGATGGCGGACGGCCGCGCGAATTTCGCCCCGTACATGTCCTCGACATCAATGAGGTCAATGGCGCGGGTATCTTCGCGTACGAGGAATGGTATGAGAACTACCTTGACGAGGAGTCAGATTGCCAGTCACGGCGGCCCGCTCATCACGATGGACAGCTTGCTAGACAGTGATGAGTAATAGGAACAGAGGTGGAAGGGGCGGTCACTCAGGACCGCCCCTCTGTTGTCGCCGCCGTCAGGGGGCATTGGCCGACAGCGTAGTTTCGTGCATAAAGCCGGTGAACCCCGACATTCGATAATCTTCAATAATCGAACGCCCCAGAGTCTCCTTCCTCTCCGACTGTTGGCGCTCGATTGGAGCGGCCTTCGCGTTCAAATCTCAATGTAGGGCGCACAGGTTACAGGCCAGTTCGGTTGGCAAGTATTAGGCTTGGGAACGTGTCACGGTCGCCTTTGGCACTGTGCACTTCGGGTTCTAGTTCACGTTCACATTCACACAGAACTGAATACGCTGGACACGTGCTGAGAATTGGTTACAGCTTATTCAAGCGAACAAGCTGAGACGATGGGATTCCCAGTGAAGCGAGACGGTTTCCAAGCTGGAAGTGTTCTGCAAAATCAACTACTACGACTTCGATGAACCAATGTGCGAAAGTTGGGCAAATCGAACTTTCAACGACGACAACTCGAGCTCGGAGGATGTTCTCTCGCGTAAGCGATTGGCTCTAGACCTGGATACTCTCTATGGCCCGGATATGTTCGCTTTTTGCCGTGCGCGACATGGGATGAAAGTACCCCGCTGACTCGCTATACTGGGCGTGGTGAAGCAGAGTCTCGCGCCCATTTCGGGCGGGGCCATGAACAGGAGACGAGAACCAATGAAGCGATGGTTAATTTTGATTGTGGTCGCGTTGTTGGCGTTGAGCGTCCCGGCGGTGTCTGCTCAGGACTCCGCAGAAGGCAGCACTCTTACGTTTAATGACGTGTCCTTCAACTTCGATAGCCTTATTGCACAGGGTGTGTTTGCCGTACAGTCCGCGGGCACACCACCTGAAGCGCCAGCCGCGCCTGGCGGCCCGTTCCCGCCTGGGTCGACGTTCACTTTATCGGGCACGGCCACGGCGGTTGGTGTGTATACGCTGGGTAACGATAGCGTCAACGTGTTCCCGGTGGAAGGATTTGCCCAATTCCCGGCTGACTTCGCAGATCAACAGTGAACTGGCTGCGCTGCAGACTCTGCTCGCCGACCAGCCCGACCTGACAACGGTCGAAATCGCTGCCGATGATCCCGCTCGCCACCGGTGGGCAGGCCTTCATCGCGCAGGCTGAGTATCTGGAAACCGATACGCTCACTGGCGTGCGCTTCCTGACGACGATTCGCCAGCATGTAGGTCCGACCCTCGACGGTGAGGTGCGGTACATCTTCCAGGGCCTGACTAAGGACGGCCAGTACGTGGTGTCGGTGCAGTACTTCGTACTGACGGGCGTGCTGCCCACGGAGATGCCGGCTGATTACGACGATGCGGCGTTCGGGGCCGAGTACGACCAGTACCTTAGCGACCTCACGGCGCAGTTGAACGGGTTGGAGGCCGACGCATACACGCCGTCACTGGCGGCGCTCGATGCGTTCGTGGGCACGATCACCGTCGCAGGGACGTAAGCTGTGACACGGGCTACTTCGCCGATACCGCGTATCCCTCGAGTTGGTGTTCGCCTCGCTGCAAAAACGCAGGCGGAAGGAGCGTCAATCAGGCGCGGACGTCGTCTCGCCACTGAGCGCGGGATGGATGAGCACGTCGTCGGGATGATGGTCGAATCAGTCGAAGGGTCTAGGGATAAACAAAGGGTGCAGGCCTCTTGCGGATGAGGGGCCTGCATCTCAATTACTATCATGTCGAGCAGATGTGAATTTGGTCTGTGGCTATATGGTCACACGGCGACAAAGATATTGAATTGACACTTCAGGGACATCTACCTATATTCAGAAGCCTCGCCTGAGGCCTGTTACGGAAGATCCCATGCATCGCAAAGCCGCTATTCTGGTGGTATCTGCCGCACTCCTCATGGTTATGACCGCCGGTGTATTCGCCGGCACGTTCGGCAACACCACCACCGGAGGCGTGGATGATGGCACCCTCACCCGAACAGTGGACGTCTCTGGAGAGGGAAACCTCGTCGATGTCGATGTGGCGGTTACCTTCAACACCGTTCATGGCAGAACTGCCAGGTAGGCCCGACTAGCTCGTGGTCGAACGAACTCAGCATGGCGTTGACCAGCCCGGCAGGAACCACCGTTAACCTGGTCAACGAGAATACATTCGATAACTTCCCTCCGGGCATTCGCGCACCCACCACGAGCACCTTTGACGACGAAGCAGCCAGCGCGCTCCCGTCGCTTCCAAGGACCGGTACGTTTCGTGCCGTCGGTGTTCTTTCGGCGTTTGATGGACAGGCTGCGAACGGAACCTGGACGCTCACCTTTACCGACCATACTGAGGAGAGCACTCCTGCTTGTACACGATTGATCCGATCGTCAGCTCACCAGACCCCGAGACGCCGGACGATCCGGCGCCCGAGGTGTGCGGTCTTAGCATTCCATCGGCGGCGGTCGTGGGCGCGATGTCCGCCGCGACCCAAGCCTGCTACGCGCCAGGGAAGTCCGCGCCGGGCGTCGTGCTGAGTCCGGGCACCTACTGCGGTGTTCGGCGTATGCGGACTCGCGGAGTACCACGCAATGATGCTGTCGTGCCAGGTGCTGTGGATGCCCGTCAGTTCGATGGTGCCCGACCCTGATGCGCTCTGGCAGGGCAGGCCGCTGCCAACCAACACCTATGCGGGATGAAGGGCTCGAACGGGCTGCCAAACTCGTGTGGGTCAAGTTTGCAGAACTTTCCCTCAATACTCTCGACTAGTGATACAAGCCAGCGCCTCCTGCCCGTCGTTCTCGCAGTTCTTCCACCCCCGCTTCCCGAAAACGCGCGGCCTGCCGCTGGATCGTCCGCTCACTCAATCCGGTGACTTCCACCACCTGCGCCACCGCCATCCCACTCCCGAATAACCGCACCGCCTGCATCCAGCGCAGTTCACTCGGCCGTTTCGTCTGCTGCTCGGCCTGTTTCAGTGCCATCACTTCTTCTTCGGTCAACCGCAATGCTCGTGTTCTCATCCGCCCAGTTCATATCTGTCACCTCTGACACGAAAGTAAATTAATGTAATGTCCGCTATACTCATCCTCAGTCGGGATTGTTCAAGTGAGCAATCGCAGCGCGCAACCCCGTTCCCTTGTTATTCGCAAGTCATGTTCTGCTGGCGGGTGATGCGGGCAACGCTGGTACCAGTCGATTCAATACGCGTGGAAAGTTCGGTGTCGCACACGCCCTGAGGAGGACAAAAATGGCAGACAAGTACAGCTTTATTGTCGTGAAGTACCCGGCAGCGGAGACGGGCGAACTGGCTCTTTCCGCAGTGGTGGGCCTGTCCAAGGAAAAGCTGATCAAGCTCAAGGACGCGGTCGCCATCACCAAGACAGAGAAGGGTAAGCTTAAGCTGCACCAGACCAAGGATGACGGCGCCAAGAAGGGCTTCCTCAAGGGCGGCGCCATCGGTGTCCTGTTCGCGCTGCTGTTGGGGCCGGCGGGCTGGATTGTGGCCGGTGCGGCGCTCGGGCACGGCGTTCAGCATGTTCGACCGCGGCATCAAAAACAAGCTGCTGAAGGAACTGGGCGAGAACATGACGCCCCAGGAATCCGCGCTTGCCGTGTTGGTTGAACAGGCCGACTGGGACACAGTCTTTACCCGCATGCGGGCGAACAATTTCCAGGGCGTGATTGTCGTCCGCGAGCTGGTCGGCGATGACGTGGCCGCTGCGTTCGAGAAGTATGTGGATGCGCCGCCCGCCGCCGTCGAGCCGGTGCCGGAAGAAGTGGCCCTGCCCGTGGTGGTTGCTGAAGATGCTCCTGCGGAAGTCAGCGAAGAAGCTGCCCCTGTGGAAGCTATCGACGACACCCCTCCCACTGGTCCAATCCAGATCTTCTATTTTAAGTTCGGTTCGTCGGACAAACTCACCGGGCAGATCCGCAAGGAGATTATGGATCTGCGTGGCAAGGGCCTGATTCGCCTGATTGACGTATATGCGATCAGCAAAGCGGCCGACGGCACAGTGAACCGCGAGAGCGCCTCCGACCTGTCGGAGGAGGGCGCCCAGCAGTTTGGCACGGCCATCAAGAAGGCGATGGGCCTGGAAACACCGGACGCGATGACCCAGGAAGAGGCGCTCGAGATGGTGGGCCAGAGCCTCGGCCTCACCCCGAGCGATCTGGCGAAGCTTGAATCCGAAATCGGTCCGGGCGAGGCAGGCCTGGTGCTCATGTTCGAGCACACATGGGCCATTCCGCTGCGGACTGCCCTCAAGGATGCTGGCGCACAAGCGGTTTTGCAGGCGATGCTGTCGCCCGAAGCGGTCGCTTTGGTGGGCGGCGAGGTCAACGCCATCCTCCGGGCACAGGAGGCAATCAACGAGGCGGAGAAATTGCGGAATGTGGCCAGGCTTGACGCGCTGGTTTCGATGGCAGGCGCCGAACAGATTGCCCAGCTCTCCGAGGCCCGTGCCCAGGAAGCGATCGCTTCGGCCGAACTCATCGAAGAGTTCGACGGCTGAAGATGTCGCTGAGGCGCTCGCCGCCGCCGATATGGTGAAGAGTGCGGCGATGGCCGATGCTATTGGAACAGCGGTCGAAGCCGAGGCCATCAAGGATGCTGCCGCCGAGGATGTCGAAGAGACGCTTGAGATCGCCGATGCAATCAAGGCCGCTGCCGTGGCCGACACCCTGCGCGTGCTGATCGCGGCTGGCGAAATCGAAGACGCGGCTGTGGCAGATGTTATCGCTACGCTCACCGAGGCGGGAATGATCGAACAGGATGCCATGGAGCGCTCCGAAGCCGCTGCACTGACCGCTGGCGACTAAGCCGCAGCGCCCACCATCATCCACAAAACCACAGGCTCCCAAACCGGGAGCCTGTTTCGTGCCTCGAGGCTGGTTGCTCTGTCCCGCACGAAGGAAAAAGTCGCATGCCTCAATGCGGAGCACACCGGACCTCAACATGGAGGCGCACCTGCGCGACCGCCGGGATGTTGACGAACGTGCCCCAATCCAGATTACCCGGCAAATTCGGCATGTGGCCCCTGCTTCATCTGCTGCCACCGGGTCATGAAGCTGGTGTGTACGACGTCAGAGCCTGTCGGACAGGGATGGGGATTCGGGAAGAGAGCGTTGTCCCCAAGTAAAGCCTCTAGATGTAGGCTGACGACCGCACAGAGAGATGTTTGGCTGCACGTAGGTTATCCAATGCACTCACCTCGGGGGCTGCTTGAAGGGGAATCTCCGCGCCGACAGCGCAAACGGGGTATCCATAGGAAGTTCAACCGAGAGTTAGGTAAGAAATGAAGTTGAGCGTGCCGGTTCGTACCCGCATGTACAGAACTTTGGCGAAACGAAAAAGCCCGACCATACGGACCGGACTTCAACATTGAATACATTAATTACTCAGCGGGGACGACGGGGTTCGACGCCTACTGAGTACAAGATGCGTCTTCTTCCACCGCTCGTGGCATCGTGGGCGCTACAGCCCGAGACAAAGAGTATTCTGTCTAGCGCTATATGTTGCATATGTCATGCAAATTCACGCTGAACAGGCAGAGAGTACGTACCAGAGTCCATGATCCACAACAATTGCCAATGGTCAGGCACGAAGCATCTCAACCCAAAGTTCCGCACATGAGCCCGAGAAGTACGCTTCAGATACATCGTCTAGCGAAAATGACCGCGCCTCAATACCGCTGCATTTGGCGGTGCTCTTGTCCAACGCGCGCCACCATGGGATGAGTCTACAAGTACGCTCCCGACGCTGGTAGGCGAATAAACCGCACCGGTGACATCTACCGGCCGAACGCTGCCAGCTCCACTTGGCTTCTGAGATTCGCGCGGTCACGCCGTGCACCTACTGAGTTCACCATGGCAATTGACTGCGTCCTCACCACAACAGTGGTGGATTTCAGGGACAGTCCATCTCTCGTAATCAGACCAAAGCAACAAGCTTATAACCGACACCACGCTCGTTCTGGATATAGGTCGGATTATTGGCGTTCCGGCTCAATTTTCTGGCGCAGGTGCCAGACATAGCGCCGAATGTAGCCGACTTCATCGACATACTCGTCGCCCCACACGCTCGAAACCAATTGCTCCTGGGTGAAAACCTGTCCCGGAGCACGAATAAGCACTTCAAGCAGCTTGAACTCCGTTGGCGTAAGCTCAATGGGTTGGCCATCCCGGGTGACCAGATGCCGACCTGGATCGACGACCAGTCCGCCTACCTGGAGTACAGAGGGCTGCGCTGCGCTGCTGGTGGTTCGTTTCATCACGGCGTCAATGCGCGCCAGCAATTCGGCAAAGCTGAAAGGCTTGGTCAGGTAGTCGTCGCTGCCCAGTTGAAATCCCCGGAGCTTGTCCGCTTCGGCATCTTTTGCGGTCAGCAGAATGACTGGCACGCCAGACATCTCGCGGATGCGCTCCAGGGTGGACCAGCCATCCAACTCCGGCATCATCACGTCGAGCACCACGAGAGCAGGGCGCTCCTCGAACAAGCGCCGAAGCCCATCGCGGCCATTCGCTGCATGCACAGCCCGATAACCTCGAAGCTGCAGATACTGACTCAGCAGGTTTCGGAGCGAGGCGTCATCGTCAATAAGCAGGATCTTGCTCATACAGAGACTCTCTTTCCAGCGGCAGTGAGAAGGTGAACGTGGACCCGTGCCCTGCACTTCCGGCGCTGGCTATTTGCAGACGCCCCCCCTGCGCTTTGACAAGTTCGTTGACGAAATAGAGCCCAAGTCCATAGCCATCTGAGTGGTTCGTCAAGCGTCCTCGATAGAACTTCTCGGTGAGATGATGCAAATCCTCAGCAGGAATGCCAATGCCATGATCCTGGATGCTGACATAGGCGAAATCGCTGTCAAAGCGCAGCGAGATGCGAATTTCTCCGCCGTCCGGTGAGTATTTGATCGCGTTCTGCAGCAGACTAGCAAGAATATCGGTTACCCGCTCTTCATCCGCAACGGCGAGCTGCACCTGGTCTGGAATGTCGAGCACGACACGATACATGCTGTTGTTCAGGCCAGCGTGCCGAACTGCTTCGCGAAGAAGGGGGCGAAGCGCAATCGGCCCGAGTTTGAGCGATACCTGCCCCGACTCCATGACGGATACATCCAGAATGCGCTGCACCATCCGGGCCAACCGCCTCACCTCCACCTGGATGATCCGCAGGTTGTCCTGCACGGGCGGGCAGACGTCCTGACTGGACAGGACGAGTTCGAGGCCTCCCTGGATATTGGTGAGCGGCGCGCGTAGTTCGTGAGATACCAACGCGACAAACTCCGATTTCAAGTGGTCGAGTTCACGGAGTTCCGCGTTGGCGTGCGCAAGTTCCTCCGTGCGAAGTGCAACCTTGCGTTCCAGTTGAGCATTCAAACCATGGATGGATTGGGTGGTGCGCTCAAGCTCCCTGAGATTACGAACTAGCCAGGTGAGCGTGATCGCAATCAGCACCGGGCCAAGCACGCCGAACACGAACAGTTCAAGGGCGAAGTCCAGATCACTCCACACGTGATCGAACTCATCCACATGCTCTGCAAACTCGAACATGAACACGAACAGGGCCAGAGCGGGCGGCACGATCCACCGGATGCCGATACCTGCGCAGCCAACTTGCCGCGACGGCCAATTCTTGCGTTGTCTGGTGGAACGATCATGATCGTAGCTGCCTCCCGATACTCGCCTTCCATTCTATGCCAGATCACGCACACGCCGGCGTTTCGTCGGCCAAACTGTGACAGAAATGGGACGCCGACCAACACAGAATTGCGACAATCGCGTGCTATATTCCGCTCAACGTATATTGCGCCGAATATAACGAGTGAGGAACCTGTCATAAATCAACGCACACGTGGTCTTTCCTTCGTCATCCTCACCATGACCGTCATCCTGACGGTATCGGCACGTCCATGATCTCCGCTCAGGACGCCAACACGCTGGTTGCAGTGCCTGTGGCGTCCGCCAGCACCGACCCGCTGGATGCCTCATGGGATGCCGTTCCCGCCCTCTCGGTCCCGCTGACGGCCGAATTCGAGGACCCGATTGTTCGCAGCGGCATCGTGTACGATCCGATCGCGGAAGTAGCCCTGCAGGCGGTGTACACCGAGGACATGATCTACATCCGTGCGGTGTGGCCCGATGCATCGCAGAACGACGATCGTGGCCAATGGACCTATACCGAGAGTGGTTGGGTCAAGAACGGCAATAACGAAGACCGCATCTCCTTCATGTTCGATATCACTGGCAACACGCAGTTCAACGCGCTCGGCTGCGGTGCGGCCTGCCATGCCGCCGACGGAGATGTTCCGGCTTTTATGGGCTTCCCAGCTGACAGCACGGACGCCGTGGACTTGTGGCACTGGAAAGGGACACGCACGGTGGGTTATTCCGATGACCAGTGGGCAGGCGCCGTCGTGTTGGATGCCGAAGAAGTCACCGGCCGCGCCGACAACTCCAAGGACAGCGGCGGCTATGCGGACAATGTGAACGAGGCGGGTGACGGACCGCGGTTCACCTTCGCTGAAGGTGTGAGCCCCCTTGGCCCGCTCTTCGCGAGCGATGCAGATGAGATCACGAGTGACATGACGTTTGAAATTGGCCAGACTATCCCCTTCTACGTGCAGGATCGCCCGGTGGGCCACCGCGGTGACATCAGCACCAGCGCCCGCTACGTCAGCACGGAAGATGGTTCGGGCTGGTGGTACCTCGTGCTCAGCCGCCCCCTGAATACGGGCAATCCGGACGACGCCCTCTTCGTCCCCGGCAGTGACAATGTGTTTGGTGTCGCAGTGTTCAACAATGCGGGCGACCATTCGGCTAGCGAGGACAAGCTTGTCCTCACCCTGAGCCAGTAACTTCGCCGCCTACTACGAGACTGGGTGAGCGGCATCCCCAGTTCTCTTGTCCCCTGTACGGATGAGGACACACACGATGACATTCGTCAAAGCACTGTTCCTTCTGGGGTTAGTTGGCGGGCTGCTGGTCGGCACTCTTGCGCAAGCACAGAACGAACCGACGGATCGGCCCTTCCCGGTGGCCCCCACCAGCGCCCCCGCTGAACCCACTGACCGCCCGTTTCCTGGCGCCGCCACCGCCGGGGCCGAGCCCACTGAGCGCGCATTTCCCGCTACCGCCACCGCTGCCGGAGCGTTGGCGGCCGACACGGCGGTGACCCTCGAAGCACAAGCAGCGGATATTGAAGCGACCGCCAGCGCAGCGCTGGCTCAGGTTGCCCCAGCTTCAATCCGAACGCACCGAACTTCTGCAGCAGCTTGACGCCGCGCAGACTGACAACAGCGCGACACTCTTCGCGCTGGTCATCATCATCATTGGAGTTGTGCTTGCACTGGCGGTCTTCTTCGGCCTGCGCCGGTTCAGTGAATAGGAGTACGTGGTGACCGACCCACAGCCTGAAGACCTGGATCCACGCGAAATCTCGCGCGAATTCATGGAGCGCTCAATTAAGGCGATTGGCGCCTTCATCGGGCTTTCGCTGGCCGTTCCCGCGGCAGGCTATCTAATCTATCCGGCGCTGCAACAGCAGAGCGGAGGCTGGGTGCGGTTGGGACGCACCAGTGAGCTGGAGCCAGGAGTGCCTACCCTGTTCAGCGTCACCATTGACAACCACGGGCTGGGTGCAATCCGGAAAATCGATCTGTCGTTCTTCGTGGTCACCGATGACGGTGAGAATTTCACCGTCATGTCGAATATCTGCACCCATCTGGGCTGCCGGACACACTGGAACGAGGAGGGTGGCTACATCTATTGCCCGTGCCACGATGGCCGATTTGATACCCATGGCAACGTCATCGGCGGTCCACCCCCGCGTCCACTCCGGCAAGTCGAATTTCAAGTGGATGCAAACAATAGCATCCTGATCAAGGAGGCCTGATATGGGGCTGGGGCAATGGTTGAACGAACACACCGGCAGCAGTGATGTCTACCGCGTGGTGCTGGCGCGGAAGATCCCGAAAACCGGTTGGGCCTATACTCTGGGCAGCGCGACCCTGTTCGTGATGGTC